>OZ244823.1:542500-3584636 GCA_965220365.1 Rhodothermales bacterium | reverse complement strand
CGCATCAAGGGTCGAGTCTGAACGCGAAGGTACTCGGCTTGACCGAACAAAAACCACTTGCGACCAACATCCAGTGAGGCCAGTACCCCAATACTGCTGACAAAGTCGCTCTCACGTCTTTCTCCAGAATAGCCAGTGACGGATTCGTCAAACGACATCCGGTAATTCCCGAATCCAATTCCCGGCTTGAGTCTAATCCGATGAGTGACTGGAATTTCAAGTCTCCAGCCAGAACCGATCCAGAGTGCCCCAAATCCAGGTGCTTCAGCGGAACCATTGAAGCGATGAACCCCTAGGTTGATCTCCCAGTCTCCTGCATAAAATGGCGTCGCAGCAGATACTTTTATCCCGCTTGCAGGGTGCCAGTAATCGTGTAAAAGATTTTGGTTCACATTTTGGGTTCCTTGAACACGGAGTTCCAATCTGCTGAAGGGGGCCTGTGCGAGACAATCAGCAGCGATCAAGGTCAGGGTCAGGATGGCCAGAATGTGTCTCACGAATCCCAAAGCTTGAGGGGGCGGTCAAGTGTAAGTAGGATCCCGGCGTTGATGAGTCCAATGAACCGATTCTGATTATCACTGGTCATGTTATAGCCTCCATCTGCAGCAATCCACCACCAATGCATGGGCTGATACGTGAGTCTCATGGATCCCCGGAGGGTACGCTCTACATCACCGTCTAGGAGGTTGCGTACAGGTTCTGATTTCACTGGGAATGGCTGGCGTATATCCCGCTCGCCCTGCAGCAACAGGTCCACCTTCGGCCCAAACCGTAATCCCCGGACCCGGTGATCCATGTAAAATTCAAGGGACAAAGACGTATGGACATAGTCGCTGAACTGAGTTGCCAGCCCCCGATTGAGATAGATATACTGTCCCTCAACCTGGGGTGCATTGTAGGCTCTTGAGGTGACGGTTTCCAGTGTCAGCTTCAAGTCTGCTTTCGGCAGGGCATAGGCAGCAGAACCGGTCAAAACAAAAGTAATGGTCTCCGGCCCTGTATTCGACTGTAGACGAATATCATCAACCATGAATTGTCCCTGAAGCGTCAGGCGTTTGAACTGTGCCCATAAGAGCCCTGCCAGAAAGCCATTATTATCATCATTTTTGGGAACGTTATCGACGACAAATGTGAATGGATTGACGGGGTTAAGATATTTCAGAGAGAGTGAGGCTCCCGGGCTTGAATAGATCGCGGATTCCATGAAGCTGAGCATGAATTTTCTGCTCGGACGGTAATCCCAGCGATGGGCAGCGTGGAATCTGCGGGTACTGCCGAATTTGACGGAATCGTCGGCTGCCCGCCCGGTATAGTATCGTCCGTCGATAGCACTGTCGAGTTCACTCAGGACAGCAGTCACCGATGCACGATCCCCTCCAATTCGCAGGAATACCTGATCACGACTGCGTGCATTGTTGCTGACAATCGTAGAGGCATCCCCAGGGGACCCCCAGTGCAGGTCCCATCGCCCGATGTAGGCAGATAACCAGCGGTGGTTCCAACCGACATAGGAATGTTCGCTTCGCGCCATCAGGCGCAGTCCGGCATCTATGCCGTCGGGGTCCCGGTCATAATAGCGGCTATGAAACAGAGACATTTCTGCCACCACGGGCCCGGCATCCAGGTAGCCACTAGCTACGGTGCCGTGCCAATAGAAATTGATTGCATCTCCTTTGGGGCGTACAGGATCAATGCGGTCACTGTTAATCACATCCGTTCCCAGCATAAATGTATATCCGACCGCAACCTGATTCTCAGAGGTTTGGGGTGGCCGGAGCTTTTGGCGAAGCAGATCCACCCAGTGATGTTCCGAACTGTTCAGCCGCGTAGTATCTATTTGACTCAGTGCATCCCACACCTCTTTTCTTCGATAGGGCAGGGACGTAGGATTCAGGTCTAGTAAGTGCCCCCGGCGTTGAAGTCGCACAATATATTCGTAGGCATAGTCACTCGTAGGCAGTAGACGATTGCCCTGAGCCAGAACTGGATTGGCCGGCAATGCAAACAGACTGCCAAGCAACAGGCAAAGCAGAACAGAGTACGGGAATGAGAAACGATACAAAAGTGCCATCACAGTGAATTCATTCATACGTTTTATTCCCTGTCATGGAAGCCCTTGTTCAGTAGGTGGACTGAGCAGATCCTGGAGCATGATCTGGAACTAGGATAAAGGACAGTCAGGTCGTTCTCTGCGTACAACAGGGGCAGATTCGTAACGGTACAAGGTTTATACATCAATTCATTAGCTTATTGTGACCTCCAGAAGTGCTGAAACAGGGGTTTGAAGTACGTATTTCGTGGTCAAATCAATTCAGATATTCCAAACTAAGCACTAAAGTTATATTGCGTCCATGTCGGTGCTCATTGTTTTTGATGATCCGGGTTGTTCCATGGAAGCAGGACTTGCATGGGCACGGGAGGCGGAGTACTCATGTATAAGTGTGCACAAAGCCGTTTGATAGATGTCCCGCAAGCTTGAATTTATCGCTTTGCTCACTACGGATATCGTTGCCACGGTAGCCTCCTGTATTCTCTTCTTACGGATCAGGTTTCCAGACAGTTTTGGAATCCTTGGTTTTGAGGGCTCCGAAGGGCAGATGATCTACCCTTTGTACGCTTCGTTGGGCCTCGCACTTTTTTGGATTGTCATGCTCCTGTTCGCCGGGATGTACCGCGAAAGACATGCGGCCAGTCGGATTGATGAAATTGTATCATTGGCGAAAGTGATTACGGTCGGAGTCCTGATTCTTGTCTTCAGCATCTTCATTGAGACACTGGAAACGGGAGGAAGTCTCTCCATATTTACGATCTACTGGACCTCTGTATTGGGGATGGTTACATCTGGGCGGATTCTCGTCCGCTCGGTGCAAAAGGCATTGATCCTGCGGGGATATGGGACGCACCGTGCATTAGTGGTCGGATGGCGGGATCAAGTTGAACGGTTGTATCGGGATGTGGCCAAATATCCAGCCGCAGGCCTGCAGATCGTGGGAGCGGTGCGGTTAGGTCAACAAGATAATGGGACCTTCAACGGATCCGAAACAGAGAATGGAGAGACGGTACATGCCGTTGATCGACTCCCCGATATGATCGATGAGCTGCAGGTTCGGGATGTGCTGATCGCGTTAGGATCCCAGGATCATAAGGAACTCGCAGAGGTTCTGCGATTATGTGACGGGAAGAATGTGGCTCTCAAAATCGTCCCGGATTTTTACTCCGTAATCGGTGGTATGGCGCGGACGGAACACATTTACGGCTTACCCCTGATTGAAGTGATGGCGACTCCAATGCCCGCCTGGGAGCAGTATACGAAGCGGTTGATTGATCTGATTGTCGCACTGGTCGTTCTGGTTGTGGGGATGCCGCTCTGGATCGGGCTCACCATTGCCGTGAAGATGACATCAGAGGGAGAGGCAATTTACAGGCAAAAACGTGTAGGCAAAAAAGGACGCGTTTTTACCATGTACAAGTTCAGAACGATGCAGGTCGATGCGGAGGCGAAAACAGGACCGGTGTGGGCCTCCAAAGATGATACACGCTACACATCTGTTGGACGCTGGTTGCGCAAGACCCGCCTGGATGAAATCCCACAGTTATGGAATGTGCTGCGTGGTGACATGAGCTTGGTCGGTCCCCGTCCGGAGCGGCCGTACTTCGTAGAAAAACTGATCGGCAAAGTGCCACTGTATAATCGGCGCCATCGTGTCAAACCCGGGATCACCGGCTGGGCCCAGGTGATGTGGCATTATGACCGCTCCCTTGAAGATGTACAGCAAAAAGTGAAATTTGACCTGTATTACATTGAGAATATGAGCTTGCGAATGGATTTGAAAATTCTGTTCCGGACTCTGCGGGCCGTAGTATCTGGAGGCGGTCATTGAGTAAGATCAGACAGTTCCCCCAAAGCGAGCTACGTGAGTTGCTTCGTGCACTCTTGGTTCCGCGTATCATTGAGGAGCACATGCTCCGACTCATCCGCCACAACCGTATATCGAAATGGTTCAGCGGTTATGGTCAGGAAGCCATTGCAGTCGGTTGTACCTGGGCACTCCAGGAAACCGATGTGATTTTGCCACTGCACCGGAACTTGGGCGTGTGGACCACGCGAGAGGTACCGCTGCAGCCACTGTTCTGTCAGATCATGGGGAAAGCCGGGGGGTACACCATGGGGCGGGATCGGACGTTTCATTTTGGACTGCCGCAAAAGTGTATCGTGGGGATGATCTCTCACTTGGGTGCCATGTTGCCGGTTGCCTGCGGGATCGCACAAGCGGCCCAGCTCAAAGGCACGCACGAGGTTGCCGTTGTTTTTTGCGGAGACGGTGCCACGAGAGAAGGAGATTTTCATGAAGCCTGCAGTCTGGCGGGTGTCTGGAAGTTGCCCGTATTATTTGTTATTGAGAATAATGGATACGGTCTCTCAACGCCAAGTGAAGAGGCACTGCCTGTCACCAGCCTGGCCGATGCAGCATCTGGATATGGGTTTCCGGGAGTATCCATTGATGGCAACGATATATTGAGCGTTGTCACTGCGGTCCGCAGCGCCGCAGCACATGCACGGGAAGGCAAAGGTCCCACGCTTCTTGAAATGAAGACGTTCCGGCGCCGCGGCCACGAGGAAGCCTCGGGAGTCAAGTATGTGCCCAAAGCGTTGATCAAGGAATGGGAAGCGAAGGATCCGGTAGATCAATACACCGCTCAGTTGATCAAAAAGAAGGTCATTTCTCTCGAGGAAGTGCAACAGATGCGGGACGAAATATCTGAGTCAGTGGAAGATGCATCTGAGTATGCATTGGCGCAGCCTCTAATGGAAAGCACCCCTTCCAGGGAAAAAAATGCGGTGTATGCGATTGGGAGCGTGCCGCTGCGGCAGCCCGGGGGCAAGCAGTCCGAACTTCGCTTTGTTGACGCAATCTGTGAGGCAATGCGGCAGGCCATGGAAGAGGATGAACGTGTCCTGCTGATGGGACAGGATGTGGCGGAGTATGGAGGAGTGTTTAAAGCTTCAGCAGGACTTTTTGAACAGTTCGGGCCTGCGCGTGTGCGCAATACGCCGATCATAGAAAGTGGGATACTGGGCGCCGCCTTGGGGCTGGCCCTGGAGGGCTTTCGTCCTATCATAGAAATGCAGTATGCCGACTTTATTTCTTGTGGGTTTAATCAGATTGTGAATAACCTGGCCACGACCCATTACCGATGGAATGCTCCGGTAAATGTGACCATACGCGCCCCGTTCGGGGGGCATATAGGTGCCGGTCCTTTTCATTCACAGTCCAAGGAAGCCTGGTTCTGTCACGTTCCAGGATTGAAAGTGGTGGTCCCATCCACCCCCTATGATGCAAAAGGGCTGCTTCTTGCCTCTATTGCAGATCCGAATCCGGTCCTGTACTTTGAGCATAAGTATCTCTATCGCAGCCAGCGTGGGTTGGTACCCAACACTGCGTTTGATATCCCTCTGGGCAAAGCGGCTTGCCTGCACTCTGGTGAGGATGCCACGATTGTTACGTACGGACTCTGTGCGCAGTGGGCCTTGGAAGAAGCGCACCTGCAACGGAAAAAGGGGTTTTCTATTGAGGTGATTGATTTGCGAACGCTGTTGCCCTGGGATCAGGATACAGTCCTGCAATCCTTGAAGAAGACGGGGCGTCTTCTGGTTTTACATGAGGCGACCATGACGGGCGGATTTGGTGCCGAGATTACTGCAAGGATTACAGAGGAAGGGTTTGAATATTTGGATGCACCGCCGATGCGGGTAGCTGGCCTGGATACATCGGTGCCTTTTTCGATCAATTTGGAAACGGAAATTTTTTCCGCCCATGCACGGTTCAAGGAAGCACTTGAACATCTTTTGGCATATTAATTGGAGATCTATTGCGATCAGGATAGGGTGTGAGGAGTTGGACCGGGCATCCCGTAGCTTTTGTGTGTGGGAGCAGGATGCACGTATCCGCTTATAACCGGCTTATTGAACTCAAAATTCAATATTACAAGAATGTTACAAGTAGGAGATCAGGCGCCGGATTTTACAGGACGATCAGGAGATGGGGAAGAGCTTCAGCTCAGTGACTTTGTCGGTCACAGGGTTGCCCTCTACTTTTATCCCAAGGACGACACCCCTGGATGCACAACAGAAGCGTGTAGTATTCGGGATCATTGGGAAGCAATTCAGGAGGCAAGTATTGTGGTTATTGGTGTTTCTGGTGACAGTGTAAGATCCCATCAAAAATTTGCTGAGCTGTACGATCTGCCATTTCCTCTTGTGGCAGATACAGAAAAACAGATCATGACCACCTATGGGGTGTGGGGAGAAAAGAAGATGTACGGGAAAACCTTTCTAGGTGTGAAGCGCACGACCTTTCTGATTGATAAGTCCGGTAAGATTGTCAAGATCTTCAAGCGCCCGAGAAACATAATTCACGGCAAGGAAATCCTTGATGGGTTTGCACAATTGCAATCATCGGGAACTCGTCAATAGATCATCCCCCAATTAATCCCATAGATGGGGTAAGCACCACCATGGTGTACGAGTCTGTCATCGGTCTTGAGGTTCACTGCCAGTTGCTGACCGCATCCAAGGCGTTCAGTCCTGATTCTGCCGAATTCGGGGCTGCTCCGAATCAACATGTTGATCCTGTGAGCCTAGGCCTGCCGGGGACCCTGCCGGTCCTCAATACTAAGGTGATTGCGTATGCGGTACGACTGGGTCTGGCCATGAACTGTGAGATTTTCGAGCGGAGTATCCTGGCACGGAAGCACTACTTCTACCCGGATCTTCCCAAAGGCTATCAGATATCGCAATTTGAACAGCCGATCTGTGTGGCAGGGCACCTTGACATTGAAGCGGGCCGCCGAATTGGGATTACGCGGATCCATATTGAAGAAGATGCAGGCAAATCCCTGCATGATCAGGATCCGGTCCACACGCTTCTTGATTATAACCGCTGTGGGGTACCACTTGTGGAAATCGTTTCTGAACCTGATTTGCGATCTGGTGAAGAAGCAAACAGGTATATGCAAAAAATCCGTCAGTTGGTTCGATATCTTGAGATCAGCGATGGAAATATGGAAGAAGGTTCGTTACGCTGTGATGCGAATGTGTCCGTTCGTCCAAAGGGAGCCCAAGAGCTCGGCACGAAGACGGAGATCAAGAACATGAACTCGTTTCGCCACGTGGAGCGGGCCATTGATTACGAAGTTCAGCGGCAGGTTGCCCTCCTGAGACATGGAGAGAGCGTGACACACGAAACCCGCCTATGGGATGATGCATCTGCAGAGACCTTCCCTATGCGGTCGAAGGAGGAGGCGCACGACTATCGCTATTTTCCAGATCCCGATTTGCCTCCTGTTCTGGTGACGGAAGCTGCCAAAGCAGCCATCAAAGAAGAGATGCCACGGCTTCCTGATGAGCGCCATCGCGACTACGTTCAAACATTGCAATTACCTGAATATGATGCACAGATTCTGACCGACGAGCGACCGGTTTCTGATTATTTTGAGCAGACCCTGGAAGCGGTCCAATCCTCGGAATCCGATCATTCTCTTCCCGATCAGGCAAAGGCATTGTCGAATTTTATCATGGGAGATGTGCTCAGAACCTGCAAGGAGAAAGAGGTTCGTATGGTGGATTTTCCGATTCAACCCGAGCGCCTGGCAAAGCTGGTCCATTTGCGGATGGATGCTGCGATTGGTTCTAGTGCTGCGCAATCGCTGTTTGAGGCGATGATCACAGATGATCGTCCGCCGGAAGTGATTGCCAGAGAACGGAACCTGATTCAGGTTTCTGATCGCAGCGCTTTGCAGCCTGTTGTGGATCTAGTCCTGCAGGAAAACCCAAAGCAGGTTGCGTTGTATTTGCGAGGCAAGGAATCGATCATTGGGTTCTTTATCGGACAGGTCATGCGTCAATTTGATGGAGCGCCGGATCCAAAGCTTGTTCATACCTTGGTGAAAGAAGAGTTAACCCGCCGCAGATCATGAGACGACCATTTATTCAAGCAAAGCAGACACTATTGTACTGCGTACTCATTACGGTGCCTGGGCTGGCATGTGCCCAAGCTGAGCAAAGCCCGCAGCAGGTACAGATACAGAGTTCGTTCGAGGGCATGCTGAGCATTCGCGCAGAGATTGATCCGTCCACGGATTATCGCGGTTTCGAGGTTCTTGTGGCAGTAGACAATGCAGGTGAACCGGACACGCTTGGCTATGCGATCACCGACAGCACGGGCTCCTTCTCCATGCAGGTGAATGCTCCGCGGCGCGGGGTATACCGGTTGATTATCAGCCGGTTGGGGCAAATCCAGGCGTCCGGTCAAATGGCGATCGCAGAAGGAGACTCCGCTTCATTGGTAGCGGCATTCCCTTTACGCGGACGGAGCTTGCGTATCCGGTCTCCAGAAAATGCATCTCTGCAAGCGTACCAAAATATCCGTGCACAGCATGAACAGGCGCTGGTCGAGCTTGTACAGTCGCAGGTTTACGATGAGGAAGAGGTGCGTGCCCGCGTCTCACAAACGACGATGATTTTATGGAATCTGCAGCAGACATTTCCAAACTCTATGGGAGCCGAACTCGCTACTTCGGAGTCAATCCTGATGGGAACGGGCTGGGAGGACTCTATTGCGGTTGCCCGGATGCAGCAACTGCCTCCTTCAAATAGGCGCTACGGTGATGCAGTTCGAGCGGCTAGGCAGGCAAAGGCCCGCCTGAGCGGTCAGTCGGCTGCATTGGCACTTCTGGATGATCTAGCGAAGCAGGCGGAAACCGAACTCCAGCGGGCCGAGATTGCATCCGAGCGTGTGCTTGCCCATATAGACAGTATGGAATTTGATGCCGCACTTTCGGTGACCGAAACCATGCAGAATGACTTTGAAGGTACACAGTGGGCCATATGGGCAGAGCGGGCCGCGTACGAAGTGCAGAACCTGCTTCCCGGAATGGAAGCCCCCGAATTTGCGGTTCGAGAGGCCAACGGAGACTCCCTAAGGTTACGGGATTTGAGAGGCAGGTATGTGGTTCTGGAGTTCTATCGCCCCGAGGATGATTTGTATCAGCGAGAGTTGCCAGGTCGTAATGATATGATTGAGGTTATAGGGGCCGATCAGATTGAGGTAGTGTCCATCTCCATGCAACCCGACACACTGGTGAATGAAGCGTTTTTTGAAGAACGGGATGTCCCTGGACGGCATGTATATGGGGGGCAGGAGGTTGCGCAGAAGTACAACATCAATGTCCTTCCGACACGCTATCTTATTGACCCCGAAGGAAATCTTGAGGACAAGTATGTTGGAGGCACCATGGCAGCACTCCATGAATATATGATAGGACTATTAGAACAACAGGAACAGTAATTCAGATGCTTATTGCGGGAAATTGGAAAATGAATACAGATGCCGACTCTGCAGTAGAGTTGGCGCAAGGGGTCGTTCAGGAAAGCAACCATGCAGGAGCGGTCAAAATTGCCGTATGTCCTCCTAGCCCTCTCCTGAGTGGTGTTGGCGCAGCACTGAACGGCAGTCGGGTGCGCCTAGGAGCACAGAACATGTATTGGACTGACCAGGGAGCCTATACTGGTGAGGTTTCTGCCCGGATGCTTCTATCGGTGGGGTGCCATTACGTGATTCTTGGTCACTCAGAGCGACGACAGCATTTTGGGGAGACCGATAGCGGGGTGAGTAGCAAAGTAAAGAAAGCCGTTCAAACCGGTTTGGTTCCGATCATTTGCGTGGGTGAGCGTTTGAATCAGCGAAAAGCCGGGAAAGAGCAGCAGGTTGTAGCGACACAGGTTAAGCATGCCCTGGAAGGGTTGAAAGTTCAATCATCCAACTCCATCGTAATTGCCTATGAGCCGGTCTGGGCGATCGGCACCGGCGAAACGGCTACCCCGGAGCAAGCTCAGGATATGCACAGGTTTATTCGCACGCTTGTACGCCAGCAGTTTGGCGAAAAGATTGCCGCGGATCTGCACATTCTTTATGGAGGCAGCATGAAGCCGTCAAACGCGAAAGAGCTCCTGAGCCAAGGGGATGTAGGCGGTGGACTGATCGGTGGAGCAAGTCTTAAATCTGAAGTATTCGGCCAAATTATTCACACCGCCCAGGAAGTGCAGGAAGGATAGATGTGTCCTGAGGGGAGTAGGGATTACAGGGACGATAGTTGCCCGAGTAGTGAGTAAAGCCTACTGAAGGAGTCTCTTGCAAGATTCTTAATCTTGAAGGTTTTTGTTGCCCTGAGCCCAAGTTTAACACGAGGCCCCATTTTGGGGCCTTTTTTAGTTTTTTTTTCGCCTGACCTTGGCCCCGAACCTTTGATTCCAGCCTGCATTGGCCCATTTCCTTTTGCGTCGTTCGTGGATTCGGACGATTGTAGTGCCATAATGCGTTTTCTGTGGGAACCTTCGCCGGCCCCCTTCGTTTCCTGCCATCATGTTTATCCGAAAAACCATGACCCGGACCATGAAGGACGGAACCACCTATCATGCGTTCCGGCTCGTTCACAATGTCCGCTACGGCGCCAAGGTGAAGCAGGAGACGCTCCTGCATCTGGGAAGTCAATTTCCGGTCAAGGAATCCGACTGGCCTCTGCTCTGCCGCCGGATTGACGAACTTCTCCAGGGGCAGGTCTCGCTCCTGCCGCCCTTGCCCAAACCGTTGGAGGATCAGGCCGAGGCCATCGTTGGGCAGTTGTTCGCCAAGCAGGCCGAGCGGCTGCGACAGGCAAAGCTGGCCCAGGGCGAGCCACTGGATCCGAGATGGCACACGGTGGATGTCGCCTCTACCCGTATGAGCATGGTGCGGAGTGTGGGGGTGGAACATGTGTCCTTGTGGGCCCTGAACCAGCTGGGAATCCCGAAGCTGTTGCGGGGCCTTGGGATGACTCCCAAGACCCAGCATGCGGCATTGGGGGCGATTGTCGGACGCTTGGCCAAGCCTGCTTCCGAGCGCGCAACCTATGCGTGGCTCTGTAACGAGAGCGGTCTTGGGGAATTCCTGGGAGGATCGTTCCGGCGCATGAGTTTGATGCATCTCTACCGGGCCTCCGATCAACTGGTGAAGCACCGCGATGCGATTGAATCGCAGGTGTTCACCGAAGCCATGTCCCTGTTTGGATTGGGATGTACGGTGACGCTGTTGGATCTGACCAATACCTATCTGGCGGGATCGGGATCTGCCCAATCGTTGGCCAAGCGTGGGCGGTCCAAGGAGAAGCGGAATGATCGTCCTCTGATCACCTTGGCTCTGGTTCTGGATGGGAGTGGATTTGTGCGGCGCTCAAAGATCTATGCCGGCAATACGGCAGAGCCGGAGACCCTCCAAACGATGCTCCAGGAAGCGGATGCCCCGAACGAGGCCATTGTGATTATGGATCGGGGGATTGCAACCGCGGAAAACGTGCAATGGCTTCGCCAGGCCAAGTACCGATATCTGGTGATGAGTCGGGAGCGGGCCCGGGTCTTTGATCCAGCAGATCGGCAGGTGACCGAGTTGGATAACGGCGTAGAACTGTATGAGGTCCGGGACTCGGAAGAGGTCCGGGTCTATTGTCGTTCGAGCCAACGGATCAAGAAGGAGCAAGCCATGGTGGCACGTCGTCGTGCGAAGTTTGAAGCACAGCTCACGCAGTTGGACCAGGGGTTATCCCGACCGAAGACGACGAAGAAGCTTTCGCGGATTTGGGAGCGGATTGGACGATTCAAGAAAAGCAGTGGTGGGATTGGACAGCACTACGACATTGAGGTGATTGCCGATGAGAAGCAAGAGAAGGCGGTGCAGGTGAAGTGGCGTGCGCGGCCGAAAGCGAATTCGATGTGGACCGATCCCGGCACCTACAGCTTGAGGACCAATGTCATGGAGTTTTCCACCGCTCAGCTGTGGCAGACCTATATCATGCTGACGGATCTGGAGGCCGTGTTCCGCTCGCTCAAGAGTGAGTTGGGATTGCGGCCTATCTTTCACCAAACCGATCAACGCACCCAAGGGCATCTGTTCATCACTGTGCTTGCGTATCAGGTCGTACAGGTGGTGCGAACCTACCTGCGGCAACAGGGAATCTCCTGGAGTTGGACCACCATTCGCAATGTGCTCTCGTCCCAACGACGGGCTACCATCCATCAAACACGAAACGATCACGTAGCCCTGCACACGCGCCTCACCTCGGATCCCGATGCAGATCAACGCGAAATTTACGAGGCGCTGAAGATCGATCCGCGTCCACTCGAAACGGAAATCACCACGATCTGAACAGACCCAATCCATGCCAATCGGTAGTGCCCTAATCGGCCTGAATCGGGCCGAAAGCCCCCGCTCAACGCTGGAATCAGTATTTTATGTTAAACTTGGGCTGAGGGCATCCAAGAGTACTTTTTAGTCTGGATTATTAGTTTTGCAAGAACCTCAGGTCTATCGAAGTTCAGTCTTCATTTTTAAGGCCTGCGGATTTCTCCTTATCCGCAGGCTTCTTACCCGTTTCCGTGTCGGTCTCCGACTTTTTGCCGTTGGATTCAGAGTTTTCCGATTTTTGAGGATCGGGCTTAGCGGCATAGTCCGTTTGATAGAACCCATTGCCTTTGAGGATAAACCCGGTACCCCCGCTAATCATTCGCTTCACGGGCTGACCGGTTGTGGGGCATTCTGTGAGCGGCTCGGCGGTAATGGACTGAAATGCTTCAAAAACGGTTCCGTCAGAACGTTTATAGTCGTATGTTGGCATGGGGCATGCAGTACAATAGAGACGGCCCACGCTTAAGCATTATTGGGAAGATTGTTCCGGTTCACGGTTTGTGATTGAGCCAAAAAGTGCTTCGTAGGCGATATCAGCAACGAAGCCTCGAATTCCCCGGAACCGTTCATACTCGTCTCTTGTCGGATAAACGCGATTCGTGAGTAGAATCACCCAGGTCTCCGAGTCAGGATCAATCCACATCGAAGTGCCTGTGAATCCGGTGTGACCATAACTTCGTGGCCCGAAGTAGTGGCCGGCGGGGGAAGGACGACTGTCCAGTCTCTGTGTATCCCAACCCAGTGCACGTGTACTCAATGAAGTATCAACGACAGCAGTAAATTGATCAATCGTACTAGCCTGAAGAAATGTCCTTCCATCATGAGAGCCCCGTTGCACCATCATCCGGGCAAACTGGGAGAGGTCAAGTGCCGTGGAGAAAAGCCCGGCATGGCCGGCAACTCCTCCCAAAGACCATGCGGTTTCGTCATGGACCTCTCCCTGGATGAGGCGATGACGGAAGTAGTCATCCAGTTCAGTGGGAACGACATCGGGATCTGGCTCTCCTGTACCGCGGAAGCCGGTCGACTTCATGCCCAGTGGATCAAAAATATTACGGGTGCACCACTGATCGAAAGGCTCTCCAGTGATTTCTTCAATGACCAGTGCGAGTGAGATCATACCGATGCTACTGTAGAGCGATTGGTTTCCTGGGTTTGCCAGAAGTGGTATAGAGAAGATGGAATCCAGAACAGCTCCACGCGTGGTAAGGCCATATTGATAGAAGGGTTGCCCCGCAGGTAGACCACTGGTGTGGGCCAAAAGATGTCGGATCGTAATGGATTGCCGCTCAGGAGTATTGAATGTGTCCAGATAACGGGAAACCGACGCCCCCAAATCCAGCTGCCCCCGTTCATACAGGATCATAGCGGCGGTAGTTGTAGCAACGACCTTGGTCAGAGAAGCTAGGTCAAAGACTGATGTGGGGGATATATGCTGCTCCGATTTATAGGTGAATGCACCGTAGCCGGTCAATTTGATGATTTCTGAATGTTTTCCGATTGAAATGACTGCCCCGGGAAAAGCTTGATCGTGAATTAACCGGATGATGAGGGAATCCAGATGTATTAGTGCATCGGGATTCACGACACTGGGGGAATTTGGACCACGAATGAAATGCTGAATGGAAGGCGGCTGGCGTGATGATTCCAAGTTACTTTCCACGTACGTTTGGCATCCAGTTAGGACCAAAAGTAAAACAGAAAAAACGTCAGGTATCCTATGAATCATGATTGACCAGCCAATCACTATTGTATCGGAGTGTGGGTAAACAGGTCCAAATTAGCTGTAGTTCTTGCAGAAAGATACATGCGATCTGTGCAGAAAAGACAGATAGGCAAGGGTTAAAGGGTTTGATAAAGAATTTCGTGGGGAAAGTGTGGAGGAGATGGCCTTAGGTGGATAGCATTGAAGGATATACGACAGGCATGTCAAGTTCACATGAAGTCATTTTTGTCCAATTCGGCCCATTTTTGGTAGAGATAAAGTTTTGGCTCTTCCCCATTATAAGTGGGTATAATCATCTCTAGACGCCTTGGGGGGGTATAAATCAAGTCCTCCCAGGTGGAAGTAAGTGGCGTTTGCAAACCGGGGGTTTTTTTGGATTGCGCAGCGTTTTGCAGGATAAAAATTAGATGCCTATATTCGCTGTCATGCTGGGCAATGTTTCTGGCCTCGTGAGAATAGATTAATAGGGGAATGACAAGTTGTATCAGGGTTTGCAAGAAAACAGGAGCGTCTGTATTCTTCGGGCAGACACAGGATCATGTGTTTCTGTGCCGTTGTTCCGTTCGTCGTTTTCCCCGGTTGTTGTTCCTTTCATGTTTCGAGCAATATATTCTTAGAATACTGGGACTTTTGATCTTTGTCCTGTCCTTCACTGTCCTTGAGTCAAAAGGTTCTGGAGATCATTCCATTTTGGCAGTTTCGGTGAGTGTAGAAGGAGGCAGACTATTATTGGTTTCCGCGGAGAATGCAGTAGAAACGTTTCTGTCTGAAAATGTCATAGATCAGACCCTGATGGAGGAAAATCAGGTGTTTATCCCTACCAGTCAGAAGGAGGCCACGCAGGATGAACGTCAAATAATACTCCAGCACTTTGAGTCCACAGTGAGAGATGAGCCTGTAGTGATTAGGATTGGGGATTTCGACAATCCGGCAACTGCATTTTCCATAAACTCCGACATTTTTGATTCGGACCGGGGAGAAACAATAAGGGCATGGCCGGATGAGATGTTCCCAGATATTGGTGCAGATGATCTCTGGGTCAGCAGTGTTGAGGGCAGTGACCACTCTAAGATGATTGATTGGGGCGGGGGTGATGCAACAGAAGCAGGTATGGAGATGGATAGCGAGGCAAATACTTCCCAGCGAATGACACTGTCGATGAGTGACAATCTGGTCTATGAGGGGCAGACAGTGACCCTGACAGTGACCCTGTCACATCCATTGGGAGGTACGAATAACGTGGGCGAACAACAATTCAGTATAAATCCTACCGACACCAAGATCACCGCCGATCCAAGTGACCACAATGGGCGCAACAGCATACATTTCTCTTTTCCTAATGGTAAAAAAGTCGCCACTTTCAACTTTACTGCATTACCGGACACCGATGACACGGAAGGGGAGGAATATGTGTATTTCAAAAGAAGCCTCGGGACTGGCTGGACGGCACTCACACGCGACTGCATCCCCTCGCACTGTTCATTCAGAATTAGAATCCGTGATACGAAGCCAGCCGTGAGTCTTGAACTGGTTTCGTCGTCTCCCCTGTTGGAGGGGGAACAGGCGAAGGTAAGTGTAAAGCTTAACTATGAACTGTCGGCGAATGTGGACATTCCGTTGATGTTTACCCGAAACCTCCCTGCACCTGACAAGATAATTGAATCAAGAATGGTTACGATCTCAGCGGGGGAATTGTCTGCCGAGTATTCTCCTCCATTAGGTGTAGATCGTAACGATGTGGATGAGCAGTATACGGTTGCGCTGGGCACCCCCTTGCCGTCGGAGGTAAATGAGGGATCTCCGAAATCAGTTACATTCACGGTTGAAGACACCCCTACCGTGAAATTATTGGATCCAAGCCCGGCCCTTGAGGGAAGCAATGCAACGATTACCGCCGAACTTTCTTATGCTATCTCCGATGATGTGGAAATTCCAGTGGATCTGAAACATCAATGCGGACAGGAATGCACAGCGAATGGTGGCGACTACAAAGATGCGTTGACAAAAATCACGATCCCCGCAGGTAGTAAAACCGGTAGTGGTGAGATTGGAATCATCGCAGACTCGGATCATGCCGAGGGCAATGAGAAGTTCAGGGTACTGCTTGATACGGGTAATTCCTCCTGGCCTTCAAAGGTTCGCAGAGGATCCCCGCACAGGGTCTGGGTGACGATCCTTGATCAGTCACTGCCGGAGGTGACATTATCGGCAAGTCCGAATCCGGTGGACGAAGGCAAATCGGTCACGATTACGGCGGAGGTGTCGGGGGATTTTTCTGGTGATGTGAAGATTCCGTTGACGCTGACAGCGGGCACGGCAAAAAAGGAGGATTATGGAGATTTGACTGGCAGCGAGATTACGATTTTAGGTGGCAGTAAGAGCGGGACGGTGGCTATTTCGATCACGGATGACACGATAGCGGAGTCCGTGGAGACATTTACCGTGGCGATTGATGAAAGCAGTCTGCCCTCTTCGGTGACGGTTGGAGATCCAAAATCGGTGGAGGTAGAAATTCCCGAAAATGATCAGCCACTGCCAGCGGTGACATTATCGGCAAGTCCAAATCCGGTGGACGAGGGGCAATCGGTCACGATTACGGCGGAACTGTCAGGGGCTTTGTCTGGTGATGTGAAGATTCCGTTGATGCTGACAGAGGGCACGGCAAAAAAGGAGGACTATGGAGATTTGACTGGCAGCGAGATTACGATTTTAGGTGGCAGTAAGAGCGGGACGGTGGCTATTTCGATCACGGATGACACGATAGCGGAGTCCGTGGAGACATTTACCGTGGCGATTGATGAAAGCAGTCTGCCCTCTTCGGTGACGGTTGGAGATCCAGAATCGATGGAGGTGGAAATTCCCGAAAACGATCAGTCACTGCCATCAGTGACATTGTCTATTGTACCTGTACGCTTCAAATACTCCGTGGATGAGGGTAAATCAGTTGAGATCAAGGCGGAGTTATCGGAGCGCTTGCCCCGTACTGTGAAAATTCCTTTGACGCTGACACCGGGTACGGCGGAAGCGAGGGATTATGGGAATTTGACTAGCAGCGAGATCACGATTTCCAGAGGCAAGTGGTCAGGGAGTGTGGCCATTCCAATACCGCTTGACATGGAGGAGGAGAAAACTGAGACGTTCACGGTGGCGATTGATGAAATCAGTCTGCCCTCTACCCTAACCGCGGGGGATCCAAAATCAGTTACGGTGTCAATCAACGACAAATTAACGATTTTCTGGTCGGCAGATCCCAACCCGGTTTATGAGGGCCAGATAACAACTTTAACGATGACGCTGTCCAAACCGATACGCGCAGGGTCCAGCAACTACCCCGACTGCCCCCCTAGATGGGCCGGCTATATCCAAGTTAAGCAGCCGCATGACTTCTCTCCTGGCGGCGGCAATATGAATGATTTCGAATTCGTGAATCCAGGCTGTGATGAGTTCGATGTTCCAACAGTAGATGCGAAATTGAACTTCTATATGGACCCCAACAACCCCGGTTACACATACAAGACCGCCAGCATCCAAATCTATATAGTTGATGACGATAAACTGGAAGGGGAGGAAGAGTTAGTGTGGAGAAGAGGCGGTGGTACAGCCGGGGGCTTCTGGGATATAATAGAGGCTCCCTGCTTACCCAATTCAGACTGTCCGTACGCCATCATCGTCAGGGACAGGCCAACGGTGAGTTTATCGGTGGAGCCGGACTCGGTGGCGGAGGGGGAGTCGGTGACGGTCACGGCATCAATTACGGAGGCGCAGTCTACAGACGTAGAGGTTCCGATCCGGCTAAAATGGAACGCGGCATCTTTGACCGCGGAATACGAAAAAGACTACGGCCCCATCACGCCCGATCCAATCACGATTCGTGCAGGTGAAACGGAGGCGACTGGCACGATCCCGACCATCCAGGATGCAATTGCGGAGATTGATGAGAAGTTCAGGGTGGGGATTCGAATTGATGAGTTCAAGGATGCCTACCCGGAGCTGAAGATCTGGAAGCCGGGTTTCCTTCCGGTCTGGATCTTGGATGACGACCGGATCACGATCACGCTTTCGGCGGCGCGAGATACAGTGTATGAGGGGGAGTCTACGGAGCTCTTCATGACGCTCTCCGATCCAATTCGTGCGACCGATCCATCGGAAGATGCTTATATTGAGGTTTTCCGGGATGGTAGGTCTACGGCGGGGGATGGCGATTATGAAAAGTTATCACCATCAAAGAGTGCTGGTATAGATGTGTGGAGGTTTGAATTTAAACCACTAAAGAAATACGAGGGCGACCCGGTGTCTATAGTAACTAAGCAGGATGGCGAGGTGGAAGGGTATGAAAATTTAGTGTGGAAGATTGACAAGACCTCAACGAATGCACATCCCGACTTGGGGATTCCGGTTGCGGATTGCATTCCAGAAGATTGCACGGCCACGATTGTAATCCGGGAGACGCCTGCGGTAAGCTTATCTGCAAATCCGAATCCGGTGGACGAGGGAAGTTCGGTGACGGTGACGGCGACGCTTTCCCAGGCATTACCCGCCGCGGTGACGATTCCGCTGACGTTGACGCCGGGCACAGCGGAGAAGGGGGACTATGGCAGTCTGGCCTCCATCACGATTGCGGCGAATTCGCTGGAGGGTACGGGCACGATTACAACCGTGCGGGATACGGATTTTGACGATGAGACGTTCACGGTTGCCCTGGGGAGTCTGCCTTCCGAGGTTGCGGCGGGATCGCCGTCTTCGGAGCTGGTAACGATTACGGATCTCGATACGCCTACAGTAAGCTTATCTGCAAGTCCGAATCCGGTGAAAGAGGGGAGTTCGGTGACGGTAACGGCGACGCTTTCCAGCGCGTTGCCGACTTCGATGACGATTCCGTTGACGCTGACGCCGGGTACAGCAGAGAAGGGGGACTACGGCAGTCTGGCCTCCATCACGATTGCGGCGAATTCGCTGGAGGGTACGGGCACGATTACAACCGTGCGGGATACGGATTTTGACGATGAGACGTTCACGGTGGCCCTGGGGGATTTGCCTTCCGAGGTTGTGGCAGGAACGCCGTCTTCGGTGGAGGTAACCATTACGGATCTCGATACGCCTACGGTAAGCTTATCGGCAAGTCCGAATCCGGTGGACGAGGGAAGTTCGGTGACCGTGACGGCGACGCTTTCTGGAGCATTACCCACTTCGGTGACGATTCCGCTGACGCAGACGCCGGGCACGGCAGAGAAGGGGGACTACGGCAGTCTGGCCTCCATCACGATTGCGGCCAATGCGCTGACGGGTACGGGCACGATCACGACGGTGAAGGATACGGATTCTGACGATGAGACGTTCACGGTGGCCCTGGGGGATTTGCCTTCCGAGGTTGTGGAAGGAACGCCGTCTTCGGTGCTGGTAACGATCCGTGAGAAGCCTGCGGTACATCTATCTGCAAATCCGAATCCGGTGGACGAGGGAAGTTCGGTGACGGTGACGGCGACGCTTTCTGGAGCATTACCCGCCGCGGTGACGATTCCGTTGACGCTGACACCGGGCACGGCAGAGAAGGGGGACTATGGCAGTCTGGCCTCCATCACGATTGCGGCCAATGCGCTGACGGGTACGGGCACGATCACGACGGTGAGGGATACGGATTCTGATGATGAGACGTTTACGGTGGCCCTGGGGAGTCTGCCTTCCGGGGTTGCGGCAGGCACGCCGTCTTCGGTGGAGGTAACGATTACGGATCTCGATACGCCTGCGGTAAGCTTATTTGCAAGTCCAAATCCGGTGGACGAGGGAAAGGCGGTGACGGTGACGGCGAGGCTTTCCCGCGCGTTGCCTGCCGCGGTGACAATTCCGCTGACGCTGACACCGGGCACGGCAGAGAAGGGGGACTATGGCAGTCTGGCCTCCATCACGATTGCGGCCAATGCGCTGGAGGGTACGGGCACGATCACGACGGTGCGGGATACGGATTCTGACGATGAGACGTTTACGGTGGCCCTGGGGAGTCTGCCTTCCGAGGTTGCGGCGGGATCGCCGTCTTCGGAGCTGGTAACGATTACGGATCTCGATACGCCTACAGTAAGCTTATCTGCAAGTCCGAATCCGGTGGACGAGGGAAAGGCGGTGACGGTAACGGCGAGGCTTTCCAGCGCGTTGTCGACTTCGATGACGATTCCGTTGACGCTGACGCCGGGTACAGCAGAGAAGGGGGACTACGGCAGTCTGGCCTCCATCACGATTGCGGCGAATTCGCTGGAGGGTACGGGCACGATTACAACCGTGCGGGATACGGATTTTGACGATGAGACGTTCACGGTGGCCCTGGGGGATTTGCCTTCCGAGGTTGTGGCAGGAACGCCGTCTTCGGTGGATGTAACGATTACGGATCTCGATACGCCTCCGGTGACGCCTGCAGTACATCTATCGGCGACCACGCCGGTGAACGAGGGGAGTTCGGTGACGGTAACGGCGACGCTGTCCAGCGCGTTGCCCGCCGCGGTGACAATTCCGCTGACGTTGACGCCGGGCACGGCAGAGGCGGGGGACTACGGCAGTCTGGCCTCCATCACGATTGCGGCCAATGCGCTGGAGGGTACGGGCACGATCACGACGGTGAAGGATACGGATTCTGACGATGAGACGTTCACGGTGGCCCTGGGGGATTTGCCCTCCGAGGTTGTGGAAGGATCGCCGTCCTCGGAGGAGGTAGAGATTACAGATTTGGATACGCCTCCGGTGACGCCTGCAGTACATCTATCGGCGACCACGCCGGTGAACGAGGGGAGTTCGGTGACGGTAACGGCGACGCTGTCCAGCGCGTTGCCTGCCGCGGTGACAATTCCGCTGACGTTGACGCCGGGCACGGCGGAGAAGGGGGACTATGGCAGTCTGGCCTCCATCACGATTGCGGCCAATGCGCTGGAGGGTACGGGCACGATTACAACCGTGCGGGATACGGATTTTGACGATGAGACGTTCACGGTAGCCCTGGGGGATTTGCCTTCCGAGGTTGTGGCAGGAACGCCGTCTTCGGTGCTGGTAACGATCCGTGAGAAGCCTGCGGTACATCTATCTGCAAATCCGAATCCGGTGGACGAGGGGAGTTCGGTGACGGTGACGGCGACGCTTTCTGGAGCATTACCCGCCGCGGTGACAATTCCGTTGACGCTGACACCGGGCACGGCAGAGAAGGGGGACTATGGCAGTCTGGCCTCCATCACGATTGCGGCGAATTCGCTGACGGGTACGGGCACGATTACAACCGTGCGGGATACGGATTTTGACGATGAGACGTTCACGGTAGCACTGGGGGATTTGCCTTCCGAGGTTGTGGCGGGAACGCCGTCTTCGGAGCTGGTAACGATTACGGATCTCGATACGCCTACAGTAAGCTTATCTGCAAATCCGAATCCGGTGGACGAGGGAAGTTCGGTGACGGTGACGGCGACGCTGTCCCAGGCATTACCCGCCGCGGTGACGATTCCGTTGACGTACCGGCCCGGGGCTGTTGATCCCGCGGAGACGGGGGATTATGGCAGTTTGGCCTCCATCACGATTGCGGCCAATGCGCTGACGGGTACGGGCACGATCACGACGGTGAAGGATGCGGATTCTGATGATGAGACGTTCACGGTTGCCCTGGGGAGTCTGCCTTCCGAGGTTGTGGCAGGCACGCCGTCTTCGGTGCTGGTAACGATCCGTGAGAAGCCTGCGGTAAGCTTATCTGCAAATCCGAATCCGGTGGACGAGGGAAGTTCGGTGACGGTGACGGCGACGCTTTCCCAGGCATTACCCGCCGCGGTGACGATTCCGCTGACGTTGACGCCGGGCACGGCGGAGAAGGGGGACTATGGCGGTCTGGCCTCCATCACGATTGCGGCGAATTCGCTGGAGGGTACGGGCACGATTACAACCGTGCGGGATACGGATTTTGACGATGAGACGTTCACGGTAGCACTGGGGGATTTGCCTTCCGAGGTTGCGGCGGGATCGCCGTCTTCGGAGCTGGTAACGATTACGGATCTCGATACGCCTACAGTAAGCTTATCTGCAAGTCCGAATCCGGTGGACGAGGGAAAGGCGGTGACGGTAACGGCGAGGCTTTCCAGCGCGTTGCCTGCCGCGGTGACAATTCCGTTGACGCTGACGCCGGGCACAGCAGAGAAGGGGGACTATGGCGGTCTGGCCTCCATCACGATTGCGGCGAATTCGCTGGAGGGTACGGGCACGATTACAACCGTGCGGGATACGGATTTTGACGATGAGACGTTCACGGTTGCCCTGGGGAGTCTGCCTTCCGAGGTTGCGGCGGGATCGCCGTCTTCGGAGCTGGTAACGATCCGTGATACGCCTACAGTAAGCTTATTTGCAAGTCCAAATCCGGTGGACGAGGGAAAGGCGGTGACGGTGACGGCGAGGCTTTCCAGCGCGTTGCCTGCCGCGGTGACAATTCCGCTGACGCTGACACCGGGCACGGCAGAGAAGGGGGACTATGGCAGTCTGGCCTCCATCACGATTGCGGCCAATGCGCTGGAGGGTACGGGCACGATCACGACGGTGAAGGATGCGGATTCTGACGATGAGACGTTTACGGTGGCCCTGGGGAGTCTGCCTTCCGGGGTTGCGGCAGGAGCGCCGTCTTCGGTGGAGGTAACGATTACGGATCTCGATACGCCTACGGTAAGCTTATTTGCAAGTCCGAATCCGGTGGACGAAGGAAAGGCGGTGACGGTAACGGCGACGCTGTCCCGCGCATTGCCCACG
Organism: Rhodothermales bacterium; assembly: GCA_965220365.1. Classification (GTDB taxonomy): domain Bacteria; phylum Bacteroidota; class Rhodothermia; order Rhodothermales; family Bin80; genus Bin80. The sequence goes on along the minus strand of OZ244823.1, from coordinate 3,561,881 downwards.
GCGGCAGTGATTCCGTTGACGTTGACGCCGGGTACGGCGGAGGCGGGGGATTATGGCAGTCTGGCCTCCATCACGATTGCGGCGAATTCGCTGGAGGGTACGGGCACGATCACGACGGTGAAGGATGCGGATTCTGACAATGAGACGTTTACGGTGGCCCTGGGGGATTTGCCTTCCGAGGTTGCGGCAGGCACGCCGTCTTCGGTGGGGGTCGAGATTACAGATTTGGATACGCCTGCGGTTATTCTCCCGAATGTGTCTTTATCGGCAAGTCCGAATCCGGTGGGCGAGGGGAGTTCGGTCACGGTGACGGCGACGCTTTCCAGCGCATTACCCGCCGCGGTGACGATTCCGTTGACCTACCGGCCCGGGGCTGTTGATCCCGCGGAGCCGAACGATTATGTTCCGGTTTCGGAGATCACGATTATTTCAGGTTCAGGCAGCGGTACAGCCGTAGTGCGTACGACCCCGGATAACATTTCTGAGGGAGGCGAGCGTTTTGTGGTGGCACTGGGCACACTGCCCGCGGATGTGGAGGCTGGTCATCCCTCGGAGGTCGAGATCACGATTATCGACGATGACGATCCGCCCCCGGTGGAGGTGACCTTGTCGGTGGATCCAGAGGTAGTTGACGAAGGGGATCCGGTGACGGTAAGGGTAACGCTGGCGAATCCGCCGGAGACTGCGGTGACGATTCCACTGGCGTATACCCCCTATACGTCCGAGCCGGGAGATTATATCGAATTAGAGCAGGTGACAGTTGCGGGCGAAGAGACAGAGGGCACGGGGCAGATTGTGACGATTGCGGATACGGACACGCAGGATGAGCGGTTTATCGTTTCTTTGGGGGATCTGGATCCGGCGGTTCTGGAGCCGGGTCTGGAATCCTCGCATTGGGTGACGATCCGGGACCGGGTTCCGCCAGAAGTTGTTCGGGTGGATCTTTTTGCCTCTACGAACCCGGTGGCTGAGGGAGAGGCGGTGACGGTGACGGTCAAACTGTCCGAGGAGTTGCCCGCCGCGGTGACGATCCCTCTGGTGCTGACTCCTGGCAGCGCAGATGCGCAGGATTACCATGCAGCCGCTCCCATGCAGGTGAGGATCGAAAGAGAAGAAACGAGCGGGACCTATGTGATCCGGACCACGCCCGATGAGATTGATGAAGAAGATGAGACCTTTACGGTGCGGGTGGGTGCGTTGCCGGAGGGGATGGTAGCTGGAGATTCGCTGGATATCACGATCGAAGATGATGATGCGGTCGGCATTGAGGCGTCGCCATCGATCTCGCTGTTGGAGGGAGGCACCGAGGAGTACAGATTCTCGCTGGCCTCCGAGCCACTGGGCGCAGTGACGGTGACGATGGATTGGCCTCGGGGGACGGATCTGACCGTGAGCCCGATCACCCGGATCTTTACCCCTTCCGACTGGAACGAGCCGCAGCAGGTGACCCTGACGGCGGACGAGGATGATGATATTTCTCCTGACCGGGTAGAGGTGACCCTGCGTGCAACCGGGGCCGATTACACGGGCGAGGTGCATGTGCTTCAGGTCACGATCATCGACAAGGATACGCCGGGGATTGTTGCTCCGCATGCGGTGAGGATCGAAGAAGAGACAGACTCCGAGTTCGGGGTTCACCTGTCTGCGAAGCCTTCGGGCACGGTGACGGTGACGGTTTCTGGCTTTGCGGGGGAGCTCACTGCATCTCCAACGCGTCTGAGCTTTACGACGACGAACTGGGAGACTCCGCAGACGGTCACGCTGACGGCCGGGCATGACGATGATGTTGTGGATGATTCAGAGACCCTCACGTTGACGGCAGATGGAGGTGGCTATGCGGGGATTGAGCATCGGGTTACGGTGACGGTGGAGGATAATGACGAGGCGGAGATTGTTGCCCCGGCGGAGGTGACGATGGCAGAGGGGACCCAGTCCGCGCTTGAGGTTCGCCTGTCTGCAGAGCCTTCGGGCACGGTGACGATAGCGCTCACCGGCCATGCGGGGACGCAGTTGACGCTGGACCGGGCCTCGCTCACCTTTACGACGACGAACTGGAAGACTTCCCAGACGGTCACGCTGACGGCGGCCGAGGATGACAATGATGAGGAGGATCAGGTGCGTCTTTTGCTCACGGCATCCGGGGGCGGTTACAACGGTGTCTCTCATACGACCCAGGTTACGATCACGGACAAGGGGCCCGTGACGATTTCGATCTGGAGTCAGCAGGGATCCGAGAACGCGGGGCGTCTTCAACTTCCCATCGAGCTCAGTCGTGCGACGGATCAGGTGGTGACGGTTCAGTATGCGAGTTCGGATGACACGGCGGAGGCCGGTCTGGACTATACGGCCTCGCGCGGGGTGGTGATCTTTGATCCGGGTGCCACCCGGGGTGTGGTGGAGATTGCGATCATTGAGGACGAACTGCCGGAAGACGATGAGACGTTCCGGGTGACGCTGTCCAATGCCCGCAATGCGACCATTGCGCGAGGCACCGGGACGGGGACGATTCTGGACGATGACCAGAGTGCGGCGGCTCTGCGGGTGGAGGATGCACGGGTCCTGGAAGAGGAGGCAGAGGTCCGGTTTCGGGTCCTGCTCTCGCAGCCGCAGCGTGAGATGGTGTCGGCGCAGTACCGGACCCGGGATGGGACGGCCAGGGCCGGCGAAGACTATCAGGCCTCTTCGGGGGTCGTCACTCTGGCTCCGGGAACGACCGAGGCGATGATTGCCGTGCCGCTCTTGAAGGGGGGACTGGATTGGGGGCAGGAGACGTTCACATTGCATCTGAGTTCCTCGGAGCATGCCTGGATTGAAAAGGCGGTGGGCGTGGCCACGATCCAGGAGTCAACGACGGTCAGTGAACGGGTTCTGGAGGCGTACGCGGCGCGATTTGTGCGGACGTCTTCGGTGCAGGTGGTGGAGGCATTGGGCGATCGGTTCCGCTCGGCTGCAGACGGGGCGGCGTGTACGGCGCTCGAGCGTGCCGAGATGGCACAACTCTGGTATTCGAGATGGGATCCGTCTCCGGGCGAACTTCTGGCGGGTTGTCGCATGTCGGAAAGCATGCTCCTGCCCGGCGGATCTCTCAGTGTGTGGGGACGGGGTGCATTCCGGCAGTTCAATGGTCAGCAGCCCTTGACGCTCCGGGGCGAGGTGACGACAGCAATGCTGGGGGCGGACTATCGCTGGCGTGGCGGCTGGCTGGCGGGTGTGCTGCTTGCGCACAGCCGGGGAGACGGATCGTTTGAGGTAGAGAACGAGTCAGGAGACATCACCTCTGCGTTGACGGGCATCTATCCGTATGTGTCGTACACGCGTGCGGGCTGGGAGGTATGGTTGAGCGGGGGAGCCGGACGTGGACAGGCTGAGGTGTCCGAGTTAGACGCAGAGATGACGACACGGTTTGGGGCGATGGGAATGCGGGGGACGTTGGCCTCTGGTGGATCTGCCCGGCTCCGCTATCACGGCGATCTTCTGGTGACCGGTGCGGAGATTGAAGAGCATGCCATCACGGCAGAGGTGGTCCGGGTCCGGGTGGGATTGGAAGCCAGTGCACAGATCACCAAAGGCATACGTCCCTACGTAGAGGCAAATGTGCGGCAGGATGGTGGCAGTGCGGAAACGGGTACGGGGCTGGAATTGGGGGGTGGCGTGCGGTTTGCAAGCCCGGCGTGGCGGTTGCGGGGCGAGGTGCGGACGCAGGGGCTGGTCATGCATACTGCAGACGGGTTTACCGAGTGGGGATTCTCGGGATCCCTGCAGGTCGGCAACCGCTCCGAGGGGCTGACGATGAGTTTGCGCCCATCATGGGGACGCGCGCAGGGAATGTCCATGTACCGGCAGCAGACCATACTGGATGCGGTACCCATCGGGGCGGGCAGACAGCGAACGGATCTGGAACTGGGTTATGGGATTCCATGGAAAGAGGGGACGGCACGATCCGTGATGGGAGTGACACAGTTGCCCGGAGGAAGGATGTACCGGCTGGGCGGCCAACTCCGCCCGTGGGAACGGCTCTCCGTCTCCATCTTTGGCCTGGCACACAGACGCAATGCAGCACCGGGAGACATCGGCGTGAATGTGCAGGGAATGCTTCGGTATTAGCCGGATGCAAAATTCCTGCTATTCCCAGAAACTATTTCGTCCAATAGGCGGTCTAGCAGTCCGTGGATAAAGTATGTCCATAGAAATAGGGAGTCTGTAGTTGATTGGAGATATGCAAAACAACGATCGTGAATGGCTAATTCTTGGATTTTCCATCCTGATTCACCCTCTGAATAGTCAAAAATGAACCAGAAAAGCGTTGCTCGATCTATTGGGAGACTTTATCCACGGACTGCTAGTTCTGAGGACTCTGTCTGTATAGAAGCATGTTCATTACTTATTCAACAGTAAAACGATTACTTCCAGGTCATGTGTAGCAATGATTATGGGGAGATTGATTCGCCTCTAGAATACACAAAACAGTGTCGTAAGTAGGCAATTGATGTATGGGGCATAGAAACCCAGGAACGGGAATTATATACTTGAGAATCATTGCGTGAATTATTTTGATCCCTGATTGGGGAGGGGCCAGAATAACGCTTCGTAGGCGGCATCAGCAATCAACCCTCGAATTCCCCGGAATCGTTCATACTCGTCTCTTGTCGGATAAACGCGATTCGTGAGTAGGATTACCCAGGCCTCCGAGTCAGGATCAATCCACATTGAAGTGCCGGTGAATCCGGTGTGACCATAACTCCGTGGTCCAAAATATAGGCCCGCAGAAGAGGGCTCGTCGTTCAGATTCCGGGTATCCCAACCCAGTGCGCGTGTACTCAACGAAGTATCAACGACAGCAGTAAATTGATCAATCGTACTATCCTGAAGAAATGCCCTTCCATCATGAGAGCCCCGTTGCACCATCATCCGGGCAAACTGGGAGAGGTCAAGTGCCGTGGAGAAAAGCCCGGCATGGCCGGCAACTCCTCCCAAAGACCATGCGGTTTCGTCATGGACCTCTCCCTGGATGAGGCGATGACGGAAGTAGTCATCCAGTTCAGTGGGAACGACATCGGGATCTGGCTCTCCTGTACCGCGGAAGCCGGTCGACTTCATGCCCAGTGGATCAAAAATATTACGGGTGCACCACTGATCGAAAGGCTCTCCAGTGATTTCTTCAATGACCAGTGCGAGTGAGATCATGGCAAAGTCACTGTAGCGATATTCCTCTCCTGGTTCGGTGAGAAGCTCAGCGGAGAGGATCGCTCCCAGAACGGTGTCGCGCGCTGTGATTCCATCTTGGTAGAACGGTCGCCATGCGGGCAGCCCACTCGTATGTGTAAGAAGGTGCCGGATTGTAATTGATTGCCGCTCCGGGATACTGAACGCGTCCAGATAACGGGAAACAGGGGCTTCTATATCTAGTTGTCCCCGCTCATAGAGCAGCATGGATGCCGTTGTCGTTGCAACCACTTTAGTGAGGGAAGCCAGATCAAAGACAGACTCCGGCAGCATACGTCGCCTGGAACGGTAGGTATATGCACCATAACCTGTCATTTTGATAATTTCAACACCTTTTCCAACAGAGACGACCGCGCCGGGAAAGGCCTGCGCGTTTATAAATTCAATGATCAGTGAATCCATGCGAACCAGAGCACTTGGATAAACGACGGTCGGCGAACCCAGAACAGATATGGATGGCTGGATAGAGGGGAGATTGACAGATCCTGGATGGAGGGGTCCCTCAAGTGCAATTTCTCTGGAGGATTGGCAAGCTCCCAAGACCAAGAGCCAGAAAATAAGGAGACGAGGGGCCCAACGAAACGTTTTTTTCATGATTTATCAGAGTGTGGCAGTATATTCGGTGTATTCGGTTAAAAACTCAGACATTATGCCAAAGATAACAATCCCGGGACATGGAACATTTGAAGTAGAGCACGGGCAACGGCTCGTCAATACGCTGCAGGTACATGGAGTGAATCTTGGACATCGCTGCGGTGGTTATGCACGTTGTACAACCTGTCGTGTAGAGTTCATTGCGGGAGAGCCTGAGGTCATTTCTCGGGCAGAGCAAGACAAATTAGTAGAGCGCGAATTACTCGGTGAGGTTCGACTCTCGTGCCAAATCCTCGTAGAGAAGGATATGACCGTCAAGCCATTAATGATGGTCGAGGAGATGGGATGGTCGGATCCGGGGCCGCCTCCTGAAGAGACTGTCACACCTATACCGGACTGGATCAAACATTCCCCGGAAGGGGCATAAATCGATGGATCGTCTTGGTCAGAGCAGGCTCAGATTTTCTGTTTTCTACATCCCTGCAATGGGAGTACAACTATCCATCCCATCCAACCGACACCCCATGTAGGGGGCGGAAGTATTGGCCCCGGCTTTCCCGGGTAACAGTAATAGTGGGGCTAAAATGTTATATTTCAGACCGTAATAGCGCATAAATCTCGCCAATGGGCACCAATCGTCTCGAGTGGTGCCACAAAAAACTGGAGTTAGGAATGGGGAAAACTTTGTTCATGATTCAAAAATGCTTGTCCTGTTGTATAGTGGGTGCTTTTTTATTCTCATCCATGGCGATGGCACAAGGTACCGCTACCTATGAGCTCACCTTCACAGCAACATGGACCGCTGACACGCATCCCACGAACTATCCACCCAATCCCCATTTCTCTGGGATGATCGGGGCGACCCATAATGATGCAGTACAGTTTTGGAGTACGGGGGTGGTTGCCAGTGACGGAATCAAGCAAATGGCAGAGCTCGGAGCCAAGGGAGTGTTTCAAGGTGAAATCAACCAGGCCAAAGGGGACGATAACGCCGATGCGACCATTGATGGACGTGGTTTAGGCCGTCCTCCGACCTCTGCAAAAGTAACATTCGATATTCAACCTCCGTGGAATCTGGTCACTGTCACATCCATGTTGGCGCCCAGCCCAGACTGGTTTGTTGGTGTGTCAGGATTGAACCTGCTGGATGAGGATATGAACTGGATTGACACGCTTGAGGTAGACTTATTTGTTTATGATGCAGGAACAGACAGTGGATCTGATTATACCTCACCGAATCAGGCCACGAATCCACGGGAGAATATCAGGCGCATCACGGAATCTCCATTTTTGGTTGACGGAGAGGTCAGACCAATCGGAACGTTTCGCTTTGCGTTACAAACAGTTCGGCTTCCTTCGGACGGCTATTTCAGTGTCGATGGAACCGAGATTCTGGATGGAAGCGGTCAACCGATTGTTATGAAAGGGATGGGACTGGGAGGATGGCTACTCCCGGAAGGCTATATGCTGCATATCTCAACGCCAGGAACAGATGGGCCTACCGGGATACGGAATCAGATGGTTGATCTCGTTGGTGAGGCGAACACAGAGAGGTTCTTTGAGCTATTCACGGAGAAGTACGTGCAGGAAAAGGATATAGAAGCAATCAAGAACTGGGGGTTTGATCATATTCGACTCCCCTTCCATTATCGCCTGTTTTATAACCCTGAGATGGACGAGTGGGATGAGGACGGCTTTGAGCTATTGGATACATTTCTTGAATGGTGCAGGAAGAATGACCTTGCAGTCCTTCTTGATATGCATGCGGCTCCAGGAGCGCAGAGTGAGGGAGGGATTGCAGACAGTGATGGGGAAGCCCGGCTTTGGACAGAACCCGACAAGTACTGGCCACAAACCATCAAGATCTGGCGTGAAATCGCTAGACGCTACAACGATGATCCCATCATTATGGGGTATGATCTGATCAATGAGCCGGTGGTACCTGACGACATCGCATCGGATTTAGCAGACCTGTATACCAGAATCATTAACGCAGTCCAGCCGATTTCCCCCAATCATCTATTCTTTCTGGAAGGAAACTACTGGGCTACATCGTTTGACGAACATCTGCGGAATATTCAAAATCACAAGGACAACATTGTCTATGCGTTCCATCATTATTGGAAGGGGGTGGATCAGGGTGCGATCCAGTACCTGCTTAATATGAGGAGTGAAGATCAGGTCCCCCTCTATTTGGGAGAGACAGGTGAGAATTCCAATGCCTGGTTTTATACCCTGACAAGGGTGGTAGAGGAACATGGGATTGGAATCAACTGGTGGACGCACAAGAAAATTGAGACGACAACCAGTCCACTCAGCTCGCCGTTTGCACCGGGCTACGAGGCTGTAATTGAGTATTGGCGTGGGCAGGGAACTAAACCTTCTGGAGAAGCGGCAGCTCGGGGCCTTTTGGCGATGGCTCAGAATCTGGAACTTGATTCTGCCAGAGTCAATCGTGGTCTCTTGGCCGCCTTCTTTGATCCTGAGTTCGGAACGAAGCAAAAACCCTTCAAGAAGCATGAACTCCCGGGTATTGTCAATGCAGCCGACTACGATCTGGGCAATCAAGGAATTGCGTATAACGACACGGACTATTGGGCTACTACGGGAAGCCCCGGAGGAGGGAACAATGGCAGAAACTATCGCAATGACGGTGTAGATATTGAGATCTCAATGGATCCCGAAGGATTCAAATACAATGTCGGGTGGACCGAGCGCTTTGAATGGTTGGAGTACACCGTTGACATTCTGGAGGATGCGGTCTACGAAATTGATGTTCGGGGTGCAAGTGAAAGCGGTGGTGACCGAACCGGGGCAGATATAATCTTTTCGATGGATGGCGAGCGGATTGGGGAGATTGAAGTCGGTAACACCGGAGGTTGGCAGAACTGGGTGACCCGGCAGGTGCGTACGCCTGAATTAAAGGCTGGCAGTGGACGCGTCCTTCGAGTAACTTTTGCAGACCGGGAAGTGAATCTCAATCGAATGACATTCCATCGGGTGTCTCCGGTCAATGTGGAGACCGAACGCACACTCATTGAATCGGAACTGCTCGCGACCTACCCGAATCCATTCACAGAGGAGGTCAATATATCGTTCTCTACCCCAGAGTTGGTATCCGTTTCTGCGGTGTTATACGATGTGCTGGGGCGTCAGGTATTTGAGTCAGAAAAGGCATCTTATGGTGCGGGGAGACATGAGTTTTCGCTGGTACCGGATTTAGCACCGGGAGTATATATCCTGCGATTACAACTCACAGGATCTCAAGATCCTCAGACATTTACGCAACCACTGGTCGTCGGAGGTAGATAGCGTCAGGCCATTTTTCAATCTTGAGGAGGGAGGGGGCAGGTATTGGTTGCTGATGCGTTTGAATTTCATGGTAGATTGTGCTCATTCTACCATCCAGCGTCGGCTTGCAATGAATGCAAGCCGGGTTCTATTGTAGTCGGAAATCAATTCTTTTCGGGGCAAAGGTCTGAGTTTCTCGCGGCATATCGCTTGGCTTTCTCTGGAGTACATCTTGTGGATTGATCTGACGATAGGAGCGTTCAATCTGGAAGTTGGCTAATTTTGCCCTCCAGGATTGGGGGTATTATGAATAACCTGTGTGAATTACTGTGTACATTGCCCCAGTACGAATTGCTCAGAGCAGTGAAGGAGGAAGCCAGAAGCCAGAAATTGGAGGTCTATGCCGTTGGAGGGTTTGTTCGCGATGCAATTCTTGGGCGTCCAACAACAGATATAGATTTTGTGACGCTGGGGCAGGGATCCGGGATTCAGTTAGCCCGTGCGGTAAGTACTCGCCTGGACGGCACTGTCGCTCATGTGTATCCGAAATTTGGAACGGCTGCAGTTCGAGTGAAAGATATAGTTCTGGAGTTTGTAGCTGCGCGGCGTGAGAGTTACCGAAAAGATTCTCGCAAGCCCATTGTAGAGGATGGCACGCTTGAAGATGATCTGCTTCGTCGGGATTTCACGGTGAATGCGTTGGCCATTAGCCTTGCCGGGGAGCCGTCATTCGGGGAGCTTCTGGATCCGTTTGGCGGACTGATAGATCTGGATGCAGGAAGGCTCCGAACCCCCAGACCGCCAAGGGTCACGTTTGCAGATGATCCGCTGCGGATGATTCGGGCTGCTCGGTTTGCGACTCAACTGAATTTTTATATTGATCAAGAGACGCGAAAAGGGATGAGGCAGGAAGCGGAACGTCTCGAAATTGTGAGCCAGGAAAGGATCACTGATGAGTTGCACAAAATTATGGCTAGTCCCGAACCCTCCACGGGCTTGAAAATCTTGGAAGAAACAAGACTCTTACGGAAATTTTTTCCAGAGCTCAGTGCACTCAGAGGTGTTGATACGGTAGCAGGGCAATGCCATAAGGACAATTTTTATCATACGTTGCAAGTGGTAGATAATGTTGTTGCAACGGCTCCATCGGACCGGTATTGGTTACGCTGGGCAGCACTGTTACATGACGTGGGGAAACCACAAACCAAGCGTTTCACCCCTGGAAGTGGCTGGACATTTCATGGTCATGAAGATCGTGGGTCGAGAATGGTGCCAAAGCTTTTCAGGAAGCTGCGTCTGCCGACAGATGAGCGTATGGCGTATGTCAAAAAGCTGGTGGCTTTGCATCACAGGCCAGTTGCACTTGTAGATGATGAAGTCACAGATTCTGCAGTCCGGCGACTATTATTCGATGCCGATGAAGATATCGATGATCTGATGATTCTGGTTCGGGCAGATATTACATCCCGCAATCCGCAACGTGTACGGCGTTATCTGCGGGCATTTGATTCGGTGGTCCGTAAGTTTGAAGAGGTAGAGGAAAAGGATCAACTACGGAATTTTCAACCACCGCTCGACGGAGATGAGATAATGGAGGTGATTGGGATCGGGGCCGGCGTGGCGGTCGGGATTGTCAAGCATGCGGTCCGTGAAGCAATTTTGGATGGAAAAATCCCGAATGAACATGATGCCGCTTTTGCATTGATGATGCAAATCAAGGATGACGCACTACGCCGGGCGAAACTCTATGAAGAGGTAGTGTTGTCCATGCGTGTGAGTGAGCGGCCTGCGGCCTACGCCCTGAAGCAGGAAATCATGACCGGTGACCTCCCTGAGGATTACCACGCGGCTTTGAAACACCTGGAGTCTATGAAAGCGCGGCTACTGGCCTGATGCGTTGGGGCGCACATCCCAGATTAGCATCTGCTCAATATTGGCATAGTCTTCCTCTCCATCAGGATCCGTAAAGGAGTAGTCCCCAAGCATCGTGCGTGCCATGGGACTTAATCGCTTCCAGAGAATTCCTTCTTGATCTCTGAACTCGTCGGGAAACGGACTGGGGACCTCGTAGTTGGGGTGATAGGTCTTATACGTCTTATGTGCCTGATAAATTGCTGACCGACGTGCTCCAGGCTCCGAGACACTGGAGCCCGTCACTTCAAACGGGCTCACCGTGATTGTAGCAATCACGGTCCCGTCCTCAGCCTCTTCATATTCCGGGCGCATGACCTCAAAATCCAAAGGTTTGGGATAGGCGCTTCGTTCGTCAAAATCGACCATTTTTTTCTCCGTTGAAGGCGGTTTTACCCGTGCACACGGGGCGGGGTTCGTTTTTTATCCACAGCGAATGGTGAGTTTCTGGTGAATTTTCTGTGTGATCTTGTGTAATCCTGTGGATAGGACAAGGTGAGTTAAAATAACGGCATTAGATTCTTCGAAAACGGCAGAATTCCCCATAAAACGAACAGAATAAAATTTTTTGTCTGAATCGGAACATAAATATTAATGACATTTATACTTTTTTTCCTTATGTTGTAGCACATTGGGGCACTGTCCCCTAATCGCCATGCACTTATATATCAACCCCTGAATTTTAGCCATGAAGTCCCCGTCTACCAAATCTGCTGCAAAGCCATCGTCTGCGACTTTCCAGAAAGGATTGTCTGTTGAACGTGTTTTCTCCAACGAAGGGGAGAATGCACTTGATTCGCTCGAATGGGAAAAGCGAGATGCTGCAATCAAAAATCCTCAGGGGGAGTCCGTATTTGAACAAAGAGGCGTGGAATTCCCGAAAAACTGGAGTGCCCTGGCGACGAATGTAGTCGCTTCAAAATACTTCTATGGAGATCTGGCCAATATCCATCTGGAGCCGGATGAAGGAGGACGTGAGCATTCCTTGCGTCAATTGATCCATCGTGTGACGCGTACCATCTCGGACTGGGGATACAAGCAGGACTATTTTGCCACCCAGGAAGATGCAGATCGGTTCCATGACGAGTTGACCTGGCTTTGTGTGAACCAGTATGGTGCCTTCAATTCGCCGGTGTGGTTCAACGTTGGTCTGCATGATCGCTATGGAGTGAGCGATTCTGGAGACAGAACGATTTGGGGCTGGAATGCGGACAAGCAGGAGGTCGTGGACGTAGATCCCTACGAGTATCCACAGGGATCGGCCTGTTTCATTATTTCCGTGGAAGATTCGATTGATGATATCTGGAAATTGATGAGTGAGAGTGCACGTCTGTTCAAGTTTGGGTCTGGGGTAGGAGCAGATTGGTCTACACTTCGGTCAACGCATGAAAAATTGTCGGGGGGAGGTATTCCCAGTGGGCCGGTGAGTTTTATGCGCGTGCAGGATGCAACCGGGGGAACCATCAAGAGTGGCGGGAAGACACGTCGAGCTGCAATCATGCAGACGCTGAAGATCTGGCATCCAGATGTGGAGGAATTTATTAACTCCAAAAAAGAGGAAGAAAAAAAGGCCTGGGCGTTGATTGAGCAGGGGTACGACGGATCATTTAATGGTCCGGCATACGGCTCGGTAGCGTTTCAGAATGTGAACCAGTCGGTGCGGCTGGATGACGAGTTTATGAACGCGGTGGAATCGGGGACTCCGTTTGCACTCCGCACAGTCACAACAGGGGACGTTGTCCGACAGGTTGATGCCAACATGCTCCTTGATCAGATTGCCGAAGGAACCTATATCTGCGGAGATCCGGGGGTGCAGTATGAAGACATCATCCAGAAATGGCACACCTGCAAAACAACCGGTCCCATTAACTCAAGCAATCCATGCTCTGAGTACATGTTTCTGGATAATTCTGCGTGTAATCTGGCCAGCCTGAACTTGCGCAAGTTTCAAGAGGAGGATGGTTCGTTTGATGTTGAGCGCTTCAGAGCTGCAGTACGGATCTACATTACTGCAATGGAGATTATTGTGGATAATGCGGGGTATCCGAGTGAAAGCATTGCCAGAAACAGTCATCTTTTCCGTCCACTGGGACTCGGATTTGCCAATCTGGGGGCGCTCCTGATGGCCATGGGACTCCCCTATGACAGTGATGAAGGGCGTGCAGTTGCTGGTGCCATCACGGCAATCGAACACGCAGAAGCGTACGCCCGGAGTGCGGAGATTGCAGCCAATCCCAAGATCGGTCCCTTTGCCGGCTATGAAGAGAATCGTGAGAACATGCTCAACGTGATGCGCATGCATCGCGATGCTGCAAATGAGATTGATGAGAGTTGTCCTGAATATCTGCGGAGCGCTGCGGGGGAATCATTGGATCGAATGGTTACACTCGGAGAGCGTTATGGCTATCGCAATTCACAGGTAACCGTGCTTGCTCCGACAGGAACGATTGCCTTCATGATGGATTGTGATACGACCGGAATTGAACCGGATATTGCACTCGTAAAATACAAGTTGTTGGCAGGTAAGGGGGATGGTACGCTCAAAATTGTCAACCGCACCGTCCCGGAGGCGCTTACTCGCCTAGGGTACGATGACGAGCAGATCGAGAAGATTCTTGCGTATATCGATGAGCATGATACAATTGAGGGGGCACCAGACCTGAAAGAAGCAGATCTGCCGGTCTTCGATTGTGCATTCAAGCCCTTTAACGGGACCCGTAGTGTACACTTCATGGGGCATATCCGCATGATGGCAGCCTGCCAGCCGTTTGTGTCCGGTGCAATCTCCAAGACGGTGAATATGCCCGAGGAGGTCACTTCAGAGGAAATCGGGGAGGCTTATGTGGAAGGCTGGCACCTGGGTTTGAAAGCACTAGCTATCTACCGCGAAAATTCCAAGCGTAGCCAGCCTCTGTCCACATCCGAAGGTGGCAACACGAAAAATGCGGCCTCGGGAGATGGATTGCCAGCGGAAGCGGAAATTGTCAGCCCCCGTGTTATGTACAAGTCGACGCGTAAGCGTCTTCCTGATGAGCGACCTGCCCTTACACATAAATTCAGTGTTAGTGGTCACGAAGGGTATCTGCATGTAGGGCTCTATCCTGATACAGAACTGCCAGGTGAAATCTTCATCAGGATGGCGAAGGAAGGATCGACGATTTCCGGGTTGATGGATGCCTTTGCCACGAGTATCTCAATCGCTTTGCAGTATGGGGTCCCACTGGAAGATTTATGCGCCAAGTTCAGCTTCATGCGCTTTGAGCCGAGTGGGTACACGAATAATCGGAAGATCCCGATGGCGATGTCTATCATGGATTATATCTTCCGATATTTGTCACTCTCCTTCTTGGAGAAGCCGGTCATCCCGGAGGTCATCAAAAATGCAGTTCAGGATATCGAGGAAGATGTACAGGGACAATGGGATGCAGAAGATGTAAAAGAGTTGGCGGCACAACCAGAGACGGTTCCGGTGAGTTCTCCTCAGAAGGCAGAAGTGGTTGGGGCTACGGAAGCAGTGGGTGCTGAGAGCGGTACGTATCAGAATCAGGACGACGCACCAATTTGTTCAGACTGTGGGGCAATTACGGTGCGCAGCGGTGCTTGCTATATCTGCTTACAGTGTGGGAGTTCCAGTGGTTGTGGGTGACCGACATAAGTCCATACGAAGGGATTAGAGAGCTTTTGGTCCATGTTCAAGTGGGGGTATCACGGCACGTACCACCACTTGAGCCACCTCGGCTCGGCGTCCGTGAAATGGACACGCTGGAGCAGATGCAGCGCGTAGTAACGGACATGGTAGACAAGCGACTAATGTACAAGAAGCTGGCGGTGTAATGCACCAACTCAAACGTCTTCCCCCCACAACAAACGGCGAAGCATTAGACCAGTACTTCACCAAACCCGAAGTCGTAAAACGCTGCCTTGATGAATTGGGTGACTTGTCCAACTACGATCTTGTCGTAGAACCGTCTGCGGGGAGCGGTGCGTTTCTGAATGCAGTCAAGCACAAAAACAAGATTGGCCTTGATATAGATCCGCAACACAAGGCCATCGTGCCGGCTGACTGGCTTGAATATGACGTACCAGACAGGTACAATAGTGTACTGGTTGTGGGTAATCCACCATACGGCCGATATCATAAGTTGTCGTCTGCCTTCATTCGGCGGGCAATGTCATTTGAGAATGTTCAAACAATTGGCTTCATACTCCCGAATGTGTACAGGAAGCACACGCGGCAGCGCATAATCCCGCAGCACTGGCGTATTGTATCAATTACGGACCTTGGCCGAGATTGCTTCACACTGGACGGCAAAGACTATCATGTGCCTACCAGTTTTTTTGTACTGGATCAGTCGGAGGGACCAGATTTACGAGTGTGGCATCCGCTGAAAGTCACAGGCACAAAGGATTTTAGCTTTGCAACACCAAAAGACTTTGACGTATTTGTGTTTGGCGCGTCACCAAAGCATGTAATCACGAACCCGGCACCGAACAACAGAGGGCATTATCTGAAAGCCAAAGTGCCCGTGCCAACGCTGATAGAACGAATCAAGGGTATGGACTGGAAGGGCAATTCCTGCGCTAATGGAGGCGTATACTGGCTGACCAAGTACGAATTTGCGGAGCAATATGACAAGCAATACGCGCCCCGCTGACTTGGATCGGTCCATACAGTTTATCCTTGCCAACCTTGACAGTTCTCGCAAGGTTGTTCAACACGCGTACAGGATACGGGAGAAGCTTATAGATTTGGTGTTGGCAGGAATGATTATGGAAGCCTTGGTACTGCCACTGCACTTGGCCTTCTTTTTATTAGATCTGCAATTTTCAGATGGCAGGAATCCAAGCTGATTTCCAAGCAGCAGCAGTGGGTTACTATAGTTGGCTCGGTGTTACTCGGGTCTCTTCTAGTAGGCTTTGGCGAACAACATTGGACAGGGATATTGGTTGGATATCTGCTTACGTATTCAATATACCAGCGATGCAAGGCGTATGTCAACTATAAATAAGTTCATTCGTAGGTAGCTGCCGGAGCGTATTGATGGGGAGTAATCCAAGCTTCCGGGCAGCTTTAACAGGTCAGTGCTGCGTGTTGCGGAAAAATAATAGTCCACCACCCAGCCCACCACTAAACACATCCAGGTCGCCGTCCGCGTCAATATCTATAAATACAGGGACTGCAAGGATTGGGAATGGAGCCGGGAGTATACCGGATTCAACAAATACCGGCACCTCAGCGGTGCCCTCATTTATGTAGAGAACAACACCATCGGCTTCGCGTCCCAAGATCAGATCTTGATCTCCATCTCCATCCAAGTCGGCAAAGCGGGGGACACTCCGTCGCCCAACGTCAATATCTTCAAATTTGTCGCTGACGAACTCAAATTGTGGTGCGCTGGGGCTGCCGTGGTTGCGATAAAAATTCAGATCTCCTGATGACTCGCCAATAAAAAGGTCTAGGTCCCCGTCCGCGTCAATATCTACAAGGGCAGGCGTGCTGTTGCTGCCACGGGTGAGTGTTACGGTATTACTTTCGTCCAGCACAAAATTCGGCACACTCGGGGTTCCATCATTGCGGAAATACAAACTGCCCTTGTTCCAGGTGCCAACCAGCATATCCAAATCTCCATCCGCATCAAGGTCTGCCACAGCAGGTGCGAGGTTGTAATGGCCCCCGATGGGAAGCGGTGATCGCTGTTGCCAGCGAAGATGCCCGGGCACAGAAGTGTTTTCGAAGTAATGGATTGTGGCGGTATTAAAATCATGCGTTGAAATTTTGTTAGAGATCAGAAGGTCCTGATCTCCGTCCGCGTCCAGATCAGCAAATACAGGGTAAGAGTCTGCACCGACATCAATTCCCGGTAATAATGTTTTTGTTTTCAGCACAAGTCCCTCTGGTGTCGGATCCATGTAGTAGAGGTTGTCCACCGCAGACGTATTTGGGTTGAATGCGCCGCCAAGTACTCCGAACAGCAGTTCAGCAGTGTCATCCCCGTCAAGGTCAGCAAAGAGAACGGAATTGTAGCCGCTGGTCTTGATCGGGTTGTCAGGCGGATAGGCAATCGGTTCATTGCGAAGGTTCGGCTCTGCACAGGTTCCGGTATTGGAAATCAGCAAAATACCCGGCTCAAAAAAATCGCCCCAAAAGAGATCCTCATCTCCGTCCTGATCAATATCGTGGAATGAAAGAGCATTGGCACCGTGCAGGGTAGCAAACATGCCAAGAATCTCTATGTCCTCAAACCGCTCGGTCACAAGGTGAAACCTTGGGAGCCCAGATTCATCCTTACCGACAGATTCATAGTGCAGCACTGTCCCGCTGACGCGGCCAATAAACAGATCCAGGAGTCCATCACAATCCAGGTCAATGATGGTCGGGATATTTTGACGATCCATAAAGAGTGGTTCACCCTCTGCATCCAACAATGAATCCAGGGGTGCGGCAAAGGAAGCAGAGGTGGCAGTCCCTTCGTTGCGAAAAAGCCGTACATAACTGAAGACAGTTTCGCCGATCAAATCATAGTCGCCGTCCTGATCCAGGTCAACGAACCGGTACCACTCACCTACATCCAGACCCTGATACTGATCACTGCGCCAGGTAAATGAGGGCACAGTGGTGCTGCCGGTGTTTTCGAAAAACTTGATGTGCCCGGTTAACTCCTGGACAAACAGGTCTAGGTCCTGATCTCCATCAATATCAACCAATTGTGGCCTAGGTAGATTGAATCCACCATGAAATGGATGATCAAGAGGTTCGCCATCTGCCCCAAGCACTTCTATTCCATAGATTTCCTGGACGTAGGAAGAGGGAAACGCAGCGGGATCCTGATGGGTGGTCTGTGTGGTCGCACAGCCTGACAGGAAAGCAAGGAAAAGACCAAGGGCGACCCAATTCCTAGCGGGTCCCAAGACCAGTGGGATTCGGTCCCACTTCAAGCATTTTTGTAATTTCACGAGATTCCGAGTCAATGACTGCAATGACCCCCGGGAGATGACCATCTTGCCATGTGTATCGGCCAGAATAGGCTCCGTTGAGGTTATTGTTGGAGATATACACGTTACGCCCATCCGGTGAGATAGCGGCTCCATGAGGCTCTGAAAGCCCTTCAATGGTTGCTGCGACCGTACGCTTGGTAACATCTACGACCGTGGCACGATTGCCCATCTTGTTGCCGAACCAGACAAAGTTGCCATCTGGACTGAACACGGGATGCCAAGGTGCCATCCCAACCTTCATGGATCCGTCTAGAACTGGCTTAAAAGGATCCGACAGGTCAAAGAAGAAAAACTCCCCACTAAGTTGCCCTCCCACGACCATCGTCTGACCATCTGGAGAAACAGCAAATTGGACCAGTGTGTGTGTGTTTCCCTGGATTGGTCGATGAAACATTTCCTCGGTAGCAATGCTAATCGCGGCCATATAATTTTGTGCAAGGCTTGCTACGTATACGTGCGTACCAGTTGGATTGATTGCCAGAGCATGGGGGCGAGAGAAAAACACATCTAGTTCTTCAATCTCCATGCTACTGCGCTCAACAATGCCAATTCGCTGCGGGGGATTGACGGCTTTCATGGAACGTCCGACAAATAGTAGGCTGTCGGTTGGGCTGACGACCAGCATCCCCGGTCGCTCAAAAGCGATCTGATCAATCAGCTCATTATTTTGATTGAATTTCAGCACAGTGTCATCTCCGATCAGGGATACGTAGAATGCAGAGCCATCGGGTTCAACGGCCACATGATGAGGTCTGGAGTTTTCTGTGAAGCCCAACTTCTGTAGGTCAATTGTTCGGATAACAACATTCGCATCCATATCAATGACTGCGACTTTGGCGGCTCCCTGGATGCACACATACAGAAGGTTGGATGCATCTGAGTAGGCGATATGCCCCTCGTCATTCGGGGCACCGCGCTCAATCCATGATCGAACCGCCAGGATCTCCTCATCAGACAGCTCCGCAGTATGGGCGCTTAGCGAGTCTTCGCTGGAGAGGTTGATGGCTAGGCGGATCAGTAGACTCCCATCGGGGTCGTAAGGGATGACAATCTCCCCGTGATCGGATCCCGCCATGATTCCATCCCATGACTCAAGAGAGAGACCAGTCTCACGTTCTAGGAGCGGGGCGAGTTTGTTCTGGATGATAGGCAGAACATCACGACTGAAAATAGCGGGTGCAGATTGCGCCAATACATTTCCGTGAAACAGCACCAGAAAAAATGCAACGCCAGAAAAATATTTTCTTAGCATATGACTGGGGACTTCCTTATATGTCAAGGCTTTGTTTCCGGACGATGAAGAGTCCCTCGCCTATACTGGTAACGATAATCGTGCCACTGGGGAAGTAAGGATAATTACTCCACGATCCCTCAAATCCCGGCTTGTCTGTGCCCATCGGGTAGGTGTCAAAGAAGCCAATTTCTACCGGGTTGGTACGATCACTGATGTCAAAGATGCGCAGCCCACTCATATAGTTGGACTGATACATTACATCTCCCTGAATATACAGGTTATGATCACTTGAAAGGTTCTCTGACATGAATTCCTTTTCTAACAGGGGATCATCCAGGTCCGTTATATTCCAAATAAGGGTGCGCGTCCCTACGACTTTTCCACTTAGCTCATCAATCTCATCGTTCATATAAAAGTACTCAAAGTCGTCGGTGACCCAGCCTTGATGAGTATACGACACATTTGGGTATTCGGCTACAGAGAGGGCTACAGGATTTTCTTTATCTGTGACATCCGAGATGCTCAGTGCGGTCTCATTCGAATTGAAACAAATTTCTTTTCCCTGGTGCTCGGTATCTGGTCCCTCATAGATCACGCACTGCGCATCGTGTGAGTAGCCTGTACCTGCTCGGCCGGTACTCGGATCTGCAAAGCAGCCGACAAATTGAGGAGAGAGAGGATCCTGTATATTGACGATATGCAATCCTCCTCCGCAGGTTTCTCCACCGCCACTGCTTCCAACCACATAGGCAAATCCAGTGTCTTCGTTGATCACGACATTGTGGGCACTGGCGATGCCATCGTAAATCGCATCTTCCGTGAAGGTGACCGGTCCGTCACTGTCCTCACGAAGACGGGTCAGGTCAAAAACCTGCATGCCATGCTCGCCCACATTATCAGCTACAATGAATGCATGATCTGCATAGACTTTAATATCTCGCCAGGCATTCGGAGTTGCACCTTCTGTCAGTGGCAGATCTCCTTTCAAGACAGGGTTGGCCGGATCGGTGATGTCTACAAAAGAGGTTCCATCGGTTCGTCCTACCAAGGCATATTCCCGGTTGGTTTCAGGGTCAACCCATCCCCAAACATCATTTGCATTTACGCCGTCTCCTCCTCCGAGATCTTCAATCGTCATGAAGGAGAGTAGATCAACATTCCCACAGTCAAACTGCCCGGCTACGCCGTCGGCACAGTCCACAGCGCCACTTGAGAGGAGTACAACCTCTTTACCGGTTTTCAGGGCATCGCCGGATGTCCATTCTCCGGTTTCAGCATTCATGCTCACCACGCGAACGGTGCCTTTTCCGAGGTTGGATCCAGGAGCACTGACAACGGCTGTATGCCCTCCAAGGGAAATAACCATGCCGAACAGTTGATCTCCTGTCCCCGCTTCAATAGTGCTTGTTTTGGTCCATTGCATGGAGTCCATATCCAGTTCGTAGGACCACACCGCCCCCATCTGTCCGCCGGCGATGGGCAAGCCTGCAAGCAGGGTTGCATTATCAGAACTAAACCCGAGACCAAAGAGATCGATGGTCGCAATTGCTGTATGAAGTACCTGGAGAACTTCGGCTCCCTGCGTACCAACTACTACCCAAGCCAGTTTACCTGGAGGCGGCATTTGGGTTGGTGTTACATTGGGGACAATCCCTGGAGCACCCGCGAGGAGCATTGAGTCGGCAACCACCTGTAGGGAGACTCCCAGTCCACGACCATCAATACTTTCATGATCACCGCTCAGGATTTGCTGTCCATGCCACTGATCGCTGTGATTTGCAAAATGGTATACAGCTCCAGCACCTTCATTGGCACCAGGAGCACCAACGTAGATGGTTCCATTGCCTCCAATTGCAACAGACGTACCAAACAAATCCGCTTGCTCCACATTCTCGTGTGTCAGTATACCTGCCTCTTCAAAGCCATCCTCTCCGCGCATGTAAACAGACACGGAACTGGTGGTATTGACGCCGGTCATACCACCGGTAACCAGCGTGTTTCCCAAAAAGGCAACGCTCCCGCCAATTGGAGACTCCGCTGAGCCGGACAACTTGACAACTTCTTCCCAGTCACCGGTTTCGCTATTTTTGGCAAAGACGTAAACTGCACCGCCAGCTCCTTCTAAAGAGGGTGCGCCGATCGCAAGATGGTCGCCATTGGCAGCGATCTCGTAGCCAAACCCATCCCCCGCTGTAGCATCCGAGGCTGTGAGTTCTCCGGCGACCTGCCATCCCTCTTCGTCGCCTGTGTGTTGGTAGATATAAACAACTCCTGGCTGGTCATCATCGGGAACAGGATGCCCTACCAGAACGGAATTTGCAGTGGTCTCCGTGGCAAGGCCAAAAGCATTCATCTGGGCATAAGCTGCAGATGGCACGGTGAAAAGCAGTAAGAGAGAGAAGTATTTCATGACGAGACTGGTCATTGGGTTAACAGAATCAAACCCTATTGTTACGATTTTGACGGACATAGGATGCAGAAAATACATCAGGATTCCTTCTGTAGCATCAGGAAGGCAAGTGGTGGGAGTGTTACGACGATACTTGAGGGGCGGCCATGACATGGAACGGGCATGCTCTCCACACGCCCCATGTTGCCCATGTCGCTTCCCCCATACAGGGATGCATCACTATTTAAGCGCTCGTGCCAATGGCCCTTTTTATCAACGCCGATCCTGAAATTATCCCGCGGAACCGGAGTCATGTTCAGAGCGAACACGATGCTTTCAGAACCCTGCTTCCGCTCGTAGACAAGAATCGAGTCATTGACATGCTCGCCAACCCACGACCAGCCGTCCGGGCCATCATTCCAGAGAGCGGGGCACTCCAGATATAGAGTGTTTAGGTCTTTCACGAGACGAAGGATTCCGCCATGTAGGGGACTGTTAATCAAATCCCAGTTTAATGGGTGGTCATGATTCCATTCCTGCGTTTGGGCAAACTCGCTTCCCATAAACAGCATCTTTTTACCGGGATGCCCGAACATGTGTCCTAGGAGGAGTCGATAATTGGCGGCTTTCTGCCACTCATCCCCCGGCATACGATCCCAGAGAGAACCCTTGCCATGAACGACCTCATCATGCGAAAGGGGTAGTACATAGTGCTCACTGAATGCGTAAACGAAGGAGAAGGTCAACAGGTTATGGTGGTACTTGCGATGAACCGGATCCTCACACATGTAGTCAAGCACATCGTTCATCCAGCCCATATTCCATTTGTACATGAAGCCGAGGCCTTGGTCGTAGGTTGGGGCAGATACCCCTTGAAAAGCAGTCGATTCTTCTGCAATGGTAAAGGCGCCTGGAAAGTGTGAATAGACGGCCTCGTTGGTTTTTTTGAGGACATCAATCGCCTCAAGGTTTTCACGCTCACCATACATATTCGGAGACCACTCATCGCGTGAATAATCCCGGTATAGCATGGAGGCAACGGCATCCACACGTAAAGCGTCGATATGGTACTTATCCAGCCAGAAGAGCGCGTTTGAGATCAGAAAATTCCGCACCCCGGCCTTGCCATAGTCAAAAATATAGGTTCCCCAGTCTGGGTGGTAGCGCATTTTGGGATCATCGTACTCAAACAGGGTGGACCCGTCATAATAGACCAACCCTTGTGGATCCGTAGCAAAGTGGGCGGGGACCCAGTCGACGATTACGCCAATCCCCCGCTGATGGAGCGTGTCAATCAGAAACATGAGATCTTCGGGAGGGCCGTATCGGTATGTCGGGCAGAAGTATCCGACCACCTGATATCCCCAGGATCCATAAAAGGCGTGTTCAGCAACAGGGAGTAGTTCAACGTGGGTAAACCCCAGGTCGCTGACGTGATCTGCGAGTGCCCCGGCAATTTCTCGGTAGGACAGGGAGGTACCATACTCTTTATGCTGCCAGGATCCAAGGTGCACTTCGTAGATGGAGATTGGCTTCCCCAGTGTAGCCGCCCCATCCCGCTGATTCATCCATGTTTCATCCTGCCAGTCATACTGCAGGGGATTCAAAACGGCAGAGAGCCCCTGCACACTACTTCCCTGAGATACGGGTGGCTCCATTTGAACCGCGAAAGGGTCACACTTGTCCACTGTATACAGGCCGTGCCGGATGCGGTATTTGTATCGCTGTCCCCTTGAAACATCAGGAACGAAGCATTCCCAGCAACCACTTCCGGTTTTTTGCATAGGATTCGCCTCTGCCTGCCAGTCATTAAAATCTCCAATGACATGGATCGTGTCTGCATGCGGTGCCCAGACTGCAAACCAGGCGCCATCTTCTCGCAAATGTCCACCAAGCCGCTCGTAGCTCTTAGTCAATTCTCCTTGATCCCAAAAATAGAGATCTTCATCCGAGAGCCACCGTTCCCTCTGTTTTTTTGACTTGCTGGGCATTCAATACACGGGCTCACTATAAAGGAAACACCTTTACATCCAAGGGCAAAAGGGAATTATACTTCACTGAAACCATATAGTTAAATGTCGGGCAGGATCTATGAGGATTTACGAGTCGGACGATCTCGGAGCCTCAATCTGTTTCTGGGTCAGTTGACCAGAATAAAATGTGTTGAAGACAGGATGAGGAGTCCATTCCCACTTTTCTTACATCGCCGCTAATGCCGCTGATGTACAGCATCACCAATGGCACAGGAGCCGGCATTATCACGTACACAGTGCTCAAACTGCTGACTGGCAAGCACCAAGAAATTCACTGGCTCCTCATCGCGGCGGCCGTCGCTTTCGTGGTTTATTTTGTGCTTTCTGTTTAGTTGTAGAAGAACTATACGAAATAGTCAAAATCTGCTTCGGTCCGTACCCGGCGAAGAACCTGGAATATTTTCGCAGGCATCACATGTGGGTCTACCCGAATACTGTGAGAGCGTCCCTGCCAGATGTATCTCTCTCCGCCTAGCAAATCAAGCATTTGGAAGGGGGCTGCCTTTGGTAGCTTCAATTCTTCAAGGGGAAGTTGGATCTCTCCCTCCTGAACCTGAAACGGATCCAGGCTCACGATACATATGATAGAGTTCTCCCCCGAATTCTTCCAGTAGGCAAGCATGAGTGGGTTTTGAATCTCCAAGAACTGGAGGTTTCGTAACTGCTGCAGGGCAGCATTGTTTTTCCTGATTTGGTTAATGGCCTGGAACAGACTCTGAAGAGAGTTGGGGTCATTCCAGTTCCAGGTACGGATTTCATATTTCTCGTTGTTCGCATACTCTTCCCGGTCGGGATGCCTCTCTGCAAGAACGTGCTCATACGGGGGACCGTAGACCCCATATACCGGAGAGAGCGTCGCTGCGAGTACGTATCGGATAATGTGTGCAGGGCGCCCACCACTGACCAGGTATTCATGCAGGATATCGGGGGTGTTTGGCCAGAAGCTCGGCCGGAAGTATTCAGCGACATTGGTGGAGGTGAGTTCCTGGAGATAGTCAGTGAGTTCTTCTTTTGTATTTCGCCATGTGAAGTAGGTGTAGGAGTTGTTGAACCCCAGCTTCGCAAGCGTATACATGATTTTCGGCCGCGTAAACGCTTCTGCGAGAAAAATCAGATCGGGGTGCTTCGTGCGAAGTCGACTCAGGCACCATGTCCAGAATGCCAGCGGTTTTGTATGTGGATTGTCAACCCGGAATACACGGACTCCCCGTTTGATCCAGAACTCAAACACCTGTTTGAGTTCTTCCCAGAGTGCACGCCAGTCTGCACATTCAAAATTCAGCGGATAGACATCCTGGTATTTTTTTGGAGGATTTTCTGCATAGCGGATGCTATCGTCGGCGCGTTTTCTGAACCATTCAGGGTGTTCTTTCACCCAAGGATGGTCAGGAGAGCACTGGAATGCAATATCAAGTGCCACTTCAAGGCCTAGTTTTGTTGCTTTGGCAACAAAACGGTCAAATGCAGGAAACCCTCCTAGTTCCTTGTGGACGCTGGTGTGTCCTCCATGAGGGCTACCAATTGCCCAGGGGCTTCCCGGCTCCGTAGCTTTTGCCTCTGGGCTGTTGTCTTTCCCTTTTCGAAAGGTTGTACCGATTGGATGGATCGGGGGCAGATACACGATGTCAAATCCCATATCCCGGATACGCTCAAGATGTAGTGCTGCATCGTCAAACGTCCCGTGCATGCCCGGTGCATTTGCACTGGATCGCGGAAAGAATTCATACCATGCCGCGAATGCAGCAAGTTTGCGATCAACCTCGACCGTGAGTACAGCACTCTGGACTGCACCTTTTTGCGGGTCATTGGCCAGCGCTAACTGCAGGGGTTCCTCTTCCAGTGGGGCCTGGATATCTCCTTTAGTATACCGTTTCACAAAAATGAGGAGCTTTTCACGGGCTTCCAGGGGAGCATTGACCGCGTACTCCTTGAGCAGAGCGGCGCCATCCAGGAGTTCTATTTTGAGCTCCGCTTCGGGCATCTTTGCCTTAAAACGGCGCCCATACTCCTCTTGCCATGAACCATAACGGTCAATCCAAGCCTGCACATGGTACGTGTAGAGGCCGGGAGTCTCCGTTACAAAGCTGCCCGTGTATTCATCGTTATAGGTTGGTGTCATGCGGATTTCCTCGGTGGCACCACCCAGGTGTGTAACGTAGAGTTTTGCGCAAAGTTGGTCGTGTCCGTCAACAATTATGTCGGCAGTGACGTTGACCTGTTCTCCCACGGTTCGTTTGATGTGCCAGTCGCCTTCATGGACACGGGGAGATACGGAAATAATAGAAACACGGGACCAGCGATCAGAGGCGGACTTCATATTGTAGTAATAATTTCTTATTCTCGGTGCCACCGGCAGTAGTATGCTGTTCGCCGGTTCAACGAATCTGATTCAAAAGGCAAGTATATCCCACCGGATATAACTCATGGATAAAACTACAGTATTAGGACCATATCTTGATCAAAACGGGGTGAATTTCTCCATTTTTAGTGCAAACGCTGATCGCGTGGAGCTGGTCCTGCTTAATGAAGAGCACTCCCCCGAACGTACAATAGATGTGAACGGGCGTACTGGGGATGTGTGGCATGTGTATGTGCCGGGGATACAGGCAGGGCAGCGATATGCCTACCGTGTCCATGGTCCCTGGGCACCAGATGAAGGGCATCGGTTCAATGGTACAAAGCTGTTGTTGGACCCGTATGCTCGTGCCATCAGCAGAATGCCGGTATGGGATGACAGTCTGTTTGGTCACGACCGTAACCGTGATGATCGGGTTCTGAGTCCAGCGGACAACACCTCCTATGCACCGATCGGTGTAGTGACCGATCCTGGGATCTCGGAAAGACTAAAGACGGGGCCTGATATCCCCTGGAAAGATACCGTGATTTATGAAACGCACATCAAAGGGTTGAGCATCCAGAACCCGGAGGTTCCCCCTTCACTTCGCGGGACTTACCTGGGAGCCGCCTCCGATGTGGTTCTGGGTCATTTGCAGCATCTAGGCGTGACGACCATTGAATTATTACCCGTCTATGCTACGGTGCAAGATGAGCGTCTTGTACAAAATGGATTGTCACAGTACTGGGGATATAATCCCCTTTCCTACTTCGCCCCGGATCCGCGTTTTTCGGCTGGTGGCCCGGCTTCGGTGATTGAAGAATTCAAGATGATGGTGGATGCGATGCATGACCATGGATTTGAAGTCATCCTTGATGTAGTCTATAACCATACAGGGGAGGGTGACCATCTAGGGCCAACCCTATCCTGGCGGGGCATTGATAACGCCTCTTATTATGTACCGAAACCTGGACAGCCCCGCTTTCTCTATAACAGCACCGGATGCGGTAATACTTTGCGTGCAGAGCATATATATGTCCGTCGTCTCATTATGGATAGTCTGCGGTATTGGGTGGAAGTGATGAATGTAGATGGCTTTCGCTTTGATTTGGCCAGCACACTGCTTCGGGAACACGGCAGATTCAATCGTCAAAGCGGATGGTTGCAAATGGTGCAACAGGACCCGGTTTTATCCGGGGTAAAGCTGATCGCCGAGCCGTGGGATCTGGGCTACTCAGGCTATCAATTAGGTTCGTATCCTCCGCCCTGGAGAGAGTGGAATGATAAATATCGTGATGTCGTACGGCGTTACTGGACTGGTGAGTTCGGCATAACGGGACAGTTTGCCACGCGCATTGCTGGCTCAAGTGATCTGTTTGCTCCGGGTCATCGCCGTCCCTCGTCCTCAATTAATTATGTGACCTCACACGATGGATTTACACTCCAGGACCTGGTGTCCTATGAGAGGAAACACAATGAGGCTAACCAGGAAAATGGCCGTGATGGCAGATCTGTGAACTACAGTCAAAATTGCGGTCATGAAGGCAGCTCGACAAATCCAGATATTCTGGCGCATCGGGACCGCTTAAAGCGCAGTTTGCTAACCACTTTGTTTGTATCTCAGGGAGTTCCCATGCTTCTGGGAGGAGACGAGCTTGGTCGGACACAGCAGGGCAATAACAATCCTTATTGTCAGGACAATGAGATCTCATGGTATGACTGGAATCTCGACGGATCCAATAAAGAGCAGCTCGAATTTGTACGTGAGTTGATTGCATTCCGCAAGGACCATCCATCTCTGCGGCGTAATCGGTTCTTGACGGGACAAGCAGGAGAAAATGGCTTGCCCGATGCGATTTGGTGGCACCCGGAAGGACATGTCATGTGCTCCGAAGACTGGGCATCAACCCAAGCATTCGGAATGTGGCTTGCTGCACCAGATATGCTATTGATTTGTTTCAACCCGACTGACGAAGCAGTCCGGTTCAGGCTCTCGGATGAGTATGTCTGGAGTTGGGGGCTGGGATGGGGGGAGAGTACGGTTGTGGCAGGTGAAGATTCGAAAGGAGGGATTGCCAGTGTTGCTTCGCAGTCGGTGCTAATCTTGCGCGTTCAGTCGTCTGCTCCGGAGCGTGGCACGGTGTAGCCATTGGCCGGCGACTTCCCGTAACTGTACATGCTGCTCTGGCAGAAGGGACCAGCGCCAGTTTCCAAGAGGGGTTCCAGGGAAGTTCATCCGGGCATCACTGCCGAGCTCCAGGACATCCTGTACGGGTAGGATCACCATTTCGGCCTCGGAGTCCAAACATCGTTCAATGGCCTTCTGACATACGTCTTCATCAGATTTGATTTGCAAATAATCCTTTGCGAATTCATGCTCATATTCGGTCAGCGTTTTCCACCAGCCGAGCAGGGTATCGTTATCGTGGGTGCCGGTATACACGCACTGGCTGGGTTTGTAGTTGTGTGGTAGGTGCAGGTTATCCATTCCTGCATCAAACCCAAACTGGATGACAGCCATCCCAGGGAACGCGTTTGCCTGCATCAGTTCAATCACATCCGGTGTGATCACTCCGAGGTCTTCTGCGAGGATGGGTAGCGGGCCAAGTGTTTCTGTAAGTTGGTCAAAGAAAGCTTGTCCAGGGCCGGTTACCCAGCGTCCGCGAACGGCAGTCTCTTCCGACGCCGGGATCTCCCAATATCCGGCAAATCCCCGAAAATGATCAAGTCGGATACTGTCGCATAAACTCAGTGCCCGTTTCATCCGGCGGATCCACCAGTCGAATCCTTCAGCTTCCATTGCTTTCCAGCGATAGATCGGATTTCCCCAGCGTTGCCCGGTTTTACTGAAAAAGTCTGGAGGAACGCCCGCAACAACCAGCGGCTCACCGGCATTGTCGAGCTCAAACAGGTCAGGATGCGCCCATACGTCTACACTGTCATGTGCGACGTAGATGGGTAGGTCCCCCATGATCTTGATTCCCTTTTGTCCGCAATACTCATGGAACCTTCGCCATTGGTGATCAAAAAGAAACTGCTCAAACAGGTAGAATTGGATTTCGGGCGAATCCGTCTCTAACGAATCTTTTCGAGGTGGTTTTCGGTCTTCTGCGGGCCAGCTCGTCCAGATTCGATTGCACTGCCGTGCCTTTCGTGCTTGAAAAGCGGCATACGGCAGCAGCCAATCTTTTTCCCTATCCACGAAAGAAAGGAATTCATCAGTTTGCGGCTGTTTCACGAACCGTGAGAACGCTTGGTGGAGTAGGGTTGACTTGTAATTGAAAATGCTTGGATAGTCCACATTGCCGTTCGAGTATGGGTAATTGGTATTGATTTCTGCCTCGGTGGACCATCCATCCTGCACCATCAGTTCGGGGCTGATCAGCAGCGGGTTTCCCGCAAATGATGCAGGGCTTGCGTAGGGAGAATCTCCCAAACCTACAGGGCATACGGGGAGTAACTGCCACCAAGTCTGGCCTGCTTCTGCCAGCGTATCAACAAATTTCCATGCCTCCGGTCCGAGATCTCCAATCCCAAAGCGGGTGGGCAGGGAAGTCACATGCAGCAGGAGTCCACTGGAGCGCATCGCGGTTCATGAGCGTAATATCCCCCGCAAACTTTATTCAGATGATTTCGTGCCATGCAAACAGATATTCAAATCCAGATCGCCACGCTCCATGAACTCTCAGGTTTGGTGCGCCTCTTTGATGGTTACCGGCAGTTTTATGGGATGGAACCTGATCTCACACGGGCCCAGATGTTTCTTACGGAACGTATGCACCGTGGTGACTCTGTAATTCTGGTAGCCAAAGAAAAGGAAGGGTTACCCGTTGGATTTGTACAGCTTTATCCGGCATTTTCATCGGTACGGATAGCCCCAATTTTTATTCTGAACGATTTATATGTAGATCAGGACCGACGTGGTCGAGGCATTGGGGAACGGTTGATGGAGGCGGCGCGGAGTCATGCGGTGCAGAGCGGATGTATTGCACTGGAGTTGGCAACTGAAAAGCTCAATGAGCGTGCCCAGCGCCTTTACGAGAAGTTAGGGTATGCACGAGACAATACGTTTTATCACTATGCTCTTGATCTTTAGATTGACGTCGCCGTGGCAAGGCGTTTCCTGTGACGGCTGCGAATCGTACCCAACACCTGTCGCTCCGATTGTTAGTGGCCTGTAGATAAAGGCGGGGATTCTGGGAGTTCTGGAATTAATGGGGTATATTTCGGGGAAGTGTCCATGTTCAGATTTAACGGTGCAACTTTTATGGCATTAGGAAAGCGAAAGGATGGCTCCTCTGGTTACGAGAATAGCGAATCTACAACTTCATGATCACTCTAACATCGTACTCTGTTAGTATCTCTTAAAATATAAAGGGAAGTTCATGCGTAAAAACCGTATGTCTTTACTGGCAAAGCTTGCCCCGATGTTCAGCGGACAGACTGAGAATGTCGCTGTTGAGGCTCTCGGACATATCCTTGCCGGTTCTCAGCCAGCGCGGGATGCGCTCTCGGATGTCTTGCGGAGTGGCGGCGCGGAAGTGGGGAAGATCGCAGAAGTGCGGACTCAGGTCATCGGAGAGGACGGCGCGCGGCCGGATCTCGGGGCCTTTGATGAGGACGGCTCCGAACACGTCTTGATTGAAGCAAAGTTCTGGGCTGGACTGACCGAAAACCAGCCCCTCACCTACCTTCAGCGGCTCCCAGAGCGGAGGATATCCGCTTTGCTCTTCGTTGCACCTCATGCCCGGCGTGAGTCCCTTTGGGCGGAGTTGAGCCGGCGTGTAAAGGAGTCGGACCATGGTATCTCCTTCAAGATTGAGAAAAACCACGATGGATTTCTAAGTGCTTCTGTAGGGGGAGCGCGTTGGGTGATTTTGGTCAGTTGGACGAACCTCCTTGATCGCATGGCAACCGAAGTTTCTGCCGCCGGGGACTTGCAAACCGCGGCTGACATTGTGCAGTTGCGTAGCCTTGCTGATCAGGAGGACGCTGCTGCATTCATGCCATTGAAGGCGGAAGAACTAGTGTGTCATCCTATATATAATATTGATTATCAATTATATCTGAATTATATTTAGAGACCTCTCCACCTATACCACTAAAAACTATGCGCATAGCTGTAAAATTTGAACTATCGGATTCGGATCGTGAGTGTTTGGAGCGATGGTCTCGGTCTCGCAGCGTATCTGTGCGGTTGCATGAGCGGTCACGGATGATCCTGATGGCGGCGGACGGAATGACGAACAAGGCGATTGCGGAGACTTTGGGGACCGATGAGAACAAGGTTGGGCGTTGGCGTCGCCGTTTTTCGACCGAGGGATTGGCCGGCATCACAAAGGAACGTCCTCGGGGCGGCAACCACGGGGGAAAGTGTTCCAAGACGCAACGGGAGCTACGTAGTGAAGTGATTCGTCTTACGACACAGACAGATCCACCAGGCGCCACCCACTGGTCCTGTCGTTCCATGGCCCGGCAGGCAGGGACCACCCATAGTTTTGTACACCGTGTGTGGCAATCGTGCGGTCTCAAGCCACACTTGATCCGAACGTTCAAGGTGAGTAAAGACCCTCACTTTGAAGAAAAGCTTCAGGATGTCGTAGGTCTCTATCTCCATCCTCCCAAGAATGCAGTCGTGTTCAGTTATGATGAGAAGAGTTCTATCCAGGCCCTAGATCGAACCCAGCCTGGCCTGCCGTTGAAGAGGGGACGTGCGGGAACGATGACGCACGACTACAAGCGACACGGTACGACCTCCCTTTTCGTAGCACTGGAGATGGCCTCCGGTACGGTAATCAGCGAAACGTACAAACGACACCGCCATCAAGAAGTATTGCGATTCCTCCGTAAGGTAGAGCGTGCAGTACCGAAGAAGCAAGAGATCCACATCATCCTGGATAACTATTCCCCCCACAAGCATGCCAAGGTGATGGAATGGATTGAGCGGAAGAAGCGGATATTTCTGCACTTCATCCCGACCAGTTCGTCGTGGTTAAACTTGGTGGAGCGCTTCTTTTCCACGCTGACCGAAAAGCAGCTTCGTCGGGGTGTATTTACGTCGGTAGCCGATCTGGAACAATGCATTGATAACTATATCAAGACCTATAACGAGAATCCAAGGCCCTTGGTCTGGACCAAGTCAGTTGATGAGATTCTCCGAAAGGTTGAGCGGGCCAAAAAGACCTTGAATGAGATTTCTAAATAATCATTGATATAATAAGGACACTACACTAGGACCAGATGTTCCGCGCAGGCTGATGGGACTAAGGACTCTCGTTGACCACGCGACGGCGCGATTGAAAGGAAGTGGCTTGGTCAGTACAAAAGGTCTCAATGCGACGCCGCAGCGAACAGGATACATTCGGTACATAAGGCTCGTTGGGGTCCCAGCGGCGTTTGGAGTTGATTACGACAAGTGGGCCACGCTTCGCGATACCCCCTTGTGGCTGACATTCTACAAAGAGAAGAATACTAAGCCGGTCACGGGGATCTGGGAAAAACTAGATTCTTTCCGCCGATGCGATCCGCCAGAACTTTTTAAAGTAGGCAACAAGCCAGTGATGCCCATATTGAGTTGCCCCTTGGATTAGAGCAAAATGCCGTGCTTGATGCAATCGTCCGGCGTCTAAAAGATGTCGCACATCAGATTAATCCGCCCGCGTAGATTGTGAATGCCCTTTCAATTTTCTGGTTCTACCGGCATTTGTATGGAATGATTACGATCTGTCTCCTATATTGGGAGCGTCCTCATGACCAACTTTGATGAAGGAATAGTTGACCTATTGCAAATAAATCAGTTGGATAGAGTTGTATTGGAATTCCGAGAAATCAACCGCATCCTTCTTGTCTGACCTGAGGAAGCAAATACAGAGTAGGCTATTCCCAATTCGCATACCGCCCTTTTGGGCTCACATCAATCACTACGCTGTGGATTTTTTCCCTAAGGGGCGGATCAAGTTGCTCTTTGAGTAGATTTTTAAGTTCTTCTGGCTCGTTCGGGATGCATTCCTTCGGTGCTATGACTTTCATGTATCTGACGCCGAACCAGAACACTAAATAGATCCCGAAACCATCAGCTTTTGGATCCCGAGTGTAATTCGATACGAGTTGCTCAGATATTCCACGCCAGATATCGCGATGATGATTTTTTTTGATTTCTATCGGAATTGCGAGATCAGAGCCAAAGGATACGCGAATATCTGCCCTTTTATCATCTGCGTATCGTCCTTCTGATTGCGCATCAATTCGATATTTTTTGAATATCTCGATCAAATCAGAAAGCAGTGCATCACGGCAGTCATTTTCATGTTGGGGTTTGATAGGTTTTCCAGTTTTCTGATCCCGGTGCCAATACTGGCGCCAATCGCTGGTTGACCCCTTACGTATCCGACCTGCCAATTCCTCGAGCACATCAGTTGTTAGAGCCGCAAGGTCAGCGGCACTTGCAGGGGGACCATTTTGGAGTGCTTTTTGAATTTTTTCCAGGTTGAGGTCAGGTCGCTTGGCCGCGCGGAGCTTCTGACCTTGCTCTTCCTGAGCTCGTGCAATTTCTGGCTTCCAAGCAGTCAGGTTGGGATCAGTGACCAACGAGGCAAGCGTATTGACTGCGTCTTCGTCGCTACGTTCGGCCAGTTTTTGGATCCATGGAGTGAGGAGTGACTGGAATTTATCCCTGTTGATTTCCTTCTTGCTAAGAAAGTGCGGGCCGTTTTGAAAATCGGGGCGCTGCACCCGTTTTCCAAGTGCTCGGATGAGCTGGGACATTTCTTCAAAACTCCAGCCGTCAACATCTTGCAGGATGAAGCTTCTACCGTCCGGCACAAGGAAACCAAGTACCCGACGTATCCGAGACTCGTGACCTTCTGAAAGAAACTCTACCAGGAGCGGGAGACAGCGGTCTCTGGCAGCATACACTCCTGCACAAAGCCACTGGGCTCGCTGGGCAATGTCCATATTTTTACGGTGCAGTCGTTTCAGGACAATCTTTTGCAATTCTTCAGCGGACATACCCTGGGCCAGAATCGCACTCCAGAGAACGACGCGAAGTGATTCCAGTTGCCGTTCGTTGCATCTGGTTGGAAAAACCGAGAACATCCGGCTCACAGCGAGTGGTGCTACTTGAGCATATGCCTCATTAAAGACCATTTTGAACAGATGCTGCCCTGGTGAATATTTAGCACGGACACACGCATCGTGAACCGAAACCAGCGAATCGGCCACGGCCTCTGGATAGAGTGTTAGAGCCTGTTTATACCATGACGGGAGGTCGTTTTCGCTGAGAATGAAGACATTGTTCAAATCTCGACGACGAGGTATATCCGTGACGAGGTAAAATCCTATTGCTCTCCGCCTTCCTTTTTCGGACAGGCGGTCCAGTACATTCCCATTTTCCTCCTCCATCCCCGCGAGAAATGGAAGTGCAAAGTATGATATCCGACTGTTCTGGTAGAGTTGGGTAATCTGGTCAAGATCCGGCAAGTCATCCCGATCCAACAGGTTACGAAATCCTGCCAGTGCTGCCTGTACAAGACTCGCATCACCGTCCAAATAGGATTCCAAGTGACTCTTTGGATCTTCAACTTCTTCAACAAAACCATCAAAATAGATTGTGGCGAGATCGTGGAGCAGGACAGGCGAACAATTTCCTGTTGCTAATTCAGTTTTTTGCCGACGTATATGTTCAAGTTCTTCCTGTTTCTTTTTGAGAAATTTTTTGTAAAAAGGTTTGACGGATTCCGCTTGTTCTTTTTGCCACTTGGCCTTCTCCGCTTCAAACTGGTCTCTTTCTTTGATTCGTTTGCGGTTCCATTCGCGTAAGCTTGGTATATTTGACACTGCCTGTGCTATTTCTTCGTCAGACAGCGGCTTCTCCCACCCTTCCTGTTCCCGGATGGACAAAAATGCAAGATTCTCTGCCGCTTTTGAGTGGGAGTTACAGATTTCTATGGCGCGGGCAAGGCACCATGAACGAAATCCGGCAGGTGCATCCTTCCCCACGAACTTAAGGGCTATCAGAGGTTTGCGTTGCTCATTCCCAGATCTGGATTCCCATTCAATCAATTCATGTTCAATGAGTGCAAGCTGAATTGCCTCTCGATTATTCAGCCAATTATGGATGACTTCATTTGCCTTATTGTCGCTCCGATAGTGCCCCCGATCCAAACTGTGTATTGGGACCAACTGAGACATGGAAACATCAAACTCAATCATTTTGAACCATCTATATAGGTCTGGGATGGATAGTTCATCTCCAAATAACTTCAACCCTCTCGCAAGGAGATCCAAAACAATGTGTGCCAGACTGTGCTTCGTCAACTTGGGGATCACTTCGGAAGCATGATCACAAAGAAAATCAAGCAGCTCTCTGATTTGGTTTTTCCGTGACTTGTGTACTAGTAGATCATCCCAGAATTTTAAGTAGCTATTGTAGCCGTGTATAGTAGCTCCGTTTATGAGGTAATCCCATATTTCCGAGGGTTGTAATTCGTCAGGATACAAGATATCCAATAGATCACCCCTGAGATCATTTTTCTTATCCGCTAAGCGATTTTCTTTAGAAGCTAGGAGAATTTCCCGAAGGATGGTAACCCGATTTGGATTTTTGGTGAGCATCCGGTTCAGTGCCCGAAGCGCCTCGCGGCGGACACTCAGATCCCAGCTAGAATCATAAATGATGTTTAGCAAGTTTTTGCGGTCAGTCTCTGACGGGATTCCCAGAAGATTCTGTCCATCAATGTTCGTACTATAATATTTCTGCGAAACGCCCCGAAGGAGCTTATAAACGAGGTTTTGTCGGTTACCTGAGCGCTCAGACGAATCAGTCAATTCCCAGACGAGTGAGGTGCCTTGATGGCCGGCCAAGGCTCCAAGGACGGTTGCAGAAGGCCAAGTGTAGTTGAGATCGATACTGCGCTCAAGATTATTGAGTAATTCTCGTCGTTCCTCATGGCTGAAGTTGCTCGCATCGCCGTTGAAAGCTACCGCAACTGGATCTGCATGAATTAAAGTTGTTCGTGCTTGGGGATAAAAGGCAGCGAGCCAAGCCGCAAGTCCCCGGAGATCAGGAAAGGGAATTCCATCATGTCCCATGAGAAGAGCAAAGACCCGTCGTACGCTCAGACCATTTCGGATCTTCTCGTCCAGATACCGGCCCGACAGAAATTCGGCAAAGAGTCGATGGATTGGAGTCCGGCAGTCAGGGCTGCCCTGAAAGAGCCCCGAATTAAAAGCTGCTTGAAGTGCGGAAGGCTCTTGAGTCTCCACATCTTGCAAGGTGAGAATCTCAGAATCTTGCGTATCGTAGGCTGACCAGCCAGACTTATTTGCAATCAACATGAATGCAGAAAGCTGACCAGCTGCGCTCAGGACTGCCTCGAGGCTCGGAAGTGTTTCGGATGAGCGAGCGTCGCGGTGCTCACGGTTCTGTTCTCGGATGAGTTCCCGGCAGGCATTCTTGAATGTTTCAGTTGGGCTGTCAGGCCAGCCGCCATTTTCCACGGACTTGAGCAGTACGGTGAGTAACTGTGGATTCCCGAGAAAGGCCTCCATATTATGTTCATGAGCTTGCCGAATAAATGCATTGGCTTCCTGCTCAGAAATGATTTCCCGAATGTCGTCGTAGGTTAGCGGATTCAGTTGCAGTACCGGTATATCTTTGGAATTCGAGAGTGTGGCAAGCCTTCTCCGATCTCCAGCCCCCAGCCAACTGATGGAGCGGCACGATAGGCGAAATTGGGGGTTGCCCAAGGCTTCAAGGCGTTCAATGATTTTATCCAGCGCAACCCTTGGATCCCCGCTCCCAGCACGTACTTCATCAAGTCCATCAATAAAAAGGGGACCCCTTCGCCATTCTGAATGATGTTCCAGATTTCGGCTGATAAATTGGCGTGCAGGAATTGGGGGATTGGCGTGAACTCGTCGGGCTTCTTCATCGAATTCTGTCGTCTTTCCCATCCCCGGCTCACCCAGAAGCACATAACCGTGGTCAGATTCAAAGTCGCTTAGCGATAGCCCCTTTTCCCCAAGACGCGGATCATCTTTTGGTTCAATCAGGCAAACCGTACGTTTCACAACTGCTGTCATAGTTCCTCAATCCACTCGTCGGCGGTATATGAAAAAAACTCGCTGAATGGAATGCCGCCCGGCCCGACTACCATTGTTTTGGCATTGGGGAAGCGATCTCTGAACCCGTCCAGTCCACGAGGTGACTGTACATTTCCGCTCTTTACCTCCACGCCCACTAGGTGTGGACCGCGTGAGATGACGAAATCGACCTCGTACTTACCACTCTTATGGCGCCAAAAGTGAATTCGGGTCCCGGTATTGCGAGTATTATACAAGTGTGCACCGACTGCGCTCTCTACAATACGGCCCCAAAAGCGTCGATCGGCTTGTGCCTCCTGAAAAGAATAACTGGAGGTAGCCGTCATGAGTGCTGTATTCAAAACGTTGAGTTTTGGGGAACGGGTTCGTCCAAGGTGTGGAGATGGGGTATACGGAGTTAGAGCCGCCACTAAGCCTGCGTCGGATAGTAGATCCAGGTAATTTGCCAGTGTTGTGGCATTTCCTGCATCCTGAAGTTGGCCGAGGAGTTTGGTGTAGGATACGAGTTGGCCTGAATAGCTTGGTGCGAGATCAATTAGTTGACGCATCAGAGCAGGTTTTCTGATGCGTGTGAGCCCCACGATGTCGCGGTCAATAATAGGCGTTATAACCGAATTAGAAATATATTCTCGCCATGCAGGAAGATTAATATGTTCTGA
This sequence comes from Rhodothermales bacterium, assembly GCA_965220365.1. GTDB lineage: Bacteria > Bacteroidota > Rhodothermia > Rhodothermales > Bin80 > Bin80. Next base: position 3,524,113 of record OZ244823.1, on the reverse strand, counting down.
TTGATCGTTGAAGGGACTGGGATAGCCACCGAAGAAAATAAATTTCTCAATCGTCAGTCCGAATGCCAGTATCATTTCTCGAGGCGACCAGTGGGTAACCCTGATGGCATCGAAACGACCAGCGAGGCTCTCATTTTGCCCAACCAGCATTCGCCAAGCAGCTGACCCCAAAATCACCACGCGCAGAGGGTATTCCCTTCTACGATCTGTATCCCAGAGCCCTTTCACAACGCTTGACCAGCGTGGAACAATCTGAATTTCATCAAGAAACAATACTAAGCCTCGTTTTGATTGTAGGGAAGCCCGGCGGGCTTGCTTCCATATTTCGGTAAGCATCTGTTCACTGGGAGGAGCTCCAGCTTGTATGCTATGACCGGTCTCTTGTATTCCAAGCCAGTCAGACTCAGCGGAAGCTATATCGTCCATGGGCACGTACCAGCACGGAATGTTTGATTCGATCAATCTCTGGCGGACCTGAAGGGCAATCGTTGTCTTGCCAACTTGTCGAGGACCAGTGATGGCGACAATGCGCATGTTTGAATCCTGTGATAACCGTTTGAAGAGGTGATTCACATGGGATCGTTGATACATTGGCATATTTGTGTTCGCTATTGAATAAATTCATTCACTATAGTACTTATCACAAATTTTATGGTTCCTTGTCTGTTGGTAGAATCATTTTCTGAAACGCTATCTCATCCTTGAGGCTCTACCATGAATATTGTGGATTGGGACTAGATTTCTGCAAAGAAAAAACTTCATTCTTTGCTGTGTAATTCGTGTTTATTGAGAATAAAGACATCAGGTATGATTGCGGCAGGGCAAACTCAACCCGTCACAATTGCCCGGCCATAAGGTTTGCACGGCAACGAATCGGGGCGTATCGTTGTAGCCCAGACGAGTCAGAAACCAAAACCTTGGAAGCGTGTATTCACATCCAATGTTCTTTCTTGAACCACTTCTTTCTTGAACCACATGGTCGATACACTTTCGATTGCTCGCAAACTCTCCGGTTCAGGGGTCAAGCGAGAACAAGCTGAAGTATTTGCGGAGGTTGTTGCCGACGTGGCGGATCAACAGTATGCAGATCTTGCCACCAAAGATTTCGTGAGTAGCCAGATCAGTATTGTACGTGGCGAGGTAATTGAGTTACGCGGCGACATGAACGCTCAAAACAGTGAGTTACGCGCTGAAATCAGTGAGTTACGCGGCGACATGAACACTCAAATCAGTGAGTTACGCGGCGGCATGAACGCTCAAATTAGTGCACTCGAAACTCGGCTTGTCCGCTGGATCGTTGCAACGGGCTTAGTCGTTATTGGCCTTTTGGTCGCCTCAGAGATCATTTTTTAGGTGGACCTACGGGTGAGATTCAATCTGTTTGATTCTGTGTCTGGAATCCTGTATCGTCACCATTTCTAGGTTCTCATCGGTGCGTTTCGTCCTGAGACAGATGCCATGTATTCTTCAGATCAAATTGCCCGCTGTACATTGATCCGATAGCGAGATATTGCTGAATCCCCTCGTAGCATACCGCTGTCACTGTAGATCTACAACAACAGAAGGTGGTTTATCTTTTTGCTTCTATCCACAACAATGCCGACAGAACCATCCTTGATACGAGTCCCTGCTTATTTAACAACAGACTCTTGGCGAAGCTTTTCTCTGATCATCATTGTTACAACCTATACGACTGCTGTACGTATCCCTGAAATTCAAGCGATGTACGGAGGAATTAATGCAGGATTTATTATTGGAACTCTCCCGGGAGGATTATGCATATCTGATTCAGATCATCCAGGGACCATTTGACCGGTGTACGAGCCTGAAAAGGCATCTTGAAGAAGTTGATTCCCCCGATCACCACATAGCCTTGTGCGAAGAGCTTGAAAAGAAGATTCGATATCTGGGGAGCAGTGATCTTGCGTATCAATTCCGAAGAGTTGTTGGCAAAGAACCAGGGGCAGAGATTCGCTTTATTATTCGCGATACGGCACGATTTCTCAAAATACCTCTGGCAGATCGGGGGACAGAAAGAAATTTACTTATCCAGATGGCTCAGGAATATGCCGTGGATGTGTTCTCGAAGTATACGCAGGCGGAGCAACTGAAGATTTTGGAATCTCTAGGCATTGAACGTAAACGCGCCGTTGCATTTTTGAAGAAGGCCGGCGGAATTTTTGCTGCACCTGTGCTCCTGCAGGCGTTTGGTACGCTGGTGGTTCAGGGTCTGATCAAGACCGTGCTATTTGGGTGGACAGTTCGCCTGATTGGTGTGAAGCTGGCTACATCTCTGTTTGCATTTCTTTTTGCCCGTGTACCATGGTGGGCCCATACGATTATCCCTGGGGCATGGGCCATCTCAATTGGATTGACTACACTGGATCTCCAAGGGCCTGCCCGCCGCAAGACCGTCCCAATTTTACTCTACCTGGGGCTTGGTTGTATCCGTTTAGATGCCGAGAAAGATCTGAGCAGTGTAGACGCAAACAGTGAGTCGGGATCGGCACCCTTACCAAGTAGCTTCTAACCGGAAAGCATCGTAGAGTTCAGCCAGTAGTCGGTCTGCTTCCTCACGCGTCAGATCAATGATTCGGGGGTAGCGCAGATCCCCTGCACCGGCGGTATCCACGATCAGGGTACATAGCCCTAGGCGCCGTTGAAAAAACGTTGCAGTGATTTCGAAAGCCTGAAAACGCTCAATCGGAACAACCCAAAACTGTTGACTGAATACGCGCCGACGAATCAGCAAATTCCCATCATGATGTACCCAGCGGTGACACAGATACTGCAGCCAAGCCAGCCCCCATCCGGTCGGCAACAGGCATAATCCCCAGAGAGCAAGGGGCCACCAAAATAGTGATATAATAACCGAGGAAAGTACAATCAGCAGGCTGTAACGCAGGGTGCGTCTCCGAATAGTTAGCCGACTGACCCGCATAAAGGTTTCTGGAACCGTGAATGGTCGAATTTGAGGAGCCAGCGTCGTGATTTCTGTCCACTTGGCAAAAGGCATCCCGGGTTGGAATCCCCGTTCGCCACTTTGCAAGCCTAGCGTTTGCATTTCCAGTCGATGCCAGCCATGCAGTCGCATGAGGGGATTGGACCGGATGAGGAAGGACTGCACACGTTTGTACGGGAGGGTTCCCTCACGAAGGGTAATCAGGCCGAATCTGCGGCGAATTTTCTTTGCACCAAGTTCGATCCGAAAATTGTAAAATCGGATCAGGTTCTGAACGAAGCCCAGGGACCAGCCAAGTACGAGCGTAACCAAAAGGAACAGGGCTACAAGTAGGGGCCAGGAATTCTCAATGGTCTCATTAAAGAAATTTTGTTCTACAAGCCAAGTAACGAGTGTACGACTGTCGACGATGCCGAGGGATTCCAATTGAAAAAAAACACCAACCAGGAGCGCACTGATTCCGAGGGAAAACTGGTAAACGCTTGAGAGCAATACTCGCCTAAGGGGCATAAAAAAGCTTGGAGAGGCAGGAGACTCGGATGGGTCAGCAGCCTGTGCAGTTCGGAGCAGGTTTCGTATCCGCTCCGCCTCACGGACTCCGACATAGGATAGATTTCCCTCTGCTTCTCCGGTTCCTGCAGTTTCAATTCTGACAACAGCAGTTCCGAGGATCCGGGCAAGCATATTACGCTCAAGCGAAACTGTATGAATGCGCTCGGAGGGAATATTGCGTCGTACCCGCTTGAATACTCCGTAATGAATGACCAACTCATCGCTGGTAACATGGTATCGAAACCTGATGTATTTGGCGATTGCATAAGGCCCGGTGGTGATTGCAAAGAAGGTGGCGAAAATGAGAGAATACCTCTGCGCATTCCCGCCATAATCAGGTGCCGAGACGGCGGCAAAGACAAAGCCGACGATAGCCGGAAACACGTAATGCACGAAGGTCAATGGGTGCAATCGGCGAAATTTCGCGGAAGGCTCTTCCATCAATCCATGTATTGTGCGATAAATTCGCGTACCGTATCGCACAGTTGCACCGCCTCATCGTAGGGGATCCCCGGGACAACCACATCTGTACTCCTAGTTCCGGCAGTGTGTACCACCAAGCGGGCGAGATCGTAATTTCCTTCAATTAGGTCCTGAGCAACATCCAAGTGCTGGATGCGACGAAGGGGGACGATCGTCTGCACGCGGTTCCAGATCCCCCGGATGGCATAGAGATCTTCATCGCGCAGTTCATATCGCCAGTACCTGTAACGCAATTTTGGGACGATCAGGATCCAGGCTAAGCAGACGACCAATAGCAGGCCTGTCCATAGACCTGGCAGAAACGTATCATTGTCCGAGAAGAAGAAAACGACATCAATCGTCGTACAGACCGGAAGCAAAATCCCCCAGCGCAGTGCTCCCTTGATAGTCCAAACTTTTATGACTGCTGGATCAAGTATTTGCATTATTCTTTATAAGGGGCAAGGAAAGTACTCCAGAACCGCTGACTTGTTATAATATGAGCACGCCAACCACGATCAGTATACTGGGATGCGGGTATATTGGTCAGCCCTTGGCCAAACTGTTTCTGAAACAGGGCTGGCGAGTACGCGGATCAACGACCAGTGAATCAAAGCTTACGAACCTGTTGGCGGATGGGATAGAGCCGTATCTCTTGAAATTAACCCCAAACTTGGAGGGGCACGGTCGGCGTGATTTTTTTGACTCCGACGTTGTTGTGATCAATTTCCCGCCAGGGCGCAAGCGGGTCGATGTGGAGGCGTTTATGGAAGCTGCAATGGGATCGCTTCTTACCTACTTGAAGGAAGGGCAGGTGCAGAAGGTATTGTTTATCAGTTCAACAAGTGTGTATAGCGCCGGGCATGTCCAGGAAGAGGATGCAGGTAAATTGCCGCCAAGTAGTGCATCGGGTACTGCACTTCTGGCCGCGGAGGAGATGCTCAGAGATGCATCAGATTTCAAGACCACCGTGCTCCGATTTGCCGGACTCTACGGGTATGAACGTAAGCCTGGACGATTCTGGTCAGGGCGTCCGTTACGGGATCCACAAAACGCTGTGAACATGCTACACCGCGATGACGCTATGAGAGTTGCAATGGAGGTGGTGAAGCAACGCTGCTGGGGGCAAACCTTCAATGTATGTGCGGACTTACATCCGACCAGAGCCGAGTTCTACACCCGCGCAACATTGAATCTGGGCCTGCCTCCTCCCCGAAGTTCTTTCAGTGAATCACAACCCGACAAGGTGGTGCTTAATGATAAGGTACGAATGCATCTAGGATATACGTTTAAGTTTCCCGATCCATTGGCTCCAGCACCGTAACGGGCAACATTCCGGCAGAGATTCCAGTTGTAAGTATAAAATCGCAAAGATGAACGAATTAACGCCTGAAGAGGCCTACGTCATTTTAGAGAAAGGGACCGAGCGCCCGTTTACAGGAGAATACTATGAGCACGATGCTGCGGGGGTTTATCTTTGCCGCAGGTGTAATGCACCCCTGTATCGGTCGGAGGACAAGTTTCGCTCAGGGTGTGGATGGCCCAGCTTCGATGATGAAATACCGGGTCAGGTCCGGCGTGTACCCGATGCAGATGGACGTCGCACGGAAATCATTTGCTCGAAATGCAACGGGCACCTCGGACACGTATTTACAGGGGAGATGTTTACCGCCAAGAATACGCGTCATTGTGTGAACTCGCTGTCCATGAAATTCATAGCAAGCGATGAAACCGACTCCTGACGGTGAATTTCATTCAGTACATAGTGCCGGAGGTGGGACTCGAACCCACACATCCGAAGGGACACAGGTTCCTAAGACCTGCGCGTCTACCAGTTCCGCCACTCCGGCAAGCGATCGGAGTGATATAAACTTATGAAAAATAGTTCCATCGTTTGCGGGATCATCAGCGTATTGCTGTTGATGTCATCTGCCCAGGCAAAGCAGATGAGCACCTCCGGTGAAGCAGATATGGTCGTTGTGCGACACCAGTGGTATTCTCAGGCGCATGTGGAGGCCCCAGGCTCACATATTGTGGATGAAGACTGGATTGAGAATGTGCGCTTGGGCACGCTGCAGTTACCTCAATGTACTGGAGCACTGGTGAGTGCGGATGGCTTGGCTGTGACCAGTGCTGCATGCCTGCGTTCTCTGGAAACCTGGATTCGCCCAACCGATTCGGTATTTGTGGCTGATGAATTGTTGCAGGAGCATAGATTGGCAGGGCTCGCCGTAGAACAACTTGTTGAGATCCGAAAGCTTGGCAGCCCAGAGGATCCGTCCAGCGATGCACTGCCCGGAACGCGTACAGAGATTGTTGCAGCGGACAACAGCAGCAGCGTCTGGGAATATATCTGGCGTATCTACGATGATGTGAGGCTAGTACTGATTCCGCCTGTGGAGGTGGCAAATTTTGGCAATGAAGATGGTGTCTATCCCAGGTATGCACTAGACTTTGCCCTCTTCAGGGTGTATGATGAGAGCGGCCAGCCTCTGGACACCGAAAGCTACTTTGCGTGGAGTGATCGTCCGCCCGATCGTCGGGAAAGATTATTCGCCACAGCAGTGGACGAAAACGGACCGTTTACGAGTGTTACCCTGTCAGATACATTCACGTACAACGGGACCACCAGTCCACCTTATACGACGTTGTATGGAATGTTGGATCTGCATCATTCGCACAGAGCAACAGGGGTTTGGGGATTACCAGCGGGGTGGATCACTGGAATCAAAGAGAGTGATTTATCCGCCGCATTGAATTTTTCTGTGGCCGGTAGATGTGCTCAGGTAGGAACGGGCATTGTAGATGTAGACATGGAGATTCTGGGCATTGCCTTCGATCACGCGTACACAGGGGGGCGTGATCGCTGTGTTGCAGTTTCGACTTCGGGTATCCTGTCACTTCTAAGAACCGTATTCGAGGCGGAGAATATTGTGGAAGAACTGGCCGAACAGGCACGGAGCGTGGAGGAGAATGGGTAATTACAAAGATTGGTTCATTGCAGGATTCCTGCTATGTCTGGCAGGTTGTGCCTCCAGCGCTGTAGAAGTGGTCCAGGTGATTGATCAGCCTCTGGTCGTGGAAGAGCCTCAGACCTTTGTTTCATCCATGGAAGCGCCGGATCCTACCCTTTCTCTGACCGTGGATAGATTCGATGTCGATCTTGATCGGTTTGACGGGGGGAAGATGTGGACATTTGATAGCCCGCCTGTGGAGTGGTTCGCGGACGAGTATGGGATAGAAGCTGATTCTGCATGGTTTGCCAAAGCCAGATTGGGGGCATTACGGTTCGGGACAAACTGCTCTGCCAGCTTTGTTTCGGATCAGGGATTAATTCTAACGAATCATCACTGTGCTCGTGAGAGCATTACCGAGGTGTCTGGTGAAGCAGAGCGCTTACTTGAGGAGGGGTTTCTGGCTGCAACAGCTGCCGACGAACGAAGAGTGCCCGACTTATACGTTGAGCAACTCTGGGAAATTTCAGATGTTACCCAACGGGTCCATGGTGCCAGCCGCATCGTGCGCGGGGATAATGAGCGTGTCCGTGCACGCAGAGATAAGGCTTCGGTGATTGCGGATGAGTTGACAAGTGCCGCCAAGATGCGAGACTCGACGCTTCGGGTGGAGGTGATTGAGCTTTACAGCGGTGAACGATATGCTGCCTATACCTATCGCCGTTACGAGGATGTACGCCTAGTAATGGCTCCGGAAAAGAAACTGGGGTACTTCGGAGGAGAAGAGGATAATTTTACCTTTCCCCGGTATACGCTTGATATGGCCTTTTTCCGCGCTTATGATCAAGAGGGTAACCCTGCAGTCACGCCAGAACATTACAAATGGAGTAGTGAGGGAGCAAATGCGGAGGATGCCGTCTTTGTAGTAGGTAATCCAGGATCAACCAGCCGGTTTGGCAGCGCGTCGCAGTTAATGTTTGAGCGGGACTATACTCTGGTTCAGCAGGTCGAAACATTGCAGCGGCGCGTAGAAGCATTACAACCATTCGTCGGCATGAATCAAGCAGGTGCAGATGCATTTGAGAACATGTGGTTCACGGCCAGTAATTCACTCAAAGGGCTCTCAGGGCAGTTGGAAGGGCTTCGTAACGACACACTGATTGCACGCCGCAGTGCAGCGGAATTTCAGATCAAGGAAGATCTCTTCCGGTCAGATTCACTGTCCATGCGCTATGGGTCATTGTTTCAGGAGCTGGATGAACTTCAGCTGTCAAAGCGTGCGGAAGCAGGCCGTATGGCAGCGTTCATGTTTTTTGGAACGGCAGTCGGATCGCGGATCTTGACGCGTGCTCTGCATGGATACTACTATGCAAATCTGCAGCGTCGCGGTTATGTGGATCAGGAGGTGCTTGATGAGATTCTTGAGAATGCATTGGTGCTAGATGACTTTCCGGCGGAGGTGGACAGAGTGATCATTACCCTTCGGCTTGAAGAACTTCTGGAGGCTTTGGGAGAGCAGGATCCAACGATGCGAAGCATACTGGGGGGACTTACAATTGATAGTTTGGCAGCGAATCTTGTGGCGACTACAGCACTCTCGGATTCTGCGAATTTTGCCGACCTTCTGGATAAAGGATTCCTGAGCAGTGATGATCCGGTAGTGCCAGTGATCAGTGCGCTGGCACCATTATACTTTACGGCCCAGCAACAGGCCGAGAGTTTCAAAAATAGAGAAGACCTTCTCGTTGCCGAACTGGCATCGCTTCGTTTTGCACTTTACGGGACAGATGTACCTCCAGATGCTTCCTTTTCGCTCCGAATATCAGACGGGCGTGTTGGTGGATATTCATACAATGGAACCCGCGCACCCGCCTTTACGACCTTTTATGGGCTGTATGATCACTTTTATGCCTATCGGAAAATAGGCAGATCTTGGGACCTCCCGGAGCGCTGGCGGGATCCACCAGAGATGTTTGATCTCTCAACCCCGCTCAATCTGGTAAGCACCAACGATATTACGGGAGGGAATTCTGGATCCCCATTATTAAATCAGGATTTGGAGATCGTAGGTTTGGTATTTGATGGCAATATTGAATCTCTGCCCAATGTATATATATTTTCGGACCGAACAGCACGGACGGTTTCAGTAGATGTTCGGGCGATTCTGGCCTCATTACAACATGTTTACGAAGCCGAGCGGCTTTTGGAAGAGATTCTTGCGGCGCAGTAGCTGCAGTGAGCTTCCAGTCAGTTTCATGCCTGGAAGGAAAAGTATCTTTGCAAAGGTTGGGGTCGTCAATGGTGCTTTCGACACCAGTCCCATCGGCATGGATAGGAATTTGCTAGTATTGCAGACTAGGTTTCCAAATGGGGTTCCTGCCAGATTTGGGGCAACCGTGCCCGGAGGGGTATCATTCACCTGAGATGACAGATAAACCCCATACAGAGGAGATGGAGCAGCCAAGACAGCTTGCTTTGGTATTGGCTGGAGGAGGTGCCAGAGCTGCATATCAGGCAGGTGTCGTATCCTACATACGTGAATTGGCTCCAGAGGTCTCATATCCCATCATTACCGGTGTCTCTGCGGGAGCAATCAATGCGGCATTCCTCGCGGGCTATCCGGGTCGAGGTGGCGCAGAAGCATTGGTAAATTGCTGGAAAAATATTGATCAAAACAAGGTCTATGAAGCAGAATCGTCCATGGGGCTAATTCGGAGGGTATTCCCACGGGTCCCATTCGGGAATGTCACGATTCGTGTTCAGGAAGGGGAGGCACTCCTCAATACGAATCCACTACGCCGCTATCTCTCGCACCAGTTACCTGCTGCTTCCGATGGCACACTGCCACAGATTCGCAAAAGCCTTGATGAAGGAGAACTGACATCGGTTTGTATCACGACCACGAGTTTTACAACGGGTCAGTCTGTGAGCTGGATACAGGGACGGGATATACGGACTTGGCAGCGCCCGAATCGTATTGCGCATCACGACACGATTACGCTTGATCATGTGATGGCTTCCTCGGCGCTACCACTGTTATTTCCGGCGGTGAAGCTTGGTGATGAATGGTATGGGGATGGGGGGATTCGCCTCATCGCACCGATTTCACCTGCATTGCATCTGGGTGCAACAGATATTATTTGTATTTCGCCTAAGTACGTACGCACTCAAATCGAAGCCGCAGAGCCTGCGATTACCGGGTATCCACCTGCTGCACAGGTCATGGGTATCCTGCTGAATGCTACTTTCCTGGATGCGTTTGACCATGATGTTCGGATGGCAGAGAGAATGACCGAACTGGCCAAACACGTGCCCCCGTCTGAACGAGGTGGAGTCCGCCCGGTCAATATTCTTCTAATCCAACCGTCGAGGGATATCGCAAAGTTGGCCAAGGGATTGGAAGTGAAGACGAAAGGAGTTTTTCGGATGTTGACACGGGGCTTGGGAAGTGGAGAGACCTTGAGCCCGGATTGGCTCAGTGTCATGCTGTTCGACCCAGAATTTATCGGGAGGGTACTGGAGCTGGGCTATGAAGATGGCAGGCGACAGACCGCTGCAATCGAAAGATTTATAACAAAATCAGTAGATGACTAGACGAGGATTTTTCAGAGTATCGGGTTTGATTCTGCTCGGATGCATGATGTACTCGCCAGGGGCTTTTGCGCAAATTCTTCGGGGCCGCGTCAGTGACGCAGCCACCAATGAGCCGCTACCTGCAGCGACTGTACAGATTGCGGCTACCTATCGGGGGACAATAACGAATAACGACGGGATGTATGAAATTGCAGTGGACGACTTGCCGGTTGATATTGTGGTGCGGTACATCGGATTTCGAACGGACACGCTGACGGCACATACGCTGACTCCATTGGAATTTAGACTGGAGCCGGTCGCACTGGAAATGGAGCAGATGGTTATCACTGAAGACGATCCGGCCATATGGATTATGCGTCAGGTCATCGAACAGAAGCAGATCTGGCGGAAGCTGCTCAATACGTTCGAGGCCAAGGCATATGCGCGTTACACCTTTTCCAATGATTCAGGGATTGTTGCAATTGTTGAGTCTGCAGCTACCGCCTGGTGGGATCAGGATCATGGACTCCGCGAGGAGGTCACCGGATCGCGTAGCACAGGAAATGTACCTCTCGCAAATACGGAGGCACTCCCTGCTGCGTTAACCATGGTGAACCTCTATGACGATGATATTGAAATCAGCGGTCACACACTCATTGGCGTGACGCACCCAGATGCATTGGACAGGTATGTGTTTACTTTGGAGGGGACACGCAGAGTTGATGATGCGCTTGTCTATGATATAGCAGTTGAACCAAAGCAGAAATATACCAGTGCATTTGAGGGCAGTGTATCTGTGATTGGTGAGGACTTTGCTCTTATAGAAGCGAGGTTACGCCCAGGGCCAGCATTCTTGTTTCCTTTCCCAATCCAGAAATACGAGACCGCGTATTTGCAGCAGTTTTCCAACTATGGTGGGCAGGTTTGGCTGCCGATAGATCTGCGCTCAAGTACGACGGTGGAAGTTTCGTTTGGAGCATTACTGAGTTTTCCACCCTTTCTAATAGATATGGTGTCTCGATTTACCGATTACCAATTGAATGTGGAACTTGCGGACAGCCTGTTTGAAGAGGAAGGCTATCGGCTGCAGGTTGATTCATCCGCAGTGGCATCTGGTGAATCATTTCAACGTGAGGGGGCGATTGTCCCGCTCACCCCCAAAGAAACAGTGGCGTATGCGTCCATTGACAGTACACACTCCCTTCGAGAAGCGTACAGCCCCAGGGGAGCTTTGGGGCGCGCGATCAATCGGATGGAAGAAGCAGAAGAGCGGCGTGAATCTGTTCAGCGTTCTCTTTCATCTGTTCAGGGGCGCTTTTCATTTATTTCCAAACTTGGCCTTCGACCTTATGTCTGGTACAACCGGGTAGATGCACTGTACTTGGGGCTTGGATCAAAAAAAGAGTTCAAAGAGGTACTTGAGATACAAGCACAGGCGGGCTTCAATACGGGACAAGAGGGAAGTGCGAAATATTCGTATCAAGGATCCATTCGTTTGGATAAAGACTGGTTCATTGATATAGGTTACCGTGCAGAGAACGCACGTACCTATCAGTCAAATATCTATGGGGGTTTCTATGGACGTTTATTGAATAGCGAATTAATGCTTTTGGGGAAATACGATTATTTTGATTATTACCGGCGGGAGGGGCTTTCTTTTACGGGAGGATACAAGATAAAGAGATGGAGTTCGGCCACTATCACCGGTACGTATCTCCACGAAAAGCATTCAGGGTTGGTCGGCAACGTGAGCTACGATTTATTGGGCAAGGATACGCCCCAACGTTTGAATGGAGCGATTATAGAGGGTGATTTTAGAACATTCACGGCTACATTTCGTGCCGGTCGTGATATACTCTTGAAATTCGGTCCATCAAGATATTTTGAGTCCAGTATTGAAATCTCAATGCCTTGGTCGGACATTACTTTTCGTCGATATCACTTAAGGGCAGGTGGGCGGATCACGACCTTCTTACAGAGACGATTTTTGCCAGCAACACTTGATTATGGAATTTCCGTGGGCTTGGCTTCTAATGGAGGACGGGCGTTACCACCCCAGCGTTCATTCATCGTCGAGGGGGGAACCACAGCTTTTCATTGGGGCGGTTCGTTGTACTCCCTTCAGGGATTACCTTACCAAGGCAACGGGATTGTCTTTGGGCATTGGGAGCACAATTTTCGCACGCTGCTTTTCGAAATGCTGGACCTGCGGTGGATGGCAAACAAAGGTTACAACATGTTGGTTTTTGGTGGGCATGCTTTCGTTCGCGGGGCAAGACCCCAGGGAAATCAATGGATTGATCATAATGAACTGGGGGTCTCATTGAGCGGCTTATTTGGTGTTATGCGTTTGGACCTTGCGTATCGAATCGGCGAGAATCGATTTTACCCTGCGGTCGGTGTGGCACGCATTTTTTGATCCACAGGGAATGGATGGGACACCACTATTCAGAGTGCGGTTTTGCGTCATTCAGGAGGCGTTCTATCCGTTTGTGGTTTTTGATTTTACTGGGTCTTGCAGCGATCCAGATGTGCCCACCCCAGGCAATGGGACAGGTGCTGATTACCGGCTCTGTGCGGGACTCGGTCAGCCAGTTACCGCTTGCTTCTGCACATGTTATTTTGGAAGGGAGTAATCTCGGCACGATTACCAATCGGGAAGGTGATTTTGAAATCACACTTCCCAGTCTCCCGGCTACACTCGTTTTTCGCCATATTGGCTATCACCCGGCACGGATTGAATTGGCGCCGAATGATGTGCGGGTCATCCACATGAGCCTTGAGCCTGCAGCAATCGAGTTACCGGAGCTACTGATCACGGGCGATTATCTGGCTACAGGGATTATGCAGGAGGTCATTCGCCGCAAAGCCGCACGTAGAGCTCATTTAGAATTTCACAACGCAAGGGTATATGCCAGAATCACGCTTCAGAGTCGGGACCGAATTGTTCTGATCAATGAAGCGGTGTTCGACCGATATTTTGCCAAGGGCAGAGGAATCAGGGATGTCATTCGGTCAATGCGTATGACCTCTGACTTTCATGAGCAGTTGGGTTTGGCACTATCGCCCCAGAATTTTTCTTCCGATCATGTGCAAATCAATGGACTGTCATTTTTTGGACCGACACACCCGGATGCACTGGAGCACTATACGTTCACGTTTGCGGGGCGTCGCATGTGGGATGGCCAGCAGCTATACGACATTTATATTGCTCCGAAAAACAATCAAGAAGCTACGTTGATTGGTCGGATTTCTGTGTTAGACAGTGTGTACGCACTCGCGGAGGCGGATTTAAAGCCCGCCCCTCATGTGGTTTTTTCTCCTGATACACGAGATTGGAATGTCATGTATCGCCAGAACTTTGCTCAGGTGGATTCATTCTGGCTCCCGATTGATCTTCAATTACAGGGCTGGGTTCATGTAGAGCCGAACGGCGAGCGGGTCAGTCCGGCTGTGGTGGAACAGACTGTCAGGCTCATGGACTATCAAGCCAACGAGCCTGTACCGAGTGTTCCATTTACTGTTGAGGAGCAATTACAGGTTGATTCAACTTCGGTTTTGCGGGATGGCTTGTTTTTAATGGGGCTGGATATGGTTGCCTTGACCGCACGAGAACTGGAAGCTCTGGAAGATCTTCGATGGGAGAAGCCGCTTACACTTCGCGAGGCATTTCCACCAACTACCTCGGCTCTCGCCGCAGAGTTTGAACTGTACAATTTTCAAATATGGGACCGGCCTCAGTTTACTTTTCCCATCGTAGGGGGCTTCATTCCCTGGTTTGCATACAACCGTGTTGACGGGATACGTGTGGGAGCGGGTAGAGTATATACTGTTCGTGATGACCGAAAAGTTGCTGCGCGACTTGGTAAGTCTATCGGGTACGGCCGGACACGTCTCACCGTCGCATGGAATCGTCAGGAAACGGAGTCTTTGCAGACCTCTGTGGTATATGATCGGAACACGCATCCACAAAACGGGATGTTGATCCACACAGAGGCCTTGAATTCATTGTCTTCAAGGCTATTTGCACAAGATTATTTTGACTGGTACTGGGCTGATATCATTCGCGCGAGTGCGCGTTATGAGACGAGGGGAATCAGGATGATGCTTTCGGGAGCATATGCGTTTATTGATTCTATGCAGACTTATGTACGGCGTCCATGGCCATTGAACAAGAAATTCCCTGAGAACCCGTCGATACAACCTGGACAGCGTCAAACCCTTGAGTTCAGGGTTGCAACCGGAAAAGCATGGAAGCCTTACTATGTCGATCCGCAAAAAAGTGTGGAAGCAAGGATTGAATTTGGACATTCGCCCGGTGGTCGTGGTGATCTTCGGGCTACACTGCTTGCAGACTATAATATCTCTACGTTCATGCGTCGTCGCCCAACTCCGCTGGGACTTTCTCTGCGAGTCTTAGGAGGCGTTGTAACTCAGAATGCTCCCGTGGATCGTTGGCATGTTGCGGAGGGTAGTATTGGGCCGGTTGGAGAGTTGGGGACGTTGCGGACCGTTCAAAATCGTCGACTTATTGGACGTCAAATGATTGGGGGCTATTGGGAGCATAATTTCCGTAGTCTTCTGTTTGAGGCACTTCGTATTCGTCCACTGGTAGGTCAGAACGTCAGCACATGTCTTGGTGGAGCACATGTATACATAAATGGACGCTGGATCCATGAAGTTACGCTGAGTATTGCACGAGCTCCAGTACGTATCAACTTCACTCGTAGAATTGATCAGCCAGGAGTATTCGTAGGTTTTGGTATTGCGGGGCGCAATTAATGTATTGTTGATCAAATTTCGTGTAGATGTGGCTTTTTGAAGACAACCACCTTTTGACACTCGACAAACCTGCAGGGCTGCTTTCCCAGTCGGATAGTACAGGAAACCCGGATGTTGTGACGCTGGCAAAGGAGTATATCAAACATAAATACAGTAAGCCCGGGAATGTGTATATCGGCTTGGTCCACCGATTGGACCGCCCCACCTCGGGGGCGATGGTGCTTGCAAGGACCTCCAAAGCAGCACGACGTTTGTCTCAGGCATTCCGTGAGCGAAGCGTAAAAAAGAAGTATATCGCTCTTGTGGAGGGAGACCTGACTGGCAGCGGAGTCATGGAAGATTATCTGCATAAGGAGGCGGATCGGGCCTATGTGATGCAGGAAAAGGAGCAGGGAAAATATGCGAGCTTGCGATGGAATGCAGTAGAGTCCAATGGGAAGGTTACACTGGTATCGATAGAGTTGATTACAGGGCGTGCCCATCAAATTCGATGTCAGTTCAGTGATCGGGGTTTCCCTGTATTAGGAGATATTCGCTATGGTGCACACCAAGGTTTTGATGGAAGGGGCCGGATTGCATTGCACTGTCAAAGTCTCCGTCTTTCACATCCTGTAAAGAAGACCCCCATAGACATCGAAACCACATTTCCTGGTCCTTGGACAAAGTTCAGGGAACTATATTCCTAATTGTTGAAGTTCATATTCGTCATCGATAAAATCATCCAATACAGAAAACCATGAGCAAACTTGAGTTAGGAGCATTTTCCATGAGTTTGGCGGTCCGTGATCTTAGCGTATCCAGTGAATTCTACCAGAAACTGGGTTTTGAGGTAACACACCAGGGCCAAGGTTACTTGATCATGGTGAATGGCACCACGGTGATTGGGCTTTTCCAGGGGATGTTTGAAGGAAACATTCTCACCTTTAATCCTGGTTTACGTGCAAAAGACGATTCTGAGGGAGCATTACTGGAAGCATGGCGCGTAGATGAGTTCACAGATATCCGGGCGATTCAAAAGCATCTCAAGTCTCTTGATCTGGAGCTTGTATCAGAAGTGGATGAGGAGGAAAACCCGAACGGGCCTGCAAGTCTGATGATTCAAGACCCCGATGGAAATGTCATTTTGGTAGATCAATTTTTTGATCACCCTGACACATCGGCTCAGTAGGAGACTATTTGGTACGATTTGGACAAGATTTATTCGTTCCGCAGGAATATTGTGCCAATTGAACCTATATGTGAGGTATAAGTAATATATTTACTCCATATAAAAAATCACAGAAAATATGCCACGACCCTTAACCGAAAAACAGCGGGCTGTACTGGACTTCATCATAAAATATGACCAAGAGGATATGGGATGGCCCAGTTACGAGGATTTTATGGATGAGTTTGGCTATAAATCCTCTAACAGCATTACACAAAACCTAAAGGCTCTGCAGAAGAAGGGTTATTTGATTAATGAAGAAGGCGGTTACCAGTTAAAGCCTGAGCAAAAAGATGCTCGGCGTGGGATTCCGATCCTTGGCGAGATCACTGCGGGAACGCTTCAGGAAGCCGTGGAAACGAATCTGGGTTATATCACGATAGAAACTCTTTTTCCCAATCTTGACCGCATTTTCGCGGTACGTGTTCGAGGCGAATCCATGATTGGAGATGAAATTCACGACGGCGATTATGTACTTCTAGTAGATGATGATATTCCAGATGGTGGTATTGGTGCAGTTCTCTATGATGGTGAAACTTCTCTCAAGAGGATCTTCATGGATCATCGGGGGCTTCGCCTTGAACCGGCCAATTCTGAATTCGACGATATCCACATCGCGCCTGATATCTTCGAAGAGGTGAAAATTCTGGGGCGGTATATTGGCCATGTGAATAGAATGGGAGTTCGGAAAGCGCCGGAGATGTACCAAATCTCAACACGGCACTACTCTCCATTTGGGAACGAGGCCTAAACCTATTCCGATGTGGCAACCAGGCCTTCCTTTAACTTCCTAAGGTACTGTGCCCACCAGTAGCTGGAGTGTCGGAAGTGATGGTTACGGGCCTTCCATCCCGTGTGCTCCATGCGTAGCAACAGTTTGCCGTCGGAGTGAATTAGGTTGAAGCTCAGCCTTGTACCTGTCCAGTCATGGTCTGCCTGTGTGAAGACCCAGGTGATCTGTTTGGACTCGGTGAATTCGATGACCTCTGCTGACCAGTGATAATCTGGGTCAAAGTGGAATGCGTACATCCCTCCAATCCGGCGATCTGCTTTGCACCGATCGGTCCACCAGCTATTCAGCCCAGCCTCGGTGCTGAAGGCTGCAAAGACTTTTTCTGGTGCGATGTCCAACACAATGTCGTGGTAGATTCCAAACATAGTCCTGTATATATAATGCTCGTGTGCTAGTGCTGGATAGACCGCTCAGATGATCTCAAGTTGTGCCCTGTATTTTCGATATCGGTTATACAAGTTTAGTTGAGCGTTTCCAGAGGGGATTTCTAACGGCGCTGTTCTTCTGAGGGTTGGGGAGCCCAAGTGCCGAATGCAAGTGGCAGATCAGCAGGATCAAGAGTATACAGTAAGCGGCCAACCCCCGGTAGATCAAAAGCCGGTGCAAGAATAGTTCCTCCTAATTCAGCAACTTTCGACTGTACGGTATCTACATCATCAACCGTAACAATGCAACTCCAGTGTGGTGGAACGTTGGGATCCATGACTTCCATGATTCCACCAATTTCAGTTCCATTCACAGAAATGATATAGTAAGTGGAGGGTATTTCTATCTTCCTCATGGACCAGCCAAACAGTTTGCTGTACCAATCGGCTGCTGCCTTTGGTTCATTGGTATGGAGTTCAAACCACGAAAATGCACCGTGCGTGGTCAATGCTTCTTGATCACTCACGATGGACTCTTTGTCAGGCTCCCCAGATTCATTGTATTGAATGACTGACAGGTATGCCCCATATGGATCCAGAAATCCTGCAAAGGAGCCCACCATAGAGACCTCCTGTAAAGGGACGATCAGGTTCAATTCATTCTCTTCAAGGAGTTTCTGAATATCATGAACTGTAACGTAGTAGGTCCAACAAGGTGGGGCACCGGGGGGACATGCCATTAATCCGGCGACACGCCTTGAGTGGCTGTGAAGCAGTGTATATACGCCATCGGGCATTGGCATCTCACTGGTAGTTAACCCTAGCCTGAATTCCCAACCAAGATAGCAAAGTGCAGGTAGTGGGCCGAAATTCACCATATTTCGGCATATTTGTGTCTGTTTCTGATATACTTGTCACTATTAATATTGTTCTTGTGTTTATAATCACTATTACTTGTACAGTATAGAAAGCCCCCCGTCTCGCCTTCAAGAGCAACTTACTGCTCAGTTTTCATCACTTTTTCCATATGAGCCCGCAGCTCAGGGGATTGTTGCCCTGGATGCTTTGGGGTTGCTTTTCTCCCTTTTTATTATTAGTTTAGTGATTGTAATTACTAACAGCCATTGTCTAAATGACTGACCTCGCTGAACTCTTCCAAAAACCTACCTCCCGCCACCACAAACGCTACGAAATCCTGCGTGCCGCCTTCGTCGAAAATATCCCCCTGCGAATCATTGCCGAGCGCTTCGGATACGCCTATGGTACCATTCGCAACCTCTGCTCCCAGTTCCGCAAAACCCCCCATCTCGACTGTTTCTTGCCGGGCAGCCCCTCCGTGGATTCAAGTGCCGATCCCAAACCAGATCCCTCCGCCGCAATGCGCATGCGTATCAGGAGGAATCAACGGATTCTACAGCTGCGCGAAGAACTGAATCTCTCGGTGGTTGATATCTGCGAAATCCTCGAAAACGAAAAACTCCCTTCCAGTCCATCAAACGTCGGTCGGATCTTGCGTGAGTCCGGGTTTAAGAAACTCCCGCGACGAACCCTCAAGGAACGACTGGATGCGGTGCCCATCCATCGGGCGGCCACCGCGGATTGCAGGAAGCTCGACTTATCCACACGACAGTTTACGACCGACTTCGGCGGACTCTTTCTCTTTGCCCGCGATCTGGTACATATGGATCTGGATGGCCTGCTCAAAGACAGCAAGATGCCCGGAAGTACCATGATCCCCGCAGGCTGTGCAGTGCGGGCATTGCTCGCACTCAAACTCTGGGGAATCCGACGACCCTCGCATGTCATGGACGATGTGCTTGATCCCGGACTTGCACTCTTCGCCGGACTTAATGCCATGCCCAAAGTCAGTTCGCTTACCGAGTATTCCTGCAGGGTCCTTCCAGATCACCTCCGCCGCCTCCTCGAACAATGGCATGGGGCGGCGCGCACGCTCGATGTCTCCCTGGGAGCGGGAACCTCCTTTGATCTTGATTTTCATACCATCCCGTACCATGGCGATGATGCCCTGGCCGAAAAACACTTTGTCTCTAGGCGGTCTCGCAGTCAGAAAGGAATCCTCTCGCTTGTGGTGCGTGATGTGGATGCCCGTCTGTTCGTTTATGCCGACGCAAATGTCCGAAAGAACAATCGGCAGCAGCAACTCATGCAGTTTGTTGACTTCTGGCGGGAACGGACCGGAAAACTCCCCCGCGAAGTCGTCTTTGACAGCACCTTCACCACCTACGCGCAACTTCAAAAACTGAACGAACTGGGCATTGACTTCCTCACGCTCAGAAGACGTTCCAAAAAGATCGTTACAGCGCTCCAACAGACCCCGCCAGACCAGTGGAAGCGCATCCGGCTTACCAATGTGGGTCGGACCTTCCGAAACCCGCGTATCCTGGAAGAGCGCATCCGCGTTCGCGACTATAATCCCGAGCTGCGGCAGATTGCTATTACCGACCTCGGACACGACAAACCAACCCTGCTGATTACCAACCAAATGAAGACCGCTGCCGGAAAGCTGATTGACCGCTATGCCCGACGCATGATCATCGAAAACACCATCGCTGATGCCATTGACTTCTTCCATATGGATGCGCTCAGCTCCTCCGTTCCCCTCAAAATTGAAGTGGATCTACAATTGACGCTTATGGCCAGTACCCTGTATCGACTACTCGCCCTGCGCGTCGGACGCGGAATGGAAACCGCCAAACCCCGTACCCTCTTCAGAAAACTCATCCGAAACCAAGCCAAAATCCAAATCCGTCCCAACGATATTGTCGTCACGCTCTCCCGACGCGCCAACAATCCCTACCTCCTCGCTGCTGGATATATGGAGGCCGACGATCCCATACCATGGCTTGACAACCGCAGGCTACGAATCCAAACACGTTGAACACGGTATGCCAAATTGTCATCCCGTGTATTACCAAATTTATGGTTGGGAATTCAGGCTAGGAGTTGTGTATAGTAGTTTAATGCCGAGGGTGTATCGGCAGCCAAGAGTTCCTGCCAGCTGAAGGCGCCGTGTGTCTGGAATGGGTTCATCAAGAAAATTGTTTAGTTACCAGGGAAGGTCAAGTGTACGTGTCAGATGCTCCATGTATTTCGCGCCTTGACTGTAGGTTTGAGCCAGCTTAATCGGGAAGTCTGGCGTACACACAAACTTTTCAGACAAGGGGCATGAAGCGACAAAGTGTTTACATCTCAAGTCCTCAATGAGAGGATGATTTGGGTCAAACCCCTTGGGGGCTCGTTTTAGTTTTTGATGCTCGTACCTCGCGGAGAATACGTTCAGGAAGTCCGGGTTTTGGGTGATTTCGGTCCACGTATCCGGGTGTCTGACAATCTCTTGCCGGATCATGAGTAATTCTTTACTACCAGGTCCCCAGATACCAAGCGCAGCGAACACCTCGTCAGGTGCTAAGTGGAGATAGAATCCCGGCGCATGTACATCTTTTCCTGCTGCATGCCGAAAGTGTACCCCGGCGGCTTCCTTATAAGGTCGTTTATCCTTTGAGAAGCGGACATCCCGGTAGATCCGAAACAGGGAGCCACCAACCTTCGGAATGGCCGTAAAGTGGGGGCTGATTGTTTGGAGCGGTCCAGAAAATTCTGTAATAAATCTTAGTAGCGGAGCTTTTACATCCTGTTCATAGCGGGCACGGTTCTCATTGAACCAGTCACGATTGTTATTGGCACGGAGTTTACGAAAGAAATCAAATAACGAAGGGGTGATCATGTTAGTAGGGACTACTTGCAATGGGCTACATGTAAATTACAGGGTGATAAAGCTTCGTTTCTGATTCAGTCCGATGCTTAACAAAACTGGCAATGAAAGCTTTTGATAAAACACGAAATCATGGTCGGGGATGTCCCAAAGTTAGTTGGGATTGGGGGGCGAACGTAAGCTTCTACTGATCGTCTGTTTTTTAGTTTTCTGGTGTCGTTTCAGTGCTCGGATCAAGATTTCCCATTGCCAGTCTTTCGGGATTGGGTTCAGGGATCGTTGTTCGATTTCCAGACATGCGGCAGCAATCCATCGTTGGCGTTGATCCGAGTTCGTCCATCGTGTGACTCGCCGTGTGGTGTGCGCCAATCTGCTGTTGATGCTCTCAATGATATTGGTGGTCCGGAGTCGATCCCGCAGTTGCCTGGGGATGCACAGCTTGTGGAGGGTCAGCGTTTCTTCCATACCCTCGTTTCAGCTGGCGGCGGCGGCCGGACATGAGTCCTGCAGATCGGTCTCGAGTTTTGTCAAACGCTCTTTTGCTTCGGCATACGTGGATGTGGCCTACGCAGCTTCCATTTGATGTTTGACCTTCTCAGCATGGTCTCGATCGGTGATCTTGGAGACGACATTTTCCCGCTTGTGCCACTGGCACCGTTGGATCAGTGCCTGATCTCCAAACACCTCACGAACGCCTTTGTGCAAGCCCTTGGCACCATCAAGCAGCACCAACAAGGAAGCCGCCGACTGAAAGCCGCGTTCCAGCAGATCCTGCAGTAACGCCATCACACAGGCATGGGATTCGGTTTTGGCTTCCGTGAACCCGAGAATCACTTTCTTTCCCTCTACGGTCAATCCCACGGCCAACAGGATCTGGTCCTCTTGTAAGGTTTTGCCGTCAAGCAGCAGGGTCGCAAACGCCATCTCATCAAAGCGCCGGTTCAGGAAGGTCTCCAGTGCCTGGGTCGTTTCCCGGATAAACACGCGCCCGGTGCTCGAGCCGCTGAGTCCAAAACTCTCCGCCAGATGCGCAGCCACCTGACCATACTTGCGCTGAGACAGACCCAACAGCACACTGCGCGTCAATTGCTGTGCATGACCGGATTCGGCCTGATGCAGACATTGATAGGTCTTCAGCGGGACTTCCTGATTCGTCTCGGTGTTGCGGACCCGGGGAACCTGAATCGGCACCTTCGCCCCGTTCCAGCGAATGGAGCCCGGGTTCGTCCCCCAACGCTGACACTTCGTCCGGGTGTGGGTCCAGCGAACCCCGCAATGTTCGGAAACTTCGGCCTCAAACAAGTGCGGAACCAGCTCCAAAAACCAGTCCGGATGGCGAAGTAGCCGGGCAACATCCACCGCATTCCGGGGTAGAGTCGTGTCAAGATCGGTGGAAACCGTCGTCCGAAGTTGGGTTGACATAAGATTACGCGTCTGGGGAAGGTTGTGTAAGGATACGGTGCAATTGTGGAAGATACGAGGCGTGTCGCACACGGCGCAGCCGCGGTTCAAGCTCCAGCAGTGCCGCACACAGGCGCATTCGGCTCTGGTGCACCGGGCCCTGCGGCAGACTCCGGCCTGCACGCACGAAGACGGCCTTCAAAGAATTCAACACGCGCAGGCCCCGATCACTGCGCAACCGCAGGCCGCTGTGCTGGAGCGTGAGCGTGGACGAAAGCGCACGCCCAAGCACGCGCCCCGAAGAACGGTTCACCTGCGTCAATTCCTCGGTGATCTGCTGCAAACTTGTATGGGCTTCAACGACATCGCAGCATTGCCATGCCTGTTGGAGGCGGTGACGAAATTGAAGTGCCTGATCGGGATCCAACCCGCTCAGTGCTTCGGCCATGACCGTATTCAGACAGCGCTGCACCCACACCCGGGGCCCCCACACCTGCGAGACCGCAGACCGCAGCGCCACGTTCCCTGGAAGCGTGAACAGAAGGCCTGGCCCCAGTCCACGGGTACGCAGATCATCCAACACCGCTTCCATGCAGGATTGATCTTCAGGACCGCATTCGGTCACCGTCACGATCCGCCGATGTCCCTGCAGGTTCACGCCCATCCCAATCAGGACCTGAAGACCCAGAACATACGAGGGCGCAAGCCACAAATGCACCAGCGACTCGGTATGCCAATCTCGGCGCTCCAGCACCGAAACCGCCGCTTCCCAGCAGGAAGAAGGATCCGGCGGAGGCTCAGAAAGCTCCGGGGCCGGATCCGGTGCGACAGCAGCCGAGACAGCAGGCGGAGACACTGCCGAGGGAATCCGTTCCGTTAACATGCGCAGAACATCTGCATAATGCCGAACCAGTTCCAGATGTACCTCCTGGGCAGACTCTGAAAAAGGCGGCGAAAAAGAATGTGGAGGTTGTATGTTGCTCATTAAGTAGGTCCGTTTGAGGGGGATAGGATGTACCCCAACCCCAACTAACTTTGACACATCCCCTCATGGTCAATCTGGGACCGCGCGAGGCGGATATAAGCAATGAACGGGAATACGTATTGTATATCCAGAAAGGTTGGGGGGTATGTACTTAACACTGTTCTACATATGCTTTAAGGCTTTTGAGGCTTGTCACCCATCCTTGAGTACAGGCCTCAAAGTAAGCATCAGCTTCAGCGCTCTCTGGGAAGCCCGCGTGTGTAAGTTGCAGATGTGCTTCCGAGTTGTGCGAGGTAATTTCATAGGTGACAGACATTAGGTCCTCAAAATCGGCTGGATCAGATTTTGCATAATATCGAAAATCAACAATTATACTCTTATATGGCGGATCAAAAACCCCGTAGATGCCCGAAGAGACATATTTGGGATCATCTTCATCCTCCCCCCAGGCGGCTGCATACATACCATTTTTGCGGGGGATAATGATTACCCGATCTGCATTCCACCAACTGCGCAGTGCGCTTGGGGTGTGCAGCGCATCAAACAATTCCTGAGGTGTGCAGGCGAAATTCTCTGAAAAAGAAAGTGTACGCATCTATTCGTTGGTCTGAAACGGCATAGAACCAAGAAACACCTGCTAGGTTGTATAATGCACCCATGGATACGGCCACCCCTCCACTTACAATCCCTGTAACGGGCATGCACTGTGCCTCGTGTGCTGCCGGGCTAGAGCGCCAACTCAGACGATGCCCCGATACGACTCAGGTACATGTGAACATTGTCACGCACGAAGCACGTGTTGAGGGGCTATCTCCACAAACTGCCGTGGCCGTGATCCAGGAGGCGGGATATGATGTTGCTCAATCCAAATTGGTTCTTCATGCAAAGGAGGAAGATCCTGGTTTAAGTCAGCAGAGTATTGATGAACGTTGCAGCAGGCTTGGACCACTGGTGCAGGGGGAGTTATCAGGCAAAACATTGACCCTATCATGGATTCCAGGCCTCGTGAAAGCAGAAGATCTATTGGCTGCATTTCCTGAGTATGCACATACGACGGGCGGCAAATCAAAAACGTCTGCTTTCAAACAGATCCGTCTGGGGATTGCCGTACTGGGTGCTGTGAGCCTAATGGCCTTGACGATGCTTGAGGCAGCATCCCATATGGTACTGATGGTGATTGCGACCCCCATCGTGTTTTACTGTGGGAGTGAATTCTTCAAGCGAGCATGGATTGCATTAAAGCGAGGCGCAGCAAACATGTATACGCTCATTGCAATTGGGGTCGCAACGGCATGGATCTATAGTACAGTTGTCACTCTTTTCCCGGTGTTATTTGATACAGTTCCACCGGTTTATTTTGAAGCTTCGGCAGTCATTGTGGCTCTGGTTCTCGTTGGTCAATTTCTGGAGTCACGCGCAATGGCACAAACTGGATCTGCTATTGAGGCACTTTTACGGCTGCAGGTACCGGTTGCCCGTGTACAGCGGGGCACACATTGGGTGGATCTACCTGTTGAGGCAGTGAAGCCAGGTGATCTTGTGATCATTCGGCTCGGAGATCAAGTGCCCGTTGATGGGGAGGTAGTACAGGGATTTGGTGTGGTAGATGAGAGTATGTTGACAGGAGAGCCCTTGCCGGTTTCCAAGTCAGAAGGAGATACTGTGGTGGCAGGTACGTTGAATGTAGATGGATCCCTGACAGTGCGTGTTACGCAAACCGGTCAAGACACGGTGTTACAACAAATTGTCCGGCTCACTAGGGAAGCCCAGGGACGCAAAGCACCCATCCAGAAATTAGCAGACCGGGTGTCAGGAGTCTTTGTGCCGGTTGTCTTAGTGATTGCAGTGTTAACGTTTGCAGCGTGGTTAATCGCGGGGTGGGGCTTAGAACATGCACTCACCACGTTCGTCTCTGTACTCATTATTGCCTGTCCGTGTGCTCTAGGGTTGGCGACTCCTGCTGCCGTAGTCGCTGCTACCGGGGCCGGAGCCCGAAGTGGAGTCCTGTTCAAAGGCGGGGATGCTCTGGAGCGAATTAGTCGGATCACACATATTGTTCTGGATAAAACAGGAACACTCACCACGGGAAAACCAGCGGTTCAGTCCATTGAAGCGTCCATGGAGCATTCCGCCGCGGAAATTCTACAGATGGCTGCCTCGCTGGAGGCACACTCGCAGCATCCCTTGGCAGAGGCCATCCTTGCGAAAGCCAGAGAGGATGGGATTGGTTATGGTTCGGCAGAAGCGGTTGAATCAATTCCTGGTCGTGGTATTTCGGGGGTTGTGCAGGGTCGTGAAGTATGTGTTGGCAACGATGTGTTTTTGACTCAGAGAGAGATCAGCCTGCCGTCAATTGCCACAAAAGAGGCAAGAATTCATGTGGCGATTGATGGGAAGTGGGCAGCGCAGTTTTTGATCACAGATGCACTGCGGAGTACGTCTAAGGATGCAGTTAAACAGCTGCGTCAGCAGGGTTTAACCGTCATTATGCTGACGGGAGATACAGAAAAAAATGCAGTCGTCGCAGCAGAGCAAGTTGGGATCAATCATATACAAGCTGGTGTAACACCGGAAGGCAAGCTTGAATTTATCTCGTCCTTGCGAAGGCTTGATACGGTGGTGGCAATGGTTGGTGATGGGATCAATGATGCCCCCGCACTTGCCGAGGCAGACGTTGGAATCGCAATAGGGTCTGGTACACAAGTTGCCGTTGAGACGGCAGATATCACGCTTCTACGAGAAGATCTGGGATCCGCTGCAGATGCGATCAATGTGGGTCGGATGGCCATGAGCACGATTCGTCAGAACCTGTTTTTTGCATTTATTTACAATACGCTGAGTATTCCCATAGCTGCCGGTGCGCTATATGGAATGTTCGGAGTACTTCTTAATCCTATGTTGGCATCACTGGCGATGACTTTATCTAGTCTGTTTGTGGTTCTCAACAGCCTACGTTTGCGGAATAAACTTAAATCTTAGCCTGGAGAGTCAATGCTTCCTGAATGGATACCCAATCTGCATCCCATGGTGGTGCACTTCCCCATTGCGCTGATCATCGTAGCCTTTGCTGTTGATGTGGTTGCTTTATTTTTCCGCAGGATTTCAATCCTCCCGCGAATGTCCACGATTCTTTATGTCCTCGGGGCTCTAGGGGCTATAGGTGGTGTCGTTTCGGGGGAGGCCGCAGCAGAAACGGTGACAGTAGCAGGGCAGGCGAGTTCAATACTGGCCAATCATGAAGATGTAGGTGAAATTGTGATGTATTATTTCCTGATCTATGCGGTGCTTAGACTTGTGCTGTGGTGGTTTTCGTTCCGGCTGGTGTTCTGGATCCCTCTTACAATTATTGGTGCGATCGGACTGATTCCGCTCTATCAGGCATCATCGTTCGGGGGGCGTTTGGTATATGAGCAAGGAGTAGGGGTCGCTATGGTAGATTCGATGGGGCTAGAATTGGAGGAAAAAGAGAAGGCACTCCTGAGAATGGGGATGGTAGCAGAGTTTTCGGGAGTTCAGGGGGACGGTGCATGGCAGTGGCGGGCGGGAGAAAATGCTGCGAACACGTTCAATGCAGCATTTGAGACAGTAATGGGGCAAGTCGTAGCCGATACAGTTCGAGATTCAGAGGAAAATTACCAGCTGGCGTTGTCCATCATGGAATCTCCGGCAATGATCACATACGGGATCCCCGTTGCAAACGTTGAATTATTGGCAGAGGTGGATCTATCTGATTTTGATGGCTCAATACGCTTACTTCATCATGTAACGGACAATCTCTCGTACCGCTTCATGGAAGTGGAAAATGGGATGATCCGTCTTGGAGTCTCAGTAGATGGAGAAGTAGAGATAGAGGAAGAATCTAGTCTATCCCAATCCCTGGAGGTTGGTGTATTCAGGGTGGTTGGAGATCAGACACACTTTCGGGGATATTTTGATGGAAACCTTGCAGTACACGGGCATGGCCCTGCCCCGGAAGCAGGAGTGACAGGATTTGCTATTGTCGGGTCGGGGACGATAAAGTTCGCCAGGATGCAGATGACCGTGCTTCAGTAGCTGGAATGTCTAGGGCAATTCATCTACGCAGGCCAGTGATTTAGTCACCGTTCTGGGTTCTTCATCCCTTGATCGTATCTGGTTCGGCCAGCCAGCCAGCACACTCGTTCATGACATAATGCGGGCGGCCTTTGACCTCGTCAAAAATTCTCCCCAGATATTCGCCGAGAATTCCCAGTACCATGAGTTGGACCCCGCCCAGGAATAAGATCAATACGATCGTCGAAGTCCATCCCTCGGGTAGATCCTTTCCGCTTAGGAATACGCTCAGAGCATAAACGAGATAGCAAAAGCCTAGGAAAGCCGCCCCAGCACCTAGCCACGCTGATAATCGCAGGGGGGCGGACGAGAATGAAAGCAACCCATCCAAGGCAAGCCGTGTCAGTCGTTTCATGTTGTAGCTGGGTTTGCCTGCATGTCGGGCCGGGCGTGCATACTTGACCCCCGTTTGCTTAAACCCAACCCATCCACGCAGCCCTCGAACAAATCGGTTATGTTCGGGCAGCGAATTGATCACATCCACTACTTTGCGATCCATGAGGGCAAAATCTCCCGCATCTTGGGGGATTCGAATATTTGCTGTTTTGCCCAGAAGGCGATAGAAACTGCTGTAGCAGACTCGTAGAAACCAAGGTTCTTTACGATTTGTACGTATCCCGTAAACAACATCGTAACCATCACGCCATTTGGCAATAAATTGATTGAGAAGCTCTGGAGGGTCCTGAAGGTCGGCATCTAGGACGGCAACAAGGTCTCCACGAGCATGCTTCAACCCGGCACTTACAGCGACCTGATGTCCAAAATTTCTAGAGAAACTCAGGTAAGCCATTTGATGATCGGATTGGCAGGCCGCTTGCAAAAGTTGGAGCGTGTCATCGGTGCTCCCATCATCAACGAACAGGAACCGCGTCGGAATTCCTAAATCCAATGCCCTGAGTGTGCGAAGTAAATCTGGTAGAACCTCTTCCTCATTGTAGCAGGGAAAAACAAGGCAAATTCCTGGGCTAGAAGTGTATTGATCGGTCATGAGTCTTCAAACGGGTTTCCATATGCTCCAAGGCCGAAGAACGCATAGTCATAGCGTGCCGGATCATTCCTGTTGAGTTTCCGACAAGCATCAGTCAGTTCAATGACGGCCTTCCAATCATTCATTTTGCGGTTAAGCAACCCTAAGATACGTGCTTGACGTCCAGAGTGAATATCCAGGGGTAATAAAAGCTGACAGGGTTTCATAGAATTCCAGAGTCCTAAATCTACAGGTCCAGAGCGAACCATCCAGCGTAGATATAATGAGAGTCGCTTGCAGGCGCTTCCACGACTGGGATGTGCGAGGTGTTTCTGTAGTCTTATCGGGGTATCGGGCCGGACAGTCATCATGCGCATACTAAATCGCTCTATGGATGGACGTGTATCGATCTCCTCAGGCTGGCACCCAAAGATGTTCTCAACGGACCCAAACTGGCGGATCAAGAGACTCAGGTTGTGCGTGAAGGCAAGGCAGTCTTCTGGTTGAAAGGTACGGTGTACAAAGGTACCAAGTGCGTCATGGTCTCGAATTGGATCAAAGTGAGCGACGAACCTCCAGGGGCTGAACTGCATCCGGGTACATAATTCATCAAGCTTTGAAAGAATGACTGCGCGCGATCCCCATGCCAACGTTGCAGCGTAGAGTCCAATAATCTCCTGATCAAATCGATCCGTGAAGGCGTGACACAAGCTGATCGGATCGTCAGGAATAAAGGAGGGGGACTCAAAGTGAGTCACCAGTCGATCAAGGTAGGAGGGATTTGGCACACAAAATTAAGACTATGTTTTCCGGGGAGAACTGGGCAAGGATCCGAGGTTTGAAACGATTAAGCAAGAATCGGGATCTTGGCACCTCCTGATTCAAGCGATTTTTGTGCGGCATCAAGCAAACGAACAACCGCCAAACCATTGAGAGCATCGGTACGTGGTGTCTTGCCTGTACGAATGCAATCAATAAAATGGGCACACTCCATACGCAACGGTTCCGACATTCGGATATTGGGAATATGAATATCACCAACACGAGTAGTCATGGATTCGGCAAATCCTACGTACCCTGGCGGGTTGACACCTTTATCATAAATACGCACTTTTTCTGCACTGGTCATTTCATCAATGACCACCATCTTTTTGCTACCTACCAAGGTGATCTTACGGATTTTATGGGGATCCAGCCAGCTTGTATGGAGATGCGCAAGCGCACCATCCTCAAAAAAGATCGTTGAGAATGCAACGTCGCAGATATCAGGTTGCAAGTAAGCCTGAGCATGCACGGCAACCGCGACGGGTTTCCGCTGCAGAAAAGCCAAGGCAACAGAAAGATCATGTGGAGCGAGGCTCTGTAATGCATTTTCACGTTGACGTACAATACCAAGGTTGACGCGTACGCTGTACATGTAGTATATATCACCGAGTGCACCGCTTTGGATCAGGTTTTCTACATAATTGAACGCCGGGTGATAGAGAAGTAGATGGCCCACCATGCAGTGACAGCCTGTCTCCTCAGATAACGAGACCAGAATTTCCGCTTCCTCCGCACGTTCAGCCATGGGTTTTTCGACGAATACATGGCGGCCACTCTCGAGAGCGGTGCGTGCAAGAGAGAAATGAGAGGGTGTTTCCGTAGCAATGACAATCCCATCAAGGTCGTCACGGGATAGAATTTCCTGTGCATCCTCTGTGACAGAGATCATCGGATATCGGTCCTCAACAAACTGCCTTGCACCAGGATCTGCATCACAGACGGCGACAACACGGCATGCTGGGATTGCGTCAAAATTTCTCAATAGATTTTTCCCCCAGTACCCTACACCGATCTGGGCCAATCGAACTTTATGCATAGATCAGATGGGTTGCATGGTCAATCACCTTCTCTGCGATCAGCTCTTGCTGAGCGGGTGTGAGCTCTGTGTGCATTGGCAGGGCCAAGACCTCATCACAGGCTTGCTCTGTTTCGGGAAGAACCGTCTGATTTGATTCGGCTCCGAATACGGGCTGCTGATGCAATGGCACGGGGTAGTAGATCCCATGGGGAATACCGGATTGGGAGAGGGAGTTGACAAGTTCTTCTCTCTTTTTTACGCGAATCACGTATTGGTGATAGACATGGCGTCCCCACGAAGCCTCATGAGGGCATACAATCTCATCAATACTCTCAAAGAGCGAATGATAGTATGCAGCTGCTGTGCGTCTTCGCTCAGTGAATGATTCAAGATGTCGGAGTTTTACTTCCAGAATTGCTGCCTGGAGCGCATCCAGCCGGCTGTTGAGTCCAATCACTTCATTGTAATACTTGTGTCGCCCGCCATGATTCGTGATCATCCGGGACTGGGTTTCCAATTCTGGATCAGAAGTGAGGATGGCACCGCCGTCACCACATGCTCCCAGGTTTTTCGAAGGGAAGAAGGAACAGGTAGCCATGGTCCCCATACTTCCGGTGGGAACATCCTTGTAGGTTGCTCCAATCGCCTGTGCATTGTCTTCGATCACAGCAAGGTTGTGCTGCGAGGCAAGAGCAGTAATCGGATCCATGTCTACAGATTGGCCGAAGAGATGTACGGGGACAATAGCTCGAGTTCGAGGGGTAATGCATGCTTCAACGCTGGCTGGATCAAGACAAAACGTGTCGGGATCTATATCTGCAAAGACGGGCACAGCTCCCAAGAGGGCGGCAGCTTCTGCAGTGGCAATGAATGTAAACGAAGGGGTGATGATTTCATCACCGGGGCCAATCCCAAGAGCCATATAGGCAATTTGCAGGGCATCAGTCCCGTTCGCGACTCCGATGGCATATTCAGCTTTCGTATACTCAGCAAGTGCAGCCTCAAAGCGTGATACAACAGGACCGCGGATGAAGTGCGCAGAATCCAAAACCTGAGCTAGGGCTGCATCAATCTCATCTTTGATTCTCAGGTACTGCCCCCTGAGATCAACCATCTGAATATTCATTCGGCTATTGATTCTCTAACCACTGGTTTTCTGGAACCATACGCAGGTACCGGGCGGGTACTCCCGCCCACAACTCACGTGCAGGAATATCATGCGTCAGGACACCACCTGCAGCCAGCATCGCATCAGGTCCAATCGTTTTACCAGGTAAGATGGTCGCTCCTGCACCGATCCGCCCACCACGCAATACCGTGACTCCCTTGTAGTATTTGTGACGCTCTTTTGTTCGGCCTGCAAAATTGTCATTACTGGTTGTTACACTAGGGGCAACAAATACGTAGTCCTCCAGATTAGAGTAGGCGGCGATATATACATTGGTTTCCAGCTTACAATGAGCGCCGACAGAACAGTCATTCTCAACAGCAACTCCTCGGCCAATAATGGTAGCTTCGCCAATGGAAACCCGTTCACGTACGGAAGCCAGGTCCGCGACCATCACATGTGTACCAAGAGTACATCCACTGTATAGGATCGCACCACTTCCAATCAGGCAGTGGTCACCGACCGTGAGGCTTTGCTGATGATCCGAAGTACGCAGCGTACTTTGTCGAGCCCGCATTGGCTTGACTCCGAGTACACTGTGATCTCCAATCTGGACACCAGTACCCAAGCGCGTTCCTGCCCGAATAACCACATGATGGCCTACCACGCAGCCCGGGCCCAATTCGACATCATCTTCAATGATGCAGCCCCTGCCCAGAATGGGTTTTGATGCATTCATTTGTGTTCAATCACAAAAAAGCCCGTAATCCCAAACGGACCACGGGCTACGAATTTCTGAGATTTAAGCAGGAGTCTAAAGCGTCTCCAGGTAATGCTCGGCTGATTGCTTATAGGCCCCGTAGGCAGCATTCTGAAAGGCTTCTCTCGCTGCGGTTATATCATTAACCCTTACGTAGGCTTCGCCTAGGACATAGTATATTTTCGCCTTGTCCGAGCGGCTTCCCGTATGGATCTCTAGCGCCTCTTGCGCTGCGGAGATTGCGGCGTCATACTCCCCTCTGATATAGTGTGCTTGAGCCGTATAGAAATACACATCTGCATCCGTGTCCATAAGTTCAGACAGAGATGCCAGAGCAGCCAGTGCTACATCTGCATCGGAGCGTGAGGCATTCCGTTTTCCCAAGGCCGATGAGGCTTGACCGATAAAGTGATCGCGAATTGCTTTTTCAGCTGCGAGACTCGTTCTACGATCTCCTGGTGCAGCGGCTACCGCCATCCAGGCATCAATTGCTTCATCTATCCGCCCCAATTTCTTCAGGGCTAGACCTTTTCCATAGAGATTTTTGATATAAGCGGGGTAGATGCCTTCGCCATTTGAGTAGTGTTGGAGGGCACTCTCAAAGTCCTCGGCTCTATAGGCTTCTGTTCCCAGTTTATAGTCAATTTGAGCGGCAGCATAGCGAGCACGCTGTGCTACTTCAGCATCGGATGCTTCATCTGCACCAGAGGCTGCCTGCATAAACAGATCGCGCGCATCGCTCCAAGCAGCATCCTTTGCCGCTTCCTGGGCTGAATTAAAATTCTCCTTGTATTGCTGAGCGGCTACCGGAATGGAAGTAACCAGCAACAGGAGTACCAAGAAAAATCCAGAGTAAATAGGACGAAGAGATTTCATTCTGCAAAGTGTTAAGTCGGTTACAGTTTTGGAATGGTTAACAGTTAAAGGGCACAATTGCGTGCGCCCACTTTACCGTTTTATCTCAATCAGGTTCCACGGAAAGGGATTAACGAAAATTACGCAAAAATCTTGCCAGTTACAGATTTATTAGCTGGCACTTTAGAAAGAATGCATTCTCTCCTCCTAAAATGATCACAACCGATCCACTTTTGAAGTAAGGACAATTATGATAGGCCCTAAGAACCGGAGAATGATCAATCGAACCATACAGAATTCCGTCGAAGTGACCGGTCTCCATTGGAATTCGTAGGTGCTCCCAGGCTCGGACATGTTGCAAATATCAGGTTTACACATAACTGATTGCCGCGGATGAGCTATTTATGATCCAGATTTCTGGCTGCCGTACATTGATTGCACACTGTCACGGGCATTTAAAGGGGCAAATTAGAGGCGTGTAGGAAGTGTAGAGGGCGACTATCCCACGGGTATACTCCCATAAGCGCTAACATGTTCAGATTAGAATATTGTTGTAGTTTTGCGATATCTGGGGGATGAAGGCAAGATAGCCGGTTTTGTGTTGGAGCGCCACAAGGACTTTCTGAGTTGTGTGGCTGCGATTGTCCTTCTGCTTGGATATATTCTACAACGAAACGACTGCTGGGAGAGATTTTATGCCGGGGACCGCTACCGCTGCCCCAACTAGTGAGGACTGGGGGGTATTGCTTTCATTTTTACCTGAGAACTGGGAGAAGCTAGCAGCAGAAACTGGGGCCTTGCGGGGACTGCGTAAGGACAAGTCTGCCGAGGCGCTTCTTCGAACCTTGCTCATCCACTTGGGGTGCGGACACTCATTACGGGAAACGGTGGTTCGTGCCCGTCAGGCGGAGATCGCGGACCTCTCGGATGTCGCGCTCCTGAAGCGTTTGCGCAAATCCCGGGATTGGCTCTATGCCTTGTGTATGGCCCTGTTTCAGGAACATGGGATTGCCGTATCGGATCCCGCACATGAGATGCGCGCGTTTGATGCCACCGTGGTGAGTGAGCCAGGAAAAACGGGATCCCAGTGGAGATTGCATTACAGTGTGACGCTTCCTTCCTTCGGGTGTGACTTCTTCAAGCTCACGCCGACCAAGGGGCAGGGGAGTGCAGAAACCTTCAAGCATTTTCCGGTCCATCCAGGCGATTATATTCTGGCAGACCGGGGATATTCCACCGCGAATGGGATTGAATACGTTCGAAACGCAGGGGGATATGTGACCGTTCGTGTGAACACGGGGGCATTCCATTTTGAGCAGGAATCGGGGGGCGCATTCAACTTATTATCCGCGGTGGAATCCATCACACGCACAGGGGAGATTGGACAATGGTGTGTGAAGGTGAAGACGAAAACTGGACCGGGGGTCTCTGGACGTATTTGTGTGCTTCGAAAAACAGAAGAAGCGACTCAGAAGGCGCTCAGGCGTATGGATCAGAATGCCCAGCGGAAAGGGAAACAGCCACTGGATGCAACGCGATGCTTTGCACGTTATGTGATCGTGTTTACAACCTTTCCTGTAGACCGGTTTTCTGCATCCGATGTGCTTGAGGGGTATCGCCTCAGGTGGCAGATTGAACTCGTCTTTAAGAGATTCAAGTCACTGGTTCAGTTTGGCCATCTGCCAAAATCCGATGAAGAGAGTGCAAAGGCGTGGCTTTATGGAAAGCTCCTCGTGGCACTGCTCACAGAAAAAATCGTTCGTCACGCACGAACTTTTTCCCCCTGGGGCTACCGGATACCCGCACAGTCCTTGGAAAGATTTTAGGCTCGCCTTGAATGAAGTGATTCGAGCGATTGAACCTGTCTGCGGATTCACCACGATGATTCAGCAGTGGACCTCCATATCCGACGGACTGAAGGAGCCTTCCCGCAAAAGAACCGCTCAAATTGAAAATTATTTTCGTGCATAAACAAGTTAGCGCTTATGGGGCAAACGGGGGGGCATTGGGGGCTGTTCTGCAGCAAGCCGTCGACGGCATGAGGAAACGGTCTACGAAAGCTACGATGCACTACGCAATCCCCCCGCGGGATGGTCTAGTTCGTTCGTCACGCTGACGTATCTAGGGCGGCGCGGATGGCGTGAGGAATACCGGGATCCGGAACTTTGCAAAGAGAATTTTCACGAATGGTGGAAACGTCTTTTGCATGAGTACGGCGGGGAATGTTGGGCGTTATGGTGCGTGGAACTGCAGAAACGCGGGGCATGGCATTATCGCCTACTGACGCAATGGCCAACACCGATGAACCGCACCGAATCGGATGACCGCCGCAAGTGGCTTTCCTGGTCCTGGGCGGATACGGTGGCGGGCGTGGGGGCAAGCCGGATGCGGATCACTTGAAAGCCGGCACGAATATGGA
The DNA here is from genome assembly GCA_965220365.1 of Rhodothermales bacterium. Taxonomy (GTDB): domain Bacteria; phylum Bacteroidota; class Rhodothermia; order Rhodothermales; family Bin80; genus Bin80. The sequence goes on along the minus strand of OZ244823.1, from coordinate 3,488,300 downwards.
AGCGGTACGGGATTTTTCGGACGTGATCGCGTATCTGCAGAAAGCGGGGGCAAAAGAGCTGACGGTCGTTCGTTCCCCGATAGCGGGTGAGCAACTCAAGACGCGTCAGCGGGGGGATCGTCAGTTGAAATCGCAGCACGTTCAATCGCCCGGCCGATGGTGGGGAATCCGGAACCGCAAGCGATGGAAAGAACTACGCAAGCCGCCCGAACGGTTGACACTGACCGATGAGCAAGTGCGGGCAATGGAACTGGAGTTAGCGGATCAATGGCGCGCCCTGGCGGAACGTAAGGGATGGGAACTGGATCACTTGCCGAAACGTGTACGGGGCAAGATGATCGTACCGATATTGCGGGCGGTCAGCAATGGAAATACATACACGTGCAACCCAAATAAATCAACGGATGAGCAGGGAAAAGAAGATCAAAGAGTTCAATGCGTTAGTAGAGCAGTTGAAAGCCGCGATGCGTGAAAATTCGGATAAGGTGGTGAGTTTGTCAAACGAGGTCAAGCGTAGATTTAGAGCCGAAGTAGAGCGCGCGTAGGCAAGTGTGAAGCCGGCATGATAAACGCGCGGGCAAGGGGGCGTGGGATGCCGGTGGTAAGCCGTGAGCGCAGCGAACCCCTATGGGTTGTTTTTTGCGCGGGGATCATGGGGGCGTACGCAACTGGTCAGCCCTGGAACGGTTGATAGATCAGCACGTGATCCGGAAAATTTGGTGCGTGGGCGTGTACTGGTACGTGTTCAATTTCACGCCCCCGGGGGATGAAGAAACGTTTGAGCGCGTGCAATGGCGCATCCGGAAATTTGAACAATCGTGCAATTCAATCAACCGTCATATATTGGGGCGAGCTTAAACCCTTATTGTAATGAAGCTTTCACACACTTTTTTCGCAGTACTTGTGCTGCTAATCGCGGGATGTAAGGATTCGGCAATTCCAGAAGTTGAGTTTCCGGTTCCTGATGAGAAACAAATCGAACTGATTCAGCCAAGCACCAACCCTGAGCCGCCGGAACTGGTGGCGCGATATATTGAACTTCAGATGGAGATCAAATCGAAGCATGGAAAGCAGGCACAGATTGATACTGCTGCTGTTATAGAAGGAATCATGTTAGCGAATGAGCTTGCGACATATAATGGCCCGATGGCGCGAGTATTTCAATTTATTGAGGCTGGTGTTGAAGCTGATTCGGAAGGAAAATCCATCGAGGAAATCAGAGACAAATTGAATCAAAATATTGGCAAGTCCGATTGCCCGACCTGTAAAAGTTTTGCAGACTGTTCACAAAACTGCGATGATACAAAACGATCTGATGATATGTGGACGGGGGCATGGGCAGTCAGTGAGACTGTGACATGTGGTGGCGCTGCTGCCGCGGCTGCGATAAAAAAACCGACTAAAGGGTCATTGATTAAGATAGGTGTATTAAAGGTTGGCTGTATTGGCTTAGCTCTGTGGGATGCTTATCAGGGTATGAACACGAATGAGAACAATCATGAATTGTGTGTGAGGAGATGCAGGGATAAGTTTCCAAAACCCACATGATCATGAATCGACTTACTCGACTTTGGTACTCTGTGGGGCTTCCATCAGGCAGTTTTGTTTTTTATTGGGCAGCTATTGGCCGAGGAAATCTTGGTGGCGGGGGGAATCCATACAATGGCACAGCCACAGATCTAATTTTGGGCGCACTAGTTACGATAATTCTAATCATAGCTTTGTGGCTATATTTTCCCCTCAGTAGAAAGATTGAACGCTTTAGTCCGGCATGGAGCTTGGGGATAACTTGCGGAACGGGTTTTTTTTTCATTGGGCTTATGATGAACAATATAGGGGGGTATGCTTGGGGGGCTTATGCGTGGTTCTTTTTTCTGTGGATCACGGTTGATTTCATAGGTATGCCCAATGATCGTGGGCGCGGGCAACGCTACAAACTATCATTCTTCAAGCGTCCGGTGCCGACTGAGGACACAAGCGGTTAGGTACGGTATACGGTCAACACACAACAGCACGGTACACTACGCAACTGACGTGCAGTTGAGCGCGAGCGGGGGCGTATGTGTACCGCGTGTTTGGTAGAAACGCACGTGTACGGCGCAACAGCGATCCAGTACAGTGCAAAAGTGCACGTCAGTACACGAGTGTTCTGGAAATCAGCCCAACGGTACGCAATTCGGTGCATGATCACTGAAAATCACCGCGAAACTGCACGAATTTGCATGAATCGTGCTAGTTGTTCTAGATAACTGGCACATTTTGCAGGACAACGCGCGGGCGTGACGCGCGGATCCGCGTGCGCGCGATCTGGCGGCCGGGGGCTTATTTGCGTGCGTCAGCGCGCATCAAGGGCTTGTCCGCGAAGCGAAATCCCTAGTATTTTATATGGACGCATATTCGGGAATTTTCGTATCTTGCAGTAATGGCATTTGCACGCACGTAACCCCCCAAAAAAAGGGAATTATAACTGAAACTGTAACTTTTGTTGAGATATTGCGTATATTAGGTACAACAAAGTTATGGAAAAATGGCAACAAATGGACCTGGACGCTCAAACCGAAAAGGCATCAGCCTGATTCAATTGGGAAAATGGTTTCCTGATGAAGCATCTGCCGAAAAATGGTTTGAAGCCATGATCTGGCCGGACGGCCGTAAATGCCCTCGCTGTGGTCGTGAAAACACCTATCGAACCAAGAACGGAAATCGGATGCCGTACCGGTGCAGAGATTGCAAACGGTATTTCTCTGTCAAGACTGGCACAGCGCTGCAAAGCACCAAGATCCCCTTACAGAAATGGGTTTGGGCGATCTTTCTCGAAGCAACCAGCCTCAAAGGTGTATCCAGTATGAAACTGCATCGGGACTTGAATATCGCCCAGAAGAATGCGTGGCATATGCTGCACCGGATCCGTGAAGGATTGATCCCCGGGCTTAAAACCGCCTTCAATGGCCCGGTTGAAGTAGACGAAACCTACATCGGTGGATTGGAAAAGAACAAGCACAAAGACAAGAAACTCAACGCTGGCAGAGGCACGGTTGGGAAGGTAGCCGTTGTAGGTGCCAAAGACCGTGAAACAAATCAGATCGTAGCGCAAGTTATTCCAGATACTACGAAAAGCACGTTACAGGGCTTTGTAGAGCAAACCAGGGCAAAGGATGCCCCTGTATTCACGGATGAACACAGTAGCTATCAGGGGCTTACAGATCACTTCTGGGTATGCCACAGCAGTAAGGAATGGACGCTTGCCACGACCATTAACCACTTAGCCCATACGAACGGAGTAGAATCCTTTTGGGCTGTATTCAAACGTGCGTTCCATGGTACCTATCACCGCATGAGTGTCAAACACCTGAACCGCTATGTGAACCAGTTCGCAGGAAAGCACAATATCCGGGAGTTGGACACGATCGACCAGATGAAGTCCATCGTTCAAGGCATGGTTGGGAAACGGTGCAAGTTTGAAGATCTGATCGCAAAGAGGAATCACCCTGTAGCCTAATGCAACCAAACGCATTATACTACGGGGATTGTCTGGATTGGATAGAGCAATGGGATGATTGTTCCGTGGACTTGATTTACTTAGACCCCCCGTTCAACTCCAAAGCAACGTACAACCAGTTGTATCATAGGGACGGAGGTGGAGATGCTCAGTTCCGTGCATTCACAGATACATGGGTATGGGACGAAGCAGCTGAAGATAGATGGGTGAGGTATAAGAATGCGCCGGGATTAAAAGCTCACGATGCAATTTGTGGATTGCATCAGATCCTGGGAAAGTGTGGGATGTTGGCTTATCTGACCTATATGGCTGAGCGCCTGGAGCAGATGCATCGGTTGTTGAAAGACACGGGAAGTATTTATCTACATTGTGATCCAACGGCCAGTCATTACCTGAAAGTTGTAATGGATGCTATATATGTTAAGCATACGGGGGGGGGTATTTCGCAATGAAATTGTTTGGCACTACGCAAATGCAAGCAGGGGTAAAAAACAATTTGCGAAATCGCATGACATTTTGCTTTGTTACACCAAGAGTGAAGTTTACTGTTTTAATCGAGACGACATATTAGTTCCTTTTGCAAGTGGAATGACTGAATGGAGATATACAAAAGGTGGGCAAGCAGGTAAACCGATGCCAAAAGGAAAAACACCAGACGATGTGATCTCTATGCCATCCTTGAATGCCATGGCAAAGGAGCGACTTGGCTATCCAACCCAAAAGCCACTGGCCCTACTTGAACGCATCATTAAAGCATCAAGCAACAAGGACGATATCGTGCTTGATCCTTTTTGTGGGTGTGGTACAACAGTAGAGGCAGCTAAAAACCTGAATAGACAATTTGTTGGTATTGACATCTCATCCTTTGCCATTGATTTGGTGCGGGACAAGAGGTTGAAAGATTCAAGTGTACCGGTTTACGGGATTCCCTATGATCTTAGATCAGCAGAAAAGCTGGCAGGAGAAAAGCCTTTTGACTTTGAATCCTGGGCAATCACACGGTTACCAGGATTTGTGCCAAATACAAAACAGGTAGCGGATGGAGGGGTAGATGGACGTGCATATCTTGCTGAGATGCCTAAGAAATTGAAATCAAAACTGGCCCTTGCACAAGTCAAAGGCGGGAAGTTCAGTCTCAGCGGGTTACGTGACTTTATCGGGGTTACGAAAAGAGATCAGGCAGCGCTTGGCTGTTATGTAACTCTTAGACCAGTCCGTACAAAGAGTGCAAAAATGGAAATGATCAGTACGGGTAAAATTCAGGTTGGTATCTCTTCCTATCCCCGGATGCAGATTTGGTCGATCAAGGATTATTTCGATGATTGTCTTCCCCGATTACCAATGATGAATGATCCGTATACCGGCAAAGCCATGTTACCTCAGCTATTTCTCTGATGAATAATCCCACAAACCCCAAACCCGCATCCACTCCAGTCACCAGCAATCCCCATGAGTTGCTGGACAAACCGGTAACGAACCCGAAGTATAATGGAATCACGCTCCGGGAAGCGTTTCACAAGGTTCTGTATCAAGGCAAATATGCTAAAAAATCGAGTGTTCAAAAGATTCAAAAATCCTGAATCTGGTTACAGTTTCGGTTATAATTCCCCAAAAAAAGCCGCGTCCCGGGATGGATTAACGGCTTTCAAATCGCCCGATTTGGGCGCGACTAAGTTTGAGCAAATATACGGAATTTTTCCGATACGGTTCGGATACGGAAACGCTGATGATCAAACAGGTGACGGCGCGCCCCGCGCGGTACAACCCGAACGAGTTCAAAGAACGGTCAAGCAAGCGCACCGGTGATCCGCTGCAGGGGTGCGGGGGCAAACGGGCATAAGCGCTAACATGTTCAGATTAGAATATTGTTGTAGTTTTGCGATATCTGGGGGATGAAGGCAAGATAGCCGGTTTTGTGTTGGAGCGCCACAAGGACTTTCTGAGTTGTGTGGCTGCGATTGTCCTTCTGCTTGGATATATTCTACAACGAAACGACTGCTGGGAGAGATTTTATGCCGGGGACCGCTACCGCTGCCCCAACTAGTGAGGACTGGGGGGTATTGCTTTCATTTTTACCTGAGAACTGGGAGAAGCTAGCAGCAGAAACTGGGGCCTTGCGGGGACTGCGTAAGGACAAGTCTGCCGAGGCGCTTCTTCGAACCTTGCTCATCCACTTGGGGTGCGGACACTCATTACGGGAAACGGTGGTTCGTGCCCGTCAGGCGGAGATCGCGGACCTCTCGGATGTCGCGCTCCTGAAGCGTTTGCGCAAATCCCGGGATTGGCTCTATGCCTTGTGTATGGCCCTGTTTCAGGAACATGGGATTGCCGTATCGGATCCCGCACATGAGATGCGCGCGTTTGATGCCACCGTGGTGAGTGAGCCAGGAAAAACGGGATCCCAGTGGAGATTGCATTACAGTGTGACGCTTCCTTCCTTCGGGTGTGACTTCTTCAAGCTCACGCCGACCAAGGGGCAGGGGAGTGCAGAAACCTTCAAGCATTTTCCGGTCCATCCAGGCGATTATATTCTGGCAGACCGGGGATATTCCACCGCGAATGGGATTGAATACGTTCGAAACGCAGGGGGATATGTGACCGTTCGTGTGAACACGGGGGCATTCCATTTTGAGCAGGAATCGGGGGGCGCATTCAACTTATTATCCGCGGTGGAATCCATCACACGCACAGGGGAGATTGGACAATGGTGTGTGAAGGTGAAGACGAAAACTGGACCGGGGGTCTCTGGACGTATTTGTGTGCTTCGAAAAACAGAAGAAGCGACTCAGAAGGCGCTCAGGCGTATGGATCAGAATGCCCAGCGGAAAGGGAAACAGCCACTGGATGCAACGCGATGCTTTGCACGTTATGTGATCGTGTTTACAACCTTTCCTGTAGACCGGTTTTCTGCATCCGATGTGCTTGAGGGGTATCGCCTCAGGTGGCAGATTGAACTCGTCTTTAAGAGATTCAAGTCACTGGTTCAGTTTGGCCATCTGCCAAAATCCGATGAAGAGAGTGCAAAGGCGTGGCTTTATGGAAAGCTCCTCGTGGCACTGCTCACAGAAAAAATCGTTCGTCACGCACGAACTTTTTCCCCCTGGGGCTACCGGATACCCGCACAGTCCTTGGAAAGATTTTAGGTTCGCCTTGAATGAAGTGATTCGAGCGATTGAACCTATCTGCGGATTCACCACGATGATTCAGCAGTGGACCTCCATATCCGACGGACTGAAGGAGCCTTCCCGCAAAAGAACCGCTCAAATTGAAAATTATTTTCGTGCATAAACAAGTTAGCGCTTATGGGGTATATTCCCCCAGTATGTTAATCATAATCTAGACTGATGTCACGTAATAAATATTGACTCTTCAAGTGTGACCACCGAGAGTTTATTGGGCTCCCAGATTGGGCCGTCTTGCGAGTGCACGCTTAACGTACACTACCGACTGGAGATAGAAGGGCTTTGCCGGAGTGTAGTGTGGCGGAAGTAGCGGATCAGTACGTCATGTCGCTGCTCGGAGTTCAGGGCTCGGCGGACGATTTGCTCTAGATATTCGCATCACTGTATGATTTTCATAGTTACAGTGTGATCAGCGAGGATGGAGCTGACTAGGTTCGGGTAAGAGTTCAATGGAACGGGGTTACTGGATTTGTCGCAATGAAAATGGTTTCGGATAGAGTGGCAGAAAAATTGGGTTTCAATACCCTGCTTCGGTGGATGAAAGAATTGTTGGTGAGTTCCATGGGGACAGAAGAGCTCAATGCACTGCGTCCAGTAGCAGATTCAGTGGCGCGAAGGCTTTCTCTAACACATACGGATGCATTGCAAGGCCATCTCTTGCGCGGAGATACGCTTCCTTTACAGGATTTCATTGATGTACGTCCATACCTTGAGCAGGCATATCCAGATGGAGCTATTCTCAATGCCGAATCTCTAGATGAGGTGCGTAGAGTTTGTCGAGCAAGCCGACGAATACGGACATTTTTTTCCAGAGAAGGCTATGCTATCGTAGCCAGGGTAGTTCGCCCGATTGGATTACTGCAAGAACTAGAGCAGCATATTGAGCGCACCGTTGACTCAAATGGGAGAGTAAAAGACTCTGCATCGACAGAGTTGCGCCAAATTCGTAGGAGGCTGCGTCAGCGTCAGCAGGCACTCAGAGAAAAATTACGCGAATTACTGAATCGGGCAATTCAGCAGGGTTATGCTGCGGAGAATCAGCTGACGATGCGTGCTGGCCGGATGGTCATTCCACTACGCGCAGAGGCGAAACGAAAAATGCGAGGATTTGTGCATGATAGCTCCGCGACAGGGCAGACCGTGTACCTCGAGCCTGCGGTCTGTCTTGACCTGGGTAACGAGGTCCGGATATTGGAAGCGCAGGAGCAGCGGAAAATTGAACGACTCCTGCGAGAGCTCACAAAACGCGTACGTGAGCATGCCAGTACGATTGAACGAAATCTGGTTATCCTGGGAAAGATCGATCTCCTGCATGCCAAGGCGCAACTGAGTATTAGGCTTGGAGGCGTAGTCCCAAAATTATCGGAGGAACCGGTACTGGAAATTCGCGAAGGAAAAAACCCGGCACTGCTGCTAACCGGCAAATCGAAAGAAATTGTTCCACTGACTCTGTCTCTTGATAGAGAAACACGAACCCTAGTCATTACGGGCCCGAATGCAGGAGGCAAGACCGTAGCCATGAAAACGTGTGGGTTAATGCTTGTCATGTTGGGATGCGGTATTCCGATTCCTGTGCACCCTGAGTCAATATTTGGGTCCTTCACGCAGATTCTCGTAGAAATTGGCGATGAACAATCTATTGAACGAGATCTCTCCACTTTCAGTGCACGGATTGCTGGGTTACAGCAAATGTGTGAGGTGGCGGCAGAGGGCGTGCTCATGTTAGTTGATGAGATCGGAACGGGTACAGATCCAGCGGAAGGGGGTGCACTTGCACAGGCAGTATTAGAGCATTTTACTGCTTCAGGAGCACTGACGGTAGTGACCACACATCACGGTACGTTAAAGGCATATGCGCATGAAGCGGCGGGGGTCGTCAATGGGGCAATGGATTTTGATGAAGACACCCTGCGGCCGACATTCCTTTTTCGACAAGGGCTTCCCGGCTCATCGTACGCCTTTCGGATTGCCAGTCGAATGAAGTTCAATACGGCTGTTCTGGCACGGGCTCGTCAAATTCTAGGCAAGCCGGGCGTTACGCTGGAGTCCCTCATTGCAAGTTATCGGGATCGTATCTCCAAACTGGAATCCTCTATGAAGATACCTGAGCCAGCTTCCCAAGACAATTCTGCGCGTCCTTCATCCAGTTCCCCGGTGCGCAGAGCACCGGGGAAGGCAGATCCATTGCCTGCAGTTCAGTTGGAAGTAGGGCAGCAGGCCGTCATCGATGCGGGGGATTCCCCCTGTGAGATCCTATCTATTCAGGGGCGTAATGCGCTGATTTCTGCCGGGAATATGCGTATGAAGGTTGCGTTGAAGCGGCTCACTCCCATCAAGCAAACGAAGCTTCGTCAGAAGGGCAAAGTACGTGTGTCTGTACCCCAGACCCACATTGATCTTCGGGGTTTTCGTGTACATGAGGCACTTTCAGAGGTAGAAAAGCTGCTGGATCAGGGTGCCAGTGCGAATTTATCTACGGTTGAAATCATTCACGGCACTGGCACGGGCGCGCTGCGTAGCGCGATCCACAGTTACTTAAAAACTACCGAGGTGAACAAGGCATTTGAATGCTCGGACGTGAACCCGGGAGTCACGATTGTGAAGATATAAGACAGGTCGCCGGGTGTCTGGTTATTCAGGTGTCATCTGCGTCCGCAGGTCCGCTTCTTTAGATTGGTTCTGTTGCATTTTGTAGAGGGCCGAGATCGAATTCCGTCCCCAACTCTGGGGCTAGGGACATGCGTACATCGGACCTATTTGGGAATTCCTAATCTCATGAGCCTCTTGCAAAACTCTTTTTTCGCCCCCGATTCCCCGTCTACTTTGAGGCATAAGTCAATCCAATTTGCTGAAGTTACGTGAAGGATGGACATCGGTTCGTTTCTGCCTCAAATCTATGCGCGATTTGCTTCCAGGCAAGCCTCGATGGGGTGAATTTTGCCTCTGATCCGTTGGAAGTTCACGTACCGATCCTACGGTTCGTATTTCCGAACACCCCAAATTCTATCGGCTGGCGCGACTCGTCTGGTTTATTGGATCAGCCGCAGTAATTGATCCACGGTGAGCACCACGATGGCAAACATCAGATGGCACATCACCTTCTGATAGCCACGCACTCGGACATGACGTGCGCCAAACTCATCTTTGAGTCGTCCAAAGGCCCGCTCGACCGTGGAACGTTCCCGGTAACGTACCCGCTCCGGTGGGGTAAACCCGGCCGTACGCTGTGCCTTTTTCTCACGACGGTGCGCCGCGGTTCGCGTCCGGGGATTCGAATCAATGATCGGCACCTGCCCCGAGGCCCGACTATGGGCATGAATCGCCTTCGCGTCATAGGCGCTGTCCATGAGATCATAACAGTGATCGACCCGCTGGGCCGTCAGGGTTGCCAATGGAAGGGCGGCCTGACTGTCATGGAGCGATGCCGAGGTGACCAGACCACTGATGGGAATCCCGCCGTCTGCAACATCCATATGCAGTTTATATCCCGTCCAGGACTGCGTAACCCCTTTCGCATTGCGTTTGCACGAAACCGTACATTCTTTTGGCAAATCGTCCAACATCTCCTCCAGCGTCATCGTACGCTGGCGTACCAGACGTTTGGGCGCCTTTGGACGTTCTTCTCCCTTTTTTGGACGCCCACGTTTGTGGGCCACCGGGGCGGGCTTCTTTTTCTTTGGCACGGCCTTCTCACGCGCTTCAATCGCCGTTGAATCCCGGGAAATATGCCCAATCAGACGCTCCTGACAGTTTTTTTGGATCCGTGCCTCATGGAGCCGAGAGGGCAGTGCGGTCGCAGCAAATTCCTGGAATGCACGCGAAAACGTGGAGGCACTGGGGACATCACACGAACGGGACCAACCACACAGAGACCGAAGCATCTTCTCGGAAAGCAAGCGCTCATGCAAGCCAGCCGTCGTGGGAATATTCAACACCATCTTGGCCAAAAACGACCGGGCAAGCGAGGCGCGATGCGCCTGCGGACGCCCCGGCGCACGCAGCACCGGACGGGGCAAAAAGTTCTCCACCTCCACCATCTCGAAGACGTACAACAACGTCCTGTACCGCCTCGGAAGCAAACCGTAATGCTGCTCAACCTGAGGGAACAACTCTTGCTGACAGGAAATATAAAATCCGCGTAATTTCTTTCTGAGGGACATCGGAGCCTCCGCGTTTTTTTGATGAGTTCGTACCTCCCAAAGATACGAATTTGGAGGCTCCTGTCCCTCGTTTTTGAGTCGACAAACGTCTTGGAAAACAAGTCGCAGACCCCAATCAGATCAAAGGCCCTCCAGATAGAACCAGAATCCTCGAAAAACCAAAATCCTCAAAAAATCACCCGATTTGGGAGTTTTGCAAGAGGCTCTCACCTGTATTATTTCCGCGGAAGTTCAAACATTCATCCCCAAACAGATAGCAGTAGAACCTTTAAAGGAAGCTCTGATCAATCCTGTTTTGGAGGAGGAGTAGACATACTCGGACATGAAATGCAGCCACGGAGGCTGCTGGCATCCGAAATGCGTTCTATTTGTCCACCGCCCCGTATCTTTTTCAGGCGCCGGAGGCGCCATCGGTGGCGTTTGGGCAGAGCTATCCCGCGACCGCGGGAGCCCGCAGTGAATCACGAGCCAAATAAAAGTTGGCCAGAGCGACCAGCGTGTAGACCTGTGCCGCATTCTTGCCCAAGCCGCGGTAACGCGTCCTGCGATCGCCCCAAAGATGCTTGATCACGCCAAAGGTATGCTCAACCCTGGCCCGGGTCCGGTGACTCTTCTTGTTGAAGGACCGGTCCGCACAGTTGAGCTTGCGCGTTCTGGTTGCCTTACGCAAGACACGCCATTGCACACCCTGCGCTTCTGCCTCTGCCTTTCGCTGCTTGCTCACGTAGGCTTTGTCGCCGTAGATGACCTTCTCCTGCCCGTGCAAACACACCTGCATCAGGGTCGCGTCATGGGCGTTCGCAGCCGTGACCGCCACACGATGCACCAGACCTTGTGGATCGGTCCCGATATGCGCCTTCATACCGAAATACCACTGGTTTCCCTTCTTCGTTGACTTCATCTCAGGATCACGCTGCTTCGCTTGGTTCTTTGTTGACGACGGCGCCGAAATGATGCTCGCATCCACGATCGTCCCCGCCTTCACCAGCAGACCACGCTGTTCCAACAAATCCCGACTCAACTCAAACAGCCGCCGCGTCAACCCATGCTGCTCCAATAGATGGCGAAACTTGCAGATGGTCGTCTCATCGGGCGCGTGCAAGCCTCCACATGGGCGAATACCCGCACCGACACGTTGTCGTACAACGCATCCTCCATCCCCGGATCCGAATAACCATACCACTGCTGCAAAAAATAGATGCGCAGCATCGTATCCAACCCAATCGGCGGACGCCCCTTGCCACCCTTGTAGTAAAACGGCCGGATCAAGTCCAGCATCGCGTCCCAAGGAAGGACCGCGTCCATCTCGGTCAGGAAATGCTGCTTCTTGGTCTTCTTGGTACGATCCCAGTAACTCGCATCTTCAAATGAAATCTGTCGCATGGCTCGGTAATCAATGGCTGTGGTCCAGGAAAAGAAACTGCCCGGATTAATCAGAGTTTCCTAAATTTAATCTTGTGTTGACAGGGAGGAAACATTAGTCTGAGGATTTCTGCTTCCACTGGAGTAAAACGTAGCCGACAACCATTCCGATTTTACCATGAAAGCCATTTTTTCAATTCTTGCCTCACTCCTAATCGCTGGTTCTGTATATGCTCAGAACACCATCAGCGGAGTCGTAACAGACGCGGAGTCCGGTTTACCTCTCCCGGGCGCAACTGTCATCATTGTCGGCACAGTTACCGGTGCAGCAACAGATAGCGATGGAGTGTACTTAATTAGTGATTTATCCCCAGGCACTTATGCCCTCGAAGTATCCTTTGTCGGATATGAAGCAGTATTGCGGTCCATCGTACTCCAGGATGCAGATATCACATCTGATTTTGCGCTGCAAGCGTCGAGTCAGGCATTGGAAGCCCTGGAATTATTCGCATCAAGAGCCCTAAACCGGCAAACTCCAGTTGCCTATTCAGACATTGAAAAACTCCAGGTTGAGCGCGAGTTAGGCTCTCGTGACGTGCCGTTGGTTTTGAATACGACCCCCTCCGTCTACAGTACCGCTCAAGGGGGTGGAGCAGGGGATGCACGGGTGAATGTGCGTGGATTTAATCAGCGGAATGTTGCCGTAATGATCAATGGTGTACCGGTGAATGACATGGAAAACGGTTGGGTGTACTGGTCGAACTGGGATGGTGTTGGAGATGCGACCACCTCGATTCAGTTACAGCGGGGATTGTCCGCAGTGAATCTGGCAACGCCGTCCATCGGTGGAACGCTGAATATCCTTACGGATCCCGCTGCGAATAGACGGCGGGTTATGGCAAAGCAGGAGTTTGGGAATGACGGATTTCTCAAATCAACCGTCTCTGTTTCGACAGGATTGATTGACAATCGCTTTGCATTTACGGTAAGTGGTGTTCGAAAGTCCGGCGATGGCTATTATGACGGCACATGGACGGATGCATGGGCTTATTATGTTGCCGCTGCATGGAATATCAACGAGAGGCATCGAGTTGATTTCTATGCGGTTGGAGCACCTCAACGGCATGGGCAGAACCTTTACCGGCAAAACATTGCTGCCTATGACCACGATTATGCCCGTGAAGTTTTCGAGGCCGATGGACTGGATGGATCAACGATTGCAGAAATTCTGCAGACCTATCCAGAAGGAGGACGGCGCTGGAACCAAAATGTATCCCCCGTCTCCTCTTCGTACACCAACGAACAACATAACGGCTTTGGCACGGTTCGCCGCAATTCACGGGACATCATCAATGAGCGCGAGAATTTTTTCCACAAGCCTCAGGTAAACCTGAACTATTTTGCTCAGTTGTCGGATCGGTCACTCTGGTCAACCGTCCTCTATTACTCTGGTGGCAAAGGTGGAGGAACAGGAACGCATGGACGGATGCAATGGAATTTTACGGGTCCGTCACGTGTGGTTGATTACAATTCCACCATTTCTGCAAACCAAGAGAATGGGGAATCCCAGGGGATTCTGCGGAACAGCCATAATGTGCAGTGGACCATTGGAGCAATCTCCAAATTCAAGTATGAGATGACCGAAGCATTAACGCTTGAAGCAGGCATTGATTGGCGTACCGCCTCCATTGATCATTATCGAACGGTACGTGACTTGTTGGGTGGGAGTGGGTACCAGCGTTTTGATAGCGATTTTTGGGGTGGGAATGGCAAGTTGCTACAGTTGGGTGATCGGTTCAACTACAATACTACCAATACAGTGGACTGGTTAGGTGGGTTTGTGCAGGGTGCCTATACGAGTGGAGATATCTATGTCTATGGGATGGCAGGATATTCAACCATCAAATACTCCCACGAGGATTATTTCCGGGATGCTGGAGACGGGACTACATTTACCATCGCCACGGATCGTATTGGTGGATATCAGATCAAGGGTGGTGCTTCTTATTTGGTCAGCGATATGATTTCTGTGTTTGTGAATGCAGGATTGGTATCCAAGGTGCCAATTCTCGATGGGGCACTGAATGATATCACGGGTGTTTTGAACCCCGACCCCCAGAATGAGCAATTCCGGGCATTAGAGGCCGGGATTTCTTATGAGTCTCTTGATCGCACATTAAACACCACGGTTAGTCTGTACAACACCGTATGGAACGACCGCACGATCACACGCTCAGTTTTGGTGGAAGACGGAGACGATGGCTTGATCAACATCCTTGGGTTGAATGCACTGCACCGCGGGATTGAAGCGGAGGTGGCTTACCAGCCACTACGTTTTGTTCGTGCAGATTTGGCACTGTCCATCGGCAACTGGCAATATACCGATGATGTGTCAGCGAGATACACGCCAGATCGTTCTGATCCATCCACCCAGGAGACCGTATCGCTTTATGTGAAAGATGTAAAAGTGGGGGATGCGCCACAGACTCAGATCGCCTATGCGATCAGCGTTTTTCCTGTGAAGGGGATGTACGCTAAAATTACGGGGCGTTCCTACTCGAACTACTACGCAGATTTTGATCCCACAAGCCGCACGGATAGTGGGCAGTCGGGGCAACCTGTCTGGAAGGTACCGGGCTACAATGTGTTTGACATTAATCTCGGCTATACGATTCCTCGCCGTCTAGGGCCAGGGCAAGTCCGCGTATTTGCCAACGTGTTCAACCTGTTTGATTCGCTCTACATCCAAGACGCAACAAACAACTCACGCTTCAATGCTTTCCGTGGTAATGGTACGGGAGCAAACAGAGCGGATGATGCGGAAGTTTTTCTGGGGTTACCGCGCTCCTTCAATCTTGGCCTGCAGGTTACGCTTCAGTAGTCTGGTTTGATAATGAACCGTGCTTTTAGTTGGCCGACTGCGCAGTTTTTGTGAACGACACTTGAATGTTCGCACTGCGCACCGGCCCTTGGCGCGCAATCACTGGGGATCACGCGAGCCCGCTTCGTTTCCGCAACACCCATTCCAAACCCAACAATAGGATGATGATTCCGAGGATCCAGGGGATTCGTCGCAGATCAAATTCCAGCTCCTGAGATTGCGTGATCGGGGTAAACAAACTGTCAGAGTTGAGCCGTTCCGGGAGTGTACTTAAGGTCCCTTCGGTAAATAGATCTCCCCCAGAGCGGTAAGCGATTTGTTGGAGCAGTGCTTCATTGCTCCTTGTGCTGCGGGACTCCAGATTCACGGAACCGACCGTAAAGACGCCGCGGTCCGTCCCCATAGATGTATTTATCCGTACGGCTTGTGCGGTGTATGCGTAGGTCCCTTCGGGTAGCGCATCAATTCGCAGGGTAAAACGTCCGCTCCCTGTATTCGTCATGGTATAGGGGTATTGAGTTCCATCCGGTGCCGTTACTTCGACAGTGACTACAGCCTCAGAAACCGGATTAAGGCTTTCATCATACACCTGGCCGGAAAAATCTATTGGCTCGCTCCCATCAAATGCAGTCAGCACAGGCTCTACACGTACAGTTCGATCATCTTCTGGTGTGGTAAGCCACTGCATCAGATTCTCAACTACCTGTGGCCAGATGTGAGGCATATCCACTGCGGCACCGGCGAGGTTCAACCATCGCCATGTCCCGGCTCCCAGGATTGCAGCCGTTCGATGACCGGCTCGATTTCGTACCACCAGAAGTGGTTCTTCCAGTGTAATCCCTCGGAGGTTTACCTGTCCGAGAATCCGGCTATCCGAACTCACGTTCCAATGTCCCGTGCTGGCCACCAAAGGGGGAAGTCGCTCCCATAATGCTTCGGGGAAATCCAGGAGGGGGTCTCGGGATCCAGTCTGCGTGAGTTTTAGAGTGGCCTCATCATAGAGTACATTTCCCCCCGTAGCCGGCAAGGCTGGAAGCACGGTTGCAAGCTGATTCTGCAAGCGCTGCAGGTCGGTCTGACGGGTCAGCATAAAGAGCAGTGAAACCCCGGATTGGGCGGCACTGGCAAGGGCATTGAGTGAAAAATCGTCGGCTTCACGGCCGGGGAATCCGACCAGTATAATTGCATCGTATTCATTCAGTGAGTTCGGTAAGCTGCCTTCGTAAAACCTGCCCGGTTGCATCTGAACATAACTGTCAACTTGGCGCACTTCATCACGAGTCAGTAGGTTGCGCATAGCGGTAAGGTCTGGATGGGGTGCAGCAGCGATGAGGCAGATTTTCTGGCTTCGCCTAAGAACGCGGACTGTAAAGGTTTCCCGATTATTTGCCGAGGAAGCTTCATTTTCCAATTCCGTAGTCGTCAGGGTGTATTGGAACAGGCCTTCTTCCTCGGGAATAAAGCTTAGCGGAACAATGGATTCCCCCCCAGAGATGGTCAAGGTCTCAGAGGTGACCAGGGAGTCCTGAACATAGAGACTGGTCGTAACTATTACGTCTGAGTAGCCTTGCAGCAGCAGTGACACATCAACGGGAATTTCCTGCCCAACGTAGGCCAGGTCATTGGTCACCGCCCGAGCGATCATTAAGTCTTGCTGTTGAAGCGTATCTCCGATAACTAGGGTATGAATGGGAATCCCATAGTCGGCAGCTACATATATAGGGTTGCGCCCCGTGTTATACTGACCATCAGAAATAAGCAGAACGCTGCGCAGATTCTTGTCACGCAGCGAAGTTCGGATCTCTTCCAGAGCGCTCGAGATATCTGTGCGCGGAGCGGTGTCCATCGCAGCAGTGAGGTTTTCGATAGGACGTGTAGTTCCGCCAAATCCAAAATAAGTGGTTTGTCCCTGGGTAGATGGTAGGATCTCTGTTCGCTGATGTTGTGCCATACTCTGACTCTCATCAACTAGAACCGCCAGTACAGGCAAGATCTCCTGTTCAATGTTTCTGCGAATGGTGGGCTCAAATAACAGGGTGAGAAGGAGTACGAGTGCAATTCCGCGGAGTGTGGGGAGAAGCCATCGGTTGACTCCACGTAGTTTTGGCTCTGTCTGGCGGTAAGAAAACCATGTCAGCAAGCCAGCCAGTATGAATAGCAGGATCAGTGGCCACGCATGCAGTCCAAATTCAATCATCTGCTAGTGAAAATTGCCTGATTTGTCTTGGATGTTGGATACCCGAGCAGTCATGTTCCGTAGGAGATGTGAAAGGTGATGGACAATGCTTCCCCGCTAATCTTGTGAAGAAAGTTTTGATTGAGTGGTTTTTCGGACCATTTCAGGCAACCATAAAGAACAAGTGATACTCCGGTAAAGTAGAGATGACTGCTTGCTTTTCGATGCTGGTTGCCAGAAAGAAGAGTTTTCGTCTCATTCCAGAAAAACGATCAGTATCCTAAGCGGGTTAGCATACCCGACTGCACCTGACCATCAAAATCCAATGTATAGGCATAAACACCGGGAGGCAGATGAGATCCATCAAATTGTAGAGGCATCCTCCCCGCTCGGATCGATCCTTCATACACGGTCCCCATTTCTCGTCCGAGTACATCAACAATCATCAGTCGAGCAAGGGAAACGGGATGAGCGGCCTCAACAGTAAAATGAACTATATCCTGAAACGGGTTGGGGTAAGGTGTATGTATGGTCAGACTGCTCGGAATGGGGAGATCTGTTTCCGAGCGGTTAAGTGCAATTGCACTCATGATCGCGGCCTCAGCATTTACGATTCCCCAACCAAGGTTATTATTCGGTGAGTTAGCTTGGCTGGCGGTTGAGGTTAAGACTTGCCATACCTCTCTAGGTCCAAGATCTGGATTGACTTGGAGAATCTGAGTGACGATTCCTGCAACCATTGGCGCAGCAAATGATGTACCCTGTGAGATGTCATATCCTGTTGTTCCTGAAGCCACAGATACCACAACCCCCTGTGCGGCGACATCGGGTTTAATCCGGTTATCAGCGGTTGGCCCACGGCTACTGAAAGATATTACTGCGCCGTTTGGCCACCACGCTCCGCCCACTGTAATCACCGAATCTCCGTCCGCAGGGGTAGTGATTGTCTGTGAGCCTGCCCGGCCTGAATTCCCGGCACTAGTGATTGGAATAACTCCACGGCTTGCTGCCCAGTCCATCGCGATGGTTGTAAGTCCGGTGTCACCGTCCAGATCATCTTTCGTGTAGCTTTGTTGGCCACGATCAAATTCGAGGTATCCCAATGAAGCGGTAATTACATCTACTCCCTCGGACTCCATCCATTCCACCGCCGCAACAAAGTTGTCTTCTTCGATATTGCGTTCATATGAGACACATTCTGTCGCAGCCGCATAAATGGTCGCACCGTAACCAGGACCAATGATCTCACCTTCGTCATATCCCACCGCAACAGATGCTACGGCCATTCCATGGGTATTTGTATTTGTACCAAGGCAAGGCTGGAATGAGTCGCGTTGGGTGAAGTCACGGAACTCCTTGAGCCGATCATCCGAGCGAATATGTGCCAACGAGGTATGACTGAAGGGGAGCGTTTGATTTGTGCTAAAGTGGATATCAATCAATCCCAGAACAACCCCGCTTCCATTAATTCCGCGCTGAATCGCTGGGATTGCATTCACGAGATCAAGTTGCCTGCAGGAGTCGCCAAAAAAATTTGAAGGACAGTTTGACGAGATTTTTCTGGGGATCACAGGAGATACCGGTATAGGTGGCAGCACGGTAGGAGATAGGCGTGCTACGGGGCGTGTGCCGCGCACATAGGGAAGAGTTTGGATTTGCCCAACCTCGTCTTCGCTCAACTGTGCAGTGACTGCATTCAGCCAGCGACTACGCTGCTCGATCGTGAGACCTCTTTTTTGAAGGTCTACCTCATATGCATGGGAGATTGGGGCATCCTGTAATGCAAATGTTGCTGCTAAACCTGACTCTCCACGCCGAGCACGGCGGGTAATCGCTGTATCAGCTAAATAGCCCTCCTCGACTTGTACATCCTTACCAGAAAAATCCTGCTTATCCGTTAGGAAAATCCAGTATTTAGTTTTTTCCTGGGCGGTTGCAAGATGCGGGATGGTAAACAAAAACACAAAGAAGACAATTCCACGCACGATATCAGGGATATGAAAGGAGAAATTGGTGAGGTGATAACAATTTATGGTAGCGTACTATGATGGTGCATGATGAAGGTTCGTCAAGTGAAACGCCTCTGGAAGGAGATCCTTGGGGCGAAAACATCTGGGTGCTTGAGTACCTTGATCGATCCAGACAACCGATTCGGGAGCAATTTCATACAGCACTTGCCTGCAAGCTCCGCAAGGGGTAGCTGCCGAGGATTTTAGGCAGGAAACATAGATACTTTGAATGTTTGATGCTCCAGCGCTCATCGCTGTCGCAATAGCCGCACGTTCGGCGCAAAGTATTCGTGTCCAGTCAGGATGCTCAATATTGGCACCTTGGAAATATTGAAGCTCATCAGTAACAGCAATTGCACCTACGGGGAAATTCGATTCCGGTACGTGGGCATACTCCATTGCATGCCTTGCAAGATGAATTCCACTGTTTGGGTCGAGCGGTTTGGGAAAGTGCTTGTCCATAATGAGTTGGTTACCAATCCGATAGGTACTCCCCGGCGTGCCAAAGAAGTCTTCATCCAATTGATCCAGAGGTGGTGCCACGGATTGGAGGATGGCATTTTTTTCTTCCTGTCTTACAGGGCCACTGAAAAGAATGGCTGCAATATCTTTTCTTCCAATTGATGCCGTGCTAACCAGCGCAGAAGACAGAGCAGGGATAACCAGAGAGTACGAAGCATTTTCGATCCGAACCCCACATGTCCAGGTTCCGTCAGACATAAGTACCAGAGCTGCCCTTGGCTGACCGGAATAGGGGGTAAAGGAGCGCAGCGCGGCTTCCTGGGCATAATGCCGCAGTGTATTAATGTCCGAAGATTTTTTCATGTTTTCAGGAACGCTTGACACTATAAATTAGTTCGCTCGTGTTTCAGCCGGGATGGCGGAATGGTAGACGCAACGGACTTAAAATCCGTTGGCCGCAGGGCCGTGCGGGTTCGAGTCCCGCTCCCGGTACTATACCCAGTAAGACACTACAGGAAGGGATGCACCCGTACCGTAGTCACCGCATCCTTCAATGGGTGCCCGTGTACTATTGTAAGATTGCAGGGCGATCCCGTACGCTTGGTTACGACAAACACTACTGGCGGTCTTAGAATAGTTTCGATGCAATCTCTATAAACTCTTCCATGGTCACCAAGGTACCCTCGGGAAGTGTGACCGGCTTCTCAAGCCCCTCTTCAAGCCGTAGAGCGACAATATCGAAACTGTTACTGAAGCCATGGAGGCCCTCATATCCGGCCTTGATCAGTAAGGGGAGACCAGGAAATCCGCCAAAGTGCATCGGCCCAGCCATCGACGGGATCTCAGGCGAATACCAGGCAACGACATTGAGGGTGTCTGATGAGAATGTGGCCTTTTTGACTGGATAGTCCAGGATCGTACTATCTGTATCAACCAAGACCCAATCAATGGCCTCAATTTTTTGCGAGACTAGGTAAACCTCTTCATCAAAGCTGGGCATTTTTAATATAACCGTACCTTCCATGTGGTCAGTGTAGGTTAATGTTAAGGGCAGATTCATCCCAAGTTGGCTTAGGTCCATTCCAGGGGTAAGTGACGAATAGTCGGGCGTCATGGAGGATTTGTACTCGCTGAACTCCATGTGCAGTGGGACGGAGAAGTCCTCTGGGATCTCCGAAAATTGTTGCATCGCCTGTTCAATCATGGTTGAATCCAGTTGTATGCCCGGGGGCAGGTTTGCCATGATTACATCAATAGAGGGAAATTCCATCTTATACTTGATCGAATACTCTACCATCCCCTCTTGAGCAAGAAGGGTGGAGGGGAAGAGGGTAAACAGAAGGATCAGGTAGCGCATATGGATTACCAGTTGTATTTGGGGAACTAACGGTTTGATAAATTCAAAGTTGTTGTGAAGCATGCAGGAACCTTTGGATCAGTATACAAAATATACAAAAGGTTCTACCGGCATTGTTGTGGATAGAGTTCTGATTCCCCGTGAAGGAAGAAGATCGCAGACTCAAAGTTTTCGGATCTTCTGTCCCTTTGTTGATGGCTTTTACCGCTTGAATCTTTCCGTTGAGTTACTCGGCTCCGGTATTGGATGATTCATGACAAATTGCGTGGAACACTCTCTTGACGCTGATTGTGCCCGTAAACCAACAGCTTGTCAATGCGCCAGTCATCCTTTAATCATAAACTGGTTCGGGGGCAAAGCATCAACAACCGTATCACGCTCCATGCAAACCCTCGGTCGGTTCAGTGAGAAATCGAAATTAAATCATCCCATACAAATGCCGGTAAAACCATACAAAAAAGTCCTCCTGCGCCGAAGCACAGGAGGACTTTTTTCTAAGAGAATCTGCAAAACCTAGTAACCGGGGTTCTGGACTAGATTCGGATTGGCCTGTAATTGGTTTTCCGGAATTGGAGCCACATTACGAAATGCACCAGAGAGTTCCTTGTATCTCCAAGGATCGTTATAGCGCGTTTCTCCGCCTTCAGTACCAGCAAATCGAATTAAGTCCTGTCGCCGGGTCTGTTCAAAGAATAATTCTCGTCCACGCTCGGCCAGAAGCCGATCTTCAGTGAGATTGTCAAATGGATCAACTCCCGAGCGCATACGAACCTGATTGACCAGAGCTAATGCTTCGGCACTGGCGGGATTTTGTCTCCATAGAGCTTCGGCTTTGAGAAGCAGGACATCAGAGTATCTGAAGATTACAAAGTCATTACTCATCTCACTGCCGATCCCAGGCTCAAACTCATACTTACCAATCCGGGCACCGCATTGGCGACAGGTAAGACCCCGAAACTCGTCATTATCAAATTCAGTGATCGTAGGTACGAAAGAGAGTGGTTCACCATTCTTGTCAAAATCACTGAATACGCCAGAATCCAGTACGCGATCACCAGCAGCTGTATACTGGGGGCCAACCAGGAAATTGCCGAGACGATCATCCAATGTTCCCATGACACGTTCAACGCCGGCATCATCGCTAGTAGGATTTACTCCGTAAACTTCCCCTTGAGGACCTGGATTTTGTACAGGATCAATGACGGACTCATAGAGCTTTTGCGTCGCACTCCATCCATTCCAAGGCTGATTCTGGAAATTATAGGAATTCTGGCTACCATAATGCAGTGTCATTTGATGCAGGTTGAACCCACCCCGGAATACTTTGTCATAGGGAACAACGAAAATGTTTTCGGGTGATCCATCGTTCTGAACCAAGAAATTGGAATGATAATCTGCCGCCAAACTATAGACACCAGAATTAATGATTCCATTCAGCTGGGTCAACGCATCATTCCATCGAGGCACTCCTGTATAGACTTCGGCATTCATGTACAATTTTGCCAACGTCATCTGCGCCACATAAGCATTCATTCTTCCATAGGTGCCCCGTGCGTCTGAACTCAGGTTGGGTAGGTTATCCAAGAGTTCCCTCTCCACGAATTCAAAAACCATGCGCCGACCTTCTGAAAAATCGGAAGATGGTTGAGACGGCTGTTCCTCTGCGTCAATGAAACTGGTTACGATAGGCACATTACCGAAGGCGTCAAGAAGCCAGAAATAGTAAAATGCCCGGAGCGCCTTTAGCTCGGATACGAAAGGGACGACAAGGTCAGCGTTCGCGGTTCCGTCATCCAAAGCACTCTCAAACTGGAAAATGAGACGGTTCGAATTGTTGACACCACCAAAATATCCATTCCAGAATCCCTCAAAGGTACCTTCGTTAGCTAACCATGCATGGGTATGGAGGCGGACCCAAAAGCCACCATCGGACCAGTCCTGCCCTCTGGTGGGGACGATAAGTTCATCGGTTGTGACTTCGTTAAACTGTCCAGGAGGTCCAGAGCCTCCAACCGCTCCTAGGTTGCTATAAGCATCGCCCATCGCTGAGATGAACTGTTGGTCATTCTGAAAAAAATCGGATGGCTGAACTTGGTTGTCGACGGTTTCTGCGAGGTCCGTGCACGCCGAAGCAAAGAGTAGCATGCCCACCGCAAGGACCAACGAGCGAAGTGTGAGTGTTTTTTTCATTTTTAATCTATTTACGTTTGTTGGTCTGTTGTTACAAATTGATGTTGACGCCAAAACTGACAGAGCGTGTTGTGAAATATTCCAAGCGACGCTCAATTCCCGGTCCAAGCGGGCCAACTGTAGCTCCTTGTCCTGATTGTCCTTGATTACGGTCGACATACCGTACCTGCGGGTTCAGACCGGAATAGCCGGTGATCGTAAACAGGTTATTCCCGGATAGATAGATTCGTACCCGCCTGATGGGAGTGTCTGCAAGCGTAGACGCAGGGAGCGTGTATCCAATCGAGGCATTGCTCAAACGTACATAATCTCCGTTTTCAACGTGGTAACTGGACCAGCGCGGATCATCGTTAAGATCGGCCAAATCGAATGCATCCTGCAAGACATTGTAGGATGAAATCTGTTTTGGCACGGAGTAGAATGTACTGAACATATTTGCGATTTGATGACCAAATACTCCTTCAAAGAAGAAGCTAGCATCAAAATCTCCGTAGGACATGCGGTTCGACCAACCCAGCTGGAAATCAGGGAGGCCATTTCCAAGAATTTGCTCGTCTCCTCCATCTCCAAAGGCCAAGTCCTCATACTCTTTTTCTGTGCCATCTGCGGCATGGAAAAGCCATCGACCATTGTCACCAATCCTAGAAAACTGGGGCCCCCACAATTGGCCAATGGGTTCCCCCTCTTTAATCCGAATCATCTGGACGTTATTGAGTCCCGGAGCACCAGGTTCAGCTATGAACTGGACGTCTTCTGTCAGGTACTCATCCAGCATTGTTTCCGAGTAGAAGGAAGCAATCAGCCCTGAATTCCACGTGAAGCCAGAGGCAGAACCGGCTTGGAGAATATCATAGTCCAGAGAGAACTCCAGCCCCTGAGTTGATAACTCTCCAACATTGCTCCATGTGGTTGGAAACAGGTTCGGAGGAACAGGTACGGCGATCTGGAAGAGCAAGTCGCTGGTCGTGGACTGATATGCATCTATACGGCCACTCAGGCGATTGTCCAGAGCAACGAAATCAAGTCCGAAATTAATTTCTGTCTTCTCTTCCCACTTCAGGTTTGGATTTGGGTTGCTGACTGGACTGAAGCTTTGGATATATTGGCCACCTACAAAGAAGCTCCCTGCTGGACCAAGCCTGGAGAGAGAAAGGCCGCTGACTGGAGCGTCCTGTCCAGTCTTACCAATACTGGCTCGGAGGCGTAGTTCACTGAAGTAGGGAAGTTCGACGAGGCTTGCCAACTCAACCCCGACTCCGGCGGACCAGAAAAGTCCCCATTTGTTGTCAACCCCAAAGCGTGAAGATCCCTCCCGACGAACGCTGCCATTCAAGAAGAAAGTCCCGTCATAATTCACATTCGCTCGGCCAAAGAAGGCGATCAGACGATTTGTATCCCGAAAGCTGCCAACACTGGCTTCTCC
This sequence comes from Rhodothermales bacterium, assembly GCA_965220365.1. GTDB lineage: Bacteria > Bacteroidota > Rhodothermia > Rhodothermales > Bin80 > Bin80. Next base: position 3,463,599 of record OZ244823.1, on the reverse strand, counting down.
CTGGTTGAAATCCTGTGCGAAAGAGAAGTTGTTCACTTCAACGTTATCTGTAACAAAGTCGCCTCCACCAGCATCAAAGCCCTCACTGATGAATTCATTGAAGGAGTACCCGCCGATGAATTCAAGCCCAACATCACTGGTCAGATCACCAGCATAATGAAGCGTCGTTTCAAAAAGCTCGCTCTCCAAATCTGCATAGGATTGCGAAGCAAATCCAGGTCCAAGCGACGCAGCGGTGGCACCGCCACCAACCTTGTGCCGCCGCGAGTAGAAATTTCTCGCAACCACGTCGTTATTCTGATAGGAATATTGCGCTGCGACTGAGAGCCCAGGCAGGAGCGCGGACAAATCGTATTCACCCCTGAATACGCTGGTGAAAAGTTTATTTTCACCAGTCCGGCTTCCTTCTTCAATGATTGCAACCGGATTGAAATAGTTAAACAGCGGTTGTTCAAAGAACCCACCAGTATTCTCGAATCCATCTGCCGTTACCGGTGCAGTTGGGTTCATGACGCCGGAAAACTTGAAGGCATCTGCAAAACCGAAGTTTTGATCCTTCTTGTTGGCGGATAACTGGATAGTGATCTCCAACTTGCGATTAAGCGTCCACTGAGTAAAGTTGAGCCGTCCACCGATTTCCTGGAAGCCGGTATAGCGCTGAATTCCATTACGGTCCCGGAAATTCCCTGAAACCCGATAAATAGAATTTTCGCTTCCACCACTGAGTGCAAGGGTATGAACCATGTTCGAACCTTGCTGGGTGACTTCCTCAAACCAATCTGTATTGTGGCCTAAATCTGGAGCGGCAAAACCAGTCTCTTGAGATAACCGGCGGAACTCATCACCGGAAAGCACATCCAGGCGGTTTTCAATCCCTTCAAAGGTGTAGTAGGCGTTATAATCGACAGATACTCCCTCACGAGCTTCACCGGTTTTGGTGGTGATGAGGATCACGCCAGCGGATCCGCGAGTCCCATAAATAGCTGAGGCAGAGGCATCTTTGAGCACATCGATAGATTCAATATCTGTAGGATCAATGCTGTCAATACTGCCACCAACAACGCCGTCCACAACAACCAGAGGAGACTGATTTGCCCCGAAAGAGGAAATTCCGCGCAACCGGACATCCGGTGAATCATTCGGATTCCCATTACGGGTGCTGATTTGAAGCCCGGCCACCTTGCCTTGGATCATTTCCTCGACAGAGTTTACGTTACCAGTCACAAAATCGTCCTCTCCAAGGTTGGAGACGGAACCCGTAATAGTTCGACGTTCCTGGGATCCATAGCCTGTTACCACCAGTTCTTCACCGACCTCATAGACTGTTTCGATCAAGTCCACATCGACGGTTGTTCGACCATCAATTCCGACTTCCTGCGTGTCGAATCCGATAAAGGAAAAGACCAAGGTGTCCTGTAGTGAAGCCACGGTGAGACTGTAAGCTCCACTGATGTCGGAGGTGGTTCCTTCAAAGGTTCCCTTGATGACGATATTTACACCAGGCAGCGGTTCAGCTGACGAGGCATCACGCACCGTACCTTGAACCTGGCTTTGAGCGAAAGCGCTTCCCGCCGAAAAAGCAGCGAACGGAATCAGCGCGCATAAAAATAATTTTATCTTCATGTTGTGGAATGAGATATGATTGATAAAAAAGGGGGGGGGCACCGAAGAGTGCGGCCCTCTGCACCTGCAGGCGAGCACATGCACGACGAATATACGTCATATTTCGGTTTTATCTAGGCTTTGACCTATTTGTTCCGGTTGTATTGTTTGTGGATAAATTGTGAATAACTAGCTGAGAAAGGCCAGTATAATAGGTTGTGCAACTCAATGCACGGGCAGGATCTGCGACGGGTTCAAGACCCTTGTTGAAATCTGTGTCGTCAAAGGTTAAGAAGGAGACTCTTCAGGTTTCGGAACAATAGAGGATTCGGATAGGTTGTTGTTCCGGTCGTATTTTCTGTAAAATCAAGTTCAAGTCGGATCATGAAATATCCTCCTATCCTCCTATGTATACTGTTTATGGTTACTCTTAGTGTGCGCTCTGCGGAGGCACAACTGGACTATCAAGCTCCGCCTGCACCGCTAGATCGGTTGCTTGATGCCCCCGTCACTCCATCGGTTCGGCTGAGCCCCGATGGTACGCTCATGGCTTTGCTACACAGGCCGGGGCTTCCCTCAATTGCAGACGTTGCCGCGCCAGAAATGCGACTTGCCGGGATGCGGATCAACCCAAGGATTCATGGTCCAAGCCGGAGCACCGCTTATTCAGGAATCAGCTTCAAGTCGTTGGACACAAGTCCGGCACGTCCCGTAACGGGGATCCCGGAATCTGGTAGAATTCGAAATGTATCGTGGGCACCGGATGGGGCGCATATAGCGTTTACCGTGGACATGGTTGATCGGATAGATTTGTACGTTGCCGAGGTATCCACCGGGATCGCTCACAAATTGGCGGACATTGCGGTTAATGATATAACCTATGGCAGCCTGCACTGGCATTCAGACTCACAGTCTTTACTAGTCCGTGCTGTCCCGGAGGATCAGATAGACATGCCGGCCCAGCCACTCGCTCCAGATGGCCCGGTGATCCAGGAGAACCTAGGAGAGGAGGCACCAGCACGGACGTATCAGGATTTGCTCTCGAATCCGCATGATGAAGACCTGTTTGAATGGTTCATGACATCTCAGATCCTGCATATCACACTTGAGGGTACGGTTACTCCGCTGGGGCCGGTGGGATTAGCTCTAACCCCGGAACCATCCCCGGATGGGCAATATATTCTGGTTCGCGCAATGCACCGCCCATTCTCCTATCTCGTTCCGGCAAGTCGTTTTCCACACAGTTATACGGTGTATGACACACAGGGACAGCTTGTCAAAGAAGTAGCACGGTTGCCTCTGGCAGAGAATGTGCCGGTTGCATTTGGGTCCACTACCAAAGGGCCTCGCAGTATGTCCTGGAGAGCAGATTCGCCCGCCACGCTTGTTTGGGTTGAAGCATTGGATGGGGGCGATGCAGGAGCTGATGTAATGTTAAGAGACGAAGTTTTTTTACTGGATGCACCCTTTGAATCCGATCCCACGTCTTTGGTAAAGTTGCAACTGCGGTACAGTGGAATTCTGTGGGGCAATGAATCATTGGCTCTGGTTATGGAAACATGGTGGTCTACCCGGCAACAAAAGACATCTCTGTTGAATCCTTCAGATCCTGGGGAGATCACCAAGGTGGTGTTTGATCGCTCCACGGAAGATCGCTACAGTAACCCGGGGGCCTTTCAGAGGACACGCACAGCACAGGGAACGTCGGTCCTTCAAATGGATGGGAGTCATCTCCTGCTTATTGGTACTGGAGCATCGGACGATGGGGATCGCCCGTTTTTACGAAAACTGAATTTGAACACGGGCGAAACCGTCACGCTCTTCCAAAGTGAGGCACCATACTATGAGCGCCCTGTTTCAGTCATGGATGGTTCCCGCATTCTGACCGTTCGGGAGTCGGTTGATGATCCACCGAATTATTTTGTGCGCGATCTGGAAGAGGGTTCTCTGGCGGCCGTGACAAACTTTGAACATCCTTATCCAGAGCTGGCTGCCATGACAAAGGAGGAACTCAATTATATGCGTGCAGATGGAGTCCCCCTGAAGGCGACGCTCTATCTTCCACCGGACTATAATAGCGAGCAGGATGGACCACTTCCAACACTTATCTGGGCCTATCCGCGCGAATTCAAAAATGCAGCCTTTGCTGGTCAGCGAAGCGGCAGTCCCTTTCGATTCAAGTACATGAGTTACTCAGGGGCAATCCCCTATGTAACTCAGGGATATGCCGTTCTTGATGGCACCTCCATGCCCGTGATTGGGGAAGGGGAAGAGGAGCCTAACGACACATTCAGGGAACAGTTGGTAGCCAATGCACAGGCGGCGATTGATGCTGGCGTAGTGCGGGGAGTTGTAGATCCCAACCGTGTGGCAATCGCGGGACATTCCTACGGTGCATTTATGACCGCAAACCTCTTGGCCCATTCCGATCTCTTCCGGGCTGGAATTGCGAGAAGTGGTGCTTATAACCGTACACTGACCCCCTTTGGGTTTCAGCGGGAAGAGCGTCTGTTCTGGGAGTCACCAGAGACGTACTATACGATGTCACCATTTATGCATGCAGATAAGGTGAACGAGCCAATTTTGCTTATTCATGGTGAAGCAGACAATAACTCAGGAACGTTTCCACTTCAGAGCCGTCGCTTTTATGGAGCATTAAAGGGACTCGGCAAGACCGCACGCCTAGTCATGCTTCCTCATGAAAGCCACGGATATCGTGCACGAGAATCTGTTGGGCATGTCCTTTGGGAAACGACGCGCTGGTTAGACACTTATGTGAAGAATGCAGGGGACTCCGAGAGCGTGACCGCGCCTCCGACACCGAATCTGTAGGATCAGGATCATAGGGTTCGGTAATTGAAGCACTGAAATTGCCGCGCTTCAATGGCAAAGCGGATTATGCCTCGGGGGGATTTCCTTTCTGAGTCATCCCTTGACAGAGTATGGAAGTTACCGCGTGGGTGAGGCATTGAGTTTGAAGATGATCGGCGTGTCATTTGATCGGGCAACTATGATCTGATCTGAGTGGCCCCTGACGAGACGAATGTTTCTAGACTCTCCTGGAACATGGAATCCGCTGTCATGCACGATGTGCATCTTACCCGTTTCCGTGAAATGCAATAGTAGGCCCCAGCCCGCATTCGCGGCACCAAACGCATCCGAGGTTGTAGACAGATTTCCGGCCATAAATAACCCTGTGCCCAGTTCCATTCTGACGGCTTCCAGAGACATCACGGGGGCCCATTGGACTTCATAGGGCATTGCTTCCGCGGTGAAGCGTTCCGCGGCATGATTCCAGTAGACGGTAGAATGGAGGGTCTGAACGATCTGGTCTGGTTGAATATCCTCGCCAAATAAATCAGCAATCGATAGGTCCCTGTAGGCATTGTAGGTGGGTATTTGTGCTGAGAGTGTTGGCAACTGCTGCAGTAGTGCGTCGCGGGACGCCCATGCATACCACTCTTCATACTCCCATTGGGCGATTACTGGGTCAACCCTCCCATTCTGGTCAAAATCATCCGCAAAGAGTGCAACAGGCACGTCAAGTACTGTATTCAGGCCAAGATTCCCTGCCACTAGGTCATCGAACCCGTCCCCATTCAAGTCCAGTACAGCCAGGCTTTGCCACAGACCGGTGGAATTTGAAAGACCTAGAGAGTCGGTTCGGTTAATCAGTTCGGTTCCACGATTCTCAAAAATGGTGACAGGCATCCACTCACCAACAAGGGCAAGGTCAGGCAATGAATCTCCCACGAGGTCAGCCCAAGCCGCTCCGGTTACATGTCCAACACGTTGGAGGACGGCGGAATAACTTTCCGTGACATCGCGAAAATGTCCGGTCCCGTCGTTTAAGAGCAAACTGCTTCTTCCGGCTTCGGCGTAGCTATCAGGTGGAGTATCGCTCCCCACAAAGAGATCTAGGTCTCCATCAAGATCAATATCCGCTCCTGCCACGACGGTCCCATTGGAGTGCAGCACCGGCAGCCTGGTGGAATCAGCATAAAAATCTCCCCTCCCCGAATTGATATACAGTTGATCCTGATGTAGTTCGGCGGGACCAGTCCATCCGCCATTTACGACATACAAATCTGGATCTCTGTCTCCATCCGCATCGAAGAAGAGAGCAGCAGTGGCTTCGCTAGATTGATCCGAATCCGGGAACGGGGCATTTTCGAAGTTGCCATCTGGAAGCTGTAGATAAAGAACACTTGGCTGGCCGCGCGCGCCACCTAAGTAGATATCTTCGAGTTGGTCCCCGTTGACATCCGCGACCGCCAGTGCAGCACCTTGTGTACTGCGTCCGTAGGGCAAGAGGGGAAGGATTTCAAAATCCCCAACCTCATCTTCGGTGTGTGTGAAGGCAATTTCATGACTGGTTACCAGCTCTATCGCAGAGATTGGGTCATCCGCCTTTTCTGTAGGAGGCGTTCGGCCATCGGTTTCATCCAGAATCAAGCGGGTCCCGGCAGGGATGTGATCTCTGTATGAGCGGAGGCCGGAGGGCCAGATCACAACAACAGAGTCGGCACTCAATGCGACACCAATTCCAAAACTCAGTATGTGGTCTACGGAGGACTGGAATCCGCGGGAAGGGAATTGCTCCTGCATCATTAGGATGCCAGATGCCCATACGCTGACCTTGGCACCTATGGCAGATGTGTTGCGCCCGGTACCGCGAAGAATGACAGAGATGTGATTATTTGTGGACTCATTACGGTAGATCAGGGCGGGATGGTTCAATGCATTGACAACCAGATCCAGGTCTCCATCCAGATCCAGGTCACCATATGCGGCACCATTTCCAATGACAGGATCCGCGATACCCCAAGTGGTACTGACATCCTCAAACTGGAGATTACGCCCTCCCTTGAAAGCGTAATTGGGTATGGTTGCCGCGGGCATTTTCAGCGCAATCTCGGCTTCCTGGGCGGGGGATCCTTCGTGCAGGATACGTTGAATATCCGGTGCAGCAACGTATTCTATGTAGTCCATGTCGTTGGGCCTGCCAGGAATCCCATTCGTAATGTACAAGTCTTTCCAGCCATCCCCATCAAAGTCTCCTGCCAGAGGAGCCCATGACCAGTCGGTTGCGGTAATTCCGGCAAAGGATGCAATCTCGCTGAAGAAAGGCATCCCTTCAGGGGTGATTCCCCGATGCAGTTGTAGCGTGTTCCTTGCAACCTGCGGACCATAACCAAAATCTGTCAGGATCCGCATCCGTGCGTTCGCATTTGAATTGCCGGCTGTACGCTGAGTTGCCAGGTCTGGAGGTAGCATATCCAGTGCAACAATATCCGGTAGGCCATCATTGTTCAGATCAGCAACATCAACTCCCATGGTTGAGCGGCTGGTCTGTCCGGTTGTCTCCCAGAGCGATTCCGTGAACGTCCCTAGTCCGGTATTTAGATATAAGTAGTCATCCTCATGGAAATCATTGCCGACATATAGATCTGGCCAACCATCCTGGTTCAGATCGCTGGTCGCAATCCCCAGACCATATCCCAATGCACTGCTGTAGATACCGGCCTCTGCTGCAATGCTTACAAAGGATCCATCATCCTGGCGATAAAATTTATCCCCCACTCTTGGTGCATCAATCATTCTCCCCCAGGAAGGGACGTAGGATTCCCGCGAGTGAAGTGCGTGATTGAGCAGATATAGATCTAGGTCTCCATCCAAGTCGTAGTCCAGCCAGGCTGTATGCGTGGAGAGGCCTTCAAAGTCCAGCCCGTAGCGCTGGCTCTCTTCCTTGAAGGTCCCGTCCTGTTGATTGATATAGAGTTGATTGTGTCCGGCCTTGACGAGATGATTGACTCTGCAGACATAAATATCAAGCCAGCCGTCCCCGTTCACATCCACCATACTGACGCCGGTAGACCAGGTATTTTCTTCAGAAAGAATGCCTGCAGCGGTAGTCACATCGTCAAACCGGAAACTCCCCCGATTCAGGTAGAGACGGTCAGGGACCTGATTGCCAGTCAGAAATAGGTCGGGCAGACGGTCATTGTTGATATCTCCGATGGCGACTCCACCCCCATCGTAGAAGTACAGGTAATCAATGATATTGAAATCATCTTCCGGCACCAGTGTGTTCTCGAAATCCACACCGGTTCGGGTCTTGTCCAGCAGGGTGAACAACCTATCTTCAGTTTTCGGTTCACCTCTGCAGCCCAGGAAGAGGACCAGAAGCAGGATGAGGCTAATCCGCATAGGTAAAGATGCTGAGCGTATCGTTGTTGCGGGCGACAATGACATGGGTACGACCATCAACCTCAATCGTCAGGATTTGCCGCACCTGCCCCTCAACAAAAAAACCGGACGCATGCCAGGTCAGCGGTTCCATGGAGGGAGCCATGAACGCAGTACCGTAGCTGGCATCATATCTTCCTGCCTCCGGCTTCACCTCGTGCAGATTGCCCCCAGCCAGAATCAGATGTCCATCTGCCGTAGGAAGGTTAGCCATGCCATATACAGGAGAGAGTTGCATTTCCTGTGGTGCGGGATTGAGGGTAAAGCTTCCGGTTCCGTCATTGATCCCGATCATGCTTCGGAGTTCAATCGCTCGCAGGTGTATTGCCCGGCTCAACTCCTCTTCCGAAAAGATATCATGGATCGTGGCTTCAGCGTATGATGCATAAGTTGGGAAAGTCCGAACCAGATGGGGGATTTGCGCAACCAGATCATGACGTAAATGCCAGGGCAGTTGCAGCCCATCTATGGTTCTGGCAAAAACTTGCTCTACGCTCCCATTGCGATCAAAATCGGCGACCCACATGTCTACAGGAGGCTTGAATCGCGAATTGAGACCATGATTGCCCGCGATAAAGTCCAGATCTCCATCCTCATCCAGATCCAGGATCAGGATCGATTGCCACCATCCAACGGTATTTTCCAGCCCTGCGGCTGCTGGCACAAAGGCCCCCTGATTATTTTTCAATAAAGTCAACGGCATCCATTCTCCGCTTAGGAGTAGGTCTGGGTAGTTGTCTCCATCAAAATCTGCACAGACGGCATCGGTGATGAGCCCAATGGACTCGAGGCTGGGCGCAAGACGGGAGGTGGCATCGGTGAAGGTTCCGGTTCCGTCGTTGCTCAGCAGTTGGCTACGGACGGGAACCCCGTACGCAAACGGCTGCAATCGGCCACCAAGGAAGAGATCCAGGTTCCCGTCCGCATCAAAATCCAGCGAGCAGACCGCTGAAGTGGGAAAAAATCCATGTGGGCTGAGTCCGATCAATGACTCACCGCGGGAGAAAGATCCTGTGCCATCGTTGAGGTACAGCCGATCCACCAGTGCTGAGCTGCTACTGGGTAGTTCGCTACTGCCACTTGCCACAAACAAATCCTGATCGCCATCTGCGTCTATATCCAGCCACTCACAATCCACATCTTCCGAGGTGGCATCCTCTTCCATTAGGGGCTGAGGAATCTGTTCAAAGGATCCGCGATCCGTTTGTACAAATACGGCTCCGGCCTGATCGCGTGCTCCACCGAGATACAGGTCCTGTTGTCCGTCTCCGTTAAGGTCTCCTTTACACATGGCGGGCCCTTCGGTTGAGCGCATATGAAAAAGCAGGGGTTGCTGATCAAAATCGCTGAACACGTTTTCCCGGTGGCGCCACCCCAGTCCAATTGAGTCTGCATTAACAGGGATCAGGCGTGGGTCCTGTCTTGATGATTGCATAGGAAAGGGATCAGGGGCGGATTCAGAAAAGGCCGAAGGCTCCTGAAGTTCAAGGTGCTGATTTGTACGGACATTTTCACGGAGAGTCACAGCCCCGCTGGGCCAGTGGATGACCAGAGAATCTAGCGTTTTCGTGTCGTCCCCAAGCCCGAGGTGCAGAACCGGATCAACACTACTTTGGAATCCCCTGACAGGCTGCTGTTCAATATACCAGAGTCGGGAGCCTTGCCAGACGCTGATCTGTGTGCCCACGCCCTGTGTGTTGGGAGGTCTGCCTTTGAGTGAAATCTGGAGCCATTGACGGTTCGGGAACTGATCGGTTGCCCGGTTACGAAACAGCATTGGTGCTCCCCCAATATTGTTGATCAAAAGGTCCAGGTCTCCATCCAGATCCAAGTCTGCATAGGCGCTGCCATTCGAAAAACCGGGTGCTGAAAGCCCCCAGGCTTCCGTGAAATCATCAAAGGGCTGTGCAGGGTTTCCAGCGAACATGTGGTTCGGGATGGGTTGGGCTGGGATCATTTCGATCAGGGTTTTCCAATCCACATAGTTTTCGCTGGTTAGAAGGCTTCGGGTGTCTTCATCCCGGATCGCTTCCAGGTAGTCTGCATTGGTCAGATCACGATAGATTCCATTTGCCACAAATATGTCCCGTGTTCCGTCATGGTCATAGTCGGCGATCAGCGCTCCCCAGCTCCAATCACTTGCGTGTAGACGAAGCATCCTCCCGACCTCGGCGAAACGTACCGTGGAGTTCAGGTCGTTGCCCCGGTTCATCTGCAGCGTATTGCGGGTGAACTGATGATGGTAGTCGTCACGTACGTAGGCCCTGTAACGTTCCCAGCTATCAAATGCAGATACTGTCTTGAGGCGGTAATCTGTTGCCGGGAGCATGTCTGTGACAAAGATATCCAGATGGCCATCTCCATTGAGATCTGCCATATCGGCTCCCATTGCAGCTGCACTTACACTTTTGATACTCTTTTGGAGTGATTCGGAGAAAGTCCCATCCTGATTGTTGATGTAGAGGTAGTCGTACTCAAAAAAATCATTCGAGATATAGAGATCAGGCCATCCGTCACGGTTCACATCGCCGACAGAGGCACCAAGGCCAAAGCCAATCTCGCTGCGATAGATCCCGGAGCTTGCGCTGACATCCGTAAAATGTGCATCGGGAGCTTCGTTACGAAATAGCCGATCACCTCCAGCCGTATGTGGCACATGGCGTGTATTGACTTCAAGGTTGAAATCCATAATGCTTCGAAACGAGTTGTTGACCAGAAACATGTCCACATCGCCGTCACGATCATAATCCAAAAAGGTAGCATGTGTGGACAATCCGGCATCATCCAGTCCGTACGCGTGCCCGAGTTCCTGGAAGGTTCCATCGCCTTGGTTGATATATAATTCGTTGCGCCGATCGTCTCCAGATATGATTCCTGAGTTGCAGACGTAGATATCCAGAAATCCATCTCCATTGATATCGGCCATGCTGACCCCGGTACTCCAAGCGCGTGTTCCCATGACACCAGCCTTTTCGGATATATCCCGAAACCGAAAATTCCCCTCATTCAGGTAGAGGCGATTCGGGGTCTGGTTGCCCGTCAGAAACACATCGGGAAGCCCATCATTGTTGATGTCGCCAATGGCCACGCCGCCTCCATTATAGAAATTGCGGTACCGGTATACGTTGAACTCGTCCTCATATCGGAGAGCATTTTCAAAATCAATCCCTGCTTCTTTTGCATCAATTTGCTCAAAAAGCGGTCCCTTCTCTACGGTACATGCTCCCAGAAAAACAGCCAACAGGATGGATACCGATTTATTCATTGTCTCGGGGAGGGAGGGCTCGCAGATCGGTGATTTTTACCAGTACTTCGCTGTCAGAATTGCGCTGAATCGTAATCTGCCGGTTCGCATCAATCTTGACAAACTCACTCGTGGGACCAATCAGTGGCAGGGAAACCTGCTGAGTCAAGAATCCTTCGCCATACCATACTTCCATGAGGTCCCGGACATCAAAAATCAGACTGTCAGACCAGAGGTGCCGATTCCAGGGTGCCCAGGCATCATAAGAGATGCGGATACGCATCTGAACGACTTGATCATCTTTGAAATCAGGATAATACAGCATGGTTGCCTCGTGAGGCAACTGCCCCGTGAGATCATATTGGACATTCATGTTACTGGGGCCGTGGATGACCAGTCCCTGCCGATTCAATGCCCAACTTGAGTCATAGAATGCCTGACGAGACATTCCCAGTCCATAATTAAAAAAGAGCGTACGAACCGTATCAGGGCGGGTGGTCTCACGAGCCAACATTGTTTCATATTCCGAGGGCTGTTCACAGGCCGCGGTAATGAAGATCGGAAAGCATAATAACGAAAGATGTAATCTGCTCATGGGGTTTCCAAAACGATCAGGCGGCGTTTGCTTTCGATATCGGTGAGGAGTTGTCGTTCGCCGTGCGGCCACTGGACAATGACGGAGTCTAACCCTCCGGTGAAGCCAAAGTGCAATACCGGGTCTACACTGGACTGAAATCCACGTTGCAGGTATTGTTCGGTATACCACTGGCGCCCGGTTGCCCACACGCTCACCTGCGCACCGACTCCAAAGGTATTGGGTGCTTCTCCATGGAGCTCAATTTGCAGCCGGCCCCGTTCAGGGAAGTGTTCTGTCGCATGGTTACGGTAGATAAATGCAGGCATATTTACGTTGTTGATGACCAGATCCAGATCCCCATCATTATCCAGATCCCCATAGGCTGCTCCGTTTGAAAAGCCTGGAGTCGCAAGTCCCCATTGTTGACTTACGTCCTCAAAGTGGAGGTCTGAACTACCGGCAAACATATGGTTTGATAGGGCGTGCGAGGGTACCTGTTCGAGAAGCTTCAGGATTGGCTGCTCATGGGCAAGAAAGAGGTTTCTAAGTGAATCAGCATTTGAGGCGCGGGAAATGAAATCCTGATCCAGAAGATCTTTGAAGATGCCATTTGGCACAAAAATATCCCGATGGCCATCCAGATCAAAATCTGCAATCAACCCTCCCCAGCTCCAGTCAGTACTTTCCAGTCCTGTAATGCGGGAGACCTCACTGAATCGTATTTGTCCGTCGGGCGAGGGCCCCCGGTTCAGTTGCAGGGTATTTCGTGTTGCTTGGTGGTGGTACCCGTCGGCCACGCTTTTCAGATACGCCGGCCAGGATGAAAATGCAATGCGGGATTGATAGCGCCAGGGTAGATCAGGGAGCATGTCCGAGATAAAGATATCAGGCCAGCCATCCCCATTATAGTCTGCGATGTCTCCCCCCATAGAGCTGAGGCTCATGGTCTGGATTGCACTAGTTCCCGCGTCAATGAACGTCCCATTTTGGTTCAGGTAGAGATAATCGCGCTCGAAGAAATCGTTGGAGACGTAGAGATCGGTCCATCCATCTCTGTTGAGGTCTGCGGCGGATACGCCCAGTCCGAATCCGATCTTACTGCTGTAGATCCCTGAAGCTGTGGTTACATCTGTGAACTGCCCGTCATCGTTTCGCAAAAGACGGTTGCCGCCGTCTGGATCAGGAAGCTGTCGGAGGTTCGGAGTGGGCTGCAGGTCATCCAGTGAGCGTACCGGATTACTCAGAACGTAGGTATCCAGGTCCCGGTCTCCATCGTAGTCAAAAAAGGACGCGTGGATCCCGAGGGCCTGGAACGCGATCCCGTATTCATGGGCCATCTCCACGAAGGTTCCGTCGTGTTGATTCACAAAAAGCTCGTTATGACGTCTGCCCCCCCCCGGCGGTCCAGATTTGCTGAGATAAAGATCCAACCAGCCATCCCCATTAATGTCGACCATACTGACCCCCGTGGTCCAGGCACCAGTCGAATGCAGTCCTGCTTCTTCCGTGACATCCTCAAAGCGGAAGTTGCCGAGGTTAACGTACAGTCGATTGGATACCTGATTACCAGTCAGAAAAACATCTGCCAGCCCGTCATGATTCAGATCGCCAATGGCAACGCCCCCTCCATTATAGAAATTGCGAAAGACATAGGTGTTGAGGGTTTCCGCGGGGGTCAGCATATTAGCAAATGTAATCCCGGTTTGTTCGGGGCCCATGAGTTCAAAGAGTGGGGCATTCCGCGTGCACGCCCCCAAAAGTAGCCCCAGTGACAGAATCAGCGGCAGCTTTGCAGCCAAAATGATGCGGAATACTCTGATGGACATGCACACAGAAGATTGCATGTGTTGCCGAATGCGATGGATGGTTAATGGCCATCGGGAGTAGATTGATGCAGAGCAGGAAGGCTGTCTCATGGCGGATCAAGATGTCCATGCAGCCCTTGCGTGATCGCATCGGCAAGATCGGGTAAGGAGAACTGCCTGAAGTGGTAAACTTTCCGGGAAGAGGCAGACCGTGGAGCTTCGATGGATTGTGAGAGTGGTCTTATTCATGCCCAAGAATGCGGTGTGGTACATAAGGCGCTTCGAGCTTAGCGATCTCCTCGGCAGAGAGTTCCAGTGAGAGACTGCGAACAGCACTCTCCAGATGGGGAAGTTTCGAAACGCCAACAATCGGGGCGGTCACGCCTGGTTTGGACAATAGCCATGCCATGGCGATTTCTGCGGGAGGGTCGCCACGCTTTTCGGCCAGGGCTCGTAAAGCGGAGATGACATCTGCATCCTCAGGAGTGGTATAGCGCTCGTGCATGAGCACATCACTGTTTGCCCGAGGGGTAGAGAGGGGGTCTTGCAGGGATTCTGCGCGGGCCAGTAAACCTCGGGCTAGCGGTGACCAGGGGAGAACTGCGAGCCCTTCCTCCTGACAGAGAGGGATCATTTCCCGTTCCTCTTCACGGTACAGGAGGTTGTAGTGGTTCTGCATACTGACGAACCGGCTCCACCCATTGAGTTCTGCGGCACCCAGCATCCGGGCCAGTTGCCATGCATACATGCTGGAGGCTCCGATATAGCGCACCTTGCCCTGCTGAATCAGCATATCCAGTGCCTCCAGGGTCTCTTCGATGGGAGTATTTACATCGTAGCGGTGAATCTGGTAGAGGTCAATCGTTTCCACATCAAGTCTGCGCAAGCTGGCCTCGCATGACTGAATGATAGTTTTTTTTGAGAGGCCGCCGGAATTCGGTGCATCCCGAAGCGGGAAAAAGACCTTGGAGGCCAGTACGATCTCATCCAGGTTGGCGTAGCGTTTGAGTGCGCGGCCAGTGATTTCTTCGCTGACTCCATGGGAGTAAATATCGGCGGTATCAAAGAAATTGATGCCAAGTTCAATCGCGGTCCTGAAGAATGGCTGGGATTCTTCTTCATTCAATACCCAGGGTTGCCAGGAACGGTCTCCGAATGACATGCATCCAAGTGCAAGCCGAGAAACTGTCATGCCGGTATTTCCCAAACGTGTGTAATCCATGATCTATTGAAATTACTACTATGTAATCCAGCAAGTTATTCGCTGCCTACGGGGCGAGCAATTGGGTGTCATTCTTGTTCGGATTGGTGAAGGCGTTTGGAATTATACTCCAAAGTGTATAATGGTGCAAACGGCCAGCATTGTTTGAGAACCATTATCGGATTGTTTCATACAGTATTCAGGCTGTCGGAGATCGCGGCCATGCAAATGCGTAGCAGTTCTAGAATATTCAACGCCTGTTACGCGTTGGGTTCTTGGGTTGATTATTTCCTAAATTTGTTTACTCACAGTTTAATGAGGTTATCCATTGGATCCGCTTTTTGAAACCCCTCGTCGTTTTCGTCACCTTTTTAAGGAGCGTGGTACAAAATCTTCAGAGAAGATGGCATTGCCACCACCGGTGCAAACGACTGCAGGTCTGGATCCTTACGATCAGCCTCTATCCTTCCGCGAGTCCGCACACCTGTTTCGAAGAGCCACATTTGGAGGCAGTGTTGAACAGGTCAGGGAAGCAACCGGTCAGTTGGCTTCCCAGGTTACGAAACAGATTATTCAGGAAGGCCTGGAACGTTCTGCCCCCGACCCTCCTTCCTGGCATGAAGAGCGGCCGCCCTGGTCTGGAACGGAAGCCGATAAGCAGGCCTATTTTGATAAACAGTTTGGCTGGGCTTCAGAGTTGGTGGCGGTCTGGATGACCAAGATGGTTACGGGAGGTCTTCGGGATCGAATGATGCTTTTTTGGCATGATCATTTTGCAACAGAGCGCGATACGTACTTCTATTCCATTTTGGCCTACAAGTACTTGGGCACGCTTCATAAACACGCCCTGGGCAACTTCAGAGATTTTACCATTGCGGTCGGTGTTGATCCCTCAATGTTGGTCTACCTTGATGGCAGGCTCAGTACGAGGCAAAGTCCAAACGAAAACTATGCAAGAGAACTGCTTGAGCTCTTCACGATGGGGGAGTTTGATCGATACGGCAATCCCAATTATACCCAAACAGATATTGTCGAATTGTCACGTGCACTCACCGGCTATCAGGTTAACTACACGTATTTCACCGCTCGTCTGACACAGAGTCTAAGGGACAACAAAGAGAAAACCATTCTTGGCAGGACGGGAAAATTTGATTTCGGGGGTGCGCATAGGGTACTTTTTGAGGAGCGTCCAACCCAGATCGCATATTTCATGGCGAGTAAGCTCTATAAGGAATTCGTGTACGTTACACCCCATGAGGCGGTTGTTGAAGAGCTTGCTCAGTGTTTTATTGATCACGACTTCGAAATTGCACCGGTTTTAGAAGTTCTGTTTTCGAGTCAACATTTTTACTCTGAAGAAGTGATCGGGGCACAGGTAAAAAGCCCGGCTGCCCTGTTTGCTGGATTATTCAGAGCGTTCGGGCAAGGGGTTCCGGAACGTTCTGGCTGGGATAGGATCCGTTGGTGGATGGAACAGCAGTCCCAGCGTTTGCTGGATCCCCCTAATGTCGCCGGGTGGCCAGGGTATCGGACTTGGATTTCAACCTCTTCCCTGCCACAGCGATGGTCAAATCTAACCATGGCACTGTGGCCGGGTCAATTTGGGTCTTTCAAGGTGAACGCGGTCACGATTACCCGTGAGCTGGTGGACAGCAATGATCCGATGGCTGTATTCAAAGTCCCCGTAGCGCTGGCTGAATTCTTTCTTGCGGTACCGCTTGAGAGTATTGTCATTGATGCACCCCCGGAGTTTGCCGGTGACCTGATGGTCAATCCAATTCCAGATGAAGTGCAAAATGGCCCCGATTATGTTTTGGACCTGACCCGCATTTTTCTTCGCGGCTTCCCCTGGTACAGTTGGGATCTCAATCGGCAGGGGATTGCATACCAGACCATGGAGTATGTCAGGTGGTTAGTCGGATTGCCAGAGTATCAACTCATGTAATGTGATGAAATACAATGTGAGTGAACGGTTTGGGAGTTGTCTGGAGCATGGCTGTGCGCATACCGATGAACACAGCCAGTGGTCCCGGAGGGATTTCCTCAGTACTTTGGGGCGTACCGCAGGCTCTGCAGTCGTCCTCGGCTCGACCGCGGTTCATGCGCTGGCACATTCTTCTGTTCTGAATACGCTCAGCCAGAGTGATTCGGAAAGGATTCTAGTTCTGCTGCAGCTTGATGGGGGCAATGATGGTCTGAACACGATCATCCCCGTGGAGGATGATCAATATTTTCGTGCACGGCCAACGCTGGCGATTCCAAAGCACGTTGCATTACCACTTACCCACGAACTGGGATTCCACCCCGCAATGGCCACGCTGCGCAAGCTTTACGATGAGGGGCAGATGTCAATCATCCAGGGAGTGGGGTATGAGAATTCAAGTTTATCCCACTTTCAGGGTACAGATAACTGGATGTCAGGAGTAGGGAAAAGAGCAGAGGACACCTCCGGGTGGATTGGTCGGCAACTGGAGTTTCAATTCCCTGATTTCGAGACAAAGCCGCGCGAGTATCCTCTGGCTGTACAGGTTGGTGGCATTGCCTCTCGCTTATTTGATGGTCAGGCGCAAGCGATGGGCATGACCATGGCCAATGTGGAAGTATTTCGGAGGCTCGTTCGCACGGGGGGGCTATTCGATGAACAAAAGGCTCCCGACAATGCGTACGGCAATGAGATTAAATTTATGCGCCGCATTGCGAATGATGCGTTTACCTACGGCAAGGCCGTTCAGGAAGCTGCTTCCAGGGGTGCGAATACCGTTTCGTATCCACAGCTTGAGCCGTATTATTTTTCGGATAGACTTTCCACGGTTGCCCGGCTCATCAAAGGAGATCTTGGTGCCCAGATATATCACGTTAGTCTGGGCGGGTTTGACACGCACGGTTCTCAGGGCAGTGTCTATGGTAGACATGCCACACTGCTGCGGGCAATGTCCGAAACCGTCGATGTATTTCTGAGAGACCTGGGCGAACTCAGCCAAGATGTTCTGGTCATGACATTCTCCGAATTTGGTCGCAGGGTATACGAGAATGGTTCTGATGGAACGGACCATGGCACTGCTGCACCACTATTTCTGTTTGGTCCGGGGGCAAAAGGGGGCTTATTTGGACAGTCTCCTTCGCTGAAGGATCTGGACGACCACGGGAATCTCAGGCATGGGATTGATTTCCGTGCAGTTTATGCTACCGTATTGCAAAACTGGTTTGGGTTTGGAGAATCGGCCAGCTCACGTGTCCTGGGCCAATCATTTGATCTACTTGACATCATTGCAAGCCCCGCTGATCCGGTGTATACCGGTACGGAGCATTCGGATGAAATTCCCACCACGCTGGTTTTGCACCAGAATTATCCAAACCCATTCAATCCGGCAACCGTCATTGAGTATGAGCTCAATGAAAGCAGTTCGGTTACCCTTAGGGTGTTTGACGTAGCTGGTCGATTGGTACACACGCTGGTGGATCAGCATCTACCTGCCGGGAAATACACGATCAGGTTTCACGCAGATGGTCTCCCGGGTGGGACTTATCTCTACCAGCTACGCGCCGGGAATCAGGTTGCATCGCGAAGAATGGTGTTGTTGCGGTAGGAATCACGTCAGGGTGCGCCAGGCTAACTGGTGAAAATGTAGCGGGTGAAAGTCCCGTAGTATGAAGATGCAACCAATCACATACTTCCACGAGCCGTGCGGGTGTTTCCGCGAGGGGATACGCGAAGCGTCGGTAGTGGTGCGTATGGCCGGAGCTATTGAGCATCGAAATGTTCGTTATTTGGGTCGCCGAGATTGTCCTGATGGTCGAAGGCAACATACAAAATCCCGAAATGGCGAGGGATCTTGTGGGCCCACGGTGTCAAAGAACTCAGGGACGTACGTACGCATTTTACCGGGACCTGGGATGCCTCTATTGTGTCCTGAGCGAATTGGGACCGCGTGGGGAAGGCTGAAGAGGCTGAAGCCCACGATGAACGCAATAGAGGAGTCAGATGAGGCCATAGTAGGTTTTATGAAAAGTCGGGCGCGTGAATCGTCGCTCACTCTTCACTCATTTAGACCTACACGATCATGGAAGACGTTCTCTACCTGGGGCTGGATGCTCACGCTCGCACCTGTGTTTTAAGCGCGATGAATTCGCGGGGCGTGGTGGTGTTCACCCGTTCATTTACGACATCGGAACGTGCTCTTAGAGTGCATGTGACCCGAATTTCTGCACGCACCCGCTATCTGGCGTTGGAGGAATCGACAATTTCTGGCTGGATTGCGGGCGTTTTGCGCCCGCATGTGGATCGGTTGATCGTTTGTGACCCCAAGCACAATGCGTTGATCCGTCAAGGGAACAAGGATGATTTCAGCGACGCGGTCCATCTGTGTCAATTGCTCCGTCTGGACGCATTCGTTGAAGTGTATCACAGCGATCAGGACGACCGGGTAGATTTCAAGATTGCGGTGCAACAATATTTACATTTTCGCAATGCCCACGCGAGTTTGAAGACCAAGATCAAGTTCAAGTATCAACAGGCAGGGATCATTCCGACCGGTGATCGTGTGTTTAGCCCGAGGGATCGATCGGCGTATTTGGCGCAGTTGCCAACGGAGTCTCGCAGGAAAATACTGATTAACTTATATGATCAACTGGACGCGCTTGGTCGCCAGCGGCAAACCGCCCAGGATTTGATGCAAGAACTGGGGAAGAATTATCCAGAAATCCTCCAGTTTCAACAGATGCCTGGGATCGGTATGGTGGGCGCTCATCTATTCAGTGGGCTCATTCAGACGCCTTATCGGTTTCGGACCCGGCAACAGTTGTGGCGATATTGTCGTCTGGGGGTCGTGGCTCGCAGTAGTGCAGGTAAGCCGTTGTCGTACAAGCGCCTTGACCGATCGGGGTCTGGCGTATTGAAAGCGGTGAGTCACCAGTGCTGGAAGGCCGCATTGAGCACGAAGTCCCCGAACGAAGTCCGGTTGTATTATGAAGCTTCGTTAAAGCGGACGGAGAATCGGACGCACGCAAGGCTCAACACGCAGCGCAAAGCGCTGGCGGTACTTTGGACCATATGGAAGAACGATGTAGCCTATAACGCAGCTCTTTTTTATCGATCATCTGCACACGCGGTAGACGCGCAGGCACTGGGGAAACCGTCGTGTCTGGTGTCGGATGCTTGCGGATTCGGGTCGCCGGGACATACTCCATTCATTGCATAGTCTCCACGTTGTGGAAGACTCAAATAGTAGGTTAGTAGCCCGGCCTTCAAGCCCCATAAGACAATAGAGCCCACCGGGGACTCTCCTAAACG
Source organism: Rhodothermales bacterium (assembly GCA_965220365.1). GTDB lineage: Bacteria > Bacteroidota > Rhodothermia > Rhodothermales > Bin80 > Bin80. The sequence continues at coordinate 3,443,631 of OZ244823.1, read as the reverse complement.
AGTATGGCAGAAGAACATGCACCTTTCACCGGTCTTGCAAATCCGCCCCGAAGCAGTCCGACATCTTGCACAAAGATGGAACTCCAATTTTTGTCTATGTTCGAAACCGTAGGATGCAGCTCGCGCCCTCAAAATTTCACGATTTTTCGAGAATGGGAGAGGTGTGTGTGAAACTTTTCTTTTCAAACGAGCGATGAAGGCGGCGAACAAGGGGGGACCTGCGGAGCAGCTGGAGCGAAGGGCCTCACCCGAGGGGAAGCTGGGAGAACCGAACACACTCCATACACAGAGATGGAAGAAGTGTGTTCCATCGGGACAACCAGCTACGGCATCCGATGCCGTCATGCACGACGGTGCGACCCGAGGGAGGAGCCGGATGCGTTAACGCGCACGTCCGGATCTGTGCGGGGGGCCCGGGGAAACCCGGGTCCCTACCGCGATTGCCAAGCCCTTGATGCGCGCTGACGCACGCAAATAAGCCCCCGCCCTGCAGGGCAATTTGCAGCCGTTTTCGCTGCGCTCAACCGCCCGCAAACCGCCCCCCCCCGCCAGGTCGCCCGCGCCCATGTACGCGCCAGTGTATGCGCGTTACGCGTGCGCGCGCATATACGCGCGTCACCCCCGCGCGTTAGCCCTGTAAAAATGTGCCAGTTATCCAAAATAACCAGCACGATTTCTGCAGTTTTGCGCAGTTTTGCGGTGTATTTGCCTGTTTTAGGCCTGTATTAGCCCTGTATTACGGTGATTTCTGACCATTTCCGGAAATCCACGGTGCACTAGTGCAGATTTGCGTTGCACTAGTGAAGATTTACGCTACACCGCGACACATAACGCCCCCGTTTGACCTCAACCGCACCTAAGCCGAAACGTTTTCTGTATCCTCGATTGGCTCCGGGCTTTTGAAGAATGATAGTTTGTGGCGTTTATATTCTTTGGGCAACCCAAAAGAGAAAACGGTACTCCAAAGGCCGAAAAACCACATATAATCCCCCCAGTGATACCCCATCATGTGTGAGGATATGAGGCCAATGAGCATAAGCGCGATTCCGAAATTTATCCCAAGAATCCATACTACGCTAAGGCGCTCAATTTTTTTGCGTAGTGGGAAAAACAGATACCACCCTGCCATTAAAATTATCGTAACCAATGCAGCCCAAATCAAATCCGTGCCACTGTAGGAATCATCACGACGAATAGATACCCAATACGCAATAAAACTTCCTAATGGAATCATCACAGAAAAAATAATTCTCACTTTCTTTTCCATCATCCATCCTTGGTTGGGAATCTATCATCGCATTTATGCTGACATAACTCTTCAGCAGTAGCATTAGCTTTAGTCTCTTTATAACCACTCCAAAGAGTTTGCCCAAGACCAACATACATCCCACCGGTGGCAAGGAAAAATCCTGGTATAAATCCTGTTACTACCGAGGTTACCTGACCCGCGATACCGAAACCAATAACTACTGCAGAGTTTACCGCTATTTCTACCCCTGTATCCCAATCGTCATCATCCCTTTGGGCTGCGCAGCAAGCAAAACAATCCTTACGCGACTTGCTTGTCTGTTCGCAATTCGCCTGCGTCTTTCCAGATACACCGCCATATCCCTCACGTAATTTATCCAATACATCTTCGATTGTGTCCGTAGAATCAGCTGAAATGACCGCATCATATCCAGCCTGCATATGTTCAAGTGCTTGCGCCATTGGGCCATTATATTGGGCGAGTTCAATAGCAATCTGATTGGCTTGCAAAACAGCATTCGTATCCGTTACTCCTGTCTTTCCATGCTTTGATTCGATTTGCATCCAAAGATCCTCATACTCTTGCACCAGTTCCGGCGGTTCAGGGTTGGCACTTGGCGGAATGAGTTCGGTTTGTTCCTCATCAGGAACCGGAAACTCAACTTCTGGAATCGCTGAATCGTTACAGCTTGCGATCGATAACCCGAAGCTAATGGCAAGCAGGGTTATACAAACGGGGATCAGGCCCCGCGAAAAATGTCCAAAATGGAATTTTTTGGTAATTATGTACTTAACTGTAACCTTATGTAGGTTTCTGCGTATAAAGTAGTACATTAGCCAAAGAATATCATGACCGGACCCGGAAAAGCACACCGTAAAGGATTGACCTTTATGGACATTATGCAGAACTTCCCTGATGAAGATTCTGCTACAAAGTGGTTTGAATCCAGATTCTGGCCAAACGGCCGCATGTGTCCGCATTGTGGTGGCATGAACACCTACGAGACCAACAACGGTAATGGAATGCCATACCGTTGCCGTCCGTGCAAGCGGTATTTCTCTGTACGTACAGGGACGCTCCTGCAATCTTCTCGCCTGCCTTTGCTCAAGTGGGTATGGGCAATCTACTTGGAATTGACGGCACTCAAAGGCACGTCCAGTATGAAGTTGCACCGCGACCTGGGCGTAACCCAGCGCACGGCCTGGTTCATGTTACAGCGGATCCGCACGTCCTTTGAACCGATCTTTGGCGTTGACTTTGAAGGCCCCGTTGAAGCAGACGAAACATATATCGGTGGGCTTGAAAAGAACAAGCACAAAGACAAGAAACTCAACGCCGGCAGAGGAACCGTAGGCAAGGCTGCGGTGGCAGGAATCAAAGACCGCAAGACCGGTGAGATACGTGCGAAAGTGGTTGAGAGTACAGATGGGCCTACGCTGAAAGGCTTTGTATATGACAATACCAAGCCCGGTTCAATGGTCTATACAGACGAATCTACGTCCTATCTGGGCTTGCTGGAGATGGATCACGAAACCGTTACTCATTCCGTAGGCGAATGGGTCAACGGCATGGCACATACGAACGGACTGGAAGGGTTCTGGTCGCACTTCAAACGTGCATTTCACGGGACGTATCACCAGTTGAGTAAGAAACACCTGAACCTGTATATTCAAGAGTTTGCGGGTAAGCACAATATCCGCGAGATGGACACGCTATCGCAAATGCAACACGTGGTCGCGTGTATGGTCGGGAAACGCCTCAAGTATCAAGACCTGATCGCATGACAGGAGAGGTGTTGCATAAGAAGAAACACGGGCAATACTTCACCGAGGAAAATCCTTTCGGACATGTTGCCTTTTTGAAGTGGGCTAAAGATTCTGGCATGAGGGATAGTGAGTTGCTAGAACCATTTGCGGGCAGTAATCGGATCATTGAGCATCTTCAAGGGATGGATCTATGTGGATCATTCCAATCGTACGATATTGAACCTGCGAATCAGAATGTTGGGTATCGGGATACCCTTGCACATTTCCCAGAAGGTTACGAAGTATGTGTAACGAATCCCCCTTGGTTAGCACGCAATATCGCCACCTATAAAAGTCTTGATTTTCCCCAGGGGAAATATGGGAATTTGTATCAATATGCACTTGATAACTGTTTGGCACACTGTAACTGGGTAGCGGCCCTTATTCCCGAATCATTTATTCGCACTAAGTTATTTAGAGAACGCTTGCAAAGTTTCGTGTCGATTACTTCATGTCTTTTTACTGATACTGGGCATCCAGTTGGACTTGCGTTATTTGGTCCCGAAAAAGTGTCAAATGCCGAGATTTGGATTGGCAGAGAGTTTGTTGGCAAATTGATCGACATTGAATCTGAATGTCCTCAACCTAAAACAGATGGCGTAAAAATCAAGTTCAATGCTCCCAACGGTAATGTAGGACTTTATGCCCTAGACAATACAACCGAAGCTTCAATCCGGTTCTGCCCTGTGCATGAATTAGGAAATTACAATGTTAAGCATACTGGCCGACACGTTACGAAACTTGCCGTTGATGGTGAGATTGAGATTGATAAATGGAATACGTTTCTTGACAATTTCAGGAATCAAACACATGATGTTTTAATGACTTGCTATAAAGGGCTCCGCAAAGATGGAAAGTATCGGAGACGGCTTGACTGGCAGTTAGCGAGAGGAATTGTTCATAATGCATAGCCCACCAGATTATGAAATGCTAGAACAGGCTGCATGGAAAGAAAGTGCAGATCAAGTGAAAATGCGATTGAATACTCAAGATCAAAATATCTTGAAAAAGATCAAGACCTACAAATGGCGTTTTGGTTATTCCGAAGAGTCCATAAAAGATCGAATCCGATCTGATGGAATGTTTGCCGCATGGTTCGCCAAAGAACCACGACGCACGAAGTTTCATGAGCGTATAGCGGCAGCTTGGCTTGAAGATATTGATGTTATACACGACTTTGATAGTCTCCCCCCATCAGGCCCGAAAGCATGGTATATTGCAACAGACGGAGAGCTAAGGCAAGGGAAACGTCCTCAGGGGGTAAAATCCTTAGATTTTCGATGGCAAACTGGGAAGTACACCGTATACGCTTCGCACAAATATACACGTGAAAGTGGGGGGAATCAAGACAGCCAATTTCAGGAAGTACAAGCTATGCTCCGATATTTTCAGCAATGTGGAAATAACAGCGGAATTATACTTCTTGCGATTGTTGACGGGCCATACTATACAGAAACCAAAAAGCAACAGTTACGCAGATTTGAACGCACTACTGCACCTATTAGCAAGGCACTTCCGATTCAAGACGTGCCACCATTCTTGGAGAGAATGTTATGAAACAAGAAAAGACCAAATCCGAGATATTAGCGCAGTTCAACCGCGACATGAACACTCCCAGTCCGAACCCGCGTTACGGTGGGCTTACGCCTAACCAGGTACTGCAGCGCTTGAAATCCAAGCCGAAAAAATCGAAATCGGATTCTGAAACCAGCAAGGGTTACAGTTAAGTACATAATTACCAATTTTTTAGAGGGGGCGGGGAGGGATTTCCCCAGACAAAAACGTTTTTCATTCATAGGTAATATTCATAGGTAATAGCGTTTTGCAAAAAAAATTGTTTGAGTGTGTAGGCAACGTATCGTGCACGCGTTCGCGGGCCCAATATACAACTTTTGGTAATATTCTCGTATCCATTAACTGGAATTACTGTCGGTGCGTCCGCCAAATCGAGGACTTGAAATTTGCTTGTCGTTTCGCAGCAGTTCACTTCCGTATCAAGGTGCCCGAACTATCTCACGATCTTGGTTACGAGAGCGAGCCAACGAGAGAAACAGATTCTGGCGCAGGGTTATGACTGTGCTCGTTATGAACATGCCACAACGCTGTACAACGAAGAACATTTCAGCACGAAATTTTGAGAGGCGCAGTACGGTTGTCTAAGATGGCAGTGAGATGATCATTAGACCTTTGCAGTGATGCACAAATCTGTTTATCTGGGTCTGGATGCCCACACTCGTACCTGCGTTTTGGCGGCAATGGATTCGTCGAGGCACTTGCTATGTACCGTGGTCGTGTTGCGCACGCATATTGCGCCTGGAATCCAGTTCGATGCCGAATCGTTGAACCGGGCTAAGCAGCTACCATGCACTTGTCATGTTGATTCCGGCGAACGCAGCGCCTATCCGAAGTCGAATAACTTTGGGATCATGTAGCCGGAGTACGAGGAAATAGAGGCTGGAACGATCCAAGCCATGATTGACCTAACCCCGTTATGGGCCGCAGGCATGAGCAGCACCCGAACCGGTGCACGATGTGCAGTTCTGTATCAGGCGCACAAGACTTACAAGTTGTACCATCCGTCCTATGTGGTGCCAAGCCCTTCCCCCGATTCGTTCACCGATCAAGGAGGCCTGACATGGAAATTTTGGATTTGACTAACATAGATCGGTTCTGCTCTGTGCTTATGCGCTTCATTCTTATGTTCGTGGTGCTTCTCGGGACGGTCAACGGCGCTTCTGCACAAACGCATCCGCCTCTGACCATTCCACGTGTAGTGGGTCCCGTCACGCTGGATGGCATCAGCACCGAAGCTGCTTGGGATTCGGTTGTGCCTTGGATCCCAGTACAGTACGAGCCCAACAATGGCGCGCCGGCGACCGAACAAACCGAGTTCCTGGTGGCCTACGACGACGAGTATGTGTACTTCGCGCTACGCGCATTCGACAGCGACCCCAACGGGCTTCGTGCTAATACCCTGTACCGCGACCGCCTGAGTGGAGATGATCATTTTGAAATCTTGCTTGATACATTTAACGATAACGAGACGGCCCTGCTCTTTACGACGACTCCAGCCGGTATACGTAAGGACGCGGCCATTTCCAATGATGCAAGCGGAGGTGGGATCTTTACCGGCGGCTGGATAAACGGAGATTTCAACACGTACTGGGATGTAGCCACGACGATTAACCCCGAAGGGTGGTTCGCTGAGGTTCGTGTTCCGATCAGCAGCTTGCGGTTCCAAAATAAAGAGGGTGCCGTGGTAATGGGAATCGCACTCCAGCGCAAGGTTGCGCGCAAAACCGAGCGTCTCGTGTTTCCCCCTGTACCGCCAGTAGCCGATTGGGCCTTTCTCAAACCCTCCTTGGCAAAAAAAATCGTGTTTGAGGGCATTAAGTCTGAGCGGCCGCTTTACGTGACCGCCTACGGCTTGGGCGGTACTGAATCGCGGCCTAGCGCCGCCCAGGACGCGCGCACTAACTCGTGGAGGGGTGGGCTGGATCTCAAATACGGATTGACCAATAACGTGACGGCTGACTTGACATTCAATACCGATTTTGCCCAAGTGGAAGCAGATGATCAGCAGGTCAATCTGACGCGATTTTCTCTCTTCTATCCTGAGAAAAGACAGTTCTTTCAGGAGCGTTCTGGACTGTTCGACTTTCGCGTAGGAAGCCAAAGTCGGCTCTTTCACAGTCGACGCATCGGTCTGGATGAGGCTGGTCAGCCCGTGCGTATCTGGGGCGGCGGACGCATGGTGGGCCGCATCGGCGGATGGGATTTTGGGCTGCTGGGTCTGCAAACCGGCGTTAGTGACATGCGATCCTCAGAAAACTTCGGGGTCCTACGGCTACGCCGTCAAATGCGTGACGGACTAAGCCGCCTCGGTGGTATGCTCACGAGCCGACTGGGACGGAACGGCAAATACAACTTAGCCTTTGGCCTCGATGGTATCGTTCATTTGAAAGGTGAAGACTTCCTGATCTATCAATGGTCGCAATCCATAGATCACGAAGCGCGAGATGTCAACATATTTGATGCTACGCGCATTGCCATATCTGCGGAACGGCGTAGACGGCGGGGATGGGGCTACAACTCAATCGCAGAGTGGGCCGGCTCCGCATACAACCCAGGCATAGGATTCACGCAACGAATCGATTACTTCCTTGTGGACCATACGATGTCGTACACCTGGGTCAAGGGCTCCGACTCTCCCCTTATCTGGCACCGGCCTAGCTTGCGCGGATTTGCTTTTTTCAGCCCGTCCTTTGAGATCGAAACTGCCGAAATAGGTCCAGAGTGGGATTTCGTAGCAAAGAGCGGTGCGGGAGGTGGCTTAGAATTCAAGATCCAGTCGGAACTCCTGGAGGCACCCTTTGCGCTGTCAGACCAGGTGCAGATTCCAGCCGGTCGATACAATTTTTTTCGTATAGGGGCAAAATACAATGTGTCACACACAAGACTTTTCCAAATACGTCCCCACATTCAAACCGGTGCATTTTACGACGGCTGGCAAGTGGCCGTAGGTGCAAGACCTATCTGGTATCTGTCGAAGCATCTTGAACTGTCGGGTTCCTACCAGTTGACACGTATTCGCTTTCCGTCACGCAATGACACGTTTCTGGCACACTTGGGTCGCCTTCGAATTGGCAGTGCATTGAATGCCAAGTTCAGCGCAAATGTCTTTATCCAATTCAATAGCATTCAGCACGTAGTCAGTGGTAACATACGCGTGCGGTACAATTTCAGGGAAGGCAACGACCTGTGGGTGGTCTATAACCAGAACCTGAATACGGATCGGGGCCGAGTGTTGCCTCGCCTGCCGACGACAGAAGTACGCACCGTGCTTGTCAAGTACACGCATACCTTCCATTATTGAGTGCGGTGCGACTACGACAGGCCCGTCGTCGGAGGGGGATCTGGCAGGCTAACTACAGCAGGAGTGGCCGAAGCCTTACACGCGGCACCAACAGATATGCCGTACTATATCGGAAAATAGGCGGTGAAAAATGCTCGCGCCCAGCTGGCCTCAGCGCTTTGGTCGGCGACTTCTTTGGTACCACACGCACTTACCATGAGCCAGCCGACGCCCACGAAAATTGACCACGAATTGAGGCGTGGATTGCGGCCTAATTGACACTGAGCATTTCAACTTGCATCTGTTCATGACTCAATGTAGATATAGGAACGTCAATTGAACGTTTCTTTGAAGATGGTGTGTGGATCTCAGATTGCTCTGTGAAGATGATTACGATAAGAATCACGCCAGGCGACAAATCCTGCCGTTGCCAAACCCAGGTACAACAAGTACAAGAGAAGTGTGAGATAAAGCTCAGTTCCGAGGTACAGCCCAACATAAATCACGTCGGTGACGATCCAGACTACCCAGCTTTCAAGAATTTTCCGGGCCGCCATCCAACTGGCGATCACACTCAGCGTAGTGGTGAGGCCTTCAAGGATCGGATAGTCGGATGCGGTGATGTAGTTGAGAGCGAGAGCAAGTCCTGTAGTCCCTATCAGCGCGAGCAGAAGCAGGACTACCCCCGTCATTTGGCGAAGTCGGGTCACGAACAGGATTCCGCCCCCTGGGCCACCGGTTAACCAGGATTTCCACCCATAAACCGATATCCCAATGAAGAGCCCCTGCAGGAGCATCGTGGTATAGAGCCGTGCCTCAAAGAACACAATTCCAAAAAGGATGCTGCTGATGATTGCAGTCGGCCATGTCCAGATATTTTGCCGAACGTTCAGCCATACGCACAGGATACCTGTCAGGACAGCGACGCTCTCAAGTAGCATATCCGGGTTCATGGAATTCTGATGACATAGGCCTTACCCGCACCTGAGCTCCCTGCAGCACCGACGAGTGCGGTATTCTCATACAAGTCAATAGAGTTGCCAAATGCAGCCTCCCCAATATCAATAATTCCCTGGTAGCGCCATTGCCCATCGTGGCGGGCATAGATGTACACCACACGATCGACATTGAAATTCAGGCGTAGCTGTTCATCATAGCCAACCACCAGTGCACGATCCTTGTAAAGTGCTACCTCAGTGCCAAAAGCTCCTTTTCGGTAGGGGGTTGGCGGTTCCAAAGTGGCCGTCTTCAGCCAGGCCCCTGTCGAATCTTGCGTAAAAAGTGTCGCTTGTCCAGACTCGCGAGAACCAGCCCTAGCCTGCCCGACGAGCAGCTCATTCCCATAGAGATCCAGCGAAATATAAAAGTCCTCAATCCCTTCCAGCCGGGTAGACTCAGACCAGGATCCATGCTGATCGAGCTCAAAGATATATACTGATCCGGCCTGCCGACTGAAATAGGCACTACTTGCTACGGCCAGAATATTATCATGAAGTGCTGCGTTCCCGCCAAAAATGCCTCTTCGGATATTCCCGGAACCGACTAATTGGTGTTCCAGGCTCCAGCGTTCATTTTCTTTCTCGTAGATGTAGGCAGCGCCATCCTTTTGGCTGCCAGGTGTTGGGTCTCCGGTGGTGGTAAAGAGTGCACGGTTATTATGGATGGTGACGGCCGCACCGACAGCGCCCCGGCTGTCTCCACCGGTTAGGCGTGCAGTTTGATTCCATTCTCCGGCGTCATTTTCCTCGTACACGTAGATTGCATTCGAGCGCTCGGTTGCAAAGTATTCCAGGCTGGCGGCGACGAGAGCTATGCGGTCGTCAATCGCCACTTTTCGTCCAAAAGTGAGCCCCGCCACACAGTCCTTGGGCAGAAGCCGTGCCGTTTTTTCCCAATATCCGGTAGAATCGGTCAGTTCAAAGATGTAAGCGGCTCCACCTCCATCACCACATGATTTTTCACCGCTGGCCCCTACAATTGCCCGATGTCCATCCAGTGCGACGGCAGTTCCAAAGTAATTTCCACTAGTTGTGTCGGCGTGCGGCAGTTTCGTAATCTGCCCCTGTGCACAGAATGTGAGGCTAAGCCCCCAGACAAGTACCGCACCGAATCTCAAGCAAGTGCGCATACGAGAACCTTTCATTGTAATGACTCCATCAGTGCTTCCCAATTCGTATACAGATCATCCAACTCTTTCTTAATGGTCGCATAGGCATTGGTTGCTTCCTGGGAGCGTACCGGATCTGAATAGGTGTTTGGGTCGGCTAAAGCTTTTTCCGCAACGAGCTTCCGTGCCTCTGCCTCTGCGATGGCTGCTTCCGCTGCGTCGCAGAGCTGTTTTCGCTGGTGGTGGGTGAGTTCATCCGGCTTCGAATGGCCGTTCATCTTCGCTTCACGATAGGCCCGGTTACGTGCCTCCGCTTCGCGTCGCTTTTCTTCTTTCGTTTTGGGGCCACCAGACCGGGGGCGCGTTTTTGGGGTTGACTTGAGAGGAATCTGCCGATCGTGCCTAGTCTGTTTGAGAGAGCCATGATCCAAAGCCCATTGGTATTCAGAGTAGGTTCCCTCATAGGTACGTACTCTCTGATCCCCAACATGCCAGATGACATTAGCTACATGGTCAAGGAAATGACGGTCATGACTTACTACCACAAACGTGCCATCATACTGACGGAGCGCTTCAATGAGTACTTTGATGGACTGAATATCAAGGTGGTTGGTCGGTTCGTCCAGGATCAGAAAATTAGCCGGGTTCACGAGGGTTCGGGCGAGTGCCAAACGACTCTTTTCGCCTCCTGAGAGCGCACGGACCGGTTTAAATACGTCGTCCCCGGTGAACAGGAATGCCCCCAGTAGAGTGCGAAGATAGACCTCTTCACGTCCGATGGCTTCCCGGTTCAAGGATTCCAGTACGGTATCGGTTTCGGTCAATGCATCTGCCTGGTGTTGAGCGAAAAACCGCACGCTTACATTATGCCCTTCCTTACGCTCGCCCTCAATCGCTTCGCTTCCGAAGAGGATTCGTGCCAGAGTGGATTTGCCGGCGCCGTTTTTACCGATGAGCGCAATTTTTTGCCCGCGACTGATTTGCAAGGGGCCAGTCTGGTCAAATACGTGCACCGCCGGTGCATCTGCACTGGTGTACACCTTTGAGAACGTAGTGAGTGACAAGACCGTCCGGCCCGACGGGTTGGGCGAAGGGAATCGGATTCGGATTTGTGCATCCGGGGATTCCGGCGGTGCAAGGCGCTCAAGTTTATCCAGGTGCTTGATACGGCTCTGGACTTGTCGTGCTTTTGAGGCCTTGTATCGAAAGCGTGCAATGAATCGCTCAGCTTGTTGGATTTCGCGCTGTTGATTTTCGTAGGCAGCCTGTTCGAGGACACGTCGTTTTTCCCGCTCCACCAGGAAGTAGTCATAATTCCCCGCATATTCTGTAACCTGGCCACGGTACAGATGGGCGACCGTGTCAATCATTCGATTCAGAAAGTAACGGTCATGGGACACCAGGATAACGGTACCAGCATAGTTTTTCAGGTATTTCTCCAACCAGTCAATACTGAGGATATCAAGATGATTGGTAGGTTCATCGAGGAGCAGTACATCTGGATTTTGCAGCAAAATACGTGCAAGTGCCACTCGCATTCGATACCCTCCAGAGAGCGTATTGATGGGGCGGTCGAGGTCATCAGAGACGAATCCCAGACCTTCCAGGACTGCTTCTGCACGCGCTTGTGCGGAGTGTGCTCCCTGAACGGCGAGACGCTCATGGATGAGGTCCAACTCCAGTAGAATTTTTTCCTGACGGGCTCCAGGGGTTTCAAGGGCACGGGTCAATTCTTCTTCCCGTTCCTGGAGTGCCTCGATGGCTTCGAAGGCGGTCAGAGTTTCCTCAATGACAGATCGGCCGGAGTTCATCTCCTGCACATCCTGTGCCAGATAACCGACAGAGCCCGAGTGGGCAATTTCACCGCCATCGGTTTCCAAATATCCTCCAATCACCCGTAACAAGGTTGTCTTTCCTGCACCGTTGGGCCCAATCAGTCCAATACGCTTCCCATCGCCAACGGTCCAGGTGAGTCCTTTAAGAATCGGGTTTCCCCCGAGCGTAACCGCAATGTTCTGTAACTGAATCAAGGTCCTAAATCAATATGCGTTGCGATTGATAAATCCTTTCCAGACCGTCAGGATCATAATCTTCACATCCAGACGCAAAGACCAGTTTTGAATGTAGTAGAGATCGTGCTGGATCCGTTTTTCCAGGGAGGTATTTCCGCGCCATCCATTGACCTGTGCCCAACCAGTAATGCCCGCCTTCATTTTATGACGAAGCATATAGCGGGGGATACGGTCCTTGAAATCTTTAATGAATACCGGTCTTTCGGGCCGTGGGCCGACCACAGACATATCTCCCTTGAGCACATTGATGAACTGGGGCAGTTCATCAAGAGATGTACGCCGGAGGATCCTTCCGATCGGGGTTGCCCGGTTTTCGCCTTTCTTTGCCCAGACAGCTCCAGATTCCTTCTCTGCGGTGATCGGCATGGAACGAAATTTCAGCATATGGAAGCACTTGCCATTGAGTCCCATGCGCTCCTGCCGGTAAAGAACCGGTCCCTTGGAGGATAGAATGACCAACAGAGCGATGATGAGCAGCAGAGGTGACAGGAGAATCAGAATCATGAGAGAGAACACAAAATCCAGGCTTCGTTTGACAAAGCGGCGAAAATCCATAGGTGCCTCGTCAATGATGTGTAGGACAGGAAGCCCATCTACATCCGTAATTCGGCTGTTGATAATATCGTGCTGCAGGAGGTCAGGAACGAGACAGACATGTACCAGGCGTGTAGAAAGAGAGTTGATGAGCCGTTCAATCTTTCCTACAGCATGGAGGGGCAGAGCGATGTATACGTAATGGATCGGATTGGATGCTGAATCTAAAAGGGGTAGTACCTCATCGACTTTTCCCAGAACATCCGGCTCATCGGTCTTATGGTCGTCCAGAAACCCAACTACCTGAAAGCCCATCCACGGATACAACTCGAAGGATCTTGCCAAACGCCGACCTGCATGACCAGCCCCAACAATGAGGACGCGGCGCAGATTACGTCCACGTCTGCGGGCATTGCGTACATAAAAGTAGATACAGAGCCGCAGACCCAGCATAGAGAGTGGTGTGAGTGCGGCAAAGAAAATGATGGTCAGCCGTGAAACATTAAAATCGCGATAGAAAAACAAAAATGCCATGGAGATGATCAGAGCTAGCACGACAGATTTTGTAACACTTCGGATGAGGCTGGTCCACCGCTGTGCCCGATCAGGTACATAAAGCCCTGATGCCCAGAACGTAAGAGCGGCCGAGATCAGTATCCATGGTAAAAAGGTCAGATACCTGCTCAGCGGCTCCCATTGAGGGAGGGCTCTCGGCCAAGTAACAAATACTTCAAAACGGAGATAGTATGCAGCAATCCAGGCCCCCCCGACAAGGATCATATCCGTAAAGAATAGCAACTGCTGATAAAATCTACTCTGTTCCTGCAGCATGATGGAGTTTAGATCGAATGAGTTTGGTGCCGGGTCGTAAAGCTATACATTATTCCAAAGATGCAGCAAGTTGTTTTGCGGCATTCAGGAGTACATTCGCTCCCTTCACACAGTCATCCCAGTGGGTATACTCCCGCGAAGAATGACTGAATCCTCCCACTGAGGGGACAAAAATCAAGCCAGAAGGGCAAAGCAGTGCCATAGACTGTGCATCATGTCCTGCCAGCGAGGGCAGGCGCCGACTAGTCAACCCAAGAGCAAGTGCTCCTGACTCAAGCGCTTCGATGATAGAATAATCCATCTTACGTTCAATTACAGACTCGAGGTGTTGAAAGTTAACATTCAGGTCAAATTCTTTTGCAGAATGCTTTGCCATCTTGTGTAGTGCTTGCTGTAACTGTTTTGCACGACCAGAATCTTCAGTGCGCAGTTCCATGAATACGGTTACCTGATTGGCTACGATATTAAAGGCACCTGGTGAAAAGTCCATTCGACCTACCGTAGCGACACAATCAGGGAATTGTTCGGTGACCGTCTCCTGGACCATCAGGCAAAATTTACTGGCCCCCAGTGCTGCATCATGCCGCTCGTTCATCGGAGTGGTTCCGGCGTGGTTGGCCTGCCCACCGAAGGTAACAAGGTACATGTGAATCCCGACCATCCCGGTCACGATTCCAATATCTGTCTGGCTTTTCTCAAGCCGGGTACCTTGTTCAATATGAAGTTCGAGGTAGGCATGTAGATCCTTTGAATTCCGTGTAGCGGACAAGATCCCCTCGCTGGTGAGCCCCGCCCCCTCAAGTGCTCTCTGGAAAGCTTCGGGATCTCCTCTCGGATGGTCAAGATCTTTTTGAGTGAGCTGCCCGGATGCGGCACGGCTCCCAAGGAGCGACACCCATGTCCCTTCCTCATCGGTAAAATCAATGACCTCGAGCGGTATACCTGGATAGTGCTCACGTAGAACCTGGATCACTTCGAAGGCCGCCGCGATGCCCAGCGTCCCATCAAAGCGCCCACCATTTTCCACGGAGTCGAGATGGGATCCCAGGAGCAGTACCGGTTTTGTTTGGCTCGAAGGGGAGTGGCAGGCAGAAAGGTTTCCGGCGTCATCTTGTCGGATCGTAAGGCCCCGTTGCCGGATCATATCCCGGAATGTCTCCCGCGCAGCCAAGTGCGCTTTACTGAGAGCGGGTCGGTTTAGTCCGCCATCTGATGTAGCTCCATCCAAGGTTAAGCGCTCGTAATCCTCCCGGAATCTAGCCTCGTTCACCCGTAAGGTGCTCTCAAAAATCGTCATATTTTATGCGACAGCATCCCCCAAGTATAGGGATGTAGCAGATTCGGTTCAAACGTGATCGGATGTATGCTCAATTTTTCAGAGTGGGTCTACAGACAACGAGATATCAGTCGCATGCGCGGAGTGCGTGAGGGCACCACAGGAGAGATAGTTGACCCCTGTTGCAGCGATGAATGGTGCCGATTCCAGCGTGATCCCACCAGTTGCCTCGGTCGTGATGCGGCCGGCAATGCAATCGACGGCCTGCTTCAGGCGTGAGCAGTCATAGGAGCCGTCAGGGCGGGTGGTTGTCATATTATCGAGAAGGAGTACGTCAATCAATGACGCAACCGATAATGCTTCGGTTACTTCTGCCATGGTTCGGGCTTCTACATCAATCAGATAGCCGGGTAACTGATTCGCGGCGCGTTGAACGGATTTAGCAAGCCCTCCCGTCACTTCAATGTGATTGTCTTTAATCAAAATCCGGTCAAACAGTCCAATTCTATGGTTCGTGCCACCTCCCAACAGGACAGACCATTTATCCAGGAGACGCAATCCAGGGGCAGTCTTTCGTGTATCACGAATGCGAACTGGGTAGTCTCTTACACTGGCAACCATTTTGGCGGTTGCAGTCGCGATCCCGCTCATTCGCTGCAGCAGGTTCAATGCCAGACGCTCTGCAGTGAGGATAGAGTGCAGGGTCCCAGTCACCACACCGATAATTGAATCGGCTGGTATGTGATCCCCGTCGTTTACAGTCCAGTTGCATTGTATCGCTGGATTAACCAAGTGAAATACACGCTGGGCGACGGTAAGGCCAGCGATCACGCCGCTTTCTCGCATCAGTAGAGTTGCCCGACCCTGGTAATGCTCCGGCACGAGTATTTCTGAGGTAATATCTCCTGTGCCAACATCCTCTTGTAGAGCACCCTGAAGGATCTGCTCTAACTGCCTGGACGGCAGATAGTGGGGGAGTTGCTCATGATCAGACATGGGAGTTTATGCAGCTGCGCTGAACTCACCAATGCGGTCGAGACGCTTCACGCGTTGACTGAGAAGGGCATCTTTTGGCAATTGGGCCAGATCCTGTAGGGTATCACAAATCGCCTGGCCAACTAGGTCAAAGGTTGCATTCGGATCGTGGTGAGCACCTCCCAAGGGTTCTTCGATGATCTGATCAACAATGCCGATATCGGTGAGATCAGATGCAGAGAGCTTAAGGGCCCGTGCGGCCTCCTCTTTATAGTCCCAGGATCTCCACAGTATTGAGGAGCAGCTTTCTGGGGAGATAACAGAATACCAAGCATTTTCCAGCATCAGCATCTGATCGCCAACTCCAATCCCAAGCGCCCCTCCAGATGCTCCTTCTCCAATCACAACCACGATGATCGGAACTGGAAGCCGCGCCATGATAAACAGGTTTCGGGCGATTGCTTCCGCCTGTCCTCGCTCTTCTGCTTCCATGCCGGGATAAGCACCGGGTGTGTCAAGAAGGCAAATGATTGGTTTGCCAAACTTTGCAGCCAGCTCCATATGCCGTCGAGCTTTACGGTATCCCTCAGGATTAGGCATACCGAAGCGACGATGCCGGCGTGCTTTTGTATCGCGCCCCTTCTGGTGTCCTAGGATCAGTACCGTGTGATCTTTATATCCGTAATGGTCCCCACGCAGGGTGGCAAAACCACTGACAATAGCGGGGTCATCTCCATAACACCGATCCCCATGCAGTTCGACGAACCCTTCCGTAAGGGCACTGATATAGTCATTCGTATAGGGTCTCAGTGGATGCCGGGCAATCTGCACCCGCTGCCAACGGGTCAGGCTGCCGTAGATGGACTTACGGAGACCTTCAATCCTTGTGGAAAGTGCGTCAATTTCGGAAGAAAGATCAATCTCACCTGCATCAATTTCGCGCAATTCGTCAAGCTTATCTTCCAATTCGACGATCGGTTTTTCAAAGTCCAGCAGAAATTTATCCGATTTCTTGGTCATACGTGCCTTATCCATGTAAGGGGGGAGCGAGTCAACAAGTGCATAGGGAGACGGTTCCTATACCAGTCCGCGCAGTGCACGTACGGCGATCAGCCAATCCATCACGGCTGACTGATTTCGTACGTAGTACCAGTACGCCTGCTCAATTTCTTCAGGCGGGCGTTTGAGGCGGGGGCCCAGCATTTCGCTGGCTGCAAAGACGCCCGTTTGCAGCTTCCATTCAGGCGCCGGGACAAACTCATCCCTTTCGTCAAAGCCGATCAGGGATCGTTTGCCAAGTAGAACGGCAGTCCACTGACGGATGCGCTCATACCTACGTGCCCATCTAGAATGTGGGCCTGCAATTTTGGAGATCAGCAAAACACCCGGATGAATGAGAGCTCCCACAAGGGCTGCAATAATATCAGATACGCGCCGAGCGGTGTGCGACCGCAATGCGCCGATGACTTCTTCCGCTTCCAGCAGCATTCGGCTGCCCAGGTTTTCAATGGATGCTTTTCCGATCAAGTGATCTTGTTCTTCTGCCAGGATGTACGTATGTACCGGAGCTCCTGCAAGTTTTTGCATGAGTACAAAAATCTCCTTGTTGGTCAGGCTGGAGGACACAAAAATCACGGATTCGATGTCATGGACGCGTGTAATATCACGCAATTGGTCATAGCTCCCCAGGTGAGGAAGGTTTGATGAGGCATTGTGATTATAATCGTGCGTTGCAATTCCCACGAGCACATGTTGCGATAGCTGTTGTGGGGCAAGCACATTTGCATCATGGAGGTCACCGACCACGAGAGTTCTTTTTCCCAGACGTTTGCTGGCTTTAGGGATCAGGCGTACGGCGGAAAGAAGCAGTAAGCAGGCAGGCAGACTTGCAATTACGACCATACGCGAAAATGCGATCTGCTTGACAAAGAATGACAGTGCTGAGAGCGCCGTCACGGCAATCAGGGATCCCAGAAATACCAGCCCCAGGCGGGGGCCGCTGCCCCGGTACCCGTTCCAAGCTGCAATCACCACGGTAACAATGATTGCAAAGAGTGGAGCCAGTCCCCAGTAGAAGACAGGAGGGAACTGTAACCCAGTTTGAAATGACCGAAAAAGTCCCAATGCAGTCATCACCCCGAAGCAAGTCACCAAGTCACGCGCGGCTGGATGTTGCAGTGCATTGCCCAGTATAGTCATGGATCCGCGCACAATGACCGCCAGATGTAAAATCCACAGAAAGACTTTTGGATACTCTTCACTCAGGTGCTTCTGTGCGAACCGAACCATCGCTCCATAGAAGAGGCGTACGTACCTGAGATCCCCTTTCTTGGTACTCTCTCCCTTGTAGTGTATGATTTGAGTATCTGGAGTATAGTAGATCGACCAGTCGGCTTTTTGGATTCGATAACACAAATCAAGATCCTCGCCATACATAAAAAAGTCTTCGTCAAAGAGGCCGGCTTCACCGCGGCCTGTGTCAGTGCCTCCGGGGGCGGTCAGTGCAGCACTTCGCAAAAACATACAAGAGCCACTCAGAGCATCAACGGTTGCAACCTGATTCTCGGGCAGAAATGTAAGGTTATAGCGACCGAAGATTCGGCTACGCGGAAATAGTCGACTCAGCCCCGTCATCCGGTAAAACGCAATTGCGGGCGTCGGGAATGATCTGCGACTCTCCAGCGCGAAAGTTCCGTCAGGATTCAGGATCCGGCATCCTACGGCTCCGGCGTCTTTATGGGTATCCATGAAGTCGACCAGCACCTTGATCGTTTCCTCTTCGACAATGGTGTCTGGATTCAGGATAAAGAGATACTTTCCAGTTGCCAGACGTATGCCTTGGTTGTTGGCGGCAGAGAATCCAATATTTGCACGATTGGCGATTACAGTGATATTCGGAAATTCCTCGGCCAACATCCCCACGGATCCGTCCACTGAGTTGTTATCCACCACGATCACTTCGGATGGAATACCCGCCAAGGATCGTTCAACGCTTCGAAGGGATTGGCGGAGTAAGTCCCTTACGTTATAATTAACGATGATTACGGATACCTTGAGAAGCTGGGAGGATTTGTCGGCAGACACTGGCGGGGCCTTCAAATAATGATCAATTATTCTGCCCGAAACTAGTTTGGGGCAGATTGGGTTCAGGTACGATGATGGCAAATTACTGCATCTACCAGAGAAAAATGTGGGTTATTGGTTCCAAAACAATGGTTGCACGTAAACATCCATATGATCAGAGATTTTCAGGGTCTGCATGAGTTTCGTGAAGTTTGTATACATCTTCACACGGACGCAGCCGTCCGGGGAAGGCATCATGGCCTGCAATGTCACCCGCATCAACAGCGAAATGCCGCTCTGTACCTTGAGGGAACCGAGCGGAGTTTCTCATTGATAAATTTTTGGAGGTTGTCCTGATGTATTTTGCGTCAAAAATTACTCATGCTAAGGTTCTGATTTTTGTTGTGTAGTTGATCATGTCTAGAGTTTTGCTTACAGGTTTTATGGGGTGCGGAAAGAGTACAATTGGGGCAAGGTTAGCTACCCAGCTCTCAGTTGAATTCATTGATCTGGATGATCGCATTGTCAATCTGGCTGGGGTAACGGTAGAACAGATTTTTTCAGAACAAGGGGAAGATGTCTTTCGGGAACTGGAATCCAAGGCTTTGAGGTCGCTGCCGAACAACATTGTTTGTGCGTTGGGAGGTGGCACACTGGTGAGGTCGGCGAATCTGGCTTGGGCGCTGAAAGAATCCTGGGTGGTTTATCTACGGGTAGGGTTGACGGAACTGGTACGCAGGCTCCAGGAGGACAAGACGGTCCGGCCATTGTTACAAGACCGTAACGGCAATCCGCTCTCTCCGATTCAGATGGAGATACGTATCCGTGATTTACTCGGACAACGTGAACCGATATATAATCAGGCACATCAAATCCTAGACCTTGATGGGATGACACCGGAGGTTGCAGCAGCAAAATGCTGGGAGGCTTATCGGAGTCGAAAGGTTTGACGGTGATGCGTGCTTGGTCCAGTTTCATGAAGCGCTGTGTAGTGCCCCTTGGTTGGATATCCAACGTTACGGTCCCATCCGTATTCAGGGCATTCATCGTGAAGCTCTTGCATCAAATGGTCCCGGGTCACCTTTGCAGCGATGGATGCTGCAGCGATAGAATGACTCCGCCTGTCTCCTTTTACAAGTACCAGTTGTGTACAGGACGCATTAGGTAGATACTGGTTGCCATCAATCAGGAGGGCTTGCGGTGTGCAATTCAAGGCATCCAATGCACGTTGCATGGCAAGTAGAGATGCTTTAACAATGTTAAGCGCATCAATTTCGCTCGGACTCGCGTATCCGATCCCGAGATCAATAGCTACTTCCCGGATTTTTTTCAGAATATCTTCACGTGCGTGTTTGCGCAGCAGTTTACTGTCACGAACGCCATCAATGATTAGATTAGGCGGGAATATTACGGCTGCGGCTACAACTGGGCCGGCTAATGCACCACGACCAACTTCGTCAATTCCAGCAATGGGCATCAGCTTCTGATTCCATAAAATTGTTTCAAATTTCAGCATGACACGTTGATGGGAACAGGAAGGTACAGCATTCAGTAGGACCCGCAGGTAGTAACCCTCTCTTACGCGCACAGTCGTTCCTCGGTGCGCATCTTTCACACCTAAAACGCATTTCTGTGTGGCAGTGATGCCAAAACGGCGAGTTGCGGCTTCAAGATCGAAGTTGCCTGAGCAGCCCTTCAAAGGGATGCTTGAAATTATTGGAGATCGTAAGTTCGGTTTTATTCGAGAATTACGATCAGGTATGCCGAAAAATGACGGTGATCCATTTTGCCCACCGTCTCTGATCAGTCGGTATAGGTTACGTGATGGTGTTGTTCTGGAGGGATTTCTGCGTCCGGGCAAGAAAGGGGATTTACAGGTTTCCCGTCTGACCAAGGTGATGAATATTGCTCCAGAAGCATGGTCACGCCTGCATGAGTTCGAAGAGGGGCGGATTATTTATCCAGACACAAAGCTTGATTTAGTCAAAACCCCGAATGATATTACCATGCGGGTTGTGGATCTTGCGTGTCCGATTGGAAAGGGGCAGCGGGCATTAATTGTGGCTCCGCCTCGAACAGGAAAAACATTAATCCTTAAGGAGATTGCTGCGTCATTGACCCAGAATCATCCCGATATTCACCTAGTAGCTCTTTTGGTTGATGAGCGGCCCGAAGAGGTAACGGATTTTCGGCGCAGCACAAAAGCAACGGTATTCGCAAGTTCCAGCGATCAGGAGGAATTCAATCATGTACGTGTATCCGTGCTGGCATTTGAGTATGCAAAGCGCCTTGTTGAATTGGGAGACGATGTCGTTCTTCTTTTGGATTCACTCACACGTCTTGGTCGTACGTTCAATCTTTGGGGGGAAGGAACGGGGCGAACGATGTCTGGAGGCTTGGATTCCGGGGCAATGCGGATCCCGCGGCGCTTGTTTGGCAGTGCTCGCAATATCGAAGATGGAGGATCACTGACATTGGTTGCTACGGCTTTGATTGAAACGGGTAGCCGAATGGATGAGGTGATCTTCGAGGAGTTCAAAGGCACGGGAAATGCGGAGATTGTGCTGGACCGGGAGATGGCTCATCGCCGTGTATGGCCGGCGATTAATCTTCGAAAATCGCGAACACGTAACGAGGATTTGCTTTTAGGCAGTTCAGCGGAGAAGCATAATCGACTTTTCCAGGTACTCAACAGTCGTCGCCCCATGGAGGCTATGCAGGCGCTTACCCGTCACATGCGAACTTTTCCAACCAATGATGCGCTTCTCACCGCTCTGGTGCGTGACTATTGATATGTCTGCGAGTCAGGAAGTTTGCCCATACCAGATATTAATCCCCGGCTACTTGGTATTCTTGAACATTTCGTTGATTAAGTCTCTCCGCAGGATGGGCAACTCTGTGAAGCAGTTATTTCCAGTCCTGCAGGCAGTAGTTGTAAGAAAGACAGCAAGGTTGCAGTGCATGGTTGGTTTCTGCCAAGGCAGCAAATATGGCAATCCAAGGAGACTGGGGTAACATGCCCTTTTGCAACCTGAATCGTCTCTGTATTTTTGGTTAACTCTGGCGGGGTTGTGGTAAGGATAATTTTTTCCGACAGATTGCACATCGAATTGTAGACTGGAATAACCGATTGAGTTTGAATTCAGGACGTGTGCTGTGATGCCGCTGGAAGTCGTTAGGTCTGTTGCGGCTGGTCAGAGGATGCGGGTGCGTCTATTTAAATATCGCTCATCCGTTATTGATTAACCTGTGCAACAACAATCTCAGCGGGACGCTGCTCCCGAACCCAAGTTTAACATAAAATACTGATTCCAGCGTTGAGCGGGGGCTTTCGGCCCGATTCAGGCCGATTAGGGCACTACCGATTGGCATGGATTGGGTCTGTTCAGATCGTGGTGATTTCCGTTTCAAGTGGACGCGGCTCGATCTTCAGCGCCTCGTAAATTTCGCGTTGATCTGCATCGGGATCCGAGGTGAGGCGCGTGTGCACGGCTACGTGATCGTTTCGTGTTTGATGGATGGTAGCCCGTCGTTGGGACGAGAGCACATTGCGAATGGTGGTCCAACTCCAGGAGATTCCCTGTTGCCGCAGGTAGGTTCGCACCACTTGTACGACCTGATACGCAAGCACAGTGATGAACAGATGCCCTTGGGTGCGTTGATCGGTTTGGTGAAAGATAGGCCGCAATCCCAACTCACTCTTGAGCGAGCGGAACACGGCCTCCAGATCCGTCAGCATGATATAGGTCTGCCACAGCTGAGCGGTGGAAAGCTCCATGACGTTGGTCCTCAAGCGGTAGGTGCCGGGATCGGTCCACATCGAATTCGCTTTCGGCCGCGCACGCCACTTCACCTGCACCGCCTTCTCTTGCTTCTCATCGGCAATCACCTCAATGTCGTAGTGCTGTCCAATCCCACCACTGCTTTTCTTGAATCGTCCAATCCGCTCCCAAATCCGCGAAAGCTTCTTCGTCGTCTTCGGTCGGGATAACCCCTGGTCCAACTGCGTGAGCTGTGCTTCAAACTTCGCACGACGACGTGCCACCATGGCTTGCTCCTTCTTGATCCGTTGGCTCGAACGACAATAGACCCGGACCTCTTCCGAGTCCCGGACCTCATACAGTTCTACGCCGTTATCCAACTCGGTCACCTCTTGATCTGCCGGATCAAAGACCCGGGCCCGCTCCCGACTCATCACCAGATATCTGTACTTGGCCTGGCGAAGCCATTGCACGTTTTCCGCGGTTGCAATCCCCCGATCCATAATCACAATGGCCTCGTTCGGGGCATCCGCTTCCTGGAGCATCGTTTGGAGGGTCTCCGCCTCTGCCGTATTGCCGGCATAGATCTTTGAGCGCCGCACAAATCCACTCCCATCCAGAACCAGAGCCAAGGTGATCAGAGGACGATCATTCCGCTTCTCCTTGGACCGCCCACGCTTGGCCAACGATTGAGCAGATCCCGATCCCGCCAGATAGGTATTGGTCAGATCCAACAGCGTCACCGTACATCCCAATCCAAACAGGGACATGGCTTCGGTGAATACCTGCGATTCAATCGCATCGCGGTGCTTCACCAGTTGATCGGAGGCCCGGTAGAGATGCATCAAACTCATGCGCTGGAACGATCCTCCCAGGAATTCCCCAAGACCGCTCTCGTTACAGAGCCACGCATAGGTTGCGCGCTCGGAAGCAGGCTTGGCCAAGCGTCCGACAATCGCCCCCAATGCCGCATGCTGGGTCTTGGGAGTCATCCCAAGGCCCCGCAACAGCTTCGGGATTCCCAGCTGGTTCAGGGCCCACAAGGACACATGTTCCACCCCCACACTCCGCACCATGCTCATACGGGTAGAGGCGACATCCACCGTGTGCCATCTCGGATCCAGTGGCTCGCCCTGGGCCAGCTTTGCCTGTCGCAGCCGCTCGGCCTGCTTGGCGAACAACTGCCCAACGATGGCCTCGGCCTGATCCTCCAACGGTTTGGGCAAGGGCGGCAGGAGCGAGACCTGCCCCTGGAGAAGTTCGTCAATCCGGCGGCAGAGCAGAGGCCAGTCGGATTCCTTGACCGGAAATTGACTTCCCAGATGCAGGAGCGTCTCCTGCTTCACCTTGGCGCCGTAGCGGACATTGTGAACGAGCCGGAACGCATGATAGGTGGTTCCGTCCTTCATGGTCCGGGTCATGGTTTTTCGGATAAACATGATGGCAGGAAACGAAGGGGGCCGGCGAAGGTTCCCACAGAAAACGCATTATGGCACTACAATCGTCCGAATCCACGAACGACGCAAAAGGAAATGGGCCAATGCAGGCTGGAATCAAAGGTTCGGGGCCAAGGTCAGGCGAAAAAAAAACTAAAAAAGGCCCCAAAATGGGGCCTCGTGTTAAACTTGGGCGAACTGAGTACATTGACGGACCTGCATGGGTTGATACTGAACGGTAATCAGCTCACCGGTCCAATCCCGCCTGAACTCGGAACACCTATTTCCGTGTAGTTCACCAAGTAGGCCATAATATATTACTGAACAAGATCTCCCATATGATACGCCGCGTCCCATCGTCCCTTTTGGCCCATCGCAATTCGGTGTATTCTTCCGGGTGTCGTGCTATAATCGGTGATCCGATCTTTCTGACAAGGCCTGCGAAAGTCCTTCAAGCATGGAGCGACTACAACCGACAGGATTCACCACTGTAGCGGTCCTTCGGGGTGCGCCAGGCTAACTGGTGAAAATGTAGCGGGTGAAAGTCCCGTAGTATGAAGATGCAACCAATCACATACTTCCACGAGCCGTGCGGGTGTTTCCGCGAGGGGATACGCGAAGCGTCGGTAGTGGTGCGTATGGCCGGAGCTATTGAGCATCGAAATGTTCGTTATTTGGGTCGCCGAGATTGTCCTGACGGTCGAAGGCAACATACAAAATCCCGAAATGGCGAGGGATCTTGTGGGCCCACGGTGTCAAAGAACTCAGGGACGTACGTACGCATTTTACCGGGACCTGGGATGCCTCTATTGTGTCCTGAGCGAATTGGGACCGCGTGGGGAAGGCTGAAGAGGCTGAAGCCTACGATGAACGCAATAGAGGAGTCAGATGAGGCCATAGTAGCGATGAAGGCGGCGAACAAGGGGGGGACCTGCGGAGCAGCTGGAGCGAAGGGCCTCACCCGAGGGGAAGCTGGGAGAACCGAACACACTCCATACACAGAGATGGAAGAAGTGTGTTCCATCGGGACAACCAGCTACGGCATCCGATGCCGTCATGCACGACGGTGCGACCCGAGGGAGGAGCCGGATGCGTTAACGCGCACGTCCGGATCTGTGCGGGGGGCCCGGGGAAACCCGGGTCCCTACCGCGATTGTTTTTTCCCTCCAGCAGGCCCCAGTTTCATCCGCGATGGCGGCGCAGCTGTGTACAGAGACTTTATTCATTGGGAGCATTTCATTACATTTTTCATATCTTTACATGAAACGAAATAAAAAATTTCTTATTTGCATGTGGGAAATGATGATGAGACTGAGCCCGGAAATGGTTGCCGTCCGGTTACGAGAGTTGCAGGGAACCGAAACGGTCCACTCGAGCTACCTGCGGCAGTGTGAGGCACTCCGCGTGGCTCTGGGCGAAGCGGGGCGGTCGGACAGCGCGCTGCCCTTTCCCAGGGCGCTTGCGACGCTCTACCCAGATGCCGCACCTGAATCGGTCATGGACGCGTTTCGGATCTGGCGTAGTCGCCTCAATCAGCGGCTGGATGCCGCCAATGCCACCTTCCGGCTCTCGGTCTCGCAAAATCGTCGCTTGCCTCTGGAGGAGCGCCTATGCTGGTTTGAGGGCGAAGACCGCACGACCGCCGCGTTCGGCACCTTCAGCGGCGCGGAGGCACGGCTGGATGGCCCCATCGAGCAAGCACACGGCCGCCCGCGCACCGTCACCTACTTCGTAAGCTATGCGCACACGGATTGTGAACCGGTCAAGTCGCTGCTGAAACGGCTGCACCTTCGTCTGTTGCGAGTTAAAGACTTCAAGTTTGTGCCCTGGCGGGACGTTGACGCCATAGTCCCCGGTGAAGTTATTTCCGACAAAATCGAGGCAGGGATCGACGGCTGCCAGATCGGTCTCCAAATGGTCTCCCATGAGTACATGGCCAGCAAGTTTATCCGCGAACACGAGCGACCGCGATTTGTGTCTGGCAAGATACCCGCCTCGGACTCCAATTCACGCCTGGGTTTTCCCATCGCAATTGACTCCCCAGACTTTGAGAACGCTGACTGGGGGGAGTTCAGCCGCAACAAGCGGGTACTGTTTTTCTACGAAGGCAAGGCTTATCAGGATCTTCGAGAGGGTGACCACGGGCTCCAGGAACGAAATCGTGATGCGTTCGCCGACGCTTGCGCCAAAAAAATCATCCAAGCGGCCCGGCGTTATCTGGGCGGCTTTGACGACGATCCGCCGCCATCCGAACGGCTGACCGAAGAAACCATGCGCGAGGCCGTGTCGGCCGACTTTCCTACTGAATACGTTCCGGCACATGGGCAAGAGACCCGGATGCAACAGAGCTATCGACCTGCATTCGTTGATGCATCGTCGGAGGCACAGGGCATCCCCGTTCTCAACCATCTTCTCCACTGGGCCACCCTGCGCCGTTCATTACCGCTCTTCGCGCTCCTTGGCGAGTATGGCATGGGCAAGACCATCAATTGCAAGCAACTGACCTTCGAATTGCTCAAACGGCGTAAGCAAGTCGGAGCAGATGTCAGCGCCCCACCCATGCCAGTCTACCTAGACATGCGCTACGCGCGCGGCCTGTTCCGAAGTGAGACGCTGGAGCAGAGCAGCCGCCGCTTCGAGCATGTCGAGATTGACCATCTAGTCAACGAGATTTTCCGCAACAGCTGGAAAGCTCGCGAAAAACCCAACGCCGCCGATCTTCGACGGCTTATCGCTGGCGGCAACGTCCTGATCATCTTTGACGGCTTCGATGAGGTCGCGGTGCATCTCCACCCCGACGAAGCCCAGAGCCTGATCCGGACCATGTGGTCGCTGGTGCCACCCGACGCGTTGAGTACCGATGTCGAACGGCGTCCTAAAGGTACGGCAGCAGTGCAGATGCTCATCAGTTGCAGGACTCACTACTTCCGTGATGTCGCTCAGCAGGTAAACCTCTTCGCCGGCCACCAGCGAGATCTTGATCCCGGCGCCGATTTCTACGACGCCATCACCCTTTTGCCCTTTACCGAAGGACAGATTGAACGTTTCCTCGCCGCCAAGCTGGGCGACGAAACCAAGGCCCGCCGCGCACTCGACACGATTGGAAGCATCCACAACCTACCCGAGCTGACGCGGCGCCCGGTACTACTCGACCGCATTTGCGGTCAGCTCGAACAGATCGAGGCGCTCGCGGAGACGGGAGAGAGAATCAATGCGGCGCGGCTCTACGATCTGCTTGCCGACGAATGGCTTGCCCGCGATAACGCCAAGCATACCTTAGATGTCGAGATCAAGAAAACCCTGATGGCGCGTCTGGCCGGGGCAATGTGGCGCAGCGGGGAACGCTTCTGGCCGGCGGGCGAGATTGAGACATGGCTCGATGGAGAGCTCCGTAACGATGTGCGCCTCAACGAACGTTATGCTGAGCTCTATCGCGGCGAGGCGCGTGAAATTCTCCATGAAGACTTTCGTACATCCGCTTTTTTGGTACGCTCCAACGATGACGGATTTCACTTCGCTCACACATCGATCTTGGAGTATTTCCTCGCCAAGTACCTGTTCAAGACCCTGTGCGATGGCGATGCGGATGCATGGGAGAGTATTGATCCCTCACTCGAGTGCCTAGATTTTCTCGGCGAGATTGCTTGCGAAAACGCGCGTGAAGTGGAAAAGCAGTGCTTCTTCGATGAACTTGGCACATTACTCCGCCGCTCTTATCGCGTAGGCCTCTCCGAGGTGGCGTTTCGGGTCGTGCTGGATGCGCAGCGCCGGGGTGAAACAGCTGCACCGCGGGGGCGCTATCGACTGGAAGGTGCTAAACTCGCCGGGTGGAATATTATAGGAGAGAACGGCGTTGGTCGAATTGATCTGTCGGGGTCTGATTTTACCGGTGCTGTACTGAGGAACCTGCAAATCCGTGACGTCATCGCTCGGGGCTGCATTTTCGATAGCACCACGCTGGAGTTCGCACTCTTCGAGCGTGTCGACCTCTCGGGTAGTTCATTCGACCATACTTGTGCGCTGGCCAGTGTCTTTCGCCAATGCCAGAT
Source organism: Rhodothermales bacterium (assembly GCA_965220365.1). Taxonomy (GTDB): domain Bacteria; phylum Bacteroidota; class Rhodothermia; order Rhodothermales; family Bin80; genus Bin80. The sequence goes on along the minus strand of OZ244823.1, from coordinate 3,415,618 downwards.
GGGTGCGGTGCAAAATAGCGATTCTATCTGGCGCAATACGACGTTTCTGCATTGTAACAATCTAAGCGAACTTGCGAAGAACGATGATCAATCGGGCAGACCGCTGATCATCTCTAGAGACACCCCCGGACCTCTCCAGGCACGATGTAGGAGTTCAAGGCTGCAAGTGCAAACGAGTAACCGCCTCTCGGTTGGAGGCTGTGCCTTCAGCCCCGACGGGGCGCGCGGCGTGTTCCATGGATATGCCAACACGTTGTGTCTATGGCATGTGGAGACTGGTGAGAAGACGGCGGTTCTCCAAGGCCACAGGGGAAAAATTCGGGTTTGCACTTTCAGTCCCGACGGGGGGCACGTCTTGTCGGGATCCGACGACGGAACTCTGCGCCTATGGGACGGCAAAACCGGCAAGGCGATTGCAGTGTTACGGGGCCACTCGCGCCCAGTCCAAGCCTGTGCCTTCAGTCCTGACGGGGCACGTGTCGTGTCGGGATCCGACGACGGCACTCTGCATATCTGGGACGGTAAAACTGGCGAGGCGATTGCAGTGCTTCGGGGGCACTCGTGTCCAGTCCAGGCCTGTGCCTTCAGTCCTAACGGAGCCCATATAGTCTCCGGGTCCAACGACTGCACGCTACGCCTTTGGGACGGGACAACCGGCGACGAGGTTGCACTTCTCCGCGGTCACACACAGCGGGTGGGGATCTGTGCCTACAGTCCCGACGGGACCCGGATCGTCTCAGGATCTGACGATGGCTTGCTGCGCCTGTGGAACGGGGAGACCGGCGCGGAGATTGCAGTTCTCCAAAGCCACGCGGCGAAGGTTTCCACACTCGCCTTCAGCCCCGATGGAACGCGCATAATCTCTGGATCCGATGATTGCACACTGCGCTTGTGGGACGGAGTAACCGGCGCAGAAATTGCGGTGCTCCAGGGTCACACGCAGACCGTTTCAGGCTGCGCGTTCAGCCCAGACGGAGGACGTATCCTGTCGGGATCAAAGGACGGTACACTACGCCTGTGGGGCGCAGACACCGGCGAGGCGATCACGATTCTTCAAGGCCATACAGGCTGGATTAAAGCGTGCTCCTTCAGCCCTGACGGGGCGCGAGTGGCTTCATGGTCCAGTCGCAGCACATTGCGCCTGTGGGACGGGCAAGACGGCGAGGAAATTGCCGTTTTTCAGAGTTGCACGATCCCGGTCTCGGCCTTCGCTTTCAACCCTGAAGGGACGCGCATCGTTTCTGGATCAAGTGACGGCACGCTTCACCTTTGGGATATAGAAACTGGCGAGCGGCTCGCGACTCTCGAAGGACACACGAAGGGAGTTAGTACCTGCACGTTCAGCCCCGACGGGTCATGCATCGTGTCCGGATCATATGACGGTACACTGCGCCTGTGGGATGGGAAAAGCGGCTCGGAAATTACGGTTCTCCAAGGGTACAGCGAGCATATCAATACCTGCATCTTCAGCCCCGACGGGACACGTGTCATGTCTGCGTCCAGCGACAATACATTACGCCTGTGGGACGTGAATACCGGCGAGGTGACCACCGTTTTTCAAGGCGCAGGAGGATGGGTCGGAGAATGTGCCTTCAGTCCTGACGGGACGCGCGCCATCTTTGGAGGTAGCGGTCTGGTTCGCCTGTGTAACGTTGAAACTGGCAAAGATGTCGCGGTTATTGTTGGTGCTTCAAGATCTTTTGAATGTGCGTTCAACCTTGACGGGACGCGTGTCATCTACGGAAGCAATGATATGGTATACCTTTTGGATGCTGAAACCGGTGAACAAATAGCGATTTTCGGGGGACACTCACATATAATTGCAGCCTGTGCCCTTAGTCCTGACGGGACGCGTATCGTTTCGGGGTCTCATGACGGCATGCTGCACCTTTGGGACGTTGAGACCGGCAATGAAATCGCGGTGCTCCAAGGTCATGCGGAGTGGATTAGCACACTTGCTTTCAGTCCCGACGGAACGCGTGTTCTCTCGGGATCCGATGATGGTACGCTGCGTCTTTGGGATGTTGATACTGGTAAGGAGATGGTGGTTCTCCAGGGTCACACCGGAAATATTTTGGCCTGCGCCTTCAGCCCCGACGGGACACGCGGCGTGTCCGCGTCCAACGACGGTACGTTACGCTTATGGGATGCATCGATAGCCAAGGCGACGGTGTTCCATCATCTGCCGGAAGGCGGCCATCTCGTTTTTTCCGAACATGACGGGCAGGTGCTCGATGCCTCGGGGAATGCATGGCACCATTTTCGTTGGTTCGCACCGGACCGGAATCCTTATTCGATGTTACCACTGGAAGCAGACCCTCGGATCGGCATGATCCCTGAAAACGGCTATCGCCTCAGTGCAGCCAAACGCTCGATGTCCCATCTTCGGCCACAAATGTCGGGGTATCGCGTACTGGGAGCCTTGCCCGTCGACGGACAACAGTGGGAACGGTAATCGTATAGCCCAGGTTGGACTCGGGAGAATCCTTGCTATAAAATCACGCTCCTGCTAGGAGGTTTTGGGACCAACGGCAGAGGCTGTTGTAATGTGCTATTGGCCGTTGATGCCGCTACATGGTTCATCTGGGTGATCCGGGAAATACCGGTGTTATTCTGGAAAGCCAATTTGGAAGTGGTTAAGGTTATCGCTGCCTTCCGTCTCCATGAGTAGCCCTTCGACGCCTAGCCTGGATGGCTTGCAGATCAACTGTGGCCATGGCTATTCTTCGGTCGAAACGTGATGTTCCAACATCTCTTGTCGGCGATCAATAGATAGCATTAGGCGTCGTGTACCACTGGCAGGATATCAAAGTAGCCCTTCACGATAACTTCCGAGATTCCGATATATTAATGGAAATCAAACGGAGGGATAAGAAGTTGGGGTATATGGTAAGTGGACACTGAACGACGGCTATGGAAATGAGCGGGAAATTGTACATAGATTTCGAGCGTGACTTAAAGAACATAATCTCTCGTTGGATTACAACCCGTGGAATACGTTTAAGGTTCTTGTGCCAATTTTGTGAAAACATGATTTTCACTGCATTCTGGGGGAGAGGTCCAGCCCTCCGAGATGGAAGTAAATGGCGGTGGCAAATCGTTCATTATTTCGGAATCCACGGGAGCGTACTTTGACGGTTTTTATGCGGCTGTTGATGCTTTCGGCCGGGCCATTACTAACCTTGAGAAGAATCGCATTGATGATTCCCCACAGATGTTTTTTAATGGTTTTGGCGGCTTCCTTCACCGGCTCCAAGCGGCAGCGCATGGCCCAGGAGAGCCACTTTTCCCAGCCCTTGCGGGCCCAGGTGGGATGCACATAATGCCATAGATTCCGGGCCATCTCCTTGATTGCCCATGCCCGGGCAGTTTTCAATGAACTGTTCTTCAACGACTGGAACCGCTTTTTCTGCTTCTTGGACATATTTTCCCGGTTCGTTAGCCAGTCGTACTTACTTCCGGTGAGGGTTGTGTCGCCTTCGGCGCGTAGCGCCTTGTGCTCCTGGCGGCGCACTTTGTCCACGGCCTCCCCCAGATACTTCGCCACATGAAACCGGTCAAACGCAATCTTCTTCTCTGCATCGGGAACACACGCGAAGGTGGACGACACGTAGGCGGGCCACATGTCCATGCTCACGCTCTCAATTCCCGCCAATTGTTCGGAGCTGAGACGTTGATACCAGTGCTTTAGCACATCTTTCGTGCGACCGATCCCCACATACAGGACCTGACCTGACTTCGCATTGGACACGATCGTCACGTATTTGTGCCGCTTGCGAAAGGAGGTCTCATCCACGCAAATGTGCGGAATGATCTCCGTTTGTCTGCGATCAAGTCCACGTTCTACCGCATGCTCCATGATCCGTGAGACCGCTTTCCAGCCCACCCCAAGCTGGCGAGACACCGCCGATACACTCGCCTCACGAAGCCAGCCAATCACCATCTCTTCAAAACCATAGGTGAACCGGGAACTCGGCGAAGCCCAGGGAACCTCCACCGTCCGAACCCCATGCGCAGGACATTTTACCCGCGGGATTCGGGCGATCAGTTCCGTACGATACGTACACGTATCAAGATGACGCCAGGAACGCGCCGTGCGCAAATCATAAAATGGACAAACCTCCTTACACTGCGGACAGGCCAGCGAAGACGTATCCGAGCAGGTTAACATGACCCGTCGTACACGATCTGGATTATCATACTCATCCGATAGAATCTCCCACGGTGAGCCCAGACCTAAACTCCCGCGGACGCCCTCTTGATTCGTTTTCATTGTATGCGTATCTGCTTTGGTTAATCTCCTCGGAATGACGACCAGAAACAAATGGAAAATGATCCCAAATCATGACCGCCTTATTCCCAATTTGCCTAAATTTACAGATCCGATCACAATAATGGGTGAAGACCCACGTTTAAAAGCCATATCGGAAATGGATATAAGCCATCTTTTGGCGAGGTGGTTTGAGATATTGGAGCGGCTGGTTGAACCAGTGCCGCGCACTGTTCACATGTCTGGGAAAATAGAAATCTCGTTGAGCAAATTTGGCAACTCACGGAAAGAACAGGAGATAAAAGGCATGGTCTCTAAACTTTGCAGGAGATTTGAACTCGGAAAAGATGTGACACCGTGGTTGAGCAAGAAGATCCTAGAGGATAGTACAGACCAAATGCTTTTGCAATACGGACTACATCATTTTCATTTATCCAGTGGTATCGGAGAAGATGGTTTTTCTACCAGATCAGGTTACTTGCTTTTTGCACACATTCTAAAGACCGATGTCTACTTGGTTGACATTAGGCAGTACAGACATCCTAAGGGCCTTAGATGGGTTGACCAAGAACTTCCAGAAATCATGTTCCGAAATTGGCCCGGACTATTTACCAAAATATCAGGTGTAACGCCATCTACCGTAACAGATGAAGAGAAGAAAATGTTGTGGCGAAAGAATATAAATGTCCCATTGAATATTGATGGTAGTGCATATGTCGTTGGGACTCGTGTTGGTCAGAGCTTTTCTGGAGCAAGCATGCTATTGCTGCACAGGGCAAACTTACTTCTTCGTGAACTCAAAAGGATTCAATCCAAACTTGAAGACCCCGAGTGGGTCGATCAATTGAGCGGCAAGTTGGAACATCATGGAGTGGATGTATCTCAGGGAATAGCATTGGAACTGGTGGGACTGGATGACTTGAATCCTCCGCCACAAATGAAGGAAGAATTAAAACAGGAGCGCTGCGTGACTAGCCTGCTGGCGTTACATGGGCTAACAATAGTAGAAAGGTCCAAGCGCATCCACATTACGATCCACAAAAAAGGACAATAAGAAACTGCTATCTGAACAGTAGCACAAGAAGTTGTTGGACGGGTAGGCCAATCCGTTCACCGCTACCAGTTCTCCATATGATCCGCTGGGTGCCGTGACGGTGGGTGACGGTCCAGCGATCAAGCATCATCGTCCCAGGTGTCTCCTCCGAATCCTATCGTGCTCATGCTCGATCATCTTTGCCAAGCACAACGGATCATTGCAGGGAAGCATCGAACCGCCCCGCAAAGGTGCCAACCCTTCATCACGCACGGGCTGCCATTCCCCCGCGTCATCCCGTTCATGGACATATCCGTCGTTCGTTACCCAGAAGCGCCGGACACGTCCAGAATGATCGGGGCAAACTTGCCGACGAGCAGCTCAACCTCGCCCTCATTGCCCTCATTGACCCAAGTTGTTTCAATGTCCCTCCGAACCATGTCGCCCGATTAATTATTTTCCCTTCTCTGCATCCCTCACGTCATGCACGGCTGAATCAACTGCTTGCAACTCCAATTCCCGTTTCATTTCCCCCAGTCCTGTAAGGATTGAGCCTGCCGCGCCGCGTCCAGATGCGGTTTTAGTTCGGAGAGCGTGAGCGTTTTGTCAAACGCATACACTCATAGATCTATGATTGACAGACCTGTCTCATCCAAGATCAGAGTTTCCAATGCAGGTAAACTTATCATCCCATAATACATTCCCCTGTTTATAACTAATGTGGGGACTCCCTCTATTTCAAGTGTGCCAGCGACTGTAGTGTCTTGAGCAATTTTAGATGCAGACCACTGTTCCGTGATACAAGTAATGAACAGTTCTTTATCTCGGATTCGCGCTTGGTCTGCGAGACCTTTCCAGTTTGCACATCCCCTTTCCAAGGCCAGCTTCAAGTGTGAAGCTCCAACGAAGATGTGACTTTGTTCATGTCGCTCGTAGCCAAGGGCATAAACTTGACAAGACTAAGGGGAGAGTTTCTCGTGATACATCCTTCGTTACGTGAATAGGGTACGGTGAATCGAATATAACTAAAACTCCATTCCAGCCTCAAAAATCAAAAAAAGCATTCCACTAGGATGTTCGATCTGCTTAATTCGTTATAGACACTATAACTTAAAGGAGGATAAAAATACGGCTAGGATAAGGAGTACATCGTCCGGGAAATAAAACGGGAGGCATCGGTCTCATGAAACTGATCAAGGACTATTTCCCCGACTGAAAACTTGCGACTATATGGTTTTGGCAGGCTGTATGGTCTGGTAATCGGTTTTACATGTAGTGCTGGAACTACGATGTCTGTGCCTGCAAGTATCCTACCATGCTCCATCAGTATCGTACGTGCAAGAAATTTTTCTCGGTCAGGGCAGGGGCGGCTTTGCAGGATAATATGGCCCACCGCACTTTCCACGACAGATTTATCTCTCGGACGATAGGATCGAGTTGGCAACAAGGCCACATCGTAATGCGCTCCCGCTCCCATGCCTCTCCCCAAAACAGATCACTCCGAGGAGCCTGTCGCGAAAAAAAGAATCGTCACCCCGAATCCGTTGATTCCCGTGCAGAGCGTTTAGCGAAGGCACGGCCACAGACACCTTGGAAGCCGCGCGGAAAAAGAAATTCGCTACCTAATCAAGTATATAATTCCCCAAGAAAAACACACCCAGAATGACATCGAAACCGAGTTACTCCCAGATCTAATAAAGGACGCGGGGACAAAATGCAGGGCCGTGAAATGTCCCACATCAATCGGAATCATTGTCCCATTCCGTTTGGAATGTGCGAAAAAATATCCAATGCGTCTTGTGGCAACGGCAAGCCCCGATCCAACCAGTTGCTGATTCGTTGCAGACCTGCGATTCGATAAATTGGCATTTCTTTTTTTACCGACATAGCTTCATTATCGCGGCTCTGTTCAGGAATTCGCGCAAGGACAAGGATTTGAGGTGTTGCATTCACTCCCGGGATTTGCCCGAGATAAATATTAGCTCCCGTTCCGTGCCATTTCCGTCCTGTCGTTACCTCGTCGAAATCACCAAATTTGTTTAGATGGGTAATACCATCCGATGTTACCCAATCAATTGACACGCCAATTGTACTGAAGGATAATCCCAGATCAAGAGCCTTGCGTTGCAGATTTAGTTTAGCATCCTCAATCAACCTTGGAAGTGTACTATGATTACTAAATGGGCAGGTGGAAGACCCTATAAACACCATCACAAGCTCCTTTTCGGGAATATTTCCGTATGACGGAACATACCCCACCTCATCTCTTTGTTCAGGCCAATGAAACTCTACCTCAGGAATGAACTGAAATTCACCACTGAGTCCTAACACGAAGGACAAGGAAATCAGGAAAGCCACGAAAATAAACCATCCACCGCGGATACTGATCAAAGTGGTTTTGATGTTCGACACAACGATTGATTTACAGATTCTACTTTGACTTGTATATGCGAATCTGGGGGAAGCCTAAATTTTCGGTATAGGTAAAACGGTAGTCCCCATCCGTGGCAAATAAAAATTCTCCAATCTCTGGGCCTGCGGCTCCAAGATAAACGCCCAATCCCGAGAGTGCATTTACTCTGAATGCATAGCTATCTGAAAATGCAGGTCGAGAGGGTCTTGAGGAACTGGATACTTTTCCCGAGAGATAATAGGTCACATAAAAGAATTCCTCATCGGAAAACAATGAACTAAATGCTGCTTCGCCAGGTTCAGATAAGTAACTGATCGCAGGCGTGCCATTTTTCCAGTACTCTCTGACAGAACGCGGTTGATAGTCTGGAAAGGTAACCTGCCAAAGTTTTTCACCTTGGTCCGAGTAGCCTGTCATAGCAGGAATTGGGTTCGTAACCAATGCAACTGTTTGATTTGCAGCGTTACAGGCAAGGAAAGTGTCCATAGCAAAAGACCGAACTACAAACCGACTATCATAATTGTACGGTTCTCCAAAAGAAGTAACCCACTCACCATCCAACGTATACTTATGAATTAATCCATTTTCAGTAGAGCCGTGAATGTGAAAGGACACAAGATAGTAGTGTCCATCCATCGCGCACATTCTCCCACTAATGCTTGGGTATTTTAGGCGCCGTGTTGACAGAAGCTTAAAGGACGAATCTGTGCGCTCAAAAACATGATTCATTAATTTATCATGAACTATGATCCTGTTAAGATCAGGAATGATAGCAAGACCACGAGGTTCATTAAGCTCTCCAGGTCCTATCCCGGGAGCCCCAACATTCATTATCCAGTTCCCCTCATAGTCATAGGCCCGAACTTCCCCATTGATGAGATCGAGATAATACACCGTACCGTTATGATCCGTTTCCAAATCATACAGGAATCCGATCATCTGTGTACGATCACCTTCGTTGACACCAATGGTTGACACATCCAGCGAATTCCAGCTCCACTCCTCAACCCCATCCATCTCATGCCTTAGTTCAAAGCGGTGATCCGAGGAGATGGGGATATTATCTTTCGTCGGATGAATCACTTCTTGGGAAAATGCCGATACATGGAACAGTATAGGCAGCGTCAATGACGCAATGAGTCTGCTTTTATAAGGCAGAGGTGGCATGGGGTTGAGTATTATACCGAGAATTTATCAGGTCTAAAAGACTAATTAGGGCCAGCTTTTCCGTCTGTTGGACCTTCGTAGTTTGAGCAGAAGTAGGGTTCACAGTTACCTCCTTGCTTATCACAGCCAGTGAATGATCCTGGGCTATCATAGCATATACCTATCTCCCAAATTAATTTAGCGCAGGAATCGTGTTCACAATATTGAATCTCGGCAGTTGCAGTTGCTTGATGAAGAAGTGTGCCTCCGGCGTAAGCAAAAAGCGATAAAGTGACAACCATCATAATACGTACGGGCCAAGATTTAAGTTTATTTGTCATGGTTGTAAGAATTTAGTTGTGGGGTGTTAACGAGAAAAAACTCGCGGCTACAACGGCGATTAAGTCCAAGGGTTCCAATCTGCATAATCCGATTCGAAAAGGACGGTGAATCCGAACGAAAGAAACACTAATCATTAGAGCGGGGGCTTATTGAAAACGGAGATCATGTCGATCTTTTAGCCTTATACTCGGCGGGATAGGCTCATCTAAAAAATCGTGTTTTTCGATAAAGTCTCAACTCAAGTTTGCCGATGGAATTAAAGGAGTTACTTGAAGAGCATCTCGATCCAGAACTCAGAAACAGAATTCATATCAGCATAATAGACATGGTTCCATCTGGAGGATTGATAGAAAATAAATTACTGCAGAGTTATGGTGCGATTGGTACACTAAGCATTCTGCGGTTTAGCCACGAATTTTTGTTATGGGACTCAGTCCGGTTCCCAAAACAAGTGGGTGCTCCATTTACGAGAATTCTCTTCTGTCCTGATCTTAGGCACGGGCTGCATCACGCTGGTTATTCCCGATTTGTTATGAGTAACTATCCTAATGGCTCAAGCTTCAGTGTGCATATAAGTCCTTGGCAGTTGCTGGGTAATTGATCATTGGTGGGTTCTAGGGGTTTACTGCGCGAATAAATTTATGCCTCATGAGCAGCAAGCGATTTGATGAGATTACGGCGCTATGCAAGCGTCGCGGTTTTGTATTCCAGTCTTCGGAGATTTATGGCGGACTTGGAGCAACCTACGACTATGGCCCGCTGGGCGTAGAGCTGAAGCGTAATGTGCAGGAGCGTTGGTGGCATGATATGGTCTATGCCAACGATAATATCGAAGGGGTAGATGCTGCGATCCTAATGCATCCCAAGGTGTGGAAAGCGTCCGGGCACGTAGATGCGTTTCATGATCCGCTCATTGATGACAAGGCCTCTAAACGTCGTTACCGGGCTGATCAGCTGATCGAGCAGCATATTGATCGTCTGAGGGCAAAAGGAAAAACAGAGAGAGCGGATGCGGTGCATGAGCAGTTTACTCAGGCACTCAATGCCGACGACATGCCCAAAGCACTTCACGCACTCATTCTGGCTGAAGAAATTCGGGGCCCGGATTCAGGTGCATTTGACTGGACAGATGTTCGTCAGTTCAATATGATGTTTGAAACGAAAGTTGGCGCGTTGGTAGGTGAAGACTCCTCGATTTTTCTGCGCCCAGAAACGGCCCAGGGCATCTTTGTTAATTTCCAGAATGTACTGGCAACCTCACGCGTACAGATTCCTTTCGGGATTGCCCAGATTGGCAAAGCATTCCGCAATGAAATTGTAGCACGGCAATTTATTTTTCGGATGCGTGAGTTTGAGCAAATGGAAATGCAGTACTTCATCCAGCCGGGAACACAGGCGGAAGCCTATGAACTCTGGCGCTCACGAAGATGGGATTGGCACGTCCAGAATGGCATTCCAGAATCCAAATTACGTTGGCATGTCCATGAAAAGCCGGCCCATTATGCAGATGCCGCTGTAGACATCCAGTATGAGTTTCCGATCGGATGGCAGGAGGTTGAAGGAATCCATTCCCGTACCGACTATGATCTTAGAAGGCATCAGGAATACTCTGGAAAAAAGATGCAGATCTTCCACCAACCATCTGGCAGCAGGTTTATTCCATTTGTGGTAGAAACTTCGGTTGGCCTGGATCGAACGGTCCTGATGCTGCTTTGTGAGGCCTACCGGAAAGATGAGATTGAGGGACAGACCCGTACCGTCATGTCATTTGCACCATTCATTGCTCCCATCAAGGTGGGGATCTTTCCACTTCTACGCAAGGATGGGATGCCAGAGCGTGCACGTACCATCACGGCTGATCTTCGCCGTGAATGGAATGTGTTTTACGACGAAAAGGGCTCAATCGGCAAGCGTTATCGCAGAATGGACGAAGCGGGTACGCCACTATGCATCACCATTGACAGTGAGACCCTTGATGGGGCAGGGGTTACGATTCGCAACCGGGACACACTGGAGCAGGTACGGGTCGCAGATGATCAGGTGTCGGCGTTCGTCTCAGAGTTTGTCCGGGGAGCATAATTTGCAGCCACTTCCTCCACCTGTTGCCAAACCCTGAGCGCATTCCCTCCAAGAATTTTGGCAATATCTTCATCGGAGTAGTCTCGGCGTATGAGTTCGGCAATCAGATTGGGGTAGGTGGAGACATCTTCCAGACCTTTGGGAAGTCCAGTGACTCCGTCATAGTCACTACCAAGACCTACATGGTCAATCCCAACTAGATCAACGATATGATCAATGTGGTCAACGAGATCGGCCAATGTGCCTATCGGATTTGATTTGCGCTGTCTTTCGCGGTAAAGAAAGCCCTCTTCACTGTCGGGGTCAATGTTGTTCTCCTCCAGATAGGCATCAATCGCAGCACTTAAAGCCCGGTTTTGCTCTAAGTATTCTCCGCGGACGAACAAGGAACCAAAGCTGACCATGATGACACCACCTTTGGCAGCGGTTGCTTGAATCAGATCATCACTGATGTTGCGTTGCCAGCCGGGAGTAAAATGTCTGGCGGAAGAGTGGGTGGCGATTACAGGCGCTACACTGCGTCGCAAAACCTGTGCGATAGTGCTGTCGGTCAAATGCGAAATGTCCACCATGATCCCCAGTCGGTTCATATGATCAACGACTTCCTCACCAAATGGGCTGAGACCTCCCCATGTCTGGGTTGAGTCATAGGAAGAATCACAGATATGGTTATCTCTTCCATGTGTGAGCGTGATGTAGCGGATCCCCCGCTCGTAGTAATGTTCCAGATCTTCCATACTCTCAATCGGCGCACCATTCTCCAGACCCATGGGAAGCGAGACTAAACCAGCTTCCTTGTGCTCGGCCAAGTCAGATGATCGAGTTGCAATGGCGAATTTGTCGGGGTGCGCCAGGCTAACTGGTGAAAATGTAGCGGGTGAAAGTCCCGTAGTATGAAGATGCAACCAATCACATACTTCCACGAGCCGTGCGGGTGTTTCCGCGAGGGGATACGCGAAGCGTCGGTAGTGGTGCGTATGGCCGGAGCTATTGAGCATCGAAATGTTCGTTATTTGGGTCGCCGAGATTGTCCTGACGGTCGAAGGCAACATACAAAATCCCGAAATGGCGAGGGATCTTGTGGGTCCACGGTGTCAAAGAACTCAGGGACGTACGTACGCATTTTACCGGGACCTGGGATGCCTCTATTGTGTCCTGAGCGAATTGGGACCGCGTGGGGAAGGCTGAAGAGGCTGAAGCCTACGATGAACGCAATAGAGGAGTCAGATGAGGCCATAGTAGCGATGAAGGCGGCGAACAAGGGGGGACCTGCGGAGCAGCTGGAGCGAAGGGCCTCACCCGAGGGGAAGCTGGGAGAACCGAACACACTCCATACACAGAGATGGAAGAAGTGTGTTCCATCGGGACAACCAGCTACGGCATCCGATGCCGTCATGCACGACGGTGCGACCCGAGGGAGGAGCCGGATGCGTTAACGCGCACGTCCGGATCTGTGCGGGGGGCCCGGGGAAACCCGGGTCCCTACCGCGATTGCGTGGGTCACAAACCCTTCGACCATATCAATCAACGAGTCCGCCAGTGATTTTGCTGATCCCGGGATGTCCTGACGTACGCTCGGAACGTAAATTGACATAAATGGCGCATTGAGTCCACCGGCTACCGCCTTGGGGTAGTCAAAATCTCCGCCAACGGTTTCTTGACTAATATCTTCCATGTACGTTGACAAGCGATATGGAACATCAATATGACCGTCAATGATAAGATGCTCCTGGGCCAGTCTGTGCGCATGGTCCATGGTTGTATCCTCAGTACAGCTCACAAGAAAAAGTAGAAAAATAAAAAGAAGAAATAGTCGAATCATTATCGGGCAACAGATGTTTTTCGAAGTTCGCGAATTACCGTGACGTTGACCTGTCCTGGATAGGTGAGTTCATCCTGGATCCGGGTAGAAATATTTACTGCAAGTTCCCGTGTCCCTTCGTCAGATACTTTGGAATACTGGACAATGACACGGAGTTCTCGCCCGCCCTGGATTGCATATGCCATGGTGACCCCATCGAAGGACATTGCAATCGCTTCCATATCCTGCAAGCGCTCGATGTATTCGTCACGACGTATGTGTCGCGCCCCCGGGCGCGCCCCACTGATTGCATCACACACTTGCACGATTGGGGCATAGAGGGAGGTCATTTTAGTCTCGTCGTGATGAGATCCTACGGCATTACAGATCAGGTGATGTTCCCCATGATGTTTACAATACTCCATCCCCACGAGTGCATGGGGCTGATCATTTGATTCCTGAAGCACCTTTCCAATGTCGTGCAATAGACCTGCACGCCGAGCCATCCGGGAATTGAGCCCCATCTCGGAGGCCATGATAGAGCAAAGGTTTGCAACCTGAATACTATGGTTGAGCAGATTTTGGCCATAGCTCGTGCGATACTTCATTTTCCCAACAATGGATACAAGCTCCTTGTGCATCCCGCGTAATTTCAGGTCAAGGAGTGCACGCTCTCCGGTTCTGTGGATCTCATCTGTGAGAGTCTCCTCAGCTTTCGCAACGAAGCGTTCAATGCTGGCAGGATGAATACGACCATCCCGTATGAGGTTGGATAGAGCGGTTCGTGCAACTTCGCGTCGATAGGGATCAAATGAACTGACGACGATGGCACCTGGGGTATCGTCAACAAGCAGGTCAACTCCTGTGGCTGCTTCAAACGCGATGACATTCCGGCCTTCCCGGCCGATTACACGTCCTTTGATATCTTCGGAAGTAATTGGGACAACGGATACGGAATGGGATTCGGCCTCATCAGACGCGAGGCGCTGCATGGTGGTGAGGATAACCTTACACGCCTCCTCTTTTGCAGTGATCTGTGCCTGATCTCGCAATTCTGCTAATTCCAGTGAGATATCTTCCCGTGCTTTCTCAAGGAGTTCTTCGCGCAGATATTGGCGAGCCTCGTCCTGAGTTAGATCTGCAACCCCTTCCAGCTTATGGACTAGTTCATGGGTGAGAGCCTTGACTCGCGACTCCCGGGAATCCAGCCCTCGCTTTTGGGCATCCAACCTGTCAAGGCGCTGAGAGGCGTCCTTGGACAACTTCGCAACCTCCATATGCAGCTTCTCAGCCTGATGGTTGACCTTCTCACTTTCTTTCTGAAGAAGCTCAATTATCTGAGTTGCTTCAAGTAGTACGTCCTGTTTTTTTGTTAAGCGCCGATTCCTGTTGTTGAGTTTTTTTCGCTGGCGGTCACTTTTTAGCTTGAGCCGTCGTTTGTCCCGTTCCAGAGCCTCTCGCTCCTGATTGAGCGCAGCTTTCTTGGAGTCAAGGTCACTGCGTTCATGATCGAGTGTTGATTTAGCATCAGTTATAACCTTCTCTCTTAGAGATCCAGACTCTTCCTCCGCCAAAGTTAAGATCGACGACGCCCTTTGGCGTGCCTGATTTAGCGTACTCCGAGCATTCAAGCGAGAGATCCACCAAGAAATGATTAGTCCCGCACCAAATGCCGAAACAGCCAACAACAGGACGGCTTGCATGCCGTCCATATTTTTACAGTTTCGTTAGGCTAGCGATACCACCTGATCCCGGAAGGGTTCCTTTTGCGGGGCGCGAGCGTCCGCAGCGGCGGGTGTGAACCCTTTTCTATACGATTGGGCGCTGCTCAAACCCTTCCACGATCCTCTGCGCGAAACACGACCAATTGAGGTTGAGGCCTAGTGTCCAGATTTGAAGTCAACGCCCTATGAATAAAATTGACGGTTCACATGCCTGGACCGCTACGGGCGCTCGCGGGTAGGGGATACAGTGTTAGAGCACTCCGGTTCCGCTATCGCTCGGAGGTGTGAGGATGTTTTAAGGCCTTTGTAAGCTCCCTGCCAAGGTAATCTGCCTCCCGGTCAATCGCGTTCAACAGAACATTAGATGTTTCTTTTGCACCGAGCAGCTCTTCAGACAACTCCATAGCTATAAACACGGCAGCCACCAAATCAGGTTGCTCTGGATGTTTTTCCTTGAAAGCCTTCATCCGCTGATTTACATTTTCAGCAACGCTGTAGATCGTTGAAACGTCACTGCTCTCTACTAAGAGGGGGTAGTCCCGATCCAGAATTCGCACGGTAATGGATTCATGCTTCATTTAATCGGTCCTTTCTTCATTAATGCTCAAGTAATGGTCAATTGTTTTTATGAAGGAGTTGACCTTTTTAAGCAACTGTTCTCTGTTTTCTTCAAACGTAAGGCTCGCTGTCTTGGAAGACTGGCTCGGAGCAGATTCAAGATCAGAAATCTGTTTTGCAAGTTTTCGATTTTTCTCTCTGAGATGGTCAAGCTCTTTCACCACAGCTTGCACACGATCACGCAACTGCCTTAAGGATACGGATCCCCGCAAAACAATAGACGAGGGAATATCAAACTCGTGCTCAAGTTGACGTGATCCAGCTTCCTGAGGCTGACCTTTTCTTTCGGCGGGCATGATGCAATATTCCTGAACGACATTCAACTACCCAAGGTAAGGTAAAGGTTCAATTTAAGATTGCCAACTATGAATCAACTGCGCAATGTGGCACCAAATTGTTCAGAAAAAGCATTAAGAATAGCTCCCATCACACGATCAATTTCTTTGTCACGCAGGGTTCGATTTCCTCCAAAGCGAAGCGAAAAGGCAATACTTTTTTTACCCACAGGGATTCGATCTCCCGTATATATGTCAAAGACATCTACATTCTTTAGAAGTGGTTGGCCTACTTCGCGCAATGTGGTGATCATGGGTCCAACGGGTTGTGATTGGTCTACAGATACCGCAAGATCTCGCTCCATAGCAGGAAAGGGCGAGATATGAGTATAGGTTTGATGAGAGTTTTTTTCATGCAAAAGAAGGAGTCGGGTCCAGTTGAATTCCGCAAAGAAGACGGGGTCGGGAAGGTCAAAGGCTTCCTGGATCGCCCCGGATAGTTTTGCAATGATTCCAATTCTGGCACTGTCAGAGTGAAGGGTAATGTGATAGTCAGTAACCTCTGTTGGTTCATAGTTGGGTTGCATACTCAAAGTGTTGAGCTGTAATGCATTGAGTAGCTGACCCACATCCCCCTTTAGGTCAAAGAAATCAGCAGCACGCGGATCGCTATCCCAACCTGTGGGCCGGGCTGCACCGCAGATCCCCAACAGGAGTACGTCATATTCCGAAAAATTTTCAATGTAGGCCGCTGCACGTTTGCTGTGATGAAAGACATGGCCAAACTCATAAAACCGCAATACCCGTTGAGAATGGTTCACATTTCGCTGCATAGCCATCAGCATACCAGGCAGTAACGAAGGTCGTAGGGTTGCCATAGTTTTGGAAACCGCGTTCAGGGTACGAGCCGGGGGATCATCAGAATCAAGCACTGGCTGGCTGAACTGCGAGGCCAAATCATCCGGTAATAGGCTGTTTGTATAGATTTCCCGGAATCCATGGCCGGTCAAGTGGGCGTGTGCATGCTCCCGCAACAGGTCAGCTGGGCGGGGTAGGGGGATAGATAATTGTAACAAAGTCTGTTTAGGTAAGGCAATATTTTCGAGACCATAAATTCGTGCAATCTCCTCAATCAGGTCAACCTCTAGGTGAACATCGGGCCGGTACGTGGGGATGATGCAGGAAACTATTCCCTCCGCGGTCTCATGTGGTGCAAACCCCAGGGATTTGAGAATTTGAAGGATTCTCTGGCGCTCAATCTGGATGCCAAGAATTTTGCTTATGCGGGAGATTCGCAAATCAACGGTAGAAGGAGGGTTCGATTTTGGGTGTGCATCAACCACCCCCGGGACGATAGATCCTCCAGCCAGCTCTGCAATGAGCATGGCTGTGCGCATAGCCGCCCATGGCTGGAGTGCGGTGTCTACCCCACGTTCAAACCGGTATGATGCATCAGTCGAAATGCCCAGTACTTTGGAAGAACGTCTTGTACGCGTTGGATCAAACCAGGCGCTTTCAATCAATATATTCGCGGTCGAGTCATCAACTTCAGAGTTTTTTCCACCCATAAGTCCTCCAATGGCCACCGGTTGCTCTCCGTCGCAAATCAGTACAACCCCATCCTCTAAGGTATGCTCTTTTTCATCGAGCGTGACAAAATTTTCGCCCGCCATAGATTCGCGGACGACAATCTTTTTTTGAGCGATACGATCATAGTCAAATGCATGTAGCGGCTGACCACACTCATACATCACGAAATTCGTCACATCTACGATATTGTTAATGGATCGCAGCCCAACCGACTCCAGGCGTCGTTTTAGCCATACGGGAGAAGGTCCAACCGTGACTCCCCGAACAATCATTGCGGTGTATCGGCAACATACATCCGAGCACTGGATCTGGACATCAATGTGTTTTTCAGCCTCAGCCCCAGAAGATGGAATGGTGACATCAGGGAATTTCAGTGGCACATTCTGCAGTGCAGAGAGGTCTCGGGCAACTCCAAAATGGCATATCGCATCGGGACGGTTTGGCGTGATAGCTAAATCAAGTGTGGTGTCACCGGTAAGACCATGCTCCCGACGTAGATAATCTTCCAGGGGCTCGCCGACGGTGGAAGTGCCGGTGAGAACCATGATGCCACGATGGTCCTCAGATAGCCCCAGTTCATCTTCTGCACAAATCATCCCCATGGACACCTGTCCACGGATTTGTGATTTTCTGATTTTGACGGTTTTTTCGTTGATCGTCAGTTTGGTGCCAACGGTTGCAACGGGAACCCGTTGATTTGCAGCAACATTGGGAGCACCGCAGACAATTTGTTTGGTCTCACCATCTCCAAAATCAACATCACAAAGCCTCAGGCGATCTGCTTCCGGGTGGGGGTGGACGGATACCACATGTCCGACAATGATACCATCCAGGGAGAGGTCACTTTGCTCTATATGTTCAACCTCCAGCCCGGACATGGTCAGGGAGTCTGCAAGCTCTCCGGGTGGTAATCCGTGATCTACGTATTCTGACAGCCAGTTATATGAGATCTTCATCCTGGAATTCCCTGAAACTGCGCCAGGAAGCGCACGTCATTTTCGTAAAAGAGTCGTATGTCCTTGATATCATAGTGAAGCATGGCGGGGCGTTCGACTCCCATACCAAAGGCATATCCAGTGTAACGCTCAGGGTCAATCCCCACAGCTTTCAGGACATTGGGGTGCACCATGCCACTGCCAAGGATTTCCATCCAGCGACCTCCGTCCGGGTGGTAAGGGAGCTCCCACCAGATATCCAGTTCTGCACTGGGTTCGGTGAACGGGAAAAAGCTGGAGCGATAGCGTAGTTTCACATCTTCGCCAAAAAATGCACGGGCAAACCGGTATAGTGTGTCTTTCAGGTCGGCCATTGTGATCCCCTCGTCAACAACCAACCCTTCGACCTGATGGAAAAGGCAATAGGACTTGTACGTAATCGTTTCATTGCGGTAGACCCGGCCCGGAGCAATCAATCGAAACGGAGGCTCCCCGGCCATCATCGTGCGAATCTGTACAGGCGAGGTATGGGTCCGCATCATGATCCGGGGTTGATCGGGACTCTTTTCATCAATGAAGAGCGTGTCCTGCATGTCTCTGGCTGGATGATCCTTGGGAAAATTCAGCGCGGTGAAGTTATGCCAGTCGTCTTCCATTTCAGGGCCTTCTGCAATGGTAAATCCCATGCGATGGAAGATGTCCGTGATTTTCGACAGTGCAAGTGTGATGGGATGTCGGGATCCTGCCCATTGGTTCCGTCGGCCAGGAAGTGTAAGATCAATCTCGGAGAGACTTATCGGATCTATAGGAGGACTTTGATTGGCGGAATCAAGTGCGGTTTGTGCCTCTTTTCGCAATGCATTCAAAAGCTGCCCTGCAGAGCGACGATCCTCTTTTGGCAAGTGCGGAATTTCTTTAAAGAGCTGGGTAATCAACCCACGCTTTTGCCCAAGGAAACGGATACGGAATGCCTCCCTGTCTGAAGCCGTTGTAAGCTTGGCGCTGGAAATCTCCTTGGTTATGTTTGCAGCAGTTGTTTTGAGCTTTTCTATACTTGTATCCATTTTACTGCAAAAAAAAACCCGCCAAGCCTGCATTCACAGGGGCGGGAATGTGCTCACCTTCATACATTCGGCCCCTAGCCAAGTAAGGTACCGATAAAGAAAAATGCGCTAGCGCTAGACAGGTATTGCATCGTCTGCTTGATGGGCTTCCTGTACAACGCGTGCAAAGGCTGCAGGCTCGTTCATGGCCAGATCCGCGAGAACCTTTCGATTCAGGGCAATCTCCTGCTTACGAAGTGCACCGGACAGGCGCGAATAGGTTGTACCGTGGAGGCGCGCGGCTGCATTGATACGAGCGATCCAGAGTCGTCTGAACTGCTGCTTGCGCTTGCGGCGATCCCTGTAGGAATACTCCAGTCCTTTATCAACCGCATGTTTTGCTACGGTATATACTTTACTTCGACTCCCCCAGTATCCCTTGGCCATACCAAGGACTTTCTTTCTCCGCTGGCGAGAGGCGACCCTATTACGTGCGCGTGGCATAATTCAAAAATGTTTCGATCACTAAGAGGATCCTAACAGGCGATTGATACGTGGTTCATCACTTTTATCAATCAAGGTCTTTTTCCCCAACTCCCGTTTGCGTTTACGGCTCTTTTTGGTCAGGATATGACTCTTGTACGCATGCGCACGCTTCAGCCGCCCGGAGGCTGTGCGGGAAAAACGTTTTTTTGCACCACTGTTGGATTTAGTCTTCGGCATCGTCCCGAAATAATCAGAACCCGCATGAACCGCAGGGATGAGACTAGGTTCCCAGTTACTTTGGTTTTAATGGAGTCAGTATCGCAGTCATGCGTCGGCCCTCCATTCTAGGCTCCTGATCTAGTTTGGAAACCTCCTTCAGAGCATCAACGAGTCGTGCAAGGACGAGCATTCCCTGCTCCTTATAGATGATGTCACGGCCCCTGAATTGGACATAGGCACGCACTTTGTGACCATCCATAAGAAATTCCCGGGCATGCTTTGCCTTGAACTCAAAGTCATGCGTATCTGTGCGAGGGCGAAACCGGATTTCTTTGAGTTGTGTCTGATGTTGTTTTTTGCGGGCATCGCGTTCCTTTTTATTCTTCTCATAGAGAAACTTCCCATAATCCATAATCTTACAGACAGGGGGATCGGCATTAGGCGCGATTTCAACGAGATCCAGAGCCTGCTCCTGCGCCATTTCCATGGCTTTCTCAAGCGAGTACACGCCATGTTTTCCCTGTGGATCAACAACTCGTACTATGTTTGCATCAATGGCATCATTAATGCGTGTTTGTATATTTTTTGCGATGATAGTAAATGTTTGATTCGAAGAACAAAGAAATCAGAACATGCAGATCTGATTGGTGGGTCCTAATGGATTCGAACCATCGACCTCTACGATGTCAACGTAGCGCTCTAACCAACTGAGCTAAGGACCCGTGATAGATTCCCCAAGGTACGGGTTTTTTGCGGATTCGCTTGTCCTGGAAGAGTTTGGATCAATCTCCAGGATCAGTACACATAAACTACATGGTAAACGCAACTCGGACGGTGGGACCGGGGATGACGGCGATCTGCAGGCTACTTTCACGCTTGCGCCGGGCCGCAAGCAGAGCGGATACACTGGAGACTACACGGTTGGCTACGAGTGCGGCGATAATCCCTCCTCTTTGCTGTGCCCATGACTCGGAGCTTCTTCTGAGGTCTCGATATCGCTGGAGATCCTTTATATTTTGCCATGTCCAGTGGAATGCTGGATCATCTACATAATTGACTAAGTCGACGCGCCGGTTTCGCAGCTGAGCTTCACGATAGTCATCAGAGGAAAGATGATTGCCGATGGTGATATAAAACCGACGATCTTTGCCTGCATTCGTGACACCGGCATAGGACGCAGCCCATGTCTGATAACTTTCAACCAGATGTCTGCGCTGCCATTCACTTGTGACCAGGCCTGCTACGAGGATTGCATCTGCAATTGTATAGAGTGCTGCCCGTCGATTCCACCTACCCCCATTGGTATACTTGTGTCCTAGCCCCGGTAGAACGATGCTGTATGCAGCAGCTTTTGCGGGTTTTAAAGGAGCTTGAGCAGCGACCTGAGTTCCAGCCAGTGATCCTAGCACCATCAGGGCCAGGAACCGCGAATATCGACAGAGAGGCGGCAGGGACTGCAGATGCGCCATGGCAGAGACGCAAAAGGGTTTGTTACGTCTGATCAGAATACTTCAACGAATCAATTGTAGGCGTGTGATACAAAACCCAATGCATTGGGTTGCCATTGAGGTGAATCCCGGTCGGAGACAGCAGTCGGGCCCATCGGTTGGCGAATCATTATTCAAAATGATGTGCGCAGTCGTAGATTGATGGTACGCGGAGTCAGGCGTGTTGGAATACGCTGCCAGATGCCGGTTGCATCTGGTAGCCAGGAGTAGGCAACGGTGTTGATGATGTCAAATATGTTCAGCATCTCGGCGGTAATTTCCAACTGCAAGGGTCTTGGACGATTGCTCAAGGTGATAATCTTTGTAGTCCCAAAGTCAATTCGCCGGAATTCGGGATATCTGGCAGAGTGTCTGTTTCCTGGAATTTGGGTGACAACGCTTCCAACACGTTCACCGGGGATTGGAGGAGTATATGCGAGGCCACTCCCGAACAGGATGCGCATATGCAGTTTCCAGGTAGGATCCATCGGGATGTAGTCCTGCACAAACAGAGCGACGGTATGACGCTGGTCTGTAGGTCTGGCCCGCAGGCCCGCATTCAAATGCGTGGTGTACTGCGGAAGAAATCGTTCACGTGCAACCATGAAGCTGTAATTAATCCAGCTTTCCATGCCGGGCACAAATTCCCCTCTGGCCTGAAGATCCAGGCCGTATACGTGACCGCTTGCATCGTTAAGCCCGCTGTAGTTAATTCTCACATTTTCCAGGGAGTAACTGATCAGGTTTGCCAGCTTCTTATAGTAGGCTTCGCCGCGCAGGTAGAGTCTTCTTTGTGGCACAAAGAGCTCTGCGCCGCCAGTCATTTGTACGGAGCGCTGTGAGCGGAGGGAACGGTTCAGAGATTGGGCAAGTGGCACATCCGGCCCTGGAGTGCCACGCAGCTCGCGGTACGCAGGCTGCTGATAGTAAATACCGGCCGATGCGGTGAGGGTTAGTTCTTTCGATGCTTCATAACGCAGACTTGCTCGGGGTGAAAAAGTCCATTCCTGATTAAATTCATACCAATCTGTCCGTATACCTGCATTCAGGAGAGTCGCCTCATTGATGCTGTAGGAATCTTCGACGTGCAGACTAATCTGTGAAGTATTGAGCGTTGTAGTTCCCTTGAGACTGTCTACAACAATCCGAACGGGTTCCATCTCAAGGTCGGTCCCCAGGACAATGGATTCTTCCATGAGTCTGTCATCAAAGGCGAATCGTTTTAGATGCCAGCCAGATTCAATCACATGCCGTCTACTGGTCCAGTGGTAGAGGCCCCGGCCTGCCAGTGTGGTTATAGTGATTGTATTATTTGCCAAATCTTCCTGACGTGCCAAGCCTCGCGGAATTTCCAGACGGTCAGCATTGCTGTCAGTAACAATATCATACAGGATGGCATTTCCCTCGAGTATGTAGGACTCCCGTTCCCGTGTCGCGTACAGGCTTACATCGTGCTGAAGCGTCCATCTTGTACCCACGCGGTTTTTCAGGCGCAGCCCGGCAAGGCCGGTTTGATATCCATCTACTTCTTCGCTGTTACTGGAATAGGAAAGCCAGACGGATCGAATATCCGAAGAGCCGCCGTCTGCAGACACCGTTCCGTAAAATGTCCGCCGTCCGCGTGGGTCCAACCGGAATTCATGATCTGCGTAGAGTCCAACAAATTCAAGTTCGTGACGGGGAGTCAGGCGGTAGGTAAGTCGTGTCTGAATGTCCTGGTAATCAGGTTGGTAGTTGCCTTTCAACTCCTGGGTTGAGAAAAAACGTCGAGCTCTAGCTTTGCGAAGTCCAATTTGCCAGGAGAATGATCCATTGGTTGCTGCGGCTGTTGCAGTGCCATCAAGTAGGGACAGGGTTGCACTGGTTGTAAAGTCTGTTGATGGAGCGTACTCAATATCCAATGCAGAGGAGATCTTGCCTCCATACTTTGTAGGGAACCCTCCAGTATAAAGGGTAATGCGGCGTGCCAATTCTGGATTAAAGAGTCCCAGTCCTTCCTGCTCACCCTGTCTCGGGCGAAACGGCATATGAATTTCGAAGCCGTTGAGGAAGATCAGATTCTCGTTGAATCCCCCTCCGCGCACAGAATATTGATTGGAGAGCTCGTTGTTGGCAGACACCCCGGGCAACACTAAGAGCGCCTGAAATCCTTTGAAGGGAGACGGCATCCGGCGCACCTGCTCCGGTGCAATCTGCTGTACACCGGCGCCAAGTATAGTTTCGTCTTCCACCACGAGTTCCTCGCCTTCAAGGATCGTGGGGACGAGTTGGACGTTCAGAGTCGTGATGGAGCGTGCTGATACGACTACAGAATCGAGGTGACTGGCAAATCCTACGTACGAAAATCGCAGAGCATATCTCCCTGTAGGAAGCTGTAGGGTATAGCTTCCGGAGTCATTTGAGGCCGTACCGAAATTTGTGTCGTTGACGAGAACACTCACTCCCGGGAGTGCCAGACCGTTGCCGGATTCAGTGACTGTGCCCTGAACCGTCCCCCAGGACTGTGCAGCCACCTGCGCAGTAAAAAGCAGTGGAATAAAAAGGGCAACGCGGTACATAAGATGCCACGCGTGTGTGGCGGTCAGATGCAGTGATTTGGCGGGGTAGCAATTGGCAGATCGAAAGCAGTGGGTTCAGAGGTTATTGTGACCAGGATGTAGGTTCACGGTCCCAGCGGTGATTATAAAGGGTTTGGAGCAGAGAGGGTTCCAGGGGGCCTCGATCACTGGCTGTAATGTTAGCCACCACATGGTTCAGTTTGCGCATTCCCGGAATCGTAGTACTCACGGTTGGATTACTGAGGATAAAGCGCAGAGCCATTTCGGGCATATTGCTGTTTGGAGGCACGATCTCTCGCAGCGGCTCAACATGTGCCACGCTGCTTCGCAAATTTTCTTCAACAAAATAGGTATTGCGCCAATCTCCTTCGGGCCAAGTTGAGTCAAGTGTGATCGTCCCTGTCAGTGTGCCTTCATCAAAGGGGACACGGGCAATGACTCCAACGTTATGCTCTTCGCAGGCGGGAAAGAGCTCGTCAACAGGATTCTGATCAAAGATATTGTAGATCACCTGGACGCAGTCTACGAGTCCACTTCGTACTGCTTTGATACCATTCCATGGCTCCCATCGGTTGAGACTGATCCCAATGGATCCAATTTTTCCATTCTCTTTTGCTCTTTGGAGTTCCTGGATCCAGCGGTCATCTTGCAGCCACGAATCTTCCCATGTATGGAGTTGCATGAGATCCAGTCGTTCCAGGCCTGTATTTTTTAAACTTAGGTCGATATACCTGCGGACATAAGCAGGGGGATAACAGTCATCAAGGACATGGTCACGTTGGCTGGGCCATGCGCGATTTCTTGGCGGAACCTTTGATGCTGTATAGAGGCGTTTGTCAGGATTAGCTCGCACTAGCTTCCCCAGGAGGCTTTCACTATGGCCATCTCCGTACGCCCAAGCCGTATCAAAGAATGTACAACCGAGGTCTACTGCGCGCTGCATGGACTCCGTGGACTGGGTATCATCGGAGTCTTTCCATCCAGACATTCCCCACATACCGTACCCAATTTCACTCACAGGAAACCCGGTTCGGCCAAGCAGTCGATAATTCATAGGTCATAAACTGTATGGTCCCCCTGTAACGCAGGATTTACCATGTGTTCCAAATGGATTTTCCCAGGAGCTTCTGGCAGAACCCCTGAATTCGGCATTTTTTGAATCCCACAAGTCTCCAATGCTGACGCCCTCACCGGTGCCCTGCACATCCATGCAGTGATTGCAAAATTTCCCAAGAGCCTTGTCGGTCGTGAAGGGGGTTTCTATAGCTAATTTCCCCGGTTTTACGGCATAATGTTGGTGTCAATCAAGATCGTCGCACAGGCTTTTTTCGCGAGTGGTCCGATATTTGCAGGTCCAATTACGTAGACGCATGTGCTACCTTTCGGTTGACAGTAGCGTCTAGTATAGTACCGAACCAAACCTGAGTAAAACGAGTTACTACTCATCTCTACCAGACAAGCGATGGACCCATGACAGAGCATTTTAAAAAACCGACAAGAACAGTGTCCAGTATTAGTCTCATCCTGGGGATTTTGTTATTCACTGCAGGATGCTATACACAGCTGGGCACGAGTTATTTTGACAGAGAGCCAGATTATCAAGAGGTTACGGAGTACGATACCCCGCACGGAGATAGTGTTGTGGTGGACAATTACTATTACGACGATTATTACTATCGCTCATCGCGCTATCGCAGGCACTTTGCTACCTTTTATGGTCATTCTTACCTAGCGGACCCGTTTTACGATCCTTTTTACGATGATTACTGGTATGGTGGCTCGAGTCTGTACCTGAGCTTTGGCTGGGGTAGGCCGTTTTTATACTCTTCGCCATATCGTTACGGGTGGTATAATCCCTATTTCTATGCCGGTTATCCTTACAGTGGATGGGGATATTCTCATTGGGGATATGGATATTATGGTACGCCATGGGGCTATCGGGCAAGATATGCTGGTAACTATGGTCCTCGCGGATCACGGATTGGGCGTGGAGGAGTGAGATCACATGATGGCCGCTATGGGACTGATCGGGATGATATACTTGTTGGTCGGCGCAATGCGGTAGCAGATCGGGGTAAACAGGAAAGTGCGCTGGCCAGGAGTCGAACTCGCGGTGGTGTGGTGGCAGCAGGTAGCAGAACCCGCGGGGTTCAGCGCTCGGTAGGTGAGGATGAAGCAGTTTCGCGGACTCGCCGGGGGGTTACACGGAGTGTTCCTGCTGACAGAGGAGCGATCCGTCGTGGCACAATAAACGGAACCCGTTCGAGTTCGAGGCCAGTGACGCGTTCAACACCGCGTACCCGAAGTTTATCGGGGCCCCGTTCAAGTTCCAGGCCGGCAACGCGTTCAACGCCGCGCACCCGCAGTTCATCGGGGACCCGTTCAAGTTCCAGGCCGACAACGCGTTCAACGCCGCGCACCCGCAGTTCATCGGGGACCCGTTCGAGTTCCAGGCCGACAACGCGTTCAACGCCGCGCACCCGCAGTTCATCGGGGACCCGTTCGAGTTCCAGGCCGACAACGCGTTCAACGCCGCGCACCCGCAATTCATCGGGGACCCGTTCGAGTTCCAGGCCGACAACGCGTTCAACGCCGCGCACCCGCAGTTCATCGGGGACCCGTTCGAGTTCCAGGCCAACGACGCGTTCAATGCCGCAAAGCAGGCCTGTTACTCGGTCAGCGCCGCGATCTGGGGGGAGCACCTCGTCAACCCCGGCAAAACGGTCAGGCACTCGTTCCGCGCCTCGTAGAGGCAACTAATCTCCAAAGGAAAGAAAGGTTTTTCTCAATACCAGCTTCTGACATTAAATCGGGAGTATCTAGGGGGAGTATGCTTACAGAAAAACGCAAAACATTCATCAAGAGATAATAAGAGGCACCAATGAAACAGTCAGTCCGCATTCTTCGAAGCTTTTTTGCCGGTACAATCACCGCTACAGTTATGATGATTGCTGTATCTCCGACCATCGCGCAGACAGCCGATGAAGTGTGGGGACTGAATCAGCGTGATATGTCGGTGGGAGCACGTATGACGGGAATGTCTATACGTGGTTTTGCTGGATTCGGGGATTACAGTGCTATGTACGGTAATCCGGCTGGATTAGGATATATAGACGGCAATAAACTCGTGGTATCCCTCAGAGGATCTGATATTGAAAGCAGTTCCGAAATCTTAGCGAATGGTTTTGACCACGACCGCACTTCAACATCGGCGGAAAATACAGGTTTAGGGAATTTGGCGTTTCTGTACGATGTGCCTGTGGCACGAGGTAAATTGGTTGGCGGGCTGGCACTCAGTCAGACACGTGACTTTTCGCGCGGACTCAACTTCGTAGGAGAGAATATTGCAAGCACCATTTCGACCTCCTTCCTTCCATTCGATAATGAGTATTCCATAAACCAGGATGGGGATCTTGGAGAGTTGGCTGATTTACCCTTTGCAGCTTTTAACGGTGGAATATTCGAGTACTACAGGGAACTGCATGAGGAGGGAGAATATCCGTTCTATTCAGCGGTTGTACCGGGCACCTTAGTTGAGCAGTCAGTCCTGGTTTCAGAATCAGGGGAGGCATATGAGTTGAATGCAGCGCTGGCATGGCAGGCAACCAGAGATATTATGGTAGGTACCTCCGTGAACGTTTTTATCGGTGACTATCGTTTTGACTACAACTTTACAGAAAGTGACATCTTGAATGAGAACACGGTTGATCAGTATAACGTGTTGCTCGACGATGGCACATTGTTGGAGGGATTTAACGAGCTTGACTATCAACAGAGGCTGAGCTCTGATATGGCTGGGGTCAACCTTCGAGTCGGAATGAGTGGACGCTTGAATGACAGGTTTCGATTTGGTGTGACACTCGAATCTCCGACCTGGTCATACTTCGAGGAAAGTTATGGGGAGCAATTCACTACGCGATTTGATCTTGGAGGGTCAGTCACTTATGGTGATCACGCGGATGATGTTGGTAACGGTTTCTTCGAATACTCAGTACGTTCACCATGGCGTTTGGGGGCTGGACTGCGACTGGATGCTGGAATGTTCATGCTCACAGGAGAAGGGGAGATCATTGACTGGAGGCAACTTAGTTTGAGTTCGAGTGAAGGAGGAGATGTATTCAGTGAGGTGAACCGTGTGATTGATAGTGAATATGGTATCGCCGTGAATTATGCTTTTGGTATCGAGGTTGAATTGAGTTTCGTTAACCTCAGATGGGGGATGGCATTTTGCTCTTCGCCCTACAAAGATCCGGCAGCCGTCTCCCCTCCAGAGGGGCGACAAGTGGGAGATCGCCTAGGCGTGTCATTTGGCGCGGGGATTCAACTCACCGATGGGATTCAACTCGACCTTGGGCTGCATTCGGAAGAAGAACGTGATGTGTGGGATCTCTATCCTTCGGATGATGCAGGGCCGCGGCAGGAATCTCGCTTTGAAGTTGATGAAATGTTGACAAGGAGAAGTGCAGTACTTCAGCTGACCGTTAAACTGTAACCTGCCACAGGAATGGGAAGTCCCTTGTGTCGTAGGAATTTTGGGCAGTTGAGCACAAGATATCGGATCTCAGGAACACATGCCGGGCAGTGCTGTAAGACATAGTCTTACTTTTCCTCACAACACATTAAATCGAGGTAGTCAGTTGGCATTTCACATTGGCATTGGCGTAAAAGTCAAAGAAAAAGAAAATATTGACCGGGCACTCAGGCGATTCAAACGCGCCGTCAATCGTAGCCGGGTATTACGTCAGTATCGACAGAACATGGCTTTCACAAAGCCATCGGAAGATCGAAGGATCGCGAAAGAGAAAGCCGCCCGCAATGCAAGGATGCATAATCGGCGGTATTAATCTTTGCAGCTGTTGGGCGAGACCGAAAATTTTGGCTTGAGGATCAAGTCGGAAGTAACAAAATCCTCCGAAAGGATTATACCCATCTAAAAGAGTAGCAGGGCGCTCGCGATAACTTCTTCCTGCTCAAGTTGATGAACCATTGAGCTGCCCGTAGCCGGGCTGGCACTCGGGTGACGGCCTGCGTACTGAACGCGGGGATCATTCCCAAATTTTGCTGAACGGAGAGTACTTTTCAGTAGCGGACGAGCATAAGTCCAGGCTCCCATGTTTGCTGGCTCTTCCTGAGCCCAGCAGATATCTACATCGGTATTGTATCGTTCCAATTCCTTGTAGAGGGCATCGTTGGGCCAAGGGTAATACTGTTCAAGCCGAATCAGTGCAATACGATCCTTTTCGTCTGGATGCTTATCAAGTTCGGATAATAAGTCGTAGTAAATCTTACCACTACAGATCACAATTCGCTCAATTTTGTCAGGATCTTTGCTGGCACCAATGACAGGCAGGAATCCTCCTTCCGTCAACTCTTTCGGCGAAGAAACGGTTTTTGGATGGCGTAAGAGACTCTTAGGGGTCATGAGTACGAGCGGCTTTTTCACTTCCCGTAAGACCTGCTGCCTTAGGGCATGAAAATAGTTTGCAGGTGTACTCAAGTTGCAGACGACCATATTCCCTTCAGCACAAAGCTGAAGGAAGCGCTCCAGGCGCGCAGATGAGTGCTCGGGGCCCTGTCCTTCGTATCCATGTGGAAGCAGCGCGACCAAGCTACAGGTCTGCCCCCATTTTTCTTCGGCGGCGGATAGAAATTGGTCAAAGACGATTTGTGCACCA
This sequence comes from Rhodothermales bacterium, assembly GCA_965220365.1. Lineage (GTDB taxonomy): Bacteria > Bacteroidota > Rhodothermia > Rhodothermales > Bin80 > Bin80. The sequence goes on along the minus strand of OZ244823.1, from coordinate 3,385,924 downwards.
TTGGCGAAGTCCCCGAATTGCGCCTCCCAGATCACTAGGGCGTCCTCGTTCTGGACGGAATATCCGTATTCGAACGCGGCTACTGCATACTCGGATAGTAGACTGTCGTAGATATGCAGCCTCGCCTGGTCTTCGGTGATATGATTCAGGGGAATGTATTCTGCGTTCGTGATTTGATCATAAATCACGGCGTGGCGCTGCGAGAAAGTTGCACGCCTGGAATCCTGACCACTCAGGCGAACAGTCGTTCCTTCCTGAAGGAGGGTGCCAAATGCCAGTGCTTCAGCAAATGCCCAGTCGATCTGCCCTGACTTGCGTAGTTTTTCGTTCCGGCGCTCAAACTGCCGCATCAACTTAGGGTGAGCATTAAACCCCTTGGGGGTTTGCAGCAGTGCATGAAGTATGTTTTCGAGTTGATCCTCAGAGGCGCGAGTGTCTATGGGGGGTGGGGATTCGTAGCCGCGATTATGGAAGTGCTCAAGTATTGCCGCCGGATCTTTCTCCTTAAGATCGGAGGTCCGTTCAAATGCGTCCTGTAGCAATGCCCGGAAATCATCCAGCATTTTTTCTGCTTCATCCGGCTTCATTGCCCCCCGGTTCAGGAGCGACTCAGTATAGAGCTTGCGAGGGGACCGCTTCTTCTGAATTTTCTGGTACAGGACTGGATTGGTGTAGGTCGGCTCATCCCCTTCATTGTGACCATGCTGCCGATAGCAGAGCATATCAACGACGATGTCTTTATTGAATACCTGTCGGTAGTCCAAGGCAAGACGAGCCACACGTACGCATGCCTCGGGGTCATCCCCATTCACATGGAAAATCGGTGCTTCAATCATTCGGGCCACATCCGTTGCATAGGTAGAACTGCGCGCCTCACTGGGGCCTGTCGTGAAACCGATCTGATTGTTAATGACCAGATGGATCGTACCGCCAGTATGATAGCCTCTGAGTTGGCTACAGTTCAGGGTTTCCGAAACAACCCCCTGGCCGGCAAATGCAGCATCTCCATGAATCAGCACAGGAATGATGATATCCGTAACCTGGTCATCGGACAAATCAGAGTTGTCGGCATCTCTGATACAGTCCTGTTTTGCCCGTACCATTCCCTGCACGATTGGCGTTATAGATTCTAAATGACTGGGATTGGAGGCTAGTGTCAGTTCAACTTTCGCCCCACTCTCTGTCTCGTACGTCCCCTTACTGCCTAAGTGGTATTTCACATCCCCGGATCCATAGATCGTATCGGGATTGATGTTTCCTTCAAACTCCGAAAAGATGTTCTCGTAGGATTTTCCGATGATGTTGGCCAAAATATTAAGCCGCCCCCTGTGGGTCATTCCAATCACAACCTCGTGCACACCTTGTTCGGCAGCGTCATTCACGATTAGATCCAACATGGGGACGATACTTTCGCCACCCTCAAGAGAAAAGCGTTTATGTCCAATGAAGCGGGTATGCAGGAAGCGTTCGAATGCCTCTGCTTTGTTCAACTTGAGTAGAATTCGCCGCTGATCGTCTAGTGTCAGTTCTTCAGAATCGCGCAAAGTCTCAATCTTTTCCTGAAGCCAGCGTTTTTCGATTGGGCTCGAGAGGTGCATATATGCAACTCCGATGCGGCGTGTATAGGTCTCTCGAAGAGTATTCAGGATATCTCTCAAGGGGAGAACGTCCTTTCCACCAAGCCCTCCTGTGACGAATTCACGGTCCAGATCCCAGACGGTTAGGCCGTACTTGGCAGGATCCAGTTCGGAATGATATTTCCAATTATTCTGAAGTGGGTTGGTGTCTGCCTGCAAGTGTCCCAAAACACGAAATACCCGGATCATAATCATAACCTGGGCCTGTTTTTCAACGAGATTCATCTCGTTACCTGTCTCCTGGGAACTCCCTAACCGGGGAGTCGAGTCAGGACTGAGAACAAATGGGGGATAAGGCACATGAAGATCTTCAAAAAGATCTGAATAAAAGTTGTCGTTGCCCTGTAGCAGATCTGCAATGTGAGCTAGGAAGGCGCCGCTTTCCGCACCCTGAATGACACGATGATCATAGGTGCTGGTGACGGTCATCACCGGGGCCAGCCCCACCTTACTGGCGGAAGCAGCACTGATTGCTTGGTATTCCGGTGGATAACCAATGGAACCAATACCGACGATGACTCCCTGATGTGGCATCAGGCGCGGCACACTGAGGCTGGTCCCAATCATTCCCGGATTGGTCAGTGTGACGTTCGTCCCATGAAAATCCTCAACTGTCAGCGCGTTGCCCCGGGAGCGTAGGATGAGTTCATTGTAAGCGCCAAGGAACTGCGCAAAATTCATCTCGTCTGCCCCCTTGATATTCGGCACGAGCAGGGAGCGACGACCTCTGCGCTCAATGTCAATTGCGAGGCCAAAGTTCACCTGAGATGGACGGACATGCTTCGGTTTGCTTCCTTCCCTGACGAATGTACTGAACATGGTTGGGAAGATTTTCAGGGCCTGCACGATTCCATAAGCGATGATGTGCGTGAAGGAGACCTTGAATCCATCAATACCACGTTGGTACTGATTGAGAAGCGTACGATTTTCGGCGAGCAGTTTAACGGGAAATGTGCGAACAGAGGTTGCCGTAGGAATGCGGAGGCTGGCTTCCATGTTGTCCACAATCGCCGCGCCGGGCCCGCGGATCGGGGCAACCTCTGCATCAGCAGGCAAACCATTTCCCGAGGGATGTGGGGGATCCTGCTTTATCGCCTCCCGCTTCTTGGGTACTTCTTTCTGTATGGCCTGTGGCGGAGCAGTCTCCCCAGGGTCATAGTCAGTAAAGAACTCCTGCCAACTTTCGCTGACACTGGATGGGTCATCCAGGAAGCGCTTGTAGAGTTCTTCAACGTAACCTGTATTGAATCCAAGCAAGCTCACTTTCTTTCCAGATCAGGTGGATATAAATTGTATGGTTCAGCAGAAACGGTCCGTTCATGCGGGCAAATAAAGTCCCTGCCTGAACCAAGAATATACAAAACTCAAACGCCGCAATGAATGCAGGCGTTCGAGGCAGAACAATAGCCTGTGTACAGTGAATCGGTGTGTGGGTTGCAGAGTTGGGGGCGGTAGTCAAATTATTTGTCGCTATACTCCCCGGATCTCCACAAAATCAAATTCAAGTGTGATGCAGTATTTTGAGGTATGAGCAGGTATTCCTGAAGAAAAACAGTATGTACCTTTACGAAGGGCGGCATCATAGATTTTAACCCTGTAGATTGATCGCAATGCCGTTGATCTTGCGCGCGGTCTACAGATCACCCCCAGAAGACTAGCTCAAATCCACCCCTGCGTCCGGTACCACCCAATCGTTTCTTTTATGCCATCGTTCAATGAAACTTGGGAAGCATACCCAAAATGTTCACCGGCTTTTCTTGATGAACATTGTTTTGTCGCATGAAGGATTTCCCGTGCCTTCTCTCGGTTCAGTGCCGGGTAGGTTCGAGATAGCTTTCCGGCAAATTCACTGAGGGTTCCCAATGGCATGATCAGCGAGCGTGGGATCTGGATCATTCGTGATTTTTTCCCCAACGCAGAATCAGACGATTTTTTCAGTTTTCCCCAAGATATAATTCGGCGGCTCCCTACGTAGTAGGTTTCGCCAGTCGTCCGCGGAGATTCTGCTGCTCCAATGATCCCTCGGACCAAGTCCTGCACATACACGAGTGACAGTCCAGGATCACCCCGGGGGACAACACAGAGTCCACGATTTACAGTAGTAAAAAAAGCCAGTAGGTCTCGATCCCTTGGTCCATATACGACGGGAGGGCGGATAATGACTATGGGCAGATCCATGTCTGCCAATGTATGTTCCATAGTGAGTTTACTTCTTCCGTACATGGAAACGGGTTCGCAGGGTGTGGATTCATCGGCGAGTACCTCCCCGGTATCACCGACGACCGCCAGACTGCTGGCAATACATACTTTGGAAATTTTCGCAGTAGCGGCTGCTGTCATCAAGTTTATCGTAGAGGTTACGTTGGCCTCATACAGCATTTCCCATGTCGGTGCACGTGTCATTGCACCTAAATGGTAGACAAAATCTACCCCTTGCAGAGCTTGTTCGACGAGTATGGAATCGCTGAGGCTGCCGCGTATATGCACGACATCAAGCCCTTTCAGCCATTTCGGTTCAGAACGGATCAGGCAACGAATTTCTGAATAACCTCGCTGGAGTAACGCCTCAACTAGGTGACTGCCGACAAAGCCAGTTCCTCCCGTCACAAACGCAATCTTACCCATCACGGCACTCTTTTTTCAAGTAGGACAATGTTCTCAAGATGGTGGGTTTGGGGAAATAAGTCAATAGGCTGTGCAACAACTGCATCGTACGACTTTGATAAGGTCAGTAGATCACGGGCCTGGGATTGAATATTACAACTCACGTACACGATCCTACGAGCGTTTAGCCTAGATACCTGTATGGCTACCTTTGGATGCATACCCGCTCGTGGAGGATCAAGTACGACGACATCAGGATTCCCGTACTCAGTAATGAGGTCCGGCTTTAAGAGTCGCAGCATGTCTCCACTGATGAAGGTGGTATTCTTGATTTCATTCAGAGCTGCATTACTTCTTGCGTTCAGGATGGTATCTTCAATCAATTCGATACCGGTCACATGTGCGGCATGTTTAGCAAGGGATAATGCGATCGTTCCAGTGCCACAGTACAGATCGTATATATGTTCTTTTTTGGTCACTTCAGCAAGATCCTGTACGACATTCACCAATTGTTCTGCCTGAAGAGTGTTGGTCTGAAAAAATGCGCTAGGCGCAATCTCAAAGGTAAGTTCACCAATACGCTCTCGAAGGATTCCGGGGCCGTAGATGGTCTCGGTTTGTTCTCCAAAAGCGGTCTGAGCAGGTGTTGAATTGATGGTGTTTACCAGTGTGGTCACGTACGGATGCTCCTCTTTGAGGTAGGATTCAAGGCAGGACATGCGTTCTGCATCATACCCAGACGTGATTAAATTCACCATAAAGTCCGGCATATGTACAGACTGGCGAATGACAAGGTGTCTCAAAAATCCTTCCTTTTTTCGCCAGTTCCAGGGGCTCCAATGATATTGTTTCGCAAGGACTCGAATCCCGTTGACCACTGCCGTACTGCGTTCATCCTGAAGATGACATTGGCGGATGTCCAGGATTTTGGCGAATACGTTTGGCGGATGCAGACCAAGCGCAAATGAGGTATCAAATACTTCCCTGGAATCAATCTCTTCTCTGGTAAGCCAGCGGCAGGGCGAGAAGGAGAACTCCATCTTATTTCGGTAACCATAGGTTGCAGCCGCTTTCAGTGGTCTGCGAATCTCCAGATTTGGCAGGTCAGCGATGCGTGTCATTGCCTCGCGGACCAGTTGATATTTATCCTCAAGTTGCTGTGTGTAGGAAGTAGTCTGAAGGGTACAGCCGCCGCAGCTTCCGAAATATTCACAACGTGGCTGAACCCGGTTTGGAGAAGGTTTCAGCACGGTCAGAAGTTGCGCCTCTGCAAACTTCCTGCGCCGTTTTACCACTTTGGCCTGCACACGCTCACCTGCTAGGGTATGGGGGACAAACACCACCTGACCGTTATAATATGCGAGACACTTTCCCCGGTCTGCCATTTTCTCCATCACCAACTCCACAATATCTCCGCGTCGCAGTGGAGGCTTCGACGGCGTATCTGCTTCTATGAATGGATCAGAAGGCATGACCAAGGCGAAAATAGCCCACCCAATCATTCAGGCCTGAGGGGAATAATCCTGTGTTTGGGCGTGTAGGATCATGGACTTGGACTGCCATATCCAGGCGAGCAACCAGATATGCCCATGAGACCCGGACCCCGACTCCCCAACCCATGCCTGTTTCCTGCAGTAGGTTTTGGAAAACGAAACGCCCCGTTGGTTGGCCTGGGGCGGTCTCACTAAATGCGGGATTACGTGGCCCGAACCACACATTTCCAGCATCCGTGAAGGTGGCCAAGATCCAGTCCGCTCCCAGGCGATCCCGGATTACGGTCTGGCGTAACTCCAAACTGGCTTCCAGTTTGATGTCCCCTCCCAGGAGGTTCGTTTCCCGTTGATTACTGGATAACTGGCTGAAGCTGGCTGCTCCCGGTCCTAATTGTCGAAGTCCCCATCCCCGTACGCTTGATGCGCCGCCACTGTAGAAGCGGTGTGTAAAAGGTACAACGGTGGCTTTTCCGATGGGATGGACCCAGCCGCCAAAGAATTTTGCAGCTAGAACCGTACGATTACCCAGGCGATAGTATCGTCGAAAGCTGCTTGTGAATCGCACATATTGACGATAGTAGGCTTGAGAATTACTTCCTGTAAAAGAGAAAAGACGTAAGCTCTGTTCCAGTGTGTCTGGAGTAAACACGTAACGATCCAGGAAATAGGGAAGCATTCCTCCTAGCTCAATACTGGTCTCGTAGCTATATCCCTCATCTCTGCGAAGCAGGTTGACTTGTTCAGATCGAAACGTGTAACGGATTGCGTTGTTGATCTGAGGTTGAGTATAGTCTTCCAGAATCTGAGCACGTTGAACAGGATCAATGATTTGAGACCTTCCCTCTACACCCAATACCCGGCTGAGGAATCTAGATTCAAAGCCGCGCAACGTGTCCGGTTGGCTCAAGCTCAGGTCCATTAAATCGATGAACGAAGTGATGTTTGGGTTATGTTGCAGTTCAAATCGAATGCGTGTTGCAACGCGTCCACGTATAATCAGACTTAAATCTTCGCGGCGAGCGGTAAGATAGCTAAAGGTAAATCGGGTTCGAGTCTGAAACAGGTCTAGACCCAGGTGATGGAATGGGGCAATCAGGTAGGGTAGGCTCACGGTCGCTGAAAATTCAGCCAGCGTGGACGAAAGGAAGGTCGTATCTATATCTGCTGCAACGGAGCCCGTCGTGCTTAGGCTGAGCACCTCTCCACCACCAAACATATTGGCATTTTTATACGTGAGACCCAGCCCACCTCCTAATTCATTCTCAATGCCCCCCAATGCATCGTTACTCTGTCGAATAAAGGTCGAAAACAAAAATTGATGGCGTGGTCGGGTTCGAACGGTGATCTGGTGGGGGAGTACCCGGTCAATGGGGACTTGAGAAACAATGTCGGTGAACGTGAACACCCCCGTAGCTTCCAGGCGTCGTTTGGTTGTCAGGATTTCCGATTGGTTGTACCAGGCACCGGGTCGTATATTCAGTGCTTTGAGCAAAAGAGCACTCTTGATACGGCGTTCTCCCTGAATTTTGGAAATCACGAGTCGAGATGTGTCTCTGTTCGTGAAGAGGGTATCTATTCGTACGGGTACATCAGGTTCGGGGCCTTCGACCTCAAACTGTATCGTACCGTAACGGAAGCGCTTGCCGGTATGGATTCGCAGTTCAACATTGAAGGAATCCATAGTAATGGGCGTAACAATGGCACGAATTGAATCCCGTGTAACGGCTGCAAAGCCCATATTTCGCAGCAGTGTCAGGAGTCTACTTCTCTCTTCAAGTAATTGACTTTCTCGGAACCGCTGTGGTATGGGTTTATAATCCAGGAGTGGTTGATTGGGTAGCGGGGGAAATAGGGAGGTCTGTGCGAGTTGTTGTTGTTGTTGAAGATCCAGGCTGTCTAGTCCAGTATAGGATATGCGGTTGATCAGTGTGGCAGGTCCCTGGACAATATTGAATGTGATGTAGGCATGGTTCCCATCAATCTCAATCTGATAGTTTATCTCGGTTTGGAGATAGCCTTCCCGCTCAAAGAACACGCGGAGCTGCTCCAAGTCCGTAGCAAGCACGGCTTCATCTATGATGGCAGGTGGTTCTCCCAGGTTCATGAGAGCCCTGCTCAACCGTGAGCCTAGTCTACCGGCTTCTCCAACTCGGTAAAGCCAGAGCCACCAGTGTGCACCACGAAGCCCGAGAAACTCCCGGTTGACGGCCGTACGGATACGACTCTGAAGGACTTCGTCAGAGAAGTCAGTATTTCCGACGAAAAATATCTCTACAATATGAGGTGTGTCGGAATCAGATTGAGCGGAGGCAACTGCTGATGAGAGCCCTCCAACCAGTACCAGTAGGCATAAACTCCACCTACTCGTCCTCGAAGTAGAAATCGTCGTCGGCCGTCGGGTAATCAGGCCATACTTCATCCATGCTTTCGTAGGGTTCGCCTTCGTCCTCGAGCTCCCGGAGATTCTCCATCACTTCGAAAGGAGCTCCCGTACGTTCGGCATAATCAATGAGCTCTTCTTGTGTAGCTGGCCAGGGAGCATCCTCGAGATAGGAGGCCAGTTCGAGTGTCCAGTATCCCATTTTGAATTTAGCGTGCGCTTTGTGATCCGAGTTAGAAACCGGATATTATGCAATTCAGAGGAATATGTTGTAATGCAGGGGGGTAACCCGAAAAAAAAACGTCAATCCAGTGACGGAAGACCACTGAGGTTGTCTGCCCGTTCCAAGAGTTCCTGATACTGTTGCGGTGTCATACTGGGTCCCAGAAAGTAGCGAGGATCAAGGGCATTGTTATTGTGATCACGCACTTCATAGTGAACATGAGGAGCAACACTCAGCCCAGTGTTGCCGCTTTTTGCAATTTCTTGTCCACGAACAACTTTCACGCCTTCTTTGATGTTTGGCAGTACTGAGTCTAAGTGGCCATAGAGTGTTTTATAGCCAGCGTCAGGATGATCAATGAGGACATAGCGGCCATATCCGACATTGGAGTACCCAATGTCTTCAATGACCCCTGCTCCCGTAGCATGTACCGGGCTGCCCCGGGGTACAGCAATGTCCAACCCGGAATGCATCCTTCGGTAATGGAGGATCGGGTGTAAACGATAGCCAAAACCAGAGGCAATGCGGCCTCCCTTTGTAGGCGAAATGGCTGGAAGTTGTGCCAGCACCTCTATCCGTCTGATTCCAAGGGTTTCGAGATACTGGAAGCTGGCAGTTTGCAGGCTGACCTGTCTTTCAAGCTGATCAAGTAGTTCGGCGTGATCTTGAAGAAGTTCAGATGTTGTTTCGCTGAATCCATCAAAGTGAGCATACGGATCTACGCCACCAACACCTACCTGACGCACATCATCCGGAATAGAATCAGCCTGCAGGATCAATCGGTATAACTCCCGATCTGTTTCCGAGAGGTTATCCAATTGCTCACTCAAGCCACTCACTCGTTGACGGGATTCGGAGAGCTCCTCCTGGAGGGCCTGATTCTCTGCCATCAGCCTCTGTTCCTGCACCGAAGTTCCGAGAAGATCAGCCACAAACCATATGGCGGTGAGCCCTACGAACACCCCCCCGCCCCACAATAGAGGGCGAATAAAACCGTAAGGTGATAATACCGGCTCAAGCGTGCGCGGGTCAATGCGGTATTTCCTTAACATCACTCCATCACAAAATTTTGTCAACAAATGAATCGACGGGATCAAGGCACTGCACGGGAGAAATATACGTTACAGGCTTTGGAATAAAACCGGATTTCCCTGTTCTACGTGCGAATTAACAGAATGATTACGTTTTCATACACGTAATTCATTTATATAGTATATAACAAGGGTTAAGGAACCTCAATCGTGTCAAGAATTTTCTGAATAATTACCTCGGCTTCCATTTCTTCTGCTTCTGCCTCATAGGTTATGGCTACGCGGTGGCGGAGTACATCCATGGCAATTGAACGTACATCTTCGGGAGTCACGTAAGCACGGTGACGAAGGAATGCATGGGCCCGTGCCGCAAGATTCAGGTTGATTGTTGCCCTGGGGGATGCGCCGTATTCAATCAGGGGCACCAAGTCAGGCAAGTTAAAGGAATTGGGATCCCGTGTGGCAATGACCAGGTCTACGATGTAGCGTTCGACACGCTCGTCCATATAGAGTTCATTCAGGACTAGTCGGGCAGACAGAATCTTCTCGGATTGAACGATCGTTTTGACTTCGGTGTCGGGGTTGGTTCGAGCCATCCGACGCATGATTTCCATCTCTTCTTCATGGGAGGGGTAGCCAACCTTAATTTTCAGCATGAAGCGGTCAACCTGTGCCTCAGGTAAGGGATAGGTTCCTTCCTGCTCAATGGGGTTCTGTGTTGCAAGCACCAGAAACGGTTCCTCGAGCGGGAAGGTCGTTTCCCCAATTGTAATTTGCCGCTCCTGCATACTTTCCAGCAAAGCACTCTGAACCTTTGCCGGAGAACGGTTCACCTCATCCGCAAGCACCATATTTGCAAACAGCGGTCCTTTTTTGATGGAAAAGTCTCCCGTCTGCTGATTGTAGATCAGTGTACCCAAAAGGTCGGCGGGAAGGAGGTCTGGGGTAAATTGAATGCGCTGAAATTGCCCGCCAATGGACCGGGCAAGGGAGCTTACGGTCAAGGTCTTTGCCAGTCCGGGAACTCCTTCCAGCAATACGTGCCCCGAGGCGAGCAGCCCGATCATCAGGCGTTCAACCATATAGTTCTGTCCGACGACGACACGTCCGATCTCTTCACGCAGATCGTCTACAAAAGCACTCTCAATACGAATACGTTCGCTAACCTGAGCAAGGTCAAAATTGGCCATAAAGAAGTGATTTAGTCAAGCATCGGCGAACTTACGCGATCTTAATCATCATGTTCATTCAGGCGTGATCCTGGCACCATCGGATGACCATTCAGGAAATCCTTGGCTGCAAGAACACGTTGCCCTGGAGCTTGTAGGTGTGTAATGGAAATTGCTCCAGTCTGGCAGGCAACCACGATGCGGTCATCTGCCCTGAGTACGCTACCCGGGGTCCCGGTCTCCTCTGTAACGCGGCTTCCTAGGATCTTCAGGCCTCCTGACTTCCACGGAGTCCAAGCGCCAGGGTAGGGAGAGAGGCCGCGGCAGTGATTATGGACCTGATCTGCTGATTCGGTCCAGTGGATACGGCAATCATCACGAAAAATTTTTGGAGCGGCAGTTGCGAGTGAGTTATCCTGTGGGCGCTCCTGTGCACATCCAGCGGCGATCCGCCGGGTTGTTTCCAGAACGGCATGTGCCCCAAGTTTTGCGAGTCGATCATGCAGGCTTCCCGCGGTCTCGTTCGGCGGAACGGTGGTTGGCCATTGAAGGATAATATTTCCTGTATCAACCGCAGGCTTAAGGAAAAAAGTCGTTACCCCGGTTTCAGTCACTCCTGCCATCAGCGCCCTGTTGATTGGAGCAGCTCCCCGAAATTTGGGTAACAGAGAGGCGTGAAGGTTGAACGCTCCGAGCTTTGCACGGGTAAATACTTCAGGAGGCAGAATCTGGAATGCAACGACGACCTGGAGATCGCACTTGAGGTCATTGATCTGAGCTGCAAACGCTGGATCTTTTACGGACTTCGGTTGAATGAGGGTCTCAATACCAAAACGCTGTGCGGCTTGCTTGACTGCGGTTGGCTGCAGTTTACGGCCCCGTCCACATCGGCGATCCGGCCCAGTGACTACAGCAACGGGCCGGTAGCCATTCTCTACCAGTGCATCCAATGAGGGTACAGCAAATTTGGGAGTCCCCATAAAGACTATTCGCAGATTAGTCGATTCGGCTTTGCTCATCAGTCAGGAAGATCTGGGGTCGAAAGGGATCATACGATGGACAAAGCTCTCACGAAATGATCGCGATTAAAGATCTGCAGATCTTCTAGTCCTTCTCCCACTCCAATATACTTGACAGGCACTTTGAACTCATTCGAGATACCGATAATAATGCCCCCCTTGGCGGAGCCATCCAGCTTTGTGACAACCAGACCGGTGACATCTACGCTCCGCGTAAATTCCTGGGCTTGCCGCAGTGCATTCTGTCCGATCGTGGCATCCAGTACCAGGAGCACTTCATGAGGCGCGCCAGCGAGTTGGCGGCCCATGACACGTTTCATTTTTGCAAGCTCATCCATGAGCCCGGTTTTGGTATGCAGGCGTCCCGCAGTGTCAATAATAGCAACATCTGTGGAGCGGCGAACTGCCGATTGAACCGTGTCGAATGCAACGGCTGCGGGATCCGCCCCGTGTGATTGCTTGATGATGTCAGCCTGAGCCCGCTCGGTCCAGATCTCAAGCTGCTCAATCGCTGCGGCCCGGAAGGTATCCCCGGCACCAATGAGCACGCTTCGGCCTGCCTGCGTGTAACGCCATGCAAGCTTTCCTATGGTTGTTGTTTTTCCCACGCCGTTGACACCGACCACCATGATCACATGGGGATGGTCCTTGAGTGGAGCATCAAAATCTGCAGGGCGTGCGGACAGGTTTTTTTCAAGGAGTTCTGCCATTTCCTGATGAATCAATGTCCGTAACTCATCGGATGAGGTGTATCGGTCTCGCGCCACTCTTTTTTCAATCCGACTGACAATTTCGAGGGTCGTGTTGACCCCCACATCACTGGTGATCAGGGCCTCCTCAATGCCATCCAGGATGGATTCGTCAATCTTACGTTTCCCTTTGATCAAACGGCCGATCTTTCCGAAAAGGCCATCCCGGGTTTTTTTTAGTCCAGATTCCAGACGATTTTGGTCCTGGGTCTGTGAGCGTTTGCTAAACCGCATGTAATTAATGGGAATTATAACCGAAACTGTAACTTTTGTTAGGATATTGCGTATATTAGGTACAACAAAGTTATAGAAAAATGTCTGCAAATGGACCTGGACGCTCAAATCGAAAAGGCATCAGCTTAATTCAACTGGGAAAATGGTTTCCTGATGAAGCATCTGCGGAGAAATGGTTTGAAGCCATGATCTGGCCGGACGGGCGAAAATGCCCCCGGTGTGGCTGTAAGAACACCTACAGAACTAAGAACGGTAATGGAATGCCATATCGCTGCCGTGAGTGTAAACGGTATTTCTCCGTCAAAACCGGTACAGCGCTACAAAGCACCAAGATACCCCTGCAGAAATGGGTTTGGGCGATCTTTCTCGAAGCAACCAGCCTCAAAGGTGTATCCAGTATGAAACTGCACCGCGACCTGGGGATTGCCCAGAAGAATGCGTGGCATATGCTGCACCGGATCCGTGAAGGTTTGATCCCCAACCTGAAAGAAGCATTCAACGGCCCGGTCGAAGTAGACGAAACCTACATCGGTGGACTGGAAAAGAACAAACATGAAGACAAGAAACTTCATGCCGGACGGGGAACGGTTGGAAAGGTAGCTGTTGTAGGTGCCAAAGACCGTGAAACGAATCAGATCATTGCACAAGTCGTTCCTGATACCACGAAAAGCACGTTACAGGGCTTTGTAGAACAAACCAGGGCAAAGGATGCCCCTGTATTCACGGATGAACACAGTAGCTATCAGGGGCTTACAGATCACTTCTGGGTATGCCACAGCAGTAAGGAATGGACGCTTGCCACGACGATCAATCACCTTGCTCATACCAACGGAGTAGAATCATTCTGGGCTGTATTCAAACGTGCGTTTCACGGTACGTATCATCGCATGAGCGTGAAGCACTTGAACCGGTACGTCAATCAGTTCGCAGGCAAGCATAATATCCGGGAACTGGATACGATCGACCAGATGAAGTCCATCGCCCAGGGCATGGTCGGAAAACGGTGCAGGATTCAAGACCTAACTGCAAAGAGGAATACCCCCATAGTCTAATGCAACCAAACGCACTATACTACGGGGATTGTTTGGATTGGATGGAGCAATGGGATGATCAATCTGTGGACTTGATCTACTTGGACCCTCCATTTAACTCTAAAGCGACCTATAACCAGTTGTATCATAGGGACGGAGGTGGAGATGCACAGTTTCGTGCATTCACAGATACATGGGTATGGGATGAAGCAGCTGAAGATAGATGGACAAGGTATAAGAATGCGCCCGGGCTAAAAGCTCACGATGCAATTTGTGGATTGCATCAGATCTTGGGAAAATGTGGGATGTTGGCTTATCTGACCTATATGGCTGAGCGCTTGGAGCAGATGCATCGGTTGTTGAAAGACACGGGGAGTATTTATCTGCACTGTGATCCAACGGCCAGTCATTACCTGAAAGTTGTAATGGATGCTATATATGCTAAGCATAGGGGGGGGGGGGCTTTTGAATGAAGTTGTATGGCATTATACAGGGGGCGGGCGAAGTAAAACATATTTCTCACGAAAACACGATGTCCTTTTTTGGTACAGAAAAACAAAAGAACACGTATTCAATATTGACTCTATGAGAGTACCATACAAAGAGACAAGTGGTTATGCAAAAAGTGGTATAACCTCAAAGTCGGGGAAACAATATCTTCCTCACCCAGATGGAACTCCTGTAGATGATGTATGGGATATACCCATTATCAACCCAATGTCAAAAGAACGCATGGGTTACCCCACACAGAAGCCATTATTATTGCTTGAACGCATCATCAAAGCTTCAAGCAATCCTGATGACATTGTGTTAGATCCATTTTGTGGTTGTGGTACCACAGTAGAGGCGGCCAAAATCCTTGATAGACAATTTGTGGGCATTGACATTTCATCTTTTGCCATTGACTTGGTGCGGGACAAGAGGTTAAAAGATCCGAGTATCCCAGTTTACGGGATTCCCTATGATCTTAGATCAGCAGAAAAGCTGGCAGGAGAAAAGCCTTTTGACTTTGAATCCTGGGCAATCACACGGTTACCAGGATTTGTGCCAAATACAAAACAGGTAGCGGATGGAGGGGTAGATGGACGTGCTTATCTTGCTGAGACGCCGAAGGATTTGGATTCAAAACTGGCACTTGCTCAGGTCAAAGGCGGGAAGTTCAGTCTCAGCGGGTTACGTGACTTTATCGGGGTTACGAAAAGAGATCAGGCAGCGCTTGGCTGTTATGTAACTCTTAGACCAGTCCGTACAAAGAGTGCAAAAATGGAAATGATCAGTACGGGTAAAATTCAGGTTGGTATCTCTTCCTATCCCCGGATGCAGATTTGGTCGATCAAGGATTATTTCGATGATTGTCTTCCCCGATTACCAATGATGAATGATCCGTATACCGGCAAAGCCATGTTACCTCAGCTATTTCTCTGATGAATAATCCCACAAACCCCAAACCCGCATCCACTCCAGTCACCAGCAATCCCCATGAGTTGCTGGACAAACCGGTAACGAACCCGAAGTATAATGGAATCACGCTCAGGGAAGCGTTTCACAAGGTTCTGTATCAAGGCAAATATGCAAAAAAATCGAGAGTTCAAAAGATTCGAAAATCCTGAATCTGGTTACAGTTTCGGTTATAATTCCCTAATTAATTGGATCGATTTCGCAGGTCTAAAAGTCGAGCCGCATAAATTAGAAGCGAGATCCCAAGAAGCCCGATGGTTGCCCAGATCGTTATATCCATAACGATTTGATCTGCCTTCAAAAGTGCAAGAATAAACGTGATTCCAATTGCCGTTGCTGCAATCTTGCCAGGAAGGTTACTCATTTGCACATGTCCGAGATGACGTGTCAGGAAAACTCCCCCCGTTGCAATCAGTAAATCGCGCAGAACGATGGCTCCCAGAACCCAGAGGGGCAGCAGGCTTTTCCACACGAGTGCAATCCCCAGCACCACGGCAGAGATCTTATCTGCAGCTGGATCCAGAATCTTGCCCCACTCGGATACGGTATTTGTGCGGCGAGCAATTTGGCCATCAAGCAAATCCGTAAGCCCGGCTGCAAGGATCAAGACCAAGCTCCAGGTTACGGGCCTATCCACAAGAATAACCACCGCCGCTGCGCCAGAAAGTGGGACACGAGAGATGCTGAGTAAGTTGGCCAATGTCCAGTAAGGCCCCTGCATGGAGAAGGATGATAAGATTGGTAGTCGAGATCGCGTGGTACGAAATCACACCTAAAAAGGTACCATATCGGCGATCCAATCCGAAACATATAAGACTTCAAAGGGTAACGAAGTTCAGTTTCAGTTACTGACCGCGTACCATGACCGCACCATCGGCTCGGACCCCCTGGATAGAGACATTGACTCCTGAGAGGGCTTCCGTACTTGTCCAACTTCTGGCAGTCACCTTCTTTGCAGTCGCTACGGCGCTTGGCGCTCAGGTGCGCATCTATCTTTGGGAGGTCCCGATTACATTACAGACCCTTTTTGTATATGGGAGTGGTTTAGTACTTGGGGCACGGAACGGCTTCCTGTCTATGATTCTCTACCTGTTGATCGGAATGTTCCTGCCCGTTTACGCCGGGAGTGGGCACGGTTTGGCCTACTTGGCCACTGCCGTCAGTGCAGGTTATCTCCTGGGGATGCCATTATCAGCATACGTCATTGGTCTGATCGGAATGAGTAAAACCAGCGTGTTTGGCGGTGTGATTGCGGTCGCTGCAGGTTCTGTTGTGCTCTTTGCGTGTGGGGTAAGCTGGTTACATTTTGCGGCCTCTCACACATCCTGGTTGTACTCCATTGAGGTTGGATGGCTTCGGTTTGTTGCTTTTGATGCAATGAAAGTGCTGATTGTCGGGCTTACGTATGGTGGTTTACGGCGCTGGAGTCGATAGGGCACGCAATGAATCGCGTGTGGCTCGTCGTACTTCTGGGGGGAATTCTATCCTGTTCATCTGCTGCTGCACAGTCCAGCATTCTGTACGAGACAGAGGTTCGAGCGTCAGCTAAAGCTGGGCTGGAGGCATTGTACGATCTTCGGTTTGAAGAAGCAGAAACTCACTTTCAAACCATCACGGAGCGTCATTTGGATCATCCTATCGGTCCGTTTCTGGAGGCATTAACTCTTTGGTGGACCATTCTTTTGGATTTAACGGAGACAGCTCATGATGAAGCATTTTATGCAGCCATGGGCGAGGTGATTGCGCGCAGTAATGAACGACTGGACGCGAACGGGAATGATTTCGACGCGATGTTTTTTAAGGGGGTTGCGTTAGGGTTCAGGGGCCGTTTACGTTCCAATCGCCGTGACTGGATTCGGGCTGCAGCAGATGGCAAACGGGCCATGGATTACGTGTTGGCGGTTGCCAACGCAGATACAACCAATCACGATTTTGCACTGGGAAGAGGCCTCTATCAATACTATGCTGCATTGATCCCCGAACGGTACCCGTTTGTGCGGCCGATTACGGCGTTTCTTCCGCCCGGAGACCGGTCAGGTGGATTGTTTGAACTCGAGCGTACGGCCAGAGATGGATACTATATGCAGACGGAGGCAATGTATTTTTTGGCGCAGATCAACTACCTCTACGAGAAAGATTTCCAAGCATGTGTCCAGCAGATTTCGTGGCTGCGCAACAAGTACCCCAGAAATTCCTTTTTCCATACACTGGAAGGTCGAATTTATGCGAGTTGGTATCAGTGGCAGGCTTCTGATACTGTTTTTACAGACGTCCTGGAGCGCTATAAGGCACAGGAAACCGGCTATACACCAGCGATGGCGGAGCAGGCGCTGTATTTTCTGGCGCGGTCACACATTGCCAAGGGGGAAGCATCTGCCGCTTTACCTCACCTCTTATCTCTGGAAGCATTAACCGCACGACTGGATACCGACAGTTACTTCAAGGTTGCCGGGCGTCTCTATCAGGGAATTGCGTACGATCTGATGGGAGACCGCGAGCGGGCCATCACCCGGTACAAAGATGTACTCAGAATGAAACGTTGGGGATCAAGTCATACAGATGCCCGGCGATATCTGGCGAATCCCTATCCGGCTGCAGGATAGCCGGATTAATTCTCGTCTGCAGTAGGTCCATAGCTCGGAGGCAAGGGCACATCATTCATCCGCAGATATACGGAAAGTTGAGCCCTGTGATGAACCAGATGGCTGATCCCAAATCGGCGGAGTACGGTTGCCTTAGACTCTGTAAAATAGATCTGGTCTCCAGAACTCAGTGTCCAGGGTTCAGATAGCGTATCCACAGTCGTGCGGCCAAGGACCTTAAGCAATTTTTTTTCATTGGAATTGAACGCGGCGATTAACTCTGCCTGTGTTGACACTTCTGTTTTTGGCCAGGGTTGGGACATATCTATGCCATCTTTCTCCAACGTAATCACCTGCCACCAGAGCAGGTCGACGATGTGGGAGGCTAGTTCGCCCATGGTCCACGATTTTTTATGTGGGCGCCAGTCAAAGCAGTTGTCGGGGACACGCGAAAGCATTTTCCGCGTCACGCCCAATTCATAGTCCATATCACCAAACGCCAGATAAAGGGGATCTACAGTCATTTAATTTGAAGTTTTTTGTGAAGATACCAGCAAACCCCGCAGACTGCATTTGGATTCAAATTAACTCTGCCAATCAGAGAGTATTATGTAGTGTGCAGGTGCGCCTTGATTGAGCTTAAGAGCTGGATCTTTTTGAGGGTTTTGCGCGCTGAAAACCATGACATACTGAACTGGTACGTGGGAGCAATCCCCAAGACTCAAACACACAGGCCCTTTGAATGTGTCCATAGCTGGATCTTAGGTCCCAGATATGTGTTCATTGCGACTCGTGTATTTTTCTACAACCATCCACCACAAGTACGAGATCAATGATCGCATACTCTACTTCATTCAAAACCGTGCCGGTCGTTTTTTTGGTTTGCATGGCGAGTTTTTTACCCGCTGTGAACACGCAGGCCCAACTAGACTTGAATCAGCCCATTCCCATTGATAGCGCTGTTACCATTGGCCAATTGGAGAATGGCATAACGTACTATCTGCGAGAGAACCACGAGCCGGAGTCTCGTCTTGAGCTCCGGCTGGTCGTAAATGCTGGTAGCATACTGGAGGACGAAGATCAACTTGGACTGGCCCATTTCGTGGAGCATATGCTTTTTAACGGTACGCGGCGCTTTCCAAAACAAACACTTATGGCCTTTTTGCAGCGCATCGGCATGCAAATCGGCCCGGACATCAATGCTTATACAAGTTTCGATGAAACGGTCTATCAACTCCAGGTGCCTACGGATAGCATGGAGGTGGTACGCAAGGCATTCCAGGTGTTGGAAGACTGGGCGGCTTATGCTACACTGAGCGACGAAGAAATTGACAATGAGCGCGGTGTTGTAGTGGAGGAGTGGCGCAGCAGACGGGGTGCACAGGGGCGCATGTTGGATGAGGAACTCCCGGTTATTCTTGGTGAATCCCGCTATGCGAAACGGCTGCCGATCGGAGATACACTTGTCATCAAGCAGAGTGCATACGAAACTGTACGCCGCTTCTATGAGACCTGGTATCGTCCTGATCTGATGGCTGTAGTTGTCGTTGGGGCACTGGACGTACCAACCATGAAGTCTTTGGTGGAAGAACACTTTGCTACGATTGCGCCGACCGAGAACCCAGTGCCACGCCCCACCTATGATGTGCCATATATGGAAACGCGTTACAAGGTTGTGAGTGATCCAGAATACGATTTTTTTCCAGTACTTTCGATGGGGTATAGACAGCCAGTGGTCCCGATGAAAACCCTTGCCGACCGTCGCCAGGCTCTGGTAGGGTCCTTGGCAAGGGGAATGCTCTCGCGGCGATTTAGCGAGATTGCTCAGGATGGTACCCGAGCACCTTTTCTCGCCGCAGGAGTAGGTGAAGGGGAGATTGTTCGAGGCTTTCCCCAATTCAGTGTAACTGCGTATGCGAACGAGGACAGTCTGGTTGCCGCGCTTCGCACGCTCATTCTTGAATCGGAACGAGTTAAACAGCACCCATTCACGCCGGGTGAATTCTCGCGGTTTAAGGAATCCCTCTTACGCTCGTATGAAGAAGCATACAATGAACGTGAAAACACACCCTCGGCCCGATTTGTGTCTTCCTACGTTAATCACTTTCTGGAAGACTCTCCAATTCCAGGTGTAGTGAACACATACCGGCTTGCACAGCAGCTTCTGCCAACCATCACATTGGAAGAAGTAAGTGCGTATCTGCCGAAAGCCTTCAGTAGTGATGATCGGGTCATGACTGTGAATCTCCCAGAGAAACCATCGCTTGAATGGGTCACCGAAGAGGTACTGGCCAATACTTTCGAAGAGTATAATGGTACTGTGGTAGAGCCCTACATTGATACCACATCGGATGAACCTCTATTTGACGAGACGTTAGCCCCGGCTACTGTTGTAAGCGAAAACTCTATTCCCGAACTTGGAGTATCTGAGATCACATTATCGAATGGTATTCGCGTTGTGATGAAGCCGACAGATTTTCGTGCTGATGAGGTTCGGTTCACATCCTTCAGCGAAGGTGGGACCTCTCTATACAGTGACGACGAGTACCGTACTGCAACGTTTGCAGCGTCAACTGTGAGTGGCAGTGGAGTTGGTGCATTCAGTCAGACGGAACTGCAGAAAAAACTCTCGGGAAAGCGAGCCTCTGTTTCGGCATCCATCAGTTCCTTGTTTGAAGGATTCAGGGGCAGTGCTTCCCCGGAAGACCTGGAATTGCTCTTCCAGTTGATTCATCTGCGTGCGACGCAAGCACGTCTTGACACCTCTGCATTTTTGTCTCAGGTCAATCTGAACCGCACCTTTCTGGCAAATCGGGAGAATTCTCCTGATGCGGTATTCAGTGACACTCTTAATATGACACTGTACATGAATCACCCACGCTATATTCCTACCACAATGGAGGACCTTGACGCACTAGACATGGGACGTGCCCTGCAGATCTACCAGGAAAGGTTTGCCGACATGGATGATTTTGTATTTATCTTCGTAGGTGCCTTTGAGGTTGACACGTTAACTGCACTTGCGCAGACATATCTCGGCACACTACCTGCTACGGATCGAGAAGAAACGTGGCAGGATGTAAACGTTCAGAACCCTGAGGGTACGGTCATCAAGACGGTCTACAAGGGAGAGGAGCCACAGAGCCGCGTCAATATCACCTTCACTGGTCCCTCTGAGGATTCGCGAGAGGCACGCCATCATATGGAGTCTCTGGAGATGCTCCTTGACATTCTTTTGTTTGAAGAATTACGTGAGGAGCTTGGCGGTGTCTATGGCGCGGGTGTATATGGGTTCCAGCAGCGGCGTCCTCGCCAAAAGTATCGATTTTCGATCAGCTTCGGCTGTGACCCCGAGCGTGCGGAAGAATTGACCAACGCCGTATTCGAGACCATTGAAGAAATCAAGCAGAGCGGCGTGGAGGAAGATTACGTCGCACGGGTACAGGAACAACAACGGCAGGCGCGAGCTACTGATCTTGAGGAGAATGGGTTCTGGCTGAGTGCACTGCACAATACCTATTATTCAGACAGTGTTATGGAGCCGCTGGACATTCTGCGCTATAATGAACTTGTGGACAGCCTGACCGCAGAAGATTTACAGCAAGCGGCCATACAGTGGCTGACGGATCGTTATGTACAGGTAACGCTCTTTCCAGAACAGCCCTGATGCAGACACGGGAGATGATCGTACGGTATAGGCTAGGTTGAATGTAGGTATTCTCTTCTTTGTCAGTAGACACTTTCGCATTGCAGACATTGTGGCGGCCGCCTGTATTGCAATCGTGTCTCTAAGCCTATCTTTGGGGAGTTATATACATGAGTGTCAACGCACCCCGTGTATAACTCCCCATCTTTTTGCTTGACGTATATTTTGCAGACCATCATTATCCACTTTTTTGAGCCTATGCGCATCCTATTGATTGGACTTTGTTTTTTTGCCACTAGTGTTACTGCCCAGGTTGAGCGGGAGCCCATTTTGGCTACTGACTTGCTTAAGATTCAGCAACTTGGCAGTGTCGCTGCGGCGCCCAATGGACGCTACGTTGCCTATACGGTCCGTTCTATCATTCCAGACGGAGACGATGATTACCAGTATCGATCCGAAATCTGGATGGCCGCTGCGGATCGGTCGGAGCCCCCCAAACAGATGACCTATGGAGGGGGAAGCTCTCCTGTGTGGCACCCAGATAGTGAACGGATCACGTTTCTGCGTAGTGTAGAGGGGAAATTCCAAGTTTTTGAGATCTCCGTTTACGGTGGAGAAGCGAGGCAGTTGTTCAGTTTTGAGCACGGAGTCAGTGATCCGCAGTGGTCACCCGACGGACAGAAGATACTTTTTTCTACGACGCTTAGCAGAGACGAAGTCCTTGATCTCACCGGATTTGCGCCAGAATGGTCACAAGAGCGTCCAGGGAGATCTTCCTGGGAGAATCATACTGCGGAAGCAAACCCGGATGGAGAACTGGCAAACGTGAGAGCATGGCTGGATAAGAATCGTAGAGATGCCAATCCGCGTCTTTTGAATCGACTGAATTTCCAGGGTGAGTTAGACTTGTCTCCGGAGTATCGTTCAAGGCACTACTTCGTTGCAAATCTGGCTGGTGATGATCCAGAGATCAAGGTGATTACGACGGGACATTACGGCTTTAGTGGTGCAACATGGCTTTTGGATAACCGCCAGATCGTTGTAAGTGGTTATCCCGAGACTGCAGGTCATCCTGACCGGGAGCAGGATCGGGATTTGTTTCTCGTTGACACAGAATCCTCCCGCAAGCGATTGTTACTTGATATTGGAGGTTATCGCCTGAGTTCTCCGATCGTCTCCCCCAGTGGGCGGTTTATCACGTTCCAGGCGAGCAGTCTCACCGATCCCGGGTACGCGCAGTCCGAACTTGGATATTTTGCCATTGATGGGCTGAATCCCCCGGAAATGCTGACACTCGACTTTGATCGAAGTATCAGGGGTGTCAAGTGGTCTCATGATGAGTGGTTTGTGTATTTCACGGCCCCGTCCGAGGGGGGTGTGCCACTGTACCGAGCGTCTGTCAATGAGGGTCGGCCAGCACTTCCGACAGCGGAACCCGTAGCTGATTCACTTCTTGCTGACAGTTTAGTTCAGAGTGCGAGGTCATTCTTTTACCGTGGAGAATTGCTTCATCGGGGGCTTCCTGTAACACAGCTGACAGAAAATAGCCGGGGGATTGGTAGCTATGATATCACAACGGCTATGGCTTACATGGTAACGACCCAGGTTCTCAATCCATCGGAGTTGCATGCCTCTTCAATGGATTTTGAATCATCAGCGGCAATCACAGCACACAATTCAGAATGGCTTCAGAATAAAGCGCTGAGCTTTCCGGCAAAGTACCGCTTACAAAGGGATACTGTTAATGTGCAGTATTGGGTGATGCCCCCCACATTTCAGGCTCTTGGGCAGACCTATCCACTCCTAGTTGCCATTCACGGAGGCCCCGCATCAATGTGGGGGCCGGGTGAAGCGACGATGTGGCATGAGTTTCAATTTTTGACGGCACAAGGCTACGGCCTAGTTTATTCCAATCCTCGCGGATCCGGTGGATACGGGCATGGATTCCGGCGGGCAAATTATCAGGATTGGGGAGTGGGTCCTGGTGGAGATGTACTGGCTGTAGCATCTGAAGTGACAAGGAGGACTCGGTGGGTGAATGCGGATCGTCAGGTAGTGACGGGTGGCTCCTATGCCGGATATCTCACGGCCTGGATTGTATCTCACGATCAGCGATTCAAGGCTGCAGTCGCTCAGCGCGGAGTCTATGACTTGAGTACATTTTTTGGTGAGGGCAATGCCTGGCGTCTGGTACCGAATCATTTTGGAGGGTATCCGTGGGAAGCGGGTGTACTTCTACGAGCAAATTCGCCGATCACATTTGTTGATCAAATCCGGACACCGCTTTTGATCATGCATGCAGATAATGATCTTCGAACCGGCGTTATTCAGAGTGAGGTGCTGTACAAAAGCTTAAAAGCACTAGAGCGTCCGGTGGAATATGTGCGATACCCGAATGCAGGACATAACCTTTCGCGCACCGGCAATCCGAAACAACGCATTGATCGGCTCCTGCGAATTTGGGAGTTTATGGAACGTCATGTAGGAAGTGGATCATAGCAGGGTGTTGGGTTCCGAGAGACAACGGTTTATTAAGGGGCTGCGGTCATTGGATCTGCAGACGACGGTTGTGCTCACGCTCTGTGCGCTGCTCCTAATCGTAACGTTTAAGTTTGGAAGCCGAGACTTTTTCCTGGATCACATTGCCCCCAATGGGAGCAGGTTGCAGGCATGGGGGTGGTGGTTTTCGATTCAGGGTGTGAGCGGATTTTTGATCCCGGTCCTAGTTCTGGTCGTTGGATTTCGAAAAAGGCCGGCAGAGATTGGGTTGGGGCTCGGTGACTGGAAATTGGCACTGATCCTGTTTGCGGCCTATGTGCCGATAGTGCTCATTGGAACCTGGATACTCTCGGATGGAAGAGCTTTTCAGGTGGAATATCCACATTATCGCGGAGCCGTGGATTCCTGGTCCATTTTTGCGATCTATCACTCACTCTTCCTGTTGTACTGGGTTGGCTGGGAGTACCTTTGGAGGGGGTTCATGCTGTTTGGGACAGCGCATACGTTTGGAGTGCATGCAATTTTCGTTCAGGCACTCCCTTTCGCCCTATTGCACGTACATAAGCCCACCAGCGAATTGGTTCTTTCATTACTGGGAGGCATTGTTCTGGGAGCACTGGTTTGGCGTTGTCGCTCTTTCTGGATCGCAGTGCCGATTCACTTCATGCAGATGCTGACATTGGATTTCTGGTGCAGTCTTCGAATTCGTACGGGAGCGAGTGGTCTAGGGTTCGAAGCATTACGTACGGCTCTGTCCGGGATGTGACTTGGTTATTGATCCTAATGAGAAAGGGAACTCATAAACCCAACAATCAACTGAATTGAGGGTTTGGCAAGATGCAAATTTATTTTATCACGTAATTTATTTCTATCCTGAAAAAGGAATTAAACTCGGATGGAATCAGAACTTGGAGTCTTTACGAAAGTACCTAAGGTTGCTGAAGAGTTCAAACTATGAGTTGGAACCTCCCCAATATTGGGAGTGTTCTGAGATGTTGGATGGCATGTCTGATAGCAAAATTGGACATGTTATGGCAAGGGACGGGGTGCCGCTACGGTATACTCTGTGTTGCCTTTGAGGCATCCTCAGTTAGCCTAGATGTAATGATTGCTGAGACAGAATACCGAATATCCAAAATATAGTCGCATGCGTGCCAAAAATGCAGAGTTATGCGAAGCCAATACCGGCCTCCGCTGTGCAGCTATTACCCCAGTCGCCAGTGATCAGTCGGACTCCTTTTCTCAGTACGTAGAGTCAATACTTGAGTTGGCCGAGCTATGTACGCCTATCAATGGTTCCGAATGGCGAGAAAGGCTTGCACTCTGTCTTGATGGCGAGCCTAGTCGGATTCTTCGTGAACAGGTACCGAGAATTGATCTAAGGCGGCAAGGTGCATATTTTACAAGTTTTAGGTTGGCGAGGAGAGTGGCTACAGTAGCGACTAGTCAAACAACTTCCCCAAAGGTTTGCGATCCAGCATGTGGTGCGGGCGATCTTCTTTTGGCGGCTGCGCAGAAACTACCCATTCAGCCCACTTTTCAGGACACACTCAGTGAGTGGGGTAGATTACTCTCAGGATTTGATATATCTGGTCAGTTCGTTCGTTTAACGAAAGCGCGACTGATCCTACTTGCTGCCAAGCTTCATGGGATTCGTCCCCCTTTTGACTCAAGTTTACCACTCCATCCATTTCCCAACATTAAGATTGGCAATTCTCTGACTTCCTTGCAGCACATGTCAGATGTTGATATAATCATAATGAATCCACCATTCGGTTATGCAATAGCACCAGCCGATTGCGATTGGGCCTCAGGTCGCGTCAATGTTGCGGCTCTGTTCGTTGAACGCGCCATCCGCGATGCTCCTGAAGGTTCAAGAATAATTGCCATCCTTCCAGATGTCCTTCGATCAGGAAGCCGCTATGTGGCTTGGCGTGAATCAACACGAGTTTCTGGATCCGTGTTGTGTGAGAAACCGCTGGGCCTGTTTGATAAATGGACGGATGTTGATGTCTATCTTTTTCACTTCGAAAAGAACTTGAATCTTGATAAATCTTGCACAGGATATCTACCAGACCGGGCTACTCACGGTGTTGGTAAGCGCTTTTCAGTTCATGTAGGTTCTGTTGTACCACATCGACACGCAGAAACTGGCCCTTGTGCTCCCTATATCAATGCCCGTTCACTCCCAGCCTGGGGTGAGTTAACCACGATAAAGACCAGGCGTCAATTTGCCGGCCGTCTCTTTGAACCGCCTTTTGTATGTGTGAAGCGAACTTCCAGACCCGATAGCGGCCGTCGGGCTATTGCTACATTGGTTGGTGGCAGTAAACCTGTCGCAGTTGAAAACCATTTGGTCGTGCTACTCCCCAAGGATGGTACTATCCAAACTTGCCGTAAATTGGTGCGTCGGCTCGCTTCTCCGAAAACGGACAAGTGGCTTAATGCTCGCTTGCGTTGCAGACATCTTACGACAAGTGCTCTTTCCGAAATGCCATGGTGGTACAAGCCGTGAGTGACTCACAATCAACAAGCACACATCTCAGGTTCTCCACTGGGATTGTCAAGAGACTCGGCGAAGAACTGAATCCGACCTTGAGCAAGGGCATCTTGGAGCTGGCCAAAAATGCCTACGACGCAGATGCGACCGAATGCGAGATTGAACTTCGAGATGTGAGTCAGCCAGGTGGCACGATCATTGTTCGAGACAATGGAGATGGGATGACATCTAATCAGATTACCGGGGGCTGGCTGGTCTTAGGACAATCTTCAAAGAATCCTTCATGTCAGACTCCTCTTGGCCGGATTCCTGCAGGAAGCAAGGGTTTAGGTAGGTTGGCGGCTCTTAGAATGGGCCGAAGCACTCTTCTCTCTACGATTTCTAAGCAGGAACAGAATGTCCAGCACGAATTGCCCATTGACTGGACTAAGTTTGACCGTGCCCAAATTGCTGAAGATTTTACGCTGAACATCACCAGGAGACCCGTTAGCCGGAACTCTATTCCCGGTACCGAGATTAGGATCAACGATCTGCGATCTGCTTGTAGTCGAAGGGAGGTAAGACGTCTTGCTCGCGAACTCATTCTGCTTGCTGATCCTTTTGAGGACAATCGACAGGGGTTCCACCCAAGATTATGTACTTCTGAGTTCGAGGACCTTGAGTTGCTAGTCCAGAATCGATATTTCGACGATGCCGAATTTCATCTCAGTGCAGAAGTCCGTGCAAATGGCGAGGCATTCGCAAAAATTGTTGATTGGAGGGGGGAACTCCTTTATGAGGCGAAGCATGGTGATATAGTTTCTAAAAAGCGCACAATTTACCGGTGCCCGCCGGTCAAGTTTGACCTCTGGGTTTTCATTCTCAGCAAAGATACATTCTCCTCGCGCCAATCAGGTATTGGTGAGGTTCGGCGCTGGCTAAAAGATTTCGGTGGAGTTCACATCTATTATAACGGCCTGCGAGTAAATCCATACGGCAGTCCAGATGACGATTGGCTCAGCATGAATCTCAGCCGTGTGAAAAGCCCTGAGGAACGCCCGGGAACAAATACATCAATCGGCCGAGTCGTGGTACATGACCAGCAAAACCAACTGAGTGAGAAGACAGATCGCTCGGGATTCATTGAGAATAATGCCTTTCGTGATTTACAATCTTTCGCGCGTGACTCCATGGAATGGATGGCAAAGTGCAGGCTAAAGGAAGCTGAGCGCCGTCGCCAAAAAGCACGAAAAACTGCTCCGAAGCAATCCGATAGAGCCCAACAGGATTTTAAGAGTACGATTGCTGATGTACCGGAAGAAATGCGTGTTGTTATCGAAGGCGCGTTTACGTCGTATAAGTCCTTTCGGGATCGAGAGGTAAACGTGCTTCAGAAGGAAGTTCAATTGTATCGCACGCTTAGCACTGCTGGTATCACTGCGGCAACGTTCGCCCACGAGTCTAATGCAAATCCGATCAAGATCATCCAGCGTTCCATCGCTGCGATTGAACGCCGCGCAAAAAAGTTTTCAGGTGAACTTTTTCCGAATCAATTCAAAAAACCGATCAACGGCGCCAAACGTGCTCTAAATAGTCTTGCCGTTTTAGGGAATGTGACTCTCAGCCTTTTGGACCATGGAAAGCGTCGAAATACTCGACTGGAACTACATAGTATCTTGGACGATGTCCTAGGTACTTTCAGGCCCTTTTTCCACGGGGCAGATGTTAAGGTGATCAAGAAGCTTGCGCAAGGCGCTCCATTTCTCCGTGGCCAGCGCGCTGCTTTGGAATCAATAATGACAAATCTTTTGAACAACAGTATTACCGCATTTGAGGACGCAGGGACCCAAGATCGAATCATTGAAGTTTCTACTCAGATCGTCAATAATAGTTGGTGTCTGTCCATAAGTGACAGTGGGCCGGGGATTACCGGAATTCGTAAGTCCGACATCTGGCTTCCTGGCCAGACAACACGTAAACAAGGGACGGGCTTGGGTTTGACTATCGTTCGTGACGCTGTGCTTGACTTAGGCGGATCTGTTGATGCAGACGAACACGGTCCACACGGGGGTGCAGTCATTACCATTAACCTACCCATCATCGGAGCCTAAGGATGCTAAAAATTGGGAGTCGAGAGATCGAACGTATTCTGATCGTTGATGATAATCCCGAAGCGAGGGATGCCCATGAATATGTAATTGAAGATATGGGGCTCAGTCCTTCTAAGGTCGAGAATATCCATAACGGTAATGGGCAAAGTTTCTTTGGTTCAATTGGACGTACTGATGCCATCTTATGCGACTTTCAGTTGAAACAGCACAGCTATGCACCATACAATGGAGATAGGGTCATTTCGCAATGTTTCCAGAAAGACATTCCTGGTGTTCTATGCACAAGTATTCATGAAGCGCCAATTCGTCGAGATTATTTGAGATACATTCCTGGATTACTCAGAAACGGTAATCCGAATCCAGATGAACTACGTCTCGCTTTGGAAAAATGCGAAGAGGAATTAGTAGGTGAACCGCGACCCTCGCGCTATCCGTGGCGAACTCTTGTGCGCGTGGGCGATGTCGACAGGGAGCGTAAGTGTTTTTATGCTGTTGTCCCTGCCTGGGATACCCGAGTCAAAATTCGAATTGATTTTGACAATTTGCCTGAAAATATCAGAAACCTCGTCAAGCCCGATCATCGTTTCCATGCGATAGTAAACATTGGAGCCATGGATCCTGCCGATTTATATTTTGACGAATGGGAGGAAAAGTGAAACGCCCGATGCCGCTGCACCGGCACCTGTGTTTCCTAGATGTCGGACATGGAAACAGCACGGTAATCATTGCCGAAGAGGATAGTATTGTTGTAGTGGATACAGGTAGGCGAGGTTCGCTTTCTAAATTTTTGCTGGAACAGGGAATCACACACATCCACTCCATCTATCTGTCACATGCCGATGCAGACCATATTGGTGGCCTTGTCGGTATGCTTGCAACCAAAAAAGTATCTATTGACTATGTCTATGTGAATAGTAATGCTTTGAAGAATTCAAAGGTTTGGGACGACTTGGTCCATGAGCTTGATTGTGCTCATAACGCCGGACGGCTCGAATTCAGAACCGAATTAGTTTCTGGCCACCGAGAAGAGCTTCCGGGTGGTGTATCGGTGGAAGTTCTGGGACCCAGTCGATATCTGGCAACCAAAGGTGCGGGAAGCACCAATAGATCCAGAACTAGAATTCACACGAATTCAGTTAGTGTTGTCATTGCAATTTCTGTTGGTTCTTCCAGGGTTGCTCTGTTGCCAGGAGACATAGATGGAGTTGGACTAGATGATCTATTCCGGAATTTGCAACAGGATATTCACTCGAGGATATTGGTCTATCCACATCATGGGGGATCTCCAGGGACCGGGACTACCCAGAAGGAGCATGCAAAAAAGTTGCTTTCAAAAGTCAGGCCTGATCTCGTAATCTTTTCAATTGGGCGGGGAATGTACTCTACCCCGAATCCTGATGTGGTGGGACAGCTTCGGCAATTACTACCCGAAACGCGTATCGTATGTACTCAATTATCTGAGCATTGCGCGGATCAGTTGCCAGCGGTTTCGTCCACGCACCTGTCTGGAGTATTTGCTGCAGGACATGAACATGGAGCATGCTGTGGTGGAACGGTCGTCGTACCACTGGATAATGTTTCTGCGGTCCAGCCACAGAAAATTCCGCACATCGAATTCATCCAGAATCAGGCCCCCACTTCGTTGTGTTTTGATCATCTCCCGAAAACATCTTCTACCTGACTTCCATGGTTGAGAGGCGGCTATAGTACGTGCATCAGATTTTAGCCGAACTGGGCAATGTCGAGGCATCGGTCATCTGTGACCGGGGCAATCACGCAGAATATCTTCTCCCCTCAAAGGCCACCCGAGAGGGGATTCGACTCTATCAGGTCGTCAACCAGACCCTGCAGCGCCAAACGGTGCTGTTCAAGAAAGGAACGACCTCCTAAACACAACACCAGGTCGTCGGTGTTGCGCGAAGGTTCAACCCCTCAAAAGGGGTACATGTAGTGTTCACTTTTTCCAAAAATCCCACTCCAGTACCCCTGTGCCAGAGGTAACCGTCGAAGTCAGGATTCCTTGACCGGGAATTGACTTCCCAGATGCAGGAGCGTTTCCTGCTTCACCTTGGCGCCGTACCGGACATTGTGAACGAGCCGGAACGCGTGATAGGTGGTTCCGTCCTTCATGGTCCGGGTCATGGTTTTTCGGATAAACATGAGGGAGGAAACGAGGGAGGCAGCTGAAGGTTCCCAGAATAAATGTATTATGGCACTACAATCGTCCGAATCCACGAACGACGCAAAAGGAAATGGGCCAATGCAGGCTGGAATCAAAGGTTCGGGGCCAAGGTCAGGCGAAAAAAAACTAAAAAAAAAGCCCCAAAATGGGGCCTCGTGTTAAACTTGGGCTAAGAAAAAGCGCCCAGACTTAGTGAACCACCTGCGGTAACTCAGACAGTTTGGGTGCAATCACTGGATTGAAGACGCGTGCAATGACCTGATTTTCAACCAGCGCTACTTGAGGTGTGGAAATACCCATAGCCCGTAGACTGAAGTCTGTGTTCTGCGAGACTAGAAAAGGGAATTTAGCCTGACTCACGCGCCGTAGGATCAACGCTTCGTAGGCCCCCCGCTCTGCTCCCAACAAAGGATCTACATAAAGGGCCAGTACGGGAATATTCTGAAACCCTGTATCAGCATGTCTCTCAGACCAGTATTGAAGCAGTTTCACCTGATCGGCCGAGCAACCGATGCCACCCAGAAAGATCACGACAGCCGTGTCCGGTAGGACCAGGCCTTCCTCCGCTACGGAGACACGAGAATGCGCCTCAAAGATGCCCGAGGTGGGAAGCGCATGGCCTTCAAGGGCGACAGAGGCTGATACTTGTAACGAGTGCTCCCATTGCTGTGAATTTGTTCGGTCAGGACCCTCCATCCGCAACACAAGAACGATTACGAGTACCAGTGCAAATGGTATCACAAACCACAAGCTGTCTTTCAATCGGTCAGTCATCGGCAGTCGGGGGTACAAAACGGTAACGTAAGATCAGGCGATTCCCCACATCTCCGTCTGACAGAAGCTCATGGTCTCCTCTTAAATACAGCAGTCCGGCTCCCGCCCCCATCAAAGATCTTGGTGATACGGTGCTGATACTAGGGAAGCTGTTCCTGTGATCAACAATGGTGAGCCCCAAACCTTGCAGCACTTTGCCATGGTGCCTGAGTCCCATATGGGCTATCATTCGCGTTGAGACGTTAAGTCTGTACAATCCTAATACGTCCGATGAATCATAAAGCCCCCTCATATCTCTGGGATCCGGCGATGGCTTATCACGCTTCCTCGTCTTCAGGAAGGGCGGTTTGTGGTGTGTGAAACTTCCTTGCGGCCTGATGGGGGTTGCATCTGTACTATATACGTAAGCGTACCATACGCCATCATCAAAACATTCCAAACTCCGGCCCTCTTTAATCCAAACAATACGGGTCAGGTTGGGCCACATAGTGGTTTCGATGGGAATTTTTTCCATAAGTTCCAGACGCCGAGAAAAGACTCTCACCTCCATAGTCTCCGAAAGTACCAGCGGCTTTGCATAAATAAAGTCTCCGTGGGCACACATCGCGTGTATGTTTATCATTTCGTCTGACCTCACGTAGTCGGTGCAATGGCCGACGGCGTCAAACAAATACGCAGCCCCCCTTGCATCCCATGCCACGATATGTCCGTCACCAATGAACCGGGCATTCCAAGGAGTGAAATTTGCACCAGGATGACATTCCGTCACCGAAAGTTCATACAGAAGCTGCCCCGTGGCGGAGAAGTGGTATACAGTACGAGTACTGCCATCCATGACCAGCATTGTTCCAGAATCGCTGACATCCATATCATCAATCTTTCCAATGATCACCGCTTGATCCAGTCGCACCGTATCCTGTAAAACGAACACATTGTCAAAATCTACCAGATTTGTCCCCACCTCTTGAGCGGATTGAGCGGAACAGACACCTCCGTACAGCACATGGATGGATACAGCGACAAGCACACAGAGTACCCCGCTACCGCGCAGGAAAGGGTATGTCGGTTTCCCACCCCTATTCTTATTCTTGGGGCACATAATGGTGTCACTCAACATGACACTTTATGCAGCCCGAATCAGACGGAATGCTGCAGCATATCTCTCCTGGCGTTTCAGGACACGTACCTCCACATTTGAATCGGTGCCCGTGGCTGGGATTTTCTTCATCACAGTCTGACGGGCTACAGTCGTCGTCAACTACGTACCCATAGACATGCTCTGGAGTCTGAGAAGTTGCTGTGACTGCCTCTGGCATCGGGGCGGCCAAGCCAATTAAGACGGCGCAAATGAGTCCCATAACAGCATATAAAACGCGGGCCCTTATGGCGGAATCTAAGTATGTATTGATGTGCTTTACGAGAGATTTTTTCATGGTTTTGAACGTAATTTGGTAATTGGAAAAACCGGGAACGTCGGGGCGTACAATCCAAGTTCAAGGGTGTTCCGCTAAACTTACTATGTCTGAGATTTACCTGCCCAAGTGAAGCGATAAAACTCCTCACCGTATTCAACCTCCTCCCCTAATAATTTGGCTCTTCACTTATTTTAGTGAGCCGGGTCTATTTCGGACACTTTCTGGATAGAGATCGAGTCCTCCCAGATAGAAATAGATGGCATGAGTTAAGCGCTGAACATTTCGGAAGCCACGGCTGCGGATTTTGACGGTTTTGATTCGGCTGTTGATGCTTTCCGCCGGGCCGTTGCTCACCTTGAGAACGATCGCATTGATGATTCCCCATAGATATTCTCGAATGGTTTTGGCCACTTTTTTCATTGGTTCAAGTCGGCATCGCACCGCCCAACTCAGCCAACGTTTCCAGCCCTTGAGCGCCCAGGTACGACGGACATAGTGCCACAACTTCTGGGACAGATCTTTGAGTGCCCATGCTCTGGCGGTACGTAACGAACTGTTCTGTAATTGCTGGAATCGTTTCTTCTGAGTTGTGGACATGTTTTTCCGGTTCGTCAGCCAATCGTACTTGGTGCCTTTGAGGTACGGATTCCCTTGTTGCATCAATTCTTTGTGCTCTTTCCGACGAACCTGATCCACGGCTTCTCCGATTTTCTTCGCAACATGAAATCGGTCAAACGCAATCTTCTGCTCCGCTCCAGGAACACAGTCCTTTGTGGTGTTGATGTCAAGTAGCCCGGGGGATTTTCACCCCCGGGCTCTCACAGAACCGTACGTGAGCCTCTCAACTCATACGGCTCTTCCCATGCAGCCGTTCTGGAATTGAATAAAGGAGTTCCATAAAGAAACTGCCAGTGCACGAATAATCCGGAGTTTTGGCGTGCGCGTTTTTGTAACCAGTTCCATGCCCGAAGCCATCGTCTTCGAAAGCTTTTATACTTCCGCATAATCCACTTTGTCAGGTGGTACTCGATCTGCCCCAAAGGCCTACGTAGACCTGATTGGTAAAACGCTCCATAATCGTCGATCCATCCGCGTACCGTGGCATTGATCTTGCCCGCGATAGACTCCAGTGTTAAAGGACTCAACGTGCCCAGTCTCCAACTCCGTATGGTGTCCTGTATGGATTGTATTGCCTTCCGACTGATCGCCGGAGTAAACCCCAGACGGCTCCTGCCCGTCCGTGTCCCAACCCTCCGAGGACGAAACGTGTACCCCAGAAAGTCAAACGACACGTCTGGATACGTGCCCTCTCGACCGTCTTGTTTGCAATAGACGATCCGGGTTTTATCCGGGTGTAAGGTTAAGTTACAGGCCGAAAATCGATCCCGGAGTATCCTCCAGAGATGTTGCGCCTGCGCCTCACTCGTGCAGTGGCACACAATGTCATCCGCATACCGCTCGAACGGAATGTCTGGAGCGTTGAGCTCCATCCACCGATCAAATGCGTAGTGCAGAAACAGATTCGCCAGGAGTGGACTGATCACCCCGCCTTGCGGGGTGCCGACCGTTCGGGCCTCTTCCCGTCCGTCTGGATGTACCACCGGAGCTTTCAGCCAGCGCTCTACCAGTCCGTGGATAAAGTCGGGATTCTAGGAATTCTAGAATTGGTCGTGTATATTTCAGTTGTACTTTTTATGTCAACTTTGGGGAGTCGATTCATGGCATTAGGTAAACGTAACCGTGGTTCACAAGGGAATCTGTTTATTTCATCTTCTGAGCTCTGTTCTTCATCCCATGCATTTTACGATGCGTTAGATCGATTGCTTTGCAAGGAGGGTTTTGATGCGTATGTGGAGGAGACTTGTCGGAAGTTTTACGCGGATGGAATTGGTCGCCCGGGGATTGCTCCGGGGGTCTATTTTCGGATGTTGTTGGTGGGGTATTTGGAGGGATTCGGTTCGGAGCGCGGGATTGCTTGGCGTTGTAATGATTCGCTGGCGCTCTGGAAATTTTTGGGTTATGATTTGACGGAGCGTACGCCGGAGCATAGCACCTTGTCAAAGACACGTCAGCGGTTGAGCGTAGAGGTCCATCTGGCCGTGTTTGGTTGGGTGTTAGCCTTGCTGAAGTCATCCGGCTTGTTACGCGGGAAGACGTTGGGAATTGATTCGACGACCTTGGAGGCGAATGCGGCAATGAAGAGCATCGTTCTTCGGGAGAACGGGGTGAGCTATCCTGCATTTTTGGAATCTTTGGCAAAGGAATCCGGCATTGAGACTCCGACGCGGGAGGACTTGGCCAAATTGGACAAGAACCGCAAAAACAAGGGATCCAATCGGGATTGGGTGCATCCAGAGGCGCCCGATGCACGCATCACGAAGATGAAGGATGGCCGGACCCATCTGGCGCACAAGTATGAACATGCGGTGGATCTGGAAACGGGGGCGTTGGTTGGGGTGACGGTTCAAACGATGGATGGCGGGGATACGGCTTCCCTTGCGTCCACCTTAGATGCGGCCACAGAGCAATTAGAGGCGTTGGATTTGACGGCCGAGGAGGTGGTTGCCGATAAGGGGTATCACTCCAATGCGGTGATGGTATCGCTTGCAGATTGTGGGATACGCAGTTACATCAGTGAGCCAAAGCGTGGGCGTCGGAACTGGACAAAGAATCCGTGTGCTCAGAAGCCGACCTATGCGAACCGGCGGCGGCTCCGAGGCCATCGTGGAAAGTCGCTGTTGCGTCAGCGGGGAGAGAAAGTGGAACGCGCGTTTGCGCACCTTTTGGAGACGGGTGGATTACGCAAAGTTCATGTTCGAGACAACCTTGAAATTATGAAGCGGATGGTCATCCAGGGAGCGGCTTTTAACCTGGGTCTTTTAATGCGAACGGGCTGTGGTGTGGGGAAGCCGAGAGTCCTGCAGGGGAAGAGGTCCGTCCAATTGGCACTGGCGGGGGGTTAGCCCCTCTCTGTTTTGCCGTTTTTTGGCAAAATATAGCCGAAATCACGCATTTTCAGCGGTTGAGCACCGGCAGGGGGCGTTTTGCCATACTTGATCCTCAAAATGAGCAAAAAGAAAACCTACGCGGGAATGCGTCATCATAGAGATACGATCCTGAAATAGGTGCTTTATCAACGGACTGCTACATATAAGAGCACCCACTTCTGTCCCGTATGCTTGCGGACCGCTTTCATCAGAAGGGCATGGTCGATCGTGTCAAAATATGACTTGATATCCATGTCCAGTACCCACGCCCGCTGCCAGCAACGCGTACGCGTGCGCCGGATCGCGTCGTGGGCCGATTTCTTCGGTCGATATCCGTACGAATCGGGATGAAACACCCCTTCCAGGATCGGCTCCAGTACCTGCTTTACCACCATCTGGGCCACCCGGTCAGCCACGGTGGGAATCCCCAGCCCTCGAACACCTCCGCTCGACTTTGGAATATTCACCCGGCGCACCGGCTTCGGATGATAACTCCCCGATGCCATCCGATTCCAGATCTTGTAGAGATTGTCTGCAAGATTTTCCTCAAATTCGGCGATCGTTTGGTCATCAATCCCCGCCCCTCCCTGGTTCGCCTTTACTCGCTTCCAAGCCTCCCAAACTTGGCGTTTGGTCACCGGAAACGGCTTTGCGTTTTGCGCGGAAGTCCTCCCTCTTGGTTGCTTCGTTGCCGTTCGCTGCATGGGTCACCCCCTTCGCTCCACTCCCATTACAGGACAGGAGCTTCAACACTCGTTTGAAAAGAAAAGTTTCACGCACACCTCTCCCATTCTCGAAAAATCGTGAAATTTTGAGGGCGCGAGCTGCATCCTACGGTTTCGAACATAGACAAAAATTGGAGTTCCATCTTTGTGCAAGATGTCGGACTGCTTCGGGGCGGATTTGCAAGACCGGTGAAAGGTGCATGTTCTTCTGCCATACTCGTTTAGGAGAGTCCCCGGTGGGCTCTATTGTCTTATGGGGCTTGAAGGCCGGGCTACTAACCTACTATTTGAGTCTTCCACAACGTGGAGACTATGCAATGAATGGAGTATGTCCCGGCGACCCGAATCCGCAAGCATCCGACACCAGACACGACGGTTTCCCCAGTGCCTGCGCGTCTACCGCGTGTGCAGATGATCGATAAAAAAGAGCTGCGTTATAGGCTACATCGTTCTTCCATATGGTCCAAAGTACCGCCAGCGCTTTGCGCTGCGTGTTGAGCCTTGCGTGCGTCCGATTCTCCGTCCGCTTTAACGAAGCTTCATAATACAACCGGACTTCGTTCGGGGACTTCGTGCTCAATGCGGCCTTCCAGCACTGGTGACTCACCGCTTTCAATACGCCAGACCCCGATCGGTCAAGGCGCTTGTACGACAACGGCTTACCTGCACTACTGCGAGCCACGACCCCCAGACGACAATATCGCCACAACTGTTGCCGGGTCCGAAACCGATAAGGCGTCTGAATGAGCCCACTGAATAGATGAGCGCCCACCATACCGATCCCAGGCATCTGTTGAAACTGGAGGATTTCTGGATAATTCTTCCCCAGTTCTTGCATCAAATCCTGGGCGGTTTGCCGCTGGCGACCAAGCGCGTCCAGTTGATCATATAAGTTAATCAGTATTTTCCTGCGAGACTCCGTTGGCAACTGCGCCAAATACGCCGATCGATCCCTCGGGCTAAACACACGATCACCGGTCGGAATGATCCCTGCCTGTTGATACTTGAACTTGATCTTGGTCTTCAAACTCGCGTGGGCATTGCGAAAATGTAAATATTGTTGCACCGCAATCTTGAAATCTACCCGGTCGTCCTGATCGCTGTGATACACTTCAACGAATGCGTCCAGACGGAGCAATTGACACAGATGGACCGCGTCGCTGAAATCATCCTTGTTCCCTTGACGGATCAACGCATTGTGCTTGGGGTCACAAACGATCAACCGATCCACATGCGGGCGCAAAACGCCCGCAATCCAGCCAGAAATTGTCGATTCCTCCAACGCCAGATAGCGGGTGCGTGCAGAAATTCGGGTCACATGCACTCTAAGAGCACGTTCCGATGTCGTAAATGAACGGGTGAACACCACCACGCCCCGCGAATTCATCGCGCTTAAAACACAGGTGCGAGCGTGAGCATCCAGCCCCAGGTAGAGAACGTCTTCCATGATCGTGTAGGTCTAAATGAGTGAAGAGTGAGCGACGATTCACGCGCCCGACTTTTCATAAAACCTACTATGGGATGATCCGCCCGTGTGGAGTGCATTGGTACTCAATGCCTTACGGGTACTGCCCGCTTGGCACGCTCCCTTCGCAGCACCCCGACACGTTCTCACGTTCCGTACAATGGCCTGAATCACAGTCTCGCCATGTATATGCCGGAGGCCGGTAGACCAGTAGAACAGGTTCCCGTCTACCTTATCCCGAAGTTGCGTACCTACCCCGGTTTTGACCATCATCTTAGGCTTTCGACATGTCATCCATGGTTCACTCTCGTTCGACTCTGTGA
Organism: Rhodothermales bacterium; assembly: GCA_965220365.1. GTDB lineage: Bacteria > Bacteroidota > Rhodothermia > Rhodothermales > Bin80 > Bin80. The sequence continues at coordinate 3,347,708 of OZ244823.1, read as the reverse complement.
TTCACACCTGACAGGCTCCTACACCTGCCTTTTCCCGACACGCTCACCACGACACCTCTTTAATGTCGCAGCTGTGGGTGGTTTGCAACCTCCGCCTGTACGGCGATTGCGAGGGGCCCGCCCTCATCCATTGTACAGCTCGGAATACGTAGGTTAGGTCATTCCATCACCCCCGAGGTGACACACATACGCGGGCCACATATCCATACTTACACTCTTGATCTTGGCCAGCTGGTCTGGACTTTGTTGATCGTACCAGTGCTTCAAAGATGCCTTTGTCCGCCCTTCACCTGCATAGAGTACCGTGCCAGTCGTGGAATCCGACACCACCGTAATGTATTTGTGCCCTCTCTTATAGGACGTCTCATCCACGCCGATCCGGGTAAACGACTGCTCCGACCTTCGCGCAAGCCCTCGTTCAACCGCACGCTGCATCACCCCGTCAACCGCGGTCCAACTCAGCCCCAACAAGCGTGCTACGGCCGAGATGCTCGCCTCTTGCAACCCGTCCATCACCATCGCCTCGTACGAAAATGTCATCCGGGCACTTCGACTCGCCCACGGAACCGCGATCGTACGAACCCCATGTTCCGTACACTTGACCCGAGCAAGGGCAGTGACCACATACGTGTGATAGGTCCCCGTATCCAGGTCTAATGAAAAGAGGGCGCATTTTTGTATCGTCCGTCATCTTTTCATTAGACCTCTGCAATTATGCACAAATCTGTTTATCTGGGGCTGGATGCCCACACTCGTACCTGCGTTTTGGTGGCAATGGATTCGGCGGGGCAGTTGCTATCGACCAGGGAGTTCTCCACTTCGGAAGCTGTCCTGATTCATCACATCGATGGAATTGCCGCCCACGAGAAGTACTTAGCGGTGGATATCTTGCCGGTTGGATCGCCGGTGCGCTCCGCTCGCATGTGACCGAGCTGGTCGTATGCGATCCTCGTCAAAATGCACGGATCAGTCGCAGCGGGAACAAGAATGATGTGGAGGACGCCTACAAACTCTGTCGTTTGCTTTGCATGGGCGAACTGAAGCCGGTTGATCATTCCGACGTGTCGCACCGGGTTGATTTTAAGATCGCGGTGCAGCAGTATTTGTCTTTTCGGGAAGATCATGCCCGGGTAAAACGGCAAATCAAAGCCAAGTACCAGCAGGCGGGACTGGTTCGTACGGCTGGCACCAAACTTTTTCATCCGACGCAGCGCCATCATTACCTTGGTCAACTGCCATCAAAGACTCGGCAGCAGATCATGGAACACCTGTATACGAGTTTGGATGCGACGGGAGCCCTGCGGGAGAAGGCCCGTGCAGCCATGATTGAGTTGGGACGGCGCTATCCGGAAATTTCACAATTTCAGCGGATGCCTGGCATTGGCGTTGTGGGGGCTCATGTGTTCAGTGCATTGATTCAGAACCCACACCGGTTTGCCACGAAGCAGCGCCTCTGGCGGTATTGCCGACTCGGGGTGATGGAACGTAACAGTGCAGGAAAACCTTTGGCCTATAACCGCCTGGACCGTTCCGGACGAGGGTCTCTGAAAGCCGTGAGCCATCAGTGCTATGTGTCGGCTCTGCGCACCAAAGAGCCCAACGAAGTGATTTGGTTCTACGAAGCCTCCCTGCGGCGCACGGGAAATCCGCTGCATGCGCGGCTCAATACACAGCGCAAAGTACTGGTCGTACTTTGGACAATCTGGAAGAATAATGTAAGCGACCAACCCAACCTTTTTTCTCCACCACCTACATCCGCGGGGATCGTGCAGACTGTGGCAAATCCATAGTGCGCTGCGACGAATGCTTGCGGATCCGGGTAGCCGGGATATGCTCCAGCGTCAATGTACGCTCCACCATGTGGAAGCTCAAATCCAGGATAGCAGCCCGGCCTTCTTGCCCCATAAGACATTAGAGCCCAACCAAGGGACTCTCCAAAACGAGTATGGCAGCTGGATAGACGCTTGTTCCATCGTCTCGCTGATCCGCGTCCAAAGCAGATCGAAGCACCGCACAGAACTGGATTCCCAGAATAATCTACGGATTCATTCCCTTGGCTGTAGCCATGCGCCTGTAAAATTTCGTGCGTTTTGCAGGATGGGGGAACTACGCTTGAAACTTATCTTTTCAAACGAGATGACGCCAGGTCCGAGGACGCCGGTCGTAGACTGAACAAACCCGGTCACACTTGGGACAGGTTAACGTAGATTCATCCTCGCAACGTACATGAAGAAAAACCTTGCAAGATTCCTTATCCGTCGTGATCTTGGAGATCTGCCACGGAGGCGCAATGCCATACACATCATTGATTTCATCAAATTCTACACTCATGGAATATCGGCTGATTTAGATACAGAAAAACTTGGACAATAGACCCATCAATCAGCCTGATGGGATCTCCCAAGTCAAACCGATTTTGCCAAAATTACTCACAAATCAAACACCTTTCACTATATTTGTTGAAGACCCATTTTGTTAATCTGACGGGGCTTTACTTCGACACTTTATCAACTCGAACCAAAAACAAATGAATGAGACTGATCAATTAAAAAAAAATCTCTTGGCTCCTTGTGAGCGCAAATGTATGGCTTGCTGTGCTTGTTGCACTAATGTGCTACTTGCTATGGGGATGGCAGTTGTGAGAAATGAACAATGGATTATCTCAAAACCCAAGCCAATCAATGAAACGACGGTTTTAGTCGTAGGCATTTAAATGATCGGACCAACATAATCTTCAGAGAATAGGACTTTCTTATGATTGGGTTCTAATCATTCCAGGGAAAGTCCGGCTTTATCCAAAAGCAAACCATTGCGGAGGTCTTCTTCGTACAGAAACGACTCCAGGGAGCTTCCTGTAATGTGTCGTAATTGAAATCCGGTGCGCGTGATGGATTCCCTGAATTCAGGCCGCTTTGATATATTCCAGACAGCAACGCGTAAAAGGTCGAGTCTTGCGTCGGGCAGGTTCTTCGGAGCCGCAAGTGCAAACCAGCTTCCCATTGATTCGTAATCAATTCCTGATTCTTTAAGGGTAGGGGTGTCCGGCGCCAAAGGGAGTCGTTCCCCTGACATGGTCGCCAGGGTTCGTACCTGGCCCGCTCTGCGGAGCGAGTCAACAGCAGATAGAGACGATATGACAACATCAACGCTGTCGGCCAATAAATACTGTAGAGCAGGGGTCGGTCCCTGGCTGGGTTGCCACGACATTACAGATTCCTCAAGACCTGCAGCCTCAAGAAATCCAATCCGGCTCAGATCCCACAGACCGCCAAAACGAGAGCCGCTTGCCGTCAGTGTTCCAGGGTTCGCTTTTAGTGCAGTAATGAGGTCATGGATGGTCTCCCAGGCGGCATCATCCCGAACTGTGATTACGGGAGGATTCACGGCAATCAGTGCAATCGAGGAGTAGCTAGTGGGATCGATATGCGTGAGTCCCGTCCAGTGCATCATCGTGATCTCCTCGGTGAGTGTTCCCAGCGTATAGCCGTCGGCCTCAGATTGCACCAAGGCTGTGTGGCCAATAACTCCATTGACTCCGGCCTGATTCACGACATTGACGGGCCTGTCTAACTCCTTCTCAAGAGCATTGGCCAAAATGCGCGAAGCGACATCCCCAGCCGCCCCCACTTCCCAAGGTATAATGAAGCTCAGGGGACGGCTTGGATATGCCTGCTCAACCCCAGGGGTCTGGCAGGCACAAAGTGTAATAATTAGTAGGAAGCAGATGCCTCCTATGCGGCGATCATCCACCACTCCAGGGTGGTGCAATTCCGTTCGAGCGGGCATAAGCAATCATTTGTCCAAGATGCTCATGGGTATGCCCTGAAATAATTCCCAGCACTCCGTAGTGGTTCATAGTCATGCCGAAGATCTCAACGGTTTCACTCAGATCGGCTTCGGCCATAGAAGCCAGGAGTTCACGTACATGTGCTTGCGAAGCGGCCAATCGCGCTATAGCCCCATTCTTGGTATCGGTTGCAGATGCCTCGTAGTCCGACTTGTGTCCCAGCATTGCTGCGATCCCAAAATTGGCATCGGACACATGATTGAGTACTTCAACAACAGAGCGGATGCCTTCCGCAGGACTCCAGTCAAAATGATCTTCAGGAATGGCGTCAGCCAAACTGTTGAGTTTGTCGGAGGCTTGGGAGAAATCCATGGAAACAGCACCCAGATAGGCGCTGTTGTCGTGTTCTTGAGCAGTCGCTGGCAGAACTAGAGCGGCTGCAAGCAAGAAAAATGTGACGTTTCGTAACATGAGATTGATGTGAGATTGTGTGAACTAGCCAATATAACGGTTTGTCTGATTTATTGCACTTTATTGAGGCGCTGCTCCTCTACCATGGCGGCCACATCCTCCAAGAGCGCTTTCGCATCGTAGATGATTCCATCCTTAATCGTATAATCCACTCCTCCCACGAATTCGACTTCGCCCGTCTCGTCGTTGAGCTTCATGGCACCCGTTCCATAAAGAACCTTGAGGTTCGCTAGTGGGTTTTCACTCACGATCAGAAGGTCTGCCCGCGTGCCGGCGCGGACCACTCCATATTCGATGGGTTTCTGGAGAGGTTTATAAATTTCCATTGCTCCGTGCATGGTCGCTGCACGGATGACTTCCAGCGGATGAAAGCCCGCCTCTTGCAGCATTTCCAGCTCGAGGATCGTTCCAAACCCGTAGAGTTGATAGATATATCCACTATCACTGCCAACGGTCACCTTTCCCCCACGATTCTTGTATTCGTTCAGGAACTGCATCCAGACCTGATAAAACTTCTTCCATGCGACCTCATCGTGTGTCGTCCAATCGAAAAAATAAGATCCGTGATCGGTGCGGTTGGGGTCAAAAAACTCCTGAAGGCTTCCAAGTAAGTATTTGTCATTCCAGTCTGTATTCCGAGCTCGCATCACGTCGCGTCCGGCAGAATAAATGGTCATCGTAGGGTTGATATAGTAGTCGAGTTCAAGGAACTCGTCCATCACGGAATTCCAGAGTTCACCTTGCGGGGTCACGAGTGACCACTGCCGTGCGACCTGTGCAAAACGCATCTGTTCGTCATTATAGTCCATATCAATCGGCCAGGGTTGGACGTCATGATGGTCGTACAATGCTTCAAAGAGCCCATAGAAATGGGTCATACTACCAAGCCCGAGCCGGGCTGCATCCAGCGCATTCATTTGAGCGATGCCCATTTGTCCGAGATGTGCGGTGGACCCTAGATTATGTTTAGCCGCTTCATCAAGCAAGGCAGCCATAATATCCGGTGGGTAGGAGCCAAGCTTCAGTCCATCCACACCAGATTCCACAGCAAACCGGACCCATGCGCGTGCGGCTTCCGGTGTCGTGACTGGCCCCTGATCCCAGCCGCTGCCCGGCCGGTGATAGCTGACCATGTGGGGAGCTGTAATCTCATTGCGGGCACTTCGCTCCCTTTCATTCAACGACCAGTCAAATCCGCCGAAGGGTACTCCCCGCACAGTCGTGATTCCATGAGCAAGCCAGAGTTTGTAGATGTATTCTGCTTCAGGGGTCTTAGGAATTCCACCTGTATGGGCGTGAAGGTCTATAATTCCAGGCATCACGTATTTGCCGTGCGCATCAATCTCGCGGGTGGCTTCATCCGGGCGTCTCTCCTCGTTAATGGCGACACCCGGAGCCCCCACACTGCGGACGCTCACAATCCGATTTCCTTCAATCACAATATCCATGGGGCTGCGGGGCGGTGCACCAGTCCCATCAATCACAGTGGCACCTCGAATAATCAGACGTTCAAAGGGGCCTTCCCCTTCTGTGCGATCAGGCGCGGGCGCTACCTGCGCAGAGGCGAGCAGGGGGGTACAGATGAATACGAACAGGAACGCATAGAGAATTGGTGAATAACGCATGTGCTTAGATCTGCGAAAATGGAAGAGGGCGGAGAATAAAGTCGGTAATATTGGAAACCGTGTCTGCATAAGTCGGGTCATCCCGCAGTGCAATCCATTCTGCATCAACGATAAACCGTTCCCACGCCGCATCCCGCTCGGACATGCTTTCAAATCCCAACATGTAGGTGAGATTGGGCATTCGCGGTCCAAAAATCGTTTCACCAAAAAATACCGGAGTCAACCCTGTCTTATGGAAGATAGCAATCTCGCCACCCTCATTGAACATGTCAATTTTCTTCTGCCCTGCAATCACGCTGTGACTCTCATAAATGCGTAACTCGAAAATCCGGTCTGGTCCTTTCACGGGCACTGCGACTTGCGGCATATCTATAAAAGCGTGCATGAATTGACGTTCCTGGCGCACATAAGATGGATCATCCAATGAGGAATTCAGGAAAGAGGCTCCAGAACGCCGAAATTCCTCATCATCCAAGAGCAACGTACTTCCTCGCAGTGCAGTCTCTACATTTTGGTGAGGGACCAGAATATAGAGTGAGGGATCATTGGGACCATACAAAGGAGAAAAGACTCCAATAGGCCCAATTCCTAGCCGACCATAAGCGGGCAATGCTACATCCCGATAAAAATCAGCGACACGCGACTTTCGAGGGCCTATATTCGTATGATACGTGATCACCTCGAAGTACTGCCGCTGCCGGATATCCGTGTGGGTAGACATAAAGGGAGTGGCAGCAGCGAAGGGGACAGAAGACATAAATGAACGACGATGCATGAAAGCATAGGATTGAGTGGGCTTAAAAATAGCAATTCCGAACTAATCGAAACAGCGAAGAGAATCTTTTGCGCGGCAGTGAGGAGTGTGAGAGCGCCCCAATTTATGGAGTCGGCTGGAGATTTATTGATTTCCGGGTCGTATCGTGTCGTGGGAGCAGGCAAAGCTGCTATGGCAATGGCGGCAGCTCTGGAGCAGCAATTCCCCGAATGTTCATTTGAAGGTCAAGTGGTTGTGCCTCACGGCTATATCAACTCGTTTCCCCAAAACCAGTCTCCTCCCAAGACCATCAGAGTGACAGAAGGGGGGCACCCAATCCCGGATGAGGGGAGTCAACAGGCTGCAATAGATGCACTCCGAACTGCACGGGCCTGTGGCGTGGGAGATACGCTCATCGTTCTTCTTAGTGGTGGAGCTTCAGCATTATGGAGTCTCCCATCCTCGGGTCTCACACTGCAGGATCTACGCACCATCAACCAGATGTTATTGCACAGCGGCGCAAATATTTATCGGATCAATGCCGCCCGCAAGCATCTATCGGCGATCAAGGGAGGTCAACTTGGAAAGGCAGCGTGGCCAGCACACACCATTACGTTAGCCGTGTCTGATGTCATCGGGGATGATGAGTCTGTCATTGGAAGTGGTCCGACCGTTGCGGATCCGACGACTTGGGCGGATGCGGCAGATGTAATCCTGGATTTTGATCCACAGATCCCTCCTGCAGTATGGGAGCATCTGGAGTCTGGACTTGAAGGAGTTCAATCAGATACTCCCAAGCCAGGTTTGGAGCTGTTGGAGAGGTCGGATTTCCGATTGCTCGCTTCCAATGATCATGCTCTAAAAGCAGCAGAGTCTGCAGCAGAGCAAATGGGCTATCGTGTTGTGGGCATAAACCACCGTGTCTATGGTGAAGCACGGGATATTGGGGTAATCATGGCCCGGGAGACTTTGAATTTAGGTCCTGGGGAGTGCATCCTCTGGGGAGGTGAAACCACCGTCACGGTGCAGGGGGCCGGCAAGGGTGGACGCAATCAGGAATTGGTACTTGCTGCAGCGTGTGAATTCAAGAATAAATCCATGGATGCAGTGTTACTCTCCGGTGGCACCGATGGGATTGATGGGCCAACGGATGCTGCGGGTGGATGGGTTACTCCCGACACGGTTGCCAAAGCACGATCCATGGGTGTCGATCCCTATGCTGCATTAGAAGAAAATGATACCTATCATTGCCTGAAGGCGGTGGATCAACTTCTGATTACCGGTCCAACTCATACGAATGTAATGGACATAGGAATTGGAATTCGAGCCCATGAGTAATCGTCTCGCCTTAGAGAAAAGCCCTTATTTACTTCAGCACAAGGATAATCCTGTGGATTGGTGGCCTTGGGGGGAGGAAGCTTTTGCAGCTGCTCGCGAGACTAATCGGCCGATATTTCTCTCCATCGGATATGCAACCTGTCACTGGTGCCATGTAATGGAGAGAGAATCGTTTGAGGATGCGGAGGTGGCCCGCCTGCTCAACGAGGCATTTATCAATATCAAGGTTGATCGTGAGGAACGCCCCGATATTGATGCCATCTATATGAGTGCCTGTCAGATTTCTACTGGGCGTGGTGGTTGGCCGTTGACTGTCATAATGACCCAAACAATGCGTCCGTTTCTGGTGGGGACATACTTTCCCAAGACCGCACGCTATGGTCATGAGGGGATGTTGCAGATCATTCCAAAGGTTGCAGAAGCGTGGCAAAAAAATCGCGATCAGATAGAAAGAATGGCAGATGAGTTTGTGCAGGCGCTGGAACAGTCCGCAGACCTGGATCTCTCGGTAGAGGAACTATCGGTGGACACCATCCATAGGGCATTCCAGTATTTTGAACAGCAGTACGACCCGGTAAATGGCGGGTTCGGGCGTGCACCCAAGTTTCCATCTCCAGAGCGGCTACGCTTTTTGCTTCGTTATTGGCACCGCACTCAAAATCCGAAAGCGCTGGAAATGGTTCAGCAGACCCTCCAGAAAATGCGACGTGGAGGACTCTACGATCAGTTGGGGGGAGGCTTTCATCGCTACAGTACGGATGAGATCTGGCGAGTTTCCCATTTCGAGAAGATGCTCTATGACCAAGCGCTGCTGATTCTCATCTATCTGGAAGTCTATCAAGTGACTGACGAGTTTGAATACATGCAAACGGTTTATGACACACTGCAGTATGTGAATCGTGAGTTACGGCATCCTGACGGTGCATATTTTACTGGAGAGGATGCAGATTCCGAAGGAGTTGAGGGGAAATACTATGTCTGGGAGTTCGAGGAAATTCGCGGTTTGCTGGAATCGGATGAAGTGGATCAGATCGCGGACACATTTAATCTGAGTAGAGGGGGCAACTACCTAGACGAAGCGACTCGTCAACGGACGGGAAACAACATCTTCTACCGTTCTCCAGAAGGTCCTCTCGAAGACAGCGCGACCTTAGATGATGCCTGTAATCGGTTACTTTGGCATCGGTCGAAGCGGGTCCGTCCTCTTTTGGATGATAAAGTGCTGACGGATTGGAATGGACTCATGATTACAGCACTTGCCCGGTCCGGTATGGTGTTGGGGGGGAGCGAGTTCATCCATCAAGCAGAAAAATGTGCCCGCTTCGTTGAAAAGAATATGATGCCGGAGCCGGGCAGGCTGCTCCACCGATGGCGGCAGGGGGAGGCAATGATTGAAGGACTCTTGGACGACTATGCCTACATGATCATGGGACTGCTGGCACTTTATGAAGCGACAGATCAGGAAGATTATTGCACGCTTGCGCGGGCGCTTACCCAAACGGTCTTGGATGATTTTAGATCTGAGAAGGGGGATTTTTTTATGGTCAAGCGCGATGGTGAACCACTTCTACTACGGCCCAGACAGCCGTTTGATAGCGCAATTCCCTCCGGCAACGCAGTGATGATTATGAATCTATTCCGTCTGGCTCGCATCACAGGTGATCCTGATCTGGAAACTGCTGGACATCAAGCCATTGAGGTGTGTTCAGGTGGGCTTTCGAAGTATCCTGACGGATTTAGTGCAACGCTGGCAGCACTTGATTATGGAATGGGAGCGAGCACTGAAATCATTGTTTCAGGCCTCGGTGACCAACCTGAAACTCAGGCAGCATTAGCAGATCTTAGAAGAGTATATGCTCCTAATACAGTCGTCCTTTCGCGTCCAAATTTTGGAAGTGTAAGCAAGTTTGCGATCCATGTGTGCCATGGAGCCACTTGTGAGCCTCCGACTCAGGATACCAGAGCGGTCATCGCGCGCATTACAAAATCTGTATAAGGGCCGATATCTCAATAATGGGTTTTGCTGAATTTTGTGCGAGCAGGATCTTAGTTCAGTCTCAGAGTGTATCCCTCTGACTTATAACGACATCAAGAATTGAGCTACTTCTTGTGAGGATACAATGATAAGTGCTCTGGATATTTCCCTGGAATCCTTGGACCCCAGGGAAGAATGAACTAAACCGTTTACCAGCTTTAGATGCTACCTACCTAGGACCGTCTTTGTTACTGGTCCAATTAAGATGGGACAGGGGCGTGACCCTCTTCTCGCTCGACCTCTTCTTCCATCCCGAATGTATGACCTACAAGCCTCTGAACTAGCCCATTCAGTGTATATACCCTGCGATCTATCTGCATAAGCTTACTATCAAGCGCCTTTATTTCAGACTCATTTTTTTCTATGGAAGCTGTAAGTCTAGACTCGGTTTGTTTCAGAGCTTGTATTTGTCCAGCTTCGGTCTCCTTTAGCGCCCGTGTTTGCCTGACTTCACTCTTTTCTATGGTTTGGGAAATTTGTCGAAAAAACGGTATAACGACACCAAGTACGGTTCCAACGATGACGAAAATGGAGGTGCCAAGGGCCAGAATAATTTCAAGTGGTTCCATAGTTTCACTCGCGAATAGATTCAGTACAAATCAAACATAACACACTCAACTGAGTGAGGTACCTGACTAGCCCAAGTTTAACGTGCGCCGTGGAAAGGCGCGTTTTCCTAGCGGGTGCGAAACCCGCCCATTAACTATCGTTCCAAATGGTAGCATTCGTAGCGTGTTATGGAGGTAACGACATAGCATGAAGCACTTCGGAGTAAACGGGCCACATTTAAGGTGGCTTAGCGAGCAGGCGGGCCAGAACACGCGTGAACGTCGAGCAGGCCTCGAAACGGGTAATGCGAGAGACGACCTTCCGTTAATATGGGGAAGTCTGCCATGTGATCGGGAAGCGAACGATGTATGCACCGACATGTCTCGCCGGGGTATTGACGCTGGCACGTCTGGAAGATGGAAAGCGTGGCAACACGGGAAGCCCTATCGGTGCCTTTGCACGAGGCAAACTGGCATCCTGCGAGGGACAGGCCGGGCCGGTAGGGTGGCGGATGGGCCCGTATTACTGAAGACGCAGGGTAATGCCTGTCGAGGGAAGGGGTCCTGAATCGGGCATGGCAGGTAAAGGAAAAAGGGACATGACTACTGACGAGAGTCTAAGAGGGTCAACTCGGGTTCAGGCTTTCCAGCACCTCCTCCATGCGAAAGCGAAGGAAGAACCTGAGCGGCGATTTCATGCGCTTGCGGACAAGGTGTGGCGGATGGATTTTCTCTGGGAAGCGTGGGCACTGGTACGCCGCAATGGCGGATCGGCGGGCGTGGACGGGGAAACGATCCAAGACATTGAGGCCAACGGTGTGGCATCGTGGTTGAGGGAACTGTCGCAGGACCTTCGGGAGGACACGTACACACCGCAACCGGTGCGTCAAGTGTTGATTCCGAAAAAGCAGCCGGGGAAGTTTCGTCCATTACATATTCCTACGGTCCGGGACCGCGTGGTGCAAACCTCCGCGTGGTTGGTACTTTGGCCAATCTTTGAGGCCGATTTGCAGCCGGAACAGTATGGGTATCGTCCTGGACGCAGCGCAAAGGATGCGGTACGCCGGATCCACGGGTTGCTCAATCAGGGGCACCGGGAAGTGGTAGACCTGGACTTATCGAATTACTTTGGGGAGATCCCGCACGCAGAACTGATGCGAAGCGTAGCGCGTCGAGTCAGTGATGGCCGCATGCTGCGGCTGCTCAAGGCGTGGCTGGTGATGCCGGTGGTGATCCAGGATAAGCAGGGTCGCAAATGCACCACCAACCCGGGGCGTAAGACGCGGAAAGGAACCCCGCAAGGGAGTCCGATCTCGCCACTGTTGAGCAACATCTACATGCGCCGCTTCATCCTTGGCTGGAAGCTGTGGGGGTATACCCGACAGTTCTCCGCGGAAATTGTGTGCCACGCCGATGATTTGTGCATTTTGGGCCATGCGCCTGCACAGACGATGCTCACAGTTGCCAAGCGACTGTTCAACAAGGCAAAGCTCATCGTGAATGCGGAGAAGACCCGATGCTTACGGTGTCCAGAAGAGGCATTGCACTTTTTGGGGTACCGAATTGGATGGAATTATCGTCGTCAGTCCGGGAGTCGCTATATCGGCACCCGACCGAGCCAGGCGAGCGTCCAGAGCATCTGCCGTCGAATCAGCGAGCAAACGGATGCCCGCTATGGACTACGATCTCCCGAGGAAATGGTGGCAAAACTCAACCGGATGTTGTCCGGCTGGGCGAACTACTTCACATTGGGACAGGTCAGTCCAGCGTATGCATCGATTGATCGGCACGCGGCTTGGCGGCTGCGACAGTGGTTCTGTCGGAAGCACAAGATGAAGTCCGGTAAATATGTGCGATTTTCGGATGTGATTCTGTACGAGAAGTATGGGATCGTGCGTCTTGAGCGGAAGATGAAGGACCTTCCGTGGGCGAAGGGCATGCGCCCGATTGAGAGCCGGATGCGGGAAATCCGCACGTCCGGTTCGACGAGCAGGGGGCGGAAACGGGGTTAAGGAAGCCGGACTGAGGCCCGGAACGAAAGTGACGGATGAGCCACCGGATCCTAAGAGTACCGCGCCGCCCCCTGACTCTACACGAGGCCCCATTTTGGGGCCTTTTTTAGTTTTTTTTTCGCCTGACCTTGGCCCCGAACCTTTGATTCCAGCCTGCATTGGCCCATTTCCTTTTGCGTCGTTCGTGGATTCGGACGATTGTAGTGCCATAATGCGTTTTCTGTGGGAACCTTCGCCGGCCCCCTTCGTTTCCTGCCATCATGTTTATCCGAAAAACCATGACCCGGACCATGAAGGACGGAACCACCTATCATGCGTTCCGGCTCGTTCACAATGTCCGCTACGGCGCCAAGGTGAAGCAGGAGACGCTCCTGCATCTGGGAAGTCAATTTCCGGTCAAGGAATCCGACTGGCCTCTGCTCTGCCGCCGGATTGACGAACTTCTCCAGGGGCAGGTCTCGCTCCTGCCGCCCTTGCCCAAACCGTTGGAGGATCAGGCCGAGGCCATCGTTGGGCAGTTGTTCGCCAAGCAGGCCGAGCGGCTGCGACAGGCAAAGCTGGCCCAGGGCGAGCCACTGGATCCGAGATGGCACACGGTGGATGTCGCCTCTACCCGTATGAGCATGGTGCGGAGTGTGGGGGTGGAACATGTGTCCTTGTGGGCCCTGAACCAGCTGGGAATCCCGAAGCTGTTGCGGGGCCTTGGGATGACGCCCAAGACCCAGCATGCGGCATTGGGGGCGATTGTCGGACGCTTGGCCAAGCCTGCTTCCGAGCGCGCAACCTATGCGTGGCTCTGTAACGAGAGCGGTCTTGGGGAATTCCTGGGAGGATCGTTCCAGCGCATGAGTTTGATGCATCTCTACCGGGCCTCCGATCAACTGGTGAAGCACCGCGATGCGATTGAATCGCAGGTATTCACCGAAGCCATGTCCCTGTTTGGATTGGGATGTACGGTGACGCTGTTGGATCTGACCAATACCTATCTGGCGGGATCGGGATCTGCCCAATCGTTGGCCAAGCGTGGGCGGTCCAAGGAGAAGCGGAATGATCGTCCTCTGATCACCTTGGCTCTGGTTCTGGATGGGAGTGGATTTGTGCGGCGCTCAAAGATCTATGCCGGCAATACGGCAGAGCCGGAGACCCTCCAAACGATGCTCCAGGAAGCGGATGCCCCGAACGAGGCCATTGTGATTATGGATCGGGGGATTGCAACCGCGGAAAACGTGCAATGGCTTCGCCAGGCCAAGTACCGATATCTGGTGATGAGTCGGGAGCGGGCCCGGGTCTTTGATCCAGCAGATCAAGAGGTGACCGAGTTGGATAACGGCGTAGAACTGTATGAGGTCCGGGACTCGGAAGAGGTCCGGGTCTATTGTCGTTCGAGCCAACGGATCAAGAAGGAGCAAGCCATGGTGGCACGTCGTCGTGCGAAGTTTGAAGCACAGCTCACGCAGTTGGACCAGGGGTTATCCCGACCGAAGACGACGAAGAAGCTTTCGCGGATTTGGGAGCGGATTGGACGATTCAAGAAAAGCAGTGGTGGGATTGGACAGCACTACGACATTGAGGTGATTGCCGATGAGAAGCAAGAGAAGGCGGTGCAGGTGAAGTGGCGTGCGCGGCCGAAAGCGAATTCGATGTGGACCGATCCCGGCACCTACAGCTTGAGGACCAATGTCATGGAGTTTTCCACCGCTCAGCTGTGGCAGACCTATATCATGCTGACGGATCTGGAGGCCGTGTTCCGCTCGCTCAAGAGTGAGTTGGGATTGCGGCCTATCTTTCACCAAACCGATCAACGCACCCAAGGGCATCTGTTCATCACTGTGCTTGCGTATCAGGTCGTACAGGTGGTGCGAACCTACCTGCGGCAACAGGGAATCTCCTGGAGTTGGACCACCATTCGCAATGTGCTCTCGTCCCAACGACGGGCTACCATCCATCAAACACGAAACGATCACGTAGCCGTGCACACGCGCCTCACCTCGGATCCCGATGCAGATCAACGCGAAATTTACGAGGCGCTGAAGATCGAGCCGCGTCCACTTGAAACGGAAATCACCACGATCTGAACAGACCCAATCCATGCCAATCGGTAGTGCCCTAATCGGCCTGAATCGGGCCGAAAGCCCCCGCTCAACGCTGGAATCAGTATTTTATGTTAAACTTGGGATAGATGGAGAGCGGCCCTGGAAATCAAACCAGGAACCGTCCCGTGCCCAATAGTCAAATCTTCAAATGAAAGGCATGTCCACAATCAAGGAAGAAATCCTTAACGACCTGCTTCCGGGTCTTTGGGGGTCGAATTCAGCGAACTCGTATTTAGATGATTGCTGGAAGTAATCATACCAGTAGAGGCTCTGGTCAGGGCCTTTGGAAAGGGAATTATAACCGAAACTGTAACTTTTGTTAGGATATTGCGTATATTAGGTACAACAAAGTTATAGAAAAATGTCTGCAAATGGACCTGGACGCTCAAATCGAAAAGGCATCAGCTTAATTCAACTGGGAAAATGGTTTCCTGATGAAGCATCTGCGGAGAAATGGTTTGAAGCCATGATCTGGCCGGACGGGCGAAAATGCCCCCGGTGTGGCTGTAAGAACACCTACAGAACTAAGAACGGTAATGGAATGCCATATCGCTGCCGTGAGTGTAAACGGTATTTCTCCGTCAAAACCGGTACAGCGCTACAAAGCACCAAGATACCCCTGCAGAAATGGGTTTGGGCGATCTTTCTCGAAGCAACCAGCCTCAAAGGTGTATCCAGTATGAAACTGCACCGCGACCTGGGGATTGCCCAGAAGAATGCGTGGCATATGCTGCACCGGATCCGTGAAGGTTTGATCCCCAACCTGAAAGAAGCATTCAACGGCCCGGTCGAAGTAGACGAAACCTACATCGGTGGACTGGAAAAGAACAAACATGAAGACAAGAAACTTCATGCCGGACGGGGAACGGTTGGAAAGGTAGCTGTTGTAGGTGCCAAAGACCGTGAAACGAATCAGATCATTGCACAAGTCGTTCCTGATACCACGAAAAGCACGTTACAGGGCTTTGTAGAACAAACCAGGGCAAAGGATGCCCCTGTATTCACGGATGAACACAGTAGCTATCAGGGGCTTACAGATCACTTCTGGGTATGCCACAGCAGTAAGGAATGGACGCTTGCCACGACGATCAATCACCTTGCTCATACCAACGGAGTAGAATCATTCTGGGCTGTATTCAAACGTGCGTTTCACGGTACGTATCATCGCATGAGCGTGAAGCACTTGAACCGGTACGTCAATCAGTTCGCAGGCAAGCATAATATCCGGGAACTGGATACGATCGACCAGATGAAGTCCATCGCCCAGGGCATGGTCGGAAAACGGTGCAGGATTCAAGACCTAACTGCAAAGAGGAATACCCCCATAGTCTAATGCAACCAAACGCACTATACTACGGGGATTGTTTGGATTGGATGGAGCAATGGGATGATCAATCTGTGGACTTGATCTACTTGGACCCTCCATTTAACTCTAAAGCGACCTATAACCAGTTGTATCATAGGGACGGAGGTGGAGATGCACAGTTTCGTGCATTCACAGATACATGGGTATGGGATGAAGCAGCTGAAGATAGATGGACAAGGTATAAGAATGCGCCCGGGCTAAAAGCTCACGATGCAATTTGTGGATTGCATCAGATCTTGGGAAAATGTGGGATGTTGGCTTATCTGACCTATATGGCTGAGCGCTTGGAGCAGATGCATCGGTTGTTGAAAGACACGGGGAGTATTTATCTGCACTGTGATCCAACGGCCAGTCATTACCTGAAAGTTGTAATGGATGCTATATATGCTAAGCATAGGGGGGGGGGCTTTTGAATGAAGTTGTATGGCATTATACAGGGGGCGGGCGAAGTAAAACATATTTCTCACGAAAACACGATGTCCTTTTTTGGTACAGAAAAACAAAAGAACACGTATTCAATATTGACTCTATGAGAGTACCATACAAAGAGACAAGTGGTTATGCAAAAAGTGGTATAACCTCAAAGTCGGGGAAACAATATCTTCCTCACCCAGATGGAACTCCTGTAGATGATGTATGGGATATACCCATTATCAACCCAATGTCAAAAGAACGCATGGGTTACCCCACACAGAAGCCATTATTATTGCTTGAACGCATCATCAAAGCTTCAAGCAATCCTGATGACATTGTGTTAGATCCATTTTGTGGTTGTGGTACCACAGTAGAGGCGGCCAAAATCCTTGATAGACAATTTGTGGGCATTGACATTTCATCTTTTGCCATTGACTTGGTGCGGGACAAGAGGTTAAAAGATCCGAGTATCCCAGTTTACGGGATTCCCTATGATCTTAGATCAGCAGAAAAGCTGGCAGGAGAAAAGCCTTTTGACTTTGAATCCTGGGCAATCACACGGTTACCAGGATTTGTGCCAAATACAAAACAGGTAGCGGATGGAGGGGTAGATGGACGTGCTTATCTTGCTGAGACGCCGAAGGATTTGGATTCAAAACTGGCACTTGCTCAGGTCAAAGGCGGGAAGTTCAGTCTCAGCGGGTTACGTGACTTTATCGGGGTTACGAAAAGAGATCAGGCAGCGCTTGGCTGTTATGTAACTCTTAGACCAGTCCGTACAAAGAGTGCAAAAATGGAAATGATCAGTACGGGTAAAATTCAGGTTGGTATCTCTTCCTATCCCCGGATGCAGATTTGGTCGATCAAGGATTATTTCGATGATTGTCTTCCCCGATTACCAATGATGAATGATCCGTATACCGGCAAAGCCATGTTACCTCAGCTATTTCTCTGATGAATAATCCCACAAACCCCAAACCCGCATCCACTCCAGTCACCAGCAATCCCCATGAGTTGCTGGACAAACCGGTAACGAACCCGAAGTATAATGGAATCACGCTCAGGGAAGCGTTTCACAAGGTTCTGTATCAAGGCAAATATGCAAAAAAATCGAGAGTTCAAAAGATTCGAAAATCCTGAATCTGGTTACAGTTTCGGTTATAATTCCCTTTGGAAAACCTGATGAGTGGAGGAGGTTATGGCCTAGCTTGGGGAAATTACAATTACTGAGTGACGCGGTATCCGATCTTTTACATTGAGTCAGGACGTAAGAACTTCGTGATCTACGGCCCAAATAGTTCAGGGGAAAGTGGAATGGTAGACGTGGCGATACAGTCTGAACTCACGGACCAGATCTTGCGACAGGAGAACTGGTCAATTGACATTAAAAAAATACGGTTCTCATGTGAATCATCGAGGAAATCTGATTGCAGTAAAAGCATTGCCCCACTCCACACTCCAATCCTTCGGAAGGTAGTTGTCCTGAAGCGTAAAGACCAGCGACCGGAACTGCTTTGGATCTACCAGGAAATGGTTTCGTGATAGAGATAATATACAGGCGGAATAGAGAGGCCGTTAATAAGAGTACGTTCAGGTCTGCTTTGAGAATTTGAACTCACTGACTGGTAAAGAGCAAACTCCAGCTTCGGAAAATCAGGCAATGATTGCCCCTACAACCAGACCAATCAAGGTTCCGTAGCACCGGTGGCAGACAGCCAACTGAACGCCATCAACATGGGGAGAATGTTCACTGATCTGGTGACAGAGTAGATCAAACGCGTGCATCAATGCCAACTGCAGCGGCTCACTAGCCCATGGAGGAATGCTGGCCAGCACCGGCAAAATCGTCATCAGCAAGAGAGGTTCTAGAAGTCTTGTTTGCGCGAATTTGTCACTTCGTCAATTTGTCCTGTCTCTATCATCATCTGGACAGCCTGGTACTTGTACCATGCTGATTTTGATGTGGTTGAGCATGGCATACAGTTTGCGCTGTTGCCTAACTTGGATGCAGAATCCATCTTGTTTGAGGCATGTGCATAATGTAACTCTGCTAAGTAGGACTGCTGCATTCCTGTTGGCATTCACTTAGAGAGACTGCTAACGACCAACCTTTACTCTCTAATCAACAACTTAATCCTTAGCTGATCATGGAAATAAATAGTCAATGCAAAATTTGGTCAACACCAGCAAATGAGTTCTTCCATGTTAATGGTCGAATGTACGAAATGGATTCCCCGAGATCTGGAGGCAAATATCTGATAAGTCACGATATATCCAGATACCTGCAAGGGCAGTTGAATGACCCTGGGAAGGCCAGCCTTACGATCTGGCTTGTCAAACAACGCCGTGCGGGAGTGAGCATTCCAGAGATAACCCGCGATGCAATAAATGCGGCTAAAAATGCTCAGCCCATGCCTGTCTCGGAGCGTATTAATCAAATCCTTCTATTCTTTGATGATCATGTGCGAACGCCAGGCGGTGGCATAGCAATTAATCCTAAACCACAAGATGGACTGAATCCTGATGACGAGGTTTTTAGGTTCTACGAACTGTTAGCGCATTCTGAAAGTGTTGAATGGCATGAGCTCAGGTTCATGCTTAAGCATCTTGTGGAGAGGGGATTGATCGATGATAATATACCTCATTCTAGCCGTTACGCTTATGGTCTTAAGGTACCGGGATTTGAGCGTATAGAGGAGCTAAAGAAGGATGCTCCTGACTCCGCCCAGGTCTTCGTGGCCATGTGGTTTAATAAAGAGCTTGACTCTGCATATGAGAAGGGCTTCAAACAAGCGATTGGGAATGCTGGCTATCAAGCGTTTCGAATAGATCGCGGTCCGCCTTTTCACGACAAACTTGACGATAGGATTATTAGTGAGATACGGCGATCGCGTTTTGTTGTGGCCGACTTTTCAAAGGGGAAAGATGGAGCGCGAGGGAGCGTATATTATGAAGCAGGCTTTGCGCATGGACTTGGACGAGAAGTCATTTTCACTTGCAGGGAAGAAGATATAAACGATCTCCACTTCGATACACGCCAGTATTATCATATTGACTGGAAAGATGAGAACGATCTTAGAAAACGGTTACAAGAGCGAATAACTGCGCTCATGGATGATGGTCCCCACAAGGGGAGTGGACAAGAATGACCGCTCGTACATCGGGTCGAATGGCGAATCAACCGAGACGACCCATATATGGACTGCCAGAGGTCCCCAAAGGCACCTGCTTGCCTCTCAATTCTATGTGCACCGCAGAAGAGCAGGTGAGCAACCTGTCGTGAAATCAAGAATCAAGAAAGGTCGATGTAATGCAACATCCTTCCTTATCATTCCCGCCACACGCCGTCATGACTCCACGACACCTTCTAAGCCTGCGGGAGGATGTTTCCAATTGCTCGTATTGCCTGCGTTCTCGTTATCCTTGCTCGGTTGTGGTATTAGTTTACGGTTCTGGTAGTCACTAATGTCATCAATGTCAAGGAATGAAATCGTAGATTGTAGTTGCCCGTGAGTGTGAAATATTCGCCGGATATGAGGATCCTTACTTGGCCAGTAAGCATTACTCCCACCATATTCTCCATTGTTCACAACAATAACAACTTGGAACATGTGGTATTGAAATGCCTCGGCCATATGGTCAAACGTTTTCACATCCTTGTTGAGGGCTGGAATTGCTAAGACATCCGATTTATGTTTGAGATCGTGAGCCAAAGCAGTATTTGTTGCGTCGTAACACACTACCGCGGCGAGCCGAAGGGGCTTGTCCTTGGAGGCATTCGACCACGGATACTCAATCAGCCATTGGCAGGGCCGGAATTCCCGAATCCTGTTTTTACCATTGCTCGTCCTGAACACCTGCTCATTTGGGGCAAGATGTTTCTTTCCCTGTCGGCGAATCACAGTTTGTAGCCCATTCTCTTCCGACCATTCTGGAATGATCCACAGAGCAGAATTAACCAGTGTGTCCCCCACAAGAATTTTCTCGTAAGTTATACCAGCTAGAATTATTGTCTTGTAAGCTCGTGCGAAAGGAATCAGATGAGCATGGACATCCTTCGGATGGACCGCCAGTTCGGGAAAAATCAGCCAATCGAGCTTTCCGTTGTTCCCTTTATGTGTCTCCCTCAACACCAACATCCTTTTCACAGTCTCAAGAGCAGCTGATAGATGTAGGCGGTGTTTTTGTCGAATGCCAGACTCGTTTAGCTCTAAATCTGTTACTTCTTGAAAATCACTGATCGTTGGTGTCACTGTCTGAACCACACAAGCTCTTAAGGATCGCGCGTCTTTATCTTTGGTCGGTCGTTTGGGTTGCAGTGGGAGGAGTAACATTCCAGTGGCATTACCTTTGGAATCGTTTAGACATTCAATCCTTTTTTCAATTTGGGGCAGCGTTTCGTCAATACCATACTCAACATATTTGAATTCTGATGGGCATTTACATCCCGGCCAACTCAAAAGTGCTAGCAAGAACTTTTCGAACCAATCCGTGATCGGGAGCCAGTCGTCTCCAAAGGCTGTATGTCCGCTATAAAGGCCATACAATCGTTGATGCCAGTGACTCCCGGCTGAGCGATAAGACGGTTCAGGCTCTCGCCAGGATGCCGGTCGCACGGATCGCGTAAAATCGGGGTTTCCAGATAGAATAAACCGTAATAGGAAGCCAAGTTGAAAGCGCCACCGATCATTGTCTGAGCACCATGAAGGCAGGGCGTATAGGAAGGCGGGCTCTTCATTCTGGCCAGTTTAGGATGCTCAGATTTTTTACCTGACTGATCCCTCTACCATTTGTGAGTTCCAATTCCACCATTTCCGGTGTGACAACCTTGGGGTAAGGGTTCAGTTTCGACAATTGTTCGAGCAAAGCTTGCGTGAAGTCCAGGATGGAGAGCTCGTTGCGAAGCGGGCCGTGGGGTGTTCGCTCATGACCTCATAGGCAATGTACCGCGGGCTGGGGTTTCGGAGCTTAGGCAGAGACCTTCTCGAATGTACTTTGGAAGAGAGTGGATGGGTATAGATTTTGGCTTGGTCTCGCGTAACTCAAGAAGAAATGAAGGATCTATCTCAGCAAGTTTCTTCATTCGTGATTTGTTGAGACCAGGAAACATCAACGTAGAGGCCCGGTCACGGTCCATGAACGTACGTCGAGCAAGAACTGCATATGTTACGAAATCTGAATCCCTAAATTGATTCCCCTCTCCACGGAGAAATTGGATCATGTTTAGGTAGTGTGGAGATTCCGATGCATCAATTATATCCGCCACAGTTACTTTAGTGGGATTGTATGCAGCCAGAAACAGCAGCGCCTGCTGTCGAAGATACCAAGGAATCGTACGTGCTGGGAGGGCAATCAACCTAGTGGCCTCCTCGCAAAGTTTTTCTCGGTATGATTCAATATCGATTTCAGATGGGAGTGATTCATCATCTGGTACCATTCCCGTCTCTGTGGCTCCCGCGCGTAAGATTTCAGCAAGACTATACCAGATGATTAGGCTTGCTCTCCGGTTTTCATGGTTTTCTTCCTGCGTATAAGGCCGAAGCAGTGGGAGAATGTCAGCCAACACTTTTCATCTGGCCAGAGATCTAGGCCGATCCGGAGCAGACGGATATTTGACGGATCCTTAATCCAACGCTGAATCAGACTAGAGGCGAATACCCTCGCATCCTCATCAAGGTCATCCTGAGTACGCACTTTGCGTAGCTGCGGATCTGGCGAAATGTCATCTTGCCTAGGTCTAGGTTCATCAAGAAAATCTTTTTCTAGGAGTAGTGGCCTGATCGAGCGAAAAGTAGTTCTGTATCGTGCGGCACTGAATCTGGCCACTGTCACGTCACGTACGTCTGGGAGAGGAGAAAAACGTCCGTAGTTATCTGGGGAGCTTAACGCATCTTGCGTAGATAATAGCCCTTGAATTGCATCAATAATTTCTTCACCGCCAAGCGCGTCAAATCCTCCCGAAATTGCCGTCTGGATGCGTTCCATCTTCATACTCTGCCGTACCAAGGGACGCTTTTCACCCCCAATTTCTGCAATCTCAGTCTTATCGTCAGACAGTTCAAGGCCATTCGCTTTTTCATCCAATATCCGTTTCAGCCATTCGGATACGACTCCTTTCAGCCATTGGGCTACTGGACCGCAAAAATGTTCAATTTCTCCATGATCAACAGCAACCACGACACGGAAATCGTCAACGTACCTGCAAATATCTACCAGCAAGATATTTGGAGCGATTTCAGATCCTATTGTATCTCGTAATTCCTTATCAACCGAAAGGAGTACCAGATTTGCGAAGAAGCCAGAAGCAATAAGTCCCTGTGGCAGGGTAACCCGTGTGAAGTCTTTTAATTTCGACTGTTCCACATACGTCTGAACATCACATTTGTCATCATGACTCCAGTTCCAATTGAGGACCGAGAGTAAAAAATCAAAAAATCTTGAATCATCCACAGCAAGACGAGCATGGTGATTTACGGCTGTACGAAGTAGTTCCGGGGTAACACGATCATAGAATTGCTTTAGATCTGTGTAGACCACAAAAACCTTCTTGTCACTGTTCTCCTTTAAAATTTGTTTAGCTACAACCTCTGGACGAGAAACAAACTTACGGTAGTCCTGAAAGTAAGCACGGTACAGCTTAGGAGAGCCCCACCGATGGTGTAAAGCTCATC
The DNA here is from genome assembly GCA_965220365.1 of Rhodothermales bacterium. Taxonomy (GTDB): domain Bacteria; phylum Bacteroidota; class Rhodothermia; order Rhodothermales; family Bin80; genus Bin80. The sequence continues at coordinate 3,324,594 of OZ244823.1, read as the reverse complement.
GTCGTTGCTACAAAACAAACGATTACCATACGAGATCACGCGTTTCCGGGAGTCCTGTTTGTCTATTGATTTTCTTGGATCTCCTTGAATAGTTTCAATACGATCTGCGAGACAGAGCATCAAAGCCGTTGCCACTACCTGATCTTCCAGGTTTACATGGGCAAGGGGTCTCAGTTTTATCTCTGATTGTTCTTCGGGAGGCCCCCATACGCCATTATTTATTTTCCAGGTTTGACTCTTGGGGGCTAAAACCATACGTAAACGACGGGGCTCCCAATCTTTCCAAGACTGCAAACGCTTGCGGAGTCCATCAATAAATGTTGGCAGGTTTACAGCCGCATGATCAAGCTCAAGGGTATCAGAAAACCAGTTGTGCCTGCGGATCCAGGAGGCAGTTTTTTTTTCAAACTTGAACGAGGACATATTCCTCGCTAAGCAACTCTAGGTTCGGCTTGAGTAGTTTTACAGCCACGTTTTAATCCATCCAAACTTGAAGACATCTCGTGTACCAGAGAAGCACAGTTGCGGTTGGAATCGGTGCTGGAAATTCACTGTACTACTAGTGTGGTGCGGAGACGTGAAACTAAGGCCTCAAGATACGTCCGTATTCCTAAACTTCAATACGGTGTCTCTAACATTTTGCAAGTGACCTACTTCTCAGTGGCCCAGATGGTTCGGAATCAGTGGTCCGCATGATCCGGTGGAGTGGGCCACCAATCCGATCGAACTGCCCCTATGAGTCAGTTATTGTGGTCTACACCATTGGGGCATCTCGTTTTTCAATTCTCATTGTCTATCCTGAATTCCTGGAGGAGTCCGGGTCAGGAACTGAGGCAAACGAGCGTAGAAGGTTCGGAAGTTTTCCAGACAAACCTTATGATGCAAGGCAGGGCCAGCTTTCCGTCAGGAAGGGAATATCCGAATATGACCTACTCTGGAAAAGCCGGCTCTGAGGTGGGATCTCCTTTGAAAGTACTAGCCCATAAAGCCCGTATTAGACCTTCTTGGTGCGCTATCCGATTATTAAGCTTGTGGACATCCTCGCGTACTTCTTTGATGTCCTCGCGTACTTCTTTGATGTCCTCGCGTACTTCTTTGCGCAATCTGTCATTATCATCACGCAATTTGCTGATTTGCTGATTATTATCGTCGCGCAATTTACTGATTTGCTGATTATTATCGTTACGCAATTTACTGATTTCGTTTTGAACCACCTGATTTATCTGATCAAAACGCTTGTTTTGTAAGGCGCTCCACCGCCAGGTTGCGACAATAAACGTAACAATAATGCTTGCTGTGGAAATGAGAAATTCCAGTTGCATTGTTTCAAAACATGAATTCAGATGGGCACCACGGAGAGTTGCTACCTCTAGGAAGGCATTCAAGTTCCCAAGGTGTTGCAGAGTGCTTGATTATTCCTCCACAACAATCACTTTGGAGGTCTTATCCAAGGATGGTTCCAAATTTCCTTCACACGAGAAAGATCGGCACGGATACAAGAAAATATGAGAGGCCGCAATGATTCCATGCCACCAGACAAAAACCATTTTCGCCAATACAGGGGCCTGAATATGTGGCGGTAGGCCCTGCTATATACCTTGATTACTTCGGCATATCCATGGTGTAGTATATCAGGTCGCACAGGTATTCCATTCAGGGAACGGTCGCTGGAAATCCAATACTCATCCTGTCCGAAACCGTAAACGTCAGTACCAGACACAAAAATGGTGACGTGGCTGCTGTAGGGAAAGACCGATAATTACAATTACGATGTTCTAATGCTCAAAGTAGTATACGTACCAATCTGCATGCTCGTCTCCGGCTTCACTAGGAGGGGCTTCGCCGTCTGAGGGCACAGCTTCATTATTTCCCATCCGGGCATCAGACTTATTATATGGGCCGTAACATACCCAATTTTTCAGATCGGGATAATGCTGGAACCATTCCTGCTGGCGGCGATTCGGGTCCATGGTCATTCCTATGCGACAAGTCATTTGGTACTTCGGATAGTATACATTTTGGTTTTTATATCAGTATAGTGCTCAGTGCCACTAGATGCAATCGGAGGTCTCGGACAAGTTCGTCAGGATATCCTGAAGTCACACTCAACTATGATCTCGGAAAAATAACCCGATCTTTATCGAGGCCTCTCAGCTGTATCTCTAATCTTCAACTTCATGAGTCACCCGTACACAGTAAACTCAGTTAAGCATCGCATATAAGATACGGGGGAGATGTAATAGAAAGAGTAGAGTTCCCATGACCCCGATTCAAATATAAAAGCCAATACGCCAGAATAGCTTCGCGGCTGGAATAGTGGTGCATACCGCTGGACCAACACGTGCCCTTTTCGTCGCAGCTTCCGTAATGCCGCTGCCCATGAGCCTCTTATAAAATTCCTACTACACCAGTAATTATCGGCATCCAACTACACTTGCGCTATTGCGCGGAAATCACTACCTCGGGCTTGACCTCATTGTATGCTTTGGCGATCCGGTTGACTGCACCAAGCAAGTAGACGGTTTCCCCAACTGTGACCATGACAGGAGCCATGGAAGCAAGCGCGGGGCCTGCTCCAAATGCAATGGCAACGGATACGACGACTCCGCTTACAGCAGAGAGTATTCCCTTTTCTGCCATATTCTTCGACACATCAATAGCTGCTTCTTTTGCAGAACGTTCCCCAGCGTAGACGTAGATCAGGTTCTCCCCCAAACTCACGACACCTTCCAGGGCCATGCCAACACATCCAGCTTTCGCTGCAATCTGTAGGGTTCGCCCAGCCACAATACCAGCAGCGTCTATGATATTTAACGCATTCGCCCTGGCGAGTTCGGCACCAGTCATGTCGGCGCTTCCTCGCTTAAGATTATACTTGGCGGCCTCCCATACGATGTTGCCATTCTCCATAGCCAGCGAAGGATGATTATGCACCGACTTTATGTGGCTGGCGTGCGTGTGTCACCTCGGGGGTGATGGAATGACCTAACCTACGTATTCCGAGCTGTACAATGGATGAGGGCGGGCCCCTCGCAATCGCCGTACAGGCGGAGGTTGCAAACCACCCACAGCTGCGACATTAAAGAGGTGTCGTGGTGAGCGTGTGGGGAAAAGGCAGGTGTAGGAACCTGTCAGGGTGCGCCAGGCTAACTGGTGAAAATGTAGCGGGTGAAAGTCCCGTAGTATGAAGATGCAACCAATCACATACTTCCACGAGCCGTGCGGGTGTTTCCGCGAGGGGATACGCGAAGCGTCGGTAGTGGTGCGTATGGCCGGAGCTATTGAGCATCGAAATGTTCGTTATTTGGGTCGCCGAGATTGTCCTGACGGTCGAAGGCAACATACAAAATCCCGAAATGGCGAGGGATCTTGTGGGCCCACGGTGTCAAAGAACTCAGGGACGTACGTACGCATTTTACCGGGACCTGGGATGCCTCTATTGTGTCCTGAGCGAATTGGGACCGCGTGGGGAAGGCTGCAGAGGCTGAAGCCTACGATGAACGCAATAGAGGAGTCAGATGAGGCCATAGTAGCGATGAAGGCGGCGAACAAGGGGGGACCTGCGGAGCAGCTGGAGCGAAGGGCCTCACCCGAGGGGAAGCTGGGAGAACCGAACACACTCCATACACAGAGATGGAAGAAGTGTGTTCCATCGGGACAACCAGCTACGGCATCCGATGCCGTCATGCACGATGGTGCGACCCGAGGGAGGAGCCGGATGCGTTAACGCGCACGTCCGGATCTGTGCGGGGGGCCCGGGGAAACCCGGGTCCCTACCGCGATTGGGAATCACAGAGTCGAACGCGAGTGAACTATGGATGACGTGTCGAAAGCCTTAGATGATGGTCAAAACCGGGGTAGGTAGGCAACTTCGGGATAAGGTAGACGGGAACCTGTTCTACTGGTCTACCGGCCTCCGGCATATACATGGCGAGACTGTGATTCAGGCCATTGTACGGAACGTGAGAACGTGTCGGGGTGCTGCGAAGGGAGCGTGCCAAGCGGGCAGTACCCGTAAGGCATTGAGTACCAATGCACTCCACACGGGCGGATCATCCCATAGTAGTGTTGAAGCTTCTGTAATGGGAGTGGAGCAAAGGGGGTGACCCATGCAGCGAAGGGCAACGAAGCAACCGAGAGGAAGGACTTCCGCGCAAAACGCAAAGCCGTTTCCGGTGACCAAACGCCAAGTTTGGGAGGCTTGGAAACGCGTAAAGGCGAACCAGGGAGGGGCGGGGATTGATGACCAAACGATCGCCGAATTTGAGGAAAATCTTGCAGACAATCTCTACAAGATCTGGAATCGGATGGCATCGGGGAGTTATCATCCGAAGCCGGTGCGCCGGGTGCATATTCCAAAGTCGAGCGGAGGCGTTCGAGGGCTGGGGATTCCCACCGTGGCTGACCGGGTGGCCCAGATGGTGGTAAAGCAGGTACTGGAGCCGATCCTGGAAGGGGTGTTTCATCCCGATTCGTACGGATATCGACCGAAGAAATCGGCCCACGACGCGATCCGGCGCGCGCGTACGCGCTGCTGGCAGCGGGCGTGGGTACTGGACATGGATATCAAGTCATATTTTGACACGATCGACCATGCCCTTCTGATGAAAGCGGTCCGCAAGCATACGGGACAGAAGTGGGTGCTCTTATATATAGAGCGCTGGCTGAAAGCTCCGGTGGTACATCCAGACGGACGGGAAGAGGCCCGGACGGTCGGCACCCCGCAAGGCGGGGTGATCCGTCCACTCCTGGCGAATCTGTTTCTGCACTACGCATTTGATCGGTGGATGGAGCTCAACGCTCCAGACATTCCGTTCGAGCGTTATGCGGATGACATTGTGTGCCACTGCACGAGCGAGGCGCAGGCGCAACATCTCTGGAGGATACTCCGGGATCGATTTTCGGTCTGTAACTTAACCTTACACCCGGATAAAACCCGGATCGTCTATTGCAAACAAGACGGTCGGGAGGGCACGTATCCAGACGTGTCGTTTGACTTTCTGGGGTACACGTTTCGTCCTCGGAGGGTTGGGACACGGACGGGCAGGAGCCGTCTGGGGTTTACTCCGGCGATCAGTCGGAAGGCAATACAATCCATACAGGACACCATACGGAGTTGGAGACTGGGCACGTTGAGTCCTTTAACACTGGAGTCTATCGCGGGCAAGATCAATGCCACGGTACGCGGATGGATCGACGATTATGGAGCGTTTTACCAATCAGGTCTACGTAGGCCTTTGGGGCAGATCGAGTACCACCTGACAAAGTGGATTATGCGGAAGTATAAACGCTTTCGGAGACGATGGCTTCGGGCATGGAACTGGTTACAAAAACGCGCACGCCAAAACTCCGGATTATTCGTGCACTGGCAGTTTCTTTATGGAACTCCTTTATTCAATTCCAGAACGGCTGCATGGGAAGAGCCGTATGAGTTGAGAGGCTCACGTACGGTTCTGTGAGAGCCCGGGGGTGAAAATCCCCCGGGCTACTTGACAGGCCAACAGCTTTCGCGGCGATTGCGTGGGATCCGTCACTGGCTCCCTCCAGCGTCGCGTCGTGCCCAGTTTGCCCTGCTGTTCCCGGAGATGGAGACCCAGATGCGCCGTTTGGCCACGCCTCGTATCATGCGTTCGGCATTGTTTGCCGAACGCGAACCTGCTTCCAACTGACCCTATATCGATCATGAATGTACCCCAACCACAGACCAAGGAGTTTGATGCGTTGCTGGATCTGCCCCGACCGGGCTGGAGCATCCGAAGGCGGTGGACTTGCTCAACGACTATGTGGATCGTGCGCAGCGATGGGTTGCAATGGAGTTGATTGAGGCGGAAGTCGAGGAGCTTTGCTGTGCGCGCGATCAACACGATAAAGGCGTGTATGCGCGATGGGGGGCGAATCCAGGCTCCATTCGGATCCAGAACGAGAAAGGGAAGATTCAGGTGCCCCGGGTCCGCAATATGCAGACGAATCAGGAATGTCCTTTAGAGACCTATCAAAAGCTGCGTAAGCCCACACAGGCGCAGCAGGATCGTTTGTCGGATGCCATCGATCTTGGTCTGAGTCAGCGGGATGATCAACGGGTGGGAACGATGTATGCCGACAGCTTTGGATTGAGTGCGGCATCGGTGAGTCGCATCTTTCAGAAGCGCAGTGCACAGGCGCTGTCGGACTGGGAAGATCGCACTCTGTGCTCGCAGACGTATGTGGTGTTGATGCTGGATGGGGTGCAGTTCCGGGGGAATCAGGTTGTGGTCTGTATTGGGGTCACCGAAGACGGCGATAAGCAGACGTTGGGCTTTGCGCAGATGCAGACCGAGAATGCCGCAGCCGTCCGCGGCTTGCTGAAGAATTTAGTGGCCCGCGGGTTCCGCTACGAGCCGGGATTTTATGGGGAATTATATACGAAACTAACATCTTTCGTTCAAACATAAAACCTTGTTAAAACCAGGGCGTATCAACAACTAACATTAGGCGTCTAAACTGATCGAGGAATGGCAAACAATGCACCTGGGAAACATTATCGTAAAGGCATCGGCATCATTGACATCGTGCAGATGTTTGATACAGAACAAAAAGCCTATGATTGGCTGGCTCGTTATGTATGGCCGAACGGTCCTGTCTGCCCATTCTGCGGATCAGTCAATGTCCAATCAGGGATCAAGCATCCCCAAATGACTCATCGTTGCAGAGATTGCCCAAGGAAGAAAATGTTTACACTGAAGACCGGCACCATCATGGCACGTTCAAAGCTGGATTACCGAACATGGGCGATTGCTGCTTACCTGATCGTTACAAACTTAAAGGGAATTTCCAGCATGAAGATTTACCGTGAGCTGAACATTACACAAAAGAGCGCTTGGCATCTGCTACACCGCCTACGCAAGGCATACGAAATCGGAAGCTTCAATTTTCAGGGACCAGTCGAAGTAGACGAATCCTATTTTGGTGGAAAGGAATCCAATAAGCACGTGAATAAGAAGCTGTATGCAGGACGGGGCACAGTGGGCAAGACGGTTGTTGTAGGCATGAAAGACCGCAAAACCAATCAGATCAAAACGAAGGTTGTTCCTGATACGACTTCAAAGACACTACAAAATTTTGTGCAGGATAACACAGCTGAAGACGCGATGATTTACACAGATGATCATACCTCCTATACAGGCTTGCCAAAACACGACACTGTTAAGCACTCAGTTGGAGAGTATGTCAAGGGACATGCTCATGTCAATGGGGTAGAAAGCTTCTGGGCCACCCTAAAACGTGGTTATCATGGCGTTTATCATCAAATGAGCAAACAGCACCTACACCGCTATGTGTCTGAATTTTCTGGTCGGCATAATGCTCGAGAACTGGATACAGAAGAGCAGATGGGGCGACTGATTGCAAATGGCAGAGGAAAGAAACTGCGGTATCAGGATCTAATTGGTAGTTATGAACAATGATGTGTGTCTCATTGCCTTCGGCAGTTTTATGAGTTCATTCATCTGCTCGTAGCACAACAGTACACCCATTATCCTTGAGTGCTTTCCAGTTACCTGACATCGCATCCACGATGAAGGGGAATACGCCAAATATAATATCAAGGGCTACGATTCCCGCGAGAACCCTGGGTTCCAAGCGACAAATAGCAGGGTCATGTCCCTCTTTACGGAATGTAATATTATGAGTCTCCTGATTGTCCAGATTGAGGCTCAGCGGAGTTACCCCCATAAATTGTCCCTGGATATACACTTCGGTCGAGTCGGGCATAGGCTCAAGAATAACAGTCTTCTCAGAGGAAACGAGTAGTGTACCACATCCTGACAGAATGATGAGGGCAAGGGACAACAGAAAAAACAAAGAGTATTTCCTGGTAAAGGTTGATGTTCAGTTTGGGTTACATAGATGTCGGGCTTCTGTCCAACATCTAAGAAATCCTGCACCCGGATGGGTGCGGAACGAGATGCGTCGCTTATTCACCACGAGCACAGGTAGCGAGCCCGTGCCCAAAAGTAGCTGTTCTATTTAGCGACTAACCCGACGTATCGGATTCCTCAGTGTTGGACATCGGTGATATACACTGCCCGCAACTAATAATTGCAACTTTTAGTATACAATCCTATATTGTACTCAGTCCTATTTGGAATTTGACTCAAGGGGGGCAGCTTGCTGAAGAGTTGCTCTTTGTTGGACAGACTAAAGAACAGATTATGGATGATCAAATCCCGAATGCTACACGCATCTTTTCGCTTCTCCGTAAGTTGGCCAAGGACGGCAAACAGTCTGCGGAGGAAACCCACGAACTCGTAGAACTTATTGAAACCATGGCAGCGATCAATGTAATTGAGCGACTGGAGTCCAAAATGGATGCCCAGAATAACACGTTGGAGTCAAAACTAACCAGCATGGAAAAAATCCAGTCCTCTCATTACAAACAGCTAATTTGGGTGGTTGGAAGTGTCGGTGGAGCTATTGCCCTAATTCTCACGATTGCTATGTTCGTTCTCGAAAGGTAGATGCCCATCCTTTGTTAGTCGTATTCTTTTTATTTTTGGTGCTTTTGCAGATAATTGCTGTATGTTATCTAACAGATAAAACGAATAATCATGCCATCCAAACCCAAATCCTCAAAGCCAAACCAGAAGCAATTAGAACCACCAACGGTACGAATTAAATCCGCAACGTATCAACCAATAAAGGCTGAAATAGAAAAGGAATATCAGTTCGAGGGTACTGTCGATCAGGTGTTGCAGCGCATGTTTCAACCTGTGAAGGTTGTGAGAGATACTAAAAACCGAGACCTAATCTGAACAGATTTCAGTGTGTTTTGCCTGCAAATCTAATAAAGATGTTAGTTTCGTATATAATTCCCATTTTATGTGTGATTGATGGGGCCAAAGGATTCCAGAAAGCCATTCAGGATGTGTTTGGTACGCGGGCGAAGATCCAACGTTGTATCTGGCATAAGCGGGAAAACATCTTGGGAAAGCTGAAAAAAAGAGAACCAGGAAAAGACAAAGAAGCAACTCCATACCGCCTACAACCAGGACACCTATGACAAAGCCAGACAAAAGCTGATGGCGCTGTGTACAGATTTGGAAGCGCAGGGAGAGATCCCGGCTGCAAACAGTATCCGGGAGGGCCTGGACTGATCCTGCACAAACTGGGCGTGGCCAATAAACTTGGCCCCAGTTTATCCTCCACCAATATCGTGGAAAGCCTCAACAGCTCCGTACGGGCACACCTAGGCAAGATTAAGCGCTGGAACGATTCCAACCAGTGCCATCGGTGGATTGCAATGGCGCTGCGAGAATGCGAGACAAAATTCAAAAAAATCCAGTATGCCGACGAACTCCCGAAGCTGCAAAAAGCACTCTTGAAGCACGCAAACAAACAAAAACTTAAGTCCACTTCTAACCGGTTCTAGTTCAATACTTTCAACTAATTTTGAAACTATACCAGATTATGGCCAGACACGAGGTATTCATGTGCAATTATCTATAAGTTTTCGTATCTTTGGACTTATGTGCTTCCAGAGGAGCCCTGTGTAGTCCTTACCATGGAAGTTTCCACTCACAAATATTGAAGATCTCATGAAGAAAAGATACTATTTCCTTGTTCTTTGCATGTTGTTGTTTCCAAGGTTGGCAAGTGCTCAGAGCGCAATTTCTGGAACGGTCACAGATGACACAGGCGAGCCGCTCATCGGAGCAAATGTGCTCATTGAGTCATTAGTGGTCGGTGCATCCACCGATCTTGATGGGACGTACACGTTTCAGGTTCCCGCTGATCATGTTGGGGAAACGCTGGAGTTGACTGCTCGTTATGTTGGTTTTGTAGAGCAAGTCCGATCCATTACGGTCAGCGAGGGCATCATGACGGAAGACTTCGTCTTGGTCGTGGACTTCCTTCAACTGGATGATATGGTTGTCACGGGGGTCGCTGAAGCAACGCCGAGGAAGAAGTTGGCGTTCACGGTAAGTCAGGTGGACGCTGAAGACATTGCGCTGGCGCCTGCATCCAATCCGATTGCGTCCATTCAGGGAAAGGTTGCCGGAGTTGCCGTTCAGTCAAGGAGTGGGGCGCCTGGTGCCACCTCTGCCGTGCGTCTGCGGGGTGCTACCAGCATCACTGGTAGCAACCAACCACTTTACATTGTGGATGGAGTTGTTCTCGGTTCGAACCAAGTTGACTTTGACGCACTGGATATTGCGGACATTGAGATTGTTAAGGGAGCTGCTGCCTCATCGCTCTATGGTTCACGGGCCCAGAATGGTGTAATCAATATCACAACGCAGCGCGGTTCGGCGACACCTCTCAATCAAACGCGGGTGACGGTCCGCAATGAGTTTGGGATTAGTGATGTTGCCAAAACCTTGGAAGCCAATACTTCGCATGATCTGCAAATTGATGCATCGGGGAACTTCCTGGATAACACAGGCGCCGTCAATACTTGTGCTACCTGTTTGCCCAATGGATATGGTCCGGGAGTTACACAAGAGACCAATCCTCATGGAGCCGCCTTCTACGACAATCCGTATCAGGGTACGTTGCACAACGGTTTTGATGAATTCTTTGATCCCGGCAACACCTGGACAAATTATGTCGGTGTAAGCCAAAACAGCTCAAAAACAAACTTCTTGGCATCGTTCACCAATCTTGCTGAGCAGGGATCGGTTCTGAATCTCGAAGGCATGAAGCGGAGGAGTTTCCGCGTGAATCTTGACCACCGCATTCGACCGGACCTAACCGTTTCGGCTTCGGGATTTTATTCCCAGACATCAAACGATGGCGTCACTGGTGTGCCGGGATCAGGTGCGTTTTTCAATCCGTTCTTCGGCTTGATGTTTACGAATCCATTGGTGAGTCTAACTGAAAGGGACGAAGCGGGCGAGCTGAAAATTCAGGCGGATCCGCTTTCGGTTGAGGAAAATCCACTCTACTTACTCGAGAATACAGATATCTCACGGTCACGGTCACGTCTTCTTGGTAATTTTCGTGCACGTTGGAGTCCGCTGGAGTGGCTGAGTCTTGAAAGTAATTTCAGTTATGACCGTTCGGACCGAGACGCAACGGAGTTCTATGATATTGGGTTTCAGTCAATAGATCCCTCATCTGTTAATGATGGTCGCATTGAGCGGCGCAACGAACTTGATGAGGCAATCAACTATGACTTGACCGTGTCTCTGAATAAACGGTTTGGAGATTTCACGACCCGTGGTCAACTCAAAGCTCAGATAGAGAATTATGATGCTTTCTCGGAATTTGTGATCGGAACCAATCTTGTAACGCTGGGAAATAGAGATCTCTCCAACGTAAAGCGGTTCTGTGGAGAGGAGGGATGCGATAGCGGTGCTAGAGACTTCGGGAACGGCTTTGCAACGGTTCGGTCGGAAGGGTATTACGCGACCGCAGGGCTGGACTATATGGATAAATATATCGTGGATGTCTTCTTCCGCTATGACGGCAGTTCGCTGTTTGGAGCCGAAGAGCGCTGGCAGCCCTACTATCGTGGAAGTGCCGCATGGCGGGTCTCTGAGGAGTCATTCTGGCCGGAAAACAACCCGATCACCGAACTGAAACTGCGTGCATCCATCGGGACTGCCGGTGGTCGACCTAGCTTCTCGGCGCAGTACGAGGTACTCTCCCTAGGCAATGGTCAGCTCTCCAAATCAACCTTGGGGAATGCGTTCCTGAAGCCAGAATTGCAGACGGAAATGGAGTTTGGGCTTGATATGGGTATCCTTGACCGGATCTTCGTTGAGTTGGTGTATGCCGACACAAAGGTTGAAGATCTGCTCCTTGCTGTCCCGCTTGCCGGATACTTTGGGTTTGGCAGCCAGTGGCGGAATGCAGGGGATCTGGCTTCCAATACCGTTGAGGCCAGTGTGAATGCGAACGTGTACAGTTCAAGGGATATGGATTTTGAGGTTGGAGTTATTTTTGATCGTACTCGCCAGGAAATCACCGACTTTGGTTCCAATCCTTATAGAGGTGGTCCTCAGAGTCTATTCTTTTTCCGTGAAGGCGAAATCCTGGGGGGCATGTATGGAAACGAATTCCTCACGGATCTCTCCAGGCTTCCGGCCGGAGTTGACGCAAGCTTCTTTGATGTCAATGATGATGGATATGTGGTCGCCGTTGGTCAGGGTAACAGCTACGCCAGTGGTGCAGGCTCGGATGGCACCATAGGCGGAGAGGATGATCTGTGGGGGACGCTGGTTAATGTAGATGGGACGAATTACCGTTGGGGAATCCCCATCAAGTACTATGACGAGGAGAACGAGACGGATCTGGTCCCAATTGGAAATGGGCTTCCAGACTTCAGTCTCGGTCTCAACACGACCCTCCGCTACAAAGGATTTACACTCTATATGCTGTGGGGGGCCCAGATTGGAGGTGATGTATACAACTTCACCAAGCAATGGGGCTACCGTGATGGTCGTAATGCGGATCAGGACCAAGGTGGAAAAGAAGAAAGCATGAAGAAGTCAACTACGTACTACGAAGTCCTCTACGATGCGACGGCGAAAAACAGTCACTTCGTAGAAAACGCAACGTATCTGAAGCTGCGCGAGCTTTCAGTAGGATACACATTCAATCGCCAGCAGCTTTCTCGTGTCTTCGGAAATGTGTTACATTCCCTTTCCGCAAGCGTCATTGGACGTAATCTGCTTACCTTTAGTGGCTACTCTGGATTTGATCCTGAAGTAGGAGCTGGGTCCGATCCGACACTCTATCGTGTAGACAGTTTCAATTACCCGGCTCTCCGTACGGTTCGGGCGAAATTGGAATTCCAATTTTAGGTGAGGTGACCCATATGAAATCTAAACACATCAAGCAAATGAAGCAATTTACATTTTATACACTGGTCGGTGTCTTGGCACTCGGTGCAGTGGGTTGCCAAGATCTGGCCGTGGAAAACAAAAACTCGCCCGACAGGGCGGTTGCCTTCGCGCAACCTGGCGATGTTGTAAACCTGGTATCAGGTACTTGGGTAGATTATTGGGGTAGTGTCCAGTGGTGTGGAAGGGGCGGTGCCCTGTTCTATTCAACTCTGGCAGATGAGAACTCGTCTTCTTGGGCGAACTGGGGGATGCGGGATATGTCCAGCGAACCTCGTATTGGCTGGGATAACAGCTCAACCTACAGCCGTGCAGGCTCTACGACGGGGCCGTGGTTTGGTCATTACCGGGGCATCTCAAATACAAACGATGCTCTGCAGGCAATCGCACGGGCAGAGGAAGAAGAAAGCGCGGACAACAACGTATTCACACGTGACGGTCATGATACAGCACAACTGAAAGCATTTGCAAAAATGAATCAGGGGCTGATGCATGGGATGCTCTCTCTGGTCTTTGATCAGGCGTTTATATTTGACGAGACGGTGGATCTGGAAAATGATGCACTCGAACTGCGTCCCTACACGGAGGTGAACCAGGAGGCGATCCGGATGCTGGAAGAAGCGCGTGCAATTGCAAGTGCTAACTCGTTTTCGATACCCTGGATCTGGGGACTGACGCTGAGTTCCCAAGACATGGTCAAAGTGATCAACTCGTTCATTGCACGGTTCACGGTTCAGGTCTCAAGGAATGAGGCTGAGCGTGCCGCGGTGAACTGGAGTGGTGTGATGGGTCTCATAGACGCCGGAATTACCGAGGATTTTACACCCATCGGGAATGATGATGGGAATCAAGCGTTTGACTGCTTGAAGTTTTATGGCCAAAATGGAACCACCTGGAGCAGAGCGGACTATCGCACGATTGGTCCGGCTGATGAGTCGGGAGGTTATGATGCCTGGCTGTCAAAACCATTGAGAGACCGTCTGGTGTTTAATATCGTGACATCAGATCGCAGGATTGTTGGTAGTGCCGATGATCCAGCGGTGGATGGGACAGACTTTCAGTATCAGGGGAACAATGGTCCATTTCCTGCCGCTCGCGGTGTCTATCATTATTCAAGCCACAACCATAAGCGGTATCAGTCATACCTCTTAGCGGATGCAAATGGCCCCATGCCACATATGATCCTCACGGAAATGCACATGTACAAGGCCGAGGGTTTGCTGCGTACTGGTGGCAGTACGGATGAAGTTGCTGAATTGATCAACATCACACGTGTGGCGCGAGGGATGCTGAATCCAGCTATGGGATCGGATGCTGCAGGCTCCTCAACAGATGCGCAGAGTCACATGGACTCCGCAAGCCTGTGGGCCAAGCTCAAGCATGAGCGCCGGATTGAGACCTTCCAGACCGCAGGAGGATTAGCCTATTTCGACGACCGTGGGTTAGGTGATCTCGTTACAGGAACACCAATCCACTTCCCCGTACCCGGCAGGGAGTTGGAAACGCTGGGTCTGCAGAATTATACGTTTGGTGGCGTCGGAGCAGAGGGAGGAGCACCGGTCGCTTATCGATTTGAAACCGACAATAGTCGACCGCGTTAATCTACGCTCAGTTCGATGAGACGAAGGGGGGCAGTGCTCATATGGGAACTGCCCCCCTTCATGCTTTTAACCAATCACCACTATACGAAGAAACCCAATGAGACCATCAATTTATTGGATTTTGTGTTTTGTTTTATTTGTGAGTGCCTGTTCTGGGCCGAGTGCCGACGGTGAGCGGGCTGGGGACAGCACGTTCCGCTACAACCTCGGAACTTCCGCACGGTGGCATATTGTCTCAACCTCCCAGGATGCTCTGCTCACCAGGTACGGATATCGCATGAATCGAGAGGTTGATACCCCCGAGGATGTACGCCTAGAGACATCATGGAAGGATGTAACCACCTTCGCTGATGAACAGGCTGCGGGATATACGGAAGCTAGGGTGCGCATTTTTGTCAATGCACGTCCACGCAACCGTGCAGCAGGGGTTGCGAGTACGTTTTCTGCACGCATGGAGGCCGAGTTTGAGGCCCGACTTTCAATGGGCGGGAACTGGGAACGGGTAGTAATCACGGCTGAGCGAGAGGCTTACCTAGATGAGATTGCCAAGTACCTTGAGAACGAATTCAAGGCGGGGGTAATGTAGTACTTGCTCTGGATGCCTAGGTGCTCCACATGCACGGTCTGGTGTGTGTTCCTGCTCGGCGTGCCCCTTCTTATGGGATGCAGTTCCGAGCCCGAACGCATATGGACTTCGTTCGAGGGATACCGGGTGCGTCCATTGCTTTCCCCCATCGGTACGGGGACAGGGTTCACTGAAATCCCCGACGCGATTGCGTTCAGTAATCATATCAGCACATCGGCTTTTGTAGACAACCGGCATGTTGTAAATGGATCGGGGGTTACCATTGGTGATGTGGATGGAGATAGCCTGCCTGATGTTTTTTTGGTGGGGATGGAGCATCACAGTAAACTCCATCGCAACTTGGGGGGCTGGAAATTCCGGGATATCACACTTCAGGCGGGTCTAGGTCTTGTTCATCCAAGAGCAACTGGAGGAGCGTTCTCTGATATTGATGCAGATGGGGATCTGGATCTTTTTGTGACGTCGCTTGGAAGTGGGGTACAGCTATTTGTAAATGACGGCGCGGGGCGCTTCACAGATTATACCGTGGAGGCAAACCTACCTCAAGCTGGAGGCGCTACCTCGGTTGCACTGGCTGATATAGACGCGGATGGAGATTTAGACTTGTATGTCGGATTCTATAAAGAGGCGACAGTCAAGGATGTCTGGCCTCCAGAAGAAATCACGTTTGAACGCGTCGTAGAACCGGTCGCCGACTCGTTCGCTGTGCGCGAGTACTGGGCAAAGGACTATAAACTCATCCACCAGGAAGGTCGATTGATGCGGGTTGAACTTGCTGAGCCCGATCGAATCTTCTATAATGATGGGGGAGGGAGTTTTACGGAGGGCTCGTTCACAGGCGGATTGTTCCTGGATGAACAAGGAGATCCGTTAACCGAAGCGCCCCAGCACTGGACGCTGTCCGTACGCTTTCAGGATTTCAATCAGGACGGGTATCCGGATCTCTACGTATGCAATGACTTCGAAAGTCCAGATGCCCTCTGGTTCGGCAGTGCAGATGGCACCTTCAGGGCCGCTTCCACACTGGCACTTCGAAAGACAAGCCAGTCTACTATGTCGGTGGCAGCAGCAGATATCAATGCAGATGAGCATATAGATCTCTTTCTGGCAGATATGCTGAGTGGCAGTTATACCGAGCGGCAAAGGCAGCATTTTGTAATCCCGCCCGAAGTACTGACCATGGGGGATATCCACGCTCGTCCACAGGAAATGCAGAACATGCTGCTGCTCAATCGCTCAGATACAACCTACGCTGAAATCGCCCGATGGAGCGGTATTGCCGCAACCGGCTGGACATGGAGCAGCGCGTTCACCGATGTGGACCTAGATGGATGGCCTGATTTACTTCTTACCACCGGGCATGCATACGATGCGATGGATGCGGACGCTCAGATCGCTGCCCGCTCCTCCCGACGCCCCTGGCGAGAGGTCTTACTGGATTTTCCTGACCTGGATCTACCAAATATCGCATTTCGGAACCTTGGGAATGCGCAATTCGAATGGGTCGAGCAGGGCTGGGGGTTGGGGGTGAACCCGGATGTAGCTCACGGCATGGCACTGGCAGATCTTGATGCAGATGGAGACCAGGATCTGGTGATCAATCGACTGGATGCCCCTGTCGGCGTATTTCGCAATGATGCGGAAGCCGAACGGATCCTTGTCCGCCTCCAGGGACTACCCCCGAACCCTACAGGTATTGGTGCACTCGTACGTGTCGTCAGTGACAGCTTACCACCACAGAATCAGGAGGTCATTGCGGGTGGGGAGTACCTTTCCTCCAGTGATGCAGCACGCACGTTTGCCTATTCAAGCGGTGCAATCATTGAGGTGCACTGGCCTGGTGGTGGACTCAGCAGGGTTGATGAAGTGATGCCAAACAGTGAGTATTGGATTATGCAGCCGTCCCCTCAACCCAAGGAACCTTCGGAGTATCCACCTACAGAGGTATTATTCAAGGCCTTGAGTACCGGATTACAGCATGAAGAGACCAGTTATATGGACTTTGCCCGGCAGCCACTACTCCCGCATAAGCTCAGCCAGAGAGGACCAGCATTAATTGCAGCAGACATAGATTCTGATGGGGATGAAGATCTGATTCTGGGGGGCGGAAAGGGGAAGCGACTGCAACTCTCTGTCAACAATTCCGGGACTTTCACGACCAAGCAATACCTGGGCAGCCCCTCGATCGGGGATCACGCCGGAATGGTCGCTCTGCCGGGAGCCATATGGGCAGCAGTAGGCAATTATGAGCGGACTCCAGAAGAAGCGGGAGATCCTTCCCGGATTCTTCAGGTGTCACTCAGCGGAGTGGAAACCACCCATACCCTCGGGGTAGAGACTCCTGGACCGCTTGCCCTGGGGGATTTCACCGGAGATGGTTTTCTGGAGCTCTTTGTTGGGGGGCATTTTATTCCCGGCCAGTACCCCTCGGTTGCAACCAGTACCATCTATCGGATCCGTGATGGAGAGCTCCTGCGGGATAGTGAGCTCAGTGCACCGTTCGAAAATCTGGGGCTTGTATCCGGGGCCGTCGCAGCAGACCTCAATGGTGATCAGCAGATGGATCTTGCACTCGCAACGATGTGGGGACCCGTACAGGTATTCCACAACCGAGGGGGTGGTGAGCTGGTTCGCATGACACGCTCCCTAGGACTCACGGATTATGTGGGGTGGTGGAATGGGATTACACCGGCTGATTTTGATGGCGATGGAAAGCTTGATCTAGTTGCGACCAACTGGGGACAAAACGTTCCCTACGACCAGAATACCCCCCTTCGCGCTTATTATGGCGATCTGGATCAGAACAGCAGTATCGATCTACTTGAGGTTCAGTGGACCCCCGATCTGGATGCATTTGGTATGGTGCGGGATTTTCAGACGCTCACACATGCATTGCCAATTTTGCGCCAGCATATTCGAACGTACAGGGAATTCTCGGAGCGTTCGGCAGAAGATATCTTCGGTCCTGTATTATCTGGAGCCGCTAATCACGAAGTCACGCACTGGCAGACGACCGTGTTCATGAACAGGGAGTCGCACTACGAGGCAATTCCGCTTGCGGATGAAGCGCAGTGGTCGCCCGCCTTTGCGCCGGTATCAGGGGATTTCAATGGTGATGGGAGAATCGATTTATTCTTGAGCCAGAATTTCTTCGCAGTTGCTTCGGGCTATCCCCGCCTGGATAGTGGTCGAGGGTTGCTGTTGCTTGCAAATGAATCTCACGAGTTAGTCCCACAGCCTGCACAGCACTCAGGAATTCGGATTTATGGCTCTCAACGGGCATCCGTAGCTGCCGACTTCAACTTGGACGGACGTCTAGATCTGGCAGTAACCCAAAATGCAGGGCCCGTTGTACATCTTGAGAATCAATCTGCCAGGGTTGGTCTTCGTGTTGAACTGCGGACAGAACGTGCGAATACATTTGCCATCGGAGCCAATGTACGGGCACAATATCGGGATGGCTCGTTTGGTCCTGTGACCCCTGTCGTTGCAGGAAGTGGGTATTGGAGCCAGAATAGTCTTGCTCTCCTGTTAACTCCACACGGTGAGATCGAAAACGTACATGTCAACTGGCCGGGTGGCGCAGATACCACTGTCGTGGTTCAGCCGGGTACCCAAATGGTTAGGATCGTACAGCAATAAGTACTATTATAAGTGACACAGGATAGCAATTTGGGATACAATCAATTTCAAATACCACGTTATCTGAGACGTGATATATCTATGGATTCGTATTTGAGATGATATCCAGTACGTCTGTTGGAAACGGAAGTCCCCGGCTCAGCCAGTTATTAATTTGGTTCAGACCTGCGATGCGATAAACCGGTATCCCCGCTGGGGTGGAGAGAAACAAATTGTTCGAGTTTGTATTGTATCCTGTATTACCGATCATACCTAAACCAATGAAATCAGACCCCAGCACAAAAAAGATTGAACTATCCATTGGTGGAAAAACCGTTGAGGCAGAAATAATAGAGGTAAAACGAGAAGAAAATAGTCCTATCATTCTACATCTTGAAAATGATGTG
The DNA here is from genome assembly GCA_965220365.1 of Rhodothermales bacterium. Lineage (GTDB taxonomy): Bacteria > Bacteroidota > Rhodothermia > Rhodothermales > Bin80 > Bin80. The sequence goes on along the minus strand of OZ244823.1, from coordinate 3,305,555 downwards.
ATTTTGCGACTTAAAACAGATGTTGTTCAAGTTTTGCGCATCCTAGATCCTTCCGGTGACGATAACAATGCGTATTATCGTGTGCAGAGTGGCAATGTGCTTTCTATTGTAGGGTCTGTTGACGATCATATAGATTAAAACATGAGTACTCTTACGGACACAGTCTATACTGAATCACAAAAAGGCAACAGTCATCGGGTTTTTGTTGTCTCGAGACATCACCTATCTCGTCTTTATGAATTACAAAAGTTTGTTCATTCTGCCCGTTCTAATATAGTATGGTCTGGCTCACTCGGCAAGATCTTGTCGGTCTCTCCGAATGCGGGAAGGATTAAAGTTCACAAAATCCCCTTTGGTGAGAAGACGTTAATCAGACGCGAGAGCATATATCTACCTGTTACAAAATCTGATTGTGGTAATTACTTCATGATTGAATCTGAAGATTTAGGTATGCAGCTTTCAGAAGAGACCCTTGAAGATTTGGAAGAAGTATTTCAGTTTATGCTAAGGATGACATGGAAAGATTATGTAATGGACGATCGGCAAAACTTGGCGGAAGACGCATTAAAAATTCGGGATCATCTTGAGGCGACCTATAGGTGCGTCTAATATGGCTTTACAAAAGCGCAAGGTGGTCTCGGCTCTTACGAAAAAAGGTTTTGAAAAGGATAATGAGGGGCATCATGTTTATCTTAGATACAGATTTTTGAATGGAGGGAAGTCTGGAATAAGGACACGTGTCAGTCATGGAAGCAAGTCAAGAGATTTGAGTAATCACTTGATTGCAAGGATGTCCCGGCAAATAAAACTTACCAAGAAAGAATTTCTGGAATTAGTCTCCTGTTCTATGAGCCAATATGATTATGAAAAAATCGTCCTGTCTTGATTGAATGGTGTCGTGCTACACAAGAAAAAACGCGGACAACACTTCAGTCTATGCTAATAAATCTGATTCGATCTTGTACCTCGAATACTTCATACTAAGTTACTATTCCCACCTCGCTCTCGCTCCCTAAAATCGTCTAACGCGGATTTGTAGTACTCCTCTGTATCACCTCCGTCGGAATAAAGACATCCCCGCTTTCTAAGTCTTCGCTAGAGTGATTCCGTGCAACTCGTTCCCAAGGCGTGTCTTTCAGGTGTGTCATTGTAGACAACTCCCCCGAGGGGATGGTTGCACAGAACAAAAACTGTTATTCACTTTTTTTCTAAATCTTATTACAATAGGACTGTTGATGCGTCTGGGGTATATTCCGGAAGGTTCAGGTGTTGTGATTTAAGCACGGCGGGTCTGATGGTTTCATGAATAGGGTGGTTCTCTGAGGGATTTGCACATATATCAGGGCAAGGAGTACCACATTGATTAGTACTGCAGGCCACTTAAATTTTCCGATCCATGCACTTCCAAAACGGTCATCCATTTGGCGGTTGTGCTCCCAGGATCGGTGGTCCACTGCATATAGCCTGTTTGCTGAATTCAGCATAATATGGGGTCGACTTTAGAATAATTGGATGCGTGCCGAGCCTCTTCACTTTACCGCAGCGGCCCTTCTATTTTTTGTGATGGGCTGCACAGATTCAACGTCTGTGTGGGTTCAGGGAGAGGGATTCCGCTACCAGGAGTTGAATGTGAGAGGCCGCTCCCGGACAGGATTCACGGAAGTGACTGCACAGCACTCAGGGATAGTTGCAGAGAATCAGATATCTTTCGATGCAATTGTCAAAAACAGGCATATGATGCACGGTTCCGGGGTTGCCATCGGAGATGTGACCGGAGATGGGCTGCCAGATGTGTATGTGGCTCGGCTGGCAGCACCAGATGTGCTCTACCGGAACCTCGGAAATTGGCAGTTTGAAGATATTTCAACCGAATCAGGATTGGATCGTACAGGTGAGAGCACCTCCGGGGTGGTGATGATTGATCTGGACGGAGACAAGGACCTAGATCTGCTCCTCACCATGCCCTTTGGGCCGGGAGCCGTCTATCTGAATACAGGAGAAGGTATATTTATCCGAACTGTAGACGCATCCGGTCTTCGTTCGTCCTATGCGAGCACTACAGCTACATTGGCAGATGTGGACCAGGATGGAGATCTGGATGCATATATCGCCAGGTATAAACGTATTGCACTGGCGGACAGTTTGCCACCTGAGGCCATCGCCTGGGAGGCGGTACTCCAGGAGGATGGACTGGAGCCCAAGGAGGAATTTCAGACACATTACAGGTTTACAAGTGTCGGCAGCAGGGTTATTCGCAGTGAGCTCGCAGAGCCGGATGGACTCTACCTCAATGATGGCTCAGGGCAATTTTCTGAAGCATCATGGACTGGTGGCTCCTTTCTGGATGCAGAGGGACTCCCATTGGCTTCTATCCCCAGGGATTGGGCACTCACGGCAAAATTTTATGATGTGACGGGGGATGGCATCATAGATTTATATGTTTGCAACGATTTTGATAGCCCTGATGAGTTGTGGATCGGATTGGGGGACGGGAGATTCCAGCGTGCACCCGCTCACACGCTCCGCAAAACCAGTAACGCAACCATGTCAGTGGATTTTGGAGATGTGAACAAAGATGGGATCATTGATTTTTTTGCTACGGATATGCTGAGTCGGGATTATTCTCTACGACTGCGTCAGCGCAACACGCGGATCCCCCTCGAGCCGCCCCCAGGGGATGAATCTTTTCGCCCCCAGGAAATGCAGAATACGCTCATGATCGGCCGCGGCGATACCACGTTTGCCGAATTGGCCTGGTTCGCAGAGATTGCGGCATCAGACTGGTCCTGGGCGACCAGCTTTATAGATGTGGATCTGGATGGCTGGGAAGATATTCTCATTACCAATGGACATGTATTCGACGTACAGGATCTGGATGCACAAATGATTGAACAACGTCGTATGGCTGTGATGCCCTCGTGGAAAGAGGCCAGAAAGCTAGTCCTGGATTTCCCTTCCCTTGCGCTCAACAATGTCGCGTTCCGTAATCGCCAAGACCTCACCTTCGAAGATATGCCCGGAGGATGGGGGTTTGGGCAGGATGCAGACATTGCTCATGGAATGGCAATGGGAGATTTAGACGCAGACGGAGATCTGGATATCGTAACCAACCGTTTAAATGCGCCCCCTGGAGTTTATTGCAACACGGGTGGGGCGGGACGCCTGACAGTTATTTTGGAGGGGAAGCCTCCCAATACAGCAGGGATTGGGGCAACCATACGAGTTGAGTGTGCTGATTTACCCCAACAAACCAAACAGATGTCTGCAGGTGGCAGCTATCTCTCCTCCAATCAGCATATGGCGGTGTTTGCAATGAAAGATCAGCCCTGCCAGATCGAGGTAAATTGGCCGCTCGGCCAGTACTCCAGAATTCAGGTTGACGAGGGGAATCGGCTCTATGTCATCGAAGAGTCCGGCATCACGAAAGTCCCCGAATTTCAAGCACCAAAGCCCATGTATCAACTTCATCAGGAGGTCAGTCCGGTGATTGAGCATGACTTCAATGATTTTGCCCTACAGCCACTTCTGCCTTGGCATCTTAGTCGTCGGGGGCCAGCGCTCGCAGCTGTGGATGTCAATAGAGATGGTCGTGATGAACTGCTTCAGGGTGGAGGTCGTGATCACATGATCCGGCTTGATGGAACACCCATCATGGATTCATTACGAGGTGATGCAGCCGGATTATTGGCTTACCCGATTGACAATGGATTCACACGCATCATTGTGGGGGAGTCGAACGATGAGCGTTTCCGGGACTCCTCCTGGGTACATATCTATGACATCAACGCAGATGCGGAAAAGGTGCAACACCAAAAGCTCCCATTTGGCCTGGCTGCACCAGGGCCTCTGTCCGCAGCGGATATAGACGCGGACGGAGACCTTGATCTTTTTGTGGGAGGCCATTTTATTCCAGGTCACTATCCTACTCCGACAAGTAGTCGCGTCTATTTGAATCAGGAGGGCACATTCAGGATCAGCAGCAAGTTCAGTGAGCCGCTACGCGGTCTCGGACTCGTCAACGGAAGTGTATTTGGAGATCTGGATGCGGATGGATTCAGCGATCTGATTCTAGCTACGGAGTGGGGAGCGGTTCGGGTGTTCAAGGGAGGAGCAGATGGGCTGACAGATCACACAGAATCGCTTGGGTTCACTTCGTTCAAGGGCTGGTGGCGGGGGGTGGCACTCGGAGATTTTGATGGGGATGGTGCACTGGATATCGCTGCGTCCAATGCTGGATGGAATCACCGATATGGTCGCAGTACACGGATACGCCTGCACTACGGAGATTTCAATTCGAATGGTCGAACGAACATGCTGGAAATATTCCTTGATCCAGCGACTGAAATCTACAGGCCATCCCGGATGCTTGCTGACTTGGTTCAAGTCATGGCGGCTCAGATACAGATGCGGATTGCTTCGCATCGGGAGTTCAGTACTATGAGTGCGTATGAACTCCTTCCAATACGGGATTCCGCAGGACTGGAAGCCAACACCTATGCGTCCGGTGTCTTTCTCAATCGGGGAGATCACTTCGAGTATCATCCGTTGCATCCAGAAGCGCAGTATAGTGCGGGAATCAGCCCCGTTGTACTGGATGCCAATCAGGACGGCCATGAAGATATCATTCTGTCTCAGAACTGGTTCGCATATCCTTTGTCCACTCCCCGACAAGATGCCGGAAGGGGGCTTCTCCTTCTAGGGAAGGGGGATGGAACGTTCACACCTGCAGCGAGGTCTGGTTTTGAAGTTTATGGAGAAGGACGGGCGGTCTCGGTCGGGGATTTTGATGGGGATAGGCAGCATGAGATTGCATTTGCCCAGCATAATGGGTCGACCCTGGTGTACAAAAAGACATCCACGAAAGAAAAAGTTTATATTGAGTTTGACAGCCCCGCAGATGCGATCGGAGCTGCTGTTCGTGTAGTGTATTCGGATGGGACCCGCGGACCCACTCGTATTGTGACCGCGGGAACGGGCTACTGGTCACAAAATGCTCAATCAACTATCTTAGGTCTACGGGACAGCTTGGCTACTGCCGTTGAAGTCACTTGGCCGAACCAGGAACCAATCATGATGGACCTGGAAGGAAAAGATGGCGTCCTTACCATCAGGAAATAATCGGATGTTTCGTTGGTTATTGCTTTGCATATTGATATTTGCGTCATGTACATCTTCTGCACCCGAGAGCACCGTGCAAATGGCAGAAGAGTTGGCATTCATTGCCGATGAAACGGATCAGTATCCGCGTCGCAATGCACATGCAAACCGGGCACGCGTAGCAGAACTCAAAAAAGTCACGCCGCCCACGGTCCCCTCTGAGCGGATCCAGTATGAAGCATTATTGGGGACCGAGCTTCTGCGTGCAGGGGAGAGCGAAGATGCAGTGATGATCTTCGAAGGGATCTTGGAGTCCATGCAAGCATCTCCAAATGCGATCGATCCGTCATGGCAGTTGGCAGTCATGGATCATCTTGCACTCAGCTACCTCCGTATTGGAGAGCAGGAAAATTGCCTCATTAATCATACGGCTGCCAGATGTCTGTTTCCGATTGATCCCGCAGGTGTTCATACCCAGCGGCGAGGGTCCGAAATGGCCATTCACTGGTATGAACAAATCCTTAGCCAGGACTCCACCGATCTGAATGCATTATGGTTGCTGAACCTTGCTCATATGACCCTGGGCAGCTACCCGGATGGGATTGATCCCAAGTGGCGTATCCCAATGAAATCATGGCAACCTACTACGACCATTCGCAGATTCACGGACATGGCCCCACACCTGGGAGTGGATGTGATGGCGTTGTCGGGAGGGGTGGTCCTAGAGGACTTGTCCGGGGATGGTTGGCTGGATCTTCTGGTTTCTTCCTGGGGATTACGGGACTCACTTCGATATTTCGAAAATAATGAAAACGGTGGATTTGAAGAGCGTACAGAAGACGCAGGATTAATTGGTCTGACCGGGGGGCTTAACTTGGTGCATGCAGACTATGATAATGATGGCGATCAGGACGTATTGGTTTTGCGCGGAGCCTGGCTTGGTGAAGGACACCCAAATTCGCTCCTGCGTAATAATGGACGGGGAAGGTTCGAAGATGTGACCAGAGAGGCAGGAATCTATTCCCGTTACCCAACACAGACGGCTGCGTGGAGTGATTTTGATCGGGATGGAGACCTGGATCTTTTCATAGGAAATGAGTCAAATCCTCAAGCCGGACGCAATCCGAATGAGTTGTTTGTGAATCAAGGGGACGGAACATTCGTAGAGGCTAGTCGGGATTATGGGCTTACGCGGATGGGGTATACGAAGGCAGTGGTTTGGGGAGATTACAACAATGATGGTTGGCCAGATCTGTTTATTAGTCGATACCGGGAACCGAATCTGCTCTTCCAGAATCAGGAAGGCAAAACCTTCATTGATGTGAGCGATATCGCAGGTATCCGTGAGCCCATGGATAGTTTTCCGGCATGGTTTTGGGATTTTGACCAGGATGGCTGGCTGGATCTATTTGTTTCTGGGTGGCGTGCCGCCGCTGGTGACATCGCAGCTGAATTCCTGGGAGTTTCCGGCAATGACGAAAAGCCCCGGCTATATCGGAATATGCAGAATGGTACTTTTGAAGATGTGACCGAACAAACTGGACTGAACAAGGTCATGTACACGATGGGATGTAACTACGGAGATCTCGATGGTGACGGGTGGCTTGATTTCTATGTGGGAACCGGAGACCCGAATCTTCGTGCACTAATGCCTAACCGGATGTTTCGGAATATTAACGGGGTCAGGTTTGAGGAAGTCACAACCCATGGCGGTTTTGGACATTTACAGAAGGGGCATGGGGTAGCATTTGGAGATATAGATCATGATGGTGATCAAGATGTATATCAGGTCATGGGCGGAGCGTTTGAGGGGGATCTGGCAAGGAATACGCTTTTCGAAAACCCGGGGCATGGCAATGAATGGGTGATCCTGTCCCTTGAGGGGGCCACCTCCAATCATAGCGGGATAGGGGCCCGTATTTCAGTTGTGACCGATGCAGATACATTATACCGAGTGGTTGGTACGGGAGCAAGCTTTGGATCTTCCCCCTTGCGTGTGGAGATTGGTCTCGGGAAAGCTACATCCATTGACCAGATTGAAGTCAAGTGGCCAGCTCCTGGAAGTATTGATACATTGAGGAATGTACCAATGGGGCAACTCATCCGACTTCGTGAGGGAGTCTCCGAATTTGGAGTGGTTTCGCTGAAGCCCGTGCGGCTAGGAGGAACCAATCCATAACGCTGCATCATGATTGGCAGAACGTACATGCTACTTTTTTCTGTACTCTGTCTCGTGGCGGGACAGACTGTCTGGGCTCAGTCACTGGATCTGGAAGACATTGCCCAAGCAGTAGCTGAGTATGAGTCGTTGTTTGAGGATACAGATCCGGCAGGTGACCCGGCACTGGAGGTTGAATTGTGGAGGCTAACGCCACTTCTACCCGAATCAATTCTGCCAACGGTGGTTGAATCAGATATGATCAAGACAACTCCGAGTGCACGCAATGCTATTCTGGGCTGGTGGAGAAGCCAGGACCCGCTCCCGGCCTCTGAGGTCAACGAGCGTATGGTAGAGCATGTCCGGCGGGTGCAGTATGCACTCGATCGCTATGGGTGTTCATCATGTCAGAGAGGATATGATGAGCGTGGCGAAATCTATGTTCGCTATGGGGAGCCCGAACGGATTAGTCGAGTTACTTTTGATGATCCGTTGCTCATTGATGCAATCTATCAACCCGGCGTTGCTGTGAGTCCAGCGGATTTTCCAGACAATGAATTCTGGAGGTATCTGGATCTTGATCGGGATGCATACTTTCTGTTTATACAGGATGGGGGCTCCTATCGGATCGGTGATACATCGGATTTATTGCCTCCTGTGCTTCGGGCAGGCTTAGGGTATAGCGGTCGTGGACAGGTGAAATCCAGAATGTTACTGGCTGTTATGCGGTCCGTATACCGGCAACTAGCCTTGGAACACCACCATTTTGGATCGAGATTCAATGATGTTGACTTGTGGTTGTCCGCACGTGAGGAAACAGGGCGATTGCGAAACCGGGATCCTCTGGAGAACGCAAAAATCATCGCAGGAGCAACTTTGATACAAGGTGAGAGACCCGAACCGTCAGATCTTGACGAGGAGCTAAGGCAGCCCCCGAACATTTTTGCACAGAATATTATCCTGAATGCACGAACACAAGATCAACAGGCTGCCTATCAACGGGAGATCCTACTCCCCGCAAGTACATCAGAGGTTCTAAGTGCTTTACCAAACTTCGCGTTGGGGGTACGACATGCAAGATTTCTGAAACCCGACGGGACAACGACAACGGAGATCTATTGGCATCCTGAGTCTACCAGCTTCACTGTCCCTGGATATCAGACACAAGAAGAGTACATCATCAAAACCTTTGCAGCTCATGAGGATGCAGCGTACACACGGTTAAAAACCATGACGGATGCCATCCGCGTTGAGATGCCATCTGCTACGGAGGCAGTTACCATTCCGGTCCAGACCATTGAGGTAAATGAAAGTACTGGTCTCTATCATTTAGCGCTCCAGTGGGATCAATATGAGGTCACCCCCGAGGGTATCGGGAATCGATTACAGCTAGCATCCAGGCGGATCGATTCGCTGCATGCACTGGATGCCAGTGGAGTAACTCTGGAGATGAGTGATTTAAAACCCCTCGTACACAACATTGAAACTGACCAACTAGCTCCCTGGCCTCACCAGTGGATTCACAAGGAAATGCGGTTTGGGTTAGGGTTCGAAATCTACCATCTCGCCTACGGACTGGGAGACCAGACCTCCTATAAGGTCACGTATCGGGTTTCATCAGGACGTCGGCGCATCTCCTCTACAAGTGTAGAGTTTGAAGGACAAAGCAGGATGGAAGCGGAGGAAGTTTATGTGGATTTGGGTCGAAGGGCGGGAAAAATTATCGTCACGGTTAGGATTCAGGACCAGATATCGGGTCATGAGGTATCCAGGAGTCTCACATTGACGATGTACGATGACCGGGGGTAATTTTTTCGAGAATGTTTGGGATACCGTTGCCCAGATCCCACGCTCAAAAGTGACCACGTATGGACATATTGCCGAATATCTCGGAAGTAGAAGTGCTGCCCGGACCGTTGGTTGGGCGCTCAAAGCGGCCAAGGGATCCCATTTGCCGTGTCACCGAGTGGTGAATCGCAATGGTGCATTGACGGGAGCAAAGAATTTTGAGAGTCCCGATGCGATGGAGCAGCTGCTTCGCATGGAAGGGATTACCTTTGACGAGGAAGGCTGTGTGATTATGTCACGTCATTTATGGGTCCCGGGCAGCGAATTCTATTGATCCTGCGATCCTGTATCTGCCGATTACCGGACAGAGGTTCTATCATTCCTGCAGTTTGGCGATCGTATCCCAGAATTCGGGAAAAGATACGGAGGTCGCGTGTGCGTTTTGGATGGTTGTTGTTCCATATGCTCCCAGGCCAGCCACTCCCATTGCCATTGCGATCCGGTGGTCGTCATAACTGGAAACCGTAGTTCCTCTCAAGGGCACCATCCCAGTAATCGCAAATCCATCCTTAAACTCCTCAATTTCTGCTCCCAATTTGCGGAGATTTGTTACGGTGGCATGAATTCGGTCACACTCCTTGTAACGCAATTCTGTCGCGTCACGTAGAATGGTGGTTCCTTTTGCGAACGCTCCGGCTACGGCAATAACCGGGATTTCGTCAATGATATTCGGAATTTGACGGCCTCTGATCACAACCCCATGTAGAGGGGTTCGCTGTACGGTCAGGTCGCCTATGGGTTCTACCTCGGAGGTTTTGTGCTCGGTGATTTGAATATTTGCACCCATTTGTTTCAGCACGGCCAGTAGCCCCGTTCGACTTGGATTGAGTCCAACATTCGGCAAATGAACCGGTCCAGTCCCGGCAATCAATGTGGCAACCAGTATAAATGCAGCAGCAGAAAAGTCGCCCGGCAAGGTGATCGTCCTACTGGGAATGGGGTGGGACGCATCCGAATTAATAGAGCAGCCTTGCATGGAGCGGGATACAGGAAGGCCGAGTATCCGCTCTGTGTGGTCACGTGAGGGGATGTCCTCCAGTACGGTTGTGCGCCCATTGGCCCATAGTCCCGCGAGAAGGACACAGGATTTTACCTGTGCGGAGGCGACGGGAAGCCGGTAATCAATCCCTTTCAAGCCATCACAGCGTCGTATTTTGATCGGGGCATGTCCATCGGTGAGCGAGAGATGGGCTCCCATTATTTGTAGAGGATCAGCAATCCGTCCCATGGGGCGTGCACTGAGTGAGGGGTCTCCGATCAACTCACTGTCAAAGGGTTGTCCAGCAAGCATTCCAGAAAGCAGGCGCATGGTTGTCCCGGAGTTGCCACAATCAAGAGGAGCATCGGGCTCACAAAATCCATCCCGTCCGACCCCCTTGATCAATACGGTGTCTGTCTGAGAGGTCTCAATCGGAACTCCTAACTGTCGAAGGCAGGAAAGAGTGCTCTGCGGGTCAGCACTTGCGGGGAAATTATGTAACGTCGAGGATCCATCTGCAATGGATGCGAAGAGTGCAGCCCGATGGGCAATTGATTTATCTGCGGGAAGCTCTGCGGTTCCTGCAAAACGAATCGAACCAGAAATAGTCTGTATCATGGCAACGAGGGGGGATTCGATAATTCCCCATAGTACTCATGTTCACTTTTACGCTCCATCATCCATTGCGGTGATTTCGGGTGGGGCCACCCGTGAAATTGGAAAGTCAAAGCCTACAGTTTTTGGTGCAAACCACCTAAGGTGATGTACGTTTCTCTTGTACACATATTGCTGATACCGCACCGGGGTACGTATCCCGTTTTGTTCGCGGTATGGTTTGGAACCTCTTTAGCGAGTGAACAAGACTCGGGATAGTGCTCTGCGTTTTTGCAGATTCAAGTCCACAGAGGTAAGAGAAGCAGGATATAAGCGGGTTATGTCGGATGAACTCTTAGATGGTGACACTCATCGCATCAGGCAGCAATTGGAGGGATGTCTCAAGTAGTCAGGGAACGACGATCAAGGGATCAAGGGAGAGAGCATACAGGCATGGTAAAGCAAGTCATGATCAGAGGAAGTGGCGAACGCTTCCTTTTAGCCAGGAAACAAGCGCAATGCAGCGAAAAGGATCCCCATGCCACTGAAAACCGTCACAATAATCCAACGCACAAGCCGAGTTTCAAGAGTACTTAATTTGTTGTGCACAGAATTTTTGGTTGAGAGCTCTCGATTTTGGTTTTCGGCGGCATCTGCAACGACATTTGCGATGGCTTCGGCTTGTTCGCGCTCAATCCCTGAATTGATGAGGCTGTGAGCAATTGCAAGAGTATTTACCATGGTGCCATAAAAATATCTATTGGTTCTATGTCAGTTCAGAGTTATTGGTTCGTCGCCTACATCTCTGCCAAGGTGATGTTTATCCGCTTCGTTTTGCCATGAGATAAGCACAACACAGCGAAAAGGATCCTCGCAGCGTGATATCCGTCAAAGCGGTTTAGTACTTCAGCCAAAATTCGAAAGCTCCAGATATATTCCCAGAAAAAAGGCGTTGAGATTCTCTCTGCTACGAACATCTTTTACGTGAGCACCATTCCCTTGGAGGACGGCTCTCTTACCGGGCAACTCTTTACTCGATAAACAGGATTTGGGATAGTCCCCTGAGCTCTTTGCAGATTCAAGTTCGTAAAGCTAGGTCCCTATTTATCTATCAATCCTAGGACATCAAGGATTTTAACAGCGCTTGAAAGCTGAATGTCTTGTTTTTGCTGCTCAAAGCGCGAGATCGTCGGTTGACTTACCTCAGCTATAGCGGCCAGTCGGCGCTGGGAGATTTTTCGTTCCTTGCGCCGCTTTATTGCCTCTTTGACAAGTAAGTTCCAATTGAGTCGAATATCCCGTTCCATCTTTTCTTTATTTGCTGATGCAGTTTATCTTTAGTATGCTGGTCAACATTCTTCGAGGCATCAACAGCGCTGTAGGCCCTGTCAAGACGACTGGAGAAGTCCGAAACCGCCAGCATAATTGCTCCGTCGGGTAGTCCGAACAGATTGCCCAGTCGAGCTATGTTCTTCGGGCCGATATTGCCGATTTTCATGTTCTCGGCCCCCTCGATTCCTAGTGCCAGCGTCTGGTATTGCGAGTAGCAGCCGGTAGCGACAAGATCGTAGCAAGGTGTGAGGCGCAACCCGCTTTCTGTGTGCTCCATGGCGAAATTTTTAAGGTGTGCATCCGTATTTCCCGTGAGTATACAGGCCATTACCCGGCGAAACAGGGTATCGCATTCCACCCGTAGGCATATGTCTCTGTTTTGGATGATAAAATCGGCCATATGCTCGTAGCAGGCCGCGTATTTGTCCTCCGAGCGGTTACCGAGTAGCTGATTAAATTCCTCAAAGTGAATTTGCTTGCCGTCTTCAGTCCTGTCGAATCGTTTGATGAGTAGAGCCGTTTCCGAAACGTCCTGAAGCGGTGCCAAAGTCATCTCCGCAACGAGGTCTTCCTTAAGAAGGGCCGCACACGCCTGCGTAGTGATGTACTCAAGTCCTAGAATATCGGGCAGTTTGAGTGTGGGGGACGGGAGCTTAGCGATGTGGGTTGCCCGCTCACCACGCTCTGCGGGGCGGAACACACGGCCTTCCTTTATTGCTCCCAGTTTTGGCTGAACCCCGGAAAGAGATGCCCTTGCTGAAAGCGCTGCGACGTTTTCCGGGTCGTTGTGATTGATTTTAATGTCCCCGGCAGGGTTTGGGTCAATGACGCTTACGGCGCCGGCAAGGTCTGTGCCGAAGGCAAGGAGCAGCGGGAAACGGTCGTCCCTTCGCAGCCCGAGTGCGCGTGCCTGCGCGTTCTTAAGCCAGCCCTCAGCACATAGATTGTCAAAGAAAGGGTGCAATCCATATCCACTTAAATGAGGCTCGGCCCGAAGTGGCAACGTGTAGGAAATAGCGGGCGAGGAGCTTTGCAGATAGCTCTCGTCGTAGATGAATACGCATCGGCCTCCGGCCTCCTGGGACAGAACGCCAGCGAAAGTGTCCCTGTAATAGACGTTACCCCAGAGATTAGTTGCCATTGATTCAATCCGTCTGATTATTTTTCTAGTAGGATCAAATATTATAAAACAAGATTAACCGAGCAGAGGTATTATACCATTAATGTAAAATATAATTAATCGAATATAAACATTACACCACTAATATAAAATATAATTAATTGAATATAGTATTATAGTATTAATATAAAATATAATTAATCGAATAATTCCTTATATGTTTAAAAATCAAATATATTTTATTTTTCCAGATGAAAATTTGTCAGTGGTTCTCGTTTCTATTGCTAGGTTTAATTTTTGAGAATGTCAAGTAGCCGGAGGGAATTTCACCCTCCGGCTACTTGACATTCCCTAATTTTTCCTATAAAGTCAGAAGTAGTAACTCAACTATCTTCCGAGGAAAAAGGGATTTACCTGGAGACATTACCGAAGATGCTGTGTCTGAAGCGGTGCAACCTTCCGGTATACTGTGGTTCAAGTGCTACATTTATTAGTTAGAAGATAGACTACAATCATGCTTGAGGACAAAAGAATTAATTACATTGAACTGCCTTCGAAAGATTTTTCGAGCACGAAAGCGTTTTATGGGAAGGTGTTCGGTTGGACATTTCAAGATTACGGTGATAACTACTGTGCCTTCAACGATGGTCGGCTTGATGGCGGTTTCTATCGTTCCCCATTGAGGTCAGACAGTACCAAAGAAGGTGCAGCGTTGGTCGTTCTTTATGCAGATGATTTGGAAGCTACATTGAAGCGAATTACCGATGCTGGTGCCGAAATCTGCATGGAAATTTTCTCCTTTCCTGGTGGTCGAAGATTTCATTTTCTTGATCCCAGCGGCAATGAACTCGCAGTCTGGAGTGATCAGTAAATTGTCAAAACTCCAAACAACGGGTAACCAAGTTGCCATCGAAAGCCCTACGCTCTACAAGGGCTGCAGGAAATTTTCAAGTGGGAATCCACGTGTTGAATCTGCAGATCGGCAATCGTGTTGACGATCAGGTCGGCTTCTTTCAGAGAATCAGAGGGATTGGTCGTTTGGACGGCGATCACTCGTGCCCCCGCGGATTGGCCAGATTGGATGCCTGCAGGTGCGTCCTCAATGACAACGCAGCGCTCAATCTGGTGGTTTAGCCCTCGGGCAGCCTGCAAGTAGGGATCAGGAGCCGGTTTTCCCCGGTCAATGTCATCCCCACTAATAAACATCTTTGGCATTGGCAATGCTACATGACGAAGCATTTGGAGGGCGGAGGTTCGCGGCGCACTCGTTACGATCGCCCAGCGGTCCAGAGGGAGATATTCAAGTAGTGCAGCAACCCCCGGAAATAAACGCACACGCTCCAGATGATTACTGGCAGCCAGTCCATCTCTGTAGGCTTCCGCTTCGACGACAGGATCCAGATGGGGAGCGACCAGTCGGATTGTCTCCGTAACAGGGCGACCATGATGGACATCCAGAATGTGTTCAAACGATACGCGCCGCTCTTTTGCCCAGATCTCCCAGTGTGTTTCGTAGACATCGTTGGAGTCTATAAGTACACCGTCAAGATCAAACAGTAAGGCGTCACAAGTGAGGGTTACCACAGTGTCAGGAGGGAATGAATGAGAGAGCTTTAACGATCTGTACCAGATTACGATACATTCTTTTGTTTGGGTTGTACAAAGGGCCGACTTGAGTATCTTCACACTTCCAGCAACACAAAATAAAACTGTTGTGGCAATACCTTCACGATCAGATCGCATGATGTCAGTGCAAATGCCCGTAATGGGGTTTGTTGCAGATCTTATGCGGGATAACCCGGGGACGATCTCTCTTGGGCAAGGTGTGGTTCACTATGGCCCGCCGGCCTCAGCACTTGAAGCAGCAGCCGAGGCGGTCACCTCCCCGGATACTCACGGCTATGGGTATGTCATCGGGAGGCCGGAGCTCCGAAGTGCATTTGCACAGAAACTCAGCACAGAGAACCGTCTGGATCCCGGCTATGAAGTCGTTGTGACTGCCGGCAGCAATATGGCATTCTTTGCATCGTTATTGGCGGTGACCAGCCCAGGAGATGAAGTCATTTTGCTCGTGCCATATTACTTCAATCACGAAATGGCAACGCGTATCGCGGACTGCACGCCGGTTCTGGTGACACTCGACGATTCATTGATCCCAGATGTGAGTGCCGTTGAACGTGCAATCACTCCCCGGACCCGCGCGATTGTTACGATTTCACCGAATAACCCAACCGGCATTGTATATCCCCCGGAAACGCTCAAAGCGATCAATGATCTATGCGCTCTGCATGGTATCTACCACATGTCCGACGAGGCATATGAGTACTTCACATTTGACGGCGCGGAGCATTATTCCCCCGGAAGTGCTTCCGGGGCACATGCGCATACGATTTCGCTTTTTTCCATGAGCAAAGCGTACGGGATGGCTGGTTGGCGGCTGGGGTACATGGCGATCCCGCCGCATATCCTGGCGGATGTGCGAAAAATCCAGGATACGAATCAGATCTGTCCAGCAATCCTGAGTCAGGTAGCAGCACTCAAAGCATTGGAAGAGGGGGGCAGCTATTGCAGGCAGTATGTGAGCTCCATGGCCGAGGTGCGCGCCCTGGTTTTGCAGCGTCTACGGAGCGTACAGGCTCCAGTCACGATTTCTCCTTCAGACGGTGCGTTTTACTTTCTGTTATCGGTCAATTCGCAGTTTGACGCGAAGACGCTCACAACCCGTTTAATCCAGGAGTATGGCGTAGCTGTGATTCCCGGAGACACATTTGGAATGGAAGGAGTCACCAGTCTGCGGATAGCATACGGTGCTCTCCAGAAATCAACACTGACGCAAGCAATCAATCGTCTGGTCAAGGGGCTTGAAGCGCTGACTGGCTGATTGAGAACAGCTACCGGAGCGATTGATGACGTTACAAGGTCAGGGAGCGGCGCGCAATTCCTACGCGGTCACATCATCCAGACCAACTCAGTCTTCGGATTCAACCTGTGGCAGTGCGGGCATGTGGTCAAGGACATCCTGCAGCTTATTTTTCGCCAATTGAGCACGCTCGTCAAGGGTAGAATCCTTCAGGGCTTGTACTTCATCGGGGTCCTCGGACCAGTTGAAAAACGTCCCATTCCCGTAGAGTTTCCAGGTTTGGTCCTGCGCCCATCGCGCCGGTGCAAACTGGCCCCACCGTGGATCATAATGGCAATAGATCCAGCTGCGCATGGTATCCGTCCGTCCAGTCAACTGACCATAAAAGCTCAGTCCGTCTGCCGTAAAATCGTCTGGGACGGTACTTCCTGCCACTTCGATCAGAGTTGGCAGAAAATCTGTAAAGTCCACCAGCGCATCATTGACGATGTTCGGCTGAATCGTTCCAGGCCAGTAAGCGATGAGTGGTACATGCGTTCCCGCAGCGACAGGATAGGCTTTTCTACCTTGGATCAGCCCTGTTTCGTGCTGAGAGGATATGGTCCGATGCGTTCCATTGTCTGTTGTGAACAGCACCAGCGTATTGCGGTCAAGCTCCAATTCATGCAGTTTGCCGGTGATGCGGCCAACCAGTTTGTCCACATAGCTCACCATGGGAGCAAAGTATGCAGTATCGTTGCGCGCTGTGGCAACGTCGAGGCTGTCAAAATCAGGATGGCCGGGTGGTGGTAAGAAAGGGTCATGTGGCAGGGCCATCGGGAAATACAAAAAGAACGGTTCATCCTGGTGCCGCCCAAAGAATTCTTCGATGTAATCCGTATAGAGATCCGGCCCATAAGCATCGGGGAATGTTTCAGGTTCCTGACCAGAATAATGTACTGTAGGAGACTTGTAACGGCTGCCACGCTCAATGTACTGCCAGAGTGCAAATTCCTCAAATCCTGCTTCCTCGGGAGTTGAGCCGCCACGTCCCGCCAGTTCCCGTTGGTATGTGTTACCATACAACTGCCACTTGCCAGCAAGCCCTGTAGCATAGCCGACATCCTGCAACAGATGGGCAAATGTCTGTTCAGTTGGATCCAGCAGTCCAAATCCAATGTAGTTTCGAAAATTATATTTGCCGGTCATCAACTGTACCCTTGAGGGTGTACAGAGAGGAGTGGAAAATGCATGAGTGAAGCGCATTCCCTGTTGAGCGAGGGAATCCAAATGTGGTGTATCATAGCTCAACCCGCCATTCACTCCCAGCGTCTCGTAGCCCATATCGTCGGCCATGATGAGTACGATATTGGGCGGGCGCTCAGCCGCGCAGGCAGCAATCAGGAGCAGCAAAGGCAGTAATCGAATGATTGTATATTTAAATGAAAATCCGATTTCTGCCTGACGGCTTTCTTCAGTTTGCCCTGCACGATCTAGTGCGTTGCTTCGGCAATAGTCAGATTCTCGTACCGGGGATTCGTGCATGCGGTCTTTTTTGCTTCCTTCGCGAACTACTTCAAGTCGGGTTTGGCTTTTCTAGTGTAGATCGAAACGAGTAGTTATGATTGTTGAGGGAATAATCCTCAATCCCCAAGTTACGTATTCGTTCAGCGATTTCCAGGGAGCTTGGTATAATGTTCCTCGGCATGGTGGCGGAACTCGATGAATATCTGCCCGGAAGGAAACAGTTCGCTTTCTTCAAGTTCTTGGTATAGGATTACAGGTGATGTTTCTGTAAAACTGATAATCCAGACTAAAAAAGTGCTCTTGAACGCCATCATGTCAACAAATACCTTCAAGATTAGGAATTTTTCAAGAGGCTCGTATGTTCGGAAATGAATGTCTGAGTTCCACTGAAGACCTGCCTGAATGCTTCGTGGATATCTATTTCATCAAATGGTAGTTTGCTCGTTGTTCTGTGTTCGTTGTAAATTTTGGACCGTCCCGTTCTTTCACTCTAATGGTTAGGATTTATTGGAGTGGACTATATTGCGTCTTCCATTAGGCTCCCGAGGCGGAAGGAATCAACCCTACGGAACAAGATCGTACGATATTCGTGAATGGTTTATGTCTTCCTGATCACCCGAATGTGACAGAACTATGCGCAAATCCCGGAGACATTCCCCGGTGACAGCAGCTTTCGACCGTGGGCCCGCCAAGTATTTTCATGGCCGGAAACAGGTATTGCGTAATTTCAGTGAACTTGTAGCGCGTGCAACTCAGGCGGAGTCTGGTACGACCTTCCTGATCCAGGGTGCTCCGGGTGCGGGCAAGACCGCGCTCCTCGCTAAATGTGAAGAACTGGCACGAGACAGTGGATGGAAGATCGCGGACATTGACCCACTAGCCCTTTGGAATCCAGACGAATTACAACAGTCCCTTGAATCAAAGAAAAAAATCAAAGTCGAAGGCGGATCTGCAGGGGTTACTATTCCTGGCATCGGGCATGCGGAAGTCAGTGCAGGGGTGCTTCCACAGACCGTAAAAACTTTACTCCAAAAAGGGGACGATCCATTACTGCTCATGCTGGATGAAGCACAGGTCTTGGGGATGAAGGATGAGTTTCCCGCAGACCAAATTAAGACTGTACGCCATGTTCTCAACTCCATTCATAATGGTAAACTGGATCGCCCCGTCATCTTGATCGCAGCGGGTTTAGGAACGACTGTGGAGTCCTTCCGGTCGTTTGGAATTTCGAGGTTTGCAGAGGGATGTCTTGTGGAGTTGGGAGCGTTGGACAGGGAAGCCGAACGCGCGGTTCTACGCGATTGGCTCAAGGAGGACGGTGAGGCCAAAGAGAACCCCACCGCTTGGATTGAGACTATTATCCAAGAAACCCATGGCTGGCCGCAGCACATCTTGACCTATGTAAAACCAGCGTTGGATCAACTGCATGCCGATAAAGGTGTGCTGACTACAGAGGGATTGAATGCCGTCCTAAAGGCGGGCCGCACAGGGCGGGCTGCGTACTATAAGCAACGGGCGCACGGTTTTCCCGAAGAAGAGCGCCAATCCCTTGCAAGACCATTTAGTGATATCCCGATCGGAGAAAGTGTGCAGCTTAGTAAGATCATGTCCTCCCTAACCCAGGATTACAGCCAAGACAAAGCAGAGACCCTATTTCGTCGCGCAGTAGAAAGGGGGATCATAGATGAGAGGAGTGGACGTTATGTTATCCCTGTTCCCTCGATGCATGATTGGCTGGTATCCAATTACGCTCGCGAGCAGATCAAATTTCCCCACGAGACGCTGCCTGTCCGCAGCTTGGAGGGCCGGAGTTCTAGCATAGATTTCGGACGCTGACCAGTTTTATTATTCTGGGATTTTGGCGGGATTTGGACGCGATAGGAAAGACTTTGTATATTGGGATGAATGAAAATGATTGGATAGAAAGAATACGAAGTTGGGGTAGTGTACTAGGCGCCCTCTATCCTGAATCTGTATCGCTGAACGATTTTCATAGCTCTCCAGCGCAAGCCACGATAAAGATGCTTTGCATTCCAATCTGATATCACGACATCCCCCTTGCCAGTCATACTCCCGGCCAAAGGTACCGATTCCCACCACGATCCTGTGGGATAGATGTGATGGGCTCTGGTATTTACCGAAGGCGGGCCATGACTCCATCCTGAATCGGCTGCATATTCGTAGGAGACCCGACTGGTCGGATATCGAGGATATAGTGGCAACGACGACGTACAATATAAAGGCGGCGATACAACCCTCGCTGCTAACTTTTTGGGCTCAAAGTCGTATTATGGGCCTTCCTCTAGGGGGAGAATCGCATATTGCGTTACAGGAATTTACATAATACACATATTAGACACATAGAAATGGGCATATCGCGGCGTTTTCCGTGAAGTAGTGCCCCTACGATGCCAGCTAAACGAACAAGCCACAGGCGTAATAGGCCAAGGGTGCGCGAGGTATCGCCCCCACCCCCCGGCGTAGACCTTGAGGCAGTCGCCGAGAAATGCCGGTATGTTGGTAGTCCGTATCACAGGACCATTCGCATTAAAGGGAAAACACCACCACAGAACAGACCTGGTAAGACCCCATGCCCCAAGGATTTGCAGAAAAATCAGGATCTTGTTGAAGAGTGGCTCCAAGATGCCATCCGTAGAGGGAATTTTGGTGAATTCGACCAGGGGTTCCCCCGTGTCGTATGGCATGAGGAAGATGGCAGGTTATTTGAAGCAAGGAGTTCCGGTCGAGGTTCATGTGAATACCACGGGTATCCCCTTGCCCCTCATGATACAATTAAAGGGATGAAGTAATGTCGTTGTTTGATTACAAATGGGTCGATGCGCCACCGTATCCAGATCCCATTGTCCATAATACGATGGCTCGCCTTAAGATCAAAGTAGGTGACCAGGTGGCCACTTGGTTGCGAGCCGGGAGTAGACATCGTGAACACATTGAGGTGCCTATGGCCCATATCGCCGAGTGGATCGTTGTTAATTGGTGGCATCTGTACCATGAAGCGGATACGGTATATGGTTTGTCGCGTTCGGGTTTCTCATCAAGACATGACCTTTCCTATGCAGGCAACGGATTTGTATTTCCTCGCGTTGTTTTTCGCCCTGAGGGGGAACTTGTGGTGGTTGCAAATGAACCGTGGCATGCCAAGCATGCACACATAAAGTTTTTGTCAGACGGTGAACAAACAGTCGAAACTTTCGCCTTGCGGAGGGAATTACATGATCTCGTAGAAAATGTCATCGTCAGGCTGAAGGACAAGAATGTGGGAGATGTACCTTGGATTGAGGATTGGGACATTATTAACAATAGGCTCAATGATGATGAGAAAGAATTCTGCCGAGCAACTGCTATGTTGGGGCTTGACCCTTTTGACATCGAACCTGAACTGGCTGATCAAGTCACCACAGTTTGGAATGAAGCTGATCCGTTAATTCGGGAAGAATTGATGCTGGCTTCGGACGAAACAACTCTGGGACAGACTCATGAATGGCTCAAGGAATCTCTTGCGTCTGTAAACGAATTGCGCAATACAAATACAGTGTGGGAGGAAGTAAAGGCAGCCGTTCGGAGCGGGTCATTGAACTCGGAATACCCATGGGAAGCAGGAGAGAAAGATGCACATGCTGTTTTGCGTGAACTTGGTCGTGAACCGGGCCCCTTTTTCTTTGATGGGGAATATGCCATCAGGAACACAGAAACGGTGTCACCTTCACCCCGCATAGAAGGCTGCGTAGGAGAAGATACACCCTCATGTGTTGTTGTCTCAAAGCGAGAGACAGGTAAGAAGTTTCTTCTTGCACGTGCCTTGGGACATTACATTGCACGTACAGGGAACGGACCTGCCATTTTGAGTAAGTTGCGAACCCCCGAACAGTCTCGTGCAAGATCCTTTGCCGCTGAATTACTTGCACCAAGTGAGTGGCTTAGACATAAAGTGGGTACACAAAACGACGTTGAACAGGACCAGATTTCTGACCTTGCTGAAGAGCTTGGTGTGTCCGAATATGCTGTCCAGTGGCAAATACAAAATCACGAAATTGCCGGAACACCACCACACCCGCAGTGGTAGTTTCTACTTGATCAAATCCCGGTACATCAACCGCTTGCCGGTTTAATCGGGCAGTAGCCATGTCCGTGCATTTGCAACCACACGCTTATAGGCGGCAAGGTCATGTGCGCGCTCGTCATGTCCAAGTGTATTGACTACGATCGTAGCATCCCCGACCTGACGAACCCAGATTACCGGATATACCTCGTTGGTTTCATGGGAGCGTCCGATGGCAAGAATATTTGCATTGGCATCTGGCAGTAGTTCGGCCCGATAAAGTTCATCTGTGATCTCAAATCTATTCGGCACTCCATCCATGAGCGGATGGTTTGGTTGCAGCACCTCTACAGAAAAAGTTTGCAGAGGCTCGTGGCTACGTGCTCCACCACCGACGAGTATTTCATTATAAGCAGGCCAGTCTTCCCAGTTATACCAGGAGGCAGGGTGGGTAATCATAAGTGGGCGGCCAGCTTCCACATGTTGCATGATCGCCTGACGGCTCTCTGGCCTCTCTACAGGTTTGTTGTTCGCGAGCGCAAGCAATGAGGTATTCGTCAGCAACTCTTCAAATACTTCATCCGAAGTTTCGGTGTACACATAAGTTCGATCGCCCACTCCAAACAGGATCTGTCCATCCGAAAAGCCAAATACTCGTGCGTGGTAGTGAGACTGGGAACTGCGACTGGCGCTGCCTGCCAGATATACGATTGGCGCAAGATCGACATTGGAGCCAGTCCATGTCCAACCTGCATCATTACGACGCAGAATCGGAGGATCTAAAATCTCTAATGTGCCTTGCATCAGAGCCCAGTGCCCAGGTACGGTACACAGGAATGTATAGGTACCCTTGGAGAGCGGGCCGATTGTGACGCTTGTTGACTCACTTTGAGACAATACACCAGTGGAGCCGAGGACCTGCTCTGCCCGGGCAGGCGGGATATATTCCGTCTCTGAACTCGATGGATCGGTCATATAGCTGTCCAAATCCTGTCCGAATGCCTGCACATCAACTCCTTCATCCAGAAATACAACATTATGGAGGTCGGGGTGCAGGTTCGCGAAATCAACAGTGATTTCCTGCCCGACAAAGGCTTTCAGGACTGTGGTGTTAAACCGCATGAGGCCATCTGGAGCCGTCAGCACGAGGCGGGCAGGGGGGAATCCCTGGGGCTCTCTCTCTACAACTGGATCAGGCTCACGCTGGACGATCCCGATAGGGGATATGGCATCATATGCAGCCACGATCCATGCATCTCCACCTTGTACGGCTCTGCGTGCCTCAGCCAGAATTCGGGGATGCGCAAAGAGGCTACTAAAATCCTCCGCTGCCAAGAGGGCAGTCAGACGAACATTCAGATCGTCATCCCGAAAAAGGCCGTGCTGGATCAAGAGGTCAGCGCTCTGGGGAGTAGGAGGAAGTGTCTGGATGCCAGCCTTGCGTACTGCGGGAGATGGATGAGTCAAAGCCGCAGCAGAAACACTTGCCAGCGCCTCTTCGGCTCCCAGGCCTTTCAGTACCCATAGAGCATGTACTGCCCCGGGATCAAAGCCTGTTAGATCCAAAGCTTGACGGGTGATCAAATCGGTCAGATCATCTTCCAGCCCTTCAGCGGCACTTTCAACCAGCATTCTTTGGGCTGTAAGGCGCCAGAACTGGTTGGTACTCTGAAGAGCTTCCAGTAGGCGTCCGGGATCGTCATAGGACAGGGTTTTTGGGGGAGAAGATTCGCCGAACGTGATGACATAGACGCGTCCATGCTCTCGATCACGCAGGGGGTTCAAGTGTGCATTTCCAGGGCCGGGGTTGTCATTCCAAATCTGATTCACCATGCCCCGTCGATCGGGATTGTGCTGGATCACTGGATTGTACCAGTCGGCAACCCACAGATTTTCATCAGGACCGATATCGGCAAAAACTGGAGCAACCCACTCATCACTGCTGGCCAGAATATTTAAAATTTCCCCCTCAGATTCCCTTTCAATACTTCCGTAGGGCTCTAATTCTCCTACATGTATGATGTGAGCTGTGGGTTCTGCCACCATGAGGGCTCCCCAGTACTTTATGGGGAAGCGTCGACCATTATAAGGAAATGCTCCCGCAGCGGCCGTAAAGCCATCCCGAAAATCTACCTGTTGAAGTTGGCGCGGGGACGAGTGTTTCACTAAATAATGGCTTTGAACGTAGGCTACGTTCATACTTGCCTGATGCCGAAGGGGAATTCCCACAACAACCGCGTGGTTATTATTGGCTGTAGATCCATAGATCGTGTTGTCCTCTCCAATCCCAAGTCCCCAGGTATTGTTATTGAACTCGGCAATGGGTTCCAGGTCCGTTCCATCTGTTCGCACACGAAATATCCCTCTTCGCAGGATGAGTGCCTCCGGGTCCGGCGCACGTCCCGGCTCGAAAAGTCCACTGTATCCGACAGCTCCCCAGAGAAAATTATCTATGCCAATTTTCAGATTACTCATCACGGCATGGGTATCGTAGGTGCCGAAGGCGTTATCTACAATGACATGCTTTTTATCTGCCCGGTCATCTCCGTCCGTATCCTCCAGGAATACCAGATCTGGTGCCTGTCCAACGATCGCCCCTCCTTTGACCAAGGCAATGCCGGTCGTTAGGGGAAGGTTTTCTGCAAATCGTATAAACCGGTCCGCCCGGTAATCCCCGTCTGTATCCTCGCAGATCGTAATCCGGTCCGTGCCGAATTCTTCGCCAACATGATCGTGTGGGTAGTTTGTCGACTCGACCACCCATAGACGCCCGCGCTCATCCCAAGTGAGTGCAATCGGGTTCACAATGTCCGGCTCGTGTGCGAATACGTGGATGTCAAATCCGCCGGGCACTTCTAGTCGTGTCCGTGTTTCTTCGGGGGTCAAAGGCGCTTGAAGTTCATGTATCGTCACGCTGTTACTGGCGGATGAATAACGCAAAGCGGCTTCTCCAGAGCAGCCGCATAGCAGGAGGGTCAAAAAGGCAGGTATGAAGGATTTCATGTGAGTCAGGAATTGCGATCCCGAAGCGTGTTCCACGGTTTTTGGTCGGATAAATCTTCAGAGAGAGGCTGTTCAAGTTCTGCTGGTGTCAATGCTACAAAGAGGATCGCAGGGATTTCTCCTATATTGAATGAGGCGTGAGGGACCCCCGCGGGGATCATTACGGCATCCCCAGGGGCTAAAATCTGACAGGTATCATCAACCCATTGTTCGACCGTTCCCTCCAGGACGAGAATCAATTCTTCACGGCCAGGATGCCGGTGAAAGTCATGTCCTTTGCCAGGATCGATCTCTGCTTTCGCAGCAAAGAGATCAGGGGTAACTGGGTTTGGGTAATTGACCCAGGTAATGGTTCCATGGTCAACAGATTCCACGAAATGGGAATCTTTATGTAGAAAAAAATGTCTGGACATTAGCGTTTATGGGCCGCAGGGCACGGGATCTGTTTGAATTCGTTTGTGAGATTGATCAGAGACTTTTCGACGCCCATACGTTCGAGGCTACTGGCTCCCACAAATCCGACAGCATCGGAATGTTCGTTGATGTATGCAGCGTCAGATGGCGTGCAGATGGGGCCTCCGTGACTCAGGAAGAGGATGTCCCCTCGAACCTTACGGGCGGCTTCAATAATTTCCTGAGTGCGTGCTGCAGCTTCCTCAAGCGTGCAAGTGGCATCGGTTACGCCGATAGATCCTCCGATCGTGCAACCTACATGGGCAATGATCACATCGGCGCCAGCTTCGGCCATCTTGTGGGATTCTTCTGGTGTAGCGACATAGACAATTGAGAACAGGTCAATCCCTTCTTTCTGTGCCAGGGCCACCATATCGATTTCATGCTGAACGCTCATGCCGGTTTCCTCCAATACCTGTCGGAAGAGACCATCCACGATTGCATGAGTGGGAAAGTTATTGATACCACTAAAACCCATGTCCTTCACTTTCAGGAGATGGTGCCAGATGCGTCGACGTGGGTCAGAGGCATGGACCCCGCAGATGACGGGAATTTCCTTTGCCACGGGGAGCACTTCAAATTCACCGATTTCCATGGCGACTGCATTTGCGTCGCCATAGGCCATGAGTCCTGCCGTTGACCCATGCCCAGACATACGAAAACGCCCTGAGTTATAGATAATTAGAAGATCCGCGCCGCCCTGTTCAATAAATTTGGCACTGATCCCTGTACCGGCTCCAGCAACGATAATCGGTTCGCCACGGTCCAGCGTGGCATGTAATCGTTCCAGCACTTCGGTGCGTGTGTATGGATTACCAATTCCGGTCCAGGGATTGGGCATGGCTATAGCGATGCGTTGTATTCAGAAGAACCTGTAAGATAAGGGCAGAGCAGCATCATTACATCCAATCCTCAAGAATACCATTTGAGAAATAGGAAATCATCCCCCCAGAATCTTATATTACGTTTTTACTAAAGCCAATACCAAACAAATGAAATCCAGCACCTTTACCCGTCGCAGTTTTTTGAAGGGTATGGGTAGTGCAGCGGCACTCCCCCTCATCGTACCTGCATCCGCACTCGGACGAGGACATCGACCTGCCCCTAGCGAACGAATAAACATGGGGTTTATTGGGATGGGTAGTATGGGAATCAATAATCTGCGGGGGTTCATCCAAAAGCCAGACGTTCAGGTTTTGGCTGTGTGCGATGTGAATACATCTGGAGACAATTATGCCGGAAGGGGACTGAAAGGACGCGAACCAGCTCGGGAACTCGTTGAGTCTACCTACGCGGAGAACAGCGGTATGGCCACCTACGCTGGCTGTGACGGCTACGCATTTTTCTGGCAGGTTCTGGAGCGGAAGGATATTGATGCCGTGTGTCTCGCACTCCCGGACCATTGGCATGCATACATGGCCGTGGCAGCAGCCAAGGCAGGTAAGGATATGTACAGTGAGAAGCCACTGGCTCGAACGATCCATGAAGGCAGGTTGATGGTGAAAGCGGTGAGAAAGTATGGATCCGTTTTTCAGACTGGGAGTCAGCAGCGCTCAGATCAGCGTTTTCGCCACGCCTGTGAGTTGGTCCGCAATGGATACATCGGAGAGGTACAGAAGGTGTATGCACAGGTAGGAGGAATTTCCAGCCCATTCCCGCACGGAGAGGAACCGGTGCCGGAGGGCTTCCTGTATGAGTTATGGCTTGGCAACGCTCCGTCCGCTCCGTACCACAGTAAGCGAGTCAGCGGGGGATATAATACGGAGGAAGGTGCTTGGCGTGCATGGAGACCCTATTCTGCAGGACATGTGGCAGATTGGGGCGCACACAATTTTGATATTTCTCTCTGGGGGTTGGGCCTTGACCGATCAGGTCCAATGAAGATTGTTCACGCCAACGATGCAGAAGAAGAGGAACTCACACTGATGTATGCAGATCACCCTCCGATCATTAAGAAGAAGGGGCCGCATGATGGAATGATCCAGTTCATCGGTACAGATGGGTGGGTTGGTGTTAGTCGTGGGGATATCTGGGCTTCTGATGAGCGTCTACTTACCCTCGAAATGAAACCCAGTGATACGCGCCTATATCATAGTAACGACCATCGAAGAGACTTTTTAAATTGCATCAAGACGCGAAGCCAGCCTATATGTGATATCGAAATTGGTCACAGCTCATCGGTTGCCTGTTTGACCAGTGAGATCTGCATGCGTCTGGAACGCACGTTGGAGTTTGATCCAGTGAAAGAGAAGTTTCACGACAAAGAGGCCAATAGCCTAGTGAACAGGAAGATGCGGGGCCCCTGGTCGCTGTAATCAAGGATGCCCGTTGTTCTGATGTCTGCAGTTCGGCGGGAGTCTGTTCCTTGCCAAGGTGTACTTGACCGCTGCCCTTTAGATATTGTAGTAGCGCGGCAGTTGCGCAGGTTCTGGATTCGGCGGAGTTGTGATTTACTCTTCTGATCACGAAGAGACTTGGAGCCCTGAACCGGTGCGTTTTTCGGTGTACAGCAGTGTGGCCGAGATTCGTGTGATAATCCCTATAAGCTTACGGCCACTGAATTCGAGGTTGGCCGGGCAATTTCTTTCGAAGGCGCGGAAAAAACTTTGTTTATTGCCAGACATAGATTTACTGGAGTCTTATCCCGCTGCAATCGGCATACGGCTCAAATGCTTGTCAATCACTCTGATCATGTCGTTTGTAAGCGCAAGGTTATTTTTCTCTGCCCTCCATACTTCATGGAATTTTACTACTGTCTCCGTGGCTACATCCAGTACAAGTTTTTCCGGTAAGCGCGCTTTGTTTGCCAAGTGGGAAAGTTCATTTCGCGAAAATTCTGCAAAGCGTTTCGTACGGCTAAATTTGAGTGCGAATGACTCATCTGGGATATAGAAAATGGTCGAAACAAAATCATAGGCTGGTGCCAGGGACGCATTCTGTTTGTCGTGGTAAATGAGCGACCAGTTCTTCAGATGCATATCGGCATTGCCAATGAGCACGTTAAAAACAAGCCGTCTAATTAACTCCTCTATATCCGCTTGCTGTCCTTCCACACCAATGACGCTGGCAATATTACGGATGGAAGCCTTATCGTACTTATCATCAGGGTAGACACCAAAAATTTGCGCAAAGTCTTCAATATGAACGAGGTTTCCATCAGTTGTCCGGTCAAACCGGTCAATAACAAACGCATGTGTACCGATGGTCCCAACCCCATGCGGTAAGTTTTCAATCGAATCAACCTTGATCAATTCCACGCGCGGAACATCAATTCCGACGGCACGCGCAAGCTCCATCATACTATATTCGTTCTCGGGTAGTGCATTGAATTGTCGGGACGGGAGCTTCAGAATTCGGTTACCGCCGACACCCCGCACGGGAATGGTAGGTCCTTTGTGCGTTTTCTCAATCACGGAAAATTTTAATTGCACACCTGCTAGGGAAAATCGCAAGGCTTTTTCATGAAATTCTTCTCCATGATCAGAACTATGAGGTGCGGTTGGTGGGAGTTCTTCCCCATCAGCAGGTTGAACAACAACTGCACCTGGCAGGTCTTGACCAAGTATCCAGAGTAGAAAGAATTCACGCACGCTCTTGACGCGGGCACGCTCAGCCAAGTAATGGCGCAGTGGCCCTTCTGGTAAAAGATTGGAGAACCAGGGAATGAGCTTGGTTTGGGTCGGATTAAAATTCGTAACCAGTTGTCCAAGCGGGTCCTTAAATCCCAGCCCCAGGAGAGAACGGTTCTGATTATGAATATATTCGTCCGTAAAAGCGAAGAGTGTCCGATCACCGCCAACATGTGTCAACGTTGCTATTTTTCTTCCGTGGAGGTGTACTTCTATAACGGAAACATCAGGCATCACGATCCTCCTCTTTGAGAGAATAAGCGGGCCCCAGGGGTAGGCTTTCATTAGACCGCGTGCGTTCAATTTGCTTTCGAAGTTCTTTCGTTCGTCGCAAGAGTTTTTTAATTTTCTCAAAATCAAGAGGTGTTTTCTGGGAATCTTCCAGATGTTTTACCAACCGCTTGAAGTTTTCTGTCTGAGTAGCCGGAATACGAGCCCTCTCAAGAAAATCCAAGTGTTCTTGTAGGTGTTCATACTCTCTTGGCCATTGCCCTGACTTAGCAAGTTCTTGTAACACACTATCCAAGGCAAATTTGGCTTTGGTGAATAATTTGGGGTTGATCGCCGCCCGTGGTGTTGTGCTTCGAACGATCGACTGCACTGCAGGCAAACATGCTCTGGGCACCAACTCAAGTTCTAATTCCACTGCCCTAAATAGTGCCACCAAACTTGAGAGGCGCAAATCGATCGTGCCGTTTTCAAACTTCGATATTTGTGCCTGTGATACACCAGACTTAGTGCTTAAGTCTCGTTGACTTAACCCCATACGCACTCGTGCCTTTTGGATGGCAGTACTAAGATGATCTGATTCGTAGCCCATATCGATATTCTATTACATATCAAATAAATTTTTGACATTTAATTATATATCGATACTGATACTTAGTTCCTGGAATGAGGTTGATTCTCAGCTCAAGGAGCAGCCAGGCATTGATTAGATGCAGTTTAAAAAATGAAGGTGGTCATAAACCAGATTGGTTTCATGAAGAGTTGCTGTGACTTATTTTAGGAGTTCATATTGTCAGGTAGAGGTTATGGCACAGAAGCTCGTGTTGTGTATATTAGAGTTCATGCTGTGCCCTTGGTCTTTCGGGGCAAGGGCAGGAGGCTCTTGGCGCGGGCGCAGGGTAGACCACTCCGGCCGTTGGGCGGCCGGATACCGGACAGGGTCATATGGCAACGCAAGCCGTGAGACTTGCAGTTGGTACATTATCAACTCGGCCACATAAAGCCTCTTCATTCTGATGATTACACAGGTAGCCAAAAAAGAATGCATCGATATTTCGTGTCGTCGTGTCGATTTTGATTGTCCCTTAACCTCAACGGAGTAATCCTCATGACGGCCAGGACCACCACCCGTCCCCCACTTGACGCGACGGGTATCATTCTTTCTACTCTCTGTTTTCTGCATTGTCTTGCCGTGCCGTTCATCGCCACAGGTGTGCTGGCATGGGTGGCATCCGAAGTCATTCATATCGGCCTAACAATTGCCCTCGCGGGGGTCGTCGTGCTTGTGGCATGGCCCAGCTACCAACGGCACCGTCGTGCCGTGGTGCCTGCCTTGCTGGTGGGCGGCCTCACCTTGCTTATCGTTGCCGTCCTTGGTGAGGACGCGCTGGGCGAATCCGCCGAGACAAGTCTGACGGCGCTCGGCTCGATTGTGCTCGTACTTGGCCACATCCTGAACGTGCGGTTTCGGAGGACATGCATATGATGGCCCTACCTAAGTAGCCCATTTCCGGTCACCATCGACACTGACCAACCGCATCATTACCAGTGTCGATGCACATGGGCTGCAGTGGGGCTTCACTGTCAACGATTTCGGGTGCATCAATCTTGATGCCTCGGAGGGTCACCCAATCGGCGGCACTGCTGCGAGTGCTTGTTTATAATTGCGTTAGCACAATGTCTTGATACCATACTTCATAGGGTCCCCCTGAGTGAGCTTGCAAGCATATACTGCCGTTTGAGGGTACATCAGATGTCTCTGTGAATTCAGCCGTTGTAACTCCGTTGATTTTAATTTCGATTTCTGTTCCAGAGGCCCTGATAGCAATCTCATTCCAATCATACGGGTCAATAATTTCCTCAATCAGCTCCTTGTTCGCGACCCTAAGAATTATGGCAGGAAAGATATCAGGTCTTGGGTATCGTGTGATATCGTCCCGATTTTCATCTACCAGGCTACCCCAAAGAGGGTAGAAGCCTGTAGTATCAGCAGGTGTGTAATCAGAAAATATGGGGATCGCATTGCTATCTAAATATCCTATGTCAGCTTGATACCCCATTACTTCATTGGAATTGGTCACGCGTTTAGCTCTAAAGCTTATCCCTCCATTAATATTTGCACCATGAGTTACAAATTTTGCGGACAACCTTAAATTGAAATTGTCATAGATCTCTTCCGTACACAAATAGCCGGTTGCCTCTAATGGTGCTTCTAAGATGCCTCCAATAATAGCTTCCTGCTCTACCCTGAAAACAGTATTTGGTCCCTCCCAGTCTTCAAACGACTCTCCATTAAACAGTCTAATTTCGCCTGGCGTCCCGCAAGATGTGAACAATGCAATTGAAAGAAGTATCGGAGCGGCTGTAAAATATTTTTTCATTATTCCGCTTTTATGACTTACAGAGTATGTGTATGGGGGGAGGCTGTGGCACAGCAGACCCGGATTATTGCCACGGCACTTGCCCGCTGTCCTGGATATATTGTCGCAGTGCGGCGGCGAGTTGACGAAAGATTTCTGGTTCTGTTGCGGACAGGTCCGTAGTTTCAAGTGGATCCTGCTGCAGATTGTACAACTCTAATGGAGCGTAGGGGCTGTTGTGGACCAGTTTCCAGGGGCCCTTCCGAACGGCTTCAATTGTTTTCCCACTGAAGCGGAGGCCTCCTTCCCGTCTGGAGAAAAAGAGGGTTCGGTCGGGATCCGGTTCCGGGCCACCTCGGAATGAATCAAGAAAGCTGATCCCGTCAATCTTGTGTGGGATTCTGACCTCTGCTGCTTCGAGAAGCGTTGGATAAATATCCATGGTCGTCAATAAAGCATGGCTTTTTGTACCGGGCGAACTGTGTCCTGGCCAGGAAGCAATCGCTGGAACTCGAATCCCTCCTTCATACACGGTTCCTTTCCCTTCACGTAAGGGGCCATTCTCCGCTCCTACATTGAGTTGACCACCGTTGTCGCTGACAAATATCACAAGTGTATTGTCATGGAACCCGTTTTCATGTAAGGCTTGAAGAACCTTTCCAATCCCATCGTCCATGTGTTCGATCAGGGCCACAAGTTTGGCTCTGGTTGTGTCAATGCCAGGTTCTCGCTCCTGGACCCGGTCAACCCACTCATCAGGTGGCTGGATGGGGGTATGAGGTGCATTGTAAGCCAGATACAGGAAGAACGGTGTTAGAGAGACTGTACGGCTTTCAATATAGCGGACCGCCCAATCGGAAAACAGATCTGTCGCATGTCCCTCTGGCTGGATGACTTGTTCTCCGTGGCGCATATAGTTTAGGCCATGGCGCCGATGATTATAATAATCATCCATCATATCTCCCAGGAAGCCTTCAAAATGCTCGAAGCCTCGATCTATGGGGCGATGCGGGGCATCCAGTCCGAGATGCCATTTCCCCACCATTGCGGTATGGTACCCATGGCTGCGGAGCATTTCCGGCAGTAGTTGAGCATCTTCTGCGAGCTTCCCCCAATTATTGGTGGCATGTGTACGAATAACTCCGGGGACGCCGACCAGTGGAGGATAGCGGCCGGAAAGCAGAGAAGCTCTGGTTGGTGAGCAAACGGGTGAGTTGGCATAGAACTGCGTGAAACGAACGCCACTGGAAGCCAGGCTATCAAGAGCAGGTGAATGCAGATCGTCAGCTCCGTATGCTGAGAGATCCCCATATCCAAGATCGTCCGCTACAATGAGGACAATGTTTGGTTTTTGGGCGATAGCAGAGGTAGTCAAGAATAGTAGTATGAGTAGTGAGAAAAGGTTTCGCATTTCTTGGTCAGTTTATGTCCATGGTCAAATTTTAGCCTATAATTCCAAGTAGCCATCCCTATAAAATGTGGTAGAATGGAAAGCTTTGAGGTGGTTCCAAGACCTTGTCGACGATCCAAATATACCATCTTGTCTACTCTTTCTGCTGGAAGGGGTGTTCTATTTTACAGGAAAAGTAGAACAATTTAGACAGGCTGTCCCAACTAAAGTGACACATTATGCGTATAATTTGGGTATTGAATGCAATAAACCCACCATCGTGTTCTGATTGATGTCTAATTACATGGACTCAAATGGCATTCGGGACCCACAAAGTTCCGTTTTAGTGGCACGTCAGATATTGTGGTTAGCATACAAGCGTGGCAAGATTCTGACACCTATGCAACTGCTCAAACTGGTATATATCAGCCATGGGTGGATGTTGGCTTTGTATGATCGTTCATTATTTCGTGAGCCGGTAGAGGCTTGGAGATACGGTCCCGTTGAACCCAATGTTTACAATGCATTCAAGAAGTTTGGTGGTAATCAGATTACAGAACCCTTGAAGGATTACAGTGATCATTTCGACGAGTATGAGTTGGATGTTATGAAGCAAGTTGTTGATGCTTACAGTGATTACACAGGCCTTCAACTCTCAGGCCTCACCCATAAGGACGGTAGTCCTTGGGACATGACGATTAGCATGTTGGGATCAAGAGCAATAATCCCCAACGATTTAATCAAACAGCACTATCGCGGTCTTTTGCCCTCCCCAATATAGAGTCAGCCAACAGTGAGTGAGAAACACGGGCAAATCTTGAAGGAGGACGTTCCAGAACTTCCTACTAGTGAGTCTTTAAGGGAGGCACAGTTTCTTCAAGAAGTGATTCGTGGCGAATCTTCTCGTAATCACATTCACAAAGCTACACTGGTTGTTTTATGGGGTATTGTTGGAGCATTTGCGGTGTTAGGTGTGACTTGGCTGTACCATCAGATATCTCCAGCCGCATGGCATTATCTTCCGTCCGAACAGATTTCCTATTTGGGCACAATTCTCTTTAGTGGAGGAGGATCAGCATTGTTAGCAAATCAATTTTCGACATGGTTGAGAAAAAACACGAAACCACAATCCTCTCAATAACCATGGACGATGTCACGTACATCTCCGAGTGAGGAGACACCGTAGGTACAATCACAGGTCGTGGAGTTTTGAGCGAAAATTTCTTTGAGGACAAGTTCCGAACTTAAAGCGAAATTGAACCCCTGTCCACCTACCATCGACAGATCCCCGACCAGAATTAAGTCACGCACAAATCACAATAATTTCAACAGAACAATTATTGGTGCAACAGGCAATTCCATCCCGCGAGAATTTGTTCTTCAGTGACTTTGTTGGTGATATACGCGTTCCCAATCTCTCTAAGGAGAATGAGACGAAGATTGCCAGACTGGACTTTTTTATCGTAGTACATTGCCTGGATCAATTCGTTGGGATCGATATGGTTGATTGAGTTCCTTACAGGCAATCGTTTTAGGAGGGAGTCAATAGCTTCGTACGGTAGATCAGGGTTTAACACTGCAGATACTTTAGTGGCAGCGCGCATTCCCAAGGCAACCGCCTCCCCATGCGTAAATTCTCCGTACCCTGCAACTCGCTCAATTGCATGCGCGAACGTGTGCCCAAAATTCAGAATGGCACGTCGTGACGTTTCACGTTCATCTTCACTGACCACATCTACTTTGATCTTTGCCGCCCGTATGATCATGCGCCGAATTATGCTTCGCTCTCGGCGAAGGATATTGTCCCAGTTCACAGACAGTTCCTCTGCAAAATCCGCGTCTGCAATCAAGCCATGTTTGACGACCTCTGCGAGTCCGCTTCTCCACTCCAACTCGGGGAGACTCGGGAGTAGATCCAGATCAGTGAGAACCAGTTTTGGCTGATAAAATGCCCCGATCAGATTCTTGCCTAGTGGATGATTAATCCCGGTCTTTCCTCCGATAGAGCTATCCACTTGGGCAATCAGAGAGGTCGGCAGGTGAACTAGTGGCAGACCGCGAAGCAGAGTAGCGGCCGCAAAGCCCGCCAAGTCTCCAATCACCCCTCCACCGAGTGCCAGAACCGGGGTTTGGCGATCAATTCCTACTCCTAAGGCTTCATCATAGATATGCTGTAGCAGTTCGGGATTTTTGGATGATTCCCCCGATGGGAGGATAATTTCCGTAAGCCCTCCCCATCCAGATTCCAGGAGGTTACTCCTGAGTGCTTCCAAGTGAAGGGCGGCGACATTGATATCCGTCACAATGATACAAGGCCCCTTTCGAAGCCCACTCTCACCTAATAGGTGCGGCAGTGTCTGCAGGCTGGAAAACTGAATCGGGTATGCGCGTCCATGATCCAACTGGACATGCACAATAGTTTCGCTCATACGATCAGAATCAGAATCCTGGGGCCGCAGTCGGCCCCAGGAGATGTTGATGTGAGTTTGGCCTGCTTGGAGGCAAGTTGCCTACTCAGGCTTCATGAGTGCTGTCAGCAGGGGTAGAAATTCATTCGTATCCTCGTTGACTGGCTGAACACGCAGTACCTTGATTAGGAAGGTTTTACCCGGTTCAATGTCTCTGTACACACGCCTGAAATCGCCAATATCCTTTACCGGCTCTTGATTAATTTGAACGATCACATCGTTGGGACGCAGGTCTGATTCATCAAACGCCTTACTGCTTTCGTCAATTGACTGAATCCAGACTCCCTCAATCTCTTCGGAGACGAGAAAGCGCTCTTCTAGGGTTTCTTCGTCCAGATTCCGCAGCGTGAGCCCAAGTTCATCCAGGTTTCCCTGCTCTTCGCGTCTAGGCTCGTCTGGCTCATCATTTCGCGAAAGATTCTCAGGAAGTGACCCCAGTGTGACCTCAATTTGCATCCGCTCTTCTCCCCGAATAATGTCAAGCAGAACCTGATCTCCAGGGGATTTATTTCCGATCGTAGCTCTCAAAAGCAGATAGTCTGCAAGTTCTACCCCGTCAATTCCAGCAATGATATCGCCAGCCTTGACGCCAGCCTTATCTGCAGCGGTATTTTTTTCTACCCGTCTGACCTGTGCAGAGCCGGGAGGAGCGTCGATTGCAGTTGCGAGGGAGCGTGATACGCGGTCAAACTGTATGCCAAGGAATCCGCGCTCCACACGCCCCTTATCAATGAGCTGCGTTGCAACATTACTCACAATTGAGACGGGAATCGCGAACCCGATCCCGGCATTATTGCCTGTGGGAGATAGGATAGCAGAATTGATGCCAACCAACTGCCCACTCATGTTGACCAGGGGACCTCCTGAATTGCCTCGATTGATGGCTGCGTCCGTCTGAATAAAGTCAGAATAAAGGTTAATCCGAGCGAGCCGGTTACTGGTACGCCCGACTGCGCTCACAATACCAGCAGTCACGGTATTGTCCAAGGCCTCGTCCAAGGGTGATCCAAAGGCCATAACCCATTGTCCGACACGTACATCGCCTGGTGCAGCGAGTGTAACGGTGGGTAGGTCTGTCTCATCAATCCGGATCACGGCCAGATCAGAATCCCGGTCACGGCCGACAACTTCGGCAGTGAGGGTGCGGCCATCATAAAGTAGGACCTGTAATTTGTCCGCACTTCCAACTACGTGATCATTGGTGATAATATATCCGTCAGAGCGGATCAGGACACCTGAACCCAGCCCTTGGCGGACCTGTGGGATATCTGGAATGCCACTATTTGGCATAAACTGCTCAAACGGTGTTCCTTCCCACGGATTGCTATTGTTCTGAAATTCCAGTCTCTCCGTGGATCGAATCTGCACTACGGAAGGGTTCACCGCCTCGGCAACATCGACAAAAGCTTCCTCCCATTCCAGGCGTGAACTTTCTGAAGGAGCCTGTAGAATTTCTGAGCTACTGGCCTGTAGGTCTGTGCCAACATTATGTCCTTGGTTAAACAAGTTGGCTCCTAGGGTAGCCGCTAGTACACCAGCAACAAAGACGCTGACTGTAAGAATGATCGTTGGAACAACACGAATCTTGTTCATGGGATTCAATAAGGTGTTAGAATGTTGATTGTTAGTGTGGTAAAACGCAAACAACGGGCCAAAGTCCGTCCGCAGTATTATTGACTGCCGGGAATGCCGGGTTGTGTCATATTTCGCACATCAAGTAGTGCATCAAGTGCCTTTTCGTCCAGGATATTTATTTCGCGAACGACCTCCCGCACAGTGCGCCCAGAAGCAGCCGCTTCTTTGGCAATCTTGGCTGCCATATCGTACCCAACTGCACTGTTGAGTGCGGTAGCCAGAGACGGGTTCAATTCCAAAAGCTCCTGGCACCGTTCGCGGTTGGCTTCCAGGCCGGACAAACATTTGTCAACAAATGCGTTGCTTACACCGGCGAGCAGTTCGATACTCTCCAAAAGCGTGATGGCCATGACCGGCATCATTACGTTCAATTCCAGGTTTCCGTGTTGCCCGCAAACCGTCAGGGTTGTATGGTTCCCCATCACCCGTGCACAGACCATCATCATTGCTTCACAGAGCACGGGATTCACTTTCCCCGGCATGATTGAAGAGCCGGGTTGGAGGGGTTTAAGGGAAATCTCGGAGATACCGCTGGTGGGGCCACTTGAGAGGATTCGGATGTCGTTAGCGATTTTCATCAGTGAAACCGCGATGGTATTGAGTGCGCCGGACGCGGACACAACGGCATCTCGTGCAGACTGGGCTTCAAAGTGGTTTTCAGCTTCTCGAAAAGTAACTCCTGTCGCTTTACTGACATAGGCGAGTGTCCGTTCGGGGAATTCCAAATGGCGATTAATGCCAGAGCCTGTTGCCGTCCCCCCGAGGGGCACCTCACACAGCTCAGACTGTCCCACCCGGATACGACTGATTCCGCGCGTCACTTGCATAGCGTACCCGCCGAATTCCTGCCCCATCGTGATAGGAGTTGCATCCATGAGGTGTGTGCGCGCACTCTTGACCACGTCGTCAAAGTCCTGGCTTTTTTCCTGCAATACATGCTCTAGCCGGGTGAGAGCAGGTACGAGGTGATCTTCGATCTCACATGCAGCAGCGACCTGTATAGAGGTAGGGATCACGTCATTAGAGGACTGACACATGTTCACCTGATCATTGGGGTGAACGCTTTGCTCTGGGAGCATTTCGGTGGCCAGTCGGGCGATGACCTCGTTTGCATTCATATTACTGGAAGTGCCACTTCCCGTCTGGTAGACATCAATTGGGAACTGCTCGTCGAGGTCACCAGCAATCACAGCCTCCGCTGATTTGCTGATGGCATCAGCCACAGATTTTTCTAGCATACCCGTATCTGCGTTTGCCTTTGCTGCAGCATGTTTGATTTGTCCCAGCGCCCGAATGAATGCACGAGGCATGCGTTGTCCGCTGATAGGGAAGTTATCTACGGCCCGCTGGGTCTGCGCCCCATAGATTGAATCGGAAGGGACACGGACTTCCCCCAGAGAGTCTTTTTCAATTCGAAAGTCACTCATCATGTATGATTAATGGCTACAATTAGGGTAATATAAACGAATTCTACGCCTTGTTGTAATATGTGAATTCAAAAACAAATTCCGGAGGCTCCCGTGAAGATCATTCGGACAGTTGCAGAAATGCAGGCACACGCCGACCAACGGCGTATGGAGGGGCGTGTACTGGCATTAGTTCCGACCATGGGTAGCCTGCATGAGGGGCATTTATCTCTGGTAAGACGTGCAAAAATTGAAGCAGATCATGTTACGGTGTCCATCTTTGTCAATCCGACCCAGTTTGGACCTAGTGAGGATTTTGAAGCCTACCCGCGTAATTTTCAGAGAGATTGCGAATTACTGGAAGAAATCGGTGGGGTCAGTACCATCTTTGCTCCCAACGAAGCAACGCTTTATCCCGAGGGATCCGACCAACAGCGTGTATGGGTGACCTGCCCGGAAATGTCCCAACAGTTGTGTGGAAAATACAGACCGGGCCACTTCAGAGGGGTTCTGACGGTGGTGATGAAACTGTTCGCTGCTTGCAAGCCGCACATCGGTGTATTTGGACTCAAGGACATTCAGCAGTATATCCTGCTGAAACAGATGGTTCAGGATTTTGCACTGGACATTAAAGTTGTCGGAGGAGAAATCGTCCGTGAATCCAACGGTCTGGCGTATTCTTCGCGTAATGAGTACCTCACCGCAGACGAGCGTAGTCAGGCGGGTGTAATTTCGAGGGCGATTAACTCGGCAACCTGGATGATTGAAGATGGGGAAGAAAGCCCGATGGTCGTAACCAGCTCAATCCAGGAGATGATTCACTCTGTGCCACGAGCAAAACTGCAGTATGCAGAGATCGTGACAGCCAGTAAATTGGAGCCGGTTGAACAATTCATGCCGGGCATGCAGGTGATTGTTGCGGTTGCGGTATATTTTCGGCATATTCGTCTAATTGATAATGCGTTTGCTCTCGTCCCGGCTTAGCAGCTTTGCCATTTGTGCACTGTTTGGTTGCCTAATTGTATTTGGTCGTCTGGCTTATGGCCAGGAGAATACCATGTACCCAATCCTGGAGGATGGCCAATTCGGGTTTATCAATAACAGCGGCGAAGTCATTATTGAGCCGAAGTATAGTGGGGCAAAAATATCGTCCGAAGGGCTTGCTGCGGTAAGATCCGGCTATTTTTGGGGGTTTGTTGATAGGGAAGACTCGGTGCACATTGCGCCACAATACTCATCTGTTTTTCCATTTTCGGAGGGAATTGCTCGTGTTCAGTCTGGTCAGTACTGGAGCTTTATTGACAGGAGTGGAGCGCCGATTACGGACGAGTTTTTTACTTCAGCACTGGATTTTAATGACGGGTTGGCTCCGGTGCGTGTACGGTCCGGTACGGTTGCAGGGCTTGAACCCAAGTGGGGATATATTGACTGGGAGGGTGAGATGGTTGTGCCAGATAAATTCGTCCGCGCATTGCCATTCTCCGATGCAATGGCAGCGGCTGAAGTTACTCGGAAGGTTCTTGTGGTGAGCATCAATACGCGCTGGGGGTTACTTGCCCCAACCGGTTCATGGATTGTTGAGCCAGAATTTCATTCTATGCGGAATCCATCGGAAGGTCTTGCTCTTGCCCGCAAGGGCAGACGGCGTGGATTCATTGATTCCACTGGGACGTTTGTATTGGAGCTGGACTACGAGCAGATATTTTCTTTCAAAGAAAACCGGGCCCGGGTGAGTGAAGGGGGAGTATGGGGGTTCGTTGACCGTGCGGGTAAAGTTGTTGTTGAACCTGGTTACCAGAGGGCGGGTGATTTTTCGAATGGGCGGGCGTTGGTGTTAACGGGGGA
Organism: Rhodothermales bacterium; assembly: GCA_965220365.1. Lineage (GTDB taxonomy): Bacteria > Bacteroidota > Rhodothermia > Rhodothermales > Bin80 > Bin80. The sequence continues at coordinate 3,265,584 of OZ244823.1, read as the reverse complement.
TGGGTATGGATTCATTGATTCGACAGGAACCATGGTCATTCCACCGCAATACGAGAAAGCTGCTTCCTTTGATCGTGGACTCGCTTGGGTAACCCTGGAAGGGCGGTCGGGATATATTGACACTACGGGGATTTTCGTCTGGCGAGAGGACGAGTAGGTGCGATTAGAGCAGAGGGTCTTTTCCTAAGTTCTACTCTCTTTACTCGCCGTTACGTAAAAGACTCTGAATCCATGGATGATGTAGCATGCGACGGTGCGAGGTCCGGGCAAGTTTCAGGGCCCCAGTGATGATCTCTATTGGTAGCCCTTGCTTCACCGCGTGACTTGGGGTATCGTGAAAGTGCTCCGATGTTAGAGATGGCGTGCTGTGTTTGCCTTTGCAGTGGAGATGCTGGGGGTGGAATAAACTATATCCGTGGGATTGCGTAAGTTGTTGGTACAGGTGCTGGGTACCTAGGTTGCAGGGAACTGCGAGGGGGCGTACTATTCTGAGAAGCGGATCAGAGCAATCCGCGAGACGGCGCGATACCTTGCATAACTGGCCATGGCATTAACATCGTCCTCAAGACCATGCGAAAATCTCCATCTGATTTCGTTTCCGACCGTGGCCCGGCCAAGCATTTTCATGGGCGGAAGCAGATATTGCGTGATTTCGGTAAAATTTTAAGGCACTCAACCCAAAACAATTGGGGCACGACTTTTCTGATTCAGGGTGCCCCGGGTGCGGGGAAGACAGCACTTCTCACTAAATGTGAAGAGTTGGCACGAGATAGTAAATGGAAGACGGCGAAGATTTATCCAGCAGCCCTTTGGGATCCGAACGAATTGCAACAATCCCTTGAATCAAAGAAAAAATTCGAAGTTGAAGGTGGATCCGCCCGAATCGGGATTCCTGGCATCGGACAGGCGGAAGTCAGCGCTGGAATGCCTCCCCAGACCGTAAAAACTTTACTCCGAAAAGGAAAAGATCCATTACTGCTCGCACTGGATGAAGCACAGGTATTGGGCAAAGAAGGCCTGATCCCGCCAGACCAAGGGCACACGGTAGTAAGTGTACTCAACGCCATTCATAATGGCGAACTAGATAGACCCGTCATCCTGATTGCAGCGGGGCTGGGAACGACGGTAGAGGCCTTTGGAAAACTGGGGATTTCACGGTTTGCGGCAGATGCTCTCGTGGAACTGGGCGCGCTAGGTAAGGAGTCCGAACGCGCGGTTCTACACGATTGGCTCAGAGAGGATGGTGAGGCCAAAGGAGATCTGACTGCATGGATTGATATGATTGTCCAGGAAACGCATGGATGGCCCCAGCACATCTTGTCTTATGTGAAACCCGCACTGGATCAACTGCATGCAGACGAAAGGGTTATGACCGCAAAGGGGTTGAATGCCGTTCTGGAAGCAGGGCGTGTCTTTCGATCAGAGTATTATGACCAGCGGGCGCACGATTTCGAGGAAGAACATCGCCAGAGCTTTGCAAAATTACTTGCTGAAATTCCATTAGGTGGAAGCACTACTGGCAGTGCGATTAGGTCGCACTTAACACAGGAGTACGGCGCCGAGGAGGCAAAGAAATTATTTCGTAGGGCACTGTACTGTGGTATACTGCATAAGCACGCAGGGCGCTATACAGTCCCTATCCCATCCATGCACGATTGGCTAGTATCCAAATATGCCCGCGAGCAGATCAAATTCCCCCACGGCGTGCCGCCTATCCGCAGCATGGAGGATCGGAGTTCTGGCATAGACTTTGGTCGCTGATCTACGTTCACCTTTTTCTTCATCGCAAGGGGACTCCGAAAATGGGGAATTCCATCTCGGCATCTCGGAAACTCACATGCACCCGAACTCCGTTCCAGTATCCCAGTCAGATTCAAGCTGACATATTCTTAATTGGATTCGCACCCGCTATAGGAAATGCCTTTTCACGGCGCACAGCAAGCTTGGGTTAGGATTACGGTGCCATAATAAATAATCGTACGCAGCATCCTGGGGTTGCCGTCAGTCAAGGTGTGTTTGCTTCTCTTCGGCATGTGAATCATGCCGATCACTTTCCTCCTTGAATGTAGTATGGCAGAGGGAAAGTTCAGTATCATGGCCTAAATTCTTGACGAGCAGTTGTCGCAGCGGCTTGGGATACGTCCGCAGTTGGGGATGTCCCGAGATTGAAATTTCAGAGTCGGCTGAAAAAAGCTTTGCCGTCAGACATGGGCAGATCATCAATTATCACAACCCTGTAGCCCTCTGGACTGAAATGAGCCTCATTGCTTAGCCTTGGCTCGCCAACAGACTGCTACGTTGAAAATCTGTCAAATCAGGAACTTTTCTGGGGTGGGACATGTAAAAAGGTACTATGATTTATAAATATATAAAGTACCGTATCTTTTATGCACACCTTCCATCGCACACACGTCAATCGCTTGATAGAGTTTATATCAAAGAGCTCTGACATGCGGATTATTGCCATTATTGGTCCTCGCCAAGTTGGCAAAACGACTATTGCTCTCCAAGCTCGCCAACAGTTGATAGAATCAGGGTTCACGTGTCAGTACATTTCCTTTGACGATCCACGTCTAAATAAGCCGGGCTGGCCCAGAGATACAAATATTTCTGATACCGCACAGATCGAAAAATTTTCAAATCCTAATATTCTTGTGGACATCTGGGAGAATGCTCGTGAGGATTCTCTAAAATCCCCCCGGGGACATGTTCTGTTTTTGGACGAAGTTCAACTCATCCCACGGTGGTCAAATTACGTCAAGGGGCTATGGGATAGAGACCGCCGAGAGGGCTACCCCCTCCATGTGGTAATCTTGGGATCAGCTGTCTGGCAGATGCTTGTTGGCCGTAACGAAAGTCTCACGGGCCGTTTCCGTGAGCTATCAGTCAAACATTGGTCGTTTCAAGAAATGGAAAAGGCATTCGGCCTGACGGCTGAGCAATTTATGTTTTACGGTGGCTACCCTGCTTCTTGGCCCGACGAAGCAGAGAAATCGCGATTTGATTATTGGCGCGAGTACATCACAAAGACCATCGTAGGCTCTGTCATTGGTCGGGACATTGTATCGCTGAAACAGATAGAAAAACCGGCCTTGATGCGTCAATTAATAGATATCGCGCCGAGCTATTCTGGTCAGATCATGGCATATAACAAGCTCTTGGGTCTACTACAAGACAAAGGCAATGCAGCAACTGTTAAACATTACCTAGACTTGCTTTCTGATGCAGGTCTAATTACCACCCTATTCCGATATACCCCGACCCCACACTTAGGCATAGTCTCTCGCCCCAAGTTTAATGTTCTAAACACGGCACTTATGACAGCACCGTCCGGTTATTCCTTTAAGGAAGCACAAATCTACCGATCCTTTTGGGGTCGCGTTGTGGAGAGCGCAGTGGGTGCCCATTTATGTAACACGCGGAATACTGCAACCCGAATTCATTATTGGCGGGATAAGAATGGCGAGCATGAGGTCGATTTCGTCATCTCACGTGGTCCTCATCTCGTTGGCGTGGAGGTTAAGAGCGGTAAGAAACAGACACGTCGTGGATTAGATGCATTCAAAAGTCGCTTCCCGCACGCCAAAACAGTGATAGTGGGTTCAAGTGGTTTTCCATTAGACAAGTTTTTGGCGCTTACCACCGACGAATGGATTGAATATCTATGAATTTGATCATGCAGCACATACCGCGTACGGTCAACCTGATTGAACCCCAAAACGATCCGCGTTTTGGGCAAGAGGGACTATCGCTGCAAGACTTTGATTCTGATAGCGGTTATGTTCTTCTGGGAGAACCAGGAATGGGTAAGAGCACAGAGTTTGATGCTGCGACTCATAGAATTGACAGTACACATTGTATTTCCGCTCGAAGATTTATCCGAGCCAATTTGGACATCCACCCAGAGTGGCGAACAAAAACAATCTTCATTGACGGACTTGATGAGATGCGTGTTGGTGGGGGAGATCCAAGAGCAGTACTGGACGAAATTATTAAACGTCTTGAAGTCTTGGGAATACCCAAATTTCGTTTGTCCTGCCGCTCTGCCAACTGGTTGGGCTCTGGTGACCGGAAAGAGCTTGGCTCGCTTTTAGACGCTAAAGGAATCCTAGTCCTCCAATTGAATCCGTTGAATGACGACGACATTCGGGAGATCGTCTTTCAACGGGGACAAGATACAAATATTTTCATTCAGCAAGCTTATGAGTACGGCATGGATGCTTTACTTGGGAATCCGCAATTGCTTGATTTCCTGATAACATCCGTTGGAGCAGGAGGCTGGCCTGACAGCCAACTGAAAATACTTGAAAGTGTCTGCCGAGAACTTGTCCGAGAACGAAATGATGAACATCGTGATGCCCGTTCATCCGCCTCACTGCAATCCCGGGAAGCAATCTTAACTGCAGCCGGGAAGCTTTCTACATATATGCTGATCGCAAATAAGATTGGCTGGACAAGGGATGATACGGATGATCCCGAAGTTCTATCTCTATGTAATTTGGAATTCCATCAAGATTCGTGTCTTCAGGCAGCTTTTGACTCAAGAATTTTCAAAGGTTCTCCCTACTCCAAAATTCCGATCCATCGTCTTGTGGCCGAATTTCTCGGAGCCCGTTATTTGGACAAAAAAATCCAGAGCGGCCTAAGCGTTCGGCGTACCCTTGCCCTCCTCATGGAACACAATGGAATTCTCTTGTCGGATCTAAGAGGGCTTGCCGCGTGGCTTTCTGCACTCAACTGCCAAGCGAGAACAATTCTAATTCAGGTAGACCCGAATGCTGTTGCCTTCAACGGAGATACCAGAGGATTTAGCTCTGCTGAGCGAGATCAACTACTTGCGAAACTGGAACAACAAATTGATCTTAACTCCGACTGGCCTTCTGCTGCCGCCTTGAATGCTTTAACCGGAAATGAAGGCATACCAATCATCCAGGATTTGACGAATTCGACTGAACGCTCAGAAAACAGGCAAACGCTGGTTTATTTGCTCCTTCGGGGATTCTCACAAATGTACTTCCATACGAGCGTATCAGACTGGAAGGCCGATCACAAAAGCTTGTTGAACATCATTCGCGATCATAGTTGGCAATCAAGTGTTCGTTGCGAGGCACTTGGTGCCTTGAACAGGAGACTGCGTCACATCCCGCGGCGCGGTACTCTACTGAGGGATATACTAAAGGAATTGCAAGAAAAACGTATATCGGATGAAAAACATGATCTGAAGGGTATACTATTATCTCTCCTCTATCCTGACGAGTTACGTCCTGCGGAGATATGGGATTACCTCGTAGCGGGGCCTGCCACCGGTCTAGGAAGCACTTATCAAACCTTTTTTGCAAGCCTCGCTGATAGATCAAATGAAGATCAGATCAAAGAATTATTGGATTCTCTTTGTGATCATGCTTCCAAAGCCACCCTAAAATTAGAAGATCAAAGGCTTTCAGATATTGTGATCCAACTTCTCGCAAGGGGTTTGGAATTGTTTGGAGATGAATTGTGTATCCCAGAGTTGTACCGATGGTTTGAACTTGTTGAATTCGACTATGCTTTATCACAACTGATAGCAGTTCATACTTCACGACCGAGTTTTAGTCAGGACGATGAAGCGAACAGCACAATCCGTAATTGGCTGAGTCAGCGTGAGAACATCCAGTACAGTCTCATTGAACACGGTTTGCGGATTGAAGAAACGAAGATCAGGAATGAATCTCTCTTTGAAACAATAGCACTCAAATTTGTAGGCAAAAGTGCACCAGAAGGATTTCGCTTATGGTGTCTTGAGCGTGCGGCACAACTTTGGGACTTAAATCAAAATATGGCAAGAGAGCTCGCATCATGGTCCATCTGGGTGCAAGAGGGCTGGGAGCCGCTCCTTTCCGATGAAGAAATTCTCTCCACTGTGTCCGATATACCCGGATTGGTCCGGTGGAATGAGCAACGCCTAAGGGATAGGGCCCAAGTTGAACTTGGAATGAGTGAGATCAGGAAGAAACAGGCGGAAATCCGAGGCGCCCATCAAAAACAAAAGCAGGAAAAACTTGAAATTCTCCGTCAACAACAAACTGAGTTAGCGAAGGGGCAGTGCATGCCTGTAATTCTTGATGAACTTGCCCACGTTTATTTTGATAATCCCGGCACAAGTGAAAATAATTCAGAGACTTGCCTGCGGTCATACTTTGAAGATGATAAGAGCCTCGTACAAGCAACACTGGCGGGATTTCGTAGCCTACTGGACCGGGATGATCTTCCGGGTCTTGATCAAATCACCCAACTCTACGAGGATGGCCAGAGATCATACTTTGCACTTCCTTTTCTTGCGGGAATAGAAGATGTATGCAAAGAGGGTGATAATCTGAGCCATTTCTCTGAAAAGGGAATTCGGCGAGCATTGGGATTCTATCTGACCACAAAATTACCCCGCCAGCAATACCTTTTTTTAATTGGTCATTCGGAACATTTTGATGATTATGCCAAATTTTCAGTATGGTATAAGCAGGCTATAGTGGACTATCCAGAAGCCGTGGTTGATTCGCTGGTTTCAGTGCACAACGCAAGTGTTCGTTCCAAAAATTCGCCGAATGACCACATGTATAAGATGGCCTTTGATCCAGCCTATGCTCATGTGGCAAAGCTCGCTGTACCCCAAATGTTTACTGTATTTCCTTCCCGATGCAGTGCACGCAAACTGGAATCTCTACGTGTAGTCCTCTGGAGTGGGATTCTGAACGACGGGATGTCTACGGAGGCACTGCAGAATATTATCTCAAAACGGCTAAATCGCAAGCAGATGGATATAGGCCAGCAAGCCCAATGGCTAGGTGCAGGACTGTTTGTCAACAGAGACATCTATATTCCAATGCTGATCAACTTTCTCTCTACCGGAAAGGATATTCGCGTGCAGCATGTCATTGATTTTCTTGTTCCTACGGGCCGTGGTCCGCTCGTTTTGCAAAATATTGATGGATGGAATCCTAGCGAGATTAGCCGGCTTATCCAAATATTCGGAGGGCGAATAGATCCACCTATTTTTCGAGAACATGCAGGTTTTGTTAGCGATGAGAGGAGAATCAGTCGTAAATTTCAGTCGCTCTTCACACACTGGATCGGAGAGCTGATAAAGCGTACCTGTGATGATGCAAGGAAGAGCCTGGATAAACTGGCATCCGATGCCAGTTTATCGGCGTGGAAACGAGAGATTGTACGCGCCCAGAAAGAACAAGCTAGACATCGCCGTGCGGCAAAGCATTCGGGTCTAAGCTTGGAGCAAATTCAGAAGACCCTTAATGGTAGCTCTCCAGCAAATGCTGCAGACCTTATAGGCCTGACGCTGGAGGCCCTTGAAAAGTTGGCAGACGATATACGTAATGGTCCAGCTAGTGCCTGGCGTCAGTACTGGCACCGGGATCCAGAAACTAGAAAACCCATCGAACCTCAACATGAAAACGACTGCCGAGATATATTACTTTCAGGTTTAGCAACCGAACTCGAAAAGTATCAAGTTGATGTACAGCCGGAGGGGCACTGTGCGGATGATCGAAGAGCAGATATTCGAATATCGTACGGCTCTAACCTAGCGATCCCGATTGAAATTAAGAGAAATTTACACGAAGGTCTTTTGCGTGGCATCACCGAGCAGCTTGTGCCAAAATACATGCGAGATCCGAAGTCTGATGGTTACGGGATTTATTTAGTGTTCTGGTTTGGTGCAGAACATACGAAGGTTGTTCCACCAGTCCCCCAAGACCCAACAGAACTAAAGGACTTACTTGAAAAGCAGCTTGATCCAGAACTCAGTAAAAGAATCCATGTCATCATCATTGATGTGGCCCTATCGGGAAGATTTATTGAAAGTGAATCACCGTAGAGTTAAAGATTAAGTGTGGTCCCATCATTTATACAGTTCAAGACACTCTGGCAAGTCATTGCCTCACCTCCGCTGTGGCACATCCTCCTAGCCCTGACAAAGTGCGCTCGCACATCCATGAAATACTCGACATTGTTGACCCATATGTCATCCCGGATCTCGAAACGAAGATCAAAAGCAGACCCGTCTCAACCTCATGATCCGAGCTGAAAGTCTTTGCTATTGATCATGGTGAATGATTTTCAGGTGCAAACCAAGTATCTGAACATAGCTCGTTCCCTATTAGATGGTCCGTTTAGATTGCCTCGTTAGATAGCGAATCCTTAGTGGTTATGCTACGTGCCAGCCTGATTGGCGAGCTGTCCGCAGGCAGCGGCGATGTCTGCTCCCCGACTCCGTCGCACGGTGACCGTGACGTTCCGTGCTGATAAGCGCGCCATAAACTTATTCAGACGCGCTTCGCTCGTGCGCTCGAAGCCAATTCCAGGAACGCTGTTGTACATAATCAGATTTACTTTTGCCCGGACTCTATGACAGAGTCGGGCCAAGGCACGAGCGTCACTGTCTGAGTCATTAAACCCCCGAAACAGGCAGTATTCAAATGTGAGTGGGCGTCCCGTCGTAGTCGTATGGTATTTCATGGCAGATTCTAGTGCGGCAAGGTCCGTGGCTTCACTGCGATTGATGGGCATAATACTGGAGCGCTTCGATTCATCGGGGGCGTGCAAGGAAACCGCCAAGCCGATCTTCGGAGCATCATTAGCCAGATCGCGGATGCGGCGTGCAAGGCCAACAGTGGAGACGGTGATTCGCTTGGGCGAAAGCTCAATCGCATCTGGATGGGTCAGAATTTCCAGGCTGGCCAGAACTGCATTATAGTTCAGAAGTGGCTCGCCCATGCCCATGAAAACCACATTCGAAATATCCCGGCCAAAACGCTCGTGGGCTATCTCACGCATCGAACTCACCTGGTCCACAATCTGACCGCAGGTCAGGTTTTCCTGAAATCCCATTCTGCCCGTCGCACAAAATGTACACCCCATTGCACAGCCCACCTGACTCGAAACGCATACAGTCAGCCGATACGCACTCCCATCGGAATCCAGGCTTGGGATTAGGACGGTCTCAATTTTCCTCCCGGAAGGTAGCTGCATAAGAGCTTTTACCGTCTGATCCTTTGCCGTGAGGAGCGTCTGGAGCTGTAATCGCTCCATGCATGCGTTTTTTGCCAGGGTCTCCCGAAGTGATGCCGGGAGATTGGTCATCGATGCAAATGAGTCTGCTTTTTTTGCAGAGTACATCCATCGCAGGACTTGGTGTGCCCGCCAGTTCGGCTCTCCAAGCTCAGCAATCCATTTCTCGAGCTCAGCCAGAGATAAGGCCCGTAGATCCACAGGAGGTTGTATATTACTCTCTCTCAAAACGTTTGACAATTACAATGGGGAACGTTACCTTGATAGTAAATCTTAAGATCCATACGATCATGAAACAAGCATCAACTCTATTGCTTTTCATCGCCCTTTTGGCAAGTCCGGCGGTTTTGGCGCAGGCACCTGCCAATCATTTAGAAGGAAGTTGGCGCATTGTATCCCAACGTTCTGTTTATCCAGATACGGTAATCATCACGCTCAATGTTCCGCCATCAATAAAAATTCTGAATTCCACACATTTTTCTTGGGGATATCAGTCGGCCAACGGCGCAGAAGTTCTGGCCGGAGGAGGTAGGTATACCTTGGAAGATGATACGCTGTATACGGAGTACCTGGAGTACCATACCAGTGAAGCCCTGGTTGGTGTAGCCCTGCGTTTTTCTGCTCGTGTTGTCGGCGACCTGTGGTACCATGTGGGTGAATTTCCAAGCGGGTATCGCCTGGAAGAGGTTTGGCGTCGGATCGAGTAGCCTACGGCAACCAGTGATCGGCCGTGATTGCGGCGACCAGGATCGGTACATAGATAATGCTGGCTAAGAGCACTCGGCGTGCCTGTACTGCAGTCTGTTTTTGGTAAAAGCCGATGGAGGGCCAGATAAAGCCAATCCCTGCAGGAATGATGATTGCCAGGTAGATCCATCCGGTGTAATCCAGGAGGGATAATAAAAGGCTGGTCCCCAATAACAGGATGCTGTAAGCGAGGATTCGGTGAGCCGTTGCTTTTGCTTCTGGATTTTTAGCGGGGAGCATCGCGTGGCCTCCGCGTGCATAATCCTTACGATACATCCAGGCAAGAGCCAGAAAGTGAGGAATTTGCCAGAGTGCAAACATCCCAAAAAGGATCCAGCCAGCAGTGCCAACCGTCCCCGTAGCAGCTGTATATCCCCCTAAGGCAGGTAGTGCCCCGGGGATCGTTCCAATCAAGGTATTGTAGGTTGTGCGGCGTTTGAGCGGGGTGTAGGCAAACAGATACAGAACAATGGTCAATGCTGCCAGGAGCAGTGTCGTTAGATTTACCCACCAGAGCAAAGTGAGTCCGGCAATCACCAGTATAATTCCAAAAGCGAGTGCAATCCCCGGGTTGATTCGCCCGGAAGGTAATGGCCGTTGGGCAGTGCGGCGCATCAGTGCATCATTATGTCGCTCTATATAGTGATTCAGTACGCCGCCTCCAGCGCTCGCAAACGCGGTTCCAGCCAAGGTCAGTATCAGTAAGGACGGACTCGGGCTTCCAGTGGTCCCTAAAATGAATCCGGCCAAGGCAGCCAGTACGACCTGAAAAGTAATTTCCGGCTTGACCAACTCCCAGTAGTCCTGAAGAGTCGAAATCGGGCCCGCCCCTGGCCGCAGAAGACGGAGTTCCGCAGCTTCTTCGGAAAGAAAAGTATTACTGTTCACCTTGCAACCTCAAGGTTCCAAGCATCACGCAAGCGCAACTGCCCATTAGAATTGTTCCAACTACCAGATGAGATGACGAAAGTAGGACTTGGACCAAACTCCGGGTGCCTTGCCCGGAATCGAAAAGAAGTACAGTCAGAGTAACCATCCCCAGAACCATTTGTACGCCCAGACTGATCAACATCCACCAAGCTCCACGATTCAGAATTGGTTTGTCATCAAAGTACTCTCGGATATATCCGCAGGTCGCAATGACTAAAGATAATGCAACAACACTTCCCGAAGCATGAATGGCTACAAAAGTCAGATCCACACCGCCACCGGGATGTCGGAGTAGGGCACCCAGTAGAATCTGTATATAAACAGCTGCTGCGGTAGCAATTGTCAGGGCACGCAGGCGACTGATTTCCGGTGAACTCTCAATGGAGTGTTCAAGCCACATTCGCGAATTAAAAAGTGTCAGGGCAGCTGCGGTACAGAAAAAAAGCTGTGCTCCCATTGCATGGACTACCGCCAGATCCATAGAGGTCCAGATTACGCGGAGTCCCCCAAGGATTCCCTGTGCGACTACGAGGCCAACCGCGGATACAGCTACAATGCGAACCCAGAGCCGTGAATCTCCGATCAGCGTCCATAGTGCAAGTCCGACGACCCATAGGCCTACCAGAGCGCCCAGCAACCTGTGTCCGTGCTCCGCCAAAATGGGGCCAACCTGCCACCATCGTGCATCTGGATCTGCAGGATCGCTGTATCCTGTGGCCAGTGGGTCATAGGAGCCGAAGGAAGTAGGCCAGTCAGGAACGGCAAGGCCAGCCTCAATACTGGTTACCACTCCTCCCCAACTGACGAGGATGAGGCAAAGAATTAGTCCACTTGCTGCGTAGTGATACCGCCGACGGGGGTATAGCGTACTTGAGGATGTGACCATGATTAAAAAAATCCAGCCCTAGGCAACCCAAACCACCGTTATTCTGTTCCATTGCGATGAACTCAAAGATGGCTCATGAGAACACTCATTGAATCAATTTCTGGAATCAGGGGGATCTATGGTGCTGGCCTGGATGCATTGGTCCTCGTGCGCTACAGTTTGGCTTTCGGTACATTTTGTTTGAATCAGCCGAACCGCCTTCCTCGACGTGTCGTCGTGGGCCGGGATGCACGTATCTCTGGGGAGGTATGCTCTCAGATTGTCGTAGCAACACTCCGCAGTCTTGGGATTGAGGTGATTGATATTGGGCTGGCTCCCACCCCAACGGTTGCAATGGCCGTCCTGTTCGAAGAGGCGCGTGGGGGGATCATATTAAGCGCCTCTCATAATCCTGAAGATTGGAATGCGCTGAAACTGCTCAATGAGAAGAGCGAGTTTTTGTCATCGGAAGAAGGGAGGATCGTGATGGACATGGCACAGCAGCCAGAAGTACCAATGCATCGGGAGGCCCAGCCAGGGGGGATACGTACTGCTGAATATATTCCGAGGCATATTGATGCGATCCTAGACCTGCCATACTGTCAGCCGGATGCCATTGAAGCCATGGGCTATACGGTTGTGGTGGATGGGATTAATTCGGTCGGTGCATTAGCATTGCCACCGCTATTGAAGCGATTAGGGGTGAAGGATGTCCAGTTGATCAATGGTGAGGTTACGGGCCGGTTTTCTCACCCGGCAGAGCCCCTGCCTGAGCACTTGCAAAAAACGATGGAATATGTTCAGGAGATGAATGCTGATCTGGGGCTGGTGGTAGACCCGGATGCAGACAGACTGGCCCTGATTGATGATCAGGGCAACTATGTGAGCGAAGAATTGACGCAGGTGATCGCTGCGGACTTTCTGTGGCAGAGGCGCAGTGGACCCTATGCCACCAACCTGTCTTCGTCTCGTGCGATTGATGATGTGGCAGCACGCTATGGGATGCCCGTGTACCGGTCCGCAGTGGGAGAGATTAATGTTGTGAAGACGATGCAGCAATATGGAGCCATTCTTGGCGGAGAAGGTAATGGAGGGGTGATTTTGCCAGACCTCCATTATGGCCGGGATGCACTCGCAGGCGCTGCAATCATCCTTCAGCATCTGGCTCAACAGAAGGTGACACTTTCAGAGTATCGGCGCTCCTTACCCCAGTATGTGATTTCGAAAAACAAAATCACGGTGACAGATCCAGATGAAGTGCTTCGGCGGTTTGCCTCGCGGCATGCGCATGAGGATATTTCAACCGTAGATGGGGTAAAAATAAACCTCCCGAATGGCTGGGTTCATGTTCGCAAGTCCAATACGGAGCCGATCGTGCGTATTTACGCAGAGGGATCCAGCGAGCGTGAGGCAAGTGATCTTGCCAGGTGGTGCATGGGCGATATCGAATCGGACAAAAAAAGTTAGGGGGCGAAGCCCAATGGCCCCGCCCCCCTTCGGACTGTGTGAGAATTTGGGTTAGAAGCCCATTCCTCCGCCCATACCACCCATGCCACCGCTGGGATCAGGATGATGATCTCCACCGCCTGCAGCGGGCTTCTCGGGACGATCAGCCACGACCGTTTCGGTCGTCAGCAATAATCCACTCACGGAGGATGCATTTTCCAGGGCAGCGCGCACAACTTTGGTGGGATCAATCACACCAGCACTAACGAGAGTCTCATACTCTTCTGTGCGGGCATTATAACCAAAGTCCCCTTCGCCTTCCTTGACTTTCTGAGCAACAATAGAGCCTTCAACTCCAGCGTTTATGGAGATCTGGCGAAGTGGCTCTTCGAGGGCACGACGAACGATATTGACACCGATCTTCTGGTCCTCGTTGTCCGCTGCAGCCTCATCAAGTGCATTGATTGATCTAATCAGAGCAACGCCACCACCAGGAACGATCCCTTCTTCAATGGCTGCGCGTGTCGCATGCAATGCATCTTCAACGCGAGCTTTTTTCTCTTTCATCTCTGGTTCGGTTGCCGCACCGATCTTGAGAACAGCAACACCGCCACTTAACTTGGCAAGCCGCTCCTGCAGTTTCTCACGATCATAGTCACTTGTGGTTGACTCAATCTGCTGCCTGATCTGGTTGGTGCGGGCCTTGATCTGATCCGTGCTACCTGCACCATCTACAATGACAGTGGTGTCTTTGTCAATCACAACACGCTTGGCTTTTCCTAGGTAATCCAGTGTTGCATTTTCGAGGCGATAGCCTTTTTCTTCGCTGATGACGGTGCCTCCTGTAAGGATTGCAATGTCTTCCAGCATTGCTTTTCTGCGGTCTCCGAAGCCAGGGGCTTTGACGGCAGCGACACGCAGGGTGCCACGCAGCTTGTTCACGACCATCGTTGCAAGTGCTTCCCCTTCAACATCTTCGGCGATCACCAGAAGAGGAGAACTGGTCTGTGCAATTTTCTCCAGGATGGGAAGCAGATCCTTCATTGCGGAGATTTTTTTGTCGAAGATGAGCAGGTGCGCATCCTCAAGGACGGTCTCCATGTCATCAGGATCAGTCACGAAGTAGGGAGACAGGTATCCACGATCAAACTGCATTCCCTCAACCACATCCAGTGTTGTTTCTGTGCCGCGGGCCTCTTCGACGGTAATCACACCATCCTTGCCAACGCGCTCGAAAGCATCTGCAATCAGGGTGCCGATGGCTTCGTCGTTGTTGGCGCTAATGGCACCGACCTGGGCAATCTCGTTGCGACCTTCAATATCGCGGCTCTGTGAGCGGAGATGATCCACGACCTGACCGACAGCTTTGTCAATACCACGCTTCAGGTCCATCGGGTTGGCACCGGCCGTCACGTTCTTGAGGCCAGCGGTCATGATCGCCTGAGCGAGAACGGTAGCCGTTGTAGTTCCGTCGCCGGCAACATCACTGGTCTTGGAAGCAACTTCCTTGACCATCTGGGCACCGACATTTTCGAGCTTGTCTTCAAGCTCGACTTCTTTGGCGACGGTTACACCGTCTTTGGTAACGGTCGGTGACCCGAATTTTTTCTCGATAATAACATTGCGGCCTTTGGGGCCAAGAGTGACTTTGACAGCACCCGCGAGTTGATCAACACCACGCTTGAGAGCACCTCGTGCGTCAGCGTCGAAAATAATTTGCTTTGCCATGAGTTTAAAAAGAGTTTAAGATTGATGTATAAGGATTCGTTACTGGATGATGCCGAGGATATCGCTCTCTCGCATGATCATGTACTCCTGGTCGTCAAGTGTGACCTCGGTTCCAGAGTACTTGCCATACAGAACAACATCACCGGCTTTGACGGTCATGTCAATTTTGGTGCCGTTTTCGACACGGCCTGGACCGACAGACAGAACAACTCCCCGTTGGGGTTTTTCTTTTGCCGTGTCTGGAATGTAGAGGCCACTGGCAGTCTGCTCTTCAGCATCTTGCGCCTGTACGACCACACGATCACTAAGTGGTTGAATATTCATGATTGGTTAAGGGTCAAGTTGTTGGTTAGAAAGTAAAGGTTTGGTTGTTAGCAGTCTCTCTTAGTGAGTGCTAACAGGAATGCAGCAGGCTTATCTTTGCAGAGTTACATTATGTACATGTTTCAAACAAGATGCATTGCGCATTCAGGTGAGGGGACAGCGCAAACTGTATGCCATGATGAACTATGTCAGAATTAGTCGTATATAAGTGCCAAGCTGTCCAAGTAACCATAAAGATCAGGACAAATTGACGCATGACAATTCGTATAAACGGAACTGCTTGGGTAGGTTCTCTCTTACTAATGGCGATTTTGCCGACGCTGGCCAGCATCCCTCCATGGATCAGTGAGCCGCTGCAATTGGCAATGATGCACATATTTGATCCGTTCTGTCACCAGATCACTGAACGCTCTCCCCATGTTGATGGCATTCAGTTGGCTGTCTGCCATCGGTGCTACGGAATCCTGATCGGTCTGGTTGTAGGACCAATTGTTGCTCTGATTTGCCGGGGCTGGAGTGGTAGGAATGCACGTATATTCGTGGTTGCATCCCTGGTGCCGCTGGCATTAGATTGGGGACTGGAGCTCTTAGGTATTTGGCACAATTCGGCGGGAAGCCGCTTTCTCACAGGAGCAATGTTTGGTATAGTTGCCGGAGTTCTGGTTGCACGAGCTATGGCATGGCGCGAGACATAGGGAATTGGATCCTACCAACATATTCGGAAATTGCTTATTATTGAGACCGAACAAACACAATTTAGATGCCTTCAAAAACTCAATCCATTCTGGTTGGTGGTTTAGTTGCCGCTGTTACAGGGACGATTCTTCAAGTAGCTGGCTATGTTTCCGGGGCGACTAGCCCTGTAGATCCCAACCCGGTCCTGGGCATAATATTCAACATCCTTGGATGCATGGTGATGTTAACCAGTGGACTCGTTGCCGTTTGGCACTATGCCACAGAAAACGAATTAACACTGAAAGGAAGCCAAGGGGTTGGAATCGGTTCGCTCGCAGGGATCGTATATGCTGTGGCGGGGATAGTCTTGGGATGGGTACTAGTCCTGCTGAATGTGCTCCCATCTCCCGAAGAAACATTGGAGTTGATGCGTGACGCCGGTACATTTGATGCTCCCGGGGCAGAGCAGGCGGAATCTATCACCAGAATTATGGTAACCTGGGGTTGGGTAGTGATGGCATTCATTGGAGGAGTCCTGATGGGACTGATTGGGGGTGCGATTGGTGCGGCATTATTCAAGCGCGGCGTAGAATCACCACATGGTGAGGAATCGTCAATGATGTAGAGGATTCCACTGCCACCACTTGGGATAGCGAGAGACCTGCTCAAGTGAGTACCGTGTGTAGGGCACAGGTAAATGGGTACCTCAGTTCTGGGTTATGCTGTGGCTGAGAGTTTGCTGTCCATAGGTTGTTGGGCACTCGTGAATCAGATCCGTAACACGGATTACCGCATTCTTAAATCATGTATATGGACGAGGTCGTGGAAATCCACGGGCTCCCTTGGGTCTGCCGAGGATTTCACGAAGGAGAATTGCTGTTCGTGCGGACTTCGGATCTTTCAGGTGACTGGTGATCATATGGGGTGTGCTTGGTACATGCCCCTTGGGTGGATCAGGTAACTTGGGCAGTTCGGGTTTCGTAGCAGGTTGCTGAACAGTGGCGGGTGTTGCGAAGTACGGTTTTGCCGACTGGGGCGATTCAGTGGGAAGGTTCTGAGCACTAGGAAAGTACGGAGTATACTCATCAGACCAATCAGAAGGCGTCCGTGGTGCGGGAACGGGAGCGACCTCAGGCTGCTCGTCAGTCGAAGTCTGTAGATCTCGCAGAGCATCCTCAAGAGACCAGGGTTCCTCTTTCTGCGTCTGCTTCTGTTTTTTCTTGGCAAGTCTCCCCAATATCGTGAATACGAGATAGAGTATACCGAGAATGAGGTAAAGGATTGTTTCGTTCATGATGCTTCAGCCACTGGAGATGCCAGAAGGTTAAGTATATGCCGATTTGCTCTTGGAAATGCAAATTTATTTAGCTCATCAGGTGTAACCCAGGCAGTCGTTAAGCCTGCAGCAGATTTGGGCTCACCGTCAATCATGGTGCACTCATACGCACGCAGTGTAATCCTGAAGTGAGAATACGCGTGGTTCACTTTACCGATCAAATTTCCTACCAGCACCTGTACTCCAAGCTCTTCCTGCAGTTCACGGACACAGGTTGCAGGGCCTGATTCACCCGGTTGCGCTTTCCCGCCGGGTAATTCCCACAGGCCCCCTAGAAGGCCTTTTGGCGCACGCCGTTGAATAAATATCCGTCCTGAAGCATCGTGAAGAACGGCGACCGCAACATCGTAGTGTGGGGTAGGCCCCTTCTTCTTCGGCGCCGGATATTGTTCAGGAACTCCCTCAGACCATGCCAGACAATAGCTTTGAACCGGGCATATAGTACATTGTGGTCGCTTAGGTGTACATACTTGTGATCCCAGCTCCATCATCGCCTGATTATAATCCCCGGGTCGGCTGGCATTAAGTAATTGATCAGCGAGTTGCTGAACTAATTTGGCTGGGGTTCCCGGGTGCGCAAATATGCGAGAGATGACACGGCGGACATTGCCATCAACTGCAGCCACAGGCTCTTTGAATGCAATCGAAGCAATGGCTCTGCTAGTGTATGGACCGATGCCAGGGAGTAAGCGTAATTCTTTGCAACTTGATGGAAGCCGACCCGAAGCAACAACTTCCCGGGCTGCCGCGTGTAGATTGCGTGCTCGTGCATAGTATCCCATTCCCTCCCAAATGCGAAGTACATCATCCAGGTCGGCTGCGGCCAGTTTCTCAAGCGTTGGGAATGCATCCAGGAATCGTTCATAATACGTCCGCACGTACTCCACGCGTGTCTGCTGAAGCATGACTTCTGAAAGCCAAATCTCATACAGATCCGTCTTTCCGCGCCATGGAAGGTCACGGTGGTTGGTATCATACCAGATCAGGAGTACTTTCGAGAAGTTATCTGGCTTATTTTGGGGTGCGCGTGTATTCAGGGGTACAAAGGAACTGATTTACGTGATGCTACGATGTTCATGGTTGAGCTGTTCGGCCAGTTCGGCGGGAATTTTCCCGAGAGCACTCGTGCTCTTGTTCTGTATGTGCATAGCAGCCGTTCCGGTCCGCGCTCAATGGCAGCTCATTGCAGATGGTGAGCCTTGGTCATGGGAGCCCGAAAGATCCGCGGACAGTACGCTGGCCTTTGAGCAGTGGGTGATCCGCATGTTTCATCAGGAAGGGTACTTATATGCTGCGATTGACTCTCAGAACACCGATACGCAGACCCTTTATGCCTCTCGTGGAAATCGGGCTCAGGTGGGGGTGGTCCGGCTGGTGGGAGTAAGCAAGATTGACTCAACAAGGATACGGCTCCCGCTGGGCAAAGGAGATTGGGTCACTGCCAGCTCGCTGGAAAGGGCAGCAGAGGTCATTCTGGATCATTATTCAGGAGAGGGGTATGTACTGGCGGAAGTTGCCATAGAAGCGATCATTCCGTGTGACAGTGTGCAGCATGATGTGGTTATCCGGGTGCGGGAAGGGATCCCTGCTCAACTTGAGCGTGTAGTTCTGCAGGGAGCCAGGCGGACCCGACCAGCCTACGTGCATCATACCTCTGGATTAGTATTGGGGCAGATTCTGAAAAACTTTGATCCAGAAGAAATGCAACGTAAGCTGGAAGCTACGGGCATGTTTAGCCGTGTAGATCTCCCGGTATTGTACAGAGGGATTGACAGCAGCGTTGTCATTCATGTATCCGTTCAGGAAAGCCCACCCGGAGCGTTTGATTTGGCATTGGGGTATGAGCGGGCTGAAGGCGGCAAAGGTGCCTTGGTTGGTAGCGGAAGTCTGGCACTGCGCAACCTTTTTGGTGGAGCCCGAACCCTGGAACTGACATTGAATCGGGCACCGGGCCAATTAGGTTATGTTTCAGTGCATGCTGAAACACCATTGGTGTTTGGGTTGCCTCTGAGTCTCGCCGGTTCATTTGAAGGGCTTCAGCAGGATTCAACCTATGGTAAGCGGGATTATGGGGCCCAGTTTGGCTATTGGGTGGATCCGTCTATGCAGATCTTTGCCAGTGTGACGCGCGAGATTATCCGCCCCGGTTTGGCAGGTACCGAAATTGTCGACGGCAGACAACGAATTCCCGTCGCCAATGCACTGTTTGTAGGAGGAGGAATCCAGATCAGACAAGTTGATCATGCTTTGAGTCCCACGCGCGGGTATCTGTTGGGCATGCATGCGGAACACGGGCAGAAAGATGTAGAAAGTGCCGCGCTCCCGGCGGATGCTACGCGTGAGCAGAATCGGCTTCGTCAGGGACGCCTGACTGCGCAGGGACGCGTTTATATTCCTCTGAGCAGACGCAGCCTTGTCGTCACGGGCGGCGAACTTATGTTGGTGCGCAGCCGACAGCTTGACGAAAGCGATCTGTTTCGAATTGGAGGGGCACAAAGCCTTCGCGGATATGATGAACAGCGTTTTCGCGTGCCTTTTGCGGTACGGACCTTGGTGGAGTTCCGGTATCTTCTGGATCCTGTAACCTACGGGTTTAGTTTTTTTGACCTTGGTTATCTTGATAATGATAAGGGGTCCCAGTTTTCTGGTGGGTGGTATCCGGCATTTGGGGCAGGCTTTCAACTCAGTACTGCAGCGGGGATTATCAACTTTACGCTGGCAGTGGCGACGGAGGATATATCTGCTGTGCGGGCTCATATTGGATTAAGCCTCGGGCTTTAGATCATGGATAGGTTCTTTTTTGCTCCGCCCGAAGCATTCTCTCCAAATGGGCATGTGGTCCTCCCCCCGGATGAAGCAAGGCATGCCGTCAAAGTACTTCGACTGCGTTCTGGTGCCACCATTACGGTAGTGGATGGGCGGGGGTACGCAGCACGGGTACAGATTGACCAGGCGGATCGACAAGGAGTTCATGGTCACATTATCTCTGCACACGAGAACCTGGGGGAGCCCGTTCACGAGCTGACGGTAGGGCTTGCATTGTTGAAGCAGCAGAAGCGGTATAACTTGTTTCTGGAAAAAGCAGTTGAGTTGGGGGTTACGGGCATTATACCTTTGCTGACCGAGCGGACTGAATCCAGGAATTGGCGTGAAGATCGTGCTCGGCAGGTGATGACGGCTGCGCTGAAACAATGCAACCGAAGCAGGCTACCAGATTTGCATCCTCCAACCCCCCTCCATCAACTCTTGGAGCCGGGAATTCTCATGGCAGACCCGAATACAGATGTCGCGTTAATGACGGCAATTCATCAGGGGGAAGGTCCAGTCAGGGTTTTGGTTGGGCCGGAAGGGGGATTTACAGAACATGAGCGCCGACTTGCTATCGACAGCGGTGCGGTACTGGTTCGGTTGGGGCCACGTCGCCTTCGTGCAGAAACGGCGGCAATCTGCTGCGCGGCAGCAGTTGTGCTTGTGGGGGAAAGTGGAACCTAGGAAG
Source organism: Rhodothermales bacterium (assembly GCA_965220365.1). GTDB lineage: Bacteria > Bacteroidota > Rhodothermia > Rhodothermales > Bin80 > Bin80. The sequence continues at coordinate 3,244,980 of OZ244823.1, read as the reverse complement.
ACAGAAGAAGTAGCAGAGGGGCAAGAAAAAATTCTCTCATGTTCACGTTATTGATTGTCATCATCGCACTCATTGGGATCGTCATGACCGGATTGATCCTGCTTCAGGCCGGTAAAGGGGGTGGCTTGGCCGGCATCGCCTCAGGAGGAGCGACAACACAGATCCTGGGAGCCAGACAAGCACCAGATGTGCTTGAAAGAGGTACATGGATTCTGGCTGTCGTCTTTATTGTACTGTGCGTCTTGACAAACTTTGTTATTGATGATGGCACATCGCAGCGGAGCATTCTCCAGCAGCAGTCACAGCAATCAACACAGCAGCCGGTTCCGGCTCCAGAGGAATTACCTCCTCCTCCGTTGGAGGAAGCATTTCCCGTGACACCTCCAACACAGGAGTAAAAGAGTTGGGGTGACCTCCTTTACGGAAGCCACCCCTGGTGGTACGTGCCGACCTGTAAGCCGAATTCTGTCTATCCGGCACTGCCCCCACCGTGCAGCGAAGCCGGAGGGATCATCATCTATCTGGGACCAGTGTCACCACTGGCCTCTAGCAGCCTACCCGCATCGCTATTTGGCGGGCCACCTTATCGCTTGCGCGTGCGATGCTGTTTGGCCTTGCTCCACGTAGGGTTTACCTAGCCGCCATGATCTCCCATGACGCTGGTGGGCTCTTACCCGCACCATTTCACCCATCACCTGGCCTGTAAGGGCCATCGGCTGGTTTGCTTTCTGTTGCACTTGCCGTCATCGCGTATGCGATGCCTTCCCGTTAGGAAGTACGGTGCCCTATGGAGTTCGGACTTTCCTCCCTGCCTTTCGGCAAGGCGATGATCCGGCCAACACGTTATCTACTATAGTACTAAACGAGCAGGTCACTGGTTGCCTGTTCGTAGAACTCACTATCTACAATAATGCGACCAGTATGCTCACACGGGATGATCCGGTTACGTTGGCGAATCTCCATCTGGCGCTGTGGTGGAACGGCAAAGCCGCCAGCTGCGCCGCGGCTCAGTCGAACCACCGCGCGTCCATCTCTGTACCGGTTCCGGAGTCTCTGATAGGCCCGCAGGTAGCGTTCATCCACCAGGGCTTCCGCATCTTCTCTCAGCGTCTCCAGCGTTTTCTTTTTCTTCTCAGTCGTTAACAATACTCCCTCCAACTGGGTGCGCTTGTCTTCAAGCATCTTTTCCAGATCCGAAAGACGCTGTTGCGCTTCTTCAATTTGACTCGCATTCGTTTCCAGTGAGCCCTCAGTACCCGCAATGAGTTCTTTTGCCTCGTGAATACGCTCGTTCTGCGCCTCAATCTCCCTGGTCAGGGCATCATATTCACGGTTGTTGCGGACTTGGAACTGCTGCTCTTCGTATTTCTTAATCAACGCTTCTGCCTCTTCAATATCGAATTCGCTACGCCGGCGTGACTGTTCAATATCTTCCTGCTCCTGTCTGATATTGTTCGTACGGGTCTCCAATCCCGCAGACTCATCTTCCAGATCTCTAATTTCCTCAGGTAGATCTCCCTGTTCCTTCACGATCTGGTAAATCAGTGTATCAATGTGCTGTAGTCGGATCAGTGCGCGTAATTGACTGCTAATCTTTGTCTCTGTGGTACTCATAAATTAGGGTATGTGCAAAACGTAACAGACTCTAACGAGAATGTGCAGAGCCAGGTTCAGCGGATGGAGATTTTTATTGGGGTGGTGGGCACACTGGTGCAGTAAAATTTTATCGTAGGGAATTGTTTTGTCAACCAAGCACAGAGAAGTTGTTCGGTGTGCTTCTCCGTTTCGTAATGTCCGGCATCCACTAGTGCCATTTGGCAACTCCCATCGGGACCAAGGATCTCAAAGAAGCGGTGATAGCCAAGGTCTGCCGTCACGTATACATCTGCATTCACATCCAGAGCGGACTGGATTAGACTGCCGCCTGAGCCGCCGCATACGGCCACCGTTTTTATTTGCGCTTCATCAGAACCTGCGTAACGAAGTGCTGGTGTCTTCAGTCTTGCATGCACTCGGTCCAGGAAGCTTCTAAGGGATTCCGGCTCAGGTAAATGGCCAATCGCTCCCATCCCGAACGTTCCGTCATCATTCGGGTTTAGGAATGTTCGGTGATATAGGCCGAGGATTTCTGCCAGAGCGATGGAAACACCCCCATGCGCCGCATCCAGATTCGTATGAATACTGTAAAGGGTGATATTCTTTTGAGCAAGGCGAAGAATCAGTTGACCGATAAAGTCTTCTTCCAGGATACGGGAAGGGCTTCGAAACAACAATGGATGATGAGTCAGAATCATCGTACATTCTTTCTGAATCGCTTCCTCCACGACACCGGGGGTGAGATCCAGTGCGATTAGCGCACGGCGAACAATCTGCGTGGCAGAGCCGACTTGTAGCCCTACATTGTCGTACGATTCAGCGAAAGCGGGGTCCGCCCATGATTCAAGTGCCTGGGCAAGATCACGAGCGCAAAAAGTTTTTTTAGACATCAAACAAAATGGATACAAGATTGAAAAAGATAGCGGTCAGCTGTGACGAATATGGGCACTTGGTTGAAGTACTCCTTACTCTACTACGAAATCGGGGATATGAGCCAATTTATTTTGGTCCACAGGTTGGAGAAGAACCGCAGGATTGGCCTGTTGTCACGAAATCGGCGATTGACGAGGTACTGCAGGGGAATGCTGAAGAAGCTATTGTCATGTGCTGGACTGGAACGGGTTGCTCCATTGTAGCGAACAAAATGCCGGGAATTCGAGCCGCATTATGTTTGGATGCAGCCACCGCCAAAGGCGCCAAAGAATGGAATCATGCAAATGTACTGGCTTTGAGTCTACGGGTTACCAGTGAAATCATATTAAAGGAAATCCTTGATGCATGGTTCAATACGCCATTCAGCGCAGATGCGTGGAACGTCGCCCAAGTGGACTTCGTCAATGAGCTGGACGATCACCGGGCTTCCGAGTTATCCAAGAGTCCGTAAGCGAAAATGGCGGGGTCCATTTGGGATAGATTGAGACAAAAATTTGTGTTTTCGTGCGTATAAGCGGGTTTGCAAGGGAGCGTACAATGCGAAACGCTACTGTTTCCGGTAAATAAGGAGATATAATTCCCTTTCGTTAAACTATTCCAACAAATTTACGCGTCACCGGCGGTTCTTTACGTCTAAACCCATTCATGTTCAAAATTAAGATTCTCAATACGATTTCGTCCAAGGGCCTTGAAAGGCTGACCGACCACGGCTACATCATCGGGGAAGACATTCCAGATCCAGATGCAGTTCTTCTAAGAAGCTATAAACTGCATGGAATTTCATTTCCAGATTCTGTTCTGGCGGTCGCCAGATGCGGAGCAGGGGTGAACAATATCCCGATTGATGCTTGTTCAGATCAGGGGATCGCCGTCTTTAATACTCCGGGAGCGAATGCAAATAGTGTGAAGGAGTTGGTCATCTGCGCCATGCTACTCTCTTCCCGGCGGATCATTGATGGAATCAACTGGGCCCGGACGCTTGAAGGTGAAGATGTGGCAGCCGTTGTAGAAAAGGGAAAGAAAAATTTCAAGGGCCCTGAAATCAGGGGAAAGACCTTGGGTATCATCGGTCTTGGGGCGATTGGTGTCGCCGTTGCCAACGCAGCGAGTGCGCTGGGTGTGCGCACGCTAGGGTATGACCCGTTTATTTCCGTCTCGAATGCCTGGGGACTCAGCCGTGAAGTCACACGTGCCCCGGGACTGGATGAAATTGTTGAAACAGCTGACTACATCACGGTTCATGCACCACTGAATGACGAAACGATCAATCTCATTAATGCAGAGCATTTTGCGCGCATGAAACCGGGAGTGCGACTTTTAAATTTTGCCCGTGGACCGATCGTCAATGAACAAGCGGTTGTGCAAGCGCTGAATAGTGGTATCTGTTCGTGTTATGTCACAGACTTTGTGGATGCAGAATTGGCTCAGCACCCGAAAGTGCTCCCGGTTCCGCATCTGGGGGCATCCACCCCCGAGGCCGAGGATAATTGTGCCGTGATGGCCGCAGAGCAGCTTCGTGACTATCTCGAGCGCGGGAATGTCGAAAATTCGGTGAATTTTCCAAGTGTTCGATTACCGCTTCGTCCAGAGAGGCATCGGATTCAGATTGTAAACCGGAATGAGCCGCGCATGCTGAGTCAGTTTGCGAACATCTTGGCAGGTACAGGCCACAACATTGATAACCTTGTGAATAAGGGACGAGGTACTCTGGCCTATAATGTGATTGATGTCAGCGGCTCGCTCCCCGATTCTGTGCTTAAAAGTTTGGAAGCTATTGATGGTGTCATCCGGATACGCACGATTCTGCCCTTGTGAGGATGGCCTTCCCGGATCTCGGACCGAACGTAGCACGCAAAGGGAAACCACGCATGATGCGATGGGCGCGGTGGGTGCTGACAAGACTGGGCTGGCGTATTGAGGGGACGATCCCCAACCTCAGAAAGTTCGTCGTGATTGGAGCGTACCATACCTCGAACTGGGATTTTTTTGTCGCCATGGCTGTCATGTTTGCCTTGGATATGGAGGGATCCTGGATCGCAAAGCATACGATCTTTCGCTGGCCATTTGGTCCCATACTTCGTGCATGCGGAGGCAATCCAGTGAATCGGCAGCAGCACCATGGGATGGTTCAGGGAGTCATTGAACTTTTCAGGGAGCGCGAAAAATTTATTTTTGCGATCACTCCTGAAGGCACACGCAGCCAGGTAGAGCACTGGAAAACAGGGTTCTACCACATTGCAAGGGGCGCCCAGGTTGTCATCGTACCTGCCTACTTTGATTATCCCCGCCGCACGGTAGGATTTGGCCCTCCTCTCGAACCCACCGGAGATGTAGAGGGAGATATTGCCGCCTTGCAGCGATTTTACGAACCCTACAAAAAGACAGCGGCCCGTCCCGACCGGGCTTAGGGGAAAATCCCACTTCGCAGATATCCCTGTGCAATTTTATCGATTGCGTTTATAAATGCGCCTGTGCGCAGGTCAAGATTATGGCTGCGCGATTTTTCGTGGATTTCGTGATACGCGCCCACCATCGTGTCTTCCAGCCCCGAATCAACGAGATCGGCTTCACTTGCCCCGAATGCCAGGCTGGACTCAATACCTGAGATAGTTTCTGAATCAAAGTTTTTTTCAACCAGATCCTGTACGGTTTCCAGTATTTGCAGGGCATTGTGGGCTTCTCTGCGTCGGCTCATGCGGCCATGCCGCACATGAGACAGGTTACGGAGCCACTCAAAATAGGAAACCGTCACTCCACCCGCATTCAGGTAGACATCGGGGATAACTAGCACTCCATTCTCAATCAGCCATTGATCGGCAGCAGAAGTGACAGGGCCGTTAGCGGCCTCCGCTATAATTTTGGCCTGGATTCGACTCACATTATCGCTTCGAATTTGGCTCTCCAGAGCTGCTGGAACGAGAATGTCACAGTCCAACTCAAGGACTTTGGCGGAATCGGTAAAGTTCTGTGCGTCAGGGAAGTTGAGGATTGACTTTGTCTCCTTGCGATGTGAAACAATGTCTTCTAAGCGAAATCCTTCGGGATTATACACTCCTCCTTCATATTCCGCAATTCCAATGATTTTTGCACCTGCCTGCTCAAGGTAAAGAGCGGCATGGTAGCCAACATTACCCAATCCCTGAATGATGACGCTTTTTCCCTCTAACCCGGTACTGAGCCCAAGTGCGTGCATATCCTCTTCAATGTTGCATGCCTCGCGGATTCCAAAGAAGACCCCACGGCCGGTTGCTTCCGTGCGCCCACGAACCCCGCCCATCCCAACCGGTTTTCCTGTTACACATGCAAGTGCATCCAGCGGATTATTCGTTACGGAACGGTACGTATCAAAAATCCAACTCATTTCGATGCTGCTTGTACCGTAGTCTGGAGCAGGCACGTCTATACCAGGACCTATAAAATTTTTCTTCGTCAGCTCAAAGGTGTAACGTCGCGTGATCCGCTCCAGCTCAGATTGAGAGTAGTTTTGTCGATCGATGCAGATTCCACCCTTCGCTCCACCATATGGTACATCCACGATCGCACATTTATAGGACATGAGAGCTGCCAATGCCATGACTTCGTCTGCATTGACCGAAGGAGCATAACGGATTCCGCCTTTTGTCGGCTGCATGTGATGACTGTGCTCAGCGCGGTATGCATCAATCACATCAATACTCCCATCATCCCGTAAGAGCGGGAAGCTCATATGATAGACGCTGTTGCAGTTCTGAATTTGCGTCAGTAATCCAGAAGGGTGATTGGTGTATTCGGCAGCGCGGGCAAACATCTTGTTGACCTCAGCAAAGAAAGAAGTTTGATGCATTGATTCAGGGTAATGGTTTAATTGGAAGCGCTTTCAGCATTTGCTAAATTTGGGGAGCTACATACGGTATGTGAGGGATCAGGACATTAGCTCACTTTACACCAGAGCCCATTGCACAATCAACGTGCTGGTGTTCATGAATATTCCCTGATGATGTACTCGCACTAGTGTTGCCAGTCCATTCCTAACTAAGCCCATCTCCTCAGCGGACGGAGTAGAAGGCATATCAGTCATCAGATGTGCTTGCACGGCTACGTCGACGAATGCCTATGCCATAGCCTCCAAGTCCGCCTGCCAAAAACAAGCCTGCCCATTCCAGTATCTGTGCATACATGTCTGGGTGCTTCGGCAAGAAAAACATCGTCAGAAATACAAGAAAAATTATCCCAAGAGCAACATATGCGAAGCGTTCCCACCGTGCCCCGGTACTCTTTTTGAGGTCAATCTCTTGTGATCTGCCAGAATGCTCCAACATTGTAGTAATGTACTCGGATGTAGTCTTATCCGAAATGGCAAGCCAAGGAGGGCCGGATACTTGCTGAAACTGCATACCCATCCGGCGAATAAACTCTTCTGGTTCATCAGGCCGGGGCTCTTCTATATCAGGGTTTTCAATGGGGTGCGTCATTGATCCGCTATGTGAGTAGGAAGGGTATTGACAATCTTTTTGATTGCCGGATTGAGTATGCGGTTGGTTGTTTTCTCAACAGAAGAACCGAAGTAGGCAGACAAAGCAGTGAGCCCCATCCACATAACGATGTCGTTTTTGTCCGCCTTGATCTGCTTGCGTGGAGTGCGCTCTGGCGGTAGATTCTGGGGTTTCATATGTCAAGTTTGATGATGATTGATCAAATTATATTCCAACTACACCTGAGTCCATTGTACAATCAATGCCTGGAAAATCACGCTTGAATAGTTGCATCATCAGGAAGCATTTTCAAGGGGTAAACGCACGAGATGCCTCTGTGATAAGATTTTCTAGGTTTGTACGTGCCATTTTGCAAGTATCTCAAGTGTTTTGGCATTAACCGTTAACACCCATAAATACTCATTAACCTTGCAAAGGTTACCAGACTGGCACTTAGGTTCGTACCCTCCTAAATTTAATATCGGCAACATTCAATTGTGTTGGAACGGGACTCCCGTCAGGGAGGTCACCGCGAAATTAATTACGGCAGGGGGAATTAACAAGTGGAGGTGTCCGCATGCGCATATTATCTACTTACGAACCCTAAGCACAACCTAGGATCTATAATACATACTCTCCCATAAATCGAGGTGGGTTCATCCAACGGACAAGAGCAATTCAGGAGCGCAGCAAACCTCCCAAAACTGTGCCCTGGAGCGGATATGCGGTTACACGGTGATCAGAGTGCTATATTTGTGGGGTGAATGCCAGTAAGTTTATGGGACCCACTTGGTCCGAAGAAGAATCATCTATTAAAACAAACAACCTGATCGCGTGAGTGGAACTGTCCTGATCAATATTGTTTTGGTAATTGCACTGGCAATTGGCTCTCAGTGGCTGGGGTGGCGGATTCGTGTCCCGTCCATTCTTCTTCTGTTGGTTGTAGGGTTTTTGGCAGGTCCTGTGACGCAGATCCTACCTCCTGAGCAGTTGCAGGGGGAATGGGTATTTGCCTTTGTTTCATTGGCAATCGGGATTATCCTGTTTGAAGGCGGGCTAAATCTGAGGTTATCTGAACTCAGAGGGGTAGGTCAGGCAGTATTTAATCTGGTAACCATTGGTGTCGCGGTTACGGCGGTTCTTGCCACAATCGCCGCACACTATGTACTGGAGATGCCATGGGAAATTGCAGTCGTACTTGGAGCCATCCTCACCGTTACGGGTCCCACGGTCATATTGCCTCTCATTAGACATGTGCGCCCCAGTGGTCGGGTAAATGCCATTGCAAAATGGGAAGGAATCACCATTGACCCCGTGGGTGCAATTGTTGCAGTTCTGGTTCTTGAGGCCGTGATTGTGATGCATGAGCATAGTGCAAATGGAGGTAGAGAGGGAATATTAGCACCAATTCTTCCTTCTCTGGAAGCACTCATGACGATCGCAGCCGTGAGCATCGGGGTGAGTCTATTGGGAGGTGCGCTCATGCTCTTTCTGCTTCGTCGTCACCTAGTGCCCGATTATTTACAAAGCTCTTTTGCGCTGACGGTCGTGGTCGTTGTCTTTGCCCTATCCAATAGCTTGCATGAAGAATCTGGACTATTTTCTGTAACCATCATGGGGATATTTCTTGCGAATCAGTCGTATGTAAATGTCCGTAGCATCACCAAATTCAAAGAAGATTTACAGTCGCTTCTGATCGGTTCCCTCTTCATTTTATTGAGTGCACGTCTTGACTTCGATGCATTGACCTATTTTGATACCCGTGCTTTTATTTTTCTGGGGATCCTGATTGTTGTGGTGCGTCCTGTTGCGGTAATACTTTCCAGTCTTCGGACCAAGCTCAACTGGAAAGAGCAGGGGTTTATTGCCTGGCTTGCGCCCCGTGGGATTGTGGCGGCGGCCGTGGCCTCTCTCTTTTCGGTTCGTGTTGAAGCGGTGTATGGTTCAGATGCCGCAGGGCCGCTGGTCCCCATCGTCTATATGGTGATTATTGGTACTGTGACGGTGTACGGATTGACGCTGCAGCCGGTGGCTCGCTTGCTTGGAATGGCAGACACGAATCCACAGGGGATCTTGTTTCTGGGGGCCAAGACATGGGTTCAGAGCATTGCAAAAGCCATTCAGGAACAGGGGATTGCAGTGCTTTTAATTGATGCCAATGAGCGAAATATTGAACAGGCGCAGGACCAGGGATTACCCGCAGTCGTCGCAGATGCGCTAGAAGAGCAGGTGCCTGACGAATTGGATTTAAGTGGTATCCGGCGGTTCATGGCACTCACGGCCAATGATGATACGAACTCTCTGGCTGCACTTCGCTTCAAAGAAGTCTTCGGCAGTGGAGAGGTTTATCAGCCCGCAGGCCCTCCTCTACGTCCGGAAGCATCACTGATTCGGGTTCCCACTCATATGCGTGGGCGGTCTTTATTTGGAGGAGTTTATACCGCAGATGACTTGGAACGCCGCTTTGAGGCCGGAGGCGCGGTCCGCACGTTCGGAATTACTGAGCCGGGATCCTATGAGGCGCTGGAGGAAAAATATGGGCGTGAGTTGCTCCTTCTTTTCGTTGTTCGAGGATCAAATCTTCTGATTCATGCAGAGGAAAAGGATCTGGCCCCTCAGGCGGGAGACACGGTGATCATGATGCTTCCTCCGTTCCATATCGATGGGGAGATGGAAGACACTACGATCTTTCATGACCTACTGGATCGCGCGATTGTCACGGATCATATACTCTCAGTGACTCCAGAGCATCTGATATCAGGCGTTGCCAGATTATTGAGTCAGCGGGTACCTGAGTCTGCCGACCGCTTGGTTGAAGGTTTGGCGGAAGGGTTGAGGGAGGAAACCTCCATTCTGGCACCGGGAGTTGCACTCTTCCATATGCGGCTCAGTAAAATTTCACGCAGCGAACTGGTCATCGTAAGATGTGGAGTTCCACTTGAACTGCCTCAGACGAGAGATCCCATTGAGGCCCTCGCTTTCTTTGTGAGTCCCGAAGATGATCCAGCACAACATCTCCGCGTGCAGGCACATCTGGCTGGGCGCCTTGGGCGTCGTTCCCTTTTACCTGCTTGGCGTGAAGCCGCAGACGAGGAAGAGTTACGGGCGATGCTGCGTGCTATCAAGTTTGAGCCTGTGTTCGGTTAGGCCCTTGAGCAGAAACTGCTTTACAATGGTATTCGATAAGTCTTTTGTACGGATGTTATGAGAATGGTTTTTCCTGATGCAAAAACCGGAATCATTGCCATTTTAGGGCATCCGGTTCATTATTCACTATCGCCGGTCATTCACAACACAGCCCTTCAGCAGCAAGGATTGAATTATGTCTATGTGGCCATAGATCTTGCACCAGACAGGGTGCAACAGGCGGTTCGAGCCTTAAATGTCCTTGGATTTGTCGGCGCAAATGTGACCATCCCCCACAAGCAGACCGTTCTGCCTCATATGGACTCTCTTTCTGACACAGCCAAGGTCATCGGGGCGGTAAATACAATTGTCTGCAAAGAGAATCAACTCTATGGGGACAATACAGATATTGAGGGATTTTTGGCTCCTCTCAAAGACCTGGAGCTACGCGGAGCCCCGATGACGCTCCTTGGTGCAGGAGGTGCTGCGCGGGCAGCTGCCTATGGCTTGCTGAGAGATTACAGCCCCAATTCATTGACATTGGTCGCACGTAGAGTTGGTCAGGCAGAAAAATTAGCCGATGATTTTTCTGTATTTGGCGGTCATCTGAAAGTATGTGATTTTGATTCAGCATCAAGATATATTAGAGAAAGCCGTTTAATTGTAAATTGTACACCTATAGGTATGTACCCAAATGTACAGGAAACCCCCTGGGAGCAGAAAGAAGATTTTGCTCCAGGCCAAATCATCTATGATCTGGTCTATCGTCCATATCATACTCGATTGCTCCAAGAAGCCACCCATCGCGGGGCGGTAACCATTGGTGGTCTTACGATGTTGATTGAACAAGCGGCCGCTGCATACAGGCAGTGGACAAACCGGGAAATGCCAGTCGATGCTGTACATGATACCTTGGCAAAATTGTTTATCACTTAGTGCACTGAAAAATGTTTTTTCGTTATTCGCTAACACTGTTCACCCTCATATTTTGTGTTGCTTGCCCTGCGGCGGCCCAGGTCACGGGACTGGGAAGTACAACATTTGAAAATTCAGGCTCAATGCGGGCGCAGGAGGAGTTTTCGAGGGGCCTCCTGCTATTGCACAGCTTTGAGTATGTCGATGCCCGGGAGGCGTTCGCAGAGGCTCGCAGGATTGATCCTGATTTTGCGATGGCATACTGGGGAGAAGCCATGACTCATAATCACCCAATCTGGATGCAGCAGGATACGGAGGATGGTCGTAGCGTGCTGTTGGAGCTTGCTCCAGATCTGGAAAGCCGACTGGAAAAGGCGCCCACGGAACGGGAGAAGGACTATCTCCTTGCGATTGAAGCTCTGTATTTCAGTGAAGAGGATAAAAAGGTGCGGGATTTTGTCTATGAAAAGAAGATGGGGGCACTAGCGGCCAAGTATCCAGAGGATCTGGATGCGGCAGCATTTCACGCATTGTCAATTCTCGGGTTGGCCCACGATGGACGGGATTTTGAGTTGTATATGCATGCTGCCGCGATTGTTGAAGAGGTTTTTGCCAAGAATCCACTACATCCGGGTGCTGCACACTATCTAATTCATGCCTATGATGACCCGATTCATGCACCGCTTGGGTTGCGTGCTGCGCGTGTGTATGCAGCTATTGCACCCGAAGCGACGCATGCGCTACACATGCCGTCACATATTTTCACTGCCATGGGAATGTGGCCAGAGGTGGCATCGGCGAACGAGGCTTCATACGCCGCGAGCGATGCGCGTGTGCAACGCAAAGGGCTGAGTGTAAATCAACGCTCCTTTCATGCGAGACATTGGCTCGCCTATGCGTACTCACAGCAGGGTCGCTACGCAGAGGCAGAACAGTTGATGCAGGACATGATCAACGATCTGGAAGAGGGCGGAGACATTAGATCGACAAGAAGATATACGGTGATGATGGCAGCAACTCATCTCGTGGAGACAAAGCAGTGGGATTCAAAGTTTGCGCGTATAGAGTTTGATCTCAAAGGGATGTCCCCCATAAGCAAGGCGAATATTCTATTCATCAGGGGCAAGGCAGCCTTATCTGACGGCGACGAAGAAAGCGCTCGACAGGCGCTCAAGGCAATCATGGATCTGGAGGATGAGGAAGATGTGAACTTGTTATTGCAGCATCAACTGAAGGCAGATTTACTGGTGTTGGAGGGGAATCTGGGTGGGGCGATTGACCTTCTCAAGACTGCAGCAAAAATTGAAGAAGACAGGCCGTTAGACTATGGTCCCCCAATGCCTGCAAAGCCGACATATGAACTCCTTGGTGAATATTATCTCAAGGCCAATAATGGTCCAGATGCCATGAAGGCGTTTGAAGCTTCTTTGGGAAGATCCCCCAGACGGTCATTGTCTCTTATTGGCTTATCTGCGGCAGCAAAAATGGCGGGAGATCAAAGGATGTACCAAGAGGCAAAGTCCGAGTTAAAGAAAAACTGGCAAAATGCGGATCCGAAAGCTGTGAAGATGTTTTCGGTTTCCGATCATTAAGTCATTGACTCAAATCTGCCTAAGAGGTGTATCCTCCTGTTTCGGTGGGATTCCCTTTGGATGTTTTGAGGTATAGGTCAAGTCCTCTCTGAGACAGATGGTGTAAGCATATTGGTTGCACCGGGGATCCCTGAAGCCACAGGAACGTAGTTACTTGGGTCGCAGCTATCAGATGTAGGTCTGATGCATTCATGTTCGCGTTCACCAATCAGTGTACCAGATCCCATATGTTTAATGGCCAAAAGCGAAACGAGAACCTTGAGTCAATCTCGGCCATGTGTACGTTGAGTTGGAATATGTTCAAACCTTCGCAACCGCGAGATATCAGTGAGATAGGGGTATCGTGGTTTAGGTTCTGCATTCATGTATCCTTCTTGACCATCCTGTTGATGATGCTTCCAATGAGAAGCACACATGCTCAGGACACGGAGCCTCCGAAATATGAATTTCGAGGGGCCTGGATTGCTACGGTCTGGGATCTGGATTGGCCATCAGGATTTCGGAATGAAGCCGCACAGAAGAGTCGGATGATTCGGCTTTTAGACCATCTCGAAGATGCAGGGATCAACGCAGTGTTTTTTCAGGTGCGTTCTCTTGGAGATGCGTTATATGAGTCCAGCTATGAGCCATGGTCGCATCTTCTCACCGGTGTACAGGGAAGGGCCCCGAGTTATGATCCGCTCCTGTTTACGATTGAAGAGGCCCATCGTCGCGGGATGGAATTGCATGCGTGGATCAACCCCTACCGGGCACATCGTACGAACGCTAGTTGGGCCGTAGCAGATAATCATATTCTGATGACCCATCCAGAGTGGACCTATACGGCAGGGCAGAACGCATATCTGGATCCAGGCAGACAAGATGTACGAGATTATGTATCTGTGATCGTAATGGATATTGCACGTCGCTACAATGTGGATGGGATTCATTTTGATGATTATTTCTATCCCTATCCACCAGATCATCTTACTCGTTCTAACAGGCCAGATCGACAGACATTCGAGAGGGAAGGTCGGGGATTTACTGATATTAACGAGTGGCGGCGGGATAATATCAATCTGCAGGTGGCCCAGATTGCCGACAGCCTACGCTCATTCAATTCCGATTTAAAGTTTGGAATCAGTCCATTTGGAATTTGGAAAAATGGAGTGCCAAGTGGAATTGTTGGTCTGGATGCTTACAATGTAATCTTTGCGGATGCAACTGAATGGATCAGATGGAAGACGATAGACTATCTGGTTCCACAATTGTATTGGGCTTTCGGTGGAGGCCAGGATTATGCAACACTGGCAAGGTGGTGGGCAAGCGAATCAGAAGATCGTCACCTATATACCGGTCACGCACTTTACAGGGTTGGTGATCCGTTCAATGCTGCAGAGATTCCCAACCAAGTTGTACTCAACCGGAATCACCCCGACATTCTCGGGAGTGTATTTTTCCGTGCATCGTACCTGCATCCAGCTCGCGCCTTCGGCTTTGCGCAGACAATACAGGAGGGGCTCTATAAATATCCTTCACTTACGCCGCCGATGGACTGGAAAGACAAGACTCCACCTTCCGCCCCGTTCAACGTGGTTGCTGAAAAAGATGGAGATTCGGTCCTGCTGACCTGGGAAGTGTCCGGTGATGCTTCCAGGCGCTACACCGTCTATCGGGTTAACAGTGACTCAAAGCCGAATGCAGCTCTTGCCGGACAGGATACAAGAAACCTGATTGCTTTGACTGGAGAGACTCGGTTTACAGATACTCCGAACACGGATGAGGGAAAGCAATGGTATTTCGTGCGGTCTGTCAGCGACAATTCAATAGAAAGTGAGGCGAGCAGTATCGTGGCGTCCCCGGTAGCAACTACCCGGGAGGTAGTACCTGCCATAGAGAATCTAAGTATTGCAGCATACCCCACGGTATTCGACGAACAAGTACAGGTTGAATACTCCTTGCAAACCGCCAGTCCAGTCACATTGCAGGTATTCGATACAATTGGGCGTAGTGTTGCCACTCTAGTGGAAGGCGAATTCAAACGACCCGGTAGTTATTCATTTTCGTTTTCTTCGAGCGAGCATGCTCTCTCGAATGGAATCTACTGGATTGTCCTGAGCACAAATCATCAGCGTGTTACCCAGGCGATCATTCGCACACGATAGCACGAAAATCAATTCATTGCAGCCGGGCAGATCGGGAACTAACTCCCAATCACAAGAAAGGCAGCTCCTGCCAGCAAGCCCCCGATGATCGGTCCCACAACGGGAATCCATGCATAACTCCAATCGCTCCCTTCTTTGTTTCTGATTGGGAGTAGCGCGTGGACAATGCGTGGGCTGAGATCGCGTGCGGGATTGATCGCGTAGCCCGTGGTTCCTCCTAACGTCAGCCCAATGGCCAAAACGACAATACCGACGGGAATGGCATCCAGTGCGCCAAGCCCCACATCCGGCTCCATGAGGTAGAGTACGGCGAATACCAGTACGAACGTGGCGATGATCTCGCTCAAGAGGTTTGAGGCGTAGTTTCGAATCGCTGGAGCCGTGCAGAAAACTGCCCGCTTTACGTCCGCATCCTCGGTGATATCAAAGTGATCTCGGTAGTGCAGCCATACCAGAAATGCCCCTAGGGCACCTCCCAAAAACTGTGCGGCAAGGTACGAGGGAACGGAATTCCACGAGAACTCACCTGCAAGTGCAAGTCCAAGAGTTACGGCAGGGTTGATATGTGCGCCGCTGTACTTGGCAACGATAAACACCGCAATGAAGACGGCGACTCCCCAGCCAAAATTGATCGCGATCCAACCGGCACCTTGGCCTTTGGTCTTTTTAAGTATCACGTTTGCAACGACGGCGTTTCCGAGAAGGAGCAGGATGGTCGTTCCAATCAGTTCTCCGATAAATGGACTCATGTTTCAGGGTTTGATTATGATTTCCGGGCCCAATCTTTTGAGCGCTCAACTGCCTCTGTCCAAACCTCCATTCGTTCCAGCGCGATTGAGCGGGGCATTTGGGGTTCAAAGGTCTGATCAATCTGCCATAACTTACTAATCGTACTTGTATCTGGCCATTGCCCCACGGCGATTCCGGCCAGATAGGCTGCTCCCAGGGCTGTGGTTTCACGTACGACGGGTCGAATCACGGGGACTCCGAGAATGTCTGCCTGAAACTGCATCAACAGATTATTTGCAGTTGCTCCTCCATCCACGCGCACTTCTTTCAGATTCACACCTGCATCTGCTTCCATGGCTTTGATCACATCTGCACTTTGATAGGCGATGCTTTCGAGTGCTGCCCGGGCAATATGAGCGGCACTGCTTCCGCGCGTCAACCCTGTGATAGTCCCACGCGCGTAGGGATCCCAGTGTGGAGCTCCCAATCCCGTGAATGCGGGGACAATCGTAACCCCACCGTTATCGCTTATCTGTGAGGCGAGCGCCTCAATATCCGAGGATGAGCGAATGATTCCGAGTTCATCTCGGAGCCACTGAACCACTGCACCACCGACAAAAACACTCCCCTCAAGAGCGTATTGGCTGTGATTCTCCAATTGCCATGCTACGGTGGTGAGGAGCCGATTTGTAGAGGGGACGGCATCTGCGCCCGTATTCATAAGCAAAAAACAGCCCGTACCATAGGTATTTTTTACCATGCCAGGTTTTGTACATACCTGCCCGAAGAGTGCTGCCTGCTGGTCACCGGCGACTCCCGAAACAGGGATCGGAGCTCCCAAAAAATCTGTTTCTCCAAGAACCCCGCTTGACGGGACGATGGAGGGCAGGATTTCGATTGGAATATCCAGGAGTGTACAGAGTTCTTCATCCCATTCGTGGTGGTGGATATTGCAGAGCAGCGTTCGGCTTGCATTCGAGACATCGGTACAGTATTGCTGGCCACCTGTCAGATTCCAGATCAGCCAAGTGTCGATCGTACCGACACACAAACGCCCAGCTGCCGCCATATCCCGGGCATTGGGCACATGATCCAGGAGCCATTTGATTTTCGTTCCAGAGAAATAGGCATCCAGTATCAGACCCGTACGTGCCTGGAATAAATCAGCATGCCCCGACGAGCGTAATTGGTCACATTGTTCGGCGGTGCGCCGATCCTGCCATACGATAGCATTGTGGATTGGCTGGCCAGTAGTTCGGTCCCACATCACCGTGGTTTCGCGCTGATTGGTGATGCCGATGGCCTTAATGTCCTCAGGGAGCAGGCCGCATTGTTGCAGGGCCTGTTTGGCTACCGACAGTTGCGATTGCCAGATGTCACTCGGGTTATGCTCAACCCATCCAGGCTGTGGATAGATCTGGGGGAATTCCTGTTGGGCCATTCCAACAATCGATCCCTCCTGGTCAAAAATGATTGCGCGGGAGCTTGTGGTTCCCTGGTCCAGTGCGAGGATGTAAGACATGTATAAAGAAGGTGTGAAACGCAAATATAATTATAATATGGAATGCAACCCGGTGCACAGCTGATCGTAGTCAACAGAGGCCATCCCGGTACCTTATGGATACTCTGACCGTTATCACAGCAATCGCACTGCTCTTAATTGCTATCGGCATTGGGCATAAGGAGAATGGCTCCTGGGCGATCCTGGCTGGTTTTGCCCTAGCGGCCGGTGTTGTGATTGCGAGGCTCTGGTCGGGGGGAGGGGTGGTTCAGGTCGGAATTGAACTGCTTCGTGACACCGGGATCAGTCTACTTCTGGCTGCAACGTATATGGGAGTCAGAAAACTGGCAGACAGCGCACGCCCCTTTGTTGTTTTGGGGGTGGCCTCTCTAATTCTGTCAGGATTGCTTTTTGGTGCCAGATCCCTGTGGCAGTCAATGTGGGATCGGGATATGCAATCGATTCTGGTAGAATTGGGGCCTGACGATTCAATCGGTGAGGTGGAAGGAATCCTGAACCGCTTTGCACATTCATGGGAGCGTGCATTTCCTACGGTTACTCTCTCCGAGGATGTCGATTTGGCCCAGGTGTACCTCGTTCAGGTGTCACCGCGCCACATCAGATCCGTGATGGATGCACTTCGGGCGGATTCCGAGAATGTTGACCATGTAGAACTCAATATTGATGTACATCTATCACTTCCTTCGTCGGATCGAATGCCGGATCAAGCCTCGAGGGAGGTCATAGAGGATGATCCATATGTAGGCCTACAGTGGGGATTGGATGCGGTTCAAGCACATGAGGCCCACGCAGTATTGGAGAATGTCAATCCCGTGCGCAAAGCCCGTGTGGCAATCCTGGATACGGGGGTGGAATCGATGCACGAAGATTTACAGGCCGTTTATGTTGAAGGGGTTGAAGACGATGGTCACGGCCATGGGACACACTGCGCGGGGCTTGCTGGTGCAGTGACCAATAACGGTCTCGGGATTGCTTCACTGAACTGGGAAGGACGCTTTATAGAGGTGCTGGGATTCCGGGCGCTTTCTGAAAGTGGTCAGGGTTCACTGGAGCAGATTGCTCAGGCGATCATTGACGCGACCAAAGCTCAGGCGGATGTTATTTCGATGTCCCTGGGAAGCAAATCACAGGCGCAGCCACAAGTACTGGTCAATGCCGTGGAATATGCATTGGATCGAGGGGTGATAATCGCCGCGTCAGCGGGAAACGCCAGCGAAGATGCCGTTGACCATTTCCCGTCGAATATTGAGGGTGTGATTGCAGTTGCGGCGGTGGATCAGGATCTCACCAGGGCCGAGTTTTCCAATATGGTCGGGAACCTCTCTCGCCCGCTTGCAGCCCCGGGAGTAGATCTCTATTCTTCTTTCCTTGACGGGCAATACAAGTCGATGAGCGGGACCTCAATGGCAACTCCTGTTGTCGCGGGTTTGATGGGGGTAATGCGGTCCATGAATCCCGAGCTTACATCGGAAGAGGCGTACACGATCCTGCATGAAACCGGCACGGAAATCCCGGATACTCCCGTAGTCGGTCGTCTTATGAATGCCGAAGCCGCCTTGAAGAGCGTGATGGGGATCGAGTCATAGAGTTACCTCTACGACCATCTCAATTTCTACGGCGATCCCGATTGGAAGAGAATTCATTCCGACTGCCGCCCGAGCATGTCTTCCGATCTCGGGGCCAAAGACCTCCACTAGGAGGTCGGAACATCCGTTGATGACATTCGGGTGATCGGTGTAATCAGGGGTTGCGTTCACCATACCATTAACTTTCACAATCCGGGTAACGCGGCTCAGATCCCCGATCTCCTGTTTTAGGGAAGCCAGGAGCACAATTGCCGTCTGCCGCGCTGCCGCGTAGCCTTCTTCAAGCGTAAGATCTTGCCCAAGTTTTCCTGTGATATAGGTGCCGTCTGGCAAATAGGGTCCATGTCCTGCCAGAAACACCAGGTTGCCGGTCTGCACGGCACGCACATAGTTGGCAACAGGGGAGGGCGGTTGGGTGAGTTGAATGCCCAGTGAATCCAGGCGCTCTTCCGGGCTTAAGCCCTGCGCTTGAACGTTATCGGCGGCCCCAGCGAAGAGGAAAATGATAAAAATGGTGTAGAATCGGATGTGCATGGGATGAGACGTGGTGAGCGTTCGATTAGTTGGTAATTCAAAAGTTGCCGTTGCTTCAAGTTTGCCTGAAGCGTTAAGATAACTCTATGGGGCTCGTGTTAACAATTTTGAGTTCGTTGCCTGTGAAAGTTGAAGGAGTCGGGGAGTCCTCTAAAAGTGGGATAATCAAGCATGGGTGTGGAAACAAGTTGTCACAAGACCAGCTTACTCTATTCAGAGGAAGATGTAGGCCAACCGCAGCAAGAAAGCACAGAGGAAGCCCCGCAATTGTGCAATGCCCAATTTATGCAACACTCTCGAAAAACGGATGTAGGACATGGTCGGTGTCAGTTCCGTCCCTATTACCAGTATTCTATAGTCATGAACGTAGACGAGCAAGGTTACTATCAGATTAAGAGTGTGGAAAATTTGGGGAGAAAGATCATTCTTAATAATGACACCGAGTGGGAAATATATTTTCTTGATGCCATCAAATCAGTACTATGGTTACCATCTAACAGGGTCACAGTGAGAAATAAGAACGAGATCGATTCGTGGAAGGTGTTGACCAACGCAATATATCCCTACACAACTATGCATAGAACATATTAATTCCGGTAAGATGGTTGGTGCGAAGCAGTTGAAGTGACGCATATCCGTCTTTTGATGTCTTATGGGATGAGACGATATTCCAGACAGCTTTCAAGAATTGTGGATTACGGTAAAGTTTGGGGATCAAGACATCAATGACCTACGGGGTATCTTCGCGAATTTTATCGCCTTGTAGAACTCAAGAGAGAAGGTGGTTTGTCTAGAGAGTTCTGGAAAGGATACCGCAAAACACAAACAGGATTTACAGACGATGAATATTAGAAAAATGGTTCTACCGGCATTGTTGTGGATGAAGTGTTGAATCTCCGCAAAGGAAGAAAATCCACCTTTTGTTGTAATGAGTAATCCGTTGCGTACCGGGGAAAAACATCATGGATGACGAGCGGCATAAACTCGATCAGCCACAGTTGTACTGCCACAAGGTCTACAAGGCAACGAATACAGTCGGTATCGTTGTAGCACAGACGAGGCAGAAACCAAAACCCTAGAAGAAGGTACTATCACTTGGCTCTCTTTCTTGAGAAACATGATACATACACTTTCGATTGCCCGTAAACTTTCCAGTTCGGGGGTCAAACGAGAACAAGCTGAGGCAATTGCGGACGTTGTTGCCGACGCGGTTGATCAACAATACGGAGATCTCGCCACCAAAGATTTTGTACGTAACGAGATCAACATTGTACGTGCCCAAATAAGCGCACTCGAAACTCGGCTTGTGCGCTGGATAGTTGCAACGGGCTTAGTCGTTATAGGCCTTTTGGTCGCCTTAGCGACCATTTTTTAGATGTCCTGCGGCTGAGATTCAATATATCTGATTCCGTGTCAGGGATCCTGTATTCTCATCATTTCTTCGGTTAGTATCTGTGCATTTAGTCTTGATATAGAGGTCCCGTACATTGATCTTATAACAAGGATATTGCTGGTACCGCTGGATTCCTTAGTAGCATAGCAGTATCACTGTGGATATACAACAACAGAAGGCATTTCATCTTTTTGGTTTTATCCACAACAATCACGGTAAAACCGAAAAATATAATCCAAGACCTATTTCGTAGAGGGAGGAGAATCAAGGCCTAAGTCTTTGTAAAACATTTCTCGTCTTCCTAAGCGTGGTCCGTACGTTTTTTCGATCTCCTCCTTTGTAGTATTTAGGGGTTCACTCAAACGGTCAGGTACAATGAATTTCATACAACTCGGATAGAGCATCGCTGTTTTACGGTGATAGTCTTCACGAACAGTATACACTCGCATTTTATCAGGATCAGTTCCGTAGGCCATATATTCCTTGAATATATAGTCATCCTCTTGGACTCGAAAGTGAACAAGGGTGTAATCGGCCATTTTGTTTGGGGACAATAGTGATATTTATTTACAATAGATCGCTTATCCTCATAAGCAGATTCGCAGAGATTAGGTTCCTAAGGTTTTAGTCCACAGATGCGGATTCTTTATGGTCTGAATTGGGCAAACTTCAAAAGGATTCCAATTCAGACAACGAGGTGATTTTCAGGGGACACGCAGACGCTAACTGGAAGCTCATCCCAAACGGGGTTGCGTGGTAGAGTGGCTAATAGAATTGTTTGAGGATCACTTGAAGTCTGAGGATCAGGTAGGTGCTACCATTCCCTATGACTCCGATTTCAAAATGGTTTTGCAAGAGACTCTCATTGCAATCATTTAGTAACCGTATGAATTTTGAGACAGCACTGCATCAAAATATTCATCAGATATATTCCCACCGCAGATCACCAGTGCTACTTGCTTTCCAGTGAGGCATTTTCCATATTTCAGAAAACAGGCGACTGTGACCGCTGCAGCTCCTTCGATTTTGATACCATGTTCGCGGTAGATCAATCTCATAGCACTGGCGATTTCTTTTTCGGTAGCACTAGCCCAGTCGTCTACTAACTCCATACACAGTGGCAGGGTCACGGAATCCGCCTCAATGCCACCGGCCGTACCATCGGAAAGTGTTGGTTGCAGAGGTTGTTCAACGATGACGCTAGCCTCTACGGATTTCTGCATGACGTTGGATCTTTCTGGAGAGCAGCCCACAATCGCGACCGTCGGAAGATGGGTTTTTAGTGCAAGTGCAATGCCGCTGATCAGTCCACCACCACCGACAGAGGTAAAGAGATAGTCAAGTGACCGAACCTGCTTCAGGAGCTCCACACCAACCGTTCCCTGACCTGCAATAATTTGCAAATCATTGTAAGGAGAAATAAAAACACATCCTTCACGCTCTGCGGTCTGACGCGCTTCTTGCTCGGTCTCAATGCCGTCCTCCCCATGAAAGGCGAGGCTAATGTCATGTTTGCGGAGCGAGTTTACTTTGTGTTTGGCAGTCGTAGAGGGTAGAAAGATGGTTCCCTCCAACTCAAGCTCACGCAAAACCATGGACATGGCAAGGCCGTGATTGCCGGTAGACGCTCCGATGACCGGAGGTGGAGATTCTCCAAGAGACAGGAGCTTGTTCAGTGCCCCTCGATACTTGAATGATCCGGTATGCTGCTCATTCTCAAGCTTCAGAAAAACATCTGCTCCGCTGCTTTTCGTCAGTGCATCCGATTGGAGGACCGGAGTCTGGATAACACCTCCCTTTAACTCTATGGCGGCATCCATCACGTATCTGTAGGCTCGCCAATGGGGTGTTTGCTGAGTTATAGGCTGAATGGGAACCGCTACTGTATGATTTTGCAGGTATTCTTTTCTCACGGGTGCGGGAAAGCGCTCAATCGCGTACCTGAGGGCCGTTCTGGGCAGGTGTACAGTGGGATCGTTCAAAAATTCGACGAGCACAGATTCATCGCGTTTTCCAACTTCACGGAGCATCCAGCCACTGGCTTTATGGATCAGGTCCTCTGGATCATCCGAAAGCAAGTCTGCAAGAGCCAATGTATCGTTGAGCTGGTCGCGCTTGATGAAATAGTACGTGGACACCATCGCGATGCGGCGCTCCCACAGATTTTTGCTGTGTGCAAACAAATACAATAAGGTTCGTGGGCGCTTGAACAGGTAGGGCCCCACGATCTTGTGACAGCTGGTATCAACTAGGTCCCAGTTGTTAATGAAGGGGATATGTTCTAGATATGCATGATACACGGCATCCTCGTTGCCGTGCTGGAAGGAATGAACGAGAAGACACAGAGCTACAAATCGGTCCTCATGGTAAGGGGATTGCAATAACAGAGTCATCTCCTCAAGCGGGACCTCCTTCCAGCATCGGGCGACTTTCCGAAGCTCAGGCACTGTAATGCCACGAAAAACATCTCCCTCCCCGTACTCTCCGGGGCCGGTTTTAAAGAAGCCTTGGCTATGTTCCGCTCGAACGGGATCCCCCCTGCCTTCCAACAGAGCCTGAAGGTCTCTGGCGGTCATTTGGTGGGAACACCTTGTCCCTGAACGCGTGTCCCTGTGTCGCCCAATAATAATTTACATTTATGCATGGCTAAAGAGCTCTTGGAGCGCGCCGAAACGTACATTCCAGAAGGGTACGATCCCGCTCTCTACAAAATACGCCATTCGGCCGCACATATTATGGCACAGGCCGTTCTGGAGCGCTTTCCTGATGCAAAGCCGACCATCGGACCACCGATTGAAGATCGTTTCTACTACGACTTCGAAATGGAGCGTCCGCCACATGAGGAGGATCTGGTCTGGATTGAAGAGCGGATGCGGGCAATCATCAAAGGGCGTCATCGTTTTGAGGTTCGTGAGGTAACACTCAAGGAAGCCTATAAACTCTTTGAGGATAATCCCTACAAGGTGGAGTTGATTGAGGAATTGGCAGCCGAGAATGGGGACACACGGCTAACCGTCTATCAGCAGGACTCTTTTGTTGATCTTTGCCGGGGGCCTCACATCCCGCATACAGGGTACCTCAAACCCAATGGCATTAAGCTTTTGTCCATTGCAGGAGCTTACTGGCGTGGGGATGCCAAGCGCACACAACTTACACGGATTTATGGGACGGCGTGGAAAAACCGGACGCAACTGGATGCATATCTGGAGCGCCTGGAACAGGCCCGTGCCCGGGATCACCGGGTATTGGGGAAAAAGCTGGAGTTGTTCATGTTCAGCGAGAAGGTTGGGCCAGGGCTTCCACTTTGGCTTCCGGCGGGGACGACGCTTCGCGAAACGTT
Source organism: Rhodothermales bacterium (assembly GCA_965220365.1). Taxonomy (GTDB): domain Bacteria; phylum Bacteroidota; class Rhodothermia; order Rhodothermales; family Bin80; genus Bin80. The sequence goes on along the minus strand of OZ244823.1, from coordinate 3,221,119 downwards.
GGTGGATTTCCTGCGTGAAGAGCAGCTTCGGCGTGGTTATGAGCCGGTAATTACCCCACATATCGGTCATCTTGATCTTTACCGGACTAGCGGGCACTATCCCTATTACAGCGACAGTCAATTTCCACCCATGAGTTCGCATGGGATGGATGGCTATCTGCTCAAACCCATGAACTGCCCTCATCATATTGAGATTTATGCGCACAAGCGCCGCAGTTACCGGGAATTACCTGTGCGACTGGCAGAATTCGGGCAGGTCTACCGGTATGAGCAGACGGGAGAACTTGGCGGCTTGACACGTGTCCGTGGGTTCACGGTAGATGACGCACATATTTTTTGCCGACATGACCAGGTGGAAGAGGAAATCCGGGATTCTATTGATCTTGCGCTTCGGGTTCTGCGTGCATTGGATTTCAAAGATTTTAGTGTGCAGTTGTCGCTACGTGATCCTGAGAACCATGAGAAGTATACCGGTTCGGAGGAGGAGTGGGATGAAGCCGAGGATTCTATTCGCAAAGTTGTGCATGCAATGGGCCTTGATGTGCAGGAGGAACTAGGAGAAGCGGCGTTTTATGGACCGAAGGTTGACTTTATGGTCCGTGATGCACTCGGTCGGCAGTGGCAGCTGGGTACAGTCCAGCTTGATTACAATCTGCCGGAACGGTTTGATCTGTGGTACACGGGAGCAGACGATCAGCGCCATCGGCCAGCAATGATACACCGCGCCCCATTTGGCTCACTGGAGCGGTTTATAGGAGTTTTGGTTGAACATTGCGCGGGTGTATTTCCATTGTGGCTGGCGCCAGAGCAAGTTCGTGTTCTGTCTATTTCTGATCGCACGGTGGACTATGCCAAAGAAGTGCATGCCAAGCTTGAGGCTGAGGGGCTGCGAACCACGCTGGATGTCCGAAGTGAAAAGATCGGGTACAAGGTTCGGGAGGCAGAACTACTTAAAGTACCCTACATGGTGGTGCTGGGTGCTCGTGAAGAAGAAGAGAACATGATTTCGGTGCGTGCGCGCTCTGGCGAAGATCTGGGCGGAATGACGCTTGAGGCCTTTCTTGATCTAATTCGCAAAGAGCGCTCTCCTGACATGGACGGTGACCTCGCCTGAAGTGAACTGTTGTGCTAAATCCGGCTCCCCAGAGCCGGATTACGGTTTGTAAGGGTTCTATTGGGCAGCAGTTGCAGGATAGGTATGCACACCACTTAAAAGAAAGTTTTACAGTGGGGTAGAATGTGCAATCAAACCGGTGGTCAGGCTGGTTCGGACTGGGATGCCCAGGTCGGAAGATCTTCTAGTCGCTGGTTCAATACATTGAAACATTCCGCGATCCCAGCCTGAATCTGTTCAACAGCCTGCTCAAGGGGAAGAATCGCAAGATCTTTGCTACGCCTGCGCCCAAACTCTGCTCCTCCCCGCTTGAGTGAACGGGAGCTGACTGTGCATCGTAGAGGGATGCCGCGAAGATCCGCGTCGGCAAACTTGACTCCGGGGCTCACCGCACGATCATCATAGAGTACCTCAATCCCGGCTACAAGTAATTGGTGATAGAGTGTCTCAGCCGCTTCGTAGACCTCTCCTGAGCGCCCCAGTGAGACCAGAATTACCTGGTACGGAGCCACCGAAATCGGTAAATCCATCCCGTAGTCATCACTGTATTCTTCTGCAACACAGGCCAGCGCACGCCCCACCCCGATTCCATAGGATCCCATCACAATCGGGAATCCTTCTCCATCTTCATCGGTGTAGGTTGCTCCCATACTGGAGCTGTAGCGGGTTCCCAACTGGAAGATATTCCCAACTTCGATGCCACGAACGACCTGTAATGGTTTTCCATCAATGGGGTCGGGAGCACCGTCATAAGCCAGCGCAATCGGGGCGATGACATCCGCGGTAAAGTCTCGTCCATAATTGGCACCGGTGTAGTGCCAGTCACGCTCATTCGCCCCGACAATCAGATTAGTTGATTCAGGAATCAGATCATCGACTACGAGGAGGGCTTTGGTGCGGTCAATATCACACATGGAGGCGTAGCCCGGCACGCACCCGGCCGCAATAATTTCTTCGGCCTCAGCAGGGCGAAGCGCCTGTGCCTTGACTGCGTAGCGGAGTTGGAGTTCATTGATTTCCATGTCCCCCCGAACACAGGCGGCGATGAGACGAGGAGGCTCTTCTGCTCCGAAATCTCCCATATAGAAGACCATCTTACCGGTCTGGCGCGTGGTAACCCCACAAAAATCGGCCACTTTGACAATGGTGGATTGTCCGGGTGTATGCACACGGGTCAGAGGCTCTGGTGCACCGGCAGGCTCGGGAATTTTTTGAAAATTTGCTACATCCAGGTTGGATGCATAGCCGGTCTCCTCGCAAATCGCCAGAGAATCTTCGCCGACAGGAGTGATATACATGAACTCATGCGCCACCTTGCCTCCCATCATCCCGGGATCACTTTGCACAGCGACCAAGTCCAGCCCCAGCCTCGCCCCAATGCGGTGGTAGGCATCGTAGTGTGCTTCGTATTGGGATTGAAGGCCCTCAAAGTCTTTGTCCAGCGTGTAAGAGTCCTTCATGACAAACTCACGTACACGGATGAGTCCTCCTCTGGCGCGCGGTTCATCCCGAAATTTCGTCTGCATATGGTAGACCATCTGCGGTAATTGCCGATAGGAGCGGATTTCTGATTTACAAAGGCTGGACACAACCTCTTCATGGGTCATGGCCAGGACCAACTCTCGTCCTTTACGATCCTGAAACCGTCCCATCTCGTCTCCGATCTCGTACCAGCGCCCGGACTCCTGCCAAATTTCGGCCGGATGCACGACGGGCATGCACATCTCTTGCCCGCCGATTGCATCCATCTCTTCACGGAGAATCTGTTCAATCTTGCGCAGAGACCGATGGGCCAGTGGGAGATAGGAGTACAGGCCAGCAGCCAGTTGACGCACATATCCGGCCCGCACAAGCATCTGACTGGATGCTGAATCCGATTCAGAAGGTGCTTCGCGCAGAGTTTGACCAAAAAACTTCGATAGACGCATGATCAAATAATGGTAATTCGGTACAAAGTTACGACGTACGGTGCCGATGACATGTATTTACACCCCTAATGCAAATAATTCAAAAAAAAATCAGAGGTGAGTCTCGTAAGGAACTGGTGAGGCTTTCCATCATGTTGGTGGACGACAAACTGGGTATAAGCATATTCGCAATGCCCAGTTGTGAAGCGTAATTCCAAGCCTTTCCGTACGCTGCTCGCAGCCTGGATCTCTTCCCGCACAGCAGTCATTCCTCCTCGGGCGGAATGAATTTGTACCGAAGAATCAAGGGGTTACCGTAGCTTCCATCGGAAAGCAGTTCATTTTCGCCAACCACATAAAAGTATCCATTTGCGGCACCATGAGGAAGGACCGGCGAAATCGTGCTGCGTGCCGGAAATTGTCTCGAATTGCTGGCGATGCTTAAACCGAGGTTTTCGCTCGCAGGGACATCGCTTAGATGCCATTGACTATCCAAGTTTTCCGTGACCACCATTCGGGTTGTTCCATTCAGCGCAAAGACCGCGATCGCATATGGATATTCCATCTGTCGCCTCCGATGGTCTTCGTCATGTGGAGGATCATCAGACAAATCTTCTGGTCTCCACTCGAAAAAATCAGGTCTGTATTGGATTCCGGGCGAGCTGGCCCGGACGGGTATCGCGTCCATACTTTCGGCATAAAGATAGTGTGGACCATCGTCAAAGCAATCAATAGTTCTGCCCTCCAGCCCCGCAAAGTTCCTGTTTAGAAACATCAAGCGTGGTGGTTCAATGAGAATTTCTCCAATATTCTCAAGCATTGGCGAATACACATTGGCAGTGGCCTGCTCCTCAAGCCACATCTGTTGAGCAAATATCGAGTCTTCCTGTATACAAATTGCTTTTGCCGGAGGCGTTAATAGTCTGGTGTCAGCATAACAGGTTCCGTCTAAATTGAAGACAACGGCTGGCCCTGCGAATTGCATAGCTACCACGTGTTCATCTCCGAGGAAACGGGTACTCCACGGGTAGAAGTGCACATCGTCAGAGAGGCATGTAAACGCGGAATAAGATTGTAGATGGTTGCCTGAGGGGGAGAATAGATGGGTTGTGTTAGCCTGATAGTCTGAAATCAGGATCTCGCCACTTGGGTTGACATCAACAAAGATTACCTGTCCAATCAGGATACCTGGGTCCAGCCGCACTGTATCCTCAAGCACGAATAATTCGTCGAAGGGTACGGTTGGTGAGCGGACTATATGTACTGCAGAGTCCTGTGATTGGCAACCCGTCAAAAACAGGGCCATCAAGAGGACGAATAGTGGGGCGGGGACCCTGTTTCGCATAGAAATTGCCAGCCTGAATTTCTGTGGGACAGCCTTAAAGGGTGATATTAAATTCAATGGTGGAGTCTGGAAATATCTCCACAGACAGCTCCTTTATATGTCCTGGTGCTGTGACAATCAATTTGTGTGAGCCAGTTGGAATCCGATTCAATACATAGGATCCGCTGAGTAACGTTGTTGCCCCTAAAGCTAGTCCGTCAATCTGTAGAGTGGCTTGACTAACGGGATTGCCATCAATGTCCCGAACAAAGCCTTCAAGGCTCCCAGTTGATTCATCTATTTGTAAAGATTTCGGAGCAGTTGAGTCCTGAGACTCTACGTCTGAGAGGAATCCACTATCCGAAGTGTGTTCAGTGGCATCACTATCTTGATTTGCAATCTCCTCGGGGTTTTGACAACTGACTTGAAGAAAGAGAAAGATGGTTAAAATCGATGGCAAGAAGTATCTGGTCATGACGGTTGATGTGTCAGGGATTGTTTTATTGGATGATATTGCTAAAATAGGGAATCATATACCTGTGTACCCAAAACAAAAATATTGAAAAAGGTGACCTGTGAGTCATTATCTGAAGGATCACTGGTCAATCGCGAATGGTTCGCACTCGGCTTGATTTACTCAATCCATACACGATTCCAGTCTCGGAATTCCAACTAACTATGAAACTATCCCGGATTCACGGAACCAATTCACGCGTACTTATTTATATTCAGTCCAAATAAGTATATTTGTGCCAGATCCTCTAATCCAGTTATGACTCCCTCTCCTCTGACATCTTTTTGCGAGGGGTGTATGCTCAAGATCTGTTCTGTATATGGGTGTGCACAGGACAGGTTACGTGATGTTGGCATACGGGAGGGAGTTCATATAGAGATGGTCAGAAATTCTGATGAGCTCATCGTGCGGATTGAGGGCTGTCGAATTGGACTCCGCCGCGACATGGCTGCAGACATTCTCGCAATCCCTGTGAGCCCATGACGCTTCAGGATTTGCGCCCTGGCGAATCGGGCAAGATTCTGGGTTTTGAACCCGACGCAGTCATGGATCGCTTGATGGAGATGGGCATGCTCCCTGGTTCGGAGGTTCAAGTCGTGCGCTTGGCCCCACTTGGTGATCCGATGGATCTTAAGGTTCGTGGATATCATCTTTCCATTCGAAAAGCCGAGGCAGCCCAGATACGCATATCCAAATGCGAAGCATAAGCTATCGGGGTTGACGTGTCCTCTTCAATTCCCATCAGCGTCGCCTTGGTTGGTAATCCCAACGTCGGCAAAACCACACTCTTTAATCGGCTCACCGGCCTGAATCAGCGGATAGCCAATTTTCCAGGAGTCACGGTTGAGCGGAAGTCAGGAACCCTGACGGGAGCACTACATGTTGAGGTGATTGATCTCCCTGGCACGTATAGCCTTACTCCGAGATCCTTGGATGAGCAGATTACCTATGAGGTTCTGGTAGGGCGCAGAGATAAGGCACCAGACCTTGTGGTTTGCGTGGTGGATGCCGGTAACTTGGAGCGCAACCTTTACGTTGCCAGCCAGGTGATTGACATCGGAATACCGGTGGTCGTGGCCCTGAATATGATGGACGCGGCGGAAGAAAACGGATTGGTTATTGATACGTCTGCGCTGGAGCAAGAACTTGGGGCCCCGGTTGTCTCACTTGTCGCTTCCCGGGGGGAAGGAGTTGATGAGTTGAAAAAGCAGATCCTGGATCCCCCTAAACCGGCACAGGGGTATCGGTGGACGCTCATGGATGCAGTGAATGCAAAGATTCCAGCCCTAGCCAAGGAACTGACTGAGGAAGCCCCACAAGTGCAGCAGGGTCACAGCAGGATGGAGGTTTTGCGTGCGTTGGCGGAAGATGAGGCATTGAATACATGGCGCCCGATCGCCCCTGGGTTCGTGCACCATATTGAAGAGTTGCGGAAAGAATTTGCCGAGCGGGGAATTGCATGGAGACATGCGGAGGTAAGTGGGCGGTATGCATGGCTGGGCCCTATCGTCAACAAGACGGTACGCAGAGTGAAGGGGGCAGCGACACTTAGTGATCGGATTGATGCAGTGCTCACTCATCAAATTTTCGGTCCCCTGTTCTTCTTGGTCATTCTGATTTGTATTTTTCAGGCCGTTTTTTCGTGGGCGACACCTGCCATGGATTTGATTGAGACCGGAATTTCGGCACTGGCGGCAGGGGTCCAGTCCGTCCTTCCAGTTAGCTGGGCAACAGATCTATTAACCGATGGTGTGATTACCGGAGTGGGCAATGTAGTCGTCTTCCTTCCCCAGATATTGCTTCTCTTTTTCTTTCTCGGCATCATGGAAGACACCGGGTATATGGCCCGCAGTGCGTTCATTATGGACCGCATCATGAAGCGTGTAGGGTTGAGTGGGGGCTCCGTCCTGCCACTGCTCAGTTCATATGCCTGTGCGATTCCTGGGATCATGGCTGCCAGAACGCTTGATAATGAGCGAGATCGCTTGATCACGATCATGGTCGCACCCCTGATGAGCTGCTCCGCTCGCCTGCCAGTCTACACCCTCTTTATTGCTGCCTTTATCCCTGCAGGGACACTGGGGATATTTGGCTACCAGGGGTTGGCGATGTTCTCAATGTATATGATGGGGACGGTAATGGCGTTTGTGGCGGCAGCGATTCTGAAGCGGTTTGTTTTCACCAAGGGTGCTAAGAGTTACTTTGTGATGGAACTGCCTTCTTATCGGCGGCCCCGGGCGCGGCAAATACTTTGGCGCATGATTCAGCGCTCCAAAGTATTTGCGGTGCGTGCAGGGAAAATTATTCTGGCTTGCAGTATCGTTCTGTGGTTCCTGGCGAGTTATCCTAGTGTTGGTACAGACGCTGAAAGGGCGCAGGTTGAGATGCAGGCAGCACAGCAGCGCGAGGCAAGGTATGCCGAAGCAGAGGCGCTTTTGCCAGCGCCAGATATGGCTTTGCCTGCTCTGGAAGGTTCGCTGGAGAGTGGAGATCCTACGATGGTGCAGATACAGTCCATCATGCAGCAGGCAGAGCTTGAGTATGCTGCCGCATTGGACAGTGCTCGCATTGTTCAGCAGTCGGCTCAGATCCGAGGAAGTGCTGTTGGGTATCTGGGTCGGATTCTTGAACCTGTGATGCAGCCCCTGGGGTTTGACTGGAAGATTAGTGCAGGTCTGGTGAGTGCTTTTGCCGCACGTGAGGTGATCATCTCTACGCTCGGTATCATTTACAGTGTTGCGGATGCAGAAGAGGGGGTGGCACTGCGGGATGCACTGAAAGCCGATCGCTATCCAGATGGGAGCCCTGTATTTACGCCATTGGTGGCGGTCAGCCTGCTTGTGTTTTTTGTGTTTGCACTCCAGTGCATGAGTACACTGGCGATTGCACGCCGGGAGACCAATACCTGGCGATGGCCCCTGGTCATGTGGCTTTACATGACTGCACTTGCGTATGTGGCTTCCCTACTGGTGTACCAGGGAGGACAATTACTGGGTCTGTCCTAGTGGATGTGGGCCCAGAGGGACTTGAACCCCCGACCGACGGATTATGAGTCCGCTGCTCTAACCGACTGAGCTATGGGCCCGATATGGACCAAATTAAGGCTTATCGCGTTGGGAAGACGTATACTAGGGTCGATTCTGTCACCGTTTTACGTTGATAAAATGAAAAATCTCATGGGACCAGGGGTTGTGGTGGTCCAGTCCGAATCATAGCCACGGTGCACAACTAAAATGGTAAGCAAGAAAATTGACAAAATTGATGCCCGCATTCTGAACCTCCTGCAGGCCTCAGGGAGGATGAAGCGGGTTGACATCGCAGCACGCGTCGGGTTGAGTATGACCAGTGTGAGCGATCGCATGCGCAAGCTTGAGGCAAACGGATTCCTGACAGGCTATCATGCAACCGTGGATCCGAAGGAACTGGGGTTTGATATCACTGCCTTTATTCGCGTTGCAGTGGATACGTCAAGTAATTATACCACCCTCATTGAGCACGTCTGTGGTTGCAACGAAGTGCTTGAAGCGCATTCGATCACGGGAGAGGGCTCTCATATTCTGAAGGTTAGATCGCATGATACCACCTCGTTGGAGCAATTGCTAGGCAGTATTCAATCCTGGCCAGGGGTAACCGGCACGAGAACTAGTATTGTTCTGAGCACCTACAAGGAGACGCGTGAACTGCCGGTGTCTCCAGATAACTAGCTCGCTCGGCAACTAGTATCGTCGCACATGAGCGGATGAACCGAATGCCTGAAGATCAGACGAAGACCGGATGGTCAGCGTCCAGTCAGAAGGATCGTGAGCTGGTTTCCCGCGCACTGGAAGGAGATCAGCGCGCATACGCACTGCTCGTTCAAAAATACCAGAAAGGGCTGTCTCTGCACATCAAGCGTACGATTGGAGACACGAAGGGAATCGAAGATTTGGTTCAGGAGGCGTTCATGAAAGCATTCAAAGCATTGGATACGTACTCCACCAGTTATGCGTTTTCGACCTGGCTCTACAAGATTGCATCCAATCATGCGATTGATTATAAGCGTAAGCGAAAGTTGGCCACGATCTCGCTGGACAAGCCAACACGGACCAAGGAGGGTGAGGTTCGTCAGCAAGTCCCCGATATCACGTATCGACCAGACCGTAAAATTGAAGGTGGACAGCGCACAAATATCATTCAGGAAGCGATTGATTCACTGCCTCCCAAGTATCACCGCGTAATCGTAATGCGGCATCAGCAGGAAAAATCCTACGAAGAAATTGCTCAGGAACTGGAACTCCCACTCGGAACGGTCAAGGCGCATATTTTCCGGGCCCGGAGATTATTGTACACGCGTCTGAGGGATAAGCGCGATTCGTTGTGAGAGCTGAGACTCCCGGGACCCGAAATATTCAGGCCAGGACCGCGTTTAAGGGGCATCAAGACTGTGCATGCATGACCGAATCTGCAGTGATCCAATCCCCTCAATTGTATATTCAAAGAATTACAGATCAAGAAGCGTATGATTCAGCGATACACCCATCCGGTAATGCAGAAACTCTGGAGTGAGCAGCGCCAGTTTGAGGTGTGGCTTCAGGTAGAGTTGGCGGTTTGTGAGGCGTGGTCCAGGATCGGAGTCATTCCCGAAGATGAAGTTCGAACGCTTCGGGAAAATGCATCCTTCGATCTGCAGCGGATTCACGAGATAGAAAAATCTACTCGGCACGACGTGGTTGCGTTTACGCGTGCGGTCAGTGAAGGACTCGGGCCAGAAAAAAAGTGGGTCCATTACGGCCTTACTTCATCTGATGTTGTAGATACAGCCTGGTCCGTACGGCTTGCAGAAGCAAATCAATTCATTGAAGAAGCCCTTGAGGCCCTGCTCAAGGTCTTGCATGACCGGGCTCTTGAGCATCGTGATACTCTGATGATGGGCAGAACCCATGGAGTGCATGCAGAACCCACTACCTTTGGGCTGAAGCTTGCGCTCTACTATGCAGAGATGGGTCGAAACCTAGCACGGTTCAAGGCGGCTGCTGAGGAGGTTCGAACAGGAAAACTGTCTGGAGCCGTCGGAACGTTTGCCCATACGCCGCCGGAGGTTGAACGAATTACCTGTGAACTCCTTGGCCTCAAACCAGAGCCGATTGCTACGCAGGTAATCCAGCGGGATCGCCATGCGCATTACGTGTGTGTGCTGGCACTCATAGGGGCCAGCCTTGAAAAGATCGCCGTAGAAATTCGCCACTTGCAGCGTAGCGAAGTCAGAGAGGTCGAGGAAGCGTTTGGGAAAGGGCAAAAAGGCTCCAGTGCCATGCCGCATAAACGCAATCCCATAGGCAGCGAAAATATCACGGGTTGTGCGCGGTTACTGCGTGGCTACATGGTGGCGGCAATGGAGAATGTAGCTTTGTGGCATGAAAGAGATATTTCACATTCCAGTGTGGAGCGTGTGATTCTCCCCGATGCAACCACGGTCGTACATTATGCCCTGCTGAGATTGACACGCATCCTTCAAAACTTGGTTGTCTACCCTGATCGCATGCAGAAGAACCTGGATGCAACCTACGGTTTGTATAACAGCCAACGATTGATGTTGCACCTGATTGACCACGGGCTGACACGCGAAGAAGCATATGACCTGGTTCAGCCTCTTGCGATGCGAAGTTGGAAGGAAGGGAAGCCATTTGAGTCATTGGTTCTGATTTCAGCGGAGGTCATGTCCCATACCTCCACGGAAGAGGTTCAAGATCTCTTTAATGCAGTCCATCATACGAAACAGGTGGATTTACTTTTGTCACGCGTAGGAATTACAAACTCTAACCCTTGATTCATCACAAAAAATTGAAGGGCATGATATATTGGCTGAAGGTTTTTTGCAAGGAGTTAAAACCACGGTTTGATTCATGTTGTGCGGGATAGCTGGTCAGACGATGCGTACCCTACTGGTGAGTGTGATCGTTTGCGTTCTTGCTGAGCCTGTTTTCGCACAGACGGGGGCGATTACCGGCAAGGTCACCGATTCGGAAACAGGCCTGCCGCTGATCGGTGCGAATGTGTCCATCTCGGGGACGGGAATTGGACGTGCGACGAACACGGAGGGAGTCTTTGAAATTCTCAACCTCTCTCCTGGAGTCTATACGCTGCGCGTCAGCTTCGTTGGCTATGCGGCCCAAGAATCTCAGATCACCTTGACTGCAAGCGAGAATTATGTATGGAATATTACCTTGGTGCCGGGAACGGACTTTGATCCGGTTCAGGTGACAGCTGGCCGCCGGAATGAGAAAGCGCTGGATGCGCCTGCATCCATTGATGTGGTCATTCCGCGGGAGTTTCAACTGGATGTTGCTCCGACGATGGCGCAATCGCTGCGGAATGTGACGGGGGTGGACATGGTACAAACCGGGGTGGATCGCTATGAAATTGTGCTCAGGGGATTCAATAATGTTTTTTCGCGCACCACCCATGTACTCACCGATTACCGGAAAGCCGGTGCGGCATCTGTCGGGGTCAACCTGCACAACATCATGCCAAGCCTGGCCATTGACACGGAACGAATTGAGGTGGTACGTGGGCCGGGATCCGCACTCTATGGCCCCGGCGGAGATACGGGAGTCATTCATTATATCTCCAAAGATGCATTCAGTTATCCTGGAACCACGGTTTCTGTAAGCGGGGGGCAGCAGTCCATGTTCAATGTCCAGGGCCGCGTCGCAACCGTCCTAGGGAAAAATTTTGGCGTAAAATTGATTGGCAACTATGCAACGGCAGAGGATTTTGCCCTTCAAGACTGTGATCCCTTACTTCTCGAAGCAGAGCGGTTCAGTGAATGCCCGGATCCAGAGGATGCAGTACAGCTGTTCGTAGACGGTGAACGCGAGATCCGGCAACGTAAGCTGGTATTGTCGGGCAGCGTGGATTGGCGTATGAGTGGTCAGACTACTCTTTCTGTCAATGGGGGCATTGCCAACCTTGATGGGACCATGCTCAGCAGTATTGGCACCATTCAGGCCAAAGGATTGATTACCGGCTATGCCCAGCTTCGATTGGCCAGCGGACCATTTTTCGCGCAGGCTTATGTAAATACGATTGATTCGCGGGAGTCATATATATATGGGGGAGATCTGATTTCCGAAATTTCGGAAGAGTACGCACTGCAGGGCCAGTACACGCAGGCGATTGGCTCTCGGCAGGAATTGATCGCAGGGGTTGATGTGACGTTGGAGCATGTGGACAAATTCGGGGCATATGTGCAATCAACCACAAAGATTTCGGACCGACTGGAATTGACGCTGGCACTTCGTGGAGACTACAACAACGTAGTGACGGACATTCAGACATCTCCCCGGGTTGCACTCGTCCTAAAACCGACACCATCGTCAAGTCTGCGAGCAACGTACAACCGTAGCTTCTCCTCACCGCTTGCCACCGACTACTTCCTCAACATAGTTGCTGCTTCCCTTGGAGAACTCAATGTGCGGGCACGTGGTGGGGAAAGTGGCTTCACCTATGCCCGGAACCCGGACTATTTAACGCTCGGAGCTCCAACGGCACTCGTGGCTTCCAGCATGCTTCCTGGTATGGAAGGCGTGCCAACTCCCGTTGGAGTTGATACCGGTGTAATGTACGGACTGATTTACGAGGGGTTGGCAGCAATCCCGGATGCTGATCTGGTCATGATGCTGGCGGATGCAGGAGTGAATATTCCTGTCTCATTGATCTCTCTTTTGAAGCAGGGACTAAGGCCGGAAGTTACCTCGGTTCAGGGATTCAGTCCTGGAACGTTGGCATTACCCAATCTCAGTACGCTGGAGCTTGTAACGGATCCTGAACTGAATAACCTCCCGGATTTGGGGCCAATTAAACCTGCAATGACTCAGTCATGGGAGATCGGATACAAAGGAATCGTTCATAATAAGATCCTGTTCACCGTGGATGGGTATTTTGCGAAGCGGGAAAATTTTATCGGCCCACTTCAGACCAAGACTCCGTTTGTGCTTGTCCCGAATCTGCAACAGGATCTCATCCGGGATATTTCGGCTGGGTTCGCAGCAAACGAAAACATCACAAATGTACTGGGATTACTGGGCTTAACTCCGCAACAAGGTGCGGGAATATTGGTCAATATCGCCGGGGAGGACCTTCCTGACAGTGAAACGCCCATCGCGATCGTACAGACAAACGAGAATAACAAGGGCGAAGGATATTTCCCGGAGCTTATGTTGACCTATCCCATCTTTGGAAGTATTCAGTATTTCGGCATGGATATTTCAGCCCGGGTCCTTGCCAGTGATGAACTGGTGTTCTTCGGGAATGCATCTTGGATCAGTGACGATTATTTCGATCACACGGAACTGGGTGAAGGGTCTGAGGATTTGGAACTGGCGCTCAACGCTCCCGGTTTCAAGTTCAAGCTTGGTGGGCAATACCAGCGCAGGGATGGCTTATCGCTGACAGCATCCGGGCGGGTCATGAAGGGGTTTCCTGTCATTGCAGGGCAGTACATAGGGGAAGTTGAGGGCTATATGATTATGGATGTTGGTGTGGGATACTCGATCAATAAGGCTGGAATTCGTGCGGATCTAGGGATCAATAACCTTTTCAACAGCAATCACCGTGAATTTATAGGTGCTCCCAGGCTCGGGCGTGTTGCGTCTTTCCGACTCACCTACACAACGGGTCGAGGGAGTTGAAGAGAGTGGGTAAGCTTATAGTTCTATTTGTTAAATTGGAGAATAATGGATTCAGGCATAACAATGGTGGAAGTTGTAGAGGGATAGGTGGGGCTGATTCCGGTACATACGATCTGCACGTAATCGTCTCGAACATTCATAAAATCCAGACAAATGTGTACTACAAAAAAAATCTTTGGTATCGTTTTATTCTTGCTGTTATTTGCGTCTTCCAGTTGGGTTTATGCTCAATCGGCTTCGGTGGTCGGCATCGTCACAGATTCGCAGACAAGCCTTCCGCTATTCGGGGCGAATGTAGTTCATGTCGGCTCCGGGCAAGGGACAGCTACCGATGAAACTGGGCAGTATACACTTGAGGGGTTGCCGGAAGGAGCCGGTGTCATACGGGTGTCCTATACGGGATACAGGTCCGTTGAAATAGAAGTCAATCTATCCGGGGTAGAAACGCATACTCTTGATGTGGGTCTAGTGAGTGGGGTAGATCTGGAACAGATACAGGTTACCGCCAGTCGACGGCAGGAGAAAGTATTGGACGCGCCCGCATCCATTGATGTTATTCTGGCCGAGGACCTTGTGCGTGCCGTTGTTCCTTCGACAATTATGTCACTGCGTACCGTCACAGGACTTGATATGGCTCAAACCGGAATAGATCGGAATGAAGTGGTTCTGAGGGGATTCAGTAATGTATTCTCTGGAGCCACGTTGGTCTTGACAGATTATCGTGATGCCGGCTCACCTTCCATCGGAGTAAACCTGCACAACCTGATGCCCAACATTTCAGTAGATCTGGATCGGGTGGAAGTTGTACGAGGCCCAGGATCTGCGCTCTATGGTGCGGGCGTAGATGCAGGAGTCATTCATTACATTACCAAGGACGCCTTTACGCATCCAGGAGCTACGGTTTCGGTCAGCGGTGGAGAACAATCTCAAATGAATGTACAAGCTCGGGTTGCGAGGATACTGACTGATCGCATTGGTGTCAAAGTAACCGGTTCGTATGCGACTGCGAAGGATTTTGCTCTTCAGAGCTGTGATCCTTCACTTCTCGAAGCGAGTAAATTTGATCAGTGTCCTGATCCAGACGATGCAGTACAGCTTTTCGTGGACGGCGAGCGAGACACTGACGTTAGCAAGTACACTGTTGCGGGGGATCTGTCGTTTCGCCTGGGAACTGGGACGACATTGTCCTTGAACGGCGGAATCGGTGTACTCAAGGGGGCAATGTTAAGTGGGATCGGAACGATTCAAGGGGAGAATTATCGGTATTCGTTTACCCAGGCACGGTTATCCAGCGAAAACTTTTTTGCACAATTTTTCGTCAACGTCAATGATTCAGGTGATTCCTATGTGTATGGGGGGGAGCCAGTCACCGAACACTCTCGTGAATATGTGATGCAGGCCCAGTACGATATGCAATTTGGTGCCCGCCAGTCATTGATCATGGGAGTGGATTTTGAGTTGACCCGCCCGGATACAAAAGGAACCGTTTTGGGACGTAATGAGGATAATGATAACATTGATGAATATGGGGTATATGCGCAGTCGACGACAAAAATCACCAATCGTATCGAATTAACACTGGCATTACGTGGAGACTACAATAACGTTGTTGACAAAGTACAGGCCTCTCCACGTGTTGGACTGGTGGTGAAGCCCAATCCAAACTCAAGTTTCCGTGCAACTTATAATCGTAGTTTCTCATCACCCTCGGCGACCAGCAACTGGTTGGATATAGTTGCTGCAGTGCTACCTGGTAATCTTAAGGTACGTGGGCGAGGTGCGGCCACCGGCTTTACCTATGAGCGGAATCCAGATTATCTAGCATTGGGTGCTTCAACGGATCTTGTTGCGTCAAGTCTATTACCAGGGGCGGAGGGAGCTCCAACCCCGGCGGGGATCAGTACGGGAGTAGTCTATGGGCTGATGTACCAGGGACTAGTTGCAATCCCCGATGAAGACCTCGCCTTGATGCTCTCCAATGCCGGACTGAATGTACCTTTACAACTGGTTGCAGCGCTGAAGGATGCCTTCAATCCCGCGACAACGGTGGTGGAGGGGTTCAGTCCAGGGGTTCTGGGGGCATTAAATCTCAGCACGCTTAGTATAGATCTTGGTGTAACAGATTTGCAGGATGTGGATCCACTTCAGCAGACGATAGCTCAAGCCTTTGAGGTGGGCTACAAGGGAATTCTTGGGGACAAGGTATTGTTTGCCGCGGATGTCTACTATGCGACAAAGAAAAATTTCATAGGCTCCCTCCAAGTGCGTACACCACTGGTGTTGGTTCCGAACTTAGCTCAGGATCTTGTTCGGGATATTACCACAGGAATTGCGAATAATTCTACACTGGCGGGTGCGCTCGGACTCTTCGGGCTGACCGCGGAGCAGGCTGCGCAACTACTGGTAGATGTCGCAGGCAGTGATCTGCCAAGTCCATCAACACCGATCGCAATTGTGCAGCCCAGAGAGAATAATCCAGGAGTCGGTCAATTACCAGAGATCATGCTGGCCTATCCTAATTATGGAAACATCCAGTATTATGGGGCGGATATATCCTTGCAGGTGCTTGCGACCCGTGCACTCTCCTTGTTCGGAAATCTGTCTTGGGTGAGTGATGATTTTTTTGATCATACAGAATTGAATGAGGACCATGTAGACCAAGTGCTTGCACTGAACGCACCAAGTTTAAAGTTTAAATTTGGTGGGCAGTACGAGCATCAAAGTGGGTTCAGTGTGAATGCATCCGGTCGTTACATAAAAGGATTTCGGATGCTTTCGGGGCCCTATGACGGTAATGTGCCATCCTATTTTGTTTTGGATTTAGGTGCTGGTTATGAAATCAATCCGACACTTCGGGTAGACCTTGGCATCAATAATGCGGCCAACAGCAACCACCGGGAGTTTGTCGGTTCACCTAGATTGGGTCGTGTTGCGAGTGCACGTCTGACTTATACCACAGACTGGAGGTAAATTCGGGGAATTACACGGACTTGAGGATACACATCCCCAATTCTCCTTACGGCGTACAATTTCATGGTGACAGCTACGGATTCGTGGAGGGGGAATCCGGGAGTGATGTGACCAGAAAAAGTGGTTCTGCAGCCGCGGTTTGATCCAAGGAACTGTGTTTTCCGGCAGAGTAATCGCGCAGCAGTCTGCAGTGGCAGAGTATGGGTGAGAGCATGGATCATTTATGATTACAGGTTCTATTTCGATCGGGTTATCTCGCTACGCATGGGCAGATTAAGGTTTTATGATACTTGTATCGCCGCAGTGCTGCATTGGAGGTGGAGCAAAGATCCGATGATCCTGCTGAGAGAGCGTGAAACGGGAATTCGACATATTCCAAAATCAATACATCGGACTCATTTCTGGAGTTCAAAATTGTGAGAATTATCTCTCAGCAGTTGAGATGAGTGCAGCAATGTGTATCTTCACGCAGAACACAGTTTTTATGGCTCATAGTAGAAAATCGGCAATTTGATATGAGTGCTGAATTCACCGCACTGTTGATTATGTTGGGGCTGGCGACAGGCCTTGCTTTGACACTACTTCTTGCTCAACGACTCCTTGGTCCGCGGAGACCGAATCGGGTAAAGGTCGGCGCCTATGAGAGTGGGATGGATCCCATTGGGACCGCGCATCAGCGGTTTTCTGTAAAGTTCTATCTGGTTGCGATGATCTTTATTGTATTTGATGTTGAAGTCGTCTTCCTGTATCCGTGGGCGATCAGCCATCGACACTTCCTGGAAGCAGGGATTGGGATGGGGGTACTTGCGGCCGTGACGATATTTATCATCATTCTTGCAGTGGGACTATTATATGACATCAAAAAGGGGGGACTCGAGTTTGATTAGCGAAACAGAGCGCACAGATTTTCATAAAATCGGACTAGTGTTTATGCAATGAATTCTACGACTGGATACTTAACGACCACGGTTGATGCTGTCGTCAACTGGGCACGGTCCAATTCGCTGATGCCGATGCCAATGGGCCTCGCATGTTGTGCCATTGAGATGATGGCGTTTGGAGGTCCTAAATACGATGTTGGGAGGTTTGGCAGCGAAGCAATGCGGTTTTCTCCCCGTCAGGCTGATCTGATGATCGTCGCGGGATGGTGCAGTTACAAGATGGCACATGCCATACGGCGTGTCTGGGATCAGATGGCTGATCCAAAATGGTGCATTTCCATGGGAGCATGTGCATCCAGCGGGGGTATGCATCGTTGTTATGGGGTTGTCCAGGGGATTGACAATTTTATGCCGGTTGATGTGTACATCCCCGGTTGCCCTCCCAGACCGGAAGCGGTCATTCATGCGTTGATGGATATTCAGGAAAAAATTCGCAATGAATACTCGGTGACCCAGGACTATACGAGTGGACCGAAAGAGTCAGCGGCGGAATCAGCCAAGCCGGAAATCTTGACTGGAGATGGCCGTAAGGTAGCTTCGAATGCGTCAAGCCTAGCGGATGCCTGAGACACTTCAGTTTCATTTTACCCCCGTTGGCGAGGCGCGTGCGGACGAAAAAAATGTGCACGAGAAGGCGTCCACCAACGTGGTAGAAACCATTGAGACGCTCAAGAAGCAGTTCCCCGAGTCAATCACGGATGTATCCGAGTATGCGGGCGAGTATACGGCATTTGTAAAGCGGGAGTCCCTATTGCAGGTTTGCACTGCATTGAAGGAAACACTGGGTTTCACCTATTTGGTAGATCTGGCTGGAGTTGATCGTTTTCGTGAGGATGCGCCCCGTTATGAGGTGTACTACTGCATGGTTAACCTCGAGACGAATAAGCGCCTTCGACTAAAGGTGCTGGTTGACGAAGAAGATGCGGTTGTTCCGTCGCTGACCGGTCTATTCAAGGCAGCAGACTGGAACGAGCGTGAGTGCTACGATATGTTGGGGATTCGCTTTGAGGGACACCCCGATCTTCGGCGAATGTATATGCCGGAAGATTTTGAGTATCATCCTCAGCGTAAGGAATTTCCACTTCTTGGGATTCCCGGATCTCTGCCACTCCCTCCACGGACCCCTGAAGGGGAATTGACCATGGATCCCTTTGCGGCAGCCCATAGCGGCAGTCCAGCCAAGAGTTATCAAGAGCCCCAAGGAGAGGAGCAATAGATGTCAGTAGCAACCCCCTATCATGACCGGGAGGCAATCTTCTCGTTTTGGCCTAGACACAACGAGACCTTGCTCAAACGACTTGAGAGCAAGGATGCATGGCTGAGCACAAAGCGGGGGGGCGAAGTTTCGCGTGTAGAGGATGCGCTTGAGCATGAGATGACTCTCAATATCGGACCGCAGCATCCGGCCACCCATGGCGTGCTCCGATGCGTTGTGAAACTCGATGGCGAGCGGATTGAGAAGTGTGTACTGGATATTGGGTATTTACACCGGGGGATTGAAAAACTTGCAGAGAGCAAGACCTATCAGGAGTTCATGCCCTATACAGACCGCATGGATTATCTCGCTCCCTATGCGAATAACGTGGCCTGGTGTATGGCAGTGGAAAAACTTGCCAACATTGAAGTCCCCGATCGTGCGCAATGGATCCGGATGATCATGTGTGAACTGGCCCGTATTTCCTCCCATCTGTTGTGGTTGGGAGTTGGGTTGATGGATGCGGGGGCCGTCAGTGTCTTTCTCTGGACCTTCCAGGGACGAGAGGATCTCTACAATATCTTTGATGAAGTGTCCGGTGCACGCTTTACGGTCTCCCATAGCCGTATTGGCGGATTGGCAACGGACCTAAGTCCGACTGCCATTACAATGATCAAAGATTTTGCAACCAGCTACGAAGAAATTATCAAAGGTTGGCAGAAACTTCTCAACCGTAACCGTATCTGGATTGATCGAAATAAGGATGTTGGTGTAATCAACAAAGAGGAAGCAATTGAACTCGGGCTCACCGGTCCGAATCTGCGAGGCAGTGGAGTACCCTATGACATCCGAATCTTTGAACCCTATCTGAAATATGACGAGGTTGACTTTACTGTCCCGCTCCGGGAAGAGGGGGATTGTTTAGCACGCTATCATATTCGCATGGAAGAAATGCTTGAAAGTATCAAGATTATCAACCAGTGTCTGGATCGATTGCCGGAAGGACCAATCCGGACTGATGATGCAAAGAAGGCTTACCCGTCCAAGGATGAAGTTTATTACTCCATGGAGGGGATGATACATGACTTTATGTACACGGAGACCGGGGTTACGCCTCCCAATGGGGCTGTATCCTATCATGCGATCGAATCGCCGAAAGGTGAATTGGGGTTTTATCTTGAAAGTGATGGAACCGGATGCCCGTGGCGTGCGCGTCTGAATGCACCCTCCTTCACCAATTTGCAGGGTTTGGAATCTATGATGGAGGGGCACCCGGTTGCCGATATCGTTGTCCTGATTGGCTCAATTGACCCAGTTATGGGGGAGGCGGATAGGTAGCATGGCAGATTTTATTCGTAATCCGGTGGTTGCACTCCCGGATCCGAACCCAGAGCCACATTTTTCCAAGGAACAGCTCACCTTTACAGAGAAAGAAAAGGCCAGGGTTGCAGGTTGGGTCCGTCAGTATCCCACCTCGGATGGAGCGGTAATGTGGACACTTTGGCTTGCACAGGAGAAATTCGGATTCCTGCCACCAGAGGTTTTACAACTGGTTGCAGCCGAGCTCTCATTACCTTATGCGCAGGTGTACGGGGTTGCGACCTTCTATACGCAGTACTTCAAAGAGGAGAAAGGGACTTTTGTACTGGACGTATGTACATGCTTTTCGTGTCAGTTCTGTGGGGGTTACGATATCCTGGTTTACCTGGAAGAGAAGCTGGGAGTAAAGCGTGGGCATACGTCGGCCTGTGGTCGTTATACCTTGCAGGAGGTGGAGTGTCTGGGTGCATGTGGTTCTGCTCCCATGATGCAGGTTAATAATGGCCCTTATGCCCATAATTTGACACCTGAAAAAGTCGACGAATTACTGGAGGCTCTCGAAGCTGGCAAGTCGTTGCCGTTTGTGTCGGTTACACTACCGCAGGATGAAGATGAAATGGGTGGAAACAGACGAACCGATGCAGAATCGATGGAAAATTATGTAACCCCTCCACGATCAGAACGAACTCAGTAATCCACCTGAAACTGTCATGTATTCAAAGGCCTTGTTTCAGGACAGAATGAGAGACGTATTATGACGAAGGCGGGGAACTGGAAGTCTTATGAGCGGGTGCTTCTGCCTCCGGTCAAAAATTTGCATCACCTGGATGTGTATCGTGCCGGTGGTGGGTATGAGACCCTGCACAAGGTCGTCAAGGAGCTGGAGCCCCAGGAGGTGACGGCTGAGATGAAGCGTAGCGGGCTGCGTGGCAGGGGAGGAGCAGGGTTCCCTACGGGGCTCAAATGGAGTTTCATGCCCCCGGTCAAGCCAGAGGTGCCTCGCTATCTGTGTTGCAATGCAGATGAAAGTGAACCAGGGACATTCAAGGATCGGCAACTCATGGAGTACAACCCTCATCTCTTGTTTGAGGGGATCCTGATTGCCTGCTATGCCATGTCCATCAAAGCATGCTATCTGTATATCCGAGGCGAGTATGCAAGTTGGATCACGCATATGGAGGGGGAGCTGGGAAAAGTGTATGATGCGAAACTGGCAGGCAAAAATATGCTGGGGACGAAGCACAGCATAGACATTATTCTTCATAAGGGTGCAGGTGCCTATATATGTGGTGAGGAAACCAGTCTGATGGAATCTCTTGAGGGGAAACGGGCCTATCCCCGAATTAAGCCGCCGTTTCCGGCACAATCAGGGATTTGGGGATATCCCACCACGATCAACAATGTGGAGACGTTAGCCTGTGCCCCACTCATCCTGGATCGGGGGGCAGACTGGTTTGCAGCAATTGGTGCAGAGAAAAACCCAGGGCCTCTGCTTTATGGGATTTCGGGGCATGTGAATCGACCGGGCGTATATGAATATCCAACAGGGATGCTCATTACCGACCTGCTCGAGATTGCTGGAGGGATGCGCGGGAATAAAAAGCTCAAAGCACTCGTGCCTGGCGGGGCATCTGTACCGGTGCTTCGGGCAGATATGATTGAGGGGGTTACGATGGATGTGGAGAGCCTGCGGGAAGCAGGCTCTATGTTGGGGACGGCCGGAATGCTGTTTCTGGATGAGGACACGGATATGGTTGCGTTTCTCAGGCGGGTCGCACACTTTTATCACCATGAAAGTTGCGGGCAGTGTACTCCGTGCAGAGAAGGTACAGGGTGGATGGAGAATCTGATCACCCGAATTGATGATGGTGAAGGAAATCTCCGGGATCTTGATCTTTTACTTGACCTCTGTGATCAAATGGAGGGGCGTACCGTTTGTGCATTGGCGGACGCGGCTGCCTGGCCGGTGCGCAATACGATCAAGCGTTTCCGGGAAGATTTTGAACGTCGATGTCGCCCGGCAGTCTGGGCGGTGAATGCCTAAACAGTATAATTGCTACATGAAATACAATCTGATTCTTGTCTGTATCTTTTTTATTGCCTGTAATCGTACAGAGCCCATCAGCGATGCCGTCTATGGACTAGCACCGGATGCTGCAGATGCAGTCCCGGTGGAAGCTGTCGTATCGGAGCCGCAACACTATACTGGAAAGAATGTGGCGGTTGCAGGGACTGTACATGAAGTCTGTCAGATGGATGGATGCTGGCTGATGCTCCGAAGTATAGATACGGAAGGGGGGCTGCGTGTTCATGCCGAGATGGATAAGGACGGCGGGTACAAGTTCACTGTACCAAAGGACATCAGCGGTCGCCATGCTATCGTCTTGGGGACCATCTTGATTCCAGAAGAGGAGGCAGAAGCGCATTACCAGGAAGATGCACCGGGGGCGAGTCCGGTGCTCTCTATGAGTGCAGTCGGCGTTCGTGTGTCTCCAGAAGAATCCAGCTAGATTTTCCATGCCCCAAGTCATCATAGACGGCAAGCAATACGAATTTGAAGGTCGGCCGGGTTTGCTCCAGTTTTGCCTGGATCACGGCATTGAACTCCCTCATTTTTGTTACCATCCGTCCATGTCAGTACCAGCAAACTGTCGGCAGTGTCTGGTAGACATTGGGGCACCGATGCGGGATCGGCAAACGGGTGAGATCCAGGTGGATGAGAAGGGGGAGCCTGTCATTCAGTATTTCCCCAAGCTACAGACCAGTTGCAGCCATATCCTGTCAGACGGACAGGTCATTCATACTGCACGCTCCAGTGAGAAGGTTGCAGATGCGCAGCGCGATACCTTGGAACTCCTGCTTATTAATCACCCACTTGATTGTCCGATCTGTGATCAGGCAGGGCATTGCCCTCTCCAGATTCAGGCATACAAGTACGGGCCGGAAGGATCGCGATTTGAATTTCGTAAGGTTCATAAGCCGAAGAAAGTCAAGCTTGGTCCACGTGTTGTGTTGGATGCGGAGCGTTGCATCAACTGTACACGTTGTGTGCGCTTCACAGATGAAATTTCCAAAAGCGGGCAACTCACGATTATTGAACGCGGGGTAAAGAATTACCCGATTACGCCGCCAGGGATTTTGTTTGATGAACCCTACTCTATGAATGTGATTGATTTGTGCCCGGTTGGTGCGCTGACCTCTGTTGATTTTCGATTTCAGGCGAGGATCTGGGAGATGGCCAGCACCCCATCCATCACGACAACCAATGCGAAAGGGTCTAATTGTCATCTATGGGTTCGGGACAATTTGGTGCTGCGGATTACGCCACGTACCAATCTGGATGTCAATGAATTCTGGCTTCCCGATGAGGATCGCTTGGCCTATCACCGCTTTAACGAAGATCGGCCAGCAGGTCCTTCGATCGCTGGAGAGACCGATTCATCCTCATGGGATGCATCTTTTCAGAGGGCTGTGGAAATCTTGCGGAATGCAGGCGAGCGTGCGGTATTTATTGCTTCCGCCCACGCGACGGTTGAGGATAACTGGATGTTGATGCAACTCGCAGATGCGGTTGGGGGGCAGGTTGCCGGCTATATCCCTCATATTGAGCCCGGACATGGGGATGATTGGCTTTGTACAGATGACCGGGCTCCAAACAGTCAGGGGTGTGAGCGTCTGGGATTGCTGCCGATTGATCTGCCACTCTGGCGTGCACGGATTGAATCTGGAGAGGTCTCGGTTCTGTATGTTCTGGAGGATGATCCAGTTGCCTCAGGGCTTTGCAGTATTGAATCGTTAGCGGATATTGAGGTCATCCTGCATCACTATCACACGACCAATCAAACGCTTCCCGCGGCGAGTGTAGCACTTCCTGCGGCGATGGTTGCCGAGACCATCGGGACTTTTGTCAATGAATCCGGGCGTGCACAGCGGGTAATACCTGCCAAAGCCATCAAGGGGACCAATCGGACGCTCATGATGCACATGGGGCTCAGTCGTGCTGACCGGCATGGTACGCCTTTTGATCGCTGGCATAATGAATCTCGCTATATTGACTGTAAGCCCAGTTGGGAAATGATTCCGATCATATCGAGGATGCTGGGCGCAGAAATTCATCCACAAGGTCCCAAAAAAATTATGCAGCACATCAGCCAAACCGTCTCGGGGTTTGCGGGAGCTACCCATGAGGCAATGGGGCTAAATGGCATTAACCTTCCACTCATTGAGACAGAGGTTATCAGTTAAGGGCGGATGGATCTATCGCCAGGATTATTGGCCTTGGTAGCCTTTGGGATCATCAACGTTATGTTGATATCGGCATCCTGTCTGGTTTATGCCGAGCGGAAAGTGTCTGCTTTCATCCAAAATCGACCGGGTCCGAACCGGGTCGGGCCGGGAGGATTTTTTCAGCCGTTCGCAGACGTATTCAAACTGGTCTTCAAGGAGGATACCGTTCCTGAGGGAGCAAGTAGGTTTGTTCATTCACTGGCCCCAGTGGTAATGGTTGTGATTGCGATGACCGTGCCGGCACTAATTCCGTATGCGCGTGGTTTTGTCATTGTGGACAGTGCAGTGGGAGTTCTGATCATCTTGGCGCTGACGAGTATGTCGGTCTATGGGGTCACGCTTGCTGGTTGGAGCAGTAACAGCAAGTTCTCACTTCTTGGTGGGTTGCGCTCAAGTGCGCAGATGATTTCTTACGAGCTCTCAATGGGATTAGCTGTGGCCAGCGTCGTGATTACTGCCGGTTCGCTCAGTGTCGTGGAGATTGTCGAGGATCAGGCAATGGGAGGCGCAATCTTGGGATGGAATTTTTTCCGTAATCCCATTGGTGCCGTCCTGTTTATCATCACTGCTTTTGCAGAAACGAATCGTGCCCCGTTTGACTTACCGGAGGCGGAGCAGGAGTTGGTGGGAGGCTATCATACGGAGTACAGCGGGATGAAATTCGGTATGTTTTTTCTGGCTGAGTATGTGAATTGGTTTGTGGCCTCGTTTGTAATTGCTACGCTCTTCTTTGGGGGCTACCTGATCCCATTTGAACCGCAGTTACTTGCGGCTTTGCCATGGCTTGAAGACTCTACCTTACTGCCTCTGATGCAGGTAGGGAGTTTATTGGTCAAGGTTGCGTTCTTTGGGTTCCTGTTTTTGTGGGTACGCTGGACCCTGCCCCGCTTCAAATACAACCAACTGATGCAGATTGGTTGGAAAGTATTACTGCCTGTTGCACTTGTCAATGTGCTTTTGATGGCCATCATCGTCGCCATTTTTTCGTGAGATAAAATGTTGATTGCCCCATCAATTCTTTCTGCTGATTTTGCAAGGCTGGAGTCCCATGCAGAAGAGGCGGTGAATGCGGGGGCAGATTGGTTACATATTGATGTGATGGATGGCCATTTTGTGCCGAACCTGACATTCGGCCCATTGGCGGTTGCTGCGCTTGAGCCACTGAAGCGAAGAACCGGTGTGGTCTTGGATACGCACCTGATGATTACAGAGCCCGAGCGGTATGTTGAGGACTTTGCCAAGGCAGGAGCGGATATTATTACCATTCACATTGAGGCCTGCAAGGAGATCGGACCTACGCTTCAGAAAATTCGTGCATTGGGATGCAAGTCAGGATTAACCCTGAACCCGGATACCTCCCTGGATCAATTAAGCCCCTGGCTTGATAAAATTGACGTGGCAATGATTATGTCCGTGTATCCGGGATTCGCTGGCCAGTCCTATTTGCCCGAAGCGAGTCAGCGCACACGTCAACTTAGATCAATGATTGATCAGAGTCGTGGGGAAGTGTTATTGGAAGTAGACGGAGGAGTTGGCCCAGATAATGTGCACGAGATTGTTGAAAATGGTGCAGATGTTGTGGTAGCAGGAAGTGCGGTCTTTGGCGGAGTTGTATCGGAACGTATCGGCGCGTTGCGCAAATCATCTGCCCCTGTAGCTCAACAGGATAGAGCGACGGCCTCCTAAGCCGTATATCCGGGTTCGAGTCCTGGCGGGGGTACCGTGATGCAAACAGCTTATATCGCATTGGGATCGAATTTAGGGGACCGATCAGCACGGTTGCAGCAGGCGGTAGCGGATTTACGAAAGATAGATCTGCATCTGCGATGTTCCCCGATTTATGAGGGCGCGGCCCATACGCTTCATCCCGGCGATGAATCCCCCGACTTTTTGAATGCGGTCGTAGAGGTACACACGAATTTAGAGATTGAGGACCTGTTGGATTTTTGCCAGGAGATTGAGCAGAGAGCGAATCGCCGCCGATCGATCTCCTATGCCCCAAGAACCCTGGATTTGGATATCCTTACTCTGGGACAAACTACATGCAATACGGATCGAATTATACTCCCGCATCCCAGGCTGCAAGAGCGGCGGTTCGTGTTGCAACCGTGGTATGATCTCGCTCCCGACAGCTACATTCCGAGTCCGGTTGCTACCACTGTGGCGGTAGCACTAGATCAATGTACAGATGATGTCCGACTGTTCAAGATGCCTTGGGAGCTCCTCGGTGCAGATAAGGAAAGTTTATTGAGCGCGCTTGCTGTAAGGTAAATGTTAGTAATGGTGCGGCATCTCGGAAAACAGGCGCCATGTTTCTGAAAGGATATGTACCGATTTTTCGGGGAGCAAGCAGGCCCGCGTTGCATATCATGACCACTTCAAACTGTTGTGCAACTGAATGAATTTCGGGGTGGGTATTCTACTTGTGGTGATTGGATATTTTATCGCGAGGGCAGTCTGGCGTATTTACAGGGTAGTAGGCATAGATCGTCCAGACCGCGGCAAAAAGCCTTTGGAACAGACCTACCGGGATGAGTTCGGAGAAGAGCAGGAGGTAGAGGATGCTCGTTGGCGAGATCTCGTTTGAAAAGATAAGTTTCAAGCGTAGTTCCCCCATCCTGCAAAACGCACGAAATTTTACAGGCGCATCGCTACAGCTAGGGGAATGAATCCGCAGATTATTCTGGGAATCCAGTTCTGTGCGGTGCTTCGATCTGCTTTGGACGCGGATCAGCGAGACGATTGAACAAGCGTCTATCCAGCTGCCATACTCGTTTTGGAGAGTCCCTTCTTTGGGCTCTAATGTCTTATGGGGCAAGAAGGCCGGGCTGCTATCCTAATCTCGAGCTTCCACATTGTGGAGCGTAAAATCTCGCTGGAGCATATCCCGACTACCCGGATCCGCAAGCATTTGTCGCAGAGCACTATGGATTCTCCACAGCCTGCGCGATCCCCGCGGATGTAGGTGGTGGAGAAAAAAGGTTGGGTTGGTAGCTTACATTATTCTTCCAGATTGTCCAAAGTACGACCAGTACTTTGCGCTGTGTATTGAGCCGCGCATGCAGCGGATTTCCCGTGCGCCGCAAAGAGGCTTCATAGAAACGAGATACTTCGTTGGGCTCCTTGGTGCGCAGCGCCGACGTATAACACTGATGACTCACGGCTTTCAGAGCCCCCCTTCCCGAACGGTCCAGACGGTTATAGGCCAAAGGTTTTCCCGCACTGCTACGTTCAATCACCCCGAGTCGGCAATACCGCCAGAGGCGCTGCTTCGTGGCAAACCGGTGTGGGTTCTGAATCAATGCACTGAACACATGAGCCCCCACAACGCCAATGCCAGGCATCCGCTGAAATTATGAAATTTCCGGATAACGCCGCCCCAACTCGATCATGGCTGCACGGGCCTTGTCTCGTAGGGCCCCCGTCGCGTCCAAACTCGTATACAGATTCGCCATGATCTGCTGCCGAGTTTCTGATGGCAGTTGATCCAGATAATGACGGCGCTGCGTCGGATGGAAAAGTTTGGTGCCAGCCGTACGAACCAGTCCCGCCTGCTGGTACTTGGCTTTGATTTGCCTTTTTACCCGGGCATGATCTTCCCGAAAAGATAAATACTGCTGCACCGCGATCTTAAAATCAATTCGGTGCGATACATCTGAGTGATAAACCGGCTTCAGTTCACCCATTCGAAGCAACCGACAGAGTTTGTAGGCATCCTCCATGTCATTCTTATTCCCGCTGCGACTGATCCGTGCATTTTGACGAGGATCGCAGACGACCAGCTCGGTCACATGCGAGCGGAGCGCACCGGCGATCCAACCGGCAAGTGAAGATTCCTCCACCGCTAAGTACTTCTCGCGGGCGGCAATTCCATCGATGTGATGAATCAGGGCAGCTTCCGAAGTGGAGAACTCCCTGGTCGATAGCAAGTGCCCCGCCGAATCCATTGCCGCCAAAACGCAGGTAGGAGAGTGGGCATCCAGCCCCAGATAAACAGATTTGTGCATAACTGCAAAGGTCTAATGAAAAGATGTCGGACGATACAAAAATGCGCCCTCTTTTCATTAGACCTACCCTGAGATTTAGTTTCCGAATTTGAAGGTGAGCTTGTGGTTACTGGCTACGACCGCTCCTTCTTTTCTTGCGGGGCGAAATAGGGATCGCATAGCGGCGTTTATTGCTGCTTCTTCCAGCCCATACCCTAATTCATCTACCAGTGTTCGCGTATTCTCTCTTTCATTCAGCAGGTATCGCTCAAGGACTTGTGGAGATCGAACTTCCCCTCGTTGATCTACGACCAGTGTGATCACGACTTCTGCGCGTATTTTGCGCCGTTGTGCCGATCGAGGATATTCAGGCGTAACAATTCGAATTGGTTTAGGTGGCTCAGAGGCGGCAATACCACTTGATCGAATTCCCTCGGGCTCGGTGGGAATTTCGTCCATTGGGGGGCCTGTTACCGTCAGTGGATTAAAATCAAGTGTCAGATCTTCTTCCAGAATAATATCTTCCGGCCGGATCACGGGGGGCAGGGGTGGGGGTGGAGGTGGGGCAAGTCGAGTTTGGCGGGTCGTGACAATTTCTTCCATCTGGATCGTCTCGGGATTGGAATAGATGATATCCAGAGGCCCTGGAATCAGGGGGAGGGGCCATAGTTTTATGCAAAGCAAAACCAGCATCTGTGCCACTAGGATACTGGCAAGAAGGCGCAAGGTGTAATGATCTCCATCAAAATGGCGCCGCATCCACTTAGGAGTCGTTGGTATACTTTAAAAGGCTAAATCAAAAGCCGGTTCGGGTTGTACATAGTTACGGGGAATCCGTTGAGGATGAGAGCCCAAGCTATCCGGCAATACAGTCAGCCTTCTATTCCAGTAGCCTATCTCAATGGCTTCCCTACCATGTACATGAACCAAGAGAGCTTATTGTTAAGGTGTTGAACATCTATAGATCCGGCCAATAAAGCAATACTCATTATAATGCATACTGGAATACATGTTAAAAGGGGTGATGTAAGAACGCTATGGAATCAGTACGAATTATTGATAGAATTCTGTTTACTGACGCCGTGGGGGCCATAGTCGAACCGAAAATCCCCAACGGTTAGCAGGAAGTTGTTGCCAGACACATTTTCCAATGTGGCGGATTCCAATGTACGGGCATCTAACTCTACAAGCCGAGATCGGTCAAACATATGTGCGGGTAAATTGAAAGTCGTAACGTGTTTACCAAACGGACCAAGAGTTGGAGACCTCAGCTTTACACGAACTCCATTTTCTCCGAGGCGAGTCCTTAATTGAAACTGATCCTCAGGGTTTACGAAAATAAAGTTCTCATCAAAAGGTTCTGTTCTCTTTAGTGCATGAAGTCGGGCGACACCGCCGTCAGCGAGGTCTTTACCAGTAATGTCGTTAAAATGATTTTTCCATGCCTCACCAAGTTGATTTGCTAGTGAGTGAAGGGCTTCCCTATGAGTAGCTCCCTCCACTAATTTTCTGCACATTGATGGTACAACCCAGGGACTCAGTTCTTCAATTGCGCGCCTTGTAGACTCAAGTGCCACAATGTCTTCGTAGATACCGCCAAACTTTGAGGTTCCCATTCCATATTTGAGTAATTTTCCGTTGAGCCCCCTTTCAAGTCCAGATTCGGGTACCAGAACTAAGCATTTTGGGTCATCATAGAGCGATGGTCGGCCGTTGCGGTGGTGTCGATGAAGTCGCCCGATACGTTGTAGCAGCACATCTACAGGACATAGGTCACTAATCAAGAAGTCGGCATCAATATCTAGAGATTGCTCTAGAGTTTGTGTACCAATTATGATTTTGCCTCCATCGCGCACGGATTTTTTCCCAAGTTCCTGTTCCACGATATGGTCTAACAGTTTACGGTCTTCGACTGAGAATCTACTGTGATGAAGAGTAGGCTGGTCACTGACACTTAGCAGTAGATCTTGATGCCCGCTAGACAATAGAGCATCAAAAACGGATTGCACGCTATTCACAGTGTTACGGATGATCAGGACGCGTGCACCTACCTGAGCAGCTGCAAGAGCAGTTTCAGCGATGGCGAATGGGTTTTCAAGGTTCTCGGAGGTCTCCACGGCAACGATCTTGGATGCTGCAACAGAATTAATGGCTAAACACTTTGGAGATTCTGCTATGTCCCTTGATGATGAGAGTACTGGATACGGGTATGCAGCAGCAACACTGAAATCAAGGCCACGTCTTGAGCATTTATGCAAGAACTGATCCCTTGCATTTGCACCAAGTGTGGCGGACATAATGAATGCGTGGCCACCAATTTCTAAATGATCATGCAGTATGTTGCGTAAAAGTGTGGACATGTAATAACTGCTGGCATGAACCTCATCAACTACGAGTAGACTGCGAGCAACAGATGAAGCCCGCAGATGAGCCCATTTGACCTGCAGTCCGGCAAGCAATATCTGATCTATGGTTCCAACCGCAACCGGTGCACTGAGATATGTTCGAGTTTGCTCGGCTGCCCAGCGAGCCAGTCGGATCTCTTCGTTTGGATCATCATCCCAGTAGACACTAAACTTATCTTCGAGATCGCGCTTTCCACTGTGTTCTCCGGCCTTCAAGTAGCCAGGAACGGCCAGAACGGTTTCAACCTTGGCTTCTTCAGGAAGAAGGTTCTTGAGCGCCTCAGAGACACGCTGATGTATTTGTTTTGCTGCTGCACGGGTAGGAAGTGCGAAGTAGAGTCCGTCGACGATTTCAGCTTCCCAAAGGGCGGCAAACCTCATTAATGCAGCTTCGGTTTTACCAGATCCTGTTTCGCTTTCAAGGACCAACAATCTATCTTCAAGTGATGCTTCTTGGACGATTTGTTGGGGAGGTCTGGGAGAATCATATCCGAATAATTTTTGCACACTCACGCCAGTTGATGAGTCATCTTTACTCCAGAATCGCCGAGCAAAGTGCTTCTCTTTCACAGCAACTCTAGCTCTATTTTGTGCAACGGTCCAGTAATCTGGATCAGATTTAGACTCTAGTGGAAAATGAATCGTGTCAGATCCAATCTGATCTGCGAGTGTAATCAATCCACAGAATAAGTGAGCTAATGCATGGTTTTCCGGCAGCGGAGGAGCATCATTATCAAAAGCTTCTGCAAGCCATTGACGGCCACGTTTTTCTAAAGTTTTTGCGGCGGTAACCGGATCATAATCTCCTATGGGTTTCCACAACTCCATAGGACCGGTACCTGTCTGATTAGATGTATAGGCAGGTCTGCCGTGATGTGCAAGGGCAGCAAATAAAAGTGGTTCTATTCCTGGTCCCCAATCAACCAGTTCACCCAAATTTAGCGCGTCGTACATCTCAGCGTGGCGCGACAAGAAGAGTGCTTCAGCAATATGACCAGCTTTTTTTGGTTTTCGACCTTGAATTTTTGGAGAACGATTGACCTTGAACTGGAAACCGCAGTTGACTTTTCCGAAATCGTGCAAATATGCAACATAGGCAAGACGCATGCGGGTGACAGAATCTAGCTGTTTCATTCCACAAGCGATGGCAACACGTTTCTCCAAAACCGGATCAGCCAACAGTTCTAGGAAACAGGCGGCAACATCGGCACAGTGGTGTTCAAGGCGATGAAAACGAGAAGTTTTGTCGTCGAATTTTCCCCACGCGTATGAAGTATTCATGATGTATATGGCTTATGAGTGTACCGGTTGGTTAGGAATCGCTGGGTTTTATGGTGCCTAGAGTGAAATATGTATTTTCGGGGCCACCGTGTGTTAGCTTACACCGATCACTGGGGCTCAAATTAAGGACTGATATCGGAGATACAGCACAAAATAGATTTTGGAGATTGATTTGTCTGTGGGCTCTTTTGATATAAGGAAAATTTGTATCTTCCCCCCTGATTGTAGTTAAAACGGTCGTGCAGTGAATTCGTCTATGGTTTTGGTTGGCTTATTCTGGTAGGTAATGAGACTCACTAAGAAGTTTTGGTTATAGGTACATATTTCGCATCACTCTCATTGCTTCCCGAGACCAATCACTCATTGCTTCCCAAGACCAATGTATAATCTTCTTAGTGATAGGTTGATTCGTGTCCGATTAGTTGGAGGGGGTGTAGATCAGCTTTCTCTATCTGAAGTTTATGAGGTGCTCCTGGCTGATCAAGTAGATGCATTTTTAGGGCTACGCCCTCATCAAAGGCACGCTTGGCATGCATTTTTGGCTCAGTTGGCAGTAATTACATTACACCGAAACGCTCGCCATGAGCCCTACCCCACGGCTCAGGAGTGGCGCGAGGCTCTGAGAGAGATCACTAGAGAATATAATGACGGCGAACCCTGGGAACTTGTTGTAGACGATCCAACGTGTCCTGCTTTTATGCAACCTCCAAGTTTGAATGGACTCAAGGACTACAAAAAAGATGTTTATTCTCCAGATGATCTAGATATACTAGTCACCGCAAAGAACCATGAAATAAAGCAGAATACTGCGATTAGTCACTCTTTGGATGATTGGGTGTATTCTCTTATCAATTTACAGACTATGGCACCCTTTTCTGGACGGGGCAACTATGGCATCGCCCGGATGAATGGTGGTAATTCTTCTAGGCCATGTTTAGGTTTAGGACCGAGAAAAGGCGGACTCGGGGCCTACTTGTTTCACGATATCAGTCATATGATTATCGGTCGAGGGCAAGTCTTGGAACATTATCAAGGATATTACCAGGAAGAGGGGGGAGCATCACTACTCTGGACAAGGCCCTGGGATGGATCTGGACAGCTTACTCTTGACGAGTTGGATCCGTATTTCATTGAAGTTTGCCGTAGAGTGAGACTTTACCGTAAAGGTGAGTCTATAATAGCTAAGCGGGCAAACTCTTCGAAACCTCGCATTGCAGCGAAGGCCGCTAAGGGGAATTTAGGTGATCACTGGACGCCTGTAGATGTAAAAAGGGGGTGTTCTCTCTCATTGAGTAAAACACGCTTACAGTACGAGAAATTAGCGGAGCTCTTGATAGGGGGGACGTTTCGATTGCCTAGTGCAATGAAGGTCAAAGACAGGGATAAAGGGCCATGGAAGGTTATAGTTAGAGTATTGGCAGGTGGTCAGGGGAAGACGGAAGGATATCACGAACGTGCTGACCTAGCATTTTCGGATAAGACTGCTGGGGCTTTAATTTTTTCTTCGACCCAAGATGAGTTGGCTGTTCTGGTTAAGAAACAGTTAGATGAAATTAGTGGCATCGCGAACGCATTAAAAAGGGGGATTGCAGTGGCTTCGAGTGGCAAGAGGGAGCTTGAGAAACAAGATTGGGAGCGAGCTAAACCTTATATGCTTATGTTCCATAAGGAGGTTGACTCAATTTTCTTTTTGTTTCTAGACGAGCGCTTCGTGGCTGACACTGACGAGGACAGCAAGAAAATTCGGCTTAACTTCGGCAGGAATTTGGTTCGGATTGCACGGGAGATTTTTAACTCTGCCATAAGTGGCACTTCGTGCTCCTTATCTAGTCGTTATCGGGCACAAGCATTGGCAGAGATGATCTTTAACACCCAGTTAAGGAAGTCTTCATTTAGTGACCAGCCAAAAGTATTTTCCATTGAGAATAATTTAACGCAAGTGTCCTAGTTTCCATGAATCTAAGAGAAATTGTGCCTAAGATTGCATATATGGTAGCACGGCTTGGTCCAGGTCCTGCTGCAGAGTTACGGCGTGTTCCAACAAGTGGGGCGGGGGCTGCTGCCTACTGGCGTATTATCGCCGAGCACGGTTCTATTCCTGATGACAATGTAATGCCACGATTTGTGCAGGCCGTGGCAATTTTAACTCCAAGGGGGAATATCGGAGAGAGGGATTTCTTCTCGGTTCATAAGAAATCAATTCCGATGGGACAGGCGCTATACAGTGCGGGGATATCCGAGCTACGGTTATCTTGGTTTCTTAGTGCACCAAAATCCCAGCGTCCTGATTTTGCTGTACGTATTTCTAGGAGGTTGGCTGGGAGTGAACATGCACAATTCGATTTAATAACCTTGGCAAGTTTTCTGTACTCTAATGGGGATAAACCTTCCCAGATCATCGCCCAAGAGTACTACAAAGCTGAATACAGAAAAATCCAATTTTCGGAGAACGAGAAAAAATGAATGAAGCAAGATTTTTACAGGTTCACAGTCTACATAGCTACTCAGGAGTTCTTCTCAATCGAGATGATTCTGGCTTATCCAAGCGATTACTCTACGGAGGTGCTATACGCACTAGGATTTCATCTCAATGCCTTAAACGCCACTGGAGAATGAATGGGGGTGTGCATTCACTAAGGTCAATTGATGGTATAACCGAAGCAATACGATCACGCGAGATTGTTACGAAGCGTGTTATCAAGCCTCTTGATGATCTTGATATTGATCAAAAGGTAAGTGAGTTACTCAACACTACATTTCAAACCGTTGTATATGGAGATAAGGGTACGTCGAAAAAAAGCCGACAACCTCTTCTGCTCGGAAAACCGGAGATTGATTTTTTAGCAGGAGAGATAGAAAGGCTTGCAAAACAGCATCCTCATGATATTGAGGCGGCAAAAAAGGCTGTTGGTGAGTGGAAAAAGGAATCTAAACATGTTTTGCGTACGCTTCGCGAGAATACAAAGTTACCCGGCGGGATAGCTTCGGCATTATTTGGGAGGATGGTTACGTCCGATCCTGATGCCAATATAGATGCTGCAATTCATGTAGCTCACTCTGTTACTGTACATGCAGAAGAAACAGAATTCGATTATTTCACGGTGGTGGATGATTTACAGGAACCGGACGAAGATGTGGGGGCAAGTCATATTGGAGGAACAGAACTTAATTCGGGTCTATTCTACGGCTATGTGGTAGTGGATAGGGGCATGTTATTGGACAACCTTGGGGGAGATGCACAATTGGCGGGCAAGGTAGTGTCGAATTTGGTAAAACTGATTGCCACAGTTTCACCGGGTGCCAAATTGGGACCCACAGCACCTTACGGTTATGCTCAATGGATGCTGGTTGAAGTGGGTGATTGGCAGCCTCGTAGCCTCTGCGGGGCATATAGAGAGCCATGTTCTGCGACTCTACGGGATGCTGCAGATCGGGTCAGTAGTCACTTATCTGGAATAGATGATGTATATCAATCCAGGGAATTTCGCAAATTCTTCTGCACAGATAGAGATGTTTCTTGCTCAGGGGCAACACAAATTTCTTCCCTTCAATTTCTTGCTGATTGGGCTGGATTAGTTATGACTTCAGGGCAGCCATAATGCAATGGATTCATCTACGCTTCGTAGCTCCCATGGCATCATTTGGTGGTGAAACTGTGGATGCACAGGGGGTAATACGAGCAATGCCTGCCCAGTCAATGATCACGGGTCTACTGGCTAATGCTTTGGGATGGACCCGTTCAATGAGAACTCAGCATCAACTCTTACAGGATCGTCTTGTATTTGCAGCTGCGTGGGAGTCAGATCGTAGCCCAGGGCACCACTTAGTCGACTATCAGACTGCCAAAATCGGTAAGAATGATAGGGCGTGGACGACCTATGGGAGGGTTGCGGAGCGTGATGGAGGTTCAGGAACTTATGCAGGAGCACACCAGAGATGGCAGCACTACCATTGTGATTTAAGTATGACACTGGTAGTTCGTCTATTAGAGCGCACTGAGCGTCCTACTTTGGATGAATTGGCGGTTGCGCTAAAGAAGCCTGCAAGACCACTTTTTATAGGTCGTAAGTCTTGTCTACCTTCAGATTTGATATATCGTGGCACATTTAATGGTTTTTCAACAGCACTTAGTGCACTGAGAGCGGTTATCCCTGAGGATCAAAGAGGGTTATTGGCCTATTGGCCTGGCAATGAAATGGAAGAGAAGGCTACTCGAATTTTAACCATAACGGATCAGCGTGACTGGTCCAGCCGCCTGCATGGCGGTGCTCGTCGCATATGTGAGGGTAGCATTGATCCATCAGTTGAGGCATGAGCTTGTTTTTAGTCAATGTGCCTTGTAATGTGAGAAACCTCAAATTGTGGGGTGCAAAACGAGGTTTGATTGTTAGAGGTATTTTCGATGAAGGATATGCGCTCCACAAGCTCTTATCCGAGACCTTTGGTGTCCGAATTCTTCAACCATTCAGATTTTTTTCTTCATCAAGGGGAAGGCAAGGCTCCATATATGCATACTCCAATAGTGGTGCAGATGGATTACGGAGTTTGGCTCAGACCTATGCACTTCCTGAGGCATTTGAGGTACTTGAAATCGAAAATTTGCGTTCTAAACGGATGCCGTCCCAATATGAGGTAAATCAACGCTTGGGGTTTGATGTGCGACTTAGGCCGACTCGTAGGTCAAGGTTGAATTTTGATTCCAGATCTGGAAATCAAAGTAACAGACGATCATCGCGCTCGGAAATTGATGCCTACGCTTGGGAGCATATCCATCTGGATTCAAACGGACAGGGGAGCGTATTGAAACAGGAGATCACGCGCGAGTCAGTGTACCATAAGTGGCTGTCAGACCGCTTAGGTCCAGCTGCAAGTATAGAGGCGTGTTCACTGCATGCGTTTAGGCGCAGCAAAGTTATCCGAGGTCAGTCTTCTCTAAGCGAGGGGCCAGATACCATACTACACGGAACACTCAATGTATCAGATGTTAGTCAGTTTCAGAGATTGCTCGAAAATGGCATTGGGCGTCATCGAGCTTTTGGATATGGGATGATATTACTGCGGCCTCCTCAGCAATTCAGCACAGGCTAATCAACATGTTGAAAGGTCGGTTAGGCCTTGAAAAGGCACGGATACCACATGCGGATAGACACGGTTTGATCTGGTTATCGCGGGGGAGTTTGGTTGCCCGTTCTGGTTCGTTATCATTTGAACGAAAGCAGTCTAATGGAGCGTCCATAAATTCTGATGAGATGCCTGCTGGAGAATACTCCATACCTTTTCAAGGCCTATCTATGATACTACTAGGGCCTGGGTCAACGGTTAGCCATGATGCTCTTCGGTTACTTGCTCGACATGGGACAGCTTTAGTGGCTGTTGGGGAAAGTGGTGTGCGTTGCTACACCGCACCACCAATTATGGCAGATCAGTCCGGGATCGCAAGAAAACAGGTTAGGTTATGGTCAGATATGGAAGGTAGATTGGCTGTAGCTCGTGAGATGTATCAAATTCGAATGGGCAAATCGGTGAAGGGATATAGTCTTGATGAGTTACGTGGTATTGAAGGTGCAAGGGTCAGAGAGGCCTATAATCTGCGTGCAAAACAGGTGGGGATTCAATGGTATGGGAGGCGCTATGATCGCCAGAATCCGTCTTCGGCAGATATCCCAAATCAAGCTATCAATCATGCTGCAACGGCATTGGAAGCAGCAGCAGCGATTGCCGTAACTGCTGTGTCTGCTATACCGCAGTTGGGATTTATTCACGAAAGTTCTGGTAGTGCATTTATATTGGACATTGCCGATCTTCATAGGGAATCTGTGACAATTCCCGTGGCATTTCATGCAGCCAGGAAGGTCCTACAATCTAAGGGTAGACTCTCAATAGAGAGGGTTACACGTAAGGATTGCGGCCATGCACTGCGCAAACAGCAAATTATCCCCAAGATGATTGATAACATTAAGGAGTTGTTGGATGGCATAGAGTCTAAAGATACGGGCTCAAGATAAGTACTACGATGACCGTAGTAATCACGCGAGATGTAGAATTACGGTATCGCGGCTTTATAGCTTCGGTAATGGTTGAGGTAGCATCTGGGGTTTATATTGCACCACTATTGAGTTCGGGGGCTCGTGATAGAGTTTGGGAGATCATAAGTGCATGGCACGATGAATTACAAAGCGGTTCAATCACAATGATTTGGAAGGATTCTTCTCGAAAACAAGGTGTGGGACTCAAGCAGTTGGGAGTCCCGCCAAAGGACATATATGATCACGAAGGCTTTCTATTAGTCAGAAAAAAGTATGGCGATTAGACAAAAGTGATAGTAACGAGTAGTTTATCTGTAAGGGTAATCAGGCGGAGTTTTTGCGTGACAGAAATTCCTGTTTTACGGATCATATCTGTGAATTTTCATATGAGAAGGGCTTAGTTCTTTGATTTAGTGTGAAATATGAATATTTTGTGAACCAAGAGTCTGCCCCACGCAGGTGGGGATACACCCAGGTCTCTATTTTCGACATGAGGATCATAATTGTCTGCCCCACGCAGGTGGGGATACACCGGAACGGTGTACGCGGCAGGCACAGGCCTGACAGTCTGCCCCACGCAGGTGGGGATACACCCCTATAAATCACAAGTCAAAACTGGCATTAGCAGTCTGCCCCACGCAGGTGGGGATACACCCCATAGCGCCCTTGCCATAGCCCGCGCCATGGCGTCTGCCCCACGCAGGTGGGGATACACCCATGCGTAAAGTCGCGCAAACCACCCAGACTGAGTCTGCCCCACGCAGGTGGGGATACACCCACGAAGCGACCAAGAAGATCTTTTAGTCGATTGTCT
This sequence comes from Rhodothermales bacterium, assembly GCA_965220365.1. Lineage (GTDB taxonomy): Bacteria > Bacteroidota > Rhodothermia > Rhodothermales > Bin80 > Bin80. Next base: position 3,182,366 of record OZ244823.1, on the reverse strand, counting down.
GCCCCACGCAGGTGGGGATACACCTGATATGCAAGATACAATGCTGCAGGTCATGAAGTCTGCCCCACGCAGGTGGGGATACACCCAAGAATATATACTCTCAGGGATCAATCTTTTCGTCTGCCCCACGCAGGTGGGGATACACCTCAGGATCCGGTTCGTGATGCCGATGAGAGTCAGTCTGCCCCACGCAGGTGGGGATACACCCATCACTACCGAAATCCGGTCCGGTGGAGCGTTGTCTGCCCCACGCAGGTGGGGATACACCGATAAATGATAAAGATCGAGCAAGCTATTTAACGTCTGCCCCACGCAGGTGGGGATACACCTTCCAGTCATATCCGGTAGCCCCCGCTGCTTTCGTCTGCCCCACGCAGGTGGGGATACACCTGATCATGTCGAAATGGTTGGGTTCCAGGGAGAGTCTGCCCCACGCAGGTGGGGATACACCCAAATGGGGAAAGGCATCTGCTCCCATTCCGGCGTCTGCCCCACGCAGGTGGGGATACACCCAGACTTAGGATCCACTGACAGAGTTTGTTAAAGTCTGCCCCACGCAGGTGGGGATACACCGAAAGCGAAGCCGGAGCAGCGGCGGGCCGTGATGTCTGCCCCACGCAGGTGGGGATACACCTGGGATCATCTCAATCGTTTATCCTGAGATTGCGTCTGCCCCACGCAGGTGGGGATACACCCCAAACGGTGATGGCATATGTGATGAGGAATAAGTCTGCCCCACGCAGGTGGGGATACACCCAAGCGGTTGTTGAGTGGAGAGGACACTCAAAAGTCTGCCCCACGCAGGTGGGGATACACCGGACAAAAATTCCATGACGGCATTGATGGATGGGTCTGCCCCACGCAGGTGGGGATACACCTCGGAGAGGTAGATATTATCGACATCACCCACGGTCTGCCCCACGCAGGTGGGGATACACCGACGGCAGACGGGTATGGCTGGGCCACGGTGAGGTCTGCCCCACGCAGGTGGGGATACACCCATTGTTAGATTTGCAGGATGCCTCTGGTCGCTGTCTGCCCCACGCAGGTGGGGATACACCCCTGAAAGACATCCGATATCACCTTGTCGTCGTGTCTGCCCCACGCAGGTGGGGATACACCTGAGTAACTGCAATCTACTGAGGGGGCGTTATGGTCTGCCCCACGCAGGTGGGGATACACCCAGAGGCGACTGGTTGTTGTATCTGAGGAAAATGTCTGCCCCACGCAGGTGGGGATACACCCAAGCAATACGGCTGGCATCAAGGTCTGCCCAAGTCTGCCCCACGCAGGTGGGGATACACCCAGAAAAAGACCATTATGATTTTGGGAGTGTATGTCTGCCCCACGCAGGTGGGGATACACCGCACTACCCCCACATACCAGAACCCACGTATAAGTCTGCCCCACGCAGGTGGGGATACACCGGGATAAAGAGCCCTTCGAGATATTCCGTCAAGGTCTGCCCCACGCAGGTGGGGATACACCCATTACTCTGCAGGTAGGATCAGACGTGATAGCGTCTGCCCCACGCAGGTGGGGATACACCTTATGGCGAAACAGCTGACGTCGCCGGCCTAGCGTCTGCCCCACGCAGGTGGGGATACACCGTGATTCTATCACCGCCTTGTGCAAGCGTAGTAGTCTGCCCCACGCAGGTGGGGATACACCTTGTAACCCTTAGACGTTTGACCAGGCAATATTGTCTGCCCCACGCAGGTGGGGATACACCTGATATTGTGATATATGCAAGGCCGCCAAGCGTGTCTGCCCCACGCAGGTGGGGATACACCTTCTACTGCTCGGATGAATTATTTGGCAGCAATGTCTGCCCCACGCAGGTGGGGATACACCCTCTATCCATGCAAGGAGGACATCTTTGAAAAAGTCTGCCCCACGCAGGTGGGGATACACCTTATGCGTGCCATCTCAAAAACCAGCGCATTACGTCTGCCCCACGCAGGTGGGGATACACCCACCATCTGGGCATTTCCATTGTAGTATATGCGGTCTGCCCCACGCAGGTGGGGATACACCCGTGAAGTCTCGCATAGGAGCACATAAGACATCGTCTGCCCCACGCAGGTGGGGATACACCCCAATGGCACGTGCACCGTTATCGTCGTAGGTTGTCTGCCCCACGCAGGTGGGGATACACCCCTTGTCCTCGATACCCTTAGCTTCATCCTCCAGTCTGCCCCACGCAGGTGGGGATACACCATCGTGGGAGGAATCCCGGAGGGGGCGGATACGGTCTGCCCCACGCAGGTGGGGATACACCTTCTCCACACACCTGAAAAAAATGCACATGTTTGTCTGCCCCACGCAGGTGGGGATACACCGTCAAAGAGGCAATCCTGAAGGTGGAAAATGATGTCTGCCCCACGCAGGTGGGGATACACCTGTTGACGCATTCCAGCACCTCGACTCTAAGGGGTCTGCCCCACGCAGGTGGGGATACACCCATATAGTCCAGCAGAAAAAGATGTGGACGCATGTCTGCCCCACGCAGGTGGGGATACACCGTGTACAGGATCCGGCCTACGGAAGTTCCCGCCGTCTGCCCCACGCAGGTGGGGATACACCCACGCAACAGTATGCGGATCGCTACCGGGATGAGGTCTGCCCCACGCAGGTGGGGATACACCCCAGCCAGAAGGATCAAGCCGGTGTCGAGTCGTGTCTGCCCCACGCAGGTGGGGATACACCCTTTATCTGAGCTTGCAGACTTTGCAGGAGAAGGTCTGCCCCACGCAGGTGGGGATACACCTGTGACCATCCGATTCGTCGTGAACGTCTTTCGGTCTGCCCCACGCAGGTGGGGATACACCTAATTGGGAGGTTAGAGTATGACAGATCCCATTGTCTGCCCCACGCAGGTGGGGATACACCCACCGTGATACCTGAGGGTACGCGATTCCGAACGTCTGCCCCACGCAGGTGGGGATACACCGTGATCGGCGATTCAAAGCCAGCCTCCCCAAGGGTCTGCCCCACGCAGGTGGGGATACACCCAGGGACAGATACCCTAGCCCTGAGTGCGCAGGGTCTGCCCCACGCAGGTGGGGATACACCGGTTGTGAAAGGGGGCAGAGGGGGCGGAAAGTCGTCTGCCCCACGCAGGTGGGGATACACCCCAGAATCGGATAGCGGCGATCTATAACGGGCCGTCTGCCCCACGCAGGTGGGGATACACCCATTCAGTCTACATAGACTACACAATTGCCCAAGTCCGCCCCACGCAGGTGGGGATACACCGTCAAAGGGGAACTGGTATTTGTGTCCACCTCAGTCTGCCCCACGCAGGTGGGGATACACCATTAGAGGTTAGACTTTTCGGACGTTCATTTCCGTCTGCCCCACGCAGGTGGGGATACACCGGTGGTAATCCTCTTATTCTAGGAGAGCACCATGTCTGCCCCACGCAGGTGGGGATACACCCACAATAGGCGGCCGTACTAGTCCAGCTTGCGCGTCTGCCCCACGCAGGTGGGGATACACCTCTAGATCAAGCTGCGACTGATTTTCCGGATGTGTCTGCCCCACGCAGGTGGGGATACACCATATGAACCTGATAAGGGGGCCGTTCATTACGTGTCTGCCCCACGCAGGTGGGGATACACCCGTGATACTTTGATAACAACCTTAGCTCAGGGAGTCTGCCCCACGCAGGTGGGGATACACCTGCGTGGATACCTTGCATGATGCAGAAAACTGGGTCTGCCCCACGCAGGTGGGGATACACCTGGGATTTCAGGACATAATAAGGCTACTCACAAGGTCTGCCCCACGCAGGTGGGGATACACCGAACTTGCATACCTTATCCGAAGTCTTTCGATTGTCTGCCCCACGCAGGTGGGGATACACCCGAAGATGTGGATGATCAAGGCACATTTACAGCGTCTGCCCCACGCAGGTGGGGATACACCGGCGCGGACGGTGGTGTCCGCCCCGTGTTTGGGGTCTGCCCCACGCAGGTGGGGATACACCTTACCATGACCGGACCAGGGAAAGCACACCGAAGTCTGCCCCACGCAGGTGGGGATACACCTGAGGATGATCAAAGCTTCTCTGGCCGATTTTCGTCTGCCCCACGCAGGTGGGGATACACCCATGAGCATCAAGATATCAGGTCGAAAGAACATGTCTGCCCCACGCAGGTGGGGATACACCTGGGAGTAGCTGTAGAGGCGTATACGTCGTATGGTCTGCCCCACGCAGGTGGGGATACACCCATGCCACTCTTATGGCGCTCCAGCGCCCAGAAGTCTGCCCCACGCAGGTGGGGATACACCTGATCGCTAGCCTAGATGAGTATGCAAGATTCGGTCTGCCCCACGCAGGTGGGGATACACCGTAAGAAATAGGCTTCTCAATGATCGCTAGCCTGTCTGCCCCACGCAGGTGGGGATACACCTAAGGTATCAGATCACCGTAATCTGTAGCAGTAGTCTGCCCCACGCAGGTGGGGATACACCCCAATACGCCAAGACCATCACGAGCATTGACTGGTCTGCCCCACGCAGGTGGGGATACACCCGTGTCACGTTTAGTGTTAGGAGGTTGCGTGGAGTCTGCCCCACGCAGGTGGGGATACACCCGTTGTTGGCCTTGACCGCGATCTCTTTGAGTGTCTGCCCCACGCAGGTGGGGATACACCGGCACAGGAACGGGACCAAAACCCTCGGTTATCGTCTGCCCCACGCAGGTGGGGATACACCCAAGCTGGAGTGCCACCAATTCCCGGGATAACCGTCTGCCCCACGCAGGTGGGGATACACCAATCACTAGTGAGCAGCCTTATTATGTCCTGAAGTCTGCCCCACGCAGGTGGGGATACACCCATCTTATCCAGGGACTTTCGCCAGGAACGACTGTCTGCCCCACGCAGGTGGGGATACACCCGTCAATAACCGGTGATCCCGTGTCAGCGTCAAGTCTGCCCCACGCAGGTGGGGATACACCGGTACCGCGAACGGGTCCCGCGGGGCGCGGTACGTCTGCCCCACGCAGGTGGGGATACACCCTAATATACCATCATTTGAAAATTTTCCAAATTGTCTGCCCCACGCAGGTGGGGATACACCCGAACTGGTTACCCAACTCAGAAGCCACTTAAAGTCTGCCCCACGCAGGTGGGGATACACCGCATTTTCCTGATCTGGCCCTTTGAGCCTGTTGTTCCATTTTTCAGGTTAGAGGATGTCCATCAAGGATGATGATCTGATAATCTTTAGTCTATCGGAGAAGCGACCAATCTTCCAATATTCTCTCCCGATGATAGTTTCCCTACCATGTACACGAGCTAAGAACCCCATTATTAAGGGACTGAGTAACCACTTATAACCAAGTTTGCGATCTCTGCTCCGTTCTGTCGATTTTTTTCTCCATGCCCAGCCAAGCGGTAGTTTATCCAATTTAGTAATTTAAAATATACATTTTTCTTTATTATTGATAGGACTGAATTTAAATTTTGCAATTATTTTTAATAACAGTGTTATTTGATTTTCTTGGCTTTCATGGAGTCAAGATTCTAGCTCCAGAGCAGGTTCTAGTCCCTAGTTTTCCTCATTACTGGGCATAATGGGGCAATTGAAAGAATTAAAATTAAAAATATATAAATTTTTTATTTTAATGAAATCAAAATTAAATTTTGTAATGATCCTTGCAATATCATTGTTCGGTTTTCTTAGTTTCTGTGCAGGCATGATCTTGGACCCAGAGCGGGGCCTGCACCCCGTCTTCCTCGGTCACTGGACAGAATGGAGCACCAGTCAGCAGGATTATAATAAAAAATATGATAATTTCTTTATTTCATTAGTGTAAATAAGGTTCTAGGATCCCCTATGCGGCATAATGAGGTAAAGTCTCGAATAGGAAGTAAAGTTGTCATTTCTTCTGCAGAGGAGGAACGAGTTGAGGCATATCTGCCACCGCCGCTTCCACCGGATCCGCCAGTTAACATGGAGATGTTAACCGCCAAATTGGGAAAGGCACATTGGGTCATAGGGAGACTAGATGGCATGACGGCAACTTTGCCGGATAGTCCAATTTTTTTGTATACATATGTCAGGCAGGAGGCGTTGTTGTCGTCACAGATTAAAGGCACCAGGTCATCATTGTCGGATCTGCTATTCTCTGAGGTTGATGGTGTGCCTAGGGTTCCCTTAGATGATGTACGGGAGGTCTCCAGCTATGTGGCTGCGATGGTCTACGGACTAAAACGTATTGCAGACGGTTTCCCATTAAGTCAGCACCTGATGCGGGAAATACACGAAATCCTCCTTCCCAAAGATCCTGGAAGTACAAAACTTCCAGGGGAGTTCAGGCGATCACAAAATTGGATTGGAGGATCACGTCTCGGGAATGCGTTGTACATTCCCCCTCCTCCATGGCATGTCCCCGATTTGATGAACGATCTGGAGAAATTTATTCACACGGATTACTCCGAATACACCGCACTGGTAAAGGCCGGTTTGATGCACGTTCAATTTGAAACAATTCATCCATTCCTGGAAGGGAATGGGCGCCTAGGGAGATTGATGATTACACTCTTACTGTGCACGAGTGGACTTCTAAGATATCCAACTCTCTACCTCAGTCTGTATTTCAAGACACACAGATCCCGCTATTATGAGCTATTGCAGCGCGTGCGCACGCGCGGTGATTGGGAAGCGTGGCTTGAATTCTTTTTGGATGGTGTGATCAATACGTCGGAGCATGCTATCGAGACTGCTCAAAAAATTCTTGAATTATTTGAGAGAGACCATGAAAAGATTCAGCAGTCGGGGAAGTTTGCGTCATCACCACTGCGGATACATAGGATACTACAGGAGCGTCCAGTGCTTTCGGCACCGTATGCCGTCAAGAGTGCAGGCATTTCGTTACCGACAGTATACAGTGCCATCAGGCATCTTCAAGGCATAGGTATCGTGAAAGAAGTGACCGGAAAGAAGAAGAATCGCATCTTCGTATATGACGAGTATTTTCGAATTTTGAGCGAGAATAGTGATCCTATTGTATGAAGAGTGCGACTTGTGCGTAAGACTGACTTTCTGGGCTTGGCATAATGGGTTTTGCAGAAAATAATGGAGAGGGAAGAAGGGACGTAAAGAATGTAGCACTACTGCAGCAATTGTAGCCATCCCAAAACATTTCTGCTTACCTTAGGTTCATCAGGGGGATGTATTTATTTATCGGTTTAACAATCAATCAATACGTGTAGCATCTGACGAAAACTAGAATTGCAGATTATCCATGGCATCGAGAAGATATTATAATTTATTCATCAGTCATTCTTGGAGCTATGGGGGTGCTTATGATGGATTATACAGGCTGCTCAGGAACAAGAGCTATTTTAAATTCAAAGATTATTCAGTCCCCCGGGATGATCCGATTCACACTGCTGGCACGGCGGAGCAACTACGCAATGCCATTCGTAATCAGATGGCCCCTTGTAGTGCTATCCTCGTCGTTGCAGGCATTTATTCCACGTACAGCAAATGGATCAACACGGAAATAGATCTAGCTAACCGGGGTTTCCAAAAGCCCAAGCCCATTATAGCTGTTATACCCTGGCACCAAAAACGGATTTCATCAATAGTAAGGGAAGCAGCTGATGAAGTTGTTCACTGGAATTCAAAAAGCATCGTCACTGCAATTAGGAGGAACCAAAAATGACTGTGAAACAAGAAGAGTCACTTGAGATCTATAAACTCCATGCCGAATTGGCCGACCGTGTGAGTCAACGGCGCGAAGGAGCGAATCGGCTATTTGTAACGCTGCTAACGGGTCTTATGGCAGCCGGTGTCGCGATGGTTACAACGGGATCTTCCACTGAGCCGGATCGCATTGTTTTCTGGCTGGTTGGTGCTGTAGGATTGTGTTTGTCTGCTTCATGGTATGTTATTATCAGATCCTATCGGCAGTTGAATACCGGCAAGTTTAAGGTGTTGCTTCAACTTGAAGAAAATATATCCTATCCTTTCTTTACCCGCGAATGGGAATTCCTTGAAGAAGGGAGAAAGCGTCAAACATATTGGAAACTGACACTTGTAGAAAGGAGCTTGCCAATAGTATTTTTTCTGCTATCAATGCTTTCAATTGTGCTAGGGTTTACTCAGGTGTAGTCCACTTAACGAGACTCTTGTAGGCTCCGTATAGAGATCGTGAACCGGGATGCCCCAATTTCTTCTCCAGATCCGGCTAAGCAGTATTCTATCCTAGTCAGTAATAAAGATGGTGGTTTTTCCTTTGTTATGTAAGAATCAAAATTGAATTTCGTGATCATCCTTACATCTTTGAAAAGCTTCCTCGGTTTTCGTGCAGTCATGATATTAGCCTCAGCAGAGTAGGGCCCCGCGCCCGGTCCTTCTCTGCCACCAGACGAAATCGAGCGACAATCAGCAGGGAGGTAATAAAAATTCATAGCATTTTCTTTATTTTTGAAGAATCAAAATAAAGTTTTGTAATTTTGCATGCCGCATAATAAAGCAACGTCTCGGATAGGAAGTAAGATTGTCATCTCTTCTGTAGGAGAGGAACGAGTTGAGGCATATCTGCCACCGCCGCTTCCACCAGATCCACCGGTTAATATGCAAGTGTTAGCCGACAAACTGGGAAAGGCAAATTTGGTCATGGGAAGATTGGATGGAATGAGTGCGATTTTGCCAGCTACTCCAATTTTTCTGTATGCGTACGTCAGGCAGGAAGCGTTGCTGTCATCCCAGATTGAAGGTGCTCAGTCATCATTGTCTGATCTGCTACTCTTTGAGGTTGATAATGCACTTGGCGTTCCCCTAGATGATGTACAGGAGGTATCCAACTATGTGGCTGCGATGACTTATGGATTGGAACGTATCGCAGACGGTTTCCCAGTAAGTCAGCGCCTGATGCGAGAAATACACGAAGTCCTCCTTTCCAAAGGGCGCGGGAGTACAAAACTGCCTGGGGAATTTAGGCGATCACAAAATTGGATCGGAGGATCGCGTCCAGGGAATGCTTTATACGTTCCCCCGCCCTCATGGTGTATCGCCAATTTGATGAGCGACCTTGAGAAATTTATTAATACGGATTATCCCGAATACACCGCGCTAGTCAAGGCTGGTTTGATGCATGTTCAATTTGAAACGATTCATCCATTCTTGGACGGAAATGGACGCCTAGGGAGATTGATGATTACACTCTTACTGTGCGCGAGTGGACTTCTAAAACATCCGATTCTCTATCTCAGTCTGTACTTCAAGACACACAGATCCTACTATTATGAACTATTACAGCGTGTGCGCACGCATGGTGATTGGGAAACATGGCTTGAATTCTTTCTGGATGGTGTAATCGATACATCGGAGCATGCCATCGAAACTGCCCAAAAAATTCTTGAGCTATTTGAGAGAGATCATGAAAAGATTAAGCAGTTAGGGAAGCTTGCGGCATCTTCATTGCGGATACACAGGGTACTACAGGAGCGTCCAGTACTTTCGGCATCGTATGCCGTCAAGAATGCTGGCATTTCGTTGCCAACGGTATACAGTGCCGTCAAACATCTTGAAAGCATAGGCATCGTAAAAGAAGTAACTGGAAAAAAGAAGAATCGCATCTTCGCGTATGACGAGTATTTTCAGATTTTGAGCAAGATCAGTGATCCTATTGCATAAAGAGCCCGACTCAGGAGTAAGACCAACCTTGCTGGGCTTGAAATAATGGGTTTTAGAGGCATTGATGGGGAGGAGGTATAAAGGATGCAGGGCTTCTTTAGTGGCACGAAGGGTTGGTAAACGCAGTGCAGGAGAATTATACTTGTTTAGCACGTACTTACGGTGTTGATTTGGAATGTCCGCTGGATGCCCTTATCTTTGATCCGAGGGTTAATCTGCTGCGAACAGGGGAGTGCCTTCTCGGTAACGAGAGGGCTTTTTTATGGGCAAAAAATCATGGTAATATCGGAGTAATATGAGTTTTGTACCACGACCTTCAAAGCTGGCATTGGCTGATGGTACGGTAGTCAACGGTACAGCAATTGGTGCCGGTGGTGAGAGTGGAGGGGAACTCTGCTTTAATACAAGTATGACGGGGTACCAGGAGATTCTTACTGATCCCTCCTATCATGGACAGATCATGATGATGACCTATCCTCATATTGGGAATTATGGTGCCCATGATGAGGATACCGAGGCAGCGAACCCAATGGTTTCCGCTTTGGTCGTACGGGCATTTTCCCAGGAGTATTCCAACCTACTGGCACAGGAATCCCTACATAACTACATGGACCGACATGGTCTGGTCGGGATCACAGGAATAGATACTCGAAGACTGGTTCTACACATCCGTAAGTGCGGTGTTATGAATGCCGTGATCTCATCCGTAGACTTGGAGGATAGTTCTCTGATCGAAAAAGCACAGGTCTGGCCTAGCATGGAGGGATTGGAGTTGGCATCCAGAGTGACATGCAGTGAATCTTATGTATTCTCCGATGCGGGTGACCGGCGTATCGCGGTCTATGATTTCGGGGTAAAAGCGAATATTCTGCGTACGTTTGCAGCGCTGGGATGTCAGGTCAGAGTTTTTCCTGGCGCGACACCCCTGAAAGATGTTTTGTCCTGGTCCCCAGATGGATTATTCTTTTCCAATGGTCCTGGAGACCCGCGTGCCATGCCAGAGGCAGTGGATTGCGTGCGGGAGGCAATGGCCACAGGATTACCTCTTTTTGGAATTTGTCTCGGGCATCAGCTGATGGCGTTAGCACAGGGGATTGGAGTATTCAAGATGTATGTTGGTCACCGGGGAGCCAATCAGCCGGTCAAAAATCTTGCGACTGAACACGTTGAGGTAACCACTCAGAATCATGGATTTTCTGTTGATCCTGAGTCTGTGTCTCCCAAATTGGCAGAGGTTTCCCATCTGAACCTCAATGATCAAACAGTTGAGGGCCTTCGATTTAAGAAATTTCAAGGATTCAGCGTTCAGTATCATCCCGAAGCATCTCCGGGGCCGCATGATAGCCGCTATCTGTTTGAGGAATACCTACATATGTGTTCAAAAACCAAATCCTGATTGATGCCCCGGCGCACAGACATTGAAAAAATCCTGTTGATTGGATCTGGCCCGATTGTGATTGGCCAAGCCTGTGAATTTGACTACTCTGGGACGCAGGCATGCAGAGCACTCCGAAAAGAAGGGTATAAGGTTGTGCTTATCAATTCCAACCCAGCGACAATTATGACTGATCCAATTACAGCGGATCGAATTTATATGGATGAATTGACGGCAGACTCAATCCGTCGTATTGTTGAAAAGGAGCGTCCAGATGCTGTACTGCCAACTATGGGAGGTCAAACCGGATTGAATCTGGCCGATGAATTACAGCAACAGGGATACTGGGATGAGCAGGGAGTAAAAGTTATTGGTGTAGACATTGATGCAATTCATATCACGGAAGATCGACAGCAGTTTCGTGATTTGATGGAGCAGATTGGCGTGGATCAGGCAAGAAGTCGGGTAGCCAAGAGTCTGCTTGAGGCTAAAGAGGTGATCCAGGATTTGGGTGGCCTGCCCGTAGTAATCCGGCCATCTTTCACACTTGGCGGCGCAGGAGGAGGGATCATATGGAGCCCGAGAGAGCTGGAACGCAAAATTATGCGAGGATTGGAGCTCTCTCCCGTTCATGAAGTTCTCGTCGAGGAATCGGTGTATGGTTGGAAGGAATTTGAATTGGAATTACTTCGGGATCGTAACGATAATGTGATCATCATTTGTACGATTGAGAATGTGGATCCCATGGGAGTTCACACGGGTGACTCCGTTACGGTTGCCCCTGCACAAACACTGACCGATAAGCAGTTCCAGCACATGCGGGACACCGCAATCAAGATGATGAGGTCCATTGGAACCTTCGCGGGAGGATGTAATGTTCAGTTTGGAATCAATCCAGTAGATGGGCGCATGATTGCCATCGAAATCAATCCGCGCGTTTCCCGGTCATCTGCATTGGCATCAAAGGCAACCGGATACCCAATCGCAAAAGTAGCGGCGCGACTTGCGGTTGGTTATACCCTGGATGAACTCAAGAATGATGTGACCCAGACCACGAGTGCGTGTTTTGAACCCGCGATTGACTATGTGATTACCAAGATTCCTCGGTGGAATTTCGAGAAATTTGAGGGGGTTGATGAGGAGTTGACGACGCAGATGAAAGCGGTCGGAGAGGTAATGTCCATTGGGAGAACCTTCACAGAAAGCCTACAGAAAGCCTGGCAGAGCTTGGAAATCGGCTATGCGGGGTTAGGAGCAGACCGAGAGGATCCGAAGCGTCCCCATGTACGTGAGCGCCTGCAAAAATCCTATTGGGATCGAACCCTGCAGATCAGGAACGCATTTATCCACGGTGCATCCATGGATGAGGTGTACGATATCACCCGGGTTGATTTTTGGTTTCTACAGCAGATCAAGATGCTTGTTGATCTGGAAAAGGAAACCCAACAATTACGCTTGCAGGACCTTACAGCAGAGAAGCTTCTGAACCTGAAGCGGCATGGCTACTCCGATGTTCAGATTGCCTGGCTTGTCACGGATGAAGTCACCGAAGAAGAAGTACGTGCACACCGGTTATCATTGGAGATCAAATCTCAATTTCTCCTCGTAGATACGTGCGCCGGAGAATTTCCGGCAATCACGCCATATTTTTACTCCTCTTACGAGACCCAAAGTGAGAGTATCGTTTCAGATCAGAAAAAAGTTGTCATACTCGGCAGTGGCCCCAACCGGATTGGTCAGGGAATAGAATTCGACTATTCCTGCGTGCATGGTGTGCAGGCGGTACAGGAGATGGGATATGAGGCAATCATGGTGAATTGCAACCCAGAGACCGTGTCAACTGACTTTGATATCGCAGACAAACTCTACTTTGAGCCGGTATTCTGGGAACGGGTCATTGATATCATTGAGCATGAGCAGCCTGAAGGTGTCATTGTACAACTTGGTGGCCAGACCGCATTAAAACTGGCAGGCAAGTTGTCGGAGCGGGGGATCCGAATCTTCGGTACATCCTACGATCGGATGGATTTGGCTGAGAATCGTGGCAAGTTCTCCGACATCCTGAAAGAGTTGGAAATTCCATTTCCTCCATATGGGATGGCGCGGACCGTGTATGAGGCTGTGCGTGTTGCGGAATCTATTGGATATCCTATTCTGGTTCGTCCCAGTTACGTCTTGGGGGGGCAGGGGATGAGGATTGCCATTAACAAAGAAGAAGTTGAGCAATACGTTACAGATATTTATAAATTGTTGCCGGACAATGAAATTTTGCTTGATCTGTTTTTGAACAATGGGATTGAAATTGATGTAGATGCCGTGCGGGATGCAGATGGAGATGTATGGATTACAGGGATCATGCAGCACATCGAGCCCGCGGGAGTACATTCCGGGGATTCAACAGCAGTCCTGCCTCCTCATTCTCTGAGTGAAACAGTTCTCGAAGAAGTCGGGAAATACACAATTGCAATTGCAAACCGCTTGGAAGTTTTGGGGTTGATGAATGTACAGATGGTTGTACAGGATGAGTCGGTTTATGTGATTGAGGCAAACCCCCGTGCATCCCGCACAGTCCCGTTTGTTGCAAAGGCAACAGGGATCCCTGTTGCCCGAATTGCCAGTAAAGTTATTCTGGGAGCCAAGCTCAAGGAGTTTTGCAGCAAGGGAATGCTGGATTCCAAGCTGGAGGGCTACGCAATCAAAGAACCCGTATTTTCCTGGTCTAAGTTTCCCGAGGTTCGCAAGGAGTTGGGACCAGAAATGAAATCCACCGGCGAAACGATTGCCTTTGTAGATGCACTCACAGACAGGCATTTCAAACGCCCCTACGAAATGCGGAATCTCTATCTGTCGCGTTAGCAGATGGCTGGACACAATAAGTGGTCGAAAGTAAAGAGACAAAAAGCGGTTACGGACAGTCGCCGTTCAAAGGTATGGGCTGTGATTACTCGCGACATTATGGTTTCGGCCCGCGAAGGCGGAAAGGATCCAGACATGAATGCCCGGTTAGCTCTGGCCATCCAAAAAGCCAAGGGCAAGAATATGCCCAAAGAAAATATTGATCGGGCGATCAAGCGCGGAGTGGGAGAGATTGAGGGACAGGACTATAAAGAATGTACGTATGAGGGATATAGTGCACAGGGTGTTGCCGTCATGGTGGATGCGCTGACCGATAATACAAACCGGACGGTTGCAGAGGTTCGCAGTGCATTTTCCAAAAGTGGCGGCAATCTGGCAAAATCGGGGAGTGTCGCGTACTTATTTGACCGAAAAGGCTTGATTCAGATTCGTTCAGATGCCATTGATGAACTGGAACTCTTCGAACTGGCGGCTGACAGTGGGGCAGAGGATGTAGAAGAAGATGGCGATATGTTCATGGTGATTACGCCGGTGGAGGCTTTTGAAACCGTTCAGGCCAAGATCTCTGCTACCGGAGTTAAGATTGAGGATTCCCGTCTCGTTCGCGCTCCAATGGCAACCGTTCAAAAACTTCCTGATCAGGTTCGCCAGACAGAAGCTCTGGTGGCAAGATTGGAGGATTTACAGGATGTTCAGGAGGTTTTCACGAATCTAGAGATGTAATGCGGATTTTGGGTATAGATCCTGGTTCGTCACAAACCGGCTACGGCATCATTGATGCCGATAATCGGGTGCACGGGTATGGGGTTGTCGCACTCACGGGGGATCATATGCTCCGCATCCAGACCATTTACCACGAGGTAACCAGGCTTGTAGCGCAGCTAAAACCGAATAGCTGTGCGATCGAAATGCCGGTATATGGAAGTAACCCGCAGGCGATGCTCAAACTTGGGCGTGCCCAGGCAGCAGCAATGCTGGCGATTCTGAACCAAGGTCTATCCGTAGCACAGTACACACCCAAAATGGTGAAGCGAGCGGTCACGGGAAATGGGAATGCGAGCAAGGAGCAGGTTGCCTACATGGTATCTAGTCTGCTGGAATTTGAAGGATTAAATGAGGGGATCCCCCATGATGCATCGGATGCCTTGGCCGTTGCATTTTGCCATAAGGAGAGGGAGCTAACAGGTGAGAAGCCTGATCAACCTCGCTACAGCGGATGGGCCGCATTTGTCCGGGAAAATCCAGACCGCGTGATTGAGGGTAAGTGAGATAGTTCTCGTAGAGTTTGTGCACAATTCCGGCATGCCGTCATGGGAGTGGTGCTAGGGATTCTTGCGGCGGAATGCCCCAAAATTGAGCAACTGATGTGGTGAAAATGAGTCTTTTCCCTCGGATATGCGAGAAAAGGCGGTTTTTTTCTTACCAAGCGAGATTTAGCGGTTTTTACCTGAACATTGCTCATGAATCTGCGTTAGGGGCGCGTTGCAATTAACCATCCACAGACTCGTGCCGAAAAAACCTAAGACAAACAGTGAGTATCAGTTGGAGCGCCTGCCAGTCGTTCAGGTCTTCCACTGGAAAAGTCGATCCAAGCCCGCTCTGGAGAAAGGTGAGCTTGTTTATTATGGCCCCTTTCCAACATCCTATGGAATTGGTGAAGTTCAAAATGTAGCAAAAGGCCTCGTCTCGGTCGATTTTCGCGGCACGGGAAGTGCCCGTGTACATGAGGATGTCATCCATGAGCGTTACCTTGTTCCGCTCAAGGAAGCGGTTCTGTAGGGGACTGGCAGGCCGCCAGACGGTTCTGTTGAACCGCATAGTTTTTCATATTCTCGTAGAGCGCAAGATTGATAAATTTTGCACTTGTTCGGGTGAGTCGTACCCATGAATTCTTTAGTTCTCCAAGGAGTCACTAAGAGTTTCGGCAAGGTCACTGCCGCTCAGGATATTTCGTTTACAGCTAATTCCGGGCGGATTCTTGGACTTCTGGGGCCAAATGGTGCTGGAAAGACCACTACCATCCGTATGATCGCCAATATCCTTACGCCGGATAAAGGTACGGTTACATTTTGTGGACGTGAGGTGGGATCATGGAGCCAAGAGGAAATGGGATACCTTCCAGAAGAGCGGGGGCTATACAAAAAACTCAAAGTAAATGACCAACTTCGGTATCTAGCTGCGCTCAAGGGGCTGAAATCACAGGATTCTGCCAGTAAAATTGAGTATTGGCTGGATCGTCTCGGATTGACAGAATGGGGGACACGAAAAGCTCAGGACCTGTCGAAGGGAATGCAGCAGAAAATACAATTCATCGCTACGGTGTTGGCAGATCCTCAACTGATCATTCTGGATGAACCCTTTAGCGGGCTGGATCCAGTCAATAGCGAACTACTCCGGGAAATTATTGCCGAGATGAAGCAACAGGGGCGGATTATCCTGTTCGCGAGTCATCGTATGGAGCAGGTAGAGCAGTTGTGCGATGACATTTGCCTGATTGCAAATGGGCGACTAGTACTCAGCGGAGGCTTAAGGGAAATCAAAAAAAGTTTTAAGCGCGATAAGCTGGTCATGGAATATGAAGGGGAGGTGCCATTCCTGGATACGATGCAGAAATCTGGCGAGATCCAGATTCTGGAGCTCAGAGATGACGGGTGTGTTTTACGCATCTCGGAGGATTGTAATCCGAGAGCGTTGCTTGATCGCGTATTATCGGTTCCTGATCTTGTATTGTACCGTTTTGAGTTGCTTCAACCATCGTTGAACGAAATATTCATTCAGACCGTAGGGGGGCAGCGATGAGTCATAAGACCCTGGTGGTTACTCAGAGCGAGTTTATGCGTCGAGTGACCTCAAAAACCTTCATTCTGACCACGTTGTTGGGACCAGTGCTGTTTATAGGATTTATTGTGGCCATGGCCATGATCTCGGTTTCTACGATTGAGGATACTTTCGACGAACAGTTCTCTACCGAGCCCCTTCGAATTGGCATCGTTGATGAGACAGGAGTTTTGGGAACCAAGATCGTGGATCAAGGTGCAGGTGAGCATGTAATCGTACTGGTTGCGCCTAGTTCTTTGGACGATGCAATGATCAATGGAGAGATTGATGCATATGTTCACATTCCACCAGAGATCATTACGACCAATGTACAACCAGTCCTACATTCTAGGGGTGGGAGTAGGTATGGAATTCAATTGGCACTGTCGGAGACCATTGAGAGATCCCTGAAAGATTATCTTCTGGCCCAGAATAATGTTGCCCCGGATGTACGGGCAATTCTGGACCGATATGTTCAGGTGGAATCGCTCGCCTATAATGAGGCCTACAATGAGGGACGGCAAGTAAGCGAAGAGACTAGATCGGATGACGGGCATCTCATCCTCGGAGGTATCCTCGGGATGTTGATGTACATAGGAATCCTTATCTATGGTACATTGATCCTGCATGGAGCAATGGAGGAGAGAACGACACGAGTGGTTGAGGTAATTGTCTCTTCCGTTCGCCCATTTGATTTGCTGATGGGTAAGGTGCTGGGGATTGGCCTAGTTGGTTTTGCTCAGATGGCAACCTGGACCGTAATGCTTGTCGGTGCTACGATTCTGGCTGCACCATTGGTAGAGTTATTCATTGATCCGGCAGCGTACGACCTGCCAGCAAATGCAAGTACACAGGAGGTCATGGCAGCGGCAGATATCCCATTACCGAGTATTTCGCCGGCGATACTGATTTGGTTTCTGCTCTACTTTGTCGGTGGTTACCTTCTTTATGGCGGGTTATTTGCCGCAGTGGGAACGATGGTTGACTCACCGCAGGAGTCGCAGGCTCTGCTCCTGCCTGTGATGATGCCGATCATCATCTCGATCGTGTTCATGGGCACGGTCATTGTAGACCCGCATAGCCAGCTTTCTGTGGGGCTATCGCTATTTCCCCTGACATC
Source organism: Rhodothermales bacterium (assembly GCA_965220365.1). Lineage (GTDB taxonomy): Bacteria > Bacteroidota > Rhodothermia > Rhodothermales > Bin80 > Bin80. Next base: position 3,164,541 of record OZ244823.1, on the reverse strand, counting down.
TTCGGTTCCAATGATCGTACGTATTGCGGTTGGTGGAGTCCCCTTTTGGCAGATTCTGTTATCCTACGGATTACTTCTGGGCTCATTCCTGACATCAATATGGGTCAGTGCGCGAATTTATCGAGCAAGCCTTCTCATGTATGGAAAAAAGCCTTCCCTCAAGACGGTGATTGGGTATCTTCGAACTGGCTAAAGAGGTTCGGGCTTGTATTCTTGGCTTCCAACCGGAGGAGGGTTTCCTTGCGATGGATTCCCCCGCCGTATCCAGTCAGTTGGCCATTTGCACCGATCACCCGGTGACAGGGGTAGATAATGGGGATCGGGTTGGTGCCGTTCGCACCACCTACAGCACGTGACAGGTTTACGTCGCCAAGTAGCCGGGCGAGTTGCCCGTACGAGCGGGTCTCACCGTAAGGGATTGTCTCCAACAAGGTCCAGACCCGTTTCTGAAATGCCGTTCCGCGTGGATCAAGTTTTATCGAGAAGCGGGTAAGGTTCCCTGAGAAGTATGCATCAAGCTCTTGCGCAGCCACCTCGAAAGGAGTACCGGCTGATTCATAGTTTGATACCGCCCCGAATTCAATACGTGTCAGACCAGAAGATGAGAAAATCAGAGTCAAGGGACCAAGCGGTGTTTCGGAGATTACTCCGCATGTGCAGTTTTGTGGGACAATTAGCATAGGTAAAGCGTTTCAGGGCCCTGAGTAAATATGATCAACAATATCATTCTTCAACGTAATGGAAACCTTTGTGCGTGAGACTGGCGACATGATCCGCGTTTTGGAAATCAAGGCAGAAGCCTCGGATCTTGAAACAGATGTGCGGCTGGCGGTAAAAAAACAGCAGTCTGTGACTGTGCGGCGTGGATTTCGGCCAGGCCATGTTCCTCGCAAAATGATTCGGCGCATATATGCGAGCGAAATTGAGGGTATCGTCGTCCAGGATCTGGTCAAGGAAGTGTTTGAGGATATGGTCATACAAAATGATGAGCATAACGTAGTCGGACAGCCTCGTGAAATTTTTCGTGAATATAAGCTAGAAGAAGATTTACACCTCCAGATTGAATTTTATGTGCTTCCGCAGATCGAATTGAAGGATCTTACAGGGCAGGTGCTTGAAGTCCCTGTCGCCGAGGTGACGGATAATCTCGTTCAGTATTTCATAAAAACTCGCATGGCCCGCCATCTGCCCCTCAGATCACTCAATGCGGAGGAGAAAATTGGTGAGACAGACTTGGGCATGTTTGACCGAATAACGTTCAAATACGAAAGCATTGATCGTGAAACAGGACATGTTCTAATAGGAGCGGGGGAGACGAAAACGAAGCAGTATTTTGATTATGCCACCGCTGTACGTATGGGCCCGGAACATCTTGAGTTCGGAGAGACCTTCAAAGGGTACTCCGTTGGAGATGAATTTGTTATAGAAGGCAATGAGAATAATTCTGGATTGGTTCGGACGGATACGACGGAATCGAATTTACGGGTCAAGATTTTAGAGGCCGAGCGCTACGATTGGCCGGAAATTGACGATGAGTGGGCTGCAAAAATCAGTGATAATTCAGTGAATTCACTTAAGGAGTTGAATGGATGGGCGCAGAAGCATCTTGAGGACAGTTGCGAAAAAGTAAGTCGCAGAATGTTGGAGGGGCTCGTACAGAAGCGAATCTGTGAATTACATCCCTTCTCAATTCCAGTAGAATTCCTGGAAGAGATCAAGTCATTAAAACCTGGCTCTCTCCAAGAAACACCGACGGGGAAGGAACTTGCTGATATGATGAGGGAGCAAGTACGCTGGAATCTGTTACGCCCCGCCATAGAGGAACAGTTTGATTCTACGTCGCCTGAAAAGTCCCCAATCTCCGAATCTGCTGATGAGAATGCAGAGCAGGAAGGATCATCTGAAGAGAGAATTCTTGCTGAATTAGCGGAGCAGTTTGAGATCAAGCAAATCCCTGCCACCGAATGGCAGATGATGCGTATTGTAGCAGAGGAGAACCCCGTGAATACGCCAACCCCAACAGATTACGTTGATTAGATGGTAGATGATTTTGTCAAGTTTTCGAAAAGCCTCCATTTACCGGAGAGTATCTATAAAAAGGGGCTTGGAGATCAGCCCATTGGGAACTTGGTTCCAATGGTGGTTGAGCAAACATCCCGTGGGGAGCGGGCCTATGATATATTCAGCCGTCTGCTCAAAGAGCGCATTATTATTCTGGGTACACCCATCAATGATATAGTGGCAAACTTGGCGGTTGCCCAGTTACTCTATCTGACTAGTGAAGACCCGGAGCGGGACATTAATATCTATATCAATTCACCAGGTGGACTGGTATACAGTGGGCTCGGTGTTTATGATACGATTCAGTATGTTTCGTGCCCGGTTGCAACCATTTGTGTGGGGTTAGCCGCATCTTTAGGATCAGTACTGTTAGCTTCGGGAACGAAAGAGCATCGAGCGGCACTTCCCAACTCCCGTATTATGTTGCACCAACCCCTGGGAGGCGCCCAAGGGCAGGCATCGGACATTGAAATACAGGCCCGGGAAATTTTATGGCTGAAACAACGCCTGTATGAGATCCTGGCACGTCATACGGGGCAGGACACAGACACGATTGAGAAGGATGCAGATCGGGACTACTGGCTAAGTTCCCAGGAAGCCAAAGAGTATGGGCTGATTGATCGCGTACTGGAACCGCAAGTACTTCCAAGGAAAAAGTGAGGGTACCGCGTACGGGATTTGAACCCGTGTTACCGGCGTGAGAGGCCGGCGTCCTAGACCCCTAGACGAACGCGGCAAAGGGGCATTCTACTTGGAGTAGCCTCGGAGGGTTGCCTTTATACGGGGTATTGTATGCCGTTTTGGAACCTCATCTTTTGAGTGAAGGTAGCACCTGAGTGACCTTTGAGTTATGTCTGCGGTTATATATTTGGACTACAATGCTACGACGCCAGTTGATCCTCGCGTCGTGGAAAAGATGTTGCCATACTTCACAGAACATTATGGCAACCCTTCCAGTCAGGCGCACATGTACGGATGGACCGCAAATGCTGCGGTTGAGAAGGCACGCATGGAAGTTTCCCAATGTCTCGGTGCATCCAGGCCGAGTGAGATCACCTTTACGAGTGGTGCGACAGAAGGGATTAATACGGCAATCAAGGGTGTAGCTGAGGTCTGTTCCCGTCGGGGAAATCACATCGTTACCGTGCAAACTGAGCATAGCGCAGTGACCCATGCCTGCCAACATCTGCAGCAGCAGGGATGGCGTGTCACGTATTTGCCAGTGAATTCAGATGGACTTCTTGATCTTGATTGCCTGGAGGACAGTCTTACTGATGAGACCATTCTGGTATGTGTTATGTGGGCCAATAATGAGACAGGAGTCATACAGCCGATTTCCGAAATAGCAGGACTAGTTCGGGAACGTGGGATTCCGTTCATGACGGATGCGACACAGGCGGTGGGAAAACTGCCTATATCGGTGGAAGACGTAGATATCCTCGTTTGCAGTGGACACAAAGTGTACGGCCCCAAGGGAGTAGGAGCAATGTTTGTTCGTAGTCGTGTACGGTGCGCCCCATTGATTGATGGGGGTGGGCAGGAACGGGGGAAGCGTAGTGGTACCCACAATGTCCCGGGAATTGTTGGCATGGGTGAGGCCTTTCGGCTGGCGAAACTGGAGTGTGAACAAGATGCAAAGCGCCTTTCCATTTTGCGTGACAAATTTGAACACGACCTGATAGGTTCTGGGGTTGCGGTTCAAATTAATGGTGCTGGCGCTGAGAGGCTCCCCCAAACAAGCAGCATATCGTTTCCAGATTTGAATCTGGAAAAACTTCTCTTGTCTATTCGTACAATGGCAGTGGGGACCGGGAGTGCGTGTGGATCCGGCAAGAGCACGCCCAGTGCGGTCCTCTCTGCAATGGGTATTAGAGATGATGTGGCCAGACAGACCTTGCGAATCAGTTTAGGACGTCCGACAACCAAGCAAGACGTGTTTCAGGCCTCTGAATTACTTATGAAGGCTTTAGATGGACTTTATAACCAAGCTGCATAACTCAGATGGGAATTGTTAACCGTGTAGCCCAAAGTGGGATTGAAGTTTACGATCTGGAGTTGCTCTGGGCAGGACATGAGATTAAGGAACTAGATCTGGCTCCTTTTCTTGAGGGAGGGTTTCTTCTGCGGGAGAAGCCATTTCGGTCACAGGTCGCTGCATACGACGATTGGCAGGCGTTCAATGGAGTCCATGTAGCACTTTTTTGCAGTACAGACGCACTAGTACCAATGTGGGCTTATATGCTGATTGCTTCGCATCTTGATCATGCAGGGAGTATTACAATGGGAAAAAAAGCTGATGTAATTCGAGAGCAGTTTACATTGGCATTAGAGCAGGAGGATTGGACAAAATTTTCCAACCGAATTGTTGTAGTCAAGGGTTGCGGCTCAGGAATTGTCCCAGAAAGTGCTTATGCCAGAGCAACGAGGGAACTGCAGAAGGTGGCCCGTAAGGTTATGTTTGGTGAACCTTGTTCCAGTGTGCCAATATGGCGTCGTCCGAAGGAGAAAGCGGCCCCGTCTGCATAGAGAGCAGATTATTGACGACCATTTTTGTGTAATCTGGCCAATTTAGACGACATCCCCTACTGCTGTGATACCCAAAGAAGCCAATCGTCAGCCTATTGAATGGCTTTCCCAAAAGAGAGAGCCTGAATGGATATTCATGTTCCCCTCGTCAAATGAAAATTGAGCTTGCAGGTAAGGTCGCTTTAGTCACCGGTGCCAGTCGTGGCATTGGAAAAGCAATTGCTACGAGTCTTGCAGGTGCCGGCGCAACGGTTGCTGTACACTATAACAAGAATATTACACAGGCGGAAGCAGTTGTCTCTGAGTTGGGTAATCAAGCGGCAGCATTCCAGTCTGACCTATCACAGGTTGAAGCTTGTGAGGTGCTTCTGCAAAACGTGATGGCGGCATATGGCCGGTTAGATGTATTGGTCAACAATGCGGGCATTGCTCAATTCGTCCATTCTTCTGAGCCGATCAGGACATGGGTTCGCGTATGGGAGGAGACGATGGCGCTGAACGCCCGGGCAACTGCACTCTTGTGTCGTCTGGCAATCGGCTACTTTCAGACGCAGGGGGAAGGCCGCATTATCAATATTGCATCACGTGCAGCCTTTCGTGGCGATACAGCCGAGTACATGAGTTACGCAGCTTCAAAGGGGGCGGTTGTTTCGCTGACACGTACGATTGCTCGTGCTTATGGAAAAGATGGGATCAAGGCCTTCGTCGTGGCTCCCGGTTTTGTCCGTACAGATATGGCCCAGGATGCAGTGGATTCCTACGGCGAAGAATTCATTTTGGGGGATCTTGCTTTGAATGATTTAACCGAGCCGGAAGATGTGGCTCCAGTAGTTACACTCTTGGCAAGTGGTTTGGCAGATCATGCCACGGGCACGTCAATTGATATCAATGCCGGCAGTTATGTCCATTAGTTCTGGCGCTGCTCTCTTGTTCAGCGTCAGTTTTTCCCATCGGCACTTCTGCAAGGATGCGATGACGGAGAGAATGCGGTACAGGGCGCAGGAATTGAGTGTATAAATTCAGAAATCAGCGTCCCGAGCTGGCTTGTTCACGTCTGCGCTTGGCTAGGTAACGCCTTAGTACAGCTGCGTCTCTGTTGTGGCTTCGCAAGTCAACATTGAATGAATGGCCGCCATCAGGACTGGCGACAAAGAACATAAAGTTGTGATCTTCTGCTGCAGCAGTTGCCCGGAGAGATGATGGAGAGGGGTTGGTAACTGGTCCAGGTGGGAAACCAGCATATAAGTAGGTATTGTACGGGTGACGAATACGATAATCGCGATAAAGTAGTCGGCGCGGATTGCCTTCTAACTCAATCAGTGCATATTGTACGGTCGGGTCTGCTTGCAAGGGCCAGCGTTTTCGCAGACGATTCAAATAAACACCAGCCACACGGGATTTTTCAGCGTCTACACGTGTTTCCCATTCGACAATAGCCGCCAAGCTCACCACTTGGTCACGCGTAAGGCTTCGTTCGTTTGCTTCATCGGCCAAATCACGTTCAAAAAATTTGTCGAACTCCTTTTTGACATGCCGAACAACATCATCTGCTTCCGTAAGCCAGTAGAATTGATAAGTTTCGGGAAGCATATAGCTGAATAAGTGAAGCGTATCCGTATCAAGCTCTGATGCCAGAGCAGTATCACGGAGTGCCGCAAGAAAATCCTCCGGTTCAAATGCCATATTGGCGGCTGCAGTACGAGCGATCCAATCACGTCGGGATCCGGCAGGGATCCTCACGGATACCGGGGTTTGTAGTCCCTTTCGCAGGGTTTGTAACAAGTGAATATTCGATTTTTCAGAGGAAAAAACATAGTGCCCCGCCTTCATTTGATCTTTCCATCCCGTCGCATGAGCGACTAAATGAAAAGTCCAAAGGTGTTTCACCAATTGCCGACTTTCAAGCGAATCAACAACATCAACAAAGGAACTTCCTCGAGGAATATGCAAAGATTGATCACCCTCAAAAGGGGGCGTATTGGGAGACCATAATAGCCAGATCGCTCCCGCTCCAATCAGAACTCCCATACTCAATGTAAGAAGTAAGACTCTGCGTATCATTAGGGAGCGATAACCAAGATTAGGGCTACTCAGACTGATATTTCTGGCGCTCAAGTGCGCGCGTCTCATCTATGATACGCTCGAAGAGCCTCCGTACAGCTTCAGCGGGGAGGGGGCCCGGATTTGTACGCATCACATTCTCCAGGATTTCCTTCTCCCTGGCAGGCATATAGATGGGGAGTCCCAGTTGCTGCTTTATCTTTCCAATATTATTCGCTAGATACGAGCGCTCGTTCAAAAGCTTTATAATCTTCTGATCTATCTCATCAATCTGCGTCCGGAACGGTTCCAGATCTTCTTCCGAAACTACTTGCCGCGGTGATACAGGCTTCATAGGTGTAATTGTATGCGAGCGCTTTACTCAATAGGTACAAACATGAACAAAAGAGAAATCTTCAGGTATTGATAATTTGCGGAATCCGCAGTATCTTTCTTAACAAAGATATGCTTCGATGACCTATAAGAATTTATTGCTTATTGCTGTTATAGCTTTTCTGGCGTTACCTGCAGATGCGCAGTTCCGGGAAACAGTCCCCAATGCGTTTCCGCAAACCAGATTGTATAGTCCATCAAACAAGGTTGGTGCACTGTTGAACAGGATCTTTAACCCCAGCGTCTTTCAAATGAGCCATAGCTTCGAAATGACGGCCGGTTCTTTTGCTGGTAATGGGTATTCAATGGGAATGTACACAAACACGATGGCTTGGCAGTTCAGTCCTAAACTAGCTGCGCGAATGGACGTTGCAGTTGCTTATTCTCCTCAGAATCAGATTGCCCGGGAGGCTGGATTTGGACAGCAGCACCCGCAGATCTTTTTACGTAATGCTGAAGTAGCGTGGAAGCCGTCCGAGCGTGTCCAGTTTCATTTTCAAATCAGACAGGATCCCTATGCATATCATGGCATGATGGGATATGGACCCTATGGCTACGGGTATAATCATCGACACATTGGACACTATAGAAGGGGTTTCTGGTTTTAGTACCGTACGGTTGGAGTGTGCATGAACCGACTGAAGGTATTTGGTCTTTATATTTTCTCGGGTCTATTGGTGCTTGTCGTCGCCGTACTGGCCGTGTCTTCGCTGGTGAACATTCCCTTGGTAAAGGAAGCGGTCTTTCCCGTTCAGGTCGCCTCTTCCATTAGTACTACTGAGATTGAAACCCCGGCCCCCATGGATATTTATCAGGTTGAGGTTCGTAATGGGGTAGGTGTCTCCGGCGTAGCTGAACGAATGCGGACGTACCTGCGCTCAAAAGGATACGATGTCGTGGGCGTGGGAAATCATCCATCCTTTGATGTTGGGCAAACGATCGTTATAGATCGGATCGGCAATCTGGAAATCGCCCAGCAGGTCGCTGCATCTCTTGGTCTGCCACCTGAGCGTGTCCAACAGGATGTACGCAGTGAATTTCATCTGGATGTCTCCATCATTCTTGGTAAGGATTATGGGGTCATCCCTCCGTTTTCAGATCCCCAAAGTACTTCTCTCATTCAAGACTCAGATAATGATAACTGAGCCATCTTTGGTCACATCTTCTGCCACGCCGAACAAGAAGCGGCTAAGTCCTATATCCGTGCAGGTTCTTGCACAGGAGGCTTTGACAGCCATACAGGAAAAGAAAGCTTCAGATGTGGTCATTATGGACATGCACGAGGCCAGTGGCATTGCTGACTATTTTATCCTGTGCTCAGGCACATCGGACATCCAGGTTAAGGCCATCGCAGAGGGTGTTGAGAAACGACTCAAGAGTGAATGTCAGGAGGTTCCATGGCATATTGAAGGCACGGAGCACCGCCAGTGGGTATTACTTGATTATGTGGACCTAGTTATTCACATATTTACCCCTGAGAGACGCGAATTCTATGACCTTGAGCGGCTGTGGAGCGATGCGCCGATAGAAAAGGTCGATGAGGGGCCTGCGGTTCTGCTTCATTCATGAAGACAGGATTTGTGACACTCACTGTGCTCCTGCTCGGGTATGTGATGGCTTGCAGCGGATCCAATACTGCAACGTCTACAGAATCGGATCTGCGGTTCGGACACCGGTACGAAGGATTACCACCGGATGGGTATCGCACGGTCATGATCAGTGTGCCTGAACAGGAGCGTACGTTCACCTACTTTCCTGCAACCTTTGAACGTGTAATTGTACGACCAGAGCCGTTCCATTTGGAGCGGGACACCGTGGCAGTGGAGATCTTGGTCAAGGGCAGTTTGCCGGATGCATGTATGGAATTACATGCTTTTGATCAGGAGAGGATGGGGAATATCATCACGGCTACATTGCAGATGCGCCGCGGCCAATCACGTGTATGTGCAACCGTCCGTCGTCCCTATCGGCTATATCTGATGTTGGAGGGTGGCTTTGTCCAGGGTCACTACACGCTGAAGCTCAATGATTCGACCATACCTTTCACGGTTCGAAAGCTGTCTAACAACAATTACGAGTAAACCTATCATATGTGACGTTGCACATTGCCTGGGAGAAGAAAGTGACTATGTTTTTGCATATTTCTGTCCCCAGGTCCTGTCTTTCGGCCTGCGACCCTGCACCCCTGAGCCGGTTGTTGTTGCGATGTACGGACGGTAGTTCTTATTGATGAATCTGAGTGGATTTTGCATGTTTCGGACTACTAACTGCCCCTTTTCAGAGTGCGTGCTATTCTTGGAGCGAACAATAAATAAGCCTAAGCCACTATCCATGACAAGTGTAGTCTGGTATGCGTTTCGGGCAATCACATAATCTTTGGTTAACGCGAAATATCCCGCCTCAGAGACTGTTTTAATCCAAACCTCGTCAGGGACACCGTGGCTCAGAATATCCCTATGTCGAACGATTTCTAATCCAGCATCCTGTAGCGGTTTAACAAAATCGTTGCTGTCGAGGCACTCGTCTACGTAAAACGTCGACACGTTAGCATGTAGCATAGGCTATGGCATCCGCAACTCCGACATGGCTAATGCCATAGCTATTCGCAATATCTTGCGATGACTCTCCGGCCTTAAATCTATCTTGTACAGCCGCGACGGATACCCCGGTCCCAGTTATAGTAGGCTGCCCAAACCGAATTCGTGGATCAATTCTGATGGTCTTTCTTGTTGCGCCAGGTATCCAAGGATATAATACGTCAGGAAGTTTCTTTCTATCAAACTTAATCCGACTAATGTACTTGCCTATGAGTTCAACCGATTCCACCTGCCCGTGACGTGTTGCATTCAGTAAAATCCCCTGGGCGTGCTTAAAATAAACATCGGTTCCTACGCGGATCCCAGGATTAATTAGTGGGTAAGTGATTCCCAAATTCTTTCTGAGATATTCTGATGCTTCCCGTATTCTGTGAAGGGAAATTCCCAGGTCTTTTCTCATGTAGTTGATTGCAAAGGCCTCTGAAAGCTGAAGAAAGTTCAGCGTCCGTTCGGAATCCGAAGTCGATATTACAGATTCCCCGTGATTGCTTTTCAGCCACGAATACAACGTGAAATACGGCATTCTCAGTGCCTCGGATACACCTCGGCAGGAGTACAGGGGATACTCCCGCGGGGAAATCCCACCGTAGATCATTTTAGTTGTGATTACGAAAGAAAAGCCCGGTTGCTGCGGAAGTGTACAAACGACAGAGCTATTCGTTTCTGCATGCTGATAAAAGCATCGATACCCTTGGGTGGAAAAGGGATACTCCTTGATTCATTTTCCCCAAGTATTGGGGGCATGAATCATAATAGATCACAGAAGTTTGGGAACGATGATATGGTAGAGGTCGAGCTATCTGGGGTATCCCCCACCTCGTTTTGCTTTTCAAAAGTCTTGTTTTTTCCATTTGATTTCCACCACTGTCTAGATTTATTATCACAGGCAGCAGCTAAGGATGCCTGAAGGTTCTGTTGATCAGTCAGCTCCTCCAGGTGTGCGTATGCATCGGAGCTATGGAGTATCTGAGACTTCGCACCAAACACCTCGTCAAAGTGGTGCACAATAAAGTTGGATACCTCATCAAGGCTGCATGGTCGCTTCAATTCCTGAACGATCGAGGTAACCCCCCGATCTGAAATCCCGCACGGCGTGATTCGGTTGAAGTAGTTCAGGTCCGGGTGCACATTCAATGCCAGACCGTGTGTGGTAACCCATCGGCTGGCATGGATGCCAAAGGCACAGATTTTCCTCTCAAAGCCCTCATTGCCGACCCAGACTCCTGTTCGCCCTGGTACACGAAATCCAACCAGATTATATTCGCTAAGCGTACGAAGTACAACCTCTTCGAGGTTACGCATAAAGCGGTGCAAGTCACGATAAAATCGATCTAGATCCAATAAGAAGTATACCACGAGCTGGCCTGGACCGTGATAGGTGACATCCCCACCGCGGTCAGTATATACGACCTCGGCATCCCCCGGCGCAAGTAGATGCTGGTCATCTCCACTCTTTCCCATCGTAAAAACTGGCGGGTGCTCCAGTAAGAGTAACACATGGGGTAAACGCGTGTGATTCTTTTTTGCTTGAATGAGGCGATCTTTAACCGCCTCTTGAAGTGCCCATGTCGGCCGATAAGTAACACGCCCTAGATGGCAGGCTATAGATAATTCGGATTGCAACTGTTTAATGGGAAAAATTTACGCGCAAGTTAAAGCCACCATTGATAGTGGTGTAAGGCAGTCTTCGGCTGTCACCGATAAAGTCCTCATACTGTACAAAGACATCTGCCGAAACAACATTACTGAACTGATAGGCAATTTTTGGCTGCGCCTGAATCCTTGCGGTACTTGTCAGTATGTCAACATAAGGTTCTTCAAGAACTGCGGATACATCAAATTCTGGATCAATGGCTGCGACCTCCATAGCCCGACGGATGTAGAAACTTTGATCATCGTTGGCAATGCGGGATAATGAGAGCGAGAAGTTAATGCGATTATTGAGCGTCCGTTCAAAAAATGGAAGCCGCAAACCTGACTTGGCCCAAGATGCTGTAATCGAAACCTCGTTACTTCGGTTTTCATTCACGACATTATTGGTTGTACTCAGTGAATAAGAATTGGTCTTATTCCACGCAATGCTGGCCTGAATATTTCCCCTGAACGATAGATCTACCGCGATTAATGGCTGAAACCGTTCATTAATTCGTACAGCATCCACTTCCTCTCGTGGAACATCAAAGGCAATCAAAGGCCCTGACCCCAGACGGAAATTATCAGGCTGCCCACCACGAAGATTTGACCGAAAATCAGCTGAAAAGCTGCTGGCGTAGCTGTGGCGCAGGGTAGCACTCTGGAAAATTCTCCGAATCAGCGGCCAGTTGGCAATTCCTGAGTAACTGAGGCTCCAACCCGGCAGCGGAAAAGGCATATTCCCGCTAGATCCAAACACAAGATAACTTGATTGGAAGTCCCGATAAACCAGACGGTTGGTCAAGACCGTTGATTCCAGTGTGTCAGGCAGGAGGCCATCCGAAGAACATGCCGCCCCGCAATCCGAGCGGTATTGATTCAGTTGTGATTGAAACAAATCCTGATAGGAAGCTGCAAAACTCCATGCGGAAACCATAACGTCACTGGTTCGCGTGGTGTCCGCAACCGGTTGCCCGTTATCCAGAATCCGATAGGTAAGATTTTCACGACGGGCCTCTTCCATCCTCCAGTTCAAGGTGATCCGCATTTGCGTGGACAGGTTCAGGGATACCCGACCGGCCCACCGGTCTGCATCATTGAGTGCATCGGTTACCTGAAATCGCTCGTCAATGACTCGTCCCTGCTCGGGTGTAATGGTTCGGTCAAGTCCCAGGCGATATCGCAGTGATGGGCCTTGGTCATTGAGTACGGCGTCGTACAAACTGTAATGAACCTGTACGTCACCAAGCTCGTCCAGAACCCCAACATTATTAGCTGAGGTATTGCGTGCGCCATTATATGTTAAAGACAGATCCTGAATGCCTGTAAGCGCGAGTATTAGTCGACGTGTAAGGGCTTTGGGAGTTAAGCTCTGTGGGAATCTGATTTTGGACGTGCGGGTTGAGTCTTCAGTCTGCAACTCAACAGGGTCGGGGGGCGGTTGATCGACGGGAGGATCTGCAAGGGGAGCCTCTTCCTCACCCGGCTCTGCTTCACGATCCTGTTCCCGTTGCCTTTCCCTTTGCTGCCTCTGCAGTTCCCGTCGCCTTGCCCGCTCCTGTTCTCTTGTCTGACGACGAGCTTGAGTCTCAGACGCAGCAGTACGCTGCGCCTCCTCAAGTCGCTGATAGAATCCAAGCTTCCGAATGAGATCTTGCGGGCGTAAGGTGAGTCCACCACGAGTCGTGGTAGTGAGTCTGGTTTGGGCGCCTGTATTACTGCCGACAGATCCATTCGACCAATTAAAATTTGTTGAGTACCCAATATCCTGAATCTGTATCCAGGACAATGCCTGATAGCGTTGGAGGCGAGGCCTGAAAGTGGCATTGAATTGGGATGAGTAGCTCTCAGGACGAATATTAGGTCCACTAGGTACACTGCCTCCGAGTGCCTGCCGAAACACCTGGCCGAATTTCCGAGGCTGAAGGAGGGTAAGCTCAAAAGCACTCACCCCCACTTGCGAGTCGTCAATTACCCCCTCCTGAATCAGCGAGGCCAAGCTCGTATCGTCCAGTTGTGATTCAGCCCCGGTTGGATCAATTAAAATGACGGAATAAAGCGTATCAACTCCAATCGCATTTAAGCTCTGATTTGTGCTTGATTGCATCCCCAGATCCAGGAAGCTGAACGGGCTGTATTGAAAACTAAAGTTTCGGGAATGCGAGAATTGATGTTGAGCGCGAACCGGGAATTGCACATCGAGAGGCAAGTTGGAACCGCGTTGGCGAGATGGGTCCGCGCGCTGCTTTGAGGACGAAAGTGCCCGGTTTGCATTCAGGCTGTAATCCAGCGAAGAGGGGAGGTAGTTGAGTCCAATATTACTCAATAATCCCAGGACAGGGACTTTCTCCAGCCAGGCAAATAACCGCAGGACTCTCGGGTTTCTGATCTGCAGGCGGTAACTCAATGATGTATTCCAGCGCCAAGAATTTCGAAAGGACTGCGTCGGTGTCCGGTTTTTTGTATCAGAGTAGGAATAACTGAAAGACAGGCCATCAAGCGTATTTCGCACTAGGCGGGAGCGTGCTCCACTCTTACTGACCCGTGTAGTGTATGAGGTCGTCTTGGAAAAGGTTTGAGCCTCTTCGCGGATCTGTTGTTGTCGGATTGCAATTTCTGAACTGGTCAAGATAGAGTCAGCTGCAATTGCATTTTGGAGGCTCGTGACACGTATGTCTCCCCGGTTCGGGTCAAATCGTGGAAGTCTGGAGTCCTCCTTCATCTCCATACTGACAGGTAACGTCCACCCATATCGTTCGGGGATAAACTTGTCAACGCTCACCTGGGAGTTGACGGTCCAGTTCTGGATATTGAGTTGTTCCCGATCAGCTAGAGTACTGGAGAGTGTACCAAATCCATCCGATTGTGCACGTAGAGATACTTTAACGCGTGCCAAGTCTGCCAACTTGATGTCTGCCGTACCGTAAGCTGCGTATCCGACTTCCTGATCGTATCCAGACATGCGCAGCTCATTGACCCACACGTTTGCTTCGTTCAACACCGCCTCTTCCTCGGACACGTTTCGAATACCAATTACGATCGTAGTAATTCGATCAAGGCTCGGCGTTCCGCGAACCCCAATTCGTGTGCCTGGAGGGGCAAACTCCGCAACGGTTGATTGAAAATTTGCATGTACGTCACTCCAGAACACCTCGTTGGGATCAAATCCGGCACCAGATTCATCCATATATGTGTCACGCAGAAACTTCATTTGGTTCAGAGAGCTCAGCACGATATTCACGGAATTGAGATCAATGAATGCCTCGCCGTCCAGATCGGGGTTTGGCTGATTCGTACGCCATAGGTAGTCGGCTCTTTGCTCCGAATCTGCAGGGAATTCGCTGAGCGGACTGGGAGTCAGGGACTGTTCATATTCATAATAGTCAGAGTCTTCATTGCCCCCAAGTCGGATGAAAAATTTCAGGGCTCCCCGGTCTTCTGCTTCAAGAGGGCGATTATTCATCTCGCCATCCAGATGTACAAACATGCGCAGGTTCTTGTACCGGAGCAGGTCTTGTGCCGAGGTGTAGGTGTGGTAGACCGCCAGATGTCGATTTGGCAGAAGGTTGCTTGCACGAATTATCATTGCTTGTTCTCTGGCATCTCGAATTGTACCTGACTGCGCCTCACGTACGCGATTCCTGACTGCTCCCTTCGGGATTTCGTAACTGGGGTTCTCCTCATTGTTCACGCTTTCAATACTGATACGTGCTCCCGTAATCGGATCCTCAGGAGGAATCATCTCTCCATCTGCGTCCGTTGCATTGACCACCTCACTTGCTCTCCACTGACTGCCAACCAGTTCGAGGGCCGCAAAACGTATGGTGATGGGGGAGGTATGTCCGGTCGTCCAGATGCGGATGGATTCCATGAGTGTGAAATCTTGAATATCTCCTACACGACGGGTAAAATTCTTGACGGGAATCCGGACCAGGAACCATCCAGTTCCTGCGCCACCGGAAGACGTAATTTCGTTGATCACATAATCGTCCGTGTTCTCGGGTTGGGCCAGCTCATCCAGGATCCCAAGATTGAGAGGTACTTCGTACTGGAAGTAGCTGTTATCCGTATCAGAAGCAGAATTCAGATTAATATCTTCTGAATCCGGTATGCGTGAATTCCCAATGTCTTCTCCAGAAGGGCCTAACTTACTATGGGCATCAAACGTATTCAATTCGTGTGCGGGGAAAAATCGAGTGAAGCGCTCTTGGATTGTTGCCCCACCGGGAAAGAATCGATTATTGCCAAAAAAACTGTTGTTCAGGAAATAATAATAGTCGTCGGCAGAAGGATCCAGGAGTGCCTTTGCTCTTTCTCGGGCGAGTATTTCAGGGTACCGGACACTGACGGTATTCTCCAGAGATTCAAGAAACTCAGCGAACACGAACTGTTCTGTTCCGGCTCCCCCTTCCTGCTCAAACTTGTTATTGGGGAATGAGGGAAGGCCATCCAGCCCAAGGTCTTCGGTGATGCGTTCATTCGCATCAATCGGATTGATTTTTTGATTCTGCTGTCCAGTAGACAACCTCGCCAGTGATCCAACACTTCCGACTTCTGACAGCGAGAGGCCATCTTCTGTGTTGAGTTTATTATCCGGGATCACATCTTCGCTGATACGACCTATATCAATGATCAGCTTTGCCTGAGGATCGGTCTGTCCTGATTCAGGGTATACCCGCATCACAAGCTCGACGAATTCAATGTTTTTTGAGGTAAAGTCGGTGTTCCCTTCGGTCAGGCGCTGTGTCATCCCTCCCCACGCTTCGCGTGGATTGTCTAGGAAGCGTCCAAGGTCACGGTTATAGTTGTAGGGTCCGCGCCCATGGGGAGTAAAATAGAGGTCAAGTGTGGGCAGGATTCGTTCGCTTTGAAGCGTTTCTCGATTTGGGAATACCTGTTGTGGAGTTACGAGATCTACGGCAGGAGTGATATCACCGCTAAATTGCTTCAGGGATGAGGCATTCAGTGTGTACCAGCCCAAAACTGCACGACCATCATTGCTCAACTCCATCTCGGTTCCTCCCATCTCGCCCTGAACACCGATGACGGGGGCACTGCTGAGCAGCCACGCTCCCTGGCGAGCGAGCGAGATTAGATTTTCAAATCCCTCAAAATCGTCCACATAGGAAATTCCTTGGGTTTCATCGGCATAAAAATCCCGACCATCCTTTCGAAGCTCCCGCCTTTGGTCCTTGAAGGCATTCGTCAGCACATGGCTGGGACGTAACTGGGCAAATTCTCCAACGACAGCGATAGAACTAGGCTCTTTCGTTTGAATGAGTGGGAGCCAGTCAATTGCCCGTGTGAGCCATTGGGGGTCCAGTTGAAGACGGGAATCCAGCCCCCAAATCATGTTGGAGATTGGTTCATCTCCAACGCGAAACTTATCGGTGAGCGATTTTTGACTCAGCCGCATGATGGTTCCACCCACAGAAATCTCGTCTCTCGGAAGATATTCAAGTCGGGCTCCAAGGAGCGTTTTTTGTTGAAGGTTAATAAATGCGTTTTCTTCGGAATCAATTGTAATGTCTCGGCCAGCGACCAGGTAGGAGGGGTTGATAATGGTCACCGTTCCACCCAGGTAATCCACGATATAGTCGGTTCCTTCCACAAGTGTGTTACCACCTGAGGTGACTCGTACAGATCCTTCAACAAGGCCGGAATAGGCCTTGAGGTCATAGAAGGAAGGGATCCCTCCTCTGTGGGATCCTTCAATCAGGTATACATTTTTTGCTGTATTTCGAGTGGCATTCAGGCGTTTTTGCGTATACAGTTCTTTGAATACATAAAGTTCTTTTGCCTCAGCTTTTTCTTCAGGACTCAGCTCACTGGCATCAATCAGAGTCTCAATCCTCTGGCCAAATGGCTCCAAGTAGGGAAAAATCAATAATCCATCTCCAGGGATGATAGTATAGTTTGGCAGAAAGTCAAATAAGTTATCCGGTTTTTGAGCACCATCTTCATTGAGCCGGTCAAGGCCGAGCACCTGAATGAGTGTCTGTTGTCCGGTGATCCCCGGGATCGTCTGGGTGGCAGCTTGTCCAGGTGGTTCAAAGCTGATATCCAGAGCAAAATCGGTGGGCAGTAAACCGCGACTGAGTTCATAGATATTGCGCATTTCCAGATGCCAAGCTGCTGGATTGAGCTCATTCTCCTCCCCCAGGTTTGCGGGCTGTTGGAGGTTCACCGGCTTCAGTAGCTTCAGTACGAGGCGATCCCCAATCTGGCTATTGTCGCCACCGCCGGTCTGGCTGGAAAAGTCGCCAACCTGAATCTCTGATCCACCTGCGAGATAGCGGAAAGATACGGCTAGCGCCTCGCTCTCCTGAATGCTTTGCCGAAGGGTGATATACCCTAGACCCGAATCCAGATCATAGTCACGACCAATCTCAAGTTTTTTGAATTGTCCGACCTGATAGTCAACGGTAGTCAGAGGTTGCTGCATGGCAGCACTCTCAAGGTAGTCCTGCGGTACGGCTTCGCCGGCACGTAATTGATTCTGTAATTCCACTGCATCGTACTGATCCAGGTTGCTGTTTGGGTGACGTTCCTGGGTATAACGGTTTGCATCGCGAATGATTGCCGTCGGCTCACCTAGGTCCACGACGGCGACGACCTGTCGAACGTTTTGCTCTTCCGGGGAAACCGGGGTTAACTTCCAGACTTCAATATCCGTGATATGTGAAAAAACAGCATCCAGAGTGATGTTGGGAGGGTTACTTAATGCCTCATTCCAACGGTTGCGGAAGTAGTAACTGAGAAAATAATACTTCCGTTGACTGTAATCTGTGGGCCGGCGGCTAAAGCTGGATGTTTCAGCACCACCATCAAGAGAGAGCGAGTTTGACTGCCCCTCCTGTTGACTGGCTACGGTCGTGAGTCGCAGTGCTCCAAGCTGGAATTCGGATTTGATCCCAAACAGGCTTTGTCCACCCCGAATGAGGCTGGAGGGCGTTTGCAAGAAGACATTTCCGGCTTCGATACTTTGGATGATTTCATCTTCGTATCCGGTGTAGATCAGTTCCAGCTGATTCTGAAAATCGAAATCACGGTTGGTATCCCAGTCAACATTGACTTGCATTTTGTCCCCAATCGTTCCGGTAACCCCCAGCCGCAGGTCCATTCCAAACGCCGGCGTTAGTTGTGATCCTCGCCCAATGATGGCCTGCTGTGCGGTTTTCTCGTAGATGAATGTGGGCCGAATGTCTGCACTTCCATTGACGCGGAGGTCCACTTCATTTTTACCAAAAATGGTGGTAAAACCACTTTGCCGGCCTCCCGGCACAGAGATTGACAGGCCAAGCCCTCGACGTTGTCGTTCTTGTAAATCTCTCCGGCGCTGAAGGAGGGTATGCCAGTTGCGGTCCAGATTTTGGGAGAACCTCTCGGCCCGATATTCTTCACGTGTGACCCGGAGAGAATGCCGGACATCTTCGCCGGCTACACGTTCTGTGATTGTGTAAAATGAACCCGTACTGTCCAACTCAACGTCATGTCTCCAGCCAGAAAAAAGTCTCGCCCCCAGGGATCGCCGCTCGGTTGGCAGTATCACGGCGGTGCGTCTGGGTGGCATCAGGTTCGCAAAATATCGTTTTGCGCGTTCGTTCGTATCCGGTGGTGGTGCAAGTGAATCAATCCGAACCAGAAGGAGACTGTCCAGCCCCAGATCCAAGACCATTTCCCGCACGGAGTCGCGACCCAGGCGGGAGAGAAGTGCTCGGAGGGAATCAACTTGGTGCAGCGTAACACTGTCCGTATCCGCTACTGCGATATCCCCCCACAGGCCACTTCGAGAATGATCTCCCTGGGCAGCGGTATGCGCCAAAAGTATCCAAACCAGTAGCGCTCCTACGGAGTATACCGCTAGTTGGCGTAGTGCAAAAAGTCGTCCGCTCAGGTGCATTTATCCTGTTGACGAGCCTATACTTGTCCCGTGATGATGTAGTCTGTGCCTCTTACGCTCGTATCAGTAAATGCAGATATGCAGGTCCTTTTTTTATAGGTTGGAGAGAGATAATTATTATTCATTGCAACGCAACGGGAGTATCCATGTTCAGATCCATGCTCTTTCCGGGGGCAATCCTCCTGACAGGCTTGGTCATCGGTTGTTCAGCTACACAGGAAAGTGATATTCAAAAACTGCTGCAAATGCAGCAGGATGCATGGAATGCTGGAGATATTGAAACGTTTATGCAGGGATATCTTAACAGTGACAGCCTTCGCTTTGTGGGATCAGGGGGAGAAGTTCGAGGTTGGCAATCCACCTTGGACAGATACCACCGGGCGTATCCTGATCGGGAGGCGATGGGGACATTGTCGTTTGATCTCCGGGAAATTCGTATGCTTGGTCGTACGCATGCAATGATCTTCGGTGCTTACACATTAGAACGGGAAAATGATCAACCCACAGGGTTATTTACATTAATCGCTGAATATACTGAAGATGGCTGGCGGATCATCCATGATCACACATCCGCAGACCCAATCCCCGAAATACACCATAACTCAGAATGACAGATCCCCAGTCGTATATGCAGGATGAGGTTGTAGTGGTAACAGGTGCGGGTGGCCGTTTAGGTCAGCGCTTGGTGGCACGGTTCACAGAAGTCGGTGCACATGTGGTTGCGATTGGCAATGAAGGGACCGAGGATCTAGTTCTGGATCTGGCGAACGAGGACGAGGTCGTGGATGCATTTGAGTGGATTCAGCGTGAGTACAAGCGTATGGATGTCCTTGTCCATGCAGTTGGAACATGGAATGAATGGCCACTCTTGGATACGAAGTTGGAAGATTGGGAGCGCATGATGCAAATCAATCTGACCACCAGTTTTTTGTGTTTCCGCGAAGCAGCGCGGCATATGGTCAAGGATGGAGGGACGATTATAGGAATCTGTGCTCGGTCCGGTCTTGAAGCTGCCGTTGCTCGTGGAGGAGCCTACGCAGCAAGTAAGGCGGGGCTGCTGCGTCTTGTGGAAGCAGTTGCAGCCGAGCACCCAACACTGAACACTTACGCTCTGGCCCCATCCGTAATTCGCTACAAGGATGCTCCTGGTCCAGGAGTTCATGCGGATGATCTGGTGCAGTTAGCCATTCAGTTATGTTCCGGGCCTGCAAGGGCACTTCGTGGGACCGCACTACAGGCATACGGCATGCATTTATCGTGATCCAATGACCGAAGCGAATCAGGAATCCAGGGGACCGTTTGTACAAACACTGATCCGTGTGTTTGCCGCACAGGCGGTGGTGATGATGTTTCTGTGGCTTCTGCATTCATTGTACAACTAGCCGATGCATCTGGTTAATTGGCTCATTGTTGTAGCCTATCTCGCCTATGTCTTGTGGGACGGTTTACGTCGTTCCAGGGATACGGATCGTCTCCGGGGGTATTTTCTGGCGAACCAAAGTTTGCCCTGGTGGGCGGTTGGCCTTTCGGTCATGGCGACCCAACTCTCTGCCGTGACGATGATTGGCACGACAGGGCAGGGGGCAACGGATGGGATCCGCTTTATCCAGTTTTATTTTGGTTTGCCTCTGGCCATGGTGATTCTGGGGGTCACGCTCGTTCCATTTTTGCATCGTAGTGGCGTGTATACCGCGTATGAGTACTTGGAGCGGCGATTTGGGGCGGGAACTCGATCGCTTACCAGTTTTCTGTTTTTGATGTCGCGCGGCATGAGTTGCGGGACCATACTGGCGGCGCCGGCTGTAGTGATGGCTGCAGTATTTGGCTGGGATCTCACGCTAAGCGTTGCCGTGATCGGAGTCCCGACCGTCCTGTACACCATGTTTGGTGGTATTCAGGCGGTTGCGTGGGCCGACGTTAAGCAAATGATTCTGATCGTGCTCTCGCTGGCGGTTGTTGTGGTTGTACTGCTGGTGAAAATGCCGGTGAATCCCCATGATGCACTTCAGATTGCGGGTGCGACAGGTCGGCTGCAGGTATTCGATTTTTCGTTTACACTCACCGAGACCTATACATTCTGGTCTGGACTCTTGGGGGGGACGTTTTTGATGCTCTCTTATTTTGGAACCGATCAGAGTCAGGTACAGCGATATTTAGCGGCCCGCTCGGTTACAGAGGCTCGTCGATCTCTGCTGATGAGTGCCTACTGGAAGATTCCGCTTCAATCACTTGTACTGCTCATCGGGGTTCTGGTATTTGTGTTTTATCTCTTTCAAGCTCCACCACTTCTGTATAACCCCGCCCATGAAGAGTCGGTACGTAATTATGCTCCGGAAGCGTATGCCGAATTGGAAACGCGATACAGTGCCGAGTTCATGGCACGGACAGAAGCTGCCGAGGCGGTTGCAGCAGGTTTGCCGGGAGCCTCCGAGCAGCTGGAAGTACACGAAGATGCCGTAGGCAGCCTTCGAAATGATGCACTGGAACTTGCGCGCGAGGCGACGGGGAACGAGTCGGTCAGAGATGTGAACTACATCATGCCCCGGTTTGCTTTGGATGTTCTTCCTTTAGGGCTGACGGGGCTCTTTATTGCAGCAATCATGGCCGCTGCGATGTCGAGCATTTCTTCGGAGCTCAATTCGCTGTCAACGACAACGGTTATTGACTTCTATCGGAGATGGATTCGCCCGAATGCTCCAGAGAAGCATATGTTGTGGGTGAGCAAACTTGCTACCGGTTTTTGGGGGCTATTTGCATGCTTTGTCGCCACATTTGCAGCGACACTAGGGTCTTTGATCGAGGTTGTCAATCGATTTGGATCATTTTTTTATGGCTCCATCCTGGGTGTTTTTATTCTGGCAATGATTCCGAGGGGGCGTGGCGTTGGAGCTTTTTATGGTCTGATTGCGGGAATGAGTGCGGTCGCAGCAGTCAATTTTCTGGCCCCTGAGGTGTCATTTTTATGGCACAATGTGATCGGGGCACTGACGGTCGTTTCCGTCGGTTTACTCCTCTCGTGGCTTCGAGATGGTATTTCGTCCGGCAATCGCCCGGGATAGGGTTGCTTCATCCGCGTAAGTGAGGGTAAGGCCAACGGGAATGCCTCGTGCCAAGCGGGTGATTTTGATGGGGAACGGCTCCAGCAGTTGGGTCAGGTAGAGTGCAGTGGTGTCTCCTTCCACAGTGGGACTGACGGCAAGGATCAGTTCGGTTATCTCTGAATCAGGTGCACCGATCCGTTCAATCAGCTTGCGGATATTGAGGTCATCGGGACCAATCCCATCTAATGGGGAGATCACTCCCCCCAGGACATGATATCCACCACGGTACTCTCCTGTGCGCTCAAGTGCAACAATATCTTCGGAGTCTTGAACCACGCATACAACTCTTGAGTCCCGTTTCGGAGATCTGCAGAAAATGCAGGTCTTTGTATCGGTCAAAGCCCCGCAGATACTACATTCTCGTACGCGCTCTTTCGCCTCCAGCAAGGCATTCGCCAGTTGAGCAACCTCCTCTTTCGGAATCTTGAGAATATGTGCAGCAAGTCGCTGCGCACTCTTGCGGCCGATAGTTGGGAGCTTGGAGAACTGTTCAATCAGAATTTCGACGGATTCTGAAGCGAAGTGCATGGATTAGAGGCCGAATTTCGAGAGATCCATGTCTTTGGGCAGGAAGCTGTCGGCTTGGTCACGCAGCTCATTCTGCCCAGCTTCAGCAGCTTCGTCGAGTGCTTTGTTGACACCGGCAATAATCAGATCACTCAGCATCTCCATATCGTTTGGGTCAACAATCTCAGGGTCCAGTTCGATCTTGAGGATCCGCTGATTCCCGTTCGCGGTCACTTTGACCATGCCGCCACCGGCTTCTGCCGTAGCGGTGACTCGCTGCATGATCTCTCGTACTTTGCCGATCTGGTTTTTCATGTCGGCCACTTGTTTGAGCATATTGAGCATATCTTCCTCCGGTTTGATAGTTAGAATGTAGGGGCATGAACCAAACGAAGCCCAAAGGCATCATCCAGTTGTTTCAGGGCCGGGATTTTTGCCTTGAGTTCCTGAAACTCGGCATCCAGGTCTGTTTCTGCAGATGGAAACACATCAGGGTTTACCACGAATTTCACACGCATATTTGCCAGTTCAGGTTGTGACTTTATCGCTTCCGTGATGGCCTCTTCTCCATTCTTTGCAACGGTGCGGTGGATGTCATCACGTACCGCAATTTCTAGGCATTGATCACGCACTCCGAGGACAATCGAATTCTGCAGTGTGCGGATTGCCGGTACATCGGAGCGCTGTTCCACCGTTTTCAGGACGAGGTTCCAGCTCTCTTGAAGATCCGCATGGGCCTCTACAGGCGCGCGGGATGGTTCAACAGGTTGGCGGTTTTCAGGTTTTTTTTTTCGTTGCTCCAAGGCCGGCTTACCCCCAAGTGCCGCAGAAGCAGGAGATTCACTGGAGCGCTGGGTTTTGGGAGTCTCTGGCGGATCTGGGGGCTTGCTCTTTTGAGGAGCGGAGCGCGTCGGTGCCGGTTGACTTGGCGTTTTGGCAGGTGCTTGAGGTGCGTGCGTTGGCTGTGAGCCTTGCCCTGCATGCTCAAGTCGACGAATCTGTTCCAGAGCTTCAGACAGGTCGACACTCTCTCCCAGGTGTGTCATTTTGGCGAGTGCCAGTTCTACTGCCAGTCGCGGTGATGTAGACACTGGAAGCCTGGCCTGAGTTTCGTCAATCACCATTAGCAGCCGAAGGAGCGTGGTTTCTGTGAACCCTTTGACTGCCTCGGTATAACGACCTCTGAGTTTCTTGCTTACATCAACCAGCGCAGTCTCCCCCAGAGTAATCGTGATCAATAGATTGCGCACATGCTCTGCCAGGCCACCAAGAAATTCCCTGATATCGTATCCGTCCGAGATAATTCGTTCAGCAAGGCTGAGAATGGCCCCCGTTGCCTTTTCAGTGATGTACCGGGTAGCCTCGAAATACAGGTCCACATCCACGACACGTAAGGCATCTGCCAGTGTGGAATAATCCAAGTTTGATCCGCAGAGAGCAACTGCTTGATCAAAGACGCTCATCGCATCGCGCAGAGCACCGTCTCCCTTATTGGCAATCAAGTGGAGTGAATCTTCATCCGCTGTGATCTCTTCGCTTTTGCAGATGGTCGTTAAGTGACGGACGATCTCATTTGTGGGGATACGCCGAAAGTCAAAACGTTGACAGCGGGAGAGGATGGTTGGAAGAACTTTATGAGGTTCTGTGGTAGCAAAAATGAACAGCACATGTGGGGGTGGTTCCTCCAGGGTTTTCAGGAGTGCATTAAAGGCTGCGTTGCTGAGCATGTGCACTTCATCAATGATGTAGACCTTGCGGCGACCTCCCTGTGGCAGGATCCGAACGTTTTCACGTAGATCCCGGATATCCTCCACCTTATTATTGGATGCGGCATCAATCTCAAAGATGCTCAGGCTTCGCTGTGTTTCGAAGTCATCACACGAAGGGCAGTTCAGGCAGGGTTCAACTTCGTCACCCTGGTTGCCCGTGCAATTGATCGCCTTGGCAAGAATTCTGGCAGCGGTCGTTTTTCCAACACCACGGGGACCAGTAAAGAGGTAGGCATGAGCAATCCGTCCCAGTCTGAGAGCATTGATGAGTGCCTGCGCAACATGTTCCTGTGCCACGAGCTCCCTAAAACGCTGTGGGCGGTATTTACGTGCTGTAACTAGATACTGAGACTTCGTCATCAATTTACTCAGGGATCAGTATATAACAACTCCCCGTAGTGCAACAAAGGTTGGCCTAAGGGGTTCAGTGCTAGGATGGGGATGTGCATCATGTTTTTCGTGCTACTTCACGAGTAGTGGGTGGAGCTTGTGTCTATTTTGTCTTTGATTTAGATCAGTAAATTATTATGAGTCTTAATATAACTTGGGAATTTGAGGATGGTATCAGGGTTGCAATACTCAATGGTCGGGTAGACAGCCGCAATGCACTGTTATTCAAGGAGACGGTTGCTGGAGAGCTTGTGGAAGATGATCGTGCCTTGATTCTGGATTTTACCGACCTTGATTACATCAGTAGTGCGGGGCTTCGGGTTGTGCTTGAGTTGGCCAAATTGTATAGTGCCCCCAGACAGTTCTTGATCTGTGGTTTGTCTTCTGCGGTACAGGAGGTTTTTGAGATCAGTGGATTTACTCAGATCATAAAGATATCTAAGACGCTTGATCAGGCGAGAGAGGCCCTGTAAGCTTCGAGTATTTCTCTGTGTACATACGTTTCTAGAGCGTAAGGCGTTTGAACTATGGCTACATCGGAATCGAAGCTGACTGCAGTCTCACTGCAGGACCGTTCGTCTGTTTTGCACCCCTTCACTGCATTGGGGACCCACGAGCCCATGGTATTTACGCATGGGGAGGGAGCCTGGGTCTATGATGAGCATGGCAATCGTCTCCTGGAAGGTATAGCGGGGTTGTGGTCAGCATCGCTTGGATTCAGTGAACAGCGTCTGGTGGATGCTGCATATCGGCAGTTACAGAAACTGCCCTTTATGCACATGTTTGCTTCGGCGAGTCATCCGCCTGGTATTGCTCTGGCAAAAGAGTTGCTCCGGTTAGCTCCGGTTCCCATGGCTAGGGTATTCTTTGCGAACTCTGGATCAGAGGCCATAGACTCGGCCGTCAAGATGATCTGGTTTCTCAATAATGCACTTGGCCGTACACAGAAGAAAAAGATTATTGCCCGGCAGGATGCATATCATGGTTCGCTGATTGCATCTTCTAGCCTGACTGGATTGCCCAAGAACCATAAGCTGTTTGATCTCCCTCTTCCAGGCTTCCTGCATACTGCCAAACCTCATTACTACCGGTTTGCTCACGAGGGCGAATCGGAGAGGGAATTCAGCAGCCGCTTAGCTTCAGAGTTGGACGCTCAGATCATAGAGGAGGGCCCGGAAACGGTTGCTGCATTTTTTGCAGAGCCTATCATGGGAGTTGGAGGCGTAATTCTTCCACCGGAAGGTTATTTCGAGGAGATCCAGCGTGTGCTGAAGAAACATGATGTACTCTTGGTTGCAGATGAGGTGATCTGCGGGTTTGGCCGGACGGGTAATATGTGGGGAAGTCAGACGGTTGGTATGCAACCAGATATGCTGATCACGGCCAAAGCACTTTCTGCCTCCTATCTACCAATCTCTGGAGTCATGGTAAACCAGAAGGTGTATGATGCACTGGAGTCCGGGAGTGATCAGGTTGGTGTTTTTGCCCACGGCATGACGTACACGGGGCATCCTGTATCTGCTGCTGTGGCACTGGAGTGTTTGAAAATCTATGAGGAGGACGATATCCTGTCTCATGTCTGCACGGTTGGCCCTTTGCTTCAGGAGGGACTGCGAGAGCGTGTGGCCCCGCATCCGCTTGTTGGAGAGGTACGTGGCATAGGGATGGTTGCGGGTGTTGAGCTTGTTGCTGACAAGGATACGCGGGAGCCATTTCCCGCTTCTGATGAGATGGGTGTAAAACTCCGTGCGGAAGCTATCCGTCGGGGTTTAATTCTGCGGGCGATGGGGAATACGATTGGGATTTCGCCACCGCTGATTCTCACAGCAGAGGAGGTAGAGTTTCTGGTGGACACGCTTTGCGCATCACTGGATGTGTTGCATGCGTCTCTCGCCGAGTGAGTCCTCAACTAATCGTCCGACCTGGACGGCAGGAAATCCCTAGGTAGCGATTCATCAAGGGCATGGTGTCTCCTGATTGCAGTCAATTGACCTTGAAGGACTTTGTCTAGGGTCATTATGTGCTTAACTATAACTCGGACTCGGTTTGAGCGTCCGATTTTGCCGTTTTCGCTTCCTGTTTTGGTGCGGATTTCACATTGCGCTGTAGTAGCTCAACAGGTGTAAGCCCCTCGGTAGTGAAGGTTCGGACTAGGGGTATTCATGGCTCGATCGAACTCCGCTTGAATCTCTGATTTCGTTAGTTACTTCTTGTTCATTGTTTGTTGGATTTAGACAAATTGCATCGAATACATAGCACCTGACAGTTCTCTGGTTCGGTCGTGCCGCCCTTTGACCAGGGCTTGATGTGATCTGCATGAGAGTCTCGTAGACTTACAGCTTTCTGGCAAGGAGGACATATCCTTCCTTGCTTGATCCAGATTTTTTTCTTTACTGCTTTGTCAAATGTCCGCAGATTCAGATGTTTCTCCTCAATCTCCCCAGATAGAATATATTCATACACTCCACTCTTTGCTTTTACTTCATAATCATCCAGCAACTCCTTTGCACGTTCTTTGGTGTATTCAGGATCATAATTACGCTCAGAATACTCTCGGTGTAATCTCCCCCAGTCTATCCCCCGAAGTGACCTGTCTTCCTCAAAAAGCCACAGTATCCATGCATCTATCTCTTCGAAATATGCCCTAAGTTCTTTCGCGTCTGGATCCTGTTGATGCTTTCCCATGAATGCGCAGATATCCTCATCCTTTTTACTTCCAATCCGCCACTGAATAATCTGTTCTAGATGGTCTTGACGTTCACGTTTTCCAGTCATGTATCTCCCACAGACAATCGCCTGCCCACCTGGCTTAGTAAAGTAGCGCTTCGCATCCGTTACCCAAGGACCGTTATAAAATGAATTACGCAGTTCCTGCTCCGACAGTTTATGTGCTCCAGTATTGATTGTACGGAACCATTCCATTAATTCCTTTACATCACCTTCACAGATATGGACATGGACTTCGTAATCCAGAATCTGTCCAGCACTCCCATCTGCCTCCAATTGATTGAAATAACAAGGCTTTTCGTTCAGTTCGACAGGAAAGTCCCGCACCCCGTATACATATCTACAGATGGTGAGTATTCGTTGCTGCCCATCCAATAGTTCATAAGCATTTTCTCCCATCTTGGCAAAGTAGACCAGATTGATCGGGAGTTGATGGTAAACGGACTTAATCAGATTCTCCTTGAATTCTGGATTCTTGTCATGGATATATTCCCTCTGATAAGATGGACGGATATCCAGTTTTCCATCCCACCCAACGACACGATCATTTGGACTTTCTTCGTAACCGTCCACCAGTTCTCTGACCGTGATTTTCTCTGGAGTAATTTTCATTGACTTATCTCTTACGGCGGATAAACAGGCGCTTGTATACACGTCGCCCTTTAACCATTGCTTGCGCCACCTTCGATCGAAGATCCCAAAGTCCACATGAAAAATCTTTTCCCTCACTTTCGGTTGCTCCGATAATTTCAAACTGTTCTGGATTATACTTATCCAGGAAGGTAATTGGGATCCCCATCACTCCATCGTAGTCTTTGGGTATCTCCTTAGTTTTGCTGACCTCAATGGCATCATAGTTGTCGTACTTTGGATACTCTTCTGGGGAATACTCTTTGTATAAGACCAGTTCTTCGTGGCGCTTGTAATGGTCTAGGTTCGTGAACCAGCGCACCCCCTTCACTCGGATGAATCTATTCCCATGTTCATCAATCCGGGAACTGGATGCCGTCAATGGATAGTGATCTGGAACTCCAAACTCACGGTCTCCACTGGAGATACTCGGTCCATACCACATCTTGTTTGCCTTGATGAGCGGAAATATCTCCTTGTAGGTGACAGCATTCATATTCCCAATAATCAAAAACTTTTTTTCGTATTCTGTCAGTTGGGCTACATATTCCCGAAAGCGAGAGAACGGGGGATTTGTACATACAATGTCTGCTTGCTTCAACAATTCAACACATTCTGCACTTTTGAAGCATCCATCCCCCTTCAGGTGGGTTACTTCAATCTCCTCAGGGTCAGCACGACGATTGCCGTCCTGATCTCCTTCATATTCTAGCATAATCGCCCGCTCAGTTTCATGCCGGGAAAATAGATCCATCTCCTGGTTTTTGTAACAAGTGGTAATCAATTTCTTGAGTTCCAGAGTTTCAAACTTTAGTGAGAAATACTGAAAGAAATTGCTTACATGTGGATCATCACAGTTGCAATAAATCACTTTTCCTTTGAAGTGACGGCCATAATGTTGCAATTCATTATTGATATCGCCGAGCTGAGTGTAAAACTCATCATTCTTTGCCCGCTGTGCAGCCTGAAGGTTTTGGTTCTTTGCCATTGTATTCAGTTGATAATCCTTAGACAGTGTCTGTTGGAGCAAGTATTAGGCGATCAAGTTTCTGTACAGGAGTTTTTTCCCGACCATGCAGGCAGCGACATATTGCATTTGAGACATCGTGTCCGTCTCTCGGATATTGTGCTTTCCCGCAAACTCTTCCACGCATCGATCAAGGTGTTCATTGCTTAGCTGGTGATAGTTGCCATGGTAGGTCCATTTCAGCATAGACCAGAAGTTTTCCATTCGTATGGGCCATGCCATTTAACCACTCACCAGCGGAATGGTTAGCATTTTCATGATCCCTGTCAACCGTACCAGCTAAGATCTGAATTCATTAGTGCAAACCATAGATCCAAGTTTGGTGTTATCATATACAAAGCCCTTAGGGTAGGACCGTCTGTACTCTCGACTATCCTGGTACGGATCTCACCAGTCTCGCGTTTTTTCAATCCAGTAACGGTTTTCTTACCCACTGTTCCGCGTCCTGCTTTCAATTTCTTGTCCCAGTATTTGTTCTTTTCAATTCATCGATATAGGTTTCATCTGCTTCAATTAGACTTTCAGAGACAGCTGTAAGAACTGGTTCAAATGCTTTTCGAATTCGTTGCAACATGGACCATGTGGTTCGTTGTATTACATCGAGGTTTTGATGTAGCTTCACACTGGAAGCCCCTATGAGAGCCGCCAATTTAAGATAGATTATCCAAATCCACTTGAATAAAGGAAGTCCAGATGATTGCGGTAGCGTTCCTATTCGTATGCTGAAATATCGTTTACACGGATGGCAATGGCATCGCATCGGTGTCTCCATTAACCCTAGAGGTATTTTCTCCTTTGCGGTGCGGACATTTGGCCCATCCGACCAAAAGACTGATTCAAACTATTCCGTTGCCGAGGCTTCGTCAGGGTAAAGGCGTATAATGTCCCCAAAGGTCAATCTACTGCGGTATGCTTTCTCAAATCCAGCCATGATAACCTTGCTTTGGATGCAGAAAGTTATGCAAGGTTACAGTTAAATACATAATCCCCTTCTTAAACGAGATGATGAAAGAGCCAACAGGAAGTATTGATTAATCTGCTTTAAGGGTCGCCGGTCCCGTTGTTGGATCGGACATTCACTGAGCACGATTGTATCGTGCGTTTAGGATGAGGGAAAGAGGCATGTCTGTGAGGAAAAGGAGTTTTCAGCAAAAATGCCGAAGTAGCTTGATATTGGGGTTGCTCGATGATGTTTTTCAGTCAAGATGACCTCATGAATGTACAATCCCAGTGCAGGGCGGAAAAATCAAAGCCTAAATTTTGGTTGCCATGATTTCCGCAGGATCTCTTCTTCCTCAATCTCTTCCAGTTTATCTGCAAGATTTGTAGCAGATAAGACGGTTAGCGTTTTCCCATAGCGACCTAGGCCCAATACTTCTTCCTCAATCTGAGCAGAGATATCACCTCCAAACCATTCCTGCAAATTTGACATGCCTTCATCTCGTTTTGCATCCTGGATTCGCTGACCGTCCCGATTGAAATCAAAAGTTATCGAATTAGTTGGCAGATTTTGCCCTTTGCGGATCCAAGAAAGACCGCTAACTTCTTTCAATGGCTCAGACATAAAGCAATAACTGACCTTATCGCCAACACTTACAATGATAGCCATTGGATAGTCAACACATTCCGTATAACGTATTGCTGTTGCTGTGAGAGATGTCTTGCAGATTTCAGAGAGTTCTCCTATTCCTTTAAGTCCTTCATCCGCTGCCAACACGGCTTCCCTGAATAATCTCTTTGGCATGAGCAATCGTGCCGCAAAATGATCAGCTTCTTTTTCATACTGGTCGCTGGAGACAAATCCTGCTTGGGATAAATGAAAATTTTCTGTGGCAGATACAGCATCGGTGTGTCCAGGTAAAAAGTAATGCCCTAATTCGTGTGCGATGCTAAAGTTCTTGAAGCCATCACTGTCAATATGTGTAGCATAGGCAATCCCAAATGTGTTATCAACACGCACGAGCATTCCAGATGACCCTTGAATACGTGCTGGTTTAGGCTTGACCTCAATTCCAAGGTTGTGAGCTATTGCAATGGGATCTACGGGGAGCCGATTAATACCGTGATCTGAGACAACTTTTTCTGCGATCAACTCCACTCTGAATCGGCGAGAATTGCGATTCATTGTCTATGCTTCTTCGACTTTTTAGCGAGGAGTTTGATGAAGCTTTCCGCGAACTCGCGATCCTCGGCCGTGAGGTTTCCAATGTTACGATATAACTGATCATGGCCTACGCTGACTTGATTATCACCTACCCGACCAATCAAATAGTCCATGGTTACATCCAGTGCATCAGCAAGCCGGCGGAGATTATCAAAGGATGGTTTTCTGGTTCCTGTTTCGAAATGAGAAACAGCAGAAGCCTGCAGACCTGCCCGCTTCGCTAGTTCAGCTTGGTTCAGTGCACGTTTCTCTCGTATCCCGCGGAGTCGGCTTGGAAATATTTCGGTCGGGCGTTTTTTTTTCATTTTTTGGAACCTTCAATATACGAATCCGTAGAAATAAAAAATACGAATAGAGAAGAGATAAATTCGCCGCTTATTGATGACCAGATCGGTTAAATATAGCGATAACAATCGACATTCGAGTACGGACCTCAACTTTTGCGAGTTGCAGTTAAGAACTCGGCTGCTTTGGCTCTTACAAGTCCAAGTGGATCTTGTAGAGATTCATTTCTGCAAGATCTCTATCAATCATCTTTGTGTCTCCTCAAACGATGGGGAGATACTTTAACTCAACCTTAAACAAATGTCATATTTCAAAATTTCTCAGGACAAAAAGGATCAGTACCGCTGGACCTTTTATGCTGAAAACCATGAGGCTCTCGCTGTTCCTGGTGAGTCCTTTACACGCAGAGCTACGGCGGAGGCAAACATTAAGCTTGTTCAAAGCCTTGCACCGAGTGCTCCGATTCACGATCTCACAAAACCCGGCACAAATGGACACCATGGTCGGGGCGGTACACCGGAATTCGAGATTTACCGAGATACAGTCAAGGAATACCGATGGCGACTGCAAAGTGGGAACAACAAAATCGTCGCTACATCCAGCGAGAGCTACAGTGCAAAATCCAATTGTATCAGGGGCATTGAACTGTTCAAAAAATTTGCACCTAACGCAGAGGTAAAAGATGAGACCCAAAGCGATGAAAGCTCTCAAGGAAAGCGTAAAACAGCGGTTGAATCACGTGAGGGAAGGTTTGCATAATCACGAATTATCACGATCTGAACAATGACTCTTCCTGAAGTACCTGATACTCTTTGCGTAGCCACACAAAGAGTATCAGGTATTGGTGGGGTAAGCCTTTTGAGTACGTGGGAATGGTGCGCAGAAGATAAGCTGTGGACGATTCGGTGTAGGATTTCTATAGATGTACCGGAAGATAGTCCAGTTCCTAGTACGACAGATTGGTACGTACGAGTTTCCAGTCTTTACCCGGATGGAATTATTGGCTTTTTCCCTGCCAAGAAGAATAGCATCAAGGGGCTTTTCCCACATCAATATCCAAGTTTTGCGCCCGAGTCCAAGCCTTGGCAGAGTTCGTTCCTGTGCCTGGATAAACACTTACGGGTGCTTGACAGGGTGGGTACATTCACGGAGCCACGAGATTGGCGTGCTCGGCTCAAATGGACATTTGAACGGGCTGTCGGCTGGTTGGAGTGCGCAGCAAATGACGACCTCATGCGTGAGGGTGACCATTTTGAACTCCCATTTCATCAACCTGGGCAGAGGGCGAAAGGCATTAATACTGTCATTGTGTCGGAAAGCTCGGATCATCTGCCGATTTGGGATAATGCGCCTCAATGCGGGATTTTTGATCTGAATATGGTCAGCGAGAATACTGGAGTCGTTCAATCATTTTGCGATTCAGACAACAGCATTATTCGAGAAATATCGTGGGGTACGCGGTTAACTACTTGCCCATCTATATCCGTAAAAGGTCTGTGGATTCAACTGGATGAACTGCCGGTGATTGATCCGTGGCAACAACCTCGGACTTGGGGCGAGTTACGCAGATGCAGTCTAAATACAAAGATCAATAACTTGATCAAAAAAAACAATTCATCTAATCCCCAATGGACAGCCAATTATTTTACTCCTTGGCGCTCCCATTCCTGAATTAAAAGGTGGTCAGCTCAATCTCCTCCATTGGCAAATACTATTGTTGCCCACCTTTATGAACCATTATAACGGTTATCGGAACGGTAGGAATAGCCTATGGGAGGCCTATCGTATGAGGAATCTTGGTGACCACAAACCACTTCCCTGGTTAAAAGCCGAGAACTGGCACCAATCTACACTTGCCACACGGGGGCAATTACCTGAAATGCTACGGGAAATGAAAATCGTGATTTTAGGGGTTGGAGCTCTTGGGGCACCACTAGCGGAACACCTCGTTCGTGGTGGGGTGACTGATTTAACTATGATTGATGGAGATCATTTAGCGGCAGGGAATCTCGTCCGGCACTCACTGACTATAAATGAATTGGACGGTAATAAAGCTGAAAAGCTCAGGGATCGTCTAAACTCTGTGAACCCACATGCGTGCGTACGAGCAATTGCCAAAAACTTCTCTCCAGAAGCTGAGACTCCTGACGAGATCCTAAAGGCGGATCTAATCATTGATGCTACGGGATCTGATGACGTAACCGCTCACCTCAACTCATTAGATTGGAAGCAATCAAGACACTTCGTTTCCATATCAATTGGTGTAAAGGCCCTCAGGCTCTATGCTTTCTATGGATACGGAATAAGATTCCCTGTTGACGATTTTAATGATAGCCTAGCTCCCTATCTTAGGGAAGAACGTGACCAATTCAGTGATGACGATGTCCAGTGGGAGGGAACGGGATGTTTCCATCCTGTATTTGAGGCTCGAAGTGACGACCTAGGTTTGTGGTCAAGCTTAGCTACCAAACTAATTGTTCAGTTTGTCAAGGATACAGATTCCTTCACTGATTTTGTTGTTTTGGAGCAATCTGATGAGTTGGGGATCCCTCAGATTCTTTATCATAGATGCCGTCGAAATAACCCCAAAAGATGATCAAGCGACATGAGGAATCTACGGACGGAACCGTGTTTTCAGTTCAGGATTAGGCTGATGATATTTCAATGCGAATCAACTCCCGGAAAATATTTACGGTAGAAAATAGACACTATAATAATGACAGAATTAAAAAAGCGAAATCCTCAGGTCTCCGTATGGTATCCACTTGTAGCGGTAATTGTCATTGTAGTCCTAGTAATTAATCGCGATAGCAACTCACAAAAAGTGACAATTCCTACTCCACTTGGTGCTATAGTAGTTGAGACTAACAACGGAGAAATCGATCCCCCAAAATTTTTAGACTCATTATACGCGGATAACTATACCCGCGGGGGGCTCATGCAGTGGCTCTCAGATAGGAATATCTACTCGGTTGATGACCCTGCATTTGCCCGAGCTCTTGCCAGCCAGGTGTGTGAGCCCTTTCCCGACGACGATTTGGATGCAAAATTGAGGTCGGAGAAAGAATGTGCAGAAAAGAGTGGAATCAAGGAACTGAGACAGTTGGCTTTCAAACATGAAGTGCCGTTTCACAGAGTTGGGGAAATCGTAGAAATCAGTATGCCGGGCATCATCCAAGAAACTGGGAGAGCCTATGCATGCTACAACTCTAATTATTTGGGGAGAACGGTCCTTATCATCAACCAGAGAAATTACATGCAACAAGTTGAAGTAGAAATTGACAGTAAAGGTCGCTACTCATGCAAACTCTCATCTGGCCCAGATATCCAATTAAGTAGGGAGGATGCGCTGGCAGTAAGTGATCCATTTTATGGCCCCAAGGAAAAAGCTATCGTAATCGTAGCAGAGTGACCTGAACTAGGTTGCAGCATGTAGAGACTCACCCAATAAAATCGTGATGCAACGAGGTTTAGAGCAGGATGCTTATTTTGGAACCCTATTATCGAGCTTTTTCTTCCACATAGGGCTAGTCCCTAAAATAGTTAATTCCTAATCTACCAGTAGGTAGAAAGCACTTGAATGAAATCGCAAATATCCACCGATAACATCTACAGCGACCGATTATTGGTTGTCCGAATTTTGGGAATTATCTTTTGCAAGCGCTTAGTTAACGATATCCATCGTCAATGATTCGATGGTCTGATTTTAGTCTTTCAGAAGTCAGTACAATGAAATGTGGCTTTGTCCTGTTTCGGCCATTATTAAAGTAGATGAGTACGCCATTGAGGTTTTCTCAATTAGTCACAAGGTCATTCTCTGTTGTCGGAAGAATATCGTGGGTCTTGATCCACGAGATGTGTGCAGCAACTGTATGAATGGAGCGCTCTTCTACTCGAATCGAAATCTCTAGATGTTATAACGTCATACGATGTCCCAAAACCAATATAAGATGACCATTTCTCGTTTAACAATCGACAAGCTCGGTGTTAAACTCTATGACAAGGTATCGGCGGTTATAGCAGAATTGATTGCAAACAGTTATGATGCAGACGCAGAAGAAGTTGTGATTGAGGCGCCAATGGGATTATATCTGGCCACAAGAACTGGAGGAGAAGTCAGTGATCTCGGCCATGAAATCATTGTTCGGGACGATGGAATTGGCATGACACCAGATGTAATCAACGAGTTTTACCTGCGGGTTGGAGGCGAGAGGCGAAAGGACTCCCGGCGCGGCAGTAAGAGTCCGAAATTTGGTCGATCAGTGATGGGGCGTAAGGGAATTGGAAAACTCGCTCCTTTCGGTATTTGCAATACCATTGAAGTGATCTCAGCAGGTGGAGATCCAGTTGACGGCAAGGACATAGAAGGAAGGAGCACTAAAGGGTATCTTACGGCACATTTCATCATGAGAAAAGATGAGATTCTTTCCGACAGTGAAAAGGAATATCCCCCAATTCTGGGAGAATTTGATGGTACCGTCAAATCTACAAGGGGTACATGTATTAAGATGAGAGAATTCTCGAGACGTAAGGTGCCAGGAATAGAAACCTTTGATCGCCAACTGTCACATCGATTCGGGGTAAAGTCATTAGACTGGCAAATCAAACTTGTGAATACAAATTCAAAGACGGGGCCAGTCAATCGAGAATCGAGGGTAGTAGGTGATTTTGAAATACAGACCATGCCTGGTACACGGATAGACTTTAAGGGACCGACTTCTGAAGCCATTGAGAGAACACATTTGAGAAAATTTGAAGTGGTTGATCATGACAGCCAAAAACCTGTGCCCTCCATACAGGCAGGATTTGAACACGCTGACGGAGGAAAGTTTTATCCTCTCCAAGGGTGGGTTGGCTACGCCAGCAAATCGTATCGTGATGAACTCATGGCTGGAATACGGATATATTGCCGCGGCAAGATTGCTGCGCAGACCAGTATTTTCGGCAAAAAATCAGGCTTTACAGGCGAATTTAACATCCGAAGCTACCTGGTGGGAGAACTTCACGCAGACTGGTTGGATGAAGATGAGGACCTAATCCGTACGGACCGTCGAGATATCCTTTGGTCCGATCCGCTTGGACAAGCATTTGAAAAGTGGGGACAATCCATTGTAAAGTTAATTGGACAAAGATCAAGAGAGCCTCTGAGAAAGAAAATGTGGGAGCAATTCCTAGAAGTCGGAAACGTTGTCGACCGCGTTAACGAGGCATTTCCCGATGCGAGTTACAGTCCAATTCGTGATACCACATTGGACATGGCAAAATTGATTGGTACAAGATTGAGGGAAGAAGAAGTCCGTGATTCTGAATATGTGAATAGTCTCGTGCAACTCTGTCTTTCATTCGGTCCACATATCCAGT
The DNA here is from genome assembly GCA_965220365.1 of Rhodothermales bacterium. GTDB lineage: Bacteria > Bacteroidota > Rhodothermia > Rhodothermales > Bin80 > Bin80. The sequence continues at coordinate 3,127,428 of OZ244823.1, read as the reverse complement.
TGGTTGACTCGCTACGGGATGCTGCAAGTGAAGAAGAAACTTCTATGGGCGTGATAGTAACCATCCTAAAAACCGCACGTATGGCTGAACTGTCATCATAGGGGCTTATTGCGGAGAGGCGTGTGAAGGTTATTGAGAAAATTCGGGGGATTATAGATGATGAAAATAGGCCACTATATGAACAACCACTCCAAGATACCTTATGTGAGGCCCCGTGGCTCATAAATCCAATGTGGTCACCGATAACAGCAAACCAAGCTTTGTCCACCCTGAAAGATAGATTTGAGAAACACTTTGAGGAGCATACTGGAGAATCCATCTCGCTTGGCGACTTTTCCGAGAGTAAGAAACGTCCTGACTTTGTCCTTTTCAGTAACGATTTTGGCCTCCAAATCATAGAGATCAAGAAACCAGGGTACAAGCTCTCTAATAAAGATTGGGACAGAATTCAACGCTACATTGATCAGATGCGAGCCTTCTTAGGTGACGATGCGAATGAAGAATACAAGAGGATCTTCAGGGAGTTTAGGGTAACCATTGTGTGTGATGGTCAAAATTTGACCGGTTCCCAGGCAACAGCACTGAAGTCATTTCAAAGAGACAAAGTAGTTGAGATGATTAAATGGGATTCATTTCTCCTTCGGACTCGTCTGATGCATAAGGAGTTTCTCAGTGAGGCTCGACGCCAAAATAGATTCCAAATACAATGATGCCCCTGACTGCAATTGAGGCATTTGCCGGAGGAGGTGGATTGACGGTTGGTCTTCGCGATGCAGGAATTCACACAGTTGCAGCTATTGAAATCGAGCCGCATGCCGCGGCGACATTCAAAGCTAACCATCCTTATGCAATGGTTCTATGCAAGGATATCCAAGAAATATCAGGAGAACAGTTATTGCAATTTGCCTCAAACAAAGTTGATGTCTTAGCCGCATGCCCGCCATGCCAGGGGTTCTCCAGCCTGACCTCAAAGTGGAGAAAATCGGATCCCCGAAATAATCTTGTATCTGAAGTTGGGCGCCTTGCACGGGAAATATTACCAGCCGCGATCATGATGGAGAATGTACCTGGCTTAGCCAACAAGGGCCAACACTTGTTAGATGGCCTGATAACGGAGTTGGAACAACTCGGATACGTAACTAATTGCGACATCCTGCAAGTTGCCGATTACGGAGTCCCTCAGTGTCGTCGCAGACTGGTTCTACTCGCTGGCTTGGGATTTTACATTGATATGCCACAGCAGACTCATTCAAAAACGGGACAAGATGGTCTACCGAAGTGGAGAACCTTGAAAGACGCGATAGCCGGAATGAAAAAGCCCATCACTTTTCAGGAGGCACGAACCAAGGGCGGAGCACAGTTCTTCAACTGGCATGTTGTGAGACAACTGTCACCGGAGAACAAACTGAGGCTAAAGGCCGCCCGCCCTGGTGGATCTTGGTCTGATTTCCCCGAAAATTTGAGAGCTAAATGTCACCGAGGTAACTATAAAGGATTTTCGAATGTATACGGGCGGATGTCATGGGATGAACCATCTGTGACCATCACTGCTGGATGCACAACCTTTAGTAAGGGAAGGTTCGGACATCCAGATGAGGACCGAACCATTTCGTTACGGGAAGCTGCGATGTTGCAGACCTTTCCTGCCGACTATATTTTCGATACGCCATATTTTGAACGTGCATGTGAAATCGTCGGTAATGCTCTTCCATGTGTTTTTGCCGAGGCAATTGCACGATGTGTCCGCCAATCTATTACTATGCAGGCTCCTTTGACATAGCGAGATGTTCAAACCGGGAGTCCCCCCTCACGGCCGCCGTACTCAGGCCGCGATAGAACACTCAGACGCATGCACATCTTGATGCGAACTGGATTGGCCCAATCTGCGCCTTCTTCGCAGTTAGTACGCCTGTATTCATACCCAGAAAGCGCATAGTCCCATCGTAGCGGCCGTACTCCATCTTGACACACAGGTCCATAATTACATCAAGGCCTCCGGTACTTGCGATCGTTGCCGATTCTTCATTGAAAAGCCCGAGCTGCAGCCAGAAAACTTTGGCACCAATATCTACGGCTTGCGCTGCATATATAGGGCATTCATGTGAAGGTCGAAATACATTCACCACATCAACTGGCTCAGGAATATCCTTCAGTGTTGAGTAAACTCTTTCTCCCAGAATCCTGTCAGCTTTCGGGTGCACAGGCATAATCTTTATCCCCCTACTCTTCAGGAAAGTCGCAACGAAATAGCTGGCCTTCTGACGCTTCGTGGATAACCCCACGATGGCAACCGAACGGGCAGATCCAAGGGTCCGGCGAACTAAGGCCGGGGCTTGGTATTTTGCTTTTTGCTCAACTGTAAGCAAAGAGCGGCTGGTCAAATCGCACGCAGTGCCTGATCTAGATCCCATAGTAAATCCTCTTCAGTTTCGAGTCCAATTGAAAGACGAATCATGCCAGAACCAATGCCGCTGGCTACAAGCTCTTCATCGGAGAGCTGCTGATGTGTTGTTGAGGCTGGATGAATCACCAAACTTCGTGCGTCACCCACATTCGCTAGGTGAGAAAACAGATTAAGCGCTTCAATGAAGCGCTTACCCGCCGCTCGAGAATTACCGCCTTTTAGACCAAAAGAAAACACAGCTCCCGGTCCACGCGGACAATATTTGAGAGCGAGCTCGTGATATGGACTGCTTTCCAATCCTAGATAAGCCACATACTCAACATGCGGGTCATCCTCAAGGTATTTTGCAATCGCCCTGGCATTCTTGACATGACGATCCATGCGGACTGAGAGCGTCTCAAGTCCTTGGATCAAGAGAAACGCATTAAATGGTGATAGGCACGCACCTGTATCCCTGACCGTCTCAACACGTGCCTTCATCAAAAAAGCATGGAGGCCAAACGTGTCGTAGAAACGCAGATTGTGGTAAGAAGGTGAGGGATCTGCAATTGACGGATAGTGACTGTAGTCGAACCGCCCGGATTCGACAATTACCCCACCAATTGAGTTGCCATGGCCACCCACGAACTTTGTAGCTGAATGCAGAGCAATGTGCGCTCCGTGACTTAGCGGCTGGCATAGGTAAGGTGTTGTAAACGTGTTGTCAATTATCAGCGGACAATTATTTGACTCGGCCAGAGCAGCCAAGCGAGCAATGTCCACTACACTGCCCTGAGGGTTGCCAATCGTTTCTGCATAAAGTGCACGCGTTTTGGAGTTGATCGCTGCCTCCCATGCATCAAAATTGTCGGGATCCACAAAACGGGCAGTTACTCCTAGTTTACGAAAAGTGTGTACGAACTGTGTGCGTGTTCCACCATAGAGGTGTTGCGAAGCCACGACCTCATCTCTCGGCTCCAGTAGCGTCATCATCGTAACAAGCTGTGCTGCCATACCACTTGAGGTTGCAACTGCACCTGCGCCTTCTTCTAAGGAAGCCATCCGCTCCTCAAAGGCGGCGGTGGTCGGGTTATTGATCCGCGTATATATATTGCCATATTGCTTCAAATCAAAAAGCTCTGCCGCGTAATCCGAGCTATCGAAGACATATGACGTTGTTTGATAAATAGGGACAGCACGCGAACCAGTCACTGCATCTGGAACATGCCCGGCATGGAGCATTCTAGTCTCGAAGCCATAGTCACGCTTTTGATCAGGTTTACTCATTTACCAAATAAAAATGAACGGAGGAATGGGCAGCTACAACGGAATTTGCTAAAAAGCAACAAATAAACTTATTTTAGAAAACCGCACTGAATACACGCAAACCTATGGAAACCCCGCAAAACAACGGGCAACTGTCTAAAAAGTTCTATCGGAGAGAACTGGCGAAACTACACGTAGAACTCGCGCGACTTCAACGCTATATTCAATTAAACAAAAAGGGTTCTTCCCCTTTATCAGTGGGTAAACTCATCTTTGAACGCCTTCGGGGTATAGATCAAGTCCTCCCAGGTGGAAGTAAATGGCGTTTGCAAACCGTTGTTTGTTGCGAAAGCCTCGACTGCGCATTTTGACGGTTTTGATTCGACTGTTGATGCCTTCCGCGGGTCCATTGCTCACCTTCAGGATGATCGCATTGATGATGCCCCACAGATGTTTTTTGATGGTTTTGGCGGCGGCTTTGATTGGCTCCAGTCGACATCTCATGGCCCAGGACAACGTATCGGTACGAAAGCCCCATACGGCATAAACTCTGGTGATTCTAATTTTTCGATGTGAGATAGACGGTAAGGCGAGGGTAAGGGAGGCATGATTGATGAGCGCTATGGGGTATCTGTCGCGTAGATTTTGCCTGTTCATCGGGGTTCTGGGGGATTTTTTCGGGTGGAGTATTTTGTGGAGGCGGTTTGGAGAAGAGTCTGGGATTTATCCTGTTTGTCGGGGATAAATTTGGGGAGGTTTTCCCGACAATTTCGTATTTTTGTGCATGATGAATGACGCCACCAACCTTCCGTTTGATGTTTCCGTTGAGCAACTGCTGAGCGCTGTGTTTGGCGAGGAGAATGCGGCGCGGGTCTGTGCACTGATGGGGCAGGTTGGGACCGAAGGGGAGGAGATCATCATGCTTCTCATCCAAGAGATCCTTCAGAGGTGTGAGCAGATTCAGGAAAAGGATGAGATCATTAACTACCTGCGCCGCCAACTTTTTGGACAAAAGAGCGAGCGGTATATTGCCCCGAATCAAGCAGAACTATTCCCGGACTCTATGGAGCCGGAACAGCCCCAGGCGGAGCCGAAGCAGGAGGTTAAACCGAAGGAACGCTCCCCGAAAAAGCCGCGGGTTCTTTTTACCCCGGAGCGGATCAAGGGGCTTCCCATCAAGGTGATCGAGATTGATCCCGAGGGGGATCTATCTTCTCTAAGAAAGATCGGTAGCGAGGACCATTTCGTCCTTGACTTTCGCCCGGCTCGTTTGCGAGTCATCCACTACGTTCGGAATCAGTATGTTGATCCAGGGAATGCAGGTGCAGGGGTATTGACGGGGGATCTTCCCGCGGATGTGAAGGGAAAACGCACGGGAACGGCGGATCTGTTGTCTCATGTGGTGGTCAACAAATATGTGGACCATGTTCCGATTACCCGCACCCAGAAGCAATTGTCCCGGTTGGGGGTTGATCTGCCCAAGTCCACGCTTACGGATTGGATTTCTTATGTTGCGAACGACCTGCGTTGCCTGTATAACCTTCAACGCGCTGCCGTACTCGAAAGCGGGTATCTTCAAGTGGATGAACCCCGCATTCCGGTGCGGGATTCTCTGAAGAGCAAGGAGTCGGGCAAGCATCATCTTGGCTATTTTTGGGCCTACTCGGCTCCGGGTTCCCGGTTGGTGTTTTTTGAGTATCAAAAAGGACGCTCCCGAGACGGGCCTTCGGCGATCCTGGCGAAGTATCAAGGACACTTACAGACCGATGCTTATTGTGTCTATGATCGATTGGGGGCCCTTGAAGGCGTTGTGCATTTCAATTGTGTGGCCCATTGTCGGCGGAAATTCGAGGTGGCGCACTCTTCGGCTCTTGGGCCGGCGGCGCGGGTTCTTTCGTTGTTCCAGCAGGCCTACGAGATCGAACGGGAGCTTCGCGAACGCGGTGCCTCGTCTGCGGAACGCAGACAGGAGCGTCAGCAGAAATCGGTGCCGATTTTCGAGAAGATCAAGACCATTCTGGAAACCACGACCGGGGTCTGCTCCCGTGCATGGAAGGAAGCGGTGTACTATACCTTGGTGCGTTGGGATAAGCTCACACGGTTCTTGGAGCACGGGGAGGTGGAAATTGATAACAATCTCGTCGAAAATCGAATTCGCCCCATTGCCCTGGGCCGAAAAAACTATCTGTTTGCAGGCTCCCATGCGGCCGCGCAACGGGCGGCCATCCTGTACTCCTTACTGAACACCTGCCTCTTGCACGAGATTAATCCTATGCAGTGGCTGGTCGACGTACTCAAACGGATCCCCAAAACGGCCAACGAAGACCTCTGCCTGCTGCTGCCCCATCTCTGGAAGTCTGCCCCGGAACCCATCCTCGCCAAAGCCGCATAAATTGCGGTAGACTGCGAACTCCCCAAAACGTGCGTAACCGTCAACCCTGCCAAAACAGAATCAGATCGTGGTGTCCATGTCATTCGCACGGAAGATACTGGGGCAGAGAACTTAGTACTGAGCGATTCGTACAGGGGATCTTCGTACTAATACAGGACAACCATCGCTTCCAGCCTTTGCGCGCCCAGGTGGGATGCACATAATGCCATAACCGCTGGGCCATTTCCTTGATCGCCCATGCCCGGGCCGTCTTTCGCGTACTGGTGCGCAACTGCTGAAAGCGCAGCTTCTGCTTCCGAGACAGGTTGGCGGGATTGGTTAACCAGTCATACTTCGTTCCTTTGAGGTCTTCCTGTCCCTGTTTCATCAGGGCCCGGTGCTCCTGACGTCGCACCTTATCCACGGCATCTCCCAAGCATTTGGCCACGTGAAACCGGTCAAAGGCCACCTTCTGATCCGCTCCAGGGACATGGTCCAACGTGGCGTTGATATACGCCGGCCACATGTCCATGCTCACGCTCTTGATGCCCTCCAACTGCACCGAACTAAGCCCGGCATACCAATCCTGAAGAGAGGCTTTCTTACGACCTTCGCCTACATGCAGCACCGTGCCTGATTTGGGATCGGACACAATGGTGACATAGTCATGACGCTTGCGGAATCAGTCCACACCAATATGGGCAATGTGCTGCTTCGATCTGCGTGCAAGGCCCCGTTCGACCGCGCGCTGCATGATCCCGTCAATCGCGTTCCAACTTACACCCATCAAACGCGACACCGCCGATACACTCGCCTCCTGCAGCCAATCAATCACCAGAGATTCAAACTCCGCCGTGAACCGAGCCTTCGGTTCCGCCCACGGAACCGATACCGTGCGCACTCCATGTTCGGGACACTCCACGCGAGGAAGATCCGCGACCACCAGCGTACGATACGCGCACATATCCAGGTGACGCCATTGCCGACGACGCTGATCATAGCCCGGACACTCGGTATCGCACTCTGGACACCGAAATCGGTGGCCTGCTTTACAGGTTACCTGGATCTGGACTTCCCGCGTCTTGTGCGCAATCGTCACATCGGAAACCTCCCACGGTGAATGAACGCCGAACAGGCGGCTGATGTCTCTCGGTCGTACGGACATATCGTTGATGAAAATGAAGTGAAAAAATAAAATCGTGATGGATCACTTGGAACATGCAAGAAATAGGTGCCAATTCTCTCCACACTCCTTACATTTACAATAGAATTCAACGTTCTACCCATACAAACGGGGGAAGAGCCAAAAAAAGCGTATCATCGTGCTATTTGAGGGGCGAGATGCAGCTGGTACAATCGTGCCGGTGTAGAGCGTGTAATGGGTTTCTATTCCGAAGAGGAGTACTGGGAATTTCTACGAGACTGTCCCATCTTCGAACGTATGTTGATCCAGAACGGCATCACACTGATCAAGTATTGGTTCTCCGTAAGCGCTGAAGAACAGGAACGCAGATTCCGACGTCGTAATTGAGGATCCAACAAGAAAATGGAAAATCAGCCCCAGGGATATTGAATCAAGAGCTCGCTGGACCGAATATTCAAGAGCAAAAGATCAAATGTTTCTTCATACAGATCTCCCGAATTCTCCTTGGTGGGTCATTGAGGCCGATGATAAATGTCGTACAAGACTGAACTGCATTGCCCACCTTCTTAACCAAATCCCCTACCGAAGAATTGAGATACCGGAAAATTCCTAATCTCCATGAGGGGGTAATGAGAATACCCTCCAGTATCGCTCTGATTATCTCTGATAATTTCTCCAAGGAGTTCTGAGCGCCAACCCTCAGAACTCACCAAGAATACTTGCATCCACATATCCCTGTATCCCGTTCGGGAGACGGACTTCGGTGCCCGCCACTGCCTCACCAACCAGCGTGACTTTGACTCCCTCAGGGACTTCAATACTTCCAGTCTCCGTAGTCATTGTTGTAGGCTCTAGAATGGATGCACCCTGAATTGAGTTGCGCTCACCGGAAATCACTACCGCAATCAACAGTAAAATAAGCCCCGAAGCAAGGGCGCCCGCGCGTGCCCGTCGATGCCAACTACTTCGTGTTTTTGACCAGAGTAACTGAGCATACAACAGGCAGGCAATCAGATATAAACCAATCCCTGCACTCAAGAAGGGAAGCGCAGAGTACTGCCCGAACAACTGGTTCCACCATGTTCGCCAGAACGGGGTCGGAAGTTCAGAGAATGGACTCTGAACTCGTGACTCTATGATCTGAATGTTATGCAGGAGTTGGGGATCATTTCCCAGTAATCGGCGGGCACGCTCATAATAGCGCACCGCCTCTCCGAGTTCATCCAGGCGGTAGTAGGCGCCCGCGAGATTATGGTAGAGGGCGCCACTCTCATAGCCCGTTTCAATCACAGCGTGATACTGATCAATCGCGTCTTCGTAAGCACCAGATTCAACAAGGCGGTTCGCTTCATCAAAGAGGCGAAGGGCATCCTCCAACTGCTGGGCCTGTACCGGCCCGTAGCAGATCATGAAGGCCAAAAAGAAAGTTACACCGCACTTCATTGCATAGCAGTCTCAAGTTCATCGGCAATTGAGCTCAGAATATGGCTCGCCTGCATAAGATGCTCTTCCATCTGAGAGTATTCTGGAGGTACGGGGGCAAACCGTGCGGCGTCACAGGCATCAAGAAACTGAACTAACTCCTGCTGCCTGTCGGCTGGGAGCCCAGCTTCAGCCAGTAACTTGGCAAGTTGAGGTCTAGTCAGTCCCCGCTCGGAAATATTCAGACGATTCCCAAGAAAGCCGAGTACAGCCTGCTCCAGTGCAGCGTAAAATTTGTCCGGATTCCCCTCTTCTAGGAGCTTTTTCGCGTTCTTGAGATGCTTACGGGCAAGAGGATGGGCTCTGCGGTTTCGGGCCCAGGCAGTATCCGTAGTAAGACGTGTAACTCGGCGTCTCAATACAGCCGTAGCGCTAAGTCCAAGCACAGGAACCAACAGAAGTAGATAAAACCATGAATGATGATGAAGGGGCGTACGGTTCACGGTAGTCCACCGTGGATCCCGTTTCAGAAGTGCAATATCATCGACCGGAAATCCTGAAGCCGTAGACGTAACAGCAACCGCAGCAGGAGCGGTACCGGTAATGGTAACAGGATCCAGATTGGCGGTGCGGACAACATATTCTTCCTGTGAAGGATTGAAGAAAACAAATCGAATGGGCGGAATCTGAAAGGTCCCGTTCGAGCGCGGGATCAAAAGCCATGTGAAGGTCTTTTGCCCTCGGATCAATCCGCCATTTTCTGTTTTTGAAGTGTTGACCTCGGGATCGTACACCTCAAAGATGCCCGGGAGGTCGGGCTGCGGAGCCTCAATCAATGCGATATTTCCGAGTCCTTCAACAGCTACCGTGAGTTGCAGTGCCTCACCGACTTCCAGTTCAGTCTGACTGAGCTCAGCACGGAGTGAATATTGTCCCACCGCACCGGTAAATCCATCCGGTGCTCCAGCTGGAAGTGCTTTGGAGGTGATACTTATGGTAGGAGAAGCTCGCTCAACCGTTGAATACGTACGTGAAAACAAAGGGGTACTGAATGGGTCCGCATCTGGGGATTGTACTTCGGCTGCAATCTTGAGTGGATCAATGGAAAGCTCCCCCGGCCGCGTAGGGAAAACGGCAACCCGCCGGATCGAAACCATCTGATAGCGGATCCCATTCTCGACAACTAACTCTGGTGTCGGGTTCTCGGAGAGATCCAGTTCTTCGCGCCAGAATCCTTCTGCATCCCAGGAATCAGACTGGCGGCTGTTGCGGGGTAGGGTTCCCGGCCGGAAATACAATTGATAATCAAGAGTGATCTGTTCATTCAGATAGGCTTCTCGACTACTTTGACGTGCACGAATAAAGATGTCCTGTTCGGTCACCTCCGGGGGAGGTGCTGCAGGGACCGGATCATCAAACAGACTGAAGCCTCCAAAGGGGGAGCGTCGCTGGGGTCTTGGTCGCTGCGCCTGTGGGACGACCGTGATCGAAACTGGAGGTGCGCTATAATTTTCATCCCCAATGATTACGCTGGCTTCCAGAATGCGGGCATCTCCTTCCTCTTCAGGCCGGTAGTGCCAGGTATATCTCACGCTGTGAGATACGCGCCCGTTCGTGATGGAGATACTGGTTCCACGCGATGCCGAAGTGGAAACCAGTACAAGTCCCTCGGCATCAGGAGCACTGGGAGCTACGATCTCGGAAGCATCCGCTCCGGAGATCTCCAACGTATAGGCTACGCTTTCCTGGCTACCGATCGTAGAGGAAGAGACTAGCCCGGAGACGGTCTGTGCAACCGAAATATGAGCTGTAATGATGAGCCCAGCTAGGAAGAGGATACACCGCATGGAGTCTACCAGTCTTTTGCCACACGCTTGGGGCGTCCCTCCATTTTTTGTACTTCCCGTAGGAGTTCCTCCTCTTCATTTTCGAGCGCTTCCAGGATACGTTCGGCCTGCTCACGGGTCAGAGGAGCTTCACGCGGCTCACTTTGCTCGCTGGGTTGTTCCTGCTCGGGTTGCTGATCATCCTGACTCTGGTCATCCTGCTCCTGGTTCTGTTCCTGCTCTTGATCCTGCTCACCTTGCTGGTCTTCATTTTGCTCCTCATTCTGGTCTCCTTCCTGTTCTTCGTTTTGTTCATCTTCCTGCTGCTCATCCCCGCCTGAGTCCTGTTGCTCTTGCTGTTGTTGCAATTGCCTGCTTACAAATTCAAAATTAAATTTTGCATCTTCATTGTCCGGGTCCGCCAGTAAAGCGGCTTGATAGTGTTCCAGGGCTCTTTCCAGCTGTTGACGGCTAAATGCATTATTGCCGGCATTAAATGCCGATCTGGTAACAGCGTCAGCATTTGGGGCATGGGCCAAAGCTTCTTCAAATGCGCGGCCAGCCTCCTCGAAATTTTCCTGTCGATGTAGACTCAGGCCCAGATTATTTTGGAGTCCGTAATACGTCTGGTCAGTCGACTCGGAAGGTTGGTAGGATGAGAGTCCCTCCTGATAGGCCGTTGTTGCCTCTTCGTACTGCTCCTGCTTGAGATGGTCATTACCAACTCTGCCTTGCTGTTTCGGGCCAGATCCAGGGATTACTTGAATCATCGCCAGGGAAATTCCGAAAATCGCGGTCAATGTCATCGGGTTTAATTTTCCTGTTTCTTACTCGGGGCTCGGCGGACAGTAACGAGTCCATCGATACATAACAACAATAAAGCCAGGGCCAAAGGCCATTGGTACTTAAGATCGTAGTCTTCAAACTCTTCTTCTGCAAAGCTGACTTGGTGCAGTCCCTCAAGTGCAGGGATCAATTGAGAGAGAGAACTTGATGTGCGGGCAACCTGAAAATAGGCGCCGTCTGCACTCAATGCTTTCAGCCCTGCCTCCTCAAGGCGGGAGTGGACAATCTGTCCCTCAAGATCTCGCTTGTACCCGGTGCGCTGCCCAGTTGCATTGTACACAGGGATCGGTGCCCCATCTACATCACCAACTCCGGCGGTGAACACAGTGATCCCTTCATCCCGTGCGTTTGTCAGGATTTCGTCCAGCTCAGCAACGTGATTTTCTCCATCGGATACGATCAGAAGTGCCTTGGACAGGGTTCCTTCCGGGTCAGTCGTGGCTGAAGGTGCATCAAAGGCCTGGATAGCCATCTGCATGGCTGCACCAAAATCTGTACCGGGGGTGGGTAAAAGGTCTGGGTTTGCGACATCAAGAAACAGACGTACGGCACTGTAGTCTGTTGTCAGAGGGCACTGGATAAAGGCATCTCCGGCAAAGATAACCAGCCCAACGCGATCTCCCTTGAGTTCACTCAAGAGTCGTTTAATTTCATTGCGTGCTCGGCCTAACCGATTCGGTGCTACATCCTCGGCCAGCATTGAAGCCGATACGTCCAGTGCGATGACCAGATCAATCCCTTCCCGCTTGATTTCACGCAACTGCGTGCCGACCTGAGGTCCAGCAAGCGCAAGGGATAGCAGTGCAACAGCGGTTACCATGATTGAGGCTTTGTAGCGCCGTCGCCGTCCGCTGACACTCTTCGAGAGCTTGCGCACGAGCACAATATCTCCAAAGCGAACTTGCAATGCACGGCGTCTCCAGGCTGCGTAGAGACTGAGTGCAATGACAATGGGCACTGCCCAGAGTATCCAAAGGTGTGACTCATAAAGCCAGGCCATTAGGGAAAGCGTCGGAGTAATGTTGTATTGAGAAAAATTTCAATCAGGACAAGAAGTAGCCCAGGAAGTAAGAAACGAATGTAGCGTTCCTCGTAGTCTGTATATATACGCGTTTCGATCTTGGTTTTTTCCAATTCACCGATCTGCCCATAAATTTCACGGAGCGCCTCTTCATTCGTGGCGCGAAAGTATTGTCCACCGGTTCCCTGGGCGATCGAACGTAACATATCTTCGTCAATTTCCACCGGTACCATCTGGCGCTGTCGTCCTCCAAAGGGACGGTCAACGACAAATGGAGCTTCTCCATAAGCCCCTACACCAATCGCATAGATACGGACTCCCAGCGTCGCAGCAACCTCGGAAGCGGTTACCGGGTCAATCTCTCCGCGGTTATTTTGTCCATCGGTCAGCAGAATGATGATTTTACTCTCTGCAACGGTATCCTTCAGCCGGTTCACTGCCGTAGCCAGCGCAGTTCCGATTGCTGTGCCATCTTGAATGACTCCAACCTCTACCTCGGCCAGCATGCGTTGGAGGAATTGATAGTCCAGGGTTAACGGTGCCTGCGTATAGGCTTTCGCTGCAAACACGATCAGGCCAATTCGGTCCGACATTCGTCCGTCAATAAATTCAGAGGCGACCTCACGGGCAGCTTCAAAACGGTTCGGTCGGAAGTCCTCTGCACGCATACTGGTAGACGTATCCAGGACGAGGACAATATCGACACCTTCCGCATAACGCTCCTGGGTTACTTCCCGAATCTGGGGACGTGCCAGTGCCAGTATGCACAGTGCCATGGCCCCCATGCGAAGAAGTGGTGGCAGGATGGAGGCATAAACCCGAAGTCCACGCGGAGCATTTTGCGCTGCCTTTGTATTACTGAAGACAAGCCCTGGTGTACGTCGGCTTCGGAACCAACTCAATAGCCCATAGGCAGGGACCAGGATCAAGAGAAATAACCACTGTGGCTGAGCAAACTCCATGATCACGAACCAGCTCTTGCAAATTTTTCGCTCGCAGCACGTTGATCAAACTTGGTTTCAACACGCTGAACAACGGTGACGGCTTCCTCTAATGCAGTTCGACCTTCAGGAATCGAAGGGGTTACATCTGCGAACTTGACCAGATCAGAAAGAGAAAGGATTTGCTTCAGTTGCTCCGGGATGCCGGCAGGGATTTGATGCTGAACATGTGGATGGACCAAATCCTGAATGAGCTCCGTTGTTGTGGATTCCAGTGCCGGAATCAGCAGCCGATCTTCTACATAGGTGCGCAGGGTATCCGAGAGTTCCACATAAAAGGCTTCTACCTGTACTCGCTTGGTAAGCGGAGTGTTCTCGAGTGCACGCAGACGCTCCAGAGCGACAGTGGCAGGAGAAGGCAGATCAAGATCCTCCATCTCAGTCACCGGAAGGGGGGCAGGTTGTCGTCGTCGCCAGATCATGTACCAAATCAGGGCGGCTGCAATCAGGACAGCAAAACCAAGAAGTACGTATGGCCATAAGGGACCACCAAATTCGACAGGAGATGCCATATCGCGGATCCCTGCGGCATCCTGAGGGACGATGGATGTCACACGTAACTCCCGCGCAGCTGTGGCAGCAGTTACTGTATTCCCTTCAAACCCGATAATAAGTGGTGCTAATCGGGCTGTATCCAAAGCGAACGTAGTCACTTCGTATACGGCGCTATCCAGGCGTACATCTGCATCCATGAACCGTGTACCGGCCGATATGAGATCAACGGGAATGATATCACCAAAAGCGGAATCAGTACTCGGGAATGAGGGCATCTCATCAAACCCGTGCAAGGCGATCAGTGTGAGGGTAAAACGATCCCCCACGTAGATACTGTCCTCAGATAAATAGGCATCCACACGTTGTGCCTGTGCGGTGTCAAGTTGACTCACAAAGGCGATTGATAGAGCCAGTGTGACATACATATACAGTCTACTCATCAGGCAACCTGGGCACGTGAACGAAAAAATTTCGCCAGTGGATCCACGAAGTCTTCTCCACACTTGATTTCAACGTAATCAACACGTGCTCTACGCAAAAGTACTTTGAGCCGCTCATGTGTTTGTGTCGAGGACTGTTGAAATGTATCCCGCACCGCTCGGCTTCCTGTATCCAGTGACCGGGACTGATTGGTTTCGGGATCGTACAGGGTCACGAGGCCCAGTGGGGGAAGTACCTGCTCTCTGGGATCCGTGAGGTGCACTGCAACAGTATCATGCCGACGTGAGACCATCCGTAGTGATCGCTCAAAGCCCTCTCCTTCGTCAAAGAAATCACTGACCAGCAGTACAATGGATCGACGGCGCATGACATGCAGGATATGATCAAGAGCACTTTGCAGTGCGGTACCGGAAGACTGCGGCTTGTGAGCAAACAGGTCACGCACGAGGCGCAGTACATGTCGACGTCCGCTCTTTGGCGGCACAAAGAGCTCAACCTGATCCGAGAATAGCAAGAGCCCAACCTTATCATTGTTTTTGATGGCGCTGAACCCCAGGACTGCACAAATCTCTGCAGCAATCTCCCGTTTAAATTTGTCACGGCTCCCAAAATCGCTGGATCCTGAGATATCCACAACAAGCAATAATGTCTGTTCACGCTCCTCTTCAAAGACTTTCACAAAGGCTTCGCCCGTCCTTGCGGTCACGTTCCAGTCAATGGTTCGAATATCATCCCCAACCTGATAGGAGCGCACCTCAGAAAATTCAATGCCACGCCCCTTGAAGGCCGAATGGTATTCTCCACCAAAAACGTTATTCACCAGACCTTTCGTACGTATTTCTATTCGCCGAATCTTGGCGAAAAGTTCGCGTGGAATCATGAGCAGCTAAAATATCGGGAAAGAACGATTTTGTGCGTAAAATGTTGATGCGACAGAGGGAATCCTAAGCGCTGGATCCGAGTTACAGCGTCTGTTCAGCCGTCTACTATATCCAATGAAAATTCGTTCTTTGCTTTGCACTTCCTTACTTCTCGTAGCTTTTTCAACCCCCATAGAAGAGCCGTCATCTTGGTCCATTGATGTAGCCCACTCGAGCATTTCGTTCAAGGTGCGCCATTTGGGTATTTCGAATGTTCGCGGTGAATTCCTTTCCTACGATGCAGAAATCTTGATGGATGGTATCGATTTGAGTAGCTTGGCGGTGAATGCGACCATCGAAACCACAAGTATTGATACGGGGAATGAGCGTCGGGATAATCATTTACGCTCGGATGATTTCTTTGGAGCGGAGGAGTTTCCAGCCATGACGTTCACCAGTACGGGAGTTACGGAAGTTGATGGGGATCATTTCCATCTTGAAGGAGATCTGACCATCAGAGATGTAACCAAATCTATTGTTTTAGAAGGTGAATTCCTTGGAACCGCCATGATGGGCGACTCGGAACGTGCGGGATTTGAGGCAACCACAACGATCAACCGGAAAGAATTCAATCTGTCTTGGGATCGGCTGACGGAAGCCGGAGGATTCGTCGTAGGACATGATGTTGAGATCATCCTTGAGTTAGAGTTGATCAAAGACTAACAGGGGGCCGATGCGAGTAGGCGTCATTGTTTTTCCAGGTTCAAATTGTGACCACGACGCCTATCACGTTGCACGGCATGTGTTTGGCCTTGAGACGACCTTCATCTGGCATAAAGAGCGCCATTTACCACCTGTCGATTTGGTGATTGTGCCCGGTGGCTTCTCCTATGGAGACTATCTCCGTGCAGGAGCGGTCGCTCGGTTTTCGTTCATTATGGACAGCGTGGTGCGTTTTGCAGAGCAGGGTGGCCTTGTCCTTGGAATTTGCAATGGATTCCAGATCCTGTGTGAATGTGGACTCCTGCCGGGTGTTTTGCTTTCGAACGCCTCGGTCCGGTTTGTTTGTAAGTGGGTCCACCTGCGTACGGACAATATTGATGTTCCCTTTACGGGCGCCGCAGAGCTAGGACAGATCCTGCGGCTTCCTGTGGCTCACGGTGAGGGAAACTATTTCGCGGAAGCGTCTGAGTTGGTTGAATTGGAGCGCAATGGGCAGGTTGTATTTCGGTATACGACACCGGAAGGTGAAGTCACACCTGGGGCAAATCCCAATGGGTCATCCAATAATATTGCGGGGATTGTCAATCGGGAAGGAAACGTGCTGGGTATGATGCCTCATCCAGAGCGTGCTGCCGAGAATGCCCTGGGAGGCTGCGATGGAGCGGTATTGTTCCGAAGCCTCATGGGCGTAACTGCCTGATGTTGTTCGGATTAGATACCCCGATCACACTATTGCTACTCATCTCTATCATAATGGTGAGTGGGTTTGCTCTCTTTGGGAACCCACTTCTGATTGATCGTTTGGGGTTTCGGCCGACACGGGTAACCAAAGAGCCTTATCGCTATATCACAGGAGGATTTGTGCATGTATCCTTAACGCACTTGCTTTTTAATGCGATCACGCTGTACTTCTTTGGTCCACTACTGGAATTCCGTCTAGGAAGCACAAAGTATTTGATCTTGTACATGGGATCCTTGCTGTGTGCGCATGCTCTGACCCATATTCAACATCGGCACAACAGTGCCTATAATGCGATTGGGGCAAGTGGGGCGATCAGTGGTGTGTTATTCGCTTATGTGTTATTTGCCCCGTACGACTCGATCTATTTCTTCGGGATTGTACCTATTCCGGCAATTGTTTTTGCATTTTTGTTCGTAGCGGGGAGTATCTATGCAATGAAAAGCGGTAGATCATTCGGGATCGCCCACGAAGCCCATCTGGGTGGTGCGGTCGGGGGCGCACTTCTAACCGTGATACTTGAGCCGCGCGTACTCCCTACATTCCTTGATCAACTTATCTAAGTCACTGAGCATAAGAGTGAATTCGGAATAAAACCTAGAGACCAGAGTGTCGTCATCCTGATTGCCAGTGACGGCAAAACTTTTTCGCTGCAACATAGCCGGCAAATACCAATTCGATTTGATGACATGCAGATGATGTTATGGGCACAAATCAAAAAATGGGTCACCGGATGACGTCTGTTTTCACACGTGAGCGACGTTTGTGGACGGCAACGGTATTGATCGTGCTAACCATCTACTTCACCCTAGGTCTAGCAGTAGAATGGCTTCGCTTATTGCAAGCCAGCGGTTGGGGTGCAGGGGTGTTTTTACTCGGCTGCTGCTTGCTACTTGTGTTTATTGTTACTCGGGGGATGACTGCAATTCCGAGTCGGAAGGAGGTTGCCGTTGCAATAGGGATCGCGATACTTTACTCAGTTACGCTTTCCTACATCGAGCATCCAGAAGAGCGAATCCATGTGATTATGTACGGGGTAGTGGCGCTGTTGATCTATGCCGCATTACTGGAACGTTCGGTGCATGGAGGGCGAATTTCCCTGGTTTCCATCGTGGTTGTTGCAATTACAACCGCCTTGGGCTCAATTGACGAGACACTTCAGTTAGTACTGCCGAACCGCGTGTTTGATGTGCATGATATCCTATACAACATACTGGCTTCGGTCATGGCGGTGATCTCAAACGGATCCCTCAGGTGGGTGAGGGGACAATCCGTTTGACGGGTTTGGGGCACGCGAACAAATAACTCATTCAGGGACTGCCTGTTCTATGGAATGATATTCTAGAACCCCAGCAACTTTTGTTATATATTATAGTACTACAAGTAATAAAATAGTATTATTTTTAGGCATATTTTGGAATAAATAATATTATAATCTTATTAATTACACCTGCAAAAGCAAAAATAGCACTCGCTGCAAACATGAGGGAGCGTCGCCTAGCGCTTAACCTTACACAGGCCGGTCTTAGCGAACGTTCGGGGGTTGCTCTAGCTACTCTTAGAAAATTTGAGCAAAGCGGAGCCATTTCTATTGACAATTTGCTGAAACTCATGCTGGTCGTTGGTGGTCTGAGAAAAATCGTGGAGGCGACCGCATCAGATCAAAGAAGATTCTCGTCTATTGATGACGTCCTGTCCGACAAAATCCGCCCAAAACGCAAACGTGGTTCACGATCATGAGGCACAAGCCGGTACAACACATAAAAGTTGGACTGGATTTTGGAAGTGGCCCCGGGCCTGTGGGGCGTCTGGCCCTTCGGGATCAACAGATATATTTTGAATATGATGCAGATTTTATACGTCGCGGCCTCGCTCTGTCCCCTTTCCAACTTCCATTAAAATCTGGGTTACAAACCTTCCATACACGGCTTTTTGAGGGCCTACCGGGCGTATTCAACGATAGTTTGCCAGATGGTTGGGGGCGACTTTTATTCGACAGGGCCATGCGTAAGCGAGGCATTTTATCGCAGACACTGAGTCCGCTTGGCCGATTGGCGCATGTCGGTAAATCTGGCATGGGGGCGTTGATCTATGAGCCGGATTACTCCGAAGTTGTGGAGGAAACCGGAATAGATTTGGACTGGTTTGCCCAGCAATCTCAGGATGTTTTGGAAGGCAGGGCCGAGGATGTTTTGGACGAACTTCTGGCGCTGAATGGATCATCAGCAGGCGCGCGGCCAAAAGCACTTATCGGATTTAATCGTGTGACCGGGCACGTTGCTCATGGGGGGCAGAATTTACCGAAAGGCTATGAACCATGGCTTGTAAAATTCACCAACTCACAAGATAACCCTGATGCGGGAGCCGTAGAATTTGTGTATTCGGAAATGGCACGGCAGGCTGGACTCATGATTCCCAACACGCACCTATTTCCAGCGAAACACGGGGCCGGATATTTTGCGGTCAAGCGCTTCGACCGAAATGAAGGCGAACGCTTTCATGTGCACACCCCTTGCGGATTATTGCACTCGGATCATAGAACTCCAGCACTTGATTATCAGGACTTACTCGAACTCACCATGCTTTTGACGCGCGACATTCGAGAGTCAGAAAAAATGTTTCGGCTTGCTGTTTTCAATGTCATGGTGCATAACCGCGACGATCACTCCAAGAATTTTTCGTTTCTCATGGATAAAACGGGAGGGTGGAAAGTTTCTCCAGCCTATGACCTGACGTTCGCATACGGTCCAGGTGGAGAGCAGAGTACTATGGTTATGGGTGAAGGCAAGTCGCCAGGTATTGATCATCTCCGGGCACTGGGGCGACATGCTGAAATAAGTGATGCCAAAGTCGAAGAAATCCTTGAGCAAACAAGAGATTCACTTAGGCGGTGGAGTAAATTGGCAAAAATATATGGTGTGAGGATGGCAACTCACGATCTGGTTCACGCACGGATGGGTAGGTTTTTGAGATAGGTGATTATTCTTGCGAAAACAATCACTGATTCCTATCGAAAACAATCACCTGTTCTTATTCAAAACAATCACTTTGGAGGTCTGAGCCTTGCTTATAAATGCATGTGGTTATTGGTTTTGGTGGTGAACGGTCGCTCGTCAACCTTGATCGTAGTCATAATTGGCTCATATCGTATTTCATATCGCTCACCCAGAATTGAGCAGTTAAAGTAATTGACTCCTAATCTTTGCTCCTTGCCGTGGGAGCTATGAATGTGACCGAAGAAAACCGCTTTCAGGTTTGGTAATTCTTGGCAGCGGGTATATAAATTCTTGCTACCAAGGTGATTATGGGATCTACCCTCCTGCTCAAAGACTGGATGAACTGTATCCAAAATCGAATACGGAGGTCCATGACTCACTAGCACATCACACGAAGTAGGAATCTTCTTCGTATATGTGGCCATATCATGCCCCTGAAAGAACCATTGTCCAAACGGAGGAGTGTGAGGTACCCCCCAAACCCTTAGCCCCCCTCTCGTACCGTCCCCAAGAACAGTCACTCCATTGTTCATTAAAAGGTGGACCCCTATTGCCGCTAGATCTATTTGGCAAGCTCTGGGCTTGGCTTCACAGATTTGATCATGATTGCCTGGAACCACTATGACAGCCTTGAACTGATCTCTAACAAGAGCCAGTTCGTGCAGAAAATTATTCCAAGACTGTTTGTGACTCTCGGAGAGCATAGACTTATGTAAAAAATTTGTCCTGCCAGCAGTGAAGTCACCACAGTGAATAAGAATATCGCTTGTGTGATCTTTTAGAAGATCTGGTAAAGTGACTTGCCCGTGCGTGTCGCTGATCGCAGTTACGGTGATTTCAGTTTCCATGTACACGCCTTTTTAAGCTTGCTAATGATACTCCGCTGTGAGGAGCCTTGGAAATTAGGGGAACTATTTCCCGTCCAGGTGCGGAGGAGATGTTGGGAGTCAAATCCAGGTCCAAGTGGGGCGATGCTTGGCAGCGGGAGACGTTGTTTCGCATCCCACCCGTCAAAACCGTCACATCTCCTAGTGAGGACACCTGTCGTATTAAATCGGGGGTATCTTGTTTCCTAGAGATCAAGTCTCGTGCCTTTAGTATACTGGGACAAATAAAATCTATCAAGAATTAGAGCTTTCAAAAACGGAAAAACATCCTCTTCGGATAATTCTAAAAGAAAATGGTGGGCTGGTTAGGATGTATTAGAGGTGGGGATAGACTTTGTTGCGTCTTGTGTTTGATTTCCAAAGCGGAAGGAATCAACCCCTAAGGAACAAGCTCGCGTGATATTCGTGAATAGCCTGTGTCTTCCTGATCACCTGAATGTGACAGAACTACGTGTAAATCCCAGAGACATCCCCTGGTGATAGCAGCGTTTGACCGTGGTCCAGCCAAGTATTCTCATGGCTGGAAAGAGGTACCATGTGATTTCGGGAAAATTTTAAGGTGCTCAACCCAAAACAGGTGGGGCACGATCTTCCCGATTCAAGGTGCACCTGGTGCAGGGAAGACAGCTCTTCTCTATGAATGCGAAAAACTGGCAGAGAGGCAAGGACGGAAGATCGTGGAGGTGATCTCCCGTGCCATTTGGAGTTCTGACGAATTAATCCACAGTTTCCGTAAGGCACGGTTGGGGTGATCGTGAGTGTCGTAACGTGATGAAATACTTAATCCGTGATATCTTTAATGTCGCCTTGGCGAAGTACAAGGTAAAGGTAAAGGCGAAAGCAGATTACTATGCTGCCCTGGCGAAGTACGAAGCTGCCAGCGCAAAGAGGGAGACGGCCAAGGCCAAGAAGGAAGCTGTCAATGAGGAGTTGGAGGCGGCTAAGGCGAAGAGGGATGCTGCCTACGAGGAGTATAAGCCTGCCCTCGAGAAGTGGATTGCTGCCAAGGAGGAGTTGAAGGCTGGACAAGTGGTAGCAGATGCAAGGAAGGTCTTGACGTCTGCTGATGACATGCAGGGGGATGCTGAAGAGGAGTTGAAGGCTGTTGATCAGGAGTACGAAGCTGCCTACGCGAAGTGGATTGCTGTCCGTGAGGAGCAAGATGCTTCCACGGCGGAATTTTACGCAATCCGACAAGCTGCCCGGAGCGAGCATGATGCTGCCTACAGGGAGATGGAGGATGCCTACGAAGAGATGGTGGCTGCCAAGGCGAAGCACGACGCTGCGCCCTAGAGGTCGTTGATTCTGCTCAGATTGATCCCTTGCCCGGATTACCATCAACTTGGCATTCGGCGAACGTATAGGCGTTTCTCATTCAGTGCCTGCTCGGGTTCGTCGCCCTTTCTGTGCGCTTTGGTGGGGATTCTCAATAACCCGTTCGGTCTTATCTGGCGCGAAAGGAATCACCTCTAAGGAACATGCTCGCGTGATATTCGTGAATAGCCTATGTCTTCCTGATCACATAAATGTGACAGAGCTATGCGTAAATCTTCATCTCTTCCGTCTAGTTTCGCCCCCGACCGTGGCCCTGCCAAGTATTTCCACGGGCGGAAGCAGATACTGAGCGATTTTAGGGGAATTTTAAAATACTCAAAACAAAATAAGTGGGGCACGACCTTCCTGATCCAAGGTGCGCCTGGAGCAGGCAAATCTGCACTTCTTTATGAATGTGAACAACAGGCAGAGAGGCAAGGATGGAAAGTTGTAGATATACCCGTTCGTGCCATTTGGAGTGTAGACGAACTGCGGCGGACTCTTGGTAGAGGAAACATTCCTGTGGCAACGCATGGATCCGCACAAGTCGGCGGGGGACCCATAGGCAAACTTGAGATTACAGCAAGGTTGGCTTCGGAGACGATGCTGAGTATACTTCGGGATGGAGAGGATCCATTGCTACTCAAACTGGATGAAGCGCAGAGGATAGGAACAACAATCTCCCGCACAAATGTGGATCAGTTTGCGACCGCAACCGATGTACTCTATTCGATTCATAACGGCGAATTAAACCGCCCCGTTATACTGATGACAGCCGGGCTGGGAACGACAGCAGATGCCTTTGGGGACTTGGGGATTTCGAGGTTTGCGTCGGGTGCTTTTGTGGAACTAGGGGCGCTGGACAAGGAAGCGGAACGCGCGGTTCTACACGATTGGCTCACAAATGACGGCGGGGTCAAAGTGGATCCTGCCGCTTGGATTGAGGCTATTGCCCAGGAAACCCATGGGTGGCCACAGCACATCTTGTCGTATGTGAAACCCGCTCTGGATCAACTGCGTGCAGACAAAAGTGTGATGACTGTAGAAGGATTGAATGCCGTCCTCAAAGCAGGCCGGGCCTTCCGGTCGGAGTATTATGATCGGCGGGCACATGATTTCGACGAAGAACATCGTCAGAGCTTTGCAAAATTGCTTGTCGATGTTCCATTAGGAGGCAGCATTACCGGTAGTGCAATTCGGTCGACTCTAGCCCAGGAGTATGGTCCTGATGAAGCAAAGAAGCTGTTTCGTCGTGCACTGTATTGTGGTATACTGCACAAGCATGCAGGGCGCTATGCGGTCCCTGTCCCGTCGATGCATGATTGGCTGGTGTCCAATTATGCCCACATACATGAAAAGGGAATACCATCTAAGTCGATCGGCAAGAGTCAAGATCAGAGCTCCGCGGCTATGGTTACAAAGAAGAACCTAGATCAGGAAATATCTGCTCAGCCCCTAGGGCAACTCCGTGATGTAGAGGAACGGAATCCTGGAATGGATTTCGGACGCTGATCTGCTTATCCTCCTGGGATCTTCATTCTGTGATTTCGACAGGATTTGGCCGCAGCAGGAAAAATTCCTGTGAAATAGGACGAATGAAAATGCAAAAACACATTGGAGCCTATTGCAAAATCATTTCTCCAAGTCACGCAAGCCAGACCACCTGATTCCAGTTTCCGACAACGGTTTTGTAATGGTCTCTATTTGACAGCCCTTATTCCACGAAGCTGTCTCTCATTCCCAAAGCATTCTCTCCACGGTGTAGTGGTCATGGGGAGGATGGTTTATCCGTGAGGGCTTCAAGAATCGCGTATTCCTTATCAACTACGGCATGAATTGAATCTAACAGATTTTTCATGACATGATTGTCATCTAAAACCCAACTGGTCTCGCTTGCGTGGTATCCATAGTCGGTAGATTTTTCAATGGTTTCCAAGACGGGAAGAACATCTAGAGCACGGCCATGGTAGGCCTTACGGATCCCCATGAGCGGCATGCGCAATTCCCGTACCTGTGCAAATTTTGTCAAGAGCAATAACTTGACCAGACCAAAGGGGAATAGGCGTCCGTTTGGAAGTCGTTGCAGTGCCGGGTTGATATCTGGAAGAGTAACCGTGAATCCCACTGACTTGCCATCCATTTCCACAAAGAAACACATCCTTGGATCTATGATCTGCTTCATTGCATTGGCTAGATGAGAAAACTCATGATCGGTGGCCGGTACAAACCCCCAGTTATCAGACCAGGCCTCATTAAAGATCTCGCGTATGGTCGCTACCTCCTCGTCAAAGCGAGACATATCCAATGTGCGTAGCGACAAGCCTGGATTTCGACGACGGACAATGGCAGCCCCTCGTCTCAAGCGCTCAATTGCAACGTGTTTACGGTGAATGTAATACGCCCACAAAGTCATGACACGGGAAAATCCCCAGCGATGGAGATAATCCTCGTAATAGGGCGGGTTGTATGCCATCATGATTGAAGGGACCCGATCAAACCCATCAACCAGAAGCCCGGATGTATCATTCAGGGATGGGTTCACGGGTCCACGAATGATTCGCATTCCTTGCTCCCGAAGCCAGGAAGCTGCGGCATCCAACAAGGCTTCGGCAATCTCAAAGTCTTCTTGAGTCTCAAAGAATCCAAAAAACCCGGCGTCATCGGCATGCGTCTTCAAGTGCATGCCATTAACGATTCCTGCAATCCGTCCTACAACACGCCCATTGAAATCAAGCGCAAGGAAGAGTTGCATCCGGCCATGCTCAAAGAATGGGTTTTTTCGTGGGTTTAAAGTCTCAAGTTGATCGATACGAAGTGGAGGTACCCAGAAGGGGTTGTCTCGATAGAAATCATAAGGGAACTGAATAAAGCGCTTCAGATCCCGTCGTGACTGAACCGGTCGAATCACGTACGAAGGGGAAGCCGGCATAGGCTAGACTGCATGGTTGTCCAGTACTCCATGCTTTCGTCCCACACGATAGAAGGCCTCAAGGATTCTGTCCAGATCTTCATCAGTGTGCGTAGCCATATAAGATGTGCGCATGATGTTCAGTCCACGCGGCACAGCACCCCGCCACGGTACCACAGGATTTACAAACACGCCCTCCTCAAGCAGGTCTGTCCAGAACTGAAATGCAGTCATCATTTCACTGCCGATCACTACCGGAATGATCGGAGCTTCGCTGGTCCACACATCAAAACCAGCACTACGGAATCCTTCCCGCATATAGCTGGAAATTTGCCACAGTCGATCAAGCCGCCATGTTTCTTCCTGAAGAATGTCCAGACATTTGAGTACGGTGGCCACCATGCTGGGGGGCATAGAGGCACTGAAGATGTGTGCACGAGCCATGTGCCGTATATATTCAATCACATCGTTGTCTCCGGTAACAAAGCCTCCTAAAGAGGAAAAGCTTTTTGAGAAAGTGCCCGTGGTTAGGGGGACCTCATTGTCCAATCCGAAGTAGGCGGCGGATCCTTTACCTCCCGGACCGATAACGCCCACCGCATGGGCATCATCCAGCATAAGAGCGGCACCGAACTCATCGGCAAGCTTTACTAATTCGGGGACTGGAGCAATTCGACCACTCATCGAGAAGACCCCATCCGTAACAATGAGCTTATCAGCTTCGGGTTGTTCCACCTCGGCCTTTTCAAGAAGCCGCCGAAGGTGATTCATGTCAAAATGTCGGTAGCGCCAGCAGTTTGCTGTACTCACTTGCGTCCCGGCAACAATACAGGCGTGATTATCCTTATCCGAAAAAATCAGATCGTTCTTTGAGGTAATCCCCTGGATCACCCCCATATTCGTCATGTAGCCGGTTGAGAAAAGAACACAGGATTCTTTTTGCATAAAGGCTGCAAGTCGTGCTTCAAGCTCTAGGTGGATATCCAGCGTTCCGTTCAGAAAACGGCTTCCAGTACAACCGGTACCGTACCGTGCCACTGCCTCGTTCGCAGCTTCCTTAACACGCGGGTCGCTGGTTAATCCGAGATAATTGTTTGATCCAGCCATGATGAGCTCACGGCCATCAATAAATGCCCGGGTTCCCTCGCTGCGCGAAATTGCGCGAAAGTAGGGATAGAGTCCGGCATTTTTTGCTTCACTGACCAAGGCACCGGGTGCCATGAAAGCCCGCGTCTTCTCAAATATTGTCGGCTCTGCAGGAAGCGTGTCGTTCGAATTAATCATAGAAGATGATAGCGAGTCAGGGGAACAAGGTAAATTCTAGAATTAAGAACTCAATAAATCGTCCAGTCTGAAGTAGCAATGAGCGAGATGATCGCAATTATCAGTGCGCAGGAATACGACAAGCATACGATTCTATTCTGACTGGTTAAAACGGTTCAGGGCAGAATCCTCTCTCAGCTGTCCGAGGTACGGATTTTGGGACATGTCATCGGATCTGTTCTCCATGTACTGATGGCCCTGTCGTTGAGGCATGGTTGCCTCACTCATAAAACCTTTTTGTGTAGGTGCCTGCTCACGAAGTGTATAGATGATGGATGCCATGCAGATTTACCAGGTAAGGGTTAATCCAATCTGCTGCGGCCCCCCGGTCACCCGGGCAGTCAAAGATTCGTTTACGTCAAATTCCGCTAGGTGGGCACTCACATAGGCATCTATAACAGTGAACCCATACCAGGCAATGGTGCCAAGGTACAATAGGTCCCTGTTCCGTCGAAGCACATCTCGCTGTGCACGGAATTGGGGCTGGAGTCGGGCACGGCGTGCTGCGACTTCGTCAGGCATGAGAATCGATTCAGAACTTAACCCTAAGACGCGCAGAAGCTCCGAATAGTCACTTTCATACTCAGGAAATATCGGAGTGCCATCCGGATTGGTCCGTGCTGTAAAAAGATATGCATGTCGATACAGCAGATATCGTCGATTCACTAACAGGGCAGAGCCCACAAAAGCTGCGAGCCCCACGTATACGATGGGGACTTTATAATATTCGCGGTTATATAGCTGTCCCCATCCTGGTACGAATGCTCGACGCAAAGCTGAACGCGGATTCGGTTGATGGAAGTCAGGGATGATCATCGTTGTATCCGGTTGCCCATTTGTCGGCACTGGTCCAGTCATCCACAGAAACAGACACACAAAGAATGTTGCTTTCAGGAGTGGGCGGACCATAAATCAACCGGTCCCTTCAAGTAACTCAACGATGCGAGATAGATCTTCTTCCGAATAGTAGTGGATTTCAATTCGGCCATTCCCTTTGGCCTTGTCTATGATCTGTACTTTTGTCCCCAGGTGCTTCCTGAGTTTATTTTCAAATTGGGTGAGGTACACTGCGGAGGGAGAGGTGCGTTTCTTTGGTTTACCAGGTTGGTGCAAAAGGAGCTTTACCCGTTGTTCGACATCACGCACACTAAGGCTTTTGCGTCGAATTTCTCCAAAAAGCCGATTGGTTGCACGATCATCACGGAGTGAGAGCAGCGCACGGGCATGGCCGGGCGTTATGACTCTCTCCCGGAGTCCAATCTGAACTTTTGGGGGGAGGTGAAGGAGGCGTAAAAAATTTGTGATAGTGGGCCGTTGTTTTCCGACCCGCTGAGCGACTTCCTCCTGGGTCAAACCATATTCCTCGATGAGTCTTTGATATCCCAAAGCAACCTCAATTGGGTTCAACTCTTCGCGCTGGACATTTTCAACCAAGGCCATCTCCAGCATCCGCACATCTTTGGCGGGGCGGATGTATGCTGGAATTTCTTCCAGGCCAGCTAACTTTGCAGCCCTGAGTCGCCTCTCGCCGCTGATGAGTTCAAACTCATCTCCTCTGGTTGCACGGACTGTAATTGGCTGAATAATCCCCAACTGTGCAATTGACTGCGATAGTGATTCAAGAGCGTCTTCATTGAATTCCTGTCGGGGTTGAAACGGGTTCGGTTTGATTGAACCTACAGGAAGCTCAAAAATGCCTCCTACAAGCGAATGCGCATGTTCTTCGGAGCGCAGTTGCCCGTCATTACTAAGAATTGCATCCAATCCACGTCCGAGGGCAGACTTTGGGTTTGTCATATGCAAACGGGAATAAGGTTAACACGGGATGCGCTGACAACGTATGCAGAGCAATCACCGTAATTTAAATTTAAGGTTCTGCTACATTTTCTAGCAGACCCTCTAGCTATTCGATGGTGAAGTAAAGTTAGGAGGTTTTGTATTGGTAGTGGAGAGGCGCTGTATCATCTCTCGAGCGAGTGCCAGATAATTACGGGCTCCGGTACTGGTTGCACTGTGGAGCAGGACGGGTTTGCCAAAGCTGGGTGCCTCTGCAACCGTCACATTTCGTTGGATAATGGTCTGGAATACTTGGTTGCCAAAGTAACGCTTTACCTCTGCAGCAACCTGTTTGGAGAGCCGTAGGCGTGAATCATAAAGTGTCAAGAGTACCCCTGCGATTTCAAGATCCGGGTTGAGTCCACCACGTACGATTTTGATTGTATTGAGTAGCAGCCCCAGTCCCTCAAGAGCAAAATACTCTACTTGTACAGGGATAATCACGCTGTTGGCGGCTGTCAGTGCGTTGACGGTTAAGAGTCCAAGCGATGGCGGGCAATCGATAATGATATAGTCGTATTTTTCTGTCAGACCCACGAGCGATTTTTTCAGAAGCTGTTCACGGTCCCGGACACTGATGAGCTCGATTTCTGCGCCGACCAGGTTGATATTAGCAGGAAGTAAATCTAGATGAGGGACTTCTTCATTCGTACGTAGGATATCATCAGGTGAGTTCTTTCCAATGATTACCTCATAGACAGATGGGCGGACCTCTCTGGCATCATATCCCAAACTTGACGTGCAATTGGCCTGGGGATCCAGATCTACCAGCAAGGTAGAATTTTCCAGTACTGCAAGTGAAACTGCAAGATTGACGGCAGTGGTCGTCTTTCCCACACCGCCTTTTTGGTTAGCAATTGAAATGATCTGTCCCATCAGCGAAGGTACAGGTTAGATCTCAGTACTGGAGTTTGGTTTGCAGAAATACAGTTAAAACAGAGAGTAGATAAATGGTGCTAGTGCTGAGCCCTGCGTCAAGACAATCAGAATGCTCAATAGCAACAAAACCACTACAATCGGTGTTAGCCAATACTTCCTGCGCATCTGCAGAAATCGCAGGAATTCGACTGAAATTTTTAGTTTGCTCATAGAAAACACACAAAAAGAAGTGCTACTTCTACGCAATGATTGTGTCAAATGTCCAAAGGTTCTGGTGATTCCGTGCAGTTCGGGAGTCAAATGCAGAGGAATTGGGCTATTTCGCAACACGATTGCTCAAACTGCGTAGGCGTTATCATGAGGGAGAACATGAGGTACTTGCTGTGATCCGTTTTTTCGTAGAAACCTGGGAGAGCTTATTCATTGCTCTACGTTCTCTAAGCACGAATCGCCTGCGTAGCGGGCTGACCATGCTTGGCATCGTCATCGGGATTGTGACCGTGACGGCGATGATCACGGTCATTAACGGGTTGGAGAACGCGATGGATGATTCGTTAGCTCTCTTGGGGACAAACGCGGTGTATGTTGAGAAAACCGGTTGGTTTACGGAGCCAAGGGATTGGTCACGTCAGTGGTCTCGACCTGATTTACGGTCAGATTTAGCAGACCATATCCGTGATCGTTCGGAGTATGCAGTTGCTGTGGCCCCGCTAGTCCAGACAAGCCGTCCAATACGTTATCGTGACCGTGCAGTGTACGGCGTGTTTATCCAGGGATCAACACCAGAAATTGCGAGTGTTGATGACGTAAAGCTTGTGGAAGGGCGTTGGTATAATGAGCTTGATAATCTGGTCGGTCGCAATGTTGCCGTGATTGGTCATGCTGTAAATGAATCTCTATTTCCTAGTGAGGGGGCAATTGGCAAGACAATCAGGGTCGGTGGAAAGAGGTTTGAAGTCATCGGAGTGTTGGAAGAGCAGGGCAAGTTCTTCGGGTTGTTTTCGTTTGATGAACAGGCTCAGATCCCAATCAAAACTTTTGAACGACACTTTGGGCGCTTTCGGAGCGTGACGATCAAAGTGAATGCGGAATCTAGTGAAACGGTACCATTGCTTGAGGAAGAGTTGACTGGAATCGTGAGGGCTGCCCGGGGACTGGATGCAATGGAGGAAGATAATTTTGAGGTTAACAAGACAGAAGCTTTCCGTGAGCAATTAGCAGCGGTCAAGGCGGTTGTCTACATGATTGGCATATTCCTGACGGGGCTGGCATTGATTGTAGGCGGAATTGGTGTGATGAACATCATGTTCGTAACCGTTAAGGAACGTACCAAGGAAATCGGGGTGCGTAAGGCTGTAGGAGCCAGTCGTCGAGCTGTACTTTCGCAGTTTTTGATTGAGGCTGTATTGGTGTGCATTGCCGCTGGGGTCACTGGGGTCCTCCTTTCTCTGGGCGTGACGCAGATCATCAATCAATTCGTTCCAGCATCATTTGCATTGGGAACCGTTCTTCTTGCGTTCGGAATATGCGTGGGGGTTGGTGTGATATTTGGTGTCGTACCTGCTTGGAATGCCGCTCGAATGGACCCGATTGAAGCACTTCGACACAGCTAATGATTAACCTCGAATTTGTACGCCTGGCCTGGGATGCGGTACGCAGCCATAAGCTGCGTTCAATGCTCACTTTATTGGGGATTGTCATTGGCGTCTTTGCAATTATTGTGGCAGTGACTGCCGTCCAGGTCGTGGAGACAAGGCTAGTGAACGCAGTTGAGTCTTTTGGGGCAACGACCTTCACCGTTTCCAGGACGGATGGATTTAACCAATCCGGTTCCAGATATCGGGCACGGCGGAACCTTACATATGATGACATGCTCAGATATGTGGAAAGAGCCCAAATACCTTCTGCCGTCAGTCCAACGATGCAAGTGTATGGTGCTATAGAAGCTCGCTACGAAGATCGCAAGACTGAAAACATCATTAGGAAACTCGGTGTGAACGAGGCTTGGGTCTCTACGAATGGATTCGACATTGGACAGGGCCGGAATATGACGGAACTCGACGTAGAGTTGGGGCGAGATGTCGTGGTCATTGGATTCGATATTGCCGAGCGGCTTTTCCCGAACATCAATCCAGTAGGGAAACCCATTGTGATTGGTGGAAATCGTTACCAAGTTGTCGGTGTGTTGGCGGAGAAAGGTGATGTTTTTGGAAACAATGTTGATATCATAGCACTGGTTCCTATCACGAATATGATCCAGACCTACAGCGCAGCGCAACGCAATATAGAGATCAAAGTGGAGACGCGTAATATGGATGTCATAGAGGAGGCAATGGAGGAGGCGATAGGGATCTTCAGAGTTGTTCGTAATGTCGAGCCTGGTGAGGAGAATAATTTTGAGATTCAGAGTTCGGAGGCTTTCCTGGATCAGGTTACCGGCTTTACAGGTCAGGTGAAGCTGGGAGGAGCCGTTATTGGCTTGATTACACTGCTTTCTGCAGGTATCGGAATCATGAATATCATGCTCGTATCGGTTGCTGAGCGTACCAAAGAAATTGGAGTACGTAAGGCGGTTGGCGCACGTCGACGCGATGTTCTAAGTCAGTTCCTGTATGAAGCCATCTTTCTATGTCAGGTTGGTGGGATTACAGGTATTCTAGTCGGGGTTTTGGGTGGAAATGTTGTGGGGCGATTTTTTGACGTATCCTTCGTGTTTCCGTGGATGTGGGCGATTGGTGCCGTGCTTGGTGTTACATTGATCGCGATGGTATTTGGTGTCTATCCCGCATACAAGGCAGCGAGCCTTGATCCAATTGAATCTCTGCGTCACGAGTAATGGACCAGGATTTAGCCAAGAGACGGGCTGGTGAAGAAGCCGCTCGTCACGTGGAGCATGGCATGACCATTGGGCTTGGCACGGGTTCAACCACAGCATTTGCACTTGCTGCCATTGGAAGGAGGATCCTTGAAGAAGGCTTGGAAGTCAGAGGGATTCCCACCTCCAGCTCGGCCGAGCTTGAAGCACGAAAACATGGAATCCCTGTCTGTACTTTTGACGAGGTGCAAGGGAAACTGGATATCGCTTTTGACGGTGCAGACGAGGTAAGTCCAGAACTTGATTTAATCAAGGGAAGGGGGGCGGCACACACGCGTGAGAAAATCATTGCCAGCCAGGCCAGTCGATTCATGGTCTTAGTGGATCCTTCCAAACTGGTGAAGCAACTAGGCACAAAGGCACCTGTACCGATTGAGGTCATTCCACTTGCAGCACCGGTTATTTTGCGTACGCTCCAGCACATGGGAGCCCGTGCATCACTACGTTTAGGGTTACGCAAAGATGGTCCCATCGTCACGGATCAGGGGTTCTGGGTAATTGATGCCGAGTTTCCCCCAATTGACAACCCGGCGGAGCTTAGTCGCGAATTATTAGCCCTGCCAGGCGTTTTGGATCATGGATTGTTTGTTGGTCTTGCAACCGAAGTGATCGTGGGCACAGAGTCCAGCGTTGATGTAATTCAACGCCCGGGTAGTTAGGGGAAGAGACTACCAGTTCGCGCTGAACCCTACTTCGGTCAGCCCTCGAGCCTGGCTTGATTCAAGTGCCCCGATGTCCAAATGGAGGCATACAATGTCTACTCAGGTCAACAGGAAGACAAAGGTTAAAGAGGTAATGACGTTGACGGGAGTACCATTGAGTTGACCGGGTAAAAAGCGTGCCAGTCGGACTGCCCGCAATACCTCTTCATCGCACCCTGCCCCCAGACCTTGAGTCACTGTAGGGAAGCGCACATGTCCATTTTCATCAATAATGAAGGCGACCGTCACACGCCCTTCCAGGTTTGCTCGTCTCGCCCGTTCAGGGTACTGGATTTCGTTTACCAAGCTCTCCATACTGCCGAGGAGAATCGGGATCTGGTCCAGAAAATCGGACAGATCCGGCAGGTTGTTGTTTCCGCGAAAAGATACAGGTATGGTCATTTCCACGCTGCCAGGCTGCTCTCCAATGTGGTGGGGTGCAAAGCGAACATACTGGAGCGCTTGGATCGCTTTTTGTTTTGTGACCTCGTCCGTGTCCTGGGTAACAACGGGGTTCACGATCTGTCCGGTTTGATCCACAATAAAGGACACGAATACATGCTGGTTATCTGTCCCGTTGTGTGTGACTTGTTGGATGTTCTCCACCATGCTGATCAGTTTTGGCGGCTTCATATCGGCGTGGGGGACTTCATGTAACGTTGATTGAGGCGCGATGCATGCGTTGACACTGAGGCCAATGAAGATATAAAACAGTACGTTGATACGGGTCATGATACGCTCTGGATACGCCCGATTTCAGCGGGCTGGTTCAAGTCATGAGGAATTAAATTTTACATTTTGTTAACATTAAATTTACATTAAGATAATATGTTTCTAGGAATATTTCTAGGAAACTTGCTAGATATGCGTTTCCAGTGCTTAATCAGGGACGATTGGCCGAGAGTGGGCGCTTGGCAACTTCATGGAAGTGCCTATGCGGCCGCCGTAGCCATAGCGGATTCTTCGAGTGCGTGAAGATCTGGGGAGGATCAATTTGGCTTACAAGTCCAGAGGCAGTCGATCCCGTTCAATACACCTTGTGGGAAAGTTGATATAGTTCAGAACTACCGAACGGTAATCGGGAGGGACATTCTCACCTTAACGGCACGACCATCTTGGCGCCCAGGGGTAAATTTTGCATGTTCAGTGATGACCCTAATTGCTCCTGCATCGCAGCGCTCATCAATGCCCTGATGAATTGTAGGCTCACGTACATTTCCGTTTTCGTCTACGATGAAATGTACAATTATCTTCCCATCCGCATTACGGCATGCTCCTGACTTTATAAGATGTTGTACCAGTGTACCCAGTGCACCAATCCCTCCAATCAACTCAGGCATCTCATCAACAACTCCATAGACTTCGGACAATTCATCTGCAGTAAGCGGAGGTATGATGGGTAACTCAGGTGTCTCATCAACAGCTTCATAGATTTCGGACAATTCATCCGCAGTAAGTGGAGGAACAATGGGTTGAGATGTGCTACAGGCGCTCACGCCAACGAGGATCAAGAGTAGTGGGAGAATGCGGGTCATAATACAATAGAAGCTTCGCCAATTCAAACCTCGTCAAATCCTATTGTTGATTTCAAGTTTCTCGCGTAACAAATTCTTCCTACCTCCAACTGATCGATCCAGCTCATGGACTGTATTGTTTATCAACAAATGCATGTTGGATACTCCGCCGGAATTGATAGACAGGCCCATTATCTTATCAATGTGACCTCTCATTTTAGGTTGCCGATTCCTTTCAGAGACTCATGGTAACCACTACAAATTCTGTGATAGTTCAAGAATAAAGACCTCGAGCACCTCTTCTATCCACTTCTGGAAACGAGCCTTCAGTTGGTCTGTTTTTTCGTTTTGAAAAAAGATAAAACCGTCTTCTGACACTGGAACCAGTGAAACCCTAGCTTCTTCGCCCTCCTCAATATCCTTGAACTCAAGGAAGGGAGCGCAAATTAAGCCCCCACCAAACCTCTTTCCAATCCCGTGAATGGGGAAAACAAGCCGTGCACGGCGAGACCAATACATCTGCAAGGAAACCCAAGAACGATACCCAGATGTGTCGGCATAGTATTCAAAATGATTCTTCGCGTTATCTATAATCTGAGAGCGGAAGTAGTAATCCGTTTTTTCGTTTGATTGATTCACATATACCCTGACAGTGGAACCAGTGGGAATCTTTCCAAGAGCCTTCGTGATATCCTGAACCAGCTCCTCTAGCCTATTTTCCAAATCCTCTTCAATCGTTTTCGCATGACTCTCAATTCTTGTTTGAAAATTATTTTCCCGATCCTCCGCTTCTTCAAGAAGGACTCTTAACGCAAAGCTTGTGCCACGCCGCTCACTCAAGACCTCTTCACTGATCTTACTTGCCTTTTTAAATTGTCTTGACTGAGATTTGACGAACACATGGACCAGAGGCGCAGGATCACCTTTGTCAGCAACTTCAAGTGCTTCGATATAGTTCTTTCTACCATCCCTGGTAATAACCAAAGAGAAGAGTCCATCTTTCAGGAGAATTAACGAAGCCAAAGCTCGGGCTACTCGACCATTACCATCCTGGAAGGGGTGAATTTGGGTAAATCGGTGATGCAACCAAGCGGCTTGGACTTCACTTGGAACACCATCACGAACATGGCAAGAATGAAGATCAATCAGTCGATCCATTTCAGATTCGACCTGCTCAGGTGGACAATATGTATACTTCACTCCATTTCGAACAGGATAGTTCTCTTGCTTTTTCCAGGCACCTTTGATGAGAGGAATGTCTACGTATCGACCAATTGTATCAAATCCCTCAGTAGTTTCCTGACTCCGAAGTAGCGCTGCATGAAGCTCTTTTATATAAGATGTTGTCAGCCTTCGCTCGCTCTTCACAAAATCAAATAGACCATCAAGTGTATCCTTCTGATCTCTCAGTAATTGCAATACATATTCTCGGGGTTTATTCGTTGAGCCATGTTCAAGTAGTTCTGCCTGAAAGCCATGTTCAATTAAGGTCTGCGTTACTCCGCGATCAATGTCATAGAGATTCTCAATTATTCCTGTTTCAATTGCCCATTCCCTACCAAGTCTTTCGGTGAACTCTGACAACTGCTGGGTTCCGTCTAATTGAGTTTGTTGTTCTTTCCAACTCTCTCGAATACCTGAGATCTCCGACGCACCCAGCGTATTAGGATCAACCTCGAAATCCGTAATACCAGTGTTTGGGTTCCAAATTAGCTGTGTCTTATCCCCTTCCATTGTATACTCTCATTTATTTCTTTAAAAGGTCCCTATAATCGTTAGACTGATTTATCAATTTTACTCTGGAAACCGTGCATTGATTACAACACTACCCTGAATTCCTATCGGGAAAATCCCAGTAATTTTCAGGCGAGCCGGAATTGTTTGCGTCCTTTTGTGATAGTTGACACTCATGAACAGGGGGGGAGGTCGTCGGGGTAGGTAATAATCAGATTTTTCGGTGATCTATCTTTGGGTTCGTTTGGGAATCAGTGATCGCTTTCGTGAGAATAATCAGGTTGCACATCCACATGAATTTTCAAGGGAATCGCAGCGCTCAAGGCAACCATAGGGAAGAAATAGATCGTGTCTCAAAGGCATTTTTCGACGAGTATCTGCTAGGGATACCGGTCCACGAGCGTTATAGAATTCCTTTCCAGCGGGAAGTCACTACCGAAATACAATCTGGAGAGACATTTTCACCGCTACTACTTGACCATCCTGGTGCCCAGGAATGAAGCGGGCATGCTCAGTCATGACTCTGATGGCTTCCGCATTGCAACTAGGGCCAAGGCCTTGTTGAATTGATGGATCAAGTACATTTCCGTCTTCATCTACGGTGAAAGACACGGTTACTCTCACTCGTTCCCCAGTATCGTTTTCACGGTATGCTCTATAATTTACATGCTGCTGGAGGCCAGCAATCCCTCCAATTAACTGAGGCATCTGATCTCCAGATGACTCATCCACAGTGGATGGAGGTGCGATAGGCTGAGATGTGCTGCAGGCACTAGCACCAACGAAGATAGAGAGTAGCAGGAAAACGCGGGTCAGGATACGAAACGGGATTCTATAACTTTAGACTCGGTGGATCCGAAATTAATCTCAAGGTCCCATAAACAAATTCTTCCGCCCCTATAGCCGATCTCTTCTACCTTGGGGGGCACGATTCGAGAATGTAACCACTGATCCATACAGAGAGGAAAGATGTCTTTCCACAGAAAAATGTTTCCGATTGACACAAAAAAATATGCCCTGCATCTCAGGTAGACGCAGGGCATATTCTTCAGAAGGGGTTGCGACTCAGCGCAACTTGAACACGATCGGAAGAGACATCTTTACTTTTACCGGGCGTCCACGCTGTCTTCCAGGGACGAACTTGGCATGCTCAGTGATAACTCTGATTGCTTCCTGATCGCAACCACCCCCAATGCCGCGCGAGACCACCGGTTCACTCACATTGCCGTTTTCATCTACAACAAACTGTACAATCACTCTGCCCTCAACATTAGCTTTGCGGGCGATTTCAGGATACTTTGCCATGGCCTGTAGACCACCGATGCCTCCGATCAACTCAGGCATCTGCTCGACAATCTCAAAGATCTCGGGCTCTTCAACTACCTCTTCCTCGTCCGGTGGAGGTGGCGGTGGAGGTACATTGATAGGGGCATCTAGATCCAGTGAAGCATCAAGGTCTAAATCGTCATCTTCCAGAATCTCATCATTCGGGACCTCCACTGGAACGGGTGGACGTGGTGGAGGTGGAGGTTTTTGAATCTGCTTGGTTTGCAGGATTTCTTCCATTTGGACAACTTCCTGCGCGACTTGCTCAATCTCCATCCCTTCACCACGTTCCAGATTCGCATTGAATGCAAGAATGAGCAGGAGGAGCGAAGCGATCATACCAACCTGCACGAAGAAACCATAAGTTCTTTTCAGATCAGCTGATGGAGTTTTACGTAATGACATGATTCACCGGGTTTGCAGTTAAGAGGTAATACGTTACAAATATACGTAAATGAGATGTACACAAACGAACGTCACATGATCCTACACGAATGAAAAAAATCTGGTTCCCACAGGATTATTTTTTCTCAACGAAGTAAGTGCAGTGACGACACCGTCAACCATATCCCCCGCAATCATCGTGCCGGGATGGTATTTGTGAGAATATTGATCTGCTGTCAGTCCCCCGATATGGGATGCACAGACAGCTGCTGTTGACGTAGCACAGCCCTGCGCAAGCAGGCCACCGCATAAGCCAGCTAAGATGTCCCCTGTTCCTGCTGTAGCCAGAGCAGGATTCCCTCTTCCACACACGAAGGCTTCATTCTGGCCGTGGGAGACAATCGTTGGATGACCTTTGAGCACGAGTGTACAATTCCACCGGGATGACCAGTGGCACGCTGAGTCAAGTCGATCAAGCTTCCCGGGTTCTGTGCCCATACGTTCGAATTCCCCTGCATGGGGGGTAAGGATCCAGTTCCTTTCCTGATCGGAGGTGTTCAGTAGCTGCGCCGCAGTGGAAAGGGCATCTGCATCTACGACCACCGGCATCTCGCATGATTGCAAGATTGCCTGCACGAAATGTTGGGTCTTGGGATGTTTACCTAACCCGGGGCCAATCACCAGCGCATTCGCTTTCGCGAGCCATGGTTGCAGTGCAGTCATTGCATCATCGGGCTCAATTCCACCGTCTGGACATTCGGCTAGGCGGATTGCTGGAATCTCGGTCATTGTAGTCGCCAGAATACTTTGAATACTCTCTGGTACAGCACAGGCCACATAGCCCGCACCAATACGTGCAGCGGCGCGTGCAGCCAGCATGGGGGCACCGGAAAGTCCGGGGGATCCCCCGATCACTAAAACCATCCCCGCACTGTATTTATGTGCCTGTAAATCTCGGGTCGGCAGATAGGATGAGATTGCTGCATCCGTTGAAATCCAATTTATTCCAGAGGTAGTTTTATCCAGGATTGCGGACAGCGGAAGTCCAATATGCACCAGTTCAATTCGGCCCGAATATGCCGGTCCCTGTCCAAACAGCAGTCCCGGCTTGTATGCACTAAAGGTAATCGTCAAGTCAGCGCGTACCGCTCTGCCGAGCGGGGACCCCATATCCGCATGCAGTCCAGAGGGCATATCGAGGGCAACCACGGGTGAATTGGTCGTATTCAGTGCATCAACCAAGTTCACGACATCCCCCTGCAAGGGTCGATTCAGCCCCACTCCCAAGAGTGCATCGATATACAGATCTGCCGGAGGGAGTGGTTCGGGAGGATTATCGTCAAACCGGAGCCGATCTGATTTGTCAAGCTCTTTCAGTTTTCGGAGGAAGTTCCAATTTTGTTTAGTTTTCGGCGTGGAGGGCGGTTTTAGGGAAACAACATGGACCAAGGCACCCTGGTTGTAGAGAGTGCGTGCGACGACGTACCCATCCCCACCATTATTCCCGCCTCCGCAGCATACGACGACCTTGCGTCCATGCATCGGACCATACTCACGTTCAATCGTAAACGCTGCACTTCTGCCCGCATTTTCCATCAGTGTGAATGCAGAGAACCCAAACGCTTCAATCGCCAATTGATCGAATTTTTGTTGCGTACTGCCACGTAATAATGGCAGAAAGCCGGCAGAGAAAGGATCTGACGTTAGCGGGGTCCTGTTTGTATCCTGAGCTTCCATAAGACTTTACTGATCAGTCGTGGGGAGAGATTTTGGAATAGCTTGACCAATTCTGAATGTATCGGATAGTGCAGTGTCCCAGCGGGGACGAATGGTTATAGGCTCGAATGTCCAGGTGACCGGCTCAACAGCCTGATACGGATCAATGAAACCACCATCCCAGTGACCATTTCGGTTTCGATCAATGAACGCACGCAACTGATAGCTGTTTTCCGGGAGGTTGTCGAAGATAAAGGCACCCTCCGAATCTGGCGACTCGGCCGCCAGTATATGACCGTCCGCATTCATGAGTGTGACCAGCACACTATCTCCGGCTGGAACCGTCACACCACTTAAACTCCCCAAAGATCGAGGCCCCAATCTTTCAAAAAACTTTACATAGGTACTGTCTGGTTGCCGTACAGCGACCCGATAGATTTGGGCTGGATCGTTCAGGGAGGTTAAGGAATATCCAGTTCCGTTTAACGTTTGGATTTCATAATTCACCGGGGTACCAGTTGAATCCTGAACGCTTAACAGACTGTCCAGGAGCAGTGCTTCGATCGGTTGATCAAAGACGATTTGGGGTGTTTCCCAAGGTGCCAGTTTATAAGGATTCTCGGTGCTATTTGGCAGGAACCGTTCAAATTTTGGTTCATCTGCGGCCATACGTGAGGAACCCATGAAATAGATCGTATCTAGATGCACGGTATTTCCGCTGGAGTCTTGTATGGAGGGATCAGGAAGAAGGGCATAGGATTTTTCCTGAAGCGGATCCACCGTCAGGTGGATCATGCGTGTGTTTGATTCCAACTGATAACTGGAATAAACCATGACGGGAGCACGGCTGACAGAGTCCATAATACTCCAAGGTTCACCAGTCAGGTTTTGTAGGAAGACGCTTTCGCTGAAGCGAATTTCTACAAGTTGGTTTGTAGTAGCACGTATTCTCTCGATGGATGGCCCCAGAGTGTCTACTTTTGTATACACCCAGTCTGGGTACTGGTTACTTGTATCTGGCGTTGCCCTGATCGCTTCAACAGGGGGAACAGCAAACCATTCTCCCTGGTCGGCTTTCAGATTACGGTTCAGATCT
Organism: Rhodothermales bacterium; assembly: GCA_965220365.1. Classification (GTDB taxonomy): domain Bacteria; phylum Bacteroidota; class Rhodothermia; order Rhodothermales; family Bin80; genus Bin80. The sequence goes on along the minus strand of OZ244823.1, from coordinate 3,087,401 downwards.
TGTAATCCGAGAATGAAAAAATCTGATTCTCGAACGTAACTGAATTCAAATCGCCCTTCTGTATCCGTTTGTGTTTGATATTCTGGAGCTTGGTCGGCTGTAGCTTGAGATGGATAGGCAAGAACCAATAGGCCGGCAACTGGCAAGCCTCGTGCATGATCAACGATTCGGCCACGCAACCGTCCCTGATCAATCACTGGCCCGGTGGCGAATGCAAAAGATAGGGGGCGTGTGAGCCGGACCCCACGCCAATCTCTGAACTCATCATCAAGAGTGACCACATAGGTGGTGGAGTCTCTCAGCGGTTCCGGCAGCTGTATCGTTACGGAGCGCCGCCGCCACCTATACCGAAGCCTACCCTGTGGTGCCGGGACGATGGACAGAGCGCGTACAAAGGATCCTTCATTTACGTACTCTGAAAAAACGAGCCGAAGCTCGGTAGGAGATATCTCTACCGATTCATGTGGAGGATCTGTTGAGACAAGAGCGGGTGGGAGGTCATCGCGTGGACCGCCCATCGGCGGGCGTGGGTCCGCACAGCTACAGATCAGCAGAAAACTCACGAAGGCAATCTTACGAGTCAGCACTATTGTTTCGCAGATTGAAGAAGAGGAATGCAGCGAGTCCGGTCGCTGCAGCGATGATCACTGGCTCCAGATGGCGACGGACCCAGTGACCTCGGGGAGGCTCCGCCTGAGTTTCAGGATAGGCAGGCGATTCCAACTCAGGGATCAGACCTTTTGGGATTTGATCCGAGAACAGGTTCTGGCAGGTATCTTGTGCGAGAATCTCACCATTCAGTCCTAAAAATGTGTACTGCAGATTCAGTTCTGCGGAGCGCGATAATGTCTTTCGGCGGACACGCGTATAGGAGATTGTCGACTTGGATACCTCCCAGGAAAGTAGAAAAGGAGGGCTTTGGGTATGCAGAGAATCAGCTAAGAAAAGGGTCTTATCCTGTTGTTGCCAACGATTGATCAGAGCACTGGTCACATAAGGTAGGGCGGCCGGTGGAGACAGAACCAGGGAATCTGCCTGCATGGGAACTGACTCCAAGCATGCAACACCAAGGTTTTCAAATACTTGCATATTCGTAGGTAACTCCTGAGCGGAAGCGGATGTGATCAAACAGAGTCCCCACCAGCCTGCAAGCAATAAAGCCAGGGAGTATTTCATAGTGGATCTTTGAGTAGTTCAGCGACTAAATGTCCGGCTTCAGGAAGGATCAACTTTTCCATTGCCAATTCAACAGCTTTAGGAGATCCAGGAACCACAAAAATAATCAGGCCAGCACATGTGCCGGCAATCGCCCGGGAGAGCATAGCTCTACTTCCGACCTGATCCCAGGAGAGTAAGCGGAAAAGTTCTCCGAATCCTGGCAATCTTTTGTCCAAAAGAGGGTGAATTGCTTCAAAAGTTTGATCTCTATGGCTTATACCGGTACCTCCACTCACGCAGACTACGTCCGTGTTTCCAGACTGGGCGTGAATCGTCTCACGTATCATATCTGGTTCGTCCGGGATAATACATTGCGAGGCAATCATGTGCCCACTGCTTTGGACTAATCTGGCCATACACGCACCGCTCTTATCAGTCGCTTTTGTTCGCGTATCGCTCACTGTGATGAGTGTAAATCGCAGTGTGGCGGGTGCCCCCGACTCATGAACACTCATTTTTTTGCTCTGGTGATTCCCCAAACCATCGGGGAGGATCATATCCATGCTTTGCCCACGGGTGACATCGTACTATACGCCACATGGCTAGCACCATCCCCTTTGGGACACCATACTTGTTTATGGCTTGGATTGCATAATTTGAGCACGAAGGCGTATACCGACATGCGTTACGAAGATGTGGGGACAATAGCAGTTGATAGGTGCGTATGGGTAGTATAAAAAATCGCCGTATCATATATCAATATGGATTTTATCCATCAGTCCTACATTTTTTTCGTATAAAGGTCCCTTTCAATGATACCGTGTTACCATGAGCGAACTTACAGCTGAAAAGATAACGGACATAGCATTCAATCAGGATGGCCTCGTTCCAGTTATTGTTCAGGAGGCTACTACGCTGGAGATACTGATGCTGGCTTATATGAATCTGGATACATTAGAACAAACGCTGAGAACCGGAATGATGACATACTGGAGTCGGTCAAGAGAATGTGTGTGGGTTAAAGGGGAAACCAGTGGGCAGTTCCAAATCGTGAAGTCCGCAAAATTGGATTGCGATCGGGATACATTACTGTTCATGGTGGAGCAGCAGGGGGGTGGTGCATGCCATACGGGAGCTCGAACCTGCTTTTTTCGGGATTTAATGTAGTGCTGGCGAAAAATTAGTTTATCTGTTTCGATTCTTCTCGTGTATGTGTCCTGCTGCCCATTCCCAGGAACGGCTCCTTGGACTTATACGGTAACTGCTTAACGGTATCCCTCTAATCTGGGATTCATGTATTGATTTGAGGTTCTCCTCCCCTAATTTTAAGGAGTTCATTATCACCAATCACTGGGTGATGATTTTACCAGTTTTTCATATCTATCCGAAGAAGCAAAGAGGGCGGGGGAGCATTGGAACTAATCTGCCCTAGCAGCCCGAGGATAAAGTATGTCCATAGAAACAGGGAGTCTGTAGTTGATTGGAGATATGCAAAACAACTATCGGGAATGGCTAATTTTTGGATTTTTCATCCCGATTCACCCTCTTAACAGTCAAAAATGAACCAGAAAAGCGTTGCTCAATCTATTGGAAGACTTTATCCACGGACTGCTAAGGAAATAGATCGTTGGGAATCAGCTAGTAACTAACGGGGTCAATTTGTTTAAGCCGGTTCAGTGAGTAGTTGACATGGTGTTCTGGCCCAAGTTTAACATAAAATACTGATTCCAGCGTTGAGCGGGGGCTTTCGGCCCGATTCAGGCCGATTAGGGCACTACCGATTGGCATGGATTGGGTCTGTTCAGATCGTGGTGATTTCCGTTTCAAGTGGACGCGGCTCGATCTTCAGCGCCTCGTAAATTTCGCGTTGATCTGCATCGGGATCCGAGGTGAGGCGCGTGTGCACGGCTACGTGATCGTTTCGTGTTTGATGGATGGTAGCCCGTCGTTGGGACGAGAGCACATTGCGAATGGTGGTCCAACTCCAGGAGATTCCCTGTTGCCGCAGGTAGGTTCGCACCACTTGTACGACCTGATACGCAAGCACAGTGATGAACAGATGCCCTTGGGTGCGTTGATCGGTTTGGTGAAAGATAGGCCGCAATCCCAACTCACTCTTGAGCGAGCGGAACACGGCCTCCAGATCCGTCAGCATGATATAGGTCTGCCACAGCTGAGCGGTGGAAAGCTCCATGACGTTGGTCCTCAAGCGGTAGGTGCCGGGATCGGTCCACATCGAATTCGCTTTCGGCCGCGCACGCCACTTCACCTGCACCGCCTTCTCTTGCTTCTCATCGGCAATCACCTCAATGTCGTAGTGCTGTCCAATCCCACCACTGCTTTTCTTGAATCGTCCAATCCGCTCCCAAATCCGCGAAAGCTTCTTCGTCGTCTTCGGTCGGGATAACCCCTGGTCCAACTGCGTGAGCTGTGCTTCAAACTTCGCACGACGACGTGCCACCATGGCTTGCTCCTTCTTGATCCGTTGGCTCGAACGACAATAGACCCGGACCTCTTCCGAGTCCCGGACCTCATACAGTTCTACGCCGTTATCCAACTCGGTCACCTCTTGATCTGCCGGATCAAAGACCCGGGCCCGCTCCCGACTCATCACCAGATATCTGTACTTGGCCTGGCGAAGCCATTGCACGTTTTCCGCGGTTGCAATCCCCCGATCCATAATCACAATGGCCTCGTTCGGGGCATCCGCTTCCTGGAGCATCGTTTGGAGGGTCTCCGCCTCTGCCGTATTGCCGGCATAGATCTTTGAGCGCCGCACAAATCCACTCCCATCCAGAACCAGAGCCAAGGTGATCAGAGGACGATCATTCCGCTTCTCCTTGGACCGCCCACGCTTGGCCAACGATTGAGCAGATCCCGATCCCGCCAGATAGGTATTGGTCAGATCCAACAGCGTCACCGTACATCCCAATCCAAACAGGGACATGGCTTCGGTGAATACCTGCGATTCAATCGCATCGCGGTGCTTCACCAGTTGATCGGAGGCCCGGTAGAGATGCATCAAACTCATGCGCTGGAACGATCCTCCCAGGAATTCCCCAAGACCGCTCTCGTTACAGAGCCACGCATAGGTTGCGCGCTCGGAAGCAGGCTTGGCCAAGCGTCCGACAATCGCCCCCAATGCCGCATGCTGGGTCTTGGGAGTCATCCCAAGGCCCCGCAACAGCTTCGGGATTCCCAGCTGGTTCAGGGCCCACAAGGACACATGTTCCACCCCCACACTCCGCACCATGCTCATACGGGTAGAGGCGACATCCACCGTGTGCCATCTCGGATCCAGTGGCTCGCCCTGGGCCAGCTTTGCCTGTCGCAGCCGCTCGGCCTGCTTGGCGAACAACTGCCCAACGATGGCCTCGGCCTGATCCTCCAACGGTTTGGGCAAGGGCGGCAGGAGCGAGACCTGCCCCTGGAGAAGTTCGTCAATCCGGCGGCAGAGCAGAGGCCAGTCGGATTCCTTGACCGGAAATTGACTTCCCAGATGCAGGAGCGTCTCCTGCTTCACCTTGGCGCCGTAGCGGACATTGTGAACGAGCCGGAACGCATGATAGGTGGTTCCGTCCTTCATGGTCCGGGTCATGGTTTTTCGGATAAACATGATGGCAGGAAACGAAGGGGGCCGGCGAAGGTTCCCACAGAAAACGCATTATGGCACTACAATCGTCCGAATCCACGAACGACGCAAAAGGAAATGGGCCAATGCAGGCTGGAATCAAAGGTTCGGGGCCAAGGTCAGGCGAAAAAAAAACTAAAAAAGGCCCCAAAATGGGGCCTCGTGTTAAACTTGGGCTGGGTGAATCGTATCGTTCAGGACCAAATCTGTGGAGGGTAACATAATGGGGATATTCAGGGGTTGCAATTGGTCAGCGCGATAGGCGAATATGCACTTTTGATGTCTCAGAAAAAAGAGAATCGGGGTCCTATCATTATGGGAGAGATTTCCAAAGACGGACCGTGAAGCGATCGTCTGCATCAATGAGGTCCGGCTCCGTACCATTATGTTCCTTCATTGATTTTATAATTCGGTTGCGGACTCCCATGCCAAAATGATCAACGTACCGATAATCTCGGAGGATGTCCTTGAGAAGACCGTTGCGGGTTTCCCTGACAACACCCTGCTTGATTTTTTCGATGGTTACTCCGTTATAAAGTCCACCGGGAGAGATGATCTCCAATCGGTCCTTGTACAAGGAAATTTCTATGTCGGTGCCTTCTCGTGTATAATCTCGGTGAACTACAGCGTTAACTATCGCTTCTCGCACCGCATCCGATGGGTATGCTTTTTTAACGACTCGCCGGGCACCTTCAAGCCATGCGCTCCCACCCATGTTTCGCTTAATAAAGGGGAATTATATACAATAGTACCCATGAGTCGGTGAGAATTTAGCGATTTTCATCCTTCATTTTTGCTACTTCTTCACTGACTTCTTGGGGGGAGTAGATAGAATCACTTTGGCAAGCTCTTCCGGTGTTGCCGGAATAGATCCTTGCAAGTGCATAATATCGTTTACAACTGGACGGCCACGCTTCTTGGGTTGACCAGATGACTTGACGTTTTCTAACTTCTTCTTCATTGCCTGTTGGATTTAGACAGATTACATTGGACGCATAACACTTGGCAATTTTCTGGCTCAGTTTTGCCTCCTTTTGACCAAGGCTTGATATGATCTGCATGAGAATCTCGTAGACTTACAGCTTTCTGGCAAGGAGGACATATCCTTCCCTGCTTGATCCAGATTTTCTTCTTTACTGCTTTGTCAAATGTCCGCAGATTCAGATGTTTCTCCACAATCTCCCCAGATAGAATATACTCATACACGCCACTCTTTGCTTTTACCTCGTAATCATCCAGCAACTCTTGTGCACGTTCTTTGGTGTATTCGGGATCGTAATTATGCTCGGAATACTCTCGGTGCAGCCTCCCCCAGTCTATCCCCCGAAGCGATTTGTCTTCCTCAAACAGCCCCAGTATCCATGCATCTATCTCTTCAAAATACTTCCACAGTTCTTTTGCATCAGAATCCTGTTGATGCTTTCCCATGAACGCACAGATATCCTCATCCTTCTTGCTCCCAATCCTCCATTGGATAATCTGCTCAAGATGGTGTTGACGTTCGCGTTTTCCAGTCATGTACCTCCCACAGACAATCGCCTGCCCACCTAGCTTAGTAAAGTAGCGCTTCGCATCCGTTACCCAGGGACCGTTGTAAAATGAATTGCGCAGTTCCTGCTCCGACAGTTTATGTGCTCCAGTATTGATTGTACGGAACCATTCCATTAATTCCTTTACATCACCTTCACAGATATGGACATGGACTTCGTAATCCAGAATCTGTCCAGCACTCCCATCTGCCTCCAATTGATTGAAATAACAAGGCTTTTCGTTCAGTTCGACAGGAAAGTCCCGCACCCCGTATACATATCTACAGATGGTGAGTATTCGTTGCTGCCCATCCAATAGTTCATAAGCATTTTCTCCCATCTTGGCAAAGTAGACCAGATTGATCGGGAGTTGATGGTAAACGGACTTAATCAGATTCTCCTTGAATTCTGGATTCTTGTCATGGATATATTCCCTCTGATAAGATGGACGGATATCCAGTTTTCCATCCCACCCAACGACACGATCATTTGGACTTTCTTCGTAACCGTCCACCAGTTCTCTGACCGTGATTTTCTCTGGAGTAATTTTCATTGACTTATCTCTTACGGCGGATAAACAGGCGCTTGTATACACGTCGCCCTTTAACCATTGCTTGCGCCACCTTCGATCGAAGATCCCAAAGTCCACATGAAAAATCTTTTCCCTCACTTTCGGTTGCTCCGATAATTTCAAACTGTTCTGGATTATACTTATCCAGGAAGGTAATTGGGACCCCCATCACTCCATCGTAGTCTTTGGGTATCTCCTTAGTTTTGCTGACCTCAATGGCATCATAGTTGTCGTACTTCGGATATTCCTCTGGCGAATACTCCTTGTACAAGATCAAGTCTTCGTGACGCTTGTTGTGCTCTAAGTTGGTGAACCAATGAACTCCTGACACCCGAATCATTCCTTCTTTCCTGTCCATCGCAGTTGCATAGTCCTCATATCGACTAATAAAATGTCCTGCCCCGCCTTTGAAACCATATCCCAGCCAGATTTTATTTTCCTTGATGAGTGGGAATATCTCTTTGTAGGTAATCGCGTTCTGGTGTCCAATAATCAAGAATTTCTTGTCGTATTCCATCAACTGGGCTACATATTCCCGAAAGCGAGAGAACGGGGGATTCGTGACTATGATGTCTGCCTGCTTCAACAACTCAATACACTCTGCGCTTTTGAAGCACCCATCCCCCTTCAGGTGGGTTACTTCAATCTCTTTAGGATCAGCACGACGATTGCCGTCCTGATCTCCGTCATATTCCAACATAATCGCCCGCTCAGCATCATGCTGGGAAAACAACTCCATATTCTGGTTCTTGTAACAAGTGGTAATGAGTTTCTTGAGTCCCAGAGTTTCGAATTTCAGTGAGAAATACTGAAAGAAATTACTTACACGTGGATCATCACAATTGCAGTATACCACCTTGTCTCTGAAGTGACGGCCATAATGTTGCAATTCATTATTGATATCGCTGAGCTGCGTGTAAAACTCATCCTTCTTTGCCCGCTGTGCAGCCTGAAGGTTTTGGTTCTTTGCCATTGTATTTGGTGATCATTCACGTATTTGCCACTTTGCCTGTTTTCTTGGTCAGTCGATTGTAGGTCAGACGTTTGCCTACAAATCCCATAACCGTCTGCTTCATTTGATCCTGTGTATCTAAACTCCGAACGTTATGTCGACCGGCGAATTCGTTCACATACCGTTGCAGGTGTTTCTTGGACATGCGATGGTAAGTACCGTAATAGCCACGCTTCAGCAAGGCCCAGAAGCTTTCGATCCCGTTTGTGTGAGCCATGCCATTGACATACTCTTTGACGGAATGCTTGACCGTATCGTGCAGTAGCCCATCCAAATCCGAGTAGGCAGTAGCATCATCGGTATAGACCTGTGATCCTTTCTGTGTGGCAGTATAGACGAATCCTTTCAAGGTCTTTGCAGTGGTATCTTCAATCACCAGTGCATCGACTTTGCCTGTAGAGCGATCCTTTGCACCAACCACGGCAATCTTGCCTACGGTTCCTCTACCTGCATGGAGTTTCTTGGATTCGTGTTTGTTCTTTTCCTTGCCGCCGATATAGGTCTCATCCACTTCAACTGGGCCTGCAAAAGGACAGGAGTTCGTATCCCACGTCTCCCGGATCCGGTGTGCCAAATGCCACGCCGTTTTCTGGGTAATATCCAAGTCACGGTGTAATTTCATGCTGGATACGCCCTTAATGCCAGTGGACATGATGTAGATTGCAATTGCCCATACCTGATATCCAAGGTTCGATCCCTGCATAACCGTTCCAACTTTCACGCTAAAGCGTTTCCTGCAGGTCCTGCACCGATACGGCATGGTTGGATGCTTGGCTCCAGTTTGGACATTATCACAGCCACAATGAGGGCAGACGGGTTGGTTTCCCCAGCGCTGTTTGGCAAACCATTTTTCAGCAGCATCATCACTGGGAAACATCCTGCATACTTTCACCCATGAGATTCCCTGTCGATGTGATCTACCTGGCCCAGTTCTCTGTTTCTTCATCGCCTTATTTATTGATAGTTTAGTACCCATAAGATACGGCATTCTCACTTAATAGTTGCAATAATCTCCCCGAAAATCGCTAAATTCTCGCTGATTCGTGGGCACTATTGTATATAATTCCCTAATAAAGTCTACCGAGCGATCAATTACTCCACCTTCAACGACAGAACGATTCTCTGAGAAAAGCGACACCAATGGCCCACGAATTCGTTCTTCGTCAATAGTATTGTAATCTTTTTCAGTATCGGGGAATGCTACTGCCATCACACTAGCCTGATGCAACCGGCGGTTTGGGTTCTTACCGAAAAGTAGCAATCCTGCGACAGACGCTAAAACCAGACCCTCTTCTATCTCAACAAGTAAGTCGGAATTGAGAAGGATCTGTTGCCATTCGTGAGTTTCTTCAAGTTTTGGGGACTGCCTACCCAACATAGTACTGAAATAGTTTGAAATTCGGTTTAAGTCCAAACTTTCCAGTCCCATATCCGGTACCGGCTTTTTTTCATACTTAACCATCCCAGAGAAATCATAAAGTCTTATCTCTTCCTGGGGTGATGCTTTACGCGAGGTGCTACCAACACGTGCATAAGATGTCCATAAATTTTGTATTCGTGCCTTGTAAGGTTTATCAAAGCGACTTGTACGGAGTTCAATAATGCCCACTCGTTTGTCATTAGACATGATGATGGAACTAAATATGGGTACTACACTAGGGTAGATATTCTGCCTAGAAATATTCATAACCCACTCCTCAGTACTCTGATGATCTCGGCTCATACCGGAGATTTCGCCGCTATCTTCCACTCCCAATAGAATTCTTCCTCCTCGATGGTTAAGTAGAGCGGACATCTCTTTAGCGAGAGATTCCGGTCGTACATCATCACGTTTGAATTCAACTTCTGAATTTTCTCCGCTAGCAATGATTTCCAGCAATCTTGTTTTTGTCATTGGTTAAAACCCATATTTTCGGCGGCGGATTTCAAATGCTTCGCGACCGCCTTCCAAAATCTCTTCAACTAACTCACGAACCGGTTGGCAATCAATAGATCCCCTATGTCCTTTAGCAATGCATGTAGTTCCATCAACGGTTCCACTAGGTACCGATAGTCCGAGGATCATTTCGGCATCACCTAGTACAGGGATGTTTGCATTATGCGTTGAGAATATAAATTGCCTTCGTCGTTTTTGTTCTCTCATACGAGGGATAATTCCTTCAGTAATGAAACGGTTATCCAAGTCGTCTTCCGGTTGATCTACAATTAGAGGTGCATCTGCGTCAAGAAGTAGTAGCAGGAGTACGGCAGTTGCTTTTTGGCCAGTTGAAGGGTCATCCAGTTCTTGCCATACCGATTTTTCTCCCTTTGGTGCTGTATTAAGACAAATTTTTGTGATCGGGGCAAGTTCTTCAATCTTCATAAAAACCTCAATCCCAGCGTTAGCAATGTGCTCGGCCTGCGAAGAGGTAATCTCATAAACTGATTTTAGTTCTTCGGCTCCAGAACGGCAAGCTTTGACAAACTGGGTCAAGGATAAATCAGGGACATTACTCAGTCTATCTATTGTCTCGCTCAGAAGCCCGAAGATTTCTTTCCTTAAATATAATGGGTAACAGGCCATAATGGACATAGTAGAGTACACACTCTGGCAACTCTCAGGATCTGCTCTTACAAGCTAAAACATCACACCAAACATGAGATCATTACATCCTTGAGATTGTAGTTACTCCTTAGGGGCCTGAAGATAGTAGGTGCCTTAGAAGTTCTATTTTAGCATGATGAACGAAAAAGGCGATGCTGCAAATTTGGCCTGAAGCAGAGGATATAGGACCATTAGGCTGCCAAGGTGGATTCAAGTAGAATCAACAGGGGGGAATGAGACGATTCCAGGCCGTGAACAGATAAGTTCAGGGATACGTTTGATGGAGTAAGTGTCTCAGCAGTGTGGGTTAGTACGGATCTAGTACGGTCATATTACCGACGAATTGCTCAATGACGATCTGGAAGTACACATTTTGCCTGGCATCTGCAATATTGATGGCAGGATGTCTGATCGAAAACCAGATGCCGGAACCGGATTGGATTGTTGATCAGGCGGATGTATTAGATGCCGAAGAAGAGAATGCTCTGGTAAATCTGCTTTCAGATTTTTATGACAGCACATCCGTTACGCTCGCCGGAGTAACAGTAGAATCTATACGAGGGCAATCCATAGAGTTGTATGCAGCATCATTGTATACGTTATGGGAATTGGGTTCTATCGAAACTCATAATGGAATTTTGGTTCTCCTCCTGATAGATGAGCGCTTGGTGCATATCACCATAGGTAGTGGCATGGCACAGGAGTTATCAACTCAGGTACTTGATTCGATTAAGGTTGGGATGGCGGAGCTATTCAGCTTGGGCGACTATCATGGTGGTTTCGAGAGGGGGTTTGGTCTACTCATGCGCCGTGCCGGTGCGGTGCCATGGACGATTGCATACACGAGTATTTTTGAAGCCGAGCGTGATTCATTGCGCAGCATGGACCAGATTGTATCTGCAGAAGGCGTGATTATAGGATTCCAGGATGATTTAGTTATACTTGAGGATTCCGATGAACGAGAAGTGCGCTTGATGGTCCCTGCAGAAGCGCCCATTCTTTCTGTAGAGGATGTGGTCGGATTTACCGGACGTATTGTCCAACTACAGCCACTGCAGGTTCAGGTGCTGAATTTGGAGACAGATAACACATCTGATTTTTTGGATTAAACTTCAGGAAACCCTGGTAACAATGAATCGGCGCGAATTTACGCAGCGTACTTCCTCGGCTGCCCTACTAACACTCTTCCCTGTAAATATTATCAGTAAACGGCCTGAGCCGGATGAACTGATCGGTCATGGAGATTACCGCTATCGGGTACACCGAACCTGGGGAGACTTGGACCCTGATGTTACCCCGATCAATAATTGTCACGAGATGGTACAGGATCAGGCCGGGCGGTTGATTATGATTGGAGATGAGACACGCAATAACGTACTGATCTATGATACCTCAGGTAATCTGCTTGACACATGGGGTAGCGACTATCCTTATGGGCATGGGTTAACAATTTGGGAGGCAGGTGGAGAAGAATTTCTGTTCATTTGCGACAATGGTTTTGATGGGAACCCGCAAGTAGTGAAGACGACTTTAGCGGGAGAGGTTGTCATGAGATTACCACATCCTAAAGCGGTTGGAGCCTATGAGGAAGACGATGCTTATCATCCCACAGAAACTGCCATCGCCCCGAATGGCGATATCTATGTGGCTGATGGATATGGATCACAGTGGATTCTCCAGTTCAATTCCAGAGGAGAATATATTCACAAGTTTGGAGGTAGAGGGGATGAGGATTACCAGTTTCAAACAGCTCATGGTGTGTGTATAGACCTACGTAATCCGGAGATGCCATCGTTGGTATGCACCAGTCGAGGGCATAATGCTTTCAAAAAATTCTCGTTGAGTGGAGAGTATCTCTCAACGATTTTTCTGCCGGGTGCCTACGTATGCCGTGCAGTCATTCACGGAGAAACCATGTATTCTGGTGTGTGCTGGTCAAGGCTTCGCTATCTAAATCAGACACCTGATTCCGGTTTTGTCACAATCCTGGACAAACATGATCGTGTCGTGTCAAATCCAGGAGGTACGCCACCGGTCTATAAAAATGATCAGTTGCAACTTATGCTGCAGGAAGAGCCGGTCTTCAATCATTGTCACGATGTTTGCATAGACAATGATGAAAACCTGTATGTCTGTCAGTGGAATGCCGGGAAAACCTATCCTATCAAATTGGAACGGGTTTAGTCCATCCTTGTCGTGTGCTTTTCCTTGTAGGGCAAAGCCCACCCATTCATGATTGCTCCGAAGGATCGCAAGGATCATGCGATCCTGATGCTGAGCCGTCTTGGTCTAAGTCCTTTTTGAATACCACTTTTCGATTGCGTGGGCTGTTTGCTTCAAAGGATATCACGGTCTGAGTATTGGCATCGACGAAAAATCGAATTACAGGCATCAACCACGAATCGCTGGTGAAGACATTTTCAAGGGCATTCGTCAGTTCAAACTCTTTGCCGCGTGGCCCGGTCGCAATCAGTTTGCTATCCTCAAGACGCATTGAGTAGGATACACCTAGTTCCTCGCTGTTGTAGCATCCTTCAAATGGGGTAAGGTCGGTTTCTTTCGGTAATGGAGATCGTTCGGCTTCAAGCTCCGTTGTAGAGGCATGCGTGATCTGCCCCAGTGAGTCACGAGAGAAGGTGAGGGTTAAACTGAGTGCTGGGACATACATAGAGTCTGCCCCAATTGACTGGGCGGGTACGCTTGGGGTGGGAGGTAGGTGGGCAAACAGTGATGATCCACTTGTGGTAAGCCGTAAAACGTGCGCTTCACTAAAGTCATAGATCCCCTCATAATCACTGGATCTTTCTCCAAGACTCAAGGGAGTCGGAGGCATTTCAGGGGGCCCCATGAATGCTTCCAGATAGTGTTCCGCAACACGCTGTGCCATTACAGTAGCGTTCAGAGATGCATGGTTGCCAAGTACAATGACGGCAAACTCGTGATCGGGGATCCGCAGAATTGTCGTTCGAAAACCGGCCCATCCGCCTGAGTGGGAGAGTGTATTCAATCCTCTGTAGGTTCCTTGAACCAGCCCGAAACCATAGGGAAGAGCTGTGCCATCGCTGAGTTGCCCCTGCAAATTCATCATAGAATGTACAGCAGGTGTTCCCAGACTTTGGTTTTCAAAGTTTTGCACCCATTTGAGCAGGTCCTCGGTGGTTGTATGCAGCGAGCTAGATCCGGTCGCCATAAGGCCATTACCGATACGCTGAAAATTTCCAGACTGTGGGCTGTAGCTTGTTACGCGTCCTGACACAACCTCTTCGTGATCATCCTGGAAAAATGTGCGGGTCATTCCAAGTGGTTCGAACACCCTATTTTCCATGAAAGACCGGAAGGATTGTCCGCTGACACGCTCAATCACCAGGGCGAGAAGGGTGTAGCCTGTATTCGAGTAGCTGTATCGCGTTCCGGGAACGAAATTCAATGTTTGCTGATGCGTCACAAAAAAGAGAATCTCCTCCATGGAGATCACATCCTCCAGTTCACGACCAGACAGTCCAAGCATTCCCGGCCAGTCCCTGAGTCCACTGGTGTGGTAGAGCAGGTTTTGGATTGTAATCGTATGTCCGAAATCCGGTAATTCCGGCAGGTATGTTCGTAGGTCTTCATCCAGTGCGATCATTCCTTCGTCAACCAGCATTGCGATTGCGAATGCGCAAAATTGCTTTGATACCGAAGCAATGTCGAAGACACTGGTGGATGAAATTGGGATCGCGTGTTCCAGGTTGGCCATCCCATATCCTTCATGATGGATGACTGCTCCCCGGTACAGTACGGCTACTGCCGCTCCCGGGCTTTTGTCTGTATCCCAGGAGCGGAAGAGTTTGTCCACCTGTGCATAGGCCGGAGTATTCACGACCACGATCAACCATATGAGGAGCCGGTAGGTCATTGATCCATTTTCTCAAACCAGACATCCTGAGAGCGCCCAGAACTGATGTGAACTCCGGTCAAGCGGTCATCTTCTCGTTTGAATTGAAAAGAGCTCAAGTACCATGTGTCGCTGGAGAAGGAGTCTCTTCCTGTTCGGGACAGTGTGGCCAGTTCGCCTCGCTGGGAGCGTGCACGCAACGTATCAGACTCGAGGGAAATGTAGATCGTGCTACCGAGTTCAGGGCTATGATACGCACCCTCATACACGTTCAGGCTTTTTTCCTCAATGAAAAAAGTGGCAACCTTAAGCGCCATATTTGATGGGTTAAATTCCTCCAGGTTGCCAAGCACAACAATGCCAAGGTCATGGTCGGGAAACCGTCCTGCCCAAGCACGGAATCCTCGGTGAGAGCCGCTATGGCCAATAGATTGTGTCCCTCTAAATCGTCCATAACTGAGACCAAATGCGTACGTAAGTGTGTCTCCATTGGAGAGGATCCCGCGAGAATGTGCCAGCTCTCGCGTCGGGGTCCCGCCGACATCGCCTCGCTTCAGTGCGGTGAGCCATCGTCCCAGGTCTAGTGCCGTTGTATAGAGTCCACTGGCTCCAACACTGGAATAATTCACACGCTGAGCTTTATATCCACCGGGCGCAGTGATATAACCGGACGCAACATTTTCAATCACCTGTCCCCGTTTTTCGCGGAACTGTGAATTCGTCATTCCAAGCGGTATGAACAAGTTGTCATGCGTCCATTCACTGAATGATTGTCCACTCACACGTTCAATGATTTCTGCCATCAGTGTATAGCCAGAGTTGCTATATAGGTATCGTTCTCCAGGATCAAAATTCAGATCATTTTGGCGATAAATCAGACGCAAAATGGCGTCTTTGGTAATCACGTCATCCATCCGGTATCCAGCCAGTGCCAGAAGGTTGAACTCGTCACGCAGCCCACTAGTGTGATGAACTAGATGCCGCACGGTAATTGGAGGTGTGAAAGATGCCAGTTCCGTTATATAGTCTGTGACTGGATCATCAAGTGAAATTTTGGCTTGGGTAGTGAGGAGTGCAATTCCGTAGGCGGTGAATTGCTTTGATACACTTGCAACCATGAAGACAGTATTGGGCGTGATCGGGATACTATGTTCTAGGTCGGCTACACCGTATCCCTTAGCAAAGTGGATGCTGTCGCCGCGCATGATTACGACTGCTGCACCGGGAGTATCCGGCTGATCCACAGAAGCGAAGAGGGAATCAACATGAGCCTCCAGCGACTGACCGGATGCGGGCCAGGCGAAAGCAAGCAGGCATGGAATTAAAATCTTGCGTAGCATGGAGTATGCAAAAATACAATTTAATCAGTACTGGGGAAGCTTCAAAATCCGATGCTCGAAGTCAATCACCCGGTGAGGATACGGTTGCGGCGTAATAATGACTTCCCAATTCAATTCCCTACCTCTGCATAAGCGCAAAAAATGTGTCTTTTGAGCAGTCCCGGACTCTCCTCACCATGATCTGTTCGCAGAGTATTGCATCATTGTCGTGCGAGTTACTTGGAGATATGCAGAACAAATGATTTACGCCACGCAAAAGTTTGCTGATAAGCGATTCACAGACAGAACACTAATGGTGCAGAAATGCATCAGTTGAAACGGATTCCCCCAACCACTGACGGCAAGGCATTGGATCAGTACTTTACCAAGCCTGAGGTAGTGCAGCGTTGTCTGGCCAAATTGGGTGACCTGTCCAGATATGACTTGGTCATTGAGCCCTCTGTCGGCAATGGCGTCTTCTTGGAGACCCTTCAGCATTCAAACAAGATCGAGATTGACATTGCACCTCAACACAAGGATGTGGTGAAGGCGGACTGGTTTGAGTATGGCATTGACCAAACAGCCAAATGTGTATTGGTAGTGGGGAATCCGCCATACGGACAGTACCATAAGTTGTCATCCGCCTTCATAAAGCGGTTCACACGGTTCCCCAACGTCCATACTATCGCCTTCATACTGCCAAATGTATACCGAAAGCACACACGTCAGCGGATAATTCCTGGAGACTGGCGTATCGCTTCTATGACGGAACTCGGGCGCGACTGCTTCACGCTGGAGGGTCAAGACTATCACGTCCCAACCAGCTTCTTTGTATTGGATAGATCACCGGGAGAGGATCTTAGGGTAAGGTTGCCGGAGAAACTAACCGGTACGCAAGACTTTGATTTTGATACTAAAAAAGATTTTGATGTGTTTGTATTCGGGGCCTCGCCAAAGCGGATAACTACTGATCCGAAGCCGAACAATCGCGGTCACTTCCTTAAAGCAAAGATACCCGTTCCTGTATTGATGGAACGGATCAGATGCGTGGATTGGCAGGGAAATTCATGTGCCAACGGTGGAGTCTACTGGCTAACAAAATTCGAATTTGCTGAGCAGTATCAAGCCCGTCATGGATCACCGTGAAATTCTAATCGTGCCGGGTTTATATTGTGGAATCTGCAACTGGTAGATGAGTTGGTGACAGACTGGAAACCTGAAAAATATTTTCGACCTTCAATCAAAATCACTGAATCCCTAAGGTTACCTGAGTAAGTGTTATTATCTAGGGATCATCACAATTTAGCGAGTATCATGAAGCTTCAAAATTCGGCCCTTTGGGCTTTTATCTGTCTGGGTCTGATTGGAATGACACTTCCAACTTCTGTGGCGGCGCAAGAGCCACTCAGGATTATTGCCTTTGGAGGGCATCCAGATGACTGTGAGGTGCGTGCTGCCGGGGTTGCCTCTATGTGGGCGGCGATGGGGCATAAGGTCAAATTTGTCTCCCTCACCAATGGAGATATCGGCCATTATGCAATGGCGGGTGGCCCGCTAGCTCTCACAAGAAAGGCCGAAATCGAAGATTGCAAGGAAATACTGGGGATTGAAGAAACCGTTATGCTGGACAACCATGACGGTGAGCTCATGCCTACGCTGGAGAACCGTAAGACCATTGCCCGATTGATTCGGGACTGGCAGGCAGATATCGTTTTGGGGCCACGTGCCAACGACTATCATCCGGATCACCGGTATACAGCGATACTGGTACAGGATGCCGCGTTCATGGTAACCGTCCCTTTTTTCACGCCAACGGTCCCGCGCGTGGAGAAAAATCCGGTATTCCTGTACTACTATGATCATTTCCAGAGGCCTTATCCTTTTGAACCAGATATCGCAGTGGACATTGGTCCGGTCGGAGATCAGAAATATGGTTGTATGGCTGCGCTAAGAAGTCAGTTTTCCGACTGGAATGCATGGCTTGCGGGGTATCATGATGAGGTCCCTGAAGAGGAAGAGGCTCGTAAGGCTTGGATTCGCGAACGCTTTCAGGCTCGAGATGCACATGTAGCGAATACCTACAGAGACTTACTTATACAGTATTATGGAGAAGAGCGCGGGAATGCAATAGAATTTGCAGAAGCATTCGAGATCTCGGAATACGGGAGTCAGCCAACACCGGAGGAGCTTAGAGCACTATTTCCCTTTTTTGATGAGTAGCAGTAGTCACAACGCTTATTGAAGGAATGGTCATAATGAGTGCAAGCAATGGAGCAACCTGCTTGTGATCAGGATCGGATGATTCCAGAAGGATTGATAAAACACGAGTAACGATTACCTAAAACTGGTATGCAAGCTGATTTGCTCTTGTACATAGGCTCAATGGTAGTTCTATTTCAGGGTAGAATGCCGAAACTAATTTGATCATGCAGTTACAAGGAAAGACATTCATCATCACAGGGTCTGCGGGTGGTATCGGACGAGTAATTGCCCACACTTGTATTCAAGAGGGGGCACAGGTCCTGCTGGTGGATCGGAATGAAGCCGGGTTAAATGAAACTCAGAGCATGTTAGGACAGCGCAGTAAGGTGCATGTTGACGATTTGATGGATCCAGAATCCGCGCCACGTATTGTTAAATCTGCGATCAATCATTATGGAGCCTTGCACGGGATCGTAAATAATGCCGGACTCATGACAAGGTCAACGATCGAAACGACAACGCCTGAGCTTTTGGACAGGGTGATAGATGTCAATGCAAAGGCGCCACTCCTGCTCATCAAGGCAGGGTTGGAGTATTTAGCCAAAAGCAAGGGGAGTGTCGTAAATATCGGGTCCATTAATGCACACTGCGGAGAGCCACCACTGCTCGCCTACAGCATGTCCAAGGGTGCATTGATGACGATGACACGCAATCTTGGAGATAGTCTCCATGTGCAATATGGTATTCGGGTGAACCAGATTAATCCGGGATGGGTATTGACCGAGCACGAATACCAGATCAAGATAGATGATGGATTGCCCGAGGATTGGCCGAGTCGTTTACCACATGATATAGCTCCATCTGGAGGGCTCGTTATGCCTGAGGCGATTGCTGCAGCCGCTGTTTTTTGGCTCAGTGATCATTCCCGCCCCATCAGTGGCTCCGTGATTGACATGGAACAATATCCAGTCATTGGACGATATCCGGTCAAAGAGGTAACCTAAAACGGTTGAATCCCTCACACTTTCGTGATGATCTTTGCTCGCTTCAGAGTAGGGTTCTGGGGATTTTAAGATTGAGAAATTATAGGTCTTGGTGATAAAGCATGGAAATTGGCTCGGATTCATTGACACTCGCACTCGTCAGTGAGGTCTTCAGTACAGAAGATAAACTGGTGTCATGTCTCAAAGCGGCGCGTAATCGGGGGGCAGACTTGGTCATCCTGCCCGAATTACCCCTGAATGAATGGTCTCCAGCCACAAAAAAGGCAAGGATAGACGATGCAGAAAGTCTAGGCGGCTGGCGGGAAACCGTCCAATGCAATGCCGCCCGAAGGGCAGAAATTGCCGTATTGGGAGGAGTGATCCGGGTTATGAGTGATGGTCGCCGCATTAACCTTGCACTGCTGATCAGCGCACAAGGGGTTATCGTAGGTTCATCAGCAAAACATGTTTTGCCTGATGAGGAAGGATTCTGGGAATGTGACCATTATGAACCTACCGAAGATCCCCCACAGGTCATTGAGTTCATGGGCGCGAAGGTGGGGATCCAGGTTTGTTCGGATGCCAATCGACCCACTGCAGCCCAACTTCTTGCCGCGCAAGGCGCACATATGATCCTGGCTCCGCGTGCAACCAGTATGTCTTCGTGGAAGCGATGGCGCCTTGCTTACAGAGCTATGGCGCTCACCGCTTCTGCCTGGGTGGTATCCGTGGGTCGCCCCCGATCGGAATTCGGCGTAGAAATCGGAGGTCCCTCGTTGGTAGTTGATCCAATGGGGGAGGTTGTTTTAGAAACGCCAGAGCGTATTGCAACCGTGGTGTTGGATCGGCGTGCGGTCGAAGATGCCCGCCAATCCTATCCCGGTTATCTTGCATGGCCAGCCAAAACGTATGTGACTGGCTGGAAGAAAATTCTCAGTAGTCAACAAGAATGAGCAATCACATGAAATTCAGATTCTTACCGTTTGCTTTCACTTTGATGCTTTTCCCGGGCATCCTAATGGCGCAGAAAGCGGAAATCACTCAGACACTGGATGCCAGAGCCGATGAATACTTTGATGTGGCTCATCAAATATGGGGGTGGGCAGAATTAGGATATCAGGAGGAAAAAAGTAGTGCCCTGTTACAGCAGGTGCTTACGAATGAGGGGTTTTCTGTTGAGTCAGGCATTGTAGAGATTCCTACAGCTTTTGTGGCAGAATATGGCAGTGGTGCTCCCGTCATCGGCATTCTGGCCGAGTTTGATGCCTTACCAGGACTATCACAGAAGGCAACGCCGGTTCGAGAGCCACTAGTAAACGATGGATCTGGACACGCGTGTGGGCATCACCTATTCGGTGCTGCATCTGTCGGTGCTGCGGTGGCGGTTAAGGACTGGTTGGCGGCCAGTGGGCATAGTGGTACGATTCGGCTTTATGGCACACCCGCCGAAGAAGGAGGAGCAGGGAAAGTATATCTGGTTAGAGAAGGGCTTTTTAATGATGTAGACGCAGTGCTCCATTGGCATCCGAGTGATCGGAATGATGCCAGTCCGGCAACGACATTGGCGAATCGCTCGGCAAAATTTCGATTCTATGGACGCTCTACGCATGCGGCGGGAGCACCGGAGCGGGGCAGAAGTGCACTAGATGGTGTGGAAGCCATGAATATGATGACCAACTTACTCCGGGAACATGTACCTCAAGAGACACGTATCCACTATGTCATTACCCGTGGTGGGCTTGCCCCGAATGTTGTCCCGGACTATGCAGAGGTCTATTACTATGTCCGTCATCCCTTCGCTCAGACCCTCAAAGAGATCTTTCCACGAGTGGTTCAAGCAGCAGAGGGCGCGGCCCTGGGAACAGGTACAACCATGGATTATGAGATTATCCATGGCTTGCATAGTGTGTTACCCAATGAAGTATTATCCCACGCAATTCTGGCCAATATGGAGTCTGTTGGAG
The DNA here is from genome assembly GCA_965220365.1 of Rhodothermales bacterium. Lineage (GTDB taxonomy): Bacteria > Bacteroidota > Rhodothermia > Rhodothermales > Bin80 > Bin80. The sequence goes on along the minus strand of OZ244823.1, from coordinate 3,066,574 downwards.
GTGTGAAGTATGATGCAGAGGAGCAGAAATTTGCCGAAGAAATCCGAAAAACTCTGGATGCTACCTCAATTCCTTTAGGTTCAGAAACTACAATTCAACCGTTTGCACCAAGAACAACCAAGGGGTCTACAGACGTTGGAGATGTAAGTTATATGGCACCAACGGCAGGCTTCAATACAGCCACTTGGGTCCCTGGAACTGCCGCTCATAGCTGGCAAGCCGTTGCTGCAGGTGGGATGAGTATTGGTAAGAAAGGGCTTGTACTGGCATCAAAGGTTTTAGCGATGACCGCAATAGACCTTGTACTGGATGAGAAATTGTTACTTGCAGCAAGGGAAGAGTTTGAGCAGAGAAGAGGTTCAGATTTTGTATATCGGCCTCTACTTGGGGATAGGGCCCCACCCTTGGATTATCGAAAATAGCTTTCGGCGAGGGCGTGATCTCCACACGATCACCATAGGTCATCAGCACTAGGTGGTAGGCATTTCCGTAACCTACCACCTCCACTACCCGGAGTCTACCTGCGTGCTGGCAGGATCGGCACAAACAGCAGCTGGATATATCCGGGAGTATCTTCGCGGAATCGGAGAAACGCGGCGGGGCCATTGAAGTCATCTCATCGTCTACGGCCCGAACAATTCTAAACGTTTAGGAAACCAGAAAAAGGCGAGACCGCAAGGTTGAACATTAATTTCGGGCCATAGCGAATGGCCCGATCTGACGTGGGAACCTGGGGCGGTACAAGAGCCCAGTGTCATTCCTCCACTCCAAAAGATTTTGAGTGGTGAGGAGTAGACATGCAACACACTTAACCATAACAAAACAAAATTTGATGAAAACGCTACGGTTGTTCTTTATCGGAGTCGTGTCAATCATGATGGGATTCCAGTCAGTAACCGCTCAGGATTTGGGGCGCATTGAGGGTACCGTTTACGTAAGCGATGGTATGACAGTCGTCACCGATGCTACAATCACGTTAGTCGGATTGAATTACTCTCAGCGAGTCAATGAATCTGGTCAGTTCGCATTTGAAGAAGTCCCAGCGGGAGCGGTACTTTTGCGTGCCGAAAGCCCGGTCTGGGGTCGAAATTCAACAACCGTTACAGTTGTTGCTGGAGAAACTTCCGAAGTGGACATTGAGGTTCTATTGCATGTGCGTCTCGAAGAGATGGTAGTTTCTGCAGGGCCTACAGCTCTTCCTCGTTCACAGTTGGTAAATCCGGTGAACGTCTTAACAGAAGACGATCTCCTTGAAGCAGGTGGACTCAGTCTAGGAGAATCTTTGAAAAATCAGGCAGGGATGGCATCAACGTATTTCGGACCTGGAGCCAGTCGCCCTATAATTGGTGGAGTTGGGGCGAGCAGGGTGAAAATTCTTCGGCATGGTTTAGATGTCGGTGATGTAAGTGATCAAAGCGAGGATCATGCTGTGGGTGTTGATGCGTTTGATGCCAAACGGATTGAAATTATTCGTGGTCCGGCAGCACTCCTGTACGGAAGTAATATCACCGGCGGGGTGGTGAATGTTCTTGATGGGCACATTCCCAATGAAAAGCCGGTGAATCGGATTGAGGGGATGGTCATGGGAAGGGGTGGACTGGGGGCCAGCGAGCGGGGCGGCGGTGGAAGCTTGACAGGTGCACTAGGGAATTTCGTATGGCGCGCCCGTGGCTTGTTACGCGAAACAGGAGATGTCTCTACACCACTGTTTAATCCAGAAAGTGGTCATGATGAGCACGATGAGCACGATGAGCACGAAGAGGAGCACGAGGAGGAGCATGGTGAACACGAAGAGGGGCACGATGAACACGAAGAGGGTGAACCCCAATTGGTAGACCATATTGAAAATTCGGGAACATCTCTATCGAGGGGCTCCTTAGGAGTGTCCTGGCTTGGTAACCGCGGATACATCGGGGCGGCCGTCAGCTTTCATAATACAGATTATGGTGTCCCTGGTGGTCATATGCACGGACACGGAGAACATGAGGACGATGAACATCATGATGACGACCATCTTGATGAGGAAGAGCACGATGAGCACGAAGAAGACGAGCACGGTCATGGAGACGAGGAAGAAGTATCAATAGCCTTGGATCTAAATTCTGTCACTTATGATGTCGAAGGCGCATACTTCTTTGAGGATGCAGCCGTCAAGGAAATTCGTTTCAGATTTGGTGTGACCGACTACACGCACTCGGAACTTGAACAAGCTGAATCAGGCCCAGATATGGTCGGTATTGTCTACGAGAATAATCAATGGGAAGGACGTCTTGAGATTGACCATTCCCTTCATCACAAAACGCAAGGGGTAGCCGGGATACAGGTAAAAAGACGTGATCTAGCCCTGAACGCCGTAGGAGATCATTCAATCCTCCCCACGACGTTAACCACTGATGTAGGTATTTTTGCGATGGAGCGCGTCAATCTTGGGGCACTAAGACTCGAGATGAGTGGACGTATGCAATGGCTGTCTCATGATGCTGTGGATAGGACAGATAGAACCTTCTCATCTCTGAGCTTGGGAGCAGGATTGAATTATGAAGTAAATGAACAATGGAATCTCTCGCTCAGTCTGGCACGTGCAGCTAAAAATCCTAGTACCGCTGAACTTTATTTCGATGGGGTACACGCGGCAATACGTTCCGTCGAAAGAGGTAACGAAAATCTTGAAGTTGAGATTACAAACAATGCCACGGTTTCCAGTTATGTCCATGCAGGTCAGTTTAATCTGACGCTGACTGGATATATAAATCAATCAGACAACTTCATTTATTTTGCGCCGACAGGTTTGACTGAGGATGAGCTCCCCGTCCTTCAGACCTCTCAGTCTGAAGCCAGAATCACCGGAATGGAAATAGCAGCAGATGTAGATTTATTTCGCAAAGAAGGCTCTAATCTTATTTTGGGGTTGACCGGAGATTATGTCAACGGTCGGCTGACGCTTGAAGGAGGTAACCTGCCTCGCATACCACCGTTCCGGTTGGGAGCCTCGTTGCAGTACTCTTTAAATAATTTTTCTACCAGTCTATCCGTCGAACGCATTGCGAAGCAAGACCGGGTGTTTGCGATTTCGGAAGATGAAACGGACGGCTACACAATGGTAGATGCAAAAGTGGGATACCGTTTAGTGGTCGGTTCCACGGTTCAAAGTATTTCTTTGCAGGGACTGAATCTGACAGACAAATTAGCCAGATCACATACATCACTCCTGAAAGAAATCATACCCTTGCCGGGTCGCGACATCCGTCTGACCTATACACTTCATTTTTAATCTGAGATGATCCAATTCGCGACCATGGAATCTTGCTTGCCAAGATTGTCTGGTTGATGTATGGGGCAGTCAGGCCAGCTGGCAAAACTCGGCCAGCTGGCCTGAGCTCTTGACCAACGCGTTGAGATGCAATAATTCAGGAGTTCCTCAACGATAGATCTGGAAAGAGAGGAGATAGGCCCAGCTCCAGAGGTCATAAAATCGTCAAGAGATTTACGATTTGATTCGATCCCCATTCGTAGAGTGATTTGATTTTGGGCGAACTGAAATCAGCATTGTCATGTAAGATGCCATTGCAGATATGGTGATGTGGTCCCCCTAAGACTCAGCCCTAGCTGACGGGTTGAGAAGGTGATCATGGATACGGGGAATCAGCAAGTGAGAGAGCTTTGCTCAGCATTTTGATGAAGATGCATTGTTTTTCGCTTTTTTCCAGAAAGAAAATTTATGTTGAAGGTAGTCAGGCAAGTCATTGGCTCGTGTGGGCAATCACGATCCTGTGTTTTTTTAAGTTTTTTCCTGTTGCTATAGCCCAGGAGGGGCCCGAGTATGAGACTGGTGTCATAGTCGTACAGTTCGATTCCACGACACAGGTTGCATCAAAGACCAGTCGGACAGGATTAGCTGGATTTGATCGTTTGGCTTCCAGGTACGAGGTTCATACCATTGAGCGTGTGTACCCATTTTTGGATTATGTTCTGCCAACGCCGAAGACACGCAGGAATTTACTCGCACTGCGCCGTACGTATTACGTGCGTTATCATGCAGGGCAGGATCCGGTTACCGTTGCGAGGAGTTTCTCGGGGGTCTCAGGGGTGGTGTATGCGGAGCCGGTTGTAGTGAACCGGCTCTATGCGCCGGACTCAATGGAGTTAGCGGATCCCAATGATCCAAGGTTTAGACTACAGTCGGAGCTTGGCCTACTTCGTCTGCCGGAAGCCTGGGACGAAGTGAAGAGCGAATCCGGGCGCCCAAAGGTCGTCATTGCCATTGTTGATAATGGAGGGGAATGGCGACACGAGGATCTACTTGAGAATGTATGGACGAATGAAGACGAAATTCCAGGCAACGGGATTGATGATGATCGAAACGGGTTCATTGACGATGTCCATGGGGTTAACTTTTCGAATGGAAACCCCGCAAATAATGACCCAACAAGACAGCCGGGATTAGCTAGTAATCCGTGGCATGGGACCGCAGTTGCAGGAGCAGCCAGTGCCGTTAGTGACAATAATATTGGGATCGCTGGTGCATCATGGAATGCTTCACTGATGCATATCAATGCATCTGACCCATCCGGTTTGGGGATTCGCTATGGGTATCAGGGGGTCCTTTATGCGGCTATGAACGGAGCAGATATTATTAATACGAGCTGGGTTGGGCGTGCGGCCCCAGATATGGATGCTCAACTCATAGATCAGACCTTGCATTTGGCCACGGATCTAGGATCGCTTATCGTCAGCTCAGCCGGAAACTCAGAGTTAAATATTGATCCATCTGGGATTTATCCTGCCCGTCATCCCAGGGTACTTTCAGTGGGGGCAACAGAAAAAGAAACTACCAAGCGTGCATCCTTTTCGAATTATGGCAAATTGGTTGATGTATTTGCTCCAGGGGTGTCAATCATTACAACAGGTATCAATGACGGCTACATTGCAGTCAACGGAACATCACTAGCGTCTCCCTTGGTGGCCGGGATTGCTGCTCTGATCAAAACAAAATTTCCAGACATGACACCAGATGCGGTACGTGAGAAGATTCGGGTTTCTGCTGAGAGTATTGATTTAGTCAATCCCGAATTTGCGGGGCAGCTGGGCCGCGGTTTTGTGAACGCGTTTGCAGCAATTCAGGAGACCAATCATTCTGGTGTGCGCCTGCAACGATGGTCATGGGAAGGTAATGACGGGGACCGCATCATTTCCTCGGGAGATGAGGTTACGGTCACCGGGGTATTCATCAATCATCTGGCAGATGCAAGGCGGCTCACCGTAGGACTGGAAAGTGTTGAGCCATATCCATTTCTTCAAGTACATCAAGCGGAGGCCAATATTGGCTTTTTAGGGGGTGGCGATTCAACGGAGGTGACGTTTCAGTTTCATGTGGACGCAGATGCACATCCCAATCAACGTGTCCGTTTCTATGTACGTGTTCGGACAGAGGATACAGACGATATATCTGATATGCTCTCTTTTCAGGTGAACCGTTCTCTTGAGGTCATTCATCAGAGCCTAAGCGCATTGTACACCGCGACGGGCGGGGATCATTGGCACAAGAATGAAAACTGGGATCTTACGAAGCCCCCGAGTGAGCAAGAATTGGCTCAGTGGCATGGGATATTGATGCTTGAAGGTTGGATGTACAGTCTGCGTCTGCCTCGGAATAATCTTACGGGGGTGCTGCCACCCGAGTTAGTTGGCCTCTCTGAGTTGCAAGTACTTGATTTAGCTAACAATTCTCTCTCTGGACCAATTCCAGATGGATTGAACCGTTTTTCCGAGCTACGCGAGCTGATTTTGGCATATAATTCTTTCTCTGGTGTGATCCCGCCTGAGCTCGGTGAACTCGCGAAGTTGGAATGGCTGAATCTATACGAGAACTCTTTTTCGGGTCCGATACCTTCCTCACTAGGAAATTTGGCGAATCTGAAAATTCTGGACATAGACAAAAACAAGTTCACGGGTTCTGTTCCGCCGGAATTGGGGAATCTCTCTAAGTTGGAGTGGATTGGTCTGGGAGAAAATGCGCTAACTGGCGCCATCCCGTCGGAACTCGGGAGTCTCTCCAAGTTGGTATGGCTGGACTTGGGAGAAAATGAATTAACGGGTTCCATTCCACCGGAACTGGGGAATCTTTCTGATCTCGAGACATTGGATCTAAGTCATAATTTGCTCTCAGGGATGGTTCCATCCGAGCTAGGTAATCTTTCCCAACTGGACTCGCTGAAGCTGTCACACAACACGCTGGTAGGCAGGCTCCCAAGGAGTTTTATGCAACTGGACAGTCTAAAAGTTTTTTGGTTTGACGGGCAATATCTGTGTGCCCCGCAGGATGATGAATTTCAGGAATGGCTGAAGAGTATTCCAGATGTCAAGGGGGCCATCTGCTCGATGTTGGAGTTTGTGGGAGGTATCGAAGATCAGCGCTACGCTTGGTCAAAACCCATCACGCCTCTGGTCTTGCCGGAGGCCATCAAGGGGGTTGGTCCAATCAAGTATACACTGATCCCATCTTTGCCTGAAGGACTGGAATTTGACATGTCAACCCGTACGCTCAGCGGAACCCCGACAATGATTACCTCCTCTCCTGAAGAGTATACTTACAGAGCTATGGATGCAGGTGGATCCATGGACAGCCTTCTGTTTCAGATTAGTGTCTATTCTCCAGTCTCTGTTATAGGAGAGTCTTTGCCGGAAGTCTTTAAGGCTCTTGGCAATTTCCCAAATCCCTTTCAAGCAGTAACCCGGTTGACCTTTGACCTCCCCCAGGATGCCCGTGTACAGGTAGAGGTGATGGATGTGATTGGAAGGCATTTGTTTACGGTTCCTGAGAATCGTATCGCTGCTGGATGGTCGAAGACCATAGAGTTAAATGGTGAGTCGCTGCCCGCAGGACTGTACTTGTACCGTTTGATTGCAGACTTGCCCCTGGGAAGAGTCGTGCAAGTCGGACGCTTCGTAAGAATTCGATAAAGCGATTTTCTGGCCATTATGGGAGGCGCAGACCTGTCTCTTGGTGAGAGACAGCACATCAGGTCACCGGGCAGATCGATACATTCGCCGCCAGACAGGAGTTAACCCACCTTGTGGAATAATTTATCAACTACGTGGGTTGGCTGACCGATAAATTTCTGGAAATAAACCCGCTCTACCTTCCGATTGCAATCGTGAGCTAGAATGTGTTTGTAGTTCAAATTTGATGCAGAGAAGATGCTCTGCATCCGTCCAGGATATCGGCCTTTATTTCCCCTTGGAGCATCAATAAAAATCACATCCCAGAAGGTATCAAGAACAGTTTCAGGCAGGATCAACTGGAGTTTATCTGGTTGATCAATAATCCTTCTCCATTGCCTCCGCTTTGTCGTGTATTCTATTTCTTCTACCGTAATGTCCGGGTTTTGTGATTTTACCTTTTGAATCCAGTGTTCGCTGTCTTCTAGAAATAAAGTTTGACCTCCAGAATTAATGTCCATCCAGTAAGGAGAGTCATTGCCAAGGCCAAAGACTAGAACATTGCCCGGAGAAAGTGAACCAATCAGCTCTCCGATGTACTGGTATTCCCTGAGAGAGCAATTCCCAGGGTTGGAATTAACCAGTTTTCGAAAGTCAACATCTATGCCTCTGCTCATTACCCTTGTTGTCTATAAAAACGATGATTGACGACTGTAACCGTGATCAATTTACGGGCCATATCTATCCCTGCGGGGGGGGGAGATTCCATTAGGCCATGATGATCATCGTAGATCGAAACCTAGTCGAAATTTCCATTTCCACCTGCATGCTTCCAGCAGAAAGCGTTTGCCAAACTTAATGAAATTGAGACCTGTTGCCATCTCAAAAGAGCTAGAGGCAGCTTGTCCATTACTGCAATATTTTCGCAAAGTTACTGATTTGTCCATAAACACCACCGTAACGCCGCCCCAACCCCCCGGATATCTGAAAAATCAGGCGTTCATCTTTTTAGTGGCAGATCAATTTCAGATTCCATCCAGGTAAAAGCCAGTCTTTATGCGCCCAAGCTCGACTGACATAGTGCCACAACTTCTGGGCGGTTCCTGTGATTCGACAATGAGTATGCCCTGCGGCAAAACCAGCTACTCTTCGAGAGGATTGAGGGAGAGAAAGGAACGCATGGCAACCGGTATGGGGCGGGTTATTGTACTAGGAATAAGGGGACGGTTTGCATTTCGGGAGCACGGACCCAGTACATCCCAGAGGGAAGGCCAGACACTGAAAGGACAACATCGCTCCGGCATAAAGCTGCTTGTGTTCGTACGCGTTGCCCCAATTGGTTATAGATCTCAATAACCCCGCATGTCGGGTTTGTCAAATGGATATTCACGGCATTCTCGCCAATTCGTGCAGGATTGGGAAATAGACTCAATTCGGGGAGGGTTTCGTGGGCTTCAGATTGTGTAGGAGTGCCTCCTCCCAGAGCGCTTGCTCCCGGAAGTACCTCACCCTCGAAATCGAATAATGCGAGGTTTTCCCAGGGAGAGCCGAAGCGGGGAGCAGCAATGTATTCAGGCGCCCAATAGCAAATGCCCGAAGATACATGTTCCCATAGTTTCCTGATGAAGGCGGCCTGCCCATCTGGAGTTGCAGGATAGCCAGGCAACACATGCTCGGGCAGACCAACACCGTTGTGTGTGTTATCCTTCCAGGCAAGTGTCCATGGGTACGCGGTTTCGATAAGCATGACGGACTTGCCGTAACGGTTTTCCAATTCCCGAACAACTTCAGAAAACTGGTCAAGTGAGCCATGCCAGAACGGATAGTATGAGATACCAATCAGGTCGTAATCGAGTGCATAGGGTGCGAGGTTACCGAAGAACCAATGGCCCCCTTCAAGATCAGCTCCCCGGTCGATGTGTAGCATTATCTGGGCGGAACTGGCATCCCGTACGGCTTTTGCTGCCGAGCGAAGTAGCCCGGCCAGTTTATCCCATTGTGCCGGAACATCAAATGATCCACCAACGCGCCCGGTGTTCCATAACATACCGGTTGTGATTTCATTGCCAGTTTGGACGATAATTGGTGGTGTGCCTTGTTCTTTCAGGGCCTGGATGGCCTGATAAGTGTGGGCATAGACACTGTCACGCAGTACACTCTCCGAAAGCTGAGACCATACAGATGGTTTTTGCTGTGTACCTGGATCGGCCCACGTATCCGAGTAATGTAGATTGAGGATGATTTTCAAATTGAGGTCATGCCCCCTGCGTGCAAGTTCCAACACATCCGGCAGACCATCGCGTCGTTCGGTTGGTGTATGGAAGAGCCTCAACCTAATACTGTTCAAGCCGCTTTCCTGTAGAATACGGAGGGCATCTCCCGCACGACCCTGGGATGTGTATACGGCACCGCCCCTCTCTAATTCATCCAGCATAGAAATATCTGCACAGTGAAGCGGCTGGGAGTTTGCGAGTGGTGCGATCGCACAAATTCCCAATAGGCAGGCAAATACTCTATAATTGAACCGCATTTGTCTTGGATTAGCCGCGCTCAGTCCTGCCGAGTACCGGCCGAAAGCTCACGTTAGGAGTTGCTTATCCAAGATAGGTACTTTTGTTGCTTGCAGCAGCAGGTATCCCTGTTCGGCGTCAGCATGCCCCTGCAATCAGGAGCGCCATCGGGCTCTTTATCGCAAAAACGTCCACAAGGTGTTTGGCCCACGGCTCCGTTATCAGTTATTTCCGTAAACTTTCGATTCAGGCAGGGCAATGGCTTCTCCAAAAAACTTTTGCAAGACGGGCTTTGAGTTTGGGGGACCAGCATAAGTTCCAAAACCGCTGGCTAAGAGGGATGCAAGAAAACCCCAGACGAGCGGGTCCAGTCCCAAAGGACGGACAGGACTGATATCCCCTAGGGAGACAAACCCAATTATGTAGAGAGAAACATAAACTAGGATCCCCGATGCCATGGATGTGATTGCCCCTGTTTTGTTAAAGCGGGGCCAATAGAGGCCCAGTGCTATAGGGGCCAGGAAGGCAACGGCCAGGCCACCTCCAGTGAAGACAATGACATACTGTAAAAATTGTGGTGGATAAAGCGCTCCAATAGTTGCCAGCAGTCCAACCAGGACAGTTGTACCATAACTGAGCAATTTCAGTATGCGCTCTGTAGCAGCGGGGTGGATAGATTGCTGGTACACATCGCGGACGATACTGGAACTGATCATCAGGATAAAACTGTCAACGGTACTCATGGCGGCAGCAAATGGGGCAGCAATGAGGATGCCTGCCATCCATGGAATTCCGGCTCCATCCGAGAGCAGGTAGGCCATCACGGGCATAATTCGGTCAGGCGTATGGTCCAGTCCGGGAGCCAGGATGCGTGCACAGCAAAAGATGATGATCAGGGGGAAATAGATCAGCAAGAAATAAACCGTCAGCGATGCAATCGCACGACGCAATGTACGCGTACCTGTAAAGGCCATCAATCGCACCATGCCACCAGGCTGTCCGGTACCTGAGAGTGCCCAGAAGGCAAAGAAGGATACGGCCAGACCAAGGGGCAAAAACCCATTCGGGTCTGATGGGCTCGGCCCAGGTGGCTGCATATACGTTCCCGTTTCTCCATCTCCCCTTGCATAGGACGAGAGCTGATGTATAACGGGGATCACGGTTGATTCAGGGATTCCTTTCTCTAGGATTCGGCTGATTTCCTGTGGTGTGGTGATTTGTGTCACTTTTACCGGCGTGGATTCGTTACTCCCCGCAGAAATCACCGCTGCTTCGTTCGTTCGAAACAGCCTCCCGTCGTCCATGAACCACGTTTCTGAATCAATTCGAATGTCTTCCAGTGGCCCTGAATCGTCAATTGTGAAGGATGCAGTGCCCAGTCGAGGTGGTTGCATGGAAGCCATTTCGGATGAGGCATTCCCTAAACCTTTGACCTGCACCAGTGAAAAGACCAACATTAAGAGGACCCCAAGAAGCATGACAAAGCCTTGCAGAATGTCGGTCCAGACCACGGCTCTAAACCCTCCAAAAGTGGTGTAGGCGATCACCAAAATCGCAAATACAAGAAGCCCAAGTACGTATTCTGCATTGGCGTTCACCGGAATCAGGTCGGGCATCACATTTTGAAGCTGTAGGGCGGCCTCCTGATAAAACGGAGAGTTGCCTAATAGCTGTTGCATAATGAGTGCGGCAAGCGTGAACTGGGGCACGAGATATATGCACAAGAGGATGGCCATCAGCAAAGTGCTCATCAATGCCAGTGTGCGGCTCTCAAAGCGGATACGAAGTACATCCGGTACCGTGATTGCTCCAGTTCGTTGTGATACAATGCTGAGTCGTTTCCCCAAAATTCCCATGGCACAGAGCGGGAAGATCATATAGCTGGCAATCCAAAGGGCCAGTGTCCATCCATGGGCATAAATAAGGGAGGGGAATCCTGCAAAAGAGCCCGCAGAGGCACTAGTCGCTCCGAAGGTCAAGGCGAGTGCAATGACACCCAGGCCGCGGCTCCCTAAAAAATATTCACTAAGAAATGCCCGTCGCCTGAAGGCATAATTGGAGATGACCGCTAGACCTAGTACGACCGCGGTATAGCAAATGAATGCAATGAGTGAAGAGTTGGCACTGCCGCTCATGGGTCCTCCGCTCTCATGTAGGACAGGGCAAACCAGAGACTATAGAGCGTAGCAATGGCCCAAGGGAGCGCGATCCCAAACACTACCCATCGGGGCATCCCCCACAGTAGACTGACATCCCCGGATCCATAGGCAAAGAGTGCACAGTATCCGATGGTCCAGATCATGCAGATGCCCCATGCCGCAAGAATATGCAGGGCTTCTCGTCGTGCACGCCGAAAGGCTGAGGGCATCCCTATGAGTGAATTTCCAGAATGAGTTCAGTTTCCACTGCACTCCCCAGTGGTAGCTGGGCTACCCCCACGGCAGAACGTGCACCGATTCCCAAGTCGCCAAATACATCTTGGAGAAGTTGGGATGCCCCGTTAATGACCAGATGCTGATCCGTGAAGTGAGGATCGGAATTGACATAGCCGGTCAGTCGAAGGACACGAAGAATATGCTCAATAGATCCTCCCGTCTGATGGAACATCCGAAGATTATTAGCCACGCAGAGTGCCGCAGCCTTTTGTGCAGTGGGAAGATCTATATCGGACGGGACTTTTCCTTCATATTTCAGGTGTCCCTGAGTTACCGGTACTGCGCCCGAAACGTAGGCAATTGAGCCGATTACAGTTACCGGGGTGTAGAGTCCTCCAGGACTCGGCACATCATCAATCGGGTAGCCAAGCGATTCCAGGCGTTCGATAGGGTTAGTCATGGTTTTGAGGTAAAGAACGGCGAAAAAAGTCAAGCCAATTACGGTGGAAGATATTGTTTACATCGGCGGGAGAATAGCCGCGTGCAGAAAGCAGGCCAGCAATGAGCTGAAGATTTGAGTATCGATCCAATCCAGTAGGTGTCTGATTTGTGCCAAATCCCCCATCCAGGTCACTGCCAATCGCAATGTGCTTGGTATCTCCTGCCAGTTCACAGATATGATCAATATGATCTATCGCTGCATTAAGGTTTACAACAGAACGATCCGTCTCTTCCCTTACCCAGCCGGGGTACAGCATCCACGCATCAAATGCAATCCCGATCACGGCATCTCGGCCAATCAGGTCACGGATCTGTTGATCAGAAAGTTGTCGCTGCCCGGGGACGAGTGCCCGGCAATTATGATGACTGGCCAATAGTGCCCCGTGATAGCATTCCATGGCATCGGACATACTTTCATCACTTAAATGAGTTACGTCCAGAATAATGCCAAGGGACTCAAACTCCCGCAGGAGGTTGCGTCCCTTGTGCGTTAATCCTCCATCTGCATCTGTACCGGCAGCGTATTGTCCTTTTCCGTAATGGGTTAACCCTGCTGCGCGAACCCCTAGGTCATACCAGCGATGAAGATCTTCTATATCTAGGATGGGATCACATCCCTCGAAGCTGATGATTAGCCCCAAGGCCTCGGGATGATCCCAATGGTTTTTCAGATCGCTGGCCGTTTGGATGATACATGCCTGCTTTGAGCGCTCCAGCCACCTGTAGTATGCAAGTTGTCCGTGAGCATGTGCATGGGCAATGGAAGGATGAGCATAATCCAGTTCTCTCCTAAGTACACTCGGCGGAGCATTGGTGGGCCCGCTCCGTGCCAGTAGAGTAGCCACACAAACGCGCAGGTTCGCGGTCGCAAGCTCTTCCAGCGAAATCGCACAGTGTCCACGGAAGGGGCCATCCCCGTAGTGTGAATCGACATCACATAAATCGCTCAGAGAAAGTGTGAGATTCCGGTTAAAAGAGAGGGCATTCCATGCCAAGTCCAAGTGCGCATCAAAAAGAGGAACGGATGATTCAGTCATTTTTTCCTCCATCATTCAACGTGAAATCCTGCACGTCGAATCAGTGCGAGTGGGGGTCGGAAGGAGATAAATTCCGTATAGCCACTCCCGAAGTATCCAAACCCGTTTTCCACGTTGGAAAATGACCCTGGCTCTACCAGAAAATTCTCATCAAAGAAGCCCACGGGCGAGATCCATTGACTGTCCCCTACATGGACCATGACGTTAATTTCCCGAAGGTCAATGATATTGGTGGAAACATTATCATCCTGGTCAAATAGTTGATAGATATCCAGGTAATCTGCCCGAAGATCAATATTTAAGATAAACCCACCTGGCTCGGGGGCTGCCAGGCCTGCGTAATTGAAAACCACCGGTTTGAAGATTGGATTGCTCCCATTCTCATCAAATCCGACCAGAACATACTCCACATCAATGCGGGGAAGCGTGGGAGGAGAGCCCTCAATGAAAAGTGGCATGAGTGTCTGACCTAGGTTCAGGGTGTCCGGTTCCAGAACCTCGAGATTCACCGGGGGTGGGACAGTGGTAATGGCTTCCGTTTTCGCCCCATCGGAGCGCCTGACCTTTAAGTGGTACGTCTCTCCCATGGATGCCTTGAATTCCGACCAGTAGACGTGTCGATAGTCGCCATCCTCAAGTTGAATCACAGAATCGCGCCATGTATATACTTCTCCACTTTGCATCTGGGTGGTTGTTACATGTGCATCAATAGGATCTGGGCGTACGAGTGCAATATTTTGTTTGATTTCAAAGATTCTCACAGCATGTGTATCGGCCTTCGGGTTAATGATTCCGAAGACCGAGAAGGGGTATTCAAGTTGCAGGCGTGTTTCGACGGTTTCCGAACAGGCCGAAAAAAGCAAAAAGATGATTCCTGCGAAGGCCAGATACTTGTACATGATCAGTCGAAGTCAATTTTGAATCCAGCAATCGGTACAATGGGTAACTGGTAGTTACGGGCAGCCGTAAAGAGATCCAGAGCGAAGAGGTTACGTCGGTTATAGGCATTGATCACTCCGACTTGTGCGGTGAGCATGAATGTATCAAAGGTGAAGTCACGCTCAATAGACAGATCTAGTCGGTGGTACGTGGGAAGCAGGCCGCGGAAAGGACGGCCATAGATGACGCGCTGATCGTCGGGTGCTGTGAAAAGGTCCTTTACACGGTCAAGTAGAAGGAATCCATCAAATCCATACACATGATTAAAGGGGCGACCACTCCCAAAATTCCATCGTGCGCTGAGGTCATAGTTTGCGATCCGAGTGGTTGCAACGACGTTCAGTTGGTGTCGTCGGTCATGAGGGGGCCGAAAATCAAGATCGGTACTGCCGAACCACAACTCAGCTGAAGGTTGTTTTGAGGTGTAGCGTACGCTAGAAAGACCATAGTTGATGTACCCGTAGATTTTTTGGCGGCGGACTTCGGTTCGTAGCTCGATTCCCATTGCCTGGCCATCGGCTCGCTGTAGGCGGGAGGTGAATCGGGGGAATGCGGTCCATTCGGCGATATATAGATCTTGCAACCGCTTGTAATAGGCTTCCGCAGACAATTCAAGCCATGGGTAGGGGCTGACTCGGTAACCGGCAAGTGCATGAATTGATCGAGACAGATCTTCGACAGGTGCACTACGCCAGGAGGTGAAGATATTGGTGGCATCCCGCCGGTCGCTCAATCCAAAAATTTCCTGATGATACCAGCCAGCCCCCAGACTCACTTCATGTTCTCTGTGTTGCCAGATCGCCTGAAAACGGGCCTCCAGGTTGCTACGTCCGTCTAGTTGTCCCGGGAA
Organism: Rhodothermales bacterium; assembly: GCA_965220365.1. Lineage (GTDB taxonomy): Bacteria > Bacteroidota > Rhodothermia > Rhodothermales > Bin80 > Bin80. The sequence goes on along the minus strand of OZ244823.1, from coordinate 3,051,423 downwards.
TAATTCTGCGATTGCAGTCACACGGGCCCTGAGCTTGGAGGTGATATAGAAGTTTGGCTCGAGATAAATCCCAGTCTTATGGCGCCGACTCATACCAACATCCAAGTCCTGAAACAGTCCGCCCAGGTGTGCCATGACCTGCGGAGCGCGCCAGTAGAGTCCCCATTTCCATTGGGTCCTTTCGTAGAAGCTGTTCATATGGACGGCATATTGGAATCCGGAGATTCTGGACCAGCGAACCGGGTCTTTAGCCGGCCCCTGGTTGGTTTCCAGGAATGAGTAGGAGAGTTGGATTTCTGCAACGAAGGGGAGTGCCCTGGGGAGAACGACATAACGCACACCGACTGCTGCATTATGCCAACTCACTTCTTCTAGAATTCGATCTTCAGCTTTGAGCCCAATTGTTCCCCGGTCATTCGTATAAATTCCACTGATCGAAAGCTGGCTGTTTGAACCGATTTGTCCATGGACTTTCAGGAATGCATCCCCGAACGTATAGGGCATATCCTGAGCAACGTAGTGTTGGGCAATTTGCTTGACAACCGATTGTCGTGCGGAGGCTAGGAATGAAAGTTTGTTATAGATCAGAGGCCCTTCGATTTGTGCAGAACTGACGAAAGGAGCAATGGAAGCTGCACCGCTGTAGTTGCGCTTATCTCCATTACGAGATTTGATGTCAATCACCGATGAGATACGTCCAGTGAACGGAGCTCCGTATCCGGCTGTGTGGATGTCGGCCCGATGAATGATATCAGAAGGAAAGGCTGAGTAGAATCCGAGGATGTGATAAGGTTGATACACTTGCATCCCATCAATCAGTGTCATATTGTGGGAGGGTTCACCCCCTCGAATATAGTACTGACCACCTCGGTCTCCCAGTGTGACCACTCCAGGAAGCGTAGTCAGGAAGCTGGCCAGATCTCCAGACACATCTGGTGTCGGGAGCAGGTCCATATCCCTGGGGCTGATCGTTTGGAGTCCAGCGGTTACCTGGGCAGCTCCAGTCTCGATCTCGGCTTCCACAACCATCTCGTCCAGCACTCCTGGTGTGGATTGCAAGGCAATGTTGAGATTGAGCCTCTGTCCTGCCCGGAATGCAAGCGTATCCGCCCATGCAGTGTAGCCGACAAACGAAAACCGTAGTATATACGTGCCAGGTGCAATTCGTGTGAGGTTGTAGATGCCGTCACTATCGGTCACGCCACCGCGCAATCCTCCAGTGTCACTTTCCAGAACCACACTCACACCTGCAAGAGCCTCCCGGTCGTCTGCATCGGTCACAAAGCCTCGAATGCTTGCAGTCTGCCCGAAGGTGCTATTGGTCCATAGGGACAATAAAATCAATAGTAGCAGGCGTTGACTCTTCACGGTTTACGAATTAGAGGGCTATGGATGAGAGCAAAGGAAAGATAATGGAGATCGTGTTAGCATGAACTCTTTTGGGCAGAGATAGGGTCATTCTAGCCAAGGTGAGAGAATCTTCCGCAGAAGCTGCTCTCTAACGCATTCACTACCCACCAAGAGAAGGACAAGCTTCTGGTGTCAGTTGGCCAGAACTTGAATCGTCCCACGCATTGTCGTTGCATGGCCTGGGAAGGTGCAGACGAACGAGTATTGCCCAGCCTTATCTGGAACGCGAAATACGATCGTCTCGGAAATTCCCGGCTCAAGTAGACCAGTATGTGCAATCACGGCATCCGAGTCGGGTACATATTGCATTTCGTGTCCCCTGAGGCCCAGTTGCATGGCAGCCATCGCGACCTCGTCGGTCGCATCACTTTCGACCACAACCAAGTTGTGCAACATATCGTCGTCATTGTTGAATGTGAGTGCAACTGTACTTCCCGAAGGGACCGTGAACTCGGTCTGGCTGAATTGCAAGTTTGGCAGTGTACCCACGGAGAGAAGCACATTTGGCTCGCCGTCAGGTGGCTGGGCACCACTGAGGTCAGATTGTACAGTGTCTGTGGTCTGGTTAGGTTCTATTTGTAGGGATGCCCCCTCGGGGAGCCGATTCATCGTATAGAATGCAGTAGAATGCAGGAGAGGATCCCCATTCCCTGAATTAATGCCTTCAGCGTTGATCGAGTAGATATATCCCTCACGTAAATCATCCAGAACTAGGCGGATTTCCAGGCTATCCTCTGACACGACAGCTGCCTTCACCTGATGCGTCGCAATGTTGATCGGGGGGCTACCATAATTTGAATGATACTTGTAGGTGAAGCTCTCTACGGAATAGTTGTCTGCATCGGCCGCTGAGGATCCATCCGCAGGTTTGGTCAGAGTGATCAAAAATCCGTCTGGCATGACACGGACGGTATGCATTTCGAATGGAATCTTCCCGGTCCATACGAGTCGCTGGAGTGCGTAGGGTTCTTTGCCGGTAGCACCCCAGCCTCGGCTGGTTTGCCCGACCATCATTCCGCCTTCCGGGTCCCAGGCCATACGCAATACTCCAGACGCAAATCCTTCCCGGAAGGGGATCGCAACCCCTTGGTATACTCCTTGTACTTTTTCCAAAAATACCCGGGTGATTTTACTATGCCCTTGGTCGCCCACAAATAGTTGTCTAGCAAAGGGGCCAAACTTTCCATTAGTCGTATCTGGGACAATATCTGATGTAGATATGCCCAAAATCGTATGTGGAAACCACACCGCTGGTGGTTTGAAGGCATCAATATCTTTGGCAACCTCAAAGAGAGGCTGACCAGTATCAGGAATCTCGTCCGACTGCAGGGATAAAGGAGATTCCTCTTCACCAGTCCAGCGCAGCCCAGCCGGATTCCCGACAAAGTCTCCCGTTTCGACATGCGTGATATACCCTGATCCAATCCAGTCGCCCTGATTCTCCGCATAGAATAGGTCTCCGGCTACATTCATGCCCATGCCTGCTGGAGATCGCATCCCCGTTGCAATAGGAGTCATCTCCCCATTAGGATCAATCGAGAGTGTCCATCCACGCCATTTGGATAGGCTGGCACCGTACCCAATCCAACCCAGATTGAGCATAACAATCATGGAACCATCTTCTTGCATGAGCGGACCGTATGAATACTCATGATAGTTGCCTTCCAAGGGCCATGAATACACGGTTTGATACTGATCTGCGACTGCGTCCCCGTTAGTATCGATCAGTCTGGTCAATTCGCCTCTCTGTGAAGTGTAGAAGGAGCCGTCGTGCCATGCCAGCCCGAGAGGTTCATGCAGGCCGTACGCAAAGCGTTGATAGTGGGGAGAGGACGTGCCTGCCATGACAGGGTTATCGATCAGCCACACCTCACCCCGTCGTGTCGCGACACCAAGGCGCCCGTCTGGCATGAAGGACATCCCCCCGACTTCAAGCAAAATATCCTGGGGAATGGGGACACGGACCATGCGATAATAATCTGATTCCTGGGGCACCTGTGCTATACAGGGTAGCGAGATGATCAGTGACAGGACAACTCGAAAAAGATTTTTCATGAATACACTACCACACGATAACATAGTTAGCAGACGCGTCGGCTTCACCTTGTTCCAGTGGAATCATGAGTGCCTGGCCATCTTGGGATGGCTGGATTGATGCACCCGAAGCTGTTTCAACATACCAGGTAAATCCATCGATCGCATAGCGGTGATCGTTGATTGCATCAATCTGGTCACTGACTGCAATGCGCACCCAGATTGGCTCGCTTGTGTCACCCGTGAGAATCAGTGTGCGTGACAATCCTGATGCATCGTCTTGGGATTGGATATGATCTTCCAGAACGGCTTCCCCAAGTGAATACGTGAATACGGGGTGGGGAGCCAGTCGATACCCGGTAAATTCAAGCTTCGTATCCCCAGTGACTTCAATGACAGAATGCCCCGAGAATGTCAGGAGGCTTCCGAGAGGAAGGATCGTCTGGTCATGCCCTCGATTGTGCCACATCGGTGCTGCATCTACAAAGGGACCACGCCATGCGTGCAGTAGAGATGCAGTAGACAGATCCAAGCTGTAATGAACGCCGTTGGGGTTACCAATTGCCATCGAATGGGTGTGTTTGGTTTCCTGATGGACAATGAATCCCCGCAGCGCCAGAGGATCCTTGCCGAGCGTGATCGGAATCCGTTCGGCAGCGGTTGCTCCCTGAAGAGGCTGGAGCAAGGGAGATGGTCGGGTAGAGGGTCCTTCAACGCTGAGTGTAACCTGGGGAGGTGCCCAGCCGACTGTCTTGAAATACCCAAAACTGAACGGATGCATCCCCGCGTCCAGTGGGATATCTGCGTACGTGGAAGGTTGATTACGATCATGTCTTAGAACTTCCTGGTCTGCAATCTGCAATAATGCACCACCAATTGGGCGGCCCGACCAGTGCGGATCTCCAGATACCCAGCCCAGAGTGGTTTCAAAGCGATAGATGCCACTCACAGGAATGTGGATTGTGCCTTCGTAGCGAAGTGTGATAGGATCGGCAGAGGTGACTGCGTGTTCTTGCAGATTATGGGCGGCTCCCGTAGATGCCGGCGTTCCCGATGAGTTCCAGATTATTTCTTCCAGAGGTTCATCAATATATTCAGAGTAGGTCACATTACTCACGGAAACGGGTGCTTCTCCGCTCATGCGGTAGCGAATATTACGAAATGCAACAGATCCGTGATCTCCCTGGATCATAAGAGGTCCAACAGGAGATTCGTCCTGAAAACCAGCAGCGCGAGTTGGCCCGGAGACGGTCACATTTTCCTGAATAATGCTTCCATTCAGCATGACTTGTACAAAGCGGGCGGACCGGATTTTGTGGCCATTTTCATCAAATTGGGGTGCGTCAAACACAATGCGGAGGGACTGCCACAGGCCTGGTGCACGACTGGCATTGATGCGTGGTGGACGCCCTTCAAATCCCCGCCCCTCAGCGTCATTCCATCTCTCGTAGATTCCACCGACATCTGCGAATGTAACATGAGAGCGTTTCCAACTATCCAATAGCTGGACTTCATAGCGCCCCTGAAGATAAATCCCGGAGTTGGATCCCTTTGGCATCATAAATTCAAGCTCAAGTTCGATATCTCCATGTGTCCAGTTGGTATAGAGGTTTTCTCGTGCACATTCGGTAGGCTGATTTACGAGGATCCCCGTCCCTGGTGCGGGGGATAAACTGTTATGCGAGCCAAGATCACTGTATACACTGTCGGCTAGGAACCAATTTTCTGCAGGATCATCGAACGCAGAGAGGGACTCCAATGACAAGGGTTTCAGTGGTAACCGGGGCTGAGCATTTGCCGCAGAGCCAGCGGTTAAAAGTGTGATGAAGAAAAGTAGAGATCGCATGAAGGTAGTTCTCAATAGAATTCCACAATGGTTCATGGAGGGGCCAATATTGTATTAGAGATGCTTTCTGAAATGCCTCTGGAAATCACTCGATCAAGTTGAAAAAGAGATCCATCTACGTACAATCCACAAACTGCATCAAATTGATATGAGACTCTCCGGTGAAGGGAATGTAAGACTGAAATCAGACGGAACAACGGTTGCCTCAACCACATTACTCTTTCGCGGTGAAGTGTCGGTAGAGGAGCCAGGTGGATAGAAAGGCAATGAGAAAAATAGTCGCAGGCACTACAATGCCCCATAGAAAATTAAACTCTTCCATCGCTCTCGCTTTGATTGTGTTTACGCCAGGCACGATAGGCCAGTATAAGCCCCAGGAAAGACGCCGCATATGCGATCGTCATGCCAATGACTGTAGCTAATGCTTGGTTCATGATGCGTTTTCGTCAATTGACTCCCATCGAACTTTCGCTTCCAACTCTTGCAGATAGCCCTGCTGCTTTGTTTCGTACTCTTTGGAAATGGCTTTGAGCTTTGGATCAATCACAAGGTGCAGAAGCACAGTCAATACAATCCCGATGGCCAGCATAATATACCCGGACATCTGCAGCAGGATTGATAATGCTGCACCGATCGTAACCAGTACATAGCATAAAGGGGAGAGAACAATGGCTATCCAATCCTCTTTAGTCCACTCGTCGGCTTCATTGGCCGACCATTTTCGACGAATCATGAGCTATCAGGGTAAGTGTCGGCGGGACGGCTAGCTTCTTCAGCACCAGGAGCCGTTTCACCGTTGGCCATAATCAGGCCGCGGCGCATTGCCTCCTTTCGTACAGGCCCCCACCAGCCAATGGGACGTGACATCACATAGTAATGGACAAGGTGATCCATGGGCTCGGACTTTGTAAGAAGGGTTACCGGAAAATATACCATTGCACCGAGAATCATTAGAATCCAGAACTGCTGATAATCCAACAGATGTGGGATCAGGTTCAACTCCGGTAGAATCCATACAACCAGCCAACTGAATCCCAGATTCGCAATCCAGGATGACAGGTATCCCCAGGCATTGAAGCGCCACCATACGACTTGCAGGATGTTTGGGAGCCAGATCCCTGCCGCCATGATCCACAGTGCAAAAATGAGCCAGGAGGTAATGTCCTCCATGATCAGGCCGTAGAAAAAAGATCCGAGCAGCAGGATTCCGGTGGATATTCTGCCCACCTGGACGAGACGTTGTTGGCTCGCTTTGGGATTGACGTAATGTTGATAGAGATCACGTGTAGCATAGAGAGCACCGAGATTGAGGTGCGATGAGATTGTAGATAGGTGGATTGCCAGAATGGCTGCGAAGAAGAATCCTAGCATCCCTGCGGGCAGGTAGTCGAATCCGAGACGAAACCAGCCCATCTCATATTCACTCTGTTCTGTGATTCCCGGAAAGAGGACGAAAAAGGCCAGGATGGCAACTGCCCATACGGAATTTCGGACTAGGCCGAGGATGGTGCCCCACCATATACTGTAGCTCGCATCCCGTACAGTTTTCGCGGATTGAATGCGCTGCGCTTCCACATACCAGTCAATGGTTGTTCCCATACCAAAGCCACCCAGGAAAGCAATAAGCATCATGGTAATAAACCAGGCAATTGGAAAATCTCCAGACCACCATCCTGTAAAGGCAAACGGGTTGATGCGGTCTAATTCTCCAAGGACTTCAAGCTTCTCAAGAATACCATTTGGGCCGCCTGCTGTATGGATTCCCCATACCGAAACGATAATGATGACCAAGAATGCAATGATTCCTTGCTGAAAATCCGCCATGACGACTCCCCAGTATCCAGATGCCAGAACGTAGATGGCACACACCAGTGAGAATACGATCAGACCAATCCAGGTTGGCCATGCAAACAGGTATTCACACACACGTCCCATGGCAATTCCAACCCAGCCCAGGACGAACATATTCATAAAAAACTGCCATCCAGCCATCCAGCCGCGCAGGAGTTCACTGCCCAGGCCTTTGAATCGTACCACATTCCATTCTGCCTGAGTATAAGCCAGCGAGCGGCGGAATATCCGGGTCGATACAAATGCGCTGATAGCGGCCCAGCCGCAAAAAAACGTGTACCAGATTCCAACCATCCCATTTTTGTAGATCACTCCCGTGATCCACATGGGTGTATCTGTGGCAGTGTGCGTTGCATATACGCTACTGGCCGGCAGCCACCAGGGTAAGCCCCGTCCAGCCAGAAAAAAGTCGGACTCTGAGCGCTTGCCCAGTCGATAGAACAGGATGCCACTGCCGACCATCAAGAGCAGAAACAGCCCGACCCAAAGCCAATCCATAAACGTAAACGTGACGGTCATCAATAATCGCTGATCATAGAGCGCCTATAAGAATAAGGAAATCAGCGTTAATCTGAGCTCATTGGCCATTGCTGGAGGAGTTGCCAACAGAGCCATAGTGCACGTGGCACATGGAAGCAACCTTTATACGGTCCCCCCTTAAAGCGGTGAGTCACTTGACCTTTCCGGTTACAGTACCCATACCATTCGCCATATTTTAGGTCAATAAAGTGATCAGAGATATAGTTGTCAATCTTCCGAAAGGATGTAAGGTCATTGGGATCGCCTGTATGTGCATAGTTGAGCAGGTGCGCATAGAGGGCTTCGGAGTGCGGCCACCAGAGTTTCATAGACCATTCCAGCTGAACCGGACTGAATCCCCCTGCATCCACAAAATAGTAGAGTCCTCCGTGCTGTTCGTCCCATCCGAAAGCCTGGGTATTTCGGATCATATTTCGGGAGAGCTCAATCATGTCTGGTTCTTGAACCTTCGTGGCGATATGTTGGAGAAACCATCCTGCCTCAATCACATGTCCGGGATTCATCAGGCGCCCGTCAGGGCCGTCCAAGAGGCTGCCATCTGGAGCTACAAATTCGAAAGCATGATGATCATGCACATGCAGTCGGATGCGTTTGAAGCAGTCATTGATTTCAGAAGAACAGTCCGCATCAACCATGACTTCATCAATCAGGTTAAGCAGCATCATGGGCACCGCGAGCATTTGGGCGGGTTTTGCACCTGAAAGGGCAGGGCGGCCAACCTTGGACCAATCGTAGGCCCAATCCCAAATTCGTTCCACCATAAGTGCTGCTTCTTTGATGTATGCCGTATGGTCAATCGCACGACCATACTCTGACAAAGCCATAGCGTAGAAGCATTCGGTAAATATTTTGCGCTGCTGATAAATGGGTTGACCATCACGGGCAAGCGAAAAATATACCCGTCCATCTGGTCGCAGGGCATGGTTGATCAAAAAATTTATGCCACTTTCAGCGATGGAAAGCCAGGATTGACGCGCTTCGACGAGGCGATACAACTTACTGAACATCCAGACTTGCCGTGCCTGTAACCAGATATGCTTTGTGGTATCGTAAACGCTACCGTCCCGATCCAGGTTATTGAAGTGTCCTCCGTGGACTGGATCAGGAGAATGTTGCTCCCAAAACGGAAGCACGCGCTCAAACAGTTCCTGTTCATAGCGCAGCCGCAAGTGCTCTCTTTCTTGCTTGGTCATAAGCCGGAATATGAAATGATCAATCAATTGCCTAATTTAGCGATCTTAACTGGCGTAACCATATTTCCGAACGAATCATGACGAACCGGCGCAAATTTTTACAAACCGCGGCAATCGCCGCGACGGGGCTGACTGCGGTCCCCGTAACGGCATCCAATCCTGTTAAAGCCAAGCGGCCAAATCCAATCGGGGTATCGACGTACTCGTTTTGGCGATTTAGTGGCCCGAAGGAGGATTATCCCATCGAGACATGCATTGATCAGGCAGCAGCCATGGGGTTCGACGGGATAGAATTGCTTCACATACAGATGGCCTCTGAGGAGCCTGATTATTTACAGGGACTGAAGCGCCGGGCTTTTGTTAATGGCCTGGATCTGATGGGATTCTCCACGCACCAAGGGTTTGTGTCTCCAGATGCAGACGAGCGGCAGCATAATATTAACGAAACGATTCGGCAGATTGAGCTCTGCTATGAGCTTGGAATCCCGACCATGCGCCTCAACACCGGGAGGTGGGGAACATCAGAATCCTTCACCGCACTGATGAATAATCGTGGGATTGAACCAGCATTGGAAGGGTATACCGATGAAGATGCATTTGGCTGGGTCATCGATGCCATCGAACGGTTGATTCCGAAAGCCCGACAGTGTGGAGTACTCCTCGGGCTGGAAAACCACTGGGGCCTTGGACGCACCCCCGAAGGAGTCCTAAGAATCGTTGAAGCGGTTGACTCTCCGTGGCTAAAGGTCACGCTGGATACGGGGAATTTTTTGGAAGACCCGTATGATAAACTGGAGATGCTGGCACCACATACCATTTTGATGCAAGCCAAGACGTACTATGGCGGCGGAACGTGGTATACACTGGACCTAGACTATCAGCGCATTGCGGAAATAATGCGTCGGCACAATTATACCGGGTACGTCTCGTTGGAATTTGAAGGGAAGGAGAGTGAGCAAACCGCTATCCCCAAGAGTCTGGAACTCCTCCGAAACGCATTCAGCTGAGTTCAGGCAAGCATAGGTGCTGAAACCAGCAACCACTTCAGAACAGTCAACCAGTGAGTGTTCTGCTAGTGGGATCAGTACCGTGGTACGAAACCCGGCTTGCATATCCCCCGGGTCCATGGATATGGATCGGGGGATACCTCCTAAATAACCACGGGGTGGTAGTAATCACTGCTACCACACGAAGCTGGTATTCCCTTGTTGCACGGATGCGTGACAAGGAAAAGGGGAAGAGGTGAATCCCTAGAGAGGATCCACGTTTTGTGCCTGAAAACCCTTGTCTCCTTGGGTCACGGCAAATTCTACCCGTTGGCCTTCATCCAGGGACTTATAGCCGTCCTTGTTGACTTCCGAGTAGTGAACGAATACATCTTTCTCACCACTATCTCGCTGAATAAAGCCGTAGCCTTTTTCAGCATTGAACCATTTCACAGTGCCTTGTTCTCGATCTTGCATTAACGCAGTGTCTTTCGACGTTTGATAAGTTGAAATTAATTTGACATTTGAGTCACCCATCTGGGACTCAAACAGGGGGTTATACGTAGTTTGACCAAAAGGATGCAACAAAAAAGAAAAATTGTGTGTGGATTATGAAAATAATGTGTGAATAATTGAAGAATTTGGTGGTCTTAATTCAATTGTCCTGTTCCAGGCAGGGCTCGGGAGGTAACTGGCACTCGGGGATATTTTGGGGACTGAGTGGACATGGGCCTGCAGTACGATAACCAATATTGCGCTGGATCACCTCCGTTGGGATCCAGGCAGTTGTGACCGTGTAGCCCCCTCCGAAGAATCCATACCCGTTCTCAACATTTGAAAACGTGCCAGGCTCAATCAGAAGATTCGGGTCGAATGAATCATTAGGGGGAGCCCACTGCTCATCAGCTGCTAAGAACCGGAAATAAATTCGGCGGAGTGCAATGTGGTCACGAGAGAGGCAATTGATCTCAAACTGCTCCTGGACAACGGCAAAATCTTCACGCAGATTGATCTCATAGCGCCAGCCATCATCAAGAGATTCCTCCTTCCCGGAATACGGTATCTCCACGGGTAAGTGGACGGAAGGTGGAGTGGTTGATCCGGGCGGCCACGGATTTGCAGGGGGCAAAGTGATCGCATCGTACGTCACCGTTACATCCACTAGGTTGGGTGGTTTTCCATGAATGTGAACGGGGACGATCGCACGATTGCGTTCGTCGGTAAGTTCCACCTCAACAGGGGGCGGAATCGTCACTTCTGCACTGGATTCTGCTCCATCGGAGCGCCGGATAGAAAGACGGTAACGATTTTCATATTCGGCGCTGAATTCAGCTTCAAATACATACCCTCCAATACTGTCTCTGGGCGTACCGCAACAGGTATTCTCAATATGAACCCATGTATGTGCCTCTCCCGTAGTTAGATTGGTAGAGGTCACCGTTGCATCAATTGGTTCAGAATGATCAGGATCAACTAACAGTTGGTCTCTGATTGCAAATACTAGAACTCGTTGGATTTTCGCATGAGCATCTAGATAGCCCCATATCGTGAACGGGCGGTCTTCACCGATAATGGGGTCAATTGACTGATCACAGCTGCTCAAGGCAGTTACGATGATCAGCAGGATTGCACCAGTGTACAGGGAATGAATGCGGGACATCAAAATTCAAACTTTATGCCAGCGGTCGGAATGATGGGTAACTGATTATTTCGCTCAGCTGTAAAGACATCAAGCGAGAAGAGGTTACTCTTGTTATATACGTTGATCACTCCGACTTGGATTGTAACGAACGAATCATCACGGTACTGGAATATGCGATCAATGGATAGATCCAAGCGGTGATAACTTGGCAGTAGGCCTTCGTAGGGGCGATCGTAAATAACCCGAGCTGTGCCAAGATCAGCAGCCACATCTACGGGTCCGTCCATGAGAATAAAGCCGTCAAATCCGCGAATTTGACTGTAGGGTAGCCCGCTGCCGAAATTCCACCGGGCACTGAAATCAAATTTTTTCCAGGTGAAGCTCAGAAGCGCATTGATTTGATGTCGGCGGTCGTGTGGTGGCCGGTACCGAACTTCATTTGAACCAAACCAGACAGGAAGCGTCTCCTGCATCGCGTTGTATTCAACAGAAGAAAGACCATAATTGACAAAGCCATAGAAATTCGTCTTCCGCAGCTCCATCCTCAAGTCGATGCCCATGGCACGCCCAGATGCCTCCTGCAGGCGTGTTGTGAACCGGGGGAATGCAGTCCATTCAGAGACAAAAAGACTAGAGAAATTCTTGTAGAATAACTCTGCAGATACATTGACTCCCGGGCGCAGTGACGTACTGTATCCAATCAGGCCGTGGATGGAGTTTGGAAGGCTCCCCGTTGGAGATCCGGTCCATGCTGTAAAAACATTCGTTGCATCTCGGCGATCATTCAGTCCGACCATCTCCTGACGATAGAATCCGCCCGCGATGCTGAACTGATGGGGACCCAGCTCATAGAGCACACGTATGCGTGGTTCAAAGTGAAACCCTTGATCTCCGAGAAATTCCGCAATTAATCCTAGACGTCCTTTCAGGCTAGGCGTAAAACTGATCTCCGGTTCAAAGTAGGCACCGGTTGAAAGGATTCTGTCACTGGTAAAATCCAGATTCTGAAATAACCCACCCAGACTCGCATCCAGTCTTGGGGCACGTAGATAGAATCCCCAGTCTACATTCGTACGTTGGCCATAATTGGTCAGGTTGACTGTGAGATTAAAGCCCTCAATGGCACTGGAACGATCCGGTTCATCCCTCGGCCCCCGCTCCATGTTCAGGATAGATACCGAAAAAAGAACTTCCCCTAGCATTGGCAGGTTTGGAGGTACCACCAGCCAGCGGGCACCGTACGCCGTATTGTTCCAGCGGATTTCGTCACTGTTTTCGTTCGCGGTATCAAGTGTGCCGCGATCATACGTGTGAATGGCACTAACGGAAGCCTGGTGACTGTCGCTGATGGTCCAGTGGACTTTCCCAAAGAAGTCTCCGAAGGTGTACGGGACCGGTTGATTGATGTAACCCGATGCAACCCGCTCAATGGTTGAGGCTCGACCCGAAAACAGATAGGACATACGTCCACGCTTGACAGGCCCCTCCAGAATTCCCATGCTGACAAAGGGAGCAAAAGAAAAGGTTCTGCGCGATTCCTGCAGGTTGCCGTTGCGTGTATGTACGTCAATGACGGACGACATGCGCCCGGAATACTTGCTACTGAATGCTCCAGCGTGAATATCCGCATTGCGGAGTATGTCAGACGAAAAAGCTGAATAAAAGCCAAGTATGTGGAAGGGCTGATAGATATACATCCCATCCAGGAGGGCGAGGTTATGAGATGGCTCTCCTCCACGAATAAATACCTGACCTCCTCGATCTCCAATAGAAATGACTCCCGGCATTGCAGAGAGATAGGAAACAAGGTCCCCGGAGACATCTGGAGTGGGGACCAGATCTACATCGGCTGGCCGGACTGTTTGCACACCGGCCGCCACCATTGTACCTCCTTCGCGCTCCCCTTCTACGACCACTGCATCCAGTTCAACCCCTGGGCGGAGTGAAATGGAAAGCCGTTCAGTCCGGTCTTCAGCCAAGTCCAGTGTATCCGAAAAGGTTTCGTACCCAATGAAGGATGCTTGCAGGACCCAGCGTCCTGGTTGTAGTCGGACCACGATGAAGAATCCATCATCGTTTGTGCTGCCTCCCCGCAAATCCCCTGTGGCATCCCGTAGCGCAATATTCACGCCCTGAAGTGCTTGTCCATCAGATGCGTCCGTCACAAATCCACGAACGGATGCAGTTTGTGCGCTTACCTGTGGGGTGCAAAAGAGAAGGAAAGTACCCCATAGGAATACCCTGTAGCGCAGTAATAAATTCATTGGCACGATCTCTGCCCCGATTCTCGGAATATGAAGGGAGTGGGGTTATGTGAGCTACAGGAAGCCGAGTTCAAGTTTTGCCTCATCGCTCATCATGTCAATCGTAAAAGGAGGGTCAAACGTAAGTTCCACATGCGCATCCGTTACGCCTTCTGTGAGCATGACCACGGACTCAACCTGACTGGGGAGACTGTCTGCCACTGGACAATTTGGAGTTGTTAATGTCATGGTGACAAATGCACGGTCATCCTCGTCGAGTCGAACCTTGTAGATGAGTCCCAGATCATATACATTCACCGGGATTTCCGGATCGTAGACCTGTCGGATAGAGGCGATAATCTCGTCAGCTAGCCCGACAGTTTTAGAATGGTTCACGATTTCACAATTCATAGGGCCTTAGCTAGAAATGCTTCTTTTTGAATACGCTCAATCATTCGGTTCAACCCATTTTTCCGGCGTGCAGTGATAAGACTGGGAAGGCCTATATCGTTGACTAGGGCAAACAGGTCGGTCTGCAGGATGGTTTGTGGGGCTTGGCCGTCCATTAGACGGACTAAAAGAGCAATCATTCCACGAGTAATCAGTGCGTCACTGTCTGCCTCAAAATAGATTCGACCACCGTGTACCGTACTGTGCAGCCAGACCATTGCCAGGCATCCATGAATCCGGTTTGCCTCGGTTTTGAGTGAGCTATCGATGGCCTTCAGGTTTTCGCCAAGTTCAATCAGATACTCTCGTCGATCATCTACGTCTTCAAAAAGCTCCAGATCTTCAAGCAAGGCTGCTTTGCGAGCCTCAATAGATTCTTCGGTAGATGGGGGGGAGTCTATTTGATCAGTGGGTGTGGATACAGATTTTTTTCGGGAGTCCTCTGTGACAATCTCGTTAAGCCTTGCTACAAGAACGTCAATGTCTCCTTTTGTATTGTAAGCTCCGAGAGAGGCACGAACGGTACCAGAGATGCCAAAGTACTTCATCAGTGGCATTGTGCAGTGATGTCCTGTTCGCACCGCGATGCCGGCTTGATCCAGTGCATGGCCGACATCATATGGATGATGTCCTTCAAGCAAGAAGCTTACGGCACCCACCTTTTGGGGGGCAGTACCCACAATCGTTAGGTCAGGTACAGTCTGGAGTTCTGCATGCGTATAGTCAATGAGAGATTCTTCTTTTTTTCGAAGAGTATCCATGCCGATCCCCTCTAGATAATCAATCGCTGCCGCCATGCCAATTACCCCTGCAATATTCGGAGTACCTGCCTCAAATTTATGTGGAACCTCCGCCCATGTTGAAGATGTACGATGCACTTCTTCAATCATATCACCGCCTCCATGCCATGGTGGTAAATCCTCCAAAAGATCTTCTTTTCCGTAGAGAAAGCCCACGCCAGTAGGGCCATAGGCTTTGTGGCTGCTCGCACAGTAGAAATCACAATCCAGTGCCTGCATGTCCAGAGGTAGATGCGGCAATCCTTGTGCCCCATCCAGAAGGACGATGATATCCCTTTTGTGTGCTTCCGAAATGATGTCTTCTACTGGATGGAGAGTCCCCAGGCTGTTGGAAACATGGCCCAGAGCAATGAGACGCGTTCTGTTGTTCATCTGCCTCACAAATGCGTCAACACTGATCGTGCCGGCTAAGGACACATCTAAAACACGCAACTGTGCATCGCGCTCTTTTGCGAGTAATTGCCAGGGGACCAGATTGGAATGGTGCTCCATGACCGTCGTCAGAATCTCATCACCGGGTTGGATATATTTTCGACCGTACGTAGAGGCAACCAGATTGATTGCTTCGGTTGTACCCCGCGTGAAGACGATATTTTTTTCGCTTTCTGCCCCGATAAACCGTGCCACACTCCTTCGGGCAGCCTCATATCGATCCGTTGCACGCTGGCTTAAGTAGTGGACACCACGATGCACATTGCTGTGTTCATGTGCATAATAATGTGCCAGACAGTCAACAACGCATTGAGGTTTCAGCGAAGAGGCGGCGCTGTCCAGATACACAAGTGGCTTGCCATGCACCTGCTGACGCAGTGCGGGAAAATTAGCCCTGAGGGCATCATCTCTCAAAGCAAAATCTGCCATTACACGCGGTGCCCGCGTTAACGTAGCATGCGCTCCACATGGTCATAGAGCGTTTCATGCATCGCCGAAACAGGCGCTTTTTCGATAATATCGCCAGCAAATGACATCAACATGAGTCGACGAGCTTCTTCCTCGTGGATCCCACGGGAACGGAGGTAGAAGAGCCCATCCTTATCCAACTGGCCAGTCGTTGCTCCATGAGAGCATTTGACATCGTCAGCATAGATCTCTAGAGCCGGCTTTGAATACATCCGTGCAGTTTCTGAGAGTAAAATACTCCGATTTGTCTGGTAGGCATTGGTCAACTGTGCATCCTGGCGCACGAGAACCTTGCCGTTGAATACCCCGGTTGCGTGATCATCCAGAATCCCTTTGTAGTACTCGGAGCTGTAACAGTTTGGTTTTGCGTGGTCAACGAGTGTGTTATTATCAATATGAGAGCGTCCACGTGCCATGAAAAGTCCTTGAAGCAGGCTCTCACAGTGTTCCGCGTTGGGGAGGATTGACAGATTATTTCGGGTCAACTCGCCCCCGAACGTAAAAATACCACTATAAAATCTACTCTGAGTTTCCTGGTATACACTCAGGTTCGTAATACGGCTGACCGCGGGGGTTCCCACTTGTAGATCCAGATAGTCAACATGCGCTTCCCTTCCGACATGAACCTCTGTGACCGCATTTATCAGCAGAGAGGCTGAGCCCGCAAATTCGGTTGATTGCAAAACCTGCACGGAAGCACCATCGGCCACATGAATGAAGGTTCGCGGCTGCACCAGGGTGGGTTCGTTACATGTGACAACGTGAAGAATATGAATTGGGTGATCAAGTTTGATGCCAGGAAGAGCGGTGATAACGGCTCCATCTTTGATGAATGCTGTATTCAGGGCCGCAAAAGGATCGTCAGCATAGTCTGCATAACTTCCCAAGTACGCTTGAACGATATCTTTTTCTGTGGCTGTGGAGAGGCTTTCGATAGAGACTCCTGCAGGAACTTGATCAAGCCGGGACTGCTCGGGCGCGAGGCGGCCGTTCACGAATACAGCCACATGCGGAGTGTCCAATACATCAATTCCCTTTGCCGAAGCCTGATCCGCTTCCGCAATCCGATAGTCCCGGTCGATAATCGGTGTCACATTCGTGTACTTCCAGGATTCATTCTTTCGTTCAGGAAAGCCGGTCTGGGCAAAGCAATCAATTGCCTTTTCTGAGAGGTCGGAAAGCGGGTCTGCCGTACCATTCAGGGATTGGTAGCGCTTATAGACTGCTAGGAAACGATCTTCTACACGATGATCCATCAATTTGGACATAGTCTAAGCAGGTACTAGGTCTTGAACCCAGTCATATCCGCGTTCTTCAAGCTTGAGTGCAAGCTCTTTGCCGCCAGATTGAACAATCTGGCCGTCAACCATCACATGAACAAAATCGGGTGTGATATAATTCAGAAGGCGCTGATAGTGCGTGATAATCAAAAATCCGCGTTCGGGGGTTCGCAACTGATTGACGCCGCGAGCAACGCTTCGTAGTGCATCAATATCAAGCCCGGAATCGGTCTCATCCAAGATGGCCATTGTTGGTTCAAGCATGGCCAGTTGGAAGATTTCATTCCGCTTTTTTTCTCCACCCGAGAAGCCCTGATTTACCGAGCGCTGTTTCAGGCGGGGATTCAACTCAATCAGAGCCGCTCTTTCCTTGGCAAGGCGCAGCAATGCAGCAGCGCCCAAAGGCTCTTGTCCGCGGTGTTCTCGCACGGAGTTCACGGCCTGTTTCAAGAAATTCATCATGCTGACCCCGGGTAGTTCAACGGGGTACTGAAAGGCCAGAAACATGCCTTCACGGGCGCGTTCGTCCACATCCATCTCCAGGAGATCTTCTCCAAGGTAGTGTACGGAGCCGCCGTCAATCTCGTAATCCTCACGTCCTGCTAGGATGGAGGCCAGAGTGCTTTTGCCCGAACCATTTGGTCCCATAATGGCATGAACCTCACCGGGATTTACCGAGAGGTCAACGCCCTTAAGGATGGTCATATCTTCAACGGAGGCCCGCAGCCCCCGGATTTCTAAAATTGGTGTCATTCCCTATGATATTGTAAGCATGATTTGCAAATGAAAGTTGCGTCTCTGTCAGTTTTGTAAAAAACAGCCTGAATTATCTGCATAAAAGATGAAAAGGGTCCGCGAATTTGGCTTACAACAATCAAAGTTCACCGAAATTTATGACTCGTCTCATAACTAAAACGGAAAAAGAAAAGGGTTTGTTAGTGGACTGTGAACTCCTCATCCCATTTGCAGAGTGCCTCCCATTCCTCCCTGTCAGGTCCCCCGGACTTTCCAATCAAGAACTCTCCTGCATCACACCAAGGGGAAATGTTCGGACATGGGTTGTCTGGGGCAAAGTGACTAGTTCTTGAGCAGACGGGAGGCTTTGGAGTAGAATTGAAAACATTCCGAACATAGTTGATACCCATGCACTCTGGATAAATATCCCCACATTCTGAGAGCATGTACAGTACGTGACTAGCACTTAATCTAGGGTAGTAATCATCTATGGACTCGTAGATTCGGATGAGTTCGTTCGCGACTCCGGGGTAAAGGGAGCCATCATGGTACTTGCCAAAGCCAGCATCACTTAAAGCAAGGTAAGCTACCTCCCTTCTCCAGCCGGTTTCCTCCAACCATATCTGAAATAGATCACTCACAAACGCATCCAGGTTAATACTAGACTGCGCCTCAAGACCTTGCTGGATCACGGCGAACAATACATACTCTGCCCTCGTTATCTCCCCTGATTCTATCGAATCATTGTCGTATTCGCTAGACAAGCCCATTAGTATTTGCATTGCCTCAGCCGCGGTAGGAACTCTCCATGCACCATCTTTAAAGATCATACCTCGTTCAGGGTTGGGAGGCAACGGTGTATCCTGGGCTGCAGAAAGTTGTCCAGAAAGCGCAGCGTACATGATAACGCAAAGAAGAGCTAGTGTGTACCTAAGGCTAAAAAGAAATTTGGCTCCCATTTATCCAATTTTGACGTGATGCTCTTGTTCAACAACCTGACAGTAAATAAGGGTGTACGCCACCTATGCGCATGTCATAGATCCAATTCCCCGTGTGATAAAAGAAGGGAGCAATTGATCTGGTTGGACTTGCATAACTACCAGCCCTATCGAGCTTCTCCAAATACACCTCCCACATACCGGAACCACTTGTAAGTTCAGTATCAATCACCGACTTGGACCCTGTCAACTGCTCTAAATCAGAAAAGAAGTTGAAGGTGGTTGTACTCCGCAGGCAACTATTGTGTCCTGCCTGATGTTCTTGCTCATGACGACGAATTTGTTCGTGCATATTTGTCCACACGCTCAAAGTACCACATTCGTCATTAAGATAGCGGTAGCTAACGCCACGACTAATGGATTGTACTTCTGGGCAGGCTGCCCTCGCTATAGGAGAAAGATCTCCGTAGCTGAATGAATATCTCGGCAAGGATAGACGTTGATGCCATCTAGTGTCATGATTTTTCGATATATGGAGTTCAGCTCGGAATATCGGTGCACTCCGAACATAGTGACGGCCATTCCATGGTCCCGTTCCGGCACCCGATTCAGGGTCGATAGCAAATAACCTAAAAAGACCTCCTCGCCCAGAGGATAACTGTACGTATTTTGGATCAGGATTCAGCGAGGGTGGCGTGTCCCAGCTTCTGTCTAAAATAGTGATCTTTGCCTCGCTGTTCCAATCGGTGGTGGACACCGATATTGTGACATCATCAGTGGCAATCCCCCCCCAGGACAGTCCAGTGTGGCTTGCACCCCAATTCGATGACCATGTAAATGTGAATTCCTCTAAGTCTTCAGAATCACCCTCGGAAACAATTTGGCAATTCGCCTCGTCTCCCCGCATAACATTCTTAGGACAAGACAACGTAATCTCCAGTTCCTCCTCACCTTCACCACCACTATCTCCATTATTTCCTCCACTACCACTGCCTCCCCCACATCCTCCACTTTCTGAATTACATCTATCCCCACCGCCACCGCCTTCGCCTTCAGTGGGAGTGGTAACACAAGTAGTGCCTAGATACGCAATCCATTCACATGTCTCGCCCATAGGTGGATCTTCCGCGACAAGACACTGCTCTTCCCATTCAACAACCGTATAGCATATGGTGTCATAGGTCGGTGGTGCCTTCCCTTCCACGGTGCTTCGCCGCAGGGCCATCGTGACTCTTGTCGGTTCTTTACCGGGCTGGTAGAAAAAAGCACCTGCGGATGCGTACCCAACCGTATACTCTGCCACCAGTATGGGAGTATCCCCAAAATCACCCTTCAACCACTGATTCACATAACCCTTAAACTGCGTGATATCCAGATCTCGTCCAGCGAATTCAACTAAATGCATCGAACCTGGAACAACCTTTCCATCCAGATTCACATCCGCAACCAGCACTCTTATCACCGAAACCTTGGGGTCTGTCGGGCTGATATCGATTACGTTCTGTCCCAGTAGCGTGGCTAAAAAATAGCCCCCGTCTCCGGTATCCCATGTCTCCGCATTTTTCCAGTCCGGTGGATACTGACGCACCATCTCGGCCAAAACAGCCACAATCACACTGTCGTCTATGGCCTCCGGCACATCGCTGCTGTCGCCCATGACCTTGAAGTTTCCCGTGCGCAATTTCAAAGGGGTGTTCTGCTCTTTCTCTAGGACAGCCTGATAGAGTTCTTTTACCACGCGCACACGCTCGGCGTTCACCTCTTCGGAGGAACGCAAATACACATCCGGGGCGAAAGAGTTATCACATCCACCCAAGTACAGCAAACCGCCGAGAGCCAACGACATGGCAATGCATCTATGCCGGGGCATCCTTGCCGTGAAGTAAATTTTATCCAACGGATCCTTCAAGTTCAATGGCTAGGAGTTTTCGTGCCTCTACGGCAAACTCCATCGGCAATTTGGTTAGAATTTCCTGGCAGAATCCGCTCACAAGCAGCTTGATAGCATCTTGCTCGCTGATTCCCCGTTGCTGACAGTAGAACATTTGATCTTCCCCCACTTTACTCGTAGTTGCTTCATGTTCTACCTGTGCCGTCGGATTATGTATTTCCAGGTACGGAAAAGTGTGGGCCCCGCAACGGTCTCCTAAAAGCATGGAGTCGCACTGTGCAAAATTCCGGGCATTCTCAGCCCCCTTATTAATGCGCACTAATCCACGATAGCTATTGTTGGATTGCCCCGCAGAGATTCCTTTGGAGATGATTGTACTGGATGTATTTCGGCCGAGGTGGAGCATTTTTGTCCCGGTATCGGCCTGTTGTCGCCCTTTTGTAAACGCGACAGAATAAAATTCTCCAATCGAATGATCTCCTTTCAGGATCACACTGGGGTACTTCCAGGTGATTGCAGATCCCGTTTCGAGCTGCGTCCATGAGATCTTGGATCCGGCTCCTTCGCAGATCCCCCGCTTGGTCACAAAATTAAAAACGCCCCCTTTGCCATCGGCATTGCCAGGATACCAGTTTTGAATGGTCGAGTATTTCACCTCGGCGTCTTTATGTGCAATGATCTCAACGACGGCGGCGTGGAGCTGATTTTCGTCCCGGCGTGGAGCAGTACAGCCCTCGAGATAGGAGACATAAGATCCTTCTTCGGCTACAATTAGAGTTCTCTCAAACTGTCCGGTTCCTGCCTGATTAATCCGGAAATAGGTGGACAATTCCATTGGGCAGCGAACTCCGGGTGGGATATAGCAGAACGATCCATCGCTAAATACAGCTGCGTTCAGGGCCGCGTAAAAATTATCGGTATGGGGAACAACGCTCCCCATATACTTGCGGACCAGGTCGCCGTGATTTTCGATGGCTTCGGTAAACGAACAGAATATGATCCCGAGCTTGGACAACTCTTCCTTAAAGGTTGTGGCAACGGAGACGCTATCTACAACGGCGTCTACGGCGACACCGGCAAGTACTTTCTGCTCTTCAAGAGGAATTCCTAGCGCTTCGAAGGTTTCCAGTAATTCGGGGTCCACTTCATCCAGGCTCTCATAGCGGGGTTTACTTCCTGGAGCGGAGTAATAGCTGATATTCTGAAAATCAATTTCAGGATAATCAAGGTGTGCCCAGCGGGGATATTTGTCTGTATCGGATGCCAGCTTCTCCCAGTGCCGAAACGCTCGGAGACGGCTCTCCAGCATCCAGTCAGGGTCCTGCTTCTTGGCCGAAATCAGTCGAATTACGTCTTCGTTCAATCCCTTCGGGATCGTATCGGAGGCAATATCCGTTGACCAGCCATGCTCATAGTCGCTTTCGGCTACTTGATGCAGGTACTGAGTATCGGTATTCATTTCAATTGATAGCTAGGTGCAGGGGCATCTAAGGTGCGTAACACTCGTGATCTGATGAGATCAACCCAGTAAACCTTCTGCATCTTTCTTCGTTCCTGTACGTAGCAGTCGATAACATCCAATTCATTCAATGGTCATTCATACATGTTTCTGAAGATGACAAAGCGGGCTGGTGAGCAGATTCGTACGGTAGCCGTGCAGGAAAACATCAATCTGGACGAAGCCTATGTGCGACTGGCGGTTGTTCAGGGCGGCTGCTCCGGGCTCACGTATGATTTAGGATGGGACACCGAAGTAAAAGAAGGGGATTCCCGGATTGATCTGGATGGGTTGTCTATTGTCGTAGATCGGCGCAGCGGAATGTATCTGGACGGAACAGAACTGGACTTTACGGATGGATTAGAGGGGAAAGGATTTCATTTTTCCAACCCTCAGGCGGCTAGAACCTGTGCCTGCGGAGAATCCTTCGGTCTGTAAGACGGAACATTAGAATCTTTTGCCCCGCTCTTTCGGCTCCATCCGAGATTCAACCTAAAGCGTGGAGTCAACGGAGGGGAATGCAGTGATCCGTCAGTGACGAACCCAGCGCACCCGGTCACCTTCTACGATTCCTCTTGTATCAGAAAAACCGCCGGGGACTTCCAGCACAAACTGTGCCGGTGCCCCCCCTACGATTGGCTCATCTGAATATGGTCTTGCGTACTTCGCAATATCCACAACGGTCGAATCGTTGGAAATGAAGAGAAGGTCTAGAGATAATGGGGTATTGCCCATCCAGAATTGTCGGATTTCCTGACGATCAAACAGAAACATCATCCCCGATTCCGGTGGGAATGAGGTCCGCTGCATCATCCCTCGCTCACGAAGCGAGTCCGTGTCTGCAATCTCAATGTCAAGCGAGAGGAGAGATTCGCCCATCCGCACGAAATCAAGTGAGCCATCAACCCTGAATGGAATTTCAGGTGCTGCCGGAGTTGGCTCAGGCGAGTTCTGGCATGAAGATGTCAGAATAATGAGAAGAATCAAGGGGGCAAGATGGTACTTCATTCGGTATTCTCTGTTTTTCGCCACTGTATACGTGTTGAGGTGTCTATGCCAAAGCGATCGCTGAAGCCTCCGCGCACTTCGACCACATATTGAGCAAGATTCGTGGAGCGGATAAATTCACGAGAGAGGGGAGTCGTACGTTTTGCAATGTTGACGATCGCTGAGTCCGCTCCTACAAATATTATATCCAATGGAAGGGGGGTATTTGCCATCCAGAAGCTCAGAGAGTCAGGAGCCGGGAAAATGAAAAGCATTCCCTGGCTGAGGGAGAGTTGCCGGCGGTGCATCAAGCCGGTAGTACGGGTCTCTTCATCCTCTGCGAATTCAATCTCAATTGTTCGGATGATCTCTCCATTGCTACCGATAAAATCAAGTTCGCCCACCGCAGGTTCAACGGGTTCTTCTGAGCATCCCTGGAGTGCAATCACGGCAATGAATGTGATAAGTATGTGTCTCATACGGACATAACGGGTTGCAATCTGGTGTTTCAACCGAATCGTATATGGCTGGTTCAGCCGGGCCATAGTTCTGTGGTCAGACCATCACATATATGCATCCCCTTTGTGGTCAGCCGTATGCATGTTCCATGCTGGAGAATCAGGCCCTGGAGGGCCATTTTTTCCAGTTCTTTCTGCTTGTGTCCAATAAGATCGAAGCCATACCTCTCCCTGAGGTGTTCCAGATCAAGCCCTTCAGATGTACGGAGTGCCAGCATGATTCTCTCTCGGGTCAGGTCATGATCGGAAAGGGTTTCCCGGCTGCCTGCAGGAGAATGTTCTTTGGTGACCATCTCAGTGTAGGCACGCAGATTTCGGACATTTTCCCATCTGAGGGCCCGGCCATCCTGCCACCAGAATGAATGAGCACTGGGGCCGACTCCGAGGTAGTTCGTGTGGTGCCAGTAGCGCATATTGTGCTCTGAGCGATGTTTTGGACGTGCAAAGCTTGATACTTCGTAGTGCTCGAATCCGATGGACTTGAGCGTAACCATTGCCTGTTGAAATTGATCGGCTACTTGTTCATCGGGGGCCGGTTTGACGATTCCCATCCGAACCTGTTTGTGCAGGGGTGTACGTGGTTCAATCGTTAGGCTGTAGGTGGAAATATGTGGCGCACCAGTTTCCGCGGCACGCTGCAAGTTATTCTGCCATCCCTGTGTAGATGTCCCTGGAACTCCGAAGATTAAATCAAGAGACCAACTGGTAAATCCGGCTGCATGGATCAGATCGCAGGCACGGGATGCCTGCTCTGAGTTGTGGCACCGGTTCATAAAACGTAACTCTTCATCCCTGAAAGATTGAACGCCAAGGCTGATTCGGGTAATTCCGGCATTTTTGAGTTCTTTGAGCCCTGCAGCAGTGATATCTTCCGGGTTTGCTTCCAGCGTAATTTCACAAACAGAATGGGTATCAAAGCAGGTATGAATTTGCATCAGAATCCGAGCGATTGCCTGTGGAGATAAGCGAGAGGGTGTGCCTCCCCCGAAATACACGGTGGACAAGCATGTATCGGGAAAATTCTGAGCGACTTGCGTGATTTCCAGGCAAAGGGCGTCAACAAATTCGCTGTGACCGTGCTTTGTAGTCACGAAATAAAAATCACAATATGAGCACCGCTGCGTGCAAAAAGGGATATGCACATATAGGGATGCGCTCTGGCGGTTCAGATCCATTGCGTCAGCGAATCAGTGATGAGATTAGAGATCAGGACCATCATCACATCCTGAGCAGGAAGTTTCTGACTTGTCTATGAACCCGTGAGAATCATCGCAAGCGATTGGAATCAACGGCAGTGCAGACGGGGCAGAGAGAATCTATAGGTTGCAGGCATATATGTCCAACTAGCGAATCGAAACCCCGGTCGGGAAACTGTATCAGGGCCTTATAGAATGACACCGAAGCGGACAGGAAGCTGCATTTCAACCGATGATTCAACTACAATCAAAGAAGGTATAAATTCGACATACAGGGATGTAGCCTGGAGTGCGAATGTCCAACCCATACCGGCGTTGACTGAAGGACCGGATTCAGCCGAGTCGGCGTCGCCGCCCAGTGTTATATTCGCGCCAAGCCCAAAAATCAGATAGGGCGAGCGTGCATTTGCAGCATCTAATGTGACAATAGCCGTAACCGTTGGATGGAAAAAATAGGCCGCATCATCCCGACCCTTTAGGATATAATTGACGAAGTTGGCACTGGTACCAATCGAAAGGTCTGCGTTTACCACCCAAGCGAGACGTGTATCTATTCCGATACCGACCGCTTGATCCCCAGTGCCCATCACTGCACTCATTCCGACCCCTAACCTGAGGCGCGGGAAGCCCTGGGCGTGCAGATCAGGCGCCGTTGAAAAGAAGACGATCAAAAAGAGCGAAATTCCACTAAAACCTAGTCGCATCACAGCAGTGCAAATTTAAAGACGGCATTTCCAACCCCAAGATAACGGATATGTTGCGGATGAACCGTATTCTGGCTATAATGTACGAACGGCTTTCACAGATCCATCCGCCGGGAGAGAGGATCAACCCTTGGGCATCCGGGTAATTGATATTCCGTTCAAGGTGAGACAAGCCGGGGGAGAGTCGAAAATGTTGCAAAAGATCGGGAGACAATGATGAGCGAGATCCATCCAACCCAAATATACCCAGAATCAAAAATATGTCGCTGAAGATTGATGATGTGCTTTATCTGGAGGGCACGTTGAGTGAAGAGGAAGATCTGATCCGAAAATCTGCCAGAAGATATGCACAGGACAAACTGGAACCTCGTGCGCTGGAGGGCAACCAAAAGGGGATTTTCCATACGGAAATTGCAAAAGAAATGGGGGAGATTGGACTCCTGGGGGCGTTTATTCCCGAAAAGTATGGTGGTGCCGAAGTTAGTTATACGGCCTATGGATTGGTGGCGCGTGAACTGGAGAGTATAGACTCGGGATACCGTTCATTTATGTCGGTACAATCCTCCCTGGTGATGCTGCCCATATGGAAGTTTGGCACGGAGGAGCAGCGGACAACCTTTCTTCCCCGCCTGGCTACAGGGGAGATCATAGGGTGTTTTGGATTAACCGAACCGAATCATGGATCTGATCCTGGCTCAATGGAAACGACGGCAGTTCGTGTTACCGGCGGTTGGAAATTGAATGGAGCGAAAATGTGGATTACCAACTCTCCGATTGCGGATATCGCGGTCGTGTGGGCAAAGGCAAAAGAGTCCAGGGAGGATCCCGGTGTTATTCGGGGATTTCTCGTTGAGCGGGATAGCGAAGGGTTTACAACTCCAAAGACCGGCAATAAGATGAGCTTGCGGGCTTCCCTCACAGGAGAAATTGTACTTCGTGATGTATTCGTTCCAGATGCAAGAGTATTTCCGGAGGTTCGGGGGCTCCGGGGACCTTTCACCTGTCTCAATAGTGCCCGCTATGGCATTGTCTGGGGAGCCTGCGGGGCGGCAGAGAATTGCTTTGAACGAGCACGGCGGTATGTGATGGAGCGAAGCCAGTTTGGACATTCGCTTGGAGCAATGCAGCTCGTACAAACAAAGCTCGCCAATATGCTTACGAGTATCACGCAAATGCAGCTGCTGGCGTGGAGGATTGGCGAGCTCATGGACGCAGATCAGGCCATCCCTGAAATGATTTCTATGGCGAAGCGCAACAATTGCAATACTGCTTTAGAGATTGCAAGGACTGCACGCGATATGTTGGGCGGCAACGGAATCAGTGGCGAATTTCGAGTAATTCACCATATGGTCAACCTGGAAAGCGTAAATACTTATGAGGGCACCTATGATATTCATGGTCTTATACTCGGGCGTGCGATCACAGGAATTCAGGCCTTCGTCCCGCGTGGAAATTCACGAGAGTAGGCCTGAGCAGGCTTTAGTTACTCCCGATCCGCTCGTTGATTCTATGAGCGGTTATGGGCTTCGTTCTGGCGGAGTTCCAGTTTTTCCTTGATACAATGAACTCAGTGCAAGCTCGTTATATCGCTCTCCGAACTCGGCAATTAGTCTTTCCGACAGTTCGATATGTACCTCCGACACAAGGGCGAAAATTTCGACAATTTCCTCAATGTCTCCTCCGATAGAGCGTTGAGCTTCCGCACGTTCAGCTAATGCTATTGCAATACCACAAAGCAGAGCCCGGCAAGGATCCCTATTACCGTACATTTCGCTTTCGTCAACCGCAGACTTAGTAAAATCATCTTGAAAGAGGTTCTAGTAACAAAAATTGTAACGAGGTTTCTAACGTGCCAGTTCTACTCCTAGAACTAGCTCTATCTTGGGGATATCAGTAGCCATACGAATACCCAGGTTTATTGACTTGATACCATACATTGCCTGAATACCTAGAGTAGTCGGGATTCGTTTATCTGTAGTTGGTACCACTCCAATGAGCGAGATCAGAGTGACTGTATGATCTTTCGTAAAATCTAATATGATTCCAGGCGTGATCAGAAGATTCACTATCGAGACTATCTTCTCCTCTTTAACTATCATCTCGCCTTCCATCTTGGTACTTGAACGTGTATACTTCTTAGCTGAACTTCCCCCCTTTCTGGTTTCCCCGATATACGATATTCCCCATGAATTTAGGATATTTTGGGGATAGATTGCCCCTCCTCAGCGGGGGGGATCTGGGGGCTTTTCCTCAATTCTGTGAACCAAAGGGCTACACCGGCTTGATGCCTAGAAGTTTGAGTGCCCGCTGTTGGGTAGGACTAATTTTCTCCACCATGATCACTTCCGGGGATTTATCTACGGAGATTTTTGGTACAACAACCAGACGGCAAAGCCCCGCGAGTTCGTCCATCACCTCGGCAAAGCTCATGACTTTTTCTCCTTCATGATTTCGTTTGGTTCGGGCTTTCTTTTTCGTCCGGGGAGAGGGTTTGGCCGGTTCCACGGCATTCTTGCGCTGTGCAGCTTTCCCCGCTGGATCATCCTCAGTAAACAACATGGGGGCTAACTTCCGGCGCAGATGATACTCCACATAGTAGGCCAGCATGCATAAAAACACATGGGCGATCACCCGGTTTTTCTTGCGATGGTGAATTGGACGTACGCGCAACGAGATTGTTTTCATCGTGCGAAAGGCCTGCTCCACCGTGGACAGACGCTTATAATTCGCCACCAATTCGGTCGCCTCCGGCTTCTGTTTCAAACTGGAGCGGATCGCATACAAGCCGTCAAGCCGTTCTGCCTTCGCAATGGCCGCCGCATTGCGCTCATAGGCAAAGTGTTCCTGCTCAATCTCCAGCGTGAAGAACTTCCGGACCTTGTATTTTCCAATGACCCGCCCGACGCGTACGCCAATTTTGCCTTTGCACGTTAACCGGCACTGCTCACGCTTGGTGGCTGCAACAATTTCATCCAGGGCTTGCTCGGTCTTGATCAGGAGTTCTTCCCGCTGTCGCTTGCTCTTCTCGGCCTGCAAGGGGTTTCTGCATAACACGATCCGATCCTCTGGATACAGATCACTGTGTAGTTTCATTACATCCTGTTCATCAAACAGGCTCATCTGCACCTGTTTCTGTTCCACCACCGCACGAATCTCATTCTTTTTCATGGCGGTGATCCAGTCGAGTCCCACGGGGATCAACTCTTCCTGAATCTGCTTTTGCTGCAGGATTCCCCGATCCCCCACCAACACCACTTGTTGAAGCCCAAAGGTCTGCTGAAGCTTCTTCACCTGTGCACTGAGCGTACTTACATCTGCGGTATTGCCGCGGAAAACGTCCACCGACACCGGGCAGCCCTCTGAATCGGTCATCAGACCAATGACGATCTGCTGCTTGCCCCGCTTTTTGTCCCGGTTGTAGCCATAGGCGGCAAATTCATTCTGCTGGCCTTCCACGTAGCTGCTGGTGACATCATAGAGCACCATGCCACCTTCCTTGAGATGCCGTTTGGCGAGACGGCACTCCATCGCGGTCTTGTGTTGGACCAATTGATCCATGGCCGCATACAGATCCTCCTCGTCCACACATTTGAGTCCAAGCTCTTCATTGAGCGTGGAGGCCGCCGTGCGCACATCCAACATGGCACTGGTGGCCAGTTTGCTGGCCGGCTTGATCACGCGTGCGGCGATCATGCCGAGCACCAGTCGACGGAAGCGGGAATTCTTCGGGGCAATCCATGCAGGCAGATCCAGTTGATGCATGACTCCCAGGACCGCGGCAACGTGTCCGTGCGGGGTATTGCTTTGAATGGTGAAGGCATCTTGGATGGAGTTTACGGCGGTTCCTCCCTTCAAGAGCACCCGAAGCCCCTCAATGACGTCCACGGGGAGTTTGGAGATATTGGCGAGTGTGGTTTTGACGATTTTGCCATGGACGCGTTTGGATTCTCGAATGAGCCAGGTGGGATTGGAATTTCGGTTGGGGATTTTGGCGACATACATGGGTACATATGTAAAATAAGTTTCTGGATTAATATACACATAAATTGGGAATAATACATAAAAACTCGGTTCAATTCCTCGAAAAAACGGTTCAGAATACATGGGTACATAAACATTAATGCCGAATACCCCGAAACGCCTGTTTTGGGAGAAGAAATCAAGGGAAAAACCGTGAAATGCCCCGAATATCAAGGGCCACGGTACAAATTATTGCCCATTGAGTACTCAATGGGCAACCTTAAACCTTAATCCAGCCGATGGGAAGGGAAATTAGGGGGGAAGTTCAGTCTTAGGAGTGGATATATGAACGCCCATAACTAAGTTACCTCTTACGGGGACGTATCCACCTATTCCAGTGACCGTAGACGACGAACGAGATACTTCGAGGGTCATGTACGCGGTCTGTGCCGTTGCAAGATTACAAGACACGAACGTTGTTATTGCAATCGAAATGACTACGCAACAAAGATTCTGAGCAGATAGCGTCAATGTTCCTGCAGAATGATGTTGAGGAGACGGGTCTCGCTCTGGGAGTACTGTGGGTAAATTGCCCGGGTTGGGGGAAAGTTTTGCAAGAGCCTTGATATATTCTTCTTATGTAAATGCTCTGATGCAATACAACGATGGGTACGTTGCTTTTCGGTTCGTGATCCACCGATACATTCCTCTATTTCTTGAAGTGTGCCCTCGCAGCTTCCCGAACCAGATGCGAGACCTGAGAATATTGCGGGATCAGCCTTTCAGACACTGATGTGACCGAAAGGCTGATCCCGCAGCGCATGTGTCGGCTTACTTCTCCGCCAAATGTGCCTGTGCTGCAGACAGCCGTGCAATTGGAACTCTGAACGGAGAACAAGACACGTAATCCAGCCCTAGGCGGTAACAGAATGCAACAGACTGCGGTTCTCCACCATGCTCTCCGCAAATACCAACTTTTAAGCTGGCATTGGCACTTCTGCCGCCCTCTGTAGCGACTTGAACGAGCTGGCCGACCCCCTCCTGATCAAGAACCTGAAATGGATCGTCCGGCAGAATTTTATGCTCTACATAGCCGGGTAGGAATTTTCCGGCATCGTCCCGGCTATATCCGAAGCACATCTGTGTCAGGTCATTCGTACCAAAGGAGAAGAAGTCTGCTTCCTTTGCGATCTCTTTTGCGGTCAACGCCGCTCGCGGGACTTCAATCATAGTCCCGATCAGATACTCTATACGAGTCCCCGTTTCTTTAAATACCGTCTCAGCAGTTTCCTGAATCAGGGCCTTCTGGTTCTGGAATTCTTCCACCGTTCCAATCAGAGGCACCATGATTTCCGGGTGAGGATCAACTCCTGCCTCTTTGGCTTCCACGGCTGCTTCAATGATTGCCCGCGTCTGCATGGTCGTGATTTCGGGGAAGGTAATCCCAAGACGGCATCCGCGATGCCCAAGCATCGGGTTAAATTCGTGAAGCTCTTCAATTTTTGCCTCCACTTCGCTGACAGGAACGCCCATCAGTTCGGCCATTTCCGATTTGCCGACTTGATCATGCGGAAGAAATTCATGGAGCGGTGGGTCCAGTAAGCGAATCGTGACTGGCATACCGGACATCGCCCGGAAGATTCCAAGGAAGTCTTCCTTCTGGAAGGGGAGTAATTTGCTGAGTGCAGCCTCACGTGCGCTTTCGGATTCGGCCAGAATCATCTCCCGGACATTCTGGATACGATGCCCTTCGAAGAACATGTGTTCTGTGCGGCAGAGCCCAATCCCTTCCGCTCCGAAAGAGATGGCCTTTTCTGCATCTTCCGGGGTATCGGCATTGGTCCGGACTCCCATTGGACGAACCTCATCCGTCCACTCCATAAAGGTTGCAAAATCCTCACTCATTTGGGCACTAACGAGTTCCTGTGCCCCATGGATGACTTCGCCGGATGACCCGTTAATACTGATCCAGTCCCCCTCAGAGATAATCCTGTGCCCAACCTTAAAGGATTTGGTTGCATAACTGATCACGATATCGCCGCAACCTGCAACACAGGGTTTTCCCCAGCCACGCGCCACGACGGCCGCATGACTGGTCATCCCGCCTCTTGAGGTTAAAATCCCCTGGGCTGCATCCATCCCGCCTACATCTTCCGGGCTTGTTTCGATTCGGACCAGAATTACTTTTTTGCCATCTTGTGCCCAGGCCTCAGCTTCGTCCGCGGTAAAGACAACTCGTCCAACCGCAGCTCCAGGTGAAGCGGGTAATCCAGTAGCCAGAACGTCATCCTGATAGGCAAGCTCATCCTTGAATCCCGGATGGAGCAATTGATCAAGGTGCCCAGGCTCAACGAGATCCCGGACGGCGGTGACTTTATCGGTGATCCCTTCGCTCACCAGATCCACAGCCGTGCGAAGGGCAGCACGCCCGGTCCGCTTTCCGTTACGGGTCTGCAGGATATAGAGTGATCCATCCTGGATCGTAAACTCGATATCCTGCATGTTCTGGTAATGTTTTTCAAGCGCGGTCGTCATTTCCAACAACTCTTTGTAGGGTCGAGGGAATTCTTTGGTCATTTCCGAGATGGGCTTCGGCGTACGAATACCGGCGACAACATCTTCTCCCTGGGCATTGACCAAGTATTCGCCATAAAGCTCGGGCTCCCCATTTGAGGGGTTTCGGGTAAAGCAGACTCCGGTTCCGCTGTTCTCTCCCATGTTCCCGTAGACCATTGCCTGCACATTGACAGCAGTACCTAATAAGCCGGTAATCTTGTTAATACGGCGGTATTTGATTGCACGCATACTGTCCCATGAGTTAAATACCGCATTAATTGAATGCTCCAATTGTATTTGCGGATCGGTGGGGAAGGAATGGCCAGTATGTTTTTCGTAGATGGACTTGAATTCCAGTACTAGAATCTTCAGGTCCTCTGCGTCCAGGTCCAGATCATCGGTAACTTTTTTTTCTCTTTTCATCGAAGCAATTGCTTCTTCGAAGTAGTGATGGTGGACTCCCATCACGACATCTCCAAACATATCGATAAAACGGCGGTACGCATCGTAAGCGAAGCGCTCATTCCCGCTTTCCTTGGCAAGTCCCATCACGACTTCGTCGTTCAGGCCCAGGTTGAGCACAGTATCCATCATGCCGGGCATGGACTGTGCGGCACCGCTTCTGACAGAGACTAGAAGTGGTCGGTTGGGATCTC
This sequence comes from Rhodothermales bacterium, assembly GCA_965220365.1. Lineage (GTDB taxonomy): Bacteria > Bacteroidota > Rhodothermia > Rhodothermales > Bin80 > Bin80. The sequence continues at coordinate 3,018,609 of OZ244823.1, read as the reverse complement.
CGAGCCTACGCCCAAGAGCTTTCTCGAGATGGTGTATTCCGTCTTGAATCTGTTCCCGGAGCCCTTCAGGCCAGGCATGCTTGTTGCTGCTATAGTAGTGGCAGGTTTCCGTCGTTACGGTGAAGCCAGGAGGCACGGGCAGGCCAATGGAACTCATCTCTGCTAGGTTGGCCCCCTTGCCACCAAGCAAGGATCGCATTTCTTTTGAACCTTCAGTTGCTCCGTTGCCGAAGCGATATACATATTGGGTGGACATGATCAATTTTTAAAATGGTAGTCAGTCTGGTAAAGACGATTTTCATCACACGAAGCAGCAAATTTACTGCAAAATTCGTTATTGGCACTAACGATTCAGTTTATATTTTGGAACGTTGTATCTCGCTGTGCGTGAGAACCGCGCCAGAATTCATTTGCCCTATGTCAAGTTTGGTAATTGTTGAATCTCCTACGAAGGCCAGAACGATTAGTCGGTTTCTGCCTTCATCAAAATATCGGATCATGGCCAGTTGGGGGCACATCCGCGATCTGCCCCGAAATGCGAAAGAGATTCCGGCTAGGTATAAAAAGGAGCCTTGGGCTACGCTTGCAGTGCAAATTGAAAATGGCGAGTTCAAACCCCTTTATATCATCCCTCCAGACAAGCGTAAGGTGGTCAAAGAGCTCAAAGATGCCCTCGCTCAGGCTGATGAGCTGTTGATCGCAACGGACGAGGACCGTGAAGGCGAAGCAATTGGCTGGCACCTGATTGAGGTGCTCAAGCCAAAGGTGCCCGTCCGGCGAATGGTGTTTCATGAAATCACAAAAAGAGCCATTGACAAGGCACTCAGCCACACTCGTGATGTAAATCAGAATCTGGTTGAAGCCCAGGAATCCCGGAGAGTTTTGGATCGCTTGGTAGGATACAAGATTTCGCCAGTGTTATGGAGAAAGATTGGCAAGGGTACCAGCGCGGGGCGTGTCCAGAGTGTTGCGGTCCGGCTCTTGGTTGAGCGCGAAAAAAAGCGTATGGAATTTTTGCCCGCCCAGTATTGGGATCTGGAAGCAACATTACAGGCCAATACTGACCGATTCAAGGCAACGATGACACATCTTGGTGAGCGGAGGCTGGCGACAGGGCGTGATTTTGATGATAATACCGGTGAGATCAAAAAATCTCTGGCAGATTCAGGGATCCTTCTCTTAGGAAAACAGGAAGCCGATCAATTGGTCGCCAAACTCCCCTCGGCAGACTGGTGTGTTGCAAGTGTTACCTCCAAAGAAAGAAAGCGAACCCCTGCTGCCCCATTTATCACCTCTTCACTGCAGCAGGAAGGTAGTCGCAAGTTCGGATGGGGAGCTCGCAAAACGATGATGGTTGCCCAGAAACTCTACGAGCGCGGATTCATTACGTATATGCGTACGGATTCGATTACTCTTTCCCAGGAAGCCCTCACGGCGGCGCGTGAAGCAATTGTACGTACGTATGGGGAGGAGTACTTGAGTAAGCATGTTCGTCGATACAAGAGTAAAGTAGTGAATGCTCAGGAAGCTCACGAAGCAATTCGCCCCGCTGGCCGGGAGATGAAAACCGCTAGTCAACTCGGATTGCGCGAAGATGAAAGAAAATTATATGACCTGATCTGGAAACGCACGGTTGCAAGTCAAATGCCGGATGCCAGGGTGCGGGATATCCGGGTGATTTCTACGGCCACGCTTCAAGACAGTCCGTCGGCACATTTTCGATCAACCGGGCGACAGGTGTTATTTCCCGGGTTTCTATTGGTGTACGTTGAGGGTAGTGATAATCCTGAGAGAGTGAAGCAGAGTACAGAGAAGTACTTGCCAGCGCTTGAAGCTGAGCAGCCATTGCAGTGTTTGGGGCTCGAATCAAAAGACCATGAGACAAAGCCTCCTGCCCGCTATACAGAAGCATCGTTAATCAGGAAATTAGAGGAGGAAGGCATTGGTCGTCCCAGCACCTACGCCACCGTTGTTGGCACAATCCAAGACCGGGGTAGTGCAATCAAATCTGGTTCAGCACTTGCTCCAACGCTCCGCGCATTCGCTACGAATGCGTTCATGGAGGAGCGCTTTGAATCTCTGGTAGATGTCGGCTTTACTGCACAAATGGAGAAGCGTTTGGATGAAATTGCACAAGGCAAAGTGAAGGGGCAGGAGTTTCTTTACACGATTGATCAGGGGGAAGAGGGGATCCAGAACCGGGTTGATAGGGCCATGGATCAAGTGGATTCCCGAGCAATCTCTACGATCTATTCTCCTAAATTGAAGGAGTGTACTGTTCGAGTGGGGCGCTATGGACCGTATGTACAAGCGACTATTGACGGAAAGGAGTTGCGCGGTACCGTGCCGGACCACTTTTTACCTGCCGATGTTGATGATGCAAAATTGCTTGGTCTCCTCAAAGCAGCAAAAGCTCCCGCCAAACAATTAGGTACTCATCCTGAAAGTGGTCAACTGATCTTGCTCAAGAGTGGTACCTACGGTTACTATATTGAACTTGTAGAACCGGAAGGATCAAAAGATAAACCCCGACGAAAATCAATCCCCAAAGGGGTTCAACCAGAGGATGTAAATCTGGAGCTTGCCCTGGAACTACTTAGATTTCCGGTTGAGTTAGGGGTGGACGCGAAGACGGGAGAGCGAGTTTTCTTTGATAAGGGCCAGTATGGACCATTTGTAAAGCGAGGAAAACTAAATGCATCGGTTGGGAAAAATCGAGGTTTAGGAGAAATCACGTTGGACGAGGCGATTGAGCTTCTGAACAAGAAGGCTGCAACCCCCCGCAGGAGGGGTAAGGGACGAAGGCGAGCGAAGAAGAAATAATGAAGGTACTTTGAGTCTATATCTCGGACAAATGGTTCCATTTGATGTTTATCCGTCCGAGTTGCGAAGCACGAGAAAGACCTTACGTGAACAAGCTTCAGGTTAGATGTGTAGGGATAGCAAAATACGAGAAGGCCACTACGACTTATGTTCACGTCATCACGGGTTGGTTTACTTACGTTATGCGAAAATGCGCGTAACTCGTGCCTGATATTAGCTCTGGCATGGATCGCAGTCGCATGCGGGCTCAGTTCAACAGGCAGTGCCCAGCCTGTTGAACTTCAAGAAGTTCTCTCCCTTGACGGGTTTTTTGGTATTTCGGACATAGCAGTGGGGCGGGACGGGAGTATATATATCGCTGACCACCAAAGTTTTGCACTCAGCAAGTATGATCCGCAAGGACGATTAATCCGTCAAGTTGGATCTCAGGGAGTGGCCCCCAGTGAATTTGTCAATGGTCCCCATTCGATTGTCTTGATAGATAGTATTCTGGTAGCTACAGATCAAAAAGGAACAGGTGTCTTACACTATTTTGACCTGGATTTGTCTTACGAAAGGTCAGACCAAATTGAGACACCCGTGGATATGGATGTTGCACTGGATGGACAATTTTATCTTGGGAATCTTGATTTAATTACATTAGACATGCATGTGGCTACGTTCGCGCCTCCCGGTGACCTGAAGAGAATATTTAAACTCAAGGACATGCATAAGTACAATATGGAAAACCAATTCATTCTGCTTGCGGGGAATCCAGGTAGGATTGTTGTGGTTTTTCAAATGGTAAATCGTATCGATGTCTACGACTTGTCTGGAAATATTTTGAACCAATTATCCGTTGCTAATCTACCTCTCCGGTACGAGGGCAGTTTCATGGATCTGGAGGAAGGAATTCCCTTGCCGGATCACATGGCCGAGTCCATCAGCTATGTACCCGGCGGCATGATGTTTACGGGTGCAGCGTTAGACCACCAGGGGAACCTATTTTTGGAACACGGAGGTAAGGCAGAAGAGACGCCTGTAAGAAGATCAGTGTACGTCATGACTCTTTCGGGGGAAGAAAAGGGAATATTTGAAATGCCCCCTTACACACGCCTTGCATACATGGACGGGAAAGGATATGCATATGCTGTGACTACGGCGGAGTCGTCAACTTTGCTGAAGAAGTACAAACTGGTGTATTTGGAATGATTCCTACTCAAAAAATTTCCAGAATTGCAGTTCTCACCTACATGCAAGGTTGATCATTTTTTGAATGCCCCATCCGAAATCTAGCCTTTTATACAGGTGCACGAGAATCTTCTTTCACCGTTTATGCTAATACATGAGGATGCAAAAGTAGAGGATTTGGAGTATTTTTGACGGGGTTGTCCCGGGTTGCTGTGAATGAGCGAATGCGAACTCATCCGGCCGAAGTCGTCCTATTATTTAACTCTCTATCCTTAGCTTGGCAGTGCCGCACATTCTGTCCAACCCGATGAAGAGTCACGCAGTGAACACGCCCTCCGCCAACGCAAGGATTGTACTGTACGGAGCCATGATCCGAGTGGCCATCTACGGGTTGTTGATGTCCGCCACCACGCTCGCCGCTCAGACGATAGTCGAGAGTGAAGACACAGGTCGCCCCGACTTGGCTCTGTCGGACGAGCCGTTGGTGCGTATTGGTTTCCTTGAAGGTCCGATGGAATACATGTTCGGGGAGGTAACCGGCGCAATTCGGCTCAAAGACGGGAGCATAGTTGTGGTGGATGAGCAGAGCTACGAGGTTCGGATGTTTGACGCCAGTGGTCGGCATTTGTGGACGAGCGGACGGCAAGGCGAGGGACCGGGAGAGTACGGGGGACTCCGGCTGCTGAGAGGTTGCCCGGGAGCCTCGATCACGGTTTTCGACTGGCATCTGGACCGAATTACCGAGCTTGATGCGGAGGGCAACGTGACCGACACGCGGAGGCTCAGTGAGGTCGGGGTAAATTCGTACAGTGAGCCTATGTGCGCGCCCGATGCCAGCTTAATCTTCACGCCTTGGCCGGAAACGGAAGACTACGCATCTTTTGCAGTGGGCGAGATCTACCGCTGGAGCATGTCGCTGAACTGGGCGCGCGGTGACAGTGTGATAGTCCTGCGTTCCGGGATACCCGGTACGGAGCGTTTCTTCTATGGCGGGGGCACCGGGCCAAGGGAGTGGGGAAAGGTCATGGTCTTCGCGGCGACTGGCACCGGCGTGTGGTACGGGTCGGGCGACGACTACGAACTCGAACATGTTGATTGGAATGGTCGTGTCACGCGCATCGCGCGGTGGGTCGGGCCGGACCGGGAGGTGACAAACGAGCATCTCGACCGTTACTTTCGTGCCTATCTAGCCCGGTACGACACACCTGCGGAGCGTCAGCGCTTCGAGAGGGAGCGCTGGCCGGACATTCGGAATGACCTGCCGGAGCAATTCCCTGCCTTCGAAACGGACGGGCTTATGGCGCTGCCGGACGGTAGTCTGTGGGTCACCACCTTTGGCTGGCGGTCGCCAGACCAGGAACTCCATCTGCTACACCCAAGTGGCGGGTGGGTGGCTCGCCTCGTCGTCCCTGCGCGTTCAACGCTGCTGGATGCTGGGCCGGGTTGGGTACTCCTGCGGGAGCGTGGCGAATTCGGTGAGCATAGCGTGGCCGTGTACGAGTTGGTAGAGACGGGCGATGCCGGTTAGCTCGGATGGCCAGATCGGGCCTGCTCCAATCGGGAAACCGAATAGGAGATCTCTCCCTCAATGACCGGGACATCAAACTCCCCGCATCCTCACCGGACTACCATTGTATCTTTAGGCAACATAGGAATTGGGGGTTCGGCTAAATGCCGCAGGATAACGCCCAGTGATGGAATCTTTAATGCTATGATATCCATTTAACCCATTTCAGGTAACCGAATCTTTGACATGTACAAAGCGCGCATCACAGTTACGCTCCGCCCGGCCATATTGGACCCACAGGGGAAAGCCACGCATCATGCATTGCAAAATCTGGGCTTTGACCAGATAAGTTCTGTTCGAATTGGAAAATACATGGAGCTTCAGGTCTCCGCAGATACGGAAGAGGATGCAGAGTCGGCAGCATGTGCCGCTTGTGAAAAGCTTCTTGCCAATCCGATCATGGAAGATTACAAGGTCCGGGTTGAATCAGTAAACTAGGAGGCTTACGTAAGTTTTTGACCATGCCCTGCATAGGAGGCATGCGGCAGGGGTTATGATCCGAGGCCACTAGATCGTGTGCAAAGGAATCGATCAACGATGATCTCGGACGAATTCGTGGGCGCGGTGTATCATGAATTCGAAGATTTCGGACTGGAACATTGATCACGCCCTGTGGTCAGTCGCTTGACGGTGTGATGTCAGGAATCGTTAGATGATTCCCAGGTATGTCCCTTCAACAGCTTCAGGCTACTTTATATGCAGCGTAGGCTCTGTATCGCCGGTAGATTGAATACGCTAGCACGCCAGCCATGGGTATTGCTGTCCAGTGGTAGACACCATTCCCCACGATAAGGCAGATAAGCAAGGCAGTCCCACCGACAGTAGACCAGAATTGTTGCTTGGGATTGAATGACATCTGCCATCTCATGGCTAAGAGCCCGATAATAATGGCACCAAAGAGGAGTACGATGTCCATGTTATTCATTATGACTACCCCAAATATACTGCAGCGAAAAGAACAGTGGCCAGTTAATTCAGAAACTTGTAGCTGAACTTGAGCAGTAACACATTCACAGGGGGGAGATTGAACGTGTCGGCCCACTGATTTGAAGTGGATTGATCAAAAGGAGAAATACCGCCCACATCAAACAGATCTGCGTCGTCACTCGTTGAGCGGGCTTGCGACCACACTAGGTATAGTACAGAGCCTGGACGATATTCCCAGCGAACTACGGTGTTGGTCTGGAATCTGCTGAAGGCAAAATCGTACTGCTTGGGCCACGCAGCAACCGGGACAAGTGTGTCCCGATTTTGCAGTACTTCAAAACCAGTGTATTGTCCGCGGGCTGCAAAAAGTTGCCCATAGAACTGAATCGCCAAGTTGGGAGACAGTGTAATGCCGGTACGCAAGGTAATGTCAGCGGATCGCGTATTGCGGTGACCAAAGATGGGTACATAATGATTACCATCGCTGTCCCAAGGCTCTCTTGCGGAAAGTGCATTGCTGAGGGTCGTGTTGGAGAAAATTGGGCGCCATGCCTCTGTCTCGGACGGATCATCATTACTTTCTTCTCCGATCAGTAATGTATTACCGCTGTATGAGAAGGCTTCATTAGCTGCCCACTCGGTAGTGTTAATTTCGCGACCGACCGCAACCTCTAGGGACAGGTTGAGTTTGGGAGTAGCGGTCCATTCGAGTTCCAGACTAGGTTCCATGATTCGTCCACCATCCGTATAAATGACCCCTTCAATAGCAGGTTCAAGGTTCCACTTCCGGCGGGTATCGGTTCTGTATCCAACCTCAAATTCATACTCCCGTGGGCGGGCCCGTGCGTCCAATCCCCGGGTTTCGTATTCGTTGTATCCCCCAAAGAGATAGTCAGTCTGGAAATTCACTTCCAGTTCACTGTAGCCGTTCAGGGTCCAGTCAGAACGGAAAAACGTGCCAACACCGTCGTGCAACCGCTCGTCATAGGAAAATCCGCCCCCACTGAAGAGAAAAGCAGATGCACGGCGGAAAGGTCCAAAGGGCGCCCCTCCATTGATTTGATGGATGATACCACCCGAGAGATTTACGTAGTTATTCTGGCGCAGGCGACCGATATCATTGGGATTATACCCATCGCTGACGACAGCCAGGTCGGCGGCAAAATTCCATATGCTGCGTTGACGGTCTGCACTGACTGTCAATGCATACCCCTGTTCGGATTCACCGTCTTCGGTATGATGGGTTCCACTAAACTGTCCCGATAGACTGTATCGATTGTCTAAAATGCGGATATCCCAGTCGGTCCCGCCGGTATAACTCCGACCACCATGAACATTATCGTAGAGGGTCGCAATGCCACCAATGCTCGAGAGGTTACCAATACGCTGCCGTACACGGCCGACGCCGTAGTGATTCTCCGGGTTGTAATTATCTCCAGTAGATGCCCCAAAGAACCCAAAATCCAATCCTTTTTCGGTTCGTCCTGAGAGCTTGGCTGCACCTAATACAGGTGCCTGTGAGCCGATACGCCGTGTATAAACGAGGGCCCCTCCTCGTACCACATCGTAATTGAATATAGATACCCCCTCCGTAAAGAATGGCCGCTTTTCAGGGAAAAAGGTTTCAAAAGCTGTCAGGTTCAATTCAGCAGGATCCGCCTCCACCTGCCCAAAGTCTGGATTGATGGTTGCGTCAAGGGTGATGTTAGAAGATAGACCGATCTTAAAATCCGCTCCAATATCTCCAGTAAATGATGAGGTGGACTCCTCTGAATCACGGGTGGTATTCCCGACCGTATAGGGAGTGACCTGAATATTCCGCCGAGGGCGAATTTCGATGATGCCTTCCAAAGTGCCGTATTGTGCGACCGTTCCGCTCCTGCGTTCAGCACGCGGGATGAGGACCCAGTCACTCACCTCGCCAAGTCGAGGGATCACACGCCGGAAGTTGATTCCCCAGCGCTGATTTGGTGTATCTGAAAAGCGGAGCATTGTAAAAGGGATTCGCATTTCGACGACCCATCCCTCATTGGTGCTGCGCACAGCACTCCGCCAAACCGCATCCCAGGAAGTGTCAAAGTCAAACCCCCCGCCGCCACCAAACCGTTCACCGGTGTAGATTCCATCCGCCTGTACCCCTGCTGCATTGACTGCAAAATTATATGCCGTCTTACGATCTAGGTAGGAATCAATGGATGCAATGAACCAGTCTGCCTGGTTGAATTCATCCCGGCGACCCAATGTTTGTCGAATTTGCTCAGGTTCCGTATCCCGGAGAACGGCACTGATGAAAATCTGACTCTCTCCATAGAGAACACGAACCTCAGTTTGCTGGGTAGCGGGATCCCCTTCATTGGGTGAGTACTGGGTGAAATCCGTGGCAATGGCCGCATCAAGCCATGCTTCTTCATTGAGCACGCCATCTATCTGGATATCCTGCGAGACGTAAGATGCGGAGAGCCTACAGTCTTCAGGGCAGTTGGGAGAGAGGACTGCAGAGGTCAGAGTACCCATCAATAAAGCCAATACCATAAGGAGCATTGAAAAAATTGGGGCAAAATTTTGTTATGTATGCTTTGCGATACGCGAAACGCGTTCGCCCGCGCTTACGGCCAATTGATCGACCCGGTTATTGAGTTTATTGTTCGCGTGGGCTTTAACTTTGATCCATTGGACGCTATGTTTTCGGGTTTCATTCCATAGGGCCTGCCAGAGATCTTGATTTTTGACTGGCTGACGAGCTGAGGTCATCCAGCCGTTTGAACGCCATTTATCGATCCAGCCATCCGTAAATGCACGTTTGAGATACTGACTATCTGTATGAAGTTTTACATCGCAACGCTCTTTCAAGGCTTTCAAAGCCTGCAAAGCTGCATTCAGTTCCATGCGGTTATTCGTCGTATCCGGTGAGCCCCCTGAAAGAACGCGTTCCTTCTTTCCGTACCGAAGGATGGCGGCCCAGCCGCCTGGCCCGGGATTACCTTGACAACTCCCATCCGTGTAGATCGTTACCTTCTTCACTGTCTCAATGCGATTTATAGATCAAGTTACTGTTTATGTACGGAGTGGTCATGGAGGTGCCGGAAGCGTAGCATTTCGGCGTGAAAAATACGTTCCGAAAGGCGGTCCGGCAGGAGGAAATGGCGGGCAAGGTGGTTCTGTAATTCTTCAGGCGGACAAACATTTGTATACGCTTTTGGATTTGCGATACAACCCACATCAGCGTGCGCCCCGGGGTGAAGGGGGGCAGGGAAACAACCGTGCCGGTAAGGATGGTCAGGATCTGCTTTTGCGCGTTCCCTGTGGCACGATTGCCCGGGTATCGGACGACGGAGACCTCTTGGGTGAAGTGGTACAGCATGGCGATCAACTTATACTCGCGAAAGGCGGGCGGGGTGGCAAAGGGAATACGTTTTTTAAGTCTGCTACGCGACAGGTTCCCCGTTATGCTCAGCCCGGAGAGCCGGGTGAGGAAAAAACGATCCAGCTGGAGTTAAAGATGCTGGCCGATGTCGGCCTGGTCGGATTTCCGAATGCGGGCAAAAGCACGCTAGTTGCCTCCGTTTCCGCTGCACGTCCCAAGATTGCCGATTATCCGTTTACCACACTTACCCCAAGCCCTGGTGTCGTCCGCGTAGATGAATATGAGTCATTTGTTATTGCTGATATTCCTGGCATTATTGAGGGGGCAAGTAAGGGGAAAGGATTGGGGCTACGCTTCCTTAGGCACATTGAGCGCAATGCAGTACTGCTATTTTTAATCCCGGTGATCTCGGACGACATTGTTTCTGAATTTGAGAGTCTTATGCAGGAATTACGCAACTACGACCCAAAGCTCTCTCAGAAACGTCGATTTATCGCGCTGTCGAAAGCAGATTTGCTCCCCGAAGAAGAGCACGCATCTTATCTCGATCAGGCTCGCCGCCAGTTTGGCTCACAAGAGAATGTATTTCTGATTAGTGCGGTAGCCGACTTTGGATTAGATACGTTAAAACGGGAGTTGTGGAATTGTATTCAAGAGGAGCAGCTCTTAGGCGAATCATGAAGAAATTTCTGGTTGCCAAAACTGAGCAGCGGCTGGATGTGGCTCTGGCAGGCATGCCCGATATTGGGTCTCGGAATCAGGCACAGAAAGTCATTCGTGCTGGCAGTGTGACGGTGGATGAAAAAATTGTGCTGCGTCCATCCCATCCTGTAACCCCGGGTCGTGTCATTCGATGGACATCTCCTACCGTGGAGCCAATGAGCCTTCTTCCGCAGGCATTGCCGCTGGATATTGTCTATGAGGATGAGAGCTTACTGGTGATCAATAAACCTGCGCGGATGCCGGTTCATCCTGGAGCAGGGCGACCAACCGGAACGTTGGTGAATGCATTATTGCATCATGTGAGTGGGGATTTACCACATGCGCCGGATGAGCCCTTCCGCCCAGGGATTGTTCACCGGCTGGATATGGATACCACAGGGCTTTTGGTTGTCGCCAAAAACGATGCGGCGCACCGTGCGTTACAGTCCCAATTCGAAGCGCGATCTGTTGACAGACATTATGTTGGAATCGTTTGGGGAGTGCCAGATCCCCGATCAGGTATCGTAGATGCTCCAATTGGTAGATCTGCACGTAACCGAACCTTAATGGCAGTACGTCCTGATGGCCGCCATGCAATCACACATTATGAAACGCATGAAATTCTGGGTCCAGCCTCTCTGGTGCGGTTCAAGCTGGAGACAGGCCGAACCCATCAAATCAGGGTGCATTTGAGTCACATGGGACATCCACTTGTCGGAGATACAGCGTATGGAGGTGCAACTATCAAGTATGGCCCCGTTACAAGGAACCGGCGAGCGTTCTATACGAATATTTTCGATGTATTAGATCGGCAGGCACTACATGCTCGTTCGCTGGGGTTTTCTCATCCCGATTCTGGAGTCAGGATGGAATTTATGGCAGACCTGCCGGAAGACATGATCTGGACCGGAGAGCAGCTGCGTAAAGATGTCACTCACTTCCACGGCGGATAAACCAATAATTCGGTGAAAAAAACTTTCCAGACTATAGAAGGGACGAGCGACCTGCTGCCTGGCACCCAGAGGACACTGATGCGCACAGAGGTATGGCGTTATGTGGAGCGTGTGATTCATGAGATCATGCATCGGCATGGATTTTCAGAGATCCGGACTCCCATTTTAGAGCATACCGAACTCGTTGCACGGGGCATTGGGCAACTCACTGATATTGTCTCCAAGGAGATGTTTACGTTTGAGCGCGGGGATACCAGTTACGTACTGCGACCAGAGTTGACCGCTCCCATCATGCGATCCTATTTACAGCATCATCTGGAACAGCAGCCGGGGGTGCAGCGACTCTACTATATTGGTGCTTGCTTTCGGGCCGAGCGCCCACAGAAGGGACGCTACAGACAGTTTCACCAATTTGGAGCAGAAATCATCGGGACCGAAGATCCAAGGGCAGATGCAGACATCATTGCAGTGATGATGGAGGTTTATCAGGCACTTGAACTTCCAGGGACCAAGCTTCGCATCAATACACTTGGAGATGCGGAGACCCGGCCAAAATACCGCAAGGCATTAATCGATTACCTTGAACCACACCGGGAGAATCTGACCGAGGTCAGTCGTGATCGTCTCTCTCGTAATCCACTTCGGATCCTGGACACAAAGGTTGAGGCAGAACGCAAGATTCTTGAACAGGCTCCTCGGCTACATGATTACCTTGATAAGGAGAGTCAGGTGAGTTACGAGGTCCTTAAGCGACTTCTTGAGTCGGTAGCGATTACGTATGTAGAGGATCCAATGCTCGTTCGCGGGCTGGATTACTATACCCGGACAGCCTTTGAGCTTGAGCATGACGGCATTGGAGCACAGAGTGCGATGGCTGGTGGGGGGCGCTACGACCTCCTGGCCCCTGCAATCGGGGCGAAGAAGCCTGTCCCTGCAGTTGGTTTTGCGGCGGGCATAGAGCGCCTTATTCTTGCCATGGAAGGATCAGAGTTGCCTTTGCCGGAGGCGGATTCATTTGATGTATGGATGATTGCACTGGGGGATGCAGCGGGTGAAAAAGCATTTACATTTGTACAGGCCCTTCGGAGGGCAGGGGTTCGGGCAGGTCTGGAGTTGACAAGCCGTTCGATGAAGGCACAAATGCGCCTCGCAAATCGCGCGAACGCGAGTTGGGTTGTCATCCTGGCCGAGGAGGAGATGAAAACCGAAAAAGCAACGGTTAAGAATATGATTACCGGTGAACAGGCCTCCGTCCACTTTGCCAGATTAACACAAAACCTGACTGAAAAACTTAAATAATTATGTATCCACGCCTACTTGAGATTCCGATCCCTGTTGAATTTTTGGGCATGGAGTCTATTACGATCTATTCATTTGGTGCAATGATGGCCACTGGGTTCCTGGTGGCTGCCTGGCTCATGCGACGTGAGCTTGATCGGTTATACCAAAAGGGAGAGCTTCAGCCTGTACAGGTTTCTGCAAAGAAGGGGCGTAGACAAAAACAAAATGTCAGTGCAAATCCGGCATCGCTGGTGGGCTCAATTACAGTGATTGCAGTTGTCGGAGGCATTATCGGGGCAAAGATTTTTCATATTCTGGAAAACTGGGGAGACTTCATGGTTGATCCTGGTGGAATGATTTTTTCCCAAGGCGGGCTCACCTTTTATGGAGGACTGATTTTTGCCGCAATCGGAATTATCTGGTACGTTCACAAGCATGGCGTTCGCTTGTCCCTTTTCATTGATGCCACGCTGCCGACAGTCATGTTGGCTTATGGGATTGGACGGATCGGATGCCATCTCGCGGGGGATGGGGATTGGGGGATCACTTCAAATCCAGACCTACAACCGAGCTTTATACCGGATTGGCTTTGGGGAGAGACCTACCCGAATAATATTCTTGGTGTTACCCTGCCCGAATCTGGTGTTTATCCAACATCCATCTACGAATTTGTAATGGCGGGAATATTGTTTGCAGTGTTGTGGAGTTTACGTAATCATCCATTCCGCGCAGGTTGGTTGGCATCGCTGACCACACTGTTTTTTGGAATCGAACGTCTTTTGATTGAGCAGATCCGGGTCAACAATGTGTTTGACTTTATTGGCCTGGAGGTCACTCAGGCGGAAGTAATCTCGGTGGTCATGATTCTTGTGGGGATCGCGGGGCTGGTATTTACAACCCGGAGAAAATAGCATGACCCAGACCGCTGCAGCGCAGTCGCTCGGGGGCTGGCTCAAGGAGGCAGATCGCTGTGTGAGCACATGGGAAGCGCGTTGGGGGCCCTATGAGCCACATCCATCCCTTCGTGTAGATCATGAGGCCTTGAGTGCCTCGTATGAAGTTTATGTGAATCGGCTCACGGGGAATTATCCCTTCTTCCATCCCCGTTATGCGGGGCAGATGCTCAAGCCACCGCATCCAGTTGCGATTCTGGGGTACCTTACGGCAATGCGCATCAATCCGAACAACCATGCGCTGGATGGAGGGCCGCCAACGGCGGCAATGGAAAAGGAGGTTGTGATCGAACTAGCCAGGATGTTTGAGTTCCCGGAAAATGCATTGGGACATCTGACCAGTAGTGGAACGATTGCCAACCTGGAGGCACTCTTTGTGAGCCGGGAGCAGCATCCAGACAAAATGATCGCGGTCAGCCAGGAAGCCCATTACACGCATGCTCGTATGGGGCATGTGCTGGGTGTATCAGTAGAGAATGTTGCCGCTGATACAAATGGCCGAATGGACTTGGAGGCACTTGAAGAAGCTCTCCGGTCTCAGAAGATCGGAACAGTCGTTCTGACCGCTGGCACGACTGGCTTGGGAACGGTAGATCCAATTGCAGAAGCGATCCCTCTGTGCCGAAAATATGGCGTGCGAGTACATGTAGATGCTGCATATGGAGGGTTCTTCAGACTGCTGAGCAGAAGCGAGATATTGGATTCTGTGGTTGCCAAAAACCTTGATGCAATCAAAGATGCGGACTCAGTTGTTTTGGATCCCCATAAACACGGACTTCAGCCGTACGGCTGTGGTTGCATTCTCTATCGTGACCCAAAGATGGCAAAGCACTATTTGCATGATTCTCCATACACTTATTTTACGAGTGAGGATCTGCATTTGGGTGAAATCAGTCTGGAGTGCTCACGTGCCGGTGCGGCAGCGGGGGCATTGTGGTTGACCCTGCAGCTGTTGCCATTGTCTGCGGATGAGGGCCTGGGTCCGATACTTTCTTCTTGCTTGGAGGCAGCACAGTGCTGGCATGCTGCGCTGGAGGATACCCCGCTCAGAAGCTGGGGGAAGCCGGATCTGGATATCGCGTGTTATTACCCCGAGGCAAAGCCAAATTCTGCCAGCGGAATTGACCGGGCTTCTCAGGCGCTTTTTGAAGATTCGATGGCCTCCACGACGAATCCAGTATTTCTGAGTGTCCTTCGTGTACGGTCGGCAGATTTACGTGCCCGTATGCCCGATGTGGAGATAGATCAGGAGAGTGTTCGGATTCTGAGAAGTGTCCTGATGCGTCCTGAGCAGGCGAATTTTGCAGAATCGCTGGTAGACTGCCTGGTGGGTTTTTTACAGCCTCATGTCCGTTGATCCCCCACTCATCATTGCCGGACGCAATGCGGTCCGGGAGGCATTGGAGCGTACCCCCGAATCACTGGAGAAGGTATGTCTTCAACGAGATACTCGCGGTTTGAATCAAATTCGAAGCCTTGCAACCAGGGCAGGGATTCCGGTTCAAATGTTACCAAAGGATGGACTACGGCGTTTGGCAGATGGAATGACACATCAGGGAGCTATAGCGCTGCAGGCCGCGTTTGCCTATGCGGATTATTCGGTCATGTTAAGGGAGATTGCAGCGGACCTTGATACGGTACAGGCACAGCGCCCGCGGTTATTGTTGCTGGATGGGATTCAAGATCCCCGAAATTTTGGTGCCATCGTCCGTTCAGCTGCTGCATTCGGTGTTCAGGGACTCGTCGTGTGCGCTCATCACATGGCCCCAGTCAATGCGGCCATGGTCAAAGCTAGTAGCGGCACTGCAGTACGGATGCCGATTGCTCGTGTTGGTCGACTCGCAGATGTAATTCCCGAGCTGAAAGAGCGGGGCTATTTTGTGTATGGCACTGCGGCGCACGGAGCGCATTCGATCTGGGAGATGAACTGGGACTGTCCTGTCGCGCTAGTGATCGGCAGTGAGGGGCGAGGATTATTCCCGGATACGGAACGTATCTGTGACCGTCTGGTCTCGATTCCAATGGATGGGGATGTCGAGTCACTGAATGCGTCCGTCGCGACCGGCATCCTCCTGGCGTTGGCTTTTCAGCCAGGCTATCGGGGTTGAACGAAAAATGGTACACGTACTATACAATAGTACCGGAAAAACCTAATTCCCAAACCCTGTATAATTCCCGACTTCCGTGCTAAATGCAATAAAAATCCCAAATCCTAGTCAAACTCCCTCCAGTAAAGAGCTATTCTGTTGTACTTAAGCCCTCGCCTTCTTGTCGTTTTTCCAATATCGTATCCCGAAGGACTATAGCCAATACATCATATACACCATCTGTATTGATTCCGTTTTCATATGCAACTTCCTTTATCGTGTCTCTCATGTCTGAACTTCCCCCCTAAATTCTCGTCTGTTCGGTTGTATTTGAGGATTCCCCCTCTTCATCAAGGTCTTCGTCCCGTTTATTCGCGGTGATTTTCTCTGGATCGGGGTCAAAAGCGGGTTATTTTCATTGATTTCCGCCTGTTCGGTGGGATTTTCGGGTATTTTGTTGGGGGATATACCTGTCCATGTATGTTTTTGATTTAATGGGAAGTAAATGGCTCAGTATTTGCATTTATCCGAAATATTTCGTATTTTTATGGGAGTCACAACGCTTTTTATCTAATATAGTCTGTCCATGTTTGTCGACAAGATCCCCAACCGGAATTCCAATCCAACTTGGCTCATTCGTGAGTCCAATTGGATCAATGGCAAATCCGTCAAAACCACCCTCGCCAATATCTCCAAGCTCCCCATGGAGATCATTGAGGGACTTCGGATTCTCCTCGCGGGCGGCACCGCGGTCAAATCCGTTGAAGACGCCTTCACCATTCGCAGCAACACCCCGCACGGTCATGTCGCCGCGGTCCTGGGGATCATGAAACAGCTCGGACTGCCTGAACTGATCGCGCCGAAGAATTCCCGCTTCCGTCGATTGGTGCTCGGCATGATCGCCGCACGTGTGATCAAGCCCGCCAGCAAGCTCGCCACCAGCGCCATGTTGGATGTGCGCACCGCTGCCTCCACCCTCAATGAAGAGCTTGGACTCAAATGTGTGGATGAGGAGGATCTGTATGATGCGATGGATCAACTGGTCAAACACAAGACAAGTATTGAGCAGCGTTTAGCCAAGCGCCATCTCAAGGAAGGCGGCCTGGTGCTCTATGATGTAACCAGCAGCTATGTGGAAGGTCGGAAGAATGAGTTTGCCGCCTATGGCTACAACCGGGACAAGAAGCGGGGCAAGCAGCAGATCGTCATCGGTCTGATGACCGATCCAGAAGGTTGTCCGGTGTCGGTGGACGTCTTCCGCGGCAATACCGCAGATGTCAGTACGCTCGGTGCACAGGTGGCCAAGCTTCAGCAGACCTTTGGTCTCAAGCAAGTGGTGTTGGTCGGCGATCGGGGGATCTTGCAGCAGAAGCAGATCCAGGAAGAATTGATCCCCGTGGGACTCGACTGGATCACCGCCATGAAAAAGAATGAGATTCGTGCGGTGGTGGAGCAGGAATCGGTGCAGATGAGTCTGTTTGATGAGCAGGATGTAATGGAAATTCACAGTGATCTGTATCCAGCGGATCGGTTGGTGCTGTGCAGAAACCCCTTGCAGGCCGAGAAGAGCAAGCGGCAGCGGGAAGAACTCCTGATCAAGACGGAGAAAGCCCTGGACAAAATTGTCGAAGCCACCCAGCGCGAGCAGTGCCGGTTAAAGTGCAAAGGCAAAATTGGCGTACGCGTCGGGCGGGTGATTGGGAAATACAAAGTGAGGAAGTTCTTTACGCTGGAGATCGAGGAGGAACACTTTGCCTATAAGCGCGATGAGGCGGCAATTGCGAAGGCAGAAAGGCTTGACGGCTTGTATGCGATCCGTTCAAGCTTGAAACAGAAGCCGGAGGCGACCGAGTTGGTGGCGAATTATAAGCGTCTGTCCACGGTTGAACAGGCCTTTCGCACGATGAAAACGATCTCGTTGCGCGTCCGCCCGATTCATCATCGCAAGAAAAACCGGGTGATCGCGCATGTGTTTTTATGCATGCTGGCCTACTATGTGGAGTATCATCTGCGCCGGAAGCTGGCCCCGATACTGTTCGCAGAAGATGATCCAGCGGGGAAAGCTGCGCAGCGCAAGAATGCTGTGGAGCCGGCCAAACCCTCTCCCCAGGCGAAAAAGAAAGCCCGAACCAAACGGAATAATGAGGGAGAAAAAGTCATGAGCTTTGCCGAAGTAATGGACGAACTGTCCGCGCTTTGCCGTCTGGTTGTGGTACCGAAAATCAGTACAGACACCTCAGACGAAGTGGTCATGATGGAGGCCATCAGCCCTACGCAACAGCGGGTGTTCAAACTTCTCGGCTTCAAGCCTTAGGAAGCACTCGGTTGACAGAACCGAACAAATACCCCCAAAGGCCCCCTGCCGGGGCTGTCAATCTATCCGCATAAAATCCCCCAAATTGTTAGGAATATCGTATATTAGAATCGGCAGAAAGGGGGGAAGTTCAGTCATGTCACCGGTGAAATCGTCACTACGAACACAATCAAAGCAATACTCGTGTACTTCGTAGTCTTTCATTTCCTGAACATCCTCCCATATGTCATAGGCTAGATTATTGGCCCAATTTTCTGCATCTAACTTGTCTGCAATTTCTTCACCAAATCCAGTTAGGGACAAAGGACTCTTACCGGTAATAAGCGGTGGGGGCGGTAGCCTGTGCAAAATATCTTCAATCTTAGTACGAATCCCCTCTATGTCTTTTTGGATTTCAGACATGAACTCCTTAAAGGATTTTCTGTCCGAGTTAACGGTTCCGTACCATTTGCCAAATGCAAAGATTATCCCACAAATAACAAGAACCACAGATACTGTCAACCAATCTGGCATAATCTCATGTAGTTAAGAGTGATCGTACACAATAACGCAATAATATACTATTTCGCTCAATTTGGTTCGTACGCTGTTTTCATTGTCTCCAATAACTCGGAACCCCACATAGCTCGATTGATGTGAATTTGGGGCATCCCCCAGCTTTTAATTGTGTCATTCATCGAGTCTTTGACACCTATATTTTCGGTACTATATGTATGTCAGGTGTCAAAAATTGGATTTCTCCCGCCGAAGCAGAATCGGCGACGATCTGACTTAAAGAGAGCGGCAACCTCGCAGTTCAAATGCTCTCTGGTTGGTATCCAACGACAAACGAGACTAGTGCTCAGCGGCAACCATCTTAAATTTCCTTGAAATTCAGACCGATTAATCTGTTTTCAGATTTTGCCCATTCCAAGTGACCATCTTCTTCATTTCAATTGAAGTATCGGTCATTATCTGCCTAATTTAGCTGTCACCTGCTGCACCTGGTCTCCGAACATGCGCGCTTTCTCAATGACCTCTTTTTCGTCCACAGTGAGGATTTCACGGTCTTGAACGACGATACGGCCGTTCACAATTACAGTATTGACATCGCTTCCACTTACCGCGTACACCAAGTGTGAATAGACACGGTAATGTGGTGTCAGCCCCGCACGATCCATGTCAACAAGTACGACATCGGCGCGCTTTCCCGGTTCTAACGAGCCGATCTCTTCGTGCAGATTCAGAACCCTCGCACTGCCCATGGTCGCCATCCGGAAGACGGTTTCTGCTGGCAGAGCGGCGGGGTCGCCGAGCGCCAATTTATGAACCTTTGCGGCAGTATCCATTTCATCAAACAGATCAAGATTATTGTTGGAAACAGGGCCGTCCGTTCCGAGTCCCACTGGAATTCCTGCAGAGAGTGCCCTAGTGATCGGGGCGACCCTCGCGATTCCAAGTTTCATATTACTCTCAGGGTTGTGTGCGATTCCGGCACCGCTTGCGGCGATCTGTAAGATATCTTCATCGGACAGGAAGATTGAATGGGCGAGCACAGTTCCAGGGCGGAGCGCGCCAATAGAGTCGAGTGCCTCAATGACTCCCATGCCTGTTAACTCGTGAAAATTCGTGTTCTCGGAGGAATCTTCAAGTACATGGATTTGAAATGGAGCATTGTAGCGCTCTGCAATCCGGAAAGCAGCTTCGATATCTGAAAGAGGTGTGGTATAGACTGCATGGGCAGCAACAGCCGGGATTATAATGGGATGGTCTTGATACTGCTCCATGAATTCCGCCGCATTCGATAGGGATTCTTCTGGAGAGGCATAATCTGGTGCGGGAAAGCCAATGGCGTGCGGGCCGGTTACGATGCGAATTCCAGCCTTGGCCGAGGCTCTCACAATGTCATCACGGAAGTAGTACATGTCCATAAAGGTGGTGGTACCACTTTTCAGCATCTCGATGGATGAGAGCAAGGTGCCCCAGTAGACAAAATCCGGTTCCACAAGTGCGGCTTCCGCTGGGAAGATATAGTCGTTGAGCCAAGTGAGTAGGGGAAGGTCGTCAGCCAGTCCGCGCAGGAGAGACATCGCTGCATGCCCGTGGGTATTGATCAGGCCGGGAATCACAAGATGCCCAGTTGCATCAATTCGCATGACTCCTTCCGGTCGGGGTGCATCAGATTCAAGTAGCGCAGCAATGCGATCATCCTCAATCAGCACGGCACCGCCTTCAAGGATCGTTCCAGCACTGTCCATCACCATGACCGTCCCACCTTCAATCAGAATGGGGCGGGTGTCAACCTCCCCAGGTTCACGATCACCAGCACACCCCATACTTAGGGTCAGCAGTAATACGGTCAACCACTTCATATGAATGGGAATACGGCTATTAATGCTTTGGCACACGGAGAGAGAATGAACCTTAACAGCACGGGTTTTCATGCTGATGGTGTGTTTTGGTGAGAAGGAAAATATTTTTCTTCTACACCGTCCAGAAGTATAGGTTTTTCTGAATTTAGTGAGGTTTTTGGGATAGGTCCATCATTGCCAGCGGAGGCGGCCAGCAGTTTGTTGAGCCGTTCAGAGTAGACACGAGATAGACTGTTGTGCGCCAGAATTGGCTCCTCTTCAGATGGCACCGTTGCGTCCCTTCATCCTCCGATCTTTTTTTGCGAGAAATTATCAAGTCTTTGCACGCGAGGTAACCGCAGAAGTCAATAGGATCACTCCTCCAATCGTAAGGTAGAGAATCAGTTGTGCGCCGTGAACGAAAATGGCATAGGCCGCTGCGTCCGACTGTATGATTCCGTACACGGATGTCAGTGTCAGGATGGTAATGAAGTGGAAGGAGCCCGCGCCACCCGGTGTAGGAACCAGGATGCCCAGAACCCCAATGAACATGATTGCCAGGCCATCCCAATAGGATAAAGCAGCCGTAGTATGTAGATCAAACATTAACAGTGGGATGTAGGCCATAAAGCCGTACATCAGCCACATGACCACCGTTGTCCAGATCAGCTGCCAGCGTTTGGGCGTACGGTACACCGTTTTGATCCCATTGACAAATTGGGTGATCAGTGCGAAAAGTCGGCTGCGTAGGGGTGCAGTGATCTTCAAGCGGAGCCCAATATAGATCGTGATTGCAATCATCAGGAAACAGACGACAATCCATACCCACGGCAGTTGTGGTAATGAAAGTTGCCCAATCAGTGGCTGCAGTTGTTCACGAATGAGTACCAGAGTGATGAACAAGCCAAAACCCAACACAAGGAGGTCAGCGATACGCTCAATGGCCACCGTCCCCAATAGAGCAGAGAATGAGAGTTTCTTCCTGGTTGATAAATACGTACATCTGGCAATCTCTCCGGCGCGAGGGACTGCATAATTGACCATGTATCCGACCATGACGGATGCGAACAGATCCAGTACAGAAACCCGGGATTTGGAGTCTTTCGGGAGTGCAGTGATCAATGTCTGCCATCTGTATGCCCGGATCCAATGACTCAGCAAGGTGACTCCAATCACCGGCAAAATCCACCCATAGTGTGCGGAGCGCAATGAGTCAATGAATGCTGCAAAGTCAATGCCGCGCAGGGACAGCCAGATTAAAAGCACTGCCAGGAGGAAGGACAGCAGCAGAGTATGCAGGCGAACTGGACGGGTCACAATCGCAGGTCAATGACTTCAGCCCCCTCAGGGGCACTGAATTCGAAGGTCTCAGGGGGAATGGGGATGCCGACACGAATATTCTCCAATTCAATCTCTGTGCGCACGGAGCTTTGATCCAGAGCAACGATCTGTTTAATCACATGATCATGTTCACGAATCCAGAGAGTTAGCCAAGAAATTGCAAAATCCTCCTCCAGGGGGGAAAGCTCAAGCCGAAAATAAGAGACTCCGTCAAGGATCTCACGCGAGGAAGCATGAGGATGGTAGAGTTCTCCATAGGAACGAAACAGTGCGCCAGGAGAATAGGCCACGTCATTCCCATCTATCGTGGTCAGGAGGACCTGATTGTCTGCTGCACGATAAATCCATACTTCTTCACCTTGTCCAGTGATGACCTCGTGAAACGTTTCAATACGATACCGGTCCCCCCAAAGCTGTACAGTTCCCGTCAGGGTTTGTGATCCATCCCAGGCTTCAGATGTCAGGTGATGCACAAATGTCGCCTCCATGGTATTCTGATAGCGGGCAACTACCTCCTCCAACAGCGCCATTGGCGATGGCACCTGCGCCAGAGCGCTGGCAGACACCGGGACGATGTACCCAAAAAGAATAAGGGCTATTCTCAGCCTTGAGGCAGAACGAATCATATGGATCGTACTATAATTCAGCGTGCGGTGTTCGCATAATCTCGGGTTCAACTTAACTATAAAAAGTGTCAGGGTCTACGTTCACAATAATCAGTGGTGGTCAGGCGGGAGTTGATCGCGCAGCCCTCGATGTTGCCATCAAATGGGGACTTCCCTACAGAGGTTGGTGTCCTGCCGGGCGCTGGGCGGAAGATGGGGAAATCCCGGAACGATACCTGCTTCGTGTAACTCCAGAATCAAATCCAGCACAGCGTACGGTCTGGAATGTACAGGAAAGTGATGGTGTACTCATTTTGGGCGGGATAGAGGACTCAGAAGGAACCCGGCTCGCCCGGAAAACAGCAGAAGAACAGGAGCGGCCTGTTTATCATGCAGAATTGGAGGACCCCATTGAATTGGTCATTCAATGGGTACGGGCTTTGGAATCCGGTATCGTGAATGTAGCGGGGCCACGCGAGAGCGAACGACCGGGGATCTATGCAGGGGCGTTCGAATTTCTGGAGAGGGTCGTTCGAGGTTATTTGGCTGCAGACAGGAATACCTCCTGAAGCGCGTCAATATCTGCGCTGCTGTTATATACATTTGGCGAGACACGTATTCCACTGCCGCGTACAGAGACGGAAATTTGTTGTCGTGCCAGTTCGTTGCTCAGGTGGGTCTGATCAATATGTTCTGGCAAGGTGATTCCAAATAGATGTGAAAAGCAGGAATCATGAATCGTATACCCGCTTCTGCGAATGGCGGGTAGAAAATTCTTAATCAGTTCAGAACAGTATGCCTGGATTTGTTGAGGTTTCCAGTCAAGTACCTGCTTCAGGGCTTTCGTCATCATCGCGGTTTGTGCGAAGCTATTCGTTTGCCCCCGATCAAACCGGGCTGCCCCGGGGCGATACCGATCTGTATAATTTGTCAGGTTTCCAAAATTTTCGCTACCGTCCCTTGCGAGCCAGCCTTCCTCAAGGGGGACCCCGTCAATAAACGATTCCCCCATGTACAAGAATGCAGTTCCGTAAGGGCCTAAGAGCCATTTGTATCCAGCGCACACTAAAGCATCCGGCTTAATCGCCTGCAGGTCGAAAGGCAGTGCTCCAATAGACTGTGTCCCATCAAGAATGAGGTATGCCCCGACATCACGTGCACGCTGGCTGATTTCAACCAGATCAAAAGAAGACCCATTCGCCCAATGGAGAGTCCCGATCGCAACAACGGCTGTCCGGTAGGTGATGGCCTCAAGTATCTTTTGCGTCCACCCTCCACCATGATTGGTCACGGTTCGGATCGTTGCCCCGGTCTCGTTTGACAATCTGTGCCATGTATATACGTTGCTTGGAAACTGTCCATGTGCGAGGATAATGTTGTCGCCGGAGCCGACGGACAGGTTGTGTGCAATCGTTGCGATCCCATAGGAAGTTGCTGGAATCAAGGCAACATTCTCTGCTTTTCCATTGATAAGCTGTGCGAATAGGGTTCGGGCTTGATTCACTTCCTCAAAAAACATCGAAGGGGTAATCTGAGATGGATCTCTCTCCAATCGAAGTGCTTCCATGCCCGCAAGTTCGACACTGCGCATGAGGGGGGACATGAAAGCGCAGTTGAGGTAATGCTGATCAGTAGAGAGAAAGAAATTTTCGTGTTGGCACGTCAACATTCAATTGAGATATGCGAAGACCGATAAGGTTCGTACCTTCTTGTGGAATAAAGCTTATTGTCGGACAATGAACTTAAGAATTTTGATTCTTTTAAGCGCAGTATCCTTCACCGCATCTGGGATCCTGGGTTGTACCCAAACGGGTGGAAGTGCAGATGATGCTCCCCCGGAGTTGGTTTTACCAGAGGGGTTTCATTCAGAAGTCCTGTACAGCCCAATGCAGACAGACTCCAGCTCTTGGGTTTCCTTGGCAGTAGACGGAGAAGATGGTCTCTTTGCCTCGGATCAATATGGAACACTGTATCACATAAAGCCGGCTCCTATTGGGGGGAATCCCGAGGATACGGAAGTTGTCGCATTGGATCTGGAATTGGGGCATGCGCAGGGGTTACTATGGGCTTTCAACAGCCTTTACGTCGTTGTCAATAGTGAAGAAGGAATTGCTGAGCACAGTAGCGGGCTCTATCGGGTTACCGACTCAGATGGTGATGCTGTGTTGGATAGCGTCCACACACTGGCGCAATTTGAGGGATGGGGAGAGCATGGACCTCATGGAATTATTCTTGGGCCCGACAGCAGTTCATTGTATCTGATCGCAGGGAATCATACGGAACTGCCAGAGGCCTACACCCCGATTGTCCCTCCGGTTTGGCAGACAGATCAACTGCTTCCGACACTGCGTGACCCGCGAGGTCACGCGGCTGATCGGCAGCCACCGGGTGGGTGGATCATCCGAACGGATTCACTGGCATCCGAACTGGAACTCCTCAGTGTTGGTTATCGCAATGCATACGACCTTGCCTTCAACAGGGAAGGGGAACTCTTCACGTTCGACTCAGACATGGAGTGGGATCTGGGTATGCCGTGGTATCGGCCCATTCGTGTCGTGCATGTAACCGGAGGAAGTGAATTTGGGTGGCGCACAGGATCTGGTAAATGGGCCGACTATTATCCAGACAATCTTCCGGCTGTGGTGGATATTGGTCAGGGAAGCCCTACGGGGATTGTATCCGGGAAAAATGCGACATTCCCACACAAATACCGTCAGGGACTCTTTGTCTTTGACTGGAGTTTCGGGACCATTTATCATGTAGCATTGAAGGCGCGTGGAAGCACGTACACTGGAGTGGTGGAAGAATTTCTGAGTGGTGTACCACTACCGGTCACCGATGGGGTGATCGGTCATGAGGGGGCACTTTATTTTGCGACAGGGGGACGTCGACTCAACTCTTTTCTTTTCCGGGTTTACTACGAGGATACGACGGAACTGGAATCCAAGACTGCTGCCGAGCGTTCGCCGCAACAACTGCTTCGACATTCCCTGGAAGCCCTGCATCGCGGGGCGGCAAATCAAGAGGCACTGGATACTGCCTGGTCTAGCCTGAATCATAGTGATCGTTTTGTTCGCTATGCAGCGAGAATTGCCGTTGAACATCAGCCGGTTGCTCGATGGCAGTCAAGGGCGTTGAGCGAGCCGGATCCAATTCGTAGAATTCATGCTATCATCGCCTTGGCACGTCATGCGGATCAGAGTTTAGGGCCGCAGGCCCTGCGAGCTCTCCTGAACATTAGTCCATCCGAGCTCTCGCGTGCCCAGGAGTTGGATTTGGTTCGGGCAATTGGTCTCGTATGTATTCGGCTGGGGCTTCCTGAGGATCCACTACGTAGCGCACTCATTGATCGGTTACAAAGGTATTATCCATCGTCAGACGAGGTGTTAAATCGGGAGTATGGGCGTCTTTTGGCTGCTTTACAGGCACCAGGATTGGTAGAACAGATGGTAGCTCGTTTACTGGAGTTGAGTGGAATGGGCCCTGGACAAGCCTTTTTGATTTCAGGTGAGATAGCCGAGCGGAGTGAACAGTATGGCGAAGCAATCACAGAGATGAAAGCCAATCCTCCCAGCCCAGAAGAGATCGAGCTGGCCATGAATCTGCGGGGACAGAAATCAGGATGGACAATGGAGTTACGGGAAGATTATTTCATGTGGTTCCATGAAGCGATGCGGCGTAGTGGGGGAGAAAGCTATGTCGGGTTTCTTGAGGATATCCGTGCTGATGCGGTGGAGCAATTGACAGAGGACGAGAAGGAGGCGTTGGCTGGACTCGTAGATTCTTCACCGGGACAGTCCCTGACGGATTTGCCAGTGCCGGAGGGTCCGGGCAAAGCATGGAACCGGCAGGAACTCAACCAAATGCTTGATGATGCGCTTGGTGAGCCGCGGGATTTTGTGCAGGGAGAGACCATGTATGCGGCTGCATTGTGCGGTACCTGTCATCGTATGGGGACCGCAGGCGGAACGATCGGACAGGACTTGACCGGGATTGGATCAAGATTTTCACGGCATGAAATTATTGCTGCAATTGATTCCCCCAGCGACGAAATCAGTGATCAATATGAAGCTTCTGTACTGACTTTAAGTAACGGTGCCACGGTTGTAGGGAGAGTCCTGCGGGAAGAAGATGGGCAGGTATTTGTCAATCAGAACCCCTATGATCCGTCCCAGGAGGTCAGCGTAGAGGCTTCAGAGATCCTTTCTCGTGAAGCGTCACCTGTCTCAACGATGCCTTCCAGGCTATTAGATCGATTAAATGAGGACGAGGTAGCAGATTTGATCGCCTATCTTTTGAGCGGTGCGGACGCAGAGCATAAGTGCTTTACGGGAGAAGATGGCTGCCAGACCGATGAGGATGAATAAGGTGTAAGAGGATTCTTGAGATACCCCCAGTTTCAGACTGTAAACAGAGGAGGCTTTATACTTGATTGCAGTCTCTGGTGTCCTTGAAACAATAGGAAATTATATACCAAACTAACAATTTTCCCCTCAAAATTAAAACCTTATTTGACTCCAAAAGCATCAACAACTAACATTAGATCCGCAAAATGGACATGCTGTACCCTTCGGCATCCACAGATGACGTACCGTTGCCGGGATTGCAAAAAAATAATGTTTACGCTCAAAACTGGTACGATCATGTCACGCTTGAAGCTGGATTATCGGACTTGGGCGATTGCAGCATACCTGATCGTTCCAAACTTGAAAGGTATATCCAGTATGAAGCTTTACCGTGAACTGAACATCACGAAAAAGAGCGCCTGACACCTGTTGCACCGCTTGCGAAAAGCATACGAAACCGGATGCTTCAATTTCCAAGGACCCGTCGAAGTTGACGAAGCGTATTTCGGTGGCAAGCAAGCAAATAAACACGCAAGCAAGAAGCTGAATGCTGGACATGGAACGGTTGTCAAAACCTCTGTCGTTGGCATCAAGGATCGGCAGACCAATCAGATTAAAGCCAAAGTAAATTCTGATCCGACGTCCAAGACGTTGCAGGGCTTCGTTCTAGAGAATACAGACGACGGCACGACCGTATACACGGATGATCATACTTCCTACACCGGCCTACCAAAGCATGATACGGTCAAGCACTCGGTTGGCGAGTACGTCAAAGTACAAGCCCACATAAATGGCGTGGAGAGCTTTTGGGCTAAGTCGAAGCGCGGTTACTATGGTGTCTATCATAAAATGAGCAAAGAGCATCCACACCGTTATGTACCCGAGTTTGCTGGACGACATAATACTCGTGAATCGGATACCGAAAAGCAGATGGGCAAGCTGATTGCAAACGGCAGGGATCGACAGCTGAGGTATCAGGATCTGATCGCTCATACAGGATCATGAGATGCCATGTCTCCAATGAGTTCTATCCACTTAAGGCGATTGCAATTGTAATGGCTGCACCTACAATACCCACCACCCAGATCATAGCGGTGTATAGTGTCTTCAGTGTATCAATCTTCTCGCTCTGACTATCAAACTTTGCCTCCAACCGACTTATGATATTTTCGGATGCCATGTTTCTAATAAGTTCTATCAATTCGTGAGTTTCCTCCGCAGACTGTTTCTCACCCTTGGCAAGAGTGCGGAAGAATGAAAAAACGCGAGTTGAGTCTGGTGGCAATTCATCCATTCATATTGGGCAAGACTGTTAATACCATCCCCCTATATTATATACGCTATTTTACGCAAAAAAGTTTACATTTATACCGAATCGTTTGTCTAAGCGGGATGGTTTCATAATTAGTTGAAAAAGTCGCGACTGGAATCGTGTATGGAAGAGAGACCCCTGATTTCAAAACCATCCCGTTGCGAACATCCGCAGGAACGATCTACGACACATTGTCTTGGATATTACCACGACCTCCTCGCTTGTTTTTCTGGAAGACCTGAAAACCAAAGGCATCACCGCAAGTGCGGAAGGAACGGTAAAACAACCGGGCAAGAATGTGAAGCAGAAATCAGGACTGAACCACAAGGTCCTTGATACGGCCTGGGGATAGCTTGAATCCTATCCTGCCAAACGTGGCGTGGTCCATAAGATTCCTCCTGCCTATACGTCCCAAACCTGTAACCAGTGTGGATATGTAGACGCAGGGAATCAAGTATCGCAGTCTGTGTTCCGCTGCCAGATGTGCGAATACCTCATCAATGCGGATGGAAACGCCGCATTGAACATCAGGGCGTCGGGGATGGCGTCCTTTAATGGTTCTGGAGCCTACGTAAGACCTGTCTATGCAGAGCACAAGCCTGCAATCAGGCAACAGACGTTGTCAGAGCAAAGA
Organism: Rhodothermales bacterium; assembly: GCA_965220365.1. Taxonomy (GTDB): domain Bacteria; phylum Bacteroidota; class Rhodothermia; order Rhodothermales; family Bin80; genus Bin80. Next base: position 2,989,900 of record OZ244823.1, on the reverse strand, counting down.
GAACTTGACTTACAGTTAAGTACATAATTCCTACGATTTTACGGGCAACCAGCCAAGCTTCATTGCTCGTTTGAAAAGAAAAGTTTCACACAAAGTTTTCCCATTCTCGAAAAATCGTGAAATTTTTGAGGGCGTGGGCTGCATCATATGGTTTCGAACGTAGACAATGATTGGAGATCCATCTTTGTGCGAGATGTCGGACTGCTTCGGGGCGGATTCGCAAGACGGGCGAAAGGTGCAGGTTCATTTGCCATACTCGTTTAGGAGAGTCCCCGGTGGGCTCTATTGTGTCTTATGGGGCCTGAAGGCCGGGCTACGAACCTACTACTTGGGCCTTCCACGATGTGGAGACCATGTGATGGATGGAGTATGTCCCGGCTACCCGAATTCGCAAGCATCCGACACCAGACACGACGGTTTCCCCAGTGCCTGCGCGTCTACCGCGTGCGCAGGTGATCCAAAAAAAGGGCTGCGTTATAGGCTACATCGTTCTTCCATATGGTCCAAAGTACCGCCAGTGCTTTGCGCTGCGTGTTGAGCCTTTCGTGCGTCCGATTCCCCGTCCGCTTTAACGAAGCTTCATAATACAACCGGACTTCGTTCGAGGACTTCGTGCTCAATGCGGCCTTCCAGCACTGGTGACTCACCGCTTTCAATACGCCAGACCCCGACCGGGCAAGGCGTTTGTACGACAACGGCTTACCTGCACTACTGCGAGCCGACAATAACTCCACAGCTGTTGTCTGGTCCGAAACCGATGAGGCGTCTGAATAAGCCCACTGGTTCTACCGGCATTGTTGTGGATAGAGTTCTGATTCCCCGTGAAGGAAGAAGATCACAGATTCAAAGTTTTCGGATCTTCTGTCCCTTTGTTTGATGGCTTTTACCGCTTGAATCTTTCCGTTGAGTTACTCGGCTCTGGTATTGGATGATTCATGACAAATTGCATAGAACACTCTCTTGACACTGATTGTGCTAGTAAACCAACAGCTTGTCAATGCGCCCGTCATCCTTGAATCATAAACTGGTTCGGGGGTAAAGCATCAACAACCGTATCACGCTCCATGCAAACCCTCGGTCGGTTCAGTGAGAAATCGAAATTTAATCATTCCATACAAATGCCGGTAGAACCACTTAGGTATATACTCCCAAACAATAGTGAATCAGACCGGAACGCAACATCTTTCGATTAATTTGAGGCTGGATCTTCCTCAGTAGCATAGACCGTGCTCTGGACGGCTCCCTCAAAAGCAATCCCGTTGGAGTCAATGAGGTCGTAAGTGATTTCGAGGATCCAGGTCGGTTCCAGGCCGGGAAGACCCAAAGTGACTGTGGAATCCCGGAGAGAGACACCGGCGATTCGTAGTCTCTGGATATTGTGGCGCTCAGACCCATAACGGCGTGAGCGCTCAAGATCCCAGGTGTGTACTTGGTAATTACTCGCCTGGGTTGCAGAAGTCTCTTCAAGAGGAGAGGTAAAAGAGAGTTCGACCGTTCCCTCAAGCACGTGCATAGACTCCGGCATGCGTACCGTATCACCGGTGTATCGAATGCGATAAAGGCCGCCGGTTTGTATCATCTGGCTGGTTGCCCACGCAGACATTCCAACGACATAAAGTTGCCCGTCCGCAGGATTCATGCGTCCTCGCATAAGCCCAGTCGGAAAGTCCGGCAAAGGGAGTTGCGCGATCCCGGCTTGCTGCTCCCCACCTACCGATTGAGGCATTACAAGGAATACACGACCGTACCCATAAGAAAAACTGAGAAGTCTATTGGAAAGTGGTCCCCAGCGATCACTCGTTGCCCAGAGCAATTCAGCAGGTGAGCGGTCATACTTCATGTCAATCCATATCAGGGGAGACTTCATCGCTTCATCCGAGGAGTCTGCAGGGGCTCCGTATCCATACATATTTCCGTAAAACCCTCCAGGTTCAACGACATTAATTCGGTTCATCGGATTCCAATGTCCCTCCTGATCAGTGACTATAAACGTACCATCTGGGTTGATCGTAACTCCGTTCGCTGCCCGGAAGCCCGTGGCGAGTAGGGTACTTTCTTGGCCGTCCGCACTCACGCGGATTAGTGTGCCATGTTGGGGGATCAATGCAGGGCGGGCGTGTCGGGCACTTTTTGCATAGTAAAAATTCCCTTCCTCATCGGTCTGCAACCCCATTGCAAACTCATGAAAATGTTCGGTGACCTGATGGTCATTATTAAAGCTCTCGTAGTAATCTGTTTGCCCATCTCCATTAAGATCATGCAGGCGAGCGATCTGATTTCGGCTGCCTACATAGATATCTTCCCCAATCGCACGAATCCCAAGTGGCTGGAAGAGGCCGGATGCAATGCGGCGCCATTCAACAGATCCAGATTGCTGGGTAATCCCTGAGAGATGCCACACTTCGCCGTCAATCGTTGTAATGACGGCCTCATTCCCGTCGGCCATAAAATCAATCGAAGTTGGACGCACCCGGCTTTTCCAGGGGTTATCCAAAGGAAGCGTCAGGACATCAGCAGTGTAGCCCTCCCCGGTTCCAGGCAGAATTGGTGATTCAAGTACCAGAGCGTCTGCAGGTGGGCCGCCTTGGGTATACAGGGTGAGGTCATCGGGCAGGGTAGAGGTTACATTACCGGCCCCATAGATTAGCTTGAGATTAAGATCACGGGGAATAGTCACCAGGTGTACTCCATTTTCTTGCCGGAGCATCCCGGCAGACGTCCCATCAGGGGAAGCAATGACCGTCAATGCTACACTGTCAGGGGCTGCGTGAAGAACCAGCGGACGCGTTACTCCCGTAATATTCAGTGTTCGGCTCAAGAGGGTATCTGCTTCTAGGGCAAATGATTCGAGAACTCGGGCCTGCCCAACCGTGTAATGGAGAATGATCTGGTCACCATGTACATACAGGCCTTTGTAATGGGTCCAGTCTTGGGGTAGGGGGCCAAACTGACGCCCGTCTACAGCAAGAAAGCGTGGGTCCTCCGCAGAGCCTGTAGCGGGATTAACCCAGCCTGGAGCCATCGCGGTTTCAACATGCAAATCTCCCACAATCCGGGGGAAAATATTGTGCTGGTCATCCAGTAGAATATCCTCCCAGTCAATAAACCCTTCACCACTCCAGTAAGCGGCCATGCGCATGAGGTCATGGTCAAACACCACAAATGCATTCCCCGCTGCAACCCCGCCACTTCCTGGATCAAGCCTGATTGCGATGCCTTTGTAAGCAAAATTCCGGGAACGAAAATCTTCATTTGGAATAGGGCTGCCTTGACGGTTGATTCCTTTTGGTCCATCAGATGCATGTGCAATCTCATAGGTCCGCATCAAAAACCTCCCGTAATCCATGTCCTTCCAAGGGGTGTTTTGTGCAGGCTCGGGGCCGAAGGAAGTTCCCTGGGGAAGCTCATCCAGATAGGAGGGGGTAATCTCGAAAAAAGCATCTGGATTCTGGTCACGCAGAAATTCTTCCCGGATATACAGGATTACAGCGTACTTTTCCTGTGGAGTAAGTTGCGACTGAGGTGGCATAAGCTCACGCCCCAGCGTGAGTGTATTGTACAAGGAGAGCGGGTCGCTGCCATACTTGAAAGGATCTTCCCAGAATTGACGTGAATTGGGGAGTGTGCCTTGGATACCGGGGGTTCCGTGGCAGGAAAAACAATTGGTTCGATAGATTTGCAGCCCGCGGTGATAGAACTCCTCGGTCCAGTTGTCAATAATCCCAGCGTGATCCAGCACATGCTCGTACTCGGGGAGATCAGAGGGACTCAGAATGGTGGGGTCTGCAGACTCGGGAGTCTGACATGACGTCAAGGCAAGTAAAACAAGAGGAAGTGAGTAGCGCTGAAGCATGGAGGATAGGATAAGATATTCGCGCTTTGTTCGCAAATCCTGATCCTGGCAGACACGGATATCAGTTGAGTCCATTATTCCCTGCCCAAACGTCTACGGGGATTGATGCAGAGATGCAGGATGTTCTGAACATCCTGCAGAATGCTCCCATAGGTGCCCTGAAGGTCTAACCAAAATGACGTTCAAGGGCGGTCAAGTCCACTGACTTAGACGAGCCTAACGGTAATCCCCGCATCATGCAGGAATTGTTTTGCCTGCATGATCGTAACCTGTTTAAAGTGGAACATGGACGCAGCAAGAACGGCGTGAGCGCGCCCAATTAGCAGAGCATCACGTAAATGCTCAAGTGTACCGGCACCGCCCGAGGCGATAACAGGAAGCTGCACGAGTTCATCTAGTCGCTGCAACAGCTCCAGATCATATCCAATCTGAGTACCATCCCGATCCATAGATGTGACCAATAACTCACCGGCTCCTCGCGTTTCTGCTTCTTTGGCCCACTCAAGGCCATCAATCCCTGTGGCTCGTCGCCCTCCGTGTGTATAGACTTCCCAGCCTCCCTGAGGCCGTCGTTTCATGTCAATTGCCACAACCACACATTGGGCGCCAAATGCCTCGGCACATTCTGTTATGAGATCAGGAGTTCGAATTGCAGCGGAGTTGATAGCGACTTTATCCGCTCCGGCGTGAAGCATTTTTCGCATATCCTCCAGGGTTCGGATACCTCCACCAACGGTCAGAGGGATAAAGATCTGTTCGGCCGTTTGGCGAACAACATCATGCATGATATCGCGCCCTTCGTGGGTTGCCGTAATATCCAGAAATACAAGTTCGTCGGCTCCCTCCTTGTTGTACACATGCGCCTGTTCAAGGGGGTCTCCGGCATCAACCAGATCCACAAACTGGATTCCTTTTACGACGCGCCCCTGATCCACATCCAGGCAGGGGATAATCCGCTTAGTTAGGGGCATCTTGTCAATCCATCTGGCCAAAGAGTGTGATCTGAAAATTTCTCTTCATAGAGTGCTCTGCCAATGATGACCGAATCTACGCCGACGGATTCCAGTTCACTCAACGCCGCCAAATCTTCCGGCCCAGATACACCACCGCTTGCCATCAGCTTCGCAGATTCAAGCTGCGTTCCTAAAGTGCGATAGGCACTTAGATTGGGGCCGGTCATAGTACCGTCTCGACTGATGTCGGTATAGATAATACGGCGAATTCCAAGCTGTTCCATCTCCTTTGCAAACTCAAAAGCAGCGACTCCAGTCCCTTCAAGCCATCCGCTTACACGGACCTCTCCTGCTTTGGCATCTATGCCAACTGCAACACGGTCTGACCCATATTTTGTAACCATTGCACGAACGAGTGAAGGATCCTGAATGGCAGCGGTACCGATGATTACCCGGTGGATTCCATTCTCAAGGATACGGGTGACATCTGCACTGGACCGGATTCCTCCGCCAGTTTGGATTGGAATGGATACGTGTTTTGCGATCGAAGCAATTGTTTCTGTATTGTGCGTCTGCCCTCCAGACCGTGCGGCATCAAGGTCGACAACATGCAGCAGTGTTGCCCCCTGAGATTCCCATTGTTGGGCAACGGTCAAGGGGTTACGATGATAGTTGGTGACCTGATCGTATGCTCCCTGCATCAACCTTACGCAGCATCCATCCAAGAGGTCAATCGCTGGTACCGGAATAATCATACAAGTTGGGCAAAATTTGATAAAATTTGAAGACCTACCGTGTGACTCTTTTCCGGGTGGAATTGTACCCCGTAGACATTATCTCGTCCCACGACAACCGGGAGGGTGGTTCCGTATTCTGTAGAGGCAATCACATCATGTGGGTCGGTCTTGCTTGCATAGAAGGAATGTGCAAAGTAGCAGCACGCACCATCGGGTAGATCATGCAGAAGTGGGCTGGGCTGGACCGGCGAAACAACATTCCATCCCATGTGGGGAATTTTCAGAGTAGGATCTTGCGGCTTCAACGCTTCTACATGCCCTCTCAGTAGTCCTAAGCCAACATGTTGGCCTTTTTCCGAACTGGATTCAAAGAGCATCTGCATCCCCACACAAACCCCCAGGAATGGCACCTTGCGAGCGATTGCATCCAGAATGGGTTGTTCCAATCCTCTCTTTCTTACTTCCTGGATACATGCACCAAAAGCGCCGACGCCAGGAAGTACAAGTCGGTCCGCCTGATCAATGGCTTCCGGGGCATCCGTCCGAATAACCCCCGAGGCAACATGCTGGAATGCCCTCTCAATGGAATGTAGATTCCCGATGCCGTAGTCGATGATCGTAATCATGGTGATTAATCATCAATTTCCACTGAGTTCCTTGGAACGTTCTGTTGCAGTCGCAACAGCGTGGATGAACATGGTGCGCAAGCCATGCTGTTCCAATTCTGCAATCGCGGCGATAGAAGTTCCACCTGGCGTGGTAACTTCATCACGCAGGATCGCAGGATGCTTATCAGTTTGATCTGCAAGTTGCGCTGCCCCAAGTACAGTTTGCTTGGTCAATCTGAATGCTGTTGAGCGGGGGAGCCCCTGCTTTACGCCAGCATCGGTCAGGGCTTCAATCAGCATGTAGACGTATGCCGGGCCACTGCCGCTGAGTCCAGTGACAGCATCCATCAGATACTCCGGGACTCGTTCCACCCTGCCTACGGCCTCAAACATTTCCCGAACTAATCCAACATGTTCGGCAGATGCGGATGCTCCTGCACAGATGGCAGTTGCTCCCTTGAATACCGTCATTGGCGTGTTTGGCATTGTACGGACAACCGGTTGATGGTCTGCGAATTCCTGTGCGATCCGGTCCGTAGTGAGCCCGGCGAGTACAGAAACAATCAGAGTTTTCGGGTTTACGAATTCGCGAATTTCTTCCGCAACACCCAGCCAATTTGTGGGTTTGACAGCCAACACGACGATGGAGGCGTCTTTGACGGCTGCTTTGTTATCCACGCCCGCAGACACCCCCGGAAGTTTTTTATGCAGAATCTCCAGGGCATTTGGATTTCGTCGGGTTACGCGAATCTTTGATGAATCCACATGCCTGCCCGAGATCAACCCTCCAACGAGGGCACGGCCGATATTGCCTGCACCGATGACAGCTATGGTTTGATGGGAAAGTGACATGGACTAGAGGATCCCTTTAGTTGATGGCATTTTTGAATTATCTTCACTTTGTTGTACGGCGATTCTTAGTGCACGCCCAACAGATTTGAAGATCGCTTCAATCTTGTGATGCGTGTTGATGCCGTAGAGGACACTGATATGCAGGGTACAATGTGCATGCTCGGCAAAGCTGTACCAGAAATGCTGAACAAGTTCGGTTGGAAGATCTCCGACCGTTGGGCGATCAAATTCTCCTTCAAAATAGAGTGTGAATCGGCCGGAGAGATCAATCACCGTGCGGGCCAGTGCTTCGTCCATCGGCACGTACGCATGGCCATAGCGCGCGATATGGGACTTATCACCTAATGCTTGCCGTAGCGCTTGGCCGAGACAAATCCCAACGTCTTCAACAGTGTGGTGTTCGTCAACATCAAGATCTCCGCTGCACTTGGTTTTCAGATCAAATTGACCGTGTTTTGCGAAGAGATCCAACATATGATCCAGAAACCCAACCCCCGTCTGGTTTTTGTAATCACCAGTTCCATCAAGGTTGAACTGGACTGAGACATCGGTCTCCCCGGTTTTTCGGGTGATCGAACTTTGCCGATCAGAAGTAACAGGTTCCATCACTGGCAGATATAGTTGAATTCGGCTTGTACGCATAAGTATACGGTTTGGCGCGTGGGTACTCATTCCTGTAGTCAGGATCCGCAGCAATGAGTTTTTGTTGAACCTCACATCAATCCTTTACGATCAATGCCGGACAAATCTTTTCAGCGCACATTGGTGACTTCCGCGTTGCCGTACGCAAATGGTCCGGTACATATCGGGCATCTAGCAGGTGCATATCTACCAGCGGACATTTATGTCCGCTACCTGAGGTTACAGGGCCGCGATGTGGTATATGTCTGTGGATCGGATGAATATGGTGTAGCGATCGTGATGCAGGCAATGCAGGAGAAGGTCACCCCTCAGGAAGTCGTTGATCGTTACCATCCCATGATCCAGGATAGTTTTAAGGGATTCGGAATCAGTTTCGATAACTATAGCCGCACCACACGTGAGGTCCATACAGATACCAGTCAGGATTTTTTTCGGAGACTATCTGAGAAAAATGAGTTCGTGCTGAAGCGAGAGGAGCATCTGTATGATCCAGAGGCAAAGGTTTTCCTCGCAGACCGTTTTGTGCATGGCACCTGTCCCATTTGCGGCTACGAGGATGCATATGGAGATCAATGTGAAAAGTGCGGCGCATCACTCAGCCCCACGGAGATCAAAAATCCGCGGAGCACATTGACCGATGCAGTCCCGGAATTGCGCCCGACCACACACTGGTATTTGCCCTTGGGACAGTGGCAGAGCCGACTGGAAGACTACATTTCCAGTCATTCTGATTGGAAACCGAATGTTCTTGGGCAGATTGGGGCTTGGTTTACGGATGGATTGCGTGACCGGGCAATCACCCGTGATGTTCCTTGGGGAGTTCCCGTACCGCAGGAAGCTGCGGATGCAGTTGGCGTAAAATCAGAGGGGAAAGTGATTTATGTATGGTTTGATGCACCGATTGGATACATCTCATCAACGCGGGAATGGGCAGAGCGCAAAGGTGATCCAGAGCTATGGAAACTCTACTGGCAGGATGAGGAATCCAGACTGATTCACTTTATCGGCAAGGACAATATCGTATTCCATACACTGATGTTTCCCGCAATGCTGATGGGCTATGGGGAGTATGTAGTGCCGGATCAGGTTCCTGCGAATGAGTTTCTGAATATTGAAGGCAGCAAGTTATCAACGAGCCGGGGGTGGGCTGTATGGTTGCACGAGTACCTCAATGACTTTCCTCCAGACCTGCTCCGCTATGTGCTCACCAGCACGCTCCCCGAGTCGAAAGACTCTGATTTCAACTGGAAAGATTTTCAGACGCGCGTCAACAGTGAGTTGGCGGATATATTAGGCAACTTTGTCAATCGTGCCCTGACATTTGCCGAGCGTGAGTTTGACAATAAGGTTCCTCCACTGTCTTCTCCTTCTGCGGCAGATGAGGCGGCTCTTGCAGAATTGGCGGGGTATCCGCAGCAGATCGGGGCCGCCTATGAGCGGTTTCGGTTCCGAGAGGCGGCGCGTTTGACGATGAATGTGGCGAGACTGGGGAATAAGTACTTCAACGATCAGGTTCCATGGGTTACGCGGAAGACCGATCGGTCCCAGTGTGCCAACACAGTTCATGTATCACTACAGATTGCGGCAGCATTGTCAGTACTGATGGACCCGGTTCTTCCGTTTTCGGCGGAAAAACTTCGAGGTATGCTGAGATTCGAGGGAGTTCGATCCAGTCTGCCCGACTCCGATCATTCGGAGGGGATTGGTTGGTCGGAGGCAGCTTCCTCTCCACTCCCAGCAGGACATGTACTTGGTCTCAAAGAAATCCTCTTTCATAAAGTAATGGACGATACCATTCAGACACAGATCGAAAAATTAGAATCTACCGACCCAGTATCGGGCCCCCCGTATGCGGAGGCAAAGCCTACAATCAGCTATGAGGATTTTGCAAAATTAGATCTTCGAACCGGTCGCATACTCAGTGCAGAGCCAGTCCCAAAATCCAAAAAACTGCTAAAGCTGCAAGTAGATCTGGGCTATGAAACCCGTCAGATCCTTGCGGGGGTTGCAGAGCATTTTCAACCAGAGGAAATGATCGGACAGTCCGTTGTGGTGGTCGCGAATTTGGCACCCAGGAAGATGATGGGGCTTGAGAGTCAGGGAATGCTTTTGATGGGAGAGGACAGAGAAGGATGTCTGTCGCTTATTTCTTCAGGAAGCGAGGAGGGGGCCGTTATCTGTTGAGATCAATCTGGGGCTTGGAGGCTAAAAGATCGGAAAGGAAGCTCGAATCCAGATGAATAACAGGTCGCTGTCGGTACACATACTGTACCAGAGGCTCATTGCATGTGGTCATATTCCAAACCCGGTCTGCTCTTGTTCAGAACAACGACGGTTACGATTGTGTAAATCCCACAAGTGGCAGCAATTAGGGTACGCCAGCCCAAGTATCGGGTGGTCTTTGGAAGGGCATCGGACTGTGACCGCTGCTGCAAAATTGTAGTATATTGAACCGGAGCCTGCAATAAATCTGGCTAAGAATATGGGCTTGTACCGAAAACGGATACACCAGTGACGGCAACCACATCTACCCCGGATAATTTGAGTGCCACGGCACACCTGTCTTTCGATCGCGTAAGGCCAAGCGTAGCTGGCCCTACTGTTGCTGGCAAAGGAGGGTTTTCTCATTATTCGACAGAAAGCCGTTTTCGCGATGAGGTGTTCCACGACGATGGGACGTTGCGGACGGTAGCGGAGCGACTAGGTACGGCGCTTAACAATGCCACGCTAGAGCAGTTGATGCAGCTTCAGGATGGCGTTCGGCGGCAGTTCCTTCACGAGGGGATCACCTTCACGGTCATCGGTAAAGAAGAAGTCACCGAACAAATTATTCCCATTGACTGCGTGCCAAGGGTTCTAACTGCTTCTGAATGGGATCATATTGACCAAGGGCTTCGACAGCGCTTGCGCGCGATCAATCTGTTCCTTAAGGATATTTACCATGAAGGGTATTCGTTACGCGACGGTATCGTGCCCTACGAATTGGTATTGGGATGCCCCCAATACCGCATGGAGATGTTGGGCACCAAGGTTCCCCACGATGTCTATGTATCAGTTTGCGGCACCGATATAGTCCGTACGCGCGATGGATTTGCTGTCCTCGAGGACAATCTCCGTGTGCCGTCCGGCGTCTCCTACATGCTTGCCTGCCGTGCTGCGATAAAGCAGGCAATGCCACGATTGTACCGGGCGCATAATGTGCGGGAGGTCCTTCCATACCCAGGACAACTCTATTCCCAACTGGCTTCACTCGTTACCTGGACACAGAGTCCACGGATAGCAGTGCTGACTCCCGGCCGGTACAACTCAGCATACTACGAACATGCCTTTCTCGCGGGTGAGATGGGCGCCGAACTCGTTGAGGGACGGGACATGGTCGTACATGATGGTCTGGTGTACATGCGAACGGTCACTGGGCTCAAGAAAGTTGATGTAATCTACCGAAGGGTGGACGACGATTTTCTGGATCCAGTGACTTTTCGGAATGATTCCCTCTTGGGAGTCCCCGGCCTGTTCCACGCATACAGGGTGGGCAACGTTGTAATCGCTAATGCTCCTGGTACCGGCGTGGCTGATGACAAGGCGCTTTATGCCTATGTACCCGACCTCATTCGATATTTTCTTTCTGAGGAGCCGATTCTTTCCAATGTCGAAACGCACCTGTGCCGGACCACCGAGGGACTAACATATACACTGGAAAATCTTGACAAGTTAGTTGTGAAGGAAGTGGGAGGATCCGGTGGATATGGGATGTTGGTCGGACCGCATGCATCGGCAAAGGAGAGGAGGGATTTTGCTGAACGACTGCGAACCGATCCGGCGAATTTTATTTCCCAGCCCACGCTCGCACTTTCTCGAGCACCGTGCTTTATTGACGGAAAGATGGTGCCACGCCATGTGGATGTTCGCCCTTTTGTGCTGCAAGGAAGAAAAGAAACCTGGATAGCGCCTGGGGGGCTCTGTCGTGTCGCGCTTCGCCAGGGAAGTCTGGTCGTCAACTCGAGTCAGGGCGGAGGTTGCAAGGACCTATGGGTTATTAACGAAGAAGAAAGGAATGCGTAATGCTAGCTAGAGCTGCTGGGGATTTTTACTGGATGGGTCGATATTTCGAGCGTGCTGAGCATACTGCACGCCTGTTGGACTATCATCTTGCACGCCTGGTTGATACGCCCGCTGATGTGCTGGCGCACGGCTGGCAGCTCCTGTATGCGGCACTGGCACAGCCTCCTCCCATATCTCCCACGGAAACTGGCGATGCGGAAGCCTTTCTAGTTCCCGATGCCTTTGCGCTTGCCGCTCACCTGGTTGAGGACACCGAAAATCCAGACTCCATCATCCAGAGCTGGACTAAAGCTCGCGATAATGCTAAACAGCTTCGTCCGTGGCTGCCGGTCCGGGTTTGGACATGTCTCAATGATGGTTTTCTATGGCTCCGAAACTGCGACTTTACGGAGTATTGGGCCCAAGGGCCCAATAGGCTGTCTGTAGGGGTTGTTGACCGACTGCGGCATTTATCCGGCGTCGTTGAAGCTAGGATGTCTAGGGACAATGCATGGCGATTCCTTGAGTTGGGGCGCTTTGTCGAACGCTTGCAGCTCCAGACAGCCCTGTTACAAGCGTGGTCCCGTCCCTCAAATAAAAAATCTCAAATATGGGCAGGACTGCTAGATGTGTGCGCTGCTTATGAGGCATACTGCCGAACATGTTCAATGGTAATTCAGCCTGGACGTGCACTGGCATTTTTGATATCCAATCCTGAGGTTCCGCGTTCTCTGAGTTTCGCGACCCGGTCTGTCCAATATTTATTATCGGGCATAGATCCGGCGGGTGGACGGTATCCGCGAAGAGCGCCGCACCGCCACGCACTGCATTTAGCCGCCACAATTGAGACAAACTTGCAGGCTTCCGCGGAGAATACAGATAAACAGGATTTCCTGGGAGATTTCGCTGAAGAATGCCGGACACTTCATGATCTCATTATTGCAGAATACATAGATTATCCCTTGGAGCAGGGATTACCGTCATGACTGCCCGTTACTCAATACGTCACGAGTTGGAATTTACGTACGAAAGTGCAGTGACTGGATCGGTGATTACGCTTTTTCTGGCACCTGCGCGTAATCTTCGCCAGTTGGTCCGCAGCTTTTCACTTAGCACTGATCCTGGGGGATCGATCTTTACTTTTACCGGTCCTTATGGTAACCGAGGGCATTTTTTTGATCGTCCCAGCCCACATGACGAACTTCATATCCGTGCACTTTCTGAGGTTGATGTGGTCCCTGAGTCTCCGCTGCCTGAATCTCTCGGCACCTTAAGCTGGGCCGCGCTCGAAGCTGCCGTACGGGCCCCAGAACAGTGGATCATGCTCCAGCCCAGCCACTTCGCCCAGCCCTCATCTGCTACACTGAAGCGATTCATGAAGGAGTTTGGGATAGAGAAAGGCAACACTCCCTTGAACAGCATTCAAGAACTCAAAGCGGCACTACGTGTGGCCTTTGTTTACGAGCCCGGGAGTACCACAGCGCAGTCGCCGATAGATCACATACTTGAAAGTGGTCGGGGCGTGTGCCAAGACTATGCTCATGTGATGATTTCGATATTGCGGAGTTGGGGCATTCCTTCTCGTTACGTGTCAGGATACCTTGGACCGGACGGCGATGCTAGTGGACGCAGTGAGAGTCACGCATGGGTTGAATGCTGGTTGCCGGGCGCAGGATGGTTTGGTGTGGATCCTGTCAACGATGGAGATTGTGATGAGCGCCATATCCAGGTTGCAGTCGGGAGGGATTATAGCGATTTTCCTCCGGTACGTGGCGTATTTAGTGGCATGTTGGATTCCAAGCTTGTTACCCATGTAGAAATAGCTCGCCAGAAGTCGGATTGATCCTGCTTCCCCGCCAACTTTGGGGCGTCTCCGTATCAATGGTGTGGCACCTCAAGGACTAACTCACCGCGTCCTGATCCAAAGCAATCAGCGGGGGGATGCTAAATGTTAATGGACTGTCCCAGTGCGTCACGCGTCGCTTCCATGATGGCCTCGGAAAGGGTTGGGTGTGGATGAACCGCATCCAGGATTTCATGATAGGTGGTTTCAAGCGTACGCGCAGTCACGACCTCCGCGATGAGCTCCGTCGCATCATGGCCGATCACATGGCAGCCAAGAAGCTCCCCATACTTCGCATCATAAATCACCTTTACGAAACCATCCGTGTGTCCAGCCGCAGAAGCTTTTCCAGATGCAGAAAAGGGGAATTTACCAATCTTGATATCCAGCCCTTTCTCACGGGCAGCATGTTCTGTGTACCCTACAGAAGCGATCTGAGGTTGGCAATAGGTACATCCTGGAATATTTTCCTTGTCCAGTGCATGGACGTCTTTTCCGGCGATGTTTTCAACACAGAGGATCCCTTCATGACTCGCCTTGTGGGCAAGCCACGGGGGGCCAGCTACATCCCCGATTGCATAGACACCTTTCACTTTGGTGCGGGACAATCCGTCCGTTTTGATAAATCCACGATCAGTTTCAACCCCAACATCCTCCAACCCCAAGTCTTCAATATTTCCCGTAATTCCAACCGAACTAAGGACCTGGTCAACCTCAATGACCTCGTTTTTCCGGGAGGTTTTCAGATGCACTTTGAGGGTCTTACCGTCTTCTTCTACACGTTCAACCGTTGCACTAGTACTGACCTTGATTCCAGCTTTTTTGAATGACCGGGCTAACTGTTTTGATACATCCTCATCTTCGATCGGAACAATGCGATCTTGAAGCTCAACCAGATGCACTTCTGTGCCCATGTGATGATAAAAATATGCAAACTCCACCCCGATCGCACCTGCGCCAGCAATCAGCAAACGGGCAGGTCGTGTTTCTTGGAGCATTGCTCCCTTATAGTCAATAATTTTTTCTCCGTCAATCGGAAGAGGGGGAATCTCCCTGGCTCGTGCCCCTGTTGCGAGGATGATGTGCTTCGGCTTGAGCTTACATGCACGCCCCACTTTTTTACCGTCCATATCCACAGATGGGCTGACACTCAATGCACCGTTTCCGGTCAACTTTGCATGCCCAAAGATTACCTCAATATTGTTCTTTTTCATGAGGTATTGCACACCGGAGTTCATTTTCTTGGCAACCGTCCGACTGCGTTCAATCACCTTCGGGAAATCAGCACGAACTGACCCTTCCAGTTCCAGGCCGTAAGAACTCAAATTATTGGCATAAGACACAAGCTCTGCACTTTTCAGAAGTGCCTTGGTGGGAATACAGCCTACATTCAGGCAGACCCCGCCCAGCTTATTTTTTTCAACCACTGCAGTCTTGAAGCCAAGTTGTGTGGCCCGGATTGCAGTTTCATATCCGCCGGGTCCTGTCCCGACTACAATGACATCAAAGGTATTTGGCATGAGAGAGATAAATTCAAGAGAATGGTTAAAGATAAAGGTCTGTGCTTACTCTTCAGGTAACGGAACGCGATTTACATCATTGAGCAGGCCAAGAGACATGGAAGCAATGGGTTCATTGATCGAAAGAGATCGGTAGTACAGAATTGCATTTGTGCTCATCGCCGGGTTTCGGTAGATGATCTGGCGTGGGTAGAACTTTTCGCCAACCGAGAAAAAATCGTTAAAATAGAGGGCTTCCATAAGCGTCCCAGACGTGTCATGTTGCACCATCTGGACCGTGCGCCAGTGCTCAGGATCGACCGTATAGGTTCTGTGCATAAGTGAATCCGTAAGGACTAATCCATCCCGGATTGACTTCAGTTGAAGGGGAGTCCCTCGGATTGGGCGAACATAGCCAAGCATCTGTTCAATTGCATTTTGAACAGAAAATAAAGCTGGCAACGCCGGATGACTACTGCCCGCTATACGTAATGTTTGTGCAAATCGATCGTAGAAGAACAAGCTGTCTTGCGTGACCAGTAGACGACCGCCCTCTATGTTAAGACCTCGGACACGGAAGACCATAAGCAGTGAGTCGGCCCTGCGGTGTGAGATCTCGGCAGTCAGTGTTCCAGAGTAGAGCGGAGTCTTCATCGACAGATCCCCTCTTGCTTGCAAGGATGTGGGAAGCGTGTGAGCCCAAACGCTGTCCATCACGGATTCGACCTCATAGACCGTGACTGGATCGATCCGATCAAGAGCAGGGCGGGAACTGGCACATCCTGCAATGATCAATACAATCAGGATGATGGCGACTCTCATGTAATCATTTGAGGCCCCATCCCCCAGGAAAGTTTGGATCGGAGGGTGCCGAAATAATGCGTATCCTCAAGCCGGACCAGTTTGATGGAGTGATCGGCCCGGCGTATCGTGTAGGGCTCCTGCTTTTGAGTAATGAAATGCGTTCGCCCATCCAGAGCAATCGTACAATCTGATGAACTTGATGCCAACTGCAGGGTCAGGGTTGATTGTGCAGGTAATACAATCGGACGAACGGTCAGACTGTGCGGGGCAACAGGACTCACGAGGATCACATTGCTTCCGGGCATGACGATAGGGCCCCCAACGGCCAGAGAATAGGCGGTTGATCCAGTCGGAGTCGCAATAATTAGCCCATCGCCCCAGTAACGGTTTAGTTTGGTCCAGTCAACCAGCATATCTATTGCCGCAAGTCCGCCTGCAGGCTGCCGTGTGACGACGATGTCATTGAGGGCCCAGCCGGTGTGTGGCCCTCCCAGGCTGAGAGCACTTCGTGATTCAATCTGGTATTGATCAGTATTCAGTAAGTGCAGTGCGTGCTGGATCCGGCCGGCTTCAACATCGGCTAAAAATCCGAGATGTCCAATGTTGACTCCCAGAATTGGAACGCCGGTTCCACCAACTTCAAAGGCCGTATGCAGAAGAGTTCCATCTCCCCCAATGGAAAGAATAATATTACTTGTGTGGGCGAGCACATCCGAGGATATTTTTTCAGCACACTCGGTAGATATAAGAGAACGCTCTAGGAGCCCCTTAGCAATAGGGGTGTGCAACTGATAGTTGAACTCTTCCGTCTCCATCCAGGCGATCAATCGCTGGATGAGCGGCCACAGTTCGTCCTTTGCTGTATTCCCGGCAATCCCGTAGATCATCTTTGCCATGAGCAACTCAAACGTTAAGATATTGATATGTTATATCTCATGGCGTAACTTCCCGTAAATCATTATGTGTCATGGCCCGGCATATCGTCATTATTGGAAACGGGATCACAGGCGTTACCGCGGCACGGTTTATACGCAAGTTAAGCGATGACAGCATCACAGTAGTGTCCAGTGAAACCGATCACTTTTACGCACGAACTGCTCTGATGTACATTTACATGGGGCATATGCGCTATCAGGAGACCAAGCCCTATGAAGATCACTTCTGGTCCAAGAATAAAATAAACCTCGTTCGGGGGTATGCATCCCGGATCGATCCCGAACAGAAAGTGGTCCGGATTGCGGATGGGAACGATATTGCCTATGATGCACTTCTTCTGGCAACGGGGTCACAGTCAAATAAATTCGGTTGGCCCGGACAGGATTTAATGGGGGTGCAGGGGCTGTACGGGATGCAGGACCTGGCATTGATGGAACGCAATACCCAGAATATCTCCCACGGTGTGGTGGTGGGAGGAGGCCTGATTGGTATAGAGATGGCAGAGATGCTTCATGCCCGGCATATTCCCGTGACGTTTCTTGTGCGGGAAAACAGTTATATGGACTATTTGCTGCCCAAAGAAGAGTCGGCACTGATCAATCATGAGATTTATGATCACGGGATTGATCTAAGATTGAATACGGAGTTGAAGACCATTCTTGGGTCCGAAACTATTGAAGCGGTTGAGACCAGCAACCATGAGCGCATTGAATGTCAATTTGTCGGGCTTACTGCAGGTGTTCATCCCAATATTGATCTTGCAAAAGCTTCGGGGATTGAGACAAACAAAGGCATTGTGGTTAATGAATTTTTTGAAACCAATATGCCGGACGTCTATGCTGCCGGGGACTGTGCGGAATTCAATGCAGATGGTATCGGAAGTCGGCGGATTGAGCAGCTATGGTATACCGGCCGAGCTCATGGGAAAGTCGTTGCCCGTACACTCTGTGGGCATCGCGCCCCATACCGGCGGGGAATATTTTTCAATTCGGCAAAATTTTTCACCATCGAATATCAGACCTACGGAGACGTACCTGCCCAACCGGGGTCACATATTCGGTCACAGTTATTTCAGAGGGGGAAGAAACTCCTGCGTATCAACAGTGATCGCAATACTGGCAGGGTACTGGGATTCAATGCAATGGGGCTGCGTCTGCGACAGGATCAATGCGAAGCATGGATTCGCAGTGGCGCCTCTGTAAAGGAGGTCCTCGCATCTATTGGGAAAGCTCGGTTTGATGCCGAATTTTATTCGAACGCGGTATATCGTCAGGCCGCAGTGGTATAGAGAGCCAAATGGAATATCAGGCAAGTTTACAACTTACATCGTCAGGGTCGAACTATTCTACACGTCAAAAAATTGGCTTAGCCCTCATTGGAGTTGGCCTTTTGGCACTTTTGATCACTTTTTTAGGGGAGGGGGCGCTGAATCCTACGCTTACGTTTGCACTTTCGCTTGCCGGGCTGCTGTTTGGCAGTGGGATTCTTTTTGCAGAGCTACTTCAACAGCCAGCAGGAGTCAACAATAATGGCGTATGGTTTTCCGGGGTGACTGCACGGGGGATGGCAGGATGGATCCTGGGGATCGTATTTACCGGTTTTTATATCATCCTTTACTGGGCCCCGTCAAACCTTGAACAACTCGTGCGAGCCACCGATGGACTGAGTATGACGATCCGCGGGACCCCCGCAGATCAGTGGTTTTTGTATGGACTTTTTTATACCCTTGCCGTACTCGTGATGGGAGCCCGGATGCTCATCAAGTACCGGGATAATCGCTATCAAATTCTACGCACAATTTCGGTGATGTTTTTTCAGTTGGGGCTGGCGTTTTTGATCCCCAACCTTATGGTACTCTTGAATGAACCTGAATTTTATTTCAGCTATTTCTGGCCGCTCAAGTACGATTATCTGTGGCCGAGTACCTTTAGCTCTCTGACCCAAGGGCCTGGTCTGGGGATTTTCCTGTTGTTCTGGACCGCTGTAATGACCGTGATTGCCACGCCAGTCTTAACCTATTTCTACGGGAAGCGCTGGTACTGCTCATGGGTCTGTGGTTGTGGCGGTCTCGCAGAGACGGCAGGAGACCCGTTCCGGCACCTTTCTGACAAGTCGGTCAAAGCCTGGAAAATAGAGCGCTGGATGGTGCACAGTGTTCTGGTGTTCGTAGTGGTGACGACCCTGATGCTTTGGGGCAATCAGTGGCTGGGCGGCGGCCTGTTGGGAGGGATGTCGCAAGAATTTTCAAAATGGTATGGGTTCTTTATCGGATTGATTTTTGCGGGGGTGATCGGCGTTGGTTTCTATCCAATCATGGGATCCCGTGTGTGGTGTCGATTTGGGTGCCCAATGGCGGCCATTCTTGGTCTTTTGCAAAAGTACTTCTCCAGATTCAGGATCACAACTAACGGGGGGCAGTGCATTTCGTGCGGGAACTGCTCGACCTACTGCGAGATGGGGATTGACGTAAGATGGTATGCACAAAGAGGCCAGAATATTGTGCGCGCCTCCTGTGTAGGGTGTGGGATGTGTGCGGCCGTGTGTCCCCGAGGTGTGCTCCGTTTAGAGAATGCTCCAATGGAAGCTAGGTACAACGGTCCGGTGTTGATTCACCATGATGACATGTCCGTACAGTTAGACGATACATGGAGAAAGGCTCGCCCGCTTATGCCACCGTTCCAAGAGGATCTACCCATCTTGACGGACGATGATTTTTGAGTAGGTACTCATCAAGTTAATCTCAGAGTAAACCCAATCTGACCGTGCAGCTTCTGAGCAGCGAGTTTCCTACATGGCTGGTGGATGTGCAGTTTCGTGGACGATCACATCTGATTGCCTGTGCAGTGCTTGAAACGAACCAAGGATTGACGTTGATTGACCCAGGGCCTTCAAGTACGTTGCACACGCTGGAACAGGCTTTGAAATCTCACGGTGGATTGGAGGCAGTTCAGAATGTGGTTCTCACACATATTCATTTAGATCACGCCGGCTGCACAGGCCGATTGGCGGCAGTTCTGCCAAAGCTGAACATTCATGTGCACCCAGTTGGGGTGCGTCACCTAGTTAACCCTGAGCGGCTGATTCAAAGTGCTCGGCGGATTTATGGAGAGCGAATGGATTCGCTATGGGGGGAGATCCTGCCGATTCCTGCAAGCCAGGTGCATGCGGTAGAGGATGGGACTGTACTGGATATAGGTGGCCGCAAATTAAGGTCATGCTATACGCCCGGGCACGCCTCTCATCATATTGCATGGCTGGAGGATGAAGCGGCAGTGGCATTTGCTGGTGATGCTGCAGGGATGAGGATTGAAGGTGCAGATTACATTATTCCTGTCGCACCACCGCCGGATATTGATTTGGTTTTATGGGAGGAGTCGCTTACAAGGCTGGAAGAGGAGGCCCCCAAAAAGCTGTTTCTGACCCATTTTGGGATGATATATGATGTAAAAGAGCATCTATCTGAGATGCGTAGACGACTGCGCGCATGGGCAGGTGCAGTCCGGTGCTCCCTGAAGGATGGCTCCGAATCCGATGCCGTACGGGCAAAAGCTTTTCATACCTCAGAAATGAAGCAGATGCATACTCTGGTGGATAAATCATTTCAGGAGCCATACAACTATATGGGGCAGCCATGTGAGAGCTGGTACGGTCTTGCACGCTATTGGCGCAAAAAGGGTGGGAAACAGGGTCACGCGTAGTCATGTCATACGCTCCGTCTTGTGGCTCAGGTGTTGCAAGTACAATTGATAAATCTCCATCCAGCGGTAGATATTTATGTATGTGCGTATAAGTTTGGATTCTCATAGAAATTTCGAATAACATGGCAAAAATCTGGAAAAATGATGTAACCGTGGAACAACTGAACAGTCGATGGAGAGGGACGATGGTGGAGCACCTTGACATCAGGTTCACGGAAATTGGCCCTGATTACCTGTCCGCATCCATGCCGGTGGACCATCGCACGAATCAACCCCTCGGACTGTTGCATGGGGGAGCTTCGGTCGTACTGGCAGAAACCCTGGGGAGCGTTGCGGGCGTCCTATGTGTGGACGTCAGAAAACATTATGTGGTGGGGCTTGAGGTCAATGCAAATCACTTAAGGGCGGTTCGAAGTGGCCATGTAATAGGCACAGCACTCCCGCTGCATCTTGGGCAAAAAATTCAGGTCTGGCAAATCGGTATCGTAGATGAACATGGCTGGAACGTGACAGCCAGTCGCTTAACCGTGGCGGTTCTGGACTGGGGAGCAAATGCCCCGGAGCTTGAGGAGCGAATCGCATGGCTTACACAGTAAAAGAAATTTACTACACCCTTCAGGGTGAAGGCCAGATGACGGGGCGCCCTGCAGTTTTCCTGCGGTTTGCCGGTTGTAACCTCTGGAGTGGGCATGAAAAAGATCGCCCCAGTGCAATCTGCCCGTTCTGCGATACAGATTTTGTCGGCATGGACGGGATTGGAGGCGGGCGCTTCGCAACACCGGCGGAGCTTACGAACGCAGTTTGTGCAGCCTGGCCCAGTCTAGCGTCCTCCCGTGCCAAACCCTATGTGGTCTGTACAGGGGGAGAGCCTCTTTTGCAGATGGATCACATTTTGATTCAAGCCCTTCAGGCACGCGGGTTCGAGGTTGCTGTGGAAACCAACGGCACACTGATCCCACCGGATGGGCTGGACTGGATTTGTGTAAGCCCCAAAGCAGGAGTCTCCTTAGTGCTAAAGAGCGGCAATGAACTCAAGCTCGTGTTCCCGCAACCGGATGCGATGCCAGCGGAGTTTGAAATGTTGGATTTTGAGTATTTCTTCTTACAGCCGATGGATGGTCCGAATCTTGCCGCGAATACCCAAGAAGCCCTGAGCTATTGCCTTGAACACCCGCAGTGGAGACTCAGTGTTCAGACGCATAAAGTCTTGGATATCCCCTGACTAGAATGGCAAAGGGGTTCCTTCGGCCCTGGTCTTTTCCCAATAGGCATCACGCAGTTGCAAGGTGAGAGGACCCGGCTCACCAGTACCAATGACTCGTCCGTCCACTTCGAGAACAGGAGTCAATTCCCCCATTGTGCCGGTGGTAAACATCTCGTCCGCTGTATACATGTCGGTGATCGAAAGATTCGCCTCGTGACAGGGAATATTCAGGTCCCGGGATATCCCCAGAACTTTTGCACGTGTAATTCCGGGTAGACAGCTGTCTGGCCGAGGAGTCAGGAGCTGGCCGTTCTTCGCGAGAAAGACGTTCGTTGCATTGGTCTCAGAGAGGTATCCATGGATGTCCAGCATGACTGCATCATCCACCCCGGCTAAGTTCGCCTGGATTTTCGCAAGAATGTTGTTAATGAGGTTATTGTGATGAATTTTGGAGTCCAAACACTGCGGAGTATTGCGGCGGATAGATGAGGTGATCAAGCGGATACCACTTTCCGCATAAACCGGTTTTTTCCATTCCGCCAGCACAATAAGCGTGGGGCCGTATACATTGAGGCGGGGATCCATCCCGGAAGTAGTTTTTTCTCCTCGGGTCAAGGTCAGTCGTACATGAGTATCGTCACGCATTCCGTTGGCTTTTAAGGTAGCAAAGAGGGCATCACGGACAAATTCATGTGTGGGGATGTCCACAAATCCCATAGCGTGTGCGGACTGCATGAGTCGGGTCATGTGCGCATCCAATTCAAAGACTCGTCCATCATAGATACGCAGGCCCTCCCAAACCGAATCCCCACCTTGGACAACGCTGTCAAATACAGAAACCTTTGCCTCAGACCGGGGCACTAGGCGATCCTTGACCCATATCAGGATGGTGTCGTTACGCTCGTCAGGTAAAGAGATATGCATGACTGGCTTAAGCTTTTAGGGCGTGGTGATATAAATAATTATAATAGGGAATACACTCATCGAGTAATGGACGCAGAAAATTGGGGAAGGGAGCTGACTTATGTGTATAGGGTGCAAAGCCTGCAGACTTATGGAGCACATGATACCAGTGCGGGGCCCAGATACCATCCTCCGGGATCGGTTTTGCTTCCCAGTGGAGCATGACTGGATCAAAACTGATTCCAAGTTCTGCACACAGATTGCGAAGGATTTTTTCAGGATCGGTTAAGACTTCACGTGCATCAAGAACACAAGGAGATTGTCCAAGGCGCGTTAGATAGTCGAAAACTTTTCGCTGCATGGCTAATGCTGTATCCGCAAGTTTGGGCCGCGGAACTTGATTGATAAGTGAGGGGAGCATCTGTTCGGGGTCACGAATCAGGATCACCGTGGTCATCTGATCCAGGAATGCCCAGTTTAGATCAATCAGATGATGCCCCATATTTTTGACGAAAAGTACAGGATGATCGCATGGTCCCAGGAGAGTTTGCTGGACAACCTTTTCCCCGGAATGCTCCATTGTGGCCAGGATCTCATCTCGACCGGGATGTAATGCACCCGTACTTTGAAGGTAGTGGGCATAAAGCGGCTCGTCAACCACATGTGTATCTGGGCGCTGGGCGAATGAATACATGAGTGCCGTAGATACATTGCGGGGGCCACTGCATAGGTGAATTCGTAAGCACATGGCAGATTTGTTTCAGATGTAGAAATATGGTAACATGTACTGTCACGCGTATCAAACAACCTGTCTTGGTACATGTTGACGCTCAATCCAATCGTTAAAAATTTCGGCTCTTCGTCTAATTTTGTGAAAACATAGAATTTTCGGGATTCATGTGGAGAGGTCAAGTCCTCCGAGATGGAAGTAAATTACGTTGACAAACCGCTCATTATTTCGGAATCCACGCGC
The DNA here is from genome assembly GCA_965220365.1 of Rhodothermales bacterium. Taxonomy (GTDB): domain Bacteria; phylum Bacteroidota; class Rhodothermia; order Rhodothermales; family Bin80; genus Bin80. The sequence continues at coordinate 2,966,354 of OZ244823.1, read as the reverse complement.
GCGTGTTTTGGCGGTTTTGATTCGGCTGTTGATGCTTTCTGCCGGGCCATTGCTGACCTTGAGGACCATTGCGTTGATGATTCCCCAGAGATGTGTTTTAATGGTTTTGGCGGCTTCTTTGACCGGCTCGAGACGAGAGCGCATGGCCCAGGACAGCCATTTTTCCCATCCTTTTCGTGCCCAGGTCGGACTCACATAATGCCATAAGTTTCGAGCCATCTCTTTGATCGCCCACGCGCGGGCGGTTTTCAATGAACTCTTCTTGAATGATTGAAACCGCTTCGCCTGCGTGGTGGACATATTTTTCGGGTTCGTGAGCCAGTCGTACTTACTTCCCGTCAGGGTGGTATCTCCTTGCGCACGGAGAATTTTGTGTTCCTGTCGCCGCACTTTGTCCACCGCCTCCCCCAGATATTTTGCGACATGAAACCGGTCGAACGCGATCTTATTCTCTGCATCGGGTACACAGTCCAAGGTGGCATAAATGTAGGCAGGCCGCATGTCCATGCTCATGCTCTGGATCCCCGCCAGCTGTTCGGAACTCAATCCCATATACCAGCGCTTCAGTACCTTTTTTGTACGCCCGATCTCCACATACAGGACCTTCCCCGATGTTGCATCGGACACCACCGTAATGTATTTGTGCCTCCTGCGGAATGAGGTCTCATCTACACAGATATGCGCAACCATCTGGGATTCTCTGCGCTCAAGTCCACGCTCTACCGCACGGCCCATGATCCGGGAAATCGCTTTCCAGCCAACGCCAAGCTGCCGAGACACCGTCAGGATACTCGCTTCCTGAAGCCATCCAAGTACATCGTCTTCAAAGTCACGCGTAAACCGGGAACTCGGTAGGGCCCAGGGAACCAGAATCGTCTGAACCCCATGCTCAGGACAGTGTACGCGCGGAACCTGGACGGTCAACTCCGTACGATACGTGCAGGTGTCCAGGTGGCGCCAGGTACGAGGAGTGCGCAAATCATAAAAGGGACAACGCTTCGTACACATCGGACACTCCAATGCCGACGTATCTGTGCAGGTGATCGTTACGCGCCTCAATTGATTCGCATCATCATACGTATCTTCTAAAATCTCCCACGGCGAGGCAAGCCCCAAACTCTTGTGCACGCTTGCTTGATTCTTTTGCATTCGCTTCCAATTTAATTTTGTGAAGGTCCATAGAATGACGACCATGAATACATGAAAAATTACAGCAAATCAGGGCACCGTGTATCAAAAATCCCCTGAATTTATGAAACCAATCACAATAATGGGTGAAGAACTATTTAGACAATATAATAATTAGAATCAAGTTCAGACCGTGCATGAAAAGCACGGGTTTGGCAGTCAAATGGAAAAAACTATGAAAATGATTCCGATATAACCTGCCTGTCTCGCAATACATCAAGCGATTTAGAAAACATCAATGAAAGTAATTAAGGACAAATTATTTTTTCGTTAACCCTTAGGCCAAGACAGGATTTTTAGTTTTCTGTATCGTATCATTGCGACATGTCCCACCCTATATCTTGCCATGATGAAAAACGCCCGGTTGTTACTCTTGCTGTGGGCTATTGCCCTTGCCTTTGGGAGTTCTATGTCGGCCATTGCACAGTCCGAGCAGCGGCACCTATTTGAAGACCCGATCCCCGGAGTTTTGTACGTCAAGTATGAGCAGGGCGCGTCACCCGACCTATCAGGCTTGCTAGACGTTCAGCGCACGCAACCGGCCTTCCCGTCAATTGAGATGTTCATGGCCAAACGCCAATTGCCCTCCAGCGTGCTGGACCTGCACCGAATACATCGTGTGCAGTACGGTGCCGACATCTCCCCGCAGGAGGCAGCAGAAATCATGGCCAGTCAGCCCGGCGTCATTTACGCGGAACCTATTTTCCCGGCATCACCAACGGGACTTCTCAGAGGGGATTCCCCAAGCAGTCGGCTCACCGAAGCCACGGAGACACGGGGGATGCTGGCAACCCCCAACGATCCGCTCTTTCAAGATATATGGTACATGCGGAGACTTCGAATAACCGAGGCATGGGATCACGTCAAAGGGGAAGATGGAGATGTGGTGATCGCGATCGTTGACGGAGGGACAGACTGGCGTCATGAAGACCTAAGAGCCAATGTGTGGACCAACCCCGGTGAAATTGCCGGCAACGGCGTGGACGATGATCGGAACGGGTACGTAGACGATGTGCACGGCTGGAATTTTCGGGATGGCACGGGCGATCCTACAGGCTCAGGATTTGCGGGCCGGCATGGGACGTCCGTTGCGGGGATCGCAGCCGCCGTAGCAAACAACGGGAAAGGACTTGCCGGCACTAGCTGGAATGCCAAGTTCATGCCGATCAACACGGCGTGTCCAGATTCAGATAACTTCTGTTCCTATCTGGAGGGGCTCCTGTACGCAGCAGCGAATGGGGCCGACATCGCTACCGCCAGTTTTGCCGGCTTCATCTCTTCACAGACGCAAGCGGACATCATAAAGGCCGTCACAGAGATGGGGATGCTGGTCATCGCTGGGGCCAGCAATGAGAGAATACACATGGACTATTTTCTCTGGTATCCCGCCGGGCTACCAGAGACGCTCAGCGTTTGTGGCACGGAGTACTTCACAGATCGGAATTACTACAACTATGGCTACACCATAGATGTCTGCATGGCAGGCAGGTCGGTTACAGCCACCGACACCGGCGACAGATACGGGAGTGTCAACGGAACTTCGTATGCTGTCCCGCTGGTTGCCGGGGTTGCAGCCTTGGTAAAAACCGCGTACCCGGATTTTAGTGCTGAGCAGGTGCGGGAGCAGCTGCGCGCCACCGCCACCAACATTGATGCCAGCAACCCCCCCACGTATGCCGGTCTCTTGGGACGCGGCGCAATAGACGCTTACAAGGCGGTCACCGAAAGGGACGCCGTTAGTGCTCGATTGACTGACTGGACAGCCATCGATGCGTCAGGGGACGGATATATCGCTGTGGGAGAGTTGGTGACGGTGAATGCCACAATCACAAACTACTTGGCGGCAGTTAACGGATACATGATTGACTGGACTCCCAACGGCCCGTACTTCGACATGGTGTCAGGCAGTTCTGTCACGACCGGTCCGTTAGGTAACGGAGAGAGCGTGGAGGTGCAGTTCTCCTTCCGTCCCCGTGCGACCGTTCCCTATCGCCACCGGACCTTCATTGAACCCCGCATCCGCCCCCTGCTCCCATCAGGAATAGGAGACGTGATCAGCGGAGGAGACGCCGTGAGGCTGATCACCAATGACACCGAACTCGTCACCCATCGGACCAGCTTCATGTCCTTTGACGTCACACAGGAAGGCAATTTCGGGTACGTCGACGTAACATGGGTAAGCACCACAGATTATCCTGGAAGAACCGGTCAGGGATTTAAAGCGGGTCCAAACGGATTCCGGGCGGTGGAGGAGGCGGGGCTGGCAATCGGAGCTGGCATAGGACGGGTATCTGGATCGGTTTCGGAAGTAAAGGTCGGATTTGAGCAAAACCGCAACTTTGAGCCAAATGGTCCCATGGAGATGCACACCCCTGCGTCAGGACAGCAACTCAGCCGTGTCCGGCTGAAAGAGAACGCAACCTCAGCGAAACTGGGTCTTGACATCCTGCAGGAGACATTCACGGACACAAACCCTCGATTCCAAAACGTGGCTATTGTCCGGTACACACTACACAATCCCACAGATGCCTCCATAAACAACCTTCATGTGGGGTTGTTCTTTAACTGGGATCTCGGAGAATGGTGGCTAAACACCGTAGCGATTGATGCCCAGGAGGGGATCACGTACACGAAATCCAACGATGGAGACGGAAAAGATCTCGTGGCCGGATTGAAAGTAATCACCCCAGGCGCCAATGTTCATTCCCGGTCTTACAACTGGGTCGAAGTCAACGCCCTCAGTTTTCCTCACCAGTTGTGGGATGGTTTGAGCGGGGGAGTCAACGCACCCGACGAAGAAACCCAAGACCGATGGGCGCAAATCGTTTCCGCGGGGCCCTACGACATTCCAGCAGGTGCGGACACCACCGTGGCATTTGCAATCCTGACGGGCGAGACTCTTTCAGACCTGCAGACGGGGGCACGCGAGGCTGTCGAGTTGTTGCGCCTTATGAATAACGAGGGACCTACGACCGTCACGGCTCCGTCGGCGCCGAGCGGACTGACCGCGACGGCATCCGGGAGGACCCGGACCGACCTGTTCTGGATGGCACCTTCAAACACCGGAGGCGCGGCCATCACGGGCTACCGGATTGAGGTGTCCTTGAATGCAGGCACAAGCTGGACGGACCTGGTAGGCAACACCGGCAACGCCGCCACGACCTACGTGCATACCGGTCTGGCACCAGGCACGACGCGGTACTACCGCGTGAGTGCGATCAACTCTGCAGGGACTGGTCCGGCCTCGAACGTGGCCAGTGCCACGACGAAAAAGGGGGTAGGGCTGGTGGCGAATCCAGAGAGAATAGATCCTTTTGCTGAGGGCACCTCAGAGAGTTTCACGGTTAAGCTATCCGAGGCGCCCTCCGGTGACGTCACGGTGACACTGAGTGTGCTCACCAACTCCCACGTACCGGTGACCATTAAGCCTGCCTCTCTAACGCTGACCTTCAGCTCCACGGATTGGAATACGGCCCAGACGGTCACGGTGACGCACACCGATAACAGCACGGTAGATGGGGATGGATGGGTAATCGTTGAGTTAACAGCTGCCGGGGGAGGGGCTGACGGAAGCATTGGACAGGTGGACCTCTTCTTTACGGACAATGATGGCGCGGCCACTCCGTCGGCACCCACGGGTCTGAGTGCAGTGGCGTCGGGGCAAACCCAGATCGACCTGTACTGGACGGCACCTTCGAACACCGGAGGCGCGGCCATCACGGGCTACCGGATTGAGGTATCCTTGAATGCGGGCACAAGCTGGACGGATCTGGTAGGCAACACGGGCAGCGCCGCCACGAGCTACGCGCATACCGGTCTGAGCGCAGGTACCACGCGGCATTACCGCGTGAGCGCAATCAACTCTGGAGGAATCAGTCCGGCCTCGAACGTGGCCAGTGCCACGACGAAAAAAGGGGTAGGGCCGGTGGTGAATCCAGCAGGGACAATAGGTCTCGCTGAGGGCACCTCAGAGAGCTTCACGGTAGTGCTGAACGCAGCGCCCTCCGGTGACGTCACGGTGACACTGAGTGTGCGCCCCGCCCCCCACGTACCGGTGACCATTAAGCCTGCCTCTCTAACGCTGACCTTCACCCCCACGAATTGGCAGATGCCCCAGACGGTCACGGTGACGCACACAGAGGACAACATAAAACAGGGGAATGGATGGGTAGTCGTTGACTTGGAGGCTGCCGGGGGAGGGGCTGACGGAAGCATTGGACAGGTGGACCTCTTCTTTACGGACAATGATGGCGTGGTGACGGCTCCTCTCGCACCTAGGGATCTGGCCGCGACGGCGTCTGGGAGGACCCAGATCGACCTGTCCTGGAGCGCGCCTTTGAGCAACGGAGGCGCGGCCATCACGGGATACCGGATCGAGGTGTCCTGGGATGCCGGCATGTCGTGGACGGGCCTGGAAGCCGCCACGGGCAGCGCCGCCACGACCTACGCGCACACCGGTCTGAGCGCAGGTACCACGCGGCATTACCGCGTGAGTGCAATCAACTCTGCCGGAACCAGTCCGGCCTCGAACGTAGCCAGTGCCACGACGGGGGCAGGGCTGGTGGTGAATCAAGAGATAATAAGTCCTTTTGCTGAGGGCACCTCAGAGAGTTTCACGGTTAAGCTATCCGAGGCGCCCTCCGGTGGCGTCACGGTGACACTGAGTGTGCGCACCAACTCCCACGTACCGGTGACCATTAAGCCTGCCTCTCTAACGCTGACCTTCAGTTCCACGGATTGGAATACGGCACAGACGGTCACGGTGACGCACACCGATAACAGCACAGCAGATGGGAATGGATGGGTAGTCGTTGACTTGGCGGCTGCCGGGGGAGGGGTTGATGGAAGCATTGGACAGGTGAACCTCTACTTTACGGACAATGATGGGGCGGTAACGGCTCCTCTGGCCCCGACGGGTCTGGGGGCAGCGGCATCGGGGCAAACCCAGATTGACCTGTCCTGGACGGCGCCTTCAAACACCGGAGGCGCGGCCATCACGGGCTACCGGATTGAGGTGTCCTCGAATGCAGGCACAAGCTGGACGGACCTGGAAGCCAACACGGGCAGTGCCGCCACGACCTACGCGCACACCGGTCTGGCTCCCGGCACGACGCGGCATTACCGCGTGAGCGCAATCAACACTGCCGGCACCAGTCCGGCCTCGAACGTAGCCAGTGCCACAACGGAGACCGTGACCAGCGTCGACACCCCACCGCAGTACACGTTGAGACTGGATGGCAACCATCCCAACCCGTTCAGCGCCCGCACGACGATTTCCTTTACCCTTCCGGAGCCAGCGGTCGTGACCATGGATGTGCACGATCTTCTCGGTCGTCAAGTACTTACTGTGGGCCCAGATTTGCGGGGAGGGGGGCCCGGGATACTTCAGGTTGAAGGGAACCGCCTCGCGCCCGGAGTCTATCTGTACAGGATACACGCACGCACGCCCACCGTCACCTCCATCCTAGAGGGCAAACTGATCAAAGCACGATAAGGATGGATTTTCAAATTTAATGGGGCTGACCATGATAGTGCTCTTGATTTTTTGCTTATTATCTACGGTACACGGTGGGAGCAGCCACGATGTAGGTCCAACTGAAACGCCTACAGTTGAGTTGAATGTAACTGGATCCTATACCCCAGAGCCATCCGTATTTGAGGACGAAAGGAAGCCAGGGCTGGTGGTGAATCCAGAGAGAAGAGCCTCTGGTATAGAATTGAAGGTTCCCCTTCGGGGCGATATTTTTTTGGGTTACATTTTGTATGTTTCCGAACAGATACCCACGGGGAAGGGACTCCTGAGCAAATACGACGGCGGATCAATCTGGTATACGCATGCTAGGCAATCTGCCATAATGCTTGTGATATTGAATTCGTCGGAGCTGCCATGATCTTGCAAACTCGGGCTCGCGGAAACCGCTACCGAAAATTATGGGCTCTCCATCTCCGCTCGGACTCCCTTCCCCGTGGGTATATTGTCGTTGATCTGGTTCATGCAGTTTGAACGGATCGTGGTTGCATCGTCTCCCACAGAAACCCGACCAGTTCGCGTGCCAAGGCGATCACGACCACCTTTGGCGGTTTTCGTTTGGACAGGGCTTTGTAGCGTTTGTACAAACGTTTCTGCGCCCGTTGACGAATGGCCACGGTTTGTGCACTGCAGTGCTTTTGTCGTTCTGCAAGGGCCGTGCTAATCCGGGGAGCGTAGGTGTATTTCCAGGCTGCCCCGACCAAAGCCTTCCGTACCTGCGTATTTCCGGTCTTCGTGATGGAGCCGGTCCGAATGGTCTTTCCAGAGGAATGCTGCGAGGGAACCAGTCCCAGATAGGCCATCAGGGCGGTGGGGCGTTCAAATCGCCGAAAGTCACCGATCTCGCAGATCAGTTGCATGGCCGTCATCCGTCCAATGCCTCGAAATGCCTCCAGGGTCTGAACCGACTCTTGGAACCGGGGGAACTCGGACACCGCCTAGTGTTCCAAGTCATGAATCCGTGCCCCAATGTAGACAATGTCGGCCAAGTCTCCCCGCAACACATACTCATCGCTAGGCTGATCCAGCTGAATGTTGTTGATCCAGACCATAAACTTTTTCGTCCAGTAATGTTTGCCATCGCGATAGGTGTGTCCGCGAGCATGCAAAAAGTGAATGACATGCATTTTGGATCGGTGGAGGTTTTTCATCTGGGCCGCGCGACTGCGTACCAGAGAGCGCGCAGAGATCAACTCCTGATCTGGAGCAAAACACTCGGTCAAAAGCCCCGCCGCAAAGTACTCGGCCAGCTTCCTGGCATCACGCCGATCCGTTTTAATGCGATCTCCATGGCGCCGGGGAATCGAACCCGGAGCAATGATCGCACAATCAACGCCCAGTGCAGTCAGCGCATCGTACACCGCAGTTCCGCTAAAAGACGCTTCGTAACAACAACGAAACTCGCCGTAGCTTGAGCGCAATGAGTTCACCATACGTGAGAGATGCTTCGGGGTTTTTGTGGAAAACTCCCTCTCTTCGCACACGCGACGCAGCGTTGCATCATAAACGCACGATGCGATCGTGTCTCGATGAACATCCAGTCCAACAAAGTAACGCGGACCTGCAGGGGTGGGTTGTTGAAGTAGCATAGCAATTCAGAGTCTGGTTAAATACCTGTAGGATAAGGCCCGGCGATGGAACCTTCAATGCTATGATATCTTGCAAAACTCTCGAAATAGGGGATTTTGCAAGTTTTTCAGTTTTCTGTATCGTATCATTGCGACATGTCCCACCCTATATCTTGCCATGATGAAAAACGCCCGGTTGTTACTCTTGCTGTGGGCTATTGCCCTTGCCTTTGGGAGTTCTATGTCGGCCATTGCACAGTCCGAGCAGCGGCACCTATTTGAAGACCCGATCCCCGGAGTTTTGTACGTCAAGTATGAGCAGGGCGCGTCACCCGACCTATCAGGCTTGCTAGACGTTCAGCGCACGCAACCGGCCTTCCCGTCAATTGAGATGTTCATGGCCAAACGCCAATTGCCCTCCAGCGTGCTGGACCTGCACCGAATACATCGTGTGCAGTACGGTGCCGACATCTCCCCGCAGGAGGCAGCAGAAATCATGGCCAGTCAGCCCGGCGTCATTTACGCGGAACCTATTTTCCCGGCATCACCAACGGGACTTCTCAGAGGGGATTCCCCAAGCAGTCGGCTCACCGAAGCCACGGAGACACGGGGGATGCTGGCAACCCCCAACGATCCGCTCTTTCAAGATATATGGTACATGCGGAGACTTCGAATAACCGAGGCATGGGATCACGTCAAAGGGGAAGATGGAGATGTGGTGATCGCGATCGTTGACGGAGGGACAGACTGGCGTCATGAAGACCTAAGAGCCAATGTGTGGACCAACCCCGGTGAAATTGCCGGCAACGGCGTGGACGATGATCGGAACGGGTACGTAGACGATGTGCACGGCTGGAATTTTCGGGATGGCACGGGCGATCCTACAGGCTCAGGATTTACGGGCCGGCATGGGACGTCCGTTGCGGGGGTCGCAGCCGCCGTAGCAAACAACGGAAAAGGACTTGCCGGCACCAGCTGGAATGCCAAGTTCATGCCGATCAACACGGCGTGTCCAGATTCAGATAACTTCTGTTCCCATCTGGAGGGGCTCCTGTACGCAGCGGCGAATGGGGCCGACATCGCTACCGCCAGTTATTCCAGCCACATCTTTTCACAGACGGAAGCGGACATCACAAAAGCCGTTACAGAGATGGGGATGCTGGTCATTGCTTCGGCCGGCAATGAGAGAATACACATGGACTATTTTCTCTGGTATTCCGCCGGGCTACCAGAGACGCTCAGCGTTTGTGGCACGGAGTACTTCACAGATCGGAATTACTACAACTATGGCTACACCATAGATGTCTGCATGGCAGGCAGGTCGGTTACAGCCACCGACACCGGCGACAGATACGGGAGTGCCAACGGAACTTCGTATGCTGTCCCGCTGGTTGCCGGGGTTGCAGCCTTGGTAAAAACCGCGTACCCGGATTTTAGTGCTGAGCAGGTGCGGGAGCAGCTGCGCGCCACCGCCACCAACATTGATGCCAGCAACCCCCCCACGTATGCCGGTCTCTTGGGACGCGGCGCAATAGACGCTTACAAGGCGGTCACCGAAAGGGACGCCGTTAGTGCTCGATTGACTGACTGGACAGCCATCGATGCGTCAGGGGACGGATATATCGCTGTGGGAGAGTTGGTGACGGTGAATGCCACAATCACAAACTACTTGGCGGCAGTTAACGGATACATGATTGACTGGACTCCCAACGGCCCGTACTTCGACATGGTGTCAGGCAGTTCTGTCACGACCGGTCCGTTAGGTAACGGAGAGAGCGTGGAAGTGCAGTTCTCCTTCCGTCCCCGTGCGACCGCTCCCTATCGCCACCGGACCTTCATTGAACCCCGCATCCGCCCCCTGCTCCCATCAGGAATAGGAGATGTGGTCAGCGGGGGAGACGCCGTGAGGCTGATCACCAATGACACCGAACTCGTCACCCATCGGACCAACTTCATGTCCTTTGACGTCACACAGGAAGGCAATTTCGGGTACGTCGACATAGCATATATGAGCACCGAAGATTACCCTGGAAGAACCGGTCAGGGATTTAAAGCGGGGCCAAACGGATTCGAGGCGGTGGAGGAGGCGGGGCTGGCAATCGGAACTGGCACAGGACGGGTATCTGGATCGGTTTTGGAAGTAAAGGCCGGATTCGAGCAAAACCGCAACTTCGAGCCAAATGGTCCCATGGAGATGTACACCCCTGCGCTAGGACAGCAACTCAGCCGTATCCGACTGAAAGAAATCAAAGCCTCAGTGCGCCTAGGTGTGGACATCCTGCAGGAGACATTCACGGACACAAACCCTCGATTCCAAAACGTGGCTATTGTCCGGTACACACTACACAATCCCACAGATGCCTCCATAGACAACCTTCATGTGGGGCTGTTCTTTGACTGGGATCTCGGAGAATGGTGGCTAAACACCGTAGCGATTGATGCCCAGGAGGGAATCACGTACACGAAATTCAACGATGGAGGCGGAAGAGACCTCGTGGCCGGATTGAAAGTAATCACCCCAGGGGCCAATGTTCATTCCCGGTCTTACAACTGGGTCGAAGCCAACGCACTCAGTTCTCCTCACCAGTTGTGGGATGGTCTGAGCGGGGGAGTCAACGCACCTGACGAAGGAAACCAAAACAACTGGGCGCAAATGGTTTCCGCAGGGCCCTACGACATTCCAGCAGGCGCGGACACCACCGTAGCATTTGCAATCCTGACGGGCGAGACTCTTTCAGACCTGCAGACGGGGGCACGCGAGGCTGTCGAGTTGCTGCGCCTTATGAATAACGAGGGACCTACGACCGTCACGGCTCCGTCGGCGCCGAGCGGACTGACCGCGACGGCATCCGGGGCAACCCAGATCGACCTGTCCTGGACGGCGCCTTCGAACACCGGAGGCGCGGCCATCACGGGCTACCGGATCGAGGTGTCCTCAAATGCAGGCACAAGCTGGACGGACCTGGTAGGCAACACCACCACCACGGCCACGACCTACGCGCACACCGGTCTGGCTCCCGGCACGACGCGGCACTACCGCGTGAGCGCAATCAACACTGCCGGTACCGGTCCGGCCTCGAACATGGCCAGTGCCACGACGAAAAAGGGGGTAGGGCTGGTGGTGAATCCAGATATAGTAAATCCTTTTGCTGAGGGCACCTCAGAGAGTTTCACGGTCAAGCTATCCGAGGCGCCCTCCGGTAACGTCACGGTGACACTGAGTGAGCGCACCGACTCCCACGTACCGGTGACTATTAAGCCTGCCTCTCTAACGCTGACCTTCAGCTCCACGGATTGGAATACGCCCCAGATGTTCACGGTGACGCACACCGATAACAGCACGGTAGATGGGGATGGATGGGTAATCGTTGAGTTAACAGCTGCGGGGGGAGGGGCTGACGGAAGCAAAGGACAGGTAGACCTCTACTTTACGGACAATGATAAAATAGGTCTGGTAGTGAGCGCGACCACAATAAATCCTTTTGCTGAAGGCACCTCAGAGAGTTTCACGGTCAAGCTATCCGAGGCGCCCTCCGGTGACGTCACGGTGACACTGAGTGTGCGCACCAACTCCCACGTACCGGTGACCATTAAGCCTGCCTCTCTAACGCTGATCTTCAGCTCCACGGATTGGAATACGGCCCAGACGGTCACGGTGACGCACACCGATAACAGTACAGCAGATGGGAATGGATGGGTAATCGTTGACTTGGCGGCTTCCGGGGGAGGGACTGACGGAAGCATTAGACAGGTGAATCTCTACTTTACGGACAATGATGGTGCAGCGACGGCTCCTCTGGCCCCGACGGATCTGGGGGCAGCGGCATCGGGGCAAACACAGATCGACCTGTCCTGGACGGCGCCTTCAAACACCGGAGGTGCGGCCATCACGGGCTACCGGATTGAGGTGTCCTCGAATGCAGGCACAAGCTGGACGGACCTGGAAGCCAACACGGGCAGCGCCGCCACGACCTACGCGCACAGCGGTCTGGCTCCCGGCACGACGCGGCATTACCGCGTGAGCGCAATCAACACTGTCGGCACCAGTCCGGCCTCGAACGTAGCCAGTGCCACAACGGAGACCGTGACCAGCGTCGACACTCCACCGCAGTACACGTTGAGACTGGATGGCAATCATCCCAACCCGTTCAGCGCCCGCACGACGATTTCCTTTACCCTTCCGGAGCCAGCGGTCGTGACCATGAACGTGCACGATCTTCTCGGTCGTCAAGTACTTACTGTGGGCCCAGATTTGCGGGGAGGGGGGCCCGGGATACTTCAGGTTGAAGGGAACCGCCTCGCGTCTGGAGTCTATCTGTACAGGATACACGCACGCACGCCCACCGTCACCTCCATCCTAGAGGGCAAACTGATCAAAGCACGATAAGGACGGGTTTTCAAATTTAATGGAGGCTGACCATGATAGTGCTCCTGATTTTTTGCTTATTATTTACGGTACACGGTGGGAGCAGCCACGATGTAGGTCCAACTGAAATGCCCACAGTTGAGTTGAATGGAACTGGATCCTATACCCCAGAGCTATCCGTATTTGAGGACGGAAGGAAGCCAGGGCTGGTGGTGAATCCAGAGACAATAAATCCTTTTGCTGAGGGCACCTCAGAGAGTTTCACGGTCAAGCTATCCGAGGCGCCCTCCGGTAACGTCACGGTGACACTGAGTGTGCGCACCAACTCCCACGTACCGGTGACTATTAAGCCTGCCTCTCTAACGCTGACCTTCAGTTCCACGGATTGGAATACGGCCCAGACGGTCACGGTGACGCACACGGAGGACAACATAGAACAGAAAGATGGATGGGTAACCGTTGACCTGGCGGCTGCCGGGGGAGGGGCTGACGGAAGCATTGGACAGGTGAACCTCTTGTTTACGGACAATGATGCCGTGGCCACTCCGTCGGCACCCACGGGTCTGGGGGCAGTGGCATCGGGGCAAACCCAGATCGACCTGTCCTGGACGGCGCCTTCAAACATCGGAGGCGCGGCCATCACGGGCTACCGGATCGAGGTGTCCTCGAATGCAGGCACAAGCTGGACGAACCTGGAAGCCAATACGGGCAGCACCGCCACGACCTACGCGCACACCGGTCTGGCTCCCAGCACGACGCGGCATTACCGCGTGAGCGCAATCAACTCTGGAGGAATCAGTCCGGCCTCGAACGTGGCCAGTGCCACGACGGGGGCAGGGCTGGTGGTGAATCCAGAGATAATAAGTCCTTTTGCTGAGGGCACCTCAGAGAGTTTCACGGTCAAGCTATCCGAGGCGCCCTCCGGTAACGTCACGGTGACACTGAGTGTGCGCACCAACTCCCACGTACCGGTGACTATTAAGCCTGCCTCTCTAACGCTGACCTTCAGTTCCACGGATTGGAATACGGCCCAGACGGTCACGGTGACGCACACGGAGGACAACATAGAACAGAAAGATGGATGGGTAACCGTTGACCTGGCGGCTGCCGGGGGAGGGGCTGACGGAAGCATTGGACAGGTGAACCTCTTGTTTACGGACAATGATGCCGTGGCCACTCCGTCGGCACCCACGGGTCTGGGGGCAGTGGCATCGGGGCAAACCCAGATCGACCTGTCCTGGACGGCGCCTTCAAACATCGGAGGCGCGGCCATCACGGGCTACCGGATCGAGGTGTCCTCGAATGCAGGCACAAGCTGGACGGACCTGGAAGCCAATACGGGCAGCACCGCCACGACCTACGCGCACACCGGTCTGGCTCCCAGCACGACGCGGCATTACCGCGTGAGCGCAATCAACTCTGGAGGAATCAGTCCGGCCTCGAACGTGGCCAGTGCCACGACGGGGGCAGGGCTGGTGGTGAATCCAGAGATAATAAGTCCTTTTGCTGAGGGCACCTCAGAGAGTTTCACGGTTAAGCTATCCGAGGCGCCCTCCGGTAACGTCACGGTGACACTGAGTGTGCGCACCAACTCCCACGTACCGGTGACTATTAAGCCTGCCTCTCTAACGCTGACCTTCAGTTCCACGGATTGGAATACGGCCCAGACGGTCACGGTGACGCACACGGAGGACAACATAGAACAGAAAGATGGATGGGTAACCGTTGACCTGGCGGCTGCCGGGGGAGGGGCTGACGGAAGCATTGGACAGGTGGACCTCTACTTTACGGACAATGATGCCGTGCCCACTCCGTCGGCACCCACGGGTCTGGGGGCGACGGCATCCGGGGCAACCCAGATCGACCTGTCCTGGACGGCGCCTTCGAACACCGGAGGCGCGGCCATCACGGGCTACCGGATCGAGGTGTCCTCGAATGCAGGCACAAGCTGGACGGACCTGATAGGCAACACCACCAGCACCGCCACGACCTACGCGCACACCGGTCTGGCTCCCGGCACGACGCGGCACTACCGCGTGAGCGCAATCAACTCTGTCGGAACCGGTCCGGCCTCGAACGTGGCCAGTGCCACGACGGGGGCAGGGCTGGTGGTGAATCCAAAGATAATAAATCCTTTTGCTGAGGGCACCTCAGAGAGTTTCACGGTCAAGCTATCCGAGGCGCCCTCCGGTAACGTCACGGTGACACTGAGTGAGCGCACCGACTCCCACGTACCGGTGACTATTAAGCCTGCCTCTCTAACGCTGACCTTCAGTTCCACGGATTGGAATACGGCCCAGACGGTCACGGTGACGCACACCGATAACAGCACGGTAGATGGGGATGGATGGGTAATCGTTGAGTTAACAGCTGCCGGGGGAGGGGCTGACGGAAGCAAAGGACAGGTGGACCTCTACTTTACGGACAATGACAAAATAGGTCTGGTAGTGAGCGCGACCACAATAAATCCTTTTGCTGAGGGCACCTCAGAGAGTTTCACGGTCAAGCTATCCGAGGCGCCCTCCGGTAACGTCACGGTGACACTGAGTGTGCGCACCAACTCCTACGTACCGGTGACTATTAAGCCTGCCTCTCTAACGCTGACCTTCAGTTCCACGGATTGGAATACGGCCCAGACGGTCACAGTGACGCACACGGAGGACAACATAGAACAGAAAGATGGATGGGTAATCGTTGACCTGGCGGCTGCCGGGGGAGGGGCTGACGGAAGCATTGGCAGCGACGGCTCCTCTGGCTCCGACGGGTCTGGGGGCAGCGGCATCGGGGCAAACCCAGATTGACCTGTCCTGGACGGCGCCTTCGAACACCGGAGGCGTGGCCATCACGGGCTACCAGATCGAGGTGTCCTCAAATGCAGGCACAAGCTGGACGGACCTGGAAGCCAATACGGGCAGCACCGCCACGAGCTACGCGCACACCGGTCTGGCTCCCGGCACAACGCGGCATTACCGCGTGAGCGCAATTAACTCTGTCGGAACCAGTCCGGCCTCGAACGTGGCCAGTGCCACGACGGGTGCAGCGACGGCTCCTCTGGCTCCGACGGGTCTGGGGGCAGCGGCATCGGGGCAAACCCAGATTGACCTGTCCTGGACGGCGCCTTCGAACACCGGAGGCGTGGCCATCACGGGCTACCAGATCGAGGTGTCCTCAAATGCAGGCACAAGCTGGACGGACCTGGAAGCCAATACGGGCAGCACCGCCACGAGCTACGCGCACACCGGTCTGGCTCCCGGGAGCCAGACCGGTGTGCGCGTAGCTCGTGGCGGTGCTGCCCGTATTGGCTTCCAGGTCCGTCCAGCTTGTGCCTGCATTTGAGGACACCTCGATCTGGTAGCCCGTGATGGCCACGCCTCCGGTGTTCGAAGGCGCCGTCCAGGACAGGTCAATCTGGGTTTGCCCCGATGCCGCTGCCCCCAGACCCGTCGGAGCCAGAGGAGCCGTCGCTGCACCCGTCGTGGCACTGGCCACGTTCGAGGCCGGACTGGTTCCGACAGAGTTAATTGCGCTCACGCGGTAATGCCGCGTTGTGCCGGGAGCCAGACCGGTGTGCGCGTAGCTCGTGGCGGTGCTGCCCGTATTGGCTTCCAGGTCCGTCCAGCTTGTGCCTGCATTTGAGGACACCTCGATCTGGTAGCCCGTGATGGCCACGCCTCCGGTGTTCGAAGGCGCCGTCCAGGACAGGTCAATCTGGGTTTGCCCCGATGCCGCTGCCCCCAGACCCGTCGGAGCCTGGAAGCCAATACGGGCAGCACCGCCACGAGCTACGCGCACACCGGTCTGGCTCCCGGCACAACGCGGCATTACCGCGTGAGCGCAATTAACTCTGTCGGAACCAGTCCGGCCTCGAACGTGGCCAGTGCCACGACGGGTGCAGCGACGGCTCCTCTGGCTCCGACGGGTCTGGGGGCAGCGGCATCGGGGCAAACCCAGATTGACCTGTCCTGGACGGCGCCTTCGAACACCGGAGGCGTGGCCATCACGGGCTACCAGATCGAGGTGTCCTCAAATGCAGGCACAAGCTGGACGGACCTGGAAGCCAATACGGGCAGCACCGCCACGAGCTACGCGCACACCGGTCTGGCTCCCGGCACAACGCGGCATTACCGCGTGAGCGCAATTAACTCTGTCGGAACCAGTCCGGCCTCGAACGTGGCCAGTGCCACGACGGGTGCAGCGACGGCTCCTCTGGCTCCGACGGGTCTGGGGGCAGCGGCATCGGGGCAAACCCAGATTGTAGCCCGTGATGGCCACGCCTCCGGTGTTCGAAGGCGCCGTCCAGGACAGGTCAATCTGGGTTTGCCCCGATGCCGCTGCCCCCAGACCCGTCGGAGCCAGAGGAGCCGTCGCTGCACCCGTCGTGGCACTGGCCACGTTCGAGGCCGGACTGGTTCCGACAGAGTTAATTGCGCTCACGCGGTAATGCCGCGTTGTGCCGGGAGCCAGACCGGTGTGCGCGTAGCTCGTGGCGGTGCTGCCCGTATTGGCTTCCAGGTCCGTCCAGCTTGTGCCTGCATTTGAGGACACCTCGATCTGGTAGCCCGTGATGGCCACGCCTCCGGTGTTCGAAGGCGCCGTCCAGGACAGGTCAATCTGGGTTTGCCCCGATGCCGCTGCCCCCAGACCCGTCGGAGCCAGAGGAGCCGTCGCTGCACCCGTCGTGGCACTGGCCACGTTCGAGGCCGGACTGGTTCCGACAGAGTTAATTGCGCTCACGCGGTAATGCCGCGTTGTGCCGGAACCAGTCCGGCCTCGAACGTGGCCAGTGCCACGACGGGTGCAGCGACGGCTCCTCTGGCTCCGACGGGTCTGGGGGCAGCGGCATCGGGGCAAACCCAGATTGACCTGTCCTGGACGGCGCCTTCGAACACCGGAGGCGTGGCCATCACGGGCTACCAGATCGAGGTGTCCTCAAATGCAGGCACAAGCTGGACGGACCTGGAAGCCAATACGGGCAGCACCGCCACGAGCTACGCGCACACCGGTCTGGCTCCCGGCACAACGCGGCATTACCGCGTGAGCGCAATTAACTCTGTCGGAACCAGTCCGGCCTCGAACGTGGCCAGTGCCACGACGGGTGCAGCGACGGCTCCTCTGGCTCCGACGGGTCTGGGGGCAGCGGCATCGGGGCAAACCCAGATTGACCTGTCCTGGACGGCGCCTTCGAACACCGGAGGCGTGGCCATCACGGGCTACCAGATCGAGGTGTCCTCAAATGCAGGCACAAGCTGGACGGACCTGGAAGCCAATACGGGCAGCACCGCCACGAGCTACGCGCACACCGGTCTGGCTCCCGGCACAACGCGGCATTACCGCGTGAGCGCAATTAACTCTGTCGGAACCAGTCCGGCCTCGAACGTGGCCAGTGCCACGACGGGTGCAGCGACGGCTCCTCTGGCTCCGACGGGTCTGGGGGCAGCGGCATCGGGGCAAACCCAGATTGACCTGTCCTGGACGGCGCCTTCGAACACCGGAGGCGTGGCCATCACGGGCTACCAGATCGAGGTGTCCTCAAATGCAGGCACAAGCTGGACGGACCTGGAAGCCAATACGGGCAGCACCGCCACGAGCTACGCGCACACCGGTCTGGCTCCCGGCACAACGCGGCATTACCGCGTGAGCGCAATTAACTCTGTCGGAACCAGTCCGGCCTCGAACGTGGCCAGTGCCACGACGGGTGCAGCGACGGCTCCTCTGGCTCCGACGGGTCTGGGGGCAGCGGCATCGGGGCAAACCCAGATTGTAGCCCGTGATGGCCACGCCTCCGGTGTTCGAAGGCGCCGTCCAGGACAGGTCAATCTGGGTTTGCCCCGATGCCGCTGCCCCCAGACCCGTCGGAGCCAGAGGAGCCGTCGCTGCACCCGTCGTGGCACTGGCCACGTTCGAGGCCGGACTGGTTCCGACAGAGTTAATTGCGCTCACGCGGTAATGCCGCGTTGTGCCGGGAGCCAGACCGGTGTGCGCGTAGCTCGTGGCGGTGCTGCCCGTATTGGCTTCCAGGTCCGTCCAGCTTGTGCCTGCATTTGAGGACACCTCGATCTGGTAGCCCGTGATGGCCACGCCTCCGGTGTTCGAAGGCGCCGTCCAGGACAGGTCAATCTGGGTTTGCCCCGATGCCGCTGCCCCCAGACCCGTCGGAGCCAGAGGAGCCGTCGCTGCACCCGTCGTGGCACTGGCCACGTTCGAGGCCGGACTGGTTCCGACAGAGTTAATTGCGCTCACGCGGTAATGCCGCGTTGTGCCGGGAGCCAGACCGGTGTGCGCGTAGCTCGTGGCGGTGCTGCCCGTATTGGCTTCCAGGTCCGTCCAGCTTGTGCCTGCATTTGAGGACACCTCGATCTGGTAGCCCGTGATGGCCACGCCTCCGGTGTTCGAAGGCGCCGTCCAGGACAGGTCAATCTGGGTTTGCCCCGATGCCGCTGCCCCCAGACCCGTCGGAGCCAGAGGAGCCGTCGCTGCACCCGTCGTGGCACTGGCCACGTTCGAGGCCGGACTGGTTCCGACAGAGTTAATTGCGCTCACGCGGTAATGCCGCGTTGTGCCGGGAGCCAGACCGGTGTGCGCGTAGCTCGTGGCGGTGCTGCCCGTATTGGCTTCCAGGTCCGTCCAGCTTGTGCCTGCATTTGAGGACACCTCGATCTGGTAGCCCGTGATGGCCACGCCTCCGGTGTTCGAAGGCGCCGTCCAGGACAGGTCAATCTGGGTTTGCCCCGATGCCGCTGCCCCCAGACCCGTCGGAGCCACCGGAGGCGTGGCCATCACGGGCTACCAGATCGAGGTGTCCTCAAATGCAGGCACAAGCTGGACGGACCTGGAAGCCAATACGGGCAGCACCGCCACGAGCTACGCGCACACCGGTCTGGCTCCCGGCACAACGCGGCATTACCGCGTGAGCGCAATTAACTCTGTCGGAACCAGTCCGGCCTCGAACGTGGCCAGTGCCACGACGGGTGCAGCGACGGCTCCTCTGGCTCCGACGGGTCTGGGGGCAGCGGCATCGGGGCAAACCCAGATTGACCTGTCCTGGACGGCGCCTTCGAACACCGGAGGCGTGGCCATCACGGGCTACCAGATCGAGGTGTCCTCAAATGCAGGCACAAGCTGGACGGACCTGGAAGCCAATACGGGCAGCACCGCCACGAGCTACGCGCACACCGGTCTGGCTCCCGGCACAACGCGGCATTACCGCGTGAGCGCAATTAACTCTGTCGGAACCAGTCCGGCCTCGAACGTGGCCAGTGCCACGACGGGTGCAGCGACGGCTCCTCTGGCTCCGACGGGTCTGGGGGCAGCGGCATCGGGGCAAACCCAGATTGACCTGTCCTGGACGGCGCCTTCGAACACCGGAGGCGTGGCCATCACGGGCTACCAGATCGAGGTGTCCTCAAATGCAGGCACAAGCTGGACGGACCTGGAAGCCAATACGGGCAGCACCGCCACGAGCTACGCGCACACCGGTCTGGCTCCCGGCACAACGCGGCATTACCGCGTGAGCGCAATTAACTCTGTCGGAACCAGTCCGGCCTCGAACGTGGCCAGTGCCACGACGGGTGCAGTGACGGTGCGTTTATCAGCGAGTTCCAATCTGGTTGACGAGGGAGAGAGCGTAAGGATCACGGCCGCGTTCTCGGAGGCCTTGACCAACGCGGTGACGATTTATCTGATCGATACGCCCGGCACGCCGCCAACCGAGCCAGGAGATTATACTCCGCTTACAGGCATCACCATTGATGGCGGAAAAGTGACGGGATTTGAAGATCTTCGTATTCATGGTGATGATATTGCGGAAGGGAATGAAACATTCACGGTGGCCATTGATGCAAGCCGGTTGGATCCGGGGATCGTGCTCGGAGACCCATCTTCGGTGGAGATCACGATCGTTGATCACGATGATCCTCCTCCAGTAGAGGTATCGCTGTTGGTGGATCCTGCGCGGGTGGAGGAAGGGCAACCGGTCACGGTCACGGCTGTACTGACTGCGGCACTTGAGGTGGATGTGATCGTTCCGTTGAAATATGATTCGCCCGGTACGACGGCGGACAATGAAGATTATGAAAAGCTTGACAGTGTGATGGTTCTTCGTGGTGAGAAAGAGGGATCAGGCCAGATTCAAACAAAGCAGGATGCGGACATGGAGGATGAGACACTCATCGTCGAATTGGGGATATTGCCCAAAGACCTGTTGGTAGTCGGAAAAGAATTGACAAAGACGATCACGATCGTGGATGTATTTCCGGTGAGTGTCCGTCTCGAGGCAGCGCCCAACCCCGTGAAGGAAGGGGATGCAGTCACCGTGACGGCGCGGTTGTCCAAAGTGCTCAGTAGGGATGTGGATGTAACGATTCCCCTGATACTGCCCGATGGTGGTACTGCAGGGGTGGAGGATTACACGGCGCCATCTCCCGTCCAGATTGAGGTCAAGGCGAATGAGCTGAGTGGGACCTATAAAATCTCAATTATGGACGATGATGTTGCGGAAGATGCGGAGGACTTCACCGTGAAATTCGGGGATCTTCCGCCTGGACTGGTGGCGGAGGCGGATTCGTTGATTATTGTAACAATCGCCGAAAATGATCCAGCCGGAATCCAGGTTCCTCCATCTATATCGGTAAGGGAGGGAGGGACGAATTCCTTTGAGGTCTCCCTGGCCTCCGAGCCACGGGGTGCGGTACGCGTGACATTGGACTGGCCTTCCAATACGGATCTGGAGATCATGCCGAGGGTGCTATCCTTCACATCGGACAACTGGAATAAGCCGCAGCAGGTGACGCTGCGCGCAAGGGAGGATGATGATCTAGAGGATGACCCGATCATTGAGGTGAACTTGATCGCTACCGGGGCCGGCTACACGGATGTAAAGGATCGGATTCTGGTGAGAATTACGGACAATGATGCGGCGGGGATCCATGCTCCACCGGTGGTGATGGTTAAAGAGGGGAGTTCCAAGGAATTTGAACTTTCCCTTACCCAGCAGCCGTCCGGGCAGGTGACCGTCACGGTGCCCGGTTCCGTAGGAGATCTTACTGCAAATCCAACACGCCTGTCCTTCACGCAGATAAACTGGGGCGATCCACAGCCGATTACCTTGGCTGCCGCCGAGGATCATGATTTTTTGGATGATACAGAACACCTCATTTTGATCGCTACCGGGGCCGACTACACGGGGGTAACGGATCAGATTCTGGTGAAAATTACGGACAATGATGAAGCGCAGATCATCGCAGACGAGGATGTGACGCTGGAAGAGGGAGGGACATTTTCTTTCGAGGTCTCTTTATCTGCACAGCCATCCAGTTCGGTCACCGTTACCCTCACGGGGCATGCTGGTACAGACCTGATGTTGGATCAAAACTTGCTTATATTCACCCCCGCAACCTGGATGGATCCCCAGATAGTAACATTGACGGCAAGCGATGACGCAGATGATGTGGACGATACCGTGACGTTAACGCTCACGGCATCCGGTGGTGGGTACGATGCCGAACATATCACCGAGGTGATCATTACCGATTATGATGAACGGGAAGCCCCTCTGGCACTCTCTCTTTATGATGAGCGGGGATCGGAAGCTACTGGCAGCCTGCAGTTGTACATTGAATTAAACCGTCCTTCCGAGGAGGAGGTGACGGTGGAGTACGAGACTTCGGATGTTGAGGCAGAGGCGGGGCTGGACTATACGGCCTCGCACGGAATTGTGATCTTTGACCCGGGTGCAACCCATGGAGTGATTCTGATCACGATTACCGATGATGATCTCCTGGAAGAGAATGAGCGGTTTGAGGTCACGCTGTCCAATGCACGCAATGCAATTATTACACGTGAAACCGGGACTGGCACGATTCTGGACAATGATGGCAGTGCAAAGATCCGGGTAGAGGATGCGCTGGTGATGGAAGAAGACGGAGCGGTGCAGTTTCGGGTGACCTTGTCTGCCCCCCAGTCTCAGATGGTGTCGGCCGCGTACCGGACCCAGGATGGGACGGCGAAAGCCGGGGAGGACTATGAAGCGGCCTCCGGAGTGGTGACCCTGGCACCAGGGATCACGGAAGCAACGATTGCCGTGCCGCTTCTGAAAGACGGATTGGACTGGCAGGAAGAGACCTTCACCATACATTTGGAATCTTCGGAGCATGCCGAGATCGATAAGGCGGTGGGGGTGGCCACGATTCATGAATCAACGACGGTGAGTGAGGGGGTGATGGAAGCCTATGCCGCGCGGTTTGTGCGGACCTCATCATCGCAGATTGTGGAGGCGTTGGATGAGCGTCTCCGCTCCGGGATAGACGGGGCATCCTGTGGGGCGGCAGAGCGTGCCGAGATGGCGCAGCTCTGGCATTCAAACGGGGATCCATCTCTGGGCGAGTTACTGGCGGGGTGCCGCGTGTCCCAGAGTACTCTGGGATCCGGTGGATCCTTCCGCATGTGGGGACAGGGTGCATTCCGGCAGTTCCATGGTCGGGGGGAGGGAGCCTTAACGCTCGACGGAGAGGTGACTACAGGGATGCTGGGTATGGACTATGGCTGGGGTAAGATAGGAGGCAGTAACTGGGTGGCCGGGATGCTGTTAGCCCGCAGCCAGGGAGATGGATCATTTGAAGTGGTAGAGCAGTCTGGAGAGATCACCGTAGGGTTAACGGGAATCTATCCATATGTGTCGTATACCCGTCCAGGATGGGACCTGTGGCTGAGCGTCGGCGCAGGACGCGGCCAGGCGGAGGTGCTGGAGCTGAAAGGGGATCTGGTGTCGAGGTTTGGTGCGATGGGAGTTCGGAGAGCGCTAATTTCCAAAGGGGCCATTGGCCTCAGCTACCATGGAGACATCCTGATGACCGATGCAGAGATTGATGACCATGACATCACCGCGGAGGTATACCGAATCAGGGCAGGCCTGGAAATAACGACCCAGATCACCGATGGGATTCGTCCCTATGTAGAAGCGAATGTGCGGCAGGATGGTGGCAGCGCAGAGACGGGGACAGGGCTGGAACTGAGCGCAGGCGTGCGATTGGCCTATCCGGCATGGCGTTTGCGAGCAGAGATGCATACGCAGGGGCTGGTAATGCACACGGTAGACGGGTTTACCGAATGGGGATTCTCGGGATCGTTCCAGGTGGGCACCCGGTCAGAGGGGTGGATGATGCGTCTGCGTCCATCGTGGGGACGAGGTCAGGGTATGTCCCTGTATCGGCAGCAGACGATTCTAGATGCCGTTCCGCTCGGAGAAAATGCGAATCGGACCGAGCTGGAATTGGGATATGGGATTCCATGGGAGGATGGTACGGCCCGGTCCGTCATAGGCATGACACGATTGCCACGGGGGATGATGATCCGGCTGGGCGGAGAGCTTCGCCCGTGGGAACGATTGACGTTCTCCGTCTTTGGTCTCGCATACGGGAGCACAGCAACACTGGGAGACATCGGCGTGAATGTGCAGGGATCGCTGCGGTATTGATTCAGGCATAGTGGCATGCTCCGTCCAGCAAAAAAAACGAATGACCATGAGCGAACCCGGCTGATGGGTAGGTGGATGGTGGAACGACCCTGAACACAACACGCCGTCCTCTGGACCAACGACGAACAGAGACCGCGAAATCGTCGAGCGCACTCGCAGCAGGGAATCCCCCTGTGATGTGGCTGAGGATCTGGGCATGGCGTACTCGCACGTAACATATATCTGCAGAAAAGCGGGAGTGAGCCTCAAAGATCTTCGGAAACAGAAAATCCAGACACGAAATCGAGAAATCGTGGCACGTGTGAGGACAGGGGGAAACCCAGACCGCTGTGGCCAAAGCCTACGGCTTGTCGCAGAACGGAATGAGTGAAATCTGTACAAGATTTAGCCCCGCAACGAAAGCGGTTCCAGGACATGGCATTTCCCCGTAAACTCCATATATTCCAGCCCCTCGGGAGCAATCCTCGCCTCAAGTGAGTAATGTGGGAAGACGCTGATCCCATGCTCCCGCCCAAGAAAAAAGCCCGAAAAGCAGGACGCCAGTATATGCGACTGAGCAGCATCCCCAAGGAATAACTGGAGCGCGCGTTACGAAAAAGCGGTCATGACTTCGACGGTTTCGGCCCTGTTTGTTGGTTAGAAACCTTATTTCCTTAGGCTGTGGGCGATTTTTTTTTAGCCGTTTTTTTAGTGTTCAGTTTTCGTCATATTTCTTCCGTATCCTGTGCCCAAGTTTAACACGAGGCCCCATTTTGGGGCCTTTTTTAGTTTTTTTTCGCCTGACCTTGGCCCCGAACCTTTGATTCCAGCCTGCATTGGCCCATTTCCTTTTGCGTCGTTCGTGGATTCGGACGATTGTAGTGCCATAATATATTTGTTCTGGGAACCTTCAGCTGCCTCCCTCGTTTCCTCCCTCATGTTTATCCGAAAAACCATGACCCGGACCATGAAGGACGGAACCACCTATCATGCGTTCCGGCTCGTTCACAATGTCCGCTACGGCGCCAAGGTGAAGCAGGAGACGCTCCTGCATCTGGGAAGTCAATTTCCGGTCAAGGAATCCGACTGGCCTCTGCTCTGCCGCCGGATTGACGAACTTCTCCAGGGGCAGGTCTCGCTCCTGCCGCCCTTGCCCAAACCGTTGGAGGATCAGGCCGAGGCCATCGTTGGGCAGTTGTTCGCCAAGCAGGCCGAGCGGCTGCGACAGGCAAAGCTGGCCCAGGGCGAGCCACTGGATCCGAGATGGCACACGGTGGATGTCGCCTCTACCCGTATGAGCATGGTGCGGAGTGTGGGGGTGGAACATGTGTCCTTGTGGGCCCTGAACCAGCTGGGAATCCCGAAGCTGTTGCGGGGCCTTGGGATGACGCCCAAGACCCAGCATGCGGCATTGGGGGCGATTGTCGGACGCTTGGCCAAGCCTGCTTCCGAGCGCGCAACCTATGCGTGGCTCTGTAACGAGAGCGGTCTTGGGGAATTCCTGGGAGGATCGTTCCAGCGCATGAGTTTGATGCATCTCTACCGGGCCTCCGATCAACTGGTGAAGCACCGCGATGCGATTGAATCGCAGGTATTCACCGAAGCCATGTCCCTGTTTGGATTGGGATGTACGGTGACGCTGTTGGATCTGACCAATACCTATCTGGCGGGATCGGGATCTGCCCAATCGTTGGCCAAGCGTGGGCGGTCCAAGGAGAAGCGGAATGATCGTCCTCTGATCACCTTGGCTCTGGTTCTGGATGGGAGTGGATTTGTGCGGCGCTCAAAGATCTATGCCGGCAATACGGCAGAGCCGGAGACCCTCCAAACGATGCTCCAGGAAGCGGATGCCCCGAACGAGGCCATTGTGATTATGGATCGGGGGATTGCAACCGCGGAAAACGTGCAATGGCTTCGCCAGGCCAAGTACCGATATCTGGTGATGAGTCGGGAGCGGGCCCGGGTCTTTGATCCAGCAGATCAAGAGGTGACCGAGTTGGATAACGGCGTAGAACTGTATGAGGTCCGGGACTCGGAAGAGGTCCGGGTCTATTGTCGTTCGAGCCAACGGATCAAGAAGGAGCAAGCCATGGTGGCACGTCGTCGTGCGAAGTTTGAAGCACAGCTCACGCAGTTGGACCAGGGGTTATCCCGACCGAAGACGACGAAGAAGCTTTCGCGGATTTGGGAGCGGATTGGACGATTCAAGAAAAGCAGTGGTGGGATTGGACAGCACTACGACATTGAGGTGATTGCCGATGAGAAGCAAGAGAAGGCGGTGCAGGTGAAGTGGCGTGCGCGGCCGAAAGCGAATTCGATGTGGACCGATCCCGGCACCTACCGCTTGAGGACCAACGTCATGGAGCTTTCCACCGCTCAGCTGTGGCAGACCTATATCATGCTGACGGATCTGGAAGCCGTGTTCCGCTCGCTCAAGAGTGAGTTGGGATTGCGGCCTATCTTTCACCAAACCGATCAACGCACCCAAGGGCATCTGTTCATCACTGTGCTTGCGTATCAGGTCGTACAAGTGGTGCGAACCTACCTGCGGCAACAGGGAATCTCCTGGAGTTGGACCACCATTCGCAATGTGCTCTCGTCCCAACGACGGGCTACCATCCATCAAACACGAAACGATCACGTAGCCCTGCACACGCGCCTCACCTCGGATCCCGATGCAGATCAACGCGAAATTTACGAGGCGCTGAAGATCGATCCGCGTCCACTCGAAACGGAAATCACCACGATCTGAACAGACCCAATCCATGCCAATCGGTAGTGCCCTAATCGGCCTGAATCGGGCCGAAAGCCCCCGCTCAACGCTGGAATCAGTATTTTATGTTAAACTTGGGTGTGAGTTCACCAATGTTCCATCCATGTGAATCCGACAACTCAAACGGAAAACAACCAAGCGCAACTTCACGAATGCGATAGGATTCTGTCTCATTTTTTGAGAATTTTCCGCTTTTCCTGACCATTTTAGCCTGATTTTGGGCCCTTTTGGGCGAAAATCATCACATTTTTCGCTTTTTTCTTCAAACACCCCCAATGTAATGGATTTTTTTTGTGAATCTTTTTGCGTAACCCGCATTCAAATCACTCAATCTCACAATCCTACCATGTTTATCCGTGCCAAATCCCGTCCCCTCAAATCTAAAAAAAAAGCATACACCTATTCGCTGGCCGAATCCTATCGTGTCTAGGGAAGCCTACGCCAACGGACCCTGCTCAATCTCGGGAAAGACTTCAACATCCCCAAGCAACAATGGCCGCTGCTTATGCAACGGGTCATGGATGAACTGCGCGGATTCGCACGCCTACCCCTGGAGGATGAGGCGCTCGTGCAGGCCGGGAAGGACATCGTTCAGAAGCTGAAACAAACGGGCTATGATGTCCATGACCCGCGTGATGATCGAGATGCCATCCTGACCCATGAGATCCATCATACTGACACGCGCACCGTGGGTGGGGAGCGCGTGGCACTCCAGGCGCTGCGGACGCTGGGATTTGCCAAGATCCTGCGAACCCTGAACTTCAATCAGGACCAGATCCACTGGGCTACGATCCTGGTGGTCGGACGGATGCTCTCTCCGGGAAGTGAACGGCAAACCCATGACTGGATGTGCGAGCAGTCCAGTATCCTGGATCTGCTCCGTAGTCGGTGCCCCAGTCTGAATACGCTCTACAACACGGCGGCCCGCCTCTACAAGCACCGGAAACCGACCCTGGACGAACTGTTTGGGAACACCAGAGAGTTGTTGGATTTCACGGAACCCATTGCGTTTTTTGATTTGACCAACACCTACTACACCGGTCGCAAAAAAGGCGAGCTCTTGCGTCATGGACGCAGCAAAGAAAAGCGCAGAGATTGTCCACTGGTTACCTTGGCCATGACACTGGACGCTTCCGGGTTTCCACGCACCGCAGAAATTCTACTTGGCAATGCCAGTGAGCCCAAGACCTTACGCACCACAATGGAACAGTTGAACGGCGCCAAATCCACGGTCATTATGGATGCAGGCATCATGACCGAGGCGAATATGGCCTATTTGAAGCAGCAGGGATTGAACTGGATTGGGGTACAGCGGACCCGGACGCCTCCGGTTCCCAACCGCGAACCGGATCAGGTTTTTCAAACCACGAGCGAAATGCAAGTACGCGCGTGGAAGCTGGAGGAAGAAAGTGGTGAACAGCGTGTCTACCTCCACAGTGAGGCTAGACAAGCCGTCAGCGATCAGATCGTGACCACGAAACGGGCGAAACTGGAAACTGCGATAGCACACTTGAACGAAGGACTTGCTCTGCCGAGACGCCCAAAGAAGTACGAGGTGATTCAGCGAAAAGTGGGACGTCTGCTTGAGAAATACAAACAAGTGGGGCATCACGATGAGATCAAGATTGTCAAGGGAACCGACAACCTTGCCAAAACGATTCTCCTGACGCGCCGCTCTGCGTATGATGCATGCACAGAAGCCTTTGGAGGATACGTCTTACGAACCAGTCATCGCGAGTGGTCTTGTGAAGATATTGCACGGACCTATTGGAAGTTGGCAGAAATTGAACGATCCTTCCGAACGATGAAATCCAGCCTAGGGCTTCGACCGATCTATCACAGCAAGGATGAACACATTGAAGCGCATCTGTTCCTGTCCATTCTCGCCTTTCATACCGTTCATCTGATTCGAGCTAAATTGGCGGAGAAACAAATCCACAAGAGCTGGGCAACCCTGAAGGTCAAACTGAATGAGCACATGCGCGTAACTACGGTACTGCCGCAGAATAAAACCCATTGTATTGTGCTGGAACAAGACCGCGACCTCAAGCCATTCCAGCGTCAAATCTTCCAGATCATGGGACTTCCGCTTGGCAGATATACCCAGAGAAGAAAGGCGAAACGACCGGAAAACGACCTGTAAAAACGCCCCGAAAACAACTCTTTCTCAGATCCCCTGAAAAACAGGGGAGAGCGGGAGACGCAACGAAAAAGTCCACCACATTTGTGAAGAACCAAAATTTATGGAGTCGCTGGAAATTTTTTTCCGTACGCTGTTAGAGGAAGCTGGGCGTCGTGCAATGAGCCATTTTCTTTGCACGACTCATGAGATCAAGCGGGATGGTTCACCGGTTACTGCCGCAGATAAAGCTGTCCAGGAATATCTGGTCACTGCGATTATGCGCAAATTTCCCCAGGATGGAATCATCGCAGAAGAAGATGAGATGTTACGAAGTCCGCGGCAGGGCTCACGCTATTGGACGATTGATCCGATTGACGGCACCGTTTCGTTCATGGCGGGGATGGCAAGTTGGGGGATCGCCGTTGGATTGATCGAAGAAAACGTACCGGTTGCGGGGTTCATCTATCTTCCTGCAACTAGGGATCTATTTTATTCAACTGGAATACATGTATGGCGAAATTCTCAACCCAGGTTATTGACCACGGATCGTTCCTTGCACACAAATACCATTTTATTGACCCATGCACGCCCTCATCAGCGCTATACACTTCGGGAGTCGTTTCCGGGTCGTGTTCTGTCTTTGGGAACGGCATCGGCGCATTTGAGCCTGGTAGCAACTGGGGGTGCTCATGTAGTCCTGATCGGCCACGACAAAGTCTGGGATTTGGCTCCGGGCTATGCAATGCTATCTACCAATGGCGGGGTTCTATGCTATCTCGATGGAACAGACTGTGACCTCTCTGCTCTTCTGGACGGGCGTTCGGCCCCGTTGCCAATGCTCGGGGGCCCGGCGTCTTTGGTAGAAGAAACCCTGTCTCACCTGGATTACTGGGCGATCCCCAGCACTGCAGTTCAGGGATAGGATGGAGGGTGAAGTATTACTGCACAAGTAGGGTTCAGGAAGAACTCAAATTCCAAAGTCCTACATGAATTCATCCACACGAATTCGGCGTGCATACTGTCCAGCATGTGCTAGAATGCCATCTGCGATATTGCGCTGATCACTCATTCTGGGGACCTTCGTCTGACTACGGATCTGTCCCTTGCTGGTTTTTAACCATGCGTTGAAGGTCCCGTCCGGGACAAGTACAATCTCAGGTGGCCGGAAAGCTTTTGCCTCACGGCGAATTTGATAATGCCGGTTAATATCACAAAGGGCAAAATCCAGTGACCGGATAAATGCCTCACAGTCGTGAGGGGTTCGGCTAAACTCAAGGAGCCATTCGTGGGTCGGAGTCTGTGCACCATTTGGGGGGATGGCAGAAACGTGGTATTCCCGAACAAGGCTACCTGTAACGTCACAGGTCCTGCTGATCGCTTCACGCGCATCCTCGCCAAAAACGGCTTCCCCGTACTTGTCAATCATCTCCGATGTTCTGCCGGCAACCACAATCTTGTGTGGGGAGATATTGGTAAAACGAATCACATCGCCCAATACATAAGACCAGAGCCCACTACATGTGGTGAGGATTGGAGCATACCTCACCCCGGTTTCTACACGCTCGATAGTCAATCTTCTTGGATTCTCTGATGTAAGTTCCTCCAGTGGGACAAACTCGTAGAAAACGCCATTATTCAGATGCAGGTGCATGGCGGGGTCGCTTAAGTCGGTTTGGTAGGAAAAAAATCCCTCGGAAGCACCGTAGACTTCCAGAAAATCTATGTTAGGTAATCCAATCTGCTCTTCAAGAATGGATCGATAGGAGCTAAGGGCGACCCCTCCAGAGATGTATAATTGCAGTTTGGGCCACACCTCCCCAACAGTTCTCACACTGGTTCCATTCACCTCATTGTACCGCTCAATTAGTAACCCAAAAACTACTAGGGCCCACGTTGGAGCCATTGCCACCAGGCGAATATCCTGGTTCATTGTTTGGTCGACAACAGAGCGCAACTTTGCATCCCAGTCGGGAGCAAACGCAATCGAAGATGGAAGTGCCTGCAGGAAAAGTCTGAAGAGTCCAGGAGCAAAAAGAGTTTGCAATCCACTGACCTCTCCAATGAGCGTGCTGGGGAAATCAGGATCGCCTTCAATGGTTCCGGGGAGTGTCAGATGCTTACCAAGAAGCGTTTTGATGGACCTTGAGCGCATCAAATACTGCAAGGTAAGCGTCACTGCAAAACTGCGATTCAACCGGAGCATATCCTTACTGAGAGGAATTACTTTCCCTTTTGAAGCAGTTCCGCTTGAGACGGCAAAATGTTTAATCCCACCCGGCCAAAATAGATTTTCTGCACCCGCTCGCACTTGATCCACATACGGGTGAATATCATCATAAGTGTGAATGGGTACGCGGGCCTGATATGTTTTCACGACATCCGACTCACGGGCAATTTGTGCGAACTCAAACCTATGCCCCCACTCGGTGTTTGAAGCGCGACGCAGTAAGCTCCGCAGCAGCTTGGCTTGTATTTTGGCAGGTGCGCGTTGATTCATAATTTAGGTGGAGATCGCAACGGACAGAAAATGGGATTGGTCTGAGTAGTTACGTTGGCCTCCAGCTACGCACGTTTATGACTGATTTGCACCGTTAAACACACATAGGAAGATGCAAGATCCACAAAATATCACAGATCACTCTGCAAACAACAGCCCTTCTGGCTTGATCTGCCGAGACCAGTGGCTTGATTGCACCAACGGTGCTGTGATCATGGGGATTTTGAATATAACCCCAGACTCGTTTTATGATGGTGGTAAATATACCAGCACATCTGAAGCACTAAGCCGTGCGGAAGCCATGCTTGAGGAAGGAGCAGCGATTATTGATGTTGGAGGTGCTTCATCACGTCCGCGTGGAAGTATCTATGGCGCGGGCGCGAAACAGATTCCAGATGAATGTGAGATCAAGCGTATTATTCCTGTGATCAAAGCAATCCGGCAGTCATTTCCTGAGGCGATTATCTCTGCAGATACATTTAGTCCCCCCGTTGCATTAAGGGCGCTTGATGCCGGAGCACACATGATCAATGATGTGTCTGGTCTGCAGAATGGATCTGCTTCGGCAGAGTATGCGGCTGAGGTAGGGGCGGCATATGTGGTCATGCATTCGGTTCGTCGCGAAGGTAGTTTGGTTCATGCAGTGGACTACAGTGATGTGGCTTTTGAAGTGTATGAAAGCCTGGTAGAGTCGGCAGATCGGGCCTGGGAGGCGGGTGTAAAAAGCATTGTGATTGATCCTGGGTTTGGGTTTGGTAAACGGCACGAAGATAACTTGCGCTTGATCAAGCGCCTTGACTTACTCACGGAATTGCGGTATCCTGTACTGGTAGGGATATCTCGAAAGAGCACAGTCGGTCAGATTCTAAGTGATAATGGAACACCGGTACCAGTCCACGACCGCTTGTTCGGATCACTTGGTATGGCGGCTGCGGCGGTGCTTCAGGGAGCAAAGATTATCCGAACTCATGATGTTCGTGAAACCCGTGAAATGATTCAAGGCCTGGAAGCAGTTTTACACGTCTCATCATGAATCTTTTTGGCATCATCCCAGTGCGGCTGATTGATCTGTTTGAGATCCTGCTGGTAGCGATTGTGTTCTACCGGCTCTACATAACTATGCGTGGCACGCTGGCGGTTTCGCTATTTGTGGGGTTGCTGGGCCTTCTGTTTATCCAGTTTCTGGTCGAAGTGACGGACATGAAGGTTTTACAGTTCATGTTTTCGGCTCTCAACGATATCTACGTATTAGCAGCGATCATCGTATTTCAGCCAGAGATTCGGCGGGTACTGATTTTTTTGGGACAAACCCCGCTCCTTCGGCGCCTATTTGCACCCGTGGGTAAAGAGGAGGTAGTTACCGAAATCGTTGCCGCGGTCAGCACGTTGAGTCGGCAGAGATGGGGGGCGTTGATCGCATTCAAGCGTACCAACGGACTCCGAAGTTATGAGGAAACAGGAGAGTCTTTACAGGCGGAAATCAGCAAAAACCTCCTGGTTTCTATCTTTCACACGAGTAGCCCACTGCACGATGGCGCGGTCATTATTTCGGATAATCGTATTGAGGCGGCGCGCTGTATCCTGCCCGTTTCTCGCAGCAAGCGCCTAGGGACACAATTTGGAACAAGACACAGGGCAGCTGTTGGGCTTACAGAAGAAACAGACGCATTTGTGGTGGTGGTATCCGAGGAAACCGCGAAAATCTCCGTTGCAGAGCAAGGTGTAATGATTTCTGGACTTACGACAGAAGAGCTAAAGAGTCAATTATCTGAAGCTCTGGGTGCACGGATATCCTCGGGTAGACTGGGGCAAACAGAAAAGTAGTTTTAGTATGGCGAAATCAGATGGGGTTTATATTCGAAGGAGAGCGGAGTTGGTCGAAACGGTCAGAGAAAATGGTGTGACAGACAGGCGTGTTCTAGCTGCGATTGGGCGGGTCAAGCGAGAACAATTTATTGAGCCGGCCTTGCGGCATCGAGCCTATGAAGATCTGGCACTGCCAATCGGTATGCGGCAGACGATTTCCCAACCAACTACAGTAGCATTTCAGACTATGCTATTGGATACAGAACCGGGTGATAAGGTTCTAGAGATTGGTACCGGAAGTGGGTATCAAGCAGCTGTACTCTGTGAAATGGGGGTTCGAGTCTACTCAGTTGAGCGGCATCGAAAATTGCATGAGAGGGCAAAGTCAGTTCTAATTGAGCTTGATTATCGGGTGTTACTGCGCGTTGGAGATGGGACCCAGGGTTGGCCGGGTATCGCTCCATTCGATGGGATTATCGTAACTGCAGGAGCATTCGAAATTCCACAGAGACTCCTTGAGCAGCTCCGGGAACCCAATGAACAAAGACGCGGTGGGCGTCTGGTCGTGCCGGTAGGAGATAAGAAGGGGCAACTTATGACGAAAGTGATTCGGACTGGCAAAGATTCTTATGAATCAAGTAAGCGCGGAGATTTTTTATTTGTCCCACTGGTGAGTGCTAAATAATTACCGTCTCAGCCGGGCCCTCATAGGCCTTGATCAAGGCACGTTTGGCATCCTCACGCAGGTGGTCAGCCGTTTGATGTTCATTGGTCATGGCCACCGCTCCAATGAATGCCCCCCCGGTGAGTAGGCCCCCCTGATTTGCAATCTCACTTTGAATCTTGTGGTGCCAGTCTGCAAGTGCATCTTTGTGGCAATTCTTAAAGACACCGTACAGTAGTTCACCAAACTTGATCACACGACTCTTTGGATCCACACGAAGTAAGCAATCTGAGAACGTTTTTTCGATATCCTCAAGAAAATCTCTGTACATTCTGGCAAGTGTCTCTGACCTCTGAGGAACCACGAGGGCGAATACCAGATCTTTGTCCTCAGCTCTTGCCGTGATCATTTCTTCATAAATAATCTCGTGCCGAGGGCGATTCGGGTCTTCTCTGTAGAGCAGTAATGCGAGCGTCTGCCCGAGGGTTTCGAGTAACTCTTCTGCACGGGGATGAGACAGCCCATTCTTGGTTATGGTATCTACAAGTAACAGCTTATCGGTTTCTCCAATGGAAACAACTCCGATGTAAGTGATACTGGCTGGCTTCCTGCTGTAGGTCAGGTGATTCGACTGCAGACCTTGGGAACCAACAGGATGAATTGCTGCGGTTTCGGATTCCTCCAGAAGGTCATACTTCAGGACAAATGACTCTCCGCGTGAGCGTATCCAGTCGAAGCCCGCTGTACCACAAACCTCATACTCGTAGTCATCTGAGATCGGGCGGATGATTCCGACTGCATGAGCGTCAAGCACGGCACGAAATCCTTGCAGGATTGGAACTAGAATATGTTTATCAAGCGGATTGCTGGGCACATATGGAGTGGGTATATCTCCCGGAGCGGATTGAGGAGTCTCTGTTAGTAGGCTCAGTTGAACCACCCCGGGTACCTCTGCGGCTGCGTCTTGGGTTTTCTGATCAGAAGATAATTCCTCCAAGTCTGCAGAAGACTTGTTTGAGTCTACTGGGCGAATATCCAGGATTCCCAAATCAGCTAATGACTCTTCTTCATTTAGTGCCTGCACCTCTGAATCTGAGGTTTTTGGCTTACGATTACGTTTTGAAGAAGGAATCGCAATCCATAGGATCAGCGAGATCAGAATGAGGCCCGCCATTGGGATGTATTTCCACCACTCATTGGTCCCAATTGAGTTGACACTGAGCGTAATAGTCGCCGCTACGATGGCTAGGATAGTAAAGGTGATTCGCAGCATACGCAATCGCTAGAATAACTGTGTTATGGGAACAAAAATACCGAAACGTCACCCAAAATACAAACCGCTGAACACATGGATCCGCTTGAACTTTCATCGTCCCTCCAGGATGCAATGCAGGACATCTTTTCAATGTTGAAGGCCATTATCTGATGTCCAGCGAGTCAGGCAGATCGTTTCGTTGCAGATTGGGATTGAGCAGTGGACCGGTCAGGGGAAGATCAAAACTTGTTAGAAAATGTGCAAGCGTAGAAAACCAGAATTCTTGCTGGAATTCAACCCACATGTCTTCATTGGGCAGGTTTGCCGTTTTATGTCCCTCTATGTCAAGGTAGAAACTACGCGGCCAGTCGGGGAATCGGTCCTGTGCATCTTTGACAATTTGAAATGCTGCCTGGGCAGCTTCGGGAAAACTCATCTCCTGGGTTACAATCATATAGATTGATACCGTGTTATCGAAATTCATCCAGATTCCGGGAGATTCCGGTTTGTTATATTCTGGAATAAAAGGGGGATTATCGGTGTGATCCCCCATGATAACAGATGGAAATGATAGGCCGAGTATATTTCCCGCACATCAATTCGTTGACTTCAGAGTCCAATTGAGAAAAAGCTCTGTATTTGATCGCAGCGGGTTGGTGAATCAGTCTTTGCGCATTATCTGCTGAAAGACGAAAAATGGTGCCCGGGACTGGAATCGAACCAGCACGCCCATAAGGGCACTGCCCCCTCAAGACAGCGCGTCTACCTATTCCGCCACCCGGGCTGATGGTGATCCCGCCAGGGCTCGAACCTGGGACCCTCTGATTAACCTACCACACCGGCTTTCACCGGCCATCTGGATTCATGTTGTGGTCTGGACCATCTCTTCACCCTTCCGTTTGATGGGGTAGGGTGGGCTGCGTATGGCCTCTGAGGGCTCTCTCGAATCCGCACCATGCGGAAAAGGCCCCAGAATGATTCCCAGTAACCCGGCACGGTTAAGGGGAATGGACTGGATTGCCCAATTCAAGGTTGCCTGCTGATTACCCATCTATCCGCCGCATTTTTACGTGTGACGACGTAGCGACGACTTTAGGGCGTCCCAGCATACAGCAGCCTCCACTCATGCAGTTTCCTGCATGAGGCTCCATGACTTAAAGTCAGATGCTCTTCCAACTGAGCTACGGGATCAGAATGTAGAGAACTAACAGGCCACCAATTTACGGCAAATTTTCCGAATGCTCAATCCTTTGCTCCTGCATTTCCCAGAGTATTTTCATGGGGAAGCGGAGGATCAATCGTCCCTTTAACTTCGAAGGATCAAAATTGATGAACCCATGTGCTAGATAAATCTCTGTAGGAAGGCAGCACCAGAGGAATTTAATCTCCCGATCCCCCTGCCGGTAGTCGCATGTAACGATCATTCCAACCAGACGCTCTCTACCGGAGCCCACAAACACATCCACTCCAGAACCGTCAGAGCTTATAGTATTACAGATAAACCCATAATCCATCGGATAAATAATATCGGGATACCGGGGATGGGGCGTTTTTCTGGGGCGATCCAGCAGGATGCCCTCGGAGAGGATTAACTTTTCCCAACGCTCCCAGGGAAATTGATCTTGTAGCGATAGTGCATATGCATCGGTCATTCAGGTTCCGGGATAGATCGAATATTTAATTCATTGAGTCGTTCAGGTTCAACCGTTGAGGGAGTACCAGACATAGGCTCCTGTGCACTTTGTGTCTTTGGAAATGCAATCACTTCCCGGAGAGACGTTGATTGTGAAAGTAACATGATAATCCGATCCAGCCCCATGGCGATTCCCCCATGTGGAGGGGCTCCGTAACGCAGGGCCTCCAGTAAAAAACCAAATCGCTCTTCACTCTCTTCGTCGGGAATTCCCAGAGTATCGAACATTTGTTTTTGAACTTTTTGATCATGGATACGGATTGACCCTCCTCCAATCTCCATTCCATTGAGCACGATATCATAGGCGCGGGCACGAACATGTGCCGGATCACCTGAAAGCAACTCCAGATCATCTGTTTTTGGGGAGGTGAACGGATGGTGCATGGCTGAATAGCGTTTTTCCCGCTCATCCCATTGCAGTAGTGGAAATTCGGTGATCCATGCAAACTGCCAGGAGCTCTCATCTATACAGCCAAGCTCGCGGGCCATATGCAGCCGGAGGGCTCCCATTTGCTCCTGTACTGTGGGCCATTTTCCACAAAGAATCAGCAGGAGATCTCCTGCCTTGGCTCCAGACGTCTGGATCGCCCCGGTTACAAATTCCTCTGGAAGCACATGACTTTTTACAGAACAGTTTGGAGGGGTGCCGTCAGAAGGGATTCGCACATGAATCAGACCGCCGGCTCCGATTCGTTTGCGTACCACCGTCTTATCCAGGCGATCCATATATCCTCTGCCTTTGTCGCCAAACTCTGGAATGACCAGTCCCAATACCGACCCTCCTGCAGAAAGGACCTGATCGAATACGCGGAATCCTGAATTTTTGAACGTAGAACTGAGATTGCATATCTGAAGATCAAAACG
The DNA here is from genome assembly GCA_965220365.1 of Rhodothermales bacterium. Lineage (GTDB taxonomy): Bacteria > Bacteroidota > Rhodothermia > Rhodothermales > Bin80 > Bin80. Next base: position 2,928,579 of record OZ244823.1, on the reverse strand, counting down.
CAGGTCAGGCTTGTCAGAGCCATATCTCCAGAGTGCGTCCTGATAGGTCAGCCGCGGAAAGGGGGTGGATAGCTTAATCCTGAGAACCTCGTCCCAGAGTGCTGCCATCAAGCCTTCGGTCAGGGAATAGATGGCCTCCTCCGTTGCAAAAGCCATTTCTACATCAATCTGCGTAAACTCCGGCTGCCGGTCGGCACGCAGATCTTCATCTCTGAAGCATTTAACAATCTGAACATATTTATCCAATCCCCCGATCATCAGAAGTTGCTTATAGGTCTGTGGGCTCTGAGGAAGGGCATAGAAAGATCCTGGATGTACCCGGCTTGGAACCAGGTAGTCGCGTGCACCTTCTGGCGTTGACTTCATGAGGGTTGGCGTTTCTACCTCCAGAAATCCCTCCGCATCGAAATAGCGGTGGATCACTTGATAGACCTGATGCCTCAGGATCATTTTCTGCAACAAATCCGGCCTCCTGAGGTCAAGGTATCGATATCTCAGGCGCAGATCTTCGGAGGCGAGTTTCGTCTTTTGTGTATGACTGGAGATAGAAAATGGTAAGGCCTCCGATTCGGCAAGAATGCAGAGGCTCTCAACCCGAACCTCAATCCTTCCCGTTGGGAGTTTGGGATTCACGGTTTCGGGGGAGCGGAGTGCAACAAAGCCCGTGACGGATATGACGTACTCGCTGCGCAGGCGGTCTGCAAGTTCATGTGCAGCGGGATTGTCTTGAGGCGAGAATACAATTTGCGTCAGGCCATAGCGATCCCGGAGGTCTACAAAAATAACCCCTCCTAGGTCGCGCCGTGTATCTACCCAGCCTTTTAATACAACCTGCTCACCTAGATGTACATCCGAGAGCTTGCCACAGGTATGTGTTCGGTCTGGATGTTGATTCGTAATGTTTTCGGAAAAGCTAGACATCGTTAGTATGTGAATTTACGGCCTGAGCCAAGCAACCGGTAAATATACCGGATACGCGTGTAGGAGCAATCATTTTTCATGAGAAGATTTCACAAAATCAAACAGACCTCGTATCTTGAGCCGCTACACTACAGACAAAAGTGATGACAACAGGCACTAAACCCCCACATGCTGCACAATGGTTCGGCCATCCCCGGGGGCTTTCTACATTATTCTTCACGGAGCTTTGGGAGCGGTTCAGCTATTACGGTATGCGAGCGCTTTTGGTGCTTTTTATGACGACTGCAGCTGCGGAAGGGAACCCGGGATTAGATTTTGGGGAAGGCAGGGCAGGAGCGATCTACGGCTTGTACACTTTTTTTGTGTACGTCCTGGCATTACCTGGTGGATGGATTGCGGATAATCTTTGGGGGCAGCGTAAGGCGGTTTTTGTCGGAGGATGTATCATTGCGTTGGGGCATTTCACGATGGCTGGCCCACTGGTAGGTCTCCCGGATAACGGCAGTTTTTTCCTGGGGTTGATGTTCATCGTCATTGGCACAGGTCTGCTTAAGCCAAATGTAAGCACCATGGTTGGGGACTTGTATCCAGAAGGTGGTGCAAGGCGGGATGCAGGGTTTTCGATTTTTTACACGGGAATCAATCTTGGGGCATTTGCCGGGCCAATCCTGACCGGATGGCTGGGCGAAGGCTACAATTGGCATTATGGATTTTCTCTGGCAGGCGTAGGCATGATCCTCGGACTGATTCAGTATCGCATGGGCACGAAATATCTGGGGGATGCCGGCTTACTGAAATCAGATGCATCCGAAGATGCACTGAAAAGAAAAACGCGTGTCACTTACATCGTGTTGGCAACCTCATTCGTGATTGCTGCTGTGGCAGGTACGCTGTTTTTACAGGCGTTCCCATTGGAGACACTCGCTGCCTGGCTTGGGTATGCGGTGATCGGAATTGCAGTGGTGTTTTTTGCTTATCTCCTCATTTTCACTAATCACACCAAGTTGGAGAAGAGGCGATTAGTTGTCATTTTCTGGCTATTCATTCTGGCAGCTATTTTCTGGTCGGGGTTTGAGCAGGCAGGATCATCCCTCAATCTATTTGCCCGTGATTCTACGGATCGGATGCTGGGGGGATGGGAATTGCCAGCCAGTTGGCTCCAATCGGTCAACTCCACATTCATCATTATTCTTGCGCCTGTATTTGGCTCTCTCTGGATTACGCTGGCCAGACTTAAACGGAATCCATCCATTCCTGCAAAATTTGCTATTGGACTATTAGGGTTGGCAGGAGGCTTTTTTGTTATTGCTTGGGGCGCAGCGAATGCGGAGGATGGATCTCTGGTATCTCCGGTCTGGCTTGTCGTCATGTATTTCCTGCACACGGTAGGGGAATTGAGTCTAAGTCCAGTTGGACTTTCTTCAATTACCAAGTTGTCACCTGCAGGAAGAGTAGGACAAATGATGGGGGTATGGTTTATTGGAACTGCACTGGGCAATTTATTCGCAGGGCTTGTTGCCGGGCAACTGGAGACGCTAGCTGCGGCAGCACTCTTTGGCAATGTAGCGATGATCATTGGGATTTCGGGTGTTGTGGCCCTTGCTGCGTTCCCATTCATTAAGCGTCTAATGGGAGAGGTGGATTAGGGACCAGTATTCGTTTTCAGCGTGTATTTGTGCCGCGGAATCCAGGTATGGATTTCTATCCACAGTGGAGGCTTGTCAGGTGAATTGCCGAGTTGAACGCTCATCGTTTATCGATGAGAAACAGGTACTCCCACCCGGCAATTCAGCGTCTCTCAACTACCCATTGATCTATCTCATGTTTGCATCAAATTACGCTTGTAATTGCCCTGACGAATTCTATTGCCAGCCCTAAATCATCAACCGAATAGCCTTTTTCACATCCCCTGAAAAATAGTGGTAAAACCTAAGAATCTACTGCATCGGAAACTTCCGTGGGTTTTTTCTCGACCACCAATGCTGAGGCTGCTCTCTCGTCTGTGAATGCATGTGCTGATTCGTGTCAAATCAAAATTCTTGAAGGGGAAGTGTTTTCCATTTGCAAAAATTTTGCCGAACATATCACTTTAACAAAAGCATGCTTTTATGCTGGCTAGAAGATGGTGTTGTAAGTACGTAGAAGTAGTGTCCACTGGGCAAGTTCTCAGCATTCCATTTTATTCTATGGGATCCACTGCTTAAATGACCATCAAATAGTTCCGTAACGCTCCGCCCCAACACATCGTAGATGGTGAGATTAACGTGTCCCGGAGCTAATGTTTTGAATGCAATTTGTGTAGATGAATTAAATGGGTTGGGATAATTTTGATTCAGTAATGGCTTAGAAGCCAAATTCTGCTGATTACTATTGCGATTACCAGCTATGGAAAAGCTTTTGGTAATCGGAGAGACGGTCTCGTTATTAATAACTGTGTGGTCACTCGGGCTAACGAGTTCTTTCAAAGTGACACGCACTTCAACAGCTTCAGTATTCAGTGGAAACGTAAAAGGTGCTTCCCAGCCTCCATGAATTGAGCTTAGAGGAACCCATTTGCCAGAAGGTCCCGATTCTGTGATTCTTTGGTATTCCCATGAATACTGAAAAAATCCTCGTCTTAAAGGAGGTAACGCGATTAGGGTATCGGTAACTCCCTCATCTATAAATTCGGGATTATGAGAAAAATCAAGTGAGAGACTTGTCGTCCGATCAGATTTAAGTGGATCTTGGACTACGTTTCCCGGTAAGTGTGCGTAAGGGCGCTCAAGCTCAATGTCCGTAGTATTGATTCTTGGTGTGCCAACTGTGGTACGCAAGAAATTCACATGCCGCGCGACATCATTTATTCCGATGTTTGTACTTGGGGAATAGTAAAACCAGTCTATACTAAATCTCTCTTCTTCGGTAATCTCGGAAGCTGTCAATGGTGGGTCACTTCCAGTATCGAGTTTGATATACTGACTAAACAGTGAAGCCATTGGCAGATTAGGTATGCGGTTGCTTCTCTGCGATTCGGCCACAATTGTTCCTCCCCAACCATAGGATGCGATCTCATATTCTAAATAAGTGTCAGTGACCTGCAGAAACAATATTATGCTCGGATCCCCCGTAGGTGTATACCCATGTACCGTTTCTTGGAGCAAAATATCTGAGCATTCGGATCCACTCAACAGCCTTGAGGTGCTATAATTGTTATTCCAAAGAAACCTGCAAGACCAATCATCATTATTGGGTGATCCTGATGAATCCGGATCTATATGTGGCCATGCAGGGCTGTATAGAGGTTCAGGAGTAATCACTCTTGTCCCATCAACATCGCCGGTAGTGTGCCCCGTAAACAAATATGGATATTTCTGATTCGCACCGTTAAAACGATTATTCCACTCGAAGTCAATTTCATTCCAGCGGAACAAATTATCACTGGCCTGCCCCTGTGCAATACTTTGTGTCCAGAAAGCTTGGATTAAGTTAGCAGTGTCTGCCGGCTCTAAGTCGCCGAAATTAACACGAGCCGCCCAAGTGCCACGTCGTGCGGTAAAACCTGAAATAATTTGCCGAGCGGTGTTGTCTTCATGAGTACCTTGATCTGCTTTAATTACTAAATGATAGTTACTGGAACTGCTTGACGAATCTATCTCAAACGAGGTAGTTGTGTATGAGGGATTTGAGCTGTCATCAATGTCATGCTCCTGCCATAAATAATGGTACCATGCACGAGAGGTATCAGTAGAGCCAGTGGTAGAAGTATGCCAAATATTTTTCCCAAACAGTGAGCCTTCTGGTGGCGAATTTGTTAGTGAATCTAGACAGCCCCCATTAACCTCGGAACACCATCCTGCGTCTTCGTACGAGAAGTCGTCAAATATAATGCCCTCGGAGGGTAATTGTGAGAGTGCAGCCCCGTTTAGAGTAAACAGTAGAATTAGTCCCAGAAATAGGAACAGCGACCTATTTATCGACTCGGCGGGGATTGGTAAGATTTGAAAGTATTTCTTCATTGGAGTGTTCGTCTATTTGAGTTTGATCTAGCAGTCCGTGGATAAAGTCTCCCAATAGATTGAGCAACGCTTTTCTAGTTCATTTTTGACTATTCAGAGGGTGAATCAGGATGAAAAATCCAAGAATTAGCCATTCACGATAGTTGTTTTACATATCTCCAATCAACTACAGACTCCCTGTTTCTATGGACATACTTTGTTGTCCACGGGCTGCTAGAATTCTTGCTAGAGGGAAATCCTAAAGCTGGTTGATTTTACGTTATCGCAATCGGTTTGAGGCGGACCTCATGTTATGTTTTTGTGCAGATTCGAAGGAGCAGAAGCTTCAAAGAATTCCGTCGCGGCGCCGGATACTCTATATCAGAGATATTGTTTAGAGGACACAAACTTGCTATGATTTAGTTTATTCATTATCAAGGATCAACTGCTTTTGGGATCATTCTGGAGATCTCATCCCAATGATATTCCTCGGGTTCAATTGTACAAATGTTTCCCAATGACGATAGAGCTGAAGTATGGTCTGCAAGCACCTACATCGCCGGGGAGATCAGCCTGTTCGTCCCGATTGTCATTTAAATTTTTACTCCAGATAATCCAATTTCTTAGATTTTTTCGCCTCGCCGAAAATGATCAACCTTCTTAGCAGTACTATATCACGGCTTTCGAGCGAGTGGCTGACAACTGATTGTACAGGCTGTGAGGTATTCCACAGGCAGTTTCGTTCCCGATGAACTTTAAACATTATATCAAGCGTTTTGCACAACGCTTTGGCTTCGATATCATACAATTCAACGCACGCTCTTCGCCGGTAGCGCGGCGAATAAAGTTGTTTCAGCACTTTGAAATAGGTTGCGTACTTGATGTTGGAGCCAGCACTGGTGGATATGGTGCTGAACTTCGTTCCACTGGCTATGATCAACGCATCATCTCATTTGAACCGTCTTCTGATGCGTTTCGTGTGCTTGAGGCCCGAGCAAGCCGGGATACCCTCTGGGATACAGTCCAACTCGCACTTGGCAAGGAATCAGATGAAGCGGTATTGAACCTCTCTCTCAATCGTGAGAGCAACTCCATTCTACGCATAAAGGATCGCCATACAGCGGCCTATCCTCAGGCAAAGTATATTGGTCACGAGGTTGTTGTAGTAGACACTCTTGATCATGTGTTTGACCGCCACGGTATTAGTGATATTCCCACCTATTTGAAGATTGATACTCAGGGTTACGAGCATCAGGTACTCTTGGGTGCTGAAGTTTCCTTAGCACGTATCAAAGGGGTACAGGTCGAATTATCGCTCATTCCGATGTACGAGGATGAGACGCCCTTTGTAGAAATCATCACTTATCTCCAGGCACGCGGTTTTAGCCTTATGTCTTTTCAGCCAGTCATTGATGATCCTGAGACGGGGCAATTGCTCCAAGTTGATGGGTTGTTCTTCCGCGGTACAGCTTAGACCTAAGTTGCTGTATAAAGGGAAGCTTCACACCGATAGCTTGGTCTTGCGTACTCAGAGCAACTTGCTGACGCAGTGAAATCAGGTTTGTCTGTGTACCTAGCTCCGGTAGGAAAATGCGGTATTCCATGGCACATGTTAGCCTCGAGTCAAGAGGGAGTACCGTAAATCTGGCTCAAAATCACTTCGGAAAAATGCTCGGCTGTATGATGCTCACCAAAGAGAGAGGTTTTTTTTGCATCAAATGGAAAATCCTGTGGTGATTCCAGCCATTGTGACAAACCGCTGGCTATGTCAACTGGTATAGAAGATTCGACTGCGATACCGAGTTCGAAATCGCGAATGTAACGCCCGATGAGCCCGTAATTACTTCCCAGTACCGGTTTACCAGCCTGTGCAGCGCGAACCAGAATGCCACTGGATCCGGCGTGTCGCTGATAGGGCAACAAGATGAGGTCAGAAGCGGAAAATAGGTTGATCATCTCTGTATCGGATACAAATCGCAATTCCTTCACAATCTGCACCCTAGATGTCTCTTTCAAGATGTCTAACCGTTGCATTAGTGCCTGTTGATCAGCAGGTGCTACGGTTCCCACTAAGGCGAGGCACAGTTTAGCTCGGTTCTCGGGGGAAAGTAAGCGGACAGCCTCCAACGTCTGAGTGATCCCCTTGCGTTCGGCCAAACTACCAAAAAAGAGTGCCAGTTTGCGCCCGTCTTCCACTCCCCACTTACGCCGCGTCTCCGATGGACTGACTGAAGGCTGCTGCGGTTCAACGCCGTCTGGAAGCGAAAGAATACGCGTGGTTGGGGAACTGTATTCTTCTGCAAAGTATGGATCAAGACTGAAAAGACATGTTAAATGTGGATTGCGAAGTGATGCGGCCAAAACAATACGCTTGCGCATGTGTCGTGCAAAATCACTAAGACCAGCACGAAGTCTTACCAGATCCCCAAGGCGCAGGAAAGGCCGAAAATATATTCCTGAAATTGAGACCGGATATTTGAATCTGAGTCCGAATGCGAAGGGGAGCTGGAATAGGTCAAAATCTAAAAGCAGACAGTGTGTAGGCTTCAACTCGTTCAGAGAATTCTTAAGGATGCGCGCCTGCATTCTGGCAGTCTGGACAAGGTTTCCGCGCGGAGGGCACTCAGGCAATTCCCTGATATTAGCACGGTCACATTGCCTAACTATCTCAACTAAGTCGGGATGTTTTTCCAAGAGTGGGGGAGTGACCATAATGGATAGGTGGCCTTGGAATGTTTGCGAACACCAGTATTGAGTGAGTTGCTTTACATATTGGCCGTGATGACCACCAGCACTCAGGTCAAAAAGAACGGTGTGCGGCGTGTTCATTTGGCGAGTTTTCTATAAATGAAGTGGATCTTGGCTCCAATAAGGCGCATTGTGTAAAGTGCTACTCAGAGTAGCAGAGTGATTTCGAGGTTCGTAGAATCAAATTACTGGTGGGTTCAGAGGATTCTCCGTGGAGATTGTTTTTTCAATGCACATGACTCAGCGTACTCAATAGCTTGAACCAAGCCGTCAATCATCCCCTGTAGTTGTAGATGTGATTGTGCATAATCGTATGCCTGAGATGAAAAAATCTGCCGGTTTTCAAAGACCTTCAGGGTTGCCTCCACAAGAGAACTGAGATCATTGTAAGTGGCGAGCATGCCGTTTATACCGGTTTTCAGGTAAGCGATCTCTGGGCTGTGATATCGGATTCTTGGGTCAGGACTGGTACAGGTAACAACGGGGAGGCCCAGGCAAAATGCATGATTCACATTTAACCCGACATACCCCGGACAAACCATTACGTCCGCTGCATACATCCAGGGTGCAGAGTCTTCGAGCTTTGTGAGTGTTCCCGGGAAAAATACATTTCTGAGGTCTTCATCCCGAGCTTGAGCCATTAGCCGGTTGCGCTCCGGACCATCTCCAATGATAATGAGTGTGGTGTTTTCCATTGTGCATAATACCTTGTGCAGATCGAGCAGTACTTCTGGTCTCTTATCCGCGACAAGACGTCCGATAAACACCACCGTTTTTCCTTGCACAGGTATACCAAGGCGGGCCCGAACACGTTCTTTTCCCTCCGCCTCCAAAGTCTTGTAGATCTGAAACAGTGTGTCTGTGTCTAATGTGTTGCGAGCAATGAAGCATCGTTCATCAGGCACATATGGGCGGATCAGGTCAGCGATTTCATCGGTATAGCAGACGCATCCACCAACGTGTTTTGCCAAAGCCAGTCGGTAGCGATCAAGCAGGTTTCGCTTGGAGAATACTCGCCGATTCGACGAAAAATGCCCCCATAGCAATGTGCCAATCTGTTTTAGCCGAGCAGTCGCTAGCAACCAGGGTAGCGAGATCGTGCGGGGCGATTCTTCTGCCAGAATTACAATTGGATCGTACGCAAAAATGGGGCGAAAATTTTGGGTCAGTGCTTTTTGGTTGCCGATCCATCTATTTTTCAGATCAACGCACCGATAGCCTGGGGCAGGGCCACGGGATAGGTCTTTAAAAGAAGAGTCACGGGAGGCACCCGCACACACAATGAGCCGTCCATCTAACTGTTCATTCAGTTTTTCTAGAATGGGGCGGCGATACTCGGGTACGAAACGTGCCACATAGGCAATCGGGCGGTTCATGCGGATGCCTGTTTAAGGACATGCTCAAACTGATCAGTGATTTTGCCGAGTTCGAACTTTTCATCTGCCCATTTCCGAGCACTTTTACCCATGGTCTGACATAATTCTGGTTCACCAAGCAGCAGTTGGGCTTTCTGGACAAATCCAATATGATCATTTGGATCGGTTACGAACCCAGCTCCTGAGTTCTGGATTATCCGTGCCGCAAGGTTTCCTTTGGGGATGGCTGCAAGAATTGGCCGACCTGCACAGAGACAGGTCAGTACTTTTGATGGCACGGAAAACTGTCCAGCATCCTCGGTGAGTAAAACCAGGAGCAATTGTGCACTGGCATACATCGCAGGTAGTTGGCCTGCTTCTTGGTAGGGTAAAACTGTCAGGTTATTGAGATTATGCTCGGCCATCGTTTTCATAAGCCAATCTGCGCCTGCGCCTTGCGAGACAATCACAATTTGGGCACGGTTACCAACTTGTTGTGCAAGATGTAGCAGGGTAGCGGGGTTGTGCTTCATACTCAACGTACCCGCATAAAGTAGAATGGGACGTTTATTGAGTTCATTTTTTTGTGCCCATATCGAAGGATCGCCTTCAAATCTGTCCAGAGTGCCCCAGTTTTCAATCACATAGCAGCGATCAGGTATAACCCCAAACTTCTGAAGGGCAGTACTAAAATCCTCCGTAATCGAAATTACGGCATCGCTCCTGCGAAGCAATCGACCCTCAAGTGACTGAAAATAGCGACCAATGAGGGGAGAGAAAAGAGGGAGCTTTGATTTCAGTACTCTTGAAGTTGCCAATCCAATCAGGTCCTGCAGCCAAAACACAAATGGGATGCCATTTTGTTTGCATGATTCCAGGATGTATCTCTGTGCGCTGAGTGGGGCATTTGCAGAGATCACAACATCTGGCTTAAACTCCAGAATGACACGAGCAGCCAAACGCCCGTATTCCTGTTCCTGAATCCATCGCTGTACGAGATTATATTTGTTGAGTGGGCGGGAGATTTGGATAGGAAGGGGCGTAAAGCCAGAAGAATCCTCACATACATTATGAGGGGTTGTGACCAGGCTGTCACAATAGGCATGTCCAACATCATATCCACGATCCTTAAGAGTTTGACTCAGCGTAACCGGGAAGGCATAGGCCCCGAAATCGTGGATCAGTACTCGCATAATTTAAAAGTTCAAAAGCACGGGGCTCATCGTTGATCAACCATCAACGGCTGATTTATCTTCCAGGTACTGCCTAAATAGTACCGTATGTGTCAGGGGCAGAATGCCTATGGAATTTAGCGTTTAGCAGATCATTGACTTTGGACATCCCCTCGGCTTACAGGAGGTTGAGAATTATTGAACAGAAGATTGAACCCCGTAATTCATTTAAGAGGGTAGAGCTATGCAAAATATCTCAAGGATGGTCTTCAGTTGCAACAGACGAAGTGCCAGTTAGCCTTGACGATCGTTCGCCGGCACCAACTGCCAATCCTGCCGCGATGGCAATGATAAATAACTGATTCTTAAGAAAAAAGGGATTCCCGACCAAGGTCGTAATAGTCAATGCAACAAGAGGTATAGCACCTGCCAAGCCAGCCAAACGGGTCCAGTAATCCGTAGTCTCATTCCGAAATGCACGCAGCCCTAGTTTAACAGTCGAATACCAGAAATACAGAACCAGTCCGAGTCCCCAAAGGCCATACTTGTACCAGAGCCCGATATACCCATTATGGACAAACGAATCTGTATCTGTTGATTGGTGAACGATATCGTAAAACACATAGGAGACACCAGGCCCGTATCCGATCAGGGGATTTGATACAATTTTCTCAAAAACTGCCTGGGTCTCCCGGAATCGGTTTACGAGGGAGAGATCTTGCGTGAATGATGTAGCAATCGTCCCAAACCGTTCTACAATCCCCTCAAGGATTACATTCAGGAATGGACCAATCAGGATATATCCGATGCCGAGGATCAAGACAGTTATAATCGTACCGGTTGTCAATATTTTGATTCGTTCTCGAGTACGAACAATTAGAAAAAGGACGAACATTCCAAGCATAAATGCCAACCAGGCTCCCCGAGCCTGTGTCATGACCAGTCCAGCAAATGTGAATGCCACGGCGCTTGCAGAAAATAGCAGTGAAATGGGGCTTCGGGCATAAACAAGCAAGGTCAGACTCATGAGTGAGCCGATCGTGAGTAGTGCGTCGTTTACAACTACCCGTGATCCAGAAATATGCGATAAGTGTGTCGCATTTGATAAATCCGATGCATATTCAAACGAATTTACGATAGCTATCACAACACTCATAATAACCACTGTGGTGAGCATGAGCCTTGGTCCTATTCGGTGATGAACGACCGTATGTTTGACCGGGAAGTAGACCAGTAACATGGAGAGCGAAATCAACTCGCTGAATGCCACCAGAAAATCCCCATGGAAGAAATATGTCAAGATCAAAGTTGCCGGAAGCAATCCCAGGAACAGGGCCAGTGCCATGTCGGTTTTTTCGGTCAGGATCTCCGACGATCCAGAAAGCGCATGGCGTAGAAACCATGTTAGGAGAAATGCAAAAAGGTAGGCCGCATAGGCGATCTCAATCACTTGGAAGCCTGCTTCATTGGAGGCGATGAGTACAAACCCCAAAATGGCTATCATCAGATTGAGGAGTGGGTATGCAAGTAAAATTCCCACCGTGATGACTCCTAGAACTGCTGCAGGTAGTGCGATTAAATATGGGACAGATCCGGTGCTGGCAAGGGCAAGGGTCAGCCCTAGGCCGAGAATGAGCGCAGTAATGATCAAGGCATTACCAGTGCGGTAGATTTTTAGAGGAGAGAACTGAACTCCAACTTGTTCCATAATATGCCCCTGCTGAGGTTTCCAGACAGAACTCCTTACACTGCTTCGCTTGGAGACAGCTTTAAGGCGATCAGAGCATGATTACGTCTCCACCAGAAACTAAGGAGCACGTAAAGAAGGGAAAGCAGAAAGCCTGAGAACGTACTGACGACACAAATCGCAGCACGTGAGGGACGGGCCTTATCTGTGGGTGGGATAGCAGGATCAAGCACCTGTACTGATTTTGCTGCACGTTCCTCAGCCAACTGAGCTTCTTCCAGTACTGGACGAGCAAACTCCAGCAGAGTCGTCAAGATGACGGCTTCTTTCTGCAATTCAGCAAATTTAAATGCAACTTCTGGAAGGCTATCTTGGGAAACTGGCATGAGTCGTTCTTGACCTTCCAAGGCCTGATCATAGGATTCCTTAGCTCGTTCGACGGCCTGCTGCGCTGCACGCGTCTGGGAATGGTTGGGGCCATAGAGAGACAGCAGATTTTCAAATTCAAGTTCAGCGAGAAAGATCTGGGATCGCCATTCGGTTAGCCCCTCCATAAATGCGGCTCCTTGTGCGGGCAGATCCAGCACGCCTGTCTCCTCTTGAAGTGTGCGGATCGCCAATCGAACCGTATGGAGACTGTCCTCCGTTTCCTGGTAACGGTTTTCGACCGTTTGGCGGTAAGATCTGGCGGTTTCTGTAGACAGATCTATACCGACCTGATTTAATGCTGAGACAAAGAAATTTGCCATGTCGGCTGCCCGCTGAGGCTCTTTGTCATAAACCTGAACTGCGAGGTAGTTGTATTCATTATCCACAACGAATTCAGTATTCCCTTCCAACTCTTGAATCGCATAGTTCATAGGGGAGTCACTATCGGCAAGGTCATACACCTCAATGAGATCGAACTCTTCTACAACACTTTGCTTTACGGTACGGCTGTCCAGGATGGCAAGCTCCTGTTGGTAGTCGCTGACCAGTCCTCCCAGAAGAGAGGAAGCACTGCTCCCGATACGTCCGCTGATCATGCTCGAAAGTATGCCGGAAGATGTTTGTCCTGGAATCAGCAGGCGTGTTTCAGCTAAATACCAGTTTGGGAGCAGTAAGCTTATGATCACCGCTGCAATACCAGTAAAGCCCGTTACCCCAATTATAAACCATCGCCGATTCAGGACTGCCCGGATTAGTGTCCAGATTATCTCAGATACATTGGGGTTGGTCATCGGAGTACTGCAAGTAGGGTTGAGGTTGCAACCGATATAGCAGAAAAGAGAATTTGAAATTGCTGTGAACGGGACTGTTGTTTCATCACAGTCAGTTCTTTTAGCCAATCAACAAAGATTGTGTCACCGGGGCGGATCGGCTCATCAAGGCCGGTGCGTATGACTCCACTACTTCCGTCGAAGATGTAGACTTTTTCTGCATCGGGGCCTACACCTCCAGCCCGTTCCACATAGTGACGAGCCTGCATCCCCGGGACAAAGGTCACATATCCGGGTTTAGGGACATATCCAGTGACCAGAATAGTTCCCTCGTCACGTGGGAAAATGATTCGATCTCCATCAAAGAGTACAACATCTGCGCTAGTGCCTGCCAATGCACCAGCAATATCCGCAGCCATATAATTGCCAATTTCTCCAGAATACGCTTTCTGAAACTCCGCACTAAATGACTCAACAGCCTGTTTACCTCGGAGCAGAGGCATCCGTTCAGTAGTCAGAGGCATCTCTTGGTCATCAATTAGGTTTTCGATACTGGTACGCTCTAGGGTAGCTGCATTTGGGCTAGCTCCCTCCTTAAGGCCACCCGCCAGTTCAACCAATTGATTTAATGTGGTCACGCCGCCTTTTATGCGATATTCTCCTGGGTATGTAACCCATCCTTCAATGCTGGCAGTGGCGGTTTCACGCTCATAAATTGTGATATGGTCTCCGGGCATCAACTGCTGTGTAGCAATTGAATCTTTCTCTAAACTGATCAGGCTGTAATCCAGTACTGTACGATAATGATCTTCACTCCATCGCATCAAGCGAAACTGGATGTTTGGATCAAGAGGACGGCCTCCCGTTGCAAGATCAAGAACACTCAACACCGTATCATCCGGTCGCCAGTCATACAATCCAGGCCAAGCTACATCACCAGATATGCGGACTCCCTCACGAACAACGTGGTAAGCGGGAACATTAATGCGGTCTCCATCTTGCAAAACCGGGTTATAATTCGTGTTTCCGGTTGTTTGATAACGGGTGAGATCCACCAAATCTTTGGTTCCATCAATGTGCTGGATTTGTATATTTCGAAGTGCTGGCCTGTAGAAATCGTTAATTTCCGGCCTGAAAACACGCTCAGGCATTGCAAAGTTAACCTCTACGTCGTCTCTCGTCTGCCTAGTAGTCACGATTCCAGACGAAAGGGCCTGTTGAATCACATCACTGACACGTGAGACGGGGAGCATAAGGTGACGCCCAGTCTGTGTGACTGTACCCGTAACATGGACGTAAAAACTTCGTGCTTGGGTTAGTGAAATACTTACGGGTGCGTTCAAAAATCGGGACTCAAGTAGCTCAATGGCATCCTGCTCGACTTCGGCCAGAGATCGTCCACCGGCCTGCAAGGGGCCTATTTCAGGCAATGAAAGTACACCGGAGACGGAGACAGTCAGGGGGAGTTCGACGGGGATTTTACCTCCAATCATTACGTTGAAGATATCCCCTGGTCCAACAACGTACTCGTTAGGGTCAATCGCCCCTTCTAGGGCAAGAAGGCCTGTCTGCCCAACCCTACTCATCACAGCCCTTCGCATCTGCTCCTGAGGACTATCGGAGCCCACAATCAGGGCGTTATTGTTGGGGAGTTGAGCACTGGTAGCTGGTACAAATAATACCGGCAATAAAACAGCAATCAGAAATACAGAGAACCTAGTAGACATCGGCGAAAAAAAGTTTCTCGAAAAATGGGTCGTACAGTAGCCGATGTAGCGATATAGATGCTGGAAGTTTAACAGAAGTGTTGAAGTTGAACGGCGCACTGCAAGCCATGTTTCCAAACAAATCTCTAATAACCTCTGTTTTATGCCTCTGATTGATAATCTTAGACCTTATTGTGAGGATTCAGCGAGTAGACCACTTAAAGAATATGAGGAAATAGTTTGAGGTTTTCCCTGCGCTGGATTTATAAAAAACCCGAGCCCGTTAAATAAATTGTCATGAAATTTCATATGCTTTCAGGACCGGGGCATAAATCACAAATACCAAACACACGAATTAACGTCAGAGAAAGTGTTATTTGAGAGTGCTCCGGCCAAGATCAACCTTGGTCTCCACATAATACATAGACGGGCGGACGGATACCATGATCTGGCAACAGTGTTTCATCCAATTGGATGGGCCGACAGAATTACGGTTAGTCCGGCAGAGGAAATCAGCTTGATCTGCACGGATGCCATGCTTTCCAGTGGAGAGGACAATCTGATTATCCGTGCGGCCAGGCTTTTGCGGGAAGTTGCGAGTATCGATCAGGGAGCTTCGTTCCATCTGGAAAAAATACTTCCACACGGCGCAGGACTTGGGGGCGGATCAAGTGATGCTGCCACGGTACTTCGCATGTTATGCAATCTTTGGAAATTAGATGATGCAACCCTTGCACTGGAGTCACTCGCACTGAAGATTGGTTCAGATGTACCGTTCTTTTTGCATGGGCACACTGCATATGCAGAGGGAAGGGGAGAACGGTTGACTCCCATGACCGATTATGTTTTTCCATTTAGTCTAGCCGTCATCGTCCCGCCCATTCATATTTCTACGGCATGGGCATTTCAACAGGTAAATGTATCCGAGACAAATCGTGTAAACCTCATGGAGGTGGTTCGGTCCAATGATCTGGATCGTTGGAGACAGGAATTGATCAATGATTTCGAGAAGCCAGTGTTTTTACAATGGCCGACAATTGAGAACATCAAGTCTTCGTTGTTGCGCAGTGGGGCAGGGTTCGCGTCTCTTACCGGGTCAGGTGCGGGTGTGTATGGTATCTTTGAGAGC
The DNA here is from genome assembly GCA_965220365.1 of Rhodothermales bacterium. Taxonomy (GTDB): domain Bacteria; phylum Bacteroidota; class Rhodothermia; order Rhodothermales; family Bin80; genus Bin80. Next base: position 2,912,685 of record OZ244823.1, on the reverse strand, counting down.
AAAGAAGATGCAAAGGAGGCGGCTGAGGAAGCTGCGACAAAAGGATATGCCACTTGGCACCAGGCCGCTGTCGATACATAAAGATAAATTCACAGAATTAACTCACGACTATTTTTCTGATGTTCCGACTGACTTGTTTACTGTTTGCTGTAATGCTGTTCGCATCCTGCAGCTCCGAACGCCCCCCGAACGTGATTATTATTCTGACTGATGATCAGGGATGGGGCGATTTATCAATCAATGGCAATACCAGTATCAATACGCCGAATATCGATCGGATTGCTCATTCGGGTGCTAGATTCGAGAGCTTTTATGTAAGCCCGGTCTGTTCTCCAACCCGTGCGGAGCTTTTAACAGGACGATACCATCCCCGGTCGGGCGTACATGGAACCAGCGCGGGTTCAGAACGCATAGATCTAGGTGAGACCTTACTCTCTGAGGTTTTCCAGGAGGCAGGTTATACTACGGGGGTCTTTGGGAAATGGCACAATGGACAGCAGGCTCCATACCACCCAAACAGCCGCGGATTCGATCATTTTTATGGATTTCCCTCCGGCCATTGGGGGCATTATTTTTCTCCGCCTCTGGAGAGAAATGGTGAATTCGTTCAAGGGAATGGATACCTACCGGATGACTTGACGGAGTCTGCGATGGAGTTTATCCGTGCGCATGCGGAGTCCCCATTTCTTGTCTTTTTGCCCTATAACACACCACATTCCCCCATGCAAGTGCCTGATGAATGGTGGGATCAAGTGTCAGAGCTTCGGCAACAGCCCCAATTCCCGGAACAGGAGGATACTCTCCATACACGGGCAGCTTTGGCCATGATGCTCAATATTGATTGGAATGTCGGCAGGGTTCTAACGATTCTAGACGATTTATCTCTCACGGAGGAGACCATCGTGCTCTATTTTTCGGACAATGGCCCGAATGGCCCGCGATGGAATGCCGGCATGAAAGGCAGGAAAGGATCTACGGATGAAGGAGGTGTTCGCTCACCACTCCTGATACAATGGCCCGGTGTAATTGCTGAGGGGACGGTGATTACTGATATCACAGCTGCTATTGATCTGATGCCAACCTTAGCCGAGTTCAGCAATATTGACCTCAATACCAGATACCCACTGGATGGAGTCAGCTTTGCCCCCTTACTTCAAGGGGAGATAGAGTCTATGCCAGAACGGGCCATCTTTTCTCATTGGAGAGGACGCACGAGTGTAAGGACCCAGACCTATCGTTTGGGGCATTCGGGAGGGCTCTTCAATATGGTGGATGATCGAGAGCAGCGTGTGGATCTGGCTTCGGAGCATCTTGGATTGGTGGACTCTCTGGAAGAAGTAAAAGCAGGTTGGATCCGTGAGGTGATCCCCGAATCCTACCAGAAGCGTTCCTTTACCATCGGTTCCGAAGATGAAAGAATTACTTGGCTCCCTGCCCGGGATGCGACGGCATCGGAAGGGATCAAACGCTCCAATCGGTATCCCAATGACAGCTTTCTGACCAACTGGACAAGCACGCAGGATTCCATTCTATGGGAGGCAGATGTTCTGACTACCGGGGAATACAAAGCGACACTATACTATACAGCAGCAGTCGGGGATGAGGGCGCTCAAATTGACCTGAGTTTTGGCGACGCTTCGCTGCAAGCGACGATCATCGATGCACACGATCCATCTGAATACGGAATGAAGGAAGACCGTGTGCCGAGGATAGAGTCGTACGTCAAGGATTTTCGTCCGTTTGTACTTGGATCCATCTCTCTTGAAGCCGGGCAAGAGCCGCTTGTTCTTCAAGCAATCAGCATCCCGGGGAAGGCAGTCGCTGATGTTCGGCTTTTGCAACTAGAGCGTATCGTAGAATTGTAGAGTGCTTGGAAATTACTCAGGTGATTTCCAGGAGATATAGTTTTTTAGCCGCCAATCAAGCGCCAAAGATTAGCTCTTGCTTGATCCTAACCACTGGTAGGTATCACTTGCAAGAGTAAGGGAGAAAGCATTGGGCTACCAGGTCACGCGGGTCCTTGGATTTTGACGATCACCGGGGGAGATCTGGTTGTTCAGCAACGGGGAGGGAAAGGTGTTGTTGACGCTGAGTCTGAGGTCTTCATTCTCGGACACGCTCTGTAGGAATTCTCCCACTACGAACAGGGCATTGTGTGCACCTTGTCCCCAATATGAGGAGCGAAAACGCATGCGCTGATCATTAAAACCAACCCATGCACCAGTAACTAGCTCCGGGTGCATGATGATAAACCAGCCATCAGCCCCTTCCTGTGTTGTTCCAGTTTTTCCCGCAAAGTCATATCCGTATAGGTTATAGCTACTTCGAATACGAATTCCCGTACCGTAGGGTTTGTTGATCACATCCCGCAGCATGTCAATCACGACGGCGGTCTTTTCCTCTGAAAGGACCTCGCGCGGATGCGTGCGTAATGAGTCCTGTTGATAGTCATAGATAACCCTACCAGTTTCTTCGTTTACGATTCGGGTAATCATTACGGGGTCCGTTTGGATTCCCCGATTGGCAAGGGTGCTGTAGGCCGTAACGGATTCGAGAAGCGTAACCTCGCTTGTTCCCAAAGCTAGGGACGGAACTGCGTCCAGTTCACTCTGGATTCCCATATTTCTTGCAAGGTTGGCCACATTCAGCGGATTGACATCGTGAATTACCTGTGCAGTAACGGTGTTCATAGAGCGGGCTAGTCCTTCTCGCATCGTCATCCATTCTCCACTAGTCTCATCTCCAAAATTCTGTGGGCTCCAAACTTCCCCAGTAACTTCATCTGGATATTGAAAAACAGAATCGAGGTACAATTTTTCCGGCGAGTAGTTGGCATCGATTGCGAATGCATAAGTAAAGGGTTTGAATACCGAGCCGGGCTGTCTCTTTGCAACGCCCACATGGTCGTACCAATCTGTTGAAAGGTCCCGTCCGCCGACCCATGCTTTGATGTATCCGTTTGTCGGATCCATTGCAATAAAGCCGTTTTCCAGCCGGCTTTTTGTTACTTTGAGTGAGTCAATAAATGCGGGATCATTTTTGAGTTCCTGTAATGCTTCCGATCCGTTTTTTCCTTCCCTTAGGAGGTTCTGATACCTCCTAGATTCCCGGATATAGGTATTCAAAAGGGATGAGTTACGTTGCCAAAACCACGCCCAGTGGTTGTCAGGATCTGTGTGGCAAGGGTCCGTCAGGTATTTGGGAATATCGCCTCCATGTTGCATTCGTGGGCTGGAGGCAGCACTCCATTCACAGTTTACCACTGCCTGCAAACCATCCAGCGTGCCCGTAACGGCAGAGCGAGCGATTGATTGTAACCTGGAATCAAGTGTAGTCTCAATTCTCAGTCTAGTACTATAGATGTCGATGCCTTCTTCATCTCCCCATTCTGAGACCTGCTGGCGCACTTGCTCGGCGAAATAGGGTGCAATGCTTTGCGTCACATCTGCGGTTCGGAGGCTGGTAGTGGTCAGGGAATCTCTCAGCATCTCATAGGAGTCCCTATTCAGCCAGCCCTGCGTGATCATCCGTTGCAATACGGTATTACGGCGGATTCTGGACCGCTCTGGATTCCGCTGGGGGTCATAGCGGTAGGTTCCCTTAAGAAGTCCAATGAGTGTTGCACTTTCAAGTATATCCAGATCGGATGCAGGTTTACTGAAATAGGTCCGTGCGGCAGCTTCAATCCCGTAGGCATTATAGAGAAATGGGACAGTATTCAAATACATCTCAGCGATCTCATCTTTTGAATAGAGTTGCTCCAGACGTACTGCGGTAACCATCTCTTTTAATTTTCGCGTCACACTGACTTCAAATCCAATCTGCTCATTGTAGATGTTACGTGCCAGTTGTTGCGTGATGGTGGAACCACCCTGACGCTCAAAAGGGAGCCCAAGTTTGCCAAGCAAGGACTGGGTAGCGGCGGAAGCCGTACGAAATAGATTGACTCCCCAATGGTTATAGAACCGATGATCTTCCGTTGCGATCAATGCTTGACGTGCAAAAACAGAAATGGAGTCAAACGGAACCCAGGTCCGGTTTTGGCGCCCAAACCGGGCCAACTCAATACCATCTGCCGTATAGGCTACGCTGGCATAGGATAACTCAGGATTCTCAATTTCCCGTAGAGAGGGTGTATTCCATGACAGGATCCACATGTAGGTCAATAAAAAGAGTGTGCCGAAAACCACTAATAGAGTCGGGATACTCAGAATAAATGCAGCATGCGCCGCATCCTTTTTACGGAAAATGCCAAGCAGCAAGTTCTTGTATCTCGCAATCAGTGAGAGTCGTTTTTGATGTTGTTTTGGCATTGAGAAGGATTAACACATCCAGAACGAGGCATACAGGTTTTAACACTATCCGACAGCGGGCTCATTTGAGCGGCTTCCATAGGCTTGGCCGGCCCACAGGATTTATTGGTTATTCTACTAACGATGTTCCAAGATATTTCGTATTCGGCATTCGATGGTGTAGTGGTGGGGATGATGCAAGTAGCCAGGCATGGAATACTTTCTTGGGGAAAACGAAATCTACGCAACTAAAATGCATTCTGTGTGCTATAACCCGGTATTAGTAAGCTTTTACGGATGTCTTATTACTCATATGGTGGTTTTGGAGGATTTGGGGCATTTCCCCCGATCATAAAGAATCTTCTTATCATCAACGGGCTCGTGTTTCTTGGTCAGTTGCTTGCTTATGAGCGGTTGATTTTATGGTTTGGATTATGGCCATTGTCCTCGGGGTTTCAGGTCTATCAACTGTTGACCTACAGTTTCCTGCATGGTGGACTGTGGCACCTCATCTTCAATATGTTTGCGCTCTGGATGTTCGGTGCACAAATTGAGAATACATGGGGATCCCGACGGTTTTTGATTTACTACGGAGTTTGTGTAATTGGAGCTGCTCTTGCACAGCTTGCGGTCACTGCGGCTACGGGAATGAATTATCCCACCATTGGTGCATCCGGCGGAGTGTTTGGAATCCTTCTGGCATTCGGGTTGATGTTTCCAGAGCAGCGCATCATGTTGATTTTTCCGCCAATTCCCATGAAAGCCAAATTCTTTGTGATTGGATATGGCATTTTGGAACTCCTTTTTGCAACCTCCGGCTTGCAGCCAGGAGTAGCAAATTGGGCCCACTTGGCCGGGATGGCCGCCGGGTTCTTATTGATCACCTACTGGCACGGCGGGCTCCCTTTCGGGTCGGGAAAGTCAGACGATTACTATTGATAAGGCGTAAGGGTGTACGATACAAGTACGTGACGTTAAGAGTAGACCACGAAACGAGGTAGACTCTAGGTCGTAGATTTGGAATCCTCTTCGGGCTCCCATGCCTCAATTGCTTCCAGAACCGTGTCTACGATTTTGGATTCAGGTACCGTACCGACGACCTTGCCTTGCTTAAACAGGTGTGCTCGTCCACGTCCCAGCGAAATGCCAAGGTCTGCTCCCTGTGCTTCTCCAGGGCCATTTACAGCACAGCCCATCAATGCCACTGTCACATCCTTTTCGAATTTGCGGGCATTCACAGCCGTTTCAACTTCCTCCACAATAGAAAACAGATCTCCATTCAGCCGACCGCAGGTGGGGCAGGCAATAATATTTACCCCAGGGCGTCCAATTCGGAGCGATTTGAGGATCGTATGAGCAGTTTCGACTTCCTTGACGGAATCGGTAGCCAATGAAACACGGATCGTATCCCCGATGCCGTCTGCCAATAATGCACCAATTCCAATCGAACTTTTAATGGTGCCCACCTTGAATGAACCAGACTCCGTGACTCCCAAGTGGAGGGGAAAATCTGTTCGCTCCGCAAGAAGGCGGTAGGCTTGGATCATAAAGAAAACATCGGAGTGTTTCACAGAAATTACAATGTCCTCAAACCCATGCCGGGAGCAAATTTCAACATGTCGCAGAGCACTCTCCAGGAGCGCTTCTGGTTGCGGGTAGCCGTATTTGTCAAGAATATCACGCTCCAGTGAGCCGCTGTTCACACCGATCCGAATGGGTATGCCTGCCTCCTTGGCTGCTAAAAGAACTTCACGCTCCCATTCTTGCTTCCCAATGTTCCCCGGGTTGATTCTAACTTTTGCGATCCCCGCTTCAATTGCCTTCAAGGCGTAGGTATGATTAAAGTGAATATCTGCTACGATAGGGACACTGGATCCCTGCACGATGTCAGGAAGTGCTTCAGCATCTTCCGGCCGTGGTACGGCGACACGAACGATATCAGCCCCGGCCTCTGCCAGTTGGGCAATCTCATGAAGGGTTTCTTCAACTTTATGAGTCTTGGACACGGTCATGGACTGCACCGCAATCGGTGCATGACCACCAACTTGGACCGGTCCTACCTGTACAGGGCGAGAATCTCTTCTGGGTCGTTGCATTTCAAGATTACACTTGTAAGACGGACACTTGTACGGTTAACATAGGGTATTTGTGCTCACAACAAGATTCGTGCATAGACAGACATCCCGATAAGGCATGCAGGAGTTTGAGCATTACTAGATTCTCACAGAGAAGGTCAAGCCCTAAATATAGCGTCACAGTGGTAGTATTGCGCAACCATACTCTGGTTCATCACGTAGCGTACTGCAAGCGCATCCATAAACTTAGATTTTCCGAGAATACCATGACGGTATCAGATAGTCAGCGATATATATATCCCCTTATCATCTTTGTTTTGCTCTTCAGTGCCTGCACTCAGGAGTATTCATCTGAACAGGAGTATTCATTTGAAGCAGTGAGTATTGACAGCTCGGATGCTCAGATAAAAACCAGCGATCCTACGAATTCAACTGCAACCTGTACGGTAAGTGATGAACCCATCCTGGTCATTGGAGATAAGGAGGAAGATGAACATCATATATTCTCCTCTATCCGTGGCGCAGGGCGCCTATCGGATGGCTCGATTGCCGTGGTTGATCGTACATCTGCTGAAATTCGCATCTTTGATGAGGCCGGTCAGTATCTGAGGTCCATGGGCGGACGTGGAGGAGCGCCCAATGAATTCAAGAATCCGTTCCTTCTGTGGATCACGGAGGGGGATACAATCTGGGTGGGGGATTACCGTCCATGGCGCTACAATTTATTCACGGCCGAAGGTGAATTCGTTCGAGGGATAGGTCTCGAGCCAGCATATGAGAATCCTTCTAGGGGCGGAGGTGTACTTGACAATGGATATACGGTGAATGCGATTCGTAGGCGAGCAGGGGACTCAGATTTTGAGATTGCCGATACGTTGATCGTGGAGGTCCATGATCCCACAGGCAAGCTCGACGGGAGTCTTGCCAGAATGTATGACCAACGCTTTGGCACTCTACGCGAAGAATCAAACTTTTGGCTACAGCCGCTCTTCTCTTCGCGGGCTCTCGTTGACGCTCGAGGATCAACCATTGCATTAGCACATGGAAGTAAGCCAGAGGTACGAATTCTGGATAGTGCATTCAATTTGAAGACGGTCATTCGCTGGCTTGATCCACCTCGCGAGGTGACCAGTCAAGACATACGTGCCTGGCGTGAAGATTATCGGAATGCCCGAAGCTCTTTTTCCTGGAGTGATATGGATAACGATATGGTGAGTCAAGATCGTCCGGCAGCTGATTTTTTTCCAGCTTTGTCTTGGGTAATAATCGGCCGTGACGGCCGGATATGGATCCGCCAGTACGATCGTCCCCGGGAAGATCGTGGATGGCTTGCTTTCGATAGTGACGGTGAGTTCGTTTGTCATATGGCAAGACTCCCCGCTTCTATTGAGGAATTTGGAGAGGACTATGTGATTTTGCTTGGTGAATCTGAATTTGGTGCTGAAACCATTCAGGTACACAGCCTCTCACGATCTCCCTAGATTAATTGCAAGCAGCTCGATAGCAGGTATTTTTCGGCGATAGGTTTTGGACTGAGCGAGAGGTGCCATCTTTAGGTGAAAATTACTTGAGGGATTATTTTGGGTTCGAAACGATTCAATCATTCCCCTATATCCATATCCGTGGAGTGGATGAAGATTCGAATGGTCTTAAAACAGTAACTCTGTCGCGTTGGTCTGGAGGAGAATCGTTTTTAAGGTGGCGGGATCAGTCACTGCACGATGTCAGCGGGTGCTCGCTCGTGCCAACGTAGACCTTATTCTGGATACCGCGGCAGCCGAGGGAACCACAAGAGCAACCGGAGTGTCAAAACAGGCCCAGTCCGTTCCCCGCGTTCTCGCCTCAAAGGGAGCGGATTTTGTAGCACTTGGTCAGAGGTAATCCTTAATGGAGCGGCTTGAAGTATGATTCCCTACAAGTACGTGCAGTGGGATGAAGAAAAACATGGTGGGAAGCCCACCACGTTTGAACAGTTGCTGGATCTTTTTCAACAGCTGCTCCAGTTTACAGCCGGCGATGCTACAGAAGCACTAAACTGGCTCACGCAACTGGATCAGCGCTATAATCTTACAGATTCGCAGTCCGGGATCGGGGACTTTATTGAAGAGCTCAAATCAAGGGGATATCTTCGGGAGGACAGGCAGGGAACCCTACAGATGACGGCCAAGACAGAACGTAGTCTGCGGGATCGTTCTCTAGAGGAAATTTTCCGGCAACTCCGTAAAGCGGGTAAAGGACAACACCGAACCCCATACGAGGGTATTGGGGACGAGCGGCTACCCGAAACAAGACCCTGGAGGTTTGGGGATGATCCGCACCTTTTGAATGTGACGGATACGCTCTCAAACTCGTATCGACGCGGTGGAATTGACGACTGGTCGTTAATGGAAGAAGATTATGCAGTTCATGAGACTGATCATCAGTCGAATCAGTCTACGGTGCTGATGATTGACCTAAGCCATTCAATGATCCTGTATGGAGAGGATCGCATTACTCCTGCCCGTAAAACGGCAATGGCTTTAGCAGAATTGATCCTGCGCCGCTATGCAAAGGATACGCTTGATATTGTAGCATTTGGAGATGATGCATGGGAGGTATCCATCAAGGATTTGCCGTACTTGCAGGTGGGACCATATCACACGAATACGCATGCCGGGCTGCGCCGTGCACGCGAAATTCTGCGCCGACGGAAAAATCGGAATAAACAGATATTCATGATTACCGATGGGAAGCCGAGTTGTCATTTTGAACGGGGGAAGCTTTACAAGAATGTGTTTGGATTGGATCGCAAAATTGTGAACAAGGTCCTAGATGAGGCAGTCATTTGCCGCCGGGAGGGAATCACAATTACAACCTTTATGATTGCAAGAGATCCATACCTGCAGGGATTTGTCCGGCAGCTCACGGATGCAAATCATGGGCGGGCATACTATGCAGACCTGGATAATCTGGGAGAATTTCTGTTTGAAGATTATGTGCGCAACCGGCGCAAGTATCTGCATTAGGAGAACTGACTACCGTGAAATCGCCGATTCCACCCAAAAAGAATCTGGGGCAGCATTTCCTGAATGACCCCAATACTGCCCGTCGTATTGTTCGGGCACTGGAGGCGCCAGCGGATGCACACGTAGTGGAGATCGGTCCAGGTGTCGGTGCTTTGACAGGGCTCCTGCATGAACGCTTTGAAAGTTTTGAGGCGATTGAAGTAGATTCACGGGCAGTCACACATCTTCGTGAACGTTATCCAGACTTGAATATGCGGCAGGCGGATGTACTTGAAATAGATTGGCAGAGTCTCGGTAATCCACCGCTACATATCATTGGCAACTTGCCCTACAACATTACCAGCCCCATCCTATTCGGCCTACTGGCCGCATATGATGTTATGAGTCAGGCAGTTTTGATGGTTCAAAGAGAGGTCGCTGAGCGAATTGTGGCACAGCCCCGCACCAAGGCATATGGAATTCCAAGTATATTTGCACAGCTATATGCCCGCCCAAGCATATTATTCAAGGTCAGCCGCAATGTATTTGAACCCAAACCAGCTGTGGAGAGCACGGTAATTCGGCTTGATTTTGAAGGAATTGAAGCCCCGGATGTAGATGCGGGGCTGCTACACGCAGTGGTTCGTGCAGGATTTGGAATGCGGCGGAAGGTACTTCGAAATAGCCTCCAGAAGTGGGCTGCTGATATCCCGGATCACTGGAGGCGGTGTCGTGCAGAAGAATTGTCACCTGCTGATTATGTGATGCTTGCGCGCTATTTTCAGGATCGTTCGCAATCGTCCGAGACTCTCTAGACAACCAGTAATCAAATGCCTACTTTCAGTGCTAGGTCAAATGAAAACCAGATTTCCAGAGAGCTGGACGAGGCAATCGCTCAGGAAGTGAAGCTGCGGCTTGAGGAAAATGATTTTGCGACTGCGCTAGATTTGCTGCAGCAACTGCACCCAGCCGATATCGCACGGCTAGTCACGGAGTTAGGACGCGATCATGCGGCATCTCTTACCCTTGCACTTCCAACCATAAAAGGTGCAAATGTGCTGGCGGAGTTGGATGAGGCGTTTTGTGCAGATTTACTCTCGGAGGTTGCGACTGAGCGCATTACCGCTCTTCTCAATGAATTGGAATCCGACGATGCAGCGGATGTTCTTGGCAACCTGGATGAAACCGTCCGTCAGAGGGTTCTCCGGGTTTTAGAGGATCGTGAGTCCGTCAGAGGGCTTCTCGAATATGGAGAGGAGACCGCGGGCGGCATCATGGCCACCGAAGTGGTTTCAGCCCCGGCAAATTGGACCGTTGCAGAGGCTACGGAAGAAATTCGCCGGAATGCGGAGAATACGCAGGACCTGTATGTGGTTTTTGTAATTGATGAGGTAAAAAAACTAAAAGGATTCGTGACGATTCGTCGTCTGTTACTATCACCATCGGATGCGGTAATAGGTGACGTGATGCGAACAGATATCCGTTACGTAACGGCAGAGGTTGATCAGGAAGAAGTCGTTAGGCTGATGGAAAGGTATGATCTGGTTTCCTTAGCGGTCGTAGACGATGAGCAGCGTCTGATTGGGCACGTAACGATTGATGATGCAGTTGATGTTATTCGTGAGGAGGCCGAAGAAGATTATCTGCGGCTTAGTGGCATCACTGGCGATGAAGATCAGACAGACACCGTGTTTAGCATCACCCGAGGTCGGTTGCCCTGGCTGCTGTTAGGCATGGTTGGTGCCGTGTTTGCGGGAAGCGTCATTGGCGTATACGAAGAAAATATTCGGCGTGCTTCGGTACTTGCAGCATTCATTCCCGTCGTGATGGCTATGGCGGGAAATGCAGGCATTCAAAGTTCAGCGATCATTGTTCAGGGGTTGGCGTCAGGAGAGGTATGGTCGGTCAATATGCTCCGACGCATGGGCAAAGAAGTCTATGTAGCCATAGCTAATGGACTGGCTCTGGCTGCGGTGATGATCGTAGCAGTATTAGTCGTATTTGGTTGGATTGCAAGTATATGGCCATCTTTCGTTATTCAAGCCCCAGATCCCTGGCGTCTAGCCGCAACAGCAGGGTTATCGCTCTTTGTCGTGGTCATTCTTGCCGCGGTCATTGGGGCAACAATTCCGCTGATGCTGGACCGGATCGGAGTTGATCCCGCCTTGGCCACAGGTCCCTTTATTACCACCAGTAATGATATAATCGGGCTCTTGGTGTTTTTTATGCTGGCAGCAGTTCTTTACCTGCCGTTCATATGATCCAGAGCCTTCCCACGCTCTAAGGAATCGGGTTCTTGAGCCTGTTCCGAATCCGCGGTACTGGCGCACAAAGCGGGTGGAATTAACCGAAGATTAATTCCTGAACTCGCTGATCTTTGGCGCTTACCTCGTCAAGCATCGCTGCCTTGTAGTCGAGAAAACGCTTTTGCAGTGCGGCATCCGAAGTGGCAAGGATCTGAACCGCCAGGAGAGCTGCATTTTTTGAGCCGTCAATCGCAAGGGCGGCTACGGGAATTCCACTAGGCATCTGGACAGTAGCCAGGAGGGCATCAAGCCCCTTAAGTGCGCCTGAATTAATAGGGACACCGAGTACGGGCAGCGGTGTGTTGGCAGCGAGAACTCCCGCAAGATGGGCTGCTACACCTGCACCGGCAATTAGAACCTTGATTCCACGGGTGTGTGCAGTCGTTGCATATTCGTGCGCACGATCAGGTGTACGATGGGCACTCATTACGCGTATTTCGAAGGGAATATCGAATGAGTTCAGAATATCTGTTGCTTTACGCATGACGGGAAGATCAGAATCACTTCCCATTAAGATTCCTACCAGAGGGGAGGTTACAGAGGACATGACAATAGTTTAGAAAGGGGTTAATTATGCAAAAATTTTTCAAGTGTGACTTCATCGGGCACAAGTACTTCACGGGCTTTGCCCCCGGCGAAGCTTCCGACGACCCCAGCCTGTTCAAGTTGATCAATAATACGGGCGGCTCGCGTGTAGCCAATAGATAATTTACGTTGAATCAACGAAACGGAGCCTTGTTGGTTACGCACAATAATTCGTGCTGCTTCTTCAAATAGCTCATCCGTGTCTCCATTTCTGGGTGATTGATCTGAGGAAGACAAAAGAGGTTCGTCGTCAACTTTCGGCAGTCGATAGGGGCCTGGTCCTGGCTGCTGCTGGATGTAGTGCATGAGACGGTCAATTTCTTTGACAGAGACAAAGGGGCCTTGCAATCGCAGAACTTTACTGCCTTTCATATACAACATATCTCCATTGCCAACCAGCTGTTCGGCCCCGTTTTGATCGAGGATGGTACGTGCATCAACCTTGGAAGCAACCTGAAATGCAAGTCTTGCGGGAAAATTTGCCTTTATGAGACCGGTAATCACATCGACAGAAGGGCGCTGGGTTGCAAGGATCAAGTGGATCCCCACGGCGCGGGCCATCTGTGCCAGCCTTGCAATGGGAGCCTCAACATCCTTACCCGCTGTCATCATGAGATCGGCTAACTCATCAATAATGATGATGATGTAGGGGAGGTGTTTGTGTCCATCGTTCACATCAAGTTCTCCTTCGGCGAGACGGATATTATAATCCTTGACTCCACGGACTCTGGCTTCTTTCAGAAGGTCATAGCGAATACTCATTTCCCGCTCACAGGCTCGAAGGATATCGAGAGCATCTGAAATTTCAGTAATGATCGCTTCGGTCCCATCCTCTGGAATAGCAAGAAAATGTTGCTCAAGCCCTTTGTACTGTTGAAGCTCAATCTTTTTTGGGTCCACCATGACAAATTTCAAGTCGGATGGATCGCATGCATATAAAAGGCCAGTAATCAAGGTATTCAGACCAACAGATTTTCCGGACCCGGTAGCTCCTGCAATCAAAAGGTGTGGCATTGTTGCCAAGTCCTCTATAAAAATCCCGCCTTCAATAGTCTTACCCAGAACGACAGGCAATTCCATTTCTGATTCCTGGAAACGAGTTGTATTCAGCACAGACTGGACCCGTACGAGTTCCCGGCGGCTATTGGGGATTTCGACGCCCACCGCAGATTTCCCCGGGATAGGGATAATCATCCGAATCCCTTGCGCAGCCATGACCATTGCCAGATCGTCTTCCAGGGCCTTGATTCGGCTCACCTTCACACCCGGCGCAGGGGTGAGCTCATAAAGCGTGACCGTAGGCCCCACTTTAGCATTCACGGCAATAATTTCAATCTTATAGCGGGCAAGTTTTTCAACGAGCTTTGTCTTATTCTCCTCCAGTTCATCGTAATCAATCTCTTGCTCAGTTTGCAAAGGTGCATCCAGAAGACCGAAATGAGGGAATTTATATTTGCGTCCCCCCTCTATTTTCGTGCGTCGAGGCCGAGAATTATGTCCTGTCTGTTCTGTGATCTGTCCAGTGACACTCAGCTCCAGTTCGGCCTTCTCTTCAATGGATAGTTGTTGCGGTGTGACACTGGAATCGTTGACGGTCTCCGAGTCGCTCTCCTGATCGTCCGGAGGAGATTCAGTTGAAGGTTGAAATTTTTTATCTAGACTCTCCCAGGTAGATCGCAGGCGGTTTTTTTCTGCTTTTCCGGTCTTCGGCGTCGCCTTGGCTCTTTGTCTGTACTCACGAATGGCTTTTGGAATAGTTTTCCAAAGTCGTTCCACGCGATCCAGCCAGTGTTGAATATCCTGATCAATCGCCAGTAGCAGTCCGATGAGCAAGAGGGCGCTGAGGACGACCCATGATCCCAGCCAGCCCAAAATACCGTTCAGCCAGGAGGCTGCTAAATGGCCATATTGACCTGCCCATATTTCCAATCCAAGGTCTGGATCCGATAGATGGATACGCCCGACCAGGGTGCCCAGAAGACCGACAAGCCAAATCAAATGTATGGTCGGAAGCACGAGACCTCGCAGGGGCCGTTTCCTCAGGATCATATAGCCGTATAGGAATACGTGGAGAATCAGCAGCAGAGAGACGTATCCAAAGAATGAAGGAACGATCACATATGCAAGCCACGCACCGATTGGTCCGACAGCGTTATTGAGATGTATCGTTTCGACAGGAAAAAGTAGCTCAAATATGGATCGATCCTGAATCAGAGCATTATCTGACGCTGAATAGGTAACCCCACTGGCTCCAAGGAGGATTCCCAATAATAGAATGAGTATACCCAGAACCTCTTTTGTGCGTCCAGTGCGAGGACTAGCTTTAGGTTTAGGTGGAGTTACATCACTGCGTCTCCGATTAGTCTTGGGAGTAGCCATTAAGGAGCAGCAGGGTTCTTCATTGGGTCAGGCGATTGCGCTAAAATAGCGATTTCTCGCTGGAAGATGACCATCGCGGTGAAATATACTTAGGGTAGATTGTACGTTCCAGTTACGTCGGCCTGCGGTAAAACGGGAATGGATGTACGGATGCGGATAATATTCGAGATCGAACACGAACCCCTAACTCATGCCCCGGTGTCGTGAATGCAGGGGTATTTTGCACATACGCGAACGCGATGCCACAGCTGAGAGTAGGGGATAGAGATCCACTGGTTACCGCACCGATCGGTTCACCGGATGAAGCGACAACCGGGTAACTTGGCCGAGGGATCCCCCGTTCATTCATGATGAGTCCAATCAACTTGCGTTTGGGGCCGTTGGCCTTGATCTTTCTTAGCGCTTGCTGCCCGATAAATTTCTCTTTGTCCAGTTTGGTAACCCAACCCAGTCGCGCCTCGTAAGGATTGGTCGTTTCAGATAGATCATTTCCGTAGAGACAAAATCCCGCCTCCATTCGGAGTGTATCCCGAGCCCCAAGTCCTGCCGGACAGAGATCATGATCTTTACCTGCTTCCATGATCGCATCCCAAAGGGCACAGGCATTTTCGGATTCCACATAAAATTCAAGGCCAATATCGCCAGTATAACCTGTGCGGGAAATAATCACTTTGTTGAATCCCATAAAATCTCCTGGGGAAGGCTTTAGAAAGTGATAGCTTTGCAACTGCAGAATCTGATCTCCAATAAGTCTGGTCGCTATATCTAAGGAACTGGGTCCCTGCAGTGCCAACAGAGCCATTTGTTCAGACACATCATATAAGTCTGCTTTCATAGGATTGTTTGCCTGCATCCATTCGAAATCCTTCGCTGTGTTGGCGGCATTGACGACGAGCATAAATGCTTCCGTATTCACTCTGTACACGAGAAGATCATCAAGGACACCACCAGTTTCATTGCACATCAAAGTGTAGATGGCCTGTCCGATGTCAATCCGAGAAATATCATTGGTGATCAATTGCTGTACGAACGCTTTTGCATTTGGCCCCATGGCAAATATTTCGCCCATGTGGCTCACATCGAAAAGCCCGGCAGATTCTCGAACCGCCATATGTTCTTGCAGAATACTAGTGTATTGCAGAGGCATACGGTAACCTGCAAAGTCAACCATACGTGCTCCCAGGGCATCGTGGGTTTCGTCGAGTGGGGTGGTCAGAATCATGGGTGTCAATTATTGAAGTCTGTGAGCTCTACATCCTTGTGCCTTTAACGCAACCACGGCAGCATCGGCTGCGTGCTCATCCTCCAAACTGATTCTGAATGCTCCCCCCGACCCTTCGCGAATCTTGAGCAACTCAATATCCTTGATACTGATTCCCTGGCTAAATAGTGTTCCTGTGATGTGTGCCAAGACGCCTGGCTGATCTTTTGCATACACGAAAACATCACTCAGGGGACGCAAAAATCCCTTAGAGTCCCGTGGTATTTCTTCCCGCACTGCACATGCTTTCTCAAAGATTGGCTCCAATTCCTGGACATTTCCCCCTTCACGGAGTTGTTCCTGGATATAGGTCAACGTTTGGATCATCGAATCAAGGGCCAGGTCTACGTCTGATCGATTTGCCTCAAGCACCGCGGACCACATTCTGAACGAGGAGGAAGCAATTCGTGTCATATCCCTGAATCCACCAGCGGCTAGTTGGAGTGTGATCGGATTCGTTTGGTTTTGATCTGCTGCAATATTTACCAAGGCGGTGGCAAGTAGTTGTGGCAGGTGGCTGACACAGGCTACAATACGGTCATGCTGGCGTGCATCCAGCGTTAATACCCGGGCTCCTGTACCTTCGACCAAACCGGTGAGGGCAGGGTAGTGTTTTGAATCCTCTAGGCTATCTGGGCAAAGGATGTAGAGAGCATTTTCAAAGAGGAATGCATCGGCTCCATCCAGCCCGCTTCGTTCAGATCCGGTCATCGGATGCCCCCCAATAAAGCAGACATCATCAGGCAGAAGGGTGTTTGCCTGACTGATAACCGGCTGCTTCACAGAGCCTACATCCGTCACAAACGTGTTGGGTTTCAGATGCGGAGCGATTGACTCCATCACCGATGCCATCGCATCCATTGGTACGGCCAAAAATACGGCATCCGCTTCACGCACGGCATCGCTCAGCGATGTAGGTGCGTGGTGGATCACTCCTCGTTGAATCGCCTGCTTGAGGACATCAGGCCTGTCATAGCCAGTGACGTGCAACCCGGGCAATCGCTCCTTCCAAGCCAGAGCAAGCGATCCGCCAATCACGCCGATGCCAATGATGGCAACGCGTTCAACCATTCAATATCCAGGACCCTATTTGGCTGCTCCTTCTGTTTGAGTCTGTTCTGTTTCTGAGGTAGCGGCCTTTTTCTTTTTCGAAACTTTCTTTTTCGAAATTTTCAGGGAAAGATCGTTCGCATCAGAAGAATGACTCACGACAATCCGATCTCCCTCCCCTAGTCCTTTACTCAGGATGGCTTCTGCCAGTGGATCTTCCAAGTACTGCTGTAATGCGCGTTTAAGGGGTCGGGCACCGAACTTGACATCATAGCCCCAATCCACTAGGAAGTTCTTGGCTGATTCCTCCACATCAACGGTAATACCAAGTCCCTTTGCCCGGTCAAGAAGTTCTTCAGACAGCAGGTCAATGATCTGATGAATATGAGACTTCTCCAGGGAATGGAAGACAATTACATCGTCGACTCTGTTTAAAAATTCTGGATTGAATACATTTTTCAACTCGGCCTCCACCTTCGTTTTCATTGCCTTGTAGTCAAAGGCCTCATTACTCTGAGAGAATCCCAATCCAGAACTGGCATTCCGAATTCCTCGTGCGCCGATGTTGCTGGTCATAATGATTACGGTATTCCGGAAGTCAATCCGGCGACCGCTTCCATCGGTCAGAATCCCATCATCAAGTACCTGTAGAAGAATGTTGAATACATCTGGATGGGCTTTTTCAATCTCGTCCAGAAGAACGACGGAGAATGGTTTACGACGGACTTTTTCGGTCAACTGCCCCCCTTCGTCGTAACCAACATATCCAGGAGGAGCACCGACTAAGCGGCTCACAGAAAATTTTTCCATGTACTCACTCATATCGACGCGGACTAACGAATCAATACTATCGAACAGGTATTCGGTAAGTACTTTTGCCAACTCCGTTTTGCCAACGCCGGTAGGCCCAAGGAAGATGAAGGATCCAATGGGTCGGCTGGGATCTTTCAATCCTGCACGTGTACGGCGGATGGCTCGTGAGAGCTTTTCAATAGGTTCGTCCTGCCCAATCACGCGCGCCTGAAGCGCGGCCTCCATCCCGAGCAATTTTTTCTGTTCCGGCTCAGTCATCCGTTCGAGTGGGATGCCGGTCATCATGGACACCGTCGTGGTGATATCTTCAGCAGTAACAGCATGGCGCTTATCTTCCGATTGATTTCTCCACTCTTTCTTTGCCTCATCAAGCTGCTCTCGGAGCTTTTCCTCAATGTCTCTCAACCGGGCGGCTTCCTCGAATTTTTGCCGCTTCACAACTGCATTTTTATTGTTCCGCGTCTCTTCAATCTCCGTCTCAAGCTGAATGATATTTTCGGGTACGTGAATATTCCCCAAGTGGACGCGTGCACCGGCTTCATCGATAATATCAATTGCTTTGTCGGGAAGATGACGGTCCGTGATGTAGCGTTCTGAAAGGGTTACAGCCAACTCTACGGCATCTTCGTCATAGACCACGCCATGATGGTCTTCATAGCGATCCTTGGTTTGGAGTAGAATCTCAAGGGTTTCTTCCGGTGTCGTGGGATCCACAACAATTTTTTGGAATCGTCGATCCAGGGCCCCATCCTTTTCGATGTGTTGTCGGTACTCATCCAATGTCGTCGCCCCGATGCACTGCAGTTCTCCACGGGCCAGAGCTGGCTTGAACATATTGGATGCATCAAGGGAACCGGATGCACTTCCAGCCCCCACAATCGTGTGGATCTCGTCAATAAAGAGGACCACCTCTGGAGATTTTTCCAGTTCGTTCATCACTGCCTTGAGACGTTCTTCGAACTGGCCACGATACTTGGTTCCTGCAACCAGTGAAGCAATATCAAGGGTCACGATACGTTTTTCGTGGAGTACACGAGAAACCTTACGCTGGATAATCCGCATAGCCAGTCCTTCGGCAATGGCTGTTTTTCCGACACCTGGCTCGCCAATCAAGACCGGATTATTTTTTTTGCGGCGGCTAAGTACTTGTGCCACACGTTCAATCTCTCTATGGCGACCAATCACGGGATCCAGTTGTCCCTTGTCTGCCAAGCGAGTCAGGTCACGCCCAAAGTTGTCTAGCACAGGAGTTTTTGTTTTTTCCTGTTGCTGCCCCTGTCGACTACGGCCGCCTGCAAGTCGGCCTTTACGGGGATTATTTTTGCTTGCGGGAGTTGGTCTCCCAGTGAGGATGGTATCCAACTCGGCCCGCATAGACTCGTAGGTGACTGAGAATGAATCACGCAGAATCTGGGCAGCGATATTATCGTCATCCCGGAGCAAGCTCAATAGCAGGTGCTCCGTACCAATCACATCCGATTTATAAAGTTTTGCTTCCAGGTAGGTGATGCGTAGAACCTTTTCTGCCTGCTTCGTCAACGGAAGGTTCCCGATAGTGAGTGTCCCCCCACCTGCACGTACGGTGGTTTCAATCACTTTTTTGAGTTTCTGCAGGTTGCAGCCGAGATTGCGAAGAACACGGACGGCTACTCCTTCTCCTTCACGCACGATGCCAAGTAACAGATGCTCGGTTCCTATGTAGTCATGACCAAGCCGGATAGCCTCATCACGGCTGTATGAGATGACATCGCGGACGCGGTTGGAAAAGTTGCTATGGCTATCCATAGGTGATGGCTTTAGGCTGCAAAGCTGGATCCGCAGCCACATGTTTGTGTGGCATTTGGATTTTCGAATATAAAGCCTCGTGCATCAAGGCTTGCATGATAGTCAATCGTTGTTCCCAGAAGATACAGTCCCTGCCGCTTATCGATGTACAACACAATTCCATCAGCATTGAAGGTCAGGTCATGTTCGCGCAGTTTGTCGAACCCCAGGATGTAGCTCATTCCACTACATCCACCACCGCGAACCCCGATCCGAAGTCCGTATCCCTCGGGGATCGTCTTGTCCTTCAAAATCCTGCGTACCTCCTCGGAAGCGCGCGGACTTAAGGTCACCGGAGATGCGGGTGCGTCCATGGTTTAGTTATTTTGATGCGCGACACCACCTATACCCGGGCTGTGCGAGGCTGTTCCATCTTAGGGAGCAATTTTTTGGTCAAGGTGACGGATCACGACACGGGTCAGTAGTTCTACGGAATCGGCCAGTGCCTGCTCATCAATGTCGAAATGAGCATCATGCAGAGGATAGCTGGTTGATTTGCTGCTACGTGTCCCAATCCGAATCAACATTCCTGGAACATGTTTTAGATAATTTGCAAAATCTTCTGCCCCCATACTGGGTACGCAGATGTCGAGGGCGGCACTCTCGTCAAACAATTCCTGAATACAGGCGTGTACATTTTTGCCCATGGCAGGGTTATTGATCACTGCAGGAAGTCCTTCTACGCGAATGAATTTAATATCAACGCCATGCATCTCTGCAAAATTTTCTGCAGTACGTCTCATATAGTCCAGTAAAAAAATGCGATCTGGATCATGGAGGCATCGAAGTGCTCCTTCGAACCATGCTTTAGTTGGAATGACATTGTGGGCCGTCCCACCTCCAATCATACATGCCGTGAATACAGATGGATTGCGTGCGTCCGTGATGCGTCCGATATACTGGTAGTACTGGGACAGCAGCTGACCTGCAATCCAGATGGTGTCTTTGACTTTGTGAGGTCGGGCCGAGTGTCCGGTATTTCGCGAGTGGACCTCAACCCGAATACGTTCAGAGGAGGCAGTGACCTGTCCTTCGGGGATCCCAAACTTTCCAATATCCAGGGTTGGGTCTACATGCACGCAATAGAGTGCTTCCAACGGGTCACATACACCTGCCTCGATCATGGGAACAGAACCACTCGGGTTGCCCTCCTCGTTCGGCTGAAAAAAAATGCGAACCCGGCCATTTAAGCGGGAACGGAGCCGGTGAAGATTAAGAGCAAGCCCGATACCAATGGCGGTATGAGCGTCATGCCCGCAGGAATGCGCAGCCCCCGCATTCCTTGAAGCATAGTCAGTTTTTTTCGCATCCTGCAGCTTCAATGCATCCATGTCGCACCGGAAGCCGATATGAGGCCCAGGGTGCGGGCCATCAATATCCACAAATAATCCCGTCTTGGCATGAGGCCCGGAAACGGCAAGCCCGAGGCTTTCCAAGTGACTCCGTATCAGGCGGCTGGTAGCGAATTCCTGATAGCCAATTTCCGGGTTCCGATGCAGATGTCGACGCAGGTTGATCAGATAATCAACAAAATCATCGGGGAGTGGGCCGTTACGCAGAGATGCGGAAAAGCGATATGGCGCGGGAACAGCATCATATACAGACATGCCCAAGGTGAAAATGATTATTCGCTGATTGCGAAAGATACGGTTTTAACTCAGTACTTCGGCAGGCGAAGTGAGGTGCCCTTGTTCCACGAAGCTTCACTGCACTGCACAGGTGACGCAGTATAGGTGCAATTCAATGCGCAGCGCAAAGTATTGGTCGTACTTTGGACTATCTGAAAGAACAATGTAAGCTACAACCTACAACTTTTTATAAGCACCCGCACCCGCGGTACTTGCGTAAGCTGTGGCGAATCCATAGTGCCTTGCGGGGGATGCTGGCGGGTTAGGATAGTCGGGATATGCTCCAGCAAGAGACTGAGATCTGCCGTGTGTGGGCCCGATTTTGGGGATAGCAGCCCGGCCTTCATACCCCATAAGACATTAGTGTCCAACCAATGAGATGCTCATAAACAAGCATAGTAACTGAAAAGATGATTTTCCCTTTCGTACTGCATATCCACATCAAAGCAGACCGAAGCACAGCACAGACATGGATAACCAAAGCAGCCTACGCTATAAATGACACTGACATGATACGCTCTGCAAAATTCCGTACATTTTGCGATGTGGGGCAAGTACATGTGGAACTTTGTTTCTCAAACAAGGTCCTTGCGAAAGTAGCCTTACAACCCGAGATGGGTATCTGGGAACACTCTCAATGTCAGGGAAATTTCCGATTTGGAAGGTTTTGCGAGGGCTTCGTGTTTTTATTTCACTGTGAAATGGTAAATTGCGTCTAGATTGCTGAGAGCATGGTCGTCTGTCTCCAATATGTGTCCATCAAAAAAGTCGTAATAACACAAAGTTGATCATAGCAGAGATTCGGTGATCTAATGAGTCTTGACCTTCTACAACAGTCCATTTTTGGGATCATCAATGAGAAAGCACGCCATATTGAAGCTCAACTAAAGGCAGACGTTATTTCTTACCTCGGTGGAATTCATCCAAAATATTCCAGGTTTTTTCGTGATTTCGTTGAAGAAGTAAACTCCAAATCTGGTGGAAAACACGAGACGATTGCAATTTT
The DNA here is from genome assembly GCA_965220365.1 of Rhodothermales bacterium. Classification (GTDB taxonomy): domain Bacteria; phylum Bacteroidota; class Rhodothermia; order Rhodothermales; family Bin80; genus Bin80. The sequence continues at coordinate 2,890,482 of OZ244823.1, read as the reverse complement.
TCTCCGCACTGCGGGTGGTTCGCCTGAAATGGCGGAGAGCATGGTTTCGGTTTTAAGGAAGCATTACCAACACGTCTATTTCGTAGTGCCTGACTTCGCAATGTCCGCTGGTACAGTTCTTTGTATGTCGGCTGATAAAATATTCATGGACTACTCTTCAAGTCTTGGTCCGATTGATCCGCAGGTACCTGCGCCGGATACGGGAGAGTATGTTCCAGCACTTGGCTATCTTGATAAAGTCAATGAGCTAACGAACAAGGGGAACTTAGCCCCGGCAGATGTTGTTCTCCTGAGAGGGCTGGATTTGGCGAAGTTGGCATTGTATGAGCAAGCTCGGGATTTGTCCATAGATCTGCTCAAAAAATGGCTGGTTAAGTATAAGTTCAAAAACTGGGAATGCCACAGAACGGACGAAACTAAGAAAGGACATCCCGTTACAGACTCGGAAAAAGAAGAAAGGGCAGAGGAAATTGCCAAGGCGCTGGGAGATCACAAAGCATGGCGCTCCCATGGGCGGCGGTTAGACATTGAAAAGCTGAAGAGCCTTAGAATTGAAATTGATGACTACTCGGACGACAATGAACTGCAAAAATTGATTAGGGAGTACAATGACCCATTAACGAGTTACATTGACCGAATGCGGATCTCCTTTTTTCTTCACAGTCACCACATCAATCCATAGCGCATACATGTCACTTCTAAAAAAAGTAGAAGAGGTTTTGGATCAGATTGAAGTAGAACCCCAAGGGCGCAGGGACGCCATACGTCGCGCAGAAGAGCTATCGGACAAGTTTTCCGATATAGAACCCAAAACGGATATACCATCACCGGAGCGGTTCATGGGACTCCCCACTCCCTCAAAGGAGAAGTTATTGTTCCAGAGTGAATCAGTGAGCGGGGGGATGTGGCCAAAGGAAGGAGCATAAAATAACGTCACTGAAATTTTCAGGATAGGATAATGCAGGGCAGTTCTCATGTTAAGCCTTGAGACTGCAATGCGTCAGGCGATGTCATCCCAAGTTGCCCCAAAAACAAGAGCTAACAGCCCGTGGATAAAGTATGTCCATAGAAACAGGGAGTCTGTAGTTGATTGGAGATATGTAAAACAACTATCGTAAATGGCTAATTCTTGGATTTTTCATCCTGATTCACCCTCTTAATAGTCAAAAATGAACTAGAAAAGCGTTGCTCAATCTATTGGGAGACTTTATCCACGGACTGCTAACGAAGCAGGGACTTTGGAAACGATGGGATTCAAACGCTGAATCAAGTACCTATGCGAATGTTGCTACATAATTCCTATTCGTTGTCGTTAGATAGAAGATGCGGGGCCAAGCAATTCCGTTTTGCGTTGATGAGTCTCGGAGTGCCCTTATGATGGCGAATGGTCGAAGAGAGTGACATTGGTTGGTAGCTTGATCGGTGGTGTCTATGAGATAGGTTTAGTGCATAGCTATCTGACCAGTCATCTATATCTCAAGATGCAACTATCAATCATAGGAATTTGCAAATAGAATCAAGTCCAAAAGCAACAGCAACCGCCGGGTCACCGGCCGATATCCGCCTTCCCTAAACGAAGCGAGTGCAGAATATTCAGATAACTGTCGTAGCGGGCATCGCTAATTTTCTGCATTCCATGTGCATCTTTCACTCCACAGTTCGGCTCATGGTCATGTGTGCAAGCGGAATAATGGCACTTGTCAAGATGGGGCCTCAGGTCAGGGAAGTAATGTGCCAACTCCCAAGGCTCAATATCCAGCAACCCAAATTCACGTATGCCTGGTGTATCTGCAACACTTCCACCGCCAGATAGGGGGTACAATGCAGTATGCGCAGTGGTATGGCGGCCTTTGTTCGTTTTCTGACTGACGGAGTCCACGGGAACATTGATCCCTAGATCAATCGAATTCAAAAGGGAGGATTTTCCAACTCCTGAAGGCCCCAATAATACACTGATCTTGCCAGACAGTCGGCTGCGCAGCAGGTTCAGTTTTTTTCGTTTTTTCACGCTGGTAAGTATCGTCTGATATCCCAGTTGCATGTAGCGTGTACGGAGCTCTTTCACTGTGGACAAAAGCTGTGAGGAGGCTAAGTCCATTTTATTGATGATCAGTCCAGCCGGAACATCCTGCGCTTCACAGGCAACCAGCAAACGATCAATCAGCCCGGGATTCAATGGGGGCTGCTCTGCAGCCTGCACAATCCAGATGTAGTCAACATTGGCGATAAGGATCTGACGTTTGCCAACCTTGCGGCCTGCCGCACGGCGATACAGACAGTTATGCCGCTCATCTATTTCAGTGATGAGTCCCGTTCCATCCTCTTGCGCCAGAATACTGACATGATCTCCCACCGCGACAGGCTGGGTCTCATCTCCATGCATCAACCGCATTCGACCACGAATACGTGAAGGGATGACGCTGGAATCAACCAGAACATCTACCCAGCTTCCTGTGGATCGAATAATTGTGCCGGTAGGCATCGCGTCAGGATGTGATGATTGCAACATGCACGTTAGCACACTCGTACGAGGGAACAGGCTAATTTACTCCGATCACTCGAAATGGATACTGCAAAAGACACAGACCGCAATCAATTCGCGGAGGCAAAGGAGGCATTCAGAGAGCTGGAACTTGATCAAAAAGCGACATTTCTGGTCACTCAGGCAATGAATACAGCAGTAGAGGCGGTGTCTACTCTGGTGGATGTTGTGGCCGAGGAGTGTACGGAACTATTCAGTACCCCAGCGGCAGCCAGCGAAGAGGAAAAAGATTCCTCCACTGACGAACCTGCTTCTTAAGGTACAGTTGGTTCCTGTGCCATCCCGTTACTGGGGGAGGGCGTCGAGAATATCTCTGAAGGATCCTGGATTTGCGTATCGCTCAGAGTGACGTCAAGCACTTGGCTCATGCGGCGCACATAGCTGATATCAAGTCCTTCCAGCAGATCCGATTTAATATCTTTGATATCGTTCTCATTTTTGTCAGGAAGCAGTACGTGCTTAATGCCAGCCCGTTTTGCCGCCAGAACCTTCTCTTTGATCCCACCAACGGGTAGTACGAGACCGCGAAGTGTAATTTCGCCTGTCATGGCGAGATCATGGTTCACTTTCCGCTGTGAGTAGATGGACACGAGTGCGGAGAGTAGTGCAACCCCCGCGCTTGGCCCGTCTTTCGATACGGCACCCGCAGGTACATGTACATGCACATCGTAGTACTTGAAGGCACTCTGTGGGATTTCCAGTTCTTCTGCACGCGCCTTGACGTAGCTGAGGGCGGCTTTGGCAGATTCCTGCATGATGTCGCCCAGGCTGCCAGTCAAGGTAAGTTTACCAGTGCCTCGGGAGATGGAGGCTTCTACGAACAGGATTTCGCCTCCGGTTGGAGTCCAGGCAAGGCCGGTAGCAACGCCGGGTACCTCTGTACGTTCGGCGATTTCATTGTAAAATTTACGAGCGCCGAGGTATTCTTCAATATCGTCTTTCTCAATATTTAGAGACTTCACTTCCTTTGTAGCCACTTTTTTGGCAACGCCGCGAGCGACACTACCAATCGTGCGCTCAAGGTTGCGTACGCCGGACTCTCGCGTATATCCATCAATGATAGAGTATACTGCAGCATCATCAATAGTAAATTGAGTTTCATCCAGGCCATTGCGTTCAACCTGACGAGGAATCAGGTAGCCTTGCGCGATTGCCAGTTTTTCTTCCTGCGTGTACCCGGATATATTGATGACTTCCATACGATCCCTCAGTGCTGCGGGGATGGTCTGGAGAGAATTTGCCGTTGCAATGAAGAGCACCTTGGAGAGGTCGTAATCCAGCTCCAGATAATGATCATTGAAAGCATTATTCTGCTCTGGATCAAGAACTTCAAGAAGTGCACTGGATGGATCTCCCCGGTGGCGATCACCAACCTTATCAATCTCGTCCAACATAAAGACCGGATTCACAGAGCCCGCCTTCTTGAGTCCCTGCAGAATGCGGCCAGGAAGAGCACCAATATAGGTCCGGCGATGTCCGCGGATCTCTGCTTCATCATGTACCCCACCAAGGCTCATTCGGACAAATTGACGATCCAGTGCACGAGCAATACTCTTGCCCAGGCTCGTCTTTCCAACTCCGGGAGGGCCGTAGAAGCATAGAATAGGAGCCTTCATATCTCCTTTGAGCTTGAGAACCGCTAAGTACTCAATGATTCGTTTTTTGACCTTCTCGAGTCCATGGTGATCCTCGTCCAAAATCTTCTCTGCACGTTCAATATCCAGCTGATCTTCTGTGAACTCCGTCCACGGGAGATCAAGAATCCAATCAATGTAGTTGCGCGTGACCGCATAGTCTGGCAAAGATGGATTGGTGCGTTCAAGCTTTTTCATCTCCTTTTCAAACGTCTTCGTGACGTGGTCGGGGAGTTGTTTTTCTTCAGCCCGTTCTCGCAATGCATCATGTTCATTGGACTCGTTCCCTTCCCCCAGTTCGCTCTGAATGATCTTCATCTGCTGTCTGAGGAAGAACTCTCGCTGTTGTTGATTCACATCACTCTTCATTCGTGAGCGAAGTTCATCGGAGAGTTGCAGGATCTGGATTTCTTTATTCAGATGTTCAATCAGTAGCCGACCCCTCTCTCCCAGGGACACCGTTTCCAGCAGCAGTTGTTTTTCCTGAACGTCTATCTGCAGATTGGAGGCAATAAAATGGATCAGGAAGGGGATCGAGTCAATATTTTCGATGGCTTCGATGGCCTCATTAGGAAGATTTGGTGAAAGATTCACCATCTCACAGGCGGACTCCTTGATCGAATGCATGAGGGCCCGCTCCTCCACGTCATTATCAATCCCCCCTTCCTCGCCCAGCACTTCAATACGTGCTTTAAAATAGGGTTTGGACTGTGTGAACTCTTCTACCTTGAATCGCTTCTTGCCCTGAATGATGATGCTCTTCGAGCCATCGGGCATCTTCAGCAATTTCAATATTTTTGCCACAGTCCCCACCTCATACAGATCTCTGGGCTCTGGTTCATCCATTTTCCGTTCGCGCTGGGAGATCACCCCCACCAGGTTATTTTCCTTTGCAACCTGACGCACCAACTTAATGGATGCCTCACGTCCCACCGTAATCGGCAACATGACTTCGGGGAACAGAACCGTGTTTCGCAGGGCCAGAATAGGCAATTCTTCAGGCACGATCACGGAGTCCTCGTCCTCTTCAATAGCGGAAGAGGGGAGGATAATTTGTTCAGGCAATTCTTCTGAGGATAGCACTTGAGCCCAAGTATTCATGAAGAGTAAAATAATTATAGGATAATCGGTGAAATGTCAAAAATTAGGCCAAGCTACAAGTTAGGTGACAAAGTGTCATAAAAAAGTTCGCCGGGTTGGTAATCATTTGAGTCGAGTTCTCGTTGAACATTGCCTAACTGGCGAAAAGAAATGTGGCATCAGAACATCATCGATACCATCGGGAATACACCGCTCGTACAATTGAACCGGTTGACGAAAGATGTGTCATGTACGGTTCTAGTTAAATTGGAGTTGTTCAATCCAGGTGGTTCGGTGAAGGATCGCATTGGTTATGCAATGGTGCAGGCAGCAGAAGAGTCCGGTCAACTCAAGCCAGGCGGCATTATCGTTGAAGCTACAAGTGGAAATACCGGTACCGGTATTGTGCAGGCCGCAAGGCTAAAAGGCTATCGATGTATTTTTACGGCAACGGAGAAAGTCAGTAAGGAGAAGCGGGATCTTCTTACAGCCTATGGGGCGGAGCTGGTATTATGTCCAACGGACGTCACTCCAGAAGATCCACGCTCATACTATAGTATGGCAGAAAAAATTGCCGAAGAGACGCCTGGAGCCATTTACCTCAATCAATACTTTAACGAGGAAAATGTGCAGGCACACTATAAGACGACCGGCCCCGAAGTCTGGCAGCAGACAGAAGGACAGGTGACACATTTTTTTGCGACCGCGAGCACCGGGGGTACCATATCTGGCAGCGCCAGATACTTGAAAGAAAGGAATGCAGATATCCGCGTGATTGGTATTGATTGTTACGGTTCTTCGTACTTCAAGTACTTCCACGAGGGTGTTGTTGACCCCGATGAGATCTATTCGCATCAAATTGAAGGAGCGGGTAAGGAGTATCTGGCAGGGAATATGCACATGGAACTGCTTAACGACTATACGCGAGTCAGTGACCAGGATGCAATGAAGATGGCGCGAAGGCTGGCAAAAGAAGAGGGTATATTTGCAGGACAGTCGAGTGGGTTAGCTCTGGCTGGCGCGCTTCAATGGCTTGAACAACATCGTCATGAAATCAGTCAAAGCTCGTTAATAGTTGTTTTACTACCTGATTCTGGCATGAAGTACATCAGTAAGACGTATAATGACGACTGGATGAAGGACAATAATTTCATTTGACTCACAGCCCCTACATTATGGAACACGAGAATACAGAAATAGAAGAGACAGATTCAAAGCTCAATATTGAGTTGAGTGAGCAGATGGCGGAGGGTGAATATTCCAATCTGGTGATGATTGGTCACTCACGTGAGGAGTTTATTTTGGACTTTATCCGTGTAATGCCTGGCGTTCCGGCGGCACGGGTCAAAAGTCGGATCATTGTCACTCCAAGGCATGCCAAGCGGTTCTTGCGTGCGTTAGCCGAAAATATTGACCGATTTGAGGATGTGAACGGGCCTATTTCGGACAGCGATAACCCGGATCTTCCTGTACAGTTCGGTGGGGGAGTATTGGGTGAGGCATAGCTATTTGCGTGCCATCACGAGTGCGGCCAAGGCCCCGATCAAGAACGTGGCATGAGGCAGGGTGACTGCCAAGAGGGGGGGCAAAGCCTCTGTATACCCAAAGGGTTCGGTGAGCTTCTGGACCGCGAGGTAGACAAAAGCCACCAGTAAGCCGATCCCTATTTGGACGGTCTGTCCACCACGTCGCCTTCTGCATGCCAATGGCAGCGCAATCAGCATGACGATCAGGTTGGCAAAGGGATAGGTATACTTGGAATAATATCCAACCATATCACGACCGGTATCCGCTAGGCCACTGCGTCTTAGGGCATCCACATAACCAGCAGCGACTGGGATCGTCATTGATTCAACGTCCCTTTCTGTGCGTGCAAGATCCCTGGGCAGCACCTGAAGGACTGTATCGAGGGGAGCAACAATTCGACGTTTTTCGTGACCGGAATCAAAGGTCCTCACCGTGGCGTAAGTGAAATGCCAGAGAGAATCGTGCCATACCATCTGCTGCCCGTCCACACGTTCGAGGAGCGTGCCATCCGACTTAAATCGTTGTAACTGGACACGGTGAGCAGTATCAGTACGTCGGTCAAAATATCCCACTGTGACGACGCTAGTCGGGTCGTTACGACGGTGAATTTCACTCACGTAGATGTGTTGAGCTCTGCTTTGGATGTAGAGTTGATCGTAGGCGAGCACGGTCTGGTTGGTGCGAGGTACAATCCATCCTCCGGCAAAAAACATGACCGCACTCACGAAGATACCCACAATAGCATAAGGAATGACCAGACGTTGGAGCGCAACGCCACTTGTCTGGAGCGCAGTGACCTGTAAGGACTGCGCGAGTCGGCTTGTAGTAAAGATGGCAGCCAAAAACAGGGCCAATGGGGAGACCTGCAGAATAATGTCCGGGATAAAACTGGGATAGTAAATGAGATAGATTTTCTGCATGGACGCGTTTCGATCCAGAAAATCGTCAATGTGTTCCAAATAGTGGATCAGGATAAAGAAGATCACCAGTGCCACGATCAGGAACGTGTACGCGAGTAGCGTACGTGTGATAACATGGCGGTCCATGGTCGTCAAAGCCATGCAATTATACCGTTTGGAAGTCTGAACAATCAGGCCTTAACTGTGTACCCCGCCTCACGTTAATCGTTCTACAATTCATGAAAATCCACGAATATCAAGGAAAGGAAATTCTCGAAAAGTATGGTGTTGCCATGCAGCCGGGAGAGGTTGCTTCAACGGTCGACGAAGCGGTATCTGTAGCTAAAGATATGATACCGGTTCATGGCGACCTGTTCGTAATCAAGGCTCAAATTCATGCAGGTGGACGAGGCAAGGGAGGAGGAGTGAAACTGGCACAGGGATTGGATGCAGTTGAAGAGGTTGCGGGGAAAATTCTCGGAATGAATCTGGTTACGCACCAGACAGGGCCTGAAGGACAACTGGTCCGCAAAATTCTCGTCGCCCCCGCAGTAAACATTGCAAAGGAATACTATATCGGGGTCACCCTTGATCGTGCACGCAGTCAACATGTCATCATGGCATCAACCGAAGGCGGTGTCGAAATAGAAAAAGTGGCTGCCGAAACACCAGAGAAGATCCTCAAGGTCTGGGCAGATCAGTCCTATGGACTGCAGGCATTTCAGGCCCGTGAATTGGCATATGGGCTTGGGTTCAAGGGGAAAACAGCACGTCAGGCAGCTAATTTCATCATGGCACTCTTCCAAGCATACATGGGGGTTGATGCGTCATTGGCGGAAATCAATCCACTCGTGCTCACCGAAGAAGGAGAGGTTGTTGCAATTGATGCCAAGCTCAATCTTGATGATAACGCTCTGTACCGACACAAAGACTTGGCAGAGCTCAGAGATTTATATGAAGAAGATCCTTTGGAAGTGGAAGCCCATGCATCGAACCTGAATTATGTGAAGCTTGACGGGAATGTAGGATGCATGGTCAATGGAGCGGGGTTGGCTATGGCCACGATGGATATCATTAAACTGGCTGGCGGCAATCCAGCCAATTTTTTGGATGTAGGAGGAACTGCGAGTGTAGAGACGGTTGAGGCAGGATTTCGAATTATCCTAAAGGACCCGAATGTAAAAGCAGTACTCGTGAATATCTTCGGGGGAATTGTACGCTGTGATCGGGTCGCACGGGGGGTGGTTGAGGCAGCACAAAACGTTGGCATTGAGGTTCCGCTGATTGTGCGGCTACAGGGCACGAACGCGTCGCAGGGACAGGCAGTGTTGCAGGAAAGTGGTATTGCACTTGAATCGGCCGTATTATTTGAGCAGGCCGCAGAGAAAGTAGGCAAGGCGCTTGCCGCCTGAGAGATCAGAATGGACCAGGCACAAACATTGGATGCTCTTGAGCTCAGAGAAGGTCTGGAGGGGCTTTCTCCACAGTTGATCCGTATTCTTTATCGGCGGGCACCGTTACATCGGCCAGTTTCAGACCCACAGCGCTTGTGGATGATGTTTGAAAATGCCTCCCTTGTGGTCACTGCATGGAAGATGGGGCGTCTCGTAGGGATCGCACGCGTGCTTACGGACGGGGTCGTGTACAGCTACCTGTGCGATTTAGCGGTGGAGCCCGATGTGCAGGGATTGGGAATTGGAAAACGTTTGATGCGACATGTCCAGGATCGTTGCAAAGGGACTGAATTGGTTCTTCGTAGTACACTGGGGCGTTTTCATAAGCACGAGGGGTTGAAAGCAGTTGAAGACGCCTGGGTCGTGGATCCCCATTAGAGGCTGCATCCTCAGACGAATCAGATCCCTCTTCCTCGGAACCCTCGATTGCGGTCTGCACGCGGTTGCTGGAAGCGAAGAAATTCAGACAGACGCCCGCTCTTTACGTGCAGATTGAATCCCCAGGATTGAAAAGCACCGAACGGAATCCATCGGAACGACATATTCCAGCACTCAAATTCCTTGGCCAGATTGAGGGTTGTGGTTACAAGTTGTTTTCGCTCGAAATCATATCCGGTTTGCCCTTGCACGCGCCAGGTGGGGGTTAAAGTGAAATTAAATCCCGTGTTGACGGTTGCTGAGCGGCGAAGCACCAGCTGTGGGCGGGAAATCTGATAGACAAAGCTCAAATTTAACGACCAGCTCTGCATTCCGCCTGCCATGCCGGTGGATGAAAATGGACTGTTCGTTCCCCCTGTGAGAGGAGGAGGGGAGTTCCCAAATTGCGGCATCGTTGGTGCGGGGGTAGAGGTATTGTCAGTACGGGTACGTACGTTCCCACGAAGTTGCATACTGCCACGTACACTCAGCTGTGTTAACCGGGCAATCGCAAGATCCCGAAGGGAGAATACGTAGTTATTGATGGTTCTGCGACCGTCCGTGCTGAGTTTGTAAGGCGAAAAGGTGGAACTGAAGTTTATGTTAAATTTTCCGAGGATATTGGTTCGTGCACTGATTCGTATCGGGGCCATCCGGAGAGAATCTGCTGCGAGGTTATAGCTGCTGGACAGGTTCAGGGTAAATAATTTGAGTACACGCGTCTGATCGGATCCCGTGGAGTCGATCTGGACCTGTTTGGTTTCGAATGTATTATCAATTCCGAAACTGAGTGCTTTTTGAAGCCCGGTCTGTACGCCGGGTACAATGGAATAGCGGCGCGGCATGACTCCCGTTGCGAGTGTGTCGGCAACGGGCTGCCCGGTTTCGTCAAGCAGTGGACGAGTATATCCCCAGGCATCACTGCCGAAGTCCGGCCGGTACGAGAATCCAAGGCGAGGCCTCAGAGTATGCCTTAACCCCTCGTAGGTCCTGAGTTTGACAGGGAAAAGCCCGTAAATAGTTGTATTGGCAGATACGCCGGCATTAAACTGCCGCAACGCAAAGAATCCCTGTTCGGCGGTGGTTTCGGTGGAACCATCCGCGTTCAATTGCCGTCGTTCTGAGGTGATGAACCACTCTTCCGTATAGTTTGCGTTTGGAGCAAGATTCAGGCGTACCGATCCTAACAGTGGAATCCGCCTTATCGCAAATGGGGCGGCAATCGGGACACGATGTTGGGCAGTAAAACGAATTCGGCCATCCGTTTTACCAGTGGCCGCTTGGTATTTTTCATCACTGAACAGCGCCTCATACCAGGGGTAATCTACTGGCTGTCCATTGGCCAGAGTATCTCCATTTGCAATCAACTCCTCATCAGAAAGGGGACGAAACTCATATTGATTATTCATACGTGAGGTAATGCTGTACTGCAGCCTCTCATACCAGCGTTGATCTCGCCCACTCATCCCACGCTTGAAAGGGGACTTTGTGCTTTGTGAAAAAGATAACTGGGGGAATGTCAGATCAACGCTTCCGGTGGATACAACTTGTCGTTGTCGCATACTCAGGGAGATGGATCGCCCTCCTCTGAACGTACGGTTGAATTGGATCGAGGAGCCGATTGACTGCCGTACGTTATCACTGTATTGGTTGGAAACGGTCCGCAGATAGCTACTGGATGTCAGGTTCACATTTGCACTGAGGCGTGATTTTGGAGAAAAAGTTTGGTTGTGGTTCCAGCGGAAGCTCAGACTTCTTCGCTTAACCAGGTCCGGGTCATCACGCTCCCCGCTCCGTTCCTGGAGATAATCTATGTTCAAGTTCCCGCTGAATGCATCCCGCCGATTATATCGAAACGATGGATTGACTTGCCAACTTCCTTTTGTCCAGAGGCCAAGTCGGATTTGTGCATCCATCTTATCGCTGAGCGCAAAATACCAGCCCCAGTTTCGCAGGAAGAATCCTCGTTCGTCTTCTCCGTACTCAGGCGGCAGGAGTCCGCTTCTACGCCCTTCCTGATAGGGTAGAAACCCAAAGGGTAGCCAAAGTGGCATCGGAATATTGAAGATATAGAGTTGGATCGGCCCCGTGTAGACCCATTTCTGATCAACGATCTTCATTCTGCGGGCTCTGAGCGAGTAGGAAGGAGTCTCATCTGGAGCACAATTACAGGTGGTATAGAGTCCGTCCTGGATGAAGATGGTGCTGTCCTCTCGAACTTTTGCAATGCCTGCTTGAATGAAGCCTTCTTCAAACTGGGTTCTGGCTGCAGTAACTCGTCCGCGGCCGGTTTCGATGTTATAGGCCAGTTGAGAGCCGGTTAAGGTCTCACTCCCTTCAGAGAATATGGGAGCGCCTACTAGTCCAGAGTCGGTAGCGAGTCCATAAGCGGCGAGCTCATCTTGCTCCAGAAGTAGATCAATAAAGTAGGCACTGAGTGTGACGGCTTCGTAAGAAACACTGGCATTGCCGGTTAAGGTACCACGGTCTCCAGACTCGGAATCAAAATGTAGGACCAAAGAATCCCGGGAGCTGAATTTTATTGGAGTATCAAGCGGCTCCCCCTCCTGCGCCTCTGCAATGTGAGGCAACGCTGCGAGTAGGCAAACCGTGACAGTCTGGATTAGCCAGGCTGAGGAGAAATGATCATTTCTTTTTCTCGTCATCAAGTTGGTCGAACACAAGGCAGGCTGCTCCCAGCATACCAGCCTCATTTCCGAGCGTTTCCTGGATTACGGTCACATCTTCATGCATACCGGGCTTAATGTAGGACAGAATGACATCCCGAGCTGGCTTCAGCAGCATATCTCCGGCTTTCGAAACCCCACCACCAATTACAATGGTACGTATATCCAGTAAATTCACAATGCCTCCTAGGGCACAGCCCAGCTTCTGACCTGCCCATCCAAGGACCGCAATCGCGCCGGGGTCGTTATTCAGTGCGGCTTCCGTAATAGTAGCCGGAGTAAGGTTTTCCAAGCCTGGAGCTACGTGCAGCATACTGCCGGGATATTGTTCAAGTTGCTCCCGTGCATGCCCTGTCAGGAATCGCTGACCAAGATAGGCTTCAACGGCTCCGTTCACACCGGCCATATCTGGTGGTCCATTGTAATCAATAGAGACATGTCCAATCTCACCCGCTGCCCCGGTTTCTCCACGAAAAATCCGCTTATTAAATACGATCGCTCCGCCGACCCCCGTGCCGAGTGTGACCATGATGTAGTGGTCATGATTTCGTGCTGCCCCATAGCGTCCAGATCCAAGTGCAGCTGCATTGGCATCATTCTCAACAAAGATATTGAGACGCCGGCCTAAGCGTTTTTTCAAGGCTTGGCGTAGGTCAACCACTCCCCATCCGGGCATATTTGGGGGATGAATCAGGGTTTTTCTGTCAAGATCAATAGAGCCGGGGGCTCCGATACCAACACCAGCGATACCCCCCCTACGTCGCATCAATGGTTTTACAGCAGCCGCGATTTGTGAGAGTACATAGTCTTTGCCCATTTCAGCACCCGTCTCAACGGAATTGGTCTTCACAAGACCGAATGCTTTATGCACTAGCGCTGCCTTGATGTAAGTGCCGCCTAGGTCAATACCAATTGCTTGCATTATTTCTCTACTCGATAAACAGTTTCTCCTTCGCGCCGCATACCGTACTGCTCGCGTGCAATTTTTTCAATGACTTCATCACTCGGTGGAGTTTCAAGTAAGGCCCGAAGCTCTATAATTTCGGCCTGTAGCCGGGCATTTTCTTCAAGGAGTTCCGCATGTTCCTTCTGCCAGTCCCGATAGCGTATCCAGCTATAGCTGTCAAACCAGACAAATTGCAGTAGCAGCCATACTGCAGCAATCGCAGAACCAATCAGGAGCAGAGGCGAGAGCCGTCTGCGTTTTGAGGCCGATTGTTTTGTCTTGGCCATTATGAACCTATTTTCATTGGCATCTAATCCCCTTTTTGCCGGGAAAAAGGGCAGAGTCGCCGAGATCTTGTTCGATGCGAAGTAATTGATTGTACTTTGCAAGCCGGTCGCTTCGACTAGCGGACCCGGTCTTGATCTGACCACTGTTGGTGGCGACTGCAAGGTCGGCAATGGTGGTATCTTCCGTCTCTCCCGACCGATGGCTAATGACAGCAGAAAAATGGGCCTTATGAGCCATTTCGATCGCGTCCAGGGTTTCGGTGAGTGTACCAATCTGATTCAGCTTGATCAGGATTGAGTTTGCGGCATTCTCCTCAATACCACGTTGGAGACGTTTCGTGTTGGTTACAAACAAATCATCTCCCACGAGCTGAACACGATCTCCGATGGTTTCCGTAAGAAGGCCCCATCCTTGCCAGTCATTTTCGTCAAGTCCATCCTCAATTGAGATAATGGGATATTGGCGTACCCAATCTTCCCACAAACGTACCATGTCCTGACTGGAACGCTTTCTATCAGGATCACTTTTCCAGAATACGTACGCTCCGTCTTCGAACATCTCACTCACTGCGGGGTCAAGTGCAATGAACACATCCTCACCAAGCGAAAAGCCGGCTTGAACCACGGCTTCCAGGATGACTTCAACAGCCTCTTCGTTGGACTGTAGATCAGGAGCAAATCCCCCCTCATCACCGACCGCAGTGCTGTAACCCTTCGCACTGAGCACTTTCTTGAGGTGATGAAAAACTTCGGTTCCCACACGAAGTGCTTCAGAAAAAGAGGCTGCACCGGCAGGCATAATCATGAATTCCTGCATATCAACGCGGTTGTCTGCATGGCGCCCCCCATTGATGATATTCATCATTGGGACGGGGAGTATACAGGCATTCGTTCCGCCAATGTAGCGGTACAGGGGTAGACCAACTACGGAGGCAGCGGCTTTGGCTGCTGCAAGGGAAGCTCCCAAGATAGCATTTGCACCTAGCCGCTTTTTATTTGGGGTTCCATCCAACTCAATGAGCGCACGATCCAATCCAACCTGATCACACACATCATATCCTTCTAGGGCTCGAGAAATTTCTTTATTCACATGTGCAACGGCATTCGAGACTCCCTTCCCTAAATAGCGGGAAGCATCTGCGTCACGAAGTTCAACTGCTTCATGTTCGCCGGTGGAAGCGCCACTGGGAACAGCCGCCCGACCGAAACCACCATCTTCGGTGACAATATCAACCTCCAGCGTCGGGTTTCCTCGGCTATCAAGAATTTCTCGTCCTTGGATAAATTCTATTTTTGACATATTAGAGAATAATGTAGACTACAATGAGTCCCTTGCAATCCCAACCCATAACAGCCCGTGGATAAAGGTATTGAGCGACGCTTCCCTAGTTCATTTTGACTATTCAGCGGGTAAATCATAATGAAAAATCTAAGAATTAGTGGTTCACGGGGGGCGTTTTACGCATTTTCAATCAACGACGACTTCCCTGTTTCTATCGACATACTTTATCCACGGACTAATAAAAATTTGGGCGAGGGATATGAGTATGAAAGGGAGAATTGCCATAGGTTCGTTGTTGGGCATTCACTCAGAGAATTTTACAATCCAGATGAAAAAATCTTCAGGCACCTATTTGATCGATCGTTCGATGACCACAACATACCGGCGACGGATTGAAGCAGACACAGAACAGGATTCCAAGGAAAACGAATCGTCCGGTTTTTTCATCACAGAACGATTGACAGGCCACGGTGAAGTTGCATGGTCGGCTAGCGGCGCTGTCGAACGGTTGTTGTCCCACTGATTGTCATCCCCCGGCACGTATAACTTACCTGAGCACTCTCACCGTTACTCCAGTCGGCAACATAAAAAATATCTTCGGCAGTTGGGAACGCAGTTGCCATTCGATTCACTCCATCTTGGTCACCAATCCGGGCATACTGGTCCGCAATGATCCAAAAAACGGCTGCTTGCTCGCGATCTGCGACCCCACAACTGGCAACAGCCGTTGCGTAGAGGTTTGGAATCGCGATTTGTGCAGGCTCAAAGTCTGGGTCTACATCTAAGGCTGCTCGAAAATGATCTCTTGCCTGACGAAAATCCTCCATATCCTGATAGGCGAGTCCCAGATTGTAATAGTCCTGAGAACGGATTTCGATGTCTGGGATTGCTTCCATCTGACGGAATGTTTCGATGGCTCGATCATTATCCCCATCTTCAACATACATTCTAGTCAGCAGTCGCAGCGTTGCGGCAGTCGGTTCCAGAGCGAGAACCTTATCTGCCAGGGCAAGCATTTTTTCACGGTAAGCCTCTTGCTGGTACAGTTCAAAAAGTTGTGTGACCAGTTCCGCATTATCGGGTTCAGCCTCATATTGATCTTCCAGGAAGGCAATCTGCTCATCGGGAGGGATGATAACAAAGTATTTGCGGATCAGGGCATCAATGCTTTCCTCATCTCCCCGCCGGTCCTTAAGCTCACGCAGGAAATCCAGTGCTCCTCCGATATCTCCTGATTGATACAAATCTGAGATAATAACATCAAGGTAATAGGGATCGATTCGCTTCGAATCCATTTCATATGCCCCCCGATATGCCGCGATCATATTGGAACGTTGGTCCGCAAGTTCATTGATATTGGTTTGGATAAAACGCCCCCTATTTCGGGTCCAGATAAAGGGATCAAAATCAGCTTCAAGTTCGGAAAGGACAGGGATAACCCGATCATAATGAACCAGTGCCGAGTCCAACCAGGCCCGTTTTGCTGTCTCGTCCTCCTCCGCGTTGGCCAAAGCTTGGAAAGTCTCAACCGCACGCCTGAAGTTCACGTCACTGTTGCGGCTGAATCCAGGCGCATTGTAGAGTATCCATACGAGGTCAGATACCGCGTCCCGGTAATTCTCATTCTTGTAGTTCTCATAATAGAGACTGTAGTGGATGCGTGTCTCCTGGTCACCTAAAGTGGCTTGTGCCCGAACGGTTGGCACCAGTAGGATTAAGGTTGCCAAGACAATTGAAAGAGGAACAAGGGGGCGGCACATGAGAATTCAGGGTTGAGTAAGCAAACAATTTACGCAAGAAAATATAATTAAGCCACTTTATCCAAGTCTTCGCTTGACAAACCAGCGTTCCCCGATGTTTAGAGTGGCCGAAACCCCGATAAATCGATCTCGGATTAGATTATAATTGGTAGAGCCGCGTGTTCCGATTTCAAAGGATACGTCAAGCCTGCTACCTAGGAACAGTGTAGGTAGTCCAAATCCTCCCGTGATGGCGGACACTGTAATATCTCTTCCGGCAACGGGACTGACATACAGATTATCTCTGTAAAACCCCAGGCGGTATGCGATTCGACTCAGGTAGGTTGCCTGCATAGAAGTACCCGCCGGGACAAACTCAACTCCCCCGGAGTAACGTGTGCGGTCACGCAGATGGTTTGACTCATAACCTGCGAAGGGGAGTGCAGTGGATGCTGTTGACCAAGGCTCATGTCGAATCTCAGCACTAACCAGCCAGCGATTTTGATATCGAAAAGATACCCCACCACTGAGCCGGTAAGGAAGCTTAATATCCCCACTACTTGCGGTTCCAAGCGTATCGAGGTTCAAGCTCTCTCCCAGAGTGAGTGTTCGGGTGCCTTCCAGAGTCACTGGCAGGCGGCCGCTGGCGGCAAGAACAAATTCGTGATTTTCGCCATCAAGGGATACGGCAATCCCCATGGAGGAGGTAATACCAGTCATGCGCGTACTAGTTGCCAAATTCGTTTCCAAGAGGTCGACACTCCCAAATGTAGTACGGCGCACTTCTTCGGTGATTCCAAACAAGAAGTCAGCAGAGGCGCCAATAGAGGCCCAGGATGTGAGCTGTAAGCCCATTCCGATTCGTGCCAGATGTAAGCCCCCCGAGCCTTCATGGTTGACCCGGTACAATCGATCCTCGTTTGGCGGTAATTGTAGGGTACCGTCCAAGGATACTTTGTAATGTATTTGGCTATAGGGTTCGTACGAAAGTCCAAGCCCCAGTTTTGTATTCATAAGGGGGACCCCAATCTGCAGCGCGTTGAAGTTGCCACGCATGAACTGTTCGCTTCTCCCGGCTGCATCTTGAGCACGCAACTGATCAAATTGGGCCCCGACAGCCACGCGGACCAGTGTTTGGCGACTCCATGTTGCAGGGTTGCTGAAATTCATATAGTCATACGAAAAGAGCGCAACCCCCGCATCTCCAAGAGCATGCGCTTGACTGGATGCAAAAGAACTCAGTTTGCCGATCCCATACCGCGAATAGAAGGAGCCATCGTCCCGCCCTTGGCCGTAAACGGCAGGTACCAAGAGGAGTGCAGTAAACACAAAAAATAGACAATGCCTTCTCATGGAGACAAAATGATAGTTGCTTGGGGAGACAAATCTAGGGCATCTGCATCGTGGAACAATGCAGCATTCAAGGAATGATTTACAATAGGTGCGCGTAATTCTAAACGGCTATACTGCTGCGATCCAAAAAATACACGCTGAAAAAAGATACTAACATCGCGCTCTGAGAAACGATATGCACCATCACCGATCGTTGCCTGTCCAACTAGGACGGCGGGATCGGTATTGTCCAGAGGAACAGCGACCAATTGCAGGATTTGTGGCAGGGGGCGGACAAAGTTCTCGGGAGCAGCCTGACTAGCAGCTGTATCCACACGGAAGACCAATTCCACGCCATTGACGGGCTGGTTTTCAAATTCATCAAATGCAAAGTCAAGCTCAATTGCAGGTCCTGCGCCATCCTGGAACAGTAAAAATCCACTTGGCGTGTCGGAAGGGCGTGTACGCTCAATCTGTGTATGGGTACTGCCTACGTTATAGGTGGTCAATCCACTGGATGAGATTACCTCCAAAATGGTTCTGGTAGAGGTAAAGCCAACCACCTGGCCGCTGCCGCTTTCGATCAGTGCAAATCCATGAAATTCCGTTTCAAAGTCAGCGCTTCGAAGGACGCGTTCATTCTCACTAACCCATGAACTTGGCAGATCCACGATTGTCAGCGTATCCTGGGTGGTTACGGCCATGATGGCCGGCCCAATGCCCAGACCGGTATTGGATCGGCGTCCAGTATGATCCCATTCTTCGAGAATTTGATGGAGTTCAAATTGAACCGTTGCCAGGGTATCTCCAAAATTATAATTACGGGAAAGCTTTAGTAGGACACGAGTGATGCTATCCGAGGGGGCCCCCGAAAAATCACCAGCGAAGTCAAGAAATCCATGAGTTGTAATCTGTCCGGTCAGAGGATCGTCAACGGCCCCCACGAGCACACGGGGTGCAGATCCCGTAATGTCAACTAGTGCAGATGCCGAAAATGAAGTAACCTGTGCCGTTTTTGTCTGAAGATTTACTTCGCTCCCTAGGAGATCCAAGCCGACATCGGAGACGGGGTCCGAACAGGAGACCATCATCAGCGGGGAAGCCAGCAAAAAGAAAAAATGAATTGAACGCATAAAATGACCGAGGTGGGCAAGACGGTAGTCCAAGAACGAGGAAACCGACTATATTGCGACTATATTGATTGGTATTCTTAAGCAGGACTAACAAGGAAATACCCTCGAAACAGGGTTGATGTTCCCGATCAGGTGGCATCGGCACTGCAGTCCGTAGCTTCGGAGATCGCACCGTTCCAGAGGCACTTACTTGCCTAGCAGCCCGTGGATAAAGTATGTCCATAGAAACAGGGAGTCTGTAGTTGATTGGAGATATGTAAAATAACTATCGTGAATGGCTAATTCTTGGATTTTTCATCCTGATTCACCCTCTGAATAGTCAAAAATGAACTAGAAAAGCGTTGCTCAATCTATTGGGAGACTTTATCCACGGACTGCTAGGGTACGATGACGAGCAGATCAAGAAGATTCTTGCGTATATCGATGAGCATGATACGATTGAGGGGGCGCCAGACCTGAAAGACGCAGACCTGCCGGTCTTTGATTGTGCATTCAAGCCCTTTAACGGGACCCGTAGCGTACATTTCATGGGGCATATCCGCATGATGGCAGCCTGCCAGCCGTTTGTATCCAGTGCAATCTCCAAGACGGTAAATATGCCCGAGGAGGTCACGTCAGAGGAAATTGGGGAAGCCTATGTGGAAGGCTGGCGCCTGGGCTTGAAAGCACTGGCCATCTACCGCAAAAGTTCCAAGCGTAGCCAGCCTCTGTCCATGTCCGAAGGTGGCAACACGAAAAATGCGGCATCGGGAGATGGATTGCAGCGGGAATTGGGCTGGAGGAGTTGGCCGGTGCCACGGCGGGTGCGCCTTCCTGATGAGCGCATTGCGCTAACACATAAATTCAGCGTCGGAGGGCATGAAGGATATCTGCACGTAGGCCTGTACCCTGAGCCCGGGTTACTTGGTGAAATTTTCATCAGGATGGCGAAGGAGGGAAAAACACTCTCTGGGCTTATGGAGGCCTTTGTAACGAGCATCTCGGTGGCCATCCAATATGGGGTGCCATTGCGGACACTGTGTGACACGCTGGAATGATTTGACCGCGGCATGGATGGCGGAAGAACTGGTAGAGGAGGATGTAGATTCCTGCGAGATTCATGAATACGCCCCGAATACTTCTCTGCAGGAGGCCCCGAAAACCTCTCCCGTGACGACCTACCAACATCAGGGGGATGCTCCGATTTGCACACAATGTGGTGCCATCACGGTGAGGAGTGGTGCCTGTTACACATGCACACAGTGTGGAGCATCAAGTGGATGCGGGTAGCCAAGCAAATAATCAACCTGACACGAGTGAATGAAAGCCATAACCCTACACCAGCTCTGGCAGGGTTGCCGCCATTTGATTTCTTCCGTCAGATTGCATTCCAGGAGGATCTCTCTTAGCATCTTCGCTTCCTGCAGTCAAAACTCCGCATTGCTGAATAGTTTATCAGCCCTGTGGTTCGTAGTCATCGAATCCCGGATTTCTGGCCACAGAAAAATAGCTCGCTGCGAACATAGAAATTGGGACGTGGACCCGTAGCCATCTGTTGTCAGATGAATGAGTGAATCGAATCCATTTGTGCGCATGATAGCGCCGGTTCTCTCCCGTGAAATGTCTAAGCGATGTTGAACAGGCTAGGCTAATTCTGGAGGATAGAATTTAGTCGTTACTGGATTGGGGAATAATAATAATCGCTGCGATATAACCGATGATGACGGCTCCGGCTGTAAAAAAGGAGGCGAGCAGAACCCCGACACGCAGCCATGAGGTATTCAGGTTATAGTATTCCGCAATTCCGCTGAGTACACCAGCAATCACTTTATCGGACGATGAACGGGTTAGGCCTTTTTTCTCAGGATACATTGGAATTGCGTTTCGTTAATCACGACTGTGATGGTAGGGTGGATGTTGTATAGGGTGCAAGCTAATACCATTTACGGTGAAGCTTCTGCCATGGTTTCATTCATTAATTCGCTTGAAACTTATCTTTTCAGACGAATCGCCGCCAGATACATGGTGTTTTTGGAGGGGGAGCTTCGTACCCAGGAAATTACTTCCTGGGTTTGTCGATTAGGATCCCAACGCTATACTGGAGTGATGTACTCCAGAGACCCACGACAAAAGAAATTTATTGTGCGAGCTGCCAGTCATATCAGAAGTATCTGGTGCGTATCACGTTGTTTCGTTGAGTCCCCCACATCCAGCGCAGAAAAAAATCGCTAATGAGACTGGACCACACTCTCTCTCCGAATAACCAATTCACCCCACAGGATGTGGCAGAAACTGCCCTGATCCTGTGCAACATCTACTTAACTCTGATCGAGGCAGAAGACATCCCCATCGCCCTCTATCCCAAGGGAGTCCCCGAGGACGCCCAGTTGACGTTCAAGGAGTTTTCTACCGCTCTGTACGACACGCTCATGGAGTTCCTGGCTTCCCGCGGAACAGGGGGGAAAGCGGAGCGAGTTCTGGTCAGGGATTCACTCAAGCTCCTCTTCATCGCCATGGACTCACAGGAAGTAGCAGGTGTGGTCGCAGAGGCGGCACAAATAGTAGGCAGAAAAAAATGAGAAATTCATCCATCGCCCAAACACGAAATGAGTCTGGCGATATCTACCGGCACTAAGTTTGTGTGATTCGAGGAAAAAAGGGATAATGCAGGATGACGGAACTCAAGATGAGAGATGTGACGGCCAATCATTGTTACGAGGGGGCTGGACATAGAGAATTGGTAGGGGCATACCGGCTTCACCCCATGGCATTCAGCATTTTTTCAATGTAGATATTTTTATCTTCCTGTTGGAAGAGCACGTTCCGTCGTTCCATTTCATTTTTCTCCATGTCTGAACTTCCCCCCTAATTTCCCTCCCCATTGGTTGGATTAAGGATTAAGGCACTCCATTGCGTACTCAAGGGTCCATAATTTGTACTGTGGCCCCTTGATATTCGGGGTATTTCACGTTTTTTCCTTGATTTCTTCTCCCAAAACAGGTATTTCGGGGGATTTAGCATTGATTTTTATGTACCCATGTATTTGGGAATGTTTTTTCGATAAATTGGAACAGATTTTTGGTATAATTACCAATAAATGCGTATATTATCCCAGAAACTGATTCCACACATGTACCCATGTATGTAGCCAAAATCCCCAACCGAAATTCCAACCCCACCTGGCTCATTCGAGAATCCAAACGCGTCCAGGGGAAAATCGTCAAAACCACCCTCGCCAATATCTCCAAACTCCCCATGGACGTCATTGAGGGGCTTCGGGTTCTCTTGAAGGGAGGCACCGCTGTCAAATCCGTTGAAGACGCCTTCACCATTCAAAGCAATACCCCGCACGGACACGTTGCCGCGGTCCTGGGCATCATGAATCAACTGGATCTGCCTGAACTCATTGCGCCGAAGAATTCCCGCTTCCGACGACTGGTGCTCGGCATGATCGCCGCACGGGTAATCAAGCCGGCCAGCAAACTGGCCACCAGCTCTATGTTGGATGTGCGCACCGCCGCCTCCACGCTCAATGAAGAGCTTGGACTCAAATGTGTGGACGAGGAGGATCTGTATGCTGCGATGGATCAACTGCTCCAACACAAAACACGTATTGAGCAGCGCCTCGCCAAACGATACCTCAAGGAAGGTGGTATGGTGCTCTATGATGTCACCAGCAGCTATGTGGAAGGCCAGCAGAATGAATTTGCCGCCTATGGCTACAACCGGGACAAGAAGCGGGGCAAGCAGCAGATCGTTATCGGTCTGATGACCGATCCAGAGGGCTGCCCGGTGTCGGTCGAAGTTTTCCGCGGCAATACCGCAGATGTAGAGACGCTTGGTGCGCAGGTGAAGAAGCTTCAGCAGACCTTTGGGCTCCAGCAAGTGGTGTTGGTAGGGGATCGGGGAATCCTGCAGCAAAAGCAGATTCAGGAAGAGTTGATCCCCGTGGGACTCGACTGGATCACCGCCATGAAAAAGAATGAGATTCGTGCGGTGGTGGAACAGAAACAGGTGCAGATGAGCCTGTTTGATGAACAGGATGTGATGGAACTACACAGTGATCTGTATCCAGAGGATCGGATTGTGTTATGCAGAAACCCCTTGCAGGCCCAGAAGAGCAAGCGACAGCGGGAAGAACTCCTGATCAAGACCGAGCAAGCCCTGGATGAAATTGTTGCAGCCACCAAGCGTGCGCAGCGCCGGTTAACGTGCAAAGGCAAAATTGGCGTACGCGTCGGGCGGGTCATTGGAAAATACAAGGTCCAGAAGTTCTTCACGCTGGAGATTGAGCAGGAACACTTTGCCTATGAGCGCAATGCGGCGGCCATTGCGAAGGCAGAACGGCTTGACGGCTTGTATGCGATCCGCTCCAGTTTGAAACAGAAGCCGGAGGCGACCGAATTGGTGGCGAATTATAAGCGTCTGTCCACGGTGGAGCAGGCCTTTCGCACGATGAAAACAATCTCGTTGCGCGTACGTCCAATTCACCATCGCAAGAAAAACCGGGTGATCGCCCATGTGTTTTTATGCATGCTGGCCTACTATGTGGAGTATCATCTGCGCCGGAAGTTAGCCCCCATGTTGTTTACTGAGGATGATCCAGCGGGGAAAGCTGCACAGCGCAAGAATGCCGTGGAACCGGCCAAACCCTCTCCCCGGACGAAAAAGAAAGCCCGAACCAAACGAAATCATGAAGGAGAAAAAGTCATGAGCTTTGCCGAGGTGATGGACGAACTCGCGGGGCTTTGCCGTCTGGTTGTTGTACCAAAAATCTCCGTAGATAAATCCCCGGAAGTGATCATGGTGGAGAAAATTAGTCCTACCCAACAGCGGGCACTCAAACTTCTAGGCATCAAGCCGGTGTAGCCCTTTGGTTCACAGAATTGAGGAAAAGCCCCCAGATCCCCCCCGCTGAGGAGGGGCAATCTATCCCCAAAATATCCTAAATTCATGGGGAATATCGTATATTGGGGAAACCAGAAAGGGGGGAAGTTCAGCCATGTCCCACATCTCACGCATTTTGGCCGAAGGAGTGTTTGACACAATAAAGGAATGAAGGGAGACGGACGGATCGTTGAGACGGTCTTCAATCTCCTTAATGGTCTCAAAGAACTGGATTTTAGGATCGTTCGGTCCGAGATTACGGATTCCCTTGGGGTCTACAAACATGACCTTTTGTTGGCCATCTTCCAAGAGCCACAGGATGAAGTCAGGATGGAAATTGCCAGCTTCAAAGAAGCCGATCCCGCGACCCCGGCTGAGGTTCCGCAACAAATACAGTTCACGGGTTTCGAAGAACTGCTTATTGTTCTCATAGAATGCCTTGAGGTCTTCCACAAAATCCCGCTCGCCTTTGTTAAGTGGGGCAGGACTGATCTGAACTATCGTGGAGTCTAGGCTAAGCAAAGGTTGATAGAGATGACATCCAAACCAAAGTGCTTTGATTCCTTGAAAAGCCCAAGGTTTGATCTCTTTCCTTTTAATCGCTGCTTTGAGTTCTTCTAATTTTTCGACAATTTCTACCTCTGACCGATCAATAAGTATGCGATAATACCCTTCCTCTGTTGATTCTTTCAAACCGAGGAGATTTGGATCGTCATTGCTCATGGTGCCATATTCAAGGTGGGGGAGTTCCCACATGCGCTTGCGGAAGGTATAGTAGCGTTCGGCATACTTTTTTAGCAAGGCCAGCGCAATCTCCTCCCACATGTGCACCTTTTCGTAGGAATCCCCGATCATTTCCTCCCTGGGTATCTGAAGACAGTACCAACTCTGATCAGCGAGCAGTTCTTCAATGACAGATCGCGGGATATTCAATTTGTACCAGCCTCGCTCTGCCTTGAAGCGCTCAAGTTCAAAGTAAAGACGATTGCAGTCCATGAAGGCTACATGACCTGCCTGAAAATGGGTTTCATTCGGTAAAACATTAACATCTCCCCCTACGAATCCACCTGACTTCATTGCACGAATCTTCGGATACCAGTTGAGCCTCACCTTATGATTCTGAAGGTAAGTAGTGTCAGGATCGTTGATGGGATCTGGTGGTGAGATAGTTGGGACAGGCGCAAGCATGCGGAATGCATCCCCCAACTCAGTGCTCACACCGTTAATTTCCGTTTTGATTCGAATCGTCTTCAGTGGCTGTTTCCCGAGATTCTTGATTACAGGTAATAGGAATTCAATAGGATCATTGTCGGTGGGAAGCCCCTCCTCAACAAGAAAATCCCTGAACCGTGCCATGTAGTCTGCGTGGATGCCAAAAACGCCGAGGGTCTCCAGCAAGTTGATATGTTTAGGGGGCTTGATTCCTTCTGGAAGTTGTGTCTTACCACTGCGCATGAGACTCATGTTTAAACCTTTGAGCCGGACTCCTCTGCCAAATAACTGGATGATCTGTGCACCTTCTCCTTTGCCCACATTCATCAATCCCATTGTCGAAACCCGCCAGCTGTTCCAACCTTCAGTGAATTTCTTTGAGCCGATTAGAATATTGATTTTTGAATGCGGCTGATTCAGTTTATGGAAGAATGATTCTGCAAACTCCCGCTCTCCTGTATTAAGTCCTTGATCCCCACACAGCTTAACAAGCTTCGCGTCGTCGCCCACATTGATTACTCCAAAGGCTTCGTTTTCTGCACCTAATCTCAGAGCGACTTCGCCGGTCACCCCCTTGAGATTCTCTATATACATTTGCCCACCACGGGGAGCGTTAAAAATTGTACTGAGCGTCTCATCAAAGATCTGGGCAGACGAGAGTCCACAGGTGTTGAGATATGGAAAGCGGCCAGAGAAAAGATTGGTGCCATCCCAGGCAACCAGCCCCTCATTTAGTAATCTATCTATCTGCTGAACGCTTCTGGCACGATCCGTTACATAACAATCCAAGAACTGCAAAATCTCAACGATATCCGATGCATCCCTCTTGGCTAGCGTTGCTGTCACGCTTCCCCCGACAAAGATCCAAAGAGGATTTTCAATCTTGAACGGACGGAAAAGCCTCTCCTGCTCCTTGAATAGGCGCTGTTGCTGAAAAAATGTAAGGAGACATGCCACAAGATATAATTCTAGGTGATTATGATGTGTATGTCGGTCGAGGTTAAGAATCTGATAATCCTTACCGTATCCATCCGCATAGAAGTAGCGGTACGAGTAGTCAAACAATGTGCTCTTCGCATATAAATTTGTGAGATCTGGGTTTCCCTTGATTGCCTGACCGAAGGTAGCCGAATACTCAAACGAGAAGCCTCTCTCGCACAAGGCATTACGATAGCCCATCCATGCACCTCCTTTTCCAGAACTGGTTCCACGGTGCCCTTCATCCACGAGAACCAGATTATTTCCTTCAAATGCCTCAACGGCAACGGTCTTGTCTCCCATCTCATCACGCAGTCGAGTTACTTCCAAGATCTCAACGGATAAGCCGCTGAACAGTCCTCGTCCTTTCTTGTCGAATAATTCCGCATCAATGCCTGCCCGGTGAAACTCTCGAAGGTGTTGTTGCGAGAGTCCTTCATTGGGAGTTAAGAGTAAAATTCGGTTCAATTCGTGTAGCCTACCGTGCCGAGACAGTGCATCCCAGTACTGCAGAATATTGACATGCATCAGGAGGGTTTTGCCGCTGCCAGTCGCCATCCAAAAGGCAAGTTTATTGAGTTGGGGCCATGCTTCCGCAGATTCATCAAAATGAAAAATTCGGTCTGCCTCTGGGACCTTCGCATTGTGGGTATTCACTTGTTTGTTCAGTTCCAAGAGCAGAGCCTCTGGATCTCGAAAGTATCGATCAAGATATATTTCACAAAAAAGTAGACTGAGGTATTGAAAATACTTCCAGGTGATTGGCGCCTCACTGCGGGTAATCCTCCGTTCGTTCAGGCGTTGCGTATGCTTTACAATATTCTGGTCGTATTCTATAAGAAGATCTGCGGGGAGTTGATCCGGGTTGGCAAATAGTCCTTTAAGAGCGTGATGGATGTGGTGGATATTGTTCTCGTCCAATCCATCGTGAGCCCCATTTCTAAAGGGGGCAGTCAGATCCTCAAACTGTTTTGCCTTAAACAGCGAGAGCAGCCATTGATTGAGCACCAGTTTGTTGCTAAACGGTATCTGAGGTTTTTTGCGGGTGGGTCTTCTCCTCCTCGCCATCACTGCCCCTCTGTGTCAAACATCAGGCGGTGGAAATCCTCTTCAATAAGCCGCACCTTCCACAGGTCACCAGGGGGCTTGATGTTTTCTAAATTATTTCCGCCGTTGACCCATACGATGTCAAATTCACAGCCTGGATCTAGATAGCCTGTGGTGAACCACTCGTCAAGAACCAGATTGTCTTTTTCAGGGTCGCCAGTCAGTTTGCGCCAGATAACAAGCGCTCTGCGGCCGTCGGGCGTGGTGCCCATCAAGGTACGGAACCAGTAGGGTCCATTCGCATCCGACTTGAGGCAGCCCTCTAGGCAAAGGCGTTTCTCAGTGTCTCGATTGAATGAGGCAATAAACGACTGTGGTGCAGAGATTTGTCCAATTTTGAGGCCAATCAGCCAGTTAAAGGTCTCAATCAGATCGACATTAACCTCACGGCTTTCATCAGATCCAGGTTGCTTGACCTTGAGTTGATAGGAAGTTGGATCAGCAAAGGACTGAGTGTTCAGGAGTGACTGGCTGCCACGCGTCTCTACATCCAGCATATAGCGTAGAATATATTGCTCTCGGAAGCCGTCTGCTTCTTGTGCCTCGGGGGTATCAAGGACTGACTGCTGGGTTTCGGATCGTTGGAGCACCAGGTTGTTTAGCACATCTTCATAGGATTCAAGACGTACGACCTTGATGGCACGCGGGCTCCGCTCGGCTTCTTCCGGTTTCGCAAGACGTACAGGCTTACCATCTTTCCAGTCTGGCGTAAATGTGACCTTCTTGAGGCGTGGAAGCAATACCGTGTCGAAATAGTCCCCCATTTCCACAAGGATGAACTTGCGTCGACCACCATCTTCACGATTCAAGTTGATGACAGCGTGGCCAGTAGTACCAGATCCCGCAAAATAGTCAAGAACATAACCCTCGGTTTTGTTTCCAAGGGCTGCATCAATGGAGTCTCGTACGGTAAATATCGACTTGGGAAATGTGAAGTTGTTGTCAGGCAACAATTTACGTAGAAGCACAGTGCCATGACTATTGGCGGAGTACTTTGATGCCGACCAAACCGTTTTGTAGTTGAATTTGCTTTTCGTTCTAATTATGTCCCATTCTCCAGTTTTTGGGTCGAATTTTGGAAAGAGTTCTGTCCTTATTCGCTCGACAGTATTGCGAGCAAATACCCATTTTCGCTCCTGTCCCCCCGCATCGATCGGGTATACTGCGATAACTCCATCTTTTTCGATATTTCTGCTTCCTGGATGATAATCATCATCACATACATTTCCAAAGCCCACGATTTTTCCCTCGCAAGTGTAGATTGGATAGAAGCAATTCGCTGCGTCTGTCCTCAGGTGAGATCCCTTCGACACATCGCGAAAAGGCCGGATATCCGGTGTAGATCTCGTCTCGAGACCGATAAACTTCCCCTTCTTTGGAAAAATAAAGTAGGCAAATTCATGCGTGTAGGAAAAATTATCTCCCTGCTGTCCTGTCGCATTGTGCACTACGGTAATACAACTCTTTTCGTGATTAGGATACAGGCTGCTCAATGCCTGTCCCAGAACTTCCTGCTCTATCTCGTCAATGGCGACTACGAGTATAGCATCCGATGACATTAATCTACGAGAAGACGAAAGCCGGTTCTCTATAAGCGTTAACCAAGATGAGTGCTTGTATGAGTTTTTGTAGACGATCTCAGAAGATGCAGTGTTGTAAGGCGGATCAATATAGATACAGTTTATGCCCTCACAGAACCGCTCTGTCATTACTGACAGAGCCTGGAAATTCTCGCTGTGGAAAAGCACGCCATCAGTAATTTCATCAACATCACCTATCGCCTCAAGCACATGGGATTCAAAATTTTTGTCAAAATGCCGTGTATCCACCACCAGTGTTGGATGCCCGCTTAGAAATTCGGGCGAAAGCTTACCACTGTACCTAGGAGTAATTAGATCACCATTAATCTGGTCAATTGAGTGGAGCGCAACCCACTCCTTTCGCTGCGCATCATTTGCGGCTATCTCTGGGTAGAATTCTTCTGGGATGCAGCCTACAGTGATACAATAGTGCGTCTCAGTGATAAATTTTTTCTTCAGCCACAGTTTCTTCTGGAACTCCTCTATCTGAACCAGAAAGTCAATGATCTTCCCCGCAATCATGCGGAGAACTTTGATTTTAGAGAGATACCTTTCAACGCGCAGGATGGATTCATTTTCTAAGTCATCAAGGTACATGACTTCGTTTTTGATGTAGAAGTCCAGTTCACGGCGGAGGAAGGTGTCAAGATCTTTGTGGATGAAAAAGTCAAAGGTGTTCCGATCGGTATATCGCCGCAGATGAGCTTCAAGTCGACAGTAGTCAGCCTGCTCTCCACTCGCCATTACATGCGCCTTGCCCAGTTCCGTAATCCACGGCGACAAGTTGGTCACATCCAGAATCTGCTTAACGGCGAGATTAATGAAATCTTTTTGTGTGGGAGGCTTTTTCTTTCCACGGCGTTCCTCCGCGGGCCAATCGTTGAGCGTTGACGGACGGTAGTTAAAGCTGATGATGAGTTCTGGATTCTCCATGCCATCATTCTCCTCGGCAATGAAGTCACGCCCTGGTTTCCCTGGTTCTGCCAAAATGAACACACGATCCTTTCCGTTGGTAGTCTTAACATTAGAATGATCGCCTTCGGTGCCATCCACCAGCCGAAAGTGGACACGCATCGGATTCATTTCGTCTTCCGGTCTCAGCCGGAACACATAGTCACGTAGATACTCACAGGTTTTGATATAGTACTGGTCTTTATTTGCCCAGTGGAGAGCGATCTCCTCGCCTTCGTAAGGAATAGCATATACCCCCGGTTTGTAGACTCGCTTGGCGAGAAAATCGCCTTCAGAGTAATAACGCTTGAAAAACTGATAAAGATGATCGTAGACCTCGCTTTCCAGTACAGCGAAGTCCACGGCTGTTTCGAGGCGTGTTTTTATATCTGTAATCCTAGGTGAGTCATCTGGATTCATTCCAGCTGCCTTAACCCAAGTTTAACATAAAATACTGATTCCAGCGTTGAGCGGGGGCTTTCGGCCCGATTCAGGCCGATTAGGGCACTACCGATTGGCATGGATTGGGTCTGTTCAGATCGTGGTGATTTCCGTTTCAAGTGGACGCGGCTCGATCTTCAGCGCCTCGTAAATTTCGCGTTGATCTGCATCGGGATCCGAGGTGAGGCGCGTGTGCACGGCTACGTGATCGTTTCGTGTTTGATGGATGGTAGCCCGTCGTTGGGACGAGAGCACATTGCGAATGGTGGTCCAACTCCAGGAGATTCCCTGTTGCCGCAGGTAGGTTCGCACCACTTGTACGACCTGATACGCAAGCACAGTGATGAACAGATGCCCTTGGGTGCGTTGATCGGTTTGGTGAAAGATAGGCCGCAATCCCAACTCACTCTTGAGCGAGCGGAACACGGCCTCCAGATCCGTCAGCATGATATAGGTCTGCCACAGCTGAGCGGTGGAAAGCTCCATGACGTTGGTCCTCAAGCGGTAGGTGCCGGGATCGGTCCACATCGAATTCGCTTTCGGCCGCGCACGCCACTTCACCTGCACCGCCTTCTCTTGCTTCTCATCGGCAATCACCTCAATGTCGTAGTGCTGTCCAATCCCACCACTGCTTTTCTTGAATCGTCCAATCCGCTCCCAAATCCGCGAAAGCTTCTTCGTCGTCTTCGGTCGGGATAACCCCTGGTCCAACTGCGTGAGCTGTGCTTCAAACTTCGCACGACGACGTGCCACCATGGCTTGCTCCTTCTTGATCCGTTGGCTCGAACGACAATAGACCCGGACCTCTTCCGAGTCCCGGACCTCATACAGTTCTACGCCGTTATCCAACTCGGTCACCTCTTGATCTGCCGGATCAAAGACCCGGGCCCGCTCCCGACTCATCACCAGATATCTGTACTTGGCCTGGCGAAGCCATTGCACGTTTTCCGCGGTTGCAATCCCCCGATCCATAATCACAATGGCCTCGTTCGGGGCATCCGCTTCCTGGAGCATCGTTTGGAGGGTCTCCGCCTCTGCCGTATTGCCGGCATAGATCTTTGAGCGCCGCACAAATCCACTCCCATCCAGAACCAGAGCCAAGGTGATCAGAGGACGATCATTCCGCTTCTCCTTGGACCGCCCACGCTTGGCCAACGATTGAGCAGATCCCGATCCCGCCAGATAGGTATTGGTCAGATCCAACAGCGTCACCGTACATCCCAATCCAAACAGGGACATGGCTTCGGTGAATACCTGCGATTCAATCGCATCGCGGTGCTTCACCAGTTGATCGGAGGCCCGGTAGAGATGCATCAAACTCATGCGCTGGAACGATCCTCCCAGGAATTCCCCAAGACCGCTCTCGTTACAGAGCCACGCATAGGTTGCGCGCTCGGAAGCAGGCTTGGCCAAGCGTCCGACAATCGCCCCCAATGCCGCATGCTGGGTCTTGGGAGTCATCCCAAGGCCCCGCAACAGCTTCGGGATTCCCAGCTGGTTCAGGGCCCACAAGGACACATGTTCCACCCCCACACTCCGCACCATGCTCATACGGGTAGAGGCGACATCCACCGTGTGCCATCTCGGATCCAGTGGCTCGCCCTGGGCCAGCTTTGCCTGTCGCAGCCGCTCGGCCTGCTTGGCGAACAACTGCCCAACGATGGCCTCGGCCTGATCCTCCAACGGTTTGGGCAAGGGCGGCAGGAGCGAGACCTGCCCCTGGAGAAGTTCGTCAATCCGGCGGCAGAGCAGAGGCCAGTCGGATTCCTTGACCGGAAATTGACTTCCCAGATGCAGGAGCGTCTCCTGCTTCACCTTGGCGCCGTAGCGGACATTGTGAACGAGCCGGAACGCATGATAGGTGGTTCCGTCCTTCATGGTCCGGGTCATGGTTTTTCGGATAAACATGATGGCAGGAAACGAAGGGGGCCGGCGAAGGTTCCCACAGAAAACGCATTATGGCACTACAATCGTCCGAATCCACGAACGACGCAAAAGGAAATGGGCCAATGCAGGCTGGAATCAAAGGTTCGGGGCCAAGGTCAGGCGAAAAAAAAACTAAAAAAGGCCCCAAAATGGGGCCTCGTGTTAAACTTGGGTTAACACCGGCGATTAATTCAGACAGGTTTTTTTCTAGATCTGCCTTATCGGCGTACTTGTACTGTTTGAACACTGCTTTTACTTGGGGCAGCAGATCATTGTCAAGAAACTGCGATACCTCGGCACTCTTTGCATGCATGATCCGATAGAGCCCGAAGTCAAGATCGGGCTGGTCAAGCTGGAAGAGCTCTTTAAGCAAGGTCTTCAGTTTTTCGTACTTCTGGCTCATGCTCAGCAGAATACGTCTCTATGGAAGGTGAGCTAATTTATACAAATTATTTGATTGCCAAGCAATAAAACTCATATCACCATGCAACCGAGCTATAAACTTCAACCCTTATCCATTCCCACAACCACACTTTCCATTTGGGAAATCATGTCAGTGGGCGAAGATTGTATTTGTTGATAAGCTGAGACCGTATGGCCAAGATGTTCCCCTGGATCACGAACCGGCGCGTTATTGCACTGGCAAGATTACTTCACGCCGTTCGTGATTTTGCCAGTTGAGTGCTTCATGGAAGCGTGTTCCACACCAGGCAAGTCAAAGTATGCACTGGCATTATTTGTGTAATGTAATCCGTTGCCCGACACTCCAAAGATCCAGTGCAGGGGGGTACTACGAACCAAGTTAATCGCAATCCTGAGACAGGTTCAACACTCCTGTGTAATTCCCAAGAAAAAGTTGCAACCGCGCAAAGACAACTCTGATTGAAGTTACGAAGAGGCCTTCGTTTTACCATCAGCAGGAGGCATGAATATAGCCAGGAGTATGTAAGCAACCAGGAGGACTGGGACTGCTGTAGTAACAATCATTGCGATGATAAAGAGCACCCGAAACAATGTCGCATCCATGTTGATGTGTTGTGCGAGGCCTCCACATACGCCTGCCAGAAATTTTTTGCGTGATTTGGTGGGGAAATTCCACTTTGGCTTTTCTATTTTTCCTGAAATATCAGGGTCTTTCCTATGAGCTTTTCGTTCTCGTTTCTGTCGTTTTAAGTGTGCTTTCTGCGTCTTCCTTGCTGCGCGGTTACCTCGTCTGCTCCGCTTAGGGGATAAGCCGAACAATATCACCAGGAGCAGACCAATGAGAGGGAATAGGATAAAGCTATCCTGAAGACCGTCTCCGGGCAGGACACCTATTTGCTGTAGCAAAAAGAGAATAAGAGCTCCCAGTAGTCCAAATCCCGCAATGAATGGCAGGTTCGGAAATCGCCGCGGTTTCTCCGAGGTGTCCTCGAAAAGCAGTTCTTCAACCTCCAGGTTGGAGACACTCTGAGATTCATGTTCTTCGTGCAGGTCCGCAAACTCAG
Source organism: Rhodothermales bacterium (assembly GCA_965220365.1). Taxonomy (GTDB): domain Bacteria; phylum Bacteroidota; class Rhodothermia; order Rhodothermales; family Bin80; genus Bin80. Next base: position 2,856,975 of record OZ244823.1, on the reverse strand, counting down.
TCGTCTCTTTGACTCGGACTCGATGTGGCATTCCGACTAATTAAGTTTGAGCGTTCTGTCGGCAGTGATCAAACAGTCTACAGCGACATCATGCTGTTGCGTCGGAATGAGCTCAACGAAACAGCTGTCCAGACTCAGACCAATCTTGAACGCATTGACACATTCCAAGAGTCTATCATAATAACCACCTCCATAGCCGACCCGGTGTCCCCGTCGGTCGAATCCGAGACCAGGAACGAGAACGACATCAATGTCTTCGGCAGAAATTTCTGCACGATTTTCGGGCTGGAGAATTTTCCAGCGGTTCGGCATGAGTGTACGCTCGTGATCAAAATACCCCCAGCGTATACGAGAGTTTTTCGAATTCGGTTCAATGATGGGTAGTAATACGGTGGATCCTCGGGACCGCAGCCAGCAGTTGAGTGGTCGAAGATCAATTTCACGTACTTCAAGTTTCGGCCAGTACGACAGGATGGTTTGGGCCTCCAGCAATTGAGGTACTGATGCGGCTTGGGAGATGATTTTTCGGCATTCCAGACGGTAGTCTTCCTCTGAAATGAGTTGTCGCATGGAACGACAATGGGCACGCAACGCAGATTTAGTCAGTATTTCCCTGGATTTAGACAAAATTCAGAAGAAAATATATAAAAATCGGGGACGACTCCCTTTTTTGTGATCAAGAACAGCTCTTCAGTAGTACAACTATGCTGTTTCGAGTAAATTGCCTGTTTCTAATTGAGATTTAGGTGCCGGAATCTCTATGTTTGAAAATCTCTCCCAGCGGTTAGAAGGGGCGATCAAGAGTCTTACGGGGCGTGGTCGCATTACTGAACTCAATATTGCAGAGTCAATGGGTGAGGTACGGCGTGCACTCCTTGAGGCAGATGTAAACTATCAGGTTGCACGAAACTTTACCAATCGGGTCAAAGAGAAAGCGCTTGGTGATCGGGTTCTACGATCTGTAGCTCCCGGTCAGATGATCATCAAGATCGTCTATGATGAGATTGTCCGTCTCTTGGGAGGCAATGCTGCAGAGATCAATCTTGGTAATAAACCACCAGCAGTCATACTCATTGCTGGACTACAGGGTTCGGGGAAAACCACCTTCAGTGCAAAGCTGGCCCTGCATCTACAATCCAAGGGACATGTCCCTATTTTGGCTGCGGCAGATGTATATAGACCTGCGGCAGTTGATCAATTGAGCCGGCTTGGCGAAGAGATCAATGTACCCGTGTACAGTATCACTGCAGACGATGGCAGTGTCGTGCAGGATGCGCCGCGTGTGGCCAGAGAAGCCGTGGTGCATGCCCGGAAACAGGCCCGTGATACTGTCATCATTGATACAGCGGGTCGACTGCATGTGGATGAGCGCATGATGACGGAAGTGGCGGAAATCAAACGATCAGTTCAGCCAACCGAGATACTTTTTGTCGCGGACAGCATGACGGGACAGGATGCCGTCAATACAGCGCGCGAGTTTAATGCCCGGCTTAATTTTGATGGTGTTGTTCTGACCAAGCTTGATGGAGATACCCGCGGGGGGGCTGCATTATCCGTACGTTCCGTCGTGGATAAGCCAATCAAGTTTGCTTCAACAGGAGAAAAGCTTGATCAGCTTACTCCGTTCTTTCCTGATCGGATGGCACGGCGTATTCTTGGAATGGGGGATGTCGTCAGTCTCGTTGAAAAAGCCCAGGAGCAGTATGATGAGGAACAGGCGGAAGTACTACGCCGAAAAATCCAGAAACAGTCCTTTGATCTAGAGGATTTTTATCAGCAACTCCAGAAACTCAAATCCATGGGCTCGTTGGCGGATGTACTGGGTATGGTTCCAGGGCTCGGGAAACAACTCAAGGATGTATCTGTCGAAGAGGAGGGGCTGTCGCAGACAGAGGCATTGATTTTAAGTATGACACCATGGGAGCGTAGGCATCCCGATGGTATTGATAGTAGCCGCAGGCGCCGCATTGCGGCCGGCAGCGGCTTGGAAGTCAGAGATCTAAATCAGCTTCTGCGCCAGTTCAGACAAATGCGTAAGCTCATGAAACGGATGCAAACAAAAGCAAGCAGGGGGAGACCGGTGGACCTGTCCGCGTTGCTGCAGGCAGCGCGATAACATTCAATAAAACGTAAACAAAAAGGTGGCAGTAAAAATTAGATTACGCCGTATGGGGCGAAAAAAGAAGCCGATCTGGGCCGTAGTTGCTGCAGACTCGCGTGCGCCGCGGGATGGTAGATTCATCGAAGACCTTGGGCGGTATTATCCTCTGGAGGAACCAGCATGTGTCGAACTTAAAGACGACCGCATAAGACATTGGCTTAAGGTAGGTGCTCAGCCGACCGATACGGTGCGAAGCCTACTCAGCCAACAGGGAGTTCTTTTGGGGTTACACCTGGAGTACAAGGGTGCTGAACCGGATGCAATTGCTGAGGCTGTAGCGGCACATCAGCAGTATCGTCAGGATAAGCTTAAGGCCTCTGCCAAGGTAACTGTATCTGAGCTTCGTCAGCAGGCACTGGACGCTGAAGAAAAGGCGGCTGCAAAGCTCGAGGCAGAACTACTTGAAAAACGAAAAAAAGCAGCAGCAGTAGCCGCAGAGGCTAAGGCTCGCGAAAAAGAAGCAGTTGCTGAAAAAGAGACAGTTACCGAGGAAGTAGCTGCTGAAAAAGAAGACGAATCGTCTGAAGAATCGGCTTGAAAGAAATCGTAAATGTTTGATGGGACTCTTTCGCCAGAAGACCTCTTGCTGGTTGGACGAATTGTTCGAACGCATGGATTAAAAGGTGAATGTAAAGTGGTTCCCGAGAGTGATGACCCAAACCGGTTACGAAACTTAAAGAAGATTTGGCTGGGAGATACACCACAGACCGCACAACCTTACAACGTAGAGAGTACCCGATTACAGAACTCCAGACGTGGTACGACAATACTGATGCAATTTGCAGGAATACATACAGTGACCGACGCAGAAGGCTTAGAGAAGCCACTAGTCTTTGCGGACCTGAATGATCTGCCACCTTTGCAGCCGGGGGAGTTCTTTCTGCATGACCTGATTGGGGTCGAAGTCGTGACGGATGAGGGGGAATCAGTTGGCACCCTGAAAGATATATGGGATACGCAAAGTCATTCCCTGTATCTCATTGAACGTCCAGGAAAGAAGGAAGCGCTGATTCCTGCAGTCCCTGCATTTATCGTGTCAACGGATATCGACCAGAAGCGTATGGTGATCCGAACTTTGGAGGGGCTTTTAGACTAAAGAGACCATGCGAATCGACATTGTAACGGCATTGCCGGACCAGCTCAAGAAAGCACTTGACCTGACCGTGGTGCGCCGGGCAAAGAAAGATGTCGTATTGCGTGTGCACGATCTGCGGACGTATGCAGAGGGGCAGCACCAGCAAATTGACGACTACCCTTATGGTGGGGGTGTCGGGATGGTGCTGAAACCAGAACCGATCTTTAACTGCATTGAGGAACTGAATCATCGTCCGGATGAGGTGATCTATTTGAGTCCGGATGGTGAGCCCTTTACCCAGTCCCTGGCGAACACACTCTCGCTCAAGAATCATCTCGTTCTACTTGCGGGGCATTATAAAGGGGTGGATCACCGGGTGCGGGAAACGCTGGTGACTCGGGAGATATCGGTAGGGGATTATGTACTCAGTGGTGGAGAACTTCCTTCACTTCTGGTCATAGATGCAGTACTGCGGCTAATTCCTGGGGTGCTTGGAGATGCACAATCTGCGCTGGAAGACTCATTCCAGGATGGGCTTCTTGGTGCCCCAGAGTACACACGCCCCGCTTCTTTTCGTGGACTTCAGGTCCCGGAAGTACTCCGTAGTGGAAATCATAACAAAATTGTCGAATGGCGCGATCAAATTCGGCAACAGCGTACCCGGGAGCGGCGCCCGGATCTCTGGCAACAGCACGCCGCACAGGTTCAAACCTGACACTAGCTCTAAGAATCATGTCTAAAGATCTGCTGAAAATCGTAGAAAACACACAGTTACGTGAAGATTCGTTACCGGATTTTGAAGCTGGAGATACGGTGGCCGTACATCTGCGTGTGACCGAAGGGGGGAAAGAACGAATACAGGTTTTTCAAGGTACGGTCATTGCGATCCGTGGCGCAGGTGCCAACAAGACCTTTATGGTCAGAAAGATTTCCAGTGGTATCGGGGTTGAGCGAGTTTTCCCGTTCCATTCCCCGAGAATTGCACATGTGGAAGTCAAACGCTTCGGGAGAGTACGTCGAGCAAAGCTCTACTACCTTCGTGATTTGCGCGGTAAAGCCTCCCGTATCAAGGAACGCGTGCGAGATTCCTAGAATTGCCGATGCAATTGGCGTTCTGGGATTTTCCATCGACGAAATGCCTTGAGGCTGCTGCTCAGGCATTGTGCAGAGAGACAGAGAAACATTCGGCCTCATATTGTGTGGATTTATTGCGTCAGCAACAGGTTGATATAGCACTGTTGCCGGTGACCACTGTATTCGCAGCGGTAGAGGAATTTGATATCGTATCTGGTGGGGCAGTATCCTCATGGGAGTATCCGTTCGCGCGGCTACGCATTCATCAAGACCTCCAACAGGCTAAAGTACTGAAATCTTCCCCTGATCAGAGGCTTGAAGAATTCATGGCAAGAGTAATTCTGAAAGAGCATTATGGACGGCAGGTTCAGGTTGTTTTTGATGGACAAGCCGATATTGAATTGCTCCTGAAATCGACACCACTGCCCCAGGTCGATGATCCAAGTACATTGGATCTTGGGCAGGAGTGGTATGAGCTTGCTCAATACCCGATGGTGTGGGGCGTATACGCTTGTTTGAAAGGGGCGGGGACCGACCTAATGACGCAATCGTTGATTGAACTCACAAAGGAGGCTGAAATCGTTGCGCAAGAATGGGGAGCCCGGTCAGACTCGCCGGAAGACAATTTTTTCGGTGAAAGCCTCCGGCTGCGCCTGGATGATGTTACCATTGCCGGACTTACCGCAATCCGGGAATACATGTATTATTATGGGATGACAGAAGACCTTGTACCACTGCCAATATTTGCATCAGAGCATGGACAGCAGTTGCCGTTGTGGGGGCGGGATATGGGACAGAGTGGAGGGGAAAGGCTGTGAGAAATGGAAAAATCAAAGACAACCCTGGCAAGTAATCGTCGGGCCCGGCGACAGTATCATATTCTGGATACTATTGAGGCTGGAATGGTACTGGTTGGAACCGAGGTAAAATCGATTCGCGACGGACGTGTGAGCTTGGCGGAGGCATGGTGCAAAATTGAGCAGCAGGAGGTGTTCCTGGTTGATGCGCATATCTCACACTATAAGCATGGGAACCTGAATAATCATGATCCCCTTCGCCCCCGAAAACTTCTGTTGCATCGCAAAGAAATCGCACGTTTGCAAAAAGCAGTCGAACAAAAGGGCAACACATTAATCCCGCTCAGATTTTATCTGAATCACCGCAAGATAAAGGTGGAAATTGGTGTCGCCCGGGGAAAAAAACTCTTTGACAAGCGGGCTGACATGGCGGAGCGGGATACCAAGCGACAACTGGAACGAACTCTGAAGCAATACTGACATGCATTTTCCACCAGTAGCGGAGCAGATCCTGCACTTAAAGCGCGGTGTTCAGGAGATCATACCGGAAGAAGAGCTTCGCAAAAAACTGCTCCGTGCAGAGGAAACAGGAAAGCCACTCACCGTGAAGCTAGGATGTGACCCTAGTCGACCGGACCTGCATCTTGGACATGCAGTCGTACTGCGGAAGCTTCGGCAATTCCAGGACTTCGGGCATGAGATTGTCCTGATTGTTGGGGACTTTACCGGGATGATTGGAGATGCGAGTGGTCGCTCAAAAATGCGACCTGCACTCTCACTTGAAGAAACCCGCCGCAATGGGGAAACTTACTTTCAGCAGGCTTTACAGGTTCTGCACCCGGATCGTATTCGCATCGTGTATAATTCCGAGTGGCTCGGAAAGCTGTCTTTTGAGGATGTAGTCCGGTTGGCGGGAAAATCCACGGTCGCTCGCATGTTGGAGCGCGATGATTTTTCAGGACGCTATGCCAAAGGAGATGCGATTGGGTTACATGAATTTCTTTATCCACTCGCACAGGCTCAGGATTCGGTAGAGATAGAAGCGGATATTGAACTGGGTGGAACCGACCAGAAGTTCAATCTGCTAATGGGGAGGACCGTGCAAAAGAGTGTGGGGCAAGAGCCCCAGGTCTGTATTACACTTCCAATTCTGGAGGGGCTGGATGGAGCAGAGAAAATGTCGAAGTCGCTTGACAACTACATAGGCCTCACCGAATCGGCAGAAATCATGTATGGCAAAGTTCTCTCCATCCCGGATACGTTGACGTATCGTTATTTCGAGCTTGCGAGTGATGAGGAGACGGCAGATTTACCAGCATTGAAAAAACTGTGTGCCACAAATCCACGGGATGCAAAGCACCGGCTTGCATTCTCCATTACCCGGCTTTATCATGGGGCCGAAAACGCAGCAAAGGCACGAGAGCATTTTGAACGTACCGTCATACGTAAGCAGGTCCCGGACGATGTACCATCGTTTCAGCCGGAGACCGACGGCCCAATAGGACTCCTGAACTTGCTTACCATGGCCGATTTGACTCCTTCAAATGGTGCAGCACGCAGACTGGTTGAGCAGGGAGCAGTCAGTATTGATGGACAAAGGGTGACGGACAGCCGCCTAGTACTGGATATAGCCGAACGAGCCCCCTTTCTGATCAAAGTAGGCAAGCGCAGGTTTGTTCAGATTACCCGGTGATGAATACCTAGCCCAAGTTTAACGTGCGCCGTGGAAAGGCGCGTTTTCCTAGCGGGTGCGAAACCCGCCCATTAACTATCGTTCCAAATGGTAGCATTCGTAGCGTGTTATGGAGGTAACGACATAGCATGAAGCACTTCGGAGTAAACGGGCCACATTTAAGGTGGCTTAGCGAGCAGGCGGGCCAGAACACGCGTGAACGTCGAGCAGGCCTCGAAACGGGTAATGCGAGAGACGACCTTCCGTTAATATGGGGAAGTCTGCCATGTGATCGGGAAGCGAACGATGTATGCACCGACATGTCTCGCCGGGGTATTGACGCTGGCACGTCTGGAAGATGGAAAGCGTGGCAACACGGGAAGCCCTATCGGTGCCTTTGCACGAGGCAAACTGGCATCCTGCGAGGGACAGGCCGGGCCGGTAGGGTGGCGGATGGGCCCGTATTACTGAAGACGCAGGGTAATGCCTGTCGAGGGAAGGGGTCCTGAATCGGGCATGGCAGGTAAAGGAAAAAGGGACATGACTACTGACGAGAGTCTAAGAGGGTCAACTCGGGTTCAGGCTTTCCAGCACCTCCTCCATGCGAAAGCGAAGGAAGAACCTGAGCGGCGATTTCATGCGCTTGCGGACAAGGTGTGGCGGATGGATTTTCTCTGGGAAGCGTGGGCACTGGTACGCCGCAATGGCGGATCGGCGGGCGTGGACGGGGAAACGATCCAAGACATTGAGGCCAACGGTGTGGCATCGTGGTTGAGGGAACTGTCGCAGGACCTTCGGGAGGACACGTACACACCGCAACCGGTGCGTCAAGTGTTGATTCCGAAAAAGCAGCCGGGGAAGTTTCGTCCATTACATATTCCTACGGTCCGGGACCGCGTGGTGCAAACCTCCGCGTGGTTGGTACTTTGGCCAATCTTTGAGGCCGATTTGCAGCCGGAACAGTATGGGTATCGTCCTGGACGCAGCGCAAAGGATGCGGTACGCCGGATCCACGGGTTGCTCAATCAGGGGCACCGGGAAGTGGTAGACCTGGACTTATCGAATTACTTTGGGGAGATCCCGCACGCAGAACTGATGCGAAGCGTAGCGCGTCGAGTCAGTGATGGCCGCATGCTGCGGCTGCTCAAGGCGTGGCTGGTGATGCCGGTGGTGATCCAGGATAAGCAGGGTCGCAAATGCACCACCAACCCGGGGCGTAAGACGCGGAAAGGAACCCCGCAAGGGAGTCCGATCTCGCCACTGTTGAGCAACATCTACATGCGCCGCTTCATCCTTGGCTGGAAGCTGTGGGGGTATACCCGACAGTTCTCCGCGGAAATTGTGTGCCACGCCGATGATTTGTGCATTTTGGGCCATGCGCCTGCACAGACGATGCTCACAGTTGCCAAGCGACTGTTCAACAAGGCAAAGCTCATCGTGAATGCGGAGAAGACCCGATGCTTACGGTGTCCAGAAGAGGCATTGCACTTTTTGGGGTACCGAATTGGATGGAATTATCGTCGTCAGTCCGGGAGTCGCTATATCGGCACCCGACCGAGCCAGGCGAGCGTCCAGAGCATCTGCCGTCGAATCAGCGAGCAAACGGATGCCCGCTATGGACTACGATCTCCCGAGGAAATGGTGGCAAAACTCAACCGGATGTTGTCCGGCTGGGCGAACTACTTCACATTGGGACAGGTCAGTCCAGCGTATGCATCGATTGATCGGCACGCGGCTTGGCGGCTGCGACAGTGGTTCTGTCGGAAGCACAAGATGAAGTCCGGTAAATATGTGCGATTTTCGGATGTGATTCTGTACGAGAAGTATGGGATCGTGCGTCTTGAGCGGAAGATGAAGGACCTTCCGTGGGCGAAGGGCATGCGCCCGATTGAGAGCCGGATGCGGGAAATCCGCACGTCCGGTTCGACGAGCAGGGGGCGGAAACGGGGTTAAGGAAGCCGGACTGAGGCCCGGAACGAAAGTGACGGATGAGCCACCGGATCCTAAGAGTACCGCGCCGCCCCCTGACTCTACACGAGGCCCCATTTTGGGGCCTTTTTTAGTTTTTTTTTCGCCTGACCTTGGCCCCGAACCTTTGATTCCAGCCTGCATTGGCCCATTTCCTTTTGCGTCGTTCGTGGATTCGGACGATTGTAGTGCCATAATGCGTTTTCTGTGGGAACCTTCGCCGGCCCCCTTCGTTTCCTGCCATCATGTTTATCCGAAAAACCATGACCCGGACCATGAAGGACGGAACCACCTATCATGCGTTCCGGCTCGTTCACAATGTCCGCTACGGCGCCAAGGTGAAGCAGGAGACGCTCCTGCATCTGGGAAGTCAATTTCCGGTCAAGGAATCCGACTGGCCTCTGCTCTGCCGCCGGATTGACGAACTTCTCCAGGGGCAGGTCTCGCTCCTGCCGCCCTTGCCCAAACCGTTGGAGGATCAGGCCGAGGCCATCGTTGGGCAGTTGTTCGCCAAGCAGGCCGAGCGGCTGCGACAGGCAAAGCTGGCCCAGGGCGAGCCACTGGATCCGAGATGGCACACGGTGGATGTCGCCTCTACCCGTATGAGCATGGTGCGGAGTGTGGGGGTGGAACATGTGTCCTTGTGGGCCCTGAACCAGCTGGGAATCCCGAAGCTGTTGCGGGGCCTTGGGATGACTCCCAAGACCCAGCATGCGGCATTGGGGGCGATTGTCGGACGCTTGGCCAAGCCTGCTTCCGAGCGCGCAACCTATGCGTGGCTCTGTAACGAGAGCGGTCTTGGGGAATTCCTGGGAGGATCGTTCCAGCGCATGAGTTTGATGCATCTCTACCGGGCCTCCGATCAACTGGTGAAGCACCGCGATGCGATTGAATCGCAGGTATTCACCGAAGCCATGTCCCTGTTTGGATTGGGATGTACGGTGACGCTGTTGGATCTGACCAATACCTATCTGGCGGGATCGGGATCTGCTCAATCGTTGGCCAAGCGTGGGCGGTCCAAGGAGAAGCGGAATGATCGTCCTCTGATCACCTTGGCTCTGGTTCTGGATGGGAGTGGATTTGTGCGGCGCTCAAAGATCTATGCCGGCAATACGGCAGAGGCGGAGACCCTCCAAACGATGCTCCAGGAAGCGGATGCCCCGAACGAGGCCATTGTGATTATGGATCGGGGGATTGCAACCGCGGAAAACGTGCAATGGCTTCGCCAGGCCAAGTACAGATATCTGGTGATGAGTCGGGAGCGGGCCCGGGTCTTTGATCCGGCAGATCAAGAGGTGACCGAGTTGGATAACGGCGTAGAACTGTATGAGGTCCGGGACTCGGAAGAGGTCCGGGTCTATTGTCGTTCGAGCCAACGGATCAAGAAGGAGCAAGCCATGGTGGCACGTCGTCGTGCGAAGTTTGAAGCACAGCTCACGCAGTTGGACCAGGGGTTATCCCGACCGAAGACGACGAAGAAGCTTTCGCGGATTTGGGAGCGGATTGGACGATTCAAGAAAAGCAGTGGTGGGATTGGACAGCACTACGACATTGAGGTGATTGCCGATGAGAAGCAAGAGAAGGCGGTGCAGGTGAAGTGGCGTGCGCGGCCGAAAGCGAATTCGATGTGGACCGATCCCGGCACCTACCGCTTGAGGACCAACGTCATGGAGCTTTCCACCGCTCAGCTGTGGCAGACCTATATCATGCTGACGGATCTGGAGGCCGTGTTCCGCTCGCTCAAGAGTGAGTTGGGATTGCGGCCTATCTTTCACCAAACCGATCAACGCACCCAAGGGCATCTGTTCATCACTGTGCTTGCGTATCAGGTCGTACAAGTGGTGCGAACCTACCTGCGGCAACAGGGAATCTCCTGGAGTTGGACCACCATTCGCAATGTGCTCTCGTCCCAACGACGGGCTACCATCCATCAAACACGAAACGATCACGTAGCCGTGCACACGCGCCTCACCTCGGATCCCGATGCAGATCAACGCGAAATTTACGAGGCGCTGAAGATCGAGCCGCGTCCACTTGAAACGGAAATCACCACGATCTGAACAGACCCAATCCATGCCAATCGGTAGTGCCCTAATCGGCCTGAATCGGGCCGAAAGCCCCCGCTCAACGCTGGAATCAGTATTTTATGTTAAACTTGGGCTAGGGGCACTTTGTCGAATTTCGTTTGGATAAGAACGTGAAGGGGAGCACATGCGCCCCCTCGTCGAGGGCAGATGCGTTGATCATCCCCTGGAGTAGGTTTACCAGACAGCCAGCGAACGGGCTGCGGAGAGGATGTCTTCGTCTTGGGGGAGAACATCGCGTTCCAGCGGGTCGGCATAAGGGATGTAGGAGAATTTTGCTCCTATGCGTCGTACGGGTGCATCCAGGTAGGAGAACCCTGCGTCTGATATCTGGGCGGAAACTTCTGCGCCATAGCCAAGAAATTCATGGTCTTCGTGCACGATCAGCAGGCGATGCGTCTTCTGGACAGAAGAGAGCACCGCTTCAGAATCCAGTGGCATCAGAGTGCGCAGATCAATCACTTCAACGGATAGCTGGTTTTCTCTGGAGAGTCGTCTGGCAACCGCAAGACACTTGTGGACAAGGAATCCATAGGTGATGATCGTCAGGTCCGTTCCCTCACGGACGGTACGTGCCTTTCCGAATGGAATCAGGTAGTCTTCACCCGGCTCAGGACCTCTGGCGCTCGCCGCCCGGTAGAGAGCTTTGTGCTCAAGAAATAAGACGGGATCTTTGCTGCGGATTGCCGTCTTCAGTAGCCCTTTCGCATCTGCAGCGGAAGAAGGCATTACGACGCGGATTCCTGGCATGTGGCCAAAGATGCTCTCAATATTTTGAGAGTGACAAAGGCCTCCATGGATATAGCCACCACACGGTACCCGGATAACCATGGGACAGGACCATATATTATTGGACCGGTAGCGCAATGTAGCCACCTGGTTGCGCAGATGCTGCATTGCTGGCCAGATGTAGTCTGCGAACTGGATCTCAACAACAGGCTTAAAACCGGCAGAACTGAGACCAACCGCAGTTCCAATAATCGATGCTTCGGCTAAAGGGGAATTGAAGCAGCGTTCCGTACCGAATTCTTCTGTCAACCCTCGGGTGGCTGTGAACACACCACCTTTCTTTCCCGCAACATCTTCTCCGTAGACGAGAATGGATTCATCACGCGCCATCTCTTCGTGGAGGGCATGGTTGATGGCATCTACCATAACTACAGGCTCTCCCACCGGCTCATCAATGCCGTAGGTGAGGTTTAGATCTCCCTCAAAGAAAACATGCGTGACCGCGTTTTCAGGATCTGGATCTATTCGTTGTTCTGCAGAGCGGGCCACCTCGTCGATCTCGGTTTTGATCTCTTCTTGAAGAGCTTCTGTCTGGGCGGTGGTCAGAATGTTTGATTCAATCAAGGCATGTTCGAGTCGGGTAATCGGGTCAGTCGTCTGGTCTTCAATCAATTCCTCTTCGGTACGATACTTGAGATGGTTATCTGAAGAAGAATGAGGTAGAAGCCGGACGACATCAGCGACTAAACAGACAGGTCCCTTTCCTGCCCGCAAGTGAGCAATTGCTGCTTTGGCAACGGAGTAGATCTTGAAGAAGTCCGTTCCATCCACGCGGTATCTCGCCAAGCCCTCATAGCCTCCGGCAAGTTTAAAGGGAGTTCCTCCTGCAGTCTGTTCAGTGACTGGAACACTAATCGCGTACTTGTTGTCCTGTATTAAAAACAGAACGGGAGCTTGATTACGGGCTGCCCAGTTCAGAGCTTCGTGGAAAGCTCCCTGGGAGGTTGCGCCATCTCCGGCAGAACACAACGTGAATGCATCCGTGCCCCGCTTCATTGAAGCCATTGCAAGTCCCAGTGCCGGCAGGTATTGAGAACCAACAGAAGAACAGACACTGAAAATATTTTTGTCCCGCGCACCATAATGCGCAGGCATTTGACGCCCTCCTGAGTTCACACTATCTGCTTTGGCTAAGTGATCGAGAAAGGTTTCTTCAATCGTTTGTCCAAGGGTGAGCGCAAGTGCGAGATCGCGATAGTAAGGACAGAACCAGTCATGGCCGGGCTTGCTGAGGAGTCCGATAGCGGTCTGTGTAGCTTCGTGGCCACTGCAGCCTATATGGAAGAAGCCCTTCCCTTGTTTGAGCAGGGTGAGCATCTTTCCATCAAGTAGCCGCGCCGTATACATAGTGCGCAGTACACGTGGGAGAGTTCCTTGGTCAAAGTCAGAAGGCTGGACCAGTTCCACATCAAAGCCTTCCCCATAACAGCTCTCATCAATATCGGTGAATGGAGTGTTTTTCTGAATGACGGAAGAATGGCCATTGGTTTCCGTATGCGTGTCCAGCTCGGCTGAGCCGATACCAGAAATAGTATGGTCAGATGGAAGGTCAGCCATTTCTTTGCATAAAAAACTCAATAACGAGAAGCATGTCACCCATCAGGCGCACGCATCAGGCGCACGCAGAGATCTTTTGTCCTTGTGGATTTTTACGTATTTCACCCCCCCTCGAAACGTGGCAACTACTCAAGATAACAAAAAACCTCTCATGCAGCAACGGGATGTCCACCCGTGGCAACGCCTAGGTTCAGGATGGAAGATGTGCGAGCGAGTTCCGGCCCGGTGCTACTTCTCTATTTACCAATAGTTCCTCAGGATTCAGACTCCTCAGGTGACAGAGGCAAATCAAACCGGAAGCAGGATCCTTGTCCAACAGCACTCTCCACATGGATTGATGTCCCATGTTTCTGCAGAATTTGTTTCACGATGGCTAGTCCCAATCCAGCTCCGCCATCTTGTCGAGCACGCGAGCGGTCAACCCGATGAAAGCGTTCAAAAATCAGATTCAAATGGTTTTCTGGTATTCCCTGACCATCATCAATTACTATCACGCGTACTTTGTCCAGACGCTTGTGAAAATGGCAGCGAACCGTTCCAGACATGCTGTATCGAATCGCATTGTGAATCAAGTTTAGAAAAACTTGTCGAATCTGATCTTCATCTGCCTGGACCCAGATATCCCGCCCATCAAGCTCCAGCTTCAGGTCTTTTTTCTGAGCCTGATAGCTCAGTATCTCTTTTGCATCAAGTGCGAGTGTGGACAGGTTGCATCTCGATATGTTCAGCGGCTGATCACGATTTTCAAGTTTCGCTATGTCTATAAGAGCGCCAAACAGGTTATTGAGCCGTTTTAAATTTTGCAATCCTTTCGCAGAATATCTCCGACGATGTTTTTCCGAGAGTTTTGGAGATCCCAGAGCTTCTAGGAAGCCAGCAATCGCAAAGATGGGGTTACGAACTTCATGAGCCATGTTGCTGATAAACTCACGCTGCAGCTTTGTAACATCTTCCAATTCATGAATCTTTTTCGTATAGATCCTTGACATGTACTCAAGGTTATGTCCTAGATCCTGAAATTCTGAAGCTCTGGAGGAGACCCTGATTGGGGTACCGTATTCACCTGCAACGATTTGTCGGGAAGTCTTCATAATCGTTCGCAGCGGCTTTGTAACCTGATTGGAGGAAATCCAGGCACCGATCATGGCCATAAATAATGCGAGCCCAATTCCTGCAATCATGCGGTTTCGCATACCTGCCGACAAAATATACAGAGCACTCACAGGCCGCACCAGTCCAATAACAACCTCGTCCTGCCGAATGGCTCCGATTTTGATTCTCTGCCCATTTTCGATGGTAACTACATCAAAAAAAGGTTCTTCAGCGGAGGTACGAGAGAGGATATCAAGGATGGCAGTGTCCTCTAAGGAAGCATTTTTCCAGTACAGAGAATCATTGTATCCAATAAAAATGTATAGATCATTGAGTTGCAGAACCGCAGCAGCTGTGGGATCTAGGCTTTCAATCCAGTCCCCGGGTACTTTAGAGGCTAGATCCTCTGTGGACAAGATGAGCGAAGCAAGGTGCTCCGTATCCACGAGGTGGCTCTTATGGGCAGCCCTGCGGATGCGGTCACTCAAATTCAGAGTTAAATAGAAGGCAACACCGCCGGCAGCAAGTCCCACAAAAAGTGCGAACGTAAGAAACATCCACGTTCGCGTGGGAGCCCGGGCTGGGAATCCCCATCTACGAGTAGGAAGTGGCCAGACCATTCGGTCTTTTTGGTTGGTCAGTTTTATTGTTTCCCTCCTCATGGAAGATTGCATCATTAAAGCGATATCCGACCCCTCGGACGGTTTCAATATACTTGGCAAAGCCTCCCAGCTTCTCTCGCAGATTTTTCATATGCGTATCTACGGTACGCTGTGTCACCATCTTGGAATCGGGCCAGATTACATCCAGTAATTCTTTTCGGCGGTAGGCCTGTCGAGGATGTCGGATGAGGAAGCTAAGTAACTCAAGCTCTGTCAATGTGAGTCCAAGATCAATTCCTTGGAGTTCAGCCCGGTATTCGTTGGCAAAAATTGTGAGTTCCATGGCTGTAATTGTTTCAGCTTCTCCAATCTGAGCTCGTCGCAGGCCGGCTTGTATCCGTGCGAGGAGAACTTCCATCGAGACGGGTTTCGTCAAGTAATCGTCCCCGCCCAACATAAGCCCACGGATCTGATCTTCATCTTCATCTTTTGCGGTAAGGAAGATGATGGGGATTTCCTCTGTCTCGACTTTTGATCGAAGTTGTTGGCATACCTCAAATCCATCAATCTTAGGGAGCATAACATCGAGGAGAACCAAGTCCGTCCATGGATGTACCTTTCTAAGAGCCTGCTGCCCATCGTAGGCGATATCCACATTATAGCCAACCTCCCCAAGAAAATGAGCGATAACTTCCGCGATATCTTCCTCGTCTTCAACGATAAGAATATTGGTTTCGTGTTTTGCTTTAGATTTCTGTACCATGTATAGATAAAATTATGAGTTCCGAAGACCATGCATATAAACCCTGGCAACCTCTTCATCACGAAGGAGGAGGGGATCATAATTCCCGCACCACGCCCTAATTTACGAAACACATACGCGAATCCTGATCCCTTATGTCTCCATTCGACATAAACATTTTGACGGACTGGAGATATACCGGCACACGGAGCCGGAGCAGAATTCGACGTACTGCTTCCCTTATATTCATTGAGGCCATGCCCGTTTGGGGTTGTAATAAAAAGTCAGATCGTTGTTCTTCTACAAGGTTCACAGATCATTCTGGCGTGTATAGGTTGTGCTTGAACAGGTGTATTCCCCCCCGATTGTTTTGTAGAAGCAAGAAATCCCTAAATTGCACCACCACCTGCAGAGCATCTTTTCGGTTCTATCAGGTGGAATGTCCTACAAGACTAGACGGTGAATGACACCAGATCTTTGCATTCAGAATGGAGTAATCCTAAATCCCTTGACAGGGAAAAGTCGGCGCGCAGACATACGTATTCGCAATGGCATGATTGTAGAAGTAGGCTCGAAGCTTACAGTCTCTGATGAGCGGCTTTTGGAAGTAGAAGGACGAATGATTTCCCCTGGGTGGATGGACATGCATGTTCACTTACGGGATCCCGGCCAAGAGCACAAGGAGACCATCACAACAGGCTGCCGAGCAGCTGCCTTTGGAGGCTTTACGGCAGTTGCCTGTATGCCAAATACAAATCCGCCAATAGATAACAGGGAAGCCGTTCATTCATTGATTAAGCGGGCAGAAGAATTACCTGTGGATGTGCATCCGATTGCCTGTGTATCCCGGGGGCGGCAGGGGAAAGATTTATCTGAGATGGCTGAACTGGCAGCCACCGGAGCGGTGGCATTCAGCGATGACGGATCGCCGGTTCAGAACGGAAGCCTCATGCGCCGAGCACTTGAATACACCAGAGTTGTCGGTAAGCCGATCATTAATCATATGGAAGACCTGTCTCTGGGTCCCAAAGGGCAGATGAATGAAGGGATCATATCCACCAACCTCGGGCTGACACCGATCCCAACATTTTCAGAGGAGTCAATGCTGGGGCGGGATCTCATGTTGGCGGAATTGACGGAGGGACATCTACACGTAGCACATGTATCGACTGCACGTTCAACGGCAATGATCCGGGAGGCGAAAGCACGGGGAATCCATGTGACGGCAGAGGCATGTACACATCATTTTTCATTGACCGATGAAGTGGTTGAGGAGTCTGGCTTTGATGTGCAGACCAAAATGCATCCGCCTCTCAGGACGGCCGAGGATGTAGAAGCAATTCGAGCCGGGCTTTGTGACGGAACCCTGGATGTGATTTGCACAGATCATGCACCACATGCTGCTTTTGAGAAGGAAACGGACTTTGTATCGTCCCCATTTGGGATTATTGGGCTTGAAACGGCCTGGGGACTCACGGGGCAGCACCTGATCGCCACTCAGCGCCTGAGTGTTGCCGAGGCTGTAAACCGACTCTGCATTACTCCGCGTGAGATTCTTGGGCTTGATATTCCAGCGATTGAAGCGGGAGCAAAAGCGAATTTGACAATCTTTGATGCGACAACCAATTGGGTATTTGAGCCCAGACACATTCACTCCAAGAGTCGGAATACCCCATTCGTAGGCTCGCCCATGACCGGACGCGCCTGGGCGATTTATAATAAAGGGCAACTGGTAGAGCATCAACCGTGACACTCCAACAAATTCCTTCCGTACTGCACCTCGTTCTTATTTACGGAGGTCAGTCGGCTGAACATGAAGTTTCTCTGGTATCGGCACGGAATGTCTTTCATGCCATAGATTCGACACGCTATGTAGTCACGCTGGTTCGTATAGATCGTGATGGTACATGGGTTCGTGTCGCAACTCTTTCGGGCACGCCATCCCCACAGATTGACTTCCAGGCACCGGGAGAGTCGGTCTTCTTGAAACCGGATGGGGGATTGGCTACGGTTGAAAGCCCACAGGATGCAGTTCATGTAGATGTGGCATTTCCTGTTCTGCATGGCACAAATGGGGAAGATGGGGCCATTCAGGGGTTGTTTCAGATGTACAAGGTCCCCTATGTGGGAGCGGGGATTCTCGGCTCATCCGTTTGCATGGATAAGGACGTTTCCAAGCGCCTATTACGGGAGGCGGGGATCGCCGTACCAGACTTCAGGGTTCTCCATAACGGAGAGACTAACCTTCCCAGTTATGACTATCTGGCCAGGGTGCTCGGTAAAACACTCTTTGTTAAACCGGCAAACACAGGATCCTCCGTTGGGATTTCCCGTGTAGAATCGTTGATAGAATATCAATCGGCGATTGAAGAGGCGTTCAAGTATGATGGAAAGGTGCTGGTAGAAAAAGCGATTACAGGGCGTGAGATTGAATGCGCTGTATTGGGCCGAAATCCAGTTCACGTATCTGTCTGCGGCGAGATAACCACAACGCATTCCTTTTACTCGTATCAGGCAAAGTATGAGGATGAATCCGGGACCGAGATCATCATTCCAGCACCGATACCAGAAGCAGTCATGACACACATGCAGGATTTGGCTCGGCAGGCCTGCCGGGTTCTTGATTGTTTCGGGATGGCCCGAGTAGATTTTTTTCTTGAAAAAGATAATCGGGTACTGGTCAATGAAGTCAATACCATCCCAGGGTTTACGTCAGTCAGCATGTATCCATTGCTCTGGGATTATTCCGGGATGTCGTTTTCTGACCTTGTGGATGCCCTGATCCAGGATGCATTTGTCACCCATCACCGGCGCTCAAAATTGATTCGCAGTCGGTAATGCCGTTTTCGATTGATACCCGGACATTAAGAGAGGGGGATACGTATATCGCAATCAAGGGAGAACGCTATGATGGGCATGATTTTGTACAGGAGGCGTTCAGAAGAGGTGCTTCAAAGGCGATTGTGGAGCGGGCGATTGAGGGGGTAAATGAGAATAGGCTGAATATCGTCCCGGACACGATCTCGCATATCGCGAAAGTTGCACGTAGCAAAGTCAAGCATGCAGATGCGCGAGTGATTGCGATTACCGGCTCAATGGGTAAGACCACCACACGAAAGGCTGTGACACAGGTGTTACGGACCGCAGGTCCCGTGGTCTCCTCGGTTGGCAATCTCAATACAGTATTGGGGTTATCCCTCACCTTAGCAAACAGTGACCTTGAGACCAATACGTACCTAGTCCTTGAAATGGGAGCGGCAAAGAAGGGAGATCTGAAAGAGATCTGCCGGTACTTCAAGCCGGATATTTCCATTGTGACGAATGTGCGGGGCGTCCATCTGGAGATGTTAGGCTCAATCGAGGGGGTTCAGCGGGAAAAGGGTGAATTGGTTCGGGCACTTGATGCCACGGGGATTGCCTGCCTGAATGCGGATGATCCACGTACGCGGGCAATGATCGCGGAATGCAAAGGCAGACATCTACTGTATGGGATGGCTGCTGATGCGGATATAACGCCCCGTGAAATTACTGCCGAAGTTCCCTTATTGGGTGAACATGTCATCTACATCCTACTGGCTGCATTTGCAGTTGGAACCGCAGTCAGACTGCCCCCAAAAACAATTAATGAAGCTCTGTGCAGACTGAAACCTGAAAAAGGACGTCTTAATCCTCTTCCTGGGAAAAATGGCTCTACTTTAATTGACGACTCCTATAATGCCAGTCCAGACGCTGTAAAGGTTGCGCTGGATGTATTGCGTCAGCAAACTGCTCAAAGGCGTATTGCCTTTCTCGGTGACATGCTAGAGCTTGGTACAACGGAGCGTGAGGCGCACAAGGCGGTTTTGCAAAAGGCGATCCAGGATGCAGACCTAATCTATGGATGTGGTCCTCGAATGCAGACGGCGGCGGAAGAATTGCCTGCAGCGCTGAGGCGGCGAATGCATTGTCTTTCTGATTCAAGGGAGTTCGAGCACGAACTAAATTGTGGGAAAATCTATCAACCGGAGTCGGGAGATGTGATTCTGGTCAAGGGCTCACAGGGGGCGCGTATGGAGCGGATCAGTCGGGCCCTACTTGCAGAGTCAATCTCGCCAGAATCGGTACTCCCCCGCCAGACGGAAGCATGGCTTTCCATATAGCAACACTGGACCCATCGAACAAGTCGCAAGAATTTCTGTTTAAGGGGCCGTATTAAGGTTTTTTACCTAAGGATCACCGAGGGTTTATAGTAAAGTTCTGTGGGTGGTCACCGGTGCGTCGCACTCTACTGGCGGAGGTTGCCGTTAATGGAGGGTACGAACGAAACTTCTGGTTCCGACTGCGACATCTGTTGATGCCATGTTAAAAGACATTTTAGAGGTACTACTTGGCCATCATCGTTTTGTGATTACAACTCACCAGCGCCCTGATGGGGACGCAATCGGCTCACAGATCGCGCTTGGTAGGTTTCTTGAGCGTCTGGGTAAAGAAGTAGTGTTGTTTAATTCTGATCCTGTTCCACCTAGTCTGGAGTGGATGCTAGGTTCAGAGGTGATACGAACCGGGAATACCCTGAAAAATTTGAATTCGGTTGCCCAGGCGGATCTTTTTATTGTGGTAGATACAAATTCAAAAAACCGGTTAGGGAAAACTGTGGACCGGGCCCTGGATCTCTACAAGGGGCCCGTATTACTGGTAGATCACCACACGGAACCGGAGTCTTGGTTTACCTGGATGGTGCGCGATGAGGATGCAGCCGCGACCGGGGAATTGATTTATGATTTGATTTGCACCTATGATCGGGATTTGATTGATTCAGACATGGCTACGGCGCTGTATACTGCAGTCATGACGGATACAGGTTCGTTCCGGTTTTCTTCGGTAACTCCGAAGGTGCACAGAATGGCAGCAGATTTGCTTGAACGTGGAAGCTACTCGCCCTCGGAGGTCTATGCCGGGGTCTACGAGAACCATAGCCCTGCTTGGCCTCGCCTAGTTTCGATGGTATTTCAGGGACTAACTTTTTTATACGAGGGAGAACTGGCGTATATCACAGTCACCAGACACATGCTCGAGACGGCTGGGGTAGGGTATGATGAGATCCATGGATTTTCGGATATGATGATGTCTATTGCGGGGGTCCGTATTACACTCATTTTCACGGAAACGAAACGAGGTGTGAAGGTGAGTTTTCGATCCAAAGGCGGCCATCGAATGGATACCTGGGCGCAAATGTATGGTGGTGGTGGGCATCAGAATGCAGCAGGGGCATTCATTCGACGCCCGATCAGGGAGGCGGTCAAGGTCGTTCTCGAGGGGATCCCTGGCTTGTTTGAAGAAGAAGATGTCATGGCTCTGGCAGAAGAAGATCAAGCCTATCTAAAAGCACTATCCAGCCCAAAACAATGAAAGTTTCTGTCACCACACTTAGTCTCCAGGATTTGGATGTAGATCTGCTCATCATTCCGGTTGGACGCTCGCTTGCACGAGCTCGTGCAGCACAGATTGGCGGACCAGTTGGAGATGCACTCAATGCTGCGCTGATCGATTTTGAGGGTGATCTCGAAGAAACTCTTTTATGCTATCCTGCTTCTGGTCGTGCCCGTAGGGTTGCGGTCGTCGGGCTGGGATATCCGGAGAATATTGATCGTGAAGCGCTTCGCAGGGCGGCCGCGGCGGGCGCACATATGGCAATGAAGACCAAAGCGACCACCGTTGCTTTATGTCTACCTGACTCACAGCTTGACTCCGAGGCGACGGGGCAATCCCTAGTAGAGGGATACATGCTCTCCTCTTATGAATACGACCGTTACAAGACACGGCCCAATGAGGAACGAACTATTACGGAACGACTCGTCTTGCATGCGGGTCGTGATGAAAAATCGGCCAGACGGGGAGCAGAGCGTGGACGAATTGAAGCCGAAGCAACGATTACCGCACGCGACTTGGTTAATCTGTCTCCACACGATAAAACCCCAACCCTACTCGGGAAGGTTGTTGAGCGCTTCGGTCGTAAATACGGCTATGAAGTGTCGGTCTGGGATAAGTCGGACATTGAGAAGGAGAAAATGGGAGGATTGCTGGGGGTAAACCGTGGCAGTCTTGAGCCACCCGTCATGATTGAAATGACGTGGAAGCCCAGTAAAGCGGGGAACTCCCGGCCGGTTGTGCTGATCGGCAAAGGAATCGTTTTTGATACGGGCGGACTGTCTCTCAAGCCGACAAAGAACTCCATGGATCACATGAAAGCTGATATGGCAGGTGCTGCTGCCGTAATCGGTGCCATGGAGGCGATCGCCCGCTTGGATGTTCCATTGTATGTGATTGGCCTGATTCCAGCAACAGATAACCGACCAGGACAGGATGCCTATGTTCCTGGAGACGTACTGCGAATGCATTCAGGGATGACTGTCGAGGTACTGAATACGGATGCAGAAGGGCGGCTGATTCTTGCAGATGCACTCTCTTATGCAAAGCTGTACCGGCCGGAAATCGTGTTTGATCTCGCCACGCTTACCGGTGCACAGGTTGTCGCACTAGGAAGCCAGGTTGCTGCCGTCATGACCCGAGAGGATTCGGGGGCAAGTGAACGCCTGGAGCCGGTGATGGAAGCAGCGGAGCGCAGTGGAGATCTTTTACATCCGATGCCGATGCATGCCCATTATGCGGAGGCGCTCAAGAGCGATGTTGCAGATATCAAAAATATCGGTAACCGCGAAGCGGGGAGCATTACCGCTGCAAAATTCCTCGAAAATTTTGTTGACTATCCGTGGGTTCACATTGATATGGCAGGTCCATCATTTCTGAAGTCCGAATTGCCATATAGACCAGCTGGAGGGACGGGCTTCGGGGTTCGGCTATTGACCGAATTCATTCGCGATTACGCACACCCAAAGAAGCGTTAGATCCTTGACTGCGGACTCTAAAGAGCGCACGCGCATTGCCATTACGCTGGGCGACCCAAATGGGATTGGTCCTGAAGTGGTGTTGAAGTGTCTGGATGACCCGCTGATAATGAAGCGGATAGAGCCGGTGGTCATTGGGGCAAAGAAGGTTTTGAAGGTTCATGCGAGGGCTTTGGGCAGGCGGCCGCCTGCTTTCATCGAAAATATGACTGCCCCTCTTCCCAAGCGTGGCATCCGAATTGTAGATACGAGCGAGGGCCAGGGGGGGGCGGTCGAGATGGGAAAACTGACTCCTGGAGCTGGCAGCATGGCAATGAATGCCGTAGATGAGGGCATCCGCCTTGCGAAGCAGAAAAAGGTGAGTGCGCTGGTTACCGGGCCAATTTCAAAGCTGGCAATTGTTCGTGCTGGCTATAATTTTCCAGGGCATACAGAGTATCTGGCCAAGAAGACAAAGGTCAAGGATCAGGTCATGATGATGGTGTCCAGAGAGCTGCGCATCAGCTTGGCTACCGGGCACATTGCCCTGAAGCAGGTATCAGAAAGGCTGACGATCAACGGGCTTGTCGCAAAGCTCAAACGTGTACGATTATCTCTGATTCGAGATTTTGGAATTTTACAGCCCAAGATCGCCGTCCTTGGACTCAATCCACATGCCGGAGAAAATGGTGTGCTTGGCAGCGAAGAGGAGGAAGTGATTATCAAAGCCATCAAGGATGCCGGAAATCGCGGCATTATTGCACTGGGACCATTCCCGGCGGATGGCTTTTTTGGGAGCGGACAATATTGCGGATACGATTGTGTTCTGGCCATGTACCATGACCAGGGATTGGCTCCATTCAAGATCCTTTCATTTGGAAATGGCGTGAATTTCACAGCAGGATTGCCCATCGTACGCACCTCCCCGGACCATGGGACTGCGTTTGATATTGCAGGGAAGAATCAGGCCAATGAGGGGAGCATGGTCCAAGCTGTACTCCAGGCCGCTTCCATTGCAGAGCAAAGACGAAGCAGCCAGTGACTATATTTAGATCTCATTTCGTAATTCTACCGTTGACATGGACATTCTTATAAGCGTGCAGCAGTTCATTGATAGCCTGCTGCAGTACCCTCTGCTCTTCATATTGGTTGGAGGAGGCCTGTTTCTAACCTTTAGGCTGGGTTTTATTCAGTTTCGGCAGTTTGGGCATGGTATCAAGGTTGCTACAGGTAAATACGATGACCCAGATGATGCGGGGGATGTCACTCACTTTCAGGCCCTCACTACTGCATTGTCGGCAACGGTGGGGATTGGAAATATTGCGGGGGTTGCATTAGCAATTCATTGGGGTGGCCCGGGTGCAATTTTCTGGATGTGGGTTACCGCACTACTGGGCATGTGTACCAAATATACTGAGGTCACCTTAGCACAGCGCTATCGTGTGGTAGATCGGGAGGGAAGCAAACTTGTTGGCACGGTGTCCGGTGGTCCGATGTACTACATTGAGTATGGATTAGGGAAAGCCTTCAAGCCTCTTGCGGTGCTGGTTGCGGGGGCACTACTTCTGACTGCATTTATGACGGGGAATGCGATCCAGGCCAATACGGTTTCAGATCTGATGAACTCGGAGTTTGCGATTCCGACTTGGGTGACAGGAGGGTTGACCTCGGCAGTCGTTGCATTGGTGATTCTTGGTGGGATCTCACGGATTGGTCGGGTGACGGGTATTTTAGCACCGGTGATGGGGTTGCTTTATGTTGCTGGTGGTGTGGTGATCCTGGCAATCAATTACAATGGTATCTTTCCGGCATTGGCAAGCATCTTCACGGAGGCGTTTAATCCCACGGCAGGTGTAGCAGGTACCGGAATCGGAATCCTGTTGCAGACGATTCTATGGGGTGTGCGGCGTGGCTTGTTCTCAAATGAAGCGGGACAGGGATCCGCGCCGATCGCACACTCTGCTGCCAAGACGCAAGAACCTGTTTCTGAAGGCGCAGTTGCGTTGCTGGAGCCCTTCATTGATACGATTGTCATCTGTACGATTACGGCACTAGTGGTGCTCACCACCGGGGTGTGGAAGGATAAAGTGGATACTGAACTTTTGATCGGGGAGGGGGATTTTTCCTATGTCGAAGAAATTGGAGGACGCTATCAGATCTCGGACAATGTCCCCGCGGAAATCATGATTGATCAAGGTATCCCGGTATCTGCTGAGAGTGGCGGTGTCTCGTATGCATGGCATGAGGTTCCGGTAGAACAGTTCTTTATTGATCGGGAGCAAACCACGCCTTTCACAGGCATCATTGATACGCAGGAAGGGGTCGCCATCGCCGAGGGCACCCAAACACAGTACACAGAACTCTACGGCATGGCTGTAGAAAATGGTGCTCCAATGACGGCGCTGGCATTTGAGCAGGGATTGGGAGATATTGGGAAGTATCTCGTGATCCTTTGTGTATTCCTGTTTGCAATATCAACGGCAATCTCATGGAGTTACTATGGGGACCGGTGTTCCATGTATCTCTTTGGAAAGCCTTCAATTCTTCCGTACAAGATGGTCTTTGTAGTCATGCACTTCGTCGGTGCTGTGGTAGGCTTGAATACCATTTGGGGGATTGGAGATACCGCTTTAGCCATTGTGGCCATTCCAAATGTATTGGCATTGATTCTATTGTCTGGTATTGCAAAGAAATTGACGGACGATTATTTCAATGCGTTCAAGCCGGGAATGACCAGAGAGGAATATCTTTCGGTTGCGCGCTCACGCGTAAAGACACACAAATCTGGCTCTGAGGTATAGTTTGCAGGAAGCACAATCGACCCCGAACATCTGGCAGTCCCTGCTTCCGGTAGGGGTACTGATTCTGTTGCTGGTCGCGTCTGTGAATTTCTTCGGTGAGGATGCGTCCTATGGCCCGAACCAGATCGCGCTGATCTTGTCCGCCATGGCCTGTGCGTTGATCGGTCTGCGGCTTGGGTTTACCTGGAAGCAGATGCAGAAAGCCATGGTCAAGGGGGTTTCTCTATCCATGGGGGCCATTTTTATTCTTTTGGTTGTGGGTTCTCTGATCGGAACATGGATTCTGGGAGGCGTGGTTCCAACCATGATGTACTACGGCCTCCAAGTCTTGAATCCTACGATTTTTTACACGGCCTGCTGTATCATCTGTGCAATTGTAGCCATCGTATCGGGGAGTTCGTGGACGACCGTCAGTACGATTGGGATTGCTTTAGTGGGAATTGCTGCAGCATTTGGTCTCCATCTGGGGATTGCAGCGGGGGCAATCATTTCCGGTGCATATTTCGGGGACAAGCTTTCTCCGTTGTCGGATACGACCAACCTAGCCCCCGCGATGGTAGGGACCGAGCTGTTTACCCACATCCGACACATGCTTTGGACGACGGTGCCAAGCATTACGGTTGCCTTAATTCTGTTCACAATCATTGGGTTTGTGTGGCGACCAACCATGGATCTCTCCACGGGTCTGGATGAAGTGTTGAACGCCCTGGAGAACAGTTATAATCTGGGGGTACATCTCTTGATTCCTGTGGTGGCGGTACTAGTGCTGATTTATAAGAAGATGCCGGCGTTCCCGGCTCTTCTTATTGGAGCATTGTTGGGAGGGATCACGGCAATGATTTTCCAACAGGAGGTGGTCATTGCATTTGTAGGTGAGTCGGATTTGCCACATGTTCTGGTTCTCTTTAAAGGGTTCTGGATGGTCATGTTTGGAGAGTTCACCGCCAATACCGGTAATGCAGCCCTGGATGATCTTCTGACGCGGGGAGGGATGTCCAGCATGTTGGACACCATCTGGCTCATTGTTTCGGCAATGATGTTTGGCGCTGCAATGGAGAAGACTGGGATGTTGATGGTGATCACGAAGAAGATTCTTGGTGCAGCGCGCAGTACAGGCACGCTCATTTTAGCAACGCTCGGGACCGCTTTTGGAATGAATATCGTAGCTGGTGACCAATACATCTCTATCGTGATTCCAGGGCGCATGTATCGCGCAGAGTATGAGAAGCGCGGGTTACATCCAAAAAATCTTTCGCGTGCCTTGGAAGATTCGGGTACGCTTACCTCTGCCTTGATTCCCTGGAACACATGTGGTGCGTTTATGGCCGCTACCCTTGGTGTACCGACGTTGTACTACCTGCCATTCGCTTTCTTCAACTACATGAATCCGGTCATCAGTGCCATTTATGGCTTTACGGGATTTACGATCGTTCCGATAGACAAGGATGGGAATGCCCCCACGGAGGAGTAGGCAGTTCGTGAAGCAATCGTATGGGATGAATAAGGACGATTTGCAAAACTGCAATGATCTTCCTGCAAAGAGAATTCGGATCACCGAGCAGGCATTCTATTTCGGTTCTCCATACATGAACTCCAGCCCCGAATTTCAACTTTGGAGCCCCTCTCTTAGGTCAATCATAAGTCTATATCTCTCAGTTTGTATAATTTTCTTAACTTGTGCCCAACTTGGCTGAAAGCCGGTTTAAGTTGGCAGTAGCGAATATGGATGGATTGAAAGGGAATATTGACAAGTTGAAGGGGCTGTTGAGGAGGTATCAAGACAAAAATCCTTCAGAAAGTAATACCGAAGCTTGGTTTATTCGTCCCTTTTTCAGGTCTTTGGGGTACGATACAAGCAATCCTGAGCGGGTCATAACCCAATATCAAGCCGATCCTCATGACATTAAGACCGGGAAAGTTGACTATGCACTCCTGCAGAATGGAAAGCCAGTGATTTTTGTTGAGGGGAAAAAATTACACGAACCATTAGACAGTCATGTTAGGCAAATTAGACGGTATTTCAACAATACACTGGAAGTAGATTTTGCGGTTCTGACCAACGGGAATGAATATCGGTTCTATACGGACCTAGTTGATAAGAACATGCTTGACAAAGTGCCATTTCTTGAATTTCGACTGAGTGAGATAGACGAAAATTTAGTAAAGCAGTTGGATCAGTTCTCAAGTCAAAATTATGACTCTGTAAAACTCAAAGAATTCGCACATAAGATTTCTCGTAGGGACAAGATCTATTCTTTTCTTGGGAAGGAATTCTCGTCCCCAAGTGACAGTTTTGTCAATTTTGTATCACGCGAGGTCTTTAAGACAACTAAAAAAGCGGTTCGAGATGACGTTAGAAAAGATCTTGCCGGTTACCTTTCGAGCCAGGGATCTACTTCAACCTTACCAACTGATGTATCCAAACTCAAGCCTAAGCAACCTGATCTGAATAAGGACGGAGGTAGTTCCAGGGAAGAACAGAATATATTTGAAATAGAGAATGTCAAAGGTACAAAACTTGACTATTTTCGATTTCAAAATGAAACCATTTCTGATATAAACTGGACGAAGATGTTTGTATACGTTCTCTGTCATCTTTGCCACAAAGATTCTCAAAAGCTAGTGGTAGCTTCCGAGGGTATCAAAGCCTTGAAAATCACACCTGAAAAAAAATCAATTCGAGATCCAAAATCTATTGGGAATGATCTTTTTGTCGGGACGAACCTGAATACCCAAACCAAGGTTTTGATCTTAAAAAAAATGCTGTCCTCTTTTGATATGAAAGAAGCTTTACATCTTCAGCTGCGGTAGGAACTAGAGAGAATCCCGTCGATATTGTCTCCAGAGGGCCTATTGTAAAACTCTTTTATTGCAACGGGTTCCTCGGCGAGTTCGGGGCAGAAATTTGTCCAAATTCCATAGCCCAAGGAAAACGCGCCTTTCCACGGCACACGTTAAACTTGGGGTAGGTGTGTAATTCAGGCGATGTTTGGTTGAAGATCTGGATGGTTCTCCCCCAATTTCCCTCATTATCTACCCAGCATTGGCCGGGGGCCATAGCGGAACTCCGGTCATCCAAGTTCGGGATATGCGATGTCTTGTGGGGAAATTTGACCTACTCGCGGGCGTAATTGGATACGAACCAATCATGCATTGAGGGGATGGGGATGGCAAAATCTCCTCTATACCTGTACAGGACTCCTTTATAAAGTGCCTGGTAAAAAATTTTTTTTGCCT
This sequence comes from Rhodothermales bacterium, assembly GCA_965220365.1. Classification (GTDB taxonomy): domain Bacteria; phylum Bacteroidota; class Rhodothermia; order Rhodothermales; family Bin80; genus Bin80. Next base: position 2,828,461 of record OZ244823.1, on the reverse strand, counting down.
TTTCTGCACCGTGATCCTGTGTTAGAGACATCATGATGTGCTCTAAGCCCAAACTCCCTCCAAGCGGAACATTCGCGAACAATTTCGCGAGACTATGACGCTGTTTTGTACCAAATTCGTTTACCCTTTGCTCATAATACCGAGATCGAAAAACACGCCCTGCTTCTAGGACTGTAGCCAACCCCTCCGAAGTCATCGCCCTATTATCTGCATGCAGTTGATCCAGAGCGGGGGCCACGTACGATAAAATGTGCTGAGGCCATCCATGGGTTTCTTGAGTAATCGCATCAATCCATACGGCGGTATCTTCCGTGGCTTTACCATCTTTCGTGATCCAGTCGTGTAGAACCGCGCGTTCCGCTTCCTTGTCTAACGCTCCCAACTCCACAAGACATGTCTTCGCAAACCTCGAAATTCCTAGTTTCCCAAAAGTCTCTACCGTCGTTCCCAGCCCCGCTGCCAGAAGTATGACAGGCCGATCCAGTTCGCCATTATGAATGGCCTTGAGTACATGGCGTACAGTGTTAATTTGGTCTGTGGGAAACTCATCCTTCATGCCCAGTATCTGTGCTTCGTCTAGTGCGAGTAGTAATGGGTCGTCCTCCTTTTGGAGTAAAGTTTTTACAGTCAGAGGAAGCATTCCTGCACTAATCTCCGCATGCCCGATGCCAGCAATGTTAACTCCTGCAGATCCACCTTTGACTTTAAAATTCCTCCTTGATTTAAGGGACTGTTGCAACTCGTTCGGATCCCAAAGGGCCGCTGAATCAATCTTTGCAATCTCCCATTTGCGATCTCGTGCCAGTCGTTCACATTCAGCAAGAAGTGCGGTCTTGCCCGCACCGGGAGGACCTTGGATGAGAAAAGTCGTGCCAGAATTCGCCTGAGTCGCACGCTCCACAAGTTCACTGAAATCCCGCAATATCTGCTTCCTGCCATGAAAATACTTCGCGGGGCCACGGTCAAACGCTGCTGTTAGTGGGCCGGGTCTCCGGGATTTACGCATGGTTCTGTTACATTCAGGCAATCAGGAAGACATAAGCCATTCACGAATATCGTGTGAACTTGTTCCTTGGACACTTCCTTCCGCTGCGGGAAATTTTCTCGTAAGATTTTTGTGTACAGAGCACTCAGCGCATTGAAAATGGGATGATTCGGAGTTTTGCAAGTGGTTCTGATGCAAATTGCAAAAACATAGCATCCACTATCTCTTCCTAGTCACGGACACCCTACTACGCCAGGCAATTCTTGGCTAAACCCAAGTTTAACATAAAATACTGATTCCAGCGTTGAGCGGGGGCTTTCGGCCCGATTCAGGCCGATTAGGGCACTACCGATTGGCATGGATTGGGTCTGTTCAGATCGTGGTGATTTCCGTTTCAAGTGGACGCGGCTCGATCTTCAGCGCCTCGTAAATTTCGCGTTGATCTGCATCGGGATCCGAGGTGAGGCGCGTGTGCACGGCTACGTGATCGTTTCGTGTTTGATGGATGGTAGCCCGTCGTTGGGACGAGAGCACATTGCGAATGGTGGTCCAACTCCAGGAGATTCCCTGTTGCCGCAGGTAGGTTCGCACCACTTGTACGACCTGATACGCAAGCACAGTGATGAACAGATGCCCTTGGGTGCGTTGATCGGTTTGGTGAAAGATAGGCCGCAATCCCAACTCACTCTTGAGCGAGCGGAACACGGCCTCCAGATCCGTCAGCATGATATAGGTCTGCCACAGCTGAGCGGTGGAAAGCTCCATGACGTTGGTCCTCAAGCGGTAGGTGCCGGGATCGGTCCACATCGAATTCGCTTTCGGCCGCGCACGCCACTTCACCTGCACCGCCTTCTCTTGCTTCTCATCGGCAATCACCTCAATGTCGTAGTGCTGTCCAATCCCACCACTGCTTTTCTTGAATCGTCCAATCCGCTCCCAAATCCGCGAAAGCTTCTTCGTCGTCTTCGGTCGGGATAACCCCTGGTCCAACTGCGTGAGCTGTGCTTCAAACTTCGCACGACGACGTGCCACCATGGCTTGCTCCTTCTTGATCCGTTGGCTCGAACGACAATAGACCCGGACCTCTTCCGAGTCCCGGACCTCATACAGTTCTACGCCGTTATCCAACTCGGTCACCTCTTGATCTGCTGGATCAAAGACCCGGGCCCGCTCCCGACTCATCACCAGATATCGGTACTTGGCCTGGCGAAGCCATTGCACGTTTTCCGCGGTTGCAATCCCCCGATCCATAATCACAATGGCCTCGTTCGGGGCATCCGCTTCCTGGAGCATCGTTTGGAGGGTCTCCGGCTCTGCCGTATTGCCGGCATAGATCTTTGAGCGCCGCACAAATCCACTCCCATCCAGAACCAGAGCCAAGGTGATCAGAGGACGATCATTCCGCTTCTCCTTGGACCGCCCACGCTTGGCCAACGATTGGGCAGATCCCGATCCCGCCAGATAGGTATTGGTCAGATCCAACAGCGTCACCGTACATCCCAATCCAAACAGGGACATGGCTTCGGTGAATACCTGCGATTCAATCGCATCGCGGTGCTTCACCAGTTGATCGGAGGCCCGGTAGAGATGCATCAAACTCATGCGCTGGAACGATCCTCCCAGGAATTCCCCAAGACCGCTCTCGTTACAGAGCCACGCATAGGTTGCGCGCTCGGAAGCAGGCTTGGCCAAGCGTCCGACAATCGCCCCCAATGCCGCATGCTGGGTCTTGGGAGTCATCCCAAGGCCCCGCAACAGCTTCGGGATTCCCAGCTGGTTCAGGGCCCACAAGGACACATGTTCCACCCCCACACTCCGCACCATGCTCATACGGGTAGAGGCGACATCCACCGTGTGCCATCTCGGATCCAGTGGCTCGCCCTGGGCCAGCTTTGCCTGTCGCAGCCGCTCGGCCTGCTTGGCGAACAACTGCCCAACGATGGCCTCGGCCTGATCCTCCAACGGTTTGGGCAAGGGCGGCAGGAGCGAGACCTGCCCCTGGAGAAGTTCGTCAATCCGGCGGCAGAGCAGAGGCCAGTCGGATTCCTTGACCGGAAATTGACTTCCCAGATGCAGGAGCGTCTCCTGCTTCACCTTGGCGCCGTAGCGGACATTGTGAACGAGCCGGAACGCATGATAGGTGGTTCCGTCCTTCATGGTCCGGGTCATGGTTTTTCGGATAAACATGATGGCAGGAAACGAAGGGGGCCGGCGAAGGTTCCCACAGAAAACGCATTATGGCACTACAATCGTCCGAATCCACGAACGACGCAAAAGGAAATGGGCCAATGCAGGCTGGAATCAAAGGTTCGGGGCCAAGGTCAGGCGAAAAAAAAACTAAAAAAGGCCCCAAAATGGGGCCTCGTGTTAAACTTGGGTAAAGATCCGAGATGGTTTCATCCCCAGACTCCCCTCATTATCTGCCCATCATTGGCGGAGGTCCATACCGGAACTCCGGTCATTCAAGTTTGGGATGTGCGGTGTCTTGTGGGGGAATTTGACCTACTCACGGGCGTAATTGGATACCAGCCAATCATGCATGGATGGGATAGGCACAACAAAGCAGTTGTTGCGCTCGTCCAGTATACCTTTATGCAGTGCTTGGTAGAATATTCTCGCTGCTTCATCGTTACCGTAATCCTGTGATAGGGATGACATGATGACAGCATGATCAACGGGGCTTCCAGCTGGGATATCTACGATAGATCTTGCAATGCAGTGGAGTTGCTCTCGATAAAAACCTCGTGTACGTTGGTTATAATATGCAGACCGCTCCTCACGTCCCGCTTCAAGGACGGCATTCAATCCTTTTGCGGTCATCCTCCCTTTGGTTGCATGCAGTTGATCCAGAGCGGGGGCCACATACGATAAGATGTGCTGAGGCCATCCATGGGTTTCTTGAGTAATCGCATCAATCCATACGGCGGTATCTCCCTTGGCTTTGCCGTCCTTCGTGAACCAGTCATGTAGAACTGCGCGTTCCGCTTCCTTGTCTAATGCTCCCAACTCCACAAGACATTGCTTCGCAAGCCTCGAAATCCCTAGTTTTCCAAAAGCCTCTACCGTCGTTCCCAGCCCCGCTGCAATCAGGATGACAGGTCGATCCAGTTCGCCATTATGAATGGCCTTGAATACATGGCGTACAGTGTTAATTTGGTCTGTGGGAAACTCATCCTTCATGCCCAACACCTGTGCTTCATCTAGGGTGAGCAGTAAGGGGGCTTTCCCCTTTTGGAGTAAAGTTTTCACAGTCGGAGGAAGCATTCCTGTGCTGATCTCCGCATGCCCGATGCCAACAATGTTAACCCCTGCAGATCCACCTTTGACTTTGAGATTGCTCTTTGATTTAAGGGACTGTTGCAACTCGTTCGGGTCCCAAAGGGCTACTGAATCAATCTTCACAGTCTCCCATTTGCCATCTCGTGCCAGTCTTTCACATTCAGCAAGTAGTGCAGATTTTCCTGCACCGGGAGCACCTTGGATGAGAAAAGTCGTGCCAGAATTCGCCTGAGTCGCACGCTCCACAAGTTCACTGAAATCCCGCAATATCTGCTTCCTGCCATGAAAATACTTCGCGGGGCCACGGTCAAACGCTGCTGTTAGTGGGCCGGGTCTCCGGGATTTACGCATGGTTCTGTTACATTCAGGCAATCAGGAAGACATAAGCCATTCACGAATATCGTGTGATCTTGTTCCTTGGACACTTCCTTCCGCTCCGGGAAATTTTCTCGTAAGATTTTTGTGTACAGAGCACTCAGTACGTTGACAATGGGATGATTCCAGAATTTCACAAGTGGCTCCATAGAGAATTGTAAATCAAGCCCGAATTCTTTCTCAAGAGGATGCCGAAAGCTTGGTATTGGGGCAAAAATGAGAAAGCTGGTGGTGCATGTCATTGGTGTAGAGTATAGCGTAGTAAGCAAATCAACTCTGAGCATTAGTTGGTGATGTTCCAGCAATTTCCGTTTGCCAACCAACTCTTGCGTCAAAGCCACTCAGTTTCGCGAGTATAGATTTCGGGTCTTCACCTAATATTGTGAGAACATAAGATTTACGGCATTCAGGTGGACAGGTCAAGTCCTCCGAGATGGAAGTAAATTGCGTTGACAAACCGCTCATTATTTCGGAATCCGCGTGCACGTGTTTTGACGGTTTTGATTCGGCTGTTGATGCTTTCCGCCGGGCCATTGCTCACCTTGAGGACAATAGCGTTGATGATTCCCCATAGATGTGTTTTAATCGTTCTGGCGGCTTCTTTGACAGGCTCCAGACGACAGCGCATAGCCCAAGACAGCCATTTTTTCCAGCCTTTTCGTGCCCAGGTAGGACTCACATAATGCCATAAGTTTCGGGCCATCTCTTTGATCGCCCACGCTCGGGCGGTTTTCAACGAACTGTTCTTTAACGATTGAAACCGCTTCGCCTGCGTTGTGGACATATTTTTCGGGTTCGTGAGCCAGTCATACTTACTTCCCGTCAGGATTGGATTTCCTTGCGCGCGCAGGAGCTTGTGCTCCTGCCGTCGCACTTTGTCCACCGCCTCCCCCAGATACTTTGCAATATGGAACCGGTCAAACGCGATCTTATTCTCTGCATCGGGCACACAGTCCAAGGTCGTATAAATATACGCAGGCCACATGTCCATGCTCACGCTCTGGATCCCCGCCAGCTGTTCAGGAGTCAATCCCATATACCAGCGCTTCAGCACCTTTTTCGTACGTCCGATCCCCACATATAACACCTTCCCCGACGTTGCATCGGAAACCACTGTGATGTATTTGTGCCCCCTGCGGAACGAGGTCTCATCCACGCAGATATGCGCAATAATCTGGGGGGCCCTGCGCTCAAGTCCACGTGCTACTGCACGATCCATGATCCGGGAAATCGCTTTCCAGCCAACGTCAAGCTGGCGAGATACCGCCAGTACACTCGCTTCCTGAAGCCATCCAAGTACATAGTTTTCAAAGTCGCGCGTAAACCGCGAACTCGGCAAGGCCCAAGGAACCAGAATCGTCCGAACCCCATGCACTGGACACTGTACGCGCGGAACCCGGGCGACCAACTCCGTACGATACTTGCACGTATCCAGATGGCGCCAGGTACGAGGAGTGCGCAAATCATAAAATGGACAACGCTTCTTACACATCGGACACGCCAACGCCGACGTATCTGTGCACCTGATCGTGACGCGCCTCAATTGATTCGCATCATCATATGCATCCTCTAAAATCTCCCACGGCGAGGCAAGCCCCAAACTCTTGTACACCCCTTGATTCTTTTCCATTGGCGATCTATATGTTTCGTGAATAATAGAGTGACGACCATGAATACATGAAAAATTACAGCAAATCGGGGCCGCCATGTACCGAAAATTCCCTGAATTTATTGACCCGATCACAATAATGGGTGAAGAACCTAGATTTCAATTAATAATCAGTTTCATCTGCACTGGCTTCCTGGGATCTTTTCCAATGGTTCCATTCCGTAACCATTGCATTCAACTGATCGGGGTGGGATGCGGCTATGTCGGTCGACTCATAGGGGTCTTCAATGATATTGTATAGCTCAAATGTGTTGCCTCCATCATTACTGTAGATTTTATAAATTTCGCCGATCAGGCTGGCTTGCTGATTGAATCTAAATGCCAAGTTTCGTTCTCTTTTCTCCATGTTTCCATGGAGTAGGGGTAACAGGTTCATTCCATCATAAGGACGGTTATATTTTTGCAGGTTGATATTCAGGATGCCCGCAATGGTGGGAAAATAGTCTGAGGTAAAAGAAGGGGATTCCAAGATTCTGCCCGGTAAGATTTTACCAGGCCATTCCATAATGCCAGGGACCCGGATGCCGCCCTCATAAAGACTCCGTTTTCTCCCCCTGAGCCCTTTCGTGCTGCCTTGGGTCCTTCCCGCTATATTTGTGCCTTCGGGGCCATTGTCACTAGTGAAAAACAATACGGTATTCTCGGATACATTCAATTCCCGCAATGCTTTTCTTAGTCGCCCCACTTGTTCATCCATGGCTGTTAATGCTCCGTAAAAATGTTGCTGGTCTTCAGACAACCCGGAGTACGATTCTTTATAACTTTCCCCCGCAATGACAGGAAGGTGTGGTGTATGGAACCAGATAACACCAAAGAAAGGCCGATCTTGTTTCACCGCATCTTGAATGAAAGGGATGACTCTGTCCATAATTATCCGGGAATCATCCCCATCAAGATTTATGGTTTCAATTTCGCCGGGGCCGGACCAATAGAAGGTGTTGAATGGCCTTCCCTCTTGCTGAGATGGCGATACATCACCTGCTGAGTGAGGGGGCGTTGTCATAGGGTCCCAGGTAGGCACTTTTGCTTCCGTCACGAAATACGTGTCAAAACCATGTTGGGAAGGTGGCGAATAATGGGCATCATGCTGAGGCCTGCCTCCCCGATTGGAATCAATCGTGTCACGCGTCAATGTCCCTAAATGCCATTTTCCAAAAATCCCCGTAGTATATCCTGCTTCCTTGACCAGCTCTGCAAGCGTGATTTCTTCAATTTTCAAGTGACCACAATTCGCATGGCAGATACCATAGCGGAGTGGGTGACGGCCAGTCAATACACTGCCACGGGTAGGTGAGCAGACCGGCGAAGCAGCATAGAAACGATTGAACACAACCCCATTAGATGCCATTTGATCTAGATGGGGTGTCTTTAAATGCGGATGCCCATTATAACTCGTATCTCCCCATCCTTGGTCATCGGTCATCACCAGAATAATATTAGGATAGACGGGTTCTCCTGACCGATTATCGCATGACACGATCAAGATTGAAAGTGCTAGAATGATCAGTGATTTGACTAAATGACGCATGCTTGAAGTGGAGAACATTTTGGTTACGTGCAATAAACGATCTGGGGGTAAGGACCAGAAAACAAGGAGTCAAGTATACACAAGGTCTTTAATCTATAAAGAATGGCTTCAAGTTTGAAAGAAGTGAGCGAGCGTCAAAGTGGGGAGAAATTGGAGAGAGTGACAGAATTCACTGGGCTGCTTGAGCAGCCCGAGGAGGCTAGGTTTGGAATTGTCGTAAGCCGGTTTAATGAAGTCATTACCAGAAGCCTGCTTGACGGCTGCGTTGAAACACTCTCGGCACACAAGGTCAAAAACATTGATGTGGCTTGGTGTCCAGGGGCATTCGAATTACCACTTGTAGCTCAGCAGATGATCAACTTTCGTTGCTATAGTGCAATAATTGCCTTGGGAGCGGTCATTCGAGGCGAAACCTATCACTTTGAAGCAATCAGTGATTCAAGTATCAGGGGTTTGCAGAAGGTGGCAATGAAGACCGGAGTTCCGATAGCTCTTGGAGTCATTACACCTGAAAACCTTGAGCAGGCAAGAGTGCGCTCAGAGCCTGGTCCAAATCATAAGGGAAAAGAAGCAGGGCTTGCTGCTCTAGAGATGGCTGGCCTGTTGCGAAAATTTTCCCAGAAAATGTCTGCATGAAATCGCTGAAGTGCATTTGGGTGGGGCTTTTTATAGTCCTATTTGCCCTCCCGGTCTATGCCCAATCTGCACGATCATGGACAGCGCACACCAGCGCACGCGAGGTGACGAGCCTGTCGGCAGGGCAGGGAATGGTATGGGTAGCTTCTACGGGAGGGATTTTTGGCTATGACCCAAGTAGTGGTGAGATTGAGCGATATACTGCAGCTGAGGGTCTCTATGATGTAAATGCGAAGGCGGTCGCATGGGATTCTGCACGGCAACTTGTCTGGATCGGATACGCAGATGGTGTATTTGATCGCCTGGATATATCATCCGGGGACGTCACCACTTATTTTGATATTTACCGCAGTGAACGCTTTCCTTCTAAGGTCATCAACGCGATGGAAGTATGGGGAGATAGCCTTCTGATCGCAACGGGATTTGGGGTGGTGGTCTTTGACCCGCTCCGCGATGAGGTCCGTGACACGTACAGTAGATTCGGCTCGCTTCCAGCCGCGACTGCCGTCAATGATATTGAGGTGGATGTAGTCCCTGGCGGAGAAACTGGGGTATGGGTTGGCACAGACGTAGGCATTGCCTATGCGCCACTTTCAGGAAGAAGCCTTCAGGATCCAAGCAGTTGGACATCCGAAAACGCGATCATCCCAGTCCCGCAGGTCACGAACATTGTGTACCACCATGGACGCCTGTATGTGGGCACGCCTCTTGGCCTGGGAAGGCGAATGCAGGATGGAAGTTATGAGCGGGTTGGATCCAGCATACGCGCAATTCTGGATTTTGGGATTCTTGATGACCAGATTCTAGCTGTAACGCAATTTCGACTGCGTGCCTATGATGCGCGGGGGACAGAGACCATTCTCGTCAGCGGGTACGAGGATTTACGCACCGTATCAACGAGCACGGCCGGGGATGTGTGGCTTGGAGATGCTGACAGCGGGCTAAATCACTACACAAAAACAAGTGGGCCCCTTTCCCTGAACCTTGTCAGTAATGGTCTTTATCCTGAGGGGCCATTCGATTCCCCCTTCGGAGATTTAGTGATCGGTCCAGATGGGAGCCTCTGGGCTGCTGCTCAATTGGGTATCCCCAGATCGGGGTTTTATCGTATGGATTCAAATCAGGAGTGGACGAATTTCACGGGGCGATTTTTTGAAGTATTGCGTGACAGGGGAAGTTATTGGCGCGTACATGTTGATGGCTCGGGAGTAGCATGGGCCGCTTCTCGCGGTGCTGGCTTGGCACAGGTCTCGCCAGAAGATGTGGTCACAACTTATGACCAAATCAATTCAACCCTACTTGCGGCGGCGGGAACGCAGGACTATATCATCGTTGGGGGAGTGGCTAGTGAAGAGGATGGAACGCTTTGGGTGACAAATACAATTTCACCCTACCCATTACATGTACGTGCACCGGATGGGACTTGGGCCCGACTGCTACCACCCAGATGTGAGGGTGCGCCCCAAACCAACGCATTGGGAGATATCTTTATCGATTCCAACGGAATTAAGTGGATTATTTTATTGGACCGGGGGAACCTGAACATTACTCGGGGGCTACTCGTCCTGGATACCAACGATACGCCCGAAGATGCAACGGATGATGCATGCACCTATTATGCAACCCCCGGGTCCAATGGTACGGGGTTACCGGGCACACAGATTTATGCACTCGCGGAAGATTTAACCGGACGGGTCTGGGTTGGTACCAGTGGCGGTCCTGCATACTTTCGAAGTGGTGCTTTTGCTGCAAATGATCCTACACTGCAAGCGGTATGGCCTGTTTGGGCGGATCGTACATTTGGAGCCTATGTATTGAATGGATTGAGTGTCAATGACATCGCGATTGATCCGTCAAACCGGTTATGGATGGCAACCCCCAGTGGCATCTATTTGCTTTCGGAGAGCGACGGATTCAGGCAGGTTGCGCACTACAGGTCCGATAACTCCCCCCTGTTTTCTGATATGGTGATCACTGTCGCCGTTGAAGGATCTAGTGGTCGTGTTTTTCTGGGAACCGATAAGGGGCTCGTCAGCTTACTCAGTGATGCAATTCAACCTTCGGAACGTACCAGGGATTTATTTATTTACCCAAATCCAGTTGAGATTACTTCAGACGCAGAGCCCCAAATTTATATTGAAGGGCTGGTTGCAGAAACGGAAATATCCGTCATGGCGGTACATGGGGAACTGGTTCGACGTATGCAGGCACGTGGTGGACGAGGGATCTGGGATGGTCGCGATCAGGATGGAATACTAGTCCCTTCAGGAATGTATTTGATTGTTGCCATGGGGAAAAATGGTGAAGGTGTAGCATATGGCAAGGTTGCAGTCATTCACTGACGTGATCTTTTGTCATTGTAGGTTGTTCATGCGTAAATTTGGGAGTAGCCAAAAATGGTGACCGTAGCTCAGGCGGTTAGAGCGCCAGGTTGTGGCCCTGGAGGTCGGGGGTTCAAGTCCCCTCGGTCACCCTTATAAATATTTGCCGCGTTCGTCTAGGGGTCTAGGACGCCGGCCTTTCACGCCGGTAACACGGGTTCAAATCCCGTACGCGGTACTCGGGCAAGGATGAAGCATCGGAGTGCCATTGCCAGTGCCATCGGGATGGTTGCAGGTGGAAGAGATTGTGCCCACCAGAGTGCCCCGAACACAAAAACAGCAGCAGCACACGTTGCAGCATACCAGTACACGGTTGTCCAGGGTTTTCGGGAGAAGAAAAGCGGGAGGACATGCAGAGGCCAGGCCCACAGAATGTGCAGATTCGGACGAGTGATTTCGTGAAGAGAGACGAGCCAGAAAAATGTAATCAGGAGTCCGAGTACGGTCACGATTCCCAATAGGACGGTGTCAAAAACCCGTCTGCGAGGCTGAGGGATATCGCGCACAAAGAGGAATAGTGCAGTTAGGAGGATGAGCCATCCCACGATAGTCGGGAAGGACATGGTGCGTCGCGGTGCAGGAGTAACCGGATTCCCAAAGAGTGTATCGGTTTGCGCAACCAGCGGTGTTCCAGCACGTGTTTGCGCATTTTCCAGCAAGACTTGCAGTTCGATCGGCAGGAAACTCAGCTGTCGTTGGGTCGCCTCCTGGTCTACGGGAATCCCCATTGCAAGATTAATCGCCAGATCCAACCCCGCATGTGTCCGCAGGTATGGCTGAATCAGGTTGCGAAACGTGATTCCTGTAGAGGTTGAGTCTGCTATTTCGGTCTGGAGTGCATATTCCAGGGCATCAAGGATGCGCGTTGCACAATTATCATATAGAAAATCATAACGGTAGACACGGTTCGCTGGGAGTGCATTAATGGATAAGTACTCGTAAAGGGCGCGAGTCTCTTCCATGGTCATAGATAGCTGCTGTTCGACAACGCCGCGTCCCAGTGTAACCCAGGAATTTTCAACCAAGGCGGGAGAGTAGTGTAAAGACAGTCGATAATCCAGCTTCCCATAGGCAAAGCGAAGGATGAAGGATAAAGGGTTCCTGAAATCAAAGGTCCCATAGTTGTAGGAGATATCGGTTTGTGTAACCGGATCCTCAATTCGAAGTGCGCTGTGCCCCCACAAAGTGTAGATGGCATCTCCAGGGTAGATGGTTAAGATGGATACACGTGCTGAATCTGAGATCTGTGCGTGTGCACTGAATCTGATTCCGGCAGAAATCAGGACTGAGAGGATGAACAGTATGAGTCTTGAACGAGTTAACCGCATACCCTTTACAGGTCTATGTACTTAGGCAGAAAGAAGCGCGCACACATTGTGATTGACGCGCTTTCAGAAGTAATTTCACGCCCGGAGACAGAGCTCAGATTCTCGAGTGAGTATGAGCTCATTGTTGCTGTCATTCTCTCTGCACAGTGCACGGATGCACGTGTTAACCTAGTCACGCCGGAGCTGTTCAAAGTATGGCCCACATTCAAAGTACTTGCGGCGGCAACTCCAGAAGAGGTTGCCCATGTCATTGCATCTATCTCCTATCCGAATAACAAGGCTAGGCATTTAGTGGGGATGGCAACGCAGGTTATGTCTGAGTATGATGGAAAGCTCCCTGAAGATCAGGCTTCCCTCATGAAATTGCCAGGAGTTGGCAGGAAGACGGCACAGGTCGTTTCCTCAGTTGCATTCGGGGATCGGGACGCCCTACCCGTGGATACGCATGTATTTCGGGTTGCCAACCGGATTGGTCTTGTAGACCAGGCGGGAACACCCCTCAAGGTGGAATTGGGATTGAAGCGGGTAATCCCTCGGGATGACTGGGGGCGGGCCCATCATCTTTTGATCCTTCACGGCAGGTATACCTGCACTGCCCGGAGCCCTAATTGTTCGAATTGTGTCGTGACAAGTGTCTGCAAATACTATGAAGCTCTTCAGGGGCTTCCCAAGCCGATCAAAGGTTTGGACCCCACAAAGGGGAGCTACTACTGCGCAACCCGGCGTCATTACTTTGATCAACCCATCTCCAGACTTGACCGCACTGGAACGGTACAGTTCGCCTGTCCAAAGTGCGATTCTATGAACGTGTATCTATCCAAAACCGGGCTGACGTTAAAAACCGTTCGCGATTACCGCATTGATTAACCTATTTGCAGAGACGATCAAGATGCCGAAGAAACATATTCTCATTATTCTGGACGGGTATGGCATAGCCGTTGACCCGTCTGTGAGTGCAATAGATCAAGCCCGAAAACCATTTTTGGATGATCTGTTTGCAAGGTACCCACATGGCAACATGGAGGCTTCCGGAAGGGCGGTTGGCTTGCCTCCTGGGCAGATGGGCAACAGCGAGGTGGGACATATGAATTTAGGGGCGGGGCGGGTTGTGAATCAGGATATTACACGCATTGATCTGGCGATTGAAGATGGCTCAATCTTCGAAAACGAGGTGCTCGTAACGGCTGCACGACATGCCCGAAATACGCGCCTGCATTTAATGGGTCTGTTTTCTGATGGAGGAGTGCACAGTCACATTAACCATCTCATTGCTCTCTGCGAGTTGGCGAAGCGTGAAGGCCTTTCCCGTGATCAGGTCTGTGTCCATGCATTTACAGACGGCAGAGATGCCGACCCTCACGGCGGTGCTCATTATGTCCAGCAGTTTGAAAAGCGTGCGGGACACTTGGCACGAATCGTCACAGTGATCGGTCGATACCATGCGATGGATCGTGATCGGCGGTGGGAGCGTACGCGGAAGGCTTATCAGATGCTGGTGCATGGGGAGGGGGAGGTTTGTGAAAGTGCAGCAGCGGCCTTCGAGTCGAGCTATGCGGCTGGCATCACGGACGAATTTATTGAGCCACACATTATTGAGCCGACATGTATCACTGATGGCGATGCGGTCATATTCTTCAATTTCAGAGCGGACCGTGGGCGCCAATTGGTCAATGCATTTACCCAAAGTCCGACAAGCGCCGAGTTTGAGGTAGCTTCATTTGAGCGGTTATATTTTTCTACGCTCACTCCATATGACAAGAAGTTTGGGCTGCCGGTGGCATTTGACAAGGTAGATCTTGATCAAACATTGGGCGAGGTCGTAGCCAGTGCTGGATTACGGCAGTTGAGAGTGGCAGAAACGGAAAAATATCCACATGTAACCTTTTTCTTCAGTGGAGGACGCGAGGAATTATTTGAGGGCGAGGAGCGTTTGCTGGTTGCCTCTCCGAAGGTGCCCACCTATGATCTCCAGCCGGAAATGAGTGCGCCCGAGGTGGCAGACCGCGCAGCCGAAGCATTGAGGCAGGAGGAATTCGATTTTGTGTGTCTCAACTTTGCCAATCCGGATATGGTAGGACATACGGGTGTATTTGAGGCGGCGGTCAAGGCGGTTGAGGCAGTTGATGAAGCTGTACGTGTTGTGGTAGAATCCGCTCATGCTGCGGGATACAGTATCAGTATTATCGCAGATCACGGGAATGCCGACCGTATGCGAAATCAGGATGGATCCTCGAATACGACTCACTCTACCGCACTCGTGCCACATCTGATTATCAGGGATGGCTTTAAGGGACCGATCCAACCAGGCAAGTTAGGGGATGTCGCTCCCACGATTTTACGGTTGATGGGTTTAGAAATTCCGCAAGCGATGACGGGGAGGGTCCTTGTTGATATCTGAAAACTGCAACGCACGGAGCAAAGAGATTATAGACATACATCAGGGTGCACTGCGTATGCACCGCAATCCATAAGTCCGAGATCACTGAACCAAAAATGGAGGACACATGCGCAATAATCTGGGGCGGGTGGGCATCGCCCGAGAAACACCGTAATTTGGGCTGCACCCAACACTGAGCTTACTTTCGCTACAAATCAGCAAAAGGTATAGCGGTTACACGCTGCCCCAGTGGCAATCGTATATCGCCTGGATGTACCACATACCCAGGTAGCGCAGTTTCTCCCAGATCGCGTTGAAAAACCCGAATGGTGGATGCCATCGCAGGACGTGGAGTTGCGGACAGTTTTACTTCAATTGGAATAAGGCCGTGGTCCGTATTAACAATGAAATCAATTTCCGAACCACCCACAGTACGCCAGAAATATATTTGTGGTTGAATTCCCCTGTGGGTTAGCGTTCGAACTATTTCAGACAG
This sequence comes from Rhodothermales bacterium, assembly GCA_965220365.1. GTDB lineage: Bacteria > Bacteroidota > Rhodothermia > Rhodothermales > Bin80 > Bin80. The sequence goes on along the minus strand of OZ244823.1, from coordinate 2,813,407 downwards.
AACAGCAGTCTTAAAAATAGCATCGCCCATCGGACCAGCCGCTGCGTGTGTAGGATCTTTCAGGCCAACAAGGTGACAGAGTGTGCCAACATCGAAAAAAAATACCTTGGGTGTCTTAACAAGTCGTTTGCCAATGTTGGTATGATACGGTCGCAACACTATTATTTGATACGTAGCCTCAAGGATGGAAAGCCATGCCTTGATCGTATTGACTGCGACTCCAAGGTCACGGCCTAGAGTGGTCATATTCAGCATTTGGCCACTTCTTGCGGCTAACACGCGCAGGAATGACTGATACTGTGTGAGGTCACCAACTTGACGCAAGGTACGTACGTCTCGCTCAAGATATGTCTGGATATAGCTCGCGTGCCATAATGACAAATCCCGGCTGGGGTCAATCGCCAGCTCTGGGTAGCCACCGCGAAGAAAGCTTTTCCAAAGATTTCCAAATCCACCCAAGGTTTTCGAACTCGTCACCTGCGCATGTTCCCAGACGGCGGGTTGCTGGGGGTGTCCCTCTTCTTCCCGCCTTGATAGAGGGAGGAGTCGTAGTAATGCAGCGCGCCCCGCCAGTGATTCGGTAACCTTCTCGGCAAGGAGAAGGTTCTGAGATCCAGTCAAGAGGAACTGGCCAGCACGGTTTCGGTCAACATCAATTTTTTCCTTGATGTAGGGAAGCAGGTCCGGCGTGTATTGCACTTCGTCAATGATGACCGGTTGACGGTATTGTTCCAAAAATCCACGCGGATCCTCTATAGCCGCTGCGCGGACATCTGGAGGTTCAACAGAGATATATTGATACCGGTGACCAAATAAATGCTTTAGCAAAGTAGTTTTCCCAGATTGGCGTGGGCCGGTTAAAACAACCGCGGGAAATTCGGATGCCGCCTTTTTTATGACCGGTTCAAGTGACCGATGGATGTATTTGTACTGCATAAGTGTAGATTATGCATTCTGAATGCACAATATACACTATATCGCAGTTTGTGTTTCCAAAGAGTTGCTCCATGATCTGCTCCTGGTGTTTGTTCAATCGGTCCAAGCATCGGTTTCAGGCTTGGCAGATCCAGGTTCAGGTGGTTCAGCCAACGGGGACTCTCGGGCGGACACTTTAGTGTCGTATCCTTATTTTCATGACGAACGTAATTTATTAACCTGCTACGGGGAGGAATTCTTATGCTGCGTGTTATCACCATTATCGTACTGGGAGTATTGATACTAGCCGGTGTTGCGGTACTGGGTTTCTATGCCTACTACGGCATAGCGGCCAATAACGCCAAGGCAAGCCTCGGGGCGGAAGCTCCCATTTTGGAGGCCAACGGCATTCAATATCGAGATTTGAACAAGAATGGTGTGATGGACCAATACGAAAATCCTGATGCGCCTGTGGCGGAGCGGGTTCGGGATGTGTTATCGCAAATGACTTTGGAGGAGAAAGCGGGGATGATGTTTATCAATATGATTGGCACATTACCTGATGGATCCCTGCAGGAGCGACCGATGCCGAGCAATCCTTTTACGTTCATGATTCCCACCAATTCCGAGATGATTGTGCGTCGGCACATGAATCATTTCAATATTATGCAGAGTCATGATCCGGCTGCTATGGCGGCTTGGTACAATAGCGTGCAAAACCTCGCCGAACGTACGCGGCTAGGTATTCCGATCACTATTGCCTCAGATCCGAGGCATAGCTTTCCGAGCAGTCAGGCTGCGATGATGTTTGCCGGTGATTTTTCTGTTTGGCCAGAACCCATTGGCTTGGCCGCGACGCGCGATACACTCCTTGTCGAAGAGTTTGGCAATATTGCACGACAAGAATACCTGGCAGTGGGCATCAGGCTTGCACTTCATCCCATGTTTGATCTGGCGACTGAACCGCGTTGGTCGCGTATTTATGGCACTTTTGGTGAAGATGCGGACCTATCAGCTAGTATGGGGCGTTCATACATTCGCGGGTTGCAGGGTGACTCAGTCGGTACCGAGAGTGTTGCAACGATGTCTAAGCATTTTCCTGGCGGCGGGCCGCAGGATGACGGATGGGAGGCGCATTTCTCGTATGGTAAGGATCAGGTCTATCCAGGTGACAAGTTTGACTTGCATATGTCGCCGTTTGTGGAGGGCGCTATGGCGGCGAACACTGCGCAAATCATGGTGAGTTACGCTGTAGGTGTAGGTATCACCGAAGATGGTGTTGGTTTTGCCTTTAGCCCTTCCATTGTCACTGATCTGCTGCGTACGGAACTTGGGTTTAAAGGTGTTATCAGTACGGATTGGGCTGTTTTGAGTAGTAAGGGTTTACTGGGTTTCACCATGCTAGAATCTCCGGGATGGGGTGTTGAAGATTTGGCACCTATTGATCGGGCAGAAAAAGCATTGGAGGCTGGAGTTGATATATTCGGAGGAGAATCTAATCCAGAGTGGATTGTTGAGTTGGTAAACTCAGGTAGGGTTCAGGAAGCACGCCTGGACAGTTCCGTGAGTCGGCTGCTCAGGGATAAGTTCCTGCTTGGACTGTTTGATGATCCATACGTTGACAAAAATGCGGCTGATGGAATAGTGGGCTCTGCCCCCTTTATGGAGGCAGGCCGAATTGCCCAACAGAAGTCTATTGTTCTTTTGAAGAATGGGGAAGAGGACGGTAATTCCGTATTGCCTCTCGGACCTAATGAGCGAATATTCGTGCAAAATGTAGATAGCAGTGTGGCATCTCGCTATGCTACGGTTGTCAGTAATCCCGCCGAGGCCACCGTGGCTCTACTTAGGGTTCATGCGCCTTACGAACCTCCGCGCGGTGGAGGCATGCTGGAGGGGTTGTTTCATCAGGGTGATCTGGATTTTAAGGGGGCGGAGCTGGACGAGATACTGTCGATTACCCAATCCCTTCCGACAATCGTTGACATTTACCTTGATCGTCCTGCCGTTATTCCAGAGATAGCGGAAAGTTCTGCGGCAGTCTTGGCTAATTTCGGAGCATCGGATGAAGTGATCTTGGATGCGGTTTTCGGGCGGTTTGATCCTTCGGGGCGTCTACCGTTCGAATTGCCATCGTCTATGGACGCTGTTCGCGCACAGTTAGAGGATGTACCCTATGACAGTGAAGATCCTCTCTTTCCGTTTGGATTTGGCCTAAGCTATTCCCAAACGGATACCGTTAGCTCAACACAAATCGTACAAATATCGGAGTCAACTCAATTTTAAGGGTGCGTAGGGATGAAAGCTGTTGCCAGAACTATATATGGGAATCATCAAGGTTCACGAGTTTGTCAATCAGCCGGCTGCCGGGGCAGCCTCTCCAGGCCATGTTATGATAAAGAGGTGGAGCAGTTCTGCCTCCAGACTACCTATCTAGCGGTAACCGGATACCAGCCATAAACAAGAAACCCCGATTTTCAGATTCGAAACCTTCAGCAATCTCAGATGTGCTGAAGTCATATACGGCATCCAGTGACAGCGAGAAAGAACTGGATAGAGGAATATTCACACCTGCTCCGGCCATGATGGATAGGTCGGTATCTAAATCGAAGTTACACTCACGACCACCCGTGAGTCCCGAGATTTCAACCGAGGGTTCAACCGAGGTTTCAACGCTGCAACTGAGTGGAAACGAAACGACGGGGCCGGCAAGAACATGAAATATTGGAGATGGCTTAATTGATAGCAAAAGAGGAATCTGAAGGTATCCAGTCCTAAAGTTCGAGAAAATATTCAATTCAGACAAGTCTAAGCCTTCATCAAGATCGGGATTCACGAAGGGGATCCTGAAAGAAGATCCTTTCTGGACCCAGCCAACGCCTAACTGCGTGCCCAGAACCCTGGAGAATGGAAAAAATACGGATGCTCGTACATTGAAGCCACTTTGATAGCCAAAATCAGCGCCAGCTAATTCAATGCCTTTATGCGAGCTGAACGTTGCTAAACTCAGCCCTGTTTGGAGAGAAACAGATACAGGAGAACGGGTTGTTTGGGCATTTGTGGTTACTGTGACAACGGAAAAAAATATGAGTACAAGAAGGAAGGTGAATTTCCGAAATGCGTTAAACATGTATCTAGATGTGAGCTATAAGTCCAAAAGGAGGAAGAAAATTGCTTTCGGTGGCTAGGCGCAACAACCATACCAGAGGTAACGATGTAGTGCTAACTACAAGGGGAAGAAGAAAGTTGCACCCACGGGAAATCCAGCATAGCCATCGGGAAATCCAGCATAGCCATTCCCCGAAATAGCAGGATCATCGCAGAAGAACAGTCGAACTCTGCAAGCACCCGCGTGTGTCAGTCATAACCCTTTATATCCAAAGGCAAGCGCGCAATGGGAACTCCCTGCAACTGAGCCGCTTCCTCGATTAGACGAGCTTCTGCACGAAGTTGCGCCTCAATTGGTGATTCCATAAAGGATTGGATCCGTGCCAGAAAGAGTTCTAGGTATTGATCCATCAAGGTCTCTGGAACGGGTAATTGTTTGATTCGATAGGCACCTTCCTCTAGGTTTGCCATCTCGGCGGCGAGGGCGACCGCATCATCAAGGTTCCCAAGTTTGTCAATCAGTCCAGCTTCCAGGGCAGCCTCTCCAGTCCATATCCGGCCCTGGGCCACTTCATGAACAGCCTCAACCGACATGTCTCGATTCTCAGAAACGCGCTCAAGAAAAGTGGAGTAAGTTTCGTTCAGAGAGCGCTCAAACAGTGCACGCTCGGAAGGACGAAGGGGGCGCATCCCGGAAAACATATCCGCGTAGTCACTGGTAGCTACCCGGTCTGAGGTAATGCCCAATTTGGTTTCGAGCATCTGGCCAATACTGAAGTGCATGCCATAGACACCTATGGAACCGGTCACTGTGTGAGGAGAAGCCACAATCGTGTCCCCCGCTGTTGCGAGCCAGTAGCCACCGGACGCAGCAAGGTCTCCCATGGAAATAATGACCGGTTTTTCCTTCGTCGTTTCCTTGACTGCCTGCCACATGGATTCGCTGGCAGTGGCGCTGCCGCCGGGTGAGTCAATCCGCAGTACGACCGCCTTGACATCGTCATCCTCTCGGAAATCTTTCATGGCTTTCTGGAAACTGACGGCCCCGAGGATTCCATTCAAATCACTACTGCTACCACTCATGATGGTGCCGGATGCATACATAATCCCAATCGTGCTGTCATGGCTGGACGATGATCTGGGTATTGAGGGAGCGTAGCGGGACAAGCTGCTGGTTCTGAGCCTGCCCTCCATGCCAGTCAATTCACGGATACGCGACTCCACCTCTTCACTTTGCAGTAATCCATCAAGGAGCCCAGATGCATATGCATCTTCGGTAGTCAGGAGCTCTCCCGCTCCCATAAGGCTTGCAACTTCCTCAGTACTCAGATCCCGCGCCTGAGCAATTGTACGGGTCATGAGTTGGTCCCAATTCTCAAGCACGGCGGTTAACTGTGCTCGGTTTTCGCTTGACAGGTTTTCGCGTGTGTAAGGTTCAATGCCTCCTTTATAGCTCCCAACCCGCAAGACTGTCGGTTCGATATTCAGTTTGTCAAGGAGTCCCTTATAAAAGGATACACCCAAGTAGAAGCCATTGAATTCAAAAAAGGCCCTCGGGGAAGCATAGATACTGTCCGCAGCAGATGCGAGGAAATAGTCCGATTCACGCATTGCAAAGTCCCCGGATGCAGAGGCCACGATGGGTTTGCCGCTTTCTTTGAATTCAAGCAGGGATTGTCTGATTTCCAGGAGTGTCGGCCATCCTGCGATGGCTCCCTGTGGCTTGAGCCACACCGCTTCAATACGCTCATCGGTCGCAGCATTCTTGAGGGAGGTCCTAATCTGGTTAAGACTCTGAGGTTGTGGTAGATCAAAGAGTTCATAGATCGGATCTGCTGCACCAGACTCTTGAATAGGGCCTGAAAGCTGCAACACCAGCACGGATTCTGATGAAATGGGGGCTTCGGTAGTGGAAACTGCGGATGCAATGATTCCCGCCATAATCAGGCTACCAAGAAAAATCAGGATACAAACGGCAATAAGTGATCCAAGAACACTGGCAATAAGGGTCGAAAAGAAACGCATCGGATTTAAGGAAGTAGAGTAGGAAATACGCGGTAGGTGGCGTACGGTTGCGTCATATGGGAACCGCACATGAACCAGACGGCACCCAGCGGGCTTGATCGGACATAATGACAGTCTTTATCAGGCTGGTTTGTACTTTGTTGATGCGGCAAGGATTTTGCGACTGAGATTATCCATGAGTAAACCCAGGTCCACATATCATGGGGAGGCATCCTCAAGACTGACGGATCGTGAACGTGCGATCCTGCGTCTGGTTGTGCGTAATTTTATTGATACCGCGGGACCAGTGGGATCCCGAAAGCTGGCTAAGCAGTCTTCTCTAGGTCTGAGTGCGGCCACTGTTCGCAATACACTATCTGATCTGGAAGAGCAGGGATATCTCAGACCCCCGCACAGATCTGCCGGACGCATGCCGACGGAGCTGGGATATCGTGCGTTTGTGAATGAGTTGATGGGAACCCCGGAATTATCCGTACAGGAGCAGCAACTGCTCAACGAAAGGCTGGATCGGCTCATGGGGGATGCAGACACGCTTTTCCGGGAGACCTCCCGTTTACTGGGGCGCATGTCCAACCTTCTGGGTGTGGTTCTCAGCCCAAAAATTTCAACCGGTGTGCTGGAACGACTGGATGTGGTGCAACTTTCCGAGTCCAATATTATGATCGTGATCAGTGTGCGGAGCCTCCTGGTGAAAACGATTGTTTATGAGACGAATATGGAGATCCGGCGTGAGGATCTGGATCGGATTGTATCAATTTTGAATGAACGACTAGCAGGCTTGCGACTTGAGGAAATTCGGCGGGACTATGTTGCGCGAACGAAAGATCTGGATCATGACCCGACCGGGATTGTCCAGCTGATTCTCAATGAGTCGGCAGTACTGTTCAGTGATCCAGTAAAAGGTCGACTGACCCATTCAGGAACGCGAGGACTCCTCGCACAGCCGGAATTTCAGAGTACGAATGAGGTACGGCAACTCATCGATCTCATTGAGGACGAGGGATACGTCGTTCGGCTCTTTGAACAGGCACCCGGCAGTCAACTGGACACCAATCACTGGGTGTCCGTGGGGATTGGCAGTGAAATTCAGGATGAAACCGTAAGCCCTTATTCCATTGTGACTGCGCGGTATAACGTGGGGCAGAGTACGGGAACGGTTGGATTACTCGGCCCGATGCGCATGGATTATGGTCGCGCGATTTCTCTCGTAGAAACGATGGCGTCTCTGCTTGATCGGCCCGCCATTACAGGTTCAAGACAACAAGTACATACGAATGGCTGAAGAATTTTCGGAGGAAAAAGACGAATCCCTTGGGGAATCGGTGCCCTCTGAGCCGAGTGAAAACGAGTCTCAGAGTGGTGGAGGATCCGTCAATGGTTCCGAGATCCTAGAGGACCCTCTCACTCAGTGCGCCGAAGAGCTGGCTGCGGAGAAAGATCAGCGGCTCCGGGTTGCAGCCGAGTTTGCCAATTATCGTCGACGCATGGAGAATCAGCGCACTGACTGGTCGCTCCGTGCAAAAGCTGGTGTGATTCGAACGCTGCTGCCGATTCTGGATGATCTGGAGCGATCCTTGGCTGCGGCCGCAGAAGCTGAATCAGAAGACAATGCCTTCTCGTCCTTACAGTCGGGAATTAATCTTGTATTCGAGAATTTTCTTGGTGAACTTGAGAAACTGGGACTCAAACGGATTCAGACCGTTGGGGTGGTGTTCGATGAACATCTTCATGAGGCGGTGGGACAGGCACCTGCCCCTGAAGGCAAAGAAGATGGACAGATACTGTATGAAAGCCAAGCGGGGTATTGTTTGGGGGATCTGGTACTCAGACATGCAAAGGTGATTGTGGGGATTGCATCAGGGGTTCCCGCTGAAGCGGATGCGCAATGAGTGATTACTACGAAATTTTGGGTGTGAACCGTGATGCGTCCTCAGAGGAAATCAAAAAAGCCTATCGCAAGGAAGCATTAAAAAATCACCCAGATCGAAATCCAGGTGATAAAGCGGCGGAGGCCCGCTTCAAAGAGGCAGCGGTAGCGTACGAGGTGTTGAGCGATCAGAAGAAGCGTGAGGTTTATGATCGTTACGGTGAAGCTGGTTTACGCGGATCCGGTGGAGGTGGGCAGCCAGGGTTTAGTGATGTGAATGATATTTTCAGTGCGTTCAGTGATATCTTCGGAGGATCAGGAGGGGGAGTGTTTGATGACTTCTTTGGAGGAGGGCGCCGACGTACAAGGGAAAAGGGACAGCCAGGGGCTACCATCGCTCAACAGTTGGCCCTGACATTGGAGGAGATTGCAGAAGGGACAGAAAAGCGTGTAAAAGTTCGCCGATTGACCCCATGCCGGACCTGTGAAGGGAGTGGCGCAAAGGGGGGACCCAGCCAATTAAAAGTGTGCAGTGTCTGTAATGGGTCTGGGGAAGAGCGCCGAGTACGGCAAACACCAATGGGCCAGTTTGTGAGCGTGTCCGAGTGTGGAAGGTGTCGAGGCGAAGGGCAGATTATTGAGGAAAAATGCCCGGAATGTCGAGGGGAGGGGCGGCTGGATGGAGAGTCATCCATAAAAGTGAAAGTGCCTGCTGGTGTTGAGGATGGAATGGTCATCAACTTGCGTGGTCAGGGTCACTGTGGGGCTCGCGGAGGAAGATCAGGAGACCTGCGGATTGAGATTCGTGAAAAAGCGCACGAGCATTTTGTCCGCAGAGGCAGTGATTTGATTTACAATATGGAGATTTCTTTTCCCGATGCAGCATTGGGGACAGACATTGAGGTGCCGACTCTGACGGGGCGGGCGAGTGTCAAGATTGCTCCAGGAACCCAGTCCGGCAAGGTTCTGCGCATGCAGGGGCGGGGATTAGGCCAACTCAGAGGCTCCAGAAAAGGTGATCAACTGGTTCGAATTCGTGTGTGGACACCACAGAACCTCTCTGATTCGGATAAAAAGGCGTTAGAAAAACTTCGGGACTCCAATGCATTCCAACCGGAGCAGACAGGTAAGAATAAATCGTTCTTTTCGAAAGTAAAAGACGCCTTCGCGTAAGGTAAATCCAGAGCGGAAGCAATAAAACAGTATATTCACGACCGACTCCGCAATCCTTGGAGAGCACTTTGCAGTTGTAGCTTTGTAAGCCCCTAATTGAGAAATGGCGGTATACCCTTTTCGGGAAATTGAAAGCCAGTGGCAGGCGTATTGGGAATCGAATAAGACATTTCGTACACCGACTACGGTAGATATGTCCAAACCCAAGTACTATGTACTGGATATGTTTCCCTATCCCAGCGGGGCAGGGTTGCATGTGGGGCATCCCGAAGGATACACCGCGACAGATATTGTCGCACGGTACAAGCGGATGTGCGGGTTCAATGTCCTGCACCCGATTGGGTGGGATGCCTTTGGACTTCCTGCCGAGCAGTACGCACTTCGAACGGGGACACACCCACGCGTTACGACCGAGCGGAATATTACCCGGTTCAGGAAGCAGCTAAAATCCCTGGGGTTCTCCTACGACTGGGATCGAGAGGTTGATACGACAGATCCAAGTTATTTCAAATGGACACAGTGGATCTTTCTGAAGTTGTTTGAGCGGGGGCTTGCGTACGAGGCAAAGGTGCCTGTGTGGTGGTGTGAAGAATTGGGGACAACACTCGCGAATGAAGAGGTTGTAGATGGGAAGAGCGATATCGGCGGGTATCCTTGCGAGAAACGGATGCTGCGTCAATGGGTCTTGCGTATCACCGAATATGCGGAAAGGCTGTTGGATGGGCTTGAACAGACGGACTGGCCCGTCAGCACGAAGGAAATGCAGCGCAACTGGATCGGGCGCAGTGAAGGAGCAGATATTGACTTCCCAGTTCAGGGAATGGAAGATGCCAAGATTCGAGTTTACACCACGCGCCCTGATACGATCTTTGGAGCAACCTATATGGTACTCGCTCCTGAACATCCAATGGTAGATCAGATTTCTACGGAAGCTCAGCTTGATGAAGTCCAGAATTACAAGGAGTTGGCGTCCCATAAAAGCGATCTGGAACGGACGGAACTTCAGAAAGAGAAGACGGGGGTATTCACAGGGGCATATGCCATAAATCCTGCAAGCAAAGAAAAAATCCCAATATGGATCGCAGACTATGTACTGTATTCCTATGGGACAGGAGCGATCATGGCAGTTCCAGGTCAGGATGAGCGCGACTGGGCGTTTGCGGCAAAATATGATCTCCCCATTCGGCGTACGGTTCAGCCGCCTACTGAATTTACAGGACTAGCTTATACGGGAGATGGTGTAGCCATCAACAGCGACTTTCTAGATGGGCTCCATATTGAGGATGCAAAAGCACGAATTATTGACTGGCTTGAAGAGCACGATGTAGGACGTCGCAAAGTAAATTATAAGTTGCGCGACTGGCTTTTTTCCAGGCAGCGTTATTGGGGCGAACCAATCCCGATGATTTTCGAGAGTGAAAAAGTACAGGCGTTGCCAGAGAATGTGCTCCCCATCAATCTGCCCGAATTGGACGAATTTAAGCCAAGCGGAACGCCGGAAGGCCCCCTTGCTTTGGCTAAAGATTGGCTGACGACCACGAATCCCGATACGGGTAATTTAGCCAGACGCGAGACCAATACAATGCCCCAATGGGCAGGATCCTGCTGGTACTTTTTGCGCTACATTGATCCACACAATACGGAACGGCTCGTTGATCCAGAATTGGAAAAGTACTGGATGCCAGTGGATCTCTATATCGGCGGAGCAGAACATGCGGTCCTTCACCTGCTTTATGCCCGATTCTGGCATATGGTGCTATACGATGCCGGCGTGGTCTCAACGCCAGAGCCTTTTGCAAAACTCGTTCATCAGGGAATGATTCTGGGTGAACTTGAATACACCGCTTGGAAGGACATCACGACAGGAAAATGGGTCAGTGCCGAAAATGTGACTAACGGGAAAGAAATCTATACAGATGCAACCGTAGAAGCGATTCAAATCGACGAGGATAAAGTCGCGAAAAATATGGAATATTTTGTATTGAGTGATGCACCGGATATTCAGTTGGATGTGCGCGCATTCAAGATGAGCAAGAGTCGTGGGAATGTGATCAACCCTGATGAGATCATTGAGCAGTATGGTGCAGATGCATTCCGGCTCTATGAGATGTTTATGGGTCCACTGGAGCAGGTAAAGCCGTGGAGCACCCGTGGAGTTTACGGGACCTTCCGATTTCTCAGTCGTGCATGGCGGCTGATCACGGAAAACCCTCCGAGCGAGAAAGAACCTGATCAGAATCAACTACGCGTCCTGCATCAGACGATTGACCGTGTGACAAGTGATATTGAAGAGCTACGCATGAACACCGCCATCGCTGCCTTAATGGAGTTTGTGAATGCAGCGTTCAAGTGGAAAGATGTCCCTCGCAAGGTTGCAGAGCCATTTGTCCTTTTGCTTGCCCCGTTTGCACCTCACATTGCAGAAGAATTGTGGTCACGCTTTGGGTATAAGGACACATTGGCCTATGCCCCCTGGCCGGAACTCAAGCAGGAATATCTGACCGAGGAGGTGGTTGATTTACCGGTACAGGTGAACGGTCGGGTTCGGGCGACCATCCGTATTGCACCAGAAGCAAATAAGAAAGAGGTCATTCGGGCGGCAATGCTGGAACCAAATGTTCAACGATTCCTGGGAGAAAACCCTCCCCGCCGGGAAATTTATGTGCCCGGGCGTATTCTTAATCTGGTCGCTGCAAAGTAATGCCGGAGCAATTGGATATAATGGCGATTGCCGCACATCCAGATGATGTCGAATTAGCGGCAGGGGGGACCTTGATTTTGTCGGTGATGCAGGGGCTTCGGGTTGGTGTCGTAGATTTGACTCGCGGTGAATTGGGCACGAGAGGGACACCAGAACTGAGAGCCAGAGAGGCAAGTGAGGCGGCATCAATCCTCGGACTCTCCGTACGTGAAAACCTTGGGCTGCCCGATGGCAGCATTACGTCCGATGGGTTGAGCACCCTCATTCGCGTTCTACGCAAATGGCGGCCCCGTATCGTAATGACGCATCCCGAGGTATGCCGACATCCAGATCATGTGGCTGCACATGATCTTGTTTGTAATGCATGTTACTATGCCGGGTTAGAAAAATTGGATCAGAGTGTGGATGCCCTGCCTTGGCGCCCTCAGCATTTATTGTACTTTGCGGAAGTGCGGCATTTTGAGCCGGATTTTGTTGTTGATGTGACCAGTACATGGAAGAAGCGTACCGAAGCACTTCGTTGTTATGGCTCCCAGATCCACAGTCCAGCGTATAAGGAGCACAGCGACGAGCCAGAAACCTATATTTCCGATCCTCAATTTTTTGAGTGGATCGAGGCGCGTGCCCGCACGTACGGGCAGCTAGCTGGTTGCACGTATGGAGAACCATTTCAGTATAACGGGACGCTGGGAGTTTCGGATCTCAGTGCATTTTTACACTTAGAGGCATCCTTTCAGTAGGCAACAGGGGCATTATGCCAGTACAATAGGGCGTAGGTAGCGTAGAATTCCCTATATTTTCGCGATCCACGCGTCGTAGCAAGAGTCATGGCAGATACGACAGACTTCCGGAATGGCTTTACCATGCAAATTGCGGGTGAGTTGTGGCAGATCGTCAAATTCCAGCACGTCAAGCCCGGTAAAGGAGGAGCTTTCGTTCGGACGACACTTAAGAATGTGCGAACCGGGCGCGTGGTAGACAAGACATTCCGGGCAGGTGAGAAGGTAAAAGGTGCACGGATTGAGCGCCGGGAACACCAATTCCTGTACGAAGACGCATTTGGGATGCATTTCATGAATATGCAGGATTATGAGCAGTTTTCGTTACCCGCCGAAAATGTGGAAAAACGGGAATTTCTAAAGGAAGGAGGCGCGATTGATATTTTATTTCATGCAGAAACCGAAGAGCCTCTCCTGGCTGAAATTCCCAAGAGTGTGGAATTGCGGGTGACTCAGTCGGATCCCGGTGTTCGGGGAGATACAGCGACCGGAGCTACAAAACCGGCAAAACTGGAGAGTGGAGCCACGGTCAACGTTCCACTCTTTATCTCGGAGGGGGACCTAGTTCGGGTCAATACGGACACGGGAGACTATATTACACGGGTTACAGAGTAGCCTATTCATCAAGAAGTAACCATTAAGTAAGTGCCTAAATTCTTTTCCAAAAACTGGTCCAAGAGGGATTTTGATCGTATTCGAGAGTTGATTTCAATGGCATCCGAAAGTGAGGCAGCGGAGGTCGAGATTGAGGCAGACGGTGTACGCGTCCTCGTCCGAAAGTATGCATCATCAGTGGTTCAGGCAGCTGCTCCGGCGCAGGTCGTTATGGCAGAGTCAATGCCAGTTGCCGATGTAGCCCAGCCGGACAACCAATCGCCTGTCGCATCTGAGTCATCGCCAGAATCCCCGGTCGCAAAAGGTTCACCTGTACTGTCCCCCACGCCAGGGACTTTTTACGCCAGACCGGCACCGGATGCAGATCCATTTGTTAAGGTTGGGGATCGCATCCAAAAGGGGCAGACCGTGTGCATTGTAGAGGCGATGAAGCTGATGAATGAAGTGGAAGCAGAAGTGGATGGGACGGTTCTGGAAATTCTTGTCAGTGATGGGGATGCGGTTGAATACGATCAGCCGTTGCTGATCGTTGATCCCGCATAATTTGGATCTTCGTATGAAGAAAATTCTGATTGCGAACAGGGGAGAAATCGCTTTAAGGGTAATTCGTGCCTGTAAAGAGATGGGATTAGAGTCCGTGGCGGTCTACTCCAGAGCGGACGAAGATGCCTTGCATGTGCGTTATGCAGATGAAGCGGTGTGTATCGGACCAGCAGTATCTACGGAGAGCTATCTCAAACCGGATCGAATTATGGCAGCTGCAGAGGTTACAGGAGCAGATGCAATCCATCCGGGATATGGGTTTTTATCTGAGAATGCATTGTTCAGCGCGATCTGTGCAGATCATGATATAAAATTCATTGGCCCTGCTCCAGAGACGATTGCAATCATGGGGGACAAGAGTCGTGCCAGAGATCAGATGCGTGCCGCAGGCGTTCCGGTAATCCCGGGCTCGGATGGGATTGTATCGTCCCTGAAAGAGGGGAAACAGTTTGCAGATTCCATTGGATACCCCGTCATGATCAAGGCCAGTGCAGGAGGTGGGGGCCGCGGGATGCGTGCTGTGATGGGTGCTGACGATTTTGAGCTTCATTTTCAGTCTGCACAGGCGGAAGCGGAAGGGGCATTCGGGAATTCTGATATCTATATCGAAAAATTGATCCAGAATCCGCGGCACATTGAGATTCAGGTCATGGGGGATGGAAAGGGGAATGCATTGCACTACGGAGAAAGAGAGTGTTCAATCCAGAGGCGTCATCAAAAATTGCTGGAGGAAGCCCCCTCCATTGCTGTGGATGAGGATTTGCGTGCCCGAATGGGAGCTGCAGCAATCGCAGGTGCAGAGGCGGTAAATTACGAAGGCGCAGGTACGGTTGAATTTCTGCTTGATTCAAGCGGTGAGTTTTACTTCATGGAAATGAATACGCGGATCCAGGTCGAGCATCCGGTCACGGAGGAGGTCACGGGGTTTGACCTGATCCAGCAGCAGATCCGTGTAGCAATGGGGGAGAATCTCTCCAAATCTGATTTTTCGATCAAGGGGCATGCGATTGAGTGCCGCATTAATGCAGAGGATCCCGATAAAAATTTCTGCCCCTGCCCAGGCAGGATTGAGCAGTTCCATGCTCCTGGAGGTCCGGGGGTCCGGATTGACACTCATGTATATGCCGGATATGTTATTCCCTCCCATTATGATTCCATGATTGCCAAGCTCGTCACGTATGCGCCCACCAGAGAATGGGCAATCCGGCGGATGGAGCGTGCTTTGGATGAATTCATTCTGGAGGGAGTAGCTACGACGATCCCATTTCACAAAGAATTGTTACAGCATCCCGCATTCCTCTCTGGCGAAATTGATACACATTTCGTGGAGAATCAAATGCTACAATAGTCACACTGACATAATTCATTGATGAAACTTCCTGAAGAGCTGAAATATACCGAAGAGCATGAGTGGGTCCGCGTACATGCAGACGGGATGAGCGTAACAATTGGGATTACAGATTTTGCACAGGGAGAGCTTGGGGACATTGTATTTGTAGAGTTGGAACCTGAAGGAGAGGTGTTGGAGCAGGGGGATGTATTTGGCTCTGTAGAGGCGGTCAAGGCAGTATCGGATCTCTTCCTTCCTGTAAGCGGGACCATCAGCCAGCATAACGTAGAGCTTGAGACGAATCCGGAGCTCGTAAATAGTGATCCGTTCGGTGAGGGTTGGATTATTGAAGTCAGTCTATCCGATCCTACCCAGGTCGAATCTCTATTGTCTGCCCAAGAGTATGCGGATCATGTGGCATAAGCTCTTCAGGTTACATGGATGAGCGAATCATTGTTCTTGATTTTGGGGCGCAGTACACGCAGCTGATTGCGCGACGTATACGCGAGGCCGGGGTATTTTCGGAGATTCTCCCCTGCACGACTCCGATTCAGCAGCTGACTGGTGTGCAGGGAATCGTTCTTTCCGGGGGGCCGAGTTCGGTCTATCAGGAGGGAGCTCCCCGGTTGGATCCAGAGCTTTTTCAACTATGCCGGGAAGATGGCTCACCAATGCCTTTGCTCGGGATCTGCTATGGGTTGCAGGTTATGGTGCATTCGATCGGGGGGAAGGTACAGGCAGCAAAGCATCGGGAATTTGGGCGTACTCGGATCAATATTCTCCGCGATGATGACCTTTTGAAAGGGGTTAGAGATGGTTCACAGGTTTGGATGAGTCATGGAGATTTGCCCGTAGATATTCCAGAGGGATATGAGATTATTGCAGATACGAGGAGTGCACCCATTGCAGCGCTGCGTCATGAAACGCTCCCCCATTATGGTGTGCAGTTTCATCCTGAAGTGGTACACACCGAGAGTGGTCGTCATATTTTCGAGAATTTTGTCCGCAACATTTGTGGCTGTCTCAGTGACTGGTCGCCAGCCTCTTTCCTGGAGCAGAAGGTTACCGAGATCAGGGATGTTGTGGGGAAAGACAATGTGATTCTAGGGTTGTCTGGGGGGGTGGATTCTTCCGTCGCTGCTTGCCTGATTCACAAGGCCATCGGCGATCAACTTACCTGTATTTTTGTCAACAACGGGCTACTGCGACATGGTGAATGGGAGAGTGTGCAGCAGACATTTCGAGATCATTTCCGCATACGCTTGGAAGCAATTGATGCCAGTGAACGTTTTCTGGAGCACTTGCGGGGAATTACGGATCCCGAGCGTAAGCGAGTCGTGATTGGAAACACGTTTGTGCATGTTTTTGAAGAGGCTACGTCAGCAATCTCATTTGTATTGGGTGAAAAACCTAGATTCCTGGCACAAGGAACACTCTATCCAGATGTGATCGAAAGCGTGTCGTTCAAGGGGCCGAGTGTAACTATCAAGACGCATCATAATGTTGGTGGACTACCGGAAGATCATCCATTTGAGATCCTTGAGCCCTTTCGGGAGTTATTCAAAGATGAAGTTCGCGAGATCGGTACATTGCTTGGATTGCCAAAAGAGATGATTGGTCGACATCCATTCCCGGGTCCTGGGCTTGCTGTTCGAATTCTTGGTGAGGTATGTGACAGAACACTGGAGCTTGTTCGGCAGGCAGATCGAATATTTATTGAAGAACTGCATACCCAGGGGTACTATACTTCGGTATGGCAAGCCTTTGCTGTTTTACTTCCCGTTCAAAGCGTGGGAGTCATGGGCGATGAGCGCACTTACGAGCAGGTCTGCGTACTTAGAGCTGTGACCAGTAAAGATGGGATGACAGCGGACTGGGCAAAACTTCCTTTGGAGTTTCTGGGACATGTGGCTAACCGGATTGTGAATGAAGTGAGGGGAATTAACCGCGTGGCATACGATATCAGCTCGAAGCCTCCGGCTACGATTGAATGGGAATAGGCCTCAGATGAAAGCGCTCCAAATAGGGATCTTGATTATTCTGTTGGCGGCTAAATTGGCACCGGTTACGCAGGCCCAGCCAATCAGCGTGCCAGATGCAGAGCAGGTATTTCAGTCTGCGTTGGATGCATTTGAATCAGGAGACTACTCGGGTGCTTACGTCCAATTCAGGGATGTATATGAGCGAGATCGTGTGCAAAAGAAAACGACCGCTGCGTACTTGATGGCAGGGAAGTCGCTTCACCGCCTGGGTGAATATCTTCAAGCGATTCAACTGATGGAGGAGTTCCAGAATCGCTATCCTAACAGTCGCTATTTCGCGGAAGCTGCACGTCTGATTGCAGTGGCTCGACGGGATATACAATATGCTCAGTGGAATGATAATGCAATTCGACTTGGTTTAGCCTTGCCGCTTTCCTCCGGTGAACTGGCAATAACGCGCTCAATATTTTCTGGAGTTCAGTTAGCTATTGATGCTTACAACCGAAGGAATGAGCAGAAGGTGAAAATTATTTTTAGAGACACCGGAAATACTTCTGAGGGTGCACGTTTCGCAGCAAGCTCACTGGTGGAGGAGGGAGTATCCGCCATCATTGGCCCACTTTTCAGTGAACAGGTGCACACTGCTGCTCGTGTGACAGAACAAAATAGAACGGTCTTGATCGCTCCATTGGCCACGGATAAAACACTTACAGAAGGTCGGCGCTATGTTTTTCAGGCGAATGCCACGTTGGCTGAACGAGGGCGGGCGATAGCGCGTCAGGCGACAGAATACCTGAGTTTGGAAGCCATCGGTATTGTGGAAGAGGCGGGGAATGATGTGAGCAGGGAAATGGCACAAGGGTTCATAGAGGAGTTGGCGGCAAGCGGCTTAACTCCCAGCTTCACGCATAAGGTCGGATCGTCCTTTGACTGGTCTAGGCTTTCACAATTGATCGGACGTGATTCACTCTCGGCGGCGGAAGGGGTCTTCTTCTCCGTTTATCATGATAATCAAAGAGAAGCATCCCGCTTTGTCCAGAGCGGAGTGAGCAGTATTCAGTTGACGGGATTGACCCCTTACATACTGGGGCCATCCCCTTGGTTCTCTCTCAATATAGACAGGCTGGGAACAACGATGAGAGTATTCTACGTCGGTGTTGATTATCAGAACACTAGGATGGAGGCACGCAGGTTTATTCGGGCATATAGGCAATCCCATGAAGGTGCTGAGCCGGACCAGCTTGCCTACATAGGATATGATATTACCGGATTGTTACTGGAGAACCTGGGGCAGGGAGCAGATCTGGCAGATCGTCTATTAAATGCACCACTCTATGAAGGGGTACGGATGCGCATCCAATTCGGGGAGCAGCGACATAACATGGCATTGTATTTGTTTGAGCATACTCCCATCGGGCCACAGCTTGTTCACTAGCAGGAACAGAATTGGACTCATTCAGGTAACTACGCAATGATCCCAGGGGGGGATACGTTTCAAGGCAACGGATTCGCCGACACTGAATTATCGCATTTTTCGATGAAAAAAGTTTTGATCACCTCATTCCTGTTACTGGCGGGATGCTCGGGATCGGGCCGTCTCAGCTACGATTCACCCAGCGATGCATATGAAAAGGGATTGGCTCACTATGAGGCTGGTCGCTACAGTCGGGCGGCGCAGTATTTTCAGGGCGTATTCGATTTTGGACGAACCCACGAGTGGGCGGCCAATGCACAACTCTATCTTGCACGTTCATACCGAAAGAATAGGGACTACATCCTGGCGGCAAGTGAATACACACGATTTTCGGAGCTTTACAGAGCTGATCCACGGGCTGCGGACGCCGAGTTTGAGCGGGCGATGACATTTTTCGAGAGATCTCCGCAAATTGAACTGGACCAGACAGATACGCGCAGAGGCGTAGAAGTCTTCAACTTGTACATCCAGCTTTATTCAGACCATGATTCTGTAGGGGTTGCCATTCAGCGTGTTGGGGAATTGCGGCAGAAATTGGCGGACAAACAGTTCCATGCTGCAATGCTCTATGAGCGGCGAGGACTCTATCAGGCAGCAGCACTGTCTTACGAGGTGGTCTTTGATAAATTTCCTGATACCCCACTGGCAGATGATGCCCTGTTAGGTGCAATGCGATGCTATATAGAATTCAGTGCACGGAGCATTGAAGCACGTCAGCCTGAGAGGCTTCAGAAAGCGATCACACACTACCAAAGGCTGCTGGACCTCTTCCCCGAGAGTGAGGTTATGGATGAAGCAAGGGAACTCGGTGACTTGGCGGAGAGGAGACTGGATGAGTTGATTGTGGATAGCGCAACCTTATAGTATGTATCCGATGAAGGTGGGGATCTTCGGGGGTAGTTTTAATCCACCGCATATTGCGCATTCCATTATTGCTGAGACGATACGTTCACAGTTTAATCTGGAGTTGGTTTTATGGGTGCCCTCCTATGCTCCGCCTCATAAGTCGACGATTCAGCTCACTCCATACAAAGACAGGCTTGGTATGGTGCGTGCGGCTACGGCAGAGCATTCATTTTTTCAGGTTTCCGACATAGAGAAAACACTAGATTCGCCGACCTATACCATACGGATGCTTGGTGCGCTCAGGAAGCAATATCCTGATGCAGAGTTCAACCTGATTCTTGGGGGTGATAGCCTAGCACATTTTGACACATGGTCACAGCCGGAGGCGATTGCCGAAGAGGTGAAGCTATTAGTTTATCCTCGGATGGATTATCCTGCCACTCGTAAAGCTTTAACTTTGCCTGACTATTTGTCGGGGCGGGTTGAGTTTGTGGATGCCCCGATCATGCCCTTGAGTGCTGAGTATATCCGCAAGAGGCTTTTCGAAGAAAAATCGGTGCGCTATTTGGTCTTGGAAAGTGTGCTGGACTACATTAACGAACATCAGATCTATACGGACATCACCGGAACTGAGCATCATTTCCGTTTGAGATCATGGGCTTTTTAGACTTTCTCACGGGCAATCAGCCGCCGCTAATCAAAGATGCCTTGGATGATATCAAGGTTATGCTGGATACGGGGCGCAACTTGTTTGCGGCATCGAGCGGGCGATTGTTGGAGAATGAAATTCTTGACGAAGATCTATCGGCGCAGGAAGCTGTAATCTGTAAGCGTGAGCACTCGGTACGTCGGGCGGTACTGGAGCATTTAAATATTGACCCGAAACGGGAGTTGGTCCTGTGTATGAAGCTTCTAACCGTTGCACAGGAAGCAGAACGGATCGGACGTATGGGGCGCGTTATGGAATCGGCGGCTTTGTTGGCGACTCACCCCCGCATCGGTTCTACTGTGGATGAAATCCGTGAACTGCGGAATCAGACACTTGCACAATTTGATGCTGCCCGGGATTGTTTTTTGGAAGGGGATATACAGAAAGCAAAGGCGGTCCAGGATGAGCAAAAAAAGATCGCAGAAGTATTGCGGGGTATTTTTGATCTGTTGGCTAGCTCGGAATTACCAGCAAACAGGGCCGTAGTGTGCACGATTGGTGCCTGCTCGATTGGGCGAGTTGGAGAGCATCTGGCGAGTATTGCTCGCTGCGTAACAGAGCCGCTCCATCGTGTTCGGGAAAGAGATCAGGTATAGAGATTTGATGAGACTTCGCTTTTCAGGAGTAGGAGGTATGGCCTATTTCCCTATTTTCGAACCAACACAAACGATCAAACAGCCATGGCATTGACATACTCAAAAATGACAGAACTTGGGTCAAAGGCTCCAGGATTCGACTTGCCCGCCAGCAATCCTCAGATTGCCGGGAGTGATATCCTCAGTTTTGAGGACTTGGCAGATGGCGCTCCGCTCGCCATTGTGTTTATGTGCAATCACTGCCCATTCGTCATCCATGTTGAGGATGCCTTGGTCCGTGCTGCACAGGTCTGTATGGATAAAGGCGTAAATTTTGTTGGGATCAGTAGCAATGATGCCACCCAGTATCCAGAGGATTCATTTGAGGCAATGGGGCAGCGTGCATCGGATAAACAGTATCCTTTCCCGTATCTGTATGACGAATCCCAGTCAGTGGCCAAGGCTTATGGCGCAGAGTGTACGCCAGATTTTTTCTTGTACGATGCGGACTATCGTCTTGCTTACCGGGGACGATTTGATGAAACTCGCCCGGGAACGGGGCAGTCGACTGGAGAAGAATTTCTACAGGCTGTGGACGAACTCCTAAACTTAGGGGTCGTCACAATGCCACAGCGCCCCTCTATGGGCTGTAATATCAAGTGGAGATAATCCAGGACATGGATTGGATTGTGCTACTGCCTCCACTGGTGGCGATTGGTCTTGCGTTGTGGACCCGACAGGTCTTTCTTTCGCTGGTTGCAGGCCTCTGGGTTGGAACGACCATACTGGCTGGGGGAAACCCAGTCAAAGGGTTGGCCCAGATGGCTGATGTGATGGTTGCCGTATTTGCTGAGCCATCAAACACCAAAATCCTGATCTTCAGCCTTCTGGTCGGAGGGTTGATCGCATTGGTACAGGTTTCGGGAGGAGTTGCAGCTTTTGTGCGCGTTGTGCAGAAGGCAGGACTTGCCAAGACGCGCAGGGGAGTAGAGTTACTTGCCTGGTTTACGGGCCTCCTTATCTTCGTGGAATCCAGTATTACATCTCTGGTTGTAGGTACACTCAGCCGACCATTTTTTGATCGCCTGAAGCTACCGCGGGAAAAACTGGCGTACTATTGTGATGCGACCAGCGCTCCTGTTTGTATGGCAATTCCTCTCAACGGCTGGGGAGCATTCGTATTGGGATTGTTGCTGGTTCAAGGATATGAAACGACGGCAGTAAATACGTTGGTCGCTGCATTGCCCTACAATTTTTTTTCACTTCTGGCGATCTTTTTTGCACTGCTGCTTGCTTTAACCGGGTGGGGATTCGGACCAATGCGTCGGGCGGAGCGTCGGGCGGCCACGACCGGGCAGTTGATTCGTCCTGGATCCAGTCCAATGATCGCAGATGAGGTAGCCGGTTTGGAGCCGATTCACCCAGACCGGGGTCGGGTTTATGACTTTTTGGCTCCAATCGCTGTAATGATAGGTATGATCTTTGTCAGCCTCTACTTGACGGGGGACGGTAATCTGATGGAGGGAAGTGGCTCAACTGCGGTATTGTGGGCTGTAGGAATTGCAGTGATAGTAGCGATAGTCATTTATATGATCCCACGCAAGGGAGAAATACTGTTAACTCCCGCAAAATCCACCGATTATGTCATTAAAGGAGCATCAGGTTTGGTTGGTGTAGTTGCGCTTTTGGTTCTGGCCTTTGCACTTGGCAAGGTGTCACGTGACCTGGAAATGGGACCCTACATTGTTTCGATTTTGGGAGGGGATATCTGGACCTGGTGGTTACCAGCGTTGGTTTTTGCAATAGGATGTGTCGTATCCTTCACTCTGGGGTCGTCGTGGACTACATTCGCGATCCTGATTCCCCTGGCATTGCCATTGGCTGCAGGGCTGGGAATTTCTGAGCCACTTATGCTCGGGGCGATCCTTTCAGGGGGAGTCTATGGAGATCATGCATCACCGCTATCGGATACATCCATCATATCCTCAATGGCCTCTGCATGCGATCATGTCGATCACGTGAATACGCAGCTGCCTTACTCTGCGCTCATTGCGGGCGTGTCATTTTGTGCGTTCCTAGTTGCTGGAATTTTAGCTTAACTACCAGGTGCGTTTAATCACGCGTTCGAGGGGCTCATTGTTGCGGTAGGGACTACGTTCGGGGAGGTGGTAGGTATCTCCAGGGCTCAAAAAATAATAATGGCCTTCCCCCTCAATCATGTGCTGTCTATCATAAATCACGACATACGAGGCTCCAATCACTTCAAACCAGTCCTGCTGTACGACAATGGCAGTGTTCTCATCAATTCCAATACCAAGTAGCTCAGGATGAGCATGGAGGATTTCAAGGAGGTCCCACTGGCGATTACGTCGTAGCAGGTGTTGATCAATGGCCGTGTTTTGCAGAAACCCAAAGCCTTCTTCATGATCTCCCATCATGATGGTATTTGTCCTGGTGTCGCCGCGTACGAGATAGGATCCCTGGATTGTAGCTCCGGCTGACGATCCGCCAATCACCCCTCCTCTTTCCAGGAGTTCCCACAGGGCTTCCTCGGTTTTTGTATTCAGGTAGGAGTCTGCAAGGCGCCATTGACGACCGCCAGTGAACCACACACCATTTGCCTCATGGATTACCTGAACAAAGGAGTCGGCATCTGCAGTAGCCCTGTCCCGAGTATGTAATAAGGTTACGTTTGAGGCTCCTCGTTCCCGGAATAATTGAAGTCCACGAAAATCGACACTGAACGAGTCAGATGCACTTGCTGTGGGAATCACGACAATGTGGCTTTCAGGACCACCGGCTAATTCTACGAAGCGGTCGAGTATTTCTGAGTTCAATATTCCCCCACCTGCAATCACCAAAGAACCATTTTGTGGAGATTGCGCCCGTGCCTGCCCGGCGAGTAGTACAAATAGGATGAGGGAGCCGCGGATCAGGGATTTCATGTCAGTTTGCAAATATGTGGCGAACAAATTCTCGAATGAGATTATTGGATTCCGGTGTTTCCCGAAGTGTTTTGACCAGTTCCTCCACGGGTATGCCAAGAATGCGTTCTGTATACTCGGGATAAGCCATCAACCTCTGGATCAATAAATCTTTCTTCAGTTCTGAATGAAATTGAGTGCAGTAGAGTGGGGCATCGGGCATGCAGAATGCGTGATTTGCTACGAGCGGGGTCTCGGCCAAGCGAACCGCATCTTTGGGAAGTTGCACAACAGTATCCTGATGTCCTACATGTGCCCAGAACTTGGTTCCCAAGCCTCTGAAGATGGGATCGTTCATTCCCTGAGATGTGAGCACAAGTTGCAGGGTGCCTAGTTCGGCAAGTTGCGGATCGGTAATTACAGAACCGCCAAGAGCCGCAGCCATAGCCTGAAACCCCCAACAGGATGCAAAAACCGGTTTGCGTTTCGCATACAATAAGCGCATTGCATCCAGTGCCCGATCAAGCCATTCTCCTCCTTCAGGGACAGAGTAATCACCAGCTCCCCCGATTAATACCAGGTCTGCCTTACATAGAGCCTCCGCTTGCGGCGGGTCATTAATTAAATCAGCCGCGGTGATACGTTCCCGGGGGCTGTCAATTGATTCCGCAAATGCAGCCACTTCGTTGATGCGCATCGGGTCGTCCGGTTTGCGTATCTGAAGCAGCAGAATATTCAATTTTGAAGTACACATTAACTGGAGGTAATAGCAAGCCCGTTGAACCCATCAAAACCCATTCATGCTCCCACAGGACTTCCTTGTTTCGGGGGATAGGAAGTCAATGATCATGTGCATGTGGACTTCCATGATGGTGTTCATGAAAAACGACGTGCAGGAGAGAGCCAGCTACGAATGCTTGAAACAGATCACTTCCAGTAAATCCATGTGGCAAGATGTCTGCCAGGAAAAACCCGGTCAGCGTAGCAGACAGAAGCCCGGCAATACCAATTATGGCGATGGGTAGACCGTAGCGAGGATACAGGATCCACCAGATCATTAGTCCTACAGCAAGGCGGTGGACGGCAAGAGGGATGATGATGGTTGATGAATCTGTATTCAGGCTAGAGCCCTCTAAAAGAGCATGCAATCCTAGTCCAAGAAAACCGAAAATCACAGATAAAGCCTCCGTCTTTGAGGCAAGATTATGAGATATATGCTCTACTCCAATCGGTATCAGAAGCCCCAATGCCATGACCCCCAGGAGCACTAAGATGCCTGCGGGGGCCCAGCCATGATGTTCGATCTGGTGTCCTAAGACTTGGATCAATATCAAAAGAGGGACCACCACATACATAGAGCGGTCAAATGTCTTGGTGAGCCTTGGATTATCATGCAGTATCGGGTAAAGGAGTACTCCAATAACCGGTGCGGCTAGTGCATAGAGAAGAAGTTCCATCCAGTGGCTACGCTACATCAAGGGTTGCATATGGAAGGCATACTTGTACGGATCGGACACTCAAGTAGAATAAGACGGATGCTTATAAGCACGGGCTCAACGGTTGCCGACAATCCATAAAGTAACTTGGCAAATTCAGGAAATTATAGTGGGGAGTTCTGGAGACGGTTTATTGCAGATCAGGGGGAAGCAAGCCCCGGTAATCCAGCAACATCTTGTTGAGTCGTTCGATCAATTCTTTTTCCGTCAGGTTTATACCGAGACAAGTTCCTCACTGATCCTTGGGGGTGCCCTGATAGATCATTGTCCAGGAGACACGATTTCATCTTTACAGGTATTAGCCCGCGTAGTCGGCAACTTGAATACGGCCTGAGTTACAAAAAGAAATCAGGGACGCGGGATAGTCTGGTCAGCTAACTTGCACCTCGGGGAGCATATCTTGTATACAAGTTGATATTACATTCGAAAGAAACAATATATCATGAATCACCGGATCGTGTCTCTTATTGCAAGTGCCACAGAGATCGTATGTGCCTTGGGGTTTGAATCGAGCCTTGTCGGCAGATCTCATGAATGCGACTACCCGCGGACGGTTGAACAGATACCCGTATGCTCATCTTCAAAGATCACCACAGAATCCTCCAGTGCCGAGATTGACGACCAAGTTCGAACGATTGTCGGAGACGGGCTGTCTGTGTACAAAGTTGATTCCGAACTGTTAGATAAAATCTCGCCCAGTGTCATTATTACGCAAACCCAGTGTGAAGTCTGTGCTGTAAGCCTTAGTGATGTAAAAAAAGCTGTGTGCGAATTGGTGAATTCGGCGCCTGAAATTGTTTCGCTTGAGCCGATGTCCCTCGACGATATCTGGACAGATATCCAGCGCGTATCCGATGCTCTGGGTGATTCAGGAAGGGGCAAAGAGCTTGTTTCAAGTCTTCAGAGCCGGCTTCAATCACTGCGCACCAAGGTGCAAAAAATACCCCGTCGGCCTAGAATAGCCTGTATTGAGTGGACTGAGCCACTGATGATTGCAGCCAATTGGGTTCCCGAACTGGTAGATTTTGCCGGGGGGAGTAGTCTTCTTAGTCAGCCAGGAGATCATTCAGAATATCTCTCGCTGGACAAGCTTGCCGCGTCCGAGCCCGAAGTGATTGCCATCATGCCTTGCGGATTTGACATTGATCGTTCCCTGCGCGAGATGAAATCACTTACCTCAAGCCCTCAATGGAAGGATCTCCCCGCCGTACGGAATGAGCGCGTCTATGTCACGGACGGCAATCAGTATTTTAATCGTCCTGGTCCGCGGGTTGTAGAGTCAGCAGAGATCCTCTCGGAATGTTTGCATCCGGGTTTTTTCGATTTTGGGCATCAAGGAGTGGGATGGATCCCTTGGAGTCCAGACTGAATCCCAATTGGCGGTTATCCATGCAGTGATCAAGTGTGTATCCGCAGTGTATAGAGATAAGTCCTTTCCAGTCTCCAGACTCAATCGCGATGCTGTTTGACAGACAGCCCTGAAGGTGACGGCACTCATCATTCGATAAGTTGTCCCGTATTAATCCTAATCCTGGACCAGTTGGATATGGGGGAATGGGATTTCGATCCCCGCCTTGTTTAAGGCTTTTTTAATGGATTCGGTATAGTCGTAGATAATCTGACGTTCCTCTTTTGGATTCTCCACGTACACCCATAAGCTCAAGTCTACACTGCTGTCATTTAAGCTGGTCACTACGACTCGTGGTTCGGGATCCTCCATCAGGCGCATATCATGCCTTGTGGTTTCTAGAATGACACGGCGAGCTTCTTGCGGCGATTCTTTGTAGGCAATGCTGAAGGGGATTTCAATTCGAAGAACACCGCCAATGGTGTGATTCAGGATTTGCTCATTGGCCATCTGCTGATTGGGTATGATCAAGACCTCATTCTTGGGTGTTCGCAGGCGCGTTGTGCGGAGCGTAATATTTTCAACCACACAATAGGTGCCACTGACGATCAAGGTGTCACCAATTCGGAAGGCTTTATCGGTCAGAATACTGACCCCCGACAAAATATTTTCAACGGTATCTCGAGCTGCAAAACCGAACGCGATACCTGCAACCCCAATACCAGCGATCAGTGCAGCAGGATCAATCCCGATGGTCTGTAAGACAGTAATGGCTATAAGGACGATAGAAAGGAGCCGGAATGCCTGTAATACCAGCGTTTGCAGGCCTGGCTGCACTACGTTACTTTTTTTCAGAATTCGGCGAAGTAAATTGTACAGGACTCGATAGGCCGCGTAGAAAATGACCAGCACAAGCAAGGCTCCTGCTGTTTTGGGTGCCAGGTCTGTCACCCAACTTAGGATTTGTGTAGCGATGTCATTTCCGGCTTCGGAGAATCGGCCCTCAGAAAAGAGAGTGCCTGCGTCCACGAAGACTTGGGGGATTGTCCCGCTTACTTCTGCGGTGGTATCTACCTGCAAAGAGTCAATGGTACTCAAGGTGGTATCAGCAACCTGTACTGTGTCCACAACCTGGGTGTTTTCCGGTACGGCCTGCATCAGTTGAGCAGTCTTGCTGCAGTCATTGTGTTTTTAAGGAGCATCGCTATGGTCATTGGGCCCACACCACCTGGGACGGGAGTAATATAGCCAGCAATTTTCGATACTTCTTCAAAGCCTACATCACCGGTAAGTCGATACCCTCGGGGACGTGTAGGGTCATCTATGCGGTTGATCCCGACATCTATGACAGCTGCTCCAGGCTTAACCATCTCTGCAGTCACAAAGTGTGCGCGGCCAATTGCGGCAACCAGAATGTCCGCCTGGCGGCAGACTTCAGACAGGTTTCGGGTCCGGCTATGGCAGATCGTAACGGTTGCGCTGTTTTCTTTTCGCAGCAGGAGGCTTCCAAGTGGGCGTCCAACTAGGCTGGATCGCCCAATAATAACAGCATGCTTCCCCTCGATATCAATATTCGCTCGGCGCAATAGCTCTACAATTCCTGCTGGTGTACAGGGCACAAAACCTGGAAGTCCGGCAGCTAATCGACCAGCATTTACCGTGTGCAAGCCATCGACATCTTTATCTGGATTTAATGCAGAAATCACATGTGATGCATTAAGATGGTCGGGGAGCGGTAATTGCACAAGGATACCGCTCACATGAGGGCTGGTATTTAAATCATGGATGACTTCAAGAAGAGCTTCCTCAGAGATGTTTTCGTCGAACTTCAAGGTATCGCCTGCAATACCAACGTTCTGACTGGCTTTTATTTTTCCCCGCACATATGAAGCCGATGCAGGATTACTGCCAACAAGCACCACCGCAAGATAGGGGGGAGCATGTCCTTCTGCGGTCCATGCAGCAACTTCACGACGCACTTCTTTGCGTACATCAACTGCAATTTCCTTTCCATTAATGAGTATCGCCACGGTTAGTATAAGTTTGGTTCTGCTGTATTCTGTATGGGAACGAGATCTCGTTCAGTCTCGGGCTATGACTACCGGCTCATAACGGCATCAAGTCTTGACTCACTTCTACGAGGGGCAACGATATGTGTTTTTGGCCCCATTCCGGTATGCCTTGGGTTCTGGTAAACACCGAATCAAAGCGTTGCCAGCTATAGACGCAATCTACTGGGCTGACGGGGATGGGACAGCATCCATCAGGCCTATGCAAGGACCTCTAATTTCCCATACGATACGCCTGCAGAAGCGTGATCCATGAGTACCCATAGCAGCGCCCTTGCGAGGATTCCGACTCTGTAGGACTGGATTTGCTATCCATCGGTCGCTGATCGCTGAAGGACCAGGAGCGTTACATCATCTTTCAAAGGTCTTCCCGCACGCCAGGCGATGCCCCCTTTTCGGATATGGGCGATAATTTCGCTCGGGGAGCGGGCACCTGCCTCGGCGAAGATTTTTCTGACTCGATCCAGTTGCAGCATTTCGCCACACGGACTCTGTAGGTCTAGGAGACCATCACTCATAAAGAAAACTGTATCTCCGGGGTTGAGAGGGATCTCTAATTGTTCATAGGGGAAATCAGTATAACTGCCCAGGGGCATCCCTTTGAGAACAACATCCTCTACGGTTTGAGTTTCAGATCGGTACATGAGGAGTGGAGGCATACCAGCACCCACAAGCTGAAGTACGCCTTGATGATAGCGTGCGAGGGTGATGTGCATATAGGTACTTCGGAGGTTCACACTTTTGATGGTTTTTGACATGCGCCGGATAAGTCCCAGAAGGTCAGAATCATCCGCCGAGTCCTTAAAAAGTGCTTTGGTTGCAATCACCATCATTCCTGCAGTTGTACCGTGACCGGTTGCATCACCGATTGCCATGGTCAGAACCCCATCGTCGGAGAGAGAAAAATCATAATAATCCCCACTGAGCTCGGTTGCAGTTTTCAGGAAAGCATCAATTTCCAGTTCCGGATGGGCAGGAATTCTTGTGGCAAGCATTTCCTGTTGTGCCTGACGTGCTGTATCCAACTCACTGGATTTGCGGATATAATCGGATTTAGTCTGATCCCGGAAGCCTTTATCGTCAATAAAATCATCGGCTCCCGCCTCATTGTAGCGTAGGATGATCTGCCGAACAAAGTCTTCGCTATACCCGGTGACCTCAACAATGTCACGGACGATTTTACCTTGGCTTTTCAGGTAAATCACCTGCCAGTGAGTCCGTGCTAAGGCTCCTGTGGTCTGGCGATAACGATCAAATATTTTCTGACGAGAGAGGTGATTCGCCAGGAGAATTACCTCCTCTGATTTAGGCGTATCAAGTGTATCAATCATTGTATAGACCCAGCGAAGGCACTTATACACAAAAGTAACGACGTATACGGTATGCATTCGTCATAGATCTCGTGTTCACCAAAAATTAACCAAGTGATCAGCACTGACCCCAGATTTATTGTACGGCGAGAACATTCGATGAGCAGGACGGAGGCTATATTTCAGCAAACCGTGAGAGAGTGGATTGGATTTCAGTTTTACGAGATGTCTGCGGGATTCCCCGCTCTGGATTGTCTTCGTTTTTCATTCAATTCGGAGATTACTCCACCATCTGTTGCCCTCTCTTGATGGTCCCATAGAATTTTGTTGGTTCTACTGTTGGGTTACCCGGCTGGTTGGAGCAATTTGGCGGCGGCGGTTGCTCGACTGCGATCAAAGTATGTTCGGTCCCGAAGCATTGCACAGGCGATGGCGAGCAGGCGGTCGGCGACCGACCGAAGAGTTCGTCCGTGACTGTGGCCGCGCTCCCGCAGGGCTTTGTACTTTGCTTTGCTGGTGGGATCGTGCTGGATGGCCACGCGGCTCCAGTGGTAGAGGGCATTGACCAGGCGTGCCTGCGAGGCTCGTCGTCGAACCACTCGCCAGGATTTTCCTGAGCGTCGGGTAACCGGAGCGACGCCACACAAACACCGTAGTCCCTTGTAATCCCGGTTCTTGACTAAATTGGATGCCTCCGAGAGGAGCGTGGCCAGTACCGTGGTCCCGACTCCCGGCATGGAGGAAAGAATCTCCACATCACGCACTGGATTCTCCGAAGAAGAGGGCTTTCTCTGACCCAATTCCGGTTCCTGCGAAGCGCTGGGAACCGGAGCTTGATCCGGGGAGAGGGATGCAAGTAGGGTTTCCGTGGCGTGTTGGGCCTCCTGAACTTGTTGTTCAATCAACGCAAGCTGCTGCATAAGCAAGCGGATGCGTGCGGTGGCCGCCTCCAGGACTCCATCGGCGACCGTGATCGGTTGGGTCCGCAAGGATTGAAGCACCTGTTCCGCATTCAAACGCCGGATCCGGTGTTCTTTGAGCACCTTTTCCACCGAAGAGAGGCGCATCCGGCGGGCGCGGGTTGGTGTGGGAATGAGTGTCCCAAGGGCGATCAGTACCGGAGAGAACAGCGGGAACCCCAGTTCCAAGAATTGTGGAAAGTACCGCCAGAGCTGGGCGCGGACCTGATGCGTGAGTCGGGTGCGCTGGCTGGTCAATTCCTCACTCATTCGTGACCACTCGCGCAGCTGGACGATCTTGG
Organism: Rhodothermales bacterium; assembly: GCA_965220365.1. GTDB lineage: Bacteria > Bacteroidota > Rhodothermia > Rhodothermales > Bin80 > Bin80. The sequence continues at coordinate 2,782,357 of OZ244823.1, read as the reverse complement.
CATCCAGCGGATCCAGTTCGCGCAGACAGGCGGGATCCGTCCAGAGGGCATCCGCTAGCACATGTGCATCCCGACGATCATCTTTGGCCCCCGCGGGTGAAAACCGATCCCGGAAGCGGTCCAGTTGTTTGGGATTGATCGAAAAGGTTGGAATGCCTCGATCCAGCAGACTGTCCACCACCGGACCGTGTGGGATTTCAATGGCGACCCCAAGCTGCGCGGCAACCCCGCCCGCACAGGCAAGCACCCAATCCAGCAGCTGGCTGAGCCCCTCTCCAGAGTGGGCAAATGCGCGTTCGCCCAGAACGGCACCCTCCGAGTTCAAAACGCAGACCTGGTGCGACTGGGAGCCCCAGTCAATCCCTGCAAAAAAAATCGGTCGAAATTTCATCAACATCATTGAGTATCTTTAAAGTGAGAATCATTACGGGTCGCCGTGACGTTCCCGTCTCCCCGGTCTTCGGGCAGATCAACGCACGACCCGAATGCGAAATGTAGATGTCAATCCGTTGAACTTTTGCATCCAGATCCATCCGATCAATCTTCCAATCGCTACCTAATTATAAGCTGTGACGCACCGCAATATCTGGTACTGGTTCCATGAAATGTATAAATTTGGTGAGAACGAAATATTCCACACGAATTGTGGTAGTACCCACAAAAAGAAGTTGCTGCATTTTTCGTGGCTGCAATTCGTTGCGTACCGTGGAAATAAAGATCATGAATGGGGGCAAGACAAGCCCAATCGGCTGCTGCTACATGACCACCAGATCTGTGGGGCAACGAGGTGGGCTATGGGAGACTGGAAACCCACTCCCTGAAAGAGTGTATCACGACTCGCAGTCAATATTTCTCTTTGACAAAAGCATGCTAAATACCCTTACAATTGCTCGCAGTCTATCCAAGTCAGGGTTCAAGCGTGAACAGGCCGAGGCGATTGCAAATGTCGTTGCGGATGCCGCCGAAAAGGAACGCGGAGACCTTGCAACCAAGGACTTTGTGCGTAGCCAGATCAACACAGTACGTGGCGAAATCAGTGATTTGCGTGGAGACATGAACAGCGAAATCGGTACTGTACGTGGTGAAATCAGTACTGTACGTGGTGAAATCAGTACTGTACGTGGTGAAATCAGTAGACTCGAAACTCGGCTCATACGCTGGGTGGTTGGGACAGGGATCGCTGTTGGCGCTCTTGCTGGCACTGCAGTGACGATTGTATTGAGCTTTATTTTGTAACGGGTAGTACAAACGGATCCGCGTCGGAGATCCTGTGTTTTTCAATGCGGGGCATTTCTTCGGCAGCAGTTGTGCATTTCGTGTCAATCTAGGGTCCAACGGTGAATTTGCAGTGGAACATCGCCAAAGCCCCCTAGCAGCCCGTGGATAAAGTATGTCCATAGAAACAGGGAGTCTGTAGTTGATTGGAGATATGTAAAACAACTATCGTAAATGGCTAATTCTTGGATTTTTCATCCTGATTCACCCTCTTAATAGTCAAAAATGAACTAGAAAAGCGTTGCTCAATCTATTGGGAGACTTTATCCACGGACTGCTAGCAGCCGGGCGGCTGTAGATTGCAACACAGAAGGTACTTTTCTTTTTGGTCCATCCTCCAATTTTGTGAAAACATCGTTTTCACCGCTTCTGCCATACAGGTCAATACACAATCTGCTCACAAGAATAGGTAGGGGCCACAATCGAATGTGCAGATGCAGGAGTTCCACACATTTGTCCAGTAGATGGTGACGGGAGGCCTAAATGTAATCAAGTCTAGACCTCCCGTCTCATAGACTCAGCTTAAGGACTGAGCGAGAATCCGAAGACCAGATAGGTCTTTTCAGTTGTTGGGTTCACGATGTAAGCAGCACTAAGCGGCAATGCAAAGTCATCGGTTATCTGCAAGTCTTTACTCGCTGATAGGCCCAAATTGACCACAGATCCCCCTTCTACCCCGTAGAAGCCACTCTCTCCAGCCACCAAGCCAAGTGTAAATCCTAATTCGACATCAGCGACCGTGAATGGTATTGCAGCCTCAAGGTAAAGCGAATTGTCTGGATCGTTATGAGCCATAAATGCGGCTGTAATGGTTAGAGGGAAGGATTCTGGAAAGGTCACAGCTCCCATGAGTTCAATCCAGTGTGCCCCCTCACCATCTCCGTCGAAATTGAACCATTCGCCAGCTTCTGCTCCACCATTGGGGAAATAGTAGTCTGTGACCGTCAGATCTAAGCTCGCAGAGGCACCAAGGCCAATGCTGTATGTGGCGTAAAGGTCATGTTCATTGGCACCAGCACCGTCAGAACTAATCGAATAGGATCCCCAGGTTCCCAGTTCAAAATTTCCCGCGCTTAGTGCAAGACCGGGTTGGATACTAAAAGAATCACCGAAGTCATAACCACGCCAGATATAGCGGTTAAAGAAATCTGCACCGAAGCTGACTGATTGAGCATGGGTGAGTATGGGTGTGAGCATCAAGAGGGTGAGTAATGCAAGTGAAAGAAAAGAGAAGCGCTTTGTCATCAGTTCCTTGGATAGTTGAGGTTGAAAAGAAAGAGCCCGACTCGCATTTGAACTGCCTCAGAGGAGTGCCATTTAGCAGCAAAAGCTCTGATAAAGATCCCGGGTCAGGTGTCAACATAAGCATTGATTGGGGCAAAAATTCCTGATAGATCAACGAAGTGGAGAAAAAATTCGTGAATTTTTCGTGAATTTATTTCCCATGAATAAAGCCAATGACTACATAATAACGAATTTTTCATAAAAAATCTAAAATAATTAAGGATAATAGCTTATTATGCAGAAATTATTCAGGTCAGTATACAAATTCTCCGATATTGGGTTTCACATGCAATGGAGAATTTTAGGAAATTATTCAAAAAATCGTTTAATTATAAGGGGACAGAAAGAGATTTGCGAGAAAAATCAGTTCTGGGCAATGCGTAGCCAGTTCTGAAAAAGGTGACACAGATGATGAAGCAGCAAGGATTATATGATCCTGCATTTGAGCATGACGCGTGCGGGGTTGGACTCTATTGTCGCGTAGATGGAACGCCTTCACACAATGTTGTACAGAAGGGGCTCCAGATACTTGTGGATTTGGACCATCGGGGGGCATGCAGTTGTGATGAAACGACTGGAGACGGTGCCGGAATTCTTGTGCAATTACCTCATGAATTCTTTGAACATGAGATTCCATCGTTGCCCGAGCCGGACGATTATGGGATAGGGATGGTATTTATCCCCCCTCAACATCGAGCGGCATGCAAGGCATTGATGGAGGATATTGTTCAAGCAGAAGGTGCCAGATTCATAGATTGGAGGCGCGTTCCTGTGAAATCGGAGGTGATTGGCCCAGGTGCCAGGATGACGGAGCCTGAAATTTGGCAATGCTTCATCGAGCGGAGCAAAAAAGTCCCGCTTGATGCGTTCGAGCGCAAACTTTATGTACTTCGGAAAATATTCCAGCGTCGTGTCCTGCAGGGACAGCTTGGCGGCTGTTACATTGCAACTATGTCAACCAGAACTATGGTTTACAAGGGCATGCTTACGCCCGGACAGATTACGGAATACTACCCGGATCTGAGCTCCCCACGTTTCAAGAGCGCGCTGACAATTGTGCACTCGCGTTTTAGCACAAATACCTTTCCAGAATGGTCTCTGGCACAACCATTCCGCTTCCTGTGCCACAACGGGGAGATTAACACACTTCGAGGCAACATCAATCAGATGCGTGCAGGCGAGGTTATGTTCAGGAGCGACCAATTTGGGGACGATACTCGCAATCTCGTACCGATTATTCGTGAAGGGGGTAGCGATTCAATGGCTCTTGATAATGCGTTGGAATTACTCTATCACACGGGCCGGTCACTTCCGCATGCAATGATGATGCTCATCCCAGAGGCGTGGGAGCGGGCCGAGGAAATGGCAGATGAGAAACGGGCGTTTTATCAGTACCACGGCAATCTGATGGATCCCTGGGATGGCCCAGCGACAATTCCGTTCACCGATGGCCGATATGCGGGAGCACTACTGGACCGGAATGGACTGCGCCCTTCCCGCTATACCATTAGCAAGGATGGTTATGTTGTTTTGGCATCCGAGACCGGGGTTGGCGAAATCGCTGAATCTAATGTGCTCAAGAAAGGTCGACTTAAGCCTGGACGGATGTTCCTGATTGACCTGGAGGAGAGGCGTATTATTGATGATGAGGAAATTAAATCCCGCATTTGCTCAAGAGCCCCGTACCGCATTTGGCTGAATAACCATCAACGTACGCTGGATTCTCTTCCACCGACCGAGCCCAAAGCCATGGAAGGCTCACTGCTTTCCAGGCAGCAGATGTTTGGATATACGCTGGAAGATCTACGCCTGTTAGTAGGTCCGATGGGGCAAAGTTCAAAAGAGCCCTTGGGGGCGATGGGCAACGATACGCCGTTGGCGGTGCTTTCTGATCGGCCCCGATTACTCTACGACTACTTTAAGCAACTCTTCGCACAGGTCACGAACCCTCCGTTGGATGCGATTCGGGAGTTCATGGTCACATCGTTGGCACTGAATCTGGGAAGTAGTGGAAACCTCTTTAGTGAGAGCGCTCGACATTGTGAGAAATTAAGGCTCGAACAGCCAATACTGACTGAATCAGATTTGGCGTCCATTGAGGCAGGGGTTTCCGGTGTCCAGACGCTCAATATGTGTTTTCAGTCGGGTGAGCTTTCCATGGCATTGGAGCGACTTCAGGAAGAGGCTGCCGAGGCAATCAGTCACGGCGCTAACCTGATCGTGCTGTCTGATCGGGAGGCAGGGGAAAACCAGCTACCTATACCGGCTTTATTGGCTACAGGGGCAGTCCATCACCATTTGATCAAGAAAGGGCTGCGACTTCGGTGCGGACTGATTCTGGACAGCGGTGAACCTCGAGAGGTGCATCATTTTGCTATGCTGATAGGGTATGGCGCGGAGGCAGTCTGTCCATATGTAGCGTTATCCGGTGTACGGCATATGGTCCGTAAGCAGGAACTTACAGAGATTTCTGAATCCGAAGCAGAGAGCAGCTATATCAAAGCCATCGGATATGGAATCCTGAAGGTAATGTCCAAGATGGGAATTTCGACGCTGCAGAGTTACCGGGGGGCTCAGATCTTTGAGGCAGTTGGAATCAGCTCTGAAGTGGTGGAGCAATATTTTTGCGGTACCCCGTCAAGAATTGGAGGAATCGGCCTTGATATTCTTGCCAAGGAAGTAGAGATGCGCCATGAGCGTGCGTTTCCGCGAAAGCAGGTAACCGGAGTTTATCATCTGGATGTCGGGGGACAATATCAGTGGCGTCGAGGCGGAGAGCGGCACGCGTTCAGTCCAACTGCAATTGCAAATGTCCAGGAGGCTGCGCGAACGAACTCCCATACCTCCTATAAAGCCTTTTCGGACGAGATCAACAAAGGTGCTGCAAATACCCTCAGGGGGCTTTTAACCTTTGATTACTCGAACGCAGAGCCTGTGGATTTGGACGAGGTAATGCCATGGACCGAGATCGTTAAATCCTTCAAGACCGGTGCCATGTCCAATGGCTCTATCAGTGGCGAGACGCATGAGGCATTGGCGATTGCAATGAACGCCATCGGGGGTAAGAGTAATACCGGTGAAGGAGGTGAGGGGCCGGATCGATACGGATATGACAATCCTCGGCGAAGCCGGATTAAGCAGGTTGCTTCCGGCAGGTTTGGGGTGACGATTGAGTATCTGGAAAGTGCTGACGAGATTCAAATCAAGATCGCCCAGGGGGCTAAGCCAGGAGAGGGGGGACAGCTCCCCGGCAAAAAGGTTTATCCCTGGATTGCAAAGCTAAGACACTCTACCCCCTATGTCGGCCTGATCTCCCCCCCTCCACACCATGATATTTATTCCATTGAGGATTTGGCGCAATTGATTCATGATTTGAAGAATGCAAATTCAAATGCACGGATCAGTGTTAAGCTTGTCTCCGAGGTTGGTGTGGGGACTGTTGCAGCAGGGGTGGCCAAGGGGAAGGCAGATGTCGTACTCATTAGTGGAACAGATGGGGGAACGGGTGCTTCTCCAAAGACCTCGATCATGCATGCAGGGCTGCCCTGGGAGCTCGGGCTTTCAGAGACGCATCAAACGCTTGTGAACCATGGATTGCGTACACGCATTATCGTGGAATGTGATGGGCAAATGAAGACAGGCAGAGATGTCGCAGTCGCGGCACTGTTGGGCGCAGATGAATTCGGTTTTGCAACGGCACCACTCGTAACACTTGGATGCATCATGATGCGCAAATGCCATCTCAATACCTGTCCCGTAGGAATTGCCACGCAGGATCCAGAGTTACGCAAAAAATTTTCTGGGCAACCGGAGCATGTTGTGAACTATTTGCACTTCGTGGCCGAAGAACTCCGTGGAATCATGGCAAAACTGGGGTTGCGGACACTCTCAGAAATGTGTGGGCGTGTAGATTTACTGAAGCCACGACGGGGAATCAAGCATTGGAAAGCCCGCCATTTGGACCTATCTCGAATCCTTGTACATCCTGAAGTGCCTGAGAGATTGCAAGAGTTTGCTACTACGGAACAGGACCATGGCTTGGAACACGCACTTGATCATGAATTGATCGCGTTGGCCCAGCCTGCGCTAAAGAAACGCAAACCCGTAGTTGCCGACATTCAAATCAGAAATACCAATCGTACCGTTGGCACCATGCTAAGCCATGCACTGGCACAGCGTTTTCGGGAAAATCGATTAGAAGACGATACGATCACCTTCAACTGCAGCGGCTCCGCAGGGCAGAGCTTCGCAGCTTTTGCCTGCAAAGGGGTAACGTTTAACATCCAGGGAGATGCGAATGATTATTTCGGAAAGGGGCTCTCTGGTGCGAAACTGATGATCTCTCCACCACCAGAGGCAACCTACGAACCTCACAAGAACATCCTTATCGGTAACGTTGCTTTTTACGGGGCCACCAGTGGGGAGGCATATATACGGGGAGGAGCAGGGGAGCGCTTTTGTGTAAGGAATAGTGGCGTTCATGCTGTGGTTGAGTCCGTTGGAGATCATGGCTGTGAGTACATGACAGGAGGTCGTGTGGTTGTTCTTGGGGAAACGGGGCGAAATTTTGCCGCCGGAATGAGCGGAGGCATTGCCTATGTGATTGATGCTACACGGGAGTTCAGAAACGAGCGATGTAACATGGAATCGGTCGAGTTACTGGAAATGGATCAGCAGGAGAGCATCCTTGAACTGCGGACGATGATTGAGAATCATTTTCGGTATACAGGGAGTCGTGCAGCGCAATGGGTCTTAGAGAACTGGGAGACCGCCCTGGCCGATTTTGTACAGGTCATGCCTGTTGAGTACCGGAATGCACTAGAGCGCTTAGCCAAAGAGAAAGAATCTTTGGCGATTGCAGCATAATTAGATGGGGAAGACGACAGGGTTTATCGAATATCAGCGCGAGCTGCCTGCCCATCGTCCGGTCAAAGAGCGGGTAAAGGATTGGCGTGAAGTGTATGCTCCATTCAGTGAGCGTCGGCTGCGGCGACAGGCTGCACGCTGCATGGACTGCGGGATCCCATTTTGCCAATCGGGATGTCCCTTGGGCAATGTCATTCCTGACTGGAATGATCTCGTCTATCGTGGTGATTGGAAAGCAGCCTATGAGCGGTTGAGTGCGACGAATAATTTTCCAGAATTTACGGGACGGATTTGTCCTGCACCTTGCGAAACCGCTTGTGTTCTGGGAATCATTGATGATCCGGTCACGATTGAGCAAATTGAGCAGGAGATCATTGAGTATGCATTCCGCTCGGGATGGGTAAAACCAGAACAGCCGGTGCGAAGGACTGGAAAAAAAGTAGCGGTAATCGGATCCGGCCCTGCTGGGCTGGCTGCTGCAGATCAGTTAAATCGTGCGGGGCACCGCGTAACTGTATTAGAGCGGGATGATCGGATCGGCGGTTTATTGCGATATGGCATTCCAGATTTTAAGCTGGAGAAGTGGGTTCTTGATCGTCGTCTTGATGTAATGAAGAAAAGTGGAATCCAGTTTATCACTCGCGCAGAAGTGGGAGGATCGTATGCCTGCTCAAGGCTGCGTGAATTCGATGCTGTTGTTGTATGTACAGGGGCTACAAAGCCGAGGAATCTTCCCGTTCGTGGTCGAAAATTTAAGGGAATCTACTACGCGTTTGACTACCTGCGTCAGCAGAACAAGCTCAACGAAGGGGATGATCTGGTACGGGAGAACATTGAACATATCAGCGCTACTGGTAAAGATGTGATCGTGATTGGTGGAGGGGATACTGGAAGTGATTGTGTGGGTACTGCGAATCGGCAGGGCGCAAAGTCAATTACGCAATTCGAACTGCTACCGACACCTCCAGATTCGCGACCGACGCACCAACCTTGGCCCTATTATCCAATGGTTCTGCGGACCAGTTCTTCCCATCAAGAGGGTGCAGATCGTCATTGGAGCATCATGACGAAAGCGTTTGAGGGGAAAAAGGGGCAGGTAAAGAGCCTTCAAACGGTCCGTGTGGAGCTTGATGGTCGGAAAATTATCGAACATCCAGAAACAAAAAAGCATTGGTCTGCCGATCTTGTGCTTCTCGCAATTGGGTACACTGGTCCGGAGACGGAGGGGATTGCAGGTCCACTTGGGCTGAAATTAGATCACAGGAGTAACTACAAGACAGGGAGCGATTATCAGACCAATGTGCCGGGTATTTTTGCGGCAGGTGATGCACGGCGTGGTCAATCTTTAGTGGTTTGGGCCATCAGTGAAGGTCGCGAGGCTGCCCGTCATGCAGATGCCTACTTGTCTGGATTTATTGCCCTCCCAACAAAGGGAGCAGGAGATCTGCCACGCAGGTGATCTGAAGGCTCGCGGGATTTTTACGTTTCGAAGGCATCCTCCGCACACACCCAGACCTTTGATCGTCCCTTGTCGCCAGATACGCCGGTCATGGCCGTTTCATCATAAACTGAAAAAAATGATTGTATTGCCCGTCATTTTTGTCGGACCAAGTCCAGTTTTCGCAGGGGCGTAAGTAGGCATTTATGATATTTTTGGGGGGATTATCAAGTTTTTTTTCGAAAAACTGGAACTTTTCCCCAAAAAGCCGTATTATTGTCTCAGTTGACACGATGTCCGTGCAGCTCATCGAGAAGGGTGGAGGGTTCAGGCCCTGTGAAACCCTGGCAACCCCCCACGAGGTTTGGACCCCTCGTGCGGAAGGTGCCACTTCCTGCCCCGCGTTTGTGGGGATAGATGAGCGGAAGGGCCTGAGTTGATTTCTAACTCGCAGTCCAGCCTTTTCCGTCATCCCACCTGGAAGGGGCTCCATGGGAAAAGCCAGTTTCTTCTTGATAAGGGTTCGGCGTTGTGCATTACCCTTAACTAACGAGACTTAATCTCATGTCACAGAACGGTCAATCTCTTCATTTCGAAACCCTTCAGGTCCACGCAGGGCAAGAACCGGATCCGGCAACCAATGCACGTGCGGTTCCGATTTATGCCACAACCTCGTACGTCTTTAATGACACGGACCATGGGGCGAATCTTTTCGCACTCAAGGAGTTCGGGAACATCTACACACGGATTATGAATCCGACGAACGATGTTTTCGAAAAACGAATTGCTGCACTCGAGGGCGGTTTAGCAGCTCTGGCTACTTCCAGTGGGCAAGCAGCACAGTTTCTTGCTCTGTCCACATTGGCAGAAGCCGGTGACAATATTGTTTCATCCAGCTATCTCTATGGTGGGACGTATAACCAGTTCAAGGTCTCATTGCCCAGACTGGGAATCAGTGTACGATTTGCAAATGGAGATAATCCCCGCTCCATTGAGGCGCTGATTGATGATCGCACAAAGGCGATCTACCTTGAAACGATTGGTAACCCGAAGTTCAATGTACCGGATTTCGAGGCAATCGCCGAAGTGGCGAAGCAAAAAGGTGTCCCACTGGTTGTAGACAATACGTTTGGGGCAGCGGGTTATTTATGCCGCCCGATAGAGCATGGCGCTGACATTATCGTTGCCAGTGCGACCAAATGGATTGGTGGTCATGGCAATACGATTGGCGGACTCATTGTCGATGCGGGTACATTCCCCTGGGACAATGGCCGATTCCCAAGCTTTACGGAGCCATCTCCATCCTATCACGGGCTCAGTTTCTGGGATGTTTTTGGTCCGCAAGGAGTGCTAGGCGCGAATTTAGCGTTTATCCTACGTGCACGTGTTGAAGGACTGCGTGATATTGGTCCATGCCAGAATCCTTTTGGGTCATTTCTGCTACTTCAGGGCCTAGAAACGCTGTCACTTCGTGTACAGCGCAGTTGCGACAATGCCTTGGAGCTGGCAAAATGGCTCCAGGAGCGACCAGAAGTTTCTTGGGTCAGCTACCCGGGATTGGAATCACATCCGTATTACAGTCATGCACAGAAGTATCTAAAAAATGGATTCGGTCCTGTGCTCTCATTTGGGGTTGAAGGTGGCTTGGAAGCCGGTCAGGCGTTTGTAAATAATGCAAAGCTTGCAAGCCATCTGGCCAATGTAGGCGATGCTAAAACTCTGGTGATCCATCCTGCTTCAACTACCCATCAGCAGTTGGCACGTGAAGAGCAGGTGTCTGCAGGGGTTACCGAAGATTTAATTCGGGTTTCCGTGGGCATTGAGCATATTGATGACATCAAAGCTGACTTTGCTCAAGCGCTGAGCTCAATAGGTGCCGAAGTTGCAGCGTAGTATTGTGTGATTTCTGTCAGGGCGGCGTATCCGATTTTCGGGTACGCCGCCTGGAGACTGATGCCAAGAATCATCAACATACCGACCTTTGAGTTTGAGAACGGAGAGGTTCTGAATGAAGTCCCCGTGGGCTACGAGCGCTGGGGAGAATTGAATGAAGAAGGAGATAATGTGATTGTTGTCGGGCACTCCCTCACCAGTACTCCAGATGCTCGGTCCTGGTGGCACGGGTGCATCGGTCCGGGCAAGGCATTGGATACAGACAAATACTATGTTGTATGTGCCAATGTGATTGGTTCTCCCTACGGCACGGTTTCGCCAATCTCAATCAATCCAGAGACCGGCGTGGCTTACCGGGATACGCTTCCCCAAGCAAGTATCAGAGACACGGTCAGACTCCACAAAAGGCTATTGGACACCCTTGGTGTTCGCAAGATCGCATTTGTGATTGGTGGAAGCATGGGAGGGATGCAGGCACTTGAGTGGGCCTACTATGGTGGTGATTATGTTCAGGGGATTGTACCCATTGCAGTAGGAGGGCGACACTCTTCCTGGTGTATTGCGTGGAGCGAAGCGCAGCGACAGGCGATTTATTCAGACCCGAGCTGGAAGGATGGTGCCTACGAACTGGACTCTCCTCCTCAAAACGGGCTGGCTGTGGCACGCATGATGGCAATGATATCGTACCGCTCACTAGGATCATTCGAATCTCGATTCGGGCGAGGCCGGAATCGGGCCGGCTCATTCAGAGCTGAGACCTGGCTTCATCATCACGGAGATATGATTATCAACCGGTTTGATCCTGCCTGCTATGTGTATCTGACACGTTTGATGGATACGCACGATGTCGCTCGGGGTAGGGATGAATATGGAGTTACGCTTAAGGCGATTACGCAGCCGACGCTGGCAGTTGGAATCCGCTCGGATGTTCTCTATCTACTGGAAGAACAAGAAGATCTTTGCCGGTACATTCCCCAGTCGGAGTTAGCCGTTATGGAGGGGCCCCATGGTCACGACACGTTCCTGATTGATCAGGATGAGTTAAATGAGATAGTGTTGACATGGCGTCAACGTCACATCGACCCACTGATTGATTCAGTCATAGGTTATCAGGCGGGTTGCGGCCCATATGGTTGAGTGTCAGTAGCCCGAACCGAACATCATTCCCGCTGCTTTCAGTGAATAAATTTTTACCGTTGTGCTACAAGTTGGGCACAATTGGAGGCAGTGCTCGTAGCATGTCCGTTCGGTATTCGTGATACATTCAAAATTACATGAGCATGCTCCGGGCAGGAATTGTCGGCGCGACGGGTGCAGTAGGTCAGAAATTTATTGAGCTTCTTCAAGGGCATCCCTGGTTCAAAATCACGGCTCTTGTTGCATCGGACCGGTCAGCAGGGAGAAAGTACCGTGATGCCGTCAATTGGATTGGAGCGGCAGAGATTCCGGCATCCGTTGCCTCCATGGAGGTGTCATCATTCAGTGACGATCTGCCATGCGATGTTGTCTTCTCAGGGCTGCATGCCTCAGTCGCGGATCATGCCGAGCCAAAGCTGGCTAAGGCAGGGTATCCGGTCATTTCCAATGCGAAGAGTTTTCGGATGCATCTGGATGTTCCTCTGCTGATTCCCGAAATCAATCCAGATCATACTTTTTTGATCAAAAATCAGGACTGGCAGAGTGCGGGGTATATCGTTACCAACCCCAATTGCTCTACCGTTGGTCTAACCTGTGCACTCAAGCCGCTTCACGACAAATTTGGTCTTGAGGCCGTTCAGGTCACTACGATGCAGGCTCTTTCTGGTGCCGGCTATCCCGGAGTGTCGTCACTAGACGCCTTGGCGAACGTTGTGCCATTCATTGGAGGTGAGGAGGATAAGTTGGTTCATGAGCCAAATAAACTGTTGGGGACTGTTGCTGGCGGTGTTCTGCATCCGCAATCCATCCGCATCAGTGCCCAGTGCAATCGTGTTCCTGTTCTGGAAGGGCATCTTGAGTGTATCTCGGTCAAATTGGGCATGAGCGTAGGCCAGGATGAAGTGCACGATGCATTCGAATCATTTGTTAGCCCAATCAAAGATTTGTTTTTACCAACTGAGCCGGAGAAATTATTACATGTATTTGAAGATGAGCGTTTCCCACAGCCGAGGCGGCATTCTGACTTGGGTGGTGGTATGACCGTAAGCATTGGACGGATTCGCCCCTGTGAGGTCCTGGATTATAAGTTCGTTGCTTTGTCTCATAACACGATTCGGGGTGCGGCGGGTGGTGCCGTTCTGAATGCGGAATTACTCATGAAGCAAGGCCTACTGAAAGCCCGTGATGCATAAACAGTTCACCGGAACCCCCGGCACAATATTCACGTACCAGATCCCTTAAGTTTGCGGGAATAGCTCAGTTGGTAGAGCATCTGCTTGCCATGCAGAAGGTCGCGAGTTCGAGTCTCGTTTCCCGCTCAAAAAGCGCACATATTGTCGGCGTCTTTCCCGTCCTGTGTTATTGATTTCGCCGCTTCAAGTTACTTACATATCCCGCTTCGTTGAACATCCACAGGTGCTTCCTAGGCTTGTTCTGCTGCTGGCATTGCTCCTGACATCCTGCTCCCGTCAGGATTTATCTGGGGGACCCACATCCTCTTCGGAGCCTGCCAGAGAAAGTTGGAATGTCCAAATTATGATCTCCCAGGCAGAGTCAGATCTCGACGAAAGTTTGCCAAGACTCAGGATCTCAGCAGACCATGTGCAATGGATTGGCGAAAGCGATACGACCATTCAGCATCTTCAAGGCTTGGAGAAAAAGGTGGAGGTTGTCATTCATGATTCTACGGGGGCATTTTCGGCATTACTTGAAGCCGATCATGTGATTTATTATAAAAACGAGGAATATTTTATTGCTGAAGGAGGAGTGCTGATTGAAACAGATGATAATCGAACGTTAGCTACGGAGCGAATTGAGTGGTGGGAGAGGGATCAGCTTATGCGAACGAATGAATTTGTGCACATTACTACACCTGAGGAAACAGTTTCGGGGATGGGGCTTGAGGCGACGGAAGATCTGGCTACGTATCAGATTGGCCGGTTCACAGCCGAGATCGTGATTGATCAATGAGACCGATCGCGCTGTGGCTTCTTGTTATACTCGGTATGCCGCGGGTCCATGGGGATGAGCATCCCAGAGCATTCTTTGTCCATGCAGATACAGATTCTGTATCTGTGGCAGGAGATTCGCTCATTGGTCTGCATGAGCAGGAAGATTTTTTCCAGTATATCAGTGGAGATGTACACGTCCTACACGGCCAAACTCGGATTACAGCAGATCAGGCAATTCGGAATGTTACGCGGCGCAGAACATCTTTCATGAGAGAGGCTGTATTGATTGATGAAGGGGACACCCTGCGGGCGGATTCATTGCATTATGATGAAGAATTGGAAGTGGGATGGGCGGTAGGCAATGTCCGACTCTCCGATGGGGAAGTCGTGACGTTATCTCCAACCGGGGTTCATTATGTCGATGAAAAACGTATTGAATTTCCAGAAGGACTGTTGTTGCAGGATTCAACTACAACTCTGACCGGGCAGACTGGCATCTATTGGGTTGACGACAAAGTTGCTGATCTTGGGGGTACGGTTGAGATGGAGTCCAGAGATGTAAAGCTGATCGCAGATTCGCTGACGCACTATAGAGATTTTTCAATATCGCTCGCTCGTGGATCCGTACGTTATCAAATTGGCTCAGGCAATGATTCGACCTGGGTTGCAGGTGAACGGGTGGAATACAATGCCGAAGATTCGTCAAGCGTCATCCGCGGAAACCCATTTTTAATGCACCTGGAGTATGACTCACTTTCTATTGACACACTCCTTATCCGGGCGGAGCTTCTCCGCATGCAAGATCGTGCTGGAAACAGTCACCTCAATGCAAGCAAAAGGGTTCGCGTATGGAATAACTCTCTGGCCGCTCTTGCAGATTCAATGATCTATGATCGGTCGAAAGATGATACCAGTCAGTTGATCTGGTTGTATGGCCAACCCTTCATATGGATGGATGATACTCAGTTGACAGGTGATACAATGAAGGTGGTGATGAAAGATAGTGCGATGGATTCTTTGTTTATCTGGGGAAATGCATTTATTGCACAGGAAGACAGTCTGATAAAGCGGATCAATCAGGTTAAGGGGAAAAATGTTCTCAGTACACTTCAAAGCGACTCTGTGCGCATCTTCAGGGTTGGTCCGAATGCAGAAGCTGTATATTTTGGCAAGGATGAGGAGGATCAGCCTGATGGCGCTATAGAGGCATCGGGAGATGAGATTCGTATGCAATTTACAGGAGATTCACTAAAAACGCTGACATTCAGCACGGATGTAGTGGGAACACGTTACCCGGAGAGTGCACTTCCAACTGGGCTAGGTCTTGAGGGACTAAAATGGGAACCAGCACAAAGGCCCACCAAAGAGGAACTTCTTCGTGATTTTTCAACTGATCTATTCAGATGGGAGCCTTAAAGCTTCGGACCAGGGGATTGACCAAGCGCTTCAAGAAGCGGACAGTAGTCGACGATGTCTCCCTTGAAGTACAATGCGGGGAGGTTGTAGGGCTACTTGGCCCCAATGGGGCGGGAAAATCAACATCGTTTCACATGATTGTAGGGCTTGAAAAGCCAAATCGGGGGCGGATTTATTTGGGAGAGGACGACATTACTGCACTCCCGATGTATCAGCGTGCACGTCGGGGACTGGGCTATCTCGCCCAGGAGACAAGTGTTTTTCAGCAGTTGACGGTTGAACAGAATCTTCATGCTGTATTGGAGTTTCAGAAATTATCCAGGGACGAACGGGATCTACGTGTGGATAAGTTGATTAGCCAGTTTGGCCTGGAAACGGTCAGGACTGCTAAAGCCTACACGCTCTCCGGGGGAGAGCGTCGAAGAACCGAAATTGCCCGCTCAATGGCGCTTGAGCCCGACTTTTTTTTGTTGGACGAACCGTTTGCGGGGGTGGATCCGATTACCGTTGAGTATATTCAGGAAATCATCTGTCAACTGGCAGACTTGAATATCGGGGTTTTGATTACCGACCACAATGTCCACGAAACCTTAGCCATCACAGACCGGGCGTATCTCCTGTTTGATGGTCAGATTATGAAGTCGGGAACGGCAGAACAACTTGCATCTGATCCGAAAGTACGCCAGTATTATCTCGGCGAAAAATTTGCTCTTGACCGCTATCGCTGAACGCCTTTCCGGGGGCAAAGTAGAACCCGCCACACAGCCACTCGGTTGCCATGGTCGTCATAATGAAGAAAAAAGCTTCGGAAGGAGATATCGAAGCTGTAATTACGAATCTCAATGCGTTTGGCTTTGATGTCCATCGCTCCAGTGGGATTAACCAAACGGTGTTAGGTGCGATTGGAGTCCGGCCGGGGTTTGATCATCGGATCATCCGAGGACTTAGCGGCGTCGCAGATGTGCAGAGGGTTACGGAGCCCTATAAACTGGCAAGTCGTGTAGGTCGGGAGGCATCGTCCATTATTGATGTCGATGGTCTGCACATCGGTGGGCATGCAATTACGGTGATGGCAGGTCTTCGCAGCACCGAAAGTGAGGAGAGAATTAAGGAAGCGGCAACACAGATTTCTACCTCCGGGGCATCACTCTTTCGGGGAAGTATACTGAAACCACGCACATCTTTCTATGAATATCAGGGATTGGAAAGCGGTGGATTCCAAGTAATGCGTCAGGCAGCAGATGAGTGTGGGTTGAAGCTGGTGATGGAAGTGAGCAGTACGGGGCAGGTGGAGACCATATCAGAATATGCGAGCATGCTGCTAGTGCAGGCGCACAACATGCAGAATCTCGAATTATTGCGGGTGCTGGGCGAGTCAAATAAGCCAATCTTGCTTGAGCGAGGTCTTGCAGCTACGGTACAGGAGTGGCTTATGGCGGCCGAATACATTATGAGGTCTGGAAACACAGGTGTGATTTTGTGTGAGCGCGGGATCCGTACGTTTGAATCAGCGACGCGTTATACCGTGGACTTATCTGCAGTAGCCGTTGCTAAGGTAAAAAGCCATTTACCTGTCTTCGTTGATCCATGCCAGGGAACGGGCATGCGAGATTACGTGACATCTTTGGCCTGTGCGGCCGTTGCGGCAGGTGCAGATGGGATTGCAGTAGATGTTCATCATGACCCTCCCCGTGCGTCTTCAAATGGGTTACAGGCATTTAATTTTGGCCAGTTCGCCGATCTGATTGTACAGGTTCGCAAAGTGGCAAATGCGGTCGGACGTGGTTTACATCAGTAACTGTCCCTGATGCTCTGCCAGTTTGTGCAGGTAGCCGGTACGTATACGGGAATATCGCCACAGATGGAATGATTGATTTGGAAAAATTGCAGGAAGTGAAAGAGCGGTTTCGTGTGCTGAACGAGATCATTGCAGATCCGGCAACAGCTGCAGATTCCAATCGTATGGCGGCCTTGGGACCGGAGCATCGGGAGTTGTCCGAAGTCGTGAATGCAATCGAACGATATGAAGCTGCGCTCACGGAATCGGAAGAAATGCAGGCATTGATTCGTGCAGAGAAAGATGCGGAATTGGTGGCACTGGCACGGGAAGAGTTGGAAGCATTAACAGCAAGATTGCCACAGATGGAAGACGTTCTTAAGCAGGCACTTGCACCCAAGGATCCGGCCGATGCCCGGGACGCGATTATAGAAATCCGTGCAGGTACAGGTGGCAGCGAAGCTGCGTTGTTTGTCGCCGATCTGTTTCGTCTTTATGAACGCTACGTCACACGAAAAGGATGGAAGCTTACCGTGATGAATAGCTCTGCAGGAAGTGTTGGGGGATTCAAAGAGGTCGTATTCGGTGTTGCCGGGCGTAGTGTGTTTGGTAATCTGAGATATGAAAATGGGGTTCATCGTGTTCAAAGGGTTCCACAAACAGAGTCCAGTGGAAGGCTGCATACCTCTGCCGCAAGTGTCGCGGTTTTGCCGGAAGCTACAGATGTTGAGATTGAGATTGCCCCGAACGAACTCAAGATTGATGTGTACCGGTCCAGTGGGCCAGGAGGGCAGAGTGTAAACACGACGGATTCAGCAGTCCGGATCACCCATATCCCCACAGGCCTCGTCGTTACGTGCCAAGATGAAAAGAGCCAACACAAAAACAAGGACAAGGCACTGCGAGTGCTTCGCTCGCGTCTGTATGAAAAGAAACAGAGCGAGATTAATGCAGAGCGTGATGCAGTACGAAGAGAGGCAGTTGGATCAGGAGATCGTTCCGTGAAAATCCGAACCTACAATTACCCTCAGGATCGTGTAACAGATCATCGTCTAGAAGGGGAGCATAAGAATTATCCCTTGCGCAAGATTATCGAAGGTGAACTAGATGAACTCGTGAATGCGCTAAAAACCGCGGATCATGCAGACCGGATGGCAAACGTGTAGGAATGGAACACAAGTATTCATGGAGTGTACAATCGCTCTTTCTTGCCCTGCCTCCGCGAGACACGGAGGTATGACAATCTACAACCAAGTCATTCCGTAGGGATAAGTTATGGCCATGAATCGCAAGATGTACGAGCTTACGTACATCCTCACCTCTGTGCTCTCGAATGAGCAAACCGCAGAGGTTGTAGCACGAGTAAATGAAATGATTGAGGGTGCCGGTGGCACCATCATTGAAGTTGACGAATGGGGAACACGAAAACTCGCGTACCCGGTGGACAAAAAAAGAAACGGCTACTATGTTAACCTGTACTTTGAGGGGCTAGGTACGTTAATCCCGCGTATTGAGCGGGCGCTAACCATTGACGATAATGTGTTGCGGTCATTAATTCTGGCAATGGATAAGAGCATGGTTGCCCACTATCAGGCAAATAAGTCAAGCAAAGAAACTGCAGCTAAGGCAGAAAGCGAGGAGCAGTAAAGATGTCGCAAAGATACATTGATTACAAGGATACCGACTATTTGAAGCGCTTTATTAACGAGCAAGGGAAAATGCTCCCTAGGCGGGTGCTGGATATACCCGCTAAAAAACAGCGGGCAATTGCTCGTGCGATCAAGCGTGCACGGCATCTTGCTTTGTTGCCTTATGTGGCTGATTCGGTACGTTAAAATTGAGATTCAAAAAGTAATTCTGCGATGAAGGTCATTCTCTTAACTGATGTCCCCAACCTCGGTAATGAGGGAGAGGTTATAAGTGTTAAGAACGGTTATGGGCGTAACTGGCTCATCCCACAGAAGCTTGCAGAGATGGCAACTCCTGGTGCGGTTCGAGCATTTGAAGATCAAATGCGTCAGCAAGCAAGGCGGCGTGCTCAGGAGCGCAATAATGCCGAGGAAATCAAAAATCAACTGGAGAATGCGGTTGTCAACATTGAAGCTAAGGTGGGTGAGGAAAACCGAATTTTTGGTACAATCACATCACAACAAGTGGCTCTTGGATTAGCAGTGCAAGGCTTTAATATTGATCGTCGCATCATTACCATGAATGAGGACATCAAGGTCCTTGGTGAATACACAGCGACGATTAAACTGCACGCAGAAGTGCATGCGCAGCTCAGTGTGCATGTGGTTCCGGCGGGTAGCCTGGCATAGGCAGTCCGGTTCATTCGGGATCGCGCTTGTTCTGACACTGATTCCCATCGGTGTTACGGTAGCCCAGCCTACCCCGTTATGGGGTGTCAGGGCGGAATATTATGACGCGTCTGCACGCATCGTCGTCGAAGGTACGTTACCTCCAGATGATCCATCAGGCGGGGCATGGCGGATGTACGCGTTGGATTCCCCCAAGCCTAGTCGAGCGTTAGCTGTGCGGTTTGATTCCCTGCCCACGGGGTTGGTTCTATTGGATTCTCTTCGCCAACTGAATGTGCAGTCTGGGTTTGATCCCAACTTTGATATAGTGGTCACCTATTTTCAGGGGAGTGCTGTAGTCTGGGCGGATTATACGATCGAGCAGAATTTCTCTGGTGGGGTTGTCGAGGGGAGTATTGAATTTGTGATCTGCAACGACCTGATCTGTCTTCCGCCAGACTCAACTTTATTTTCGTCCTCATTCACGGAAGTATCTACCCCATTACCTGCTGCACCAGTGATTTCCTCGGCATCCATTGAGTTGTCGAATCCATCAAAGCCACTTCGTGTGGAAGATCTACCCATTTCGGATATGGAGTCGGATGCTTCGTCAGGATTGCTGGGATTTTTATTTTTGGCGATTGGAGCGGGGTTTGGGGCGCTCCTGATGCCGTGTATCTATCCGATGATACCATTGACGGTCTCATACTTTACGCGACATGCTCAGGGCACACCCATACGTATGGCTTTATTGTATGGTCTTGCGATTGTGGCGACGTTCACGCTCCTTGGCGTAGGACTTTCTGCCCTTGTGGGCAGCGCGGGCACACAGATTGTTGCTGCAAATCCTTGGGTAAACCTTGTAATTGCGACGGCTTTTCTTGTTTTTGGATTATCATTGCTTGGTGTATTCAACCTTCGTCTTCCCTCTTCTATTGCAACTTGGTTTGACCGAAAAGGATCTGAGCGTCAGGATTACATTGGTATACTCTTTATGGGTCTGGCACTTACGCTTGTATCCTTCACCTGCACGGTTCCCTTTGTTGGATTGTTACTTCCGAGTATTGCCTCGGGGGCTTGGTTTTATGGTATTCTGGGGATGGTAACCTTCAGTCTAACGTTCGCACTCCCGTTTGTGGCATTTGCGTGTTTTCCTCGGGCGCTCAAGGCACTTCCTGGCAGTGGAGGTTGGATGCGTGAGGTCGCCATTGTTTTTGGTTTCCTGGAGATTGCAGCAGCGGTCAAGTTTTTTTCCAATGCAGATCTAGTCTGGGGGCTCGGCCTGATTGATCGGCCATTAGCCATCGCATTATGGATCGTACTAGCTTTTCTTGCGGGGTTTTATCTGATTGGTCACTTACGATTCTTGGAAGAGGCCCCTGCCATGCGTATCGGTGCTGGGAGGCTCTTATTTGGGGTATTGTTCTTTGGACTTGCAGTTTATTTACTTCCCGGGCTCTTTGGTGGGCGGCTTGGAAGATTGGATGCATATTTACCGCCACGTGGACCTGATGCAATGAGCCTGTTTGATGCTGGACTTCAGCATGAGCAGAAATGGATTACGGATGATTTGCCGGAGGCATTTTCTGAGGCAGTACTTCTTGATCAGCCGCTCTTTATTGATTTTTCAGGATACACCTGTACGAATTGCAGAGAGATGGAGGTCAATGTATTCGAACGCGGAGAGGTCAGTCGATTATTGGCTGATCATTTTGTGCTGAGTCGACTATATACGGATGGTCCTGATGGTCGTCAATTTCAGGAGTTTCAGGAAAAATTGACGGGAACTCGTGCACTCCCTACCTATGCAATCATGGATGGGAGCGCGGTAGACCAGCCGCTGATTCAGTTGAGTGGGGTTATTTCTTCCGAAAAGTTTGAAGGTTTTTTGCAACACGGACTACGGCAGTATGAAGATTAACCATGGGAGTTGGATGAGAGCTGCGCTGATTCGGGTTGGTTGTCTTAGCTGATAGGAACAAAGTCAATGACATTTTTCTGGTATGACTACGAAACCTGGGGCAAGAGCCCGCACCGTGATCGTATTGTACAGTTTGGTGGTGTACGCACGGACGAAGACCTGGAGCAATTAGGTAAGCCAATAGAGTTGAAATGCAGGCCTGGGTTGGATTGTCCGATTGGCCCTGGCGCAGTGAATGTTCATGGAATTATGCCCGAAGAAGCAAAGGAGGGTGGGGTGCCAGAGTCTGAATTTGCCGAACGCATCCACGCTGAGTTAAGTCGGGAAGGCACATGCAGCGTGGCCTACAATGGGATGAGCTTTGATCATGAATTCACCAGAGTACTGTTCTATCGCAACTTGCGCGATCCGTATGAATGGGCATGGAAAAATGGGAATACTTGCTGGGACACATTGGAGTTGATGCGGGCCGCATTTCTTCTTCGGCCGGATGCCCTGAAGAATTGGCCGAAAAAGGAAAATGGGCGGCCCTCGTTTCAGTTGGAGAAGTTGGCAGAAGCAAACCTGGAAGAAGACCTGCAACAGAGGAGGGCACATGATGCTCTGAGAGACTCTATCTATATGTTGGAGATAGCAAAATTAGTCCGAGAGAGCGCACCAGAATTATGGGATTATGCGCTTCAGTTGCGTATGAAAGAGAATGTGAAGAAACTAAGGGAACGCGATCAACCGATCCTTTATGTGGTCGGAAAGATTCGCACGGAGCGAAATTGCTCAACGTTTTTGAGCAATTTGGGGGTTCGTGGACGGAATGAGAATGAAGACTTTGCCTTTGATCTGTTTTATGAGCCAACCCCCTTGTTGAAACCTTATCAGCAGTGGACTTTGGAGGACAAATCTATGGCATGGCGTACAGTTTTGTCATTCAAATGCAATCAATCTCCATTTGTGTGCAGGTGGGGATACATAGACAAGCTCACTGAATTACCTCTCAAGGATATCCTGGATAGAATGCAGCTGAATGAGGCCGAGGTCCAGAATCGCCATGACAGGATCCAGGAGTTTATTGCCCGAGAATCCGAAAACCCATTTTCCGAATATATTAGGCACAGGAAAGCCGAGTCAGAACACCGCTATTCGTTTCGTCAGACAGATCCAGAAGAGGCCATTTATGAAGGATTTATTTCGAATCGGGATCGAAATTTGATGGATCAGGCGTTACGGGAGGGAGCTGATTTTGATTGGCGTAGCATTCAGTCAAAAGATCCTCGGGTTGAGCCGTTGATTTTCAGATACTTGGCACGTAATTACCCGGAATCCCTGGATGATCCTGGCAAAAAGCGTTGGAATGCGTATTGCCGTAAGCGACAGTTAGAATCTAAGCAGCAGCGTTATGTGACTGCAGATCAGATCTTCAGTTACGAGTTGAGAGACTGCTCAGAGCCTTGGGGAAATTTAGATGAATCCAAGGCAAAACAGCTTTTGGAGTGGCAGGAAGGAGTAAAAAAATCGTTAGTCCATCCCTGAATTTGCCTGCTCCCATACTAATGCACCTGCTCCCAAGACGGCATTGAATATGGCAATGTCAGACAGTTCGATTTTTATCTCCTCTTCAGGGGGATAACGGAACGTATGATTATTTACATGTGTGTGAATCTCGTCTATGAAGTAGGGGGCTGCAGGAGCCGCGCCCCCGCTCAGGATAATGATTTCTGGTGCATACATGTGGACAATGCTGACGAGAAACCAGGATAATTCGGTTTTCCAGGTGCTGAATGCATCTATGCACAACGCGTCATCCTGTGCAACTCCCTCGATCACTGCCTCAAAATCTATATTTGCAGGGTCATCAAAATAACGTTCATTCAAGACGGATGGCAGCCCCCTGGCTAAACCATCCCGGGCAATAATACCCAGTGCTAAAGCTGAGCAAAGGATATTTGCAGTTCCACGGGCGCGTGTAATGCACAATCGGTCGCTACCAGATTGCTGAACTATGTGGCTTGCTTGGGTCCCAAACTGAAGATGCGGATCCCGAAGGATTTTCCCATCCAGCATAACGCCTGAGCCAACACCGGTGCCCAGTGTGATGGAAACTGCCCAGCGATACCCGCGGGCTTTTCCGTAGTGGGCCTCAGCTATGATAGACAGACGGCCATCATTCTCCGCAATCACAGGTAGGTTCAAGTTGCGAGAGAGATTGGGTACAATCGGATACCCCTCCAAGCGGAGCTTGCCTGGCAGCAGTACAACACCTTGTGTAGGATCCACCGCACCTGGAAATCCCAGCCCTATTCCTATGGGAGCACCTCCCAGATTAGTCTGAATACAGGAAATCTCCTCTATCATTGCAACTTCCAGTGCTTCTGCTGACAGTGCAAAGCCAGATGATCGAATTCGCGTTTCCAGAAGCGTACCATCTGAAAGAACGGCACCCGTTTTTATACGAGTACCACCGACATCAACACCGATTACATACTCATTCATCTACAAACAGGTGGGCAAGGCTTTTTCTATAGGCTTCGTAGAACTGTTCAAGTTGTTCTTCCGCCGTAGTATCCCCAATAAATTGATGGCTGGGTAGAAGGACTGGTGTATGTCCGCGCTGCAACAACTTTTCTGCGACCGCAACCCGTAACATATTCATCAACATCCCCCCCGTAACCGTCGAGACAGGGCCGGTGCGCCATTTGAGTCCATCAAGCTCACTAATGCAGTCACCAGGTGGACATTGATTATCAAGAACTACGTCAGCGATATCAATCAGTTTCTTACCTGACGAATGCGATGCACTCGTCGCTTTAGAGTGCTCTGTCGAGACAACTCCAATCACAGGCAGTCCTCGCTTTTTTACTCCGAGGGCCATTTCCACGATAAGTGGCCGGACCCCACTGGTCGAGATAATAATGAATGCATCATCAGGGCCAAATCGAAAACTTCGCAAAATCTCTTCAGCGTACCCGCTGACCTTTTCGAGGTGAAGTGGCCCACGCAATCCATTAGGTCCGATGATTGCAGAGTGGTTTGAAAGTGCCTGCTCCACGAGTGCATAAAAACCAACAAACCCACCTTGCCGAGGCGTCATTTCTTCGCACATCATGCGTGAATGTCCCGATCCAAAGCAAAAGATAAGACCGCCTTTTACAATCCGTTCTGAGCACAATTCTGCAGCACGCTCAAGTTCTTCCAACTGCGTTTCTCGAAGGCGGTGTAACCGCTCAATAGCTCGGTCAAAATAATCTACCGCCGCCACCATAAATGTAGGGGATTAAAGGTCGGTGTTCAAGATGTTAAGTACCCATGCCTGTGCCGGAAGATCAGTCAGGCGATCCTTTAGGGCCAATGCTTCAGAAATTGTGGGGACTTGGCCGATTGCCACGCGATAGAGTGTATTATCGTGGTTCCTAAGCGTACCGATGGGAATCGTGGGATAGAGGTCACGATATTCATCAATTAGGATGGATGCCTGCTCCGGGGTGTCGAATGAGCCAATAATGAGGGTGTATCCCCCCGTTTCCCGGTCCAGCAATGGAGTTTCGGGGTCTGCCGCAGGAGACGGAGTTTCAACTGTGGGCGGATCTGTAGCGTCATCCAGAGTGATCGAGGGTTGTTCTGGGTTCGGTTCCGGTCGAACACGGAATGCATCTATAGCAGATTGATCAACGGCATCTAAACGTTCAATCGAAGCGATATTGGCTGCCGAGTCAGCGGAGATCGAATCGGGAGCGACGGGTAGGATGGCAGGGAATTCTGCCTCATTCAAGGCTTGCTGAGAGGGCGGAAAATTATTTTGGATCACAAAGTAGCCGCCGATCACAGCGCCGACTACAATGATGGGGACTGCGATTCTCCAGTTGAATTTCCGGCGGTGCTTGACGGGTTGGGGTGGCATCTCTTTCCTAATCTCCAGGGAATCTAGGTTTGCGTGAGTCCCCGCAAGGAATGCTTCCAGTTCAGGATCAGATGAGAATTCAAGTTTCCCGTCAGATTGTTTGAGGATGCCTATTTCAGGGATATGGACCGGCATCTGGGGCAGGATCTCCCTGACCAGAAGGTCAATGACCGCAGCAGCCTCTTCATGGGATGCTCCCAGATTTGACGCTAATTCAGAAATTAGCGATTCATCTGTGGTCAGAGAAGGATCTCCTTCAAGCACTACCCGCTTTCTTGGGGGATGAAGGATGAATTTCTGCTCATTTACCCGCTTATGCTCACTGGCAACAGATTCAACTTTCAGAGTCCCCAAACCAGAAATCGTCAATTGATCATTCTGCAAAAGGGTCTCGCGTATGACTACCGTGACTTCTCTGAGGACTGATTTACTGTTCACAACAAAAGCGAGATGATTTGCATTAGCCTTGAATGCCGTAATTTAGCCAAAGCTTTCGAATCTATCTTAGTTCAACCTTCTAATTTTATTTCTGAATGCGATTTGTAGATCGTCGCATCTTCAAATAGATTGATTTTTTCTGGATGAGTATACTTGTGGTAGGGACGTTAGCCTTGGACGATATTGAAACCCCTTGGGAAAAGGCTGAACGTATCCTTGGTGGTAGTAGCACCTATATTGCGTTTGCGGCCAGGCCATTGGCTAATCCTGTGGGAATCGTTGCTGTGGTTGGCGGAGACTTCCCTGAGGAATATAGACAGCTACTGCAATCAAGTAATTTGGATCTGACGGGTTTGCAAACCCTGGAGGATCAGGACACATTTGCCTGGGGAGGGCGCTACAGGGCGAATATGAATATCAGAGACACTACGTTTACTCATCTGAATGCTTTGGCCGAATTTAATCCACGAGTCCCGGATGCTTATGTAGACAGTAACGTTCTGTGCCTTGGGAATTTAACTCCTAAAATCCAAAGTGATACTTTAAATCAAATGAGTGGCAAAGGATTCGTGGCGTGTGATACAATGAATTACTGGATTCGCAACACGCGGGAAGAGCTGAATGATGTTCTTTTACGGATAGATTGTCTGTTGATCAACGATGAGGAAGCTCGCCAGATGACCGGCGAAGACAATCTGTATGCCGCTGGTCGTCAGGTTTTAGCATTGGGTCCTAAAATACTGATCATCAAAAAAGGTGAGCATGGAGCAATTCTGTTTATTGAGGAGCAAGTTTTCATTGTACCAAGTTTTCCCCTGAAAGAAGTTCGGGATCCGACAGGTGCAGGAGATGCATTTTTGGGAGCGTTTGGCGGCAGCCTGGCAAACGAGTCATTTATTGGGCTGGATGCGCTCAAGCGGGCAGTTGTTTATGGCTCCACAGTAGCCTCGTTCTGCGTGGAAACCATGGGGCCCTATGAATTGGCGAACCTGACAAATGCTGCCATTCAGGAGCGGTCTAAATTGTTTCGGGGGATAACAGAATGGCCCGTTCTACATGGGCGTGTTTAATGCATGTGACTGCTCTGACCTTGTTATTCGTGAACATGCTTCCAGAAGCGACAACATGGTTTCGGGAATCATGCAATAATGTAGAATCAGATTCTCGAATGCAATGACTAGAAGTATATTGAACTCTTCACCCACAAGCACGATTGGACTATTTGGGATGAAGCCGAATGCATAAAATTAGGCTTGTCAATGCAGTTTTTTTTGCCCACCACGGGGTAACCCCTGAAGAGCGGCAGACGGGGGGGAGGTACGAGGTAGACGTAGAAGTGAAGTTTGATTTTGAAGTAGCTGCGCAAGAGGATGACCTTGATGGGACTTTGTGCTACGAAACGATTTATCGTATCGCAGAACGTGTAATGCAAGATGAAAAAATTGAATTGATTGAACGGATTGCCTATCTAATCGCCAACCAGATTACTGAACTGTCCACCCAGATTGAGTATGTTGACGTTTGTGTCCGTAAACGGAATCCTCCAGTAGGGGGGATCGTTGACTTTTCCGAGGTGGTATATCGAAGCGAAAAAGTCAAAACGTGATTAGGTCGCTGAAATGTTTTCTGAGCAATGTGTACAATCTTCGAAGTGGCAGGCCGACCACATTATAGTAGTCTCCATGAATCTGTTCAATAAATAAAGCTCCCAGATCATCTTGAATGCCATAGGCACCGGCTTTATCAAGAGGCGCACCAGTTTTGACATAATTGGAGATCTCTGTTTCAGTCAGCCGACCAAAAGTGACCTCAGTAGATTCCACAATAGACACAATTCGCTTAGATTGATTATGAACTAACGCCATTCCAGTATGCACTATGTGTTTGGAACCGCTCAATTGACGAAGCATGTCTGCAGCCTCGAAAGCCCCTTGTGGTTTTCCGAGAATCAATCCACGAGAAACCACAAGGGTGTCAGCACCAAGAATCAATGCATTGGGCTTTCTTTTTGCAACCGAAGCAGCCTTTTTGAGTGCCAGATGTTCGACCAGTTCTTCGGGCGTGAGATTTTCCGTGACGGTTTCGTCCACGTTGGGGGAGATATGAATAAAGGAGATTCCTATCTGCCGAAGAAGCTTTCGTCTTCGTGGAGACTGGGAGGCAAGTATAAAATCAGTATGGATTTGCATGAAATGAACTTAAGTCTCCGGTCTGAGCTTTTTCACATGCGCGAAACCACATTGGGAATTACATACCTGTGTACCCATGACAAGGAACTTTGCATGATTTATTAGGTATATGGATATCATAGGACGGAATGCCATCCCATCCTATTGCTACCATAACATCCTCTTCCGTGATGACATGCCCGTGAGGAATTCAAAGAAAGAATCAGGAAATCGTTCCTATGTGAACATCCACTTTCGTTTGTGGGGTACCACGAAGATATACGGTTTCCTGAATGGATTGGCGGGAGCAAATCGATATCTCTGGAATGCTGCACTGGCAAAAGCCAAGAACGATTATGTAGACACCGGCAAGGCAAAGACCACGCAGTTTGATCTTCACAAGTGGTGTAAAGAACACAAGGACGCTGTAGCCCCCTGGCTCTCCGAGTATCCCGTAAGATGCACGCGAACAGGATTGAAGGATCTATCGGATGCTTACAAGCAGTTTTTCAAGAGACAGCGTAGCTTCCTCCGATTCAAAAAGAAGGGCAAGGCAACGAAGAGCTTTGCGGTGGATGTATCGGGTGGACCGCAGTTCATCGAGAATGGCTATTTCCGGTTGAAACGGGGGTTGTATGCGAAGATGATCGGGCATCATCGCACCGGACGCTATTCCAATCCCGTTTCCAAATCAGCGCGAATCTTTGAAGAGCATGGCAGCTGGTATCTCACGGTTACCTATAAAGTGGATGCTGTTGAATATAATGTTGACAGCCAAGGCATTGGCGTTGACCGTAACTGTGGACAGATTACAGACAGTACCGGACAGATTCATTACCTGATGGATGTAGAGCGGATAGAACAGCGGATTCGGAAGCTGCAAACGCGACTGGCGAAGAAACAGAAGGAAAGTAATTCTTGGAGGAAAACAAAGAAGACCATTACACGACATCAGCGAAAAATCGCCAACCTTCGCAAGAATGATCTGCGACACATTGCTTTGGCAATCACCAACTCTTCATCCCTTGTCTTTCTGGAAGACCTGAAAATCAAAGGCATGACGGCAAGTGCAAAGGGGACGGTAGTGAAGCCGGGCAAAAAGGTGAAGCAGAAAGCAGGGTTGAACCGAGCCATCTTATCAACAGGATGGGGACAGCTCGAATCCTATCTTGCCGAGCGTGGCGTGGTGCAGAAGGTAAACCCCGCCTATACATTCCAGACATGCAGTCAGTGTGGATATGTAGATGCAGGGAATCGGGGATCGCAGTCTGTGTTTCGATGCCTGATGTGTGAATACCTTATCAATGCAGATGCAAATGCTGCATTGAATATATGGGCGTCGGGGATGGCGTTCTGGCGAGAGTCGAATGGCTCCAGAGCCTATGTAAGACCTGTTGTTGTGGAGCGCAAGCCTGCAACCAGGCAACGGGCGTTGACAGAGCAAAAAGAACTTGAGTGCCTTGGGTACACAGGTATATAATTTCCATAATACAATGTCGATCATTACGGTTTGTAATCATAAAGGTGGCACCGGAAAAACTACAACATCTATACATATTGCAGCCGCGTTACACTTGATGGGATACAAGACTATGATCGTAGATCTGGACCCACAGGCTTTTCTGACGCGCATGATGGATATATGGCCGTCCGATACTGCCAGTACATCACTGGATTTGTTTCATCTTGATAGCAGCTTGTCTGATTTGGAAGTAATGCAACTACCTCCATTTGATCTACTTCCGTGCACTGGAGGAATGAACCATTTTTCAAGTAAACTAACCAGTGCCACGGATATGTTCTGGGTCAAGGAGGCACTCCGGGATCAGAGTATCTATGATACGATCATCATAGATACGGCAGCTGCAGTTTCAGTGTATGCACTAAATGCCATGATTGCTGCGGACACATTGATGATCCCCGTAGTCCCTGAAGTGCAATCTGTATACGGAGCTGAGCAGACTTGGAGTACTGCAAAAGAAGTACGGAAAAAATGGAATCCTGGTCTAAAGACGGCGATGTTTCTTCTGACAAATGTGGACAGGCGTAAGAAAACGCATCATCAGTACAGCCAGTATATGCGCAAGACATACGAGAGCCTGGTGATGGATACGGTCATTCGTACATGTGCCTCACTTGCTGCGGTATGCAGGGATGGGACCACTGTATTTGAGAGGAGCCTGAATTCTCGTGGTGCCAAAGACTACGCGGCCGTTGTAGATGAGTTGGTTAGACATGTGTTACCCCCTGCAAAAGTAGAGGATGAGGTGGGGTGATGTTCAGATTTGCGTTGCACTTGGTCACAGCCGCCGGCTTGCTTTGGGGATTGCATTATGGTCCGGGTGGGATCGCACCGCTGGGAAATCTGATTGATCCCGTACGTGGGCTCTATCATAATGCGCGTATAGCCGAGCATGATTCAAGGGAAGTAGAAACTGTATCTGCATTGACTGCTAGCGTGACGATTGAGCGGGATGAGCGTGGGGTTCCTCATATTTTTGCCACCAGCGATAGAGATGCCATTGTTGCTCTGGGATATGTTACTGCACAGGATCGACTCTTTCAGATGGATTTTATCAGTCGTGTTGCAGCAGGCCGAATGTCAGAAGTTTTCGGTCCAAGCTCAGTAGAGGCGGATAAATACTTACGGGCAACTGGAATGAATTGGGCAGCGAAGCAAATCACCCAAGCACATGCTCGGGAGAAAAGCCTTGACTATGACTTGATGACATGGTTTTCTGAGGGGGTCAATGCCTACATCAATAGTCTTTCTGACACAGAGTGGCCATTCGAATTCAAATTATTTGGGTACGCTCCCGAGAAGCATACGCCACTGAATTCAATCCTCCTGATGCAGTACTTCAATTTTGACTTGTCATTTGGATCAGATGAAATGGCCTACGGTCTGGCGCAGGCTCGTATGAGTCCTGAAGACTATGCTGAGCTATATCCGCGTCACGCCACACGTTACAAGCCAATCATTCCCTCAGAGGCGACAGCTTCAAAGAAATCTCTCTCTGAGCTAGGGAATGCTTCAATGGTCTCGTCAGATGCGTTGGCACTGTTAAAGCGTATGCAGAAGACATTAAGAGATCATGGAATTGAGGGGTACCGACCTTCTAAGGGATCAAACAATTGGGCAGTGATGGGAGATCGGTCTGCTACGGGTTCACCGATACTGGCTGGAGATATACATCTAGCCCTGACGCTGCCGTCTATCTGGTATGAGGCGCACTTGGTCACCCCTTCCATGAATACATACGGCGTACTCTCTCCAGGTACGCCACTACTCATTGAAGCATTCAATGATCATGTTTCCTGGACTTATACGAATTCAGGACTAGATGGAATTGATCATTATTTACTCCGGCTAAGCGAAGATGAACGCAGTTATGAATTTGATGGAGGCTGGGTGCCTTTGCAAATGCTCCCGGATACAATTCATGTGAAAGGTGAACAGGCCATCATTGATACTTTAGTATTATCTCATCTAGGGCCGGTCGTGAGGGATTCAAGTGCTGCAGTTGCCATCAAGTGGGTGGCACACGAAAAAAATTATATGATGACTACCCTCTGGGAGATGAACCGAGCTGAAGATGCAGCTCAATTGGATAGTGCATTACATAATTGGCATTCACCGGCCCAGAACATACTCTATGCAGATACCGAGGGGACGATTGGGATCCGGGTGGCTGGCATTGCGCCGCTTCGCGGCTCCGGTCATGGGATCGGGTTTCTGGATGGAAGCACCAGCACCACAGAATGGGTTGGTAACATTCCCTTTGAGGAGATGCCCAGCGCCGTGAATCCCACCCGTGGGTATCTTACATCAACCAATCAGCAGCCGACGACGGCAGATTATCCCTACTACCTGAATCATGATTGGCAGGCTGCATACCGTTCGTTACGCATTGATACACTGCTTTCTGGCAAAAAGCAGCACAGCATTGAAGACATTAAAAATTATCAGGCAGATTTTTATGTCGGTCAGTATAATGCATTTGTGCCGCTGCTTAATTCCGTGCACTCACTCTCGCCTCAGGCCGAAGCAGTCCGCAGTGCATTGACTGAGTGGGATGGCTTCGCAGAAGGCGAAACGACCGGACCACTCGCCCTACATGAGTATTTGATTGCTTTGAAACGTCTCACATGGGACGAGCCCGTGTTTGTGGATCTTCCAGTGCCAAGCGAAACCGTCCTGTTAGCACTATTGAATCGTGGATCTAAGTGGCTTGATATTCAGGAGACTCCAACAATTGAGGATGCAGAAGCACTTATGGCTGCGGCATTGGAGGAAGTGTCAAGTGCACTGCTGAGTCAGTATGGAGATGATTGGAGATGGACCTCACATCATCACATAATTTTTCGACATCTGACACAAACACCAGCACTGGATATGCTCTGGCGCGGACCGTACGCTTATCCAGGTTATGACGAAACATTAGGTCCAGGGGATGGACTGGAAGTCACGCATAGTGCAAGTTGGCGCGTAGTCGTAGATTTTAGTTCGAATCCCCCAGAGGGGATTGGGATATATGCTGGAGGGCAGAGCGGCAATCCGCTCAGCCGGTACTATGACCTTCAGATACAGGATTATTTGGATTACAACCACTATCCGCTACATAAGCCTCGGAAATCCGATGACTTAGAATCTGTTTCATCCATTCTTACGCTAGAGGAGCAGTGAACCCAGTTACCGGGATCCAAAGCCATAATGTCTGGAGACACGTTCTTTTTTACAGATAACACCTGAAAGCTTCACAGTGGGAAGTGTGCGTAACGAGGTAGAGTGGCTCATTCTGGACGGATGCGATTTACTGTCCACGATCAACGAATATCAGCGTGTCCTTGAGATTTTTGGTAGGTATGACCTACTTGCGATGCCTCCGAGATGTTTAATGCAGAAACCTGAACCACCCTATGCATCACCAGCTATTTCCCTATACTTGATTATTCTCTGGATCTTTTAGGTCTGGGCGTCTCATTGGGCTGAGTCGCTTTCCCAGAGCATACGAATTGGGACGACGTACATTCCATCCCCGAAACTCGCACAAATTTCTCCATCGTACAGAACTGCACCGAACGTGAATTTGTCGGGGTAGGCGGCCTTGATTTTGCGTAGTCCTTTGAAATCAGAATTGAATACTGTGGAGGCAGCTTTGACTTCGATACCGGCCAATTCAAAAGCACCGCGCTCAATGACCATGTCCACCTCAACTCCATCTCGGTCACGAAAATGGTGGAATATGTAGGGTTCGCCTGACGAACTGGCCTGTCGCTTCAATTCCTGAAAGACAAACGATTCGACAAGTTGTCCAAGCAGGTCGCGGTTCTTCAATAGGAAATTGGCATCTACTCTCAACAGCGCACACGCCAACCCAGTATCTCCAACATGAATTTTGGGCGTCTTGATCGGCCTTTTCATCCGATTGCTGTGCCATGGCGGAAGGCGTTCAATCAGAAATTGGTATTCCAATAATGTTGAGTAATCTCGAATTGTGTTGCGATTCATTTGTAGCTTTGATGCCAGTGTCGACACATTGAAGAGTTGTCCAGACAAATTGGCGGCGGCGGTGAGCAACTTGGGAATGGTTTCAAGAGAACGAATTTTAGCCAGATCTAGGACATCTTTCTGAATGATGTTGGTGACATAATTGCGGTACCAAGAAGAACGTCTGCGACCAGGTAGGCGGGCGAGAGCCGCAGGATAACCACCGGCAACGATTCGGTCAATAAGATTATTTGCTAGGCGCTTTTTCTGGCATGTTTGAAAGTCACCTGCAAATAGTCGTTTCAAGAAAGAGGCTGACTGAGTCTGTTCAATTTCTTGTTGCGACAGGGGATGAAGGCGCATGATTTCTATACGACCGACAAGTGCATCAGTCAATTCCGGTGCAAGGAGTGCATTTGTTGAACCTGTTAATATGAACCGCCCGGGTTTTCTGTGGCGGTCTACGGAAAGCTTTAGAATGCGGAATAATTCCGGTACACGTTGAGCTTCATCAAGTATGGCTTGCTCTGGACAATCCCCGATAAATCCCATTGGATCGTTCTGAGCAGCCATTCTAGTATCCGTGTTGTCAAAGGTAAAGTAGGAATAACCAAGCGGCACACCCACATTTTTCGCCAAGGTCGTTTTTCCGCACTGACGCGGCCCGTGAATCAGAGTCACTGGCGAATCCCCAATTGATTCGGTGAGGAGGAATCTTAACTGTCGGGGAACGATCTCTTGTTTATCCATTGATAGGCAGATTATTAGAAAATGCTTCGGCAGATTGTCAGAAAATGCTTCGGCAGATTGTCAGAAAGTGCTTCGGCAGATTGTCAGTTCCAGCATCATCAAACTGTTCGGGTTACTCCGGCTAATCGTCAGAAATATTCCCTGAAAAGGTAGATCCATCCCATAAAGATGCTATCCGAGCATCCAAAAGGATTTTGCATCTTGCTTGGGCAGTGTCTTCTATATTTTATTACTGGGTCCAAACTTCAAGTACATTGCTCTCCTTGAATTCTCCAGAACTTATCTTCTCAGGCGGATTATCGTACCAGAGCCCAATTAAATCAGTGTACAGGGTGGATAACGTGTGCAAGGACTTTCGTTGAAGATTTATCCTAGCCGCTCAGGCTGTTAAAGATTGGTCCCAGTTCCCATTGATCACTCACACACTGATCCGCTGATTCTTTAGTGACTGTCATGATTTTTAGTATTTTGCTGGATCTTCCGAGACCATCATTCGCCGAACTGCAGGATAAATTGATTGACACAAACTATGGACAATAGCACACAACGCTTTACATCCCGTTGGGGGATGCTTTTAACCGTTCTAGGTATGGCGGTTGGGACGGGAAATATTTGGAGATTCCCCCGAATCGCGGCTACCAACAGTGGAGATGACGGTGCAGGGGCATTTCTTGTAGCGTGGCTCGTTTTCCTGTTCATATGGAGCGTCCCCCTCATCATTGCAGAGTATGCACTGGGACGAAAAGGGCGACTGGGAGTGGTTGGGACGTTCACCAAGCTTGCGGGTGATCGTTTTAGTTGGATGGGTGCCTTCTGTGTTTTTGTTGCGGCAGCCATTTTATTCTATTACACAGTCGTAGCCGGGTGGTGCGTCTATTATCTCGGGCGAATGGTTTTCCTCGGGCCGGATCTCACGTATGAGGCTGCACAGGGCGCCTGGGATGGCTTCCAGAACAGTTATTTTCCGATACTTTTTCATGTGCTTGTAATTGGAGTGGGAGCTTGGGCAGTATGGAAAGGTGTTGGACGAATTGAGCGTGTGAATAAAATCCTGGTCCCAACACTCTTGGTGATTGTATTGATTGCACTGGTGAGAACCTTCTTTCTAAATGGTGCGGGGGAAGGTATCCAATTTTTGTTTACCCCGGACTGGTCTACACTGATGCAACCCAAGGTATGGCTTGAAGCCCTGACGCAGAATGCTTGGGATACAGGGGCGGGGTGGGGGTTGGTACTCACTTATGGGGCCTACATGCAGAGCAGGCATGGGGCTGTTCAGAATGCATTTATCACCGGTGTCGGAAACAATACAGTTTCTATCTTTGCTGCAATCATCGTGTTTGGGACTGTGTTTGCAATTCTCGGACAGGAGATGTCCCGTCCAGAGGTACTTGAAGTCATGCGTACCAGTGGCCCTGCTGCCACTGGGCTTACCTTCATCTGGATGCCGCAGTTGTTTGCAAAAATGCCAGCTGGAAGCATTCTGGCAGTTCTGTTTTTCCTAGGCCTGTCTTGTGCAGCAATTAGTTCATTGATTTCCATGATCGAAATGGTTGTGCGCTCCGTAACGGATTTTGGTGTTAACCGGTCGCATGCAATTGTCGGAGTCTCCATTGTATCTCTGGTCTTAGGGATTCCATCTGCAATCAATCTTGGCTTTTTTGAAAATCAGGATTTTGTCTGGGGATTAGCACTCATCATTTCGGGAGCTTTCATGGCTATCCTAGTGATCCGACAGGGAGTCCGATCATTCCGTGAGAAAGAAATTGATAACATAGCGGGAGATTGGAATGCCGGTAGGCCATGGGATATTCTGCTGAACTATGCTGTACCACTCTTGGCGTGCGTGTTATTAGGCTGGTGGTTATGGTTGTCCGTAACGGTTTATGCTCCAGATACCTGGTATAATCCAACGGATCCGTTTAGTCTGATGACGTGCATTCTGCAATGGGGAGCCGTGATCACGATATTGCTGATCCTGAATCGTTCTATGGCAAAGCGAATTCGGTCAACGAATGATTTGGCATGATATCTGCTTAAATAGACAATGAACCACAACGATAGAATCATGTACCGACTAATTCTCCTCACTGTATGTCTACTGCCTAGTGTGGTTGCAGCACAGGTATCAGTTGGTGGTATAGTGCCGGATATAGGACTTCAAAATATGCGCGGCGGCGACACTTCAACACACACGCTTTTTGGAGACCAGGGTGCTGCTTTTGTGTTTTGGAGCAATGACTGTAACTGGACGGATCAGTATGAATCCCGCGTTGAGGCCCTAAACACGGCAAGTATTCCGGTAATTTTAGTGAATAGCAATGATGCCACGGTTTTCCCGAAAGAGGCTGAGACTGGAAAGCAGTACGATGTGGCATATGTTCGTGATCCGGGGGGGCGTTTAGCTCAGACTTTGGGTGCGGAGAGGACTCCGCATGTTTTTGTTTTTGATCGCGAAAAAGCACTCGTCTATACAGGTGGGATTGATGATTCGCCTGCCGATGCACAGGAAGTACAGGATGCCTGGTTTCAAGATGCCATTGAACAACTCTCCAATGGGCAATCTGTGAGCGTCTCATCAACGCAATCATTCGGTTGCCGGATCAAACTACCGTGACAATTGCGGAAATAGAAGCCCAGTTCACGGGGCTGAGTCGTGAAGAGCATGCTTTTGCTGAGATAGAGCAGGTGCTGGAGACCTACCAGAGGACACATTGTGAGGTCTATCGACGCTTTGGAGAGAAGCATCTGCCGGTGTCGGCATTCAAGCATGTCGAAATTGCGACATTTCCAGTTTCAGAAGCGGAGCGTGTATTTATCAGTAGCGCGACGGGGAGCGGACTCCGAAGCCGACATTTCGTGCGCCGGCTGGCCGTGTACGAGGCTTCTGTGTGTGCAGCTTTCGAGGCCGTGTTTGGGAAGGGGCCATACACGATTTGGGCTCATTTGCCGGGGTATTCTACTGAATCCTCTCTCGTTTGCATGCTGAAAATTCTCATTCAGCGGTATGGGGATGAGAGGAGCCAGTTCTTTTTAGATAGCGAGCTTCCCGATGATCCAGATTCCACCTCTTCGTTAGTGCTTTTTGGTGCGGCATTTGGCCTTTTGGGTTTGATTGAGGTGGGGCCTTGGCAGTTGCCTCAAAGTGCGCGGATTGTGGAAACCGGTGGGATGAAGACCCATCAATGCGAGATTACCCGGAGAGAACTGCATACGCGTCTGGCGGAGGGATTCGGTATTCAAGAAGATCAGGTCTGGAGTGAGTATGGGATGTGTGAGCTCCTGAGTCAGGCCTATACGCAAAGCGGGCCCGTGTACATGCCTCCACCATGGATGCGGGTTCAGGTCGTTGATCCATATAATCCAAAACAGATTCTATCTGATGGGCAGCCCGGGCTTCTCGCGATCACCGATTTGGCAAACATCCACACGGTTTCCAGTATTCTTACGGAAGATCTGGGAGTGAGCCATGGAGAGGGGTTTGAAGTTCTGGGACGTTTTCCAGGAAGTGCACTCAGGGGGTGTAATTTTTTATTGGAGAGTATGTAAAAATTCAAGGAATTGTTTGAAGTGAGCAGCAGGTTGGTTGACATTGAGTGGACAGATAAAGGGTGTTCCATCTTCGGTAAGTAGGTCGGCGATCAAAAAATCTTATCCAAAGTGTTATTATCGATCAAGCGATCCCTGATATGTTTTTGTCAGGGCAATTAGGTGCACGACTTTCGTCGCCTCCGTTATTCAGGAAGTTATGGTGTTACTTACAGCATTGTAAGATTGTAAGATGGAGGTGATGATATTTCGGATTAAGGGAGGGTAGTCTCAACAATCGCCGGACTCGGGGTGTTACATGAGGCTCATTAGACAGAGTCTTATTGGCGAGTACATGAATACGCTGGTTGCTGCGTTATCCAAGGCCGCCCACGTATGGTCTGATCCCAGTCAGCCATACAGAAGAGAGGCTGTACAGGCGACATTGACGGCATCCAACTCATTTACGGAGGAGGCCTTAGAGTTTGCGATTGATCAGCAAATGAGCGAGCTGACGGAATCCGCTTTAACAAACTGGATTGGGGGAAGAAGGCCAAAACAAGTTCATCAGGTTGGGGTGATCAATGCCGGGAATGTGCCATTCGCTGGATTGCAGGACCTCCTCGCGGTTCTCCTTTGTGGCCATTCATATGTGGGTGTATTGTCCAGCAAATCTCCCTATCTCTTACCAGTGTTCGTTCAGACGATCCGTGATCAGGGAGTAGACCTGGATGTGAGCTTTGTTGATCGCGGAGCAGTCTGGAAACAGGTGGAGGCGGTTATAGCGACCGGCAGTGATGCAGCGATTGCCCAAATCAGTTCTCTTGCAACGATCAGGGGGCTACCATCTCAGAAGTGCCTATTCCGTGGTAACCGGTATGGGATTTCAATTTTGGATGGGCTTGAAACGGACCATGATTTGGATGACTTAGCATTGGATGTATTACTACATGAGGGAATGGGATGTCGCAATCTAGCGCTGATTTTCGCGCCTGAGGGGCTTGAACCGGACCGATGCCTCGGACACCTCGCCCAAGTACGAGGGGTATTTCCTGCACATCCCTTAACCCCGGGAAGGTTGGAAATACAAAGGGCTTACTTGGCTGCGATCAAGCAGCCACATGCGTATGGAGATGGTCTGGAATTTTTGATCAGCAAAGGGCCTCCTGAAGTCCAGGTTCCGGGGCATGTGCGTTGGGTAGAATATGAGGATCTTGATGAAGCGATTCGCCTTGTTGAAGCAATACTTAGCGAAGTGCAATGTGTCGTGTCGCGTGACAGCTTATGCGAAAAATTACCAGAGGCTTGGGATGTTCAGCCACTTGGGACAACGCAGAAACCAGCTCTTGCATGGAAGCCT
This sequence comes from Rhodothermales bacterium, assembly GCA_965220365.1. Taxonomy (GTDB): domain Bacteria; phylum Bacteroidota; class Rhodothermia; order Rhodothermales; family Bin80; genus Bin80. Next base: position 2,743,474 of record OZ244823.1, on the reverse strand, counting down.
GATGGGAGAGATACGATTGATTTTCTGTGTAGCTTGTAGAGGAACAAGAAAAGGCCCACACAAGTTTGCGTTGTGCTTGGCAGCGTAGCAATTGATCGTCAAGAGACGTGTGGAAAACAAGTAAGTCTGATCGCATTACACTGCACTCCAAGGAGCTAGTCAAAAACCTCCAGGCTTGGCTGGATCTCAGGGTGCAGCTGGCAGGTTGGCAGTATTGGGAAACGATCCTGCAAAACCGAAAAACGATCTATGCCGTGATCGTCACAGGGTTTTTACTTACTGTTTCTGTTATCTTTCTGCTACTTGCTGCGGCATTGGGGTTAGGATTTCTGTTGGGGCACATGATATGGGGGTTTGTATCCGTCGGCGTGATTACGGGAGTTGGTGCTTGGCTCTTGAGTCGCTTGGCGATTCGGTTAACGGCCCCTGAAGTTAAAAACATAGATCGTACGATTACTGAGACGAATGGACAAAATGGATCAGAAAAAGAAACGGACGAGTAGTGACGTTCGTGCAGCGCTTGATGACCGTGCACACCAAATTGAGCAGCACCTGGGTGCACTTCGCCGTGAGGTGAGTGGTATGGTACCTCCGGTGAAAGATATCATTGTAAAACATCCCATTGGCAGTGCCTGTGCGGTTCTTGGTGCGGGTGTAGTACTCGGGTATTTGATTGGAGGTGGTCGGCGTGAGGGAAATTCTGGTGATGGTGCGCTACTTGACGCAGTATTGGCTCCTGTAGTTGAGTCTATCAAAGAACGTTTAAATAACGGAGAAACCTCAGAGGAAGCTGTCCGTGGGGCTCTCCGTACTTATGTGGCCCCACAGCGAGCTAGTGCACTCAACGAATTATTCCGGTTACTCCTCCCTATGGCCGTTGAGATGAGCCTAAAGGCACTAGACAAGGATGGGGCAGAGAAAGAATCCTGATATTGTCGAAGCGGATCATCGACTTGTCTTCCTGGGCCCTCCAGGGTCAGGCAAGGGGACACAGGCAAGGCTGCTGGCGACTAAGCGAGGACTCACGCATATATCTACGGGCGGCATCCTCCGTACAGAAATAAAAGCGGAGACCCCAATAGGGATTAAAGCAAGAAAGTATATCGTCACGGGGCGTCTAGTTCCTGACGAGATGATACGTTCATTGGCCGAAGATGCGATCAACGCTGCAAGTTCTCAAGGATTTATTCTTGACGGCTACCCGCGTACGATCCAACAAGCACAGTGGCTACATGAATTCCTAGACGCTCAAGGTGTCTCCCTGACTGCTGTAATCCAATTAGTTCTTGACGACGAAGATGTGGTTTCACGCTTATCGCAACGGCGGATCCACTCTCTTACCGGTGAAAATTTTCATCTATCGAATAAGCCGCCACCCAAGGAAGAGGCCGAATTTATCGTCTCTCGCCCAGACGATCAGCCGGATGCAATTCGAAAACGGTTAAAGGTTTATTACCGGGAGACCCACCCGCTGATTGAGTATTATGCCTCTCGAGGCCTTCTTCGACCTGTTCAGGCCTTGGGGTCGTTTTCTGAAGTACACGCACAGATATGTTCAACCCTGCAAATGCCGTAGTTTCCAGAAATCAATGGTAACACATGGGAAGGCAACGGGATACTGATCTGGAAATAAAGCTTGAAAGACTTCGCGATGAGATTAACTTAGGTCTCTCAGACCTAGTCAGAGATCATCAACCAGGTGAGCTCTATGACTCCGTACGGTACGTACTTTCAGGTGGGGGTAAGCGTGTACGACCGGCTTTGCTACTTCTTTCGGCAGAGGTATTTGGGGTTGGAATCAGGCACGCGATGCCACTCGCCTTAGCCGTAGAGCTGGTCCACAATTTTTCTCTCGTCCATGATGACATCATGGATCATGCAGATAGTCGCAGGGGTCGAAAAACGGTTCATGTCCTATGGAATATAGACACAGCAATTCTGTGTGGTGATGTATTACTTGCCTTGGCATCTGAGTGTATCGGGTGGGCAACTTCAGGAGATCCTGCACAACTAACCCAGGTGTTTGGGAGGATGATTCGAGAATTATGTGAAGGGCAGGCATTAGATATGGTCATTGGAAATAGCCAGAATCTCACGACCGCTGACTACCTGCATATGGTTGATGGTAAGACAGGTGGGCTGCTCTCCGCTTCACTTGAAATGGGTGGGATTGCCGGCAAAGCAGACCCCGATTCCCGCTTGGCATTAAGGGATGCAGGTAAATTTATAGGGAGGGCCTTTCAGATTAATGACGATCTCCTAGATCTGGTGGCGGATGATCAGCGTTGGGGAAAGGTTCAGGGAGGAGATTTGATGGAGGGGAAAGGGACGTATCTATTGACTGAAGCACGTCAGCGAGCAACGGGGGAAGATGCAACATTCTTTACTGGGATTTATCCTGGTTCAGGTCTAACCGAGGAAGAAATTCCTGAGGCGCGAGCACGAATGGAGGCGCTTGGGGTTTTAGAAGCAGCACGTGAACATGTCCAGAGCTACACGCACCAAGCTCTGGATCGGGTCCGTTCGCTTTCAGGTAATACCACGGAGCTTCACGCGCTCATTCAAGAGATAAGTTCTCGGATCTATTAGTGTTTGATCCGTTTTTCGGATACACGGTTCAATGGCGCTCGAATTGAATTCACAGGTTCTCGCGGTTAATAAACTGCGCAGACCGAAATCACTAGATAATGACAAAAAAGATATTAGATCAGATTGATTCGGAAGGAATGTACGAGGCTGTTCAGGGCTTCTCTGAGCACTTGAAACAGGGGCGTACACGTGCTCTGGCAGCCAAAGTGGATGGTTGGCCGGGAGATGGGATCACAGGATTCGTAGTTGCCGGTATGGGGGGCAGTGCGATGGGGGGAGATATTTTAGCGGCACTCGCAGTTGATCATGCATCCATCCCGGTTGCTGTATCACGCAGTTATTCCCTACCCGCATGGGTGGGGTCCAATACCGCTGTTGTAGCCTCAAGTTACTCGGGGAATACTGAAGAAAGTCTAGCTGCCTTTGAGGATGCCATTACACGCGGGGCCAGGGTGGTGACTATCTCTACGGGAGGGAAACTCGCGGAGCGTGCTCGCGCAAACAACGTTCCCCTAGTGAAACTCCCCTCTGGAATTCAGCCGCGTGCGGCGCTACCACATTCATTGTCCGCACTGCTGACGATTACGGAGCCACTTCAACTCACAGCAGTCAGTCTAGAAGATTGGGATGAATCTATATCCATAACAGCTCGGCAGTCAGAGGTGATGTCGGATCTGTCTAATCCGAACAATCCAGCCATGAAGTTAGCCAAAACTTTGCACGGCCGGTTTCCTGTAATCTATAGCAGCGAGCAATTTGCCGCGGCGAATACTCGTTGGCGCAATCAAATGCATGAGAATGCAAAGAGCTTTGCCGTTGGGAATTGTCTCCCCGAGATGAATCATAACGAGATCATGGGATGGGCACGATTCCAAGCGGAATTAAAGCAACTCGCTGTCATCGCGCTACGCGATAGGGAAGATCATGAACGTACGCAGCGCAGGCTTGAGGTGACGGAATCGTTATTGGCCCCATATGCACACAGTTGGAATGAGATAAAAAGTGAAGGCAATAGTAGACTCGCACGTCTTTTATCGATCATGTATATCAGTGACTGGGTGAGTCTGTATCTTGCGATATTGAATGAGACGGATCCGTCTCCAGTAGGATTGATTTCCAAACTGAAGGCTGCCTTAGTGCAAGGCTGATGACGGAACGGTGTGTGAATAATGGCGTTGCGTACAGGAACCGCCATTGATTCATGCGCTACACGGTTGTTGTATGGAGCTTGTGTGTTGCCCTAGGGGTTGCTGTGCCTCCGGTGTTCGCACAGTACAATTTTCATTTCGGGCGTAACAAGATACAGTATGAAGATTTTGACTGGAATGTGCTTCAGACAGAGCATTTCGATGTGTATTTCTATCCTAAAATGCAGGAGCTCGCTGAACATGGTGCGGCCTTTGCGGAAGAGGCGTACGCGGAACTCCAAAATCGATTTAACTTTTCCGTAACGCGCCGCGTCCCCATTGTATTTTATTCCTCCCAGCTTCACTTCAAGCAAACAAACATCACAGATGGATTTATCCCTGATGGTGTCGGGGGCTTTTATGAGTTTCTAAAGGGACGTGTGGTAATCCCTGCGAATGGGAATCTGCATCGATTCCGGCGAGTGATTCGCCATGAAATGGTGCATGTGTTCACAATGCACAAAATCGCGCGTGTATATCGGGATTATCGTATTCCAATGGATCGGTTGCCTCCACTATGGTTTACCGAAGGGTTGGCAGAGTATTGGTCGGGTCCGCAAGACTATCAACATGAGATGATCATGCGGGATGCGATCTATGCAAACTATTTGGTCCCCTTAGAAAATATATACAGAATTAGTGGCTCCTATGTGATGTACAAGGAGGGGGAAGCTTTATGTCGTTTTATTTCGGAGAACTATGGTGAAGACAAACTCCTGTCTTTGATTGATAACGCTTGGATTGACCGGGATTTCCGGAAGGTGATAGAGTATACGTTGCAGGAGGATTTACAAGAGATCAGTATTCAATGGCAGCAGTGGCTGCGCAAAACTTATTATACTCAGTTGGATGCTGCTCAGAGTCCCACTCTGTTGACGGAAGGGCTCTCTATGGAAGGATTCAACTCAAAGCCCGCTTTCTATCAGACGAAAAATGGGCAGCGGCAGGTTTTGTTCACGGGGAACCACGGCGGTTACAGTAATGTGTATTACGTCCAGGTCGATTCGACGTATACTCCAATTGATCAACCGGATGTTTTAATTCGTGGTGAACGAAACAGCCAGTTTGAGTCGTTTCATCTTTTGGATAGTCGGATGAGTGTGTCAGAAGATGGATGGTTAGCTTTTGTTACCAAAAGTGGAGAGGCAGATGTGATTCATACCTATGACTTGGAATCCGGCTCAATCGGACCCATCTACGGTTTTGGTGGGATGCTCGCGCTGTATTCACCGTCGTGGAGTCCAGATGGGATGCATATTGCCTTCGTGGCGATTGATCAAAGCGGCTTTATAGATCTGTACGTTTATGATATAGAGGGGGATCAGCTAAGGCGGTTAACGAATGATAGTTATGATGAGCGTGATCCAGCCTGGAGCCCGGATGGCCATTATCTGGTCTTTTCCTCTGATCGGACTTCAAAGGGCTTTGAAAATGCCTACAACCTGTTCACGTATGAACTGGAGACGGGTACGATTGATTATATCACCTATGGTTCGCAGCATGATTTTTCTCCCAGCTGGAGCCCAGATGGTTCGCAGATTATTTATACGAGTACGAAAAAAGATTCAACGGGACGTTACGGCGGCCAGGATCTTTATGTGATTGATGCCAAACCGGCTCCGCCTGTCGTTGTTCTGGCGGACATGGAAATCCATGAAATTAGCCCCCCAAGCCCCGGGATACGATGGAAAAAGCGGTTAACAGAGTTAACTACCGCAATCTATGATCCGGTTTGGACAGAGGACCACCAAGTCATCTTTTCTGCATTTGAGAACTATCGATTTACCGTGCGTGCTCTGGGTGGTTTGGATACATTACTGCAGAGGCCTGTGTCGTTACATCCAGCCCCCCTGGCCATAGAGTCCCAAGAACCTTGGACGTTCCCTCGGATTGAGGCGACTTCAGAAACTGATCGTTTGCAGTATCGACGGCGGTATGGATTGGACATTGCGCAGGGACAGATATCCAGTAGTGCAGTGTGGGGGGCAGGTGGTGCCGCCGTCCTTTCCTTCTCAGATCTTTTGGGCAATGATCGTTTCTTTTTCACCATATTCAACACGAGCGAATACACGGGAGATTTTCTCAGAAGCCTGAATGTAAATATTTCCAGGCTGCATCTCAATCGCAGGGCGAATGTTGGGTACGGGGTTTACCGGTACGGGGGATTGAGGTATGATCTGACCGACCCGGATGCACCTACAGAGTTTCCGCGTTTCTGGGAAGAGGTATGGGGTGGATTCGGAGCAGTGAGTTACCCAATCTCGATGTTCCGACGGATTGAAGTGGCAACTTCTCTAAGCTGGGATCATAAGGAAATACCTCAACGCAGGATTGACCGTCAGGCATTGTTATTGACGAATCAAATCAGCTTGGTTCATGATAATGCATTGTTTGGTTATAACGGTCCCCAGGATGGATGGAGGGGGAGGATATCCGTGGCCTATACGACTGATTTACTGTATTCCAACGTAAATTACATCACATTGGAGGCAGACATTCGGCATTATTTGAGGATAGCACGGAATGTTACTTTTGCGTCCCGCGCTTTGGGTCGCATGAATCATGGGCGTGAAGCCCGTTTGTGGTTCATGGGCGGAAGTTGGGACTTGCGGGGATATCCGCTCTTTGATGTACGTGGCAAGAAGGCCTGGTTTACATCTCACGAGTTACGCTTCCCTCTGGTTGAGAATCCTTCAGCATACGTTCCGCCCTTAGCAATTTTGGGGATTGTTAACCTTAGGGGTGCACTATTTTTTGATGCCGCACATGCTTGGAATGATCGGTACCATGAGCGAATTCGCCAGATTTACGCCGGGGAAACCCTTGGTTCCACAGGGTTCGGGTTTCGACTTAATCTTTTTGGTGGGTTTGTGCTCCGGTATGATCTGGGTTATCGTTTTCGTGATGCATTCAAGTCGCGGGACTCAAATCTTTTCCGTCAATTCTTTTTTGGCTTTGATTTTTAGGAATTGTTCATCACTTCTTCTGCTACTCTGCATTGGCTGCAGTGGGCTGACAGTGAGTGTAGATGCGCCATCTGAGACTCAGGCTGAGCCGCATTTACCTCTGGGAATTGCGTGGACGTATAACGCCCGAGCGGGATTCGGGCCGGATGCGCCACAGATTTTCGATAAATCCGTCATGGTTGCGACCAGACAGGGTACAGTTCACTTCATCGATGTAGTCACAGGCAAGCGAGGCGGCAATAAACGATTTGGAGATGCAATCAATGGGTCTCCTGCAGTGATCGGGAACACATTGATTGTGCCCCTCGCAGGGGGACGTACAGCGTTAGCTGCATATGATCTGGATCGTGCGGATATGCGCTGGCGCCTTCGCGGGGATCCCATTCATGTTGGGATCGCCGCCTTGGAGTCGGGGGGAATTTATGTGAATACCGCCGGAGAAGTGCAACGCTTTGAGATAGACGATGGGGCGATAGTCTGGACCCATCAGATAGGGGGGCGTGCACGCGTACATGCCTCTCCTGTGATTCATCGTCACTTGATTATCGTCGTCATTGACAATGGAACCGTTTTGGCACTTTCGCTAAATGATGGAAGTCAGCGGTGGTCGGTAGATGTGGGGTCGCCAATCTATGTCGTCCCGGAGATATATGGCGAAACGTTATTGGTGTCAACGACACGGGGTAGCCTATTTGCCATGGATGTACAGACAGGAAAAATTCATTGGAATACAGAATTGGCGGATGAGACCGTTCAGATTTCTTCACCGACGGCAGATCATGAGCTTGTAGTGGCAGGTGCATCCGATGGGATTTTGCGGGTATTTGACCTTGATACCGGCGAAGTAAAATGGAGTACACAGTGCCCGGATGCATTGGCGGCGAAGCCTCTGATAACTTCCGAAGTAATCTACACGGGAAGTATGGGGAACTGGTTCTATGCTTTTGATCGCCATAATGGCGATTTATTACAGCAAATCGAGCTTCGGGGCCGGGTAAAGAGCGCAATGGCTTTGGCTGAAGGTGGATTGATTATTTTAACGGAGCCGCGTTATGTAGTCCGGCTTACATCTTTGAATGCAGATGTTGACCTGTGATCGCCGATTCATAGGGATATGGTGTGGATTTCTTTTCACCTTTCTTCCATGCATCAGCATGGCGCAATCCCAGATCCTTGTCCATATTCTAAGTAATGATATGGATGCAGCAGCGTATGCGGATTCATTATACTTAGGACCCGCCAGCGGAAGCCCATACTGGGTTGATCCTACGACCAGAACCATTCGTCTTTCAACACTCCGCGCTGCGGCGTGGAGTATGCCGCCGATCCAAGTACCTCTAAGGGCTGAGCCGGGAGATAGCGTACGCGTCACACTGACTTTCCCAAATTATCATCGAATCGAATCTTATCCCTTCGGAGCGGAAGCCTGGTTGCAGGAAGGTACAAGGCGCAGGCTTCTTGGGTTAACCCCCGTTGTGTTTACCTCTTCGGGGACCGTTAACGGTATGTTTCATATTGAACTGGAAGGATATACTTCTAGCGTAGTGAAACCAAAAACAGATTTATGGAATCGCTACGAGATTTCATTGAAGGCACTTGCTCAGGTAAATGAGCGGTCAGGGCTGAGCCCTTCGATGAGGCAGCGAAGAAACTGGATTGATTGGGGCACAGCAGCTGTAGCGATGGCAGCGGGTGTCGTGGCGGTACATTATAAGTTCCGTGCAGACCGGATCAATGACGAGTACCTCATGACAGGAGATGCATCTCTGCGTCCACGTGTAGCTAGACTGGATGATTATTCTGGAGTTGCACTAGGGGTCATGCAGGCTGGGTTTGTTACCTTGGCGGTTCGCTTCGTTCTCAAATGAAAAGTGTATCCCTCCAACTTTCATGGAAGTATTCCGTAGAGTCTGCTATTGTAGTACGGTAAGATGAATTGGCTCGACATATTGATTATTGTAGTTCTGGGGGCCGGTTCTCTGATAGGGTTTCGTCGTGGACTCATACTCCAGCTTTTCGGATTGGTCAGTTTTATTGCATCATTTTTGATCGGCTTTTTCTACATGGAAGGTGTAGGGGACTGGTTTGAAAATCAGCTAGGAGTTTCTGCAACGTATTCTTCTCTTGTTGGCTTTGGGGTGGTGTTCCTGGGCGTTCACTTGTGCGCCATGATCGTTTCCCGTTTCCTCGACAAAGTGGTCAAAAAAACTGTGGTGATCGGTGGCTTGAATCGGATTTTCGGAGGAGCCTTGGGACTGATCACCTCGGGCTTGGCATTTAGCCTGCTACTCTATGCTCTGGCCACGGTGAATCTCCCCCCGAGTGAGCTTCGCAGTTCATCTGCACTCTACGAGGTTGTATATCAATTTTTTCCACAGACATGGAATTTGGCAACCCAAAAATTCCCCGAGCTCACGGAGCTAATCGACCGCTTCTCCTCTGTATTTTAACCGGCCCATGCCCGGGCTCTGCCTGAGGGTAGATCTGTGTGTTGCCGGATCCGATTTTCCAACAAAATCATGTTTCGAAGGCAGCTCATTGTGCAGCTTGAAGTAATTTAGATTTAGACTGAATCTAAATTATCATCAGGCTGTTGAAGCAGTGGTCCAGGAGATTTCCTAGACTTTTATTCATTGCCAGAAAACATGATCAAACTCAAAATGAGAACTACACTTTTTGCTACTCTGTTGTTATTGAGTGCCACTACGAGTAGTGCACAAAGCCCCAATTCTTGCGGCCTGATGGTGATGGCGCATGGTGGGGCAGAGCAGTGGAATGCAGCAGTTGAGAATGCAGTTGCGCCAGTCCGCGAAAAGATCCCCACTTCCATAGCTTTTGGGATGGCGAATCCAGAAACCATGAAAGCGGCAATCGCCGAATTGGAAGAGCAGAATGTTGATTGCATTGCTGTCGTACGATTGTTTATGTCTGCACATTCGTTTCTTCATCAGACGGAGTATCTTCTGGGATTAAGAGAAGATCCGCCCCCTTTCTTTATATCTCATCATGGACCTCAGCATCACCATGAGTCGCCAACTCCGGTGGAATTTCAAGGTAAAATCGTGATCAGTCAAACGGCTTTACTGGATGCTCCCGAGATGGGGGAGGTCTTGGCTATGAATGCTCTGGCACTCAGCGATAGCTCTGGCAATGAGTCAGTCCTAATTATTGCACACGGAGCGGGAGATAATGCAGTGAATGACGAGTGGCTTCTAAAGCTGGATCGGTTGTCGGACACAGTTCGGGAAACCGGCATCTTCCGCAGCGTTGCGGTTCACAGTCTGAGAGAAGATTGGAAAGAAAAACGGTCTAAATCTGAGGCGGACATTCGTAGATTCGTGGAAGAGCATTCAGAAGGTGATGGCAGTGTGATTGTGCTTCCTTTCAGGTTATTTGGGTTTGGACCGTACGCAGAAGTTCTAGATGGGCTGTCTTATGAATCCAATGGTGCAGGATTATTGCCAAATTCAAATGTGAGCACATGGATTGAACGGACTGCTAATGAATTATTGGTTGAATTGACTCAGGATGTGGATACATGATTGCGGAATAGGATAGTCCATGCCTATGGATATTCGTGTTTGCTCGCTGTTACCGTTTCGTTTTGTAAATTCAGGAAACTTGGCGATCTAATGAAAAAGACTCCGAAGCTTTATTACTCAATTGGGGAAGTGAGCAAAAAAATTGGTGTAGAGGCGTATGTGCTCCGCTATTGGGAAAGCGAATTCCCTCAGCTCAGACCACGGAAAAACAGTTCTGGCCGACGGATCTACACAGAAGATGATCTAAAATGGGTGCATCAAATCTATGATTTGCTTCGTGTGAGGAAGTATACACTTGAGGGTGCACGGCAGGCTCTGAAAGATGAGCGTGAAAGGTCCGCTGATCGGAAAGCAGAACGAGATGAATTACTGAGATTGCGCTTATTTCTGGAGAACATCAGTCGTCAATTGGCGTAACCATCGGATCCGGGACGTAGCGCAGCTAGGTAGCGCACTTCAATGGGGTTGAAGGGGTCGTGAGTTCAAATCTCGCCGTCCCGACGGATAGATAGTATAGGTTTTCTGACTATATGCTCATAGTGAAGTTATCCTAAACCGGCATTCGGTGCGGGTTAGTTGGGGTCTGTCGGGAGAAAACTTCAAACAGAAGCGTTTCAAGGCATTTTTTAGTTATTTTCCGCCGGGCACGATTGGGCTGAGACAACGTGTATTTACAATCTCAGTCCGTAGTATCCGCGATCCAGTTGCTGTTTCTAGTTGGTGATGTTTTTTGTCTCTGAGCATGGATGGTTTTGTTGGATCGTTTTCTTTCAGGCAATTAGGTGATTTACTCCACAACATGGTATAAGCTTCAGTAGATGTCAAATAGTAAGCTTGAACAGGCAAAGCGCAAGTATGCGGAGGATCTACGTACTCTCAGGAAGCAGAAAGGTGTTTCACTAGACGCCATTTGTGCAGAAACCAAAGTCATCAAGACTGTGCTGGAAGAGTTCGAGATTAATTGTCTCCACCGGAATACCAGATTCAATAAAGTCTATCTGTATTCCTTGGTCAGATCGTACGCGAAGATTACAGGCCTAGATAGTGACCAGATTTTGGGTGCACTGGGTATGGCACTAGATGGCAGCTATGATGGCAGATTGAGTCCAGATCATAAACCTAAAGAGAAGCCAGCGAAGCCAGAAGAGCCATCCACCAAGAAATCGGCCAAAACCAAGGCACCTAATAAAGGGGCATCACCCCCTAAGGCGGATAAACGTACACGCGGGGGATAAGGAATCGCGTGCGCCAATTCTTGACGCATTTGTTTAATGATTTCCGAGCGGGCAAGCCCAATGCTTCCGCTCAAAATAATGATCGCGGGGTCCAGAACACTAGCTAGTCCTACGGCGGACTGTGCGATGTAGTTTGTTGCTGTAGTGACCAGTTCTTTCGCTTCGGCATTTCCTGCGTCCGCTGCCTGATAGACTTCAACAGTACGCGTTGAGTCTGGGGGGCCGCTTTGGATGTGTGCCCACTGGGTAGCCAGTCCAATCCCGCCTGCAAGGCGTTCTAGGCATCCGCCAGGCTGCCAGGATTGTCCGAGGTATTCCGGCGAGGGAATCATTTTGCCGATTTCTCCGGCGGAATGATTCGCGCCACGTAACACCTTTCCACCGATAAGGATTCCAGTGGCAATTCCGGTACTCACGGTCATATAGACCATCGGCGATCCTATCGGGGAGGGGCTCAGCGCGGCTTCTGCAACCGCTGCTGCATTTACGTCATTCTCTATGACCGTCGGAGTTCCTATTTTCGACTCAAGAATGAAGCGTAAAGGAACGTTTACCCAGCCATTCAGATTAGCAGCCTCGAGTACGATCCCAGCTTCTGGATCGGTCATCCCCGGTGCAACGCAGCCAACCGCACTCAATTGATCGTCGCTCTCAAGTCCATCACGAATTAAACCAATCGCTACGTCCAGCACAGCTTCAGGTCCCTGTTGCGGAGTCGCAGCCGAGGCCCGGTAGCAGATTCCTTGAGGATTGCCCCTCTGAGCGAGTGCACACCGGGTTCGCGTCCCTCCAATATCAATCCCTGCAATGAGCGTCATAAGATTAGATGTTCGATTCCAATTACGGACCCTAGATGCTTAGAATGATGGGTAACCTTGGGAAAATGATCGCCAGGCCAGACTGAAAATAGCTGTCAAATTCAGTAAGTACCGTTCAAAGTTTTTTCGAATCCAATGTTGCTAGCGGGTATTTGCTGATAGACTGTATTTTTCAATAATCTCTTGAACTTCTTGCAAAACGCCCAATACCTAAGGGTTTATTGCCTTGAGGGCATCCAAAAGCACTTTTTGAGTCTGGATTATTAGTTTTGCAAGAATTGATCTTGTATTTGTAGGTGGTAGAGTCTAGTGGTGACTATGTCGCCGCCATTTTTCTATGGTATTGCATGTCGCGTTCATGTGGCAGACTTTGTCTGGTGAACGGATAATACGGTCAGTAGTTGACATGGTATGTGGATGTCTCTCTGGATTGAGGGGCAGGATATAGTCGATAAAGGCATTGACAATATTTTCGATTATTGCTATTTTGAATCGCGAAGAAATTCAAGATTGTGGTAGGATGCGCTATGTTTCAGCTATGCTTGCATGTGTATGCGTTCTAGCGTCTGCATTTGGGCAGAATCAGATGGATGTCTGCCCCTCGGTCTTGACTGTGTCCGCGGGTGAATCCCAGATGATAGACTGTGATTTGGAGCCGGATATGCTTGCGTATGAGTGGGAAAGTTCTAATCCATCTTGGTTGAGGTATTTGAGTGATATCGCGGTAGCATCGCCTCATTTTAACGCACCCGCGAATGTCGGCACGGTGCAACACTTTGAGTATAGTAGGCTGGGGCGTGACGAGAATGGAGTTGTCGTGACTCAGGCATCAGTATTGATCACCGTGAATCCGGCCGGTAGCCGGTTCCTTTGTCATTACGGTGGTGGGCAGGATTGCCCATCGCCGGAAAAGACAGAGCAATCATTGTTATTGGATAATTATTGGACACCGGACTCTCCTGATCTGCCAATAGAAAATGCCAAACCATTTTTGCATTGCGAGCCGCGAATCACGGTTGAGAGTGGTACAATGGCCGAGATCCAGTGCACTGGACTACATCCATCCGGGGGACAATTAGAATATAGAGCTGAATTCGATTGGCCCCCCTATAGCGAGACGCGGGTTCTTGCTGATGGATTATTTGATTACTTTGTTCGTGTGCCACTCATTAATGAACCGGCAGCGGTTCGAATGCTTGAGATTATTGCATCCGTGCCGGGCAAAAACTTGCAGGTTTCACAAAATATAGAGGTGCATATTGTTAATCATAATCCGATCTTGATTTGTGAGGACTTGGTTGTGCGAGAATCCGTGGAGGCGATCTTTCCGTGTTCAGTGCCATCGAATCAGAATATTGAATATCAGTTCATTTCGGATCCTCCCCTTGTACAGCGGGGGATATATGATTACTGGCCGACCTTCTTAGTCCCGGAAGTGGATCACGACCAATCGGTTCCTGTCATTTTACGGGCCTTTGACATCAATTCGGGGCAAGTGGCGGAAACCGAATTTATGGTGCGGATTCAAAATGTCTCGGGACCAATGGAGTTTACGATTGACTGTGACCCCGCACATTCCGAAGTGTACGAGGGTGCCCCACCAATCACAATCACATGCACGGCAGATGGAAACGAATCACCAGCACTAGTTTGGAATTATTCAGCCGAAGGGAATACTCCATTTAACATTACCCCCCTGGGACGGTCAGGGAATATTTGGAGATTTGAGATTATTATTCCAGACAAGGTAGATGGAGATACAGTCCACGAATATAAGATGACGGCTACCGATCAAACTACTGATGCTACAGCGGTGGCGCCAATTGAGGTTTCGATATTGAGTACGCCTCAGATTATGGTCTCCTGTAAAAACACTAATGCGCGTACAGGAGACCCACCTATAGAGCTTTCCTGTGAGGTTGGCAATTCCAAAGAGCTGCCGTTGGATTATCAGTGGAGTTGGGTACCTCGGACACCACCTATCCGACTATTGGGAGACATAGATGCGACTCCACTGTTTGAGGTTCCAACCGCCGCAGAGCAGCAGGAATTAGAGTTTGATTATGTCTATGATGTAACTGTCTCGGCAATGGATAATGACAATCCAGATTTTCCAGATCTTCCAGAGGCTTCGGCAACTGTGACCGTGACAGTATACAAGTTTTTTGGGCAACTAGGGCTGGAGTGTGTCAGTCCGATTGAAGTCTATGAGGGGGATCCAGATGTTCCCATTGACTGCTCAGTACAGGGACTCGTTTCCGCTGATACGGATCTGGACTGGGATTGGCAGGCACTGGGCGAAGATCGGTTGAGAGACGAAGAAGGGACCATTATCTTTCAGACCCCAGTGACCGTCCCCGCCCCTACAACGTACAGTTATGATCTTTGGATAGAAGCTCCCCCCCATTACGAGGCATCTGATCCCGAACGGGTTGAAGTCATCGTGCGTAAGCGGCCGATTCTCTCGCTGAGCTGTCAGGATTTGACTGTGAATGTAGGGATGCCCCCGCAACGTATCCACTGTGAGGTAGGCAATGACCAGGATCTGGAACTGGATTACGTATGGCAATGGGATCCAATTACACTTCTTTCAGACACGGATACAGGTAGCCCGCTGTTTTCTACCCCCTCTCAGCAGCGGGCATATTCCCAAGAGTATATGTATAGAGTCTCGGTTCAGACGGATATTGCAGAACCTGTAGAAGCAATGGTTTCTGTGACAGTGATTAATCCTGCTGAAGGTCCGCAGGGGGAGATTGCGGTTAGTGCGTCAGAATTAGATCTTGGCGTGGTTGGCCCACAAGGAAAGGTTTGGTTGGATCCAGCAACAGAGCAGATATCTGGTCTAGTGTACGAGGGAGGCGGAGCACATGCAGGGCGGATGATGATTCGTGCACAGGATAATGTCACCGTATCGATTGAGCAACTTCAGGTAGTCACCTTGCGTTATGAAGATTTGTCAGAGGATCGGGGCGGAGGACGGTCCAGGGAATTGATACTTATCCCTCAGTGGGCATATTCCGAGTCTTGCGTCCAGTTTTCCGCCAACACGCAAGCCAGTCAAACGGTGCAGACTAGCTTACAGCCTGGTGATTGCCATGTGATACGAATTGGGGGAACCGTTGAACTTGAGAAAGCAGAACCAGGCGAGTATATAGGCGAAGTTGTAGTGGTAGTGACAATTGGTGAACTGGACCAGTTGTATCCCATTCCGGTAGTCCTGACCGTGGAAGCGGAACGACAGGTTATCGTTTTGGGACCGGGAGGGGTTACACTGCAACCGGTTTCGGAGACAACGGAATCATTGCAATGGAATCAAAGTATCGGCATTCAACCACAGGTTGCAGTACTTAGTCCAGATACGCCTTCTGGAATTTTCACGATGACAAATCCTTCGGTACATTCAATGGAAGTGGAGGTGTCCACTGAATTTGGGTATCGCGAGACTCGGGATACGGATCCATTTTCTGTTCCCGCGACTGATGAATTGGGAAATCTGGCGGATTTAGTTTCCGTGCATCCAAATGTACTCTTGTTGTTGCCAGGGGAGACCAAGCAAGTGCGCTATATTGTACCCGAGCAGGAATTAGCACAAATGGAGGATCGTGGCTATGCCGCACTCTTTAATTTTACAGTCACATCACGTGCATACATTGATCAGAGTCAGGCCCCTGTAGCTGAACAGCCTGCCCGCGTTACGTTCCAGGCTCCAGGGGTTTATATTCCAAGGCAAGGGCCAGAACAGCTTCGTGCGACTATTGAATCGCGCACGAATCAGACGGCTGTCATTCTGGTTGAAACGGATACCTTACCATTTTATGGGGATGTCGTTGTGAAGGATGAATCAGGGGATGAGTTGGGAGGTTCAGAGGTTTTGGTGTATACCCGTAGTCGAGTCCGTATTGATTGGACTGCCGCCCCTTCAGGTGGGCTTACATTACAGTTTATTCCCTCAAACCCCAGCCATATTAGACCAAGCGATGTGTATATTCCGGCGAATGACTGAATCAATGCTTTCTGGTACCTTGTTTTACGTTTTATGCTCAAGATCTCGGGGATTGTGCACAAATCAGGTGCACCCAGAGTTCAACGTAATGTTATTATAGATATGTCCAGGTTCTGTAATGCGTAATTTCTGTTTTGTATTTTGGATGGTGGTAGTTTTTGCTCTTCCAGTTTATGGGCAAACTGCCGAAGTAACTCAGCGTGTAATACCCGTAGCGGAATTCTCAGACGTGGAATTTATAAGTACATTTCTAGAAGAATTTTTCATCTTCCCGGAAGATCCTAATTTTTCCTCCGGAATTTTTTATGATGTCACGCGGGATGGTTTTGGGAAAAATGACTTGTTAGTCCTATATCCAGCGGAGGAACAGTTTCAGTTGGGTTCTTATTTGCCAGAGCGGTTGTCTTCTGTAATCAACAGACAAGGCCTTGCCACAGACTATACACTGGACACAACACGTGAACTCACCGAAGTGATTGTTGCAGAGGCCGAAAATGAAACGAACCCCAAAAAAGCCTTGGCTGGCGCGTTGCTTGGGTCAATACAGAACTATTATACGGAGGGCGAATTCCAAGGGTATATTTCACAGCAAAATGAAATTCTAAGCATCACTTTCTGGGGCTATCAGGAGGATACGTGGAAGTTTACCCCCAAAGCTGCGCAGTGTGTGGAGCCGCCTGATTCAGAATCTCTATTGATTATGGCCCATAAACAACCAGAAATACGTACCTTCTTGGATATTGATGGATGTGTTATTGTAGAATCTTCCACAGCAGGGGGAGAGGTTTCTTCTCGAGTGTGCAACTAATGAGTTATGGGTGAGGATCGTGGTGATTTATTGATTTTTATTGACCTTGCATTTGTTCTGTTAGTAGGGTTCTTGATTCTCACAGAAACGACTCCCAGACTAAATGTGGCACTTCCTGGTGATCCAGAAGCTGAGTCTACAGAAGTAGGTAATGGGCCTAAGATTTACAATTTGTACTTTAACGGGAGTTCCCAGTTTATTGTGGAAGACAGTCAAAGTACCATATGCAATGTGATGGGCTACAACAGTCTCATCGAATGTATGAGGGAGATAGCAAGTACGGTGCAGACGGCCGTATTTGTAATCACTCCACAGGGCAGGAGGGCTACTGTGCAGGTAATGGTCTCTATTCTGGACCTATGCTATTATGACGGATTAACCTGTACCGTATCAAATTGACGATCTGTGTGCCATGGCTAATCAATTTTCCGAGGATTTTGACAATACCGGCCGAAGAATCTCCTTTGGTATCTTTGTGGTAATAGTCGGTTTTTTTGCCGTTGCTTTTCGTTTTGTGCCCATCCCAAACCGTGATGCTGTAGACAGGTCATTGGACATTCTGATGCTGGAATCCTATCTGATGGAAACAACGACTGAAGACGAGGAGGATGATGGGGTTGAAATCCCCGTCGAAGTTCAAACAGAGGTAGAGGATCAAATAGGAGATGTTGATGCATTACTGGCTGCTTTTGGCGATTTGTCACTTTCCCAGGTTACGTCAGAGGATGTATCCTTGTCAGATGTTAGTTCAGGAGAACAGCTAGAGTTTCAGGCGGATTTGGATATTGGCCTTGATTTTAGTTCCAGTGACTTAGGTGGATTTGGCAACAGTCGGCCATCAGACCTGAATGCAGACCTGCTCCCACAATCCAGCCGTGAGGGTGATAGATGGACACTGAAACCGAATTTGGTCTCAGGATTAACTCCAGATAATCAACCAGAATTCCAAACTCGGAATAATGCGGGGATATCCGATAGTGATGATCTCGTAGTACGTGAGACACAGCCGGATGATTTTTTTGATGAAATCATAGAAGAGAGGGGCCCGTCTGATGGGATCAATCTGGCAGACCTTGAACGTGAAGATGCAGTAGTCGCATGGTTTAAAGCAAATGAGGGGCCATTAGATCCAGGCATCCGGGCGCTGTTTAATGAACAGTTATCAGGTTCCTACACAGCAAACCTTTCTGCCGAAATTGGAGGGCAGATGGTTCCCATCCAGTTGATGTACTCACATCCCAGCAAGAAACTTCATATTGCATTCAGTGAAGAGGAGAATCTATTTTATTATATAGATCCAGCACTGCGAAACGTCGCAAACTACTATAAGGAAGGTGTGGTTGTGTACGACGAAGCAGCAAGAATCGTAATTGTGGAGAGTGAGGAATTGTCTGTAGACAGCCCAAACGCAGTCCGGGTATACAAAAAATTTGTTTCGTGGTGGATAGGCCAAGTTGGACCAGCTAGATAAAGACTCATGGATGAATCAATGGTAGATATTGTTCTCATTCTTCTGGCAGCCCTAGTGGCTGTGGCAGTCATACCAGAATTTGACATAGAACTGCCGGTGAGTCAGGAGATTGATAACGATGGAACAGTGTTAAGACCTCTACAAATTTCGATTAAAAACACAGGGCAGTTGTATCAACTCGACGGCTCAAACCAGGAACAACCTCTCTATCTTGATCAGTTTTATGAGTTGTTAACGACTACGGAGCCCACCCGTGTCGTAGAGGTTCATGCTGATGGGGCTGCACCGGCGATCTATCTGTTGGAGATTAATCGGGTCATCCAGAGGGCAGGCAGAAACTCCGTATTTTTAGTCAAGCAAGGTTCTTGAAAGATGATGGTCATTGTGCGAGTAGCGTTGGCAATCTTATTGGTTATTTTCCTGTTTGGGTGTGCCGGGTCAGCATCAATCGTAGAGGAGCCGCCTCCTGAGATTGAAGTTGTTGAACGGGACTTTGTTACTGGTCCGTTACCTGGTATAGATTCCCTTGTTATCAATGATGTTCTGGAAACGTTTGACAGTACCTTCGTAGATGCTGACGCGGAGGGACAGGCACGAGAGAAATTTTTGGAAGGTCAACGGCTGGTTGCGCATGCTGAGAGTGTTCTCACTGTGATTGCCGGACCTTCAGTCCTTGAGAATGCATCATCGACCGAAGTTGATACGGTTGCCTTTACGAACGCAATGCAAGGAGCTCGAGACGCATTGACACAGGCCTCACGAGCACAGGCGGCACAGGACAGTGTGCGAGCACAGTCACTACTAGCCACAGCTCAGGAGCGTTTGGAGGAGGCAGTTTCACTCCATCCACGGCATGAAGAAGCCCAATATCAATTGGCCCAAGTGTATGCCATTCGCGCTAATTATTTTCGGCAGCAGGTTGCGTGGGAACAATCCCTTGATATTCTTCGGAGATTGGTGGCGCTTCGGGCAAATGAACATGCATTATGGGCTGAGATCTCGCTTACATTGGATAATCTTGAACAATTCTCACATGCGGCAGTGATGTGGCTTCGTGCTGCAGAAACTGTCTTGGATGATGCAAGACTGTCTTTTGATGATGCCCCGGTTGATACGGGACTGGTATTCACTTATAGCGTACGGGCATATCGCTCTTTCGTCAACAGTAGAAATGGTGGGGGAGTAGAGCGTGCGTTAACCCAAGCCCTGCAGTATACCTCCTCCACCGAAGAATATGATTTCGTGAAACAGGAGATGATCTGGTCGCAGTGGGACTATCTCAATCTTGATCATAGGATTGTATTCGACAGTTTGCGACAGGCTGCCTCAGAAGCTCCTCTCTCGACACTGACCGGGTTTGATGAGTTAATTCCGATGCTGACGCGTCCGGCGGCAATATGGGAGGCCAGTTATAATCATGCCATTTTATCCTATGATAATGGATTCCAGAATCGTGCATTGGATACCTTGCGAATTCTATGGAGTAGAGTTACCAATGTTGATTCCAGTGAAAATTTGACGCATATTTTACATTCAGATGGTGAGTTGCTTATGGGAGCATTTCCCTATATCACCTTCCAGGAGGATATTCGATCAGCGTACGGGTCTGTCCTGTTTGAGCGGGCCCTTTCTCATGTTCAAGACGGTAATTCCGGTTTGGCATTCACGTACTTCATGCAGGTTGCGGAAATTGAAAGTGAATACATTGGGAAGGCGTATATTGAAGCAATAAAATTGGCCCGATATAATCCGGAACAGGCATTGAAAATCGAACCTAGAGTCGAGGAAATCTTTGACGAGATGGAACGGGAAGATCAACTAGCATATCTGAGAGAAATTGGGAACCTTTACCGCAGGCTTGGCGAAAACGAAAAGACCAATACTCTTCTGATGCGCTTCCGAAATATTCGTAATCAAATCTCCAATTGATACGGAATGGCCTATGTTCAATGGGAAAAACGCGTGTTCGAGACTTCTCGCTAAAATCTATGGTGTATTGTCTCTTGGGATAGCGATAATTTCTAGTGCAACTGCGCAAGAGCAGCAGCGTTTTCGTGTCATGCAGGAATCCCCTTGGGTGGTCAGCCCCATGTCGGTTGCATCGCTCTCTATGCGTCCTGTAAAAGCTTATTGGGATCCACAGGAGGAGGATCATTTTATTGATCTGATTGAATTCCTTGAAGGGATGGGTATGTCTGTAGAGGTTGATGGTTTGATCGTCCGAACTTCATACCATGGCGTGACCTATGAAGTAGATTTTGATCAGGGCACTATAACACAGCATCTGGAAGGAAATATTCAATATTCCGATTCACTGGAGACCGATGGCCACATATACGCTGGTGGTTTTGATACGGACTTTTTTGGTGATGGTGAAGGGTTCCTGCTGACACCATCAAATCTGCAAAAAGTCTTTCCCGAAGGTACCCTGTCCTACGATCGCGCCAGATTACTCATTCGACTTTCTCAGGAATTATTTACCGAGTCGGTATCTACGTTCCGTGCAAGGGATTCGGCTCCCACGCTTGGACTTGGACCCATGCTATACGGGCGCAATCGGCACCTATTGGGGGGAGGGCAAATTGGATATCGACTCAATCGTGTGCAGCGGCCTGGACGTGATGTGGACTATATGGGATTTCTGAACGGGCGCGCTAGTGCTCTCTGGGGGCAAGTTCGCTCGGAGGGGATTCTGACCTACACAGATGACAAACAGTTCAGAACGTCATTTGGGCAATTGAACTATCTGGTTGATCTGCCGAGATCTTCTTACGTTACGCAAATCGGCATAGGTCGTACGAGAATGGATCAATGGCCTGTACGGCAGAATTATGATGGGATGTGGATGAGTAATCGCCCACTTTCGACACGTCACCAACAACGCGAAGCCGAAATTAGCGGGATAGCAGAACCAAATGCACTTGTTTCTGCCTTGGTAGGGGGCGTTGTGGCAGATCGTGTACAGGCTGATGGACAAGGGCGTTACCGGTTAACGATTCCAGCCTATTATGGTACTTCACGTGCAGAGTTGGAAATTATCCCTGCAGATGGAGGTCCCCCAACAAGAGAAACTCGCTACCTGTTTATAACGGAAGACTTGGTACCTGCACGCAAGCTGTATTGGGATCTTCAGGGGGGGCGGGACCGATATGATCAGACTCTTTATGGACATGCTCGGGTCAATTATGGCTGGTCTACTAGCCTGACTGCACTCGGTAGTTATACAAGGGCAGACACACTGCAGACTGCTACTTTGGGCCTTGTTACAAATTTTACCCAATCCATGATGGTCAGTGCAGAATTTGCCTATCCTGAACGCGCGACTCGGGTGACGCTACAGTTTTTCCGCAATCAATTTCAACTTCAGGGCGAAGCATCCTTTTCGGCAGAATCAGGGTTTACATTTTACCGACAACGCCTTGTTGGTCGGGCTGGGTGGAGTTCCAGACGGCTCAGTGCATTTCTGTATGGGAGCCGTTTTGAATCTTTCAGTGGTAATGAGTCAATGCAGTTGGATGGTTCCGGTACCATTAGGCTGTCTCGTCGTACCAACTTGGTCGTTGCTGCTGGTCCACGGACTACTAAGCGAAGCCCTGACGCTCCGATAGATTCCCGCGTCCACTGGCGAAGCTCGCTGACTCGCTATGTGTCTCCAGGGGCCGTACGTGGAAGAGTAGGGTTTCAGGGATATGGTGGTCAGTACGAGTCCATAGATTTTGCAGGAGTCACTCTTTATGCATCGTATCGATCTGCTTCGTTTGGTGTACGCGTTGGCTATGATTTCCCGGCCCAAGGGATGAATGCCTCGCTGTCTATACGTATGAATGCTCCCTGGATTAGCTTTTCAAACCATTCATACTTTGAAATTGATCACCCGTATAACCAACAGAACCTATATGGTTCGGTGACGATTGGTCGCGAACTTCATTTTTCCAGGCATCCACAAGTCTGGAGCAGCGCGCGACTTCGTCCATTTATTGATAGAAACCGTGATGGTCGGATGGATCCAGGAGAGGTATTACTGGATGGACTTGATATCAATGTTGTACGTGCTCGTACTGAGCCTATTGAATCCGGTGGTATACAAGCGGATTTCCTGGCACCGAGCACACTCTATCAGGTTGTGATTGATCCCCGTTCTCTCCAGGGGCCAGAACTGGATCTGCCGACAGGGACTACATTCAGTTTTATCTCCGATCCAGGAGCAGTGAAACACATTGATATTCCCGTGCATGAAAACACAGTCATTGAGGGTAGAGTTGAAGATTTGCCTCTGAGTTCCCCGACGCTAGCTGTGGTAGTTTTCTATCAGGCAGAAGAGGAGATCACCCGGTCTGCCGTCTCACAACAAGGCCTGTTTACGGTGTTGCTACCCCCGGGCTCTTATCGTCTCGAAATTCATGACCTACTAGGTAGCGAGGATTTAAGCACCTACACGCAAACGCTGAATGTAGAGGCCGTTAACACACAACAACTTGAAATCCGTTGATCTTTATTAATTCTATGCTAACGTACTTAATAGCTTTACAAGTTACAACTGGTACATTGGTCCAAGACCAGACCGCTCTGAGTAATACGATACCCACCTCACTGTGGGACATGATTGCCTATGCCCGCGGGTTTGAATGGCCGTTGGGTATTCTATTTGTAATTGGTTTGTTTGTCCTTACATCTGCATATGTCCGGCAGTGGAGACAATGGATAGGCAGTAAGGAGATGTTGCAAATAAGTCCAGATAATATCTCTGCGGACAGTTTTTTGCAAGCTATCAATGAAACCAAAGCCAAGCCTGGAAATCCCTATTTTATTTCAGGTAGCAAAATTATTGAGGAATTCAGACGCGGCAGCTCTGCTTCGAGCATAGTTGATTATGCCTTCCGGTACATTGATCTGGATCGTGAAAAGTACGAACAAACAGATCGTTACATTAATGGTGTTGTATATCTTGCTCTTAGCCTCGGCTTGCTCGGAACCTTGCTGGGTATTTTTGTATTGTTCATGTCAGGAGAGCGTCACGAGGCGTCTGATCTAGTTGGTCTGGGAATTGCTGTGGTGTCCACGATGTTAGCCCTGGTGGTTCGTTTGATTCTCTGGCCGCTGAACATTTTCTTGCAGGCAACCCTCAGAAGACGTTACAATACTTTAAGAAAGTGGACGATTGCATTTGCGTACGCCCTTTCCTCAAGATAGAGTAATGCCGTTTCTCGGGCCTAGTCAGGTAGATTCACTAGTAGGCAGTATTTAGCATGCGCGGATTTTGCAAGTGACCGGTGCAATTACAGGGAAATGCACCGGTCAAGGAGACGCTGAAGAAACATGATCAGGCATTTAGCCTGTTTTATGCCCATCTGAATCTACATTAGTCGGCTCCAGCAATCGCTCCAATGTCCATAGGTTCGACTCTCCAGACATTTTTTTTGCCAATTTCCGTCATTGCTGTTTTCCAGTCTTCGTCCAAGTTTGACGTGAGGTTAGGTTCAAGTGCCTCCTTTTGTCTGTCGCCGCAATAAATGGCTTTTCCACAGATAGTAGATCACCGGGATGACGATGAGCGTCAAAATCGTTGAGGAAATCATGCCACCCACCATTGGGGCCACAATACGCTTCATTACCTCTGAACCTGTGCCAGTGCCCCACAGAATGGGTAATAACCCGGCCATGATGGTGATGGCAGTCATCATCTTGGGTCGAACACGATCCACAGCGCCTATTATGATGGCATCGTAGAGATCCTTTGATGAATTCATCTGACCCTGTGCCCTTTTTTCCCTGTAAGCTTGGTTCAGGTAGACCAGCATAATCACTCCCGTTTCAGCAGCGACCCCCGCAAGAGCGATAAAGCCTACACCAACTGCAACACTGAAATGATAGTCCAGTACGTAAAGCAACCAGATTCCACCAACGAGCGAAAACGACAAGGACAGCATCACGATCAGACTCTCGGCAACGCTTCTAAAATTCAAATAAAGAAGCATGAGGATGATGAGCAAGGTGATGGGCACGACTAATTGAAGGCGTTGCCGAGCGCGTTCAATGTATTCATACTGGCCACTCCAGACAACGCTGTATCCCTCGGGAAAGGTTACCTGCTCATTGATGGCTGTACGGGCTTGGCTTACATATGTACCCACGTCAATATCACGAATATCAACATAAACCCAAGAGGTCTTGCGTGCATTCTCGCTCTTGATCATCGGTGGACCTTTAACGATACTGAATTCAGCCACATAACTAAGCGGAATCTGGGCTCCCGTGGGTGTTGGAATCAGCACACGATTCAGCGCTGGTAAGTTGTCGCGCAGTTCCCGGCTGTAACGAACGTTCACCGGATACCGCTCCAGCCCCTCAACGACCTGCGTAATGTTCATTCCTCCAATGGCCGACATGATCACATCTTGTATATCACCGACGGTGAGCCCGTGCCGGGCAGCTTCTTCGCGGTTTATTTTATAGTCAAGAAAGTTACCTCCAACAGTTTTGTCCGGGAACGCACTCAGCGTACCAGGGATCGTCTGCACTACAGCAGCAACCTGTTGGCTTAGATCCGAAAGTACCATCAGGTTCGGTCCCATGATTTTGATACCCACAGGGGTTTTGATTCCCGTGGAGAGCATGTCAATACGGGTCTTGATGGGCATCGTCCATGCATTCGTCAGGCCGGGGAAGTTGATCGCATCATCAAGTTCGCGGATGAGTTGATCTGTTGTCATTTCCTCGCGCCACTCGTTCTTCGGCTTCAGTGTGATGATGGTTTCCAGCATGGACAGTGGGGCCGGATCTGTCGCAGTTGCGGCTCGTCCAGCCTTACCCATGACATGTTCAACCTCAGGAAAACTTTTGATGATCTTGTCTGTCTGCTGCAGGAGTTCCTTGGCTTTGGTAATGCTGATGCCGGGATCCGTCGTAGGCATGTAGAGAAGGTCGCCCTCATTCAACGGTGGCATGAATTCGCTGCCAAGTTTTCCAAGAGGGTAAACCGTAGCCCCGAGAATTATCAGTGCGGCTGAAATCGTCAGCCATCTAAAATGAAGGACACTCTGAATTACGGGCCGATAAGCCCCAATCAGCAGACGGCTAAGTGGATTCTTTTTTTCGGGCAGAATTTTGCCACGAACAAAATATCCCATCAGGATCGGAACGATCGTAATAGACAAAAGGGCCGCGGCGGCCATCGCATATGTTTTCGTGAAGGCTAGGGGTTTGAAAAGATGCCCTTCCTGTGCTTGCAGCGTGAAAACAGGCAGAAAAGAAAGTGTGATGATCAACAGCGAATAGAAAAGTGCCGGACCAACTTCTTTGGCTGCATCCACGACAATACGCCAGTGATCTTTTTTCCCCGCGTAACGCTCAAGATGTTTATGGGTATTTTCTACCATCACGATCGCAGCGTCAACCATGGCTCCGATGGCAATGGCAATCCCGCTAAGCGACATAATATTGGCATTCAGACCTTGGACATACATGACTAAGAATGCAATGAGTATGCCCAACGGTAGAGTAACGATGATCACGAAGGCACTTCGGACATGCAATAAAAACAGCATGATCACCAGTGCAACGATGATGCTTTCTTCCAATAGTTTATCCTTGAGATTGGCTATGGCCCGTTTGATCAGGCTGCTGCGGTCGTAGGCGGTCTGGATTGTTACCCCTTCGGGTAATCCCTTTTTCAATTCCTCCAATTTTTCCTTTACAGCATCAATTGTTTTGAGTGCATTTTCTCCATAGCGCATCACGACGATACCGCCGACGGTTTCGCCTTCGCCGTTCCAGTCGATGAGCCCGCGCCTGAGTTCAGGCCCTAGATGGACATGGGCAATATTGCGAATGAGTATGGGGGTACCATTCTCGTCCACGCCGACAGGCGTATTTTCCACATCCTCAATGGATTGGATATAGCCCAGGCCACGTACCATAAATTCAGTTTCGCCCATCTCAATGAGGCGACCGCCCACATCGCTGTTACTTCGTTGCAGAGCCGTGCGAACTTTGGACAACGGCACGTTGTAGGCCAGAAGCTTATTTGGATCAACCTCTACTTGGTACTGCTTCACATAGCCTCCGACGGAAGCCACCTCGGCCACACCCGGTACGCTCATCAGTTCGTAGCGAAGAAACCAGTCCTGGATTGAGCGTAGCTGTTGGAGATCATGACGGTTGTCGCTGTTAAGTACGTATTCAAATACCCATCCCACACCGGTGGCGTCCGGCCCCAATGCAGGGGTTACGCCACTTGGCAGCCGACCAGACACATAGTTCAGATATTCTAATACACGGCTTCGTGCCCAGTACAGATCGGTACCGTCTTCAAAGATTATGTAGACGAATGACGAGCCAAAAAATGAATAGCCACGTACGGCTTTTGCAAACGGCACTGCGAGCATGGCTGTCGTTAAGGGATACGTAACCTGATCTTCAACGATCTGCGGAGCTTGTCCCGGATATTCGGTATGAATAATGACCTGAATGTCACTCAGATCAGGAATGGCATCCACTGGTGTCCGAAACAGTGCATACGCGCCGACAGATCCGACTAAAAGAGTGAGCAAGACGATGAGGAAACGATTTTTTATCGATCCCTCAATGATTCTTTCTAACATGATGATTTTGATTACGCGGCCAGAATTGCCCGTTCAAGTTTGATGAGATATCTACTATGCTTCATCTCAATGATGCATATGCTCTGCCGGTTCGGTCGACTCAGGAGATATGCTTGCTGTTGTGTCTTTCGGCATCAATTCCAAGGATGTCTGTCCTTGGAGCATCTTACGAATCGCTTCCTGTAAGCGACTCTCGCTGTCTAACATGAATTGAGCTGAGGTCACAATCTCCTCACTTCCCTGCAGTCCTCTGACAATTCGGATATAGTTGTTATCAGGTCCGCCTTCTTCTCCAAGCAAGACTTCACGAGGCTCAAATCGACCCTCTCCATGAACAATAAAGACAATGGCACGTGCACCGGATCGAATGATTGCCTCGGATGGCACGACGACTGCATCAGGAATGACCCTGCCTTGAAGTTGCACATTGGCATACATGCCCGGTTTTAGATCTAGGTCTGGATTAGAAAAAATCAGACGAACATGGACATCACGGGCTCTCTCTCTCAGGTAAGGGTACACATAGGATACCCTGCCGGTATAGGTTTTGCCCGGTAGATAGGATAATTCCATTTCGACACGTTGCCCATTGCTAATCCAAGGCGTTTCATTATCATAGAAACTGGCATGCACCCAAACGGTCCGTAAATCCGCGATCCTAAATAGCTCTTCCCCGACGTCTACGTATGCGCCCTCAATTGCATTTCTTACCACAACGATTCCTGTAGCCGGAGCCGTGAGAAGAATCGTTTTTTTAACCTCACCGGTTTGTGCTAGGTGCTCAATCTCTGACGCAGGAATATCCCAGTACTCAAGACGCGTACGGGTAGATGCCAGTAGTCTCTCTGCATCTTCTCTGACGGAGGGCACGGTGCTCTCGGCGACCAATTGAAAGTTTTTCAGTGCTAGCACATATTCTTGTTGCGTCGCGACCAATTCTGGCGAATAGATCTCAAGAAGTGGGTCCCCCGCCTGGACTTGATCTCCCACGAAATGGACATGAAGGTTTTCGATCCAGCCGGAAATCTTGGTATTAACTTGGTAGAGTTGTTCTTCGTCGTATTGAACTTCGCCAACCGTACGGATAGTCCGCGTAAAATCCAAACGCTGGACATTCCCGGTTCGGATTCCCATATTCTGCACCACAGCAGGGTCAATAGACACGGTACTGCTGGGCTCCATTTGATCCTCATCCTCGTAGACGGGAATCAAGTCCATTCCCATCTTCGATTTACCGGGCTGATCGTAGATTTCTGATGGATCCATAGGGGCCTGCCAATAAAGAACCTGCCTCTCGTCAGATGGAGACAGTTCCTGAGATTCCGTTCCTGCTTTTTTGGTCGAAACACGTCCGAGGAAGAAACCACAGACGAGGATAAGTATGAGAAGCAGAGGAATCCAGACTCGTTTAAAGTGTTGTTGCAAATTCATGACAATTGGGGGCATATAGACATCTAGTGAGTAATTAGATCGGTGAGCGAATCCACGCCGAGTGCCCGTTCAAGCGCGGCAGCCGCCTGAAGGTAACGGGCAAATGTATCGTAGTAACTCATGTTGAGCGAAAACAGTGTGCGCTCTGAGTCAAGCAGGTCCATGAAATCGGTGCGCCCTGTCGTATAAGAGCTGAGGGTGGCTTGGAGTGCGGTTTCAGCTTGGGGAATCAGGCCTTCCTTGAAGAGCTCTAGTTGCCGCGCTTCCTCGTGTAATTGATGCATCAGATCTGCAACCTGGGTCGCGAGAAAGGTATTGAGAGCTTCCTGGCGTGCATGGACATGGTTACGGCGTACGCGGGCTTCCTTTAGCTGAGCCTGCAGTCGGTTGCGTTGTAGGGGTACATGTATTGTTGCAGCGATTCCGAGGGCATCGCGACCCGTGGCAGTGGGTGGCACATCAGTGCGGGCGATATCGAAATAAGTGATCCCGAACCGGAAATCAGGCAAGAACTGTTTGCGTGCCAGTGCAATTTCTTCGTAGGCACGTTTTGCAGCCATGTTCAGGGCATTAACTTCGGGTCGTCGATTGAGTGCCACTTCAAGTAGGTCGATTGCATCGAACTGAATGCGGGGTGGAGTCTCAACAGCGACTTTTGATTCGGTGGATATGGGACGATTCAGTAAACGGACCAGGGTCTCAGTCGCCGTACCTCGTTCTATGGACAGTTCAAGTTGTAGTCGAGACAGAACGTTTTTCTCCAGTTGCGTTTTCAGGATCGCTTGTTGAACACCGGTGCCTACTTCATACTGCGTTGCCGCGATTTCTTCAAAGTTTTGGAGCCTATCCTTGAAGGCAAGAATGCGTAATTCCTGGTTCTGGATGCGATAGAGTCTAAAGTAGGATTGCTTAATTTGGAGTAAAAGATCTTCCTCCAAGGTCGCGGCCTCAAACCCCTTAATTTTTGCGGTTAGATCTGCAATAGATGCATGAAGTCCCAATTTGCCGGGATAGGGAATTTCTTGCTCTATGCTCCACTGGTTACGTTGGGCACCGCGCGCAGTCAGGAGAGGGAAAGGCTGGTAGGCGATTCTTACGAATGGATCCGGGAGTGCGGATACCTGTTCGCTTCGTAAAGCTAGTGCTTGTGCCTCCAGGTATGACGCCTTCAGTAACGGGTTACGTGTCCGCACTTCTGCCAGAAGATCTTCGAGGCGTAGCAACGTGTCGGCCGGAGCGTCAGGTGGATCCTGGCCCTGGACTTGTATTGGCAATAAGAGTAGGAACAGCAAGCTGACACGGGTTGCGCCAGCGAATTGGATTAACTTCATAACTTCCTGAGCAATAGGTCTAAGTGTACGTCAACACGGAGGCGCGGCAAACCCACACCCCGTGAGATGGGCGCAACTAGAAGCCTATCAAATCAGAAAGGTGCCGAGAAAAGCTTGTCTATCAGGAAGAAGTGGACAGGCAGAACATCGCGGTGAAGAGATGGGCCTAAGCAAACTTGTCCTGGAGTCTACCTGAAATAAGGTATTGGGAAGGCGGGGCAGAATCAGTTCATCCGATGCAATCCGAGAGGACTCAAGTAACACGGCCTCTATTTCGGTGGGGGGCACTGCCTGGAATGCACAGCAAGGCGCAACATGCTGCGAACAAGGTGCAGGTTCCGTGGGCGTGGCATCATGGTTAGGTGCGCAGGGAAGACCAGATTCACTGGTTGAGGTGTGGGGATGCATGCCCGCAGAATGATGTTCCTTAGATGCATGCGAACTCCGATCACCTAGTAGAGGGCAGTCTGTCTGTAACAGAGGCCCTACAGCACTGAGTAGAAGACTCAGGCTAAGCACTATGGAGAATAGTCGATGGATTCGCATCGCAGCAATCATCACCCAAAACAAGAGCACTCACTCTGGAAAAAGGACCGGTACGTTTAGATCACTTCATATGTTCCGGCACGCGAAGAAGAGTGGGAGAATTACATCCCTGCAATAAGTGTCGTTACGTAAGGTTAGATGTCTGATTCCAAATCACGAACCCAGATGTTGCGAAAGCGCGTAGGTTCGTTGTGATCCTGCAGAAACAGGGGCAATGCATCGTCATGGGCTTTATAGGGAGGACGGGATCTGTGTCCTGACGGGCCAGTCAGGACAACGTTGTCCTGAACAAGTACGCCGTTATGAAAAACGGTTACCCTTGCCGGCTCTTTTAAGCTGCCATCTTCCTCGAAGTGGGGCCTCCTGAAGACAATATCATAGGACTGCCATTCCAACGGGGGGCGACTTGCATTCACCAGTGGGGGATATTGCCCATACAATGAGGCAGCCTGTCCGTCGGGATAGGTCTTGTTGTTGAATGAGTTCAGTACTTGAACTTCATAAGTGCTCATGAGATAGACGCCGCTGTTACCACTGTCCTGCCCCTCTCCGCTGTTTGGGGTAGCCCATTCAATATGCAGTTGAACGTCCCCGAATGAACGCTTGGTTTTGATGATACCAGTGCCAGGCTTGACCTCCATGTAGTCGTCTCGTAGATACCAATCGACCGGATCCCCATTCCCATGGGTCCATTCGTCGAAATTTGTACCATCAAACAGTACAATCGCATCCGAAGGAGCAGGGGATGAGGTCAATTCCCCGGGAGTAACAATTCGCGGCTGGGGACGATCGAGGTCATGAATATCCCAGGCGTCCAGGGAAGGGACTTGTCCCAGTGCTGGAGAAGCAGTGATCAAGAGGGCAAGAGATAGTATTCTAAATTGATGCATGAGAGTGAAGTACCTAATCAGGTTCTGTAATGAAAGCTAAGAAGATGAATTGTCAGCTTATCTAATGATAAGGGATCACCAGTCGCCACAACCCCAAGGGCTTCTAAAGATAATACTTGGGTATAAAGATGGCATTATAGGGTCGGCCGATGAATAATTTTTTACAGGATGCACTACAAGATGATACCCATAAGCCCGGATTGGCTGGTTCTATTAAGTTCACGCAGAGTGTCGAGGAGGCTCTATACTGGACCTGCTGAGAGAATGGTGTCTCCCTGCTGCGGGGCGGGTCCTGGGGCTAATACGGGGCCTGAATGCGCTGTGGGATGCGGTCTCCGATGACGAGGCGCGGGACTTAACCACACCTCCTTTCATTGATTTGCCCTCTAATTCTTTATAGATTCCGTCCTGTTCGTCCGTGCGTCTAGATACACAGAGAAGCCATAGATTGCCCTGAAAATTGATCACTCGCCGAATAAGGATGTGGTTGTCCCTCTGATCGCTCTGAAACCCTCAGAGGCATCGAGAGCCGCGCCGCGCGCCCTTA
This sequence comes from Rhodothermales bacterium, assembly GCA_965220365.1. Lineage (GTDB taxonomy): Bacteria > Bacteroidota > Rhodothermia > Rhodothermales > Bin80 > Bin80. The sequence continues at coordinate 2,711,507 of OZ244823.1, read as the reverse complement.
CCTCAAAGAGATTCTGATCGATTACAGCTCCCTCTACGCACTCCCGGTGGCCCGTACGTTCACGTCTATCCACGCGCTCACATGGGCGCGATCTGGCTTCACCCCCGCTTTCCAGAGTGGTTCTATCTGCTGAAGATGATCGCGGCCGAGATGACCACTGAGGCAAATCCGATAGCCCAGATGAGGACAGTGTACTTGGTGTTTACCGCATCAATCTTGGATTCCAACCGCTCAATTACATTTGTTGCTGCCATGGTCTCAATAAGTTCGATAAATTCGTGGGTTTCCTCCGCAGACTGCTTTCCATCCTTAGACAACTTCCGTAGAAGTGAAAACATACGCGTTGTGTCCGGTTGGGATTTACTCATTCGATCTCCAGTTGGACAAAGTGGGAATCCTTCGGGAAATGGACTAGGTAGCACGGCGTCCCCCAGCTGTGCCGCTTCCTCGAAATGATCCTCTGATCTTGCAACCGATGAAGGGCACCCTCGATCGTTCGCCGGGATACCTGCATCGCCCGAGCCATTTCGGCTATCTTCACCTGCCCGCTTATCGGCGACCGGTACATCGAGTTGATGAGCCAAACCAGACAGCGTCTGACAGATAATCTAGCCGGCGATCTCCCCTTAATCGGCACCGTCAACGCCCAGTCCAATCTTTTTTGCTGATCCGTCATATGGTCGCAAACCCGACATTGTTGGCGTAGTTCCCCGAGAAGGGTACGACAGTTACAGGAACTTAGTGGCACATTCTCCAGGGAGAGTGCATCCTTCCAGATGCGGTAGACTTAGGGCTGGGGATTGGTGGGAACCAGTGGCTCAGAGTAGGTGCTGCAGCGACCACCGAGATCAAGTCGGTTATCCAGGGGCGGAGCTAGGTGGTTCGCCATGCATTTTACTACCGTATGCAATAACTCATCGCGCTGCTCCTGTCCGAGCGGGTGTATTGTCTCGTTGGCGATCTGGGCCTTATTTTCGAGGATCCTGGGTGTGTGGTTACAGAGCATGCACGGGAATGAATGTTTTATCCGTATGAGGTATTTTTGGGTGATCACAGCATAGTTGCTCGTAGACGCAGTGTAAGGATGTGATCAGTGTACTGTTCGCTTGTCGTCGAAGAGGTAGTGATTATCAGCTCTTGATCACGATCGGTACCAATTCCCTACCTTTTATGAATCAATATCAGTATCCGAGGCAATTATGAATCCAAAAGCTGCTTATGTATCTCGTTCACAGGAGGTTACGGATGTCATCGTAGTGGGGTCTGGTATTAGTGGAGGGTTTGCAGCAAAAGAACTCACGGAGGCAGGACTGAATGTTTTGCTTTTGGAGCGAGGATATAATCTGATACATGGTTCAGGATATATCACTGAATATCTGGAAAACTGGGAGTTTCCTGCCCGCAACAGTAAGGGTTCACGTCTACATCAGCAGCAGTACGCGGTTCAATCACGGACCTATGCTTTTGCGGAGCACACGGAACATTTCTTCATCAATGACAGGGAAAACCCCTATGTAGAGGGGGATCCATTTACCTGGATCAGAACAGATGTAGTTGGTGGGCGTTCTCTCTTATGGGCGCGTCAGTGCTATCGCTGGGGTCCTGTAGATTTTGAAGCGAATGTACAGGATGGCATGGGCATTGATTGGCCGATCCGATACGAAGAGATTGCCCCGTGGTATGACCATGTAGAGCGATTTGCTGGGATCACAGGCCAACCGGAGGGCCTTCCGCAGTGCCCGGACGGTGTTTTCTTGCCTCCCATGCCCTTGAACTGGGCAGAACAGCGTGTTCGGGAAGCTATGGAAACTCATTTTGACGACCGATTGCTGACGATTGGTCGAGCAGCGATCCTTACCCAGCCTCATAATGGTCGGGCCGCATGCCATTATTGTGGAGAATGCTACAGAGGATGCTCAGCAGGAGCCTATTTCAGTAGCCAGAGCGCAACACTGCCGGCTGCTTTTGCAACAGGCAGACTGACGCTGCAACCGGAGAGTATCGTGCACAGCGTGATTTATGATGAAACGCAAGGGAAGGCGACCGGGGTTCGCTACATAGATCGGACTACAGGAGTTATGCGGGAGGCGTATGCTCGGACGATCTTCTTGTGTGCATCTGCATTAGGGACAACGCAGATTATGCTGAATTCAACCTCTTCTCGCTTTCCCAATGGACTTGCGAACGATAGTGGAGCCTTGGGGCACTATTTGATGGATCATCATTTTCAGATTGGCGCCACCGGCCAGCTGCCTGGAGGAGAAGATCGATATTTTCAAGGGAATCGGCCAAACGGGATCTATATTCCGCGGTTTCGGAATCTTTCCAAAGAGACTCGGCGTAGCGACTACCTCCGGGGCTTTGGGTACCAGGGAGAGGCTACAAGACCTTCCTGGAGTCGTCCGGTTCAGGGCTTTGGATCTGAGCTCAAACGAACACTCAGGAGACCTGGTCCTTGGGAAATGATCTTGGAGGCGTTTGGTGAAGCACTACCGCACTTTGACAACTATGTGACACTCGACGAGTCCGTAACGGATGCATGGGGGATGCCAGTTCTACGCATTCACTGTAAGTGGGGCGAGAATGAATTCGCCATGCGGGAGGACATGAAACAATCAGCTGCAGAAATGCTGGATGCTGCAGGCGCTAAAAACATAGAGATCTATGATCACTATACGGAGGATGGTCTTGGTGCGGAACCTGGGCTGGGGATTCACGAAATGGGGACTGCTCGTATGGGGCGGGATCCAGCAACCAGCGTATTAAATGCACATAATCAGTGTCATTCAGTCCCTAATGTATTTGTAACGGATGGTGCCTGTATGACTTCTTCGGCATGTCAGAATCCGTCAATTACCTATATGGCTCTGACGGCAAGGGCCGCTAGTTATGCAGTTGATGAATTGAAGCGCTTGAATCTCTGATTGCTTGAAGAGTCAGCGTATTGTCATCTTAATGATAGGGGGCACGTTCTGTGCCTGTAGTTTTTGAGGCAATATGCGGTACAGCTAGATCCTTGACATTGTCCCGACCACATTCACATGATTGCTTTACTTCTTCTGATCCAGTTATCTCCTCTGCAGGAAGCACTCACTTTCCATGCTTCTTTTGATTCGACATCAACTGCAGACATTGCAGTGGGAGATCCGGTCCTTTATCGGGCTCAGGGGTGGGGAGAGCGTGGTGATGCCCGGCCGGCTGCCCTGCCTGAAGGGAGCGTGTCCATTATGTCGAATGGTGGCCGCTACGGTGGAGCCTTAGACTTCTCCCAGTATGCGGGAGCACTTCATTATTTTAAAGCACAGGATAATTTGCCTTACCACCAAGAGGGATGGAATGCGACCATTTCGTTCTGGCTGAAACTGGATCCCAATCAGGATCTGGTTAAGGGGCAATGGTGCGATCCGATACAGATCACATCACGGGCCTGGGACGACGCCTCTATATTCGTAGATTTTACTCGTAATCGTCCCCGGCAATTTCGATTTGCAGCTTTTGCAGATCGTGAGATATGGAACCCGGATGATCAGCCATGGGAGGAAATGGCACCGGGAGTCATGCCAATGATCACGGTACCTGATCCACCATTTTCGCGCGATTCATGGACGCATGTGGTTCTGGTATTACAGAAATTCAACACCGATCAGGACCGTGCAGTACTCTTCGGCTATCTCAATGGAGAGCTCTCTGGTGTATTGGAGGGACGAGACCAAGTCCTTACTTGGAATCCTGAGGAGGTCCTCACGCAGATCGGATTACAGTTCAAGGGGCAGATAGACGACTTGGCTTTTTTTAATCGAGATCTTTCGTCTTCAGAAGTCCAACAACTATACACGCTCCCAGAGGGCATTGCTACATTGTACTAATAATATGCACAAGTCCTATCTCCTGCTATTATCTGTGATGCTGTGGAGTTGTACGACGAGAACCGGGCCTCCCTACGCTCCCGATGAAGCACTCAGCACCATTGAGATTGAAGAGGGATTTGCAGTTGAGTTGTTTGCTGCAGAGCCGCTTGTACAGGACCCTGTGGCGATGACGATTGATGAGCGGGGACGAGTATATGTGGTAGAGATGCCTGGTTATCCATTGGATACTGGTGGTTCCGGGCGGGTGAAGCTGCTTCACGACACGGATGGTGACGGGTACCCGGATGCCGCTACTCTTTTTGCTGAAGGATTGACGCTTCCCAATGGGGTGATGCGTTGGAAACAAGGTGTGATCGTGACAGATCCACCGGATGTCCTTTACCTTGAGGATACCGACGCGGACGGAGTTGCAGATGTTCGTGGAGTCATGCTCACGGGGTTTGCCCTGAGTAATCCTCAGCACAATGCCAATACACCCCTTTATGGCCTTGATAACTGGATTTACATTGCCAATAACGGTACGATTTTCTGGACAGAAAAATATGCAGACCCGTTTGGTGATACGGGTGGAGAGATCTTCTTTCCCGCTCAGCCGGAAGCTCCTCGGTTGCCCCCGAATGGATTTGATCGAAATATTCGGTTTCGACCGGACACGTTCGAACTTCAGATGCGGAGTGGGGATTCACAGTTTGGCCATACGTTTGACGCATGGGGTCGTCATTTCCTAAATAGTAACAGCCATCATCACTATTATGAGGCGTTGGCAGCACCTTATCTGGAGCGTAACCTGTCCGTTGCGGTTGGTGATGCGACCCAAACTTCATTACGCGGTGGCCGTGCCTCCCAGGTGTTTCCGATTACTGTAGATCCAGAGCACCAATTGCTTACGGATCGGGGAGTGATGACCTCTGCATGTGGCATCACATGGTATCATGGGAACTTGTTTCCCGCTCCATATGACGACAATATTACCTTTACGGCTGAGCCAGTACACAACCTCGTGCATGTGAACAAGGTTACGGCAGAGGGCAGTAGTTTTGTTGCCTCTCGGATCAGAGAGGGGAAAGAATTTTTGGCTTCAACCGATAGCTGGTTCAGACCTGTGAATTTTACTGTGGGGCCGGAGGGGGCGCTGTATCTCGTAGATTATTATCGGCAAATCGTGGAACATCCAGAGTGGATGGATGATGAGGTCGTCGAAGCGGGGAACCTGACACAGGGCACGGCGCGAGGCAGGATTTATCGCATTGTTCCAGAAGGAACTCCGCAGCCATCCTGGATGAATACCTTGGAACCAATGGATACTGCGGAACGCGTCCGTCGCTTGGCTGACGCAAATGGATGGTGGAGAATGACAGCACAACGAATGCTTGTATCCGAACGTGATACAGCCGCCGTGCCATTTTTAAGGGAACAGCTTTCCCGGGAAACGCAACCGGAAGGTCGACTCCATATCCTGTGGTCTTTGAATGGACTGGATGGGCTTCGTACGGAAGATATTCGTGTCGGATTAGAGGATCCTCATCCTGGTGTTCGAGAAAATGCGGTCCGTCTGGCGGAAATGGACACGCAAGGTTGGGAGAGCCTGCGTCCCTATCTCTTACAACTTGTCAACGACACCAATGCTAAGGTACGCTATCAGGTCTTGACAACCCTTGGACTGGTCGAGACAGACTCTGAAGAGATCTTACGTGCGCAGGAGCAGATTCTACGGCGAGACATTGATGATGAATGGGTGCAGGTAGCGGCACTCCTTTCGATGCCTTCAGACCGTCTTCTCGGGATTGCCCTGAGCCATTCGGATGACCCTGCACTCGTGGAGAAAGTTGCTGGGGTGATCGCTCAAGAACAGCATGCATCCACACTTTTTGCGAGAGTTCGTACTTCGGGCGATGATTTGTGGTGGCATGCTCCGGTGCTTCGTGGTATTGCTTCATCCGGCTCGAAAGCCTCTGCTTCGCAGGCAGTCGACTTGATGGCACAGATGTGGTCAACCGAGAACGAGGAGATTGCACATGCAATTCTTGCACTCTTGCCATCAATCAGCTTAACTCCAGATGTTGTGGATGAGGCGTATCGTTTGGCTCAAGACCCGCAAGCATCTCTACCTCAACGTCTCAGGGCAGTACGCATTCTATCAATTGCCGCCCCTACTGACCCAGAGTTACTGATTACGCTGTTCACCAGTGAAGCACCGCTGGAGGTACAACTTGAGGTGTTGAGGGGGCTGCGCCGGAGGGGTGGGGTGGAAGTTGCAGCGCATATTCTGGGTGAATGGACGCGCTTGACTCCACAATTAAGGCGTGCCGCTTTAGAAACGTTTAGTAATGTTGAGCGTGCGGCCCTTCTTGTTGAGGCTTTGGAAGCAGGGGTTGTCTCTACTGCAGAGCTATCCCGGAATCAGAGAGTGCGATTGATGCGTGATACTCCAGAGCCAACTCGCAGCCGTGCTCGTGCGCTACTCCAGGTTACCGACGAGGCTCACGGGAAGGTAGTAACCGATCTTGTTGGGGATTTTGAATCGGGGGCTGCGGTATTTGCCATCACTTGTGCGTCCTGTCATACACGGGGGTTCGGGCCAGACTTGGCAACCGTCAGTCACTGGCCGGATCATATGTTGATAGATGCCATCCGTAATCCATCCAAATCCATCTCTAGTGGTTTTGAGTTGTGGCAGGTGGTGACGGTGCAGGGGGATACTTTGCATGGCGTCATTGCTTCGGAAACTCCTTCGGCGGTACGGCTTGTAGATGATCAAACAGATACAATCATTCTCCGCTCGGAGATCGAAAGTGTGCTGCCGATGACGATTTCAGGGATGCCAGAGGAACTAGTTCCTGACTCTCAGAAGCTGGCGGATCTGTTGGCGTTCTTGAAACAGCTCTGACCGATCATTTCATTCCAGCCCATACATTTTCTAGAGTGGTACCGCTTATGCTGGTTGGACTCATCTGATGAGCTGCCAGTTGTTAGGGCAGAAATAATTCTTCAATTTTTGCACGCCGGTATTCAAAAATTTTTCGCAGTTCCGGCTTGATCATCAACCGATCAATCAATGTGCCTCCCGGTACCAGATAATTGACTGTATCTTCCACTCGAGTCCCTCCGTCGTCGGAACGAAAATCGTGGCGATGCACCCACTTCTGATACGGTCCACGCAGTTGCACATCGGTGAATCCATTTGGGGGATCCCAGGCTGTAATTTCAGTTTGCCAACTGACTGGAAATCCGCGTACTCGCAACTGATAGTCAATCAGAGCTCCCTGGTACATCTCAATAGGACTAGGTGTAACAATGCGAAAACTCAGAAAGGGAGGAGTGATCCGCTCCAGATTACGAGCCTCAGCGAAAAAAGCAAAGGTCTCTTCAAGAGGAGTTGGTAACCACTGGCTTGTGGTGAAGATCAGGTCTGTGTCTTTGGGTGTACGTGGTTTCATTTTGAATTCATCGTAATCGTGAGGTTTGTATTCAACAGGGCGATAGAAATACCACAAACGGAACAGGGGGGATACAAATTCCCATAAGCAGCATAGTTTTTGTACTGTGGGGGAGGCAGATGAATAGCAATCAAGCTCCATTTTGGTCTACTTCCGGCTGCAATCATCATCTAAAACTCCATGTTTCACTATCTTCCGTTGGTATTCTTTAATTTTTTGAGTTCAGATTGTTCTGAAATATCGTTCAAGTCCTTGTTTTACGAACAGAACCGCTTATATATCTGATGGATCGAAGAACCGCATTACAGCGCATTGCTGTCTTGGTGGGAGGCACGATTTCGGCCTCTACTGTTGCCGGAGTTCTTGGAGGCTGCAGCGCAAGCAAAGATGGGACTGTTTTTGAGGCTCGTACATTGACACAGGACCGCGACGAACTTGTTGCTACGCTTTCCGAATTAATTATCCCGGAAACAGATACGCCAGGAGCGCGAGCAGCCAAGGTACACGAGTTTGCAGATAATATGCTCACGGACTGGTATGATGAGGCTGAAGTGGAGGAGTTCCTAGCAGGATTGGAAGATGTTCAGCAACGTGCCGAAGAATATGATGCAGCGTCCTTCATAGACCTGGATCCTGACAGGCAGATCGAAATCCTGGCTCAGATGGAAAAAGAGGTGGAAGTATGGCGGGAAAATGGGGAACCAGGGGCAACTCCCTTCTTTCAAACGATCAAATCATTAACACTCTTTGGCTATTATACTTCTGAGGTTGGCGCTACGCAGGAATTGCGTGTAAACCCGATGGGAGTTTATAAGCCAGATATTCCTTTTTCCGAAATTGGCCGCGCATGGGCCTGATCAGTAACCTAAACCCAAACGCATTATGAACAGACGAACTTTTCTACAATCATCGGTGGCACTTCCAGCAGCTGTGGGGGCATTGGCTGGTTTTTCTTCTAAACCTCAAGGACCAAAAGCATTGGCGCGCCCACGCACTCTAGAGCGTATTGGAGTGCAGTTATACACCGTTAGAGATCGCATGTCGAGTGATTATGAGGGAACGATACGGGCTGTCGCGGATTCGGGCTACGACGAAGTAGAAACCGTATGGGATGCAGATCGCAACCCGGATGATATTCGTGCCCTCTTCGATGAGGTCGGATTGGCCGCTCCTTCAGGCCATGTTTCAATCAACGCCCTGAGGAACGACTTGCCAAAGGTATTGGATGCATCAAAGCGGATTGGTCATTCATATATCGTGTGCCCATGGTTGGGGCAAGACCAGCGAACCATGGCCCACTATAAAAAACATGTCAAACTTTTCAACGAAGTGGGGGCTGCGTGCAAAGAGTCCGGGATCCAGTTTGCATACCATAATCATGAATTCGAATTCGAGCCCGCAGAGGATGGAATCATTCCCTACGATTTTATGCTTGCAGAGATGGACCCGGATCTGGTGAAGATGGAGCTTGATCTGTATTGGATTGCCTATGCAAACCGTGATCCAAAAGAGTACTTCAAAAATTATTCGGGGCAGTTCCCATTATGTCACGTCAAGGATATGGGAGCAGACCGTGGAATGACTCCCGTTGGTGAGGGCCAGATTGATTTTGCTGCGATCTTCGCAGAAAGTGAAACTGCCGGACTCAAGCACTACTTCGTGGAACATGATCATCCAGAGGATTCATTAGCGAGCATCCGTACCAGTATTGCTCACTTAAGGTCATTGGAATTTTAAATGGATTTAGATCGAAAGCTCCGCTATGGTATGGTGGGCGGTGGTCCGGGCGCATTTATTGGGAATGTGCATCGGATGGCGGCCTCTCTTGATGGAACGATGGAGTTGGTCGCCGGCGCATTTTCGTCCGATCCATCGAAGTCCAAAGCGCAAGGGGAGGACTTGGGGCTAACCTCAGAGCGTTCCTATGCTTCTTTTCTGGAGATGGCCGAGATGGAAGCGGCACGGGATGATCGCATTGACTTTGTGTCGATTGTGACCCCAAATCACATGCATTTTCCGGTTGCAAAGGTGTTCCTTGAGGCAGGCTTTCATGTCATTTGTGATAAGCCGATGACCAATACGCTGGAAGATGCGGAAGCATTGTGTCATCTGGTACGCAAGCATAATCGTGTATTTGCGCTCACGCACAATTATACTGGATATCCTATGGTTAAACAGGCCCGTGCGATGATTCGAGAAGGCAAGATCGGAACCGTCCGCAAGATTGTGGTCGAATACCCGCAGGGATGGTTGGCAACACCACTTGAGCTCACAGGGCATAAGCAGGCGGCTTGGCGTACAGATCCGAGTCGTGCCGGGGCGGGAGCGCTGGGAGATATCGGATCCCATGCAGAAAACCTCGCCCGTTACATGACGGGGTTGGAGCTGGAAGAGTTATGTGCAGATGTTACCACCTTCGTTGAAGGCCGGATTATTGATGATGATGTCAATATGTTAGTCCATTACCAAGGAGGGGCCCGGGGCGTATTGCATGCTTCCCAGGTCTCTGTTGGAGAAGAGAACAACCTGAATATTCGGGTGCACGGTGAAACAGGATCCCTTCAATGGTTTCAGGAGCATCCGAACTGGCTCTATTATCGCGACTTGGATGGCCCCGAACAGGTATTTAAGCGTGGCAATGAGTACCTATCTGCAGCGGCGCAGCATAGCAGCCGCCTTCCCAGTGGGCACCCAGAAGCATTTCTGGAAGCTTTTGCAAATATTTACCTGAATGCTGGCAGAACCATTGCAGCACACGAGGCAGCAGAGACACCAGCGCCGCAAGACCTGGATTTTCCAAGTGTGCAGGATGGTGCCAGGGGAGTGCATTTCATTCTCACTGCATTGGAGAGTGGTAGGCGTAGAGAATGGGTTGATGCCAGTTACACGCCTCCAGCCTAAGCCGTGATCAGCTTTTAATTCATTCATTAACGTATCAGATGTTCTCATGGGGTTTACACAGGCATCTGTATTTATCCAGATCAAATCATATACATGGCACGTCCAGTCACTTTATTCACCGGCCAATGGGCCGATCTAACACTCGAAACACTTGCAGAAAAGGTCGCTTCATGGGGCTATGATGGGTTGGAATTAGCATGTTGGGGAGATCATTTTGATGTCCAGCGGGCACTCCACGAGAGTGATTACTGTCAAGGGCGGCACGATCTTCTTGCGCGGTATGGCTTGAAGGTCTATGCGATCAGTAACCATTTGGTTGGGCAGGCGATCTGTGATCGTGTTGATGAGCGCCATAAAGCAATCATTCCGCCTCATGTATGGGGGGATGGGGATTCGGCGGGCGTTCAGGAACGCGCTGCAAAAGAAATGGAGGATACGGCCAGAGCTGCCGCAAAACTGGGTGTCAAGGTAGTGAATGGTTTCACCGGCAGCAGTATCTGGCCGCTTCTGTACTCTTTTCCACCTAATGATCCTGCAATGATTGATGCGGGGTTTCAGGATTTTGCAGATCGTTGGCACCCAATTTTAGATGTATTTGATGAGCTCGGCGTTCGATTTGGTCTTGAAGTGCATCCGACAGAGATTGCTTTTGATATCGCGAGTAGTGCACGTGCATTGGACGCAATCGGGCATCGGGAAGCTTTTGGATTTAATTATGATCCGAGTCACCTCGGATATCAGGGTGTAGATTACGTGGCCTTCATTGATCGTTTTGCAGACCGAATTTATCATACCCACATGAAAGATGTCTGGTGGTCAGACCGTTTGACTTCTGCGGGAGTATTCGGCGGTCATACAGATTTTGGTACACCTGGACGTTTTTGGGATTTTCGTTCAATTGGTCGCGGATCGATCAATTTTGAAGAGATCATTCGCGCCTTGAATCGGATCAATTATAATGGACCGCTCTCCATTGAGTGGGAAGATATTGGAATGGATCGGGAAGCCGGTGCTTCAGAAGCCTGCGCTTTTGTCAAGACCGTGAATTTTAAGCCGTCAGGTGCGGCATTTGATGCAGCTTTTGCGAATTAATATCGCTGCTATATTGTGGATCTGTTTCGGGGTTGGAACTGCAGGAGCACAACCGGAACTGGGAATGATTACGGATACGATTCCAGGAACCGAGGTGCACTTTACCATGGTTGGGCTGCAGGGAGGGACATTCTTGATGGGGACTCCTGAAGATGAAGAGGCACGCGATGAAGATGAAGGGCCACAACGCGAAGTCACCATATCTCCATTTTATATTGGGGTTCATGAGGTAACCTACGACGAGTTTCTTCTCTTCTCAAGCCTGGATCGAGATAGCCCGCAAGCTGCAACGGGGATTGAGTTTGATCCTGAGTTGATTGCACGTCCAAGCCCGCCCTATGAAGACCCAGCTCATGGTATGGGGACCAATGGGCATCCGGCTGTTGGTATGACGCAATGGAGCGCCCTTCAGTATGCGCATTGGCTTTCAACCAAAACCGGCATCTTTTACAGGTTGCCGACCGAGGCCGAGTGGGAGTATGCCTGTCGCGCAGGAACCTCCTCTGCATTCAGTTTTGGGGAAAGTGTAGATTCCCTTGATCTCTATGCGTGGCACTATGGCAACAGCGACGAGACATACCAAAGGGTCGGGCAAAAGGAATCAAACCCGTGGGGAATTTTTGACATGCACGGCAATGTAGCCGAATGGACACTAGATGAGTACAGCGAAACCTTCTATGAAGGGCTGGAAGGACCATCGTCCGAAGATCCATGGAGTTTGCCCACTCGACTCCATCCACGTACGGTCAGGGGAGGAGCATATGATGATTCTCCAGAAGCACTCCGCTGTGGTGCACGGCTTCGATCTGACCTTGACTGGAAGCGCCGGGATCCTCAGATCCCGCGGTCTATGTGGTGGAATACAGACTCACCATTTGTTGGATTCAGGATTGTTCGCCCATTTGTCCAACCGACAGCGGATGAGCAGCAGGAATTTTGGGCGAAAGCGCTGGGCGGGTAATATCAGTCGAATTTATTAAATTGCACTACATCAAATCAAAAACCAATGAAAGAACCCTCGAATCCCTTCAATCGTCGTGATTTTGTCAAAAGTGGAGTGGCCGCCGTTGTGGGCGGTACACTTGCCAGTCAGTTTCCCATGAAAGCGAATGCATTCTATGGTATGGATGATACGATCCGGGTTGGGCTGATCGGTTGCGGAGGAAGAGGCACCGGTGCGGCACTTCAGGCCCTGAAAGCTGCCTTGAACACAAAATTGGTAGCTATGGCAGATGCGTTTAGTGACCGCATTGAGGAGAGCCATAAAAACATGATGGAGCCGGAAGAAGCAGATGAAGCGACACTGGATGCAATAAGTCGGATTGATGTGCCAGCTGAGAGACGCTTTGATGGCTTTGACGGATATAAAGAGGTGATCGCCACTTCCGATGTTGTCATTCTGACAGCACCTCCAGGCTTTCGGCCCTTGCACTTTGAGGCTGCCGTTGAGGCGGGAAAGCAAATCTTCATGGAGAAGCCGCTTGCAACAGATGCTCCGGGCGTACGCCGGGTACTAGCTGCTGCCGAAAAGGCAAAACAGAAGAAGTTAAATGTTGTGGTTGGCCTGCAGCGTCACTATCAGACTGAGTACCGTGAGTGGATAAAACGAATCCATGAGGGTGCAATCGGAGATATTATTCTTGGCCGTGTTTACTGGAACGGTGGTGGTGTTTGGGTTCGCTCCCGGGCTGAGTACGAAGAGAAAGCCGGTCGCCCCTTGACGGAGATGGAATATCAGATGCGTAATTGGTATTACTTCAACTGGCTTTGTGGAGACCACATCGTAGAACAGCATATCCATAATATTGACGTAGGAAACTGGGTAAAACAGGGTCATCCTGTAAAAGCCCAGGGGCAGGGCGGACGTCAAGTTCGTACCGGCTTGGATCATGGAGAAATCTATGATCATCATTTCGTCGAGTTTGAATATGATGACGGAAGCCGCATTCTGAGTCAGTGCAGGCATATTCCGGATTGCATGAACAGAGTCTCCGAAGGATTTCATGGCACGATGGGGACTGCACCGGCACCAGGCCAGCTCTATGATGCCTCAGGAGAGACGATCTACAAGCATAACAGCAAGAACGACCCTAATCCTTATCAGGTAGAGCATGACGAACTATTTGCTGCGATTAACGCAGGGGAATTCAAGTTTGCTGATACGAAGAATGGAGCGATTGCCACGATGAGTGCAATCCTTGGTCGGATGGCTACCTATTCCGGTAAGGTAATTACCTGGGATGAGGCAATGGCCAGTGATCTGGACCTGATGCCCAAGAAGTTTGCATGGGATGCGGATCCTCCTGTTCTACCAGACAAAAAAGGTCGCTACAAAATTCCGACTCCCGGCATAACTACGGTGCTTTAGGAATTCGGTTCTACCGGCATTGTTATAGATGAAGTGTTAGGTTTCTGCAAAGGAAGAGAACCTATCCTTTGCAATGAGCAATTGGTTGCATACCGTGGAAAAGGATATCGTGAATGACGAGCGAGGTAAACTCAAACAGCCGCAGTTGTACTGCCACAAGGTCTGCACGGCAGCGAATCTGGTTGATATCGCCATATCACAGATGAGGCAGAAACCGAAACCCCGGAAGAGTGTACGATCATTTGCCTCTCTTTTTTGAAAAACATGATAGATACACTTTCGATTGCCCGTAAACTTTCCAGTTCGGGGGTCAAGCGAGAACAAGCTGAGGCTATTGCGGACGTTGTTGCCGACGCTGCTGATCAACAGTATGGAGCTCTTGCCACCAAAGATTTTGTACGTGGTGAGATCAGTGCTGTGCGTGGCGACATGGACAGTGGGTTCAGTGCTGTGCATGGTAAGATGGACAGTGAGTTCAGTGCTGTGCATGGTAAGATGGACAGTGAGATCAGTGCTGTGCGTGGCGACATGGACAGTGGGTTCAGTGCTGTGCATGGTAAGATGGACAGTGAGTTCAGTGCTGTGCATGGTAAGATGGACAGTGAGTTCAGTGCTGTGCGTGGCGACATGGACAGTGGGTTCAGTGCTGTGCGTGGCGAGATCACTGCCGTTGAAACTCGGCTTGTGCGCTGGGTAGTTGCCACGGGGGTAGTCGTCGTTTTAGGCCTTTTGGGCACCGTGGTAACCATTCTTCTGAGTGCCTAGCGGGTGAGATCCAATACATACGATTCCGTATCAAGGATCCCTTGTCTTCACCATTTCTTTGGTTCACATCTGTGCATTTAGAGTTTTGATATAGAGGCCATACATTGAGCTTAAAGTAGGGATATTGCTGATATCGTTGGATTCCTTAGTCGCATAGCAGTGTCATTGTGGATCCACTATAACAGAAGCATTTTATCCTCTTGGTTCTATCCGTAACAATGTCGACGGAGCCAGGAATTCGTGTTTTCGAGTAGAATCGAAAGTTGATAACATTGATCTTTATCCAGGTCGTTGTCTGAAGCATGGTTCATCCATCCTCGAGATCTATACCCAGGGCCCCATCAACGACCGGGGCTTGAGCCTTTCTGTATGCAGGATAGCATTTCTCCTTGTAAGTTCATGGATGATTCTATGAGAGCAATGACTGGACCCGTGTCGATGAGCATTACTGCAACGGGATGAGGTTGTCCGTAGTGCAGACCATTATGCCGGTTGTACTGGCCATGATGATCAGTTTGATTACAGCAGTGAGTGCAGGTGGTCAGACTCATACACATCTGGCATTCAAAAAGCCTCTGATGGGCACAGAGGTTAGCATAGTTCTCTATGCTACCGATTCGGTAGCGGCGACAGAAGCGGTAGAATTAGCCTTTGCCCGTATTACAGAACTCAATAATCATCTGAGTGATTATCTGACGGAGAGTGAACTTAGTCGACTCTCGAATACTTATGATCAACCGGTGCAGGTCAGTGATGATCTATGGCAGGTACTCTATACCGCGCAAGAAATTGCGCATGTATCTGAAGGAGCGTTTGACGTAACGGCCGGTCCCCTCACACTCTTGTGGCGCCGAGCAATGCGCAGAGCCATGCTTCCGGATTCTACCGATCTAAGCGAAGCAATGACTGCTGTTGGCTACGAGTTGTTACAATTGGATGCAGACAACCAAACCGCACGATTACACAAGGACAACATGCGGCTTGATCTTGGGGGGATTGCGAAGGGGTATGCAGCTGATCAGGCACTGGAAGTTCTTGTTCGGGAGGGATTTTCAAGTGCTGCTGTAGATGTAGGAGGCGATATCTCTTTAGGGGAAGCATCCCCTAATTCGGATGGCTGGAGTATCAAAGTATTTTCAGGAGAATCAGAAACAGGTGAGATGATCTTGAAAAACTGTGGGATTGCGGTTTCTGGAGATTCATACCGGTATCTGGATTATCAGGGGGTGCGATACTCTCATATTCTTGATCCTGAGACCGGGTACGGGGTGACACATGAGCGCAAAGTTGCCGTGATTGCTCCCAGTGCAATGATTGCAGATGCATGGGCATCCGTGTATAGTGTGATGGATTGGCAGGTGATTCCTCTCAGCATACAGGAGCGGGATGGCTTGAGTATTCGAATCGTGGAGCCGGATGGGACAGATCCCAGGGAGTTGGAGACAGGGAAGTTTAGAGGCAGCGAATAATTCTGAAGGTTCCGCCGCATTTTGTGTAAAGCCGAGATCTTGGCTCAGTAGTTCATGTACGCTACTTCCGTAGACGCTGACAATCAATCTTTAGTAGGAGGAGGTTCTTGCAAAACTAATAATCCAGACACAAAAAGCACTCTGGGATGCTGTCCAATCGCCTGATGTTATATCCGGAAAAATCTATTTCTTTGAATCTGCTCTGTAGTGCAGCTTGCAGACTCTGATTACCGAAGGAGATGACTACGGTGGTGCTTTGGTGACGACGATGAATTCAGATTCAATCAAGTGTTTCACTGTAGATCAAAGCAATATATCGCGCACTACGTGAGCCTCTTCTACCCCCGTGAGCTTGTGATCCAGCCCCCGAAACTTCACTGTAAGACGATTGTGATCAATGCCCAACTGGTGCAGCAGCGTAGCGTTTAGATCACGAATATGCACAGGATTCTCAAGTACGTTGTAAGAATAGTCGTCGGTGAGCCCATACTCAAATCCCGGCCGAATGCCGCCACCGGCCATCCACAGCGAAAAACAGCGTCCATGGTGGTCGCGACCGCTGCTGGGATGGCCGAGCGTGCCCTGGCTATAAATCGTACGCCCGAACTCTCCGCCCCAAACCACAAGGGTTTCCTCCAGAAGTCCGCGCCGCTTCAAATCCTTGACCAGTGCCGCAGAAGCCTGATCTACATCAAGACACTGTGCCGGTAACTGCTTCTGTAACGCAATGTGCTGGTCCCACCCGCGATGAAAAAGCTGCACAAACCGAACTCCCCGTTCGATCATTCGCCGTGCTAATAGGCAATTGGCTGAATAACTGCCGGCACGCCTCGATTGCGCCCCGTAGAGCTCAAAGACCTCTTCTGGCTCATCCGAAAAATCGGTTAGCTCAGGAACAGCCGTCTGCATGCGGTAGGCCATTTCATAGGCAGAAATCCGTGCAAGTGTTTCCGGGTTCCCGACATCTTCCGCTTTCTTTTGATTCATGGCCGCCAAGTCGTCCAGCATCCTCCGACGCTGCTCGCGTGTGATGCCAGGCGGATCCTTCAAATACAGGACCGGATTGACTCCTGGCCTAAGCAGTACACCCTGATGTCTGCTGGGCAGGTACCCGTTGCCCCAAAGTCGCGAAAAAATCGGCTGACCTGGATTTTTGCCTGAGCCCTGTGAAAGGAGAACGACGTACGCAGGCAGATTCTCGTTTTCGCTGCCGAGTCCGTAACTGAGCCATGCTCCGAGGCTCGCATGGCCGATTTGCTGTGATCCGGTGTTTATGAAAGTGATCGCCGGATCATGATTTATGGCCTCAGTAACCATCGACTTAACAATGCAAATGTCATCAGCGATAGTTTGCGTATGCGGCAAGAGGTCACTGATCCATGTCCCGTGTTTACCGCACCGCCGCATGGGCCAGTTCGGCGCAACAACAGGAAATGAAGCCTGATTGGCTGTCATGCCGGTGACTCGCTGGTCTCCACGGACGGAATTAGGCAGTTCTGTCGCGTGCAAATCGTGTTGCCGTGGCTTGTAGTCGAACAGGTCTACATGAGACGGTCCGCCGGACTGGAACAGATAAATGATACGACGCGCCTTTGGGGCAAAATGCGGCCCTGGTGGACGCTTGGTCAGATCTGGAAAAAGAAGTGCGGCAAGACCCATACGGCCAATCCCACGGGCAGATTGCCCAAGAAACGTGCGACGCGTAATGGTGCGCTCGTAGGCGAGTATCGGGTTCATCAGTTGCGGGTGATGGTTTCGCTGAGATTGAAAAGCAAACTCGCCACCACTGTCCATGCTGCATGTGTGGCCAAATCCGATGAAGATGCTGACGACGATTCACCGATGCTTAAGATGGCACGGGCGCGAGCAGGTTCGGCCTCAAATACACGAATCTCTTCTGCCAGACGGGTTTCCAGGCGCTGCCGGTCCTCCCGGTCAGGCTCGCGACCCGTAACCGCCTCAAAGGCATACACAATCCGTTCCGTTTCCGGTACAGTGCTGAGGAGTCGAGTGGCAAAAGCTCTACTGGCTTCTACAAATTGCGGATCATTCAGCAATACCAGCGCCTGCAAAGGTGTATTCGTGTTTTCGCGCTGCACCGTACACACCTCTCGCGTTGGTGCATCGAAAACCATCATACCTGGCGGGGGTGCCGTCCGTTTCCAGTAGGTGTACAGACTGCGGCGGTAGAGCTTTTCACCATGATCTTGGATAAACGTCTGGGCCGTAGCAGGTGTGCTCCCGTAGTGACTGATTTCCTTCCAGAGCCCGGTGGGTTGGTAGGGATGAACACTGGGGCCGCCCAGTCGGGGTACCAGCAACCCGCTGATGGCTAAGGCTTGATCGCGGATGAACTCAGCCTGTAGCCGGAAACGTGGGCCGCGGGCCAAAAGGGTGTTCTGCGGGTCTCGTGTCAACAGATCCGACGTGGCGCGGCTTGATTGCCGGTAGGTGGCACTCATGACCATGGACTTGAGGAGCATCTTTGTGTTGAATTCGGATTCCACAAACGTGACAGCCAACCAATCTAGTAGCGCGGGGTGCGTCGGCAAGGAGCCACGTGCGCCAAAGTCTGCTGCTGTAGTGACGAGCCCACGTCCAAACAGCATTTGCCAGAATCTATTGACAGTAACACGAGCCGTCAGCGGGTGGGACGGATCCATCAGCCATTCAGCCAAATCCAACCGCGTAGCATCCTCCTGTATAGGCGGTAACCAAGACGGCACGCCGGGCGATACAGAATCGGTCGGCTGGTCATATTGGCCGCGGTACAGGATGCGCGTTGGACGCGGGGCATCCGTCGCCGCCATGACCATCGTAGGGTGCGGTTGTGTGAGAGCACGAAGCCGATCTTCAAGATTGGCAATGGCGTGACGCAACGGCGAAGTCTCTTCTGCCCGCTCATAGAATACCTGACGTAAAAGGGCATCCCTGCCACCATTTATCAGTGCGTACTGCACGTCCTCGGACAGTGTCGTGCCGTCATCAACGCCCTCCATGGCCAACACTCGAAAATGCTTAGCTACCTGCTGATCTCCGGCTCCAAAGTTCAGCATCACCGTGAAGTGCGGCGCTTCCCTTGCATCAAGCGGTTTATCAAACGTGAGCGTCAGATGAGCAGGTGCGTTTCGCACCGGATGGGGGGACCAGCCATTGTGTCGCCGGTCATCAAGCACGTTTTCCGGGGCATAGTCTGGATGGATATGCGATGCGGTCACACGTGCTAATCCAAGCGTACTGTGAAAATCGACCTGATCAGCCGGTAGTGCACCAGCACGTATGTGAACGCTCGTTACGACGAAGGATTCTGGCAGGTTGCCGTTGCCGTGTCCCAGTGCGCCAGATACGTTATGCGGGTAAAAGACCACACGCAGTCCGGTGATTGCGGCATCTAGATCTTTAGGCACGGTCAGCGAAACATTATAGGCTGCAAAGTATGCGGGCTCGTTGATACGCACCGAACCATCGGGCTCCACTTCACCCGTATATCCCGAGTTGGGCGTAGTCACTTTGGTGGCTTGTAGCGGATGCAACCGCAGGTTCTGTCCACGCAAATTGAGCAAGGATCGTTCGCGCTCTTCCCAAGTTATCTGAGCTGGATCGACACGACTGGTTTCAGCGCGCAGCGTTGCTAAGTCGGCCTTTACTTGTTCAATTTCAGCTTCCGTCGCGAGGGGACTCAGGGTTTCAAGTCCCGGTACAGCATTTACGCCACTGTTTCCGTCTAGTCCACGCTCGGGCACACTGTTGAAGAAGGCAAAAAGGCGGTAATAATCACGCTGGGTGATTGGATCATATTTGTGATCGTGACACTGTGCACACGCAAACGTGAGTCCGAGAAAGACCTCGCCCGTCGTCTTGACGCGGTCAGCCACATAATTGACCAGGTTTTCTTCCGGGATCGTCCCACCCTCGTGCGTAATCATGTGATTCCGGTGAAACCCTGTGGCTATGAGTTGTGCATCGGTAGCTTGCGGCAACAAGTCACCGGCAAGCTGTTCAATCACGAATTCGTCGAACGGCTTATTGATATTGAAGGCGTGAATAACCCAATCCCGCCAGAGCCACATATGTCGGCCGCCATCAATTGAATAGCCGTTCGTATCCGCGTAACGCGCCAGATCCATCCAGTGCACGGCCATACGTTCGCCAAAATGCGGTGATGCCAGGATTTGATCCACCAAGCGCTCATATGCATCTGGCTGGTTGTCCGCCACGAATGCGCGCACATCCTCCACTGACGGCGGCAATCCCGTGAGATCCAGATGCAGTCGGCGTATCAATGTGCGCCGGTCCGCTTCTCCAGCAGGTTCAAGTCCATCTCGCTCCAGCCGCGCCAGGATAAAGTGGTCAATTTCATTTTGTGTCCACTTTCGCTGGCGTACTCTGGGCAAATCCGGCAACTTTTGAGGGATGAGCGACCAGTGGGGCTTCCATTCCGCGCCTTGGGCGACCCAGCGGGTAAGTGTTTGGATTTCCGAATCAGTGAGAGCGTGCTGGGCCTCTGGCGGCGGCATGCGCTTCTGGGGACGCTTGCTGGTAATGCGGCGCACGAGCTCGCTGGCGTCTGGATTACCGGGTACAATGATATGCCGCGTAGTATCGTCCCGCAACGGAGCATATAACCCGTCCTCCCTGTGGAGACTCAATTCGGCTTCACGGCTCTCCGGGTCCGGGCCGTGACAGGCATAGCAGTTGTCTGCCAGAATGGGTTGGACATCATAATTGTAGTCCACCACCGGACTTGTGTCCTGCCAACAGCCCGCGATGACAAATGTCAGAAGCAGCGGACCCAGCATCCTATGGCTCCAAAGCGCCATTACAAGCTATACCATAATCCCAGTCTTGGTTACTGACTCTACTCCCCATGGTTCCGTGTTCACGGGCAAAGTGAGTTACCGCAATTGAGCTGGATGTGTGTGCGCTGAACGTCAATATACAGGCAATGCTTTCGTTTCGAACTGTGCTCAGAGATTCGGAAATACCGTGAATCGTGCACAACTTCATTATTGCCGGTGACCAATTGCTCAATTCGCGTGATGAATAAAGTCTGTTCATAGATCTGAGGAACCGATGGCTGATCTAGATACTCCAAACTTCATATCATAAATCGTTGATTTTTCGGGGGTTTTCGCCTTTCTACTCCCTTACTGGCGAAAGTATAACTCAATTTTTTGATGGGACTTTGCTGTTACTATAGATATCGCATAGAACCGTGATTTTAAGGTGAAAACCAGTATATTCCACCAAACAAATGTCAGATTCAGTATGCAACAAAACGAAATCACCAGACGAAACTTTGTAAAAGTGACCACCGCCGGTACGCTTGGATTGATGACGTCCGGCAATTTTGCCTATGCGGGGGGGCGCGATAGCCTACGGGTAGGAGTTATCGGTTGTGGCGGACGCGGTACAGGGGCGGCACGAGATGCCGTGGTATCCAGTGAGCAGGTGAAAATCGTTGCCATGGGAGATCTATTTGAAGACCGCCTGGATGCATCCAGAAAAGCCCTAAAAGAAGAGATTGGCGACGCCTACAAGGTGGACGATGCTCATGCCTTTGTCGGCTTTGATGCCTATCAACATGTGATTGACAGCAATGTAGATATGGTGATCTTGGCTGCTCCGCCAGGGTTTAGACCGGCCCATTTCACGGCTGCCGTCAATGCCGATAAGCACGTGTTCATGGAAAAGCCGGTCAGTGTGGATGTAGCGGGAGCGCTGGAAATCATGAAAACAGGGGAAGTTGCCACGCAGAAAGGACTATCTGTGGTTGCAGGAACGCTCTATCGTCGACAGCCAAGTTTTGTAGAAGCCATAAAGCGTATTCACGATGGTATGATTGGCGAGATTGTGGCTGCACAAGAGTATTATTTGACGGGTCCGATATGGCTGCGGGAGCGCAAGAGTGGGATGAGTGACATGGAATGGCAGTGCCGCAACTGGTATTACTTCACATGGCTGAGTGGTGATCATATCGTGGAGCAATTTGTGCACAACATTGACGTAATCAATTGGGTGTTCCAGGGACATCCACAGAGTGCAATTGCAATGGGGGGCCGGATTGCCAGAACCAGCCCCGAATATGGGCATATATATGATCATTTCAGTGTGGAATATGTCTACCCAAGAGATATAATTGTAGAGGCAAAATGCAGACAATTCCAAGGAGCAACCAACAGGGTTACGAACCGCGTGGTTGGCACGAAAGGGATCGCCGATTTGAACCCACGCAACTCGCAAATTCGGGGACATGATGGAAGCATCTTGTACGAGATGCCTGAGCCCGGCGGCAATGGGTATGTGCAGGAACATACAGATTTAATTAAATCCATTCGTGAAAGTAAACCGATTAATGAAGCCAGCCAGATTGCAGCGAGTACGCTTACAGCGGTATTAGGCCGAGAAAGTGCCTATGTAGGTCAACAGCTGAGCTGGGATGAGATGATGGCATCCGGCTTGGATTTAGTACCAAAAACACTAGCCTTCGGGCAACTGCCAATGCCTCAAGTGCCAGTGCCCGGCATCACAAAATTATCCCGTGCCACTTTAGCATCTGCTCAGGAAATGGGGCAATAATGAAAAGGAGAGATTTTTTGCTAACGGGGGCGTTGGGTGCGGCAGGATTCGCTTTGGAACGCAAGAATGTATTTGCCCCGCCAACTGCACGGTCCATTCGTAAAGCGGTCAAGTTTGGGATGGTTCAGGAGCCGGATCTGTCAATTGCCGAGAAATTTCAACTGCTTAAGAATTTGGGATTTGATGGGGTAGAGATGAATAGTCCAAGCGATTTAGATAGAGATGAGGTAATCGCTGCACGAGATGCTGTTGGGCTACCGATTCATGGTGTGGTTGATTCAGTGCATTGGACAAAAACACTTTCTGACCCAGATCCAGCCGTGAGAGAGGAAGGATTGGATGGGTTAAAGATTGCCATCCAGGATGCACATGCATATGGAGCGTCAACGGTACTTCTTGTACCGGCGGTGGTAAACAAAAACGTGTCGTATGCGGATGCCTACACGCGTTCACAAGCGGAAATTCGCAAAGCACTCCCGATGGCGGCAGAATATGGTATCAAGATTGCATTCGAAAATGTCTGGAACAAGTTTCTGTTGAGTCCGCTCGAATGTGCAAGATATGTAGATGAATTCGAGAGTGATCTTGTGGGCTGGTATTTTGACGTAGGGAATGTGGTCACGTATGGCTGGCCGGAACACTGGATCCGAGCCTTAGGCCCTCGTATCCTAAAGTTGGACATCAAAGAGTTCAGTCGGTCTAAAGCGGATACCGAGGGACCCTATGCAGGTTTTCGTGTACCACTAGGAGAGGGTGACTGTGATTGGCCAGCGGTAAATGAAGCTCTTTCGGACATTGGCTATGAAGGGTGGGCAACCGCAGAGGTCTCAGGAGGGGATAGGGCCTACCTCGAAGGATTAGCCGAACGTATGGATCGAATTCTTCCGGTTCAATAGAAATTTCTTTGCATTCAAACAAATCACGATGAAGCGTCGATCGTTTATTGAAACCAGTTTGACAGGTTTAGCAGGTGCTAGTTTATTGGGTACGCTACCTGCATCACACTTGAAAGGACGTGTAAACCACAGTGTTTGCAAGTGGTGCTATCCAGGTTATTCAGTTGAGGAACTAGCTCAGGCGGCAGTAACCATGGGACTCAGGTCGGTGGAGTTGCTTGAGCCGGACGAATGGCCGATTCTAGAGAAGTATGGATTGGTTTGTGCGATGCCTTTTGGGCCGGTTGTAGATGGGAAAGACCGCCTCACCGATGGATTTAATGAACCTGCCAATCATGAATGGCTGGTTCCGATGTTCATTGAACGCATACGGGAGGTTGCAGAAGCTGGCTACGAACGTGTCATCTGTTTTTCTGGAAATAGGCGTGGTATGGAAGATGCCAAGGGGCTTGAGAATTGTGTTGAAGGACTTAAGAAGATCATTCCAGCCGCAGAAGAACATGAGATTACGCTCTGCATGGAGCTACTCAACAGCAAAGTGAGTCACCCAGATTACATGTGTGATCACACAGCATGGGGTGTCGAGCTATGTAAACAGATTGATTCCGAGCGGTTCAAGTTGCTTTATGATATTTACCACATGCAGATTATGGAGGGAGATGTCATACGCACAATAAGGGACAATCATCAATATATTGGCCACTATCATACAGGTGGAAATCCAGGGCGAAATGAAATTGATGATTCACAGGAGTTGAACTATCCTGCAATCATGCGTGCGATTGTGGATACGGGATACACGGGTTTTGTAGGTCAGGAGTTCATCCCGACTCGAACCCCATTGATCTCGTTACGCGAAGCGGTGCGTCTCTGTGATGTATAATCTACGGTCCGTTACATAATCATATCAGGAAAATGACACGTCGCGAATTTTTACCCTCTGCCTCTCTTATGGCTGCCGCCGCAGCTGGCTTAGGCTGTACCCCCATAATTGGGAATCCCAACAGTTTCTCAATGCATTATGCGCCACATTTTGGCATGTTCAAGCACAGTGCTGGTGATGATCTTGTGGATCAGTTAAATTTTGCTGCGGATCAGGGATTTACTGCTTGGGAAGACAATGGTATGAAGGGGCGCAGTACGGACACGCAGGATCGTATCGCAAACACAATGGCCCAGCGCAATGTGCGGATGGGTGTCTTTGTAGCACATACGATTTTCTGGCGTGAACCCAACCTTGCCAGTGGTAATGCAGATCACAGAGAGCAGTTTCTGAAGGAAATTCAGGAATCTGTTGAGGTTGCGAAACGCGTTAATGCCACCTGGATGACGGTCGTCCCCGGGTTTGTTGATCTCCGACTTGACATGGGGTACCAAACTACGCATGTTGTTGAGAGCTTGCGCCAGGCCTGTGATATTCTGGAGCCGCACGGCCTTGTGATGGTTCTCGAGCCGCTCAACCCACACAATCATCCTGGACTCTTTTTAACAAAGATTCCTCAGGCATATGAGATCTGCCGTGCAGTAGATAGTCCTGCATGCAAAATCCTGAATGACTTATACCACCAGCAAATCACAGAGGGGAATCTGATCCCCAACATTGACGCTGCCTGGGACGAGATTGGTTATTTTCAAATCGGGGATAATCCAGGGCGTAAAGAACCGACAACCGGCGAGATTAATTATCAGAACGTCTTCTCTCATATTCGGGAAAAGGGATTTGAGGGAATTTTGGGGATGGAGCATGGGAATATGCATCCTGGCGAGGAAGGTGAGATGGCGCTCATCCAAGCGTATCGGAGTGTTGATGGGAGTGGCGGTGAGTGAAGGGGCGTTTCCAGAGAAATTCTATTGGAGCCATAAAGATGATGAGGCACAAGCGGAATCATTGGTGACAAAAATGATGAAAATTGAATTTGAAAACGGGACTTGTTTCAGAAGGAGTTTCCAATCAACTATTTGATGATGGAGATAATCCGGCTTCATATTTCGTTGTTGCGTGAAGTAGGAGAAACTTATACCATGCTGAACATAACATGAAAACGAGAGTCTTGGTTGCGACCTTGATTTCTGTTGTATTTGTAGGTTGCGACAGTGGCATTGACGTAGAAGGTGTTGTTATTTCGGACTCCGAGGCAATTGAGGCTGCGCAGCGGTTTTAAGAGGGCTTTCATGGGCTGCACGCCAAGTCGTCCGGCGACAGTATCAGGGCTTTTGCATTGGCTGAAATGGTCCGCCAATACCCGCCCGATTGGGCACAGGCTGTTGCATGGCCTGATGGCCGGGGAGGGATGCATGTAGTAACCCTGATTGGTGTCGATAAGCCTGCGACAAGTTTTTCGCACGACGATGTATTCGTTGTGCGAACGCTGATGGCCGACGTTAATTCAGCTGGCATAGCGACCGCGTCACGACTCTTGGAGTTTATTAGTTCTGATCCACTTGATCGGTCTCAATTTCAGTATTATGCGAAGCAGTGGCTCGTAAGCGACTACGATGCGACTAAAATGCTGGTTTCGGAATATACCCTTGACTTTGAATCCGAGAAGGCATATCTCTTTTTGTCGTCTGACAGCGCGTTATTTTCGGTAGATATATCCCTGAAAGAAATCACCAGACAGGGCAAGGCCCAGGACGAGACGTATTGGTGTTGGGTAAGCGATTATATAAGAGGAGGAGATGTATGTTTTGAGGGCGCGGACGGTTGTCAGCATACTCCTGGCCAAATAACAGAGATTACCTGCATCTGCACTTCTGGCTGTGAGGAGCATGATATGGGAGGTGGAGTAGGCGGCAGCGGGGATGGCGGGGATCCAGGAGGCCCAGCTGACCGTGGAGGCGAGGGTGGTGGAGGTGACAGTAAGAGCACGGTTGAGTTCGATTTAAGTTGTGATCAGGCAATCACGAGGGGCCAAAGCGGTGGCTGCTCAGTAAGTGCTACCAAAGCTGGAAAGGATGTAACCGATCAGTATGATTATCAATGGAGCGCCAGTTCTGGAGCAACACAGTCGAGTTCCAGTTCATGGAATGGAACGGCTACTTCGGGTATTACGGTTACAGTGACTGTTTCCTCGGAGTCATGGAGTGATTCCAAGAAAATATCGGTAACATCAAGGTCAGGTTGGAGCGTGGCGCAATTCAATGCACCGTTGAAGTACGAATCCATACCTGGATTTTATGGCCAATACCTAATTCCGAATGAGCCTCCCACATTGCCAGCTCCCGTTGCAGGGACTGGTCCATGGCATGGAGATTACATGACGGGAGAACCGCCGACGGTGCCTTCGGAGATGTTGATCGACATCAATCTTTCTCCTGGAGGACCAGTATATCCTGATGCAGACAGTACTACATGTGATTCAGCTTCCACGAATCTACGGCACAGTGAGAATTTCTATACGGTCAACTCATATTGTGGGTCCTTGAGTACGATGTTAGCTTTCCGAACTGGTATCATTCTTCATGAACGGTATCACGAAGCTGGGTTAAATGCCTGTCTCAGTGGTTCCACTGGAAGAAGAGCAATGACGGATATGGAAGGGATTACGGGATCAGAGAGCAGTGTTAAGTCCAATTGGGAGAAAAAATGGAATGAATTTTATCGCCAGGACTGAACTTCCCCCCTTTCTGGTTTCTCCAATATACGATATTCCCCACCAATTTAGGATATTTTGGGGATAAATTGACCCTCCTCAGCGGGGGGTATCTGGGGGCTTTGCCTCAATTCTGTGAACCAAAGGGCTACACCGGCTTGATGCCTAGAAGTTTGAGTGCCCGCTGTTGGGTAGGACTAATTTTCTCCACCATGATCACTTCCGGGGATTTATCTGCGGGGATTTTTGGTACAACAACCAGACGGCAAAGCCCCGCGAGTTCGTCCATCACCTCGGCAAAGCTCATGACCTTTTCTCCTTCATGATTTCGTTTGGTGCGGGCTTTCTTTTTCGTCCGGGGAGAGGGTTTGGCCGGTTCCACGGCATTCTTGCGCTGTGCAGCTTTCCCCGCTGGATCATCCTCAGTAAACAACATGGGGGCCAACTTCCGGCGCAGATGATACTCCACATAGTAGGCCAGCATGCATAAAAACACATGCGCGATCACCCGGTTTTTCTTGCGATGGTGAATTGGACGTACGCGCAACGAGATTGTTTTCATCGTGCGAAAGGCCTGCTCCACCGTGGACAGACGCTTATAATTCGCCACCAATTCGGTCGCCTCCGGCTTCTGTTTCAAACTGGAGCGGATCGCATACAAGCCGTCAAGCCGTTCTGCCTTCGCAATGGCCGCCGCATTGCGCTCATAGGCAAAGTGTTCCTGCTCAATCTCCAGCGTGAAGAACTTCCTGACCTTGTATTTTCCAATTACCCGCCCGACGCGTACGCCAATTTTGCCTTTGCACGTTAACCGGCACTGCTCACGCTTGGTGGCTGCAACAATTTCATCCAGGGCTTGCTCGGTTTTGATCAGGAGTTCTTCCCGCTGTCGCTTGCTCTTCTCGGCCTGCAAGGGGTTTCTGCATAACACGATCCGATCCTCTGGATACAGATCACTGTGTAGTTCCATTACATCCTGTTCATCAAACAGGCTCATCTGCACCTGTTTCTGTTCCACCACCGCACGAATCTCATTCTTTTTCATGGCGGTGATCCAGTCCAGTCCCACGGGGATCAACTCTTCCTGAATCTGCTTTTGCTGCAGGATTCCCCGATCCCCCACCAACACCACTTGTTGAAGCCCAAAGGTCTGCTGAAGCTTCTTCACCTGTGCACTGAGCGTACTTACATCTGCGGTATTGCCGCGGAAAACGTCCACCGACACCGGGCAGCCCTCTGAATCGGTCATCAGACCAATGACGATCTGCTGCTTGCCCCGCTTTTTGTCCCGGTTGTAGCCATAGGCGGCAAATTCATTCTGCTGGCCTTCCACGTAGCTGCTGGTGACATCATAGAGCACCATGCCACCTTCCTTGAGATGCCGTTTGGCGAGACGGCACTCCATCGCGGTCTTGTGTTGGACCAATTGATCCATGGCCGCATACAGATCCTCCTCGTCCACACATTTGAGTCCAAGCTCTTCATTGAGCGTGGAGGCCGCCGTGCGCACATCCAACATGGCACTGGTGGCCAGTTTGCTGGCCGGCTTGATCACGCGTGCGGCGATCATGCCGAGCACCAGTCGACGGAAGCGGGAATTCTTCGGGGCAATCCATGCAGGCAGATCCAGTTGATTCATGACTCCCAGGACCGCGGCAACGTGTCCGTGCGGGGTATTGCTTTGAATGGTGAAGGCATCTTGGATGGAGTTTACGGCGGTTCCTCCCTTCAAGAGCACCCGAAGCCCCTCAATGACGTCCACGGGGAGTTTGGAGATATTGGCGAGTGTGGTTTTGACGATTTTGCCCTGGACGCGTTTGGATTCTCGAATGAGCCAGGTGGGATTGGAATTTCGGTTGGGGATTTTGGCGACATACATGGGTACATATGTAAAGTAAGTTTCTGGATTAATATACGCATAAATTGGGGATAATACATAAAAACTCGGTTCAATTCCTCGAAAAAACGGTTCAGAATACATGGGTACATAAACATCAATGCCGAATACCCCGAAACGCCTGTTTTGGGAGAAGAAATCAAGGGAAAAACCGTGAAATGCCCCGAATATCAAGGGCCACGGTACAAATTATTGCCCATTGAGTACTCAATGGGCAACCTTAAACCTTAATCCAACCGATGGGAAGGGAAATTAGGGGGGAAGTTCAGCCAGGAGCTAGACATGGCAGGGATGGCGGGAAGTGCAGTGTTTAGTCAGGGAAAGGTATGGTACTACGCTGGTCAATGGCAGTTTGGCAGACTTGCTGCAGGTGGTCATATAAACGATCAATTTGATTGCTAAAACTACATCAAGATGAAAAAGCTCATACACTTAATTATTGCCTGCATGTTTGCCACGCAGGTTAATGCCCAGCACCAAAAGGGTAAGGTCATGGAAGGTGGAGAATGGCATATCCCCACAACTGAAAAAGCACTGGAACTGCTTATGTTAGATTCTGAAAACGGGGGGACCAGTGAACCTGCCGAGGCTATTTTGCGTCAAGTATTTGAGGTAATGCCCACTGCCGAACTGGATGCGTTCGCAGAAGAATTAGGACGCATTGTCCGTGATGGAACCAAGTTTCAATCCCATCTGGCAAGTTGGGCGCTTGTAATGGCTTCAGATGATTATGGCCGTGGAACCCCATATGCCAAATCCACGGAGATTCTAATAAACATCTATGAATCATTAGAGGATCGTACCATACATCCTAGGGCAAGTGGAATACTCCTTGATGTATGGCACTCTGGAGGTAAAGAGTATGTGCGTAATCTGTTCAACGCGAGTACAAAGCCGCCTGAATGCCAGGATTGTGATGGGACGGCAAAAATAAGCTGTAAAAATGTAGAGAATCCTTGTCCCAACGTTGGCACATGGTGTCAGGCTGCAGGAGTTCTTTCGTTGTACGATGAGGGCCCCTCAGTGGACGAATGGGCGAGACTATGTAGGGCTCGCAGACATTAATGGTTTCACGTATATACTTTGAGGCATTTACGGGCAGATCATGTTCACCCTATGAGAGAAATAGAACGGTGTTGGGTGTATATTTTTGGAGGAATAGTGCTTCTCTGAAAAAAAGCGAAGATCTATGATTTCAGAAGTATAGGTGATTATTTTGGTATAGGTTTTGATCTAAGGAGAGGCGGTTTGTCGCTCAGCAGAGCTACATCAAAATGAAAAAGCTCGTACACTTAATTATTTCCTGTATGTTTGCCATGCAGGTTAATGCCCAGTACCAAAAGGGAAAGGTCATGGAAGGCGGAGAATGGCACGTCCCCACGACTGAAAAAGCGCTGGAATTGATGATGTTGGATATAGATGACGGAGGTACGGGAGAACCCGCCGAGGCTATCTTGCGCCAAGTGTTTGAGACAATGCCAGCTGCCGAACTGGATGCGTTTGCAGAAGAATTAGGACGCATTGTTCGTGATGGAACCAGCTTTCAATCATATCAGGCAGCTGATGCACTTATTGCGGCTTCGAGAGATCATGGCGAAGGAATGCCATACGCCAAATCTGCCGAGATTTTCATTGGCGTGTATGAGTCTTTTGAGGATCGCATGGACTCTAGGACAAGAGGTGTACTGTTTGGTATATGGCAGTCGGGTGGAAAGGATTATGTACGTGACCTGTTCAACGCGAGTACAAAGCCGCCTGAATGCCAGGATTGTGGAGGGGCGGCAAAATTAAGGGAATTATAGTGAATAGTTGAAACAACTTCAGCGAATGTCCGTAAAAGCATATATAACAAAACCAAAAGGTTGTATATTATGGCAAGCCCTGGACGCTCATACAGAAAAGGAATCACGTTTCTAGAATTGGCCGAAAAATTCCCCAATGAAGAATCTGCTCAAAAATGGTTTGAGAAAGTGCATTGGCCGGATGGTGAATTGTGCTGCCTGCGCTGTGGCAGTGAGAACGTATACCGGTGCAAACACAAGACCATGCCATTCCGGTGCCGGGATTGCAAAAAGTATTTCAGCGTCAAGACCGGAACGGCGATGGAATCCTCTAATCTGCCATTAAGGAAATGGGTTTGGGCGCTCTACTTGGAGAACACAAACCTGAAAGGAGTATCCTCTATGAAGCTGCATAGAGATATTGGTGTTGCACAGTCCAATACGTGGCATATGCTACACCGTATCCGCGAAGGCTTGTTACCCGAGATGCTCAATGAGTTTGAAGGGCCAATAGAGGTAGACGAAGCGTATATAGGAGGCAGGGAAGCCAATAAGCATGAGGATAAGAAACTCAATGCTGGGCGGGGTACA
This sequence comes from Rhodothermales bacterium, assembly GCA_965220365.1. GTDB lineage: Bacteria > Bacteroidota > Rhodothermia > Rhodothermales > Bin80 > Bin80. Next base: position 2,680,269 of record OZ244823.1, on the reverse strand, counting down.
GTAGGCAAGAGTGCTGTATTGGGCATGAAAGATCGTAAGACCAATCAGATCACCGCGAAGGTGATTGAGGATACCACCAAGCCAACGGTACAGGAATTCATCAATGATAACCGCTCCAAAGATGCTTCAGTATTTACCGATGAGCATAGCAGTTATGAAGGCTTGACCAACCATGCAGCCGTAAATCATAGCCAGAAACAGTGGGCGGTATCTACTGTGCTGGGAGAATATGCCCACACCAACGGTATAGAATCGTTTTGGGCTGTTCTGAAACGTGCCTATCATGGCACCTATCATCACCTAAGTAAGAAACACCTTAACCGCTACGTAACCCAGTTTGCAGGTAAACACAACCTGCGCGAACTGGATACGATAGACCAAATGGCATCGGTCGTCAGGGGCATGGCTGGTAAGCGGTTGAAGTACAAAGACCTTGTTGCATGAGCATTTTGCCAAAATGCTTGATGAACTCGATACAGTGTGGAGATGCAGCGTTTTTATTGCGTCAACTTCCAGACGATTCTATTGATCTTGTAATTACATCTCCCCCTTACTATCAGCAACGAAACTATAAGGGAGCTGGACAAAGTATCGGCATTGAATCGTCCGTTGATCATTATGTAGATTCTCTTGTAGAGGTTTTTAATGAAACCATGAGGGTGATTAAGCCTACGGGGAATGTGATTTATAATCTTGGCGATAAGTACCTGAACGGCTCTCTACTGCTTGTTCCTTTCCGATTTGCGATAAAAGCAAGTAATCAGTCCTCAGTTCGTTTGGTAAATAACATCACGTGGGCAAAAACAAATCCAACTCCTAGACAATTTGATCGCCGACTTGTAAGTAGTAGTGAACCGTTTTTCCATTTTGTCAAGAGTAAACAGTACTACTATGACCGAGATCAGTTTTTTGATCAGAACAAAAAGAAGGCAAATCACAAGCCTACTTCCAAACTAGGATCGGGTTATAGAAATTTGATTGACAGATCTAATTTGTCTGGACAAGAAAAGAAACTCGCTCACGAAAATCTTGATGAGATTATTCAAGAAGTGCATGATGGCAAGATTCAAAGTTTCAGAATGAAAATCAGGGGCATTCATGCTGAGGCGTTTGGTGGAGAAGAAGGAGGTCGGAAATCTCAAATCAGAAACCAGGGGTTTACGATGATCCGAATTTATGGACGTTCTATGAAAAAAGACGTGATCCATTGCGCAGTCGAATCCATCCCCCATATAAGACATACCGCCATGTTTCCCGAAACGATTATTCGGGAATTTGTGAAAATGCTTTGCCCCGATAGCGGGATAGTTCTTGACCCATATATTGGAAGTGGCACAACTGCTGTTGCAGCTCTTAAAGAGGGACGAAACTATATTGGAATGGACATTGAACCTAGTTATTGCGAACTTGCGAATACTCGAATTGTGGAGTATCAACAAGAGATGAATGCTTGAAGATTTACTTGCAGAAGCCATTAGTGCAAACGACTCCGAATTTAGCACTACGGCTCATCAGAGGGATATGATGAATGTGATTCTTGACGCAGCATGTTCAGGGTCTCAAAAATCCTGTTTGGCAGTGATTCTTACTTTATTGTTGAAAAAGATCCAAACCCCAGACCAAGACATTCGGTTTCATCAAAAACAGTTACCAGGTGGATTTTCTGGTCGAGGTCTTGACGAGAAAACGGTAACTCCGTTTCTTAGAGGCCAAGATTTTCCTTACATGAAAGCGGGGTCTGGATGGCTAACTCGCTCACTAGAACAATCGGCTCCTTACAATCTTGAGTATCCCGGGAATATACGTCCGCCTAAACTCAAGACTTCATTTCTGGAGTTTGTTCAAGAGATACAACATGGGAATCCGAGACAATTCATTCTTTATTTCCTCAAAAAACTTGCGGAATGGAGAACACTAAATGCGACTCTTACGCTGGCAAGACCAACCAATCGAAGAATTGAAGAAATTGTGAAAATCGTGGAACGGCATTGGGACACTGCTTTGTCTGGGGTTGCAAAATTACCTGTGCTGGCAATCTATGCTGCCTATGATTGTCTTGTGCCCGAGATTGCCAAGTTTAGAGAATGTCGCTTGCGGGAAATGCGGTCGCATACCGCATCTGATACAAGGTCAAATTGGCTGGGGGATATTCAGGTTGAAGATAAAGATGGCACTACAATAGAAGCCGTAGAGGTGAAGCACAACATAGAGATCAAAGCCAATTTAATTAGTGGACTGAAAGATAAAATCGCTGCATCGGGGTTAAAGACATTTTACATCCTCAGCACAAATGAAGTTATTTCTCCTGATGAGATGATTAAAATGACTAGCGTTATGATTGAAATTCGGAATCAGTATGGATGTCAAGTCATTATAAATGGCGTTTCCACCACGTTACGATATTATCTTAGGTTGGTAAATAGTACCGACAGATTCATACGGAAATATGTTGATTTGATTGAATCAGATTCGGAAATCCCTTATGATCTCAAATTCAAATGGAATCAGCTAAACTCCTCAACTGATGCCTAAGTCCAAAACAGAGATCAAACCGAAGGCTAACCGTTTAGACGCAATGCTTGACGAGCCATGCAGGAACGAGCGTTACGGCGGAATGACGATGCGGGAAATGGTTCGGAAAGTAGTCCTCCGCAGGGATGATCAAGCAGAAAAAGGGCAGAAAATTGAGTTAAAATGAGCGGAGCTTTTTCAACTATTCACTATAATTCCCAAAATTAAGCTGTAAAAATGTAGAGAACCCCTGTCCCAATGTTGGCACATGGTGTCAGGCCGGAGTAGTTCTCATGTCTGCTGACGAGGGTCCCTCAGTGGACGAATGGGCAAGACTATGTAGGGCAATCAGATCTTGATGGTCTCGTGCAGACTTTGAAGTATTTACGGGTAGATCATGTCCACCTGAGAGAGAAAAAAGGTGTTGGGTGTGTATTTTTGGAGGAGTTAGTGTTTGTCTGAAAAGCGAAGATCTATGATTTCAGAAGTATAGGTGATTATTCGGGGTATAGGCTTTGATCTAAGGAGAAATGATTCGTCGATCAGTTTGATTGCTAAACTACATCAAGATGAAGAAGATTATACACTTAATTGTTGCCTGTATGTTTGCCACGCAGGCTAATGCCCAGTACCAAAAGGGGAAGGTCATGGAAGGCGGAGAATGGCATATCTCCACGACTGAAAAAGCGCTGGAACTGATGATGTTGGATATAGATGATGCAGGGACGGGAGAACCCGCCGAGGCTATTTTGCGTCAAGTGTTTGAGACAATGCCGACTGCCGAATTAGATGCGTTTGCAGAAGAATTAGGACGCATTGTTCGTGATGGAACCAAGTTTCAATCCCATCTGGCAAGTTGGGCACTTGTAATGGCTTCAGATGATTATGGCCGTGGAACTCCATATGCCAAATCCACGGAGATTCTAATAAACATCCATGAATCATTGGAGGATCGCATCATACATCCTAGGGCAAGTGGAATACTCCTTGATGTATGGCACTCTGGAGGTAAAGATTATGTACGTGATCTGTTCAACGCGAGTCAAAAGCCACCTGAATGCCAGGATTGTGGGGGAAGGACAAATCTTCTAACAAGTCTAAGCTGTGAAAGTGTAGAAAATCCCTGTCCCAATGTTGGCATCTGGTGTCAGGCCGCAGGAGTTCTTTCGTTGAAGGGTGAAGGTCCTTCAGTGGACGAATGGGCGCGGCTATGCAGTTTTCGTAGGAATCCCCTGAAACATCATTGATTTCAGCGATGGGACTTTCGTCTTTACTTTTTGCACTCGTATTCCAGGTATCCCCTTTGACTACCGGTATCCCCGATACGGAAGCGTCAGCACCAGTACGCATTGGAGTAGTTGGACTCGTTCATGGACATGTAGGCTGGATACTTGGGCGTGAAGCACAGGGTGATGTAGAAATTGTTGGGATTGCAGAATCAGATCATGAGCTGGTTGAGCGTCATGCTGCTCGATTTGGGTTTGATATGGAGTTGGTCTATGAATCCGTCGAGGAGATGCTTGATGCGACGCAACCAGAGGCAATTACGGTCTTTACAAATATTTTTGATCATTTGGCTGTGACCAAGGCGGCTGCCTCGCGCGGGGTGCATGTGATGGTTGAAAAACCACTGGCAATCTCACTGGATCACGCGCAGCAAATGAAGGCGGTTGCGGATTCAGCAGGCATACACCTGCTGACCAATTACGAAACGACCTGGTACCCAAGCGTTCATTATGCCAAAGAGTCTCTCGCCTCGCTCGGAGATTTGCGGAAGATGGTTGTGCGGGATGGACATCCCGGCCCCATTGAAATCGGTGTAGGGGAGGAATTTTCTTCCTGGCTTCTGACCGAAGAGAAAAATGGGGGAGGTGCAATTACAGATTTTGGTTGCTATGGCGCAAACCTCATTACCTGGTTCACAGGAGGGCAAAGGCCCATAAGTGTCACGGCAGTTACGCAAATCTTCAAACCGGATCTGCCTTATGGTCAGGTTGATGACGAAGCAACGATTATTGTGACCTACCCGTCCGCACAGGGAATTATTCAGGCATCCTGGAACTGGCCGTTCAATCGAAAAGACATGGATGTCTATGGTACAGATGGATACGTCTATGCGAAGAATGCGACGGAAGGGACAATTCGTCTCCCCGGTGTAGGGTTAGAACATTTTCAGTTACCGTCGAATAGGAAAAGCCCCTACGATGATCCGTTCGCATTTCTTGCAGCGGTTGTGCGAGGGGATATTGATCCAGAGGGAAGCTTATCTTCGTTGTCCATCAATATGGTCGCGATGGAAATCCTGGATGCTGCAATCCGATCCGCCAAGTCAGGAGAAACGGTTTTATTGCCGCGTTAATCCGACTATTTGTTTTCCCAATCAGGAGGACGATATTCTTTAGGGACCTTGTCGGCAATACGCTCAAATGCATAGTAGCCGTACACCACTACGCCATAAGGATCAATGACCTCACCGGATTCATCAATCAGTGTGGGACCGGAATTCAGTTCCATAAAGGAGCGCTGAGGCCCGGGGCGCGTCCAGGTAGGTTGACGTTGCCATTCCTGGAAGCTGTCATCTTCTGATTCGTTGGTATAAGTAATTTCCAGTACACCGTGAAAGGTCAGTAATTGCTCAAGCGGGGTAGGGCCAGGCTCCAGCAATTGACTCGGATCCATCGCAAACCGGGCACTATTTGACTCAAGGGAAAACCGTCGGTGAACCTGAAACCCCTCTTCATGTGTTTGTCCAGCCATAAGCGAGAGCAAAAAATGTCTCTGGGATCCATTGAAAGCGGCTTCCCTGTTCATGAGCCAATGCTGCCACTCGGTACTGTCCATCGGGACCAACTCCGTAAAAGATGGCTCACCGTCGTACTTGATCGTACTGCCATAGTAGAAAAATTCTTTCAGGTAATACTGGAGCCGGTAGCCGAGAGCACGATTTTCTATGATCAGGGGCTCACTCGCGGTAGCCGATAATTTTCCGAGGCGGCTTGTAAAACTGAGCACTTCGGGGTTTACAATTGTGGTCAGCACACTGTTATCGGTTTCTCCCAAAAAGAGGCGCGTAAATTTACTAAGTCGTCGTTGCCACCTGCGGGCCAACCGGGCATTTACCACAACCTCTTCCAATTCGACAGTTGTAGGCTTCAAGTTGAGGTCAAACTCATATTTTCTATCGGCCCTCAAAAGAGTATCTATACTGGCCGGTTCATAGCCGAGCATGGTGACGACAATGCGATGGGCACCAGCGGGGACGTCTTCAAGAATGAATTTGCCGTTGCTGTCAGTCGCGGTTCCAATCAGTGACGAGGCAATGAATACATGGGCATCCCGCAATACTCGTTGAGAGGTTGTATCCGTGACCGTGCCGGTCAGCACGATATCCTGCCCAAGTACATGAGTGCATGGTACGAGCAGGAACAAATAAATAAAACCTCTAGAAATTATCGCCCTGATTCCATGGACGAAATTCTTTCGGCATCGCATCTCCTGTACGTTCATATGCAAAATAACCGCCGTAGAAAGTTACACCGTATGGATCTAAAGGATCTCCTTTCAAGTCGACAACGGTTGGTCCTCTGTCAAGACGGATCGTTGAGGTCTGATAGCGTGCTCGACCACGTCCGCGCCGCTGTAACCGCAGATAGGCCTGGCTTTCAAGTTCGTGTGTGTAGACGACATCAACGAAGCCTTCAAAGTCAAGGATACGTTCATCATCGCTCTGGCCAGGACGAATAATCTCCGATGCTTCAAGGGGAAAACGATTTTCTTGTCCCCCTAGCGCACCACCGCGAGGATTCATCGCTCGCTGATTAGTGCCTGTTTTGGAATAAATTTTAAACCCTTGGTCTTCCACCTGATCATTAATCACTGCCAAGAGAAAGTGGCGGAATGACCCGTAGAATGCTGAATCTCGCCGAGCACTCCAGAGTGCTGCTTCCTCTGGGCTGGAGGGCTCTAGCGACTCGAAAAGCGGCTCGCCATCCCAGCGCCAGCTGTTTGGCTCAGCAATAAATTCATTCAGGAAATAGGTTAGCTTATAACCGAGCCCTCTGTTTTCGATGACCAGAGGTTCACTTGCCTGTGCTCTGAAATCTCCACCCCGTGCCGAAAAATCCAAGACATGGGGATTCGTGATGATGGTTTGTTGAGCATTTGGACTTTCCCCGATGAATATCTTCGTGAATCGCTCCAGCTGGCGTTGCCATCTTCGGTTATCACTGGCAACGGTGACGGCACCTAATTCATATACCTTCTCGGTGATCTGAAAGTCCTCCGTATACACGCGCGCTTCGCGTAGAAAGAGATCAACATGACTCGCTTCATATCCGATGCGGGAGACTACGAGTCGTAATGTCCCTAAAGGGATGCCACGTAATGTATAGTTGCCATTGTTATCTGTGGTAGTCCCTACCATAGAAGAGGCGATAAATACGTTTGCCTCCGTGACTGGCATCCCTGTAGTATCGGTCACCGTACCAGTAATCGTCGCGGCAATCTGTGCTTCCACAAGATGGGCAGAGAAAACAAAGAGCACACAAACCAGGAGATGTTTCAGGGCCGTCATTTTTTGATGGATGCTATGCCTTATAGAATTCCACTCCACGTCCGGCCATGTCTGCCACGCGTTCAATGAGTTCTACTCGCTCCTCTTCAGAGAGGCCGGAGAATGTACGTGCCAAGGAAATTTTTTCTTCCAACTGCTCAATGTTATCCGGGCCGGTTACAATTACGCTGACAGGTAAAGACCATACAAAGTGGAGGGCCTCCTGGATGGAAAGGCGGTTTGGTACGACGCGTGGCCTGTTTCCATGCTGACCATGGGAAGATCCCCCAAAAAACCCACCATTTGCGAGAGTTTTCATGGCAATTATCCCCATGTTACGTTCGACTACGGTGGGCATCACGGTTCTTGTAAAGCTTTTATAGCTCACATCGGCCACATTAACCGGGCATTGCACACAATGAAAGATATCCGTCAGGTCTAGCAGGTGGCGGTGGGCAGCAGGGTCAGTATGCCCCGTAAAACCAATATGCCGCGTCTTTCCTTCAGCAAGTGCCTGTTCCATCACATCAAGGACTCCTTCACTGATCCGGTGATCAACATCCTGCGGGCTGGTGATCGCATGCATCTGCCACAAATCCATATAATCTGTTTTGAGTCGCGCCAACGTTTGTTCAAGATGCCTGCGGGCTCCTTCAGCGGTCGTTGCAGTCGTCTTTGACATCAGATAGACTTCTTCGCGGTATTGCGGAACTAGGAATTCTCCGAGATAACGCTCACTTCTGCCATTCTGATAAGATTCGGCAGAATCAAAGAAACGGATTCCCCCTTCCATTGCAGACTCAATAGTGGCTTGTGCATCTCGCGCATTCATCCGCCCAATATGCCATCCGCCTAAGCCAAGCATTGTTACCTCTTCGTTTGTACGGCCAAATGGGCGACGAGGCAATTCACTGGAACTGGATGATGATTGCTGATGAGCAAAGCCGGCGGATCCGACAGCGAGGATCCATTGAACAAAATCTCTCCGATTCATGGTTAAACTATTTGATTGGATTCCAAGGCCATTGCACACAGGATTGGATATCAGGAAAGAGTACGATATCGGCATCTCCTTTGAGTGCCATGGTTGTAATTTCGGTCTCTGCCAATAATTTTTTTGCAGCTTCCAGAGTCTTGCCGGAAACCACTACATCATCAACCAAGAGGATTTTCTTTGTTCCTGGAGGCAGTGAAAAAGGCTGGGATAGTTGGGGAATTGAATGGATGGGCGCATTATCAAATCCTCGGTAATTCAGCCATATGACACGCATTGGCGTCCTTAATTCGTATGCGGCCATTGCTGCCAGCACAACCCCACCGGATCCAATTCCCACAACTAGGTCAGTTGTGGGGAGGGTAGTGCTCCTTAAGGCTTCCCCGATGGCTTCAAATGCAATGGTTGGGAGAGGGTGAGGGGTAGTCACGATTACAGGGATTGGTTATTATGAATTCACGCTGGGCATTCCATATTGCATAAGTATGAATAGTCCTCGCTATAAAAACTGTTCCCTTGCGATTCGTGCCAAAAACGTGCCACTGTTCAAGAAATTGCGGAATCAATGAGGCTTTGGCTCCACAATAAGGCGATGCCAATGATCGTTCCAGATTGCATCCACTCAATTGATGAAAGGTCTGTCCCATATCTCGGAAATGTCCAGGTCACTCGTATGGAGTCCGAAACAGAGGCTCTTTATGCACGGGTTGCAAGGCAGACGGATAGACGAAGTACTTCTGGATTTTCTCTGGGACTGCCGTATTGAGATATTGTCAGAGTACCCGACCGATACAGTTTTTAGGCTCATCCTCCCGAACTCCTTTCAGTAGTAACCATTACTTTGGAACCTAAAACGCAGGGATGTGCAGTCTATCCAGACCCTCCCCTTAGTCTGGAAGAAATGGATCTCTTCAGTGAGACTTGGGATGGTCTCCGAGGCTAGACTATCTCGCAATGGTTAGCGGAGAATACGACATGAATCCGGTGAAATCTCCAATTACAGTTGTGATTTCAACGTCAGATAGCCCCGATATCCGAGCCCTGGGCTTGAGTGAGAGACATGTCAGGGAGACTATAACAGAACTCGTACCCCAACTTCTTACTGTTGATGTTAACCCTGCTTATGATGATGATTTACGCACCTATGGATTCATCAAACTTCTATTTGAGCTGGTTTTGAGATATACCTCCAAATTTTGTGGAGTGGAGATCAGATTCAAACTGTACTCATCAGACTTGGAACCATCCCCGCCCCCGGCTCTTGAAGCTTGTTTGAAGAAGTACTAATATTCAGGCAAGATGAAATCTAGGAAGCCAAAACATTGTTGCGTGACGGGTTCGTTACTATTACTGCTCCTGATGCCTTCTACAGTCAGGAGCCAAAGCTATTATGAGGCGATACATCAGAGTCTGAGCACGTTTTATACGGTAACAGGTGGCGAGAACTGGACACGTAGTGATAACTGGAACCTCGTGACCGTTCCTACAAAGGAGGAATTGCTTACATGGTACGGTATTGGCCTCAAAGATGGAAAATTAGTCAGGCTCCACCTCCCTGAGAATAATCTCACCGGGGTAATTCCGGCAGAGATCGGGGATCTGCAGGAACTGGAAGAACTATTTCTGGCCAGCAACTCTCTGACCGGGGTAATCCCGGAAGCAATCAATACCCTCAAAAAAATTGAGGTGCTTGATCTTAGTTACAACAAGTTTCACGGATCAATCTCGTTGGGAATTAAGAATTTCCACCAGTTGCGAGATCTTAATCTTACGGGAAATACACTGAATGGGGAAATCCCATCAGAAATCGCCAATCTCCCAGCACTGACACGACTATGTTTGGACTATAATGAGCTTACCGGGGCAATCCCGGAAGAAATTGGCAATATGCGTCCGTTGCAGTATCTAGGGGTGAGCTACAACATGCTGACTGGGCAGTTACCACGAAGCCTCATGCAGCTCGATAGTCTTCGTGGACTCTACTTTGAAGGTCAGGATCTTTGTGCGCCTCGGGACGAGAATTTTCAATCCTGGCTGAGCCGTATTCCACATGTTTCGGGGCTTATCTGCGGGGAATTAAAGTTCAGAGAAGACGTGCTGATTGAACGGATCTTTGCCGGAGATGAGATTGCCGAATATAGGATAGAACTTCCTGAGGCATCGGGTGGCGTCGGCCCCTACACATACAAATTGACGCCTGACCTGCCGGTCGGGCTTACTTTTCACGAATCCTCACGTATAATCAGTGGAGTTCCGATGGAATCCATGCCTCTTACTACCTATACGTACGAGGTAACAGACGGCCGTGGCAGTAGTGCAGGCCTGATGTTTTTGGTAGAATTTGCACAGGCTGTACATTTCCGAAGCACGATTGGCGACCAATCTCTTGCACGCGGACAACCTATGATCCCGGTCATGTTTCCAGAAGCATCAGGGGGTGTGAAACCGGTTACATATTCCCTGACACTTCCACTTCCAGTCGGGTTAATCTTTGATGCCAGTACACGCGTGCTGTCTGGAACGCCCATGGTGATTACGGATCATTCGCAGCGATACAAATATCACGCAATCGGTGCGAAGGGATCTTCGGACAGCCTGATGTTTACGATTGATGTATTTTCTCCAGTAACGATTGAGCGGGCATTACTACCAGAGTCTTTTGTAGTACATGGCAATTATCCGAATCCATTCCAGGGAGCTACGCAGCTGATCTTTGATCTTCCTTGGCCTGCACGGGTAACGGTTGAGGTGATGGATCTAACAGGGCGGCGTGTTCTTGCCCCCCCTACGCAGATGCTATCTTCTGGACGGAGGCAAAGTCTGCTACTCAACAGCCAAGGGCTTGCATCGGGACTATATATATACCGTCTGATTGCCGAATCGTCCGATAATGGCTCCATGAATATTGGAAGTTTTGTACATCTCCGATAATTGAAAGATGTCAAGTTTCCTGGTTTCTGATAGCAAGGAACAACACTGTGCAGGCGAGCTCAAATCTCCGGCCCTTGCAATGGGCTGAATGCCGTAGGGTTTGGCAGGCTCCTACCCAGGTTTTCGATGGATACCAAAACGGGACTGGAGGAATTTCCGCACCTCCGGGGCATCAAAAATGACGAACTTGGGTTAGACGATCGACATCAATCCCAGGGGTTGTAACCGAAAAGGATGATTGGGTGCTGATGATGGCTTTTGCACAAGCGGCTATACAGAAAGGATTGAGTCTCTGGTATAGAATTGAAGGTTCCCCTTCGGAGCGATATATATTTTTTGTTACATTTTGTATGTTTCCGAACAGATACCCACGGGGAGGGGAGTCTCGAGCAAATACGACGCGGATCAATCTGGTATACGCATGCTAGGCAATCTGCTATAATGCTTGTGATATTGAATTCGTCGGAGCTGCCATGATCTTGCAAACTCGGGCTCGCGGGAATCGCTACCGAAAAGAGGCTACATGGGCTTTCCATCTCCGCTCGGACTCTCTTCCCTGGGGCTATATTGTCATTGATCCGGTTCATGCAGTCTGAACGGATCGTGGTTGCATTGTCTCCCACAGAAACCCGACCAGTTCGCGTGCTAGGGAGATCACGACCACCTTTGGCGGCTTTCGTTTGGACAGGGCTTTGTAGCGTTTGTACAAACGTTTCTGTGCCCGTTTGTATACTCAGATCAAATTGCCAGGGTAATCAGATTGATGTTGCCAGGGGTGCGGCATTTATTTTGGAGCGGTTTTTTTGTGTTGGTTTCGGGTTCAAATGAGCGTGTTTCGTGGTTGTTTCATGGCGCGGGATTTTAGGTGTTTGTGTGTTGTTTTCTCATGGACTCGCCGCTGAGTTCAATGCGGTAAGCGGGTTGTACGAGTCGATCCAGGATAGCATCTGCGATGGTGGGATTCGCCATGGACTGGTGCCAGTGTTCGACGGGCAGCTGGCTTGTTGCAATGGTTGAGCGTTTCTGGATTCGATCATCTAGGATCTGGAAGAGATCTTCTTGTTGGGTTTGGGTCAGCGGACTGAGTCCCCAGTCGTCCAGCACGAGGACATCGAGTTTTTTGAGTTTGTTCAGCACTTTCAGATATCGGCCGTCTCCCCGGGCAATGCTTAATTCTTCCAGGAGTCGGGGCAAGCGGTGATAGCATGCGTTGAAGCCTTCCAGACAGGCCTTGTGGGCGAGTGCGCAGGCCAGATAACTTTTCCCGGTTCCTGTGGGCCCCGTCAGGATCACATTCAGGTGCCGGCGGATCCAGTCACAGTTGGCCAGTTGTAACATTTGTTGGTGGTTGAGTCCGCGCGGCGTCCGGTAATCAATGTCTTCCATGCAGGCGACCTGATGCAATTTGGCCCGACGCAGGCGCATGTTCAGGGCTCTGTTTTCTCGGTCGCTGGTTTCGCAATCAAGCAGGAGCGTCAGACGCTCCAGGAAGGATAAGCGGTTGATATCGGGCTGCGCCAACTGATCGCGCAGCGCACGGGCCATCCCGTGAAAGCGGAGTTTTTCGAGTTGATCAAACGTTGGATGATGTGGCATTGTTGGATGAATTTTTGGGTTTGGCGGCATAATAATCTCCGCCCCGAAGATTATCATGCAGGATTTGTGGCGTACAGGGGGCGGGTTCAAACAGGAAGTCCCGTTCTTTTTGCAGAATGGAGGACACGGTTGGATAATTGTGCGCACGCGGCCCCAGCGACAACGCAAGACGACATGCAGACTCCAGGCGCTCAGCGCCAAAGCGGTCCAGGAGTCCCAGAATGCCGAGGATTGCGCGGAAGTTCTGCTCTTGGTGGGAGCGGCGCCCCAGCAGTTGTTGGGCCAAGCGCTCGGTTTCCAGACCCACGGCGCGCGCACGCTCGAGCAAACGTTCACGATCGCGATAACGACGATGTCTTTCCGGCATGTGATTTGGGTGGGTGCTAAAGCCCCCTTTGGCCTTCATGCGCGGGTGTGTGGCCACGAATTCGTGCTTGTAGAAGCATTTGACCAGGTTTTCGCCGATACACACATCCATTTTCTTGCCAACCAAGCGGTACGGCACGCTGTAATAGGCAAAATTGGCTTGAACATGGTAGTCAATGTTCACGTTCAGCTTTTTCCATTCCCGGAACTCGTACGGCGTTTCTGGAAGCGGGCGCATGGCAGGCCGGTCGAGTTCTTCAAACTGACTCCGCCGCGTGCCTGTTTTCTTCTGAAAGGGCGCCTCGTTCAACTGCTCCAGTAAGGGTGCAATGGCTTCATTGAGCTCCGCAATGCTGAAAAACTGTCGGGGCTTGAGCGCAGTCAAAATCCTGCTTGTTGCAAATTTCACGGCTAATTCGACAAGGCTCTTGTCCTGAGGTTTTTTTGCGCGAGCAGGTGAAATCCTGCTGTTATAGTGACGGGCGAAATCCAGATAGGTACGCTGAATCTGGGGAGACTTGCGATCCGCGCGTACCACGGCGGCCTTCAAATTGTCGCAGACCACGATCGCAGGCACCGCGCCAAAAAACGCCATCGCCCGGACATGCGCCCCGATCCAGCTGCGAATCTTCTGATCCGGCGTTGCCTCCACGTAGGTATAATTGGAACAGCCCAGGGTGGCAACAAAAATCTGGGCCTTGCGCACCTCGCCCGTTTCGGGGTCCGTGATCTCAATCGTGTCGCCGGCATAGTCAACAAAAAGCTGCTCCCCAGCTTTGTGATGAAGCCGCATCGTCACCTTATGCTTCTGGCTCCAATTTTTGTACCGCTCACAAAAATGCCCGTAGCTATATCCATCCGGATGCGCTTGGCGATAGGCGTGCCAGGACCGCTCCAAAGTCATCCCCGTCCGGGATAACTGCTTATGAACCGCAGCCCAGTCCGGCTGAGGACGCTCGGACGGAAACTCCTTTGCCGGAAACAGCAACGCTTCCAACTCCTTGTCCGTGAGTCCTTCGGGAAGGGGCCAGAATACGCCCGCCTCCGCAGCGCGGCGAAGATAATTGCGGACGGTTCCCCGGGAAAGACCCAGATGGACCGCGATTTGACGTTTACTGCACCGGTCACCGTGATAGTGACGCAGCACATCTCGAATGATCTTCATGCAAATTCGTTGTTGTGGCATAGGTAGCTCTGTTTAATCCAAAGCCACAAATGCCGGGAAATAAGTTCCGCTCCAACAACAAATCCTGCTGCGAATCGCAGATCAATGTTGCACTGAATATCAACCGGATTATAGACCACCCGAGGTGGGCAACATCGACCTGATTACTCTGGCAACATCGACCTGATTACCCTGGCAACATCAATCTGATTACCCTGGCAACATCAATCTGAATCTACACCGCTACATTATCGCTCTATCCGCGAGTTCGACATTTCCCTTCCATCCGGTCTGATTTTCTGATCTGATTTCAGATTTTTTTTTGGCCAATTTCCCCTTATTTTGGGGTAAAATCGGCTAATTTTGAACAAAGTACGCGGTTTTTTCCAATTCGTTTGTCAATCTCCTTAATGTAGTGGGATTTTGCGGTATCTTTTCGCCAACTCCATGGTGTAACTCGCAAATTCCTTTCCACGACCATGTATATCTACGCGAAACCCCGGACCCTCAAATCCGGCAAAAAGATCGTCTACCATTCCATTGTTGAATCCTATCGTGTCCACGGAAATCCCCGACAACGAACCCTGCTCAACCTCGGCAAAGACTTCAACCTCCCCAAAGAACAATGGCCAACACTCATGCAACTCGTCCTCGACGGCTTGCACGGACATACGCGCTTGCCGTTGGAAGACGAGGCCCTTCGCCAGATGAGTCAGCAGATCATGGAGAAGCTCAAACGCAAGGGTTATTATGTTCATGATCCACGTGATGACCGGGATGCCATTCTCACCAACGAGATCCATCATACCGACACGCGCACGGTTGGCGGTGAGCGCGTGGCGCTCAAAGCCCTGCGTCTATTGGGGTTTGCCCGGATCCTGCAAGCCTTGAACTTCAATCGGGATCAGATCCACTGGGCCATTGCCCTGGTGGTGGGACGGATGCTCGCTCCCGGGCGTGAAGGGCAAACCCATGACTGGATGTGCGAACGCTCTGGAATTCTGGACTTACTCCGTGCCAAGCATCCCTGTGACCGGACACTCTACCGCATTGCCGCCGCGCTCTATGAGCACCGGAAGACGATTATGGACGAACTCTTCGGCACCACGAAAGCGTTATTGGGTTTTACGGAAACGATTGTTTTCTATGATCTGACCAATACCTACTCCATGGGTCGCAAGAAAGGCGCACTCTTGCGCCATGGGCGCAGCAAGCAAAAGCGCAACGATTGCCCGCTGGTCACTCTGGCGATGACCCTGGATGCTTCGGGGTTCCCGCGCACCGCAGAAATTCTCCCCGGCAATGCAAGTGAACCGCAGACCTTGCGCACGGCCATTGAACAGTTAAACGCAGAGCAGCCGACGGTCATTATGGACGCGGGCATTGCAACGGAGGCGAATCTGGCGTATTTGAAGGATGCGGGATTGAACTGGATCTGTGTGCAGCGCACAAAGACGCCCCCGGTGCCGGACCGGGAACCGGATCAGGTGTTTCAAACCACCCATGAGATGGACGTACGCGCCTGGAAACTGGAGGAAACCGATGCAGAGCGGCGGGTGTATCTACACAGTGAGGCCCGGCAGGCGGTCAGCGACCAAATCATCACCACGAAGCGCGCCAAATTTGAAGCGGCCATCGCACACCTGAACGAGGGGCTTACGGTGCCCGGGCGTCCGAAGAAGTATTCGGTCATTCAGCGGAAAGTGGGACGACTCGTGGAGAAAGACAAACAGGTCGGATATCACTACGAGGTTACGCTCGTGAAGAAGAAGGGGCCACAAGGGAACGCCCGAAAGATTCTCCTGAGGCGCCGCTCGGCCTATAATGCCTGCACCGAAGCCTTTGGCGGATACGTCCTGCGGACCAGTCATACGAACGGGTCCTGTGAGGATCTTGCACGAACATATTGGCAGTTGGGAGACATTGAACACTCGTTCCGAACCATGAAATCCGACCTGGGCTTCCGTCCAATCTACCATAGCAAAGACGAGCAGATTGAAGCCCATCTGTTCCTGTCCATTCTGGCCTTCCATGTCGTGCATCTGATTCGAAGCACGTTGGGGGCAAAGCAGATCCACAAGAACTGGGGCACGCTCAAGGTCAAACTCAACCAGCATATGCGCGTGACGACCGTGCTTCCCCAGAACAAGACCCATTGTATCCTGCTCAAACAAGACCGGGATCTCAAGCCATTCCAGCGTCAAATCTTTCAGGCAATGGGACTCAAATTGGGACGGAATACACAGCGAATCAAGACGAAACGCCCGAAAACAGAGAGCGCCAAAGCATAAAAATACGGTTCTTGTGCCAATTTTGTGAAAACATGATTTTCACTGCATTCTGGGGGAGAGGTCCAGCCCTCCGAGATGGAAGTAAATGGCGGTGGCAAATCGTTCATTATTTCGGAATCCACGGGAGCGTACTTTGACGGTTTTTATGCGGCTGTTGATGCTTTCGGCCGGGCCATTACTAACCTTGAGAATAATCGCATTGATGATTCCCCACAGATGTGTTTTAATGGTTTTGGCGGCTTCCTTCACCGGCTCCAGGCGGCAGCGCATGGCCCAGGAGAGCCACTTTTCCCAGCCCTTGCGGGCCCAGGTGGGATGCACATAATGCCATAGATTCCGGGCCATCTCCTTGATTGCCCATGCCCGGGCAGTTTTCAACGAACTGTTCTTCAACGACTGGAACCGCCTTTTCTGCTTCTTGGACATATTTTCCCGGTTTGTTAGCCAGTCGTACTTACTTCCGGTGAGGGTTGTGTCGCCTTCGGCGCGTAGCGCCTTGTGCTCTTGACGGCGCACTTTGTCCACGGCCTCCCCCAGATACTTTGCCACATGAAACCGGTCAAACGCAATCTTCTTCTCTGCATCTGGAACACACGCGAAGGTGGACGAGATGTAGGCGGGCCACATGTCCATGCTCACGCTCTCAATTCCCGCCAATTGTTCGGAACTGAGACGTTGATACCAGTGCTGGAGCACCTCTTTGGTGCGACCGATCCCCACATACAGGACCTGACCTGACTTCGCATTGGACACGATCGTCACGTATTTGTGCCGCTTGCGAAAGGAGGTCTCATCCACGCAAATGTGCGGAATGATCTCCGTTTGTCTGCGATCAAGTCCACGTTCTACCGCATGCTCCATGATCCGTGAGACCGCTTTCCAGCCCACCCCAAGCTGGCGAGACACCGCCGATACACTCGCCTCACGAAGCCAGCCAATCACCATCTCTTCAAAACCATAGGTGAACCGGGAACTCGGCGAAGCCCAGGGAACCTCCACCGTCCGAACCCCATGCGCAGGACATTTTACCCGCGGGATTCGGGCGATCAGTTCCGTACGATACGTACACGTATCAAGATGACGCCAGGAACGCGCCGTGCGCAAATCATAAAATGGACAAACCTCCTTACACTGCGGACAGGCCAGCGAAGACGTATCCGAGCAGGTTAACATGACCCGTCGTACACGATCTGAATTATCATACTCATCCGATAGAATCTCCCACGGTGAGCCCAGACCTAAACTCCCGCGGACGCCCTCTTGATTCGTTTTCATTGTATGCGTATCTGCTTTGGTTCATCTCCTGGAATGACGACCAGAAACAAATGGAAAATGATCCCAAATCATGACCGCCTTATTCCCAATTTGCCTAAATTTACAGATCCGATCACAATAATGGGTGAAGCCCCAAAAATACAACCCAAGACAGCTGTTTTTCGAAACCCCTGAAAGTAGGGGATCGGGAATCTCAGCAAAAAATCCCACTACAATGTCTAACTTGCGCATCGGTCTTTTCCGCACCAAAATCTGCAACTGCACGGTGGAATTAAGATTTTAACCGCAGAAATACGGCGAAAACAGATGGGTTTTTTTTCGGTGAAATGGTGAACTTAGGCCGTACCTTGAGGGTTGTACAGAAAAACAGGGGATTTTCCTCCTTGTCAGTGGATGGACTCATCTGCGAACGCCTTGGGGATAGAGATCAAGTCCCCCCCAGAGGGAAGTAAATGGCGTAGGTAAACCGTTGTTTTTTGCGAATGGCATGACTCTTCTCACGCTTGCAACAGAATCCAATGTTTTACTTTCTCACGCACAAAAAAAAAGGGGGGGGGCAAAAGGGGTTCCGGTATCCCTGAGAAAAGATAAAATTTGGAGGTTTCTGACCTTCGTTTTTGGGTCGGTTAACGTCTTGGAGAAGAGGTTGCCCCTGATGGTTAAAAGCTCCTCCAGCCAGCACCATCTCGAACCCCAAAACCCTCAAACAAGCTCTGTAATTGGGGGGTTTGCAAGACGCTGCAGTTTTTCGACGTTGCTACGTTTCAGTAGTCGTCAACGTACTGTCGACGCGTTGGATCCGTGCTTGTCGGGGGCACTGCTGTTCTGTCTGATCGTCTTATTGGAAGGGGTTTGTGTGTCTCCTGTTGCGGCCCAAACGGCGGAGGCGGGGTTGGTGTTGTCACCGTCTCCAGTGCAAGTAGATGAGGGGGGCAGCACGAGTTACACGGTGAAGCTCGCTAAACGGCCGTCAGGTCAGGTCACCGTAGAGATAACGAACCCTTCTGGATCAGGGCGCGCTGGCAATGAATATTTTTGTCCACCGCACTTCAACTTGGACAATACTCCGTGCCCGGACTCCTGGCCCCACCCCCCGTACTCGATCCGGCTGGAGTTTACGCAGAGAAACTGGCATCTCCCCCAAACGGTGATGGTTAGCATAGGTGAGGATGATGCCGAAGATACCAACTGGAACATGAAACTGAATCATACAGCATCAGGGGGCGGCTATATTGGAGTGTCGGCAGAGCAAGAGGTCTGGATTCGGGACAATGACGCTATAAATCAAGGGACGGTCACGCTTTCTTCCCTATCTCAGGAGGTGTTAGAAGGTGAGTACGTCCAGTTCTTAATGCGGTTTGATCCGCCGCCAAAGCAGGAAATATCCGCTCCAAAACTTGACTTTACATGGGTTGGCAACTTTGGCAGCGTCATCACCGCACAAGGCATATCCGTAAGTGGTGGACGCTCAAACAGTTTTTTGTTCGATGTACGAACGGATGACAACGACATACAAGATATGGACGGGTCGGTTACGGCAACGATTTTCCCGCTTTCCCTTAATGGTTATCGGGTTGGTTCTCCCGGTTCCGTCACGGTCATAATCAAGGACGACGACGCACCGGGTGAAAGCAGGCCAAAGATTTCCATCTACAATCAGAAAACTCCTATAATTGAGGGTGCTGACGCTATGTTCACGGTCTCGGCATCACCGCAACCGGATCCACCGATAACGGTCAATCTATTTGTTGAAGAACGTGGTAGCTTTGTCTTGCCGGGAGACTTAGATGCGCGGAGTATAGAGATAGGAGGAACCAGTCCGGTTGCATTCTTTTCGGTGAGGACGGTGGACGACGACGTTGACGAGGCTAATGGAAATTTAACTGTCAGCATATTATCAGGTCAGGACTATAAGGTGAATACTGAACGTAGTATGATATCCAACCTTAGGCAAGACCAAGCCTTAGTGTCTGTAGAGGACAACGATGATGTGTCGCTCAACATCAGCGGCCTGCCGGACAAGATCAACAATACGAATTCTCTGATGGCAACCTTCACCTTCAGTGAGGCGGTGACGGGGTTTGTGTTGGCGGATGATATCACGGTGACCGGTGGCACGGCGGGGGCGCTCAGCGGCAGCGGGGCGAGCTACAGCCTGCCGATCACGCCGACGGGGAACGCGGATGTGGTGGTGACGGTATTGCCCAAGTCAGTAGTGGATACAAAAAATAATCTGGGGCCGTTTAGTGCGGTGACGCACAAAATCACCTGGGATGCGGCGGTTCCGACGCTGGCGATCGGTGGGGTTCCCTTGAAAATCAACGACCGGACGGCGTTCACGGCGAGCTTCACCTTCAGTGAGGCGGTGACGGGGTTTGTGTTGGGGGATGTGACGGTGACGGGTGCGGCGCCGAGCAGCTTCAGTGGCGCTGGAGCGAGCTACAGTGTGGTGCTGACGCCGACCGGGAATGTGGATGTGGATATCGAGGTGGCTGCGAATGTGGCGACCGATGGGGTGAACCAGGCGCCGGCGGCGCCGGTGACGGCGAAGGCCGAGTGGGACGCGTCGGTTCCGACGCTGGCGATCGGTGGGGTTCCGGGCAAGATCAACAGTACGACGGCGTTCACGGCGAGCTTTACCTTCAGTGAGGCTGTGACGGGGTTTGTGTTGGCGGATGTGGGTGTGACGGGCGGAGCGGCGAGCGGCTTCACGGGCAGTGGGGCGAGCTACAGCGCGACGATCACGCCGACGGGCGCGAGTGATGTGGTGGTGAGTGTGGGTGCCAACAGTGCGACGGACGGGGTGAACCTGGCGCCGGCAAATGAGGTTTTGGCAACGGCGGTCTGGGATGCGGCGGTTCCGACGCTGGCGATCGGTGGGGTTCCCTTGAAAATCAACGACCGGACGGCGTTCACGGCGAGCTTCACCTTCAGTGAGGCGGTGACGGGGTTTGTGTTGGGGGATGTGACGGTGACGGGTGCGGCGCCGAGCAGCTTCAGTGGCGCTGGAGCGAGCTACAGTGTGGTGCTGACGCCGACCGGGAATGTGGATGTGGATATCGAGGTGGCTGCGAATGTGGCGACCGATGGGGTGAACCAGGCGCCGGCGGCGCCGGTGACGGCGAAGGCCGAGTGGGACGCGTCGGTTCCGACGCTGGCGATCGGTGGGGTTCCGGGCAAGATCAACAGTACGACGGCGTTCACGGCGAGCTTTACCTTCAGTGAGGCTGTGACGGGGTTTGTGTTGGCGGATGTGGGTGTGACGGGCGGAGCGGCGAGCGGCTTCACGGGCAGTGGGGCGAGCTACAGCGCGACGATCACGCCGACGGGCGCGAGTGATGTGGTGGTGAGTGTGGGTGCCAACAGTGCGACGGACGGGGTGAACCTGGCGCCGGCAAATGAGGTTTTGGCAACGGCGGTCTGGGATGCGGCGGTTCCGACGCTGGCGATCGGTGGGGTTCCCTTGAAAATCAACGACCGGACGGCGTTCACGGCGAGCTTCACCTTCAGTGAGGCGGTGACGGGGTTTGTGTTGGGGGATGTGACGGTGACGGGTGCGGCGCCGAGCAGCTTCAGTGGCGCTGGAGCGAGCTACAGTGTGGTGCTGACGCCGACCGGGAATGTGGATGTGGATATCGAGGTGGCTGCGAATGTGGCGACCGATGGGGTGAACCAGGCGCCGGCGGCGCCGGTGACGGCGAAGGCCGAGTGGGACGCGTCGGTTCCGACGCTGGCGATCGGTGGGGTTCCGGGCAAGATCAACAGTACGACGGCGTTCACGGCGAGCTTTACCTTCAGTGAGGCTGTGACGGGGTTTGTGTTGGCGGATGTGGGTGTGACGGGCGGAGCGGCGAGCGGCTTCACGGGCAGTGGGGCGAGCTACAGCGCGACGATCACGCCGACGGGCGCGAGTGATGTGGTGGTGAGTGTGGGTGCCAACAGTGCGACGGACGGGGTGAACCTGGCGCCGGCAAATGAGGTTTTGGCAACGGCGGTCTGGGATGCGGCGGTTCCGACGCTGGCGATCGGTGGGGTTCCCTTGAAAATCAACGACCGGACGGCGTTCACGGCGAGCTTCACCTTCAGTGAGGCGGTGACGGGGTTTGTGTTGGGGGATGTGACGGTGACGGGTGCGGCGCCGAGCAGCTTCAGTGGCGCTGGAGCGAGCTACAGTGTGGTGCTGACGCCGACCGGGAATGTGGATGTGGATATCGAGGTGGCTGCGAATGTGGCGACCGATGGGGTGAACCAGGCGCCGGCGGCGCCGGTGACGGCGAAGGCCGAGTGGGACGCGTCGGTTCCGACGCTGGCGATCGGTGGGGTTCCGGGCAAGATCAACAGTACGACGGCGTTCACGGCGAGCTTTACCTTCAGTGAGGCTGTGACGGGGTTTGTGTTGGCGGATGTGGGTGTGACGGGCGGAGCGGCGAGCGGCTTCACGGGCAGTGGGGCGAGCTACAGCGCGACGATCACGCCGACGGGCGCGAGTGATGTGGTGGTGAGTGTGGGTGCCAACAGTGCGACGGACGGGGTGAACCTGGCGCCGGCAAATGAGGTTTTGGCAACGGCGGTCTGGGATGCGGCGGTTCCGACGCTGGCGATCGGTGGGGTTCCCTTGAAAATCAACGACCGGACGGCGTTCACGGCGAGCTTCACCTTCAGTGAGGCGGTGACGGGGTTTGTGTTGGGGGATGTGACGGTGACGGGTGCGGCGCCGAGCAGCTTCAGTGGCGCTGGAGCGAGCTACAGTGTGGTGCTGACGCCGACCGGGAATGTGGATGTGGATATCGAGGTGGCTGCGAATGTGGCGACCGATGGGGTGAACCAGGCGCCGGCGGCGCCGGTGACGGCGAAGGCCGAGTGGGACGCGTCGGTTCCGACGCTGGCGATCGGTGGGGTTCCGGGCAAGATCAACAGTACGACGGCGTTCACGGCGAGCTTTACCTTCAGTGAGGCTGTGACGGGGTTTGTGTTGGCGGATGTGGGTGTGACGGGCGGAGCGGCGAGCGGCTTCACGGGCAGTGGGGCGAGCTACAGCGCGACGATCACGCCGACGGGCGCGAGTGATGTGGTGGTGAGTGTGGGTGCCAACAGTGCGACGGACGGGGTGAACCTGGCGCCGGCAAATGAGGTTTTGGCAACGGCGGTCTGGGATGCGGCGGTTCCGACGCTGGCGATCGGTGGGGTTCCCTTGAAAATCAACGACCGGACGGCGTTCACGGCGAGCTTCACCTTCAGTGAGGCGGTGACGGGGTTTGTGTTGGGGGATGTGACGGTGACGGGTGCGGCGCCGAGCAGCTTCAGTGGCGCTGGAGCGAGCTACAGTGTGGTGCTGACGCCGACCGGGAATGTGGATGTGGATATCGAGGTGGCTGCGAATGTGGCGACCGATGGGGTGAACCAGGCGCCGGCGGCGCCGGTGACGGCGAAGGCCGAGTGGGACGCGTCGGTTCCGACGCTGGCGATCGGTGGGGTTCCGGGCAAGATCAACAGTACGACGGCGTTCACGGCGAGCTTTACCTTCAGTGAGGCTGTGACGGGGTTTGTGTTGGCGGATGTGGGTGTGACGGGCGGAGCGGCGAGCGGCTTCACGGGCAGTGGGGCGAGCTACAGCGCGACGATCACGCCGACGGGCGCGAGTGATGTGGTGGTGAGTGTGGGTGCCAACAGTGCGACGGACGGGGTGAACCTGGCGCCGGCAAATGAGGTTTTGGCAACGGCGGTCTGGGATGCGGCGGTTCCGACGCTGGCGATCGGTGGGGTTCCCTTGAAAATCAACGACCGGACGGCGTTCACGGCGAGCTTCACCTTCAGTGAGGCGGTGACGGGGTTTGTGTTGGGGGATGTGACGGTGACGGGTGCGGCGCCGAGCAGCTTCAGTGGCGCTGGAGCGAGCTACAGTGTGGTGCTGACGCCGACCGGGAATGTGGATGTGGATATCGAGGTGGCTGCGAATGTGGCGACCGATGGGGTGAACCAGGCGCCGGCGGCGCCGGTGACGGCGAAGGCCGAGTGGGACGCGTCGGTTCCGACGCTGGCGATCGGTGGGGTTCCGGGCAAGATCAACAGTACGACGGCGTTCACGGCGAGCTTTACCTTCAGTGAGGCTGTGACGGGGTTTGTGTTGGCGGATGTGGGTGTGACGGGCGGAGCGGCGAGCGGCTTCACGGGCAGTGGGGCGAGCTACAGCGCGACGATCACGCCGACGGGCGCGAGTGATGTGGTGGTGAGTGTGGGTGCCAACAGTGCGACGGACGGGGTGAACCTGGCGCCGGCAAATGAGGTTTTGGCAACGGCGGTCTGGGATGCGGCGGTTCCGACGCTGGCGATCGGTGGGGTTCCCTTGAAAATCAACGACCGGACGGCGTTCACGGCGAGCTTCACCTTCAGTGAGGCGGTGACGGGGTTTGTGTTGGGGGATGTGACGGTGACGGGTGCGGCGCCGAGCAGCTTCAGTGGCGCTGGAGCGAGCTACAGTGTGGTGCTGACGCCGACCGGGAATGTGGATGTGGATATCGAGGTGGCTGCGAATGTGGCGACCGATGGGGTGAACCAGGCGCCGGCGGCGCCGGTGACGGCGAAGGCCGAGTGGGACGCGTCGGTTCCGACGCTGGCGATCGGTGGGGTTCCGGGCAAGATCAACAGTACGACGGCGTTCACGGCGAGCTTTACCTTCAGTGAGGCTGTGACGGGGTTTGTGTTGGCGGATGTGGGTGTGACGGGCGGAGCGGCGAGCGGCTTCACGGGCAGTGGGGCGAGCTACAGCGCGACGATCACGCCGACGGGCGCGAGTGATGTGGTGGTGAGTGTGGGTGCCAACAGTGCGACGGACGGGGTGAACCTGGCGCCGGCAAATGAGGTTTTGGCAACGGCGGTCTGGGATGCGGCGGTTCCGACGCTGGCGATCGGTGGGGTTCCCTTGAAAATCAACGACCGGACGGCGTTCACGGCGAGCTTCACCTTCAGTGAGGCGGTGACGGGGTTTGTGTTGGGGGATGTGACGGTGACGGGTGCGGCGCCGAGCAGCTTCAGTGGCGCTGGAGCGAGCTACAGTGTGGTGCTGACGCCGACCGGGAATGTGGATGTGGATATCGAGGTGGCTGCGAATGTGGCGACCGATGGGGTGAACCAGGCGCCGGCGGCGCCGGTGACGGCGAAGGCCGAGTGGGACGCGTCGGTTCCGACGCTGGCGATCGGTGGGGTTCCGGGCAAGATCAACAGTACGACGGCGTTCACGGCGAGCTTTACCTTCAGTGAGGCTGTGACGGGGTTTGTGTTGGCGGATGTGGGTGTGACGGGCGGAGCGGCGAGCGGCTTCACGGGCAGTGGGGCGAGCTACAGCGCGACGATCACGCCGACGGGCGCGAGTGATGTGGTGGTGAGTGTGGGTGCCAACAGTGCGACGGACGGGGTGAACCTGGCGCCGGCAAATGAGGTTTTGGCAACGGCGGTCTGGGATGCGGCGGTTCCGACGCTGGCGATCGGTGGGGTTCCCTTGAAAATCAACGACCGGACGGCGTTCACGGCGAGCTTCACCTTCAGTGAGGCGGTGACGGGGTTTGTGTTGGGGGATGTGACGGTGACGGGTGCGGCGCCGAGCAGCTTCAGTGGCGCTGGAGCGAGCTACAGTGTGGTGCTGACGCCGACCGGGAATGTGGATGTGGATATCGAGGTGGCTGCGAATGTGGCGACCGATGGGGTGAACCAGGCGCCGGCGGCGCCGGTGACGGCGAAGGCCGAGTGGGACGCGTCGGTTCCGACGCTGGCGATCGGTGGGGTTCCGGGCAAGATCAACAGTACGACGGCGTTCACGGCGAGCTTTACCTTCAGTGAGGCTGTGACGGGGTTTGTGTTGGCGGATGTGGGTGTGACGGGCGGAGCGGCGAGCGGCTTCACGGGCAGTGGGGCGAGCTACAGCGCGACGATCACGCCGACGGGCGCGAGTGATGTGGTGGTGAGTGTGGGTGCCAACAGTGCGACGGACGGGGTGAACCTGGCGCCGGCAAATGAGGTTTTGGCAACGGCGGTCTGGGATGCGGCGGTTCCGACGCTGGCGATCGGTGGGGTTCCCTTGAAAATCAACGACCGGACGGCGTTCACGGCGAGCTTCACCTTCAGTGAGGCGGTGACGGGGTTTGTGTTGGGGGATGTGACGGTGACGGGTGCGGCGCCGAGCAGCTTCAGTGGCGCTGGAGCGAGCTACAGTGTGGTGCTGACGCCGACCGGGAATGTGGATGTGGATATCGAGGTGGCTGCGAATGTGGCGACCGATGGGGTGAACCAGGCGCCGGCGGCGCCGGTGACGGCGAAGGCCGAGTGGGACGCGTCGGTTCCGACGCTGGCGATCGGTGGGGTTCCGGGCAAGATCAACAGTACGACGGCGTTCACGGCGAGCTTTACCTTCAGTGAGGCTGTGACGGGGTTTGTGTTGGCGGATGTGGGTGTGACGGGCGGAGCGGCGAGCGGCTTCACGGGCAGTGGGGCGAGCTACAGCGCGACGATCACGCCGACGGGCGCGAGTGATGTGGTGGTGAGTGTGGGTGCCAACAGTGCGACGGACGGGGTGAACCTGGCGCCGGCAAATGAGGTTTTGGCAACGGCGGTCTGGGATGCGGCGGTTCCGACGCTGGCGATCGGTGGGGTTCCCTTGAAAATCAACGACCGGACGGCGTTCACGGCGAGCTTCACCTTCAGTGAGGCGGTGACGGGGTTTGTGTTGGGGGATGTGACGGTGACGGGTGCGGCGCCGAGCAGCTTCAGTGGCGCTGGAGCGAGCTACAGTGTGGTGCTGACGCCGACCGGGAATGTGGATGTGGATATCGAGGTGGCTGCGAATGTGGCGACCGATGGGGTGAACCAGGCGCCGGCGGCGCCGGTGACGGCGAAGGCCGAGTGGGACGCGTCGGTTCCGACGCTGGCGATCGGTGGGGTTCCGGGCAAGATCAACAGTACGACGGCGTTCACGGCGAGCTTTACCTTCAGTGAGGCTGTGACGGGGTTTGTGTTGGCGGATGTGGGTGTGACGGGCGGAGCGGCGAGCGGCTTCACGGGCAGTGGGGCGAGCTACAGCGCGACGATCACGCCGACGGGCGCGAGTGATGTGGTGGTGAGTGTGGGTGCCAACAGTGCGACGGACGGGGTGAACCTGGCGCCGGCAAATGAGGTTTTGGCAACGGCGGTCTGGGATGCGGCGGTTCCGACGCTGGCGATCGGTGGGGTTCCCTTGAAAATCAACGACCGGACGGCGTTCACGGCGAGCTTCACCTTCAGTGAGGCGGTGACGGGGTTTGTGTTGGGGGATGTGACGGTGACGGGTGCGGCGCCGAGCAGCTTCAGTGGCGCTGGAGCGAGCTACAGTGTGGTGCTGACGCCGACCGGGAATGTGGATGTGGATATCGAGGTGGCTGCGAATGTGGCGACCGATGGGGTGAACCAGGCGCCGGCGGCGCCGGTGACGGCGAAGGCCGAGTGGGACGCGTCGGTTCCGACGCTGGCGATCGGTGGGGTTCCGGGCAAGATCAACAGTACGACGGCGTTCACGGCGAGCTTTACCTTCAGTGAGGCTGTGACGGGGTTTGTGTTGGCGGATGTGGGTGTGACGGGCGGAGCGGCGAGCGGCTTCACGGGCAGTGGGGCGAGCTACAGCGCGACGATCACGCCGACGGGCGCGAGTGATGTGGTGGTGAGTGTGGGTGCCAACAGTGCGACGGACGGGGTGAACCTGGCGCCGGCGGCGGAGGTCTCGGCAACGGCGACCTGGGATGCGGCGGCGCCGACGGTGACGATCAGCGATCTTCCGGACAAGATCAACAATACGGCGGCGTTGACGGCGACGTTTACCTTCAGTGAGAGTGTGACGGGGTTTGCGGCGTCGGATGTGACGCTCACGAGCGGGAGCAAGGGGGCGTTCAGTGGCAGCGATGGCGACACCGAGTACACGCTGGTGATCAATCCGGCGAGCGGGTCGGATCTGACGGTGACGGTCTTGGCGAATGGGGCGACGGACGGGGTGAATCTGGGGCCGTCGTCGGCGGTGACGCACGACATCACCTGGGATGCGGCGGTTCCGACGCTGGCGATCGGTGGGGTGCCCGAGAAAATCAACAGTACGACGGCGTTCACGGCGAGCTTTACCTTCAGTGAGGCTGTGACGGGGTTTGTGTTGGCGGATGATATCACGGTGACCGGTGGCACGGCGGGGGCGCTCAGCGGCAGCGGGGCGAGCTACAGCCTGCCGATCACGCCGTCGGGGGGCAGTGATGTGGTGGTGACGGTGGATGCGAACAGTGTGACGGACGGGGTGAATCTGGCGCCGGCGGCGGAGGTCTCGGCAACGGCGACCTGGGATGCGGCGGCGCCGACGGTGACGATCAGCGATCTTCCGGACAAGATCAACAATACGGCGGCGTTGACGGCGACGTTTACCTTCAGTGAGAGTGTGACGGGGTTTGCGGCGTCGGATGTGACGCTCACGAGCGGGAGCAAGGGGGCGTTCAGTGGCAGCGATGGCGACACCGAGTACACGCTGGTGATCAATCCGGCGAGCGGGTCGGATCTGACGGTGACGGTCTTGGCGAATGGGGCGACGGACGGGGTGAATCTGGGGCCGTCGTCGGCGGTGACGCACGACATCACCTGGGATGCGGCGGTTCCGACGCTGGCGATCGGTGGGGTGCCCGAGAAAATCAACAGTACGACGGCGTTCACGGCGAGCTTTACCTTCAGTGAGGCTGTGACGGGGTTTGTGTTGGCGGATGATATCACGGTGACCGGTGGCACGGCGGGGGCGCTCAGCGGCAGCGGGGCGAGCTACAGCCTGCCGATCACGCCGTCGGGGGGCAGTGATGTGGTGGTGACGGTGGATGCGAACAGTGTGACGGACGGGGTGAATCTGGCGCCGGAAAATGAGGTTTTGGAAACGGCGGTCTGGGATGCGGCGGCGCCGACGGTGACGATCAGCGATCTTCCAGACAAGATCAACAGTACGGCGGCGTTGACGGCGACGTTTACCTTCAGTGAGAGTGTGACGGGGTTTGCGGCGTCGGATGTGACGCTCACGAGCGGGAGCAAGGGGGCGTTCAGTGGCAGCGATGGCGACACCGAGTACACGCTGGTGATCAATCCGGCGAGCGGGTCGGATCTGACGGTGACGGTCTTGGCGAATGGGGCGACGGACGGGGTGAATCTGGGGCCGTCGTCGGCGGTGACGCACGACATCACCTGGGATGCGGCGGTTCCGACGCTGGCGATCGGTGGGGTGCCCGAGAAAATCAACAGTACGACGGCGTTCACGGCGAGCTTCACCTTCAGTGAGAGTGTGACGGGGTTGGTGTTGGCGGATGATGTGACGGTGACCGGTGGCACGGCGGGGGCGCTCAGCGGCAGCGGGGCGAGCTACAGCCTGCCGATCACGCCGTCGGGGGGCAGTGATGTGGTGGTGACGGTGGGTGCGAACAGTGTGACGGACGGGGTGAATCTGGCGCCGGCGGCGGAGGTCTCGGCAACGGCGACCTGGGATGCGGCGGCGCCGACGGTGACGATCAGCGATCTTCCGGACAAGATCAACAGTACGGCGGCGTTGACGGCGACGTTTACCTTCAGTGAGAGTGTGACGGGGTTTGCGGCGTCGGATGTGACGCTCACGAGCGGGAGCAAGGGGGCGTTCAGTGGCAGCGATGGCGACACCGAGTACACGCTGGTGATCAATCCGGCGAGCGGGTCGGATCTGACGGTGACGGTCTTGGCGAATGGGGCGACGGACGGGGTGAATCTGGCGCCGGCGGCGGAGGTCTCGGCAACGGCGACCTGGGATGCGGCGGCGCCGACGGTGACGATCAGCGATCTTCCGGACAAGATCAACAGTACGGCGGCGTTGACGGCGACGTTTACCTTCAGTGAGAGTGTGACGGGGTTTGCGGCGTCGGATGTGACGCTCACGAGCGGGAGCAAGGGGGCGTTCAGTGGCAGCGATGGCGACACCGAGTACACGCTGGTGATCAATCCGGCGAGCGGGTCGGATCTGACGGTGACGGTCTTGGCGAATGGGGCGACGGACGGGGTGAATCTGGGGCCGTCGTCGGCGGTGACGCACGACATCACCTGGGATGCGGCGGTTCCGACGCTGGCGATCGGTGGGGTTCCGGGCAAGATCAACAGTACGACGGCGTTCACGGCGAGCTTTACCTTCAGTGAGGCTGTGACGGGGTTTGTGTTGGCGGATGATGTGACGGTGACGGGTGCGGCGGCGAGCAGCTTCAGTGGCGCTGGAGCGAGCTACAGTGTGGTGCTGACGCCGACGGGTGGCACTGATGTAGTGGTGACCGTGAGTGCGAACAGCGTCACGGACGATCTTGGCAATTCCGGTCCGGCGACGGCAGTAACGGCGACGGCCACCTGGGACGCATCAGCTCCGACCGTAGATATTGCCATGCCGACCCGGATTAACTCTGCGGCCGCATTCACGGCAAGCTTCACGTTTGATAAAGCGGTGACCGGGTTTGTGTTGGCGGATGATGTGACGGTGACGGGTGCGGCGGCGAGCAGCTTCAGTGGCGCTGGAGCGAGCTACAGTGTGGTGCTGACGCCGTCGGGTGGCAGTGATGTAGTGGTGACCGTGAGCGCGAACAGCGTCACGGACGATCTTGGCAATTCCGGTCCGGCGACGGCAGTAACGGCGACGGCCACCTGGGACGCATCAGCTCCGACCGTAGATATTGCCATGCCGACCCGGATTAACTCTGCGGCGGCATTCACGGCGACCTTTACGTTTGACAAAGCGGTGACCGGCTTTGTGTTGGCGGATGATGTGACGGTCAGTGGGGGCGCGGCGGGGGCGCTGACCGGCAGCGGGGCGAGCTACAGTCTACCGATCACGCCGTCGGGGGGGACTGATGTAGTGGTAACGGTCGCGGCCAACAGCGTGACCGACCAGGTGGGCAATTTCGGTCCGGCGACGGCAGTAACGGCGACGGCAACCTGGGACGCATCAGCTCCGACCGTAGATATTGCCATGCCGACCCGGATTAACTCTGCGGCGGCATTCACGGCAAGCTTTACGTTTGATAAAGCGGTGACGGGATTTGTGTTGGCGGATGATGTGACGGTCAGTGGGGGCGCGGCGGGGGCACTGACCGGCAGCGGGGCCAGCTACAGTCTGCCGATCACGCCGTCGGGAGGCAGTGATGTAGTGGTGACCGTGAGTGCGAACAGCGTGACGGATGATCTTGGCAATTCCGGTCCGGCGGCGGCAGCGTCGGCAACGGCCACCTGGGACGCATCAGCTCCGACCGTAGATATTGCCATGCCGACCCGGATTAACTCTGCGGCGGCATTCACGGCCACCTTTACGTTTGATAAAGCGGTGACCGGCTTTGTGTTGGCGGATGATGTGACGGTCAGTGGGGGCACGGCGGGGGCGCTGACGGGCAGCGGCTCCAGCTACAGTCTGCCGATCACGCCGTCGGGAGGCAGTGATGTAGTGGTGACCGTGAGTGCGAACAGTGTCACGGACAACCTTGGCAATTCCGGTCCGGCGACGGCAGCGGCGGCGACGGCGATCTGGGATGCATCGGCACCGACCGTAACGATCTCCATGCCGACCCGGATCAACTCTGCGGCGGCATTCACGGCGAGCTTTACGTTTGATAAAGCGGTGACGGGATTTGTGTTGGCGGATGATGTAACGGTCAGTGGGGGCACGGCGGGGGCGCTGACCGGCAGCGGCTCTAGCTACAGTCTGCCGATCACGCCGACAGGCGGGAGTAATGTAGTGGTGACGGTCGCGGCGAACAGCGTGACGGATGATCTTGGCAATTCCGGTCCGGCGACGGCAGCGGCGGCGACGGCGACGTGGGATGCCTCGGCGCCGACCGTAACGATCTCCATGCCGAACCGGATCAACAGTGCGGCGCCGCTGACGGCCACCTTTACGTTTGATAAAGCGGTGACGGGGTTTGTGTTGGCGGATGATGTGACGGTGACCGGTGGCGCGGCGGGCGCGCTGACGGGCAGCGGCTCCAGCTACCGCCTGCCGATCACGCCGTCGGGAGGCAGTGATGTAGTGGTGACGGTGGGTGCGAACAGTGTCACGGACAACCTTGGCAATTCCGGTCCGGCGACGGCGGTAACGGAGACGGCCATCTGGGACGCGGCGGCGCCGACGCTTTTGATCACGGGAGTTCCTTCAAAAATCAACGACCGGACGCCGCTGACGGCAACGTTTACCTTCAGTGAGAGTGTGACGGGCTTTGAGGCGGCGGATGTGAGTGTGACGGGTGCGGCGCCGAGCAGCTTCACGGGCAGTGGAGCGAGCTACAGCGTGGTGCTGACGCCGGCGGGCGCGAGTGATGTGGTGGTGACGGTGGGGGCCCAGGTGGCGAGCGATGGGGTGAACCTGGCACCGGCGAGTCCGGTGACGGCCAGAGCCGAGTGGGATGCATTGGTGCCGACGCTTTTGATCACGGGGGTACCTTCAAAAATCAATAATACGGATGCGTTCACGGCAACGTTGACTTTCAGTGAGAATGTGACGGGCTTTGTGGCGGCGGATGTGAGTGTGAGTGGCGGTGCGAAGGGGGCGCTGACGGGCAGCGGGGCCAGCTACCGTCTGCCGATCACGCCGGTGGGAGGTGCAGATGTGGTGGTGACGGTGGGGGCCCGGGTGGTGAGCGATGGGGTAAACCTGGCACCGGCGAGTCCGGTGACGGCCAGAGCGGAGTGGGACTTCGCGCCCCCGACCATAGAGATTTCCGTGCCCGCCAAGATCAACAGTACGGATGTGCTGACGGCCATCTTTACGTTTGACAAAACGGTGACGGGCTTTGCGGCGGCGGATGTGAGGGTGACCGGTGGCACGGCGGGGGCGCTCAGCGGCAGCGGCTCCAGCTACACGATGCCGATCACGCCGGCAGGCGGGGAGGATGTGGTGGTGACCGTGGCAGCGAACAGTGTCGCGGACAATCTTGGCACTGCCGGTCCGGAGACGGATATTTCGGCGACGGCGGTGTGGGACGCGTTGGTGCCGACGCTTTTGATCACGGGGGTTCCGGGCAAGATCAACACGACGGATGCGTTCACGGCGACGTTTACGTTCAGTGAGGAGGTGACGGGTTTTGAGGCGGCGGATGTGAGTGTGACGGGCGGCACCAAAGGTGCGCTGACGGGCCGCAGTGATACCTACACGATGGCACTCACGCCGGATGGGAGTGCGGATGTGGTGGTGACCGTGGGTGCGGAGGTGGCGAGCGATGGGGTGAATCTGGCGCCGGCGGAGGCGGTGGAGGTCAGGGCGGTCTGGGACGCAGACGTGCCGACAGTGAGGATATCCGGTCTGCCGAACAAGATCAACACGACGGATGCGCTCACGGCGACCTTTACCTTCAGTGAGAGTGTGACGGGGTTTGCGGCGTCGGATGTGACGCTCACGAGCGGGAGCAAGGGGGCGTTCAGTGGCAGCGATGGCGACACCGAGTATACCCTGGGGATCACGCCGGCGAGCGGGTCGGATCTGGAGGTGACGGTGGTGGCCGGCGGGGCGACGGACGGTCTGAATCGGGCGCCGGTGACGGCGGTGACGCATGTGGTGTCGTGGGATGCGTCGGTGGCGACGCTGGTGCTCACGGGGGTTCCGGGCAGGATCAACACGACGGATGCGTTCACGGCGAGCTTTACCTTCAGTGAGAATGTGATGGGCTTTGTGGCAGCGGATGTGGGGGTGACGGGCGCGGTCGCGGGTGCGCTGACCGGCAGCGGCGATACCTACGCGATGCCGATCACGCCGACGGGGAGTGCGGATGTGGTGGTGAGTGTGGGTGCGGAGGTGGCGACGGACGGGGCGAATCTGGCGCCGGCCGCGGAGGTGACGGCGACGGCGGTGTGGGATGTAGATGTGCCGACATTAGCCATCACGGGCGTGCCAGAGAAGATCAACCGTACGGATGCGTTGACGGCAACGTTCACGTTCAGTGAGGAGGTGACGGGCTTTGAGGCGACGGATGTGAGGGTGACGGGCGGCACCAAAGGTGCGCTGACGGGCAGCAGGACGAGCTACACGATGGCGATCACGCCGGATGGGAGTGCGGATGTGGTGGTGAGTGTGGGGGCGGAGGTGGCGACCGATGGCGTGAACCTGGCGCCGGCCGCGGACGTGTCGGCAACGGCGGTGTGGGATGCGGATGTGCCGACGCTGGCGATCACGGGGGTTCCGGGCAAGATCAACACGACGGATGCGTTCACGGCAACCTTTGTCTTCAGTGAGGAGGTGACGGGCTTTGAGGGGGCGGATGTGAGTGTGACGGGCGGCACCAAAGGTGCGCTGACGGGCAGCGGGACGAGCTACACGATGACGCTCACGCCGGCGGGCGCGAGTGATGTGGTGGTGACGGTGGGGGCCCAGGTGGCGAGCGATGGGGTGAACCTGGCGCCGGCGGAGGCGGTTTCGGCGACAGCCACCTGGGATGCGACCGTGCCCACGCTTTTGATCACGGGGGTTCCTGTGAGAATCAACCGTACGGATGCGTTCACGGCCACCTTTACGTTTGACAGAGTGGTGACGGGCTTTGAGGCAGCGGATGTGACGGTCAGTGGCGGCATCAAGGGTGCGCTGACGGGCAGCGGGACGAGCTATACGATGGAGCTGACACCGGCGGGAGAGGAGGATGTGGTGGTGACGGTGGGTGCCCATACGGTCATAGACAATATTGGGAATACGGGTCCGTCTGCGGCGGTTTCGGCGACGGCCAAGTGGGATGTCGTCCCTCCGACGGTCGCGATTTCTGTGCCCGCCTGGATCAACAATACGACGCCGCTGACGGCCACCTTCACGTTTGATAAACCGGTGACCGGCTTTGAGGCGGCGGATATCACGGTAACCGGCGGCGCGGCGGGTGCGCTGACGGGCAGCGGCGCCAGCTACACGATGGTGCTCACGCCGGCGGGAGAGGAGGATGTGGTGGTGACCGTGAGTGCGAACAGTGTCACTGACACGATTGGCAATATCGGTCCGTCCGCGGCAGTTTCGGCGACGGCCACCTGGGATGTTTCTCCGCCGACCGTCGAGATTTCTGTGCCCACCCGGATCAACAGTACGATCCCGTTCACGGCCAGCTTCGCGTTCGACAGAGCGGTGACGGGCTTTGAGGCGGCGGATGTGAGTGTGAGTGGTGGTACGAAGGGAGCCCTGGGTGGCAGTAGATCCAGCTACACGATGCCGATCACGCCGTCGGGGGACGCGGATGTGGTGGTGAGTGTAGGGGCCAATACGGTGACCGATAATCGTGGACGTACCGGTCCGTCGACCGCGGCGACGGCGACAGCCACCTGGGACACGTCTCCGCCGACCGTCGAGATTTCTGTACCGCCCCGGATTCGCAGTACGGCGCCGCTGACGGCCAGCTTTACGTTTGATCAGGCGGTGACGGGCTTTGCGGCCTCGGATGTGACGGTCACCGGTGCCGCGAAAGGCTCGCTGAGCGGCAGCAGCGATACCTACACGATGGCGCTCACGCCGGCGGGCGGCACGGATGTGGTGGTGACGGTAAATGCAAACAGTGTCACCGACAATATTGGCACGCCCGGTCCGCCTGTGGCGGTGTCGGCGACGGCCGTCTGGCAAGCGATTACGGTGGATCCGAAGGAGGTCACCCTAGCGGAGGGGACGACGCTCACGGATGCGTTTGCGGTGTCGCTCTCGGCTGCCCCGACGAGTGAGGTAACGATCACGTTGAGTGATAACGGCAACAGTAATCTCAACTGGAGCGCCGACACGCTGACCTTTACGCCGACCAACTTTGGCACGCCGCAGCGGGTCAGTCTGACGGCGGCGGAGGATGACAGGGATTATGTAGATGAGGAGGAGACGCTGATCCTTGCAGCCTCGGGCGCAGAATATGATGGAGATCGCGCGTCGTTGCAGGTGACGATCACGGACAATGATACGGATCTTGTGGTGGCCGATCAGGCAGTCACCGTTCCCGAGGGGGGGACGGCGACGTTTGAGATAGAGCTGAGTCATCAGCCATCGGATGAGGTGAGTGTTATCATCAGTGGGTACGAAGATTCGGACCTGGAAGCCGTGCCACCCGATCCGCTGACGTTAACATTTACGCCTGCGAACTATGATGATGCGCAGACCGTCACGCTGCATGCATCGGAGGACGAGGATATTATCCACGATCAGGTGGTGCTCACGCTCACGGCAAAAGGCGCACAGTATGAAGACAAGACGAGTACGGTTCAGGTCACGATTGAGGACAAGGACCGGGGCACGATCAACGCTGCGGCGACGATTTCCGTGAGCGAGGGAGCAGAGGGGGCCTTTGAGGTATCGCTGAGTGATGCGCCGTCGGCAAATGTGACGGTTGAGCTGAGCGGGCATGTGGGCACAGGCCTGGAGGCCGTGCCGCCCGATCCGCTCACGTTGACGTTTACGCCACAGAACTATGGCGATGTGCAGACGGTGACCCTGACGGCGGGTTCGGATCTGGACATTCGGGATGAGACGGCCGTGCTGACGCTGAGGGCATCGGGCGCGGAATATGACGGGAGGACTGCGGAGGTAACAGTGACGATTGAGGATACGGATCAGGGCACGATCACCGCTGCGGCGACGATTTCCATGAACGAGGGAGCGGAGGGGACCTTTGAGGTATCGCTGAGTGATGCGCCGTCGGAAGAGGTGACGATCGAGGTAAGTGGGCATGCGGGCACAGACCTGGCAGGCACGCCGCCCGATCCGCTCACGTTGACGTTTACGCCCGCAAACTATGGTGATGCGCAGACGGTGACGCTGACGGCGGGTTCGGATTCAGATATTCTGGATGATGAGGTGGTGCTGACACTGACGGCTTCGGGTGCGGAATATGACGGGATGACTGCGGAGGTAACGGTCACGATTCGGGATGAGGATCAGGGCGTGATCGTGGCCCCGGGTACGCTGACCATAAAGGAAGCAGCTTCGACGAGCTTTGCGGTATCGCTGAGTGATGCGCCGTCTGAAGAGGTGACGATCGAGGTGAGCGGCCATGTGGGCACAGACCTGGAAGCCGTGCCGCCCGAACCACTCACGTTGACGTTTATGCCCGCCAACTATGGTATTGCGCAGACGGTGACGCTGCATGCGGCGGAGGATGAGGATATTCTGGATGAGACGGCCGTGCTGACGCTGAGGGCTTCGGGCGCGGAATATGACGGGATGACCTCGCAAATCACGGTCACGATTACGGATGATGATCAGGGACTGATCCTTGCCCCGGGTGCACTGACCATGGATGAAGGGGTTTCGGCCCGCTTTGCGGTATCCTTGAGTGATGCGCCGTCGCAGAGGTGACCATCGAGGTGAGCGGGCATGTGGGCACAGACCTGGAAAATACGCCGCCCGATTCGCTGCGTCTAACCTTTACGCCACAGAACTACAATGTAGCGCAGACGGTGACGCTGCGTGCGGCGGAGGATGAGGATATTTGGGATGATGTGGAAGTGCTGACGCTGAGGACTTCGGGCGCGGAATATGACGGGGTGACTGCGAATGTAACGGTGACGATTCGGGATGAGGATCAGGGCGTGATCATGGCCCCGGGTGCACTGACCATGGATGAAGGGGCTTCGGCCCGCTTTGCGGTATCCTTAAGTGCTGCGCCGTCCGAAGAGGTGACCATCGTGGTGAGCGGCCACACAGGGACGGACTTGGATGGCACGGACTCGCCCGATCCGCTCACGTTGACATTTACGCCGGCCAACTATGATGATGCGCAGACGGTGACGCTGCGTGCGGCGGAGGATGAGGATATTGTGGATGAGACGGCCGTGCTGACCCTGACGGCATCGGGCGCGGAATATGACGGGAGGACGACGAAGGTAACGGTCACGATTGAAGACAAGGATCCAGGAACCATTACGGCGAGTCCGACGGCAGTCATGATCTCCGAGGGAGCTGCGGGGGCCTTTGAAGTATCCTTGAGTGATGCGCCGTCCGAAGAGGTGACCATCGTGCTGAGTGGACATGCGGGCACAGACCTCGCAGGCACGCCACCCGATCCGCTCACGTTGACGTTTACGCCCGCCAACTATGGTATTGCACAGACGGTGACCCTGACGGCGGGTTCGGATCTGGATATTCTGGATGATGAGGTGGATCTGACGCTGACGGCTTCAGGTGCGGAATATGATGGGATGACCCAGCAGGTGGTGGTGACCATCACGGATGATGATCGGGCCGCCATCGTGGCGAATCCTGCAGAAGTCACCGTGACGGAAGGCGGGCGGGCGAGCTTTATGGTATCGCTGAGCAATGAGCCATCGGAAGAGGTGACCATTGAGGTGAGCGGGCATGTGGACACAGACCTGGAACCCGCGCCGCTGCGTCTGGTCTTTACGCCACAGAATTACCGTGCAGTGCAGCCGGTGATCCTGGTGGCGAGACAGGATCTGGACATGCGGGATGAAGAGGTAGCCTTGACTCTGAGGGCATCGGGCGCGGAATATGACGAGTTGACCCAGCGGGTGGTGGTCACGATTGAGGACGATGATGAGATACCGGTTCAGGTGAGCTTGTCGGCGTCTCCGGGCGAGGTTGAGGAGGGGAAACCGGTCACGATCACCGTCACGATGACCGGCCCCCGCAATACGGATGTAATTATCCCGCTGTCGTATACTTCTGGGGGGGACGATCCAGCGGAGGAGGAGGATTATACCAAACTGGCAAGTATCACGATTCCGAGGGGAGAGCTGACGGCATCGGGGGATCTGGCCACGATTGACGATGAGACGGCGGAGAATGATGAGACCTTTACGGTGGCGATTGATGCGGATCAGTTACCGGATCGGGTCGAGGCGGGCAGCGATGTATCGGCAGAGATTACCATTCTGGACAATGATTCGCCACCACCGGCGGAAGTGCGTCTGTCGGTGGCGCCCCGTGCTGTGGAAGAGGGCGGGGAGGTCACGGTGACCGTGGCCTTGCCGGAGGATAAAGAGATTACGAGCGATCTGACGATTCCATTAGTGGTAAAAGATGTCAGTGCGGGGGCACAGGATTATGAGGCACCGGTGCCTGTGGAAGTGCGGATCAAGATGGGAGAGGTGCAGGGCACCTATCGGATCACCACCACGGACGATGATATTGCCGAGGGAGACGAAACCTTCACGGTGGTGTTCGGAGAATTGCCCTCCGAAGTAGAGGGCGGGGATCCGGAGTCGGTCACCGTGACGATCCGTGATAATGATCAGGCGGGGATTGCGGTGCCACCATCGGCATCGGTCGTGGAGGGAGGCGAGGACGGGTTTGCATTCTCGCTGACCTCGGAGCCGGAGGGTGAGGTGACGGTCAATCTGACAGGACATGCGGGCACGGATCTGACACTGGATCCCGTCAGGCGAACCTTCACGCCGGAGAACTGGCGGGAGCCGCAGCCGGTGACACTCCGTGCTGCCGAGGATCCGGATCGGGAGGATGATAAGCCGGTGGTGGTGACGCTGAACGCGATCGGAGGAGGCTACACCGGCATCACCGCAACGATGCAGGTCACGATCATTGAAAATGATCACCCGGGGATCAAGGCACCGGTTGGGACAACGGTTCGAGAGGGGGAGTCCACCACCATTGAGATTGCACTGGTGGAGCGGCCTTCCGGTGTGGTGACGCTGACGGTTCCGAAAGCCGTGGAGGACCTGATTGTTTCCCCGACCCAACTGACCTTTACGCCCGACACCTGGGATACGGAGCAGACGATCACGCTGACCGCCGGCGAGGACGATGATTTTGCGGACGACCCCGTGACGCTCACCCTGAGTGCCATCGGAGGGGAATATACGGGGATCACCCATGAGGTCAGTGTGACGATCATCGACGATGATCAGGCGCAGATTGTGGCCGCGGATGCGATTGAGATTGAAGAGGGCGAGGCGGAAGTGCTCGGGGTATCCCTGTCGGCAGAGCCATCGGGCGAAGTGATGGTTGATCTTGGTGGGCACGTGGGGACGGATCTGCGTCTGGACCGGACCTCACTGACCTTTACC
This sequence comes from Rhodothermales bacterium, assembly GCA_965220365.1. GTDB lineage: Bacteria > Bacteroidota > Rhodothermia > Rhodothermales > Bin80 > Bin80. The sequence continues at coordinate 2,640,577 of OZ244823.1, read as the reverse complement.
CCGGACACCTGGGACACGGCGCAGGCGGTCACGCTGACCGCCGCGGAAGAGGATACGGACTATGATGATGAGGAGGTGGAGCTGACCCTCACGGCCACCGGAGGGGGCTACGACGCGACCCATACGACTCAGGTCACGATCCTTGACAACGATGAAGCGCCGCTGAGCATCTCCATCTTTAATGATGCCGGACTTGAAAACGAAGGGCGTCTCCAGCTGCGCATTCAGTTGAACCGGTCTGCCGAGGAGGCGGTCACGGTACGGTATGCGACGTCCGATCAAACGGCAGTGGCGGGGGATGATTATACGGCATCCCAGGGGATTGTAATCTTTGATCCTGGTGCCACCCGGGGCGTGGTTGAAATCGAAATCATGGATGATGATATTCCAGAAGAGCAGGAGACATTCAGCGTCACGCTGTCGAATCCAACGAATGCAGAAATTGGCCGCGGCGTTGGCATCGGCACGATTCAGGACGATGACGGGAGCGCCAAACTTCGCGTTGACGATGCACGGGTCAGCGAGGAGGAGGGCCGTGTCCAGTTCCGGGTCGTGTTGTCGCATCCGCAGCCTGCGATGGTGTCGGCAGAATACCGGACGCAGGACGGAACCGCCCGGGCAGGCGAAGACTATGAGGCCACGTCCGGGGTGGTCATTCTGGCTCCGGGAGTGATGGAAGCCATGATTGCGGTGCCCATCCTGAAGGATGGACTGGACTGGCGGGAAGAGACCTTCCATCTGCATCTGGTGTCTGCAAAGAATGCGGAGATTACCAAAGCGGTGGGGGTGGCGACCATTGAGGAGTCCACGACGGTCAGTGAGGGAGTTCTGCAAGCGTATACGGCGCGGTTTGTGCGGACGGTCTCGGTCCAGATCGTCGAGGCGCTCGGCGACCGGTTCCGCTCCCCCGCCGACGGGGCTGCATGCGGTGCGATGCAGCGGGCAGAGACCACCTACCTCTGGCATTCGAGATGGGATCCATCTCTGGGCGAGTTGTTGTCGGGATGCCGCGTGTCGCAGAGCAGGCCGCTGGCTCGTGGCTCGTTCGGTGTATGGGGTCGTGGCGCATTCCGTCAGTTCAATAGTCGTAGTCCATTGACGCTCTCTGGAGAAGTCACCACCGGAATGTTCGGGGCGGACTATCGATGGGGGACCGGATGGCTTGCCGGTGTGCTTCTGGCCCATAGTCAGGGAGAGGGATCGTTTGAGGTGCATCAGCAGTCTGGCGAGATCATGGCGGCGTTGACGGGGGTCTATCCGTATGTATCGTATACACGTCGGGGGATGGATGTATGGCTGAGTGCGGGAGCCGGGCGTGGCACGGCTGAGGTATTGGAGCTCAACGGCGATCTGGTGTCGAGATTTGGTTCAATGGGGGTTCGGGGGAATCTGGCATCAAGGGGGGCGATAGGGCTGAGCTATCAGGGTGATGTGCTGGTGACGGATGCCACGATTGCAGAACATGACATTACTGCAGAGGTCTATCGGGTAAGGGCAGGTCTGGAAGCCAGTGCACGGATCACGAGCGATCTGCGTCCCTATATTGAGGCAAATGTGCGGCAGGATGGAGGCAGTGCAGAGACCGGCATCGGTCTGGAGCTCGGCGGTGGCCTGCGCGTGGCCTATCCGGCATGGCGCCTGCGGGCAGAGGTCCACACCCAGCGGCTGGTCCTGCATACCGCAGACGGGTTCACCGAGTGGGGCTTGTCCGGGTCGCTGCAGGTGGGGGGTGGATCCAAAGGACTGATGATGCGGCTGCGTCCGTCATGGGGGCGGGCTCAGGGGATGTCCATGTATCGGCAGCAGACGATCCTGGATGCAGTGCAGAGTGGAGCAAATCCGCGCCGGACCGAACTGGAACTGGGCTATGGGATTCCCTGGAAAGAGGGCACGTTCCGGTCTGTTGTGGGGATGACCCAGCTACAGCAGGGCATGATGTACCGGGTAGGAGGGGAATTCCATCCGTGGGAGCAGGTGAGATTCTCTTTATCTGGCCTGGCACAGGTTCGGGATGCAGCACTCGGAAATGTTGGCGTGAATGTGCAGGGATCGCTGAGATATTAGCCTGTGCTGCACGGAACGCATCCGGTGGAACCCATCAAATCCATTGGCAGTGGAGGCCTTTTGGCAAATCAATACATTCTGGTCACAGCCGGTGATCGAGACTGAGGACAGTATAATCTATTCGACGCGATGGTATTGGCAGGACTTCAGATCCATTCGATCGCATGCACCCGGACTTCTGAAAAAGTGTCCAAAAAAGTTTGCAGGGGGCCGGCGGCAGATAAGGATGCCGTCGCAGGAGTTGAGAGCTTCGCCATGGAAGCTCCCTGCACGGAGGCAGAGCAACGAAAATCTCAATACGTCAGTCATAGCCTTCGATATCCGCCGCAGAAAACCAACCCATCCCAGCAGATCACCGAACATTCGTCCGAACAGGGCGCTCCCAGTAAAATCCCTCCCAGCTCCAAGATCCGCCCAGTTGGGCACTATACGCCAAAATGAACTCAGAAAATCCTACAGTTGACGTAATTGTGCCCCAAACCCAACCAACTTCGAGACATCCCCGACAGCCCCGTAGGGAAATCTGTTTTTCAGCGGAGAAGAGGGGGTTCGTTCAATATTTCGTAAATTTGAATCTATCGCCTATCATCAAAACAGGTCGTCAGGCAATTCACATTTGCAAACATTTACGTTATGGCCAAAATTGTAATCACTGGTGCTAGTAGCGGTATTGGCACTGCAATCGCCGAATCTTTTTATCAGGACGGCATCCATGAGATGATTCTGATCGGGCGTTCTAAACCCCGTTTAGAGGCAATAGCAAATTCTACAAAAGCTCACCCATTAATATGTGATATCACTAATGAGGCCCGGGTAGAGAGTGCCTGTGATGAGATCCGTGAAAGATTTCAATCACCCCCAGATGTGCTGGTCAACAATGCCGGGCATTTTGTAGCAAAGCCATTTCTAGAAACCGTGCCGGATTTTTTTAAGGAGCAGATTGAATCAAATCTGACCGGAGGCTTCTTGGTTACAAGAAACCTGCTTCCGACCATGATCGCAGCCAAATCGGGTCATGTATTCTTTATGGGATCCGTAGCATCTATAAAGGGTTATGCAGGTGCATCTGCATATTGTTCAGCAAAGCATGGGTTGCTTGGACTTGCTAGAGCGATTCGGGCTGAGACGCTTGACACAGGCGTGCGGATTACAACAATTCTTCCAGGGGCTACGCTCACATCAAGCTGGGCTGGGACCACGTTACCAGAAGATCGGTTTATGCCTCCAGAGGATGTTGCCCGTTGCGTCGTTGACACATGGAGGCTAAGTTCCCGTACTGTTGTTGAGGAATTATTACTTAGGCCAGCGGAAGGAGATATATAGAGGCAGGATATATGTGGGATCTCATCCATCAGGTAAGAAAAAAAAGGCCGGTAGAACCCATAAGAATTGCGAGTTTGATGAAGTACCAGCATGATAAGGCCCGGCGGAGGAACCTAGAATCCTATGATATCTTTGTGCTTTGATGCAACATAGGAGTGAGTAAACGAAAACTGGTTCTACCGGCATTGTTGTGGATAAAGTTCTGACTCCCCGTGAAGGAAGAAGATCGCAGATTCAAAGTTTTCGGATCTTCTGTCCCTTTGTTTGATGGCTTTTACCGCTTGAATCTTTCCGTTGAGTTGCTCGGCTCTGGCATTGGATGATTCATAACAAATTGCATAGAACACTCTCTTGACACTGATTGTGCTCGTAAACCAACAGCTTATCAATGCGCCCGTCATCCTTGAATCATAAACTGGTTCGGGGGCAAAGCATCAACAACCGTATCACGCTCCATGCAAACCCTCAGTCGGTTCAGTGAAAAACCGAAATTTAATCATTCCATACAAATGCCGGTAGAACCCGAAAACTAACAGATTATTCTTGATGGCAGTACTTGACCCGTTACGTTATCCCATCGGAACTCCGAAATTGCTGAAGGAAATTTCTAGTTCGGAGCGAAAGAATCGTGTTGATGAGATTGCATCCGCTCCAGCACTCCTGCGACAGGCAGTAGCAGGATTAAATGACAATCAATTGGAGACTCCGTATCGCCCCGACGGCTGGACGGTCCGGCAACTCGTACATCATATTGCAGATAGCCACCTAAATGCATATATCCGTTTTAGATGGGCGCTAACCGAAGATCTTCCGAAGATTAAGGCCTATGATCAGGATAGCTGGGCACTTTTGCCAGATGCATGTGGCGGTCCGGTGGAGGAATCACTTGCATTATTGGACGCACTGCATAGTCGGTGGTGTAGGCTGATGCGGGCGATGGATGATAGTGACTGGGGATGTCAGGTCGATCACCCCGAAGATGGAATCCGCTCCTGCCAGGATTTTCTGATTATTTATGCATGGCACGGGCTTCACCATATTGCACATATCACGAATCTCCGTGACCGGAAAGAGTGGTAAAAAAAGAATCTGTTAGCCGTAGAATCCCCATCTAGATTTAGATGAGCACGGTTCGGTCAGCGACTCACTCGGTCGCTGAGACAAGCAGCAATAGTTTCAACTACTCCCTCGGGGATGAATGTTCATTGCAGAGGGTTGGCAATTTAGAAGTTGAGATTGCGTGTGAAGAGAATGACTAAAAGAGGGATCACAAAGAAAATACAACCAAGATACACGGCAGCCCATGCACGATTTTTCACAACCAATGCCCCCAAGTGCTTGGCCATCATAATTGGAATTTCTCGCATTTTTTTAACTGGAAGGAAAGCGAGTACGCCGCAACAATTGAAGATCAGGTGAGCAAGGGCCACTTGTAGAGCAGCAATCCCGAGTGTATCACCTCCACTTGCCAGAACAAGAGCGGCGAGTAACGCGGTAATGGTCGTGCCGATATTTGCACCTAACACAAAGGGGAAAATTTGCGAAACGGTAACAATGCCTGCACCAACCAACGGGACGGTGATGGAGGTTGTAATAGAGGAACTCTGTACCATGATGGTTACGAGTGTGCCAAATGCCAAAGCTATGGGAGCCGGCCCAAATAGATACTTATTAATGAGCCGTTCGGAACGGCCAAGAAACAATGATCGCAGGAGGACGACCAGATAGCGTAGGGATAGAAATAGTAACAGCACTCCGAGGATCAGCACGAGTACGCCTGAACTCAGCATCAACTGAACCAGGCTATCTACAACTGGTGCAGTCATTTGACCGACAAAGTCGAATAGCTCCGCTCCACCTACACCTGTAACTCCTTCTGTGAGGGCGGCAGATGATTTCGATAGAAACCCGAAGGCCAGCTCAAGAGGAAAAAAGAGTATGACGGCCAGTAGATTAAAAAAATCATGAACCGTCGCTGCCCCCATCGCTCTACCGAATTCATCCTTTCTTGCAATGTGGCCTAATGAAACGATCGTATTTGTTACGCTGGTGCCAACATTTGCTCCGAGAACGATTGGAATTGCACCTGCAACGGTAAGGCCTCCACCAGCCACTGCGGATACTGCCAGAGAGGTGACTGTTGAGGAGCTTTGAACTAAGGAGGTAGCAAGGATCCCGATAAAGAGTGCAACAAATGGATTACTCGTCGTCTCAATCAGTTGTGCTGCAAATCCTTCGCCCAGGAGCTTCATGGAGGTTCCCATGAGTTCTAGGCTTACAAAAAAGCAAAACAACACGCCTAGTAATCCAAGTACCGGGAGCAGTGGAGTGAGGCGTTTGATCCCCGAAAGTTTTTTCTGGGTAGTCTCTGACATGGTGCAGATAGAATTAAAAGGCCGGACTCCTCACACGGGAGAAACCCGGCCTTTCTTATGCCATACAGATTTTCTGCCTTATTTGAGTAGCATCATTTTACGGGTCAGCACTTGGTTCTCGGTCCGCAGTTGGTAAATATACAATCCGCTTGTGAGTTGACTTCCGTCAAATGCTACACGATAAGTTCCCACTGTTTTTGGAGCATTGATCAACTGAGCTACTTGCCGGCCCGTAAGGTCGTACACTCCAAGAGTTACATGCTGTGCTCGGTCTAGATCAAATTCAATCACGGTACTGGGATTGAATGGGTTCGGATAGTTCTGTTCCAGTGCAATCTCAGAGGGTATTTCTTCTGCGACAAGCTGCTCAATGGAAGTTGGAATATTACCTACATATCCGAGTTCATCAAGGGCAGTCCATCCCAGCAGCCAGTTTTCCTTACCAAAGGCGCCGATATAGTTGGCCCACGAAAAGAAATGATCACCAGAGGGGAGGGCGGCTCTTGGAAGCGTGAATGCGGCTGTGCGATTATGTGGTCTTGGATCAAGCGATCCAGTTCCTTCCGTGCCACGTTCAATTCCTCGTAGCTCTGGATCCACTGCGGTGTTGCCGTTGGCTGCAAGGTAGGCAAGCACAACGGTTACAAATCCCTGATCAGAGCCTGCAATCCAGGAGCTAAGTTCAGGTCCGGCCCCAAAGTCCCACCAGATATTGTGGGTCAGTCCAAGATCACCTGCCTCAAACCGTTGCCGACTGTCTTCTGTCTTACTTCCGGTGTTATCAATGTCTTCAATTTGGAGTGCATGGCCTCCCTTGCCCGTATTAAACTGGGTGAAGATTGAATTATGATAGAACCCGCCCGTATTATCCCGGAACATGAGCATTTCACCACGATCTGATTCGGGGGAAGCATCCGATCCAGCACCGACGTAGGTAACATTGTAGATTCGTGGGATCGCGTAGGGTTTGAAGAACTCATCTCCTCCTGCACCATCCTGTTCAGCAGCAGCACCAGCTTTGTCTGGTGCTTGGAGCACAAACCAGAATTGTCCTTTTCCACGCCAACCCTGGTCCCAGTCTACGGCATCATCAGAATTGAAGACGCTCACGAAGTATTTGAGATCGACGGTGCCACCAAAGAACTCTACGCCATCGTCTCCACTGGCATAGACCTCAATATGCTCAAGTACAGTACCGGCTCCAACGCCACCCAGAGTGAGCCCTTGAATCTCGTTACCATCTGATTCGCCGATATTAATTCCGGTATGGCGGATGGATGCATAACGAATGACACCGGAATTGTCATCGTCATTGTTTCCGCCATATTCCGCACGGGTATCCCCATCGGGGACGAGTTCGTTCACCCCTTCAATCTCTTTATAATCGCCAGCGGCATCTCCGGGGTTATTGGTTGTTGCATGGCCCAGCATGACGAGCCCACCCCAAAGGCCGCGATCTTCGTAGGTGAGCAAATCTGCGCTGGAGATAAGATCCTGGACCGAGGTAAATATGATGGGTTGCGTAGGGGTCCCTTCGGCAAATATTTTTCCGCCGCGGGCAATCACAAGTGCAGATGCATCTGCCCCGGTTCCGTCTTCCGCTTTAATTACGGTTCCTGCATCAATATGCAACTCCGCACCATCCTCAACAATAACGAGGCCGTCCAGCACATAAACATTATCAGCAGTCCATTGAACTATATCGTCGGCATTGATATCGCTATCGGTTATGGTTACAGTCGGACGAGATTCAACATCTCCAGACATTTCGATGTATCCGAGTTCGTAGAGGGCAGTCCATCCATGCAACCAATTTGCACGGCCAAAGGCACCGATATAGTCGGTCGTAGAGAAGAAAGCATCATTCTCAGGGTAGTTAGCCCTAGGATTGGTAAATGCGGGGCTCCCGGCATGGGGCCTTGGGTCAAGCATTCCAGTTCCTTCAGTGCCACGTTCAATTCCTCGTAGCTGTGGATCTACTGCGGTATTGCCATTGGATGCAAGGTAAGTAACCACAGCGGCTACAAATCCCTGATCGGAGCCTGCAATCCAAGAGCTAAGTTCAGGTCCGGCTCCAAAGTCCCACCAGATATTGTGGGTCAGTCCAAGATCACCTGCTTCAAACCGTTGCCGACTGTCTTCCGTCTTACTTCCGGTGTTATCAATGTCCTCAATCTGGAGTGCATGTCCTCCCTTACCCGTGTTGAATTGGGTGAAGATTGAGTTATGATAAAATCCGCCCGTATTATCCCGGAACATGAGCATTTCACCACGATCTGATTCGGGGGAAGCATCCGATCCAGCACCGACGTAGGTAACATTGTAGATTCGTGGGATCGCGTAGGGTTTGAAGAACTCATCTCCTCCTGCACCATCCTGCTCAGCAGCAGCACCAGTTTTATCGGGTGCCTGGAGTACAAACCAGAATTGTCCTTTTCCGCGCCAGCCCTGGTCCCAGTCAACGGCATCATCAGAATTGAAAATACTCACGAAGTACTTAAGGTTAACGGTGCCACCAAAGAACTCTACGCCATCGTCACCACTGGCATAGACCTCAATGTGCTCAAGTACAGTACCGGCTCCGACACCACCCAAGGTTAAGCCCTGGATTTCATTGCCATCCGATTCGCCGATATTAATTCCGGTATGACGGATAGATGCGTAACGAATGACACCGGAATTATCATCATCCTTGTCTCCGCCATATTCTGCACGGGTATCCCCATCGGGGACGAGTTCGTTCACCCCTTCAATCTCTTTATAATCGCCAGCAGCATCTCCGGGGTTATTGGTTGTTGCATGGCCCAGGATAACGAGCCCGCCCCAGAGTCCGCGATCTTCATAGGTGAGCAAATCTGCGCTGGAGATAAGATCCTGGACTGAGGTGAAGATGATGGGCTGCGTAGGGGTCCCTTCGGCAAATATTTTTCCGCCGCGGGCGATCACGAGTGCAGACGCATCTGCTCCGGTTCCGTCTTCCGCTTTAACTACGGTTCCTGCCTCAATATGCAATTGGGCTCCATCTTCAACGACAACGAGACCGTCCAAGATATATACATTATCGGAAGTCCATCGAACGACATCGCCGACATCGATATCACTATCGGTTACGGTGACTGTCGGACGAGATTCAACATCGTCAGTTTGTGCTGCAGCAGCCAAGGGGGATACAACTAGCAGGAGTGCAGCAAGACAAGCAGTACAAAAAATTTTCATAGGATTAGGTTTGAGTGGTGAGAGCTTTGGGTTAAGTGCCGCGGGTTGCGGCAGAATTCCCCTGACGTGACACATAGCGAAAGCTTCGCAGATTAATGTATTTGTCTGACGGGGAAGCTTGGGTACAAATCCACATTCGTGCGTGGAAGAGTGGGTTAGTCAATGACATAGCTGATCCCAATTCCAATAGTTCGGGATCGTGAATAGGAGATATAATCGTAAGTCCGGTTTTTGAACGTTTGAATCTGACGGACATCCGACCCGAGTAAGTTCTTTGCTGTGATTTTTAGTCGTAGATTCGCAGGTAGATCTTGAGTGATCGTGACATCTAGATCACTTCGGGCTTTCTCAAAAACATCGGGGGTCGCCCCTTCGGTGACGGACAGGAGTCGATCACCAAAAACCGTATAGTAGACCCCAACGACTGTTCCCACCTTGTAATTTTCGTAGCTGCTACTCAGGTTAAGAAGAAAGGGAGACTGCCCCTCCAGTGAGCGGGAACCACTGGCGTTTGGATCTGAGGCGCGGATGATGATCATTTCGTCTTCGGGAATATCCACTTGAGAGCGTACTAACGAGAAGTTTCCGCCAATCGAGATGTCCTTCAGAATGGGGAGATCGGTCCAGTTGTTGAGTCGTTTACGTGCTTCAAATTCGGCACCAAATACTCGGGCATGATCTACATTTTGGAAGGACACGAATCGACCTTCTCCAACATTGCGCAGGACGCGCTCAATAGGGTCTTGGAAAACCTTGTAAAATGCGCTCACGGCGAGAATCTCTCCAGCTCGGGCAAACATCTCCCATCGAATATCATAGTTGGTAATCAGTGTTCGGTTGAGTAATGGGTTTCCTTCCTGGATATCACCCCCGACAAAATTAAAACTCTGAAAGGGGGCAAGCTCTCGATACGTAGGGCGCGCAAGTGTTCTTGTAGCAGCTAGACGAAGATTCATATCTTCGGTGATGGCATACACCACATTCACGGACGGGAGCCAGTCGGGAGTATCCAATACGCCCCTGCGCAATGAATCCGGCAGCGTTAGGTCATAGCTCTCGGTTACGATCGCAGTCGATTCTGATCGGATCCCGCCAATAAGTTTTAGCTTGCGTGTGAGTGGTAGCTCCACCATCAGATATCCCGCGATAATGTCACGAGAGGCATCGTAGTTGGCACGGGCAGGAGAGTTTTCCTGGAGATATAAGCCAGCATTGTATGCAACAATGTCACCTACCTGAAGTGTATCCAATACGCCAAAATTTCCTTCAGAGAAGTAGTCTTCGGCATTTCCCTCAAAGTCTCTGTAGTCAATCTCCCGTCCTTCGTGATATTCGAACCGGCGCTGCCGGAATTCTCGTTCGGACAGGTCGTAACGTCCCCCGAACTTCACGCGTGCACCCAAGCCTGACCATTGTCGAAATGGGATCGTGATATCCACTACTGCACCACGGCTATCCTCATTCAGGTTACGAAAGTAGCGCTGAGGAGGAGGTGCATTCCCTCCCCCGAGCGAGTAGGTTGTATCAATCCCCGCAGAATTTTCCCGGATATTCTGGGTGGAGGAAAAGAATCGTAAGTCAGGCTCGTCCTGAGAGTTATTCGCAATTGAAGCTTTCCATTCAATCTGAAGGGGAGCAAACGCATGTTCGCCCCTTAACTGGAGACTTTGAAGGGCACGTTCCTGATAGCTTAGGGCACGCGTTATGAATGTTGTACCACCGGTTTGATCACGAAAGCCACCTAACAGGGTGGATTGGCTCGTTCCACTTTGGGTGCGGAGGATCGTAGCAACGAGTTCATGATTGTCGCTGGGTTGGAACGCAACTGTCCCGGATGCTCCCCAGCTGGCTTCATCACTGCCTTGAATGTTCGCAAATGAGTGGACCTCTCTTGGATCTGCCCGCGTAATGATATCGAGATCGGGGTTAGGTCCGAAATACGTCGTGCTGGACAGATTCTCAATGGAGTTCACATCTCCACCGACAAGACGCCATTGACTGAAGACCCCATCATCGTAGTAGCTGTAGCTTCTCCCATAGGTGAGGCTGCCGGTGACCCCAAGCGGTCGGCCAAACAACTTCATTTTCCCACCCGCTGCAGCAGAAAAACTGTGATTGACGGGTGTAGACCGGTGACTCGGTGCCATCACCCCATTGAATGCTTGTGCAAAAGCATTCAGCGAATCCGCACGGTCGGTTCGGATTTCGTTGGTCACTCCGCGGCGTAAATCACGAAGGTCAGATTCTCTGGGTAATTGATCCTCTGGGTCTTTGTTTTCCAGGACATCCGGGAGTGAACGGGAGCCATTATCATATCCAAGCCAGTCGGTACTACTGCCCGCATAAGAAAGAAAGTGGTCAATCCTGCTGGACTGGTCGTCGTAGGTTATAGATGCGGACAACTGCAGCGTGAAGGACTCGGGAAAGGTTTTTGTCGCTACATCCACGAGGCCGCCACTAAAATCACCGGGTTTATCTGGAGTAAATGTTTTTAGCGTGACGATATTATCCAGTAGAGCTGCGGGAAACAGATCCAGTTGAAATGCTTTTCGATCAGGATCTGCACTAGGCAGTGTGGATCCATTGAGTGTGGTGTTGGCATAGCGATCACCTAGTCCCCTTATATATACGTAACGGCCACCCACGACAGAGGCCCCGGTGACCTTGGTCATGGCAGCTGCAGCATCACCAGAGCCGGATCGACTGATTGATTCGGAGCTGATCGCGTCGCTGACGGCTACAGATTTGGCACGTTCCCGCAATAACCCCGCCTCTGAACCTTCAATTGCGTCAGCTGTAATCACTACTTCTCCGTAAGAGAGCGCTTCGGGGAGGAGTTCAATCTCTAGTCGGGTAATCTCTCCAGCGACCACGACCACATTTTCTACCATTACAGTGGAGAAGCCCAAGTAGGCGAACTTCATCGTGTACGTACCAGACTCGGCAATAAATTCGTACCTTCCGTTCAGATCGGTGGCGTCTCCAAGTGTAGAGCCATCTATTGTAGCAGTGGCTCCAATGAGGGTCTCGCCATTTTCGCCGTCAACAATGAGACCTGCGATTGTGCCTACTTGGGCGTTGACTTGGAGTGAGAGAAAGAGTAGAAGAACCGGTACTGTACCAGCTAGGCGGAGGATACCGCGTAAAGACATAATGAATTTAAGAAGGTATAACAAGAAGCTTTCGGGAGATATTTAATGCAAAGAAACGCTATTGGATGTTAACTGTAGGTTAAACGAACTATAAGTTTGTGTAACCAATTTTAACAAATAGTCCTACTGTTGAACCACCTGTCTTGCATAACAACATGGAGCTTTGTCGAGAAAAATCTGACCAGATGTGCCCCAAAAAATGAATAAGGAAGTTATTGACAGCAACACCCCGAGTGTTGTAGAGGATCTCAAGGATCCTTCCCTGTACAATAACAGGGAATTGAGTCTGCTGGATTTTCAATACAGGGTATTTGAAGAAGCCCAGGATGAGGCCAATCCACTATTGGAGCGACTGAAGTTTCTTTCGATTGTTGGCTCCAATTTGGACGAATTCTACATGGTGCGTATCGGGGGGCTCAAGAAGCAGGTTGCCAGTGGTATCACGGATCTTTCAATTGACGGGCAGACCCCGACGGAACTGCTTTCATCTGTAAGAAAGGGAGCCCACACTCTGATGCAGAGCGCTCACCAATATCTCCTGTCTACAATGATTCCAGAATTGGCGGCGGTAGGGATTCAAATCTTGAGCTATTCAGGATTGACAGATACTCAAAAGGCTGAAGCGACAAAAAGATATAAGCGGACAATATTTCCAGTTTTAACTCCCCTGGCGGTGGATCCATCACATCCTTTTCCACACATCTCAAACCTGAGTCTCAATCTAGCTGTCATCATTAAGGATGAGCTTGGCGGTGAGCGTTTTGCTCGGGTGAAGGTCCCCAGACCCATTGATCGTTTAATGCCTGTGGTTTCCGATCCTTGGACGATACAAGTGGATGGAAATACCCGAAGGATTTTTTCGTTTGTATGGGTGGAAGAAGTTATTGCAGCAAACCTTCAGTCTCTTTTTCCTGGTATGGAAGTCAAGGCAGCATATCCGTTTAGAGTCACACGAAGTGCGGATATGACGATTCAGGAATTGGAGGCAGACGATTTGTTAGAAACGATGGAGGAGGGGGTCCGTCAGCGCCGTCTCGGTTCTGTATTGCGACTCACAGTAAATGCAGATATGCCCAAGCGGGTGCTCAAGCTACTGATTGAGAATATGGGTACGGACGGGGAGGATATTGTAGTGGTTGACGGGCCCTTGGGAATCGAGAGTTTGATGGAGGTTGCGTTAGGGATTGACCGATTTGATCTCAAATATCCTCCGTTTATGCCCTTTACACCTTTAAGGCTCAAATCGGAAACTCGTGATGGAGATTTCTTCAAGGCATTGAGGTCTCAAAACCACCTAGTTCATCATCCATATGATTCATTCTCTCCTGTGATTGAGTTTCTGGAGGCTGCTGCATCAGATCCTGATGTACTTGCAATCAAGATGACGCTTTATCGTGTAGGAAACCAATCTCCAATTGTTAATGCTCTGATGAAGGCAAGAGAGAATGGGAAGCAGGTTGCCGTGTTGGTCGAATTGAAAGCCCGTTTTGATGAGGCAAGTAATATTGGCTGGGCACGTGTGCTAGAGCGGGAAGGGGTTCATGTAATTTATGGCCTTATTGGACTCAAGACCCACTCGAAGATCGCATTGGTGATCCGGAATGAGGGGCAACATATACGTCGGTATGTACACCTGTCCACAGGCAACTACAATAGCATTACAGCACACGTTTATGAAGACCTCGGGTTCTTTACGGTTAATCCCAAAATTGGAGCAGATGTCTCTGACCTCTTCAACTTTTTAACGGGCTATTCGGAGAAGCGAGATTATCGCAAGCTATTGGTAGCACCGATCAATATGAGAAAGCGCCTTACCGAATTAATTCACCGCGAAATTGACCATCAAAAGGCGGATCGAAAAGCGCATCTGATCTTAAAAACCAATGCCCTCGTTGATGAGAAGATGATTCGCCAGCTTTACCGGGCATCTCAGGAGGGGCTTCGGATTGACCTGTTAGTGCGTGGAATCTGCTGTCTGAAGCCTGGAATTCCAGGTCTAAGTGAAAATATTCGGGTAATCAGTATTGTGAGCCGCTTCCTTGAACATAGTCGAATCTATTACTTTACCAATGGAGGGAAAGAAGAGATCTACTTGGGGAGTGCTGACCTAATGCCCCGCAATCTCAACCGGCGGGTAGAGGTGTTATTCCCGGTTCAGGATAAAAATTACGTACGTTACCTTCGAGATACGGTGCTCGAATCATATTTGCGGGATTCCGTTAAAGCCAGATACTTGACTGCGGAGGGAACCTATACAAGGCCTGAGCCGGTAGAGAACAGCTTGTCGGTTCAGGAAAAACTCCTCAGCGTGCGAGCAGATTGGGTTGAAGAAGAGAAAGAGCATCCTTGGGAGCTCTTCTGATCAGGACATTTGCGGGTATTTTGGAGCGTCCACCCTCTAGATTAGGGGTTAGGGAAAAAGCAGTTCCGTGTTCCAATGTCCTGAAGGTGATTTTGTGTAGACAAGCCGTTCATGTAAGCGACTTTGTCGACCTTGCCAGAATTCTATTTTTTCGGGAAGAACTCGGAATCCTCCCCAGCGCTCGGGGAGAGGAATCTCTTGGTCGGCATATTTTTGTTCAAAGTAATGCACACGCTCCTTCAAGTGTGATCGATCCCGTAATATGCTGCTTTGATCAGAGGCCCACGCACCGATACGGCTTCCTCGCGGGCGGGATTGAAAATAAGCTTCGCTTTCCTCTTTGGTAATTCGCTCGACCGGCCCTTCAATTCTTATTTGACGCTCAAGTGTAGCCCAATGAAGGACGAGTGCAGCCTTGGGATTGGAGTCCAATTCATCCCCTTTACGACTCTCGTAGTTCGTAAAGAACACGAATCCTTTCTGGCTGACCTGTTTGAGAAGTACAATTCGTGCGCTCGGAAATCCATTTGGTGTAGCCGTTGCGAGTGTCATAGCCTCCGGGAGGTAGATATTCGCATTCTGTGCAAAGGCAAACCATTCCTCAAATTGAGTGATCGGGTCTTTATCTCGGTTTGCCGCCGGCAAATCCAGGATGGGCTTAGGGGCAGTCAAGTCCATGAAGAATGCTAGTCATTTATAAGGAATGCGAGTCAATTACCTCTATATGCACACAGAGAGACCATGATTCGGGTGTTAAAGCTACAGGGGGATTTTCGTCTTGCAATCGCGGTTTTTCGAGAAAGACTTTTGTTGACAGAATGAGTATTTTGGGCTTCCACTTCTATTGATAACATGCGAAAATCCTGGATGAATCTATTGGCCGTGGTCGTGAGCTATCTTGCGATTGCGATTACAATCATGATAATATATAACCTGGCCTATCTCATTTTGGGAGCCGAGGGATCCTATCAAGCTGGCTCATGGAATGTTTCCACGACATGGGTGATCCTGAGCATTGTTGTTGGACTTGGATCGGCTTGGTTGGGCGGTAAGATCTGTACCCGGATTGCAGGTAACCATGTTGCGGCAAAGTATTTGATTGCGTTGATCATTGTTTTCGGGATCGTCACCGCAATGACGACAAACCAGGGAGAGATGGAAACAGTTCGTGAGATATCCCCATCAATGATGGAGGCAGCGACGAAGAGTATTCAGCCGATGTGGCTCGTCTGGTTAAATCCATTATTGGGTGCCTTTGGGGTAGCCATCGGTAGTGGCTTAATTCATGCGGGTAGCGGGGAAAATTCAGGGTAATCTGATCAGTACGGGAGGATCTATTCAATTTCTTGATATCCTCACCTCAATCAAGTTCCTACTCCGCAGAGGAGTAGTGTGATCACGGAGTTTGGGCGCTCTCTCGGTAGTCACTGACTGATCAGCGGCTACTCTTGAACCGTCTCGCTCGGGTCTAGAATTGGGGAATTCGGCGCTCTGAACTGATCGGTTACAATCCGCTGCGTTTCCATTGCTGGGCGAACGTAACCTTGCTTGGTTTGCAATGGAGGCAGAATTACCTTTTTACGCTCAATAGTCTCATAGGAGATTTGTGAGAGGAGATGATGGATACAGTTTAACCTTGCACGGCGTTTGTCATCTGCTTCGACTACCCACCAAGGGGAGTCGGGAAGGTCCGTATGCAGAAACATCTGATCCTTGGCTCGGGAATAGTCCACCCAACGGGATCTTGATTCCAGGTCCATTGGGCTGAGTTTCCATCTCCGTTTCGGGTCTTCCATACGGCGACGGAATCTACGTTCCTGTTCCTCAGCGCTCACGGAAAACCAATATTTAATCAGGGTTGTACCGCTTTGAATCAGCATACGCTCAAATATTGGGCATTGTCGAAGAAATTCCCAGTACTCCTCCTCAGAGCAATAGCCCATCACGCGTTCAACTCCTGCACGATTATACCAACTGCGATCAAATAGGACCAATTCACCAGAAGCAGGTAAATGATGTACATATCTCTGGAAATACCATTGGGTAGATTCACGATCTGTTGGTTTGGGGAGGGCAACAACGCGGCAGATGCGTGGATTCAGGGGAGCCGTGATGCGTTTGATGGTTCCCCCTTTCCCTGCTGCATCTCTGCCTTCAAATAATACAACGATACGTTTCTTTTTGACCCGAATATAGCGCTGGAGTATGACGAGGCGCAGATGCAGCTTCGCCAACTCCGCCTCGTAGAATTTCCGTGACAATTTTCCGTTCTTCTTGAACATGTGAAGGGGGTCGTTCATCAAATTTGATGGTGGTGTTCAAAAGGTCGTGGCATTATTTTATCTGTTTGAGTCTCCAGCATAATGGTTAGAGGAGAGTTTCAGGCAAAGATTGTTGTGATTCCCTCGGGAGTAGACCACATGAGAATGCATCGTGAGGCAGAATCGGATGAACGAAATCAGTCGGGGTGCCGACTGTGTGGCCCTGAGGTTGTATTTTCATAGCGTATGCGAGGACTGCTCTGTCCTTGGGGAGGTCTCATTGAAAACTTCGTTCATTTTTCTGTCTGACGAACGCCCGCAATTGGGCTGTGTGGTATCTGCTAAACTTAAAGCATTTATGATGAAATCACGAACCGGTTCTTCATGTGACTTATTTGACAATCTTAATCTGGAACAGGTTGCGAAGTACCAGGCTCCACATTTGGTTCGTCGAATCCTGGATTCCTCCCGAACCATTGCCGTTGTAGGATTATCAACGAGTCTTCAGAAAGATAGTCATGCCGTAGCAAGTTTTCTTCAAAACAGGGGTTTCAGGATTATACCAGTTCACCCGAAGGCTGAGCGTATTTTAGGAGAGAGGGTATACAAGAGGGTTGCAGAAATCCCTGAGCCGGTTGATATTGTAAATGTATTCCGGCCATCGCACGAGTGTCCAGAGCATGCGGGGCATGCCGTGCGAATTTGCGCCAAAGCGCTTTGGTTGCAACTCAATATCTTCAGTGAAGAAGCGGCTGCAATTGCGAGTGCCGGCGGTTTGGATGTCATTATGGGTCTTTGCATGAAGATAGAGCATCACCGTCACCTTGGGAGTCAAGGTGCTTCAGGATAAGCGTAATGGGAACTACGTGAGGGCGGTACAGGATCACGCCTAGCACATCCCTCACAATTTGGGAGGGTTTAAGGCTTGCGGTTCTACAAAGATTGGTGAGGGGGCCTGCGGTAATTATGAATTCAGGTCCCGTTCCTCTGAACCCGATGCGTTATCGACGGAGAAAAGAGTTAGAGGCCCAAATGAAGAACTGTGGGCAGACGGAATGTTTCGCGAGCCCTCAGCGAAAGTCACGAACTCTGCTCAGGAATTTTGAAGCGTGGTGAAACCAGCGAGCTGTCATCCAGGAGGGTTGTGATTTGCACAATCCTTGTAAGACCAGGGCTATAAACCGTGACTGTCTTTTCTGAGGGATGGCTTTCATCATGTGCAATGGATGGATGATCTACAACGTCCATGACATCGACGTTAATTGCCTGCAGAGATTCGGGATAGCGCAGCTTCCCATAGGGCGCGGAACTCGATAATACAATCCGGCCACCCGTAGTTGCAATTTCTATTTCTGAAATGGGTGTGGTCTTGACAATTCGATGTAGATGGCTATTTGTCTTTGCCACGGACCATCCAGAAGCTTCAACAACAGTTAAAAGTGCATCAATGAGCCCGGCCTGAACAACCATTTGCTTTGATAGCACTGCATCAAAAACAGATCGTACTTCAGCGACACGTGAGGTGTACATGGACGAAAGCAATTCAGCCTCACCGAAAGCAGCCAGTGCCGCGGTCATAACCGGTGAAGCGTAGCTATTATTCAGTAGTCCCTGCTCCTCGAACGCAAGGGCATTCCCGACCTGAACAATTCGAGGTCTATCAACCCCGCTTACGCCCACGTACTTGAATATATTCCAGTCAATTTCGCGCGTCTGGGCAGCTTGGGTAATACATTCATCGCTATCGATACTGGCTGAGAGTAATGGATGGAAGGCAGATGCCTGCGGTTGGGTATCGGAATCGTCAGAAAACTTAAACTTAATTGGTTTTCCGTCTTCACCGCGAACCGTAGTTAGGTAGGCTGCCCCCTCTGAATCCGTAACCCAGAGTTCATCCAGCACGGTTTTTTCTACAATCTTGTCGAAGATAGAGATTATTTCTGAGGGGGAGAGTCCATGCCCTTCTGCAGCAGCTACCAGATGTGCAGCGATTCGGGCCTGCCCCGTCATTTGTTCGTCCAAAAGGGAATCAAGTCCATTAGCAATGTCTGCGAGAGAAAGCTGACTCATTAAACCGGGGTTATGGTGATCGTCTAATTGGTATTTGTTATATAAATCACGAAGAGCAACAGAGGTAGATCAAATTTACGACATAAACGCGAAGCAGTCTACTTTTTGGTTAATGCCCATAGGGACATCCCCTTCCCAAGAGAGAACGAATGTGGAATTCATTTATGTATACGGGTATTCGTGAGTGGAACAGAAACCTTTCGATTGTCAGAAGCTTAGGACAGTGTCCGTTGATTATCTGTAGGGATAACGTCGGAAGAAAGGCCAAGTCAATTCACAAACCCAAAATGACTCTACCAGCAAAGGCAAGGCATGTTCAGAAGGTTCTTTTATCACTTGGAGCGAATACACAAGTCACCCAACTTTCAGAGTCTACTTGAACAGCAAAAGAGGCCGCATCCGAGCTCAACTTTACTCTCGGCCAGATTGTTAAGTCTCTTATTTTTCGTGTAAAGGATAGCCCGATCCTAGTGCTGGCCAGTGGGAGCAATCATGTGGATGAACGACTTATCTCCTGGACGATAGATGCGCGTTGGGAGCAATTCCACATTATAATGCTCGCCCAAGTCACGATAGGTCCGGTTCAATTCGGGATCATAACGATGGGCCTTGCGCACGGCCGCCTTCAAGTTATCACGGACAATGACCTGCGGGACCCCACCAAAAAACGCCAGTGCCCACTCATGGGAGTGGATCCAACTGGGAAGCTTCTGATCGCAGCAGGTCTCCACGTACGTAAAATTTGAAAATCCCATTGTGGCCACAAAAATCTGTGCCACACATGGTTCTCCAGAATTCGGATCTATATAGGGCATCGTTTTCCCCGCATAGTCCACGAACAGCTTCTCCTCCGGAACATGCGCTTGCCGCATCACCATCTTCTTTCGCTTGCATCAAGCGCGGTAAAGCGCACAAAAACGACTGTAGCTGTACCGTCCCGGATGCACCGCTAAATACCGCTCGTGCACGAGCTGCAATGTCTGCCCCTTGCGGGATAATGTCTCATAAATCTCCGGCCAGTCGGGCACAGGATGACGCAACTCGACCGTGCCGGTATTCGGAAACAATCGGGCCTTCAATTCCGCATTCGTGATCCCCGCCGGCAAGGGCCAACCTAACCCAGCCCGCTTGGCTTGATGCACATAATCCCGCGCGGCACTGAAACTCACACGCGAATACGTCGCCGTCTTCCGGATGCTGTGACCCTCCCCAAAGTGGTAGCGAAGAATCGATTTGATATGCCGCGTAGAAATTTGTGGTCTTGGCATAATGTGCTCAGTTTAGTGAGAAAAAAGCACAGAATACTCGTTTGGATCAAAAATGACTGCACAACACAGAACGCTTTGTTAAAGGAAAAACCCGAAGCGCAAAGGACAAAGCGGACTGCCAAGGACGCAACAAAATCGCCGCCGGGAAATTACCCCATTCGCCGCGCCAAAGTGATTGTTTTAAATAAGAATCGGTGATCGAATTCGTGAGAATAATCATCCCATAAAAGGCCTTATTGGTATCTAGGCATCCTGCTCAGCACTATTGAACAGTCCCATTCGGAGTGAATCCAAGTACCCAATAGGCAGACTCAGTATATCGCATGTATTCTGCGCGGCTCCCGGACGGCGCAAGGCACAACAGAAAACTGGTTCTTGTCGCAAGTTCGCCATTGTAGTGGAATTTTTTGTTGAGATTTTCTGTCCCCCATTTTTCAGGGGTTGTCAGAGGGGTTGAATTTGGTAGCTTATTCTACACTTTGGCGTCTTCTTTTTTTTTGCGTTTGGCCTTGATTCGCCGCGTATTATTTCCGAGCGGGAGTTCCATGATCTGGAAGATTTGGCGCTGGAATGGTTTGAGGTCCTGATCTTGTTTGAGCAGGATACAGTGGGTTTTATTCTGTGGCAGTACGGTTGTCACGCGCCTGTGCTCATTGAGTTTGGTTTTGAGCGTTCCCCAGCTTTTGTGGATCTGTTTCGCGCCCAATTTGCTTCGAATGAGATGAACGGCATGAAAGGCCAGGATGGACAGGAACAGATGTGCTTCAATCTGCTCATCCTGGCTATGATAGATTGGACGGAATCCGAGATCGGATTTCATCGTTCGGAACGTGCGTTCAATCTCGCCCAATTGCCAATAGGTCCGTGCAAGCTCCTCACAGGGCCATGCTGTGTGACTGGTACGCAGTACATAGCCTCCAAACGCTTCCGTACAGGCATCATAGGCAGACCGACGGGTAAGAAGAATCTTTTCGGCATGTGCGCTGTCTTTTTTCGGAATCACCTTGACCTCATACTGATATCCAACCTGCTTGTATTTCTCAAGGAGTCGACCGACCTTCCGTTGGATCACTTCATGGTTCTTCGGACGCCCGGGCACGGTCAGTCCTTCGTTTAAGTGCGTGATGGCGGCCTCAAATTTGGTGCGCTTCGTGGTCATGATCTGATCGCTGAGCGCCTGCCGGGCCGCGCTGTGCAGATACACGCGTCGTTCTCCATCTTCCTGCTCAAGTTCCCATGCACGTACCTCCATCTCGCTGGTCGTCTGAAAAACCTGGTCCGGTTCCTGAGTCGGCACCGGGGGCGTTTTGGTCCGCTGAACACAGATCCAGTTCAATCCCTGCTCCTTCAAATACGTCAAATTTGCTTCTGTAGCGATCCCTGCGTCCATAATGACCGTGGGGTTGCTGCCATTGAGCTGTTCAATCGCCGTACGCAAGGTCTTGGGTTCACTGGCATTGCCGGGCAGAATTTCCGCTGTACGCGGAAACCCCGAGGCATCAATCGTCAGGGCTAAGGTGACCAGCGGACAATCTCTACGCTTTTCCTTGCTGCGACCATGGCGTAAGAGAGCTCCCTTTTTGCGGCCCGTATAGTAGGTGTTCGTCAAATCAAAGAAGGCAATGGATTCTGTAAAGCCGAACAATGCCTTAGTGTTACCAAAGAGTTCGTCCATCACTGTTTTTCGATGCTTGTAAAGGCGGGCTGCGATGCGATAAAGGGTGCGATCTCCTGGAAGCTTGCCGTGGAGTAATTCGATGATACTGGAGCGTTCACACATCCATTCATAGGTTTGCCGCTCACTGCCCGGAGACAGCATCCGCCCCACCACCAGCGCGAGGGCCCAGTTGATCTGATCCTGGTTGAACTTCAAGGATTGCAGAATCTGTGGAAACCCCAGCGTGCGCAGGGCACGCAGCGCCACGCGCTCGCCGCCAATGGTTCGCGTGTCGGTATGATGGATCTCATGAGTCAGGATTGCATCCCGATCATCGCGCGGAGCGTGGATATTGTAGCCCTTGTTCTTGAGTCTGCGAAGGATATCCTGACCGGTCTGGAGCAGGGCTTCATCCTCCATGGGCAGGCGTGCGTATCCGCGTAATTCGTCCATGACAAATTGCATCAGCGCTGACCATTGTTCTTTGGGGAGGGGAAAGTCTTTGCCGAGATTGAGAATCGTCCGCTGCTTGGGACTCCCCTGGACACGATGGGATTCAACCAGGGAATAGGTACAGGCTTTTTTGCCGGATTTAAGGGTCCGGGGTTTGGTACGGATATACATCAGGAGCGGGGTTGTTTGGGAGGGTTGAATGCGTGGGCTGCGGCAATGTTTCGCAAAAATTCCACTACATTGGGGGGATTTGACAAAACATCGTCCAAAAACACGTATTTTGCCCCGAATCAAGCGGTTTCAGGGCAAAATCGGGGGGATTTGGGCCTGAAAATCGAAAATGAATCCGGGAAATTCATTGGGGGAGGAGAGAAATGGCGAATTCGCGTTGTGCCAATTTTGTGAAAATATGATTTTCACTGCGTTCTGGGGGAGAGGTCAAGACCTCCGAGATGGAAGTAAATGGCGGTGGCAAATCGTTCATTATTTCGGAATCCACGGGAGCGTACTTTGACGGTTTTTATGCGGCTGTTGATGCTTTCGGCCGGGCCATTACTAACCTTGAGAATAATCGCATTGATGATTCCCCACAGATGTGTTTTAATGGTTTTGGCGGCTTCCTTCACCGGCTCCAGGCGGCAGCGCATGGCCCAGGAGAGCCACTTTTCCCAGCCCTTGCGGGCCCAAGTGGGATGCACATAATGCCATAGATTCCGGGCCATCTCCTTGATTGCCCATGCCCGGGCAGTTTTCAATGAACTATTCTTCAACGACTGGAACCGCCTTTTCTGCTTCTTGGACATATTTTCCCGGTTCGTTAGCCAGTCGTACTTACTTCCG
Organism: Rhodothermales bacterium; assembly: GCA_965220365.1. Classification (GTDB taxonomy): domain Bacteria; phylum Bacteroidota; class Rhodothermia; order Rhodothermales; family Bin80; genus Bin80. The sequence continues at coordinate 2,617,536 of OZ244823.1, read as the reverse complement.
GTGAGGGTTGTGTCGCCTTCGGCGCGTAGCGCCTTGTGCTCTTGACGGCGCACTTTGTCCACGGCCTCCCCCAGATACTTTGCCACATGAAACCGGTCAAACGCAATCTTCTTCTCTGCATCTGGAACACACGCGAAGGTGGACGAGATGTAGGCGGGCCACATGTCCATGCTCACGCTCTCAATTCCCGCCAATTGTTCGGAACTGAGACGTTGATACCAGTGCTGGAGCACCTCTTTGGTGCGACCGATCCCCACATACAGGACCTGACCTGACTTCGCATTGGACACGATCGTCACGTATTTGTGCCGCTTGCGAAAGGAGGTCTCATCCACGCAAATGTGCGGAATGATCTCCGTTTGTCTGCGATCAAGTCCACGTGCTACCGCATGCTCCATGATCCGTGAGACCGCTTTCCAGCCCACCCCAAGCTGGCGAGACACCGCCGATACACTCGCCTCACGAAGCCAGCCAATCACCATCTCTTCAAAACCATAGGTGAACCGGGAACTCGGCGAAGCCCAGGGAACCTCCACCGTCCGAACCCCATGCGCAGGACATTTTACCCGCGGGATTCGGGCGATCAGTTCCGTACGATACGTACACGTATCAAGATGACGCCAGGAACGCGCCGTGCGCAAATCATAAAATGGACAAACCTCCTTACACTGCGGACAGGCCAGCGAAGACGTATCCGAGCAGGTTAACATGACCCGTCGTACACGATCTGGATTATCATACTCATCCGATAGAATCTCCCACGGTGAACCCAGACCTAAACTCCCGCGGACGCCCTCTTGATTCGTTTTCATTGTATGCGTATCTGCTTTGGTTAATCTCCTCGGAATGACGACCAGAAACAAATGGAAAATGATCCCAAATCATGACCGCCTTATTCCCAATTTGCCTAAATTTACAGATTTGATCACAATAATGGGTGAAGACCCAAAAAACTAAGAGAGACAATCCACGTCCGACACGAAGAGCTTGGCATGTATTGCGAATTTGGCGGCTGATCCGTCATCAGCTGGCATCCAGTGCCCCGGCACGCGCTCCCGAGCGGGGCCTCCGCAGGTCCAAGAACTCTGGACGCTCAGGATCAGAGTGGAAACAGTCTTGGACCCGAGCCCACATCCTGCCGTTTCGATACTCCCTCGCATCGCCAGACACGAACTATATAGCTATGCCCAGACTGTCCAACGCACGGCGCTTGTCGGAGATTTCACCTGGTCTGTTGCACCAGGTATCCTCAAACAACTTCGAGCCAAATCTTGTCAAGCATAATTGTTGGGCCATCCGCCAAGACTTCAGCAACCTGCCCATCTGATCTACAGCCCCGCTGTCACGTTCGAACTGTACCAAGCTACTGTAATTCGTTCTTAGTCGCAGGACCTCCCCCAAGATCGCATTGGCGGATTTAAAGCAGCCGCAGACTGTGCTCAATTGAGAAAAGCGCAGAGTCTCACTGTCTTCCAATACCGGATGCGGGACGCTTTTGTCTTGCTCCTGCGTTTGCCGTTGTCCTGCAAGCCTGTCGTCGGGATCGGGTTCAAGTCTGAAATCATGTGTAATGCGGGATGTGCCGGAGACCTCGAGCGTATCACCAAGGGGTACATAGCCGCGGGCCGCAGCCGTCAAGACGTACGTCCCGGCCTCGACTCCCAAGATCTCATAACTTCCGTCAACCGTCGTAACCGCAACGCGGGGCAACCCAACGAGATAGACAGGTGCGCCGCTAATTGGCTCCCCTACCTCGGCGTCCGTCACTGTACCCGAAATACTGGCAGTCTGCGCCGTCGCAGGAAGTGATTGTGCACAAAGCGTCGACCATAGGACCACCTCCAGCATCCTGCCGCTCCACTGCATTCCAAGGCGCGAGCGTCTTGCAAACAAGCGCCGACACCGGTAAAGAACGGCATCACAAGGGGTAGTCGGTTCTGCCATCCGGCCACGATGCGCACGCACGTCCCACTACTTGATCAGCGTCATCATCCTTGAGGCGGTCACGCTCCCGGTACTCAGAGTGTAGAGATACACACCACTCGCGACCCTGTGCCCGGCACTATTCGTTCCGTCCCATCGAACCTTGTACGCGCCAGCGGGGAGTGCCCCCTTGACCAGTTCTGACACAGGCTGTCCCATAACATTGTAGACGACAAGCCTGACATCGGATAGCTGGTGCAGTGAGAACGTGATGTCCGTGGATGGATTGAACGGGTTTGGGTAATTCTGGTCAAGCGAAAACGAACTGGGCACAACTTCCTCCTCCACATTCACGTTTGTGTACGGTACCCATCTTGGATCACCGACCGGACCGCCCGTCTCACTGGCAGTGGCAGCTGGCGAATTGTATGCATAGCGCAAGTCTTCGTGTATGGGCCATTCTACGTTGACGGGATTGCCGTCATGCTCAAACTGCCACCACTCATCAAGGAACGTATCGTGTGTTTCATTGTCACGGAAATCCCATATCCGCTGAATGATTCGCCTGAGGTATTCGGGGTTCAGTAACAGTGTCGGAGTCGTCTGGACGTTGTCGTATTCCCTGATGGAGGGATCGGCTGCCATCAACGCCCGTAACGAATCCCCGACGAATTTATTCTGGAGTTCGACAGCGAGCATCGTATCCCGACGCACTTCCGTCTCGCCTTCGTCATTGATCACTTCCCACTCCCACGGCCCCCTTCGCCAGAAATCTAATACATACTCGTCATTTACCCAGGCGTTGTTGTGCCACACTATATTCCTGTTGAGATGATCCCAATGCCTGCCTGCCGCCATCGCGGCACTGTCTGGAGGATCCTGATGGTTTATGTCCATGATGCCCGATCCGCCGTCAATACTTCCCCATAAGCCGTATGTATAGGTGGACTGGCCGTAGATCTTCGTATTGTACATGAGGTTGTTCGAAAACGTCATGTTGTTGCCGCCCCGGCTGAAGATCGGACGCATCACGATGTTCACAAATGAGGTGTGGTCAACCAGCCCGTAGTTGACCTGTTCATAGATTACAAAGGCCTCGCCCCAAGAATTCATGACGCTGCTGTTGGTGACCACCAGTGTATCAATGGTTCCCAACCACGATCCGCCTCCCCATATAAATCCGTTGAAGAAGACACCGCCTGGATATGAGGGGTTGGCCTTGAAGATCGTGTTGTTGACCAGAAAGTCGGAGTTTCTGCTACTGCCCTGTGCCAGGATCGCTATTTGGTAGTCCGACCACACATTGTTTTCTACCTCTACTCTCTGATCGTTGCCGAAGGTATTGGCTATGCTCCACACATGCGTGCTTCGGTCGGCCATGGCACCGTTGAAGATCAGATTTTCGAGCTTCAGTGTTGCGCCGTCACCTAACAGATTGAAATGGGCCCCCGGCCACACTACATATCGTGATATCCCGTCCGGGCCCGGTAGCGGCTGAATGGTGGCAGGCACATCTTTGGGATCCGACGGGTCGTACATTTGGCCGCGCAGTGTGAAGCTACCATTAACGTCTATGGGGTCGATCTGCAGGTAAACCCGGCCTTTTTCCAGTATGTACACATCGTGCGCCTGCATCCCGTTCGCCATCGTATCGGCAACAATGGTGGTCTCCAGTTCGCCCGGCGTGCCGGTCCAAGGAATCGTCATTTCGGTCTGCGCAGCGGCGGAAGCGGGAAGCATAAAAAACAACAACAGTACACTTGACAGTATTGTGCGGTATTGTGTTGGTAACAAGTCCTTCATAATATATTGCTCGGCAATGTGAGTTTTACAGTTCACGTTAATGGCACGGAAAACGCGCCGACCTCACTGCCGGTGTTTTCCCGCAATGCCAGGGACCAAAATCCCCCACCCTTAGGTTTGCCTTCATTCGGACCTGACAGCTGCCGCATCCACTAACTATTGCGGGTAATATAACGCATCACACACAATTTGTCAATATACTAGAAGGAGTACGCGGAAGGACACCTGGTTGTCGGGTCTGCGACGTGCGAGAATATATCGTCGGCGGCATTGTACATATACTTCAAGTGCTCTGAATCTTTAGCTAGGATTCTGATCCCGACGACATCCGCTCTCGTTGGAAATTGGCAAGACTGGGTTCATGGATCAAGACTCGCCGGGCCGCCATAAAGACTTGCCCGCATCCGAGGTCACAGGTGCACAACAACCCTCTCTGTCGCAACTCTTTCCGACAAGCCATCCAAGCAACGAACCGGGGCATCACTGCCGAGTAACGGAAGCTCTTTGCCTGCCGGGCACCTGGCTCCCAGCGTCCTGACTTCGACGGTTTGGGCCGTATTTGTTCGCAAGAAACCCAATTTCCGTGTGCTGTGGGCGATTTTTTTCTTAGGCCCGTTTGTAGTGTTCAGTTTTCTGCTTTTGTCGTAATTCTTCCGTATCTTGTGAGCTCACAAACGTTACATTTATGTGGGTCCGAAAACTCAAACGAAAAACAACCAAAAACATCGCGGTCCAGATTGTGCAGAACTATCGCAACAGGAAGGGGCAATCGCGCATTCGTATCATCCAGCATATGGGAAGTGTCCGGCCGGAGGCCGTGGATTCTCTGGTCAAGCTGGCCAAGCTGGAACTGGCCAAACTTCAGGAAGCGCGAAAACCTTCTTTGTTTCCGCCAGAATCCTACGCGGAGGAAGTCGTTGCTGCGCGGACTCAACCCCAGGATACGGGTCCTCTGGTGATTGAAGATGCCCGCAAGCTGGAAGAACTTCGCCGACTGTGTCTGGGGTTTCATGAAGCCATTGGCACGCTGTATGATCAGATGGGGTTTGCGCGTGTATTTGATTCGCGTCAGGCGATGTCGCGCCGTTTGTTCAAACAGGCGGTGCTGCTGCGTCTGGCGGCGCCGGGGGATAGTAAGCTGGCCCATTCCCGACAGATGTCCAAGGAGGTCGGCGTGAACGTACCCGTGGAAAAGTTTTACCGGATGATGGACGCGGTGACCGATGCGCGGATTGAACAATTGAAACAGATGGTTTCCGACGAAACCATGGGCATGGTCGGGGGCACATTCAAGGTTTTGTTTTTTGATGTGACCACGCTGAGCTTTGCCAGTGAAAATGACGATGAGCTCCGTAAAAAGGGATTCAGCAAGGATGGAAAGCCCCATCGGGTGCAGGTTGTCTTGGCCCTGGTGCAGACCCAGGAGGGACTTCCGGTCACCTATGAACTCTTTCCTGGAAATACGACCGATGTAAAAACCCTGGAACCGGCCTTGAACAAGCTCAAAACGCGCTTTGACCTGGACCAGGTCATTGTGGTGGCCGATTCGGGCCTGTTGAGCAAAGAGAATCTGGCGTTGTTGCAAAGCATGGGGTGTGACTATATCGTGGCGGCCCGTCTGCGATCGATGAACCAGGTAGACACCAAGGCGGTGACCCAATCGCAATCCTGGACCACGCTTTCCTCGGGTCGGAAGGTGACCGAACACACCTTGGCAGGTCGCCGTCTGATCTTACGATACTGCCCAAAGAAAGCGACCAAGGATGCGCACGCGCGACAGAAGGCGATCGAGAAGGTCAAAAAACGGCTTGCCCAGGGCGTCAAGGGACACGGGCGCAGCGGTCGTTTTTTGAAAGTAGATCAGGACAGCGTCCGGTTGGATGAGGCGGCAATTGAACACGACAAGAAATTTGATGGGCTTCACGGAGTCTGGACGAGCATGGAAGATCTGCCCCCCGCACAGGTCTACCAGCATTATGGCGAACTCTGGCGAATTGAAGAAGGCTTTCGGGTCCTGAAACACACCATGGCTATTCGCCCCATCTTTCACTGGGTCGAGCGGCGGGTTCGTGCCCACATCGCCATCTGCTTTGTTGCCTTTGCACTGCTTCGGATTCTGCGTCACCGATATAATGCGAGGTTTGGGACAAAGCAGCGATTGAGTGAAGGACAGATTTTAGCCGAACTGGGCAATGTCGAGGCATCGGTCATCTGTGATCGGGGCAATAACGCAGAATATCTTCTCCCCTCAAAGGCCACCCGAGAGGGGATTCGACTCTATCAGGTCGTCAACCAGACCCTGCAGCGCCAAACGGTGCTGTTCAAGAAAGGAACGACCTCCTAAACACAACACCAGGTCGTCGGTGTTGCGCGAAGGTTCAACCCCTCAGAAGGGGTACATGTAGTGTTCACTTTTCCAAAAATCCCACTCCAGTACCCCTGTGCGCGAGGTAACCGTCGAAGTCAGGATATACTTCAAGTCTGAACTTCCCCCCTTTCTGGTTTCTCCAATATACGATATTCCCCACCAATTTAGGATATTTTGGGGATAAATTGACCCTCCTCAGCGGGGGGTATCTGGGGGCTTTGCCTCAATTCTGTGAACCAAAGGGCTACACCGGCTTGATGCCTAGAAGTTTGAGTGCCCGCTGTTGGGTAGGACTAATTTTCTCCACCATGATCACTTCCGGGGATTTATCTGCGGGGATTTTTGGTACAACAACCAGACGGCAAAGCCCCGCGAGTTCGTCCATCACCTCGGCAAAGCTCATGACCTTTTCTCCTTCATGATTTCGTTTGGTGCGGGCTTTCTTTTTCGTCCGGGGAGAGGGTTTGGCCGGTTCCACGGCATTCTTGCGCTGTGCAGCTTTCCCCGCTGGATCATCCTCAGTAAACAACATGGGGGCCAACTTCCGGCGCAGATGATACTCCACATAGTAGGCCAGCATGCATAAAAACACATGCGCGATCACCCGGTTTTTCTTGCGATGGTGAATTGGACGTACGCGCAACGAGATTGTTTTCATCGTGCGAAAGGCCTGCTCCACCGTGGACAGACGCTTATAATTCGCCACCAATTCGGTCGCCTCCGGCTTCTGTTTCAAACTGGAGCGGATCGCATACAAGCCGTCAAGCCGTTCTGCCTTCGCAATGGCCGCCGCATTGCGCTCATAGGCAAAGTGTTCCTGCTCAATCTCCAGCGTGAAGAACTTCCTGACCTTGTATTTTCCAATTACCCGCCCGACGCGTACGCCAATTTTGCCTTTGCACGTTAACCGGCACTGCTCACGCTTGGTGGCTGCAACAATTTCATCCAGGGCTTGCTCGGTCTTGATCAGGAGTTCTTCCCGCTGTCGCTTGCTCTTCTCGGCCTGCAAGGGGTTTCTGCATAACACGATCCGATCCTCTGGATACAGATCACTGTGTAGTTCCATTACATCCTGTTCATCAAACAGGCTCATCTGCACCTGTTTCTGTTCCACCACCGCACGAATCTCATTCTTTTTCATGGCGGTGATCCAGTCGAGTCCCACGGGGATCAACTCTTCCTGAATCTGCTTTTGCTGCAGGATTCCCCGATCCCCCACCAACACCACTTGTTGAAGCCCAAAGGTCTGCTGAAGCTTCTTCACCTGTGCACTGAGCGTACTTACATCTGCGGTATTGCCGCGGAAAACGTCCACCGACACCGGGCAGCCCTCTGAATCGGTCATCAGACCAATGACGATCTGCTGCTTGCCCCGCTTTTTGTCCCGGTTGTAGCCATAGGCGGCAAATTCATTCTGCTGGCCTTCCACGTAGCTGCTGGTGACATCATAGAGCACCATGCCACCTTCCTTGAGATGCCGTTTGGCGAGACGGCACTCCATCGCGGTCTTGTGTTGGACCAATTGATCCATGGCCGCATACAGATCCTCCTCGTCCACACATTTGAGTCCAAGCTCTTCATTGAGCGTGGAGGCCGCCGTGCGCACATCCAACATGGCACTGGTGGCCAGTTTGCTGGCCGGCTTGATCACGCGTGCGGCGATCATGCCGAGCACCAGTCGACGGAAGCGGGAATTCTTCGGGGCAATCCATGCAGGCAGATCCAGTTGATGCATGACTCCCAGGACCGCGGCAACGTGTCCGTGCGGGGTATTGCTTTGAATGGTGAAGGCATCTTGGATGGAGTTTACGGCGGTTCCTCCCTTCAAGAGCACCCGAAGCCCCTCAATGACGTCCACGGGGAGTTTGGAGATATTGGCGAGTGTGGTTTTGACGATTTTGCCATGGACGCGTTTGGATTCTCGAATGAGCCAGGTGGGATTGGAATTTCGGTTGGGGATTTTGGCGACATACATGGGTACATATGTAAAATAAGTTTCTGGATTAATATACACATAAATTGGGAATAATACATAAAAACTCGGTTCAATTCCTCGAAAAAACGGTTCAGAATACATGGGTACATAAACATCAATGCCGAATACCCCGAAACGCCTGTTTTGGGAGAAGAAATCAAGGGAAAAACCGTGAAATGCCCCGAATATCAAGGGCCACGGTACAAATTATTGCCCATTGAGTACTCAATGGGCAACCTTAAACCTTAATCCAGCCGATGGGAAGGGAAATTAGGGGGGAAGTTCAGTCAAGTGCTCTGAATCTTTAGCTAGGATTCTGATCCCGACGACATCCGCTCTCGTTGGAAATTGGCAAGACTGGGTTCATGGATCAAGACTCGCCGGGCCGCCATAAAGACTTGCCCGCATCCGAGGTCACAGGTGCACAACAACCCTCTCTGTCGCAACTCTTTCCGACAAGCCATCCAAGCAACGAACCGGGGCATCACTGCCGAGTAACGGAAGCTCTTTGCCTGCCGGGCACCTGGCTCCCAGCGTCTTGCACAAGTGACCGTAGCCTTCTAGTACACGTATCGCAGTCCCAGATCAATCGTCCTGCCGTAATTCTGCCTCAAACCGACGGCCCGCGTCCGGTCGAGAAACCTGTTTCTATCTTCGGATGCCGTCATGTTACTGACATTGACGTAGATGTCCAATCCGCGCACAGGTAGCGACTGCTTCAGCGAGAGATCCCATCGCCTGAATCCGTCACTAGATTCCCTGAGTTCGGGCCAGAAATTTGACTTCCTGAATATGTCAGACCGGTAGAGCATGGAAACCCTGGCTGAGAAGCCTCTGTAGTCGTAACCGACGGCAAAATTCATTATCTGGTCAGGCTGATCAATCAAACGGTCCACGTAGAGTGTGTCCCTGTTTACGCTCGTCACGCGAAGCGGAGGTCCGAAGTCTATTACAAATTCTATGACCGTTCGAGGGTATTGGACTTCTGAAGTAGTGACCGTGTAGTTGGCATTGAATACCAGTCCGCTCAAGAACCCTGGCAAGTACCAAAAGCGCGTCTGATAGTCGAACTCAAGGCCTCGCAGCAGTACCTCGTTCGGATTGTTTGCCGTATAGTTCTGAATGAATCCTTTTTCGGCCTCTTCGGGCAACCCATATGGTTCTGCGTCCACGATGTAACGCCGCCCGCTGGGAAAAATCAAATCCGTGATACTCTTCTGAAAATATCCTGCACCGAAAAAGCCGATGTGATTCTGAATGACGGAGACATTCACGTCAATGTTCTTGGAGAGCGCGGGCTCTAGGTAGGGGTTCCTGTAATCAATACTCCTGTTTGCGCCGTTGATGCTGTAAAGCGGAAGGAGATCGGCATAGTTCGGCCGAGCCAGGGTTCGGGTCCGGGCAAATCGCAATTCCAGCCATGACAGAGGCCTGTATCGCAGGAACAGTGCGGGAAGAAGGAATGCATTTTGTCGCTTGTGCACTACCTGCTCGAAACCCGCAAACGTAAAGCTCGGAATGACGTTCAGCCAGCCCTGCCACCCGTCATAGGCGGTCGAGTTTCTCTCCCACCGCACGCCGGCAACCAGGTTTAACTTTGAGCCAATGTCAACATCCGCCATCAAATACGAAGCTATGTGGGTCTCCTCGCCTGAGTAGTCAAACAGGTTTGAATTAGTCTGGTGAAACGTATGTGCAATGTGCTCCCAGTAAGTAGCAAAACTGAAGTGCTCGCTCAGGAAATTCGAGACATCCTCTAGGAGTTCCAGATCCGCGAACGGGCCAAGAGCGAAATCACCATTCAGGAACTCGCTTGCCTCGTAGTCCTCGCCAAGGAATGCCGTGTATGGCAAGCGCCTCACCCCCGGATATCCGTATGCACCCAGACGGGGAATCGCGACCAGAAGTGAATCCATGGCAGGCTGATGCAAGTAATTCAGCCGTCCGTACTCTACTCCCTTGTCATAGTCCCTTGCTTTTTTGCGGTACTTGCCCCCTGCTTTGACTGCACCGGACAAATACTTGAACACCCGGAAATCATATCCGATATCAAGATCGAATGCTATTTCCGTCTCATCATTGGCTCCCCGGTCAATGGAGTATCCGTCGGCATAGACCGGCGCAATGTCATCCGTAAGAAAGTCCTGGACACGACTTGCGTTCACGCCCAGAGCAAGTTGAGTAAATGCTCGTTCATCACGAAATCTTGCCACGAATGTATCGGAATCCTGCGTCGACTCGGACAGGGACGCCGATGCATCGATGTGAAATTTCGAAAAGAGCGTCTGGCTGTATTCGAGGATATGCGTACTGACTCCGATTTTCCTCTTCCCCCAGCCGGAGTTGTACGAGCGCGCGCTCGTAGTCAGGAAATAGGCTTCTGAAAATGTGACCAAGTCCGAATTGATCGTGCTACGTAGGAAGCTGTAGCTGACATTGCCTTCGGGTAAATTGAAATCGGCAACCAGAAGGCTATTCAGGCGGGTATTTTGGCGAGTAACGTCAAATAATCCGACTCCGGTAGTACGCAGCGCGTTAACCGAGTCTGGTTGCGCGTTCGGATTGTCGTACGATGCGTTCAACTCATGTGAACTGCGGTTTCTGTCTTCCAGGTCCAGCAGGCCCAAAACACCAAGACGATTCCCAAAAAACCGGTCGCTGACATCAAGCACCAGCTTGTAATCGTCATACGATTGCCGCAGTCCGTTGTACATGCCCTGGGCAAGAGCGCTGGCATGAAATCCCGGCTCGGCTCGCTTCAGTCTGAAGTTGATGGTCCCGCCCAATACGTCTGCATCCTGATCTGGCGTACCAGCCTTGGTAACTTCAATTCCCCTGAGCATGTACTGGGAAACCATGCTAAGGTCTGTACTGCGATCCGAAGAATCGGTGGCAGCAAGTCGTACGCCGTTCACCGAAACAGCGTTATACTTGGGTGAGAGTCCCCGAACAACGACCTTGTTGCCTTCACCTCCTTCTCGCTGCACCGTAATTCCCGGAATACGCGCCACGGATTCCGCAGCATTGGCGTCGGGCAATTCCACGATTCTGTCAGAAGACACGATGTTGACATGCGACTTAGCCGCCAATTGCCTATTGATCGCCTCCATTTGCCCCCTGGCCTGTGCAGTGACCAGTATTTCCTCGCCCTCCAGTGTGGTGTAGTGGAGGGCAAAGTCTTTCTCGACAATATCCCCGCCGGAAACAATCAAGGTATCGATCTCCGGTACATACCCGAGGTAGCCTGCCCTGATGATATAGGTGCCGGGCTTTATGTTCGGGATGATATAACGGCCTTCATCGTCCGTTGCTGTTCCCAATCCAGAACCAACCAAAATCACGTTCGCTCCTGGCAGCGTTTCCCCGTCCTGCGCATCCCGCACGATCCCCTTGATACTGGCAGACTGTCCATACGCAAATCCTGCCGTGAGGAACAAGATCATCAGGACGGCAAAGCACAAATACAAGCGAAGCAAGCTCAATTCCAAGAATGGTTCAGTTCAAATAGACAGCCAAACGCAGCACCCCTGTTCAGTGCTGATTTGCCCGAAAAATCCGTCAAGAGACCCTAACAGGTCAAGGCTTCCGGCTGCTCAGCGCAAGCGGCACGCCATCAATTGCAAGTCCCATCAGGAATATAACACTTTGACTTCAATCCGGCAAACCTGCCAACGACCGAGGTCATTTCCGGCTACTACGTACCGCGGGTCGTATGCTGACCGATCTTTGCCGCAAGCCATCCCCGCCGCGCTCGTTTGAGTCACTGATCGGCGTGCAATGCCCGACCGGTCCACACCTAAGCACCACTCAACGGGCATGTTCTTGAGAGCCTTATCGGCAACCCCATCCAGCGTGCCCGTGCAGATTTTGTACAACAACACACGGGCTATGCCATAGGTGGTGTCGCACCGGTTGGCCATCCCAAGCCCATTCCTGTTTTTGTGGATAAGGATCTGCTGAACTATGAACAGGTCTGGGCAGCGGCGGGGGCCCCCTATGCGGTATTTGCCTGTGAGCATTCTTTTCTGGCTACGTTGGGCAAAGTAATCCGTGTTACCCCGGCGGCGGATTGAGCTGCATCAGCAATCTGATGCCGTGAAGAACGAGATTCTGATTGATTTTTGCCCTTGGGATGTGCTCGGCTAATACTTGGTACCAGCCACCTGTCAGGCTAATGACCGATGAAGAGTCAAGAAATTGTTCAATACGGGCAATTGTGCCCAAGACCCCATCAATCATCCCATAGATGAGTCCATGCTGCAATGCTTCAACGGTAGATGTCCCAAACGCTCCTTCTGGAGGAGTCAGGGGTACATTGGGCAATTTCGCGGTGTAATCGGCTAAAGCGCGATTAGAGAGTGTGGGGCTGGGCATGATCACTCCACCCAAGAAAGATCCATCTGCCCGTACGACATCAACCGTAATTGCAGTTCCGGCATCAATAATGATCTGAGAAGTACCTCCCGGATACCAGGCCGCACATGCTGCAGCTAATCTGTCAGGGCCTAAATTTTCAGCAGGGGTATAGTTGAGTCGGATTGGGAAAACGGCACGACTATTAACCTCAAATATTGGCGCATCTGTGAGTTCGGTGATTCTGGAGACAAGAACCTCGGACTGTTGAGGAACGACACTACATAACCCAATTCGGCAGGGTGGGGTTTGCGTATTCCATGTAGCAATGCGTGCCAGAGCTTCCTCTATGGAAGATTCAGTTGCTGTTGCCAGGGTCTGATCTTCAGCAAACAGGCCAGTTTTAATGGCGCTATTGCCAATATCAATCGTCAACCATACGGAGCGAGATATTTCCTGCATAGATTGTACGGGTTCCAGTACTGGTTTCTAAAATTAATGCTCCAGAATCCTCAATGCCGATGGGCGTGCCGATGATCTCTTCATCCATCCCGAAAACCCGGCAACTTTGGCCGATCCAGACTAGGTCATCTGTGTAATTCTTTCGGATGGCAGAGGGGGCTGTTATCATTAATTCTAGGTTTTTCTCCAAGTTCAATAAGACCGATGCCATCAAAACTGCCCGGTCAATCGGCTGCCCGGTAGAGAGTAGCAGAGAGGTTGCAAACTTATCTAATTCCTCGGGAAACACGGTCTGATTTACGTTAATACCGATTCCAAGTATGATCGGAGTCATAGCTGAACCAACGGTCTGCGAAAGCATCCCACAGACTTTTTGTCCATTTAGTAGAATATCGTTCGGCCATTTCAGTTGCGGTCTATGGAGTGCAATCACATCTTCGATAGCATCAGCTACCCCCAGACAGGCAGTCAAAGGCAAGAGCCCGATTTGCTTGCCAGAAATTGGAAGATCCAGGATTATGCTGAAAGTGAGGTTCAGTCCTGCATCTGCATTCCAAGTGCGGCCCTGCCGGCCGCGCCCAGATGTTTGATAATCCGCCGCAAATACGGTTCCATGCGTAGCTCCCCGTTTCGCTGCATCCAAAGCTAAAGAATTTGTCGACGTTACTTCATCCATGTAATACAACGGGCGGCCCAGAGCCTTCGTGTTCAGCAATGAACTAATTTGTTGACCGAGCAGTGTAGTTGTAGAATGTGACATTACGAGCGAATATTTGCTCTTGTCCAAAGGGAAGTGTCAATGTAACGTGTGCACTCAAGCGATGAGGGACCCATACTGTGCCTATAGGACGAAGTTGGAGTTGGTAACGGGAGGATTCTCCAAATAAAATTGTGCTACTGAAATTATGAAGATTCGCAGAGATTAATTTATTGGAAACGGCATCATACATATAGGAGGCTGTCACCCCTTCCTGTGCACTGCCCGGTCTGGCTTGGACTGTGATCTCGTATGCAGGACGTGTCCAATAAGTGGTGTCTTCCCGGATCTGGTAAGAAAATTCATCCTTGAACCGTTCCATCAGATAGGGAACATCATCGGGCATCATGGCTTCAGCCAGACCGGACAGATCCAGGGCTGCGACAGAATCCGACCCCATGATTACAGTTACGGAGCCAGATGTATTAACCTTCACTAGATGAGTAAAAGACTCATATTCGCGTGCAGTCCTGTTTTCTGTGCGATCGTGCCGGGTATAAGACCACGTGGCTATCTCGTCAAACGCATTTAGAATTTCATCCGTTTGGCTTTGGGACAAGATTTCCAAAGCGGCATCGGCAACTTCTTGTTCTGTTTCACTTGGTGGTGGAAGGGGAGTGGAACAGGACATGCAAAAGGGAAGGCAAACAATTGTTGCCAGCCCGAAGATGAACCGCATTTGATTCGGAATGCGAGGCATCAAAAACAGAAGGTCAGATTCATGAGAGATTATTCGTCTCGGAGATATTTTCTGATGAATTGCAATATGCCATTAATTTTGTTCCTCCCGCTGATTCTCAGGGGTGCATCCCACGGTACTTTGTTATACCGCTGTACATTACCACAGCATACGGAATAAACGTTATCAGAGGTTTTTTGATGCTTTGCGTCACTCGCTCCAGTTCATCAGAATGTCTCAGACAGTTGGCATCATCCTTACAATATGCAGGAGAGTTCGTACGAACGATATTGACGAGGCTCGAGGGTCCGCTGGATTCGTTATGGACGAATCCAATACAGGAGAATTGAGTAACTTCACAATAATCAGACTGTGAACCTTGTTGGTGGTTCAGACTTAAAATCGCGATCTCCAAAGCTGCCTCTAATCATAAAGGTTGAGGTTCAAAAAGGAGGTTGATGAAGCACCGTACTTTGAAGTGATAGATTATTTGATAGAAAATGGAACGCTCGGGACTGTTACAAGGCAAAAAAGGAGCCATCTTTGGAGCTCTGAATGAAAGTAGTATTGCTTGGGCAATCGCCAAAGCAGCTCATCGGGAAGGAGCACAATTCGCACTTTCGAATGCTCCAGTTGCAAAACGATTGGGGACGCTGGAGGGTCTAGCTGAATCGGTCAACAGCCCCGTAATTTGGGCGGATGCAACCAAGGACGCTGATTTGTCCTCGCTCTTTGACGAACTCAAAGAGCATTATGGACAGATAGATTTTATCGTCCATGCAATTGGTATGGGAGTCAATGTCCGTAAACGCCGCCCGTACGAGAAATTAAATTATGACTGGTATGCCAAGACGCTGGATGTCTCTGCGGTTAGTTTGCATCGGATTGTGCACCACGCAATGGAGAGTGAATCCCTAAAAGAGGGAGGTTCAATCTTAACCATTTCCTATATCGGAGCACAGCGCTCATTCTCCCATTACTCAGAGATGGGAGACGCGAAGGCATTACTTGAAAGTATTGTGCGGACTTGGGGGGCGCGGCTTGGCGAGCACAAGATTCGCATCAATGCGATTTCACAGAGTCCTACCCAGACTACAGCGGGGCAGGGTATATCTGGATTCGATGCTATGTTTGAATTCGGGAAGAACATGTCACCTCTGGGGAATGCAGATGCAGACAGTTGTGGAGACTACGCCGTCACGCTTTTGAGCGACCTGACACGTATGGTTACCATGCAGACTTTGTACCATGATGGCGGATTCAGCAGTATCGGGATTACAAATGCAATGGTTGAGCCGATGATGCGGATGCTGAACCCTGAGCAGTCGTGACCAAGCCTGTACGATGCATTCGTTATTTGGCAAATCTGCAATGATACAACTGGCGATTTGTGCAGCAATCGCATTCAATCTCGTTTCTGTTGATTCGTATGTGTCACAGTCCCTGGAAAGGGAAGCCTCAGATCTGTATTATGTGACTGGTCAAACTGTCAGTTTGTACCGGGATATTGAGCAGACAAAGCCTTATTTGCGACTTCGTTTCAGAGAGCCCGTCGCAGTCGTTTCGTCGGAAGGATCGGTGAAGCAGGTGCGCACAATGGATGGTGCTTTGGGATACGTGAATGCGAATGAGATCTCCAACATCTGGATTCTCGTTTCGAAGCGGCGTAAGCAGGTCACACTCCACCAGGGTATGCGGGTATTATCGGAGTTCAGGGCAGATTTTGGCTACAACGCGTACTCGGACAAAAATATTCGTGGCTCGAAAGAGGAACCTGATCATTGGCGGACCCCAGAGGGGGTCTTCTATGTCGTTAGGAAGAACCCGTACAGCAAATTTTATCGGGCTTTTCTGCTGAATTATCCCAACGCGGAAGATGCCGAGCGAGGCAAGCGGGATGGTTTGATCAGTCAGAAAGACTATGAAGCCATCATGCTGGCTGAAAAAAGGGGAACGCCTCCACCCATGGGGACAATTCTGGGTGGATTCATAGAGATCCATGGTAATGGTACCGGCCTCGCATCAAATTGGACGGAGGGATGTGTAGCTGTTCGGGATGAAGACATGGATTTTATGTGGTCATATGTTCGGGAGGGAACCCCCGTGGTCATTGAGAAATAGGGAAATAATCCCAATGGTTCAGCCATAATTTTGAAGGAGAATCCCATTGAAATAGCAGGCAAACGGGGAAAATCGAACTTGATGCTTCATGGTAGTAACGCTCTCCCAGTGAATCCTTATTATCAGGTGAGGCGTAAAGTAGGAAACGTTGAACCCAAGAAAAGTGAATAAATTGTTCACACTGTTGATGCTTTCTTTGTTCGTGCCGGCTACGCTCGCGCAGGTACGTGCGCCAAAGCCGCTGGAACTCAGTTCAGATTCCCCTGAAGGACCGGTATTTGTCGTCCCTGTCAATGGCATGATTGACAATGGTTTGGCTCGTTATATTGATCGGGCCGTGCGTGATGCAACCAGCCAAGGTGCAGTGCTTACGGTATTTGAGATTGACACATTTGGGGGACTTGTGGATGCTGCGGACAAGATTCGCAAGACGTTATTGGATGCGGAAATGTCTACGGTTGCATTTATTGACAAGAATGCAGCTTCGGCCGGCGCACTGATTTCTTACGCAGCTGATCACATTGTAATGGTGCCGGGAGCTTCGATTGGTGCAGCCACCGTAGTTGAAGGAGTGGGTGGAGACGAAGCACCGGATAAATATCAGAGCTACATGCGCGGCTTGATGCGATCAACCGCTGAAGCGAATGGCCGGGATCCGCAGATTGCAGAATCGATGGTGGATCCATCTCTTGAAGTAGAAGGCGTATCCGAGAAAGGCAAAGTGCTGACGCTCAGTGCTACGGAAGCGTTGGAATTTGGGGTGGCAGATCAGATTCTGGAAACGACCGATGCAGTGATCGCTGCCTATGGTCTGGACAGCCCCACCTTGGTAGCCCATCGTGAGACCACAGCGGAGCAAGTACTCCGGTTTCTTGGATCTCCCGTGGTTCAGTCGATCCTGATGCTCATGATGCTTGGCGGACTCTATTTCGAATTGCAAACTCCAGGAGTAGGGTTTCCAGGAGCCGTAGCACTTTTGGGGATCGCATTGTTCTTTGCTCCCCATTATCTGTTGGGACTTGTTGAGGTGTGGGAGATTCTGCTGTTTATACTTGGTGTTGGGTTGATTATCGTTGAATTGTTTGTATTCCCAGGGTTCGGTATTGCGGGAATATCTGGCCTAGTCCTGGTCTTGTTCTCATTGGTTGCTGCGCTGATAGGCAATGTAGGTTTTTCATTTCCCCCAGTCTCCGATGTAATGCCAAGTGTCTATACACTGGCAGTGACCATGGCGATTTTGGCCGTGGGATTGATCATGGCTGTGCGTGTATTTCCTATGTCCGCCACGGCAAATGTGCTTGTATTAGCACCTGAACTCAGGAGTAGCGAAGGTTATACTACGGCCATGACGCACTCCGAATATATAGGTAGAGTGGGACCAACCGTGACCGATCTCAGACCCTCAGGTGTGATGTTGATTGACAATAAACGTGTGGATGTAATCACTGCCGGCGAGTATATTAATCGTGGTACACAGGTGCAGGTCGTTGATGTACGTGGAACCCGAATTGAAGTTAGAACTCACGAGTCATAAACGTGGAAACGCTTATTCCCATTGTGTGTATTTTGGCTGGCTTTCTGCTAATTGCTGTAGAAGTCTACTTGATTCCGGGATTCAATGTAATCGGGGTCTTGGGGGCCTTGCTGATCATTTTTGCGATCGGATACACCTACAGCGAATCTGGCTTGTTTGGAGGGACCATTGCGTTGTTGGGGACTTTGGGCAGTGGCATTGCACTGTTTCTCATACTCTGGAGATCAGGGGCTTGGGATCGCTTCATCCTTTCTACTACACTGCAGACGGAGGGGGATGCGGCAAGTCGAAAAAGCGATGAGAGAGCCCGTTATCTGGGGAAAACAGGAGTCGCTATCACCCCACTTAGGCCGACGGGCATTGTAGAAATTAATGGAGAGCGTGTAGAGGTATCTACCGAGGGAGAATTTATTGCTGTGGGGAGCAATATCCGTATCGTTGCAATGGACCGTCGCCGATTCTTTGCCCGTTTAGATACCGCGTAGGACCCTACCACTGTAGTTGAGCGGAGACGGTAAGAGTGCGGCCGATTAGATGACTGGTTCGGTCAGCCAGGATTGTTCTATCAGTCCCGAATTCATTTTGCTCCAACAGGTAGCGATAGGCAGGATTCAGCCTGTCGAAAGCATTCAGCAAGTCGATCTGGATCCATAATCTACGATTGGTCCTGTCACGAATGATTGCAGCAAGCCCTATGTCGAATTGGCTGAATGGAGCCAGCATATGTCCCTTTGCAGTAGGGTCATTAAATGAGTAGTCGTCAAAAGATGCAGCATAGTCAATATCAGATCCTAATAGATCATAGTATGCCCGCTTGAACGCCCACCTGCGTCCCCATGTACCTTGCCAACGTATTGTGCCCTCCAGTGTGGGGATCGGCCTCACGATTGCTCTGGTCTGGAGCTGTTGGGGTACGTTCCAGGGTACAGGAAAGAGGGTGGGTATACCATCCTGGAATGTATACTTTCGTTTTGATTCGCTGCGTTCGTAACGGAGTGCAAAATTCACCTTTTCGCCGTTCCTGCGCAACTCAAAAGAGATTCCGTATACAAAGCCATCTGTATTGCTAACAAACGAGTCGATCTGATCAATGATCGTTGAATCTTGATCTTGTGTCCAAAGCATGGGATAATCAATCCTGTAAAGGCGGCGCTGATCTTTGTAATAGTATTCAAATCCAAATTGCCAATTGGTCCATAGCTGTGCCGACAGATCAATACTGTAATGGTGGGAGATAGGTGCACGGAGAGTTTCATCCACGGGGATCCAGAAGCGGGTTGAAGGGACAATCGTACTGGGGCTGACCGTAGCAATCTCAAATTGTTTCAGAAACTGATAATAGATCCCGGACGAGAGTCGAAGGGAAACGCCGTAGCCGTCTCTGTAGGGTGATTTGAGGAGTAGGGCGGTACGGGGCTCCGCATGCCATCGATTCTGAGCCCGCAGCCATGTAAGGCGCAGACCAGTGGTCAGGTCTACCCAGGGGCGCGGACTCCAGATCTGTTGTAGATAGGCCGAGGATGTATGAGAGTTCCGTTCGTGATTAAGGATCCTCGGGAATATGTGCTGGATACTGAAGTGATGCTGAATCCATGAAAAATCCAGCCCCGCCTGCAGGAGTCCTTGGTCATGTGCCTGGCTAATTGAAACGCTCAGATCGTTGCTTGAAATCTCATTTTCATCACTGGTCTCAACCGAGTTGTACCGATACAATTGGAATGCTGCATGGACACTGTTCTGGCGATCAAGACCTCCGTAATTATGCGAGAAAAGATACTTTCCTTTGCGCCAGGAGATGCGCCAACTGAAGTTATCGGTCAGGTGCTGATTCCAATACAGGCGCGTATTCTGATTCATCCACGCATGACGATCCGGTGAGACCTGCCTACGCGCAGCTGTGGAATCTCTTGCTGCAGACAATAATTGCCCTTCAAACTCGCTGTACCCCCTGTACAGGGAGCCTCCAATTTCTCTTCGGCCGTCTAATTCAAGCTTTGCCGCAGCATGTATATCGTTGAAACTGATATCTGGTAATGAAGGAGTGGGGATTTTCTGGAGGCGGCTAAGCAGCGTGTTATAGCCATGCTCAAAAGCACCTTTGAGAGGATAGATACTAGCACGCATCAGGAATTCGTCTGGGCGATTCCATTCCCGAAGCAAGTCATTCACGCTCTCGCTGCGCAAATTACTCCACCAGTGATCCCAAATACTACTTCGAAAGGCCCCCATCAGGGATAGGTTGATCGGTCCGATATCCATTGAGTTCGTGATGCGCGCATTAAACGAAATGGGGTCTATCTGTACTTCAATGGGGTGGGCAGATCTCAGCGAATGCTCCGCATTAATAATTCCGGCCAAGTAGCTTCCATGCTCCACGTTAAATCCCGCTTTTCTGACTGAGACTTGGTCAATTGCAAACGGGTTGAATACTCCAAACAGGCCTAAATGGATGGGTTCAAAAACAGGACTTTCATCTAGTCTGAATTGATGCTCTCCGAGCCCACCACCTTGTATATGAACATCGCTGGTGTTTAAGTCAACGTAGATTCCCGCTATATCCCTAAGGTTTCGCACAACATCAGAGGTACCCAGTCCGGTTATCTGCCTCAGATCGGCAGGGCCCCGGGTGTCCATTTCATAAGGGCGATCACTAATCGTAAATAAAAAATCAGGGAGGGGTGTGGCAGTTACTTCTAGGGGGCGCTCTTCGAGGATCCACTCGGATAACGAGACATTGATGGTCAGGACGGAGTCAACCAGCAGACTGACCTCTCGTTCTTCGGTTAGATAGCCTACATGGCTGATGCGAACGCTCGCAGATCTTCGAGGCTGAGTTGATAGGGTAAATTGACCATTGAGGTTAGATGTTGTGCCTTCCTGGGTTCCAATAAGAGCGATATGTACACCTCGTAGCGGGGCGCCGCTTTCCATTGAGCGGACCTGCCCCGTAAGTGTGGCCGTCTGGGTTGCATTAGGTTGGAGAAAAAACGTGCCGCTGGGCTGGCGAAAAAAAGAGACACCAGTTCCCTCTAGCAAATACTCTATATCAGATTCGGCATCGGCTGCAATGGGAGCAGACCATGAAGTGTACCGGTTCTGCAAAGTATTAGATGCGTAGGAAAAGTCAACACCCCAAACGGATTGGAAGTGCCTGACTGCATCAAGAAGGGGTAGTTGAGACTGCGCAACCGAGACTGTGTTATTTCCGAGCGATGCGGCGGACAGAACGGCTACGCAACAAATCAGAGTGCGCACGAAACAAGGCTAACGACTTTTTAGAAGACGATTCTCGTGCGTGACGGATGGAGGATTAGCGCGGAGTAAGCAAAAACCCATTCGAAACTGCACGATACTCACAGTTCGACTGTAACGCGCAAATGTCCCGAATGATTTCTTCAGCCGTTTCAGGAGACTCTTTGAGGATCCCAATAGACAAAGATTCAAGGCTCGGCGGCTCGAGTGTAATCTCCATATCATAGCGCCGTTCGATTTCTTGGACAACTTTTCCGAGGGGCTGATCAGAAAACTTGAAGCCGCCATTGACCCATGCATAGTTTTCCATTGATGCCTCGGCCTTTTGTGTGACCACCAGGGGGCGCTGGCCGACGGGCTGTATTCTGGCTGACTGTCCAGCCGTCAAAACCACAGCTAAGTCGGCACCACCGCGAGGATCTACCTGAACCTGTCCTGATTCAACGGTTATATCGGTAGCTGCATTAAGCTCATCAGGCCAGGACCGAATATTAAACGATGTACCCAGTACGCTCGCCTGGGCGTCAAAGGTCTCAACGACAAATGGGGCTGAATTATATTCTACGTCAAGGAAAATTTCTCCCTCTTGCAGGGTCAATTCCCGGGATGATTCTCCAAAATTCCTACTGTATTCAATACGTGTGCCACTGTTGAGCAGTACGGTGCTCCCATCAGGTAATTGATGTGTAAGCTGCTCACCATACGGGACAAAAACGGAAGTGGGCTGTGTGAGCGTAATTCCAACGGCTATGACCAGCGCAATACACGCAGCCAGAGCAACGCGAGGCCACGTAACAACTCGCATGTAGGCAGGTCTCGTGGCTCGCTGGATCAGTGGCCACATGTCACTACCGACGCCCTCAAATTCTTGTGCGGGGGGTTCACTGTCATAATAGGTTGCCGCAAGCTGCCACACCGTCAGGGTGTCGGGGATTTCAGAGAAATCCAGATGGTCTAGAATTTCGTCGGGCAGAGAGGAATTAGGATCAGTGTTCATGCACTTGGTGATCTTTTTGCAATGCCTGCAATTTCGTACGGAGATCTCGTAAAGCGAGCATTACATGTGTATTTACGGTCCGAGGTGTAAGATTCATGACAGTTGCGATCTCTGCGTGTGTGAGTCCCTCGAAACGACTAAGCTTAAAGGCTTGGCGGCGGCGAGGGGGGAGACTGTCAATCCACTGACGGACATGTTCTTCAAGCATGCCAAAGTCAACTTGCTCATCGGGGGCAGGATCATTTTCAGTTGCGACATCATCTGCGTCTATCCCGTCTGAGTAATGCGAGTCACGGAACAGGTTGAGGGCCTTGTTCCGAACCATCGTGTACATGAGTGCGAGGAGGGACTTATCGGGGTCCAAGGTTGCCCGTTTTTCCCAAATCTTGACAAATACATCCTGCACAATGTCCCGCGAAGCATCTTCATCTTTCGTGTAGCGCCAACAAAACCGAATAAGGGTGACGTTTACTTCTTCAAACAACTCCTGAAAAGCTTTTCGGTCCGACTCCGCCAAGCGCTTGCTTAGTTGTGAGAGCCTAGCCGACAGAGTGGCCGCTTGCCCTTCGTTTTTGCTCAGTTCAAGTTTTGGTTTCTGTGTTCGGTCCATATACACACCATCCCAGTTGAGTGACCAACAGCCATTTTTATTGGATGTCACGGGTCTCTTTAAGATTATTCACACCGATCATTGTTATCTCTATATCTCTTGAGATATTAAGGGTGCTAAGTTAAAATTTTAATTTAATAGATATTGGCTCATTATCTTGAACTTTACTATGCCAGTACCCCTGCGAGGGTTGCTGTCATGAGGTTTGCCAATGTTCCAGCAAGTACTGCCTTGACTCCTAGCTCAGCAATGAGCGGGCGTTGGTTAGGTGCAAGCGGCCCAATTCCTCCGATTTGAATGGCGATAGAGGAGAAGTTGGCAAAGCCGCACAAGGCAAACGTCGCCATGGTAATCGATTTTTGTGAAATCGTTCCTGCCTGCATGATATCTGCAAGCTGCAGATAGGCGACAAATTCATTGGCTACGATTTTGTAGCCAAGCATTGAACCGACCGTCACGATATCTTCGGACGGGATCCCAATCATCCATGCGATTGGTGCAAACCCCCATCCCAAGATTTTACCGAGCGTTAACTCTGCACCAAACAAGCCTCCGCTCCAGCCCAGAAGGAAATCAATCATCGCTAAAAGAGCGATGAATGCCAATAGGATTGCAGAAATATTCAGTACGAGTTGAACCCCGTCACGTGCTCCTGTTGCGGCTGCATCAATCACATTTTTGGATTCAGTGAGTTTTGGAAGTTCAACCCTTCCGAGTGTGACGGGCTGACCCGTTTCAGGGACAAGAATTTTACTTAGAATGATTGCCGCAGGGGCGGCCATGAGGCTTGCTCCAAGGAGGTGTTCGGCGAATTTAAGTTGAGCCATGTCCAACGGAATTCCCTGCATTGCTGCATATGGAATGGCTAAGAAGGCGATGTACGCGGCCATGACGCCTCCAGCCATTGTGGCCATACCGGCACTCATTAGGGTCATAATCTCTGAGCGGGTCATGTTTTCTAGATAAGGCCGAATAACAAGTGGAGCTTCGGTCTGACCGATGAAGACATTGGCGGCAACCGACAACGATTCTGCACCGCTGGATTTTAGGAGCTTCGAGACAGCCTTTGCCATTGCTTTGACAACCCATTGCATGAGGCCTAGGTGGTACAAAATGGCCATCAATGATGCGAAAAAAATGATCGTGGGAAGCACTTGAAAGGCAATTGCACTTCCCCAACTTTGGCCGATGACCAAAGGAGTACCCGGTTCCGTACTTCCATCTGGAGGTAGTGCAATGTCTCCGAGGACAAACTGAGCTCCTTCCGTTGTGAATTGCAGTATTTTCACGAAAAAAGTGCTGACCCACGAAAAGACCGCTTTGGGCCAGCCCAAAGGAGAAAAAAACTGTCCCATGGCATCTCCCTGGAGTACCAGGATTGCGATCACGATCTGAGCCAAGATCCCTAAAAAAATAAGTCTCCAGTTCGCTGAACGTCGGTTTTCAGAGAAGAGCAGTGCAAGGCCAATGACGGTAGAAAGTCCGATAAGAGCACGGGAAGCAGAAACAGCAAATTCCATCGGGATGACCAGTATTAGGAGTGGAGGGTAGCGGACTGTTTACTTTCTGATTATGTGTTGAAGATAAACCATTTGCCGTCAAGCCGAAGACGCGGCTGTTTACTTGGTGAATACAGAATTATGGTAGTCGTTGAGGAGCGATACTGCTTCAACAGTTGAACTGATGGCAAGATCGTCTAAATCACACAGGCTATTCTAAACCCCGCCACCAAGTTCGACATAATTTCAGGATTCCAGGGGTCTCGAAGCGTACCCTCGGTTGGATCTACAATGTTTTCTCAAGCAAGGATGATTTGTCCAGAAAAATGGGTCGTAGACTCTTTGGCGGTCCGTCAGTACAAGGTGAGGTTGCAGTAGATATCTGAGTGATTGATTCATTCCATTGGAAAAGATGCGGTGAGTTTCCGTATGTTCGCACCTTGGCAATCCAGATGAGGCTCTGTGGCAACGTATATCGTCTGGGTTACGATTTAATGATATGCTCAGATGTACAAGTCACTCCCATATTTTGACTCAAATCAATTTTTCTTCCTGTGGAATGCCTCCGCTGTATTGAGAGTGCCAGTTATGCGACGATTCAGGTCAGACATTGGGACTGATGATCAGCATTGTCGTTGGCTCCATCATACTCCGGCTGACTTTCGATTTCTCCTCTGAACATGCCAGAATTCGACACAAAACCTATTCTTGAGGGACTCAATGATCGGCAAAAAGAAGCCGTTCAAACTACTGAGGGACCTGTGTTAGTCGTAGCTGGACCGGGCTCTGGGAAGACACGTGTCTTGACGTGTAGAATTGCGTGGCTCTTGGCATCTGAAGCAGTCCGCCCCTATCAAATTCTTGCACTCACATTTACAAATAAGGCGGCCCGCGAAATGCGTGAACGTGTGGAGAAGCTCCTGCCCGATGGAATGGCCAGAGGAATGTGGGTGGGCACCTTCCATGCACAGATGGTTCGACTGTTACGAATGGAAGCCAAACACTTGGGTTTTACATCCGATTTTACGATCTACGATACAGGTGATTCAGAACGCATTCTCAAACGACTCATTGAGGAGCATGGCCATGATCCGAAGATGGTCAAGCCACGCGTTGTTCAAAATTATATTTCAGGGGCAAAAAACGCTCGGCTGTCTCCAGATCAAATGGAGGCCAGTGCAAAATCCAAACAGGCCAAAGTCGCTGCAGATCTATATATGCCCTACAATGCGGTCTTGCAGGCAGCGAATGCATTTGATTTTGACGATCTACTACTCAAACCACTAGAGCTTTTCGAGAGGCAATCAGACATACTTCAGAAATATCAGCAAAAATGGTCCCATGTATTGATTGATGAATATCAGGACACAAACCGCGTACAATACTTACTTGCTTATGCCTTGGCCAAGGAGCATCGCAATTTGTGTGTAGTGGGTGATGATGCCCAAAGCATTTATGCATTCAGAGGCGCGGATATTCGAAACATCCTTTCATTCGAGAAAGACTTTGAAGAGGCAAGAGTTGTACGTCTTGAGCAGAATTACCGTTCGACAAAAAATATTCTCACGGTAGCCGATTCGGTTATTGCGAAGAATGCCAATCAGATTAAGAAAACGCTATGGACGCAGAATGATAGTGGAAATCTTATTACGTTGATTTTTGCAGCGAATGATCGGGATGAAGCGCACCGAGCAGTGGAGATCATCAGAAGGGAAAGAGCCCAAAGCAATCTCAAACTCCAGGATTTTGCGATTCTTTATCGGACGAACGCACAGAGTCGCGCCTTTGAAGAGGCACTCCGCA
The DNA here is from genome assembly GCA_965220365.1 of Rhodothermales bacterium. Classification (GTDB taxonomy): domain Bacteria; phylum Bacteroidota; class Rhodothermia; order Rhodothermales; family Bin80; genus Bin80. Next base: position 2,591,400 of record OZ244823.1, on the reverse strand, counting down.
GGGAAGGCTTATCCTATAGAATTGTCGGCGGTCTCTCATTTTACCAGCGTAAAGAAATCAGGGACGCCATCGCGTATCTCCGACTTCTGGTCAACCCGAATGATATAGCAAGTTTTCAGCGGGTCGTGAACCATCCTAAAAGGGGAATTGGCTTGAAATCTCAACAGAAAATTATTGAGTATGCACGGCAACCAGGATATGACTTGGTCACTGCCCTCAGCGAGATTGAGCGCGTGCCAATACCTAGGCGAGCTCAAAATGCACTGACCAATTTTGTCATTCTCATCAAAGATCATACAGCAGGAATGGAAACGGGTATGGATCTAGTTGAACTCGCTGCATCGCTTTTCCGAAAATCGGGGCTCATAGGAGATCTGGAACTGGACGAAACACAAAGCGGGGAAAGTAGATTGAGGAATGTCCACGGACTTCTTCAGGCCATTCAGGAGTACGCAGAGGAAGATCAATCTCACACCTTAAGCAGCTATCTCCAGTCAATTGCGCTGATGACCGACGCAGATACGGATAAATCTGATGCAGATAGTGTAACACTGATGACGCTTCACGCGTCCAAGGGGCTGGAATTTGAAGTAGTATTTATCGCAGGGCTGGAGGAGAGATTGCTTCCATTAATTCGTGGAGAGCAAGTAATCAGTCCATCTGATCTTGAGGAAGAGCGGAGACTGTTCTATGTTGGGATTACCAGAGCAAAATCCCGTTTGTACTTAGGGCTGGCCAAAGTCCGCTCAAGATATGGAGGACACGCAGAATACACGGAACCGAGCCGATTTATTGGAGAGATAGATTCCAGTGCTCTGAGCGATTCTGCTGTTAGGAGAACCCGACAACATCGCTCTTGGCAGTCGAAGGGATCATTTCAAGGTTCTCCCAATCGGTTTGATGGTCCCAGACGTTCCAGTTACGGCGGGCAACGTTTTCGGGTCACGAGTTCTAGGGCTTCTGGGCGTCCAGCGAAGAATTATCAACCGGGGGACCCGTCTGCCTTTAAGCTCGGCGTACGGGTGAACCATCAAGAGTATGGTTTGGGCAAGGTCACGCGTGTGGAAGGGCATGGGGAGACGACTACGGTTACCGTCGATTTCAGTAAATTTGGACGGAAACGACTCCGCGTGGCATTTGCCCCGATGAAAGTGATTGAATAATCAGGAAAATATATGTGTACTAACTTCGGTACACTGAAAACAAGTTTGTAACGGAAACCTCTTGAGACTGAATCTAGTGTGGTATCCTATATATAATATTGATTATTAATTATGTCTGAATTATATTTAGAGACCTCTCCACCTATACCCCTAAAAACTATGCGCATAGCTGTAAAATTTGAACTATCGGATTCGGATCGTGAGTGTTTGGAGCGATGGTCTCGGTCTCGCAGCGTATCTGTGCGGTTGCATGAGCGGTCACGGATGATCCTGATGGCGGCGGACGGAATGACGAACAAGGCGATTGCGGAGACTTTGGGGACCGATGAGAACAAGGTTGGGCGTTGGCGTCGCCGTTTTTCGACCGAGGGATTGGCCGGCATCACAAAGGAACGTCCTCGGGGCGGCAACCACGGGGGAAAGTGTTCCAAGAAGCAACGGGAGCTACGTAGTGAAGTGATTCGTCTTACGACACAGACAGATCCACCAGGCGCCACCCACTGGTCCTGTCGTTCCATGGCCCGGCAGGCAGGGACCACCCATAGTTTTGTACACCGTGTGTGGCAATCGTGCGGTCTCAAGCCACACTTGATCCGAACGTTCAAGGTGAGTAAAGACCCTCACTTTGAAGAAAAGCTTCAGGATGTCGTAGGTCTCTATCTCCATCCTCCCAGGAATGCAGTCGTGTTCAGTTATGATGAGAAGAGTTCTATCCAGGCCCTAGATCGAACCCAGCCTGGCCTGCCGTTGAAGAGGGGACGTGCGGGAACGATGACGCACGACTACAAGCGACACGGTACGACTTCCCTTTTCGTAGCACTGGAGATGGCCTCCGGTACGGTAATCAGCGAAACGTACAAACGACACCGCCATCAAGAAGTATTGCGATTCCTCCGTAAGGTAGAGCGTGCAGTACCGAAGAAGCAAGAGATCCACATCATCCTGGATAACTATTCCCCCCACAAGCATGCCAAGGTGATGGAATGGATTGAGCGGAAGAAGCGGATATTTCTGCACTTCATCCCGACCAGTTCGTCGTGGTTAAACTTGGTGGAGCGCTTCTTTTCCACGCTGACCGAAAAGCAGCTTCGTCGGGGTGTATTTACGTCGGTAGCCGATCTGGAACAATGCATTGATAACTATATCAAGACCTATAACGAGAATCCAAGGCCCTTGGTCTGGACCAAGTCAGTTGATGAGATTCTCCGAAAGGTTGAGCGGGCCAAAAAGACCTTGAATGAGATCCCTAAATAATCATTGATATAATAAGGACACTACACTAGTAAACGGGTCTTGATAATATAATTCCCTTACTGAGGTACCTAAACCCTCAATCCTTGCCCTGCGGTCGGTCAGTGTTGTTGTGACTGCAGAGTCCCATAATCCATCAATTCTGAATCCTGATTTTCTTGCGGCCAAGAGGATTATACCCGATAAATGGCAGGCGGTTGCGGTATTAACGACCCCAACTTTTTCCCTGATCAAATACTCAAATGGGGGCAATTGGTTAGTGGGGCCGTCTCGCTTGATGGTTGCGGAAGATGCAGGACTAGACAGCACGAGTCCAGGTGTGAAACGTCTTCGTCCAACGGGACTTGCCTGGATACTGAAACCCACGCATCAGCAAAAAAGCCAGAATTCGCTGTTTCACCCGGGTGAGGGTTTCTGTCAGATCGCCCCGACAACGCAGCAACAATCAGATGGCTTCCTGGTCCTCATCTGGAATGTGAATCGGCGTCAGTAAGTCGGCCGCATATAACGTCGCCAACTTTCTTGCATCCCGCCGATCCGTCTTGACACGCTCTCCAGAACGGCGGGGAATTGAGGAGGGCGCTACCACTTCGCACAAAATCCCTTGGGCGTCCAGGGCGCGCTGCAAACCAAAGCCACACGAAGACGCTTCATAGCAGGCGCGAACCCGGCCATGGTGCCCCTGAACCTTCTGGAAATACTTCAACACCTTGGGAAGGTCATGCGGCAATTCCCGCTCGTCCAGAATCTCACTCGTAAACGAATTGTACACGCACAACACGATCGTCTTTTTGTGCACATCCATGCCGACGGCGATGGATGATCCAGATGTGGAAGAATTTGTGTAGTTTTGCTTTGCATAGGGCTATTCTCGGTTGGTTGATCAGTGAACTCACAAGAATGTAACTCAACCAGACGGGATAGGCCTACTATAAGATCTAGTCAGAGATTGGTTGAGTCAGCAGATCTCCTCGACAAACCCGAATATTGCAACAAATAGTTCCGAAGAACAAGCGGATCTCATTGCTCAGATTAGTAATGCAATGAATTACGAGGAGATATTTAGCATCCTCAATCTTGTAGGGCACAGGGGAATTGCGGAACGCCTCAAATATCTACACGCAATAACCTTGGATCGGGACGCGGAAGATCCTGCCATGGATTTTCAATCACTACGTGAAATGGCTCTTTTCTTTGTACGTGACGATGTTTTACTCCCTGATCCTGAGATAGGAATAAGTCCAGACGCCTTTTTGCAAGTCGAATGGTCTTCAAGTAAAGCATCTGCTCTAATGAAATTCTTACCTGATGGAAGTGTACGGTTTGCCGGAATTTCATCACCTCTAGGTAGCAATGAGAAACGTCAGACCATGCAGGGTTCAGGCTCAAAAGAGTTTGCCCTGCAGTCTGTAATACCATTTATCATTAATGGCCCAGAGGATGAAACACGACCTGATTGAAGATAAGCATCATGTTTCAAGATACTGCAGTCCTATAACCGTCAATCGAAATGGACGGCCAATGGCAACTGCATTTGCCCTAAGGAATGAAGAAGAGTCTCTGTCGGTGTATTGGATTGAGTATTTCAAGGGATTGAGCACAGAACAAGCGATAGATCGGATTCGTGATGCATTTCGGAAGAAGAATGATCAAACCAGCCCAACGGTAGGTTTGCCTTGTTAAAGGTATATGAGGTGAAAACAGTAATTTCAGACATCAGTCCCTCTCCATTCAAAATTGAGCATCTGCCTGAGGAACATGATCCATCACATAGTGGCATCTTTGGATATACTGCCTCTGATGAATTCATTTCACTGGCGATCAAGGACTTGGTTAGAGCTGAGGATGTATATTCGACAGAGTTACCGGAGTAGAATAAAGAACTCTACCGCCTTATTTTGAGCCGAGTCGCCGATATCTCAAGATCCGTTCCCTTGCCTTAAGTGCAAAGATGAATTGGAGTGTGCGTTCCCAATGTTTTATTGAAGATGTCTGTCAGCGAGAGTAAAGCTTTTCTGGGCGTTTCTACCCCATCACAAGTCGTCGGAAAATTATTCTAAAAATTATTAGAATTGTGTTTGATTCGTATTCAGGACGAGATCTCAGGTAGGCACTATGAATTTGAATCAGCATGAGATTCAGATTGTTGCCGAGCGCAAAATCCATGAAAAACATCTTTTCGCAAGTTTGTATATCGCGCAGACTATTGTATGATTATTCACGGAGATCTAATATCGAATCATGAGTGAGATTGTTTTCAAGGGCAAGGAATTTGTCTACAATCATCATCTGGCTGTGCCCTTCAGACCGCTTGAAATTCATTCCGACAGGGGGGTAGGTGAGCCTAGCCTGAATGGCAACCTCATCATCCACGGTGACAATCTTCATGCATTGAAAGCGCTCTTGCCCTACTACGCAGGAAAGATTGATTGTATCTATATAGTGCGTGGCTATAGCCCCGATTTCGGGTTTATGGCCAGACACTATATAACTTTACATCGGGGAGTGATTTATATGGATTATTGCATCACCTTGATTGATTTTTTTCTGCGTGTGCAACTATGTCACATGCGTCTTAGGTTGTTTTAGAACATCTAGTCAAAAACAGAGAAACGCTTATGTCTATTTCCAAATCCAAAAATAAAAGCGCATCTAGCCTCTATCATCCTTCCGCTGATTTCAGCGCACAGGCACATTTAGGCTCCAAGGAGGCATATTTGGCCAAATATGAAGATTCGATCGCAGATCCAGAACGGTTCTGGAGCACGGAGGCACGCGAGCGGATTGACTGGTTCAAGCCGTTCACCCGTGTACGGGATGTGTCCTATGCATCTTCTGATGTGCATATTCGATGGTTTGAAGACGGAGAGTTAAATGCATCCTACAATTGTCTGGATCGTCATCTTTCCGATCGTGGGGAGCAGGTTGCGCTGATTTGGGAGCCAGATAACCCTGAAGATGATTCACGGCATCTGACGTATCGTGAGCTTTACAGAGAGGTATGCCAACTCAGTAATGTACTTACTTCTTTGGGTGTCAAGAGAGGAGATCGTGTCACCATTTATATGCCTATGATTCCCGAGGCAGCAGTTGCAATGTTGGCCTGCAGCAGAGTCGGAGCAGTACACTCTGTCGTCTTTGCAGGGTTTTCTCCAGAATCGTTGGCTGATCGAATTCTGGATTGTGATTCAACATTCGTGATCACGGCAGACGAAGGAGTAAGAGGCGGCAAAAAAGTACCTCTGAAGAAAAACGTGGATGAGGCATTAAAACGTTGTCCCGAGGTGGAATCCGTGCTCGTAGTTCAGCGGACAGGGGGAGAGATTAAATGGGATGAGGGCCGGGACCATTGGTATCATGAACATGTCCCCTCCGCGAGTACGGAGTACGCGGCCCAATCCATGAATGCAGAAGATCCCTTGTTCATACTGTATACGTCAGGGTCAACCGGAAAACCAAAAGGGTTATTGCACACGACGGGGGGCTACCTGGTGTATACGTCGATGACCCATGAGGTTGTGTTTGATTATCATGCCGGAGACGTTTTCTGGTGTTCGGCGGATGTAGGATGGATAACTGGCCATTCATACATTGTATACGGTCCACTCCTCAATGGAGCGACACAGGTATTCTTTGAGGGCATACCGACCTATCCAGATGCCTCCCGATTCTGGCAAGTGATAGATAAGTATCAGGTGAATCAGTTTTACACCGCCCCCACTGCCATACGCGCACTCATGAGTAAGGGAGATTCGTTTGTGAAACAGACGAGTCGGTCCTCCTTACGAGTTTTGGGATCGGTTGGTGAACCCATAAATCCCGAAGCGTGGCGCTGGTATTACGAGGTTGTTGGAAATGGGCAATGCCCGGTCGTAGACACCTGGTGGCAGACAGAAACAGGCGGAATCCTGATTACTCCCCTACCAGGAGCGATTCCTACGAAGCCGGGTTCTGCGACATTCCCCTTCTTCGGGATCCAACCGGAGGTTCTTGACAACGCTGGAATTGTACTGAGTGGAGGGGCAGCGGGTGTCCTGGCAATCAAAGACTCATGGCCAAGTCAGGCTCGCACGGTGTACAGGGATCATGAACGATTTGTACAGACCTACTTTTCTACATTCGAAGGGAAGTACTTCACGGGAGATGGATGTCGGCGGGACGCGGATGGTTATTACTGGATCACCGGTAGGATTGACGATGTGCTGAATGTGAGTGGGCACCGTATGGGGACGGCAGAGATTGAAAGCGCACTGGTCGCTCACGGGAGTGTGGCCGAGGCGGCAGTGGTTGGGTTTCCACATGCAATCAAAGGGCAGGGGATTTACGCCTACGTCACACTCAATACGAGTGAAAGCCCTTCGGACTCTTTGCAGAAGGAATTAATCGCTCATGTACGAACTCAGATTGGTCCGATTGCGAAGCCGGATTTTATACAGTTCGCACCGTCGTTACCCAAGACAAGAAGCGGGAAAATTATGCGTCGTATCCTCCGTAAGATCGCTGAGAATGATTACGGCCAACTGGGGGACACGTCTACACTGGCGGACCCGACGGTAGTAGACTCCTTATTGAACAACGCCAGAACCAATAGATTGCCGCATGGCAATCTGAACCGCTCCTTCTGCTGGAGTAGCTTTAGGGACAACAAATTTTGCGAGCGGCCAAATATTCTTCATGGCTGCACAGAGACGATTCACGTAAAATTTGTTATTGCTCAAGCCTCCAATAATCGTATATCGGGGGTCCAAATCTGGGTACTTCCTTAACATCAATTTTGCTTGCCGGGCCAGCAGTCTGGTTTCTTTTTGCACAACAGAAGCCGCAATATCATCCCCATCCCCAGCCGCATTAAGTGCAAGTGGGGCCATATTTTGAAACTTCCAGTCAGATTGACCTATCGTGCTCAGAAGAGAATGGCGGTCATGAATGTTCAAATGACGCTTGGCCAGATGTGTGAGTCTTGTTTCTGGACCGCCATCGAATGCGTGCCCTACTGCGGCCAGCGCACGCTTGCCAATCGCATATCCACTCCCTTCATCTCCGATTAAATGTCCCCAGCCTCCTACATGATCAAAATCCGAGATGTCGGCTCCCGTTCGAGCCATAACTCCGCTTCCCGTTCCGGCGATGAGGAGGAGACCGCTTTGTCCGGCAAAAGCCCCTTCCAGTGCAATCACACCATCATGGGATATGGTAAGGTTAAGGGGAGGCTCTGAGTTAACAAGGAGGCAAATACGATGCACAAGTTCTTCTTGGATTGATGGGGCACTGGCACCAGCTATGCCGGCGTGGACAGCACGCAAGGTTCCTCCAGGTAATTCGCTTAAGGCATTATTGATTAGAGAGGACAGCACAGAGGCTGTCTGTACTACGCCTTGTCGGAGTGCATTAGCTGGACCTCCGAGCAACTCCAAGTCTGCATTTCCTACCTTTGGGCGGGCATAGAGCCGTGTTTTTGTGGCACCAGCGTCAAGCCCCAAATACCAGTCATTAGAAGTCATCCGGCATAAGAACTGTTGTACTCATATACGGGTCGGATAGCGGAAATATAGAAGGGTCGCTCTTCTCAGAAATGTACCGGCCAAATGGCTGCTGTAAATTCAAGTGCTGTCTGCGAATGAAATAGGGGCTGCTTGGTTCACTCCATGTCCAACCTTCCCATGTAACGGGTGCAGTAGCAGCCTTGGCCCCTCCCCAGAGCATCGTTGACTTATGACCAACAAGGGAAAATATCAGTGGTGTATGCATCCTGCTATCCAGATGGCCATGGAGCGTGAACAGGCGTCTATCCGCGTGTACCCGCTCCCAGAGCCATTGACTTTGATCAGTTCCGAATTTTTGAGACAATTGGTCAACCGCATTATGGAACGCCATTTCCCGGGTTCTCCCTTCAGATGTAATCCATTCGTTGTAGATGGTTGCACCAATACTTTTTCCTTCAAACGCGTGATTCCAATTCTCAAGATAGACAAGTGCTGACTGAACCAGTGCCGGAGCATTGGCAGGGATGCGCAAGGAATCCAGTTCGCGGGGTAAGGTGCTAGCGACCCATGGACTCCAGGTATCGGTGATCCAGTCTGATGGGTCCGTTACATCCAAGTCCACGTTACGGAGATAGTGTGCACTGTATTCAGTGGAGGAATCATTGCTGATAACGAGGCCAGAAGGATAGATTGGGAATACGAATTCTGGCTCACCAAGGACCGTCCAGGAACTGTCCGATGACACCCAAATTCCGTCTCCACGCCAGAGTTGAAACGTGGCGGGTTGGTTGCGAAGTAAAGCGAACCAGGCATTTACATCGTTCTCGGTTCCAAGGCCAGGCCAAAACAATTCCTCTTGTGTCCCATGAATGCTGAAGGTACTGTCAGATCTTTGATAGTACACGATTTCTTCCCGGTCAGGAAAGCGGAAACGCAGTGGATGATTCGGTCCGAAACGAACAGGTCGGGTTGTTTTGGGGGAATACAGGAGAATAGACCATGCCCGATTCCCTATCTTTCCTGCTGGAAAAAAGGGGGTTCCAATGAGTGAGGCTCCATGCATCTCAAGGCTATTAGCCACATTCAATACAACCTCTTGGAAAGCCGGCGAAACCGCTCTTCCGAGTACATGGCGCTGATAAAGCAAGGGGCCCTGTGATGTGGGAAGGACCCAGGAGCTACTTGATTCCAAGCCATGTAGAAGGATCATAGAGTCAAGTTTTGCAATGCCGGTGCAGACAGGTTCTCCAAGGTTACATACAGAGTCAGGAACAGCACTCATCCAGGCAATGAATCGCTCAATAGCTAGAGCATGCCATGGCTCCCAGGGTTCGGGGGTAATGTCCTGCAAGAAAAATTCATGCACATGATCCGCATCTTGCCACCCAAGTTGGATCCCTTTCCCAAATGCTGCAATCAGACTTGCTTCATCCAAACTCAGGCGTTCGCTGGCACGCTGTGCATTTTCTGGTAGGTCCAGCAGTCGAATGATTCGATCCGCCTCAACTGCCTCGGATCCATACCAGTCACTCAATTTTCCCAGGGCTGCCTGCCTCCACAGGGCAACCGTCCAACCATTGAGTTTCCCCTGCACATAGCCAAGCCCCAGTAGCGCATCAGGCAACGAATTCGCCTGAATTTCAGCGGTATTGAATTCTCCCCAATGAATCTCTGCGGGAGATTCAAGTCCGACTACGTTCAATTGATTGGGGAGACGAGATTTCCAGTCATATGCTGTGCGCCATATTCCACCGATGGCAGCAGAGAAAATGACGACTCCTAGGAACACCCAACCGACTATCCTCATCCGAACAGCTTATCTTTTAGGGATTGGATCCATTATCCGGTGCAATTGTTGCATGGTCTGTTGCTTTAACTATCCACGGAGACAAGAGGGAATTCTATGAAGGTGCACACAAAAATAGTATTTGGTGTCTTAGTGTTAGCTGCTGGTGTACTGTTGGGCATGCAACTTGAGTCCGCGTTGTCGGATGATACGAGGGCCGCATTAAAAAAACTTGAACATGCATTCCTTGTCATCAATGAACGTTACGTGGAGGATGTAGATTCGGGAGCTCTCGCTGAGCATGCTTTGGAGGGAATGCTAGACGAGCTAGATCCTCATTCAGTATACATTGACGCAGAGACGATGCGTCGTGTGGAGGAAGATTTTAGCGGTGGTTTTGAGGGGATTGGGATCTCGTTTGAGTTTGTTGAGGGAGAGCAAGGGCAGGATACATTAATTGTGCTTAGCGTAATCCCCGAGGGACCAAGTGAAGAAGTAGGTCTCCATTCTGGAGACCGAATCATAGAGGTAGATGGGCAAAGCACCATTGGCTTTGAAACTGCGGATGTTCAGCGTACACTAAAGGGGCCACGTGGTACCTCAGTAGATATAGTGGTGGTTCGACCAGGTCAATCGGACCCAATTGGCTTTACGATTATACGTGATCGTATTCCGTTGTATGCTGTTGACGTGGCGTACATGATTGATGAGGTCACCGGATTTATTAAGATCAATCGCTTCTCAGGAACAACGCACAGGGAATTTCGGGATGCCGTTGATCGTCTTAAGTCCCAAGGCATGCAACGCCTGATGTTGGACCTGCGTGGAAATTCGGGCGGTTATATGGAAATGGCCGTTCAGCTCTCGGACGAATTTCTTCCCGACGATGCACTCATTGTATCTCAGAAGGGGCGCGTTCGGGATGCCAATCATTCATTTTTTGGCACGTCAGCGGGACTACTTGAAGACGAGCCGATCATTGTATTGGTGAACGAGGCTTCTGCGTCGGCTAGCGAGATTGTGGCTGGAGCTCTGCAGGATCATGATCGTGGACTTGTTGTTGGTCGGAGGACCTTCGGGAAAGGGCTTGTGCAGCAGCAGCATGCTCTGCCGGATGGAAGTGCAATGCGCGTGACCATCGCTCGTTACTATACGCCGTCTGGGAGATTAATTCAAACTCCCTATGTCAGTGGTGACCGTGAAGAATACCTGAACTTGAAGCGTGAAATGCATGAGAACACCGCATTGCTGAGTGCTCAGGAAATCATGGATAGTGTCCCGGATTCATTGGTCTACGAAACGGTTGGTGGACGGGCAGTGATGGGAGGCGGAGGAATCTTGCCAGATTTTATCGTGGATGTTGATACCGCATCACTGTTTTTGCGTGAAATCCTGAGTCGCGACGTTGCGAATACGTACGCCCGAATGTGGTATGACCGTGAAGGAGAGGCATTGGCTGCCCGCTGGGGAGATCAGCGGGATGATTTTCTTGAGTCATTTAAAATTCCAGAGACCGAATATCAGGGCTTCCTAGATTATGCACGCGTCAGAGGAATACAGATCGGTACAGGGGTAGATGCGTTTGAACACGCTGAGATAGAAGCAGATAGGCCTTATCTTGAGGCACGGATAAAGGCTAGACTGGCAGTACGTCTTTTTGATCTTGAAGCATTCTATCCAATCATGCACCCAGAAGACCGTACCTTGCAGGAGGCTCTGAAGCTTTGGTCCGAAGCAAAAAATATAGCTCAGCAATAATGTGCATATTCCATTGCATTTTCCATTTAAAACGTTAACTTTAGCCGAATCCTTGACCTACCTGATTGAAGTAACTGTTTGGCAGGATTGTTGAATAGGTAGTATATTGGGGGTCGCTTGACATTCAACACTTAAAATTCTAATCAATTTTCTGGAGGACTAGTCCATGAAGCTTTTCGGGAATATCATGTCAGTTCAAGATGCAGCTGCTGCAGAAGAGGGCATGATAAATGTACTGGTAAATTATTTCAATCAGGGAGGCGAGTTCATGTGGCCTGTTCTGATTATTCTGATCATCGGTCTTGCTATAGCATTTGAACGTGTGATTCAGTTGATTCTTGCTGATGTGAATACGCGCAAATTTATCGTCAGCGTCAAGGAGGCTCTCCAGGAGGGTGGGGTATCCGCTGCTGAGGAGGTATGTGCAGCAACACGCGGACCGGTCGCTGCAGTTTTTCAAGCCGGCTTGATGCGCTCAGATGAGGGGATTGAATCTGTGGAAAAAGCTGTTGTTGCCTACGGCTCAATTGAGATGAGCTTCCTGGAGCGTGGTCTTGTATGGTTGTCACTCTTTATTGCATTGGCCCCGATGTTTGGGTTCCTTGGTACGGTTATTGGGATGGTTGCTGCGTTTGATGCGATTGAAGCGGCAGGCGATATTTCTCCAAGTTTAGTGGCCCGGGGCATCAAGATTGCACTTTTGACTACCGTATTCGGTTTGATTGTTGCAATCATTCTACAGTTCTTCTATAATTACGCGGTATCTAAAATTGATAGAATCGTTGTAGAGATGGAAGAAGCCTCAATTGAGTTGATTGATTCTCTTGTCATGAGGGAGTCCTCCTAAGGGGCAGTCTGTTAATCGGGGTTTCATACCCCAAAAACCAAGATTTTATGCTCAACGTTGCCCTCTATATCGTTTTTGCACTGATCGGCCTTGGCTTGTTGGCCATGCTGGCATCTGGAATCCGCAGTCTTATGTTTGGCAAGATAAAGATGCTCTCGATTGCATTCGTAGCAGTTCCGCCGGTATTATTCCTGATTCTTGGACTTGCATTGCCGACTTGGACCGATGCGGGCATTATGACGATTATCATATCCCTTATACTGACACTTCTTGCACTTCTGGTGTCAGGCGTTAAGAACCTTGTTTCCTGACCTACTAGACTTTTATCCTCATGGGTATACTTGCCAAGAAAAAGAAGCGACAGGGTGCTGAGATTCCCACATCTTCAATGGCGGATATCGCCTTTTTGCTTCTCATCTTCTTCCTGGTTACAACTACGATTGATGTAGATACCGGGATTGGTATGACGCTGCCGCCGGAACCGGATGAAACGACTCCACCACCTCCGGTCAGTGATCGCAACATGCTCAAGATTTTGATTAATGCCCAGGGACAGGTTCTCCTTGAGGATTTACCCTCGTCTGTAGCACAAATTCGCAACGAGGTTTTGACCCATGTTCAAAATAATGGCGCGGACGCACGCTATTCGGATTCTCCGTCCAAGGCGGTTGTATCCATAAAAACGGACCGCTTGACCCCGTACAACCTTTACATCCAGACGCTTGATGAGGTCTGGATGGCGTATTTCGAGATTTGGGATATTGAAGCTCGGTCAATGGGTCATGCCAACTATGTTGAATATCGGTCTGAATTGGAAGCTGGTGAAGAAAACGAAATTCGGGAGAAGTGGCCGGCGCAAGTTTCGTTGGCCGAACCGGATCCCGGAAACTGAATCGGAAGAAGTATTATGGCTGCTCATTTTACAAAAAAATCTAAGGCTAAGCCCGAGATTTCTACGGCATCACTGCCGGATATCATCTTTATGCTCTTAATCTTTTTCATGGTAACAACCGTGTTGCGGGAGCAGGAAGTTCAGGTTCGAACGATTCTGCCGCAAGCGGAAGCATTGACAAAGATTGAACAAAAGCGTTATGTATCGTACGTATGGATGGGTCCAGAGAAGCTACCCGGAAATAGGGTTGGTGATACAAAGGTGCAAATTGATGATGCCGTCATTGAAGACCTGACCAATGTTCGATCAATCATGTATCGGAAGCTGAGTGAACAGCCGAGATTGATTGTATCACTCAGGGTTGATGAAGAATCGGAGATGGGTGTTGTAACCGATGTTCAGGGAGAGCTCCGAAAGGCAGGAACTCTTCGAATCAGTTATTCGTCCAGGCGAGATATATCGAATATTTGAGTAGACTCAAGGTATCCGTACCTGCAAGCCGGGTATGAAGCTGATTTGGATTTTGCTTGGGTAGTGGTGCGAGTGTGCGCTGCTACCCTTTTTCTTTATAGCCTAGGGAGTATCTGGTCAACAGCGCTAATTTTGGCATGTATACGATTACCTTGGTACCTGGAGATGGAATTGGCCCTGAAGTCACGGAAGCTACCTGTAAAGTTGTTGCTGCAACTGGAGTGGATATACGCTGGGAGCGGTTCGAGGAAGTGGGGTATGCGGGGATTGAAAAACGGGGAAATCCTTTGCCCGATGATGTGCTTAACTCAATACGGAGAAATCGTCTTGCCTTGAAGGGACCGGTCACGACCCCTGTTGGTAGGGGGTTTCGGAGCGTGAATGTTTCGCTCCGCCAGAAACTAGATCTGTTCGTAAATCTGCGTCCTTGCCAGCGGTTACCTGGCATTAAAACCCCGTTTCCAAGTGTTGATCTGGTTATCTTCCGGGAGAATACGGAAGGGTTATATTCGGGGATTGAGAGCTATGACGAGCGTCTGGAAATTGCAGATTCTATCGCTCGAATTACACGTAGGGGTTCACAGCGGATCCTTCACTATGCATTCGAGTGGGTTGTAGCAAACCAACGCAAGCGACTGACGGCAGTGCACAAGGCAAATGTTCTGAAGCTCTCAACCGGTCTTTTCTTGGAGGAAGCCCGTAGAATCGCCCAAGAATATCCAAGTGTTCAGTTCGACCATTTTATCGTAGATAATATGGCAATGCAATTGGTCATACAACCCGTCGCATTCGACTGCATTGTGACAACGAACCTATTTGGAGATATCCTAAGTGATCTGTGTGCAGGACTTGTAGGTGGTTTAGGTATCGTTCCAGGCGCAAATATTGGAGATGATGCAGCCGTATTCGAGGCGGTTCATGGGAGTGCTCCTGATATTGCAGGGCAATCCAAAGCGAATCCCACGGCACTAATTCGCTCGTCTGCTCTTCTATTGCATCATATAGGAGAGGTTGAGGCTGCAATGCGAATCGAACGGGCAGTATGGTGTGCCTACGAGGAAGGAACGAGTTTAACTCCGGATGTTGGCGGTACAGCATCTACCGAGGTGATGACGGATCGGATCGTGCGATTGATTACCGAAAATGCCTAGCCCACTTTATTGATAGATACGAACCGTCACGGGGGAACCCGATTGGAAACAGATAGGCCACATTTTGGGTAGATAGTAGAACACCTGCAATCACACGCGAAGTCCAAGACAGCTATCACAGTTCAGGCCCTTCACTGGGTTACTCGGCCCTCAATTTCGGCAGGTAGTTTTGCGATAGGCCCTACTGTACAATCAAATCTTTTATAATCTTATGGGACGGACCCACACTGTTTTTCTAGTTCTATCTGCATTGGCCTTTTCATTCTTATTTTTCAGCGCAGTCCCATCTTTTGATGGTACAGTTCAGTTTGTCAGAATCGGTCTGATTTTGATGGCTCCGGTACTTCTAGGTAGCCTGTTGCTTTATGGAAGGCCGGAGAAGCAGGTCAGCGTTCTCAAAACCGTACGGATGGCTATTGTTTTGCTTTTGATTCTCTATTATTACTCGTTGTGGAGTACTGGCACATTTGCTGCATCGTCTGATGACGAGGGACAGCTTTGGGGATTCATCGCATCCCGGTTTTCGCCAATGCTGGGGTATATCTTTCTCTCCATATCTGTACGTGTATTGACTCGCAACCTTAAGCTGTTGAGTCAGGCAGATCGCTTACGTGGTTGAGCAATTCACCCGAAGAGGTGACCTTCAAATTTTGCTGCAGGCAGATCAGAGAAGTGACGACGCCTCATGAGCAGATAATCCAGGAGAATCCGTCCCCGGTAAGAAGGGAGTGCAGCTGTATTGGTCGGTGGGGAATAATGATGCTTCATTTTGTGTGCATCAAGATAGCCTCGGAGGATTGCCAATGATTGCCTCCATTTTCCTGTCAGGAGCCAGACAAGTCCAATCGGATAGTCGAGAATAATTCTCTGAAAAAATACTGCTCTGAATTGTGCAGGGGGAAGGTTTTTGTACAGCATGAGGATGCTGTTGCGAATATTGTAGTAGAGCTTGCGGTGACTTGTCCTTGGTAATGTAGCACCACCGATATGGAATACTTTACTTTCGGGGACTACTCCAATTTCATATCCTGCTCTACGAAGTCGCCAACAGAGGTCAATTTCTTCCATGTGGAGTTCAAAAAACTCGTCGAGGAGTCCCACTTCATCCAGTGCGCTGCGTCGTAGCAGCATGGCGGCACCACTTGCCCAGTCAATATTTACCGGTGTGTCATACTGCCCCATATCCTTTTCGGTATGCTCAAAAATACGGCCACGTGCCAGTGGGTATCCAAGCCGATCGAGAAATCCTCCACTGGCCCCCGCATATTCAAAATGACTCCTGCGGTGAAACTGTAAAATTTTTGGCTGAAGCGCCGCAATACGGGAAGAGCTTTCTGCATGCTTTATCAAAGGTTCCAGCCAATCATCAGAAACGGCAACATCATTATTCAAAAGGACGACATAATCGCACTTAATTTGACGGATTGCTTCATTATTTGCACGGCTGAACAGCCAGTTATCCGGGTTGGAAAGAATTTGAATGTCAGGGAAATGCTCTCTTACCCAGTCGACAGAATCGTCGGAAGAGTGATTATCTACAAATACAATCTGCAGGTTGTCCCACTTTGTTCGTGCGACTGTTGGAAGGCATTGCTGTAGAATTGGGAGCCCATTATACGAGACGATGATGACAGCTACATGTGGGATCTCCATGAGGGATCGTATTCGTGCTAATAATCAGAGACCACCCTAGCATCCTGCCCAATACGCTCCATCACCTTGTTCAAGACTGCCAAATACGTGTCGGGATGTTCGGTATAGAATGTGATTTGGTCATCATATTCTTTCCTGGAAAGACCGTGTCGGGTAATGATCGTATCCAGTGACAGTTCATCTACTCCATAGCCTAATTCAGCACGCGCGTTGATCAGGTGTATATCCACCATAATTTCAATCATCAGGCTGTCGGCGCGTGTCGTTCCAAGCTCCTCCGGCGCGGGAGAACAAGCTGCAGTACACAGAGCGAGCGTTGCTGCGAGGCATCGGCTATATACTCTCACTTTCTTCCTCTTCAAGGGTGCGGAATGTATAAGCAATGACTTCCATCTGCCGCATGAATTCACGCTTGGAAAAATTGGGTGCGAACACCATTCCATCAATTAGATAAAGTCGCCGGCTGGGTTCATCATAAAAGGCATAGGTTACGAAGGGGCCGCCCATTCCAAAGGGGAATTTACGACCATTCTCTTCCCCGACCATGTGCCAAAGTCCTCGAAACTCAATAGCGTAACGCCCTTTGAAGTTGACTTGTGCAGAGGTCATTGGACGACGACGATCGACCTCGATCCATCCCCCCGCTGTCCCACCAATATAGCGCTGGGTCAGTGCGTCCCGGGCTTGGACAATCCAGGCTTCATTCAGCTTCGAGGGATCTCCATTTTCTTCATAATACACGAACATACTTCTCCATGTATCGGTGAGTGAGCGGCGAAGCCATACAAATTGTGTGGTATCAATGGCGATGAAATAATCATGTTGTCCATGGACAGCAAATTGATGCCGATTCATCAGCCTTTGTTCTAAATCATGCTGTCGACCGATATCGAACATGTCACGATGCAGACGCTGTCTTGCTATCTCATTAAAGTGATACCTGAGCTGACCTGAATGTTGTTCAATGGATGCAATCAGGTCACTGGAGGAGGCTGCCGCCAGATAGTAGACCAGCTGGTTTCTGCGCCAATGATTTGGTCTGGCGACTAGGGCAGGGGATCCTGCCATAATCATCTGCCGTAGAGAGTCATTGCTGAACAGAGTGCTCAGATATTCATTCTCTGGAATATTCTGTTCGGCAGTTGAATCAGAAATCAAACCCACGAAGAGCACGTTCTTCCGATCCTGGGCCATATCTAAGGCATTCTGGGAAGATAGTCTGACCGGTTCCAGGTCGAATTCTGGTTCCACGGCCGGGAGTGTTTCAATCGCACCTCCCACATGATTCAGTAGTGCTTCTCCAACTGATCCATTCCACAGAGAGGAATCAATCACAACGGTAATCTGGCCCTCAAGGCCAGTGGCATCGGGCCGGAAATCACTTCCAAGAAATCCTCCGTCACCACAGCCTATTGAAGACAGCAGCACAGCGAATATGAGGATGGTATGTCGCATGATGATTAGTTGTCTTTAAGTTATTTGAGTGAGCGCACAAACCGTTCCAGAAGCTGGCTTCGTTCCGTTAACGAGAGGTTGGGGCGTGCCCAAAGACGCTCAATCTCTTTGATCACGGCAGACCCAACGATAAATCCATCCGTATGTTTTGACAGCCGGTGTGCATCTTCCTGTGTCTGAATCCCAAAACCTACAAGGAGGGGGTTCTTGGTGATGATTTGACGCGCATGTTTGAGATAGGTGGTGATCGCATCCATTCGATCGGTAATCCCTGTTCCGGTTAATCCCGTAATTGATACGCAGTAGACAAATCCATCAGACATGCGATCAATCTCCTCCATGCGCTCGGTTGGGGTGTTCGGTGCAACCAGGAACACAGTGTTCAAGCCATTTTTTTGTGCCTGTTCGCGGAGCAGGAACGACTCCTGTGGAGGCAAGTCAGGAATAATTAACCCATCTGCACCTGCACTGGCAGCCTGCTTACAAAACTCCTTCACGCCAAAGCAGAGGATTGGGTTGATGTAGCCCATCAGCAAGAGTGGGGTATCACTGCGTTTTCTGAAAGCGGTGACGGCTTCAAGTGTATTCTGCATGGTGACTCCGGCCTGCAACGCACAGGTGCTGGAATGCTGGATCGGCAGGCCCTCCGCAAGGGGGTCACTGTGGGGCATCCCCAATTCGATGAAGTCAGCGCCCCCTTGGTCAACCGCATCCAAAAGCAGGTTGGTTACCGAAGGGTCGGGGAATCCGCTCGTCAGAAAGATTCCCATGGCTTTCTCGCCCTTTGATTTGAGCGAGCGCAGTGTGGACGGCAACCGGGAACTCATAGATGATCCATGATGGTTTGCATATCCTTGTCCCCGCGCCCAGAGCAGTTCACCACAATGATTGAATCGGATGCAACCTCGGGCACAATTTTTTCAAGTGCTGCAATGGCATGTGCAGTTTCGAGGGCTGGAATGATTCCTTCCGTTTTTGATAAGAGGGCAACACCCCTCAGGGCAGCTTCATCTGTCTCGGCAAGGTAGGTCACCCGACCAAGGTCCATCAACCACGAATGCTCTGGTCCGACGCCTGGATAATCCAGACCTGCAGAAATCGAATGCGCGAGTGAGATCTGTCCATCTTGATCCTGCAAAAGGTAACTCATCGCCCCATGAAGCACTCCGACAGTGCCTCGTGAAAGTGTAGCGGCATGTTTTCCGTCAAGCCCTTCTCCTGCCGCCTCCACACCAAACATCTGCACTTCAGGATGATCAATGAATGGATAAAACATCCCAATGGCATTTGAACCTCCTCCAACGCAGGCCACCAACACATCGGGGGTATTCCTGCCGGTCATTTCCATTAATTGACGCTGAAGCTCTTCTCCGATGACATTATGAAATGTTCGTACCATCATTGGATACGGATGTGGTCCAACGACTGATCCGATGATGTAGAAGGTGTCTGACGGATTCGATACCCAGTCACGGATCGCTTCATTCGTAGCATCCTTGAGGGTTTGACTCCCGCTCGTTGCCGAGCGGACTTCCGCTCCTAACAGTTGCATGCGAGCTACGTTCAGGGCCTGACGTTTCATGTCTTCGGCCCCCATATAGACGACGCATTGGAGTCCAAATCGGGCGGCAACCGTAGCAGTGGCGACACCGTGTTGCCCTGCACCCGTCTCCGCGATGATGCGTGTTTTTCCCATTCGGCGGGCAAGTAAGATCTGCCCAATGGTATTATTAATCTTATGGGCGCCGGTATGGCATAGATCTTCACGTTTCAGGAAGATTTGTCCTGCGCCGAGTTCACTACTTAGCCGTTCGGCAAGGGTTAGGGGAGTGGGGCGCCCGACATAAGTTTTCAAGAGGTGCAGGTACTGATCCTGAAATTTTGGATCAGGCCAGGACTGCTCAAAGGCCGCCTGGACGGCCTGCAATTCGGGAATCAGGATCTCGGGAACGAACGCTCCCCCATACGGCCCGAAGCGTCCGCTCTCATTCGGTGCGTTATAGGTCGGGGTCATTCTCCGAGATTAGGTCAAAGAATTTGGTTACCAAATCAAAGCTCTTACGCCCTGGGGCATCCTCAAGCCCACTGGACACATCCATACCCCATGGAGATACAGTTTCCATGGCATCTTGAACATTATCTGCGTTTAGACCACCTGCTAAGATAATGGGAAAATCGGATGCTAGACCTTTCGCAACACTCCAATCAAAAGCCCTTCCTGTTCCACCGGACAAATCAGGATGCCAGGTATCCAGCAAGAAGGTCTCTACACAATCTTCATAGGCAGCTAGGATTCTTGCGAGTGAACGGACGGTATCATTGGGCCGGACAGGAAATGCTTTAATGACCGGGCGTGTCATACGTCTGCAGTAAGCCGGAGACTCATCGCCATGTAATTGGATGAGATCAAACCCTGCAGTTTCACAGCTTCGATTGACTGTTTCTGCATCCACATTCACGAATACACCAACTGTTTGGGGGCCATAGATCCACTCCTTGATCTCTTTTGCCTCCTCTGGTGTAATATATCGTGGGCTGGGAAGATGCTGAATGAATCCCAGATAGTCAGCTCCGGCCCCGGCACAAAATCGTGCATCTGCCAGCGTGGTTATACCACAGATCTTTACCCTGCACGACATTCAATCTTATTCGATTTGAGGATGGTTTCCGTTTCCTCCCGAAGCAATTGCAGGGCAGTTCCGGGAGCATCTGCACGCATGAAGGTCTCGCCGATTAAGACAGCATCAACATTTTTTTGGTGCAAGTAGGCCAAATCGCTTGCCGATCGAAGTCCACTTTCCGAAACTTTGACAAGGTCCGTATCCACCAGCCCAAAAACCCGGAGAGAGTGTTCAATATCTACCTCAAACGTATGCAGGTTTCTGTTGTTGACCCCGAGAATGGAGACTTGCGTGAAATCAATTTTGTCCAACTCAATTGGATCGTAGACCTCGACAAGACAATCCAGACATAGTTCAGCTGCAAGGCTGAGCAAGTCACGGAGCAGGGATCGGTCGAGGATGGCTGCGATCAAAAGTACCGCATCCGCGCCGGCAGCTCGGGCTTCATATAATTGATAGGGATCAATGATAAAATCTTTCCGCAAAACGGGAAGGTGCGTATGCTTAGCCACCATGCTGAGATGCGAAAGCGATCCGCCAAAATGATCTTCTTCTGTCAAGACACTGATCGCATCTGCACTCGAATATTGTTGAGCAAGAAAAGGTACATCAAATGATCGTCTCAGAAGACCTTTCGAGGGAGAGCGCTGTTTGATCTCCGCTATGATGGAGAGCCTGGGAGCTTGCAGCGCGGCCTGAAAATCTTTGGCCGGTGCAGAGGCATGAATAGAAGATTCTAGTTCATGCACCGGAACCAGTTGTTTATGAGCGTTCAATTGCGTCCGAACATCCGTGACAATACGATCAAGAACTGTCATATCAGTTGCTGATTGCGCAGAGCATTTGAAGGCGTTCCTGAGCTGCTCCCGAATCAATACTTGTTCGTGCAGCCTCAACACAATCCTCCATATTCGCATAGCGGCCCGACACCCATAACCCGAGTGCACTATTGAGAATCACGACATCCCGGCACGGTCCTGGATCCCCCTGCAGGACGGAGCGAATCATTGTAGCATTCTCCCCGGCATCTCCTCCTGTAAGACCAGAGAGATCCGCTCTTTTGAGGTCGTAGGATTCAGGTTCAATACGAGTTTTCTTGGGTTCCTGATCCATACGGCGCTGCTCAATGAGCACTGTAGGGGCAGAGATAGAAGCTTCATCAAGCCCGTCTTCAGAATGAAGCGTAACAATATGTTCAGCGCCCAATTCGTGCATGATTGCGGCGATGACCTGTGCTGTCTCCAAATCAAAGGCTCCAATTACTTGTCGTTTCACGTTTGCTGGGTTACAAAGTGGTCCCAGTATATTGAAGGCAGTGCGTGCGCGCAGGGTTGTTCGAACCGGCATCACATGACGCATTGCCGGATGATAGTGTCGAGCAAAGATAAACCCGATCCCAACCTCTTTGAGGCAGGAGGCAACTTCATCAGCGTTGAGACTCACATTCACTCCCAATGCTTCAAGTACATCGGCACTACCGGACTTGGAGGACACACTCCGATTACCGTGTTTGGCGACGGTCACGCCCGCACCTGCACACACAATTGCTGCTGCAGTAGAGATATTGAATGTATGCGTGCCATCTCCTCCCGTTCCGCATACATCAATTGCATGTGGATCCTCACATGCGACAGAGACAAAATAGGTTCGCATGACACGAACAAATGCCGTCAACTCTTCAATCGATTCTCCCCGAGACCGCATGCCCATCAGTAAGCCGGCAATCTGAATGGGATCTGCTTTCCCTTGCATGATCTGGTGCATTGCATCCGCAGCCTGTTCTGCTGAAAGGGATTTTCCTTGTGCGAGAATCTGTAAATATTCTGTCATGGTTGAAGCCCGAGACGTGCAAGCCAGTTGTTAATTAGTGTGGGGCCATCACGAGTCATAACACTTTCCGGGTGGAATTGCACTCCTTCGACGAGGTGGGTGATATGTTGTACCCCCATGATGACCCCATCAGCAGTTGCAGCGGTGACCACAAGGCAGTCTGGAATTGATTGAGGATGCAATACGAGAGAATGATATCGTGTCGCTTCAAATTGTGGAGGAATCCCCTTAAAGAGTTGATTCCCATGATGGCAGACCGTACTGGTTTTTCCATGCATCAGAGTTGGGGCATATGTCACTTCCGCTCCGTAGACCTCTCCAATAACCTGATGCCCGAGACAAATTCCCAGTATCGGGATTGTAGGTCCGAGTTCAGCCACAACCTCGTTGCAGATGCCTGCATCTACCGGACGGCCTGGCCCAGGAGAGATCACGATCCCATCGGGAGACATGACACTAATTTCTTTGGGGGTTAGCACATCATTACGCTCAACACGAATCTCCCCTGTAGTACAGCCAATGAGTTGTACCAGATTATAGGTAAAGGAATCGTAATTGTCGATAACTAGAATCAAACCCTGTACGTAGTCATTAGGCCCGTAAGTTCTCGAACCTTATCCATACACGCTTCTGCCCGTTTGCGTGCATTGATGCCTCCCTGGTGAAGTACATCCCGAACATAGTCAGGATCTTTGAGCAGTTCTCTTCTTTTTTCACGCGCCGGTGCAAAGTATTCGGTAATCAACTGTATCAGTACGCTCTTGGCATGCCCATAGCCATATCCTCCGCGCTGATAGGCTTCTCTGATTTCCGCCTGCTGCTCTTCAGACGCAAACAGTCGGATCAGGGCAAACACATTATCCTGGTCGGGGTCTTTGGGATCTTTGAGTGGAGTGGAGTCGGTTACAATACGCTTAATACGACTAGTCAACGTTTTGCCCTCCTCAAAAATCCCGATTGTATTGTCGTAGCTTTTCGACATCTTGCGTCCATCAATTCCAGGAACGATCGCAACGTTTTTCATAATGTGTGCATCAGGTACTGGAAACATTGGTTGGTCAGGAGACCATGTACGATTAAATCGTTGGGCAGTATCCCGTGCAATTTCAATATGTTGCTTCTGGTCTGCTCCCACAGGGACCAAGGTTCCCCCGTAGATGAGGATATCGGAGGCCTGCAGAATTGGATAATTAAACAGGCCACAGTTCGCTGAAAGCCCCTGCGCAATTTTATCCTTGTACGAGGTTGCTTTTTCCAACTGTGAGACAGGGGTGAGGCAGAAGAAAATCCAAGTCAGTTCGTTGAGAAGTGGCACATCACTCTGAACGAAAAGGTTGCCTTTGGAGGGATCAAACCCGAGTGCCAAATAAGTGACTGCTGCGTCCAGGGTATGTGCCCATAGAGCATCAGGGGCACGAACCGTTGTCATCGCATGATAATTTACGATGAAGTAATAGGAAGGGTGTTTTTTATGGAGTGAGATATGTTGTCGCAGTGCACCGAAGTAGTTCCCCAGATGCAATGCACCGGAAGACTGAATTCCAGATACGACGACAGTTTTGTCTGATTTGAAGGGGTACGGTACCATCGGAGGCTTTACGCGGTTGTCAGTGCACGGTTGACGCATTTTCGGATAAAGGAAAGTCGGGTATCGCTATTCTTGCGCAGACGAGCCAGCACCGCCTCCGTACGAATTTGATGTTGAACAGGGTGCTCCGCATCTAATTGTTCTCGGAATATATGCTCACATTCCCGTAAGTATGAAAGTGGATCATCGCCGGTCAGTTTGAATGATTCCGGTTCCAATGAAGTGCCGTTAAAGGCGGTTTCACCGCAGCTGAATACAAGCTCCTTGAGCTTACCAACATCAAGTCGAAGCGTCTTCAAAAGGAACTCCAGTTCCTGTCGTTCAGAATCTGACGCAAGTAGGGGGAGAAGGTTGGCATATGAAAGTTTCAGTTTCACATGTACTTCAATCAATGGATTGAGCTTCTCTGCGGTTTCTTTACGGCTGATAGTCTTTCCTGCCCAGCCTTTCCTGAGTAAAGCAGATTTGATTTTCTTGACGGTCATGAATCACTAGCTAAAGATTACAAGAGTCCCTGCGCTGCAATTAACAGTGCCTGCCGGAGCGCCCGGGCCTTATTTTTTGTTTCTTCATATTCAAGTGCCGGCATGCTGTCTGCAACAATGCCTGCACCTGCCTGAATGAATACATGATCCTCTTGAACGACCATCGTTCGAATGGCAATACACATATCCATATTTCCAGAAAAGTCAATATATCCCACCGCGCCCGCATAAATTCCCCGCCGCGTTGGCTCAAGCTCATCAATAATCTCCATAGCTCTCACTTTGGGTGCTCCGCTGACTGTCCCGGCCGGAAAGCAAGCCTGGAGAACATCTATGGTCGTCATGTCATCACGTAAAATCCCTGAAACCGCACTTACAATATGCATGACGTGAGAATAACGCTCAACGTAGGCGTAGCGGTCAACGGTTACGCTACCCAGTTTGCTGATTCGTCCGAGATCATTTCGTCCAAGGTCAACCAGCATCAGATGTTCGGCCCGTTCTTTTGCATCTAGGAGAAGATCCTGCGCAAGTTGTTCATCTTCTTCAGGCGTCTTGCCCCGTGGTCGGGTTCCCGCAATGGGGAGTAACTCGGCACGTCTGTCTTCAACACGCACAAGAACTTCAGGAGAACTGCCAATGAGCGATACCTCATCCAGATCGAGGTAGAAAAGGTAGGGAGAAGGATTGATTTGGCGAAGGGCGCGGTACAGATTGAACGGATCACCCTCGAATGAGAGAGAGAATCGTTGGGAGAGCACCACCTGAAAAATATCCCCTTCATAAATTCGTTTCTTTGCTTCTGTAACGACAGCCTCAAAGTCCTCACGCGCAAAATTCGAGGTTAGCTGTTCGGAGCCGAGCTTGACTGGGTCCGGACTGTGAAATGGAGATTGGAGATCACGTTCTAGGTCATGGATTCGTTCCGTAGCCTGGGTGTACCCATCATCCAGATCCGAGTCAGGTGTGATAAACACATTCGCGATCAGGACGATCTGGTGCTTTACACGATCAAAGACGGCCAAGGTATCGTAGAAACACCAGATTGCGTCTGGGAGCTTCACATCATCCGTTGGCGGGTTCGGCAAATGCTCAATGAGACGTACATTATCATAGCCCAGATAACCAACTGCTCCACAACGAAACCGGGGCAATCCAGATAACTTGACCTCTACAAATTCATCCATGAAGCGATGAAGGACATCAAACACATTCGCCTCAGGAGCCGTTACGGTCTCTTGTGTTCGAACCTGTTCGACTGTGACTTTTCTTCCCACAGATCGTACAATCCGGTAAGGGTTGCGGCCCAGGAAAGAATAGCGGGCCATATTTTCGCCTCCTTCGACACTTTCGAGTAGGAATGCATGATGACTATGCTGTCGCAGTGCCAGAAGGGCACTGACTGGGGTAAGCAAATCGGCACTTAAGCGACGGTTGACCGGAACAACAAAGCACTCAAGCCCTTTTGCATGCTCCCGTTCAACCACTGAGTGAAATTCATGACGTGTCATACTTGCTTATACGCATGATCCGGTAATTCAATGCCATATAATTTGGCGGGATGGATTTCTGCATGGTACTATGTCCATATTTGATAGATTGACCGGATAGAATTCATTAGTTTTGGGAGAATCAAAAACAGAAGCTATGGCTTTTTTTACATATCGTGAGAATCTTGAACGACTCCTTTACGTGCTGGCACTCGCAGGTGTTGGTCTAACGCTTCATATCGCGCTCTGGTATAGCGAGGGAGGTACTGCCGGTGCAGATCCACTTTGTAGCATTGGATCGGATTGTATCGGTGTCATTGCCAGTGACCCTGCTCCATTGGGAATCCCAAGTGCATGGTGGGGATTTTTGTTTTATATGGCCATCGCAGTCGGCAGCGTCTTAATCTCAAGAAATATTAGTGGGTTGGGGAGCCGGCTCATCATAGGTCGGGCGGTCATTGTTGGGGTCGGCTGGGGTTACTCGTTATTTTTGACGCTCCTGCAGGCAACTGCCATTGATGGATGGTGTCAGCTCTGTCTCTATTCATTCTCAATTGTGACCTTGATTGCAGGCGTCACATTCTATTCGTTTCTAAAAAAATCCACCACGAACGATCTGCGTAAAGCTCCAAAGAACGAGCCTAGATTTCACGGTATTGCAGCTCTGGTACTGCTGGCACTTCTTGCGTGGGACTACTACAATGTGCCTGAAAATGAAGCATCTGCTTCGTCCACCACTTTGAATGAAACAGATACAGGTCCGACATTATGTATGTACGCCCCGGATTCTCCGACCTTTGATAATCTAGAGCAGATTATCATGGACTATGACCCTTTCTTTGGCCCGGAGAATGCTCCTGTGATCGTCATGGAGTTCCTTGATCCAAATTGTAATCATTGTAAGGCCGTACACCCAAATATAAAAGCTCTGGCGGAAGCTCATCCTGACTCTGTTCGTGTGATCTTCAAGCCAGTTCCGATCGTGGGAGGACCAACCCATTCGATGGATGAGATTGCAGCTCTTTACTTCGCGAATGATCATGGGGTATTTGAAGAAATGCTGGATTTGGTATTTCAGCATCAATCCCCGGCAACCGGTTTGTCTGTTGATCGCTTAGCAGAGTTTGCTGACGATCTTAGCTTGGATGAAGGAGCTTTTCGCAGGGCATTGAGCAGGCGGGAATTTGCATCTAGAACGGTTCAGACCCGTCGATTTTTCGAGGGAATGGGGTTCACGGGGGTTCCTGTAGTCATTATTAATGGTCGTCGTATCAATAGCTCGAGTCGCAGCTTAGACTGCCTCGAGTTCTTCGTTGAGCAGGCGAAACTTCAATTATAGTGCTGATGATATCGAAAGAACTCGAATCTCTCTGTATTGATACAATACGGATGTTGGCGGTCGATGCAGTCGAATGTGCCAAGAGTGGGCATCCGGGAATGCCCATGGGTGCCGCTCCCATGGCTTACGTGCTATGGACCGAGTTTATGCGGCATAGTCCTGCGAATCCGGACTGGTTTAACCGGGATCGCTTTGTTCTGTCTGCTGGACATGGGTCCATGCTTCTCTATGCGTTGTTGCATTTAACGGGCTATGATCTTCCGCTGGAAGAGATCAAGGATTTCCGGCAATGGGGGAGCAAAACCCCAGGCCATCCCGAATACGGCATAACGCCAGGAGTTGAGACAACGACTGGTCCCTTGGGTCAAGGGTTCGGGAATGGAGTGGGTATGGCAATCGCAGAGGCACATCTTGCTGCACGCTTTAATCAGGAAGAAGGAAAAATTATAGATCATTACACCTACGGGATTGTCTCAGACGGCGACTTAATGGAGGGAATTTCTCATGAGGCAGCATCCTTGGCGGGCCATCTTGGCTTGGGGAAATTGATCTATCTGTGGGATGATAACCGAGTTACGATTGATGGTGGACTGGATTTATCGTCTTCTGAAAGTGTACAGGACCGGTTTGCAGCCTACGGGTGGCAGGTCGTTCGGGATGTGGATGGTGCAGACACGCAGGCAATTCGAGAGGCTCTCCATGAAGCCCGAGGGTACACGAGTCAGCCATCGCTGATTTGTGTTCGCACAACGATTGGGCATGGAAGCCCAAACAAAGGGGGGACAGCGGCTGCACATGGAGCACCACTTGGTCCCGATGAAGTAACGCTCACAAAGCAGGCCCAAGGTTGGCAAACGAAGTCACAATTTTATGTGCCAGCGGATGTGAAAGCTGCGATGGATTGCACCGCATCGGGGATTGAACAGGAAAATGAGTGGGGTTTGCATCGATCCGCATATGAGAACTTGTATCCCACAGATTTAGCTGAATTTGATGCCCTGCAGGCAAATGAATTGCCAGCTGGTTGGTTTGATGAAGCCGAAAAGATCAATGTAGAACAGGCGATGGCTACAAGAGCTGCAAGTGGGAAGGTATTGGAGACGCTTCTTGAAAACGTGCCAGGCCTTATTGGAGGATCCGCTGATCTTACAGGCTCAAACAAGACGAAAGGAAAGGTGCAAAACGTTCTCACGCGGAATGAGCAGTCGGGGAGCTACCTGTACTATGGGGTCCGTGAACATGCGATGGCGGCGATCAGTAACGGTTTGGCATTGCATGGTGGCCTACGGCCGTATTGTGCAACGTTTCTAGTATTCAGTGATTACTTGCGCCCGTCTCTGCGCCTCAGTGCACTCATGGGATTGTCGGTCATCTATATTTTTACGCATGATTCAATTGGTACGGGTGAAGATGGTCCCACACATCAGGGTATAGAGCAGGTCATGTCTCTCAGGGCGATTCCCAATCTAGTTGTCCTGAGACCTGCCGATGTCAATGAAACACGGTATGCATGGCGTGAGGCAATGCTGCGGGAAGATGGTCCGACTGCTCTGATCCTGACACGGCAGGGGGTTCCACCGTCGACTAAAACGTTGGATGAGGTCGCCAGAGGTGCCTATGTTGTTACGGGGGAGAATGAATCAGAACCCCAGGTGATCCTGATTGGAACCGGAAGCGAACTGCAATATGCGGTTGCTGCTGCGTCCATGTTGATGTCAGAAGGGATCGCTACCCGCGTGGTGAGCATGCCATCCTGGGAATTATTTGCTCAGCAACCCGACTCCTATAGGGAAAAAGTTCTACCCAAATCCGTCCCGATTCGAGTTGCCATTGAGGCGGCTGTATCGCTTGGTTGGGATCGGTATGCTAGTCACATGGTGTGCATGGATCGGTTCGGTGCCTCGGCACCTGGCAAGGTACTTTTCGAACAGTTTGGCTTCACTGCCGAGCGAGTTGCTGAGGTGGCGCGGCAAGCTCTATCGGGGGCCTGACCATGCTACGTACGGCGGCCGTCTCTGCAATCATGTTGTTTGTCTATACTGGCAAAGCTCAGCAATTTGCTGGTGAGGAGGCATGGAAAGTTCTCCTTGAATATGAAGGAGTCCGGTTTCTGTATATCTTTTATCCCAAGGCAGATGCCATCAATGATGGGGTAGTTATGATGCTCCAGAATCAAAACGAATACAGGGTTAGCTACAGATTTACGATTATTTTCGAATCTGAAGAGGGAACCAAATTCGTGGATGTCGAAGGGTTTTTGGAACCATTGGAATGGAAAACGGGAGACGCAGCGGGGCTGTTTTGGACCCCCTTTGACGACGAACGCTCACTTGGAGCAATTCGAATGCGGAATTATAAGATAACCCGCATAGACCGGGAACATCAATCTTAAAAAGTCCATCCAGATGTCTTTGAGTCGACGACATTTTCTTGCAGCATGTTCCTCAATCGGGGTAGTAGGCACGACATTCCCTGACATTCTCTCTCGTCAGAAGGGACCCATTACCGTGGAAACCATCGCGTGTGCGGAGGAGATCGCTGGGATTGAGCTTACCCAGGAGCAGCGAACACAGTTGGTAGAAGATCTTGAGAGGCATGTAGACTATTATGCTTCCATCCGTGAATTGGAACTGCCCAACGATGTGCATCCTGCATTGATATTCGATCCAAGTAGGTCTGGTGTACGGTCTGCACCCGGTGGACAGGGTCTGAGATGGGATCCCGGCCCTGTAGAGCGCCCAGCCAAAGCGGAAGACCTAGCGTTCATGCAGGTGGCAGAGTTGGCATACCTGCTCAAATCAAGAGCCGTCTCCTCCGTTGAGCTTACCACATTGTACATTGAGCGGCTGAAGAAATACGACGGTGTCCTCCAGGCCGTCATCACTCTCACAGGAGACCTGGCATATAGGCAGGCCGCACAGGCGGATGTCGAATTGGATGCTGGAATTTGGCGTGGCCCCTTGCATGGAGTACCCTGGGGAGCCAAAGACTTACTCAGTGTTCCCGGCTACCCTACGACTTGGGGAGCAACACCATTCAAAGATCAGGCTTTGCGTGAGAAGGCCGCGGTGGTAGATCGTTTGGAATCTGCCGGTGCAGTTTTGGTTGCGAAGCTATCTCTTGGCGCTCTTGCCTGGGGGGATGTATGGTTTGGGGGTAAGACAAAGAACCCATGGAATATTGATCAGGGATCCAGCGGGTCAAGTGCCGGTCCAGGATCCGCAGTTGCTGCTGGGCTGGTTGGATTTGCAATTGGATCTGAAACGCTGGGATCCATCGTGTCTCCTTCGACCAGAAACGGAGTGACGGGTCATCGCCCCACCTATGGATTAGTGAGTCGCCATGGGGCGATGACGCTCAGCTGGAGTATGGATAAGTTGGGTCCCATGGCACGCTCTGCGCTTGATTGTGCGTTGGTGTTTGAGGCAATTCGGGGAGCAGATACACGAGATCCCTCGACTATTCAGGCACCGTTCACATTTTCGTTGCAAAACGATGTCAATTCTCTGAGAGTCGGATATTTGAAGGAGGCTTTCGAATCCGATTACTCAGGAAAAGAAACGGATGCGGAAGCCCTGAATGTACTGCGTGGATTAGGCATAGATCTCATTCCAGTTACGCTTCCGAAGGATTTGCCAGTTGGTGCGATGCTGACGACACTTGGCGTAGAAGCGGCGGCTGCATTTGATGGATTGACACTCAGCGGTGGGGTAGACCAGATGGTACGGCAGGGCAAAGGTACATGGCCACATGAATTTCGGCTGAACCGTTTTGTACCAGCGGTTGAGTTTCTTCAGGCTTCAAGATGCCGGTCAATTCTTTTGCAGCGTATGAATGAGGCGATGCAGAAGGTGGATGTATTTGTGTCTCCAACATTTGGAGGTGGGACATTGTCCATCACCAATCTAACCGGCCATCCATGTGTGAGCGTCCCCAATGGGTTTGATGTACTGGAAGATTCGCCGGATTCTGCGCGTCGTCAACCCCGCAGCATCACTTTTTCTGGACCACTCTACGCAGATGCCGAGGTGCTACAACTTGCACATGCATATCAGTCTGAGACAGACTTTCACTTGCAGCGCCCGCCAATTCATTGAAACAGAAGGAAACGAATCTCATATCCCGAACCGACGATGTCAGAAAAGATTGGCAACCGTTGCAGCATAATCTGAATGGGAATAATATCTGTGGGTAACAAAGCCATTCAATATCTCTTGAATCCATTTCACGGGTCGTCGGGGGCACCAGTGTAAACGCTCTTCGCCGTACAGCCCGTCCAATCCCGGAGGCCAGTAGATTGTAGGTACGTTGTAACCCGCATGGCCGTAACGTGCAACCCAGTAGGGAAGTTACTCGGAGACAGAGTACAAGTCCCATTTTGGGTACCGGAAATATTGAGAACGTTCAACTCCTCACCATTCCAATCACAGAATCCTTCCGCTGGGAAGGCCCCAAATCCCACTAGCCTGAATTCCCAACCAAGATAGCAAAGTGCAGGTAGTGGGCCGAAATTCACCATATTTCGGCATATTTGTGTCTGTTTCTGATACACTTGGGTATAGTTTCAAAGTTAGTTGAAAGTATTTAACTAGAACCGGTTAGAAGTGGACTTAAGAGTTTGTCTATTTGTACATTTCAAGAGTGCTTTCTGGAGCTTCGGGAGTTCATCAGCATGCTGGATTTTTTTGAATTTTGTTTCGCATTCTCGCAGCGCCATTGCAAACCACCGATAGCATTGATCGGAATCGTTCCAGCGCTTAATCTTTCCCAAGTGTGCCCGTAAGGAACTGTTGAGGCTTTCCACGATATTGGTGGAGGACAAACTAGGGCCAAGTTTGGTGGCCACGCCGAGTTTGTGCAGGGTAATTCCAGGCCTTCCCGGACACTGTTTGCCGCCGGGATCTCTCCCCGCGCGTCCCAATCTCTGCATAGCGCCATCAGCTTCTGTCTGGCTTTGTCATAGGTGTCCTGATTATGGGCGGCATTGAATTGCTTCTTTATTTCTTCCTGTTCCTCTTTTTTTTTCAGCTTTTCCAGGATGTTTTTCCGCTTATGCCAGAGACAACGTTGGATCTTCGCCTGCGCACCAAACACATCCTGAATGGCTTTCTGGAATCCTTTGGCCCCATCGATCACACATAAAATCCCGGCATCGTAGCGGAACCCGCGGGCCACTAAATTCTTCAGCAAGCCGCGCACGGCCGCGGCATTCTCGGTCTCCATCTGTGCAAAGCCCAACGTGTGCTTCTCGCCGTCTTCGGTGACCCCAATACAGACCACGACCTGATTCCCCCGGAACTGCACCCCATCGAGCATCAACACCACATACGTCTGCGAGGACAGATCGCGGTCTTCATAGTCCGACAGCGCCTGGGCACTGCGCTTCTGAAAGATGCGACTCACCGAGGCCGCACTCAATCCAAAGCTGTCGGCATACATCTGTCCCACCCGTTGATAATCCCGCTGACTCAGACCAAGATAGATGGCATCCGACAAACGATTCTGCTGCGCCTGCGTAGGCTTGCGCAGCTTTTGATAGGTCTCTAAAGGACATTCCTTGTTCGTTTGCGTATTGCGGACCCGGGGTACCTGAATCTTCACTTTCTCGTTCTGGAAGAGCCTGGATTCGCCCCCCAGCGCGCATACACGCCTTTATCGTGTTGATAGCGCGCACAGCAAAGCTGCTCGACTTCCGCCTCAATCAACTCCATCGCAACCAGACGCTGCGCATGATCTACGTAGTCGTTGAGCAAGTCGACCGCCTTCGGATGCTCCAGTCCACTCGGGGGCAGATCCGACAACGCATCAAAATCCTGGGGCTGCGGCATATTCATGGGGAATCTATGGTCAGTTGGAAGCAGGTTCGCGTTCGGAAAACAATGCCGAACGCATGGGGGAAAGATACGAGGCGTGGGCCAAACGGCGCAGATGGGTCTCCATCTCCAGGAACAGCAGGGCAAACTGGGCACGACGCGACGCGGGGGGGAGCCAGTGACGGATCCCTCGCAATCGCCGCGAAAGCTGTTGGCCTGCACGCACCACACAGCGCGTACTCCGTAAACTTGGACTTAACTGCTCATAAAGCCCACTGTGATGCAGCGTCAGCGCCAGAGCAAGGTCATGCATCAGCCATTGGGCGGCCGAACGATTGAGCGTCTGCAACTCGGAATGAATCCGCAGCAGCGCCGCACGTGCCAACGCCGGATCTGGAAGCGCAAACGCACGCGTGATCTCCCCCCGGACCCGCACACGGTCCGCTTCAGAAAGGTAGCTGATCACTTGTTCGCGCGTATGCATCTGGCA
This sequence comes from Rhodothermales bacterium, assembly GCA_965220365.1. Classification (GTDB taxonomy): domain Bacteria; phylum Bacteroidota; class Rhodothermia; order Rhodothermales; family Bin80; genus Bin80. The sequence goes on along the minus strand of OZ244823.1, from coordinate 2,557,834 downwards.
TTGCTGCCATTTGATCCGGGAAGCGATCGGCGCGGGAAAAACCTGCGAAAGGTGCGTGGCCTCCGAAGTAATACAAAGCAGGCCCGATGCCAGATCTAACCCGCGATCCAAAAAATCCCGGAAAAGCTGTTCAAGCAGGAGGGAATCCCGAAGACCGCATTCGGCAAATCCCAGAATCCGTCGACTCCCGTCCAGTGTGGCCGCCTTGCACACCAGCAGCGGACGCCCCCAAAACCGAAACGCATCCAGCCAGAAGACTACATACTCCTCTTGATCCAAACGTCGCGTATCGAAGACCTGGAGTGCCTCCAGACGTACCGTGGGGAACGCATCCCCATACTCCGATAGCACAAGGGGAGCCTCCTCGGCAACCACCGAAGGGGCCTGGTCGCTTACGGCTGTCTCTGACTCAACCGAGGAAGCAGAGTCCTCCTGCGCCTGCGACGGATCTGCCACCAGCGGACACGTCAGTTGCTGGATCAGCTCGCTGAAATGATGCAAAAGCGTAAGACGCAACTGGGCATCAGAGTCCCCCGCGTCTTGGAGCGTCTGTGCCAGTTGTGAAAAATTGTCTGAAAAAATCATGGAAAATCGGGATGGTTTTAAAATCAGGGAATCCTCCCTGCCATTCACGATTCCAGCCGCAATTTTTCAACTAACTATGAAACCATCCCTACACTTGTCATTATTGGGTCTTCACCCATTATTGTGATCAAATCTGTAAATTTAGGCAAATTGGGAATAAGGCGGTCATGATTTGGGATCATTTTCCATTTGTTTCTGGTCGTCATTCCGAGGAGATTAACCAAAGCAGATACGCATACAATGAAAACGAATCAAGAGGGCGTCCGCGGGAGTTTAGGTCTGGGCTCACCGTGGGAGATTCTATCGGATGAGTATGATAATCCAGATCGTGTACGACGGGTCATGTTAACCTGCTCGGATACGTCTTCGCTGGCCTGTCCGCAGTGTAAGGAGGTTTGTCCATTTTATGATTTGCGCACGGCGCGTTCCTGGCGTCATCTTGATACGTGTACGTATCGTACGGAACTGATCGCCCGAATCCCGCGGGTAAAATGTCCTGCGCATGGGGTTCGGACGGTGGAGGTTCCCTGGGCTTCGCCGAGTTCCCGGTTCACCTATGGTTTTGAAGAGATGGTGATTGGCTGGCTTCGTGAGGCGAGTGTATCGGCGGTGTCTCGCCAGCTTGGGGTGGGCTGGAAAGCGGTCTCACGGATCATGGAGCATGCGGTAGAACGTGGACTTGATCGCAGACAAACGGAGATCATTCCGCACATTTGCGTGGATGAGACCTCCTTTCGCAAGCGGCACAAATACGTGACGATCGTGTCCAATGCGAAGTCAGGTCAGGTCCTGTATGTGGGGATCGGTCGCACCAAAGAGGTGCTCCAGCACTGGTATCAACGTCTCAGTTCCGAACAATTGGCGGGAATTGAGAGCGTGAGCATGGACATGTGGCCCGCCTACATCTCGTCCACCTTCGCGTGTGTTCCAGATGCAGAGAAGAAGATTGCGTTTGACCGGTTTCATGTGGCAAAGTATCTGGGGGAGGCCGTGGACAAAGTGCGCCGTCAAGAGCACAAGGCGCTACGCGCCGAAGGCGACACAACCCTCACCGGAAGTAAGTACGACTGGCTAACAAACCGGGAAAATATGTCCAAGAAGCAGAAAAGGCGGTTCCAGTCGTTGAAGAACAGTTCGTTGAAAACTGCCCGGGCATGGGCAATCAAGGAGATGGCCCGGAATCTATGGCATTATGTGCATCCCACCTGGGCCCGCAAGGGCTGGGAAAAGTGGCTCTCCTGGGCCATGCGCTGCCGCCTGGAGCCGGTGAAGGAAGCCGCCAAAACCATTAAAACACATCTGTGGGGAATCATCAATGCGATTATTCTCAAGGTTAGTAATGGCCCGGCCGAAAGCATCAACAGCCGCATAAAAACCGTCAAAGTACGCTCCCGTGGATTCCGAAATAATGAACGATTTGCCACCGCCATTTACTTCCATCTCGGAGGTCTTGAACTCTCCCCCAGAACGCAGTGAAAATCATATTTTCACAAAATTGGCACAAGAACCTCATTATTAATATTGTTCTTGTGTTTATAATCACTATTACTTGTACAGTATAGAAAGCCCCCCGTCTCGCCTTCAAGAGCAACTTACTGCTCAGTTTTCATCACTTTTGCCGATATGAGCCCGCAGTTCAGGGGATTGTTGCCCTGGATGCTTTGGGGTTGCTTTTCTCCCTTTTTATTATTAGTTTAGTGATTGTAATTACTAACCGCCATTGTCTAAATGACTGACCTCGCTGAACTCTTCCAAAAACCTACCTCCCGCCACCACAAACGCTACGAAATCCTGCGTGCCGCCTTCGTCGAAAATATCCCCCTGCGAATCATTGCCGAGCGCTTCGGATACGCCTATGGTACCATTCGCAACCTCTGCTCCCAGTTCCGCAAAAACCCCCATCTCGACTGTTTCTTGCCGGACAGCCCCTCCGTGGATTCAAGTGCCGATCCCAAACCAGATCCCTCCGCCGCAATGCGCATGCGTATCAGGAGGAATCAACGGATTCTACAGCTGCGCGAAGAACTGAATCTCTCGGTGGTTGATATCTGCGAAATCCTCGAAAACGAAAAACTCCCTTCCAGTCCATCAAACGTCGGTCGGATCTTGCGTGAGTCCGGGTTTAAGAAACTCCCGCGACGAACCCTCAAGGAACGACTGGATGCGGTGCCCATCCATCGGGCGGCCACCGCGGATTGCAGGAAGCTCGACTTATCCACACGACAGTTTACGACCGACTTCGGCGGACTCTTTCTCTTTGCCCGCGATCTGGTACATATGGATCTGGATGGCCTGCTCAAAGACAGCAAGATGCCCGGAAGTACCATGATCCCCGCAGGCTGTGCAGTGCGGGCATTGCTCGCACTCAAACTCTGGGGAATCCGACGACCCTCGCATGTCATGGACGATGTGCTTGATCCCGGACTTGCACTCTTCGCCGGACTTAATGCCATGCCCAAAGTCAGTTCGCTTACCGAGTATTCCTGCAGGGTCCATCCAGATCACCTCCGCCGCCTCCTTGAACAATGGCATGGGGCGGCGCGCACGCTCGATGTCTCCTTGGGAGCGGGAACCTCCTTTGATCTTGATTTTCATACCATCCCGTACCATGGCGATGATGCCCTGGCCGAAAAACACTTTGTCTCCAAGCGGTCTCGCAGTCAGAAAGGAATCCTCTCGCTTGTGGTGCGTGATGTGGATGCCCGTCTGTTCGTTTATGCCGACGCAAATGTCCGAAAGAACAATCGGCAGCAGCAACTCATGCAGTTTGTTGACTTCTGGCGGGAACGGACCGGAAAACTCCCCCGCGAAGTCGTCTTTGACAGCACCTTCACCACCTACGCGCAACTTCAAAAACTGAACGAACTGGGCATTGACTTCCTCACGCTCAGAAGACGTTCCAAAAAGATCGTTACAGCGCTCCAACAGACCCCGCCAGACCAGTGGAAGCGCATCCGGCTTACCAATGTGGGCCGGACCTTCCGAAACCCGCGTATCCTGGAAGAGCGCATCCGCGTTCGCGACTATAATACCGAGCTGCGGCAGATTGCTATTACCGACCTCGGACACGACAAACCAACCCTGCTGATTACCAACCAAATGAAGACCGCTGCCGGAAAGCTGATTGACCGCTATGCCCGACGCATGATCATCGAAAACACCATCGCTGATGCCATTGACTTCTTCCATATGGATGCGCTCAGCTCCTCCGTTCCCCTCAAAATTGAAGTGGATCTACAATTGACGCTTATGGCCAGTACCCTGTATCGACTACTCGCCCTGCGCGTCGGACGCGGAATGGAAACCGCCAAACCCCGTACCCTCTTCAGAAAACTCATCCGAAACCAAGCCAAAATCCAAATCCGTCCCGACGATATTGTCGTCACGCTCTCCCGACGCGCCAACAATCCCTACCTCCTCGCTGCTGGATATATGGAGGCCGACGATCCCATACCATGGCTTGACAACCGCAGGCTACGAATCCAAACACGTTGAACACGGTATGCCAAATTGTCATCCCGTGTATTACCAAATTTATGGTTGGGAATTCAGGCTAGCATGCGTATACCAGATTGATCCGCCGTCGTATTTGCTCAGGAGTCCCTTCCCCGTGGATATCTGTTCGAAAACATACAAAATGTAACCCCAAAAAATATATCGCCCCGAAGGGGAACCTTCAATTCTATACCAGAGGCTCTCATTTTATTTTTTTGGTTCTACCGCGAATATTGTGGATAGAGATCTAAACCTCCATGGAAAAAGAGGATAGCGCTTCGGAAGTTCTCGAATTTTCTGTATCCTCTTGCAACGGTTTTGATTTCTTGGATCTTGCCGTTGATTCGCTCGGCTCTGGCATTGGACTGTTCATGACACAGCGCATTGCAGACACCTTCTCGGTGTCGTTCAAACATCTCGGCGATCTGGATGAGCTCCTTTACGGCCTCCTCGTTCACCTGCTCAAGCCAGAGTTCAAAGTACTTTTTTGCATCCGCGAAAGTGCGGCATCGAAAGATGGCCTTGAAGTCCTCTCTTAGCCTCCAGGCCACGCTGACTTGCAAGTTCAATTTCTGGATGGCCTGGAAAATATCTTCCTGGTTTGTGGTGCGGTTTGCTTCGTTTTTCAAGAGCGCGTAACGGCTATGTTTGAGCGCATCGTGCTGCTTAACCTCGCGTCTGCGCACTTGATCGATCGCTTTGTTGAGATACTGGATCAAATGAAAACGATCATGAATCAGTGTGGCGTTCGGGAACAGCTCTGTGACGCAAGAAATGTAGGCTTTCCACATATCGGTCGTAATGGTCTGGATTTCGTCCCTTAGATACCCCAGAAGCCTCTGTAACAGGGCCTTTACACTGTTTTTGTCGCGTCCCTGTCCCACATCAAGCACCACGCCCCGTTCGGAATCACTCACCACCGTCGCATACGTATGACCGCGATGAATCGCCTTCTCATCCACACTCACATGCGAAATGCCTTGGAGCACACGTCTGCGTTCCCCACGTTCCACACTGCGGTGCAGGATGCGATTCACCACATCAAACTTGCACCGAAGCAACTGCGCCGTCTTTGTTTGATTCTTCGTCGCTTGCAGCAATCGAATCGTCCAGGATTCAAAGGCTTCCGTATAGCGCTGCGAAGCACTTGACCAGGGAACCGAAATCGTATTCACCCCCGCAGAAGACTGAACACGAGGTACCCGGCAGTGGATAAAACATTGAAATTGAAACCAGTCCAGATGCCGCCAACACCGCTCCTTACGGTGATCATACAACGTCCCCGTCTCCCCGGTCTTCGGGCAGATCAACCCACGACCCGAATGCGAAATGTAGATGTCAATCCGTTGAACGTTTGCATCCAGATCCATCCGATCAATCTTCCAATCGCTACCTAAGTGTAAGCTGTGACGCACCGCAATATCTCGAACTGGTTCCATGAAAGAAATGTATAAATTTGGTGAGAACGAAAAATAATCATTCCACACGAATTGCGGTAGTACCATTTTTTTTCATTACATTACATTATATTTCATATTGATGTGATACATTTCATATTGATGTAAACTGTGACACATCCCCAATAACAATAACAACGGCCATAAGTACCGTATTGTTTGAAACGATCGTTTGGATGCGCGTAGTGAACGAAAAATAACGCTTCCGTTACGTTAAAGTTGAATCTTGTAACAGGTGGGATGATGCTTTGCATTCTCTCGGTTTTCTGCCTGTTGTTCGTGGTCTTTGTCCTGGGGTTAGCGGCAGTGCCACATTTTGCTTCTGCTCAGACATCGTTAGGAACTCAGTCGGGTAGCGTTACAGATAGGTCCGAGAATGCGAAGATAGTTGATATACGGTCAAACGATGCCGTGCGTATACCGGAGGTTAGTTTTCTTGAGACTTCAAGCAGCGTAGACGAGGAATCCCATAGCCACTCCGTGCGGGTAAGTATAACGGTAACCATCAATCCACCAACGGAGCGCTTTGAATTAGAGTACAGGATTAGCGAAAGTAGCACAGCGACTCAGGGAGGGGACTATGTTGTTCCCATTAGTCATACACTTCAGGTGTTTCCTGGTGATCGTTCGGTGGAGATTTCGTTAACGGTTATAGCCGACTGGTATGCCGAAGAGGATGAGACGATAATCCTGATACTGCAGCCGGCCAATCCAGGCAATCCAAAGTACATTTTGGGGAATAATTCTGTCCATACCTTAACAATAGAATCCGGTGATCCGACGATTATCTCGGAAGTTGATTTCTTTCGTAAGAATGTTATGGTAAGCGAATTACCTGCAGCCCCTTCATACACACTCATACAGGTATATCTAAGCAATGGCATGTATTTGGGGGATGATGGTAATCTTTATCCTGCACCAGACATACCAGGCATAATCAATGACTCAGTTGCCCCAGAGAAAGGTTTGACGTTGAATTACGAAGTAGGAGGAACGGCGACACCCGGTGAGGACTATATAATTACCGAGACGAACATTCAAGTACCTGGAAATGAGAGTTTCACGGCTCTTGGTGTGGAGATACTTGATGACAACGTATCGGATACTGACGAAACGATCATTTTAACGCTGACAGATGGTGATGGATACAATGTGGGAAAAGAAAATCCAAGTATTACGATAAATATCGTGGAAACGACTATGGATGTAGGTGTTATATTTTTACCGGAGATGGTCTTTGCTTCGACATTGTCGAGTGCGTCTGAAGATGCCGGTACGCACAATGTCGCGGTCAATATCAATCCTGTTCCGCAAGCGGGTCTCACCTTGAATTACCGTCTTGGTGGTACAGCGGACGAGGGAGCGGACTACAGCATTACCGGTTCGGGGACGGTGGCTGTGCCGGCTCGGGCCAGTTCGGTGAATATTCCGGTCGTGATTACCGATGACAGCTATTTTGAGTTGGACGAGACCGTCATCCTGACGCTGACCAGCGGTACGGGGTATGATGTGGGGAATACAGACATACATACGCTGACGATCACGGACAATGATCGGCCACCGGAGATGGTCTTTGCTTTGACATCGTCGAGTGCGTCTGAAGATGCCGGTACGCACAATGTCACGGTCAATATCAATCCTGTTCCGCAAGCGGGTCTCACCTTGAATTACCGTCTTGGTGGTACAGCAGTTCAGGGAGCAGACTACAGCATTACCGGTTCGGGGACGGTGGCAGTGCCGGTCGGGGCCAGTTCGGTGAATATTCCGGTCGTGATTACCGATGACGGCGATGTTGAGTCGGACGAGACCGTCATCCTGACGCTGACCAGCGGCACGGGGTATGATGTGGGAAATATCGACACACATACGCTGACGATACGGACAATGATCGGCCACCGGAGATGGTCTTTGCTTTGACATCGTCGAGTGCGTCTGAAGATGCCGGTACGCACAATGTCACGGTCAATATCAATCCTGTTCCGCAAGCGGGTCTCACCTTGAATTACCGTCTTGGTGGTACAGCGGACGAGGGAGCGGACTACAGCATTACCGGTTCGGGGACGGTGGCAGTGCCGGTCGGGGCCAGTTCGGTGAATATTCCGGTCGTGATTACCGATGACAGCTATTTTGAGTTGGACGAGACCGTCATCCTGACGCTGACCAGCGGTACGGGGTATGATGTGGGGAACACAGACACACATACGCTGACGATCACGGACAATGATCGGCCACCGGAGATGGTCTTTGCTTCGACATTGTCGAGTGCGTCTGAAGATGCCGGTACGCACAATGTCGCGGTCAATATCAATCCTGTTCCGCAAGCGGGTCTCACCTTGAATTACCGTCTTGGTGGTACAGCGGACGAGGGAGCGGACTACAGCATTACCGGTTCGGGGACGGTGGCAGTGCCGGTCGGGGCCAGTTCGGTGAATATTCCGGTCGTGATTACCGATGACAGCTATTTTGAGTTGGACGAGACCGTCATCCTGACGCTGACCAGCGGTACGGGGTATGATGTGGGGAACACAGACACACATACGCTGACGATCACGGACAATGATCGGCCACCGGAGATGGTCTTTGCTTCGACATTGTCGAGTGCGTCTGAAGATGCCGGTACGCACAATGTCGCGGTCAATATCAATCCTGTTCCGCAAGCGGGTCTCACCTTGAATTACCGTCTTGGTGGTACAGCGGACGAGGGAGCGGACTACAGCATTACCGGTTCGGGGACGGTGGCTGTGCCGGCTCGGGCCAGTTCGGTGAATATTCCGGTCGTGATTACCGATGACAGCTATTTTGAGTTGGACGAGACCGTCATCCTGACGCTGACCAGCGGTACGGGGTATGATGTGGGGAACACAGACACACATACGCTGACGATCACGGACAATGATCGGCCACCGGAGATGGTCTTTGCTTCGACATTGTCGAGTGCGTCTGAAGATGCCGGTACGCACAATGTCGCGGTCAATATCAATCCTGTTCCGCAAGCGGGTCTCACCTTGAATTACCGTCTTGGTGGTACAGCGGACGAGGGAGCGGACTACAGCATTACCGGTTCGGGGACGGTGGCTGTGCCGGCTCGGGCCAGTTCGGTGAATATTCCGGTCGTGATTACCGATGACAGCTATTTTGAGTTGGACGAGACCGTCATCCTGACGCTGACCAGCGGTACGGGGTATGATGTGGGGAATACAGACATACATACGCTGACGATCACGGACAATGATCGGCCACCGGAGATGGTCTTTGCTTTGACATCGTCGAGTGCGTCTGAAGATGCCGGTACGCACAATGTCACGGTCAATATCAATCCTGTTCCGCAAGCGGGTCTCACCTTGAATTACCGTCTTGGTGGTACAGCAGTTCAGGGAGCAGACTACAGCATTACCGGTTCGGGGACGGTGGCAGTGCCGGTCGGGGCCAGTTCGGTGAATATTCCGGTCGTGATTACCGATGACGGCGATGTTGAGTCGGACGAGACCGTCATCCTGACGCTGACCAGCGGCACGGGGTATGATGTGGGAAATATCGACACACATACGCTGACGATCACGGACAATGATCGGCCACCGGAGATGGTCTTTGCTTTGACATCGTCGAGTGCGTCTGAAGATGCCGGTACGCACAATGTCACGGTCAATATCAATCCTGTTCCGCAAGCGGGTCTCACCTTGAATTACCGTCTTGGTGGTACAGCGGACGAGGGAGCGGACTACAGCATTACCGGTTCGGGGACGGTGGCAGTGCCGGTCGGGGCCAGTTCGGTGAATATTCCGGTCGTGATTACCGATGACAGCTATTTTGAGTTGGACGAGACCGTCATCCTGACGCTGACCAGCGGTACGGGGTATGATGTGGGGAACACAGACACACATACGCTGACGATCACGGACAATGATCGGCCACCGGAGATGGTCTTTGCTTCGACATTGTCGAGTGCGTCTGAAGATGCCGGTACGCACAATGTCGCGGTCAATATCAATCCTGTTCCGCAAGCGGGTCTCACCTTGAATTACCGTCTTGGTGGTACAGCGGACGAGGGAGCGGACTACAGCATTACCGGTTCGGGGACGGTGGCTGTGCCGGCTCGGGCCAGTTCGGTGAATATTCCGGTCGTGATTACCGATGACAGCTATTTTGAGTTGGACGAGACCGTCATCCTGACGCTGACCAGCGGTACGGGGTATGATGTGGGGAACACAGACACACATACGCTGACGATCACGGACAATGATCGGCCACCGGAGATGGTCTTTGCTTCGACATTGTCGAGTGCGTCTGAAGATGCCGGTACGCACAATGTCGCGGTCAATATCAATCCTGTTCCGCAAGCGGGTCTCACCTTGAATTACCGTCTTGGTGGTACAGCGGACGAGGGAGCGGACTACAGCATTACCGGTTCGGGGACGGTGGCTGTGCCGGCTCGGGCCAGTTCGGTGAATATTCCGGTCGTGATTACCGATGACAGCTATTTTGAGTTGGACGAGACCGTCATCCTGACGCTGACCAGCGGTACGGGGTATGATGTGGGGAATACAGACATACATACGCTGACGATCACGGACAATGATCGGCCACCGGAGATGGTCTTTGCTTTGACATCGTCGAGTGCGTCTGAAGATGCCGGTACGCACAATGTCACGGTCAATATCAATCCTGTTCCGCAAGCGGGTCTCACCTTGAATTACCGTCTTGGTGGTACAGCAGTTCAGGGAGCAGACTACAGCATTACCGGTTCGGGGACGGTGGCAGTGCCGGTCGGGGCCAGTTCGGTGAATATTCCGGTCGTGATTACCGATGACGGCGATGTTGAGTCGGACGAGACCGTCATCCTGACGCTGACCAGCGGCACGGGGTATGATGTGGGAAATACAGACACACATACGCTGACGATCACAGATAATGACATACGGCCGCAGATAGTCTTTGCTTCAACATCGTCGAGTGCGTCTGAAGATGCCGGTACGCACAATGTCACGGTCAATATCAATCCTGTTCCGCAAGCGGGGCTCACCTTGAATTACCGTCTTGGTGGTACAGCAGTTCAGGGAGCAGACTACAGCATTACCGGTTCGGGGACGGTGGCTGTACCGCCTCGGGCCAGTTCGGTGAATCTCCCAATTGTGATTATCGATGACATTGATGTTGAGCTGGACGAGACCGTCATCCTGACGCTGACAAGCGGCACGGGGTATGATGTGGGAAATACAGACACGCATACGCTGACGATCACGGACAATGATCGGCTACCGGCAAGTGTGATGTTGGCTGCATCTCCTGAACAGGTGGAGGAGGGAGATTCGGTTGAGATTACAGCAACAATATCAGAGGTTCAGTCTGTTGCTGTACTGATTCCCTTGGTATACACCCCCCTTGATCCCTATCCAGCTACGTCCGATGATTATCATTCATTTCCGAGTATTGAAATTCCTGCCGGAAAATTAACCGGATTTGATGAACTCCGCATTATTGATGATGGCTTTTATGAGGAAGATGAAATGTTCACAGTTGCCATTAATGGGGATCAGTTGCCGGATGGGATAGAACTTGGTAGCCCCATTTTGGAATTGATTACGATCAAGAATATTAATTCGGCTCCACCTGTACAGGCGCGGCTTTTGGTAGATCCAAGGATCGTAGACGAGGGAGAATCTGTCACGGTAACAGTGGAATTGCCTGTCGAATTATCCGACAATGTAACGATCCCTCTGGTGTTGACCCCGGTCAGCACGGAGGCAGAAGATTACCAACTACCGAATCCAATCCAAGTGGAGATTGAAGCCGAAAAGACGCGTGGAGAATATATGATTGTCATAAATGATGATGAGGCACTGGAAGGTGACGAGACATTCACGGTGAAGGTTAACGAAGATGAGTTACCGGACGAAATCGGGTTTGACGATCTTTCTCCCAGAACGGTAACGATCAGGGATAAGGATACAGCCGGGATTCAGACAGATATGAACGTACGGGTGCATGAGGGGGAAACGGGATCATTTTTATTCTCATTAACCTCGGAGCCACAGGACGAAGTTACGGTAAGAATAACCGGTCATGAGGGTACCGATCTGACGCTATTAACACCCTCCATTAAAACTTTCCTGCCCAGCAACTGGAACGAAGCGGAGGAGATGAGATTGCGTGCAGCGAAGGACGATGATTCTGACCATGATAGGGTAAGTTTAATTTTGACTGCAAGCGGGGGTGGTTACACTGGTACCTCAGAAACTGTTGAGGTAACCATAATTGATCCAGATGAACCAGGGATTGATGCAAAGTCATTTGTGGTTATTCCTGAAGGACTTTCAGAAAAAATTGATGTCGTGCTTCTGCAGGAGCCTTCAGGTACCGTGGAGGTGATCGTCCCCAGCCCCGTGGGAGATCTCACCGCAGTACCTACAAGTCTGACCTTCACACGAGATATATGGCGAACACCCCAATCAATTATTTTGACAGCGAGTGAGGATGACGATATTCTTCCTGACTTCGAGGACATTATATTGCGTGCAAGCGGGGGCGGTTATGAGAATGTAATACATAAAATCGCAGTCACGATTAAAGAAAATGATGCCCCAGGAATAATGGCATTGGAGGAGGTTACGATGGATGAAGGAGACACATATCCATTCGAGGTCCGCTTAATAGCACAGCCATCAGGACCTGTAACAATGAACTTTAATGTACTCCCGGGGACAGGTCTAACTTTGAGCGGAGCTCCCATCAAGTTTACAAGTACGGATTGGAAGAGTCCTAAGGCAGTAATCCTGATCGCAGCGGAAGATGACATGGACTACAAAAACGATAGGATAGTTTTGACGCTCTCAGCAACAGGAGGCGGCTATGATGATATCACACATGAAACCATTATAACGATCAAAGATAACGATGAAGAGCCGTTGATGATCTCCATCTTGGATCAGCAAGTAATTGAGAGTGAGGAGAGTCTCCGGTTGGGTATTGAATTGAATCGTTCCACAAATGAGCCGGTGACTGTGGAGTATACGAGTTCAGACGTAGGGGAGGCAGAGGCAGGTCTAGACTATACGGCATCACGCGGGATTGTGATCTTTGATCCAGGTGCGGTCCGTGGCGTGATTGAGATAAATATCATTGATGATACACTCCTGGAAAAAAATGAGACCTTTAATGTCACGCTGTCTTATGCAAGCCCGAATGTAGAAATTGATCGTAAGGTTGGCATCGGTACAATCCTGGACAATGACGGGAGTGCGAAACTTCGTGTAGACGATGCACTAGTCATGGAAGAAGAGGGCGTGGTTCAGTTCCGTGTATCCTTATCACAGCCCCAGCATCAGATGGTGACGGTGTCATATCGAACACAGGATGGGACGGCTAAATCAGGCGAAGATTATGAAGAAGTATCTGGAGTCGTAAACATAGTGCCAGGAACAACGGAAGCCACAATTGTGGTACCACTGCTAAAAGATGGGAGGGATTGGCAGGAAGAGACATTCAGTGTACATCTACTATCCGCAAAGCACGCAGAGATTGAAAAAGCAGTCGGAGTGGCAACGATTCAGGAGTCTACCGTTGTCAGTGAAGAGGTTATGGAAGCGTATGTTGCGCGGTTTGTACGAACTGCTTCGGTACAGGTGGTGGATGCGCTCGCAGGTCGATTCCGCTCGGCAGCAGATGGCGTAACCTGTGCAGCTGCTGACCGTGCAGAAATGGCAAAGCTCTGGTATTCGACATCTTCGTGGGATCCATCTTTGGGCGAACTCATGGCAGATTGCCGTATGTCACAGAGCATGCCCCTGTCCAGTGGATCATTCAGCGTATGGGGACAGGGTGCATTCCGACATTTTAACGGCCGGAGGGAAGATGGATTAACGCTTCAAGGGGAGGTGACCACGGGGATGTTAGGAGCAGACTACCGCTGGCGAGAGGGATGGCTGGTGGGAGTGATTGTGTCTCATAGTCAGGGGGACGGTTCGTTTGAGATGGCGGAGCGATCTGGAGACATTACCTCAGGGCTGACGGGAGTCTATCCTTATGTGTCGTATACCAGTGCGACATGGGATATATGGGTAAGCGCAGGGGCAGGATCTGGACAGGCGGAGGTATTGGAGTTAAAGGGGGATATGATGTCACGGTTTGGGGCATTGGGAATTCAGGGTTCATTGGCATCTGGCCGTACCATTGGCCTGAATTATCATGGAGACATTCTGATGACGGATACAGAGATTGCCGATCATGATATCGCGGCAGAGGTGTATCGGATTCGGGCAGGTTTCGAGGCAAATGCACGGATCACAGGAGTAATTCGTCCCTATGTTGAAGCGAGCATACGTCAGGATGGTGGTAGTGCGGAGACGGGCATAGGACTAGAACTAGGTAGCGGCATACGGTTTTCTCATCCGGCATGGCACTTGAAAGGAGATATGCGCACACAGGGATTAGTAATGCATACGGCGGACGGGTTTACCGAATGGGGGATTTCAGGGTTGTTGCAGGTGGGCAGTGGCTCGGAGGGGATAATGATGCGTCTGCGTCCATCATGGGGACGGGGGCAGGGAATGTCTCTGTACAGGCAGCAGACAATTTTAGATATGATGCCGTTTAGGGCTACGGCGAACCGGACAGAGTTGGAGTTGGGATATGGTGTTCCATGGATGGATGGAGTAGTTCGTTCAGTTGCGGGGTTCACCCGACTTTCGGAAGGGATGATGTATCGGTTAGGAGGTGAATTCCGGCCATGGGATCGATTCAATTTCTCAATCTTTGGTTTAACACACGGACGCAGTGATGCAAGGAGAGACATCGGAGTACATGTGCAAGGGTCGCTTCAATACTGATCAACATTGGATTAGATGTGACGAAAACCGTTCGTCCAAGTTTAATGTGCGCCGTGGAAAGGCGCGTTTTCCTTGCGGGTGCGAAACCCGCCCATTAACTATCGTTCCAAATGGTAGCATTCGTAGCGTGTTATGGAGGTAACGACATAGCATGAAGCACTTCGGAGTACACGGGCCACAGTTATGAGCTTCTGGTATAGAATTGAAGGTTCCCCTTCGGGGCGATATATTTTTTTTGGGTTCTTCCCCTTTATCAGTGGGTAAACTCATCTTTGAACGCCTTCGGGGTATAGATCAAGTCCTCCCAGGTGGAAGTAAATGGCATTTGCAAACCGTTGTTTGTTGCGAAAGCCTCGACTGCGCATTTTGACGGTTTTGATTCGACTGTTGATGCTTTCCGCGGGTCCATTGCTCACCTTCAGGATGATTGCATTGATGATGCCCCACAGATGTTTTTTGATGGTTTTGGCGGCGGCCTTGATGGGCTCCAGTCGACATCTCATGGCCCAGGACAACCATCGCTTCCAGCCTTTGCGCGCCCAGGTGGGATGCACATAATGCCATAACCGCTGGGCCATTTCCTTGATCGCCCATGCACGGGCCGTCTTTAGCGTACTGGTGCGCAACTGCTGAAAGCGCAGCTTCTGCTTCCGAGACAGGTTGGCGGGATTGGTTAACCAGTCATACTTCGTTCCTTTGAGGTCTTCCTGTCCCTGTTTCATCAGGGCCCGGTGCTCCTGACGTCGCACCTTATCCACGGCATCTCCCAAGCATTTGGCCACATGAAACCGGTCAAAGGCCACCTTCTGATCCGCTCCAGGGACATGGTCCAACGTGGCGTTGATATACGCCGGCCACATGTCCATGCTCACGCTCTTGATGCCCTCCAACTGCACCGAACTAAGCCCGGCATACCAATCCTGAAGAGAGGCTTTCTTACGACCTTCGCCTACATGCAGCACCGTGCCTGATTTGGGATCGGACACAATGGTGACATAGTCATGACGCTTGCGGAATCAGTCCACACCAATATGGGCAATGTGCTGCTTCGATCTGCGGGCAAGGCCCCGTTCGACCGCGCGCTGCATGATCCCGTCAATCGCGTTCCAACTTACACCCATCAAACGCGACACCGCCGATACACTCGCCTCCTGCAGCCAATCAATCACCAGAGATTCAAACTCCGCCGTGAACCGAGCCTTCGGTTCCGCCCACGGAACCGATACCGTGCGCACTCCATGTTCGGGACACTCCACGCGAGGAAGATCCGCGACCACCAGCGTGCGATACGCGCACATATCCAGGTGACGCCATTGCCGACGACGCTGATCATAGCCCGGACACTCGGTATCGCACTCTGGACACCGCAATCGGTGGCCTGCTTTACAGGTTACCTGGATCTGGACTTCCCGCGTCTTGTGCGCAATCGTCACATCGGAAACCTCCCACGGTGAATGAACGCCGAACATGCGGCTGATGTCTCTCGGTCGTACGGACATATCGTTGATGAAAATGAAGTGAAAAAATAAAATCGTGATGGATCACTCGGAACATGCAAGAAATAGGTGCCAATTCTCTCCACACTCCTTACATTTACAATAGAATTCAACGTTCTACCCATACAAACGGGGGAAGAGCCTTTTTTTGGTTACATTTTGTAACCATACCTGCTGTATTTTGGGTCTAAAATAATACAGGTAGAAGTGCCGTTTACTCTCCATAACAAGGGCTATAGCCTTATGGTCTGTGCTAAGCGTGCTCTATGTCTCGCTGGCCTTTTGGTGTTGTTATTGCCTGCTGTCTCCCTTGTGCAAGCACAAACGCCGGAACTCCGAATTGACACCGGTGCAAACCTCCCTGTGTTGCTCAATTCAAACTTGCAAGCCCTTGAAAAGGGTGGGCAGGAAATCATAAGCTACCAACTTGTGCTTTTCGATGAACCGAGCGAAATCCACCCTTCATCTGTAGATACAGACCTGAACAGGAGAAATCTTCCTCAAGGAACGCCCTTATTCCATACTTCCCTCCCACTTGCCCCTCCTTGGAATTCAAGTA
This sequence comes from Rhodothermales bacterium, assembly GCA_965220365.1. Taxonomy (GTDB): domain Bacteria; phylum Bacteroidota; class Rhodothermia; order Rhodothermales; family Bin80; genus Bin80. The sequence continues at coordinate 2,541,420 of OZ244823.1, read as the reverse complement.
CTGGTGAAGCAGAACCTTCTACAAATGTAGGAGGATTTGTCGGAGGCAGGTTTAGAGTTTTGAAACAAGCGATCAGAAATACTCAGAATTCGATAACGGTTTTGGAAGGAAATTCAGCAACATTTGAGATTAGTCTTACCTCCCAGCCTTCTGCAGATGTGACCTACACGGTTACAGGTCATGAAAATACGACCTTGACGGTGACTCCAACGACACTGACATTTACATCTACAGATTGGGCTGCACCTCGGCAGGTGACTGTGACTGCAAATCAGGATTTTGATGAAGCAGACAACCAAGTAACACTGTCCATCACGGCTGTAGGTCGTGTTGGACATACAGTTAATGTGACAATTCTAGACGATGAACAGACATGGGAACTATCGCCTATACTGTTCGGGGAAGGTCAAAGGATTAGCTTCAATGTCTCGCTTTTGGATATATTGCCCCCTCCTTCAGATGAGGTAACGTTGACGATTACCGGCCATGAAAACACAGATCTAAACCTAGGGCAAACAACATTGATATTCCCGTTAGCATCTTGGCAGAGAGGGCAATTACTGTCGTTAACAACCAACTTGGATAATGATTCTGTAGATGATTACATAACACTGGTATTCACAGCTTCAGGCGGAAACTACAACGGTTTGAAGTATACCATGGATGTAACGATTGTTGACCGACCTCCAGAGGAAAGATTGCTTCCAGAGGGAGGTACAATAAGTCTTTCTTATCGCATAAAATCGACCCTATTCGGTCAGCTTCCTGCAGGAGACCATATAGCTGTCTTTGATCAATACGATGGCACGGATTTGATATTTGACCCGACACAGTTGATTTATAAAGCTAGCTCTTGGTATAATTGCAGTTTTATACAAGTCTGCTCGGCGTTTGAAACGACAAAATTGACTGCACAACACGATTCAGATGATGTAGATGACCAAAATACTATTAGGCTGACTGTTACTTCGGGACGGTACAAAGGTTTGAGCCGCTTGATCCATGTGAGGATTGAGGACGATGATGACCCAGGGCTAGTTGTAGATCCGCCAAAATTAGAGATTAATGAAGGGGCATATGGAGAATTTACGGTTAAACTCTCGGTGGCACCTCTGGGCGATTTTGGCTCAAACGATGTCACGGTAACGATTCCCAGTTCTGTGAAAGATTTGACACCGAACCGAACCAGTCTAACATTCACTGCCTCAAACTGGGATGAAGAACAAACGGTAGGGCTAACGGCAGAACACGATGATGATTTTAAAAACGATACAAGAGAATTGTGGGTAACCGCTCAAGGGGGTGGCTTTGATTATGAGCGGGGAAGTGTCTTGGTGACGATCACGGATGATGATACGCGGCCAATCCCAACGATCACGTTGACGGCGTCTCCAAACCCGGTCACTGAAGGCGAATCGGTCACAATCACGGCAACAATTTCGGAAGATCCGACCGCGGATGTAATGATTCCGCTCACGATCACAGCCGGCACTGCCGAAGCCAGTGATTATGGCGGTCTGGCAACGAGTAGGATCACGATCTCTGGCACGGGCAGTGGTACAACAGGAACGGTAACGATTCCAACCTTTGAAGATGACTCTGAATACGATAATGAGACATTCACCGTTGCCATTCATGAAAACGGCTTACCCGCGACCGTGGCTGCCGGAATTCCCAAAGAGGTCTTGGTGACGATCACGGATGATGATACGCGGCCAATCCCAACGATCACGTTGACGGCGTCTCCAAACCCGGTCACTGAAGGCGAATCGGTCACAATCACGGCAACAATTTCGGAAGATCCGACCGCGGATGTAATGGTTCCGCTCACGATCACAGCCGGCACTGCCGAAGCCAGTGATTATGGCGGTCTGGCAACGAGTAGGATCACGATCTCTGGCACGGGCAGTGGTACAACAGGAACGGTAACGATTCCAACCTTTGAAGATGACTCTGAATACGATAATGAGACATTCACCGTTGCCATTCATGAAAACGGCTTACCCGCGACCGTGGCTGCCGGAATTCCCAAAGAGGTCTTGGTGACGATCACGGATGATGATACGCGGCCAATCCCAACGATCACGTTGACGGCGTCTCCAAACCCGGTCACTGAAGGCGAATCGGTCACAATCACGGCAACAATTTCGGAAGATCCGACCGCGGATGTAATGATTCCGCTCACGATCACAGCCGGCACTGCCGAAGCCAGTGATTATGGCGGTCTGGCAACGGGTAGGATCACGATCTCTGGCACGGGCAGTGGTACAACAGGAACGGTAACGATTCCAACCTTTGAAGATGACTCTGAATACGATAATGAGACATTCACCGTTGCCATTCATGAAAACGGCTTACCCGCGACCGTGGCTGCCGGAATTCCCAAAGAGGTCTTGGTGACGATCACGGATGATGATACGCGGCCAATCCCAACGATCACGTTGACGGCGTCTCCAAACCCGGTCACTGAAGGCGAATCGGTCACAATCACGGCAACAATTTCGGAAGATCCGACCGCGGATGTAATGACTGAACTTCCCCCCTAAATTCTCGTCTGTTCGGTTGTATTTGAGGATTCCCCCTCTTCATCAAGGTCTTCGTCCCGTTTATTCGCGGTGATTTTCTCTGGATCGGGGTCAAAAGCGGGTTATTTTCATTGATTTCCGCCTGTTCGGTGGGATTTTCGGGTATTTTGTTGGGGGATATACCTGTCCATGTATGTTTTTGATTTAATGGGAAGTAAATGGCTCAGTATTTGCATTTATCCGAAATATTTCGTATTTTTATGGGAGTCACAACGCTTTTTATCTAATATAGTCTGTCCATGTTTGTCGACAAGATCCCCAACCGGAATTCCAATCCAACTTGGCTCATTCGTGAGTCCAATTGGATCAATGGCAAATCCGTCAAAACCACCCTCGCCAATATCTCCAAGCTCCCCATGGAGATCATTGAGGGACTTCGGATTCTCCTCGCGGGCGGCACCGCGGTCAAATCCGTTGAAGACGCCTTCACCATTCGCAGCAACACCCCGCACGGTCATGTCGCCGCGGTCCTGGGGATCATGAAACAGCTCGGACTGCCTGAACTGATCGCGCCGAAGAATTCCCGCTTCCGTCGATTGGTGCTCGGCATGATCGCCGCACGTGTGATCAAGCCCGCCAGCAAGCTCGCCACCAGCGCCATGTTGGATGTGCGCACCGCTGCCTCCACCCTCAATGAAGAGCTTGGACTCAAATGTGTGGATGAGGAGGATCTGTATGATGCGATGGATCAACTGGTCAAACACAAGACAAGTATTGAGCAGCGTTTAGCCAAGCGCCATCTCAAGGAAGGCGGCCTGGTGCTCTATGATGTAACCAGCAGCTATGTGGAAGGTCGGAAGAATGAGTTTGCCGCCTATGGCTACAACCGGGACAAGAAGCGGGGCAAGCAGCAGATCGTCATCGGTCTGATGACCGATCCAGAAGGTTGTCCGGTGTCGGTGGACGTCTTCCGCGGCAATACCGCAGATGTCAGTACGCTCGGTGCACAGGTGGCCAAGCTTCAGCAGACCTTTGGTCTCAAGCAAGTGGTGTTGGTCGGCGATCGGGGGATCTTGCAGCAGAAGCAGATCCAGGAAGAATTGATCCCCGTGGGACTCGACTGGATCACCGCCATGAAAAAGAATGAGATTCGTGCGGTGGTGGAGCAGGAATCGGTGCAGATGAGTCTGTTTGATGAGCAGGATGTAATGGAAATTCACAGTGATCTGTATCCAGCGGATCGGTTGGTGCTGTGCAGAAACCCCTTGCAGGCCGAGAAGAGCAAGCGGCAGCGGGAAGAACTCCTGATCAAGACGGAGAAAGCCCTGGACAAAATTGTCGAAGCCACCCAGCGCGAGCAGTGCCGGTTAAAGTGCAAAGGCAAAATTGGCGTACGCGTCGGGCGGGTGATTGGGAAATACAAAGTGAGGAAGTTCTTTACGCTGGAGATCGAGGAGGAACACTTTGCCTATAAGCGCGATGAGGCGGCAATTGCGAAGGCAGAAAGGCTTGACGGCTTGTATGCGATCCGTTCAAGCTTGAAACAGAAGCCGGAGGCGACCGAGTTGGTGGCGAATTATAAGCGTCTGTCCACGGTTGAACAGGCCTTTCGCACGATGAAAACGATCTCGTTGCGCGTCCGCCCGATTCATCATCGCAAGAAAAACCGGGTGATCGCGCATGTGTTTTTATGCATGCTGGCCTACTATGTGGAGTATCATCTGCGCCGGAAGCTGGCCCCGATACTGTTCGCAGAAGATGATCCAGCGGGGAAAGCTGCGCAGCGCAAGAATGCTGTGGAGCCGGCCAAACCCTCTCCCCAGGCGAAAAAGAAAGCCCGAACCAAACGGAATAATGAGGGAGAAAAAGTCATGAGCTTTGCCGAAGTAATGGACGAACTGTCCGCGCTTTGCCGTCTGGTTGTGGTACCGAAAATCAGTACAGACACCTCAGACGAAGTGGTCATGATGGAGGCCATCAGCCCTACGCAACAGCGGGTGTTCAAACTTCTCGGCTTCAAGCCTTAGGAAGCACTCGGTTGACAGAACCGAACAAATACCCCCAAAGGCCCCCTGCCGGGGCTGTCAATCTATCCGCATAAAATCCCCCAAATTGTTAGGAATATCGTATATTAGAATCGGCAGAAAGGGGGGAAGTTCAGTAATGATTCCGCTCACGATCACAGCCGGCACTGCCGAAGCCAGTGATTATGGCGGTCTGGCAACGAGTAGGATCACGATCTCTGGCACGGGCAGTGGTACAACAGGAACGGTAACGATTCCAACCTTTGAAGATGACTCTGAATACGATAATGAGACATTCACCGTTGCCATTCATGAAAACGGCTTACCCGCGACCGTGGCTGCCGGAATTCCCAAAGAGGTCTTGGTGACGATCACGGATGATGATACGCGGCCAATCCCAACGATCACGTTGACGGCGTCTCCAAACCCGGTCACTGAAGGCGAATCGGTCACAATCACGGCAACAATTTCGGAAGATCCGACCGCGGATGTAATGATTCCGCTCACGATCACAGCCGGCACTGCCGAAGCCAGTGATTATGGCGGTCTGGCAACGAGTAGGATCACGATCTCTGGCACGGGCAGTGGTACAACAGGAACGGTAACGATTCCAACCTTTGAAGATGACTCTGAATACGATAATGAGACATTCACCGTTGCCATTCATGAAAACGGCTTACCCGCGACCGTGGCTGCCGGAATTCCCAAAGAGGTCTTGGTGACGATCACGGATGATGATACGCGGCCAATCCCAACGATCACGTTGACGGCGTCTCCAAACCCGGTCACTGAAGGCGAATCGGTCACAATCACGGCAACAATTTCGGAAGATCCGACCGCGGATGTAATGATTCCGCTCACGATCACAGCCGGCACTGCCGAAGCCAGTGATTATGGCGGTCTGGCAACGGGTAGGATCACGATCTCTGGCACGGGCAGTGGTACAACAGGAACGGTAACGATTCCAACCTTTGAAGATGACTCTGAATACGATAATGAGACATTCACCGTTGCCATTCATGAAAACGGCTTACCCGCGACCGTGGCTGCCGGAATTCCCAAAGAGGTCTTGGTGACGATCACGGATGATGATACGCGGCCAATCCCAACGATCACGTTGACGGCGTCTCCAAACCCGGTCACTGAAGGCGAATCGGTCACAATCACGGCAACAATTTCGGAAGATCCGACCGCGGATGTAATGATTCCGCTCACGATCACAGCCGGCACTGCCGAAGCCAGTGATTATGGCGGTCTGGCAACGAGTAGGATCACGATCTCTGGCACGGGCAGTGGTACAACAGGAACGGTAACGATTCCAACCTTTGAAGATGACTCTGAATACGATAATGAGACATTCACCGTTGCCATTCATGAAAACGGCTTACCCGCGACCGTGGCTGCCGGAATTCCCAAAGAGGTCTTGGTGACGATCACGGATGATGATACGCGGCCAATCCCAACGATCACGTTGACGGCGTCTCCAAACCCGGTCACTGAAGGCGAATCGGTCACAATCACGGCAACAATTTCGGAAGATCCGACCGCGGATGTAATGGTTCCGCTCACGATCACAGCCGGCACTGCCGAAGCCAGTGATTATGGCGGTCTGGCAACGAGTAGGATCACGATCTCTGGCACGGGCAGTGGTACAACAGGAACGGTAACGATTCCAACCTTTGAAGATGACTCTGAATACGATAATGAGACATTCACCGTTGCCATTCATGAAAACGGCTTACCCGCGACCGTGGCTGCCGGAATTCCCAAAGAGGTCTTGGTGACGATCACGGATGATGATACGCGGCCAATCCCAACGATCACGTTGACGGCGTCTCCAAACCCGGTCACTGAAGGCGAATCGGTCACAATCACGGCAACAATTTCGGAAGATCCGACCGCGGATGTAATGATTCCGCTCACGATCACAGCCGGCACTGCCGAAGCCAGTGATTATGGCGGTCTGGCAACGGGTAGGATCACGATCTCTGGCACGGGCAGTGGTACAACAGGAACGGTAACGATTCCAACCTTTGAAGATGACTCTGAATACGATAATGAGACATTCACCGTTGCCATTCATGAAAACGGCTTACCCGCGACCGTGGCTGCCGGAATTCCCAAAGAGGTCTTGGTGACGATCACGGATGATGATACGCGGCCAATCCCAACGATCACGTTGACGGCGTCTCCAAACCCGGTCACTGAAGGCGAATCGGTCACAATCACGGCAACAATTTCGGAAGATCCGACCGCGGATGTAATGATTCCGCTCACGATCACAGCCGGCACTGCCGAAGCCAGTGATTATGGCGGTCTGGCAACGGGTAGGATCACGATCTCTGGCACGGGCAGTGGTACAACAGGAACGGTAACGATTCCAACCTTTGAAGATGACTCTGAATACGATAATGAGACATTCACCGTTGCCATTCATGAAAACGGCTTACCCGCGACCGTGGCTGCCGGAATTCCCAAAGAGGTCTTGGTGACGATCACGGATGATGATACGCGGCCAATCCCAACGATCACGTTGACGGCGTCTCCAAACCCGGTCACTGAAGGCGAATCGGTCACAATCACGGCAACAATTTCGGAAGATCCGACCGCGGATGTAATGGTTCCGCTCACGATCACAGCCGGCACTGCCGAAGCCAGTGATTATGGCGGTCTGGCAACGAGTAGGATCACGATCTCTGGCACGGGCAGTGGTACAACAGGAACGGTAACGATTCCAACCTTTGAAGATGACTCTGAATACGATAATGAGACATTCACCGTTGCCATTCATGAAAACGGCTTACCCGCGACCGTGGCTGCCGGAATTCCCAAAGAGGTCTTGGTGACGATCACGGATGATGATACGCGGCCAATCCCAACGATCACGTTGACGGCGTCTCCAAACCCGGTCACTGAAGGCGAATCGGTCACAATCACGGCAACAATTTCGGAAGATCCGACCGCGGATGTAATGGTTCCGCTCACGATCACAGCCGGCACTGCCGAAGCCAGTGATTATGGCGGTCTGGCAACGAGTAGGATCACGATCTCTGGCACGGGCAGTGGTACAACAGGAACGGTAACGATTCCAACCTTTGAAGATGACTCTGAATACGATAATGAGACATTCACCGTTGCCATTCATGAAAACGGCTTACCCGCGACCGTGGCTGCCGGAATTCCCAAAGAGGTCTTGGTGACGATCACGGATGATGATACGCGGCCAATCCCAACGATCACGTTGACGGCGTCTCCAAACCCGGTCACTGAAGGCGAATCGGTCACAATCACGGCAACAATTTCGGAAGATCCGACCGCGGATGTAATGATTCCGCTCACGATCACAGCCGGCACTGCCGAAGCCAGTGATTATGGCGGTCTGGCAACGAGTAGGATCACGATCTCTGGCACGGGCAGTGGTACAACAGGAACGGTAACGATTCCAACCTTTGAAGATGACTCTGAATACGATAATGAGACATTCACCGTTGCCATTCATGAAAACGGCTTACCCGCGACCGTGGCTGCCGGAATTCCCAAAGAGGTCTTGGTGACGATCACGGATGATGATACGCGGCCAATCCCAACGATCACGTTGACGGCGTCTCCAAACCCGGTCACTGAAGGCGAATCGGTCACAATCACGGCAACAATTTCGGAAGATCCGACCGCGGATGTAATGGTTCCGCTCACGATCACAGCCGGCACTGCCGAAGCCAGTGATTATGGCGGTCTGGCAACGAGTAGGATCACGATCTCTGGCACGGGCAGTGGTACAACAGGAACGGTAACGATTCCAACCTTTGAAGATGACTCTGAATACGATAATGAGACATTCACCGTTGCCATTCATGAAAACGGCTTACCCGCGACCGTGGCTGCCGGAATTCCCAAAGAGGTCTTGGTGACGATCACGGATGATGATACGCGGCCAATCCCAACGATCACGTTGACGGCGTCTCCAAACCCGGTCACTGAAGGCGAATCGGTCACAATCACGGCAACAATTTCGGAAGATCCGACCGCGGATGTAATGATTCCGCTCACGATCACAGCCGGCACTGCCGAAGCCAGTGATTATGGCGGTCTGGCAACGGGTAGGATCACGATCTCTGGCACGGGCAGTGGTACAACAGGAACGGTAACGATTCCAACCTTTGAAGATGACTCTGAATACGATAATGAGACATTCACCGTTGCCATTCATGAAAACGGCTTACCCGCGACCGTGGCTGCCGGAATTCCCAAAGAGGTCTTGGTGACGATCACGGATGATGATACGCGGCCAATCCCAACGATCACGTTGACGGCGTCTCCAAACCCGGTCACTGAAGGCGAATCGGTCACAATCACGGCAACAATTTCGGAAGATCCGACCGCGGATGTAATGATTCCGCTCACGATCACAGCCGGCACTGCCGAAGCCAGTGATTATGGCGGTCTGGCAACGGGTAGGATCACGATCTCTGGCACGGGCAGTGGTACAACAGGAACGGTAACGATTCCAACCTTTGAAGATGACTCTGAATACGATAATGAGACATTCACCGTTGCCATTCATGAAAACGGCTTACCCGCGACCGTGGCTGCCGGAATTCCCAAAGAGGTCTTGGTGACGATCACGGATGATGATACGCGGCCAATCCCAACGATCACGTTGACGGCGTCTCCAAACCCGGTCACTGAAGGCGAATCGGTCACAATCACGGCAACAATTTCGGAAGATCCGACCGCGGATGTAATGGTTCCGCTCACGATCACAGCCGGCACTGCCGAAGCCAGTGATTATGGCGGTCTGGCAACGAGTAGGATCACGATCTCTGGCACGGGCAGTGGTACAACAGGAACGGTAACGATTCCAACCTTTGAAGATGACTCTGAATACGATAATGAGACATTCACCGTTGCCATTCATGAAAACGGCTTACCCGCGACCGTGGCTGCCGGAATTCCCAAAGAGGTCTTGGTGACGATCACGGATGATGATACGCGGCCAATCCCAACGATCACGTTGACGGCGTCTCCAAACCCGGTCACTGAAGGCGAATCGGTCACAATCACGGCAACAATTTCGGAAGATCCGACCGCGGATGTAATGGTTCCGCTCACGATCACAGCCGGCACTGCCGAAGCCAGTGATTATGGCGGTCTGGCAACGAGTAGGATCACGATCTCTGGCACGGGCAGTGGTACAACAGGAACGGTAACGATTCCAACCTTTGAAGATGACTCTGAATACGATAATGAGACATTCACCGTTGCCATTCATGAAAACGGCTTACCCGCGACCGTGGCTGCCGGAATTCCCAAAGAGGTCTTGGTGACGATCACGGATGATGATACGCGGCCAATCCCAACGATCACGTTGACGGCGTCTCCAAACCCGGTCACTGAAGGCGAATCGGTCACAATCACGGCAACAATTTCGGAAGATCCGACCGCGGATGTAATGATTCCGCTCACGATCACAGCCGGCACTGCCGAAGCCAGTGATTATGGCGGTCTGGCAACGAGTAGGATCACGATCTCTGGCACGGGCAGTGGTACAACAGGAACGGTAACGATTCCAACCTTTGAAGATGACTCTGAATACGATAATGAGACATTCACCGTTGCCATTCATGAAAACGGCTTACCCGCGACCGTGGCTGCCGGAATTCCCAAAGAGGTAGAGGTAACCATCATAGACAATGATAAAGAGTCTCCCCTGGAAATTTCCATCTATAACGCACAGGCATCGGAAGACACAGGAAACCTACAACTGCCCGTCACACTCAATCGCTCTACAGATCAGGTGGTAACCGTGCACTATCGGAGTTCGGACGTTGAAGCAAAAGCAGGGCTGGACTATCAGGCCTCGCGCGGGATTGTAATCTTTGACCCGGGTGCAACCAGTGGGGTGATTGAGATCACCATTATCAATGATGACATATTGGAGGGCAACGAGCGTTTTGAGATCACGCTGTCGAATGCACGTAATGCAACAATTGCGCATGAACGGGGAACAGGAACGGGTACGATCCTAGATGATGATAGCAATGCAAAGATCCGGGTAGATGATACTCTAGTCATGGAAGAAGATGGCGTGGTGCAATTCCGGGTGACCCTGTCGCCACCGCAGTCTCAGATCGTGTCAGTAGCGTACCGGACACAGGATGGGACGGCGAAGGCCGGGGAGGACTATGAAGCTACCTCCGGGGTGGTGACGCTCGCACCAGGGATCACGGAAGCGATAATTGACGTGCCGCTCCTGAAAGACGGATTGGACTGGCAGGAGGAGACCTTCACCATACACCTAGAATCTTCGGAGCATGCCGAGATTGGTAAGGCGGTGGGGGTAGCCACGATTCAGGAATCAACGACCGTAGGTGAGGGAGTAATGGAAGCGTATGTCGCACGGTTTGTGCGGACATCCTCGTCGCAAATTGTAGAGGCTTTGGATGAGCGGCTCCGCTCGGGGACGGACGGGGCATTCTGTGGGATAGTGCAGCGTGCCGAGATGGCACAGCTCTGGTATTCAAACTGGAATCCATCGCTGGGCGAGTTACTGGCAGGGTGCCGCGTGTCCCAGAGTATGCCCGTATCCGGCGGGGCATTCCGCATGTGGGGACAGAGCGCATTCCGGCAATTCAATGGTCAGGAGGAGGATGCCTTAGCGCTCCGTGGAGAGGTGACCACCGGGATGCTGGGCGTAGACTATGGATGGAGAAAAATGGGGGGGGGGGAGTTGGGTGGCTGGGATATTGTTAGCCCGCAACCAGGGAGATGGATCGTTTGAAGTGGCAGCGCAGTCTGGAGAGATTACGGCAGGGTTGACCGGAATCTACCCATATGTGTCGTATGCCAGTACTGGATGGGATGTGTGGCTGAGCATCGGCGTAGGACGCGGACAATCCGATGTTCTGGAATTCGAAGGGGGGCTTGTATCGAGATTTGGCGCGATGGGAGTTCGGAGAGCACTGATCTCAAAAGGGGCTATTGGCCTCAGTTACTATGGAGATATCCTGATGACCGATGCAGAGATTGATGATCACGACATCGCAGCGGATGTGTATAGAATCCGGGCAGGCCTGGAAATGAACACTCGGATCACCGATGGAATTCGTCCCTATGTGGAGGCAAATGTGCGGCAGGACGGTGGCAGTGCAGAGACGGGCACAGGGCTGGAGCTGGGCGGAGGTGTGCGATTGGCCTATCCGGCATGGCATCTGCGAGCAGAGATGCGCACGCAGGGGCTGGTGATGCATACGGCAGACGGGTTCATCGAATGGGGATTCTCGGGATCCTTGCAGGTGGGCCGTCAGTCGGAAGGATGGATGATGCGTCTGCATCCATCCTGGGGGCAAGCGCGGGGCATGTCCATATACCAGCAGCAAACGATCCTGAATGTAGCACCCCTTGGAGCGGCCGCGAACTGGATTGAACTGGAATTGGGATATGGTATTCCGTGGGAGGATGGCTCAATCCAATCCGTCATGGGGGTGACACGGATGCCACAGGGGATGATGTATCGATTGGGGGAGGAATTCCGTTTATGGGATTGGATCGACGTATCGTTTTCTGGGATTATGCATACAAGCATAACTGGCAATGAGGTCGGCCTAAACGTGCAGGGCACGCTCCGGTATTAATTATTTGGCTCTTCCCCCATTATTTTGCTGTGATTTTTCATGTATTCATGGTCGTCATTCTATGGACATTCACAAAACTAAATTGGGAGCGAATGCAAAAGAATCAAGCAAGCGTGCACAAGAGTTTGGGGCTTGCCCCCGTGGGAGATTTTAGAGGATGCGTATGACGATACGAATCAGCTGAGGCGCGTGAGGATCACTTGCACGGATACGTCAGCGTTGATGTGTCCGATGTGTACGAAGCGTTGCCCCTTTTATGATTTGCGGACTCCTCGTATCTGGTGCCACCTGGATACCTGCAAGTATCGTACAGAGTTGACCGTTCAGGTCCCGCGCGTACACTGTCCTGAGCATGGAGTTCGGACGATTCTGGTTCCCTGGGCCCTGCCGAGTTCCCGGTTTACGCGTGACTTTGAAGACGATGTACTTGGATGGCTTCAGGAAGCGAGTATCCTGGCGGTGTCTCGGCAGCTTGGCGTTGGCTGGAAAGCAATTTCCCGGATCATGGGCCGTGCGGTAGAGCGTGGACTTGAGCACAGGGAATCCCAGATGGTTGCGCATATCTGAGTGGATTGATTCCGCAGGGAGCATAAATACATTACGGTGGTGTCCGATGCAACATCGGGGAAGGTCCTGTATGTGGGGATCGGGCGTACAAAAAAGGTGCTGAAGCGCTGGTATATGGGATTGAGTTCCGAACAGCTGGCGGGGGTCCAGAGCGTGAGCATGGACATGTAGCCTGCGTACGTGTGTCACGAAGGGATGCGGGGGTGATGGAATGACTTAACCTACGTATTCCGAGCTGTACAATGGATGAGGGCGGGCCCCTCGCAATCGCCGTACAGGCGGAGGTTGCAAACCACCCACAGCTGCGACATTAAAGAGGTGTCGTGGTGAGCGTGTCGGGAAAAGGCAGGTGTAGGAGCCTGTCAGGGTGCGCCAGGCTAACTGGTGAAAATGTAGCGGGTGAAAGTCCCGTAGTATGAAGATGCAACCAATCACATACTTCCACGAGCCGTGCGGGTGTTTCCGCGAGGGGATACGCGAAGCGTCGGTAGTGGTGCGTATGGCCGGAGCTATTGAGCATCGAAATGTTCGTTATTTGGGTCGCCGAGATTGTCCTGACGGTCGAAGGCAACATACAAAATCCCGAAAAGGCGAGGGATCTTGTGGGCCCACGGTGTCAAAGAACTCAGGGACGTACGTACGCATTTTACCGGGACCTGGGATGCCTCTATTGTGTCCTGAGCGAATTGGGACCGCGTGGGGAAGGCTGAAGAGGCTGAAGCCTACGATGAACGCAATAGAGGAGTCAGATGAGGCCATAGTAGCGATGAAGGCGGCGAACAAGGGGGGACCTGCGGAGCAGCTGGAGCGAAGGGCCTCACCCGAGGGGAAGCTGGGAGAACCGAACACACTCCATACACAGAGATGGAAGAAGTGTGTTCCATCGGGACAACCAGCTACGGCATCCGATGCCGTCATGCACGACGGTGCGACCCGAGGGAGGAGCCGGATGCGTTAACGCGCACGTCCGGATCTGTGCGGGGGGCCCGGGGAAACCCGGGTCCCTACCGCGATTGGGAATCACAGAGTCGAACGCGAGTGAACTATGGATGACGTGTCGAAAGCCTTAGATGATGGTCAAAACCGGGGTAGGTAGGCAACTTCGGGATAAGGTAGACGGGAACCTGTTCTACTGGTCTACCGGCCTCCGGCATATACATGGCGAGACTGTGATTCAGGCCATTGTACGGAACGTGAGAACGTGTCGGGGTGCTGCGAAGGGAGCGTGCCAAGCGGGCAGTACCCGTAAGGCATTGAGTACCAATGCACTCCACACGGGCGGATCATCCCATAGTAGTGTTGAAGCTTCTGTAATGGGAGTGGAGCAAAGGGGGTGACCCATGCAGCGAAGGGCAACGAAGCAACCGAGAGGAAGGACTTCCGCGCAAAACGCAAAGCCGTTTCCGGTGACCAAACGCCAAGTTTGGGAGGCTTGGAAACGCGTAAAGGCGAACCAGGGAGGGGCGGGGATTGATGACCAAACGATCGCCGAATTTGAGGAAAATCTTGCAGACAATCTCTACAAGATCTGGAATCGGATGGCATCGGGGAGTTATCATCCGAAGCCGGTGCGCCGGGTGAATATTCCAAAGTCGAGCGGAGGCGTTCGAGGGCTGGGGATTCCCACCGTGGCTGACCGGGTGGCACAGATGGTGGTAAAGCAGGTACTGGAGCCGATCCTGGAAGGGGTGTTTCATCCCGATTCGTACGGATATCGACCGAAGAAATCGGCCCACGACGCGATCCGGCGCACGCGTACGCGTTGCTGGCAGCGGGCGTGGGTACTGGACATGGATATCAAGTCATATTTTGACACGATCGACCATGCCCTTCTGATGAAAGCGGTCCGCAAGCATACGGGACAGAAGTGGGTGCTCTTCTATGTAGAGCGCTGGCTGAAAGCTCCGGTGGTACATCCAGACGGACGGGAAGAGGCCCGAACGGTCGGCACCCCGCAAGGCGGGGTGATCAGTCCACTCCTGGCGAATCTGTTTCTGCACTACGCATTTGATCGGTGGATGGAGCTCAACGCTCCAGACATTCCGTTCGAGCGTTATGCGGATGACATTGTGTGCCACTGCACGAGTGAGGCGCAGGCGCAACATCTCTGGAGGATACTCCGGGATCGATTTTCGGCCTGTAACTTAACCTTACATCCGGATAAAACCCGGATCGTCTACTGCAAACAAGACGGTCGAGAGGGCACGTATCCAGACGTGTCGTTTGACTTTCTGGGGTACACGTTTCGTCCTCGGAGAGTTGGGACACGGACGGGCAGGAGCCGTCTGGGGTTTACTCCGGCGATCAGTCGGAAGGCAATACAATCCATACAGGACACCATACGGAGTTGGAGACTGGGCACGTTGAGTCCTTTAACACTGGAGTCTATCGCGGGCAAGATCAATGCCACGGTACGCGGATGGATCGACTATTATGGAGCGTTTTACCAATCAGGTCTACGTAGGCCTTTGGGGCAGATCGAGTACCACCTGACAAAGTGGATTATGCGGAAGTATAAACGCTTTCGGAGACGATGGCTTCGGGCATGGAACTGGTTACAAAAACGCGCACGCCAAAACTCCGGATTATTCGTGCACTGGCAGTTTCTTTATGGGACTCCTTTATTCAATTCCAGAACGGCTGCATGGGAAGAGCCGTATGAGTTGAGAGGCTCACGTACGGTTCTGTGAGAGCCCGGGGGTGAAAATCCCATAAGCGCTAACTTGTTTATGCGCCAAAATAATTTTCAATTTGAGCGGTTCTTTTGCGGGAAGGCTCCTTCAGTCCGTCGGATATGGAGGTCCACTGCTGAATCATCGTGGTTAATCCGCAGACAGGTTCAATCGCTCGAATCACTTCATTCAAGGCGAACCGAAAATCTTTCCAAGGACTGTGCTGGTATCCGGTAGCCCCAGGGGGAAAAAGTTCGTGCGTGACGAACGATTTTTTCTGTGAGCAGTGCCACGAGGAGCTTTCCATAAAGCCACGCCTTTGCACTCTCTTCATCGGATTTTGGCAGATGGCCAAACTGAGCCAGGGACTTGAATCTCTTAAAGACGAGTTCAATCTGCCACCTGAGGCGATACCCCTCAAGCACATCGGATGCAGAAAACCGGTCTGCGGGAAACGTTGTAAACACGATCACATAGCGTGCAAAGCATCGCGTTGCATTCAGCGGCTGTTTCCCTTTCCGCTGGGCATTCTGATCCATGCGCTTGAGCGCCTTCTGAGTCGCTTCTTCTGTTTTTCGAAGCACACAAATACGTCCAGAGACCCCCGGTCCAGTTTTCGTCTTCACCTTCACACACCATTGTCCAATCTCCCCTGTGCGTGTGATGGATTCCACCGCGGATAATAAGTTGAATGCGCCCCCCGATTCCTGCTCAAAATGTAATACCCCCGTGTTCACACGAACGGTCACATATCCCCCTGCGTTTCGAACGTATTCAATCCCATTCGCGGTGGAATATCCCCGGTCTGCCAGAATATAATCGCCTGGATGGACCGGAAAATGCTGGAAGGGTTCTGCGCTCCCCTGCCCCTTGGTCGGCGTGAGTTTGAAGAAGTCACACCCGAAGGAAGGAAGCGTCACACTGTAATGCAATCTCCACTGGGATCCCGTTTTTCCTGGCTCACTCACCACGGTGGCATCAAACGCGCGCATCTCATGTGCGGGATCCGATACGGCAATCCCATGTTCCTGAAACAGGGCCATACACAAGGCATAGAGCCAATCCCGGGATTTGCGCAAACGCTTCAGGAGCGCGACATCCGAGAGGTCCGCGATCTCCGCCTGACGGGCACGAACCACCGTTTCCCGTAATGAGTGTCCGCACCCCAAGTGGATGAGCAAGGTTCGAAGAAGCGCCTCGGCAGACTTGTCCTTACGCAGTCCCCGCAAGGCCCCAGTTTCTGCTGCTAGCTTCTCCCAGTTCTCAGGTAAAAATGAAAGCAATACCCCCCAGTCCTCACTGGTTGGGGCAGCGGTAGCGGTCCCCGGCATAAAATCTCTCCCAGCAGTCGTTTCGTTGTAGAATATATCCAAGCAGGAGGACAATCGCAGCCACACAACTCAGGAAGTCCTTGTGGCGCTCCAACACAAAACCGGCTATCTTGCCTTCATCCCCCAAATATCGCAAAACTACAACAATATACTAATCTGAACAAGTTAGCGCTTATGGGTGAAAATCCCCCGGGCTACTTGACATTTATGCACCTTGGACTTGTGTGTCCGATGCAGAGAATAAGATCTCGTTTGACTGGTTTCATGTCGCAAAATGGGAGGTGCTGGACAAAGTGCGGCGACAGGAGCACAAAATTCTCCGTGCGCAAAGAGAACCATCCTGACGGGAAGTAAGTACGACTGGCTCACGAACCCGAAAAATGTGTCCACGATGCAGGCGAAGCGGTTTCAATCATTCAAGAATAGTTCATTGAAGACCGCCCGTGCGTGGGCGATCAAGGAGATGGCCCGAAACTTATGGCATTATGTGAGTCCTACCTGGGTACGAAAAGGCTGGAAACGCTGGCTGTCCTGGGTCATGCGCTCTCGCCTGGAACCAGTCAAAGAAGCCGCCAAAGCCATTAAAAAACATCTCTGGGGAATCATCAACGCAATAATCCTCAAGGTGAGCAATAGTCTGGCGGAAAGCATCAACAGCCGAATCAAAACACGCGCACGCGGATTCCGAAATAATGAACGGTTTGTCAACGTAATTTACTTCCATCTCGGAGGACTTGACCTGTCCACATGAATGCGGAAAATTCTATGTTTTCACAAAATTAGACGAAGAGCCCCTAAGTTTATTCCTGTGGGGATCGTGCCACGATCCAGTTGATGGTATTTTTTCACGACCTAAAGCCATACCAAACCTGAATGCTGAGAACGGGGATTGAGCGTCTGAAGTTGAGCCATTTCAAATATGATATTCCGAGAGAGTTGATCGCGAAGTATCCGGTTGATCCAAGAGATTCGTCACGTATGATGGTGGTGAATCGGGCGAAAGGGACGATAGAACACCGTCATTTCTATGAAATCGGAGATTATTTTTCAGAAGGGGATATTCTTGTTGTCAACGATACAAAAGTATTTCCCGCTCGGTTGCGAGGGAAAAAGGAAAAGACTGGTGCAGAGATCGAGGTCTTTCTGTTGAGGGAACTCAATTCTCAGAGTAGACTCTGGGATGTCATCGTTGATCCCGCCCGCAAGATCCGGATTGGGAATAAACTTTTTTTCAGCAACGGACTGGCAGCCGAAGTCATTGATAATACAACCTCGCGCGGTCGCACGATCCGGTTTGACTGTGACGGAGATAACGAGTTGCTCTATCGCATGATTGACCAAGAGGGGATCACGCCGTTACCGCCTTATATAAAGAGGGAGGCGGAGGAGGCAGATGTTGCTCGCTATCAGACGATCTTTGCGGAGCATCGTGGAGCCGTCGCCGCACCGACTGCCGGACTGCATTTCACGCCCAGTCTCGTGAATGAACTCATCGAAAAAGGGATTCAGGTGGTCCCGATAACGTTGCATGTCGGACTGGGCACGTTTACTAATGTTGGTGTTGAGGACCTGACCAAGCATCGAATGAATTCTGAATACTATTCAGTGCCGGAAGCCACGGCGAATTCGGTGAATTGGGCACTAGATTCAAGTGTCAACCATGTGACCATTTGCGGGACAACTGTCGTCCGGGCCGTAGAAACTAGTCTGACGGTGTCCCGTCACCTGAAAGCCAAGTCAGGCTGGACCGACAAGTTCATCTATCCGCCCTACGAATTTGCCGTTACCGAACGGCTTATCACTAATTTCCATATGCCGGGCAGCACGCTTATGATGCTCGCGGCTGCATTTACGGGCTATGAGCTTCTTAAAGAAGCCTATGAGATTGCTATTGAAGAAAAGTATCGCCTGTATTCCTTCGGTGATGCCATGTTGATCATCTGATTGATGGTTGCTGTGATCATTCCAGCGGCAGGATCGGGTTCACGTTTGGGCGGCTTACCTAAGCAGATGCGCCTTTTGGGCGATGCTCCGATGCTGCTTCATACTGCGCAGGTTTTTGATCAACATCCCGGTGTGTCCTGTCTCGTGGTCGTTGGGCCGCCGAAGAATCTCAATGTGATAGAAGGAATGCTTACATCCCTAAAAAAACCCTATCAGGTCGTAGCGGGAGGTGCAACTAGGCAAAAGTCTGTGGAGGCTGGTTTGAAAGCGGTTAGCAAATCCACAAATATTGTACTGATTCACGATGCTGCACGTCCTTTTGTTTCAGCACAGATCATCACGAAGGTGATTGAATCTACAAAGATCGTAGGTGCTGCTGCAGTTGCAATGCCGGTGACGGACACCGTGCGTTACGGGGAAGATGGCTCTTTTACCAAAACAATTTCTCGCGACGGGCTTTACGCGATGCAAACGCCACAGGGATTTAAGTATGATCTTCTGCAGCGGGCATTTTGTCAGGCGGATGGCGTTTCACAGGCCACCGATGATGTTGCCTTAATGGGATACATTGGACAATCCGTTCAAATCGTAGAGGGGGATCGATGGAACGTCAAAATTACCACACAATCTGACTGGGAATGGGCACAGCAGATGTGGAAAAAAAAGAACCTGATGCGATGAGTACCAGAGTAGGGATTGGGTATGATGTTCATCAACTCGTCGAGGATCGACCCCTGATCATTGGTGGGATAAAAATCCCTCATTCGAAGGGTTTGGCGGGGCATTCGGATGCTGACGTATTATTGCATGCCATCTGCGATGCTCTCCTGGGTGCAGCAGCATTGGGGGATATTGGGATGCATTTCTCTGATTCTGATGTACGCTGGAAAGGGGTAGATAGCCGTATACTGCTTCGTAAAGTGAAGGAGATTGTGTCGGACGCAGGATATGAACTTACCAATATAGACGCAACGGTCGCTCTTGAGCGTCCAAAGCTTCGTCCTTATGTTGATCGGATGAGGCAAGTCATTGCCGAGGATCTGGCTATGGGTCAGAATCAAATATCGGTCAAAGCCACGACCTCCGAGAAATTGGGCATCGTCGGGCGTGAGGAAGCGGCTGCAGCCTGGGCAGTGTGTCTGCTCACAGGATCTGCCAGACAATAGATTTGTGATGGAACAGTTCTTTTCTGAACTTCTGGAAAGGACGATGGAAGTTCCGGTAATCTGGGGGTATACATTGGTTCTTTTCATCGCGTGGCTGGAGAATGTTTTTCCTCCGATTCCAGGGGATGTGCTTATCGTTTTTGCGGGATATCTGGCAGCGATTGGTCCGATGGCTATTTTCCCGGTGATCGCATTTAGTACACTGGGAGGCATTCTTGGCTTCATGTGCATGTATTATGTCGGGCGTTATGGTGGACCAAGGCTCCTTGAATCACGTGCACTGCGCTGGCTGCCGAGTGAATCAGTTTCCCGCGTTCAGAATTGGCTTCATACCTGGGGATACATGGTCGTTGCAGCGAACCGGTTCTTGAGCGGAGCACGTACAGTTATTGCCTTTACGGTTGGTATGAACCGAATGCCGGCTTTGCCTGTGGGGCTCCTAGCCTCTCTGAGCGCAGCGGTCTGGGTGACACTGATCACCGTACTGGGGTATGTTGTCGGGGATGAATGGGAGCGTGTAGTGGACTATCTGGCACGCTATGGGCGACTGATTTCAATACTGATTTTTCTGTTTCTTGTCTGGCAGTTCTATAAAGCAATTCGACGAATTCGCTAAAAAGTTTGACTATTTTATATTTGTTGCGTATAATGAGGGGCTGTAGTGTAATGGGGCTTTGCTGCTGGCGTAGCTCAGTTGGTAGAGCAGCTGATTTGTAATCAGCAGGTCGGGGGTTCAAGTCCCTTCGCCAGCTCTGTGTATGATGTTTCATAAACCTGAGAGACACAAGAACAAAAAAATATCAATAATACAACCAGTTTTTGCTTTGGGCAGGTACCCAAGTGGCCAACGGGGGCAGACTGTAAATCTGCTGACTTAGTCTTCGGAGGTTCGAATCCTTCCCTGCCCACCCCAGCGGGAGTAGCTCAGTTGGTAGAGCATCAGCCTTCCAAGCTGAATGTCGCGAGTTCGAGCCTCGTCTCCCGCTCAATTATTTTTAATGGCCGCCTTAGCTCAGGGGTAGAGCACTTCCATGGTAAGGAAGGGGGCCTCGGTTCAAATCCGAGAGGCGGCTCTGTATTGACCAACTAGATTATCAGCTAACCAATGGCAAAGGAAGTATTTCAGCGTACGAAGCCCCATGTAAATGTGGGAACGATCGGACATGTGGACCACGGGAAGACGACATTGACGGCGGCGATCACGCGCGTATTGAATGATCGCTACGGAGGGACGGAGATCCGTTCGTTTGATTCGATTGACAATGCACCGGAGGAGCGTGAGCGCGGGATCACGATCGCGACGGCGCATGTGGAATATGAGACGGGGAACCGTCATTACGCACATGTGGACTGTCCGGGTCACGCGGACTATGTGAAGAACATGGTGACGGGTGCTGCGCAGATGGACGGAGCGATTTTGGTAGTGGATGCATCGGATGGTCCGATGCCGCAGACGCGGGAGCATATTTTGCTTGCGCGCCAGGTGGGAGTTCCATACATCGTGGTGTTCATGAACAAGGTGGATTTGGTGGATGACGAGGAGCTTCTGGAGTTGGTGGAGATGGAGATTCGGGAGTTGCTGGAGGCGTATGAATTTCCGGGGGATGACATCCCGGTGGTGCAGGGTTCTGCGCTGGGGGCATTGAACGGGGAGTCGGATTGGGAAGAGACGGTGGTATCGCTGATGGATGCGGTGGATCGTTATGTCCCGACGCCGAAGCGGGACAAGGACAAGCCGTTTTTGATGCCAGTGGAGGATGTGTTTTCGATCACGGGCCGTGGGACGGTTGCGACGGGCCGTGTGGAGCGTGGGATTGTTCGCACGGGGGAGAAGGTGGAGATTGTAGGGATCCGTGAGGAGAAGACGGATACGACGGTGACGGGTGTGGAGATGTTCAGGAAGATTCTGGATGAAGGTCAGGCGGGGGATAATGTGGGTTTATTGCTTCGTGGGATTGCGAAGGATGGCGTGGAGCGTGGTCAGGTGATTGTTCATCCGGGTTCGATCAAGCCGCACCGGGAGTTTACGTGTGAGGTGTATGTATTGAGCAAGGATGAGGGGGGCCGTCACACGCCATTTTTCCCGGGGTACCGTCCGCAGTTTTATTTTCGTACGACGGATGTGACGGGGGACATTGAGTTGCCCTCGGGAACGGAGATGGTGATGCCTGGGGACCACACGCAGTTCAAGGTGAAGTTGATCCAGCCGGTGGCGATGGAGCAGCGGTTGAAGTTTGCGATCCGTGAGGGCGGCCGGACAGTCGGTTCCGGGGTCGTCACCAAAATTCTTGACTAACATTATACGAACAAACGGGTGTAGCTCAACTGGCAGAGCAGCGGTCTCCAAAACCGCAGGTTGTGGGTTCAAGTCCTACCACCCGTGCCAAACAGTAGAGTAAATGAAGAAATTAGCTGTCAAAACTCGGAGTTACCTCGAAGAAGTCGCTACAGAGATGCGCAAGGCCAGTTGGCCTCAAAGAAGAGAGTTGATCAACCATACGGTGATCACGCTGGTGGCCAGCTTTGTACTTGCATTATTCATTTTTGGCGCAGATCGAGTGATTAGCCAAGTCCTCGATTTGATCTACCCAGGTTAATATTTCATAGACGAACATGAATCGGTCACTGAAACCCGAATTCAGATGGTATGCCCTGCAGACGTTCTCCGGGCATGAGAAAAAGGTGAAAGAGTATATCATTGAGACCATTGAGCATGAAGGTCTTGGTGATCAGGTCCGGGAAATTCTGATCCCAACCCAGAATGTCTTTGTCATGCGTGGCGGAAAGAAGCGCACACGTGAAAAAACGGACCTCCCTGGCTATATGCTAGTGAATGCTGCACTGGATAAGCAGTTGGTTCATGTATTCAAAGAGCAAATCTTCAAGCAAAAGAGAGAGGCGATCAAGTGGTTGCCTACTCGCGACCATCCAGAGCCGCTGTTGGAAGAGGATATCAATCGGATTCTCGGCCGCATTGATGAGGCCAGGGAAGCGGGAGATAAACCGGAAATCCCCTATGCAACGGGGGATTCGATCCGCGTGATTGATGGTCCATTCAACAATTTTTCTGGAGTCGTGGATGATGTGTATCCAGACAAGATGAAAGTCCGGGTGATGGTCTCCATCTTCGGTCGAAAAACCCCGGTTGAACTGGATTATTTACAGATTACTCCTGAAGAGTAGAAATATTTTCGAGAGCTTGCAGAAATTGGGAACCCAGTTGATTTGTATCCGTAACACCGAGTTACGCCTAAATTTCCGTGCTTACCCAAAGATCAATTATGGCTGCAGGAAAACCCGTTGAAAACCTTATCAAGCTTCAAGTCAAGGCTGGGCAGGCGAATCCGGCTCCACCCATTGGCCCCGCACTCGGGCAATACGGCTTGAATATCATGGATTTTTGTAATCAGTTCAATGCGGCGACCAAGGATCGCATGGGGCTGGTACTTCCCGTGGTGATTAGTGTTTATGCAGACAAGTCCTTCTCCTTCATCGTCAAAAGCCCCCCTGCTGCAGTGCTTTTGTTGCAGGCGATTGATTCCAACAAGGGGGCAGATGACTCCATCCGCAATAAAGTTGGTACCGTGACGTGGGATACTTGTCGTGATATTGCACAGAAAAAAATGGATGACTTGAACGCGTTTGATCTGGATAAAGGGGCAGCTATGATTGCCGGGACTGCCCGCTCAATGGGAATTATTGTGACTGGACGTCCGGTTTAGGTATTGCTTATCTCGGGCAAGTAGATCTGTAGGAAATTATTTAATTGTAGTACCACAATGGCAAGGAAAGGAAAACGTTATCAGAATGCTTCAAAGGTGATTCAGGAGGCAGGGGGTGGTCCATTCACATTGCAAGAAGCTGCAGACGTACTCAAGAATATTAAGGCTGCGAAGTTTGACGAATCAGTAGATATGGACCTGCGACTTGGTGTGGATCCGCGCCATGCTGATCAGATGGTTCGTGGTAGTGTAGCGTTACCCCACGGAACAGGAAAAAAGATCCGGGTTCTTGTCCTTGCAAGTCCTGACAAACAGGAAGAAGCTACATCTGCTGGTGCAGAGCATGTAGGTCTGGATGATTATGTTAAGCGCATTCAGGAGGGTTGGACAGACATTGATGTAGTGATTGCCACTCCAAACGTAATGTCTAAGGTTGGCCGCCTGGGGCGGGTACTGGGTCCGAGGGGACTGATGCCCAATCCCAAAAGTGGGACTGTCACGATGGATGTTGCCGGCGCCGTGAAGGCCGTCAAGGCAGGGAAGATAGATTTTCGCGTGGATAAGCAGGGGAACCTGCACACTGGGATCGGGCGCGTATCTTTTTCGGCAACACAACTTGAAGAAAATGCGCGGGCATTTCTGATGGAAGTGTTGCGCCTGCGCCCCGCATCTGCAAAGGGCGCATATGTTCGTTCAATCACCTTATCCACTAGTATGGGACCCGCCGTCGAAGTATCGTGTGCGGAAGCCGTTAACGTTGC
This sequence comes from Rhodothermales bacterium, assembly GCA_965220365.1. Taxonomy (GTDB): domain Bacteria; phylum Bacteroidota; class Rhodothermia; order Rhodothermales; family Bin80; genus Bin80. The sequence continues at coordinate 2,517,077 of OZ244823.1, read as the reverse complement.
TCGATAAATAGATGTCTGTGACCAGAGCTCAAAAAGAAGAAGAAGTTGCGCTTTTAACAGAAAAACTGGAGGATAATCCTTCGGTTTACGTGACTGATTATAAGGGCCTCAATGTGGAAGAGGTCAGTCAGTTACGCCAAGTCTTGCGTGAGGCTGGTGTAGAGTACCGTGTGGTCAAAAACACGCTGTTAAAGCGTGCGATGCAGAGTACCGGTGGCTATGATGCAGCGTTTGACTATTTGTTTGGTCCTACCGCGGTGGCGATTAGTGTTGAGCCGAGTGCTGCAGCGCGAGCGATCAAGGCATTCAGAAAAAAATCGAATCAAGATCTCCCCAAACTGAGAGCTGCCATCGTGGATGGAGCCCTGTTTGAGGGGAGTCAGATTGATGCACTAGCTTCTCTGAAGTCCAAAGAGGAGTTATTGGGCGAAGTGGTAACACTTCTGCTTTCACCAATTCAAAATGTTGTTTCCGCAATTGAATCTCAGGGAAGCCATCTAATAGCAATCCTGAAATCATTGCAAGACCGTGACGAGGCTTAAACAGCCATAATCCCTTAATCTGCGGCGCAGCTTTTGCCGGCTGAGACCGCCGCCGGAAAACTTATAAAATCATGGCAGACTTGAAAAAATTAGCTGAACAGTTGGTATCCCTTACAATCAAAGAAGCTAGTGATCTGGCTTCTGTCCTGGAGACGGAGTACGGAATCAAGCCCGCCGCTGCGGCGGTGGCGGTGGCCGCTCCAGGCGTCGGCGGTGGCCAGGATGAAGCTGCTGAAGAGCAGACCGCATTTGATGTCGTTCTCAACAGCTTTGGAAGCAGTAAGATCGGGGTCATTAAAGAGGTGCGTGCGATCACTGGACTAGGCTTGAAAGAAGCGAAGGCATTGGTTGACAGTGTACCTGCTCCCGTCAAGGAGGGTACTTCAAAAGAGGAGGCCAACGAAATAAAAACACGTCTCGAAGCCGCAGGTGCCGAGATCGAAATTAAGTAGGTTTGACCCTCTTAGCAATATCTGAGCATTACTCCTGGCAAATTGTTTGTCGGTGACCACATTTATTACCAGCCCCTAGGCATACATGTCCAATAAGAATGGCCAGCATGCAGCGCGAGTCAACTTCGCTCGCTCGCGTCCCGTTTTGGATTACCCGGATTTCCTGGGTATACAACTTGAATCTTACGAGGACTTTGTACAGGCAAAGCTATCTCCTGATCAGCGCTCGGAAGAAAAAGGGTTGCAACAAATCTTTCTGAATCATTTTCCGATTGAGGATACCAAGGGTCGCTATATCCTGGAGTTTATTGATTACTCGCTTGGTGCATCAAAGCATTCTATTGAGGAATGTCTTGCACAGGGACTGAATTACGCAATCCCCCTCAAAGCGACCTTGCGGCTTTCTGCAAAAGAGGACGAAAATGAGGATGAGGCAGAAGAGGCGGTTGAGCAGGAAGTATATCTGGGAGATTTGCCCGCAATGACCTCGCGTGGCTCGTTCGTAATCAATGGCGCGGAACGCGTTGTTGTTTCGCAGTTGCACCGGAGCCCTGGTGTCTTCTTTGGACGTGCAATTCATCCGAATGGGACAGAGCTTTTTTCTGCACGGATTATTCCGTTCCGTGGTTCTTGGATCGAATTTTCTACGGATGTGCAGAATGTAATGTGGGCGTACATTGACCGTAAGAGGAAGTTACCAGTAACGACACTCTTGCGGGCGATGGGGTTTGGAGAGACGGATGAAGTCATTCGTTTGTTTGATCTGGCAAAGAGTGCGAGCACAAACCTCAAGCGGGACTTCAAAAAATTGATTGGCTCGAGGTTGGCATTCGATGTCACTCGAAAAGTTGTTCCCATCCGTGTGGTTGACGAAAAAACAGGTGAGCTTCTCGGGTATCAGGAACGTGAAACTGGTTTTGATATTGAGTATCAGTCGCGTGACGTAGGTGAGTTTGTCGAAGTTATTGACAAACAAACCGGCGAGATGATTGAGCACATTGACAAAGAAACTGGTGATGTGATTGAGTATATCAATCAGGCGACGGGCGAAATTATTGAAGAAAAGGTCAATCGAATCATCTTGCCTGCAGATCATGTTCTTGAAGAGGAAGACTGGACTGCTCTACGGAACTACAAGGTGGATCAGATCTACTTGCTGCACGAGGAAGAAGAAGATGATACCCTGGATATTAGCACATTGATCAAGACGCTCAGGCGCGATCCGGCAAGCAACCAGCCAGAAGCACTGGAAGAGCTGTATCGGGTGCTGCGCGATAGTGATCCTCCAGACTCTGACGCGGCCAAAAATATACTCGACCGACTCATTTTCAATGAGAAACGATATGATCTGGGAGCAGTCGGACGCTATCGTATCAATAAGCGCCTAGGGCTGAATGTACCCCCGGAAACCGTCACGCTGACGCAAGAAGATATTGTTACTATCATCCGCAGGCTGTTAGAGCTACGCTCTGAACAAACCGGATTGGATGATATCGACCATCTGAGTAACCGGCGAGTGCGTACGGTAGGAGAGCAGTTGGGAACCCAGTTTTCGCTTGGGTTGGCTCGCATGGCTCGCACGATTCGTGAACGAATGAATGCGCGGGATGCAGATTCTCTGACACCTCAGGATCTGGTTAATGCAAAGACGATTTCAAGTGTAATCAACACGTTTTTCGGTACAAATCAGCTGAGTCAGTACATGGATCAAACGAATCCACTGGCTGAGTTAACACACAAGCGTCGGATGTCGGCGTTAGGTCCTGGAGGACTGACACGAGAGCGTGCTGGATTTGAAGTTCGTGACGTACATTACACACACTACGGACGGCTTTGTCCGATTGAAACACCGGAAGGTCCGAATATTGGATTGATCTCCTCACTTTGTGTACATGGACGGATCAATCACTTCGGTTTCATCGAGACGCCCTATCGACGGGTCGATGATGGAAAAGTAACCGATTCTATTGTCTATCTCTCAGCAGAGGAGGAAGATGATGCAGTCATTGCACAGGCCAATGCCCGCATTGATGAGAACGGCTACTTTTTGGACGAACTGGTGCGGTGTCGCCATCGGGGAGAATTTCCATCGGAGCGACCCGAGCGGATTCAGTTTATGGATATCGCTCCAAATCAGATTGTTTCGCCGAGCGCATCAATTATTCCATTCCTTGAACATGACGATGCAAACCGCGCATTGATGGGATCAAACATGCAGCGACAAGCGGTTCCATTACTTCGTGCAGAGGCACCAATCGTGGGTACAGGACTGGAAGGGCGTGTCGCAAGAGATTCGCGAGCTGCCTTGGTCGCTAAAGGGAAAGGGGTTGTTGAGTATGTCGATTCGACACGGATTGTAATTCGGTATAACCAGTCTGCTGTTGAGCGAAAAGTAGCATTCAAAGAGCCGGTAACTGAATATGAGCTTACCAAATTCCGCCGCACGAATCAGGACACTTGCATCAATCAGAAACCGATCGTTAAGGTCGGCCAGAAAGTAGAAGAGGGTACGGTTCTGACGGATGGCTTTGGAACCGAAAATGGGGAGCTGGCACTTGGCAAGAATGTATTGGTAGCCTTTATGCCCTGGCGAGGCTACAACTTTGAGGATGCAATCGTGCTCTCCGAGCGCCTCGTTTCAGAGGATGTCTTTACATCCGTACATATTGAAGCCTTTGATCTGCAGGTCAGAGAGACAAAGCGTGGACAGGAGGAGCTTACACGCGAGATCCCCAATGTGTCGGTTGAAGCGACCAAAGATCTGGATGAGCGTGGAATCGTACGGGTTGGCGCGGAGGTAAAGGCAGGAGATATCATTGTCGGGAAGATCACTCCGAAGGGGGAGACCGATCCTACTCCTGAAGAGAAACTACTGAGAGCAATTTTTGGTGATAAGGCAGGCGATGTGAAGGATGCTTCATTGAAGGCACCTCCTGGAATGGAAGGTGTAGTGATTGACACGCAACTCTTCAGTCGGCGCAGTTCTGACCCTGAATCAAAGAAACGTGAGCATCAGCAGCTTGCTGAGATCGAAAACACTTTTGAGCGGGAATTAACAAAGTTGCAAGCAGAATTCTCGGAGAAATTTTTTGAACTTTCGAAGGGATGCACCGCAAAAACCAACCTTGAGTCTCAGCACGGCGAAATCGTCGTATCGGAAGGTGCAAAAATTCAGGAATCAGATTTCAAGGATGTCCAGCCTTATGAGTTGAATCCACATTTCTCAGTGAAAGGGAAACGCGGGACAGACAAGCATCTGAAAAATCTGTTTGAGAATTTCAATAAAGCCTTTGATCAGATTGATGCCAAGTTCAAACGTGAGCGCCATCGGGCACAAATGGGAGATGAACTCTCCCCAGGAATTGTCCAACTTGCCAAAGTCTATGTAGCCAAGAAGCGTAAGATTCAGGTAGGAGATAAGATGGCTGGGCGACACGGCAACAAGGGGGTAGTTGCTCGTATTGTTCCGGTGGAAGACATGCCATTCCTTGAGGATGGTACACCAGTTGATATTGTACTCAATCCTCTTGGAGTCCCCTCCCGAATGAATTTGGGGCAGATTTATGAAACCCTCCTTGGCTGGGCCGGTGCCAAGCTAGGGAAGCGCTTCGCAACGCCAAGCTTTGATGGGCCAACGATGCCGGACCTGATTGAAAATATGCAAGAAGCAGGTTTGCCCGTAGACGGCAGGACGCAGTTGTATGATGGCTTAACGGGAGAACCATTCGATCAAAAAACAACGGTTGGTCAAATCTATATGCTGAAGCTTAGCCATTTAGTTGACGATAAAATTCATGCCCGCTCCATTGGCCCCTACAGCCTCATCACCCAGCAGCCGCTGGGAGGTAAGGCGCAGTTTGGTGGTCAGCGGTTGGGAGAAATGGAGGTCTGGGCAATGTATGCCTATGGAGCTTCCAATGTATTACAGGAGATGCTCACCTATAAGAGTGATGATGTTCATGGCCGATCGAAGGCGTATGAATGTATCGTTAAGGGTGAGAATATGCCATCGGCTGGTATCCCGGAGAGCTTTAACGTGCTCGTCCGGGAGCTTCAGGGACTCGGTCTCGAGGTGTCACTTGACCAGTAGGATTGGTCGTTACCCATTCAACTCTAAATAGCCAGGTTGACCGCATTATGCCGTACGGGAATACCCCATCACAGAGTAAAACCTTTTCATCTATCACCATTAACCTTGCCTCGCCAGAGACAATTCTGGATCGGAGTCATGGTGAGGTTCTCAAGCCAGAGACGATCAATTATCGCAGTTTCAAGCCCGAGAAGGATGGGCTGTTCTGCGAGCGAATTTTTGGTCCCGTCAAAGATTGGGAGTGCTACTGCAGCAAGTACAAACGCATTCGCTACAAGGGGATTATTTGCGATCGCTGTGGCGTGGAAGTGACTCAAAAGAGTGTGCGACGTGAGCGTATGGGGCATATTGCCTTGTCTGTTCCTGTTGTACATATCTGGTACTTCCGTACTATGCCGAACAAGATTGGACATCTGCTTAATATTCGGACGAAGAAGCTAGAGAAGGTCATTTACTTTGAGGAGTACGTAGTTGTCCAGGCAGGGTGTGCCGCTGAACATGGAATTGAGGATAACCAACTTCTGAAAGAAGAAGACTATTATGAGATCCTGTACAAGATCAGAGAAGACAATAATCGTCTCTCTGATGATGATCCCGAGAAGTTTATTGCAATGATCGGGGGGGAGGCGATTGAGTTTATGCTAAAGCGCCTTAAACTGGAAGAGCTTTCTCATGAACTCAGATTTCAGATCAAGACGGAAAGCAGTCAACAGCGTAAGGCGGATGCAATTAAACGCCTGACTGTGGTTGAGGCCTTCCGAGATGCGAATCGAAGGTTGGATAACTATCCAGAGTGGATGGTCCTGCGTGTGATTCCTGTAATTCCGCCTGAGCTACGCCCTCTGGTTCCCTTGGAAGGTGGCAGGTTTGCTACGAGTGACCTGAATGATCTTTACCGCCGAGTGATCATTCGCAACAACAGGTTGCAACGTCTAATTGATATTAAAGCACCGGAAGTCATACTGCGGAATGAGAAACGGATGCTTCAGGAGGCTGTGGACAGTCTCTTTGATAATTCCCGTAAGGTAAATGCAGTACGCAGCGATTCGAATCGAGCATTAAAAAGCCTTTCGGATATGCTCAAGGGGAAGCAGGGGCGCTTTCGCCAGAACCTGTTGGGAAAACGTGTAGACTATTCCGGACGCTCAGTCATTGTGGTGGGGCCCGAGCTTGATTTGCACCAGTGTGGTATCCCAAAAGAAATGGCTGTCGAGTTATTTAAGCCATTTGTGATCAGAAAGCTGATTGAGCGAGGAATCGTCAAAACCGTGAAGAGTGCCAAGAAGATCGTTGACAAACGAACATCAGAGGTCTGGGATATTCTGGAAAAAGTAATCCAGGGACGTCCGGTCATGTTGAACCGAGCACCTACGCTCCATCGACTGGGTTTCCAGGCATTCCAACCGGTCTTGACAGAAGGAAAAGCAATCCAGTTACATCCCCTTGTATGCACGGCATTTAATGCTGACTTTGATGGGGACCAGATGGCTGTTCATGTCCCATTAGGGCACGATGCGTGCATGGAGGCGATGCTCTTGATGTTGTCAAGCCACAACATCCTCTCGCCAGCTCATGGTGGTCCCATCACAGTGCCAACACAGGATATGGTCCTTGGTCTGTACTACCTGACCAAATCACGTTCAGGTTGCAAAGGGGAAGGAATGAAGTTTTCCTCTTTATCAGAGGTCAGACAGGCCTTTGATCAGCAAATGATTGATGTTCATGCCAAAATCAAGGTCCGATTGAGTACGGGGGAGATCACGGATACAACGGTCGGCCGTGTACTGTTTAATGAAGTTGTGCCAGATGGTGTACCCTATATCAATGATGTGCTGACGAAAAAGAATCTGCGGCGTATCATCGGAGAGGTATTGACGGCAACAGACTTCCCACAGACAGCTCGTTTTCTAGATGAGATTAAACGGGCTGGCTTTGAACGTGCGACAATTGCCGGACTCACCTTTTCACTGGCAGACATTGTTGTTCCAGATAAAAAGATTGACCTCATCAGCACGGCGGAGACCGAGGTTGCTGAAGCCTATGACAACTACGAGGAAGGTTATATCACCGACAATGAGCGCTATAACAAAGTTATAGATATCTGGACTCGTACGAACAATAGTGTATCCGAGGTTCTCTTTGATACGCTGAAAGAGCATGAAGATGGCTTTAATGCGATCTATATGATGGCCGATTCAGGTGCTCGTGGCTCAAAAGAGCAGATCCGGCAATTGGGGGGAATGCGTGGGCTGATGGCAAAACCGCAAAAAAGCCTAGTCGGCTCTGCAGGTGAGATTATTGAAAACCCGATTGTATCAAATTTCAAGGAAGGCTTATCGGTACTGGAGTACTTTATCTCAACACACGGTGCGCGGAAAGGCCTTGCAGATACGGCCCTCAAAACTGCTGATGCCGGTTATTTGACTCGCCGTCTGGTAGATGTAGCGCAGGATGTAACGATTACGGAATATGATTGCGGTACATTGCGAGGGATTGGAATCACCGCGCTCAAGGACAATGAGACGGTCGTGGAACCACTGGCGGACCGGATTCTTGGCCGCGTGTCACTGCATGATGTGCGTGATCCGCTTACGGATCAAATGATTGTGCGTGCCAATGAGATGATTGATGAGGGAAAAGCCAAGCATATCGCGGGGACGAGTATTGAACGGGTAGAAATTCGTTCCGTCCTTACCTGCGAATGTAAGCGGGGCACATGTGCCTTGTGTTACGGGCGTAACCTAGGCACCGGACGGCTTGTGGAGTTAGGGGAGGCAGTCGGTATTGTGGCAGCGCAATCCATCGGTGAACCAGGTACACAGCTGACCCTGCGTACGTTTCACGTTGGGGGGACCGCTAGTCGGATTGAAGCGGACAGCACAATCAGAAGCAAATTCGGAGGCCGGGTGGTCTTTGAGAATTTGCGCACGGTTTCACTTGAGGGTGCTGATGGCCCGACGGAGATTGTTCTCACCCGACAAGGGGAGATTCGTATCGTTGACGAGGAAAATCGGCAGCTGTTTGGGTCGATCATTCCGTTTGGTGCTGAAGTCCTTGTATCCGATGGGGAAATTGTGGATAAGGATGCGGTTCTTGCCGGTTGGGATCCCTATAATAGCGTGATTTTATCTGAGGTGTCTGGTTCTATTCAATTCCAGGATATTATTGACGGCACAACATTGCGGGAAGAATCGGATAAGTTCATTGGCCGAAAGGATAAGGTAATTATTGAGAGCAGAGAACGGTCACTCACTCCTGCACTCCGGGTATTTATGGATGACGATAATCACCGTGAATACCCGTTGCCGGTTCGTGCACGCTTACAGGTGAATGAGGGGGATTTTGTGCAGGCGGGCGAAGTACTGGCAAAAATTCCGAGGCAGTCGGCCAGGACTCGCGACATTACGGGTGGCTTGCCCCGTGTAACTGAACTTTTCGAAGCGCGGACACCAACCGACGCTGCGGTGGTCAGCGAGATTGATGGGGTAGTGAGTTTTGGTGGGAGGAAGCGCGGTGCGCAGGAGGTTGTCGTCACGAGCCGTGACGAGATAGATAAGCACTCCTATCTCGTTTCGTTGCAGAAACATATTCTGGTCAATGAGCACGATTTTGTTCGTGCCGGGGATGCACTTTCGGACGGACAGATTTCTCCAAGGGATATTCTCCGAATTAAAGGTGCTCGAGCAGTGCAGGAATATCTCGTGAATGAGATTCAGGAGGTATACAGGTTGCAGGGGGTTGCTATTAATGACAAGCACATTGAAGTAATTGTGCGTCAGATGATGCAGAAAATACGTGTTACCGATCCAGGCGACACAACTCTTCTGGAAGAGGAAGGAATTGCGCGGTTCCAGCTTGAAGAACTCAATGATGCCCTTTATGACAAGTTTGTAGTCACGGATGCAGGAGACTCGGGACTGCGTATCGGTTCTCTGGTAGATCGACGCCAGTTGCGAGAGGTGAATTCAGAAATGAAGCGACGTGATATCAAAGAGGTTACCGTACGTGAAGCACAGCCCGCCGTTGGAGAACCAATACTTTTGGGGATTACACAGGCAGCACTTGCGACTGACTCGTTCATATCGGCTGCCTCATTCCAGGAAACCACCAAGGTGCTTACAGAGGCAGCAATCGCAGCGAAAGTTGATCCGCTTTACGGACTCAAGGAGAATGTAATTGTTGGCCACTTGATTCCAGCCGGAACGGGACAACGTCGATTCCGTGATATCGTGGTTGGCTCCAAGAGTGAACTGGAAGAACTGCAAGCCTCAATCAGTGCTGATATTGAGCAGTCGGCAGGAGGTGATTCAACTCCCAGTCAGCCCCCGATTAAGAGAGTCAAGCCGGTGCTGGAACTCAAGGTTTAATTGGTTTCATCCATTAGACTGCAATCTCGTTAGGGATTACAGTTGACTTGTGTACTTCCAGGACGATGATCTCGGTACCGTGATAACGTTCATGGCGCACGGAAGTAGTCAGGTGCCTCAGCATTCGGAGCGATACATCTCTTTCCAAATTTACAGAGGAGATATCAGACCCCATTAGTGCAATCCGATCCTGAAGGTTTTCGGTAGAATCTGCAGCGACAAATTCCAGGATCGACCGATCCGACTCCCCTTTGATCATGAGTTGAAGAACTCCATCTTTTTGGTCTGGATCGGTTTGGCTACATAAGATCAGGAGAGCTTCTTCAACCGCTCCCTCAACTCGAACGGTGAAACTGGATGACCATGAATGGCTTTTAGAAAATTTGCGGATAAAGGCTTGCAATTCAGGGAGTGCCTCGACGCTCAGGCTCGTTTGGATACGTTTTCGGGCCTTAAGAGTCAGTTCGGATAGAATTGTCAGTAAAATGGCAATGAGTCCACCGCTAACCATTCCATTTTCGAATGCTCCAGCAGCCAGGCCACCAAAAAATTCTGGGAAAATGGCGCCATTTTGAAACCCGGATCCAATCCAGAATGAGATCCCGCAAATCAATCCACTTCGATAATTAATTCCATCCTGAATCACGATCTTCATTCCCAGCACAAAGAGCATTGCAATCAAAACGGTCACGAACGCACCCACTACAGGCGCGGGGATTGCAAGAATTGCAGCTAGAAATTTGGGGTTCACCGACAGAAAAATGAAGATGACCCCAATCGCAATTCCGCAGGCCTTGGAGGCAACACCAGTCAGTTCAACCACCGAGACGGAGCTGGAATAAGTTGTGTTGGGAATCGTTGCCGTGACTCCCGAGAGAAAGTTGCCAATCCCGTCAGCCATGAGTGCTCCCTGTACCGTACGAAAATCCGATGCGCGAGGGTTTCGCCAAGAAACGCGCTGGATTGCAATCGAATCCCCGACCGTCTCAATGGCCCCGATCATGGTAACAAAAACAAAGGCGGGGAGGAAAGCCCAAAAGATGGGGCTAAACGTTAGGTCCATACCCGGCCACCCTGCTACGGAGGGAATCCCAATCCATTCGGCATCTTGAATGGACTGGACATCATAAAGGCCATAAAAACCGGAAACAATCGTTCCAGCTATAACGCCAATCATTGGTGCCCATAGTCGGAGGATCCCCCTTGCCTTGATTGCCAGGAGGACCATGATGATCAGCGCAGTACCTGCACTCATGGCTGCTCCTGACATGGAGCTTCCCTCAGGAATCTCATGCATCATCTCGAACAAGATGGGCATGACAGTCACGGCGATAAGCATAATGACTGTACCCGTGACTGTAGGAGTCAAAACTCGCCTGAACTTGGAAAGCTTGGTGGCAAAGAGAAGTTGAAGGAGCGAAGAAACGATCACTAAGGCCGCCATAGTAGCCGGTCCACTTTCATTTAGCGCCCCGATACAGATTCCAATAAATGCTCCTGACGTTCCCATGAGCAGGACGTAGCCGGCACCAATTCTGAATTTCCCCAAAGCCTGGAGGATGGTGGAGATTCCACTGACCACTACTGCAGCAAATACGGCCCAGGCTAAGTACTCATCACTTCCACCTCCAGCGCGAATCACGACGGCTGGGGTCAGCACGATACCGGTGATACTTAGGAGTGCCATTTGAAACCCCAAGCCAATGGTAAGAGGCAGTGGTGGGGTTTCATTCGGTTCATATCGAATATCTGTAGAGACTGTGGTGGCTTTCATGTTCAATAAAATTCAAGAATGTCTGCAAGTTAGCGATTTTTGTTTGTTTTAGAGGACTTCGGATCTTTATTTTCTATTAGTATAGATTGAATTGTCCGATTATCGTGATTCTAGAGGAGCTGTACATATATCCAATCAAGTCAACTCATCGCGTTACCCAGGTACGTGCCGAAGTAAAACCTTGGGGGCTTGCTGGAGATCGGCGCTGGATGATCGTTGATGATGAGGCTAATTTTCTCACCCAGAGAACAATTCCGCGCATGTCATTGATTCAGGCCGTCCCTCAGCCTGGGGATAAGTTCATGCTTGCTGCATTCGGGCAGGAGTGTGTTTTCGTTGACGTTCCTAGAGAAACAGCCCCGACCCTTCGAGTCTCAATATGGCGGGATTCCGTTTTTGCACGGGTAGCTTCCGATCAGGTAAATTTGTGGCTGAGTACTTTCCTGGGACGTACAGTTCGCCTTGTGCACATGCATGATCCCAATTCACGATTGGCAGATCCTGCCTATGCCAAGCCAGGAACCACGGTCTCGTTCGTTGACGGATATCCTTTGCTCTGTACCACGAAAGCCTCTCTCCTAGACTTAAACAGCAAGTTGTCTACCCCTATTCTGATGGGGCGATTCAGACCAAATGTGGTTGTCTCCGGGGACCGTCCATTTGGTGAAGACAACTGGAAACGGATCCGAATTGGGGAAATCATTTTTTCCGTTGTTAAGCCTTGCACGCGATGTAGCATTACAACGGTAGATCAGGACACGGCTTTACGGGGCAAGGAACCGCTGCGTACATTGAGCAGTTTTCGAAAAAGAGGTGGGAAGGTATACTTCGGAGAAAATCTGGTACCGGAAAACACAGGCGTCATACAGAGGGGAGACCATGTAGAGGTACTGGAATTCGATTGAGAAATATTTTATGTTTGGAGCAATCCAGCACTTACCTGATTTAACTGCGCCAAGTTACCCCTAAGATCTTCGCTACTCAAGTTGTCCAAGTCTGTAGCATGTGCGTTTCAGCATCCAATCAGCAGCGGATCGGATGAAGGTGCATGTGCTTGTATTGAATCACGATTACAGCGCTCTGACGGTCTGTACGGTGCGTCGAGCGGTGGTACTTGTTCACTTGAACAAAGCCGATCTTGTTGAGAGCGTGCCGGACCGTTTCCTTCGATCTCCTTCAATCAAACTACCCTGTCCGAGTATTGTACGGCTCCGGGGGTACGTGCGTGTCCCGTATCGGAATATTATGTTATCCCGTAAAAATGTAATTCGCAGAGATGGTCACAGGTGTCAGTATTGTAATCGGCACGAATCACTGACGGTAGATCATGTTTTCCCCAAATCTCGAGGCGGGAAAGATCATTGGACCAACCTAGTTGCTGCATGTATTGATTGCAACAACCGGAAAGGAGATCGAACGCCTGAAGAGGCAGATATGCCCCTTCGTCGGAAGCCGTTCCGACCGAGCCATGTCATGTTTATTCGTGACTATGTCGGCTATATTGAAGAAACGTGGAAACCATACTTATTCCTAAGCTGAGGAATTGGGATCCTGATGGTAAGCGTCATTGCGAGGATTTTCTGGGGAGTTCCATTCATACTGGTCTGTCTGGCAGTGAATCAGGGCTTGGTTGCTGTGCAGTTAAGAGAGACATGGAACCAAGGTGTGCCTGCAATCGCAAAAGTGAAGGAGTTTGATGTGACAAACCGCGCGGATGTAACCTATGGATACATCAACCTTCAGGTGACCTTACCCGATGGGAAAACGATTGAGCGTCAAAGAATGTCGCTTCCTCAATCTCTCTGGTCTCGTGTGAGGGGGAAGGACTCACTCCATGTGCATGTACGACTGGGGGCGTCACAGGAAATTGTGATTGATCGCTTGATGCCCGCTCACTGGCTCATCGCAGCGTCTCAGATGGGCATCAGCCTGATGGGGGCAATCCTCTCAGGGGTGCTGGCCTATTTTTGGAATCGGTCGCTTCGCCGCGGGCAAACTTGAGAGTTATCGAATAATTGGACCAGTAGGAGAGCGTGGTTCATCGGGATATAAATCTCCAACCCACTCATCGTATCCGTTGAATAACTGCGTGCGGATTCGTCTTTCCACGCCTTCGCTCGGCATAAAGCGTTCTGATGCCTGGCTCCAGCGTGGGTGGGGGATATTGGGGTTGACATTGGAGAGAAACCCATACTCCCTAGGCTGCAATTCATTCCAGAAAGTGCCTGGCTGCTTGCGCGTAAACTCAATATGAGTAATGGCTTTCGGGCCTTTGTAGCCATATTTCCAAGGCAGAACTAGTCGAAGAGGGGAACCGTTCTGCTTTGGAAGAGGCTCCCCATACATGCCAATCGCGACAAAGGCTAACTCATTCATCGCTTCATCCATCCGTAATGCTTCGAAGTATGGCCAGGGGTACCAAATAGCTTTCTTTTGTCCAGGCAATTGGTCTGGGCGATTGACACAAGTGAACTTAACGTGCGTTGCCGATGACCTTGGGTTGCACCTATTGATCAGACTGGAAAGTGGAAAGCCTGTCCAGGGGATTGTCATGGACCAAGCCTCCACACATCTGAAGCGATAGACACGTTCTTCAAGAGGCATAGACTTGATCAGCTGTGTCAGGTCCCAGGTCTGTCTCTTTTCAACCTGCCCTCGTACCTGTAATGTCCACGGGAAGGGTATATAGTCATCAACCAGTGGCCAGACATTCTTTAGATCTCCCTGATTAATGAATTCATAGAAATTATTGTAAGATGAAGCGACAAGGCGCTCAGTTACTTCTCTCTCGGGAACGGTATAGGATTCATTCCTTTGCGCGGGAAATCCGTCACGTGGCGCATTGTCCGGGATTTTATCCAAAGGCCCGTCAGCCATATTTCGGCTTTGTGCAGAACATCCACCAAAAGCAGCAAACCCTATTGCACCTAGCCCGAGAGATTGAACAAACTTCCGGCGATTCGTATACGCAGCCCTCGTTGTACAGGCGCTTTCCTTCAGCGCCCAATCCGGTGAGAGAATAATGTTTGCCATTTTTCAGAAAATTTAGTCGGCTTCAGGCTAAGCTTAACCACTCATAGAGGGAAGATAAGTGAAAGATCCGAAAGCATTTAATTTTGATGGAGATTACGGTGAGGAGTACAAAGAACTCGCCAGTCGGGTGATCCCAGGCTATGATGAACTCTTTGTTGCCACCTTGGCACTTCTCCAAGAGCGTTTAGGTTCAAAGGCTCAGATATTGATTGTAGGATGTGGTACTGGCCGGGAAATCGAAGTGTTCGCTCCATCGGAAAGTGGATGGGAATTTGACTGTGTAGATCCAGCCCGATCTATGGTTGAATATTCGCGGCAGGTTGCTGAGCATTTAGGGGTATCCTCGCGTGTGCGGTTTCACAACGCATATACCCATGAGCTCGAGGTCGGCCATCAATTCGATGCGGCGACGGCCATCAATGTGATGCATTTTCTGTCAGATGATGGATCCAAGGATGCATTCATGCAGAGTGTTGCTCAGCGTGTTAAACCCGGAGGAACCGTCGTCCTTTTCGATTTGCATGGGGACCGATCCGAGCCCTATTTCAAGTTGTTCTACGATGCATGGATGCGATACATGGATCTTAGAGGGTATACGGGCAAGAAAAAGGAGCGTCTTCTCAAAAGGCTTGAAGCCGGTATTGCTTATGTTGGCTCGGATCGAATCCTTCAGATCTGTCATAATGTCGGCCTGCGGCTAATCCAACCCTACTGGAGTGGGCTTCTCTACACTGCGTGGCTCTTTGAACGCATAGATTCCTGAGCCGAGAGTACAGCTGTAACAGAGCTTACCGGTTGCAGATACTGGGGAGGAATTCCGGCTTTGACTCTGGCGGGAGCATCGTTCGCGATAAGATCAAATCTCTGGATAGATCCATGGCTCTCGGTACGGTCGACGCATGAGTGCCTGCGCTGCAGGATCCCCAACGATAGTATTCTGGTCTTGATTCCAGTGGATTGCACGATTGACTTTAAGGGCAATCATCGCCGCGAGACACATGTTAGTTGCCCGGTATCCATACTCAATGTCACATGCTGGTATGGTTGAGGATTCGATAGAACGGATAAAGTCATCCCACAGGGCGCGAATATTTTGACTATCAGGCTGATCTAGAACTGCTTCTTCATGGACAGTCGAGTCGCGGGAATTGCTAGGATAAAAGGTCCAGCCATCTAGCCATCCGAGGTGCAGAATGCCCTTGGTTCCATAAAAGTAGCAGCCGATATTGGTTTTTTCCGAGCTATTTGCACCATAGAGACGATGCTCCCAGGTCGCGGTGTACTTCTCAAATGCAAACGTAGCAATCTGAGTATCCGGTGCATCGCTTGAATCTTCACGAATATGCCTCCCTCCGGTAGAGGTGATCGTATGAGGGAAAGGTTCTTCATCCATGAACCAGAGGATTTGATCAAGCCAATGGATTCCCCAGTCACCCAATTGTCCATTTGCAAAATCCAGGTATTGCCGGAAGCCACGCGGGTGAATGGAACGATTAAAGGGTCGGTAGGGCGCCGGACCAATCCAGCGATCCCAGTCCAGTCCTTCGGGAATTGCACTGTCAGGGACGGTCTCTCCCCGATTGCCACCGTAATGTACGAAGGCGCGAACCATGCCAATTTCACCGACCTTGTCGGCCTTGAGAAAGTCACGAGCGGATAGATTATGGGGCGAGACACGGCGATGAGTACCAACTTGCACAATCCGATCCTGTAATCGGGCCGCTCTTAGGATTGCCTTCCCCTCGTCAATGGTGTGACTGACCGGTTTTTCGAGGTAGACATGAGCCCCGGCATCTATGGCAGCGATGGCAGGAAGTGCATGCCAATGATCCGGTGTAGCAATAATCGCGACGTCGCAATTCTGCTCCAAAAACAGATCCTCATAGTCCTGGTAGACTGCGGGGCGTGATCCTGTCAATTGTGCAATCTCATCCGCCGCCGGTTGTAGATATGTGTCATCCACGTCGCAAAGTGCAACTGTATCTGCAGTACCCGTGGCAATAGCGGTGCGAAGAATGTTCATTCCCCACCACCCAGAACCAATCAGTCCAACTCGGTATCGCTGAATGCGTGGAGGCGTACGTATGAACGGGCCAACAGCAGAAACTAGGGCAGCCTTTCGAACAAATTCACGACGATCCATTATTGTATCTCCTCCTCCCAATCCGGGATACTTGAAATATACAGAGTATATGCATTGGACTAGGATTCAGAGTTAGGTTCATCAGGAAGATAAGGCGAGGAATTATATCCACGGCTGCAACTTACAAAACCAGCGATTTCTGGAACAAGATCCCAGCGGAATCTGCAAGAACTTAGGATTGGTCGGTCAATGCATCTAGACCGGGAAGGGATTTTCCCTCAAGAAATTGCAGCATGGCGCCACCGCCGGTGGATACGTGTGTCACTTCTGTGTGCAGATTTGACTGTTTGATGGCAGCTACGGAATCTCCTCCACCGACAATCGTCACCGCGCCATTGCGGGTTGCAGAAGCCATCGCTTGTGCCATGGCTTTGGTTCCAGATGCAAATGCCGACACCTCAAACACTCCCATTGGGCCATTCCAGATACAGGTGTTAGCATTCTGAACTTTCTGGGTATAAGCATGAACAGTTTCTGTGCCAATGTCCAGTCCCATGAATCCATCTTCAATGCCTCCAGATACAGTTTTTGGTCCCTCTGGCGCATCCAGGGCAGTACTGACAATGTGATCACCGGGGAGAAGGAGTTTTCCTTGAGCTCTGTCCAGCATTGCCTGGGCATCACCCAGGCGATCTTCTTCCACGAGCGAACTACCGATGGGGATTCCTTTTGCTTTTAGAAACGTATACGCCATCGCGCCACCGATCAGGATATGGTCTACAATCTCCAGCAGATTCGTGATTACTCCAATCTTGTCAGATACCTTTGCTCCACCTAAAAGGGCAACTGTAGGAGGGGTAGGGGCCTCCAAGGCATGTCCCAACTGTACCAACTCTTTTTCCAGCAAATGGCCGACAGCAGCCAGAGAGAAGTGACTTGCAACCCCAACGTTTGAGGCATGCGCCCTGTGGGCGGTCCCAAAGGCATCATTCACGAAGAGGTCTCCGAGTTTTGCCAGCTCTGCCGCAAAGTCTGGATCATTTTTCGTTTCTCCAGGAAAATAGCGGGTATTTTCAAGCAGGATTATGCTACCGTTTGGCATATTGCGAACGGTTTTCTGCACGACGGATCCAATTGTTTCGCTCGAAAATCGTGGAGTCGTACCCAAGAGTTCGCTCAAACAATCGGCAACCGGCGCCAGGCTATATTGTGGATCAGGCTGCCCTTTCGGGCGCCCCAAGTGGCTTAAGAGTATAGCCTTCCCACCTGCCTCCGTGATTGTTTGAATGGTAGGCAAAGCAGCACGGATACGCGTGTCGTCAACTACTTCATGGCAACTGGTCTTCTCAGATAATTGCAGAGGTACATTGAAGTCCACGCGTACCAGCACACACTTTCCGTGCAGATCTAAATCTTTGAGGGTTAGTTTCGGCATCAGTGGTGAAGCTGACCTCAACCAGCCTTTTTCATCAACAAGGCGGCAATGTCGACAGCCCTATTGGCATACCCCCATTCATTATCGTACCAGCCCAGGACCTTGACTGTATTGCCCTGAACCATTGTTGCCAGGCTGTCAAAGATCACAGAATGAGGATTGTGAACGATATCAATGGATACGATGGGGTCCGTACAGAACTCCATGACTCCTTCCAGGGCTCCACTGGCCGCAGCCTGAAATGCATCATTAACCTCTTCTTTGCTTGGGGAGGCGTTGACCTGGACAGTAAGGTCGGTCAGAGAACCACTTGGGATCGGAACTCTAAGTGCCATTCCATCAAGTTTTCCCTGCATATGAGGGAGAACCAAGCCCACGGCCTTTGCGGCGCCGGTGGTCGTTGGTACAATGGAGTACGCAGCAGCCCGTGCACGTCTTAGATCGCCATGCGGAGCATCGACTAGTTTCTGACCACCCGTATAAGCATGCACGGTCGTCATCAAACCGCCCTGAATTCCAAAAGCATCATCGACCACCTTAATCATCGGGGCGATACAATTGGTTGTGCAACTGGCATTAGAGATGATTTCCTCTTGTCCTGTTAGGACATGGTCATTTACTCCAAGCACGACCGTTGCATCGACTTGATCCTTGGCTGGGGCAGAAATAACGACTTTTTTGGCACCGGCTCCAATATGTTTTGCAGCTGCGTCGCGACTCCGAAAAAATCCGGTTGACTCGATGACAATATCACAGCCAAGGTCAGACCAAGGCAAATTCGCGGGATCGCGTTCACTCAGGACGGGGATTTTATGGTTGCCAATAGACAGACTATTTCCGTCTATGGATACGTTCCCCGGCCATTTGCCGTGGACCGAATCATATTTGAATAAATGTGCAAGTGTGGCTGCATCCGTTAGATCGTTTACCGCAACGACATCAAATGCCGTAATGTTGCGCTCTAAGATTGAACGAAGTGCGAGACGACCAATGCGACCGAAGCCATTGATTGCAAGTTTATAAGCCATTCTCAGGTTAATTAAGTTGTTTTTGAATAGGACAAAGTTGAACAAGAAAACCCGCGGATCTACTCCTCCAAGTTTCGATAGATCAGACTGAAAGTTTTCAGGTTGAGCATTTTTCACAAAGGAGAGTAAAACGAAGAAGTATGGAAAATGATTACATGGGCTGGTTTCCAAACTCGCTCTGCATGCTTGAACGAACCCAGTCAGAACCGTGGAAGATTTAATTATCGGAGATTGGATAAAGACTACACGGTATCTCAGTTGCATGAAGATTTTCCAGGGAGATATTTCCTTGGACTCACTCAAACGTAGAATTGTAGAATGTCAAAAATGAAAGCTCCGAAAGGAGTGACAGGGCAAAGAGGCAGTCAACGGACTGAATCGAGCAAAAGCTGGTATACTCCCATATTGGCAGCCTATTACGGAAACCGGCGTGTTTTTACTGGCGTTGCGATTGGCGTCATTGTGGTTATCGCAGGCATATTTGGATTTAATTATATCCAGGGTGAGCGGGATACGCAGGCTCAGGAACTTCTGGGAGCCATTATTCTCGAGTACGAAAGGGGAGAATACCAGGTGGCTTTGGATGGTAGTGGCGAAACGCTGGGGCTTCTGGATATTATTGATGGCTATGGAAGTACCCCTGCCGGGAATACTGCCAGATTTTATGCAGGCAATGCTCTTTTTGAATTAGAAGAGTACGACCAAGCCCTGGAGCAGTTTGAAAATTTCAACGCGAGTGATGATTTTCTCGGAGCGAGTGCAACGGCCGGCCGCGCTGCGATTCATGAAATGCAGGG
Organism: Rhodothermales bacterium; assembly: GCA_965220365.1. Taxonomy (GTDB): domain Bacteria; phylum Bacteroidota; class Rhodothermia; order Rhodothermales; family Bin80; genus Bin80. The sequence continues at coordinate 2,497,476 of OZ244823.1, read as the reverse complement.
GGATTTTTCACTCGCAGCAGACCTCTTCAAACGTGCCGCCGAGATGGATGACAATGAAGTGCAGAGCCCGTACTACCTGCGCTCAGCTGCGCGGGCTTATGTAGAATCCGGTGAATTAGATACCGCAGAAGAGATAATTCTTGAAGCGAAAGAGCGATACCCGGAGACGGATCTGGTTGATGAATTCGACTATATGCTGGGTCTTGTACTGGCTCTTCAGTAAATAAGAATGTCTGCATCCCGTGTGCTGGTTGTCGATGATGAGGTAAGCATTCGAAGGACACTCCGGGAAATCCTGGAGTACGAAGACCTTGTAGTTGAGGAAGCAACGGATGGCGAGGAGGCGTTAGGCAAGCTCAGAAAAGTCACATTTGATGTGGTTCTTCTGGACATCAAAATGCCAAAGCAAGATGGATTACAGGTTTTGGCCACATGTGTGGAGACATGGCCGGAGTTACCTGTAATCATGATTAGCGGTCATGCAGATATCAAGACCGCCGTAGAAGCCACACAATCTGGGGCGTTCCATTTCATTGAAAAGCCGCCGGATCTACAACATCTTCTGGTTACTGTTCGCTCTGCACTTGAGCGAGGAAAGCTGGTGATTGAGAATCGTCGGTTGCGTCAGGCCTTGAAGCAGCAACAGGGGAGTGTTCTCGTGCCTATGTTGGGCGATAGTCGGGCCATGCATGCGGTGAAAGAATTGATCGAGCGCGTTGGTCCTACCGAGGCTCGGGTACTCATTACCGGGGAGCCTGGTACAGGAAAAGAATTGGCAGCACGCTGGATCCATACTCAAAGTCTCCGCAGGGAAGGGCCAATGGTCGCGGTGAATTGTGCTGCGATCCCCTCAGAGCTCATTGAAAGCGAGCTGTTTGGTCATGAAAAAGGCTCGTTTACCGGTGCAAATCGCCAGCGAATCGGAAAATTTGAGCAGGCCCACAGTGGCACGCTATTTCTTGATGAGATTGGTGACATGAGCATGCCTGCGCAGGCCAAAGTTCTGAGGGTTCTGCAGGAAAACAAACTTACCAGGGTAGGTGGAGAGCGTACTATCAATGTAGATGTCCGTGTGGTTGCTGCAACGAACAAGGATCTACGTGTTGCGATTGATGAGGGGAAATTTCGTGAAGATTTATATCACAGGCTGAGTGTGATCCTTCTGAATATGCCTCCGATTAGGGAGCGACCCGGGGATGTGTCGATGCTAATTGAACATTTTGCTTCCCGACTCTCAAAACGAAATGGGCTTCCACCCAAAATCTTTACCAGTGAGGCAATTAACAAACTCGCCTCATTACCATGGCGGGGGAATGTTCGGGAAGTCAGTAATGTGGTTGAACGTCTAATGATTCTGAGCGAAACGGATACAGTAACCTTGTCGGATGTGGAGCACCTGGTCGTGCCCGCATCTTCTGAGGAGGGTCAGATCCACACAATGGCTAAGCATTACGGTAAACTAGCGGATTTTCGTGATCATACAGAACGTCTGTTCCTTCGGCAGAAACTGGAGGAAAACAATTGGAATGTGAGCCAAACAGCGAAAAAAATTGGGATTCAACGCTCACATTTGCATACGAGAATCAAACATTACAATCTTGAACGGGATGTCTAAGGTTTATCTATTCACTGTGCTTGGATTTCTGATATTGATTCCGGCTGAAGTTATGAGCCAGAACGGCGTTGAGGAGAGATTGAGTGTCTTCCTTGATTGCGATCAATGTGATGAATCTTATATCCGTACAGAATTGAATTTTGTCAACTATGTTCGGGACCCCAATCAAGCCGATGTACATATCTTCATGACCAGCAGTTTCACGGTGCTTAGTGGTCGGCAGTACGACTTATCCTTCATCGGCCTTGGATCATTAGATGGATCAGAATTGAACCTGATCCGGGTTGTTGACCAGGATGCATCACGAGAAGAGAGGCGGATAATTATCAATGAAGCCCTTCGGCTGGGTTTAGCACCCTTTCTTGGTCAAGGGGCAGATTCAGATATTTTTTCACTTGCCTATGTAGAGGGAGAGGAATCTGGAGCGGAAGAATTATTAAGTCAGGATCCGTGGAGGCACTGGGTTTTTAATCTGTATGGTGGAGATTTTGAATTGGATATGGAATCCAACCGTACGGTGTTCGATTCGCGGTGGGGTTTTTTTGCCGACCATCGAAGTGAGCAGTGGAAGGCGCGAATTCGGCCATACTTCAATTATGATCTGGTGCGGATCCAGCGGGATGGCAGAGCAACGGTGCGTAGAAGTATCACCCGGCATGGACTGGATAGCTATTTGATCCGGAGCTTGGGGCCTCATTGGTCAGCGGGAGTCTTTGTAGACTATATAACTCGCGATGATCGAAATCTAAAGCATTGGGCCTCGTTCGTTCCGGGGGTTGAGTACAGTTTATTCCCGTATGAGGTTGCAACACGTCGAGCCATTACGTTTGTTTACCGAATTGGCGTGCAGTACGCAGATTATTTTGAGACAACAATTTTCGGTGAAACGCAGGAATGGCTACCCCGTCACGAGCTGGATGCTACAGTTGCGATTCGCCGTCCTTGGGGAGATATTTTCAGTGGGCTGGAGGGATCTCAATATCTACATGATCCATCAAAACAACGGGCGGAGTTTTTTGCGAGTATTTCTGTACGTCTTTTCCAGGGATTTTCCCTGGAAGTTGAGGGAAGTTTTGAAATGATTCGAGATCAGCTCTCTCTGCCAAGAGGAGAGCTGTTGCTGGAAGACATTCTTCTTCAACAGCGTGAACTTGCCACTGATTACTATGCAAGTACCAGCATCGCCTTTTCGTATACGTTTGGTTCAAAGTTTGCCAACGTAGTTAATACGCGATTTTAATGTCGCCCCGCTTAGTAGTAGAAAATTTGCATAAAGGGTTTGAGACGGGCTCTGGGGGGAGATTGGAGGTATTGCAGGGAATATCTCTGACGGTCAATACTGGCGAAGTGGTTGCGATCATTGGGGATAGCGGAACGGGCAAAACGACATTGCTCCATTTGTTGGGCGCTTTGGACCGACCGGATCAAGGGACGGTATCCTACGATGGGCAGGATATTTTTCAGCAAAATGATGGCTCACTTAGCCGCTGGAGGAATCACTCAGTTGGTTTCATCTTTCAATTCCATCATTTACTTCCCGAGTTCAGTGCACTGGAGAACGTGGCAATGCCAGCACTGATTGGCGGCGAATCATTGCGTAAAGCTCAACAAAGGGCAGCAATCCTTCTTGAGCAATTAGGGCTTCAATCACGTCTTGATCATCGTCCATCAGAGCTTTCGGGCGGAGAGCAGCAGCGTGTAGCTGTTGCTCGTGCATTAATGAATCAGCCGGCACTGGTCCTTGCAGACGAGCCCACCGGCAGTTTGGATGCAAAAACTGCTGGTGTGCTCCACGAAGAATTACTTAACCTGAGCCGGACCCACAACCAAGCCTTTGTGATCGCTACCCATAATCCTGCCTTGAGCGAATTGTGTGATCGTGTACTGGTATTACAAGATGGTCAGCTCCAGGAAAGGTGAGTTCCAGTTGCTACTGCATGGATATGGCCTGTGGCTGACGGTTGCGTTGTATTTTGGCACAAAAACACATTTTGATTGTTAGTCAGAGCGGGTACGCGGATGCAGGCGGCGTCATGTTAGCTTAGAATCATGCCTGTAGCACAAGATTTTCTGAGTAGTCGATTGGAGCAGATCGGATTCATTGATGATCCCGTGGATCAAACTCTGGATCTCTATGAGGAGATTGAGGCCCTCAAGAAGGAGAAGAATGCCATTCTGCTCGCGCATTATTATCAGGAGCCTGCAATCCAGGACGTAGCTGATTTTATTGGAGATTCATTAGGCCTTTCTCGGCAGGCAGCGGCAACTTCGGCGGATATTATTGTGTTTGCCGGGGTTCATTTTATGGCTGAGACTGCAAAAATTCTGAGCCCTGAAAAGAAGGTCTTACTTCCAGATCTGAATGCCGGCTGCTCTTTGGCGGATACGTGTCCGGCGGATGAATTTCAGGCGTTTTGTGATCGGCATTCAGATCATCTGGTTATGTCCTACATCAACTGCTCCGCTGCGGTAAAGGCTAGAAGCGACATTATCTGCACATCGACCAATGCGGAGCACTTACTGCGAATGATACCGGAGTCACAACCGGTCATTTTTGCACCCGACCGAAACCTGGGCCGTTGGCTTGAACGCAAGATTGGGCGCAAATTGAAAATCTGGGATGGGGTTTGCATTGTTCATGAGACCTTCAGTGAACGCAAGTTGCTTGCATTGAAAGTTGAATTCCCCGCTGCCAAAGTATTGGCTCATCCAGAATGTGAGGAAGCGGTCCTCCGACACGCTGACTTTGTTGGTTCGACCAGTGGAATCCGCCGATTTGCACGCGAGGATGAAGGCGATTCCTTTATCATTGCGACAGAGGAGGGGATTCTACACCAGATGCGTAAAGATTCCCCCCACAAGCATTTTATTCCGGCCCCTCCTGAGAGCGGATGCAACTGCAGTCAGTGCCCACATATGCGCCTCAATACGCTTGAAAAACTGTACACCTGTATGCATCACGAGTTGCCTGAAATTCGCATGGAAGAATCCATCCGCAAACGTGCACTCAGACCAATTGAGCGCATGATTGAAATGAGCGAAGGCGTTTCATAGGCTGGGATTGGGGTAGCTTGTCGTACAATAGACTAATCTCCATGTGCAGGAGGGGGATCAACATGATCAGAGATGATGAGAAAACCACTCAGTAAATCAAGTAAGTCATTCTATAACGACGGAGACTTGTGATAATCTCCGGTGTTTCGCGCTCCTGAATAGAGATGTCTGGTTTTTTGTGTAGCTTAGTTTCCCAACGCATACTACTGCAACGAAAAAATCTATGGCAACGAAACGGCGAATAAGATCGGAAGAAAAGAAGGGTAATCCGGCCGGAGATCAGGAAATGATGGTGGCATACCAGAGAGAGCTATGGCAGATGGCCGACGCCCTGCGTGGTTCCATGGATGCAGCTGAATACAAGCATGTCGTCCTTGGGCTGATTTTTCTCAAGTACATCTCAGATGCATTTGAGGAACGACGTGACATACTGGAAAGTGAGCTCACTGAAGGTGCTGATCCAGAGGATCCAGACGAGTATCAGGGAGAAAATATTTTTTGGGTTCCTCGGGGGGCACGTTGGGAACTCCTCAATGCCAATGCTCGCCAGCCTAACATTGGCCAGCTTGTGGACGATGCAATGATTGCGATTGAGCGGGAGAACAGGGAATTGAAGGGCATTCTTCCCCAAAGCTATGGTCGTCTTGCCCTCAACAAGGAGCGGCTGGGGCAGCTCATAGATGTGATCAGCAATATCATCGTAGGCGGTGAAGAGGCACGCTCAAGAGATGTTCTTGGTCGAGTATATGAGTACTTTTTGTCCCAGTTTGCCAATGTTGAGGGCAAAAAAGGTGGAGAGTTCTATACTCCACGTTGTATTGTTCAGGTTTTAGTAGAGATGCTGGAGCCCCATCAAGGAAGGGTGTATGATCCATGCTGCGGCTCATCTGGGATGTTTGTCCAATCAATAGAGTTCATTGATTCACATGCCACTGGTAATGGTAGCAAGGCGAGGGGTAACATTTCGATCTATGGTCAGGAGTCAAATTATACCACTTGGCGTCTGGCGAAAATGAATCTTGCTATACGAGGCATTAGGGGGCAGATTGAACACGGGGATAGTTTTCATAATGATCGACATCCAGATCTCAAAGCAGATTTTATCCTTGCCAATCCACCGTTTAATATTTCGAATTGGGGAGGGGAGCGATTAGCAGAGGATAAGCGTTGGCGCTATGGTGTACCGCCGAAGAGGAACGCTAATTTTGCTTGGGTTCAGCATATCGTGCATCATTTGGCTCCTGGCGGTACTGCTGGCCTCGTGCTGGCTAATGGGTCAATGTCGTCGGGTCAGAAGAACGAGGCAGAGATTCGGAAGAATCTGATTGAGGCAGGCTTGATTGATTGTATGGTGGCCCTTCCTGGCCAGCTTTTTTATTCAACCCAAATCCCAGCCTGCTTATGGTTTCTGTCCCGCAAGAAGCACAAAAGGGAAGGGGAAATTTTATTCATTGACGCGCGTAAGCATGGCCGCATGGTGAGCAGAACACATCGCGAATTGACTAGAGATGAGGTCAGTAACATCACGGGTGCTTACCACTCCTGGCAAGGGGGCGAGGCTTCGGACTACGAGGATATTCTAGGCTTTTGCAAGAGTGCTACACTGGAAGAGATTCGAAAGCATGGCTATGTACTAGCACCGGGCCAATATGTTGGTGCGGATCCAGAGGAAGAGGATGATGAATTGTTTGAGGACAAGATGAAGCTGTTGGTATTTGAGTTGAAAGAGCAACAATTGGAAGGTGTGCGGCTAGATGCTGAGATCAAAGCGAATTTAAGCATGCTTGGATTTTCCTTGGACAAAGGCAACAAAGACTCTTAAAGATGGTCTTAATGCTCAATACAAAGAGGTTGGAAGTAATATCCTTAGGATAGTTCTAGGTGGTCCATGTGATGATCTGTGATTAGGAAACAATAGCTAAGAAAGAGCATGCCCATACAATTAGATACTTTAAAGAAATCTCTTGATGCGCTCACCGAGGTTCTCCGTGTAAGTGAAGATGAAGGTCAGATGAGTCAACTCACCTATTATCACCGCATCGCGATTCGCGCTGGTGTAATTAAGCATTTTGAGATCACGTATGAGCTCTGCTGGAAACTCATGGCCCGTTGGCTCAATAACAATGTCTCTTCGGGTATCGTAGATGGTGTGACTAGGCGTCATCTTTTCCGTATCGCTGCTGAGAGCCAATTGATTCAGGATGTTGATGTTTGGATGCAGTATCATGAGGATCGTAATATGACTACCCATAACTACAGCTTCGAAAGAGCTGAGGAAGTCTATAGATCCGCGGTAGAATTCGTACATGATGCCCGTAAATTACTTAGTGTTTTAGAGGCACAGAACAACTGACGGAATATCTGTTCAGCTTTGATGAGTACTGTTCTTCCGATCGTTGATTTACGTCCTGATCATTGGAAAATTGTTTTTGAGGCTCTCCAACGGCATGTTCCAGATCGTGAGGTACTTGCATTTGGGTCTCGCGCCACTTGGACCGCAAAGGATCACTCGGATCTTGACCTTGCAATCATGGGTAAAGAGCCCTTGCCTCCGGGCATACGTTCGGCTTTGGATGAAGAATTTATTGAGTCGGTCCTTCCTTTTCGAGTAGATATTGTAGATTGGGCACGGGTTGAGGACTATTTTCGCAGGACCATCCGCCAGCATGCCGTGACCTTGCAAAGCCCCGATAACGTTCGATGTACTCCACAGTCCCAGCACAAATCTTCGTCGGGCCCCACAGATTGGGTTATTCGACGGATTGGTGAGATTGGAGAAATAGTTGGCGGTGGTACTCCCTCAACGAAGGATGCTTCTTACTTTGGGGGTGATATTCCATGGCTAACTCCTCGCGATCTTTCTGGGAGGCATGATCGGCGTATCCGATATGGAGCGCGAAATCTTTCGAAAAAAGGCTTGGATAGCTGCTCTGCAAGAATTGTACCTCCAGATACAATTCTCCTTACGACTCGGGCACCGGTCGGCTATGTAGCAATAGCGGCAAATTCCATTGCAACAAATCAAGGATTTCGCAACATCATTGTCAATACCAGGCATCACCCTGATTTTCTCTATTACTGGCTAAAGGCCAATACTTATGAATTAGAAAGGCGTGCTACAGGATCGACATTTAATGAGCTGTCTGGATCGGCCTTGAAGGAAATACAGATTTATTTGCCCAAGAGTATTTCTGAGCAACGTGCCATAGCCCGTGTCCTTGGCACATTGGATGACAAGATTGAGCTTAATCGGCGGATGAATACGACGCTAGAGGCGATGTCCCGGGCTCTGTTCAAATCATGGTTCATTGACTTCGATCCTGTGCGAGCTAAAATGGAGGGGCGGGACACGGGCTTACCCAAACATATTGCGGACTTGTTTCCCGGTCGTTTGATGAATTCCGAGTTAGGTGAAATTCCAGAAGGATGGGAAGCTACCACTTTGGGGGATGTGACTCACAAGCCTCAATACGGACATACTGCATCAGCTAATAGTGAGCACATTGGCCCCAAATTTCTACGAATCACTGATATTAATAAAAATTCATGGATTAGCTGGGACTTCGTACCGTATTGTGATATAAGCGCTAAGGACTTTTCAAAATACCGACTCTGCAAAGGCGATTTACTTATTGCGAGTATGGCCAATCCCGGACATGGCGTACTCGTCGAAGAAGAGCAGGAGGCGGTATTTGCCTCGTATTTGATACGATTCCGACCACTCAAAGATTCTCACGCTCGTTTCTTGCAGTACTGGCTCAGATCGACTCCATATTGGAAATTAATAAAGAGTCGTGCAACTGGGACAACCAGAAAAAATCTGAATGCGCGCGTACTTAGCTCATTTAGTTTAGTAATTCCTCCAGATCTGATAGGAGAGAATTTTTCTCACATCATCAGCGCCAATCGAGGGGCGGTGTTGAAAAATTCTTCCGAGATTCAATCGCTCACCAAATTACGCGATGCATTATTGCCCCAATTGGTTTCGGGAAAGATCAGAGTAAATCAAGTACGGACAGAAGACAAACCAAGAGATCTATCCAGTGCGATATAATTAGTGTCTGGCCATAAACTCCAAATCGGGGCTATGGTTTGTTGGCTTATGGGGGTTTCGCATACTTCTCTGCGGGTTTTGTTTTCAATTTTTTGTATTGGGGTCTGTCCGTGGGAGGTTGAAGATTCTCGGGGAATGTTCGCAAAAGCGGGAATTCCTTCTGTGTTTCTGCGTTTAAGGAACTGTAGGGCCGTTTTTCATGAGAAGTCGGCGTGATTTCGGAAAATCTTCAGCTATTTTTTATCATGCGAAGTACAATAAACCGGTCTCCGACCCTTGGTGTTGTTCCGATCGAGGAGATTGAACTTGATGTGGATTCCCGGGATGATATTCCCCGTATTCTCCGCGCATTGCAAGAGATCTGACAGCGCCCACAGTCGCGAGACCGAATCTTGCAGGTGATCCAGGACCAGGTTGAGGACGGGGTGCGTCAGGATACGGGTCGCCCGGGGATGAGTTACTGGATGATCTTTGTTCTGTTGCTCATGAAACAGGCACTGAACATTGACTTTGACCGATTGACAGAGTTGGCGAATCAGCACCAGAGCTTGCGGCAGATGCTGCAATTGGACCTGTTGGGTGGACAGCCGATCCGTTTGAAGCGGCAGGCATCATCAAGAATGTTTGGTGAGTGCGTCCAGCTGGCAACGCATCCATGCGATGATCCTTGAGTTCGGGTACGCGGTGATGGCGCCCTCTGAGGCGGGGCCCGAACAGGTCAGCTGTGATTCGTATGTGGTGGAGACCGAAGTTCGCTTTCCCATGGATGTGCGGTTACTCTATGATGCCACACGGACGTTGATGAGGCTGTCTTCCAGGGCATGGGCCGCTCTGATACCGCCGCGGCTGTGTACGCTGACGGGCTGGCGGCAACTGAGCTATCTGACGCAGTCCCTGTATATCGCCTACCGGCGGGTTGGATCTGCCAAGCAATATCGATCCAACCCCGAAGCGGTCAAGGCGTATCTGAACCTCTGTACGCTACGCATCAACAAGTGTCTGGCGTTGGAGACCTTCATCCGAGAGCACTTTCCTGATTCGGGATGGGTGCAACGACTGCAACCCATCTCTGCACAGGCCCGGAAGCTTCATGAGCAGGTTCGATTGCGTTTGGTGGAGAAAGAGGAGATCCCGAATGAAGAGAAGATCTACTCTCTTCACGCGCCTCGTACCCGTTGGATCCGCAAATGCGCCCCAAAGATGTAGAGCTGGGCGTTCCGGTCACGATCAGTCAATGCACACTCGGTCTGATTTTGTGGTGGAAGATCATGTGGGAGGACCTTGATGTCGACATTACCAAGGAAGTCGTGGAACAGATCACGGCCCGGTTTCCGAGCGTCCACACCATCAGCTTTGATCGTGGCTTTTCCTCCCAGCAAAACCTGGAAGCCATCCAGCCTCTGGTGGAACATCCGGTTCTTCCCAAGAAAGGCCGTCGCAATCAAGCGGATCGTGCGCGTGAATCCAGGCCCGAATTCAAGAAGGCCCGGAAGCAACATGCTCTCATTGAATCGCGAATGAACTGTCTGGAGCATCATGGAGGAGATCGGGTGCGAACCAAAGGAGGCAAGGACGGATTTGCACGAACCGTCGCCGCAAGTATTGTCGCGACCAACCTGTGCCAGATCGGGAAGTTCTTGATGAAGCGTGATCAGAAACGCTTGCGAAGAGCCGCGTAACCGAGTCCGGTCACAATCCTTGAACGCGCCATTGGATTCCATTGATTGGAGAGGCCGAGGTATGCCAAATGGTCGTGGAAACCAGAACCAAATTGCTCAATCAAGCCCTTGAAAAGGGAAAACTTCTTGATGTCCAGACACACCAGTGCGTTCGGCAGCGAAAGTGCATCACCAAAAAAAATCGCCGAGCATCCGTACCGCAAATTTTTCAAAATTACGTGGTTTATAGCCACGCACTATTTACATTTGTTTTGGAACGCGATACCCGAGGTCCTCTCGTCTGGTTTGCAGTAGGATGACATGGTCAGGCGACATAGTTTATATTGGGTGTAGAGTCAGGATCTGGTTAGTTGGGTCCGTACCGATAGTCAAACGGATTTTTCGATGATACATCGGCCTATTTCGCGTAGGCGCTTGCTCCAAATCGGGTTGGGCAGCTTGGTTTTGCCCGTCAGCCGCGTGACGGCTCGTGCAGATTCGGTTCGCCTTGGCGTGATTGCGGATCTCCATCACGGGCTTGCGCCCACAGCGATGGAGCGTTTGGATATGTTCATGAAAGCAGTGCGTGCTGAGAAGCCCGACGCCATTCTTCAATTGGGCGATTTCAACTTCGCTACGCCTGAGAGTAAGGAATGCTTGGACCTCTGGCGCACGTTCGAGGGCCCGCGCTACCATGTGCTCGGTAATCACGACATGGATTTCATGGCAAAAGATGCTGTCGTGCAGGCATGGGGTATGCTGGGCCGATATTATTCGTTCGATTTCGGGAGTTTCCACGCCGTAGTGCTGGACCGCAACAACCTGAAGGTTAACGACGGATTCATACCCTATGCGGAGGCCAATTTTTACGTGGACACCTCGCTACGCGGATATGCTGACAGTCGGCAGTTGGAGTGGCTAAGAGCGGATCTCGCAGCGACTGATTTGCCTACGGTGGTTTTCGTGCACCAGGGTCTCGGGTTGCCGACGTCCATGGCGGAAGCCAGTAGCGCGATCGAGACCGTGCTTGAAGAACATAATCGTAATGCCGTGCGAAACAAGGTGATGGCCTGTTTCTGCGGGCATCACCACATTGATCGGTATTCCTGCAAAGGTGGTATCCACTATGTCTGGATCAACAGCGCTTCCTATTACTGGGTGGGTGAACAATACGGGCGCATGGCTCCCTACACGCGTGCTCTATACACCTTCTTGACGTTCCATCCCGACGGTGTAATCGAAATGGACGCTAGTCACGCGGATTGGGAGGCGCCATCGCCCCGTGAGCGCGGATTCCCGGGAGCAGACGAATTGACGACCTATATTCAGGCGCGCCGCCTGAATATGGGCGATTGCGTCGATTGATCCTACTTACGACAAGGGGGAACTATCTGGATTTGGCAGACCATCCGCAACGTACTCTCGTTCCAGTGACGAGCCATCAAACGCGAAAAGACAATGGGGCAGTGCATACGCGGGCTGAGGTTCACTTTGCAGCTTCTGGGCTAATCAGATTCTTCAGCGGTAAAAATTATTCGGACTCAGCCCAGCTCGGAGTACCGAACCATGCATCCATCTCCTCAATAAACGGGGCTACCACGGAATCTGGTTCCATAATTCGACCCAAATCATTGGTCTCGATGATCCAGGCTTCCAGTGCCTGCCGCATTTCTGTCAGCTGTGCTTCATAAGCAGGATCTCCTGCAAGGTTGTTGATTTCATGAGGGTCTGCCTCTGTATCGTAGAGTTCTTCCTCAGGAAGAGGAGACATCAGTGCTGCAGCTGCACCGGTAAGCTCTCCCCGCTCATGCATGCTGCGCATCAGAGGTTTCACTAGGAAGCACTTTTCTTTGTAACGGTTTAATGTCGGAAACCCATCCTTTGCGTCAAAATTTCTCAAATAATGAAATCGTTTGTCGCGTACAGAACGAATGCGCAGTACGGTTTCATCAATGCGATCCCTCGCGCTGAACGCGTATGTACGAGGTAAATCGACCGCTTCCCCCAGAAATACCCGACTCTGCATATCCGGTATCGGATCAACACCGGCCATGTGAAGTGTTGTCGCTGTAAGGTCTAGGAGGCTAATAACGTCATCATTAACGCCCCCACGTTCGTATTGTGGAGGTGCTTGGACACCGTCGGGATAATGTATGATCATTGGTACATGCAAGCCCATGTCCCAAGCCCAGTGGATCCCGCGAGCTTCCAGTCTCCCGTTGTCGGAGAAGAATACGACAATGGTATTTTCCGCCAGACCATCACGACGCAACTGATCTAGAATCCAGCCAACGCGAACATCCATACCACTCACCGAATTCAGATATCGTGCCCACTCTTCGCGCGTTGTCTGATGATCTGGATAGTAAGGCGGAGGGGATACGTTCTCGGGGGTGGCAATTTGGGGATGCCAATCTTCTCCAACCCACAATACACGTTCCTTTTCGGCCGACCTGCGGTCATAAATGTCGTATTCGGCCTCGGGCGTGTTAATCTGGGCAAAGAATGGCTGATTATCCTTTAATGAGGCCCAATCACTCCCCTGATAGATAGGTCCTTCATTGACAAAATTAAGGTCAAGTTTACCTGTACCCACCTCCAGATCACCGATATGCGTTATGTTAGCAGTGTGGTAGCCGGCATCTTCCAGTCGATGGGTTAATGGACGAACTCCATCAGGCAGACGATAATCGTCATCCCGGTGTGAGCGCATATTATGGGTATCTGTCGAAGTCTGATACATTCCCGTCATGAATGCTGATCGGCTGGGTGCGCAAACGGGAGAAGTAGCGAAGACATTTGTAAACAACAGTCCAACACGTGCAAGCGAATCCAAGTTGGGGGTATGCACATTTTCTGCGCCATAAATTCCAAGATCCAGTGCAAAATTTTCCCCGACAATCCACAAAATATTTGGTTGAGTTATTTGGGCTGGATGTTCGTCCGCACAGGAGGGAAGACAAAAAAGAGCAAGCAACAGGATCAAGTAGCGCATGGCTAATGTATTTGTTTGTACCTGCACAATCTACGTAACGTTTGGCAGAAGGTGCTCATCAGGTTGCTCTGAGTTTATAGCTAGTGGTGAAAATCTGGCCGAATACGAAATTCGAGAGGCACGATCTGTAGTTGGCAGTTGCGGGTGTGTCTCTCTCGCCAAAGCTATATGCTCCAGATATCACTAAAAATTCACACGAACTCCCAAAGTGGGTTCAAAACGCCTTTGAACCAGATAATGGGGGACGGGATCAATAGGCTCAAAGGTGTAGCGGGCCTCTGTACGAAGGAAGATTGATCTTCTGATACGGAGGACGGTGGCAAAAATGAGAGTACTTTGCTCGGAGAAAGCTGTGAATACGTCTGCAAATGTACGTTCTCCTAAGCGATCAACGCCAACCTCAAGATTAAAGTACGCACCCGCCTCCATGAATAGCCGGAAGTAAAGCTCGCTAAGCCGCTGTTTACCGTAATGCCGCCGCCAGCTATAGGCAATCCAGAATGTATCCCTGATCTGGAGCTCAAATTCTGTGAGTAGATCGTTGACGCCGCGAGCTTCCTGAAGAAGTAAACCTGCAAAATCTCCCGATGCGATACTCTGTAAATCCGCTCCACTACGGATGATGCGATTATGGGAGTTGTTTACACTAAACAGAGTTCCTATATAGCCCGGGATGAAGTGGCGACTGTTGTAGAAAGCCCCGACTCTAATCCGAAAACTTAATATATCCAGGAAGCCCAAACTTCTTACATCAGCACCAAAGGCCAATCCATCCCCATATCGTGTATACCATGCATAGCTGACATAGGGAGCAAAGGCGATGCGCCCCGTCTCAAACAATTCGCTCTGTAAATCGATACTCCACGCTGTCAAATTGGTAGGATGATGATTGGCGTAATTAATTCCCAGTTTACTGGTATACGGGAGGTCAAGACTTGCTCTTGCACCAACTAGATTATTAAACAGCACGTCTGCAGTAAAACCACTGAATTCGAAGATCCCTCTATCCCACGCCAGTTCAACTCCAATGGTTCGCGCATCCCAAGAAGCAGACGAACTAAAATGATTGACCACATGTCCGATCCCGTGGCGCATATCTCGAATCGGGCCGATACGGGCATAATGGTTATCTGCCTGAACGCGGGCAAACTGAATGAGACGCAAGAAATCATAGGCTTCGTCCCAGTCAGGGGCATAACGCCCAAGAGGTCCCTGTCTCACACTTCCGTGCATTCGCAGTGCAAAAGGGTAATCGGCAGCCTCAAAGTTCAGCAACGCAAGACCTCTCCACTGGGCGCCAATTAGTGACACTCCGCCCAGAACATCAAGTTGTCTATGAGTTTGCCAACGCTGCTCCACAAGTTTCTCTGACAGTTGGTTCATACTTCCAAACCCGCTTTGTGCCATACAATCCGCAAGAGAGAGTGGCGCAGCAAGAAGGCCAAGAAAGAGAAGCCGATACATGGTTCAGCAAACCGTAAAAAGGAAACACACACGCGATACTCTCATACGAACTCACTATGGGCACCGATATACCAAACAAGCTGGGGCTTTTTCTTCTGGAAACCGTACTGTACCCGGGCGAGCGGAAAAATCTGCATATATTTGAGCCGCGTTACAAGGAGATGATCGCCAACTGTTTGGCCAAGGATATGCCGTTTGTAATTGTACGAGGCAATGACAGGCAGATAAGTGAAATTGGCTGTGTCGCCCATATTGAACATGTTCTCGCGCAATATGCTGATGGCCGAGTTGATATCCAAGCTGAAGGAGTTCATCGAGTTCAAATTATCCGAATAGATAGAGCCAAGGCATATCAGCAGGGAGTCGTAGAGAAATACAATGATACAACCGGAGTGGTATCTCTGATCAAAAAAGAGCAACTCATCGCGCAGCATATTAAACTTTTGGAAATTGCTGGTCGAACGGTAGACCCTCAATACTACCAATCCGAGCATTCAGTCTCATGGCTAATCGGGCGGAATTGTGGCCTTTCACTTGATCAACGCCAGGGATTACTTGAAGTACAGTGCGAGAGTGAGCGAGTTCAGTTCTTAAGTGAATACCTTGCAGAATTAATCCCCAAGGTTGTTGAAAAATGGGAAGTCCGTCAACGGATCATGTCAAATGGACACTTTAAGGACTTCCCTCCCGAAAAAAATTAGCGCCAATGTCACAGATTGGGCCGTATACATTGCATACGATTGAGTGCGGTCGTTTTAGACTTGACGGGGGCGCAATGTTTGGGATTATTCCACGCGTGCTATGGGAGCGTCGGATCCCGCCAGATGATCGCAATCGTATCCAGATGTCAATGAGATCGCTCCTTCTTGAAGGGGGTGGGCGCCTCATCCTCATCGATAATGGTGCTGGAAATAAGTATGACCAGCGGTTTAGAGATATCTACGCGTTAGAGGGATGTTTATTGGAAGCTTCTCTCAAAAAGGCAGGTTTTAGTGTTGAGGATGTTACAGATGTCATTTTGACACACCTGCATTTCGATCATGCGGGTGGGAGTACAGATCGCAGAGGTTCCCGAATCGTCCCAAAATTCAAAAATGCCACCTATCATCTGCAACAGCATCATCTGGAAGCAGCCAGAAATCCCAATATTCGTGAACGAGCATCTTTCTTTACCCATAATTTTGAGCCACTGGCTACAACGGGACAGCTAAAAACGCATCCTGGGGGAGGGGGCATTTTTCCAGGGGTTGACCTTCTAGTGATGAATGGACATACGGCCGCGCAGCAGTTAGTCAAGATCAGTGGAAGGGAGGGAACCCTTGTATTCTGTGCAGACCTTTTGCCAACGGTTCATCATTTGCGGGGTCCCTGGGTTATGGCTTATGATGTTCAGCCACTGATCACGATGAAAGAAAAGGAGATGTTTCTTCGCAAAGCACTGGAACACCAATGGCAGCTATTTTTTGAACATGATCCCGAAGTCATTATCGCCAGCTTACATGAAACGGAGAAAGGTATTGCTACCTGCATGCCTAGGTCGTTGGCGGAGGTGTTCTGATTTAAGGAACATTCAGAGAATGCATGAGTAAACCCGGCCATTCATCTAAGATTTTATTATTGCCTGAAAAAAGCTCCCAGTGTATAAGTGCGACCTGTAGTCGTCGCGAATCAATAGCTCAATTAAGTGCCTTTTGGCGTTTTCTTAGACTGGTGTATCAGGTAAGGATATTTGCCGTTTTATTCCTGTTAGTAACTGGAAGCTTCATACCAGTTGCAGCACAGGACGCGTCTCTGCGTCTCATTGAATCTGAGCCGGGCCGCAGCCTTTATGAATTGAATGCGGAATGGGGAGATGCCGAGCCATCTGTAAGTGGACTTTTGGAGATTTCGGAGGCGATGGATCTTCCCTCTCTGGTACAGCCGTCGGTTCGCGTGCTAGGGGCAGAGTACGATGAATACCCGTTTGACTCGGTTGCGGGGGTTGGCGATGAGGCGGCGGTAATCGTTGGATTGGGGCTTTCTCGAAAACGGCCAATGGCAACTTTGGTTGCGCGGCTTGTAACATATGATTTGGCCTCAGAACGATTGCGACGTTACAGACGCATGCGCATTGAGGTAACCTATCCTGTTTCGCAGGAATCAATTCAGCGCTATGACGCGTCAGGCAACCCACATCTTGACGTAAATCGGAGCGTTCTTGCAGATGGAGAATTTTTCAAGATTGCCATCTCTGAGACAGGAATGTACCGGATTGATCGTACGTTTCTTGAGTCCTTGCCAGGGTTGGGGATTTCTGTGGAAAACATTGATCCAGAACAGATCCGAGTATTTGGAAATGGAGGAATGCCGGTTCCTGCTCTAAACAGTGCGCCCCGGATTGCAGATTTGGCGGAGAACCAAGTTTTTGTACAGGGGGGAGGAGATGGTAGCTTTGATGAAGGGGATGCGGTGTGGTTCTACGGCAAAGGACCAAGTGGGTGGTACAGCAAACAGTTGACGGACTCCAGAGGACGGCCAATTTTGGACCAGAATGGAGAACTCATTCGGGAATGGACTCACTATGTACATCCGTTTGACTCGACCAATTACTACTTCCTGGATATCGGGACTGCTGAAAGTCAGGCCTATGTACAGGAGAATTATACGGACAGTCCTGCTACGGCCGTACTTTCAGAAGTGAATGGCCGCTTTTTTGTAGATCTGGATGAGTACCTGTGGGGGCGGGAAGGAGGACATTCTGGCCATACTTGGGTGAGTACACTTATCCCGGGGGCAGGCCCGGGGCGCACCATACTCCAAAATATCGAACTGCCTAGTTTGGGCAATGGCATATTAAGATATCGGATTCGGGCAGCCATACAGAGCAATCCTGCAGCCAATCTGCATTATAGAGATGAGAGCCGTATTCTCCACAGTGTCAATTACGGGCCAATTTCCAACACTCCGACTAATTCAATTGCCCGTTCGGGAACTGCGGAGTTTGAGCACAGGGTGATGGCAAATCAGGCCATCACGCTGACGGCTGATCTTGAAGATCAGATAGGGGGACCTCAGTCTGCCCTCGATTGGGTACGCATCTTCTACCCAAAAATATTACAAGCGGGAGAAGTCCCACTCCAATTCAGTACCCCTCTGTCAGAAGTCGGGATCTTTACATTCGTCCTGCAAGGGTTCAATTCAGCCCCGATAGTTCTTGATATCACCGAACCCGGAGCCTACCGCTGGCTAGGTGTTGAGCCGCAAGGTGGCACTTTTCTGGTCCAGGCAACTGCCGTATCTCTTGATCAACCCCGGGAGTTGATTGCGTTCACACCCGATCAGGTGCAATCACTGAATGCTGCTGCAGTGTGCGGTTCCGCATGCAATGTTGTGGCTCAGAATCTCCATGGGATTCAGTCTTGGCCGGATTTTGTCATTGTTTCTCCTAGTCAGTTTTTCGATCAAGCAAGAGCCTTGGCAGATCGCCGCAGAGCAGAGGGAATGACCGTTGAGGTCGTTGACATCAATCAGATCTATAATGAGTTCTCAGGTGGTCAACAAGATATACGCGGGCTGAGAGATTACCTGAAATTCATTTATGACAGAAGCCCTGATGAGGCGCGGCTCCTCAAATATGTACTCCTGTTTGGTGATGGGCACTTTGACTATAGAAATCTAGACGCATCTGTGACATTTCCGAATCTGATTCCACCATTCGAAACTGAGGAATCATGGAATCCTGAAACGTCCTATACGACCGATGATTATTTTGGATTGCTAGACGATAATGAAGGGCTGTGGCCATTTTCGCGAGGAACATTCACCGGTGGAAATGCCCATCTGAATGAACGTGTTGATGTGGGGATTGGGCGCTTTACTGTGCATACCGTAGAGGAAGCCCAGTTGATGATTGACAAGATTGCTCACTATGAGAATCCAGCGACCTACGGCCAATGGCGTAACCGCTATCTGTTTTTGGCAGATGATGGCCCCACAGGAACAGCCGGGCTTCAGGACGACCGTGATCTACATACACAAAATACTGATGTGGTTGCAGTCGCAGTAAAAAACTTGGCTCCAGAAATCAACCAGCAAAAGATCTATGCGATCTCGTATAATCGGGAGTTCTTGAATACCTGGCGTATCCCAAAGGCGCGTCAGGATTTGCTGTCTTCCATTGATGAAGGTACGTTGGTGGTAAATTTCAGTGGACATGGGGGAGAGCGGGCCCTTGCACAGGAAAATTTATTTACTGTTGAGGATTCACGCAGCCTTCAGAATTATGATGCTCTCCCCGTGTTCATTACGGCAACCTGTTCCTTTGGGAGATGGGATTTAGGAAGTGAGCAAACAGGTGCAGAGGAATTGCTTCTTAATCCTGCGGGTGGTGCCATTGCGCTTTTGACCACAGTACGTACGGTGTATACGTCGGGAGATGAAACGACGCTCAATGTAGGATTGAATGTAGCCCTCAACGAAGAACTCTTTCAGCGCGAACCCGATCATCTGCTTCCCCGACTGGGAGATGCTTTGCGAAGAACCAAGAACAGGCGGGTAGGATACGAGGGCAATAACCGTAAATTCAACCTTCTTGGAGACCCGACTCTGCGATTGGGACTGCCGGCCGATCATGCCATAATTACCCATATCAATGGAGATGAGCTCCGTACTACGACGGGGAAAATGCGTGCTTTGGAGCGGATTGAACTAAAAGGTGAAATCCGTAAGCCGGATGGTGCGAGGGATGCATCCTTTGATGGCACGGTGTCACTAATCGTGTTTGATGCATTGAGACAGGTGCTGATCCCACGAGAGATATTCCGGTATATGCCACAGCCTTACTATGAAGTGCGGGAAGATCTCATATGGCGAGGCAGGACACGAGTCGTCAATGGTGAGTTTACGGCACGATTTGTGGTTCCTAAAGATATCTCGTACGCAAATAAGCCCGGAAAAATCACACTCTATGCACAGGGTGCCTCGGATCATGCAAATGGCTATTCGGAACAATTTATTGTTGGTGGGACTTCAGATGATACAGCGCATGATGTAGAAGGACCCGAGATTGAACTTTTTCTTGGTGATGAAACATTTACCAGTGGAGGATTGGCACCTGTCCAACCCCAACTTTTTGCGCGTATCTACGATGAAAGTGGAATCAACACCGTAGGAGCGGGTGTCGGTCACGAGATGTTGCTTGTTATTGATGAAAATGAGATAGATGCAATCAATATTGGGAATCGTTATGAGAGTGACGAAGATTCCTTTCAGAGCGGATCCGTTTCTTATTCATTTGAGGAAGCACTTCCCCCTGGACCTCACAAGCTCAGCCTTCGGGCATGGGATGTACTCAACAACTCAGGAGAGTCCACATTGGACTTTGTTGTTACAGATACGGAAGAACTGGTAATCAGAAACGTATTTAATTACCCAAATCCAACGACTGGACCAACGCGTTTTGTGTTTGAACACAACCAAGTGCCGGGTACGCCGGTTAAAGTGCGTGTTCGGGTGTATACCCTTGCAGGGAGACCCATACGAACCTTGGAAACGGAAGATTTATTGCCTGCAGGACCAATGCAAATTTTATGGGATGGATTGGACAATGATTATGCAAGACTCTCTCCCGGCGTGTATTTATACAAGTTGAGAGCAGAGACGATGGGAGCGGAGGCGCAGCATGTTGCTGAGATCATTGAAAAATTAGCCGTCGTGCGCTAAAGACAGTCAACAGAACTTTTTCCTCACAAGATTTAACGGTATGAAAAGCCACACATTTAGATCTATTCACATTCTCACGCTTTTGACTCTGGTTGCCTGTAGCAGCTTGGCTCAAAACGCCAATGCCCAGACAGGAGCGGCAGCGGTCGTATTTCTCATGATTGAGCCCGATAGCAGGGCCGCTGGCATGGGGAATGCAGGTGTGGCGGTTGCGGATAACGCGAATGCTTTGTTCTGGAATCCCGCCGGATTGGCCGATCAGGTGGGTACCGAGGTTGCATTGACACACAGTAACTGGTTGCCCGAGCTCACCTCCGATCTCTTTTTCGAATACCTAGTTGCGAAGCACCATATCAAAAACTGGGGGACTGTTGGTACCCACATAACTTTCCTCAATCTTGGGGAGCACGAGCATCGAGATGAAATCAATACTCCGCTGGGGACATTTCGCTCGTATGATCTGTCCGTAGGAGTTTCATATGGATTCAAAGTGACCGAGAATCTTTCGCTTGGCACCGGTGTGCGTTGGATCCGATCGAATCTGGCCAGTGTCAGCGTTGGTGCACAGCAGTCACGTCCAGGGGTTTCTGTAGGGGTGGATATCGCTGCGTTGTACAAATTCCCAGAGTTCTATCTTGGCACCGTGGCTGGACAGTATAATCTTGGGTTCAACCTTGCCAATATGGGACCCAAGATTCAATATTCCGACAGTGAACAAGCAGATCCAATTCCAACTCTGCTACGCTTTGGGCAGGCCTTGACGCTGGAGTTTGACGCCTATAACAAGATCACGCTGGCGACGGATGCTTCAAAAATGCTTGTTCGGCAACGAGTTTCTGAGGAGTGTATTGATCCGTCCGATCCAGAAACCTGTATTCCGACCTTTTCTTCGGATCCATTTTATCGTGCAATCTTTTCTGCGTGGACTCCCATTGAAATCCTGACATCTGCTGTGAACAGCGAAGAGCAGGAGTTCCGCAGCCTGTCGGTGATTGACCAACTACTATTGTCGGTTGGCTTTGAATACTGGTATAATGATCTGTTCGCTGCCCGTGGGGGATATTTTTACGAGAACCCTTATAACGGAAACAGAGAATTTCTGACTTTTGGGGCCGGGATCCGGTACAATATCGTCGGGGTTGATTTTTCGTACGTATACGCGATGAAGGAAAATCATCCGCTTTCGGATACCATGCGTTTCTCACTCCTTCTGAACTTTGCGCGTTAGCACGGATCAAGGCCGTAGCGGGATGAGGTGGCTCCTTGCCGGGGTGTTCGGCCTCTTATCTCTGCCTCAGGTCCAGGCTCAGATTGTTCAACCAGCCGATCCACATTACAATGTGGTCGCCCTTCGCGTTGAGTTTGCCCCCGATACCTCGCGCTTCACGACGGGGGATGGGACGTTTTCCGGGCTTCAGTTTCCCCTTGAACCCAAGGTAGATCCGCTCCCCCATGATGCAGCCTACTTCCAGGCTCATCTTGATTTTCTAGAGCATTACATCGGCATTGCCAGCGCAGGCAATACCAAGATTTCTACCTACCTCATACCAGAAACTGTTCAGTTGGAGCAGCATATGGCAAGCTACAGTCCGATTGGGGAGGATTCGGAAGGTGACGCGGAACTCACCAAGTTGGCCGCACTGGTTCGTGATTCCTGGATAGAGGCGGATCAGATCAGCGCGTTTGATCCCGTGCAACTTGCGCATGGGAAGACGGCCTTCATCCTGTTTCATGCAGGAGTCGGGCGTGATATTGAGCTGATTGGAACCACGCTGGACAAAACCCCTCAGGATCTACCCTCGATCTTCATGGGCTCCGAATTACTGGCTAGGTTGGGAGTCGGTGAAGTGAGCTTTAAGGGAGTTCCAGTGAATCATTCAATGATTATACCACGCACAGAGACGCGTCCAGGTTTGAATTCGATCACTGATGAATCCTTCTTACTGGAGCTGTCCATCAATGGACTCCTGGCGGCAAGCTTCATGAGTTATCTGGGAGTACCAGATCTATTTAATACGGATACAGGAGAATCTGTGATTGGCCCGTTTGGGCTGATGGATCCCTTGGGAATTTTTGCATATGGTGGGTTATTCCCGCCACTGCCCAGTGCATGGGCACGTATGGCAGTTGGGTGGGTGGACCCAAAAAAAATTCAGGATCCAGGATCATATGAATTGATGGCCGGAGAGGTTGCTAGGATTGAGATTTCGAAAGCCGAATACTTCCTCCTGGAAAACCGTGTTCGTGATCCAGACAATCGAGGGCTTACGCTACAGGTATTTAAAGACGGAGCACTTTCGACCCAAACCATTTCCGAAGTACGGGATGATTTTAACAGGTTTAATATAGAAGGATTTCAGGGTGGAGTCGTGACCCAGGCAAATTCGTACGATTTTGCTCTGCCTGGCTGGGATGCCGATCAAGAGCAGTACAATGGAGGAATTCTGATATGGCATGTTGATGAGCGTCAGTTTTCACATGCGGGAAACAATGATCCTAGCAGATTGGCAGTGGATATAGAAGAGGCCGATGGAGCACAGGACATTGGGTTTGATGGAAGCGTAGGTGCCCCGTTTGACTTTTATTTTGAAGGCAATCCCTCAAGTGTATCGCTTCCCTCTGGGCGAATCATCCCCCTCTACGAGAATCGGTTCGGGCCAGATACAAATCCAGACAGTCGAACAAATGGGGGAGGAGGCAGCTTCCTGATCATTGAAGATTTTTCGGAATCAGGCCCCGTCATGTCCTTTTCATTCCGAAAGAGTCGTGACGGATCCGTAACGGACCTTGGGTCTATTTCTTTGGGAGTGCAAGCTGATGCAGAAAGTAGTGTCAGTTCAATCACAAATTATAGTGCAGTCTTTACGGGGGACGAAGTTGTGATTCCGAGTGTAGGTCGCATAAATGCACAGGCACAGCCAGCTTTTAGTGCCACAGATATTGCCACGATTGATGCGGAAGGCGGTGCGGCTTCAACATTCAGACGCTACTCAATCACAGGTCAGGGGCTGGAACTTGTTCAGTCAATCATGCTCCCGACACAGCTTTCGGTGACTAGCCCGGTTGTGCACCATGCGGATGCGCACTATGTTCAGTTTACGGGTTCAGATCGCTCCGAAGTTCTTCGAATTGCGGAGAGTATCGAATCCTACAGCTTCAATGACCCAGCCTTGGGGCTCGTCGCAACGGATGAGGGCATTTATGTTTTTGGGCAGTCACAGGCAGGGCCACTTGGGGCGCCTCCGGTATGGACGTATCAACCTGACCATGATACAGGGCCTCCGGTGATGGGGCGGGATCGAACGGGGCTTTGGGGGGCGATTCCACGTTCCAGGGATTTGCTTTTTTTGCAACCCGATGGTTTTGTAATCCGAATTGCCGCTGCGGCTTACTTCGGAGAAGATCTTTTTTCCAGGGCGGTTGCCATGGCAGATCTCAATCAAGACGGAGTGCTTGATATTGTGACTACGGTAGGCAACGAAGTGGTTGCGTTTTCTCAGGGAGGTGCTTTACTGCCTCCGTTTCCCATTCAGATTAGTGCCCGGGCAATCAGCTCACCGCTCGTTTACGAGTCGGGTGAATCGATCATGCTTATCGTTACTGCCACGGATGGGAATATCTATGCAATGGACCTGGGGCAGGGTGGAGAGATGATCCCCGGGTTCCCCTTGTCTGCTGGATTTTCTTTGGAAGCGGCGCCCCTGCTCTCCAGAGACAGCTTAACGGTTGTCACCAAAGCAGGTGTGCTGCGCAGCTACAGGCTTAACGACATTGACCGTGTACTTTGGTCAGAAAAGTACGGCGGGCCGCAGAACACAAGTTTCGTTGCTCTGGACAGAGAGATTGCTGAAACCACATCGCTCCTCAGTGCAACGGAAACCTATAACTGGCCAAACCCAATCCGGGACGGGTCTACGTTCTTTCGGTGCATGACCAAGGAGCCCTCTGATGTATCCGTTACAGTTGTAGATGCGGCCGGATCATTGATAGATTCAATCAACTTCACTACTTCAGCAGGTATTCCGTATGAGACCCTTTGGACGACCGATGCCGCGAGTGGTGTGTACTATGCCAGAGTGAAAGCACGGTCCATCTCAGGGGCGACGGATTCACGCTTGATTAAGCTTGCCATTATCCGATGAAGTGGTGTGCAGTCGTGACTGTAATGCTAGGATTCCTTGCACAGGCGCATGCACAGGTTTCTCCATCTCTTGTGGATTTTAGCCGGCCAACTCTTGACTGGTACCAGATTGAGACCGAGCATTTTGTAGTACTGTTTCACCTGGATAAAGAAGGTAGGGGATCAAGTCGGTCGGCACAGGTTGCTGCACGCGTGGCGGAGGAAGTCTATGGGCCGATTACAGAGATGTATGGGTATGAGCCGGATGAAAAAGTGCATATAATTCTCAAAGACTATGAGGATTATTCAAACGGTGCGGCGTTCTTTTTTGACAATAAAATTGAAATTTGGGCACCGGCACTCAACTCATCATTGCGTGGGGCACACGACTGGATGCGCAATGTGATCACGCACGAATTCACGCATATTGTACAAGTCCAGGCAGCAATGAAGCTACCCCGGGCAGTACCATTTGGTTATCTCCAGGTCCTGGATTACGAAAATGTACGTCGCCCGGATGTACTGTATGGTTACCCCAATGTACTGGTAAGTTATCCTGTTGTCGGTCTGAGTAACCCAGCATGGTTGGCAGAAGGGACCGCGCAGTATCAGCATGATCATTTGCATTATGATCAGTGGGATTCGCATAGAGATATGTTGTTGCGAACCCGAGTTCTGGAGAATAAAACACTCAGCCTGAGTGAACTTGGCAGTTTTTATTCCAAAAGCAGTCTCATGCGTGAGGGTGTCTATAACTATGGTTTTGCCTTTACCCTCTATCTGGCAAACAAATACGGAAATGAGGTCTTATCTGAAATCACCAATAACTTGCGCCGATGGGGTACTTGGCGTGTAGAGGAGGCGATTGAGCTGGCAACAGGGGTGAAGGGGAAAGATGTTTATGATCAGTGGCTTCAGGAGTTGGGGCAGGCATATCGCGAAGCAATCACGCCGATTGAAGCGTCTCTCGTGAAGGGGACGATCATTGAGCCGGATGGATTTGCAAATTACTTTCCGCGGTTTTCTCCAGATGGATCCAAACTTGCATACATTTCCAATAAGGGTGAACACTTCAGCCGGGTAACCCTGTATGTGCGGGATTTAAGTACAGATTCGGTGCTTGCCCATGATCTGGGGAGCATGGTTGGTGATCATATCTGCTCTCTTGGGCATCGGGTTAAATCTGGAGTCACGGGTGCAGCGGCATGGAGGCCGGACGGCAATGCACTCGCTTATGCAAGACAGCGAACCACCTCGGAGGGGTTTCTCTATACGGATCTTGATGTGATCGAACTGGACACGGAAACATCCACGCAACTCACACACGACGCACGGGCATCACAGCCCGCCTGGGATTCTACTGGAACTAGGATTGCTTATGTCGCCTCCAATGACGGAACGAGCAATGTGTGGCTTCTTGATGTCGATACGGGCGAGACTATGCCGATTACACAATTTGCCAATGGCACGCAGGTGACTGGCCCGACATGGGACGGCGACTGGATCTACTTCGCAAGGCTTGAGCCAGGAAAGCATGGCAATGACCTGTGGCGTATTAGAGTAGACGGTTCCGATCCTGTTCCTGTCATACAAACCACTGCAGACGAACGCTCGCCCACGGTGGCCGACGGGATTCTGTACTATGCCTCAGATGCGAGTGGGATCTACAATATCCACCGGATGGATGGAGATACGTCTGAGCAATTGACCCAGGTGATCGGTGGTGCATTTATGCCGGATATGGGGCCAGATGGTACGCTTGCCTATGCTACGTACGAGTGGGATGGATACAAAATTGCTCTACTGGAAGACCCTACTGTCCCAGATTCTATAGCCTCCTATACTCCCCCGGAATTTATCACAAAGATGGATGTGCCTCATGACTCGGAAAGTGACGCAGATGTAAGGGCACTGGTGAGGGATGAGCTTACTGGTGCAATGACCGAGGACATTTACCTGGGAATCGATTCATTGCACGTTTCCCCGTACGGTGCTGCGTTCACAGATTTTGCGATTTCTCCAGTAATTCGATTGGATCAATATGTGGAACGTGATCTGGAGGGGCGCATTCGGGGCAGGGCGGAGACCTTCTGGCGGAATCTCAAGTTTGGCACTTATCTCGCCTCCAGGGAAATTCTGGAGGGCATGAGTCTATTTGGTGGGTTATTGATTGGCCCGGGATCCCATGGAGGTGGTCAATTTTTTGCACCTGCCAATTTACTGGCACTGGAGCGGGATGCATTCCTTCAGTTTGACTATGCCAGAGGGTTCCGGCTCATCCCGAAACGATGGTCTCCTCAGGTATCCATTCAGCTTTTCAATATTCAGCGTAGTGTAGAAAACGGGTTGTCAATCGAGGAGCATCCCTGTACCGCATGCCTGCCGGAAACCACCAATGCAGACTTAACCTATGGTTTGTGGGAAGGCAATGTGTATCTGCGCAGCAAGATCCATCGGAGTACCTTATTGGAAGTAGGATATCGCTACAGCCCTTACCGCGTGACCACCAATCGGTTTTACTCGAAAGAATTGGCGGACTGGATTCCCAGCACTTCGTCGCGCTATTATATCGGGCGCAGCTACATGGCGAACGTGTATTTTGAGTTGCAGCGTGCACATCGCGAATCCGATATCATGCGAACTGGCATCCGCATGACTGCATCTTATCACCGGGAAACCGGACGCCTTCTAGATCAATTCGATATTCGGGATGGCCAGTTGGTCCCCGTGTATAATACCAGTATTCTTCACCGCCTGAAAGTGGACTTGGAAGGTGGCATTCGCTTGCCCGGACAAATTCGTGGCACCTCACATGGATTGAGCATGAAAATGAGTGCATCAACGTTATTTGGCAGGCGCGCAGATTCATTTTATTTTGAGTATGTGGGAGGGCTGTCAGGAGCCCGCGGCTATCCCTTTTATGGATTGGGAGGGACGGAAACTCTGTGGTTACAAGCATCGTGGTTCTTGCCGCTTCTACCGGATATCAAGCGCCAAATTGGGCCGATTTATTTGGATAAAGCATTCCTGCGGCTCTATGCGGATGGGGCACGGGTTCAGCCGGAAAGCCGCGCACTCCGTAAAGATATTGGGGCCGAACTTCGCTTGATGATGGGAAGTTATTATCTCTTACCGACAGCCCTGTTTGTGAGTGCAACGTACGGAGCAGATTCATTTGAGGTTCAGTTGGATGATGCATTCATCACCTCACAGCCAAGCGTGAGTTACGGAAAGCAGGTTCAATGGCACTTTGGGGTCCTATTCGGGTTTGATTTGTGACTTTTCTATTTTTTGTGTTACCCGATTTCAGGATACAACCGTTACGAGTCTCCCGGTCACAAAGTGATTTCTATCTGCCGCTTCCGTCTATGTCACCGGGGGCTATGGAATTTGATATTTGAAAACAGGGCCCCAGTGCTCATGACAACCGTTGTTTCTCGGTGATACATTGACGTTTTTCATCTACCTAGAGTCAGTTGTATTGCGCGGCAGCGTCACGACCCTGCTAGGGGATGCTATTGCTTACTAGTGTGTCATCCTATATATAATATTGATTATCAATTATATCTGAATTATATTTAGAGACCTCTCCACCTATACCACTAAAAACTATGCGCATAGCTGTAAAATTTGAACTATCGGATTCGGATCGTGAGTGTTTGGAGCGATGGTCTCGGTCTCGCAGCGTATCTGTGCGGTTGCATGAGCGGTCACGGATGATCCTGATGGCGGCGGACGGAATGACGAACAAGGCGATTGCGGAGACTTTGGGGACCGATGAGAACAAGGTTGGGCGTTGGCGTCGCCGTTTTTCGACCGAGGGATTGGCCGGCATCACAAAGGAACGTCCTCGGGGCGGCAACCACGGGGGAAAGTGTTCCAAGACGCAACGGGAGCTACGTAGTGAAGTGATTCGTCTTACGACACAGACAGATCCACCAGGCGCCACCCACTGGTCCTGTCGTTCCATGGCCCGGCAGGCAGGGACCACCCATAGTTTTGTACACCGTGTGTGGCAATCGTGCGGTCTCAAGCCACACTTGATCCGAACGTTCAAGGTGAGTAAAGACCCTCACTTTGAAGAAAAGCTTCAGGATGTCGTAGGTCTCTATCTCCATCCTCCCAAGAATGCAGTCGTGTTCAGTTATGATGAGAAGAGTTCTATCCAGGCCCTAGATCGAACCCAGCCTGGCCTGCCGTTGAAGAGGGGACGTGCGGGAACGATGACGCACGACTACAAGCGACACGGTACGACCTCCCTTTTCGTAGCACTGGAGATGGCCTCCGGTACGGTAATCAGCGAAACGTACAAACGACACCGCCATCAAGAAGTATTGCGATTCCTCCGTAAGGTAGAGCGTGCAGTACCGAAGAAGCAAGAGATCCACATCATCCTGGATAACTATTCCCCCCACAAGCATGCCAAGGTGATGGAATGGATTGAGCGGAAGAAGCGGATATTTCTGCACTTCATCCCGACCAGTTCGTCGTGGTTAAACTTGGTGGAGCGCTTCTTTTCCACGCTGACCGAAAAGCAGCTTCGTCGGGGTGTATTTACGTCGGTAGCCGATCTGGAACAATGCATTGATAACTATATCAAGACCTATAACGAGAATCCAAGGCCCTTGGTCTGGACCAAGTCAGTTGATGAGATTCTCCGAAAGGTTGAGCGGGCCAAAAAGACCTTGAATGAGATTTCTAAATAATCATTGATATAATAAGGACACTACACTAGCTGTGACAGTTCTTTATGTAATAGGTGTGGAATCTTTTTCATTGGAGGAAGCATCTAAGTGAATTCAGATCGTTCAAGAATGGTGTAAAATCGCTCTCGCGGGAGAGCAGAGAGTTCTTCTGGTTTTACCGAAAGGGGTGACCAGTAAGATCCTCAATGATTGCTACTGTGCTGGCTGTGATGATACGCAAGTATCCACCAGATTAGGATCGGACGGAAACAGGGGTAACGGGAATCACGGATATTATATTGCCGTAGTGTTGGGATAGGATTGAATGGGTGGGGCGGCAAAAAAAGAGTTCTCAAAAATCACTGCTTTGGAACCCCCTTACAAGAAAGCATTTTTTCTAAATTGACTGCCATTACCCAAAAATCGGGAGCATTTCAGCCAAAAAGTCGAAAATCAGCTCAAAAATGGGTCAGCGCTCTATAGAAATTGTGAAGCTGTATTGGTTCAAAGACGAGTTTATGCGAAAACAATTGGTGAATTTGTTCGGTCCTGTGAATCAAAATTTAACCAATCACGTTCCCCAAGAAATTGGTGATGACATGTGTGCATTTACTCTAGTGAGGCACAGACCTCCAAGGTAATTGTTTTGAGTAAGAACGACTGATCGAATTGGTAGGATAATCAATTTGAAAGAAAACATGGCGTTATTTTTTGCCGCAAAAAAGTATCGTATCATCAAAGATTAATCTGTGAGCACACGTAACCTAGCCCAACTTGTACTATGCTGAACATAACATGAAAACGAGAGTCTTGGTTACGACCTTGATTTCTGTCGTATTTATAGGTTGCGATAGTGGAATTGACGTAGAAGGTGTTATTATTTCGGACTCCGAGGCAATTGAGGCTGCGCATCGGTTTTACGAGGGCTTTCATGGGCTGCACGCCAAGTCGTCCGGCGACAGTATCAGGGCTTTTGTATTGGCTGAAATGGTCCGCCAATACCCGCCCGATTGGACACAGGCTGTTGCATGGCCTGATGGCCGGGGAGGGATGCATGTAGTAACCCTGATTGGTGTCGATAAGCCTGCGACCAGCTTTTCGCACGACGATGTGTCCGTTGTGCGAACGCTGATGGCCGACGTTAATTCAGTTGGCATAGTGACCGCGTCACGACTCTTGGAGTTTATTAGTTCTGATCCACTTGATCGGTCTCAATTTCAGCACTATGCGAAGTAGTGGCTTGTAGGCGACTACGATGCGACTAAAATGATGACTTCGGAATATACTCTTGGCTTTGAATCTGAGAAGGTACAACTCTTTTTGTCGTCTGACAGTGTGTTGTTTCCGGTAAATATATCCCTGAAAGAAATCACTAGACAGGGCAAGGCACAGGACGAAAGGTATTGGTGTTGGGTAAGCGATTATATAAGAGGAGGAGATGTGTGTTTTGAGGGTGCGGACGGTTGTCAGCATACTCCTAGCGAAATAGAGATTACGTGCATCTGCACTTCCGGCTGTGAGGAGCATGATATGGGAGGAGGAGGTAGTGGTGGGGATGGCGGGGATACAGGAGGCCCGACTGGTCATGGAGGCGGGGGTGGTGGAAATGACAGTAAAAGCAAGGTTGAATTCGATTTAAGTTGTGATCAGGCAATCACGAGAGGCCAAAGTGGTGGCTGCTCAGTAAGTGCTACCAAAGCTGGAAAGGATGTAACCGATCAGTATGATTATCAATGGAGCGCCAGTTCTGGAGCAACACAGTCAAGTTCTAGTTTATGGAATGGAACGGCTACTTCAGGCATTACGGTTACAGTAACTGTTTCCTCAGAGTCATGGAGTGATTCCAAGAAAATCTCGGTAACACCAAGGTCAGGTTGGAGCGTGGCGCAATTCAATGCATCGCCGAGGTACGAATCTATACCTGGATTTTATGGCCAATACCGGACTCCGGGTAGTCCCCCCACATTGCCAGCCCCCGTTGCAGGGACTGGTCCATGGTACGGAGATTACATGACGGGTGAACCGCCGACGGTGCCCTCGGAGATGTTGATTGACATCAATCTTTCTCCTGGAGGACCAGTATATCCTAAGGCAGACAGTACTACATGTGAGTCAGCTTCCACGAATCTACGGCACAGTGAGAATTTCTATACAGTCAACTCATATTGTGGGTCCCTGAATACGCTGCTATCTTTCCGAGCTGGCATTGTCCGGCATGAATGGTATCACGAAGCCGGGTTAAACGCCTGCCTTAGTGGCCCCACTGGAAGAAAAGCAATGACGGATATGGAAGGGATTACGGGATCGGAGGGTGATGTCAGGAGAAATTGGAAGGAAAGATGGGAGAGGTTCTATCACCAGAAATTAGATATGTCAGGTTGGGCGGGAAGTGCAGTAGTTAGTCCGGGATTTGTATGGAATTACGCTGGCCAATGGCAATTTAGCAGACTTGCTGCAGCTGGTCATGGAGACGCTCAATTTGATTGCTAAAACTACATCAAAATGAAAAAGCTCGTACACATGATTGTTTCTTGTATGTTTGCCATGCAGGTTAATGCCCAGTACCAAAAGGGAAAGGTCATGGAAGGCGGAGAATGGCACGTCCCCACGACTGAAAAAGCGCTGGAATTAATGATGTTAGATATAGATGACGGAGGGATGGGAGAATCTGCCGAGGCTATCTTGCGCCAAGTATTTACGGCAATGCCGGCTACCGAATTAGATGCGTTTGCAGAAGAATTAGGACGCATTGTTCGTGATGGAACCAGCTTTCAATCATATCAGGCAGCTGGTGCACTTATTGCGGCTTCGAAAGATCATGGCGAAGGAACGCCATACGCCAAATCTGCCGAGATTTTCATTGGCGTATATGAGTCTTTTGAGGATCGGATGGATACTAGGGCAAGTGGTGTACTGCTTGGTGTATGGCAGTCGGGTGGTAAAGATTATGTGCGTGGTCTATTCAACGCGAGTAAAAAGCCACCTGAATGCCAGAATTGTGGGGGAGCGACAAGTCGAAGCTGTGAAAGTGTAGGGAATCCCTGTCCCAATGTTGGTACATGGTGTCAGGCTGCGAGCGTCCTTTCGTTGTACGATGAGGGCCCCTCAGTGGACGAATGGGCGAGACTATGTAGGGTGCGTAGGAATCTCTTGAAAAATCCTTGAGTTCACGATTTTTCGAATTTCACAGATCTCTGGTTGTTGGTTGGTGGTACTCCGGGGACATAGCCTTAGGCTTGCAGACATTTTCCCTTAACACGAAGTTGTATTTATTTCATCTATATACACCCTTGATTTCAAGGCTGAGTAAAATCATATGACGCTCATACTTGTTTTTGCTTTTCTGTTTATTGTGGTCGGCGTCGGGATAATTTATTTTGCCTTGCGCAAAAACCCATACCCGATCCCTCAAGGGGCAGTGCAGTGGATGGTCACGATCCTGTGCGTCTTGCTTGTGTGCGTATCGGGCCTGATCATTGCACTTGTCTGGACCTATCAGGAACAATCCAGCACTGAACTTTCGTCCACCTATGTCGAGCCCTTTGAATTTCAGTTAGTTTCCAATCAGGAAAAGAGAAACATCGCTGATTACGATGGTCATGTGGTTCTATTGAATTTCTGGGCAACCTGGTGCCAGCCTTGTATCACCGAACTACCTGAACTTGATGCACTTCAGGTCGCCTATCATGACAAGGGACTGGTGGTTTTGACCATATCAGATGAAGCCTTGGAAGAACTTCAATTATACACAGATCTGTTGCCAGAGGAGACCGTGTCAGGCTATGTAAAGCTGGAAGATTTGCCGGAATCGTTCCAGAATGAGCTTGCGTTTGGACGTCCGGTCTCGTACGTGATCGATGGCAAGGGGATGATTCAGGAACGCATTCGTGGTGCGGGTAACTTTGCATTTTTCGAAAATTTAGTTACCCCGTGGCTGGCCGCTCTTGAATCATAACGCCATGCGATATATCCTATTTATGCTTGTATTTGGCGGGTTCGTCAGTACCAATGTACAGGCACAGCCGACGGCCGATAGTTTGGAGACATTGTTTTCAAGCTCCCGAAAAAGTGTGCCTCTCGCGTTCGGCATGTCTGCGATCGTTCCCGGTGCAGGTCAAGCTTATAACCGTAGCTGGATTAAGGCGGCCGCTGCTCTTGCCGGAGAAGCTACAGTATTTCTGTTATATAGATCTTGGCGTCAGAAAGGCACAGATGGCAGAGACGCTTATCAAATGGAAGCGCACGCCCACTGGAGCCCGGTCCGATATGCATCCTGGTTGAATGATTACATGCAATACTTGAATCATTTGCCAGGTGGACAGCCGGTCACAGCTACACCAATAGAAATTTCTCCGCTATTCTCAAGCATCAACCTCGCAAATCCAGGCAACTGGTCTCAATCGGAACAGTTGGCTATCCGCTCCCTTATCCAGGAAATTCGACGAGTGGAGGGTGTCGTGTACAATGGGAATACAGGAGCCGCGTTTTCGCATGTATTACCGTTTTTTGGTGAGCAACAGTATTATGAATTAATCGGCAAGTACTTTCAGTATGCTCCAGGATGGGATGATTATGTTGCCCTCATGCGGAATGGTCAGGTAACCTGGATTAATGAGAATGGAGAGTTCATTCCCTCCATTGAGCCGGAAACAAGTGAGTCGGGAGATACCAAGGCGCATGTATCTCCCCGGTTTTATCGGTATGCAGACAGTCATGCGGATGCAAATACATACTTGCGGCGAGCCTCTCGGATTACCACATTACTGATCGCGAATCATGTACTTGCTGCGGTGGATGCAGCTATATTTGCCCGGCTGCACAACCGCCGTGTACAAATGAGTCTTGGGTTACTGGACGATATGCAAGGTAGAACTTACATTGCGCCCCGTCTGAGTTTTATTCTTGACCAACAGTGACGTCATTTGATGATCTATCTCTAAAAAGGAAGCAGGTTGATCCTGCGTTGTTATATTAGGCTAACCACAGCAATTTATCTGACATTATGAATTGGCAAAAACAGTTGCACATCTGGATTATCCTTGGTCTTGGATTGGGATTGGGGTATGGAATTCTTTCCGCCGCGATGGGCTGGGGGGAATTCACGCAAAATTGGATCAGTCCATTCGGGGATATATTTTTGAATGCACTGTTTATGATTGCGGTGCCACTTGTTTTGGGCTCCATCATCACTGGGATTTCCTCACTTTCTGATACGCGTAAGCTTGCGCGTATCGGTGGCAAGACGATTGCGATCTACATCGGCACGACCGTTTTCGCGCTGATCATTGGCTTAATTCTTGTCAATATCATCCGCCCCGGTGATACCGTTCCCGAAGATGTACGTACCGAGTTGCAAGCCGAGTGGAGCGATATGGCGGAAGAGCGTCAGGAGAGCGCTGCTTCAGCTGAGGAACGTGGCCCGCTCCAGGCGTTTGTGGATATGGTGCCCCGAAATATGGCGGCGGCGGCCTCGAATAACCGCAACATGCTGCAAATAGTTTTGATTTCCGTGTTATTCGGGATTGCATTACTCTTGATTCCAAAGGAGAAGGCAAAGCCGCTACTGGGCGTCTTCGAAAGCCTGACCGCAGCCGTCATTAAGCTTGTGGAAATCATCATGTGGATTGCGCCGCTTGGTGTGTTTGCTCTTCTTGCAGATACCGTCAGTTTGATTTCGGGTGATAACCTGGGTGAGCTGTGGAGCCTCTTGGGAGCACTCGGTTTCTACATGCTGGTCGTGTTGGCCGGTCTTATTCTGCAGGTAGTGATCACTTATGGATCCCTGATCAAGTTCTTCACTCCGTTGGGGATCAAGAAGTTTATCATGGGGATTGCCCCCGCGCAGTTGGTTGCTTTCAGTACCTCCTCAAGTGGAGCAACACTCCCGGTGACGATGGATCGCGTTGAGAATAATCTGGGGGTTAGTGAGGAGGTATCCTCGTTTGTACTCCCTCTTGGAGCTACAATCAATATGGATGGCACGGCACTTTATCAGGCGGTCGCCGCTGTGTTTATCGCCCAGACACTGGGAATTGCACTAGGGTTTATGGATCAGATTGAAATTATTCTACTGGCCGTCCTTGCCTCAATTGGGACTGCAGCAGTGCCAAGTGCCGGGATTATTATGCTGATCATCATATTGCAATCGGTTGGGGTTCCTGCGGCGGGAATTGCTTTGATTCTGGGAGTTGACCGAATACTTGATATGTGTCGAACCGTATGTAATGTAACAGGGGATGCAACGGTAGCAACCTTGGTTGCGTCCTCGGAAGGACAGATTGAGGCGTAAATTCAGATCGGGAGGGTACGCCCGAGAGGATTCGAACCTCTGACCTTCTGCTCCGGAGGCAGACGCTCTATCCAGCTGAGCTACGGGCGCATACCTCTCTAATGTATAATTAGCCTGAAACGTTTCAATGGCCAATGATTTTTCCGACAAATCGGAGAATCTTCCTGTAGACAAAGGTCCTGTCGATGTAGAGTCAGATCAGGTAGATTCTCCAAGGGGCTTGGTTCTCTTTGATGGTGTATCGGGTAAGTGGCCTACATTTGCAGTCCTGTCGCTATGGGTGTTCGTTGGACTGATTGCATATCTGTTCATTGGCAACCTCGCTTCCGTTATGTTTCTTGCATTGGAGGGGGTTGAACTTCAGGACTTGGTTGTGAATCAACAGACTATACTTGCTGAATATGGGGGTGCTTTACTGGGGGCGAATGCAATTGGATTGGCACTGGGACTTGGCGGGATCACACTTCTTGCAAGCTGGCTGGATTCTTCCCGGCTGAAGAGTTATTTGCGTCTTTCCCAATGTACGGCGAGAGAGTTATTGTTATGTGTAGTAGGTTTTTTCTGTCTACTCCCGATTGTCTTGGGTCTTGGGATCTTGAACGAACAGCTTCCATTACCCGAATTTCTCCAGACGTTGGAAGAGCAGCAAATGGAAATCGTGGATTGGCTCGCTTCTGGAGGTGGAAACTTCTATCTGAATCTGCTCTTTGTTGCGGTAACTCCTGCAGTTTTTGAAGAAATATTTTTCCGAGGATTTGTCCAAAGGCGTGCGGAGCGGGGGATGGGAATCGTCGGAGGAATACTGTTCACCGGGATCCTTTTTGGTTTATTTCATTTGAGACTTACCCAGGCGTTACCCCTTATTCTACTGGGTTGTTACTTCGCATATGTTACCTGGCGTACGGGAAGTTTGTTGATCCCGGTGGTTTTGCACTTTTTGAACAACGGGTTGTCATTGGTCGTATCCGAATGGGGATCAACATCCATTTCTGATCCAGAGAGCATTCCGTGGTCATTGATCGTGGGTGGCGCACTTGCTTTTGTGATCTGTATCAGATTCATTCATCGAAGCCATGGGCAGAGATATATAGCTGACTGGACGGAAGTCTTTCGTAGCGGCACTGATTACGAAGCTGCTTTGGTGCATGCGCGTCTGGAAGATGCAGACATCCCATCGGTCGTATTGAATCAGCGGGATCATGCGTTTAATCTAACCCATGGCTATTTGGCGAAGATAAAAGTGTTGGTACCAAAATCCATGGAAGAATTAGCATTGGAAATCCTTTCCAAACAATCGCTCACTGACGAAGAATTGACCCAGGAAGCACTAAAGAACGAGTAGGTGGAGGGGGGGACGAATGTCACAGATATTGACTCGTTTGTTTACCGCTTCGATTGGGGCTCTCTTATTAGTCGGTTCTGCATGGCTTGGGCCATGGCACTTTGGGGTTGCAGTGTTAGTGATTGCGCTTGTGGGGCAGGTTGAATTATATCAACTTTATGAGCGGTGTGGAGTCCAGGCGTGGGTTATCACAGGGTTATTGTTAGGTGCGGGTTTATCATTGCGAGCCTTAGTTCCAAATATTTTCCTGCTTAGTGCCGTTCCGGTTGTTGGCTTGGTTCTGTGGTGCACCTTCACCACAACCCGGCAACCCCTGATGCGTTTGGGAGCAACACTTTCCGGTGCAGTCTACCCGACTGCTTTGTTAGCCTTCTTAACTGATCTACGCACAATCCCAGGGTATACTGAACAGGAAGCGTTAGTGCTTACCGTCACGGTGCTGATGCTTGTGTGGGCGAGTGATGTTTTCGCGTTCTTTACAGGGTCTTTTTTTGGCAAACACCCATTAGCGCCGACGATCTCTCCTGGCAAAACCTGGGAAGGATTCCTCGGTGGAATTGGAGGAGCAATCCTGGCGGTGTTTATCCTGAATGCAACCGTTGAAATGCCGCTGAGTATTGTTCATCTGATCATCCTTGGGATGGTTTGTACTCTCTCCGGTGCGGTTGGAGACTTGGCTGAAAGCCGATTTAAGCGGGTGGCAGGAGTAAAAGATTCCGGCGTTATCTTGCCGGGCCATGGAGGGATCCTGGATCGCTTTGATGGGA
The DNA here is from genome assembly GCA_965220365.1 of Rhodothermales bacterium. Lineage (GTDB taxonomy): Bacteria > Bacteroidota > Rhodothermia > Rhodothermales > Bin80 > Bin80. Next base: position 2,459,733 of record OZ244823.1, on the reverse strand, counting down.
TGATCGTAGCGGCTCCTTTAGCTTATATGTATATTGTTTTCATCGCTAGTCAGCTCTAATATGGGCCTCTTATTTGGGCGTAAAGTACGACCGAGAAAGTTTGATTATACGCCTCGTTATTATGATCCGAGCAAGGACGATAGTTTGAAGCGGCGCATGAGAATTCAGAGTCGTGTCCGTCGTCGACGCAGTCCGATTGCTCTTTTTTACCTCGTGGCGCTATTGCTTACTGCCTTCTATATCTACAACGCACTCGGACATTAGATCAGCATTCATGGAGCAAGCGGCGCAAATCAGGCGAATGCCTATTGAGCTGGCCAATAAGATTGCAGCCGGTGAGGTTGTTCAGCGCCCTGCATCAGCAGTCAAGGAATTGCTCGAGAATGCAATTGATGCAGGTGCGACAGACATTTCTGTCTTGATCAAAGCATCCGGGAGTAATCTGATCCAGGTTCGAGATAGTGGGATCGGGATGAGTTCACAGGATGCCGTTCAATGCTTTGAGCGCCATGCAACCAGTAAGATTGCACAGGCTGAGGATTTAGAAAATATCCGAACACTGGGTTTTCGAGGCGAAGCTTTAGCATCAATCGCCGCGATCGCCCAGGTATCATTGAAGACAAAGAGACAAGAAGATACAGAGGGAACCCATGTACGCATTGAGGGGGGAGAAGTCGTTGAAACCTCTCCGTGTGCCACAGCCGTGGGAACGACGATCGATGTTCGGAATCTCTTCTTCAATGTCCCGGCGCGGCGAAGTTTTCTAAAGGCACCAACCACAGAATTCCGGCATATAGCGGAAGCCTTTGTTACCTGTACCTTGGCAAACCCATGGACTGCATTTAGATTAGAGCATGAAAAACAAGAGGTGTACCGGCTCATCGGATCACGTGCCGAGAATTTTCTGGATGCACTCCGGGAACGTCTCCGTGTGATCCTCGGGTCTAACGTGGCTCGACACCTTGTACAGGTTGATGAAGGAACCAGCTATATTTCTGCATCGGGATTTCTGGCACATCCTGAGCACGCGCGAAAATCCCGAAAAAACCAATATCTATTTGTGAATGGGAGACCGATCAAGAGTCCCAGCTTAAATCATGCAGTCAGATCAGCGTATGATGTGATCCTCCCAGAGGGGCAAAAACCTGCGTATGCGCTATTCTTAAATGTTGATCCTCGGAATGTCGATGTGAATGTGCATCCTTCAAAGATTGAGGTTCGATTTGATGATGATCGGGGGGTCTATAATTTTGTGCAGGCGATCTGCAGGAGGGCTTTGGGGGTCGCTGAATTGATTCCTCAACATCCAGGTGCGGTTTCCTCGTTGAGTTTCCAGCAGGAGCGATCAGATTCATCCAGCTCTTGGAGTCCGCCGGCTCGTGCGGATGAGTTGCCAGCCCTGCATGGTCAGCAGACTTCAATTGTCTATGAAGTGGAACCGAGCCGGTTGCCCAGCGGAGCGGATCCAAAGCCGTCCGGGTTTTTATGGCAGCTACAGGACTCCTACATTCTCACGCAACTCAGTAATGGGATCCTAGTGGTGGATCAGTACGCTGCCCATCAGCGGATCCTCTTTGAAAATGCCCTGGAAGATCTGCGCTCGGGGGCAGGTTTATCGCAACAACTCTTGTTTCATCATTTGATCTGTCTGACGCAGCAGGACTGTCAACTCTTACGTGAACTGGACCCACTTGCAAGAGCACTTGGGTTTGATTATTCAATCTCTGAAAATCGTACGGTGACCGTCCGAGGGGTGCCCTCACACATACGAGTCGGGGCAGAAAAAGAGCTTCTTCAGTCTATCCTTGATGGATATAAAGAGAGTTCTGAGACGGAGTTAGCCCCCCTTCCGGTAGAGGGAAAAATGGCTCGTAGCCTTGCCACACGCGGTGCTATACAGCCAGGAGTAAGGCTGAGTGACGAAGAGATGAGAACACTGATTGATCGCCTTTTTGAATGTAAGGAACCCTACCGCACTCCTGGAGGAAAGCCAACGCTTATTCAAGTTACACTTGAAGAGTTGAACAGACGGTTTGATCAGCGAATGACAGATCATGAGGAACCTGATGAAATCATTCCGTGATCGGGTCGCAGCTTATATGAAGCATACCGGTCAGGTGACGGCCGGCAGGTCTATCCTGATAGGAGTCAGTGGAGGGGTTGATTCGGTTGTGCTTCTGGATGTGCTGACTGATTTGGGATTCGGGTGTGAAGTTATTCACATAAATTTTCAGTTACGTGGTTCTGACTCAGATGAGGATGAAAAATTTGTGCATGACCTATGTGTTCGGCGAGGGCTGAAACTCCATGTCCATCAAGCTCCCGTCCATTCTCATGCTACTGGCACCAAGTGCTCGGTGCAAATGGTTGCCCGCGAGATTCGATATTCTCTATTTGCAAAAACAGCTTCTGAGCGGCAGATCACAAGTGTCGCGGTAGGGCATCATTGTGACGATCAGGCCGAATCCTTACTCATCAACCTCAATCGTGGCACAGGGCTGGAGGGGATTGTGGGAATGCGGCCAGTACGGTGTTTGGAGGCATCATGTAATCTGATTCGACCACTACTTACCGAAACCAGAGACTCCATTCGTGCCTATGCCGAGGCCCGGCATCTTGAGTGGCGTGAAGATATGAGCAACCAGGATGAAAAGTATCTGCGGTCCAAGTTGCGCACCAAGGTGGTACCACATTTGAATGCCGAGGCATTTGCTCGCAGTGCCAACCTCGTCGGGCAGTGGGTTGACCAGTTTATTGCCCCGGCAATTACGGAGAACTTTGATGCTGCTTCCGAGGGGCAGTCACTGGATATTACCTATCTGGAGAAAATTCCCAATGTATTAGCACAGCGACTGGTGATTGAGGGGCTGCGTCATTGGATCCCTCAGGCTTCGGCCGATGAAGCAACGGCGCAGAGAGTCATGGCTCTGATTCACATGCAGTCAGGGAAGCGGGTTGAGGTAGGTGGAGGAGTGATCTGGCGGGATCGGAACTATCTCACATTTTCAGACTCCATTGGCCACGAGCCAATGGAAAGATCAAAGCTGTTTGGGGATTGTGGCCCGGTAGCCATTCCTAGAGGGCAGCTCAGGCTTGATCTATCTCACACCAAACCGGGAAATCTTTCTGGTTTGGATGAAGCTTGGCTTGACGCAGATCGACTAACGATACCTTTGACGGTTCGTAACTGGAGGCCGGGGGATCGAATCCGTCCCCTGGGAATGGAGGGTACAAAGAAGGTTAGCGACCTGTTAACGGACATAGGGGTTCCGGCCTCTAGACGAAAAGATGCAATCGTGGTGTGCAGTGAGGGCGAAATTGTGTGGGTTGTTGGTTATCGTCTCTCGCACACATTTCGGATCATGCATACAACTCGAAACTATGCTAGACTCTATTTTGAACGAAACTGAAATCATTCATGGTCGGCATCTGAAGCTGTTCAAGGATGCAGATGCAATTGCAACGCGTGTTCGGGAAATCGGACAAACATTGACCCGTACGCACCAGGGGCATCGCCCGATTGTGATCGGTTTAATGCAGGGGGCATTCATCTTTACGGCAGACTTGGTGCGCGCCATAAAACTTCCCTGTGTCGTTGACTTCTGGCGCTTGAGTTCCTACGGTGACCGAATGACAAGCAACCAGTCCATACAAGAGATCATGCCACCGATGGTGCCCCTCCGCGACCAACATGTAATTCTGGTTGAAGATGTTGTCGACTCAGGTCGAACGCTGACATATGTACGTCAACAGCTTTCCAATTATAGACCAAAGTCCGTTACTATCGTTTCCTTGGTAAAAGTGAAAGGGAGTCCGATTGAGGTGGATCATGTGGGCTTCACTTCCAGCGGAGAATTCATCGTAGGATATGGTTTGGATATTGCCCAGGAACTTCGCGAATTGCCTGCACTGTACTACCTCAAGAGTGCTGAGCCGGTGGATGACTAATCAAGCAGGAGCCCGATATCCTGGCTGATCATGCTCATTTTTCTCCGGTATTTTAGTTACATTGCGCTATAATGCTAATCTCAACACCGGGAGTGATTCATTCGCTCCATTGAATTTGCTGTTTGTTTTTACAGCGAATTCAGGGTGTAATCCGATTTTGCTCCGAAAAAACGTAACGATACAATGAACAAAGCACTGAGTCGACGCAACTTTCTAAAAATTGCCGGGGCGGCTACCGGAATCGCAATTGCTCCGCGTCAGCTATTGGCAACGCCATCGGCTGTAAAGATTGGTGCGATATCCTACAGCTTTCGCCAGATTCCTGGTAGCGCAGAAGAAATTCTTGGATACATGCAAACGCTCGGACTCAATACGATAGAGTTAATGGGGACCCCCGCCGAGAGATATGCAGGAGCCCCATCAGGAGGCCCCCCTCGCCGCCGTCTCGACTCCATGACCTCGGAGGAAAGAACCACCTATATGGATGCAAGGAGGGAAGCCGAATTGGGACTCCAAAAGTGGCGTCGCAGTGCACCGATCGAAAAATTTACAGAGTTAGGAGAAATGTATAGGGATGCAGGCGTTGAGGTTGATATCTTGAAGCTGGGCAACCCCAGCTGGTCAGACGAAGATATTGATTATGCATACCGCGCTGCAAAAGCAATTGGGGCTCGTGGAGTCTCCTTCGAAATCTCTGCCAACTCATCCGAGCGGATGGCCCCTTTTGCGTCCAAACATGGTTTGCTCAATAGTATGCATAACCATCTGCAGGTAGCCAATGAAGATTTTAGTTTTGATGAGTATTTGGCGCATTCACCAAACAACATGCTCAATTTAGATATCGGCCATTATGTCGCTGCATTGGGCACTTCTCCGATTCCTGTCATTCAGCAATACCATGATCGGATTGCCCATTTACATCTCAAGGACCGAAAAAGCCCTGAGAACGGACAGGACAATGTCTTATGGGGGGCAGGAGATACTCCGATTGCTGAAGTACTGCAACTGATCAGAGACGAGGGGTATCCGATTCCCGCGATGATTGAGCTAGAATACCCGATTCCCGAGGGATCTAGTGTGATGGAGGAGATGGGCAAATGTGTGCAGTACTGTCGCACTGCTCTGGAATCATAGTTCTAGATCCGCAGTCTTTAGGTGACAGACATACGGTTTTTGGACAAACTTGGTGAGGGCACTCATTGCAGCTCCATCCGCATACTGATCCAGCTTGCTCAGTTTACCCTGAGGACTCAGGACGTACACGACATTTCCATCCTGCTTGTAGGCGGCATGACTGGATTTGTCTACTTTTAAGTAATAGGTGTAGGCATCTGGCGTCGTAATCTCCATTTTTTTCCTGAGAGCGTAGGTTACACGGTCCTTCCAGTTTTCACGCAGACGATCACTTGGTTCTTCCTCAAGAAAGGTGCAACGGAATAAATCCCTGGTAATGACGCGACGGGATAAGTCTGCCAGAATCTTGTCGTTACTGGTACACCACTGCTTTAAGCTGTAAACGACTTCAAAGTCATCTAAATCCAGAAAGCGGGGCAGAACCTGATCCTCCAAAAGTCGGATCTTATCTGGGTTCTCCTTGAGAAACCAATAGAGGGTTGGAGATATTCCATGTACTGCATCATCGTTACCATCGCAAATCAGATCACGAGCCCGATCAATGGCACCTATAAGTGCATGGTCTGCAGCAATGACCGTCTTATGAACATATACCTGCCAGTACATTAACCTTCTTGCAATGAGCACATTTTCAACCGCATATACTCCTTTAGACTCGATGGCAAGGCGGGATCTAGGTCCACCATTGGTTGGGTGGACGCATAATGTTCGCAGAATTCGACCAACTCCGATCCTGCCTTCGGCGACCCCGGTAAAATGGGAATCTCTGCACAGATAATCAAGACGGTCCATATCCAGTTGACTGGAAATCAAATCATTAAAAAATGGTATTTCATAGTTACCCTCAAGCATGTTTATCGCCATATCAAGCAGGCCCTTCATCCGTAAGTTGAGGCGTTTGGCTAATGCGATACTTATTTCCTCGTGCTTCGTATCATGAATCAAATTAGACTCAAGTGTATGCGAGAAGGGGCTGTGCCCAATGTCGTGTAGGAGGATCGCTGCCATAGCAGCTAGCCGCTCGTCCTCTTTAATGGGAGTTCCCTTCGCTTCAAAACTGTCCAATGCGCCAGATAACAGTCCCATTGCTCCCAGGGCATGTGGAAAGCGGCTGTGCTCCGCCGCGGGAAAAACGAGATATCCCATCCCCAACTGCTTAATCCGGCGAAGTCTCTGTACTTCAGGAGATTCTAACAATGATTGGATTATCTTCTGAGGAATTTTGATGAATCCATGGACAGGGTCAGCAAGTACGGTAAGGTCACGGGTCATTATAATGCTGATGCGTTCAATCAATCACCCAGAGAATGGAGATACTGCTTAATTTGATACGGGAACTGACGATATGAATAAAAGCAATTGTCAATGAATTCAGCAATTCCCGTGTGCCTTGAAGTGGGCCATCATTACAGGCCGAAGGCTGAATACAGCGTACGCATGTTACTTGACCCGCTTGGTTTGGGTCCGATATTTCAGCCCCGCAGCAAACTGAGCGGACGGGGAATCTACTATGGAAATGCGCCTTCAGGTCTTGATCCCAAGATCATTGTTTTGCCACTAGCTCCCAACGCAGAAGATTTCTTTGATGATTTTGCCCCATTGAATCTGACTTCTGTAACATGGCAAGACTATTCCGGCTGCAATTTTCCAGTCCTTTTCCCGTCAAGGGCAGGGGATGATTTAGTCGCATCAGCATTTTATTGGCTCTCCGGCTGGCAGGAGAATGCAACCATCGCAAGGGATCAGCATGGTCGCTTTCCTCACAAAGAATCACTTCAGGCAATACTGAATGTGACGCATATTCCTGTCGTGGACTGTTATCGTGAGGTGCTTCGAGGAAAACTTGCCGCGGCGGGCATTCAGGTATCGTCAAAGACCTGGGCGGGGAAAAATTGGGCATTTTGCCCAACCATTGATGTAGACTATCTTCAACATTGGCGGTTGGGGATGATCTTGAGGGAGAAAGTGCAGTATTTTCTCCTAAATCGCCGAAAGGTGAATGCCATGGAGAGGTGGCGCAGGCTATTTCAATTTATCCAAAGTTATTTCACGCCCGGAGATGCATTTCAAACTGCATTGTATCGAATGCATCGTTTGATTCGAAGGTATGGGAATGCAACCGTCTTTCTCAAGGCTGCCGCTCATGGCCCCAATGATGTGCATTATCGACTGGATCAGGAATTTTTGCAAAAAATGCTGAGGGATCTGCAGTCGGATGATTTTGAAATTGGATTGCATCCGAGTTACCATGCACATGCACATCCTGGTTATTTACGCAGCGAGCGGCGTACACTAACCAATCAAATTGGAACGCCCCCTGTGAGTGTCCGGCAACATTTCCTGCGCCATGAACCCAGGATCACACCGCGGCTGCAGGCTGAAGCGGGCTTCCTGATTGATTCATCGCTTGGATTTTCGGAATGTGCAGGATTCAGGAATGGCACCTGTATGCCATTTTTAAAATTTGATTGTATCAGGAACGAGGTGATGGACCTTTGGAAAATGCCCCTGCTCTTAATGGATGGGGCTCTCTTTAACCGGCAGAATTATGGAGTAGAAGAAGCAGTCCATCAAAGCATTGAACTTCTAAAAATGTGTCGGAAATTTGGTGGAGTAGGGGTTGCCTTGTGGCATAATGTGATTGGGGAAGAAATGGATTACCCGGGATGGGGCAAACATTTTGAGGCCATCGTACAATGGTGTAGTGAACAGGAGGCATATATTGGCTCTTTAAGAAATGCACTTAGTTCGTGGAGAGGATATCCGATATGATCAGGGCTTACTTGCTGTGATTCATGCCACAGAAGAACATAGGTAGGACACCACTGATGCGGCAGTATTACCGGATCAAAGAGGAAAATCCGGATACATTGTTGTTGTTTCGTATGGGCGATTTCTACGAGACATTTGAAGAGGATGCCCTGAGGGCAAGTAATGTACTTGGAATTGTGCTGACCAAGCGGGGAAATGGTGCGGCAGAGAGTGTAGCACTGGCAGGATTCCCTCATCATGCGCTTGAGAATCATCTTCCCAAATTGGTCGATGCAGGGTTGAGGGTTGCCATTTGTGAACAGTTGGAAGATCCCAAGGCAACAAAATCTCTAGTAAAACGAGGCGTAACGGAAGTTGTCACCCCTGGGGTATCGCTTCGGGATCAAACGCTTTCACCGAAGCAGGCCAACTACTTGGTAGCAGTGCATTATGGAAAGAAGCGGGCAGGAGTATCCTATGCGGATGTTTCAACCGGTGAGTTTGTGCTTACGGAGGTTAGCCATTCCCGGTTGAACAATCTCTTGCAAAGCGTTGAGCCATCGGAGATCCTGATCGATAAATCAGTCCGGGACTCCATTCATGATCTGCGTAACCAAGGCTACATCGTCACACCGCGTGAAGATTGGGTCTTCGACCATGACTTTGCTAACCTCACACTACTCGAACACTTCGGTACGCATTCCCTGAAGGGTTTTGGGGTCTCAGAGCTAAGGGAGGGAATTGTTGCAGCAGGGGCAGTCCTTCACTATTTGATTGAAACTCAAAAAGGGAAGCCAGAACATATCAAAAAGATTCGCCTGCAAACAGATCAGGATACGATGCTCCTTGATCCGCAAACACGCAGGAATCTTGAACTGCTTACACCTCTTCATGGAGATTCCAAAGCGATGACCTTGGTCAAGCTTATGGATCATACTTTTACTGCCATGGGGGCGCGGACATTACGACGATGGCTCTTCCGGCCACTGCGTGATGTTCAGCGGATCAATCGGCGGCTTGATGCAGTGGAGACATTGGTTGGGAATTCGGACATTCAAAGTAGTTTACAGGATCACCTGAAGCAGGTCTGTGACATTGAGCGGGTAGTTGCAAGAATCTGTACGCAGCGTGCCATTCCACGGGAACTTCTAAGTTTAAGACTTGCCTTGCGCCAGGTTCCAGATATAATTTCGCAGCTGAATACGTCGGAATGCCCGGTTTTAGGGAAATTAGCCCAGGCCCTAGACCCATGCAGCGAGGTCGAGTCAATGATCCATCAGGCTCTGGATGAATCCTCGGAGCGGATTTTTCGATCAGGTTATAATCAGGACCTGGATGAGCTTCAAGAAATATCCAGTTCGGGGAAAAAATATATTGAGACATTACAAAAGCGCGAAATCGAACGAACCGGCATCCCTTCTCTCAAAGTAGGTTATAACAAAGTATTCGGATACTATCTTGAGATTACGAATGCCCATCGAGATAAGGTTCCTGTGGATTATGTGCGTAAGCAGACGCTGGTCAATGCAGAGCGATATATCACGAGTGAATTGAAAGAGTACGAAGAACGTGTTCTCGGTGCAAAAGAAAAGATCACAGTGCTCGAAAATGAACTGTTACATTCTTTGCGAGCTAATTTATCGACAAAGTCTCAAGAACTTCAGGACTTGGGAACAGCGATTGCTGTGCTGGATTGTCTGGTGGCATTTGCAGAGGTAGCAGTTCGTGAAAGATATGTGCGGCCGGAGTTGAATAACGCCCGATACCTTCGAATTCTTGATGGGAGACATCCTATTGTGGAGCAATCCATCCCCGAGACATTCGTCCCCAATTCGGTGAATATAGATCCAGACAAGAATCAGATATTGATTATCACAGGCCCCAATATGGCAGGCAAGAGTGTTGTTCTGCGCCAAGTCGGTCTGATTGTTTTGATGGCGCAGACAGGAAGTTTTGTGCCGGCGAAAGAAGCACAAATCGGTGTAGTTGATCGCATCTTTACCCGGGTTGGCGCATCGGATAACCTGGCCGCAGGTGAGAGTACTTTCCTGGTAGAAATGAATGAAACTGCCAACATTCTCAATAACGCCACCCAAAGCTCACTCATCCTTTTAGATGAAGTAGGTCGGGGCACCAGCACGTTCGATGGACTGTCAATTGCGTGGGCTCTGGTAGAATATCTACATCGGAACGATTTCATTGCGGCACGAACCCTCTTCGCGACTCATTACCATGAACTGAATGCATTGGAAGAGCAGCTTGAGCGGGTAGAGAATCATCGCATTCATGTACAGGAACATAAAGGCAAGGTTATTTTTCTTCGCAAACTGGTTCGCGGTGCAGCAGATCATTCGTATGGAATTGAGGTGGCCCGCATGGCGGGTTTACCCTCAAAACTGTTACAGCGAGCAAAAATAATTTTGCGAGAGCTAGAGTCGCAGGAAACAGTGAGTCGAGAAATCTCTCCCCAGATTGAATCCACTCAGATGACTCTCTTCAATGAACCGGAACCAGATCCACTGCGAGATCGACTCAAGGAAATTGATCCAGATAAAATCACACCAATGCAGGCATTGTTGCTTTTGGCCGAGTTGAAGGAGCAGTCTGATTAAACCATAGCTTGAACATGCGAATCCTCATTGTTGGAAGTGGTGGGCGTGAGCACGCGCTGGCATGGGCTGTACGCGGTGCAGATGCTTTATTTATCGCACCAGGGAACCCTGGGACACAACAGTTCGGGAAAAACATTCCTGTTCAAGTAACGGACCTCACAGGCTTGATGTCATTTGCTAGCGACGAAAAAATCAATTTGGTGATCATTGGGCCCGAAGTGCCCCTTGCCGAGGGGCTTGCAGATGCTCTGGATAATGTGGGAATACCATGCTTTGGCCCATCGGCTGCCGCGGCTGAGATTGAAAGTAGCAAGGCATTTGCCAAAGCGTTCATGCAGCGCCACCTTGTTCCGACAGCGCAATGGCGGCATTTTCATTCAGATCAGATTGATGATGCCAAAAGTTATGCTCAAACGCTGGGGAGATGTGTGATCAAAGCCTCCGGGCTTGCTGCAGGCAAGGGTGCCATCATGTGCGGGGACATTGCAGATTCAGAACGGGCACTGCATGATTTAATGATTCAGGGGAGCCTCGGAGATGCAGGCAAAGAAATCGTGATTGAGGAGTGGATGGAAGGCGAGGAAGCGAGTTTGTTTGTTCTCACAGATGGAGATGACTATCTCCTTCTGGATTCTGCACAGGATCATAAGCGTGTATTTGACCACGATCAGGGACCAAATACCGGAGGAATGGGGGCATATGCTCCGGCTCCAGTCATGACGCAAAGCCTGATTGAGACCACTTGTTCACGAATCATTGAGCCGGTACTTGAAGGGATGGCACGGGAGGGGAGGCTGTACAAAGGATGTTTGTATGCTGGCCTGATGATTACGGATCAAGGCCCGAAGGTCGTTGAATTTAACTGCAGATTTGGTGACCCCGAGGCACAGGTGGTATTACCCCTCATGGGGGGCGATCCGATTGAAATCCTACTGCGTGCTGCAACAGGAGGAATCGGCAACCTGCGACTGGAAAAACAATCATTAGCTGCGACATGCGTGGTCTTGGCCAGCGGGGGATATCCCGGGTCTTATGAGAAAGGACGCGTAATCACCGGTCTCAAGGCCGCTGGTGAGGTTCCAGGGGCACTCGTATTTCACGCAGGCACAAAGTCAGATGGAGGGAATATCTTGACGGCCGGTGGGCGTGTACTTGGGGTAACGGCAATCAATGCTACACTCCCAGAGGCAATTGATCATGCCTATCAGGCGGCAGACCTCATAGAGTTCGACGGCAAACATCTTCGCCGTGATATTGGGCACCTTGCATTAAATCGCGAATGAAGGAGATTTTTGCAAGTTTCCTGATACTTTCAACGGTTTTCACACGCGTTGCGGGAGCACAGGATACGCTTCAAACCGGATTCGAAGTGATCGCGCAGATTCCAGAAGCACGACGCCTTGCCATTGACCCAGAGGGCTTGATTTATGTGGTCTCAGCTTCGGAGTTATTGCAGTTGGATCATTTGGGAGACATCAAGGCACGTCTGGATGGCACGAATGCCGGAGTGTTTGGGGAGCTTTCAGATGTTGATCCAGGGAATGGACTGATCTGGGTTCTTGCAGATGCAGAGCAAGGCAATCTTTTCCGATTCTCCAAAGAACTGCTGCACTTGGAGACGATCCGGGTTCCAAGAAATACAGACCGTGAATTAGGACACTCTCCTCGGCTTGATCTACAGGGTGGATTTGCAACGGCACTGGGGCAGCCAATTGCTGTTGCAACAGGAGTCGCGGGAGAACTATTTGCCATTGACGCATCATCCCAGCACGTTCTAAAATGGGACGCGAGTCGACGCCTGGAGCGTGTGATTGGGGAGTTTGGTTCTGGTGCGGGGCAACTGGTCGAGCCAATCAGTCTTACAACTGACGCATCGTCACTCTATGTCGCTGATCGTGTTCTTGGTCTGGTGAAGGTCTATGATTATTTCGGTGGGCATATACGCGATTTAAAAGCTGGATCGGACCTGAATAGTATTACGATTACGCAGGAAGGGCTATGGATCATTTTTCCCCAGTCCATTTGGATTTACAGTCATCAGGGCATCCTGTCCCGTCAGATGGTCATTCCGCTTGATGATCCACTGATTGCAGCAGCACCGCTCTTGGATTCTATCCTTCTTCTGACTCCTATCCAGTTGCTGCGATTGGAAATATAAGTCTACAGAATGCATGGTTAGGACATTACTGTAATTGTAGACTTCGAAGAGATCAGTGCTGTCATCGCCTACAGGGAGGAAGCAATTTTTTGGATCAGGCCGAGGCTGGGAATATGCGGTGGTCATTGGTTAATTGAATTTCACACCTGATCTATAAACCAGTCGGCATAAACGTAGTACTAGCTCAGCTAAACCAAACTTGCTGCTGGGAACTGGTTTCAAATATCAAGCAAAGTATCTCATTTCGTACAATTGGTTAGGATGTCAGGGATGGAAGGGACATCCTGCTCACTAGTTGGTATCATTGCCTAATGTAGGTAACCATTCATTTGAATCATGACTTACGACGAACATACAAAGGTACAGTCTGTGACTACGGGAGACTCGCTCCCAGAGGTCCGGCCAGAGATCACAAGCACAAGCCAGGTGATGTCGGGTGCCGAGATTCTTCTCCGTTCTCTTGAGGCCGAGGGAGTCAAGATTATTTTTGGACATCCCGGTGGTGCTGTCATCAAAGTGTATGATGAGATGCACCGGATCAATCCCGAGTTCCAACATATCCTGGTTCGACACGAGCAAGGGGGGACGCACGCGGCGGAAGGGTATGCAAAGGCGACAGGGAAGGTTGGGACGGTTCTGGTTACCAGTGGACCTGGGGCCACGAACACAGTCACGGGAATCGCGGATGCATACATGGATTCCGTACCGATCGTTGTCTTTACCGGACAGGTTCCCACAGGTCTGATTGGTAATGATGCGTTCCAGGAGTGTGATGCAGTCGGAATTACACGCTCCATCACCAAGCACAGTTATTTGGTCCGTGATATCAAGGATTTGGCTAGAACCGTGAAGGAAGCCTATCACATTGCCCGAACTGGGCGCCCAGGTCCAGTGCTGGTTGACTTACCGAAGGATGTCCTGCTGGCAGAGGGGCCCTTTCAATATCCGGAAACCGTGAATATGCGAGGGTATGCTGTTCCAGAGGCGGTTCGTCCCGAAAAGCTGCAGCGAGCTGCACGCATGATCGCTGATTCAAAACGACCGTTGCTTTATGTAGGCGGCGGCGCAGTTAATAGTGATGCCTCAGACAGCTTGACCAAGCTGGCAAGGGATACGGGTATTCCGGTAACCACCACATTGCATGGACTGGGAGCCTTCCCAGAAGAGGATCCCCTTTCACTCCGAATGCTGGGAATGCATGGAACCTGGTGGGCAAACCAAGCGGTACAGCACTGCGATCTCATTATTGCAGTTGGAGCACGCTTTGACGACCGGGTAACAGGGAAGCTTGATTCCTGGGCCCCCCATGCAAAAGTAATTCATATTGAAATTGATCAGTCGTGCATTTCCAAGAATGTGTTCGCAGACTGTGCGATTCTGGGAGATGTAAAAACTGTATTGGAGAGACTCATTCCCTTAGTAGACCCGAAGGATACCACAGAATGGCTTGAGCAAATTGATGCTTGGCGTCAGGAATGCCCTCTGCAGTATCAGAAGGATGGGAAGTTGCGTGCCCAAGGCGTGATTGAGCAGTTACGTGATAAGACTGGAGGCGATGCCGTTGTGATTACCGATGTAGGGCAACATCAAATGTGGTCGGCTCAGTATTTTCGTTTCCTTCATTCCCGTACTCATATCACTAGTGGCGGACTGGGTACGATGGGCTTCGGTATGCCGGCAGCCATGGGAGCCGCCTTTGGGATGCGTGAGATCGGGTCTTCCCGGCCTGTCGTCTGTATTAGTGGAGATGGTGGATTCGTGATGAATGCACAGGAAATGAGTGTAGCAGCTGCGCACAAGCTTCCGCTCAAACTCGCCGTCATCAATAACCGCTTCCTCGGTATGGTGCGGCAATGGCAGGAACTCTTCCACAGGGAACGATATAGCCATACGGATCTCTCAGACACCAACCCTGATTTCGTGAAACTTGCGGAAGCTCATCATTGTGTAGGTCTCCGTGCGAATACTCCCGAAGAAGCCCAAAAAATTATTGATGAGGCGTGGAAAGTCACGGACCGGCCGGTACTGATGGAGTTCTCTGTGGCAAAAGAGGAAATGGTTTTCCCAATGGTTCCTGCCGGAGCAGCAACCGGAGACATGATCACAGATCGAATGACACCCAATTCCTTTGTCTGATTTGTGATTAAAAAAACCTGAATAAATGGCAGACACACTGATACTCACGCCTCAGCAGATCATCCGAAAAAAGGCCGCAGGAGAGCCAATTCAGCCGGATGACAGCGAGATGATACAATCACACACGATTGTAGTCCAAGTAGAGAACTCAATTGGTGCGTTCATCCGCGTCATAAATATGTTTTCAGCCCGGGACTTCAACATTGACAGCGTAACTGTTGGGGTCACGGAAGATCCTAGCGTAAGCCGGATGAATATCGTTACCACGGGAAATGGTCGTATCATCGCACAGGTTCTAAGGCAGCTCAGCCGCCTGGTAGATACGATTGAAGTCATTGACCTGACGGATACCGATTATGTAGAACGGGAGTTATGTCTGCTCAAGGTTTGTTACAATCGGGATTCCCGCTCCGAAATTCTTTCTGTCAATGAGATCTTTCGTGGCAAGGTTGTAGATATCACCTCCAAAACCATGACCTTTGAACTTCGGGGTCCGTCGAAAAAGGTTGATGCTTTCATTGATATGATGGCTTCACACAAGATTGTCGAAGTAGCCCGGAGTGGTCGAGTTGCTATGCAGCGCGATTCTTAACTTGAATAAATAATTAAACAACACATGAGGGTACACTATAACGCGGATCCTGCCATCATAATGGGGCGGAAGGTCGCGATAATTGGATATGGAAGCCAGGGGCACGCCCATGCACTGAATTTGCAGGACAGTGGTGCAACGGTTGCTGTTGGTCTGCGGGATGGATCACAATCTGCAGACAAGGCACGTGCGAAAGGACTCACAGTCATGAGTATAGCGGATGCTTCCGCCTGGGGAGATGTGGTGATGATCCTGATACCGGATCAGGATCAGAAACGCGTATACGAGGCTGAAATTTCTCAGCATATCACACCAGGAAAAGCTTTAGCATTTGGGCATGGGTTTAATGTACACTACGGCCAGATCCAGGCTCCAGAGGGAGTAGATGTCTTTATGGTGGCACCTAAGGGCCCAGGACATCTGGTTCGCCGCACGTTTGAAGAAGGGAAGGGAACACCGTGCCTTGTTGCCGTCGCACAGGACGCCTCCGGGAGCACGTTAGATCTGGCACTCAGCTATGCCGATGCAATTGGTGGAACGCGCGCGGGCGTGATCGAGACTAATTTCAAAGATGAAACTGAAACAGACCTGTTCGGAGAGCAGGCTGTGCTGTGCGGAGGATCACAATCTCTTATCCAGGCAGGATTTGAAACACTGGTTGAAGCAGGATACCCCGAAGAGCTTGCTTATTTTGAAGTTCTTCATGAACTCAAACTCATTGTAGATCTCTACTATGAAGGAGGTCTTTCCTATATGAATTACTCAATCAGCGATACGGCTGAGTACGGTAATTATTCGAGAGGCCCTCGGGTGATTGGCTCGCAGGTGAAAGATGAAATGAAACGAATCCTCGCAGAGATCCAGTCCGGTCAGTTTGCCAAGGAATGGATCGCTGAATGTGAGGATGGGCAGCCAACGTTTCAGTCTTACCGGCAAAAGACAGATGCCCATCCAGTAGAAGAAGTAGGACAGCGGTTGCGCAAGATGATGGCCTGGCTCAAGAAGAATGAGAATAGCGTAGAAGCGTAGAAGGCTGCATAGATGTCTGCATATCAGATCGCGGTATTACCTGGAGATGGGATCGGGCCAGAAGTGACTCGGGAAGCCGAAAGGGCCATATTGGCTGCGGCCGATGAGTTTGATTTCGAGGTGAAGCTGGAGCATTGGCCAATTGGTGGCGTAGCTTTGGATCGGTTCGACACACCATTTCCAGACGCTACACGCGATGCTTGCCTAGTAGCCGACGCAGTATTTCTGGGGGCGATTGGTGGCCCCAAATGGGATCATGAGACTGGGTCACGAAGATGTGAGGCGGCTCTATTGTCCCTACGAAAAGCCCTGGGTGGCTACGCCAACCTGCGACCGGTGATTGTGCCTGAGAGCCTAGTAGAGAGCTCCCCATTGCGGGCAGAGCGTGTGGCTGGGACCGATCTCCTGATTGTACGTGAGCTTACGGGAGGGATTTACTTTGGCACCCCACGCAGCAGCTCAGAAGAAACGGCATCCAACGCCATGGTCTACTCCCGGGACGAAATTGAGCGAATTGTTCGGACTGCATTCGACCTTGCAAGAAAACGTAGAGGGTGCCTCACCTCTGTGGATAAAGCAAATGTCCTTGAAGTTTCACAACTTTGGCGAAGTGTCGTTACCGAAATTCATAACGCGGAATTTTCCGACGTAGAGCTTGAGCACCTATACATAGATAATGCAGCAATCCAGTTGATCCTCAGACCTTCCCAGTTTGATGTGATCGTGACTGGTAACTTATTCGGAGATATCCTGAGTGATTTGGCGGGCACACTTCCTGGATCACTCGGCATTCTGCCGTCGGCAAGTATAGGAGGCAAGGTGGGCTTATTTGAGCCGGTCCATGGGAGCGCACCCGATATAGCAGGGAAAGGGTATGCAAATCCTGCCGGAGCGCTTCTCAGTGCTGTGATGCTGTTGCAGATGTTGGGAGAGACGGAGGCTGGTGCGCGTATACAGCATGGGGTTGTCAAAGCTCTGGAAGATGGGATTCTCACCTATGATCTAGGCGGAACGGCTTCAACCGTAGAGTTTAGCAATACTGTGCTTGAGCATGCATTCACAAGTTCTACAACTACTGTATAATTGAGACCACAAAAGTGATCTTCGGATGTCTGGCGATAAAGTATTAATCTTCGAGACAACGCTGCGTGACGGTGAGCAGGCGCCCGGCGCATCCATGAATATTGGGGAAAAGATTCGTATCGCACACCAGCTTGCCAAGTTGAATGTAGATATCATTGAAGCTGGATTTCCTGTTTCGTCACCTGCCCAGTTTGAAGCGGTTCAGCGGATTGCCCAGGAAGTTGACGGGCCCGTCGTTGCAGCCCTTGCACGAACGATTGAGGGGGATATTGATGCGGCAGGTGAAGCACTGCTTACCGGAAATAATACACGAATCCATACATTCATAGGCACCAGTGATATTCATCTGGCGGCTAAATTTGGGGCGGACCGATATGGACGAACCCTTGAAGCAAAACGTAATTCCATACTGGAAATGGTAGATCGGGCGGTGCGTCAAGCTCGCTCTATCACCGATAACGTGGAATTCAGTGCAGAGGATGCAGGCCGCACCAGTGTTGACTATTTAGTTGAAGTCATCAATGTTGCGATCAAGGCAGGAGCGACCACGATCAATATTCCAGATACGACCGGCTATTGTGTTCCTAAAGAATATGCAGATCTCTTCAAGATCGTACAAGAACAGTGCACTGACATAGATAAAGTGACTCTGTCTGTCCACTGCCATGATGACTTGGGATTGGCGGTCGCAAATTCTTTAGCGGGAGTATTGGCCGGTGCTCGTCAAATCGAGTGTACGGTGAATGGCATTGGTGAGCGGGCGGGAAATGCATCCTTGGAAGAAGTTGTGATGGCTCTGCATGTACGTGGCAAGCTTTTTGGCACACAGACAGGCATTAATACGCGCCTTCTGGCTGCAACGAGTAAAATGGTATCCATTGCCACCGGCTTTGCTGTGCCCCCGAATAAGGCGGTTGTCGGTGCAAATGCATTCAGCCATGAAGCCGGGATTCATCAACATGGGGTGCTCAAAAGCCGGGAGACCTACGAAATCATGCGGGCAGAGGATGTCGGACAGAAAACAGAAGCGATTCGTCTCGGACGACATTCAGGCCGACACGGATTATTCAGTCGACTGGAAAAGCTGGGTATTTTTGTGGGCTCCGATAGAAAAGAGGATGTTTATCAGGAGTTTGTCACGCTTGCGGATCGCAAAAAAGAAATCTTTGATGAGGACCTAGTGCTGTTGGCACAGGGGCAGAAAGGAGATGGAGCCATGGTCCATTATCGCCTGGATCATCTATCTGTGAACTGTGGGACCGGCAGGATGCCACGTGCTGAAGTACTTCTCTATCATAGCTCCTCAGATACATCCTGTCGTAAGGCGGCCGAAGGAGATGGCCCGGTAGCGGCGATCTATAAAGCGATTGATATGGCAGCTGGAAGCCACCACGGTTTGGTATCTTACGGGATTCGCTCGGTTGGGGAAGGAAAAGATGCAATGGGAGAAGTTACGGTTCTGATCAGTGAAAATGGGACTCTTTTCCGAGGTATTGCCCGCCATACGGATGTCCTCCAAGCCTCTGCAAATGCATATGTTCAGGCATTAAATCAGTTAGAGGCATTCAGGGCCAGTAGTGGAGAAGAATTTGTTTCGGATGGAATTATGCAATCATTTGGTAGTGACGGAGGACAAGATTAATGACAATTACAGAAAAGGTTATTGCTCGCCATTGCGGTCGCCAAAGGATCTCCCCGGGTGAAAGTGTTTGGGTGGATGTAGACATTCTGATGACCCATGATGTGTGTGGTCCTCCAACCATCGACATTTTTAAACGTGAATTTGGTGAGGATGCCAAGGTGTGGGATCCAGAAAAACTGGTGATCCTCCCGGATCATTACATCTTCACGCAGAATCATCATGCCAATCGGAATGTACGCCTGCTCAGAGCGTTTGCCCAGGAGCATGACCTGCCACATTATTATGATGTAGGCTCTCCTCGGTATAAGGGAGTGTGCCACATGGCTCTCGCTGAGGAGGGATTTAACCGACCTGGCTCATTGCTGATTGGTACAGACAGCCATACCTGCACATCTGGAGCGTTCGGTATGTTCTCAACCGGAGTTGGAAATACGGATGCAGCTCTCATTATGGGAACTGGAAAGATCTGGCTTCGCGTCCCCGAGACCATGCGTTTTATCTTTGAGGGAGCCTTACCTCCCTATCTGATGGCAAAAGATTTGATTCTGGCCGTGATTGGAGATATCGGTTGCGATGGCGCTACGTATCGTGCGATGGAATTTGATGGAGAATCCGTCTATTCTCTCTCCATGCAGGAACGCATGACGCTGACAAATATGGCCATTGAGGCAGGGGGAAAGAACGGGATTATTGCACCGGACGAAACCACGATTGAATATGTGCGCGCACGGACGGATCACGAGTTTGAATGCATCTACAGTGATGAGAATGCCCGTTTTCATTCGGAATACCGCTATGATGTATCAACTCTGGAACCTGTAGTAGCAAAACCTCATCGACCGGATAATCGTGCGAGTGTTATGGAGGTTGCCGGCACCCGCCTGGACCGGGCTTACGTTGGAAGTTGTACAGGTGGAAAATTGGAAGATTTTCAAGCGGCCGCTCAGATCATCAAAGGACAGGAGGTTGTGATTGATACCTATATCGTGCCTGCTACGACGGAGATTAGCGAGTCACTTCGAACATTTACGCTTGATGGAACCACGCTTTGGGATGTATTTGCCAATGCAGGATGTAAGATGGGGCAGGCGAGTTGTGCCGCATGTTTGGGAGGACCGCCAGATACGTTTGGTCGCATGCAGGGGGATGAGGTTGTGATTTCTACAACGAACCGGAATTTCCCCGGCCGTATGGGTTCAAAGCAGGCTTCGGTTTATTTGGCATCGCCGCTGACGGTAGCCGCGAGTGCACTCAGTGGTGTTATTACAGATCCCAGAGAGGTGTTAGTGTAGTTATGGAATCAATTATTCGTGGTCTGGCTTACGTCGTTGGTGATGCGATTGATACGGATCAAATCATACCTGCGGAGCATTTGGTTTACAGTCTTAAGAGACCGGACGAACGGCGTATGTATGGTCGTTTCGCCATGAGCGGTGTCCCTGTAGAAGAACAAGGACTCCCTCAGGGTCGTATTCCGTTCACAGACCCAGACAAATACATCAGCAAGTTCACCTTTGTAATTGGCGGCGTCAATTTTGGATGTGGGTCATCACGTGAGCATGCACCATTTGCATTGACGGAGGCAGGAGCCAAGGTGGTTGTAGCCCAGAGTTATGCACGAATCTTCTATCGAAATACGATTGATGGAGGATTTGTGATTCCTTTTGAGTCTCACGAGAAGATCAATCACGAAATCCGTACGGGAGATAGGCTAGAACTTGACACAACTATTGGGCAGTTAACCAATCATACGACTGGGAAAGAGTATCTGCTAAAGCCGTTGGGAGATGTAGCCGATATTCTTAACGCGGGCAACGTCTTTGAATATGCACGGGAGAATGGCCTGATTAGCACTACCTGATGGAACGGATTGAATTATTTGATACTACGCTTCGCGACGGTACCCAAGGTGAGCATGTGACGCTTTCGGTAAATGATAAGATTCGTATTGGACACAGGCTTGATGCGTTTGGAATTAATGTGATTGAGGGGGGATGGCCCGGATCGAATCCGAAAGATCAGGAGTTTTTTGAACTTGCGATTGAAGAAAGCTGGCAACAGGCAGATATTTGTGCTTTCGGGTCAACCCGTCGTGCACAGAACCTCCCAGGAGAAGATCCCAATTTGCTTGCACTCATTGAAGCTGCAACGAATACCGTTTCGATATTCGGTAAAAGCTGGCTTCTGCACGTAGAGAAGGCCCTCAAGGTGACGAAGGAAGAAAATCTGGATATGATCGCGGAGTCAGTCAAATGGTTGGCTCAGAACGGTCGCCGTGTCATATATGACGCAGAGCATTTTTTCGATGGATACAAGGACGATGCTGGATACGCACTAGCCACCTTGCGTGCTGCTGCCGAATCAGGTGCGGATGTGCTGGTATTGTGTGATACAAACGGTGGCAGCATGCCAACAGATATCGGACGGATCACAGAGCATGTGTGTTCTGTGATGAACCGGCATGTCATTGGTATTCACGCGCATAATGACAGTGGCGTTGCAACTGCGAATAGTATCGCCGCGGTCGAAGCGGGAGCGCGCCATGTGCAAGGCACAATCAATGGAATTGGTGAACGTACGGGGAATGCTGATTTATGTACGGTGATTGCCTGTCTTCAGCATAAAATGGGGTATCAATGTGTCTCTGAAGAGCAGTTGGCTACACTGGCAGATTTGAGTCAGTTCGTGTACGAAATCTGTAATATGTTGCCAATTGATCGTGCTCCATTTGTTGGTCGAAGTGCTTTTGCACATAAAGGTGGAATTCACGTATCGGCGGTTATGAAAGAACCGTGTGCGTATGAGCATATGATTCCTGAGGTGGTGGGAAATAAAAGGCGGGTATTAGTTTCAGACTTGTCCGGGCAATCCAATGTGCGTTACAAGGCACAGGAGCTAGGGATTACACTCGACGATAATGATCAGGCACGGCGAGCGGTCCAGCGCATTAAAGAGTTGGAGCACCTTGGCTATGAGTTTCAGGGGGCTGAGGCATCTTTTGAACTATTGCTTCGAACAATACAGGGGGAAGATACAGAGATGTTCAGACTGGATCGGTTGCGGGTATACAGTGAGCAGGATGAGCAGGGATCAGAATGGTCTGAAGCTACTGTTGCTGTGTTTGTAGGAGATCATCGTGAGCTTGCGGTCAGTGAGGGAGTTGGACCTGTGGATGCTCTGTCCAGGGCGTTGAATCGAGCACTTTGTCGCTTCTATCCTCGCTTGGAATCCTTACGTCTTGCTGATTACAAAGTACGTGTGCTTACTCCAGAGGAAGCCACGGCAGCTTCTGTACGTGTCCTGATTGAACATCACGATACGAACGGCGAAGATATCTGGCATACGGTGGGGGTCTCTCCCAATATTCTGGATGCCAGTTGGCAGGCACTAACTGACGGCGTGCGCTACTATCTTTTGCGCACCAAACCTGCTGTACAGACGGAGGAGACGGAAGCCGTCAGTGCATTCTGATTGCGGCCATTTCCGTTCATCGGATGCATATCTCGGGTCCGATCACGAGATTTATGGGTAGAGGTGACTGTAACTGCCGCTGGATAAAATGCGCGTTTTGACTGGTGTGCCCAAGCCTGCTCATAGATCCATAGTTATCCATCCTCAACGACCGCAGCCAGCCAGTTGCTTCTGTCTCTCCACGGCTAGGTTCGGACAATTAATGGGCTTATCTTGCAGTGGGCAGATTTCTTTGCCATACCCAACGGATACAGCAAAAAATTACGTTCGCCCCTGAGACCATGACTCTTTTCGGGCTATGCACCCATGATAAAACCGTCCAAACGAGTCATTTTTCTATTCATCCTACTCTTTCAAGTTGCCGCACTGCAGGGACAGGACATGCCAACCGAAGGATTGCTTGATTGGCATCGGTTGCCTGATTTCCCAGATTCAATCGGAGTAGGTGGTCCGTGCGCTGGAATTTCAAACGGCGCGCTGGTCGTGGCCGGAGGTGCACATTTTCGAGACCCGTTCCTGCAGGGTGGGGAGAAAATCTGGACTGACAGCATCTATGTTCTAACCTCTTCATTTAGTGAGTGGGAAAGCGGATTCACACTTGCCCAGCCGACGGGATATGCAGTAGCGGCCCAATGGGAAGATGAAGTAATCTGTGCAGGTGGGGGAAATGCTCTAGAACATTTTATGGAGGTGGTTGCGCTGCGTTGGGATGGCGAGAGCATCTCGCAGCGATCGTTACCAGCACTCCCACAACCCAGAGCATTTGCCAGCGGAGCCGTAGCTGGAAATATTCTTTACATAGCCGGAGGACTGGAGACCCCCAACGATACCGTTGCGAGCAACGACTTCTGGGCATTGAATCTTGCTGATCCTGATGCGCGATGGCAAATACTCGAATCTTTGCCTGGTCTACCCCGACACAGCGCTGTGTCGGGCGCCGTAGACAGGGAATTCTATCTCTTCAGTGGTACTGCGTTGGAGCCAAATTTATCTGGCTCAGTGGCTTACGAGTTTCTCATCGATGCCTATCGGTATCGCCCTCAATATGGATGGGAGCAACTGCATGATCTACCGTATCCCACAGCTGCAGCCCCTTCTCCTGCAATCACTTTAGGACCCTCACATCTTATAGTATTGGGAGGCAATACTGGAGCAGATGTAGATCGCGTTCAAGAGCTCGGCAACCAACACCCGGGATTCAGCCGTAACGTACTGGGCTATCACGTGATCACGGGCATCTGGACGCAGTTGGGGGCTTTGCCTATGGGACAGGTTACTGTTCCAACGGTGCAACAAGGCGATAATGTTTTCATCCCGAGCGGCGAAACGCGTCCGGGAGTACGGACTGCTGCGGTTTGGAAAGTCACACCCAGAAATACAGTTGCCCCCTTTGGTACGATAAACTATGTTGTCGTGGTGGTCTATTTCCTGGTCCTTGCAGGAATGGGTCTATACTTCTGGAACCGCGGGAAAAGCGACACTGATTACTTTCTAGCCCGCAGACGTATCCCGTGGTGGGCAGCAGGGATCAGCATCTTTGGAACGCAGCTGAGCGCTATCACCTTCATGGCCATCCCTGCCAAGGCCTACGCTACAGATTGGGTGTACTTTCTTGGGCAGATTGCCATTTTGCTGGTTGCCCCGATAGTAGTCTATCTTTATCTGCCCTTCTTCCGTCGACTCCAGATAACGACAGCCTACGAGTTTTTAGAGAAACGGTTTAACGTAGCAGTTCGGCTTTTCGGTAGCCTCGCATTTGTTCTTCTCCAGCTCGGACGTATGGGGGGTAGTGATCTTTCTTCCTGCAATAGCCTTATCCGCAGTCACAGGCTTCAATCTTTATCTGGCCATATTACTGATGGGACTACTGAGCACCTTCTATACAGCATTGGGAGGCATGGAAGCCGTTATTTGGTCAGACGTAATGCAAGTGATTGTACTCCTGGGAGGTGCGTTTTTGAGTCTCATTATTTTGGTCTCGAGCATTGAGGGTGGGGCTCCTGGTTTGATAGAAGCTGCCGCTTCTCAGGACAAGTTTCATATGCTGACCTGGTCGTGGGATGCGACGACTACGGCGGTCTGGGTGGTGCTGGGAGGTTCAATTTTCAGCAACTTGATCCCATATACAGCGGACCAAACTGTAGTGCAACGCTATCTAACCACAGCAAACGAAAAGCTCGCTGCACGATCTGTCTGGACCAATGCAGTGCTCACGATCCCAGGTAGTCTGCTTTTTTTCTGTTTGGGCACGGCCTTGTTTGTGTTCTACCAGCAGCACGCAAGCGCTCTGGAACCTTCGCTATCAACCGATGCAATCTTCCCATTGTTTATTGTACAACAGTTACCCCAGGGCATATCAGGGCTCCTGATTGCCGGGATTTTTGCCGCCGCTATGTCCAGCCTTGACAGCAGTCTCAACAGCGCCGTTGCTGCACTAGTATGCGACTTCTACAAGAGATTTAAGCCGCGTTCCACTGCGTCAACCCGCCTGCGATTGGCCAGATGGTTGACCGTCGGATTGGGCTTTCTAGCTACCGCCATTGGTTTACTAATGGCTACAATCGAAATTGCTTCATTATTTGACTTTTTCCTTGAATTACTGGGATTATTGGGGAGCAGCCTGGCAGGTCTCTTTGCTCTGGGTATCTTCACGCGCCGCGCACATGGTACTGGGGCACTGATTGGCGCCTGTACCAGCGCAATCGTACTCTATCTAGTAAGTGCTTTCACGGCTATTCACTTCTTCCTTTATGCAAGTATTGGCATATTGACCTGCTTTATCGTAGGATATATCATGAGTAACATCCTTCCCAACCATCATACACAGCTTAGCGGGTTAACAATCTATACTTTGGGAAAGGAATTGCCGAACAATAATCAGAATGATGCAGGCGCCGATCGATAAATCAACCCGACTCAGAGGTCTTACGGCAGCAGCGTTCACACCCATGAAAGGCGATGCTCGGGTGGATCTTGATCGTATCCCAAGCTTGGTCGAGCACTTGCTAAGAGACGGTGTCTCTGCATTATATGTACTGGGTAGTACGGGGGAAGGAGTCTCGCTAACACTCCGCGAACGGGAGCGTACCGCGGCAACATTTATACAAGCTGTTGCTGGCCGTGTACCTGTTGTGGTCCATGTCGGACATAACAGCTTACAGGAAGCACAAACCCTTGCCAGACATGCCCAACAGGCTGGAGCCAGTGCTATTTCGGCCGCACCCCCTCACTATTTTAAGCCCAACTCCGCAAGATCACTGGTGGACTGCCTATCTGTGATTGCCGCAGGTGCACCTGATCTTCCATTCTACTACTATCATATCCCTGGAAAGACTGGGGTAGAGTTGGATCTGGATGATTTCTTGCGTTTGGCAGCTTTGCGATTGGACTCGCTCGTTGGTGTAAAATTTTCAGATACACGTCTACACGAAATCTCAGCGTGTACTTATGCCGAAAGGTATGACTTTATATGCGGCGTTGATGAGATGCTTCTTGGTGCATGGATGACAGGCATGCGCGGAGCAGTGGGTACGACATATAATTTTGCTGCACCACTCTATAGCCGTCTTATCACTTGCTGCGAACAGGGACGGATAGAAGAGGCCCGACGTCATCAGGCGAGAGCTTCTACGATGATAAAAGTAATTCTGAAAACCTGTGGACGCCCGGGCTTCAAAGCTGTTATGGGTCTTATCGGCCAGGATTGTGGCCCCCACAGATTGCCCCATTCCACCGCTATACCAGCCCAGATTTCAGAAATGCACAAAGCGCTGGAAGCAATTGGATTTTTTGAATGGGCTCGAAAACATACCGACTGAAAATTGACCCTACTTTGTAAGCAACTTTCCCATTACCTATGCGACGCTTTACATTAATCAATCAATTCGTGTGTATGCTCTTAGGCGCGGTACTACTGACATTTACGGCCCTGGCACAGGAAACCATTACCGTCACCCAGAACGGTGTCGTGAAGATGGGCAGTCTGGGTACGTGGGCTGAGGAGAATGGGTACATTACAATTATAGCAGGCGCATCAGATGAAGCAGGGCTGTTCGCCGATCGCGACCTTGCGACGGGGGATTTCCGAATAACAGCACAGCTCAGCCTTTCCGAGCTAAATGCTACGGGCGCAGCATTCCAGTTAGGAGAAAGTTATCTCGGTTTCGATGGCCCCAGTCAGCAACTATACCTGTCTGGTGCTTTAGCAGGCCGGCATCATGTAGTTCTTGGTGATGCCCGCCCCCACCTTGAACCTGGAGAATGGTTTACTTTTGAAGCTACCCGAACAGATGGTATGATCCGGTTTCTGATCAATGATCAGTTAGTTCATTCAGTGGGCAGCTTCGCAGGCATCGGGCGTTTTGGTTTCACATTTTCACCGCTTGGCCGTGTGGCGCCTCGGGCGAATGGTGCACTCCGTATTCGGGAATTTATCAGCACAGGCGTTTTCCGCCCAAGTGGTACAATTAAGCCCGGGGGATTCAGTATCCCGCTCGCTGACCTTGCCGAAGAAACTCACCGACAAGTATTAGTGGATCGAGAGCCAAATCAGTACCTCGGTCATCCAACCACTGTGTTATTGGATGACCAGCATACAATCATCACTGTATATCCAAAGGGACACGGGCGTGGTGCAGTTGTGATGAAGAAAAGTCACGACGGCGGGCTTACTTGGAGCGATCGTCTCCCCGTGCCGGACAACTGGTCAACCTCGCAGGAGGTCCCGACACTCTATCCGGTCGTCGACCGTGACGGGACAAAGCGCTTAATCATGTTTTCCGGGTTGTATCCTATCCGCATGGCTGTTTCTGAGGACGAGGGAAACACTTGGAGTCCACTAGAACCCATTGGAGATTTTGGTGGAATCGTGGCTATGGGGGATGTAATTCAATTGCGTGATGGCCGCTATATGGCATTCTTTCACGATGACGGAAGGTTTATCAATGGGCGCGAGGAAGAGCGGGGACAATTTTATGTATACAAAACAGTATCGTCTGATGGCGGACTAACCTGGAGTCAGCCAGAAGTTGTCGTAACGCATCCTACGGCTGATCTATGCGAACCAGGTATTATTCGGTCTCCTGACGGCCAACAACTCGCCATGTTACTGAGAGAGAATAGCCGTCGATTCAACAGCTTTGTAACGTTCTCTGATGATGAGGGTGTAACATGGAGCACACCGAAGGAAGTCACGGGGGCTCTCACCGGTGACAGGCATCAGGCCATCTACGGCCCGGATGGTCGACTATTTATTTCGTTTCGTGACCGTACCCATGTTTCACCCACATGGGGCGACTGGGTCGGATGGGTTGGTACCTATGAGAATATCGTGCATGGTCAGGAAGGGCAGTATCGTGTACGACTTATGGACAACCAAGAGGGGGCCGATACTGCCTATCCGGGAGTGGAGATACTTCCCGACGGAACGGTGGTTGCTACTACGTATGGTCACTGGATAAAAGACGAATCCCCTTACATTATGAGCGTTCGCTTTACATTTGAAGAGCTTGATAACAAAGTCGCCGAGAACTAAACATGACGGCTCTTGAGCAACGAAGGTGTCTCAGTAATTCCGTCCCAAATCCATCTTAATTCCCGAGCGAATTTGGACTGAACTCAATGCTCTCTGAATGTCCTGATCAGTTCCGTGGTAGCATGTTTCAGGCCGTCTGGTAATTGTAGTCGAAGATCTCGCCCGTTTATTATTGCAATTGGCACTACTAGTCGCCCGCTGTTCGTCATGAACGCAGCTTCCACGTACTGCAACTCGTCTTCCGTTATCGTTCGTTCTATAATTCCAAGACCTATGCTTTGAGCAGTTTGCATCACCCATTGGCGCATGACCCCTGGCAGGATACCGTCAGAGACTGGTGGGGTCACCCAAGTGTTGTGAATTTTCAGAAACAGATTCCCAGTCGTAACGCAGCAAACCTTCCCGCAGGTATTTAAGAAGAGTGCATCGTCATAGCCTTCGGCACGGGCGGTTCTCAGGGCTGCCAAGTTATCTGTATAGGCAAGAGTTTTATGGCGGCTTGCGAGTGAGGTATGATTTCGGCGAATCAGGCTGGTTTGCAGTGAGAGCGGCTTAAACTGATCACTCTTGTTCAGTGGTGATAGGCTCAGTAGGACTGTTGGAGGTATCATTTGAGTATTCAAACTCCATCTTTCTGCAGGGCCTGATGTGACC
The DNA here is from genome assembly GCA_965220365.1 of Rhodothermales bacterium. Classification (GTDB taxonomy): domain Bacteria; phylum Bacteroidota; class Rhodothermia; order Rhodothermales; family Bin80; genus Bin80. The sequence continues at coordinate 2,430,990 of OZ244823.1, read as the reverse complement.
GTAATGCGCAATATTCCGTTATGATCTCCAGTCAGGTTGTTGTCAAGTAGATCGTTAATTCGTTGCTGATCAATGGTGATATCAAGAGCAGCGGCATCACGCACGAGCCTGTTCACATGAGCCGAGCGCAGGACCATGGTGCCGCACACAATCAAGGACGTGTCAAATACCCCATCTGCGAGCAGCAATCCCCGATCTCGTAGGTCAAAAGGACGAACTGCGTGTTGTCTGCCTGCCTGCTCTAAGAGGAACATTGAAACCGCTCTACAATCTGTACGAAATTATGCAGGAGTTCATGTCCAGACTTGCTCAGTATTGATTCTGGATGAAATTGAACGCCAAATGTGGGATTCTGCCTGTGTCGCAGGGCCATGATCTCACCTTCTGGTGATTTGGCTTGAACAATCAGACTACGTTCATCAATTTGTGTCACGATTAGGGAGTGATACAGGCCTGCGGTCAGCGGATTGGGTAATCCTTTGAACAGGTCACATCCATCGTGTGTCACAGAGCTCGCCTGACCGTACTTCGGGAACTGGGCATATGTCACAACTGCACCATAGGACTGTGCGATCACCTGATGGCCGAGGCATACGCCTAGGATTGGGATTCGCCCAGAAAAATGCGAGATCACGCTCAAGCTGACCCCGGCTTCATTTGGCGTGCAGGGACCTGGCGAAATCACCAGTGCTTTAGGCTGTATCGCTTCAATATCATCCAGCGTTACATAGTCGGATCCAACCACATCGGTCGCCTCACCAAGCTCCCTGAAATATCGGCTGAGATTGTAGACAAAGCTGTCTTGGTTGTCAAGTATTAAGATCATTAACGCTCGCTTTTCCAGTCCCGTCAAGTATCTTCTGTGCCTTCAGCAGGGTTTCGGAATACTCCTTGTCTGGGCAGGACAAAGAGGTAATTCCACCTCCGACAGCAAGCCATGCACGGTCGTCCTGAAACTGAATCGTCCGGATCATGATGTTAAAATCTGCTGCGCCGTCAAATCCAAAATATCCGAATGATCCACAAAAGGCACGACGCGAAAATTGTTCTAGCTGATCAATAATCTCCATGGAACGACGTTTCGGCGCTCCTGTGACGGATCCTCCAGGAAACACGGCAGACAAAAGATTAAAGGCATCCTTACTGTCCTCCAACTGCCCCTGAACAGAAGATGTAAGTTGATGCAATCCGGCATAGGATTCCAATACACAAAGCTCAGGCACTCTCACCGAATGGGGCTTACATACTCGTGACAGATCATTGCGAAGTAGGTCCACGATCATGATATTTTCAGCACGATCCTTTTCAGATTTGAGAAGCTGATGCCCAAGTTGTCGATCTTCATCGGGATGATCTGATCGCGTAATTGTTCCTTTGATTGGCCTTGCTTCAGCCAGTCCCTGCGCATTCACGGTGATCAGGCGTTCCGGGGAGGTACATGCGATGCTCCGCTCGCCGAAAACACCATACGCAGAAAAGGGAGCAGGATTGCTCTTTCGGGTGGAAAGATAGATATGAAACGGATCTGTATCCCAGGGCAGATCTGCCACAAAAGCCTGCGCAAAGTTCGCCTGATAAATGTCACCGGCGTGGATAAAATCAATGATATCGCGTACCGCTTTCAAGTAGTTCGTTTTTGTGATGTCATTGCACCAGGTAAGATCCGCTGCAGGAGTAACAGGTTTGGGTGTGTCTCGGATATCTTGTCTAACTGCATTGATACGTGCTTTTGCGGTATCCTCGCACGGCTTGTTTGATCCATTTTTGAAGCCAGACGAGATGATCCATGTAAGGCCGGCATGGTGATCCGCAGCAACAATTGTATCATACAACCTGAAGTGGCAGTTTGCACCGCTCTGTCCACAGGTCCGTATGGATTTTGGGAAACCATTTTCTGCAAACTCGTAATCAAAAAACCCCACCAGTCCTCCCTGAAATGGAGGACCGTCATCCATACATCCGACAGCTTCATAACGATGGAGTACGCTCCGCAGATCATCCATCTTTGCCGTTGCCGGGATTGATTCAACCGGATCAATACAGAGATAGGAGTAACGGTCAAACCGCAGAGACCTTGATGAACTGTCCAGCCAGATTAACCCGCGCCCTTGTGCATATATCTGCGCCAGAGGCTGTAGATCTACCGCTGCTAATTTCAGTGCCCACATACAGCTACTGCATCTCCCGACCGAGGAGAATCTGATGATATCCTTCGTCCAACGATTACTCGTCGCTCATAAAGGATTATATCTTTCGTGTTCCCGTGTTTTGATAATTTTGTCACGGCCTGATTTTGAAAAATGTGAGAAGAGTATTTTACCTACACAGGCTGAAATACTCCTTCACAGCGGTTTTATAGAAGTCGACGGCTTGGACGACCTCAGATTCGTCCACGTGCTCATTTGCCGTATGGGATAGCTCACTGGAGCCGGGGCCAATTTTCACCGCAGGAATCCCTCTCAAGTATATCCAGTCACTTGCAGTTGGAGAGCCTTCGGGTTGAGTCCCAGGGGCTGCAGTCAGGCAAGCCTCAACAATGGGCTCATTTGTTGCAGTAGATACGGGGATAATTCGATCGCTATGAACAGTAACCTCGGATTCCACGGTGGCACGAATCGTTCCGACGATTTCATCGTGTGTATAGGCGGGGGTACTTCGAATATCTAGATATATGGTGCAATGATCGGGGATCACGTTTCGAGCAACTCCCCCTTGGATGGTTGTCACATTCATGCTGGTGTTCCCTAGAATGGGATGACTCCGATCGAATTTGAGTTTTAATAAGCGTTGGATATCATCTGCAGCTTTGAGGATTGCATTTTCTCCAAGCGTATGCCGGGCTGCATGGGCACTATGTCCTTTGGCATCAAGTCGCACTACAAGCAATCCTTTTTGAGCAACTACTGGGAGTAGATTCGTTGGCTCACCAATTAATGCAGACTGCGGCTGCGGCAGCTTGGTCTGCAAGAGTTTTTGTAATCCATTATTCTCATAATCAGTCTCCTCACACTCGGTTAAGGCAACGATGAGCTGACCATCTTCCGGCTTCCAGTTTTCGGATGCTAACTCCAGGAGTGCCGATGTCATGGCAGCTCCAGATGCTTTTGCATCTGAGGCACCTCTGCCATAGATCTTCCCGTTTATGCGCGCAGCATTGAAGGGGGGATAGGGATGGCTGGAAGAGGGAGGGACTACATCTAGATGAGATGCCAGGAGTAATTTGTTTGGCCCATCTCCTAACCAGAAGAACAAGCTATTTTCAATACGCTCGCTCTGAATTCCCGCTTGATCCACATAGGACTGCATGTAAGAACAAATTTCATCCTCCTGACCACTCAGTGATGGGAATTGAATCATTGAGTCTAGCAAGCTAAGCACCTTTCGTTCTCTCATCCTTTCTCCATGATAATTGAAGTGGCATTCTGTTTCTCGAGCAGATCGTCTACTCCTAGAACCCATACACTGGAAACCCCCTCCTCGAGAGCACTGCGTGCTGTTTGAATCTTTACGGACATCCCTCCATTAATCCACCCCTGTGTGATCCCGGCTGCTTCGTCGGAGGGAGAACATGTTCGAAGTAATGAAGGAGGGTCGTTCAGGTTTCGCAGAACGCCCCCCGAATCGGTTACCAGAAGTAGTTCTTTTGCATGGATACGCGCTGCGAGTGCGCAAGCAACCGTATCCGCGTTGACATTGTAACGCTGTCCTGAGTTGTCAATGCCGAGAGGAGCGATGATGGAGATGAATCCAGCATCGGAAATCGTTTCAATCAGGGTGGTATCAATAGAGATGATTTCACCGACCCAGCCAAAATCAACTTTCTCGCCATCAATGAGCCATGGTTTGCGTCGACGAACGTTTATCATGGCTCCATCAACCCCACTAAGTCCAACCGCTTTCAGTCCACAGGCATTTGCTTCAGCTACCAGCCTCACATTCACGGCACCTCTCATCGCCCATTCCGCAATTTTGAGGTCCAAGGATCCTGTGACTCGACGCCCTTCAATGATTTTCGGGGTATGACCAAGTTGGTTGGCCAAACGGGTTGATTGGATTCCACCACCGTGTACAATCACCACGGGAGAATCCATGGCCTTAATCTGATCCCAGAATCGTGTCAAATTATCAAGGACAGTCCCGCCAATCTTAATCACGATTGGTGCTCTCATATGAGATTCCAGGCTCGTTCCAGGATCGCTATTTGCGCGTGCAGTCTAAATTCTGCCTGTAATAGATGGATGGCTTGTGAACTGTTGAGAACAGCATCCTCTACCACGACTCCCCGACGAACAGGGAGGCAATGCATAAAGGCGGCACTACCGAGATGATGTTCTCGAACCTGCCAATTCTGGTACTGATCGCGTGAGGCCTTTTCTTGATCTGGATCATCATAACGTAATTGACTTCCCCAGGCTTTGGCATAAATGATGTCTGCTCCTTCGCAGGCAGCATCCTGATCATCTGTTTCTGTCAATGAGAAGCCATGTTTCGACGTATATGATTCCGCGAGTCGCATAATCTCAGGGTCAAGATCAAACCCTTTTGGTCGCGCAATGGTGACTTGCATGCCAAGCCGGGTTGCCATCAAAAGTGCAGAATTCGGTACAGCCTGTGCTAATGCACGAGGATGCCATGCCCACGAAAGAACAAAGCGCCGTCCTTTGACCTCATCATTGAACTGTTCTTTGATTGTTGCAGCGTCCGCCAGGGCCTGGCAAGGATGATATAAAGCGGATTCGAGATTGATGACCGGTACAGTAGCGGTCTCAAGGATCTTTTTGAATCGTGCTTCGCTTTGATCAATGGCATAGTCAGTGCCTGTTGCAAATAGGCGCACGCCCAACGCATCATAGTATCGTGAAAGTACGCCGATCGCCTCTCGGATATGCTCTACCGATTTGCCATCCATACGAACGCCATCTCTCCATTCCATGCCCCATACGCCAGATCCTGGGATAATGACCGAGGTATGGGCACCAAGTCGAGCTGCCGCCACTTCCATGGATGTGCGTGTACGCAACGAGGAATTGAAGAAGAGTAACCCGAGACTACGGAGAGTATCCGGTTTACGTAACGATTGAGGGCGACGATAATGGTGGAGGGCACGAGCTAACTGCTCTTCCCATGTCAAGTCATCTTCGAGATGCCAATCAAATAAGTGCTGCAGTCCTGAATTAGGCATGAGTGTGCTCCATCACGTCCTTGAACGCTTCGGCGAATTTTGAAATATGTTCTGCGCGGGTGATCAGAGGTGGCATGAGGCGCATGACATTCGTGTCTGCACTCCCACCGGCTAATACGCCATTTTTGCGCAGAGCTGGAAGAATATCACTTGTCCTCTGCTCAGTCTTTATGCCGATCAGGCAGCCGCGTCCACGCACTTCAATCACATACGGTTTAATTGCGGTCGCAATGGCATTAAATATTTCCGATGCCCGCTCCATTAGGCCATCGTTTTGGATCGATTCCAAGGTTGCGATGACAGCGCTCATTGCAATCATACCTCCGCCGAAGGTAGATCCTTGATCTCCGTACTGAACTTCATCGGAGAGTCGGTCACTTAACAACAATGCACCAACGGGAATCCCGGATCCGAGGCTTTTAGCGAGCGTGATCATGTCTGGAGTTACTCCAAATTGCTCACTGATGCTAAATGTACCGGTGCGTCCCACACCAGTCTGGATTTCGTCAAAAATCAGCAGCACATCATGTCGATTGCACAGCTCGCGGAGCCCGTGGAAGTAATCGCTGGAAGCCTCTACAATTCCGGCAATACTCTGAATCGGCTCGAGGAGTATGGCCGCAATGTCTTTATTCCAGGAGAGGATTGATTCTACAGATTCCAAATCTCCAAACTCGGCGAAATAATGCGCGGGTGCCAATACATCCTTGAAAGGGTTCCTGTAGGATGGATTCCAGGTGGCGGCCAGACTTCCAAGAGTACGTCCGTGAAACCCATTTTTTGTAGAGACGATACCGTTTCGACCGGTGGATTTTCTAGCAATCTTAAGCGCCGTTTCAATTGCTTCCGTACCGGAGTTGCAGAAGAAAATCCGATGGAGTGGAGCCATTTCTGCAAGTAGTCTGGCTGCATGGGCCCGGGTGTCGTTGTAAACAACATTCGAATAGAAGAGAAGTTGCTCACTCTGCTTTTGAATTGCATCCACTACCTGGGCAGGACAATGCCCAAGGGCAGTCACACAATGGCCTCCGTAAAAATCCAGATAACGATTCCCGTCCGCGTCCCAGACATAGCATCCTCTGCCACGCACGAGTGCGAGAGGCATTTTTTTATAGGTCGGGATGAGAAATGTATCCTCATCTCTCAAGATCGATTGCGTCTTCATCAGTCAGTTTCTACGACAAGCCCGGTTATGATCGGCAAGTCCATCAACAGATTCATGTTCTGGATTGCCTGTGAAGCAGCACCTCGAAGCATGTTGTCTAAAGCAAAGCCAATCACAAGATCTTCATCTCGCATGACCCATCCCAGATCACAATACGGAGAACCGACGGCATATTGCAATTCTGGAAGTTTACCTGGCCAAAGTCGAATGAGCGGATGGGGATCATACAGGTTCTCGAACCATTTCGCGATTTCAGGCTCAGGTAGGGGAGATTTAAGTTGGATCGTTCCCCATATGCCACGCGTCCAGGGTCCAGATACCGGCACCATAGCCAGATGAATGCCTGAATTGACAAACTGCGAAATCTCAGCTAGATGCTGATGCTCAAGTACCTTATAGGCTCGTACATTCCCATCTCTCTCAGGGAAATGAGTCGTTGGCTTTGGGCGAATTCCTGAACCGGATGCTCCAGTGATTGCAGTGATGGAAGCATTGGCTTCCGTACAGCATTGGTTAATTGGCCAAATTGCGAGAAGCATTCCCGTCGCAAAACAACCAGGATTTGCAATATAACGGGTGGAGTAGGGGGCAAAGAGTTCTGGTTGTCCGTATTTAAATTCGGGGACCAGTTCAGGAGCAGGGTGCTTTACATTAAAGAGCGATTCGAACTTCGATACATCTTTAAACCTGAAATCAGAGCTCATGTCAATAATATATCCCGTATATCCATGGTCAATCAATGCTCTGACGCTCGCTGCCCCCTTACCATGTTCGGCAGCCACGAATACGACATCAATATCCGACGTGTCAAATTCCGTGACAGCGGTAAATTGAATCTGCTGTTGTCCTCGTAGTGCTGGATGTGCGACATGCAGTGGCTTCCCCGCATAAGTTCGGCTGGTGACGCATGTAAGCGATGCATGAGGATGCTGAAGGATCAGTCGTATGAGCTCACGACCAACATAGCCGCTGCCATGTAGTACTGCTGTACGAATCATTTTCCCGAGCGTGCCTTGTACGCGAGATACGCCTGCAGGCCGCTGAGTTTCGAAAAACTGCGAGCATCGGGTCCATCCCAGAGAGCAGTCTCTTCTCCATAAGTGGCCACGCCAGTATCAAACATTGAATGAGGACTTTCGCAGCCCTGAACGGAAATATTACCCTTATAAAGCCGAACGAATACAGAACCGGTAACCCCATTCTGGGAAGAAGCCAAGAATGCTTCAATATCTCTCATTACGGGATCAAAGTATTGTCCTTCATGGAGTAGCATACCATAGAAGTCGCTCAACTGATCCTTTTGATAGCGTTGCCATTTGGTGAGGACAAGCTTCTCTAACTCTCTGTGTGCCGTGATCAGAATCAGGGGGGCAGGAGCTTCAAATCCAATTCGCCCCTTGAGTCCAAGAATCGTATCCCCGACATGAATATTTCGTCCAACTCCGTGTTCAGCACCGATAGAGGCAAGTTTGGTGATCAACGCAACGGGAGGTTGTTCTTCACCATCCAAGGCAATGGGTAAGCCATTCTGGAATTGAATACGCAGTTCAAGTCCTACTTCAGGTGCTTCAGCAGCAGCCACAGTATGTGGGTAGGCTTCATCCGGTAATGGCTCGGTGGTCCCGAGTGTTTCTTCACCGCCAATGGTTGTTCCCCAGAGCCCTTCATTGATGGAATACCGTGTCGTCTTTTCGGGGACGGAGAATCCTCGCTCAAGAAGAAATCCTGTTGTATCCTGCCTGGTGAGTCCCTCGTCACGGATTGGCGTGATGAGCTCCATTTCATCGGCGAACAGGTGAACTACAGAATCGAAGCGTACCTGATCGTTACCTGCTCCCGTTGAACCATGCGCAATTGCCCGAGCCCCGACCTGTTGGGCAATCCTTACAACTTCAAGAGCTTGTACGACACGTTCTGCACCGACACAGAGGGGGTATATGCCTCCACGTAAGACATTTCCCATAATGAGAAACTTCAAATAGTCTTCGTACAGGGTCTGGCGCGCGTCAATATGAAAATGTTTTTCTGCTCCAAGTTTTATGGAACGAGCCTTTAAGGCAGTCTCATCCTGGGATGCGCCGGTATCCACCGTTACGGTAAATACCGGTTCGCCGTACTTCTCGCGCAAGTACGGAACACAAAAAGAGGTATCTAAGCCGCCACTAAAAGCCAGCACAATTCCCATTCTACTCAATTCCTGAACAATCAAACTTTAACGCATGGAGATAATCTTGGATCAATAACTGCCCCAAACCATACGCAGGATTGATCAACATATGAACGAACCAGATCACTTTCTTAGAGTTGTTCAATCTGGCAGATTGGAGATCAGATCTTACACTTCTGACTGTTGTTGAACTTGCTTGTAGCCTCGCAGTGCAAAGATGATTTTTGAACTTAAGGTTTTATCGGAGCCAGACATCGTCCCTACCTCGCAGGTTCCTGACGATTTCTCATTATCCTATTCATCTGCCAAGAGCCAGGCTAGTGTTCTTTCGGATGGGTTTGGCAGGGTGCACAACTATCTCAGAATCTCACTTGTTGAGCACTGTAATCTGAGATGCGACTACTGTATGCCAGAAGATGGGCTTGATTGGACACCTCCCGAAAAATTATTAACGGACCAGGAAATCATCCGTTTAGCACGGCTTTTTGTGGAACAGGGTGTGACGAAGATCCGATTGACTGGAGGGGAGCCGCTGCTCAGGTCAGGGATTGAAAAAATTGCTGAAGAACTAAGTTCCTTGTCAGGGCTTCAGACTCTTGCGATGACGACCAACGCACTACTGCTAAAACGAAAACTGCATGCACTAAGGATAGCAGGAGTGAACTTGGTCAATATAAGTCTGGATACATTACAGCCTGATCGGTTTAAGGAGATCACACGCCGAGATGGCCTTGAGCTTGTATTGGCTGCAATTGATAGTGCTATAGGGGTAGGATATTCTCCGCTCAAGGTCAACTGTGTTGTGATGAGAGGGGTAAATGAGGATGAGCTTGCTGACTTTGTTGAATTCACCCACGATCGTCCGATTGAGGTTCGTTTCATTGAGTTTATGCCGTTTGATGGTAATCAATGGAATGAAGACAAACTAGTCCCTTACGGCGAAATGCTTCGCATCATTCGCCAAGTGTATCCAATCGAAGCATTACACAACGGTCGCAATGAAACGACTAAGTTGTACAAAGTCCCGGGGTTTCTTGGTCAAGTCGGGTTTATCACATCTATGACAGATCATTTTTGTGAAGGCTGTAATCGTCTCCGAATCACGGCAGATGGCCATTTAAAAGTATGCCTGTTTGGGCGCTCCGAAGTAAACTTGCGTCGTGTCATGCGAAGTGGAGCCAACGATCAGGATTTACTGGGACTCATCCACACAGCGGTAAGTAGGAAACACGCCCGGCATGCCGGAATGCATCTCATTGCGGCCTCTAAAAACCGCCCCATGATTACGATAGGAGGATAACATGTTCAATTTTCTGATCATGATCGTGTTCGTTCAGCCCGTACCTGCGGAATTTACAGCGATGTCATTCAATATTCGCTATGACAACCCCGACGATGGAGAAAGTGCATGGCCTCATCGGGTAGAATGGGTTGCCGGCGAGATGCGGAAGGCCGACCTGATTGGGGTTCAGGAAGCACTCAGTCATCAAGTAGCACAATTGGCCGCACAGCTTCCCGACTATGATTGGGTGGGGGTCGGGAGAGATGACGGTAAAGAAGGTGGAGAGTTTGTCCCGGTCTTCTTCAAGACGGCCGTCTTTGAACTACTTGGAACCACAACCTTCTGGCTATCTGAGACTCCTGAACAACCAGGCAGTCGGGGCTGGGACGCTGCGCTTCCTAGAGTCGCTACTTCGGTGCACCTAAGAGTGCGGGGGACAGATCTTGATTTCCATGTTGTGAATACACATTTTGATCACCGTGGAATTGAAGCCCGGCTGCAGAGTGCAAAACTTTTGGCAGAGCGCATTCAGGAATTCAGCAAGCCGGTGTTATTGCTCGGAGATTTGAATACAACTCCAGACACTGATATTTTCGCCGCCTTAACGGGGGAAGGTTTATTGAGGGATTCACGAGCGGTGAGTAAGATGCCTGCAATCGGTCCTGTAGGCACATTCAGTGGATTTCTTGAAAATGATCAGCTCAACGAAGCTCGACGAATCGACTACATACTCGTTTCGCCCGACTGGAGCGTCTCCAGTTACGAAGCGATAGTCTCAATTCAAGGTGGTAGATATGTCTCTGACCACCTTCCTGTAAAGGCGCAGATCCAACTCGCGCGGTAGTGTCTGCCGAGAATTACTAATGGTTCTACCGGGGTTGTTATGGATAGAACCAAAAAGATGAAATGCCTTCTGTTGCTGTAGATCCACAGCAATACTGCTGTACTATTTTTATTGGAACCTTCGATTCTATACCAGAGGCTCATTGTTAACTGTTGCAACTTTTTGCCGCTCTTTCTTTATTTCTCAAACTTTTTTCAGATCGGTGGTGGTTTCGGCTTCGTCTGGCGGACTTTCCTGGGGCTACGGTGGCTTGAATTTTTTAGGCATCTTTGCCCACTGGGGCCGATCGCACACAGGTCGCTGTACGGGCTTGCTCTGGGCTCCGGCTGCTTTGGCTCCGCTCCTAGGCGCTGCAGGGGCAACTTTTTTTCTGGCGCCTGCTGCAGGTTCGCCTCCCTGAGGGCGAGTTTGGTGTGTTTGAAGGCGGTCAATGCTCCCTGGGGACGCTCTCTCGTTCGCTTCGTGGGGCCTGACCGGGGTAGGGGGCGCTGCAGGCGCTCAGGTCGGGGCCGGCTTGGTCAGCGGCGCGGGGCAAATCCGATGGCTGGAATAGTCTGGGGCGCGCTTCCCCTACTGCATCCTTAAAAAACTGTCTCCCTGAAATCTGTTCCTGCAGCTGGGCGGCTAGCCTCTCTGCCTCGGCGATCTGGTCTGGGATCAGGAGCTTTCGCATGCCGTCTCTCATATCTCTGTAGTCTTCGTCTTGCATGTCTGCAAGGATCATCCACGCTAGGCTTTTACGTCGTCATAGAGGACGGACCTTCCGGTGAGGTAGAGCACTGACATGAGGCTTTGCCCCGCGGCGTCTCCCTGTTCGGCGGTCTTCCGGTACCATTTCTCTGCCTCGGTGTAGTTTTCTGGTACGCCCTCTCCGTGGTAGTACATCCGGCCCAACTGGCTTTGCGCGCTGGCGTCTCTCTGCTCGGTGGCTTTCCGATACCACTTCGCCGCCTCGGTGTAGTTTTCTGGTACGCCCACCCCGTGGTAGTACATCATTCCCAGCATCCATTGCGCCTTGGCATCTCCCTGCTCGGCCCTAGTTGCGAACTGCTTTAGGTTGTCCGGGATTTGCGCTGCGCTGGGCCCAACGCTTAGGCTGATGGCCATGGCGAGGATGGCTAGCTTGATTGCGGTAAAGGTGGTTCTGGCTGCTGCGCTCATGTTTGGTTACCCCTGCGGGCGGTCTAGGTGAATTGGCGGGCTGATTTGCTTGGCAAAGCTACTGACCATTTGCCTCGGTCTACTGCTAGGAGTTGACGGCGATCCCGTCTCTCTCCGGTCGCTTCATCCGGTTCCCTCTGCCTGGCGTGGGGTTGCGTGTCTGATGCGGGGGTGAATGCGCTCCTGGATACGGTCTCGGCTGCGTGTTTGGGGCGTTGTTGATCCGGGATGTTTTCCGTTAATGCTATTTAACGGAACATTGTTCGGGCGGAAAGGCTGCCCTCGTTCCACCAGTGCTCGATCCCATGAAAACGCCTCCCCTTCTTGTCAAATCCGCAGGGGCCGGAATGCTTGCCCCCTCGCTGCGCGCTGACCTGCGCTCCTTGTTACAAAGCTTGGTCGCTCCCTCGACCTTTCGCCTCTATTCGAAGGCTTGGCTCCGCTTTACGGGCTGGCTCGAGTCTGAGGGGCCGGGGAGCATTGATGACCTGGACGACCATGCCTTTGCCCGGTGGCTCTCCGCGCTGTTTGACGATGGTCTTGCTCCCGCTTTCATCCTCTCTTACTCCGCGGGCGTGAAATTCATTCTCAAGCTGGCCGGACATCCTTCCCCTGCAGGCACCGTTTCCCATAAGGAATTCAGCGATATCCGCAATATCCCTGCTATAAGATCAATGTGCGGCCTCTATATCAAGACTAAATGCACAGATGCCAACCGAAGAAATGGTGAAACCACAGGATTCCCGACATGGGATCGTATATATTGAACCTCACCCGTAGTACACCTAAAAAACGGTCACTGCGGTGATCAAAAGGCCTACAACGACTAAGCCCGTTGCAACTATCCAGCGCACAAGCCGAGTTTCGAGTGCACTTATTTGGGTGTTCATGTCGCCGCGTAAGTCACTTATTTGGGTGTTCATGTCGCCGCGTAAGTCACTTATTTCGCCACGTACGGTGCTGATCTGGTTACGCACAAAATCTTTGGTGGCGAGCTCTCCATATTGTTGATCAACCGCGTCGGCAACAACGTCCGCAATTGCTTCAGCTTGTTCTCGCTTGACTCCTGAACTGGAAAGTTTACGAGCAATCGAAAGTGTATCTATCATGTTTTTCAAGAAAAAGAGCCAAACGGTAGTACATTCTTTCAGGGTTTTAGTTTCTGCCTCGTCTGCGCTACGGCGATACCGACCAGATTCGTTGCCATGCGGACCTTGTGGCATTACAATTATGGCTGGTTGAGTTTATCCTACCCGTCATCCATCCTGACTTCGACGGTTTGGGCCGTATTTGTTCGCAAGAACCCCTATTTCCGTGTGCTGTGGGCGATTTTTTTCGTTGGCCCGTTTGTAGTGTTCAGTTTTCTGCTTTTGTCGTAATTCTTCCGTATCTTGTGAGCTCACAAACGTTACATTTATGTGGGTCCGAACACTCAAACGAAAAACGACCAAAAACATCGCGGTCCAGATTGTGCAGAACTATCGCAACAGGAAGGGCGAATCACGCATTCGTATCATCCAGCATATGGGCAGTGTCCGACCGGATGCCGTAGCACCCCTGATCAAGCTGGCCGAGCTGGAGTTGGCGAAACTCCAGGAAGCGCGAAAACCTTCTTTGTTTCCGCCCGAATCCTATGCGGAGGAAGTCGTTGCCGCCCGGACTCACCCCCCGGATACGGGTCCTCTGGTGATTGAAGATGCCCGCAAGCTGGAAGAACTTCGTCGGCTGTGTCTGGGGTTTCATGAAGCCGTTGGCACGCTGTATGATCAGATGGATTTGCGCGTGTGTTTGATTCGCGTCAGGCGATGTCGCGCCGATTGTTCAAACAGGCCGTGCTGCTGCGTCTGGCTGCACCGGGGGATAGTAAACTGGCTCATTCCCGACAGATGTCGAAGGAGGTCGGCGTGAACGTACCCGTGGAAAAGTTTTACCGAATGATGGACACGGTGACCGATGCGCGGATTGACCAATTAAAACAGATGGTCTCCGACGAAACCATGGGCATGATCGGAGGCAAATTCAAGGTTTTGTTTTTTGATGTCACCACGCTCAGTTTTGCCAGTGAGAACGACGATGAGATTCGCAAAAAAGGGTTCAGCAAGGATGGAAAGCCTCATCGGGTGCAGGTTGTTCTGGCCCTGGTGCAGACCCAGGAGGGACTTCCGGTTACCTATGAACTCTTTCCTGGAAATACGACCGATGTAACGACCCTGGAACCGGCCTTGAACGAGCTCAAAACGCGCTTTGACTTGGAGCAGATCATTGTCGTTGCCGATTCGGGCCTGTTGAGCAAAAAGAATCTGGCGTTGTTACAAAGCATGGGGTGTGACTATATCGTGGCGGCCCGTCTGCGATCGATGAACCAGGTGGACACCAAGGCGGTGACCCAATCACAATCCTGGACCACGCTTTCCTCGGGTCGAAAGGTGACCGAACACACCTTGGCAGGTCGCCGTCTGATCTTACGATACTGTCCAAAGAAAGCGGCCAAGGATGCGCACGCGCGACAGAAGGCGATCGAGAAGGTCAAAAAACGGCTTGCCCAGGGCGTCAAGGGACACGGGCGCAGCGGTCGTTTTTTGAAAGTAGATCAGGACAGCGTCCGGTTGGATGAGGCGGCAATTGAAAACGACAAGAAATTTGATGGGCTTCACGGAGTCTGGACGAGCATCAAAGATCTGCCCCCCGCACAGGTCTACCAGCATTATGGCGAACTCTGGCGAATTGAAGAAGGCTTTCGGGTCCTGAAACACACCATGGCTATTCGCCCCATCTTTCACTGGGTCGAGCGGCGGGTTCGTGCCCACATCGCCATCTGCTTTGTGGCCTTTGCACTGCTTCGGATTCTGCGTCACCGATATAATGCGAGGTTTGGGACAAAGCAGCGATTGAGTGAAGGACAGATTTTAGCCGAACTGGGCAATGTCGAGGCATCGGTCATCTGTGATCGGGGCAATAACGCAGAATATCTTCTCCCCTCAAAGGCCACCCGAGAGGGGATTCGACTCTATCAGGTCGTCAACCAGACCCTGCAGCGCCAAACGGTGCTGTTCAAGAAAGGAACGACTTCCTAAACACAACACCAGGTCGTCGGTGTTGCGCGAAGGTTCAACCCCTCAGAAGGGGTACATGTAGTGTTCACTTTTTCCGAAAATCCCACTCCAGTACCCCTGTGCCAGAGGTAACCGTCGAAGTCAGGATTCCCGACATGGGATCGTATATATTGAACCTCACCCGTAGTACACCTAAAAAACGGTCACTGCGGTGATCAAAAGGCCTACAACGACTAAGCCCGTTGCAACTATCCAGCGCACAAGCCGAGTTTCGAGTGCACTTATTTGGGTGTTCATGTCGCCGCGTAAGTCACTTATTTCGCCACGTACGGTGCTGATCTGGTTACGCACAAAATCTTTGGTGGCGAGCTCTCCATATTGTTGATCAACCGCGTCGGCAACAACGTCCGCAATTGCTTCAGCTTGTTCTCGCTTGACTCCTGAACTGGAAAGTTTACGAGCAATCGAAAGTGTATCTATCATGTTTTTCAAGAAAAAGAGCCAAACGGTAGTACATTCTTTCAGGGTTTTAGTTTCTGCCTCGTCTGCGCTACGGCGATACCGACCAGATTCGTTGCCATGCGGACCTTGTGGCATTACAATTATGGCTGGTTGAGTTTATCCTACCCGTCATCCATGATGTCTTTTTCTCGGTACACAACGAATTACTCATTACAAAGGATGGGGTTTTTCCTTTGCGAAGATCCAACGCTTCATCCACAACAATGCTGGTAGAACCCTATTAATTGGTAGAACCTCTTACAAATCCCCCTACCCGGGAGTTTTACGAGAAGCGCTTTCTGCAATATTTGATTGACGAACCTCTCTTCAGTCTGTCCCTCTATAATGGAGTTAAGCCGAAAGTCCCTCAAGGCCGCCCTCCTATAACATTCTTCTCCCATAACTCTGAGAGAGAGTAGTCTGAAAGCCACTCATTAAGTTTTTGGGGATCAAGTCTGCGAAAGGTGGATGCGCGGCCGGGTCGTTCAACAACCACTATATCCTGGGGGGCAAAGCAGTTAACCATCAGGACTGATTGTGTGGCCATAATGGTCTGAATGTTCATGGCAGCCGCAGCTATCAGACCACCGATAATATTAATCGCCGAGGGATGTAGCCCGAGTTCGGGTTCATCAAGAATTAAAGTGTTTGGAAGGTCATTCGGTGGCTGTAGAAGTAGAGTGACAAGGGCAACGATACGGAGAAAACCGTCTGATGCCTGAGATGCGCTAAATACCTCGTCTGTACCTATCTCGCGCCATTGTAACATCAAGCTGCCATAGTTGGGCTCCAACTCAAAGTCGGAGAACATCGGTAGAATGAGTTGGATGTGGTTGACAATACGTCGGTAGTAGAGGGGCTCCTGGGTTTTCAGGCGGTGAAGTATCGGCGCGATGTTCGCCGCATCTTTCTTGAGCCAGCGGTTATCATCGATTGACCACTTTCCACGAATACCTGAGGCATCAGATGTATTGTGGAACTGATAGACAACAATTTTCTTCAGCAGAGTATGGATGACGCGTGCAGTCTGACACTCATCTGCAGCCTTGGGAAGCCTTGGGTCTCTGTGCCCCGCACCGAGCGTTTTTCACTCCGAGCGAGTGGAGCGATATCGCTCATCAGCGAATACCAATGTGTCACCTGTGGCATGGAGCAAGCGGAAAGCACAATCGCTCATTCCGGTAGGGGTTTCGATCGTTAATGTGGCCTTGATTTCGTGCGTACGATCTGGTCCGTCATACAGAAATCGGCGGGAGCCACACTGTTGTCCCACATGACGAGCTAATTGGTCAGTTCCAGATAGTGCATAGCTCATCGTGCGAAAGAATGAGATAAAGTTGGACTTACCTGCACCGTTGGCACCGATCAGCATTGTTTTCGACAGGGCTCAAAGTCGTCAAGTGGATTAAGCGTCTTGAATCCTGACAGGGAGATCTGCTTCAGCCGATTTCGAAGGTTGTTCATGAATGGCAGGCCAACTCGTAGAATAATCCTGTAGCACAAATTCCGTTGCTACACGGTACTTTGACTGAAAGAGCAATGTAGCACAGTCGGTTCGACCACTACCATACATATTTATCCGGTGCTCTGCATTGCGGCCGCGATCCCATTTACGCTCAAGAGTAATGCATGTACCAAGCGTTCTTTGTCTGATTCCAAATCGTTGCGACTTCGTCGAATTAATTCAACCTGAAGCAGATTCAAGACATCAGAGTAGGGGTTACGAAGTTTGACAGATTTCCTGAATACAGGCACATGCCCATACAGGCTTTCATGCCCGGTAATCTCAAGTATAGCTGCCTCCGCCTTTTTGTAATCTTCGACAATTCGGTGATTGATCCGTTCTCCTGCTTTTGGATCAGAAGCGAGGGTCAGATATTCTGATGCAACGTCCAATCGCGCCCTTGCCATCTCGCGTTGGGCACTGTTGAGGACCGCTTGAAAGAATGGCCACTGCTTGTACATCCGCTTGAGGTCTGAGCCGTGATCTTTCAGCAGCTTCTGAAGTCCTTCACCAGCTCCATACCATCCTGGAACGATATAGCGGGTCTGAGTCCAAGCAAAGACCCAAGGGATCGCACGCAAGTCGTCAAAATCTACATGATGCACCGAGCCGCGAGAAACCGGACGGGACGCAATCGGAAGACGACTGATCTGTTCAATCGGTGTTGAGGAGGCGTACCACGGCCAGAATTCTGGATCGTCAATCAGTTTCCGGTAAGTCTTCATGGATACATCTGCAATACGCTCCATAATTACCGCATCTTCCTCTACATCTGCCACGCGCAGCGGAGCAATCATCATTGCCCGTACAATCTGCTCTAAATGTCGGTGCGCAATTGCAGGTAGGGCATACCTGAATGAAATTACCTCACCCTGTTCAGTAAACCGGATCCGACCGTTATGGATGATGCGAGGCATCGCAATGATTGCCTGACCAGCACGTCCTCCACCACGACCAACCGTTCCACCACGGCCATGAAAGAGTCGGAGATCAATGCCAGCATCCTTGCAGATCTTACCAATATGCCTCTTTGCCTTGTGTAAGGCCCAGTTGGCCATCCAATACCCTCCATCCTTGTTGCTGTCTGAATAGCCAAGCATTACCTCTTGCATATTGTCACGATGCCCAAGGTGCTTCTTGTATGCCGGGTGCTCAAACATATTGGTCAACAAGACCCCGGCAAGATCCAAATCCTCAATGGTTTCAAAAAGAGGAACAACGTCAATAGGGGAGTGCACGCGATCTCCTTCAATACGCCAAAGCCCAGTCTCCTTTGCCAGCAATAGAACCTCTAAGACATGGCTCACGGCATGTGTCATACTGATCACATAACTACCTAAGGCACTAGGAGACCATTCAACCGTCTCCTTAATCACGACAAACGTGTTGAGTACCTCTTGGACATCTTTCTCTAACTTGACACCATGTGGTAAAAGAGGTCGAGGATTCTGTAATTCTTTTGTCAAGAGGTCCAGCTTGTCCTCTTCCGCCAAACCCAAATAGTCATCACAGACATCTGAAACCTTGAACAATGCATGTACGGCATTGCCATGATGACGGCTGTGTTGCCGTATATCCAGGGAAACCATGTGAAATCCAAACGCCTGTGCCCGCAGGATGAGTTTTCCTAATCGCCCATGGGAGACCAGACTTTCATACCCCATGTCTTCGAGAGCGTGTGCGAGTAGTTGTAGATCCGCAATAAAATTCGCGCTGTTATAGATCTCATAATCCCCATCCCGTGCCAACTCAATGCGTTGCATCATGAAGCTGATTTTCTGTCGGAAGGGTTCCTGTACAAATTGGCGCGCCTCATGAGCACTCAGACTTAGCACCTCCTTATCACGTGCTATGGACTCATAGAGAGCCTCAGGGATTTTTAACTGCAGTTCGGAAATACTTAAGTCCCTTCGCAACGAACGTAAATTCTCTAAATAGCGGGCCAATGCCGTTCTACGGTGCATGGAGAAGGTTTTCCGGGTAATCTCTGCGGTCACGTTAGGATTACCGTCCCGATCTCCTCCAATCCAGGATCTGAATTTCAGGAATACGGGCACATCCACGGTCTGATTGTAATGTCGCTCAATTGCGTCGACCACATCTTTATGGATCCGTGGGATCGTTTCCCAGATGGCGTTTCGCAGGTAGTGGAGGCCATTTTCAACTTCGTCAATCACGGTAGGCTTACTTGCACGGACTTTATCGGATGCAACCAGGAGCCCAATTTGGTTATGGACTTGGTGAAGTAGTTCGTCACGCTCTCCAGGGGTCGGCTTACTGTAGCGCAGTTGATCAATGATGGAGGCTAGAAATTCTTGTTTATATAGAATGGTTCGACGACGTGCTTCCGTGGGATGTGCTGTCAGTGTCGGCTGTATATCAAGGCGGGAGACAATCTTTAAGACATCCTCCAACTCATAACCTGCACGCCGAAGAATCCCGACTGCTTCATCAATTGAATCTACACGACCCGCCTCAGGAAGTAGGCGTGCACGCTCTCGATTAATCCGAATAATCTCCTGCTGCTCACTCTGATTGACCAGATAGAAGAATGTTGTAAAGGCACGTAACAGCCATTCAATTTCCAGAAGCTCCAACCCCTTGATCCGCTCGATCACTTGATCTCGCAGATGTGGCTCCTGCTGCGTGATTGCCTGTTTGGTCAATCGCCGTAATTCCTCAACTAAGCCCAGTACTTCAGGGCTGGCCTGAGCTTCAATTACACGGCCAAGTAGGCCACCCAAAAGATTAATCTGTTCGCTCAGAGGTACAGAAATTCCCGTACCTTGTGCTTCAAAGCTTAGTCCTTGCCAAGAATTCATGTCAAGTATTTCTTGTGGTGTATGCCTTGGTAAACTTTTCGTCCCAGCCTAGCGACAACGGTCTCCTCTTCAGTCGATCTCTTGTACGTCCATGATAGACTCTTGCTCATGGAAATGCCGAAGGGAAGCTAGGTTTCGGTCCCTCTCTCTGCAGCGGTTTTCCCTTCCGGAAGGCGAGCCCAATCATATTCTCCAAAATGCACTGTGACTCTCGGGTAACAACATGGACGGTGCTCTGGAAGGGCTTCAGGGGACAATGGATGTTTATGATCAACTGCCGATAAAGTGCGTTCTCTTAGCGATGATTTCGAAGTAAAATTTAGCCGGGCCCATTCACGCAAGGCCCTTGCTGTGAGGAAATGGCACAATTACAGCAATTTTTAGTGTAACTTGACTGTACAGTACAAGAAACGATAAACGTCCCTTGCGTTGTTATCGGAGCGCATTTTATTGTGACCAAAGCCAAGCTAATTGAGGCAATTTCTGAAAGGACCGGCTTAACCAAGCTGGAAACCAAAGCTGTGTTTGTTGGATTCTGGGAAACCATTGAAGAGGCTCTGGCCCGGGGAGAATCCATAGAACTTCGGGGCTTTGGGTCATTTCGTGTACAGGATCGCCCTGCCCGGAATGTGCGCAATCCTGCAACGGGTGAATCACTCCGCATAGAGGCCAGGAAAGTTCCTGTCTTCAAACCCTCAAAAGATTTTAAGGATCGTATCAACAAGGGGGCTTTGGAGTAAATGGAAATCTGTGCAGAATGTGGGGCACGGTTTCTTGCAGAGAGTGGCCGCTGTGATTTGTGCGGCTGGCCAGTGGGTGAGAGCGTTGTGCGCCGACCTAAAGAAAATCAACCAGGAAGCATCTACTGTAATTTGTGCGGCTGGGAGAGCCCAAGCGCGTCAAACTTCTGTTCTCAATGTGGTGCAAAACTGCAGAATATGAGTGCAAAACGGCCGACCCCACCGCAATCACCGAAGCCCCGTAAGCGTCCCGCCAATGTCGAATCGGGGGTTGGTATGCAGGTCTTTACCATTGTTGGACTTGGTGTATTCCTGGTGGCTGTACTGTTTATCGTAACTGTTGTCAGTAAGCGAGTGTCGCCGCCTCAGCAGCCCACACTCTCTGCCGCACCATCAACTACAGAGGCTTCTTCACAATCACCGCTTTCGGATCAATTGGCCAGTCGAATCAATGAACTGGATATGGCGATTGAAAGTGATACCAGTGCGCTTTCTCTCGTACTTAAACGTGAAAAAATCTATGTCTTGGTTGAAGGAGGGCGACCGGATATGGCGGCAGAGGTACAGTCGGAGATCGCGGAAGAGACCGGACTGGCCGAAGACTGGAAAACAGCTGGAGATTTGTACTACGAGTGGATGGCGGACGAACCGGAACCCCAAATACGCAGCCTTGCTGCAGGTCAGGCCGTACGTGCGTACCAGAGAGTTTTAGAGCTGAATCCCAATGATCTCGACGTTCGTACAGATATGGCGACCGCTTATTTGAATACGGGTAGTCCAATGCTCGGGGTTACGGAGATCAAAAAGGTGCTTGAAGAGGATCCGAATCACTTAAATGCCAACTTCAACTATGGGCTCATGCTTGCCCGAATCAATCGCACTGAAGAAGCAGTTACCCAACTGGAGCGAGTTCTGACCTTGTCCCCTGACTCGACTTCAATGCACTATCAGCGTGCGGCGATGTTAATTTCAACGATCCGAGAACAAACAAACTTATGATGCGACTATTTTTGGTCGCAGTCTTTCTGGCTTTTGGGTGCAACCCGACTCCTGATTCCCCGAACGCCTCTATCACAGTATTTGCTGCTGCTTCCCTGACAGATGCGCTCCATGAGCTAGTCAGACGCTTTGAATTTCAGCAACCGGCAATCACGGTCCACACACACATTGGTCCGACCTCTTTGCTTGCAAGGCAAATTCAGCAGGGTGCCCCTGCGGATATATTTATGGCAGCCAGCCCTGACTGGATCAATTACTTGCAGCAACGTAACCTGATGGTCGGTTCAGGGATCATGTTTGCGCGGAATAAATTGGTTGTCCTTGGGCCGTTGACAGCCTCCCCAATTACCAGCCTTTCAGAGCTTTCAACCGTTCAGCGACTTGCAATGGCAGATCCTTCGCATGTTCCGGCAGGTGTTTATGGTAAACAGGCACTCCAGTGTGCCGGGGTGTGGGATGCCATTGAATCCATGGTGATTCCGACTTTAGATGTTCGCGCGGCGCTTACCACAGTGGTCAGCGGGGCGGCGGATGTTGCTATGGTTTATGGGTCGGATGCGGCACTCGCACCTGGATTAGACGTATGGTTCCAAGTACCGGATTCGTGTACACCGGAGATCAACTACGTTATTTCTGCAATTCGTAAAACGGATCACCCCGAAGCTGCGGCGTCCTTTGTTACTTTCGTGACAGATTCGCTTCAGCTGGATGTATGGGAGCGATTCGGATTTGACTCTTAGAGAGATGGATACGTTCGGACAGGAGTGGTCCATTATCCTATTATCGGCCCGAATTGCTACGGTCGCCATAGCAATCATGATCATCCCTGGCATTGTGACTGCTTGGTACTTGGCTCGCAAAAGATCTCCATTAACGTTTGTGGTTGAGAATCTTGTCCAACTTCCATTGGTACTTCCACCGGTTGTCACAGGACTCTTACTCTTGGTCCTGTTAGGACCAAGAGGAAAAGTGGGAAGCTTGCTGAATGAACTATTTGGGTTGGAGCTGGCGTTCACTGGCATGGGAGCAGCGATAGCTGCCGGGGTTATGGCATTCCCCCTAATTGTCCAGACCTTTCGTGTAGTCATAGAACAGATCGACCCTGAATGGGAAGAGGCGGTATCGGTATATGGTGGTGGGCGTTGGGCTATATTTCGATGGGTGACCTTTCCGCTTGCGACAAGAGGGATCATTGCGGGTATTATTCTTGGGTTTGCTCGAGCTGTTGGGGAGTTTGGGGCAACGATTGTCTTTGCGGGTAACATCCCCGGACGGACCCAAACCGTCCCACTTGCCGTATTCACTAGACTCGGACAGGTTGGTACGGAAGCGTCCCTAGTTAGACTGGTCCTTGTGGCCGTAGCTTTGAGTGTCCTGAGCTTGTCTGTATATGCTTATTTGTCAACACGTCTAACACGCACATAGTAATTTGAATTCCATGAAGGCAATGATGACCGAGGCTGACCTCAATCGGATTAAAGAAGCGGTGGCTACAGCCGAAAAGCAAACCTCAGGAGAGATTGTTCCCTATATCGTGTCACAGAGTGCTTCGCACGAGGTTGCCGTTTGGCGGGGGGCCGGTTTGTTTGCACTCCTGGCGTATGCGGCCGTCTTGGGGATCCGCTGGTTCTCGGGGTGGGGCGGTAGCCAACTGACAGAAGGTATGGTACCCGTGCTTTTGATCATCGTAGCGGCAGCGATCGGCGCTGCTGTAGTGCACTGGATCCCTGCGGCAAAGCGCCGCTTCGCAGGGCAAGTCAGGTTGACCCTTGCAACCCATCGTCGGGCAATGCAGGCCTTTGTAGAAAAAGAAGTGTTTTCAACCCGTGAACGTACAGGCATTCTGCTTTTCGTATCACTTTTAGAACATCGGATTGAAGTTGTGGGGGATGCTGGTATCAATGCGAAGGTTGACACGGATGATTGGATAGGGGTCGTGACTACGATTCAGCAACATATAAAGACGGGACAGTTAGCGGAAGGGCTTGTGCAAGGCATTCATCAGTGTGGACATCTTCTTGAGAAAGCTGGCGTTGCCATTCGATCAGATGACACCAATGAGCTAGCGGACGACGTTAGTTTTGGGGTTTAGGCAAGCACAAAAATTTGTCTGGATTGCAAGGTCGGGGAGCATATTGTGTCTGTGTTACCTTTGCGCAGCCCTATGCTCTTCCTCCACGTTTGGCCAGACTCCGCAAGCTAGGGTAGATACCCTGACGGGAGAACAACCATTTGTCCTGCACCCTTTTATTGTCCCAGGTACACTAGTTATATCAGCAAAGGGTAGAAGACTTAGTCCAAGTGATTATCAATTGGACACCCGGTTTCATCGCCTCTGGATCCCGTCCATTGCTGCGAATGATACGGCGACAGTCAGCTACGGAATCTGGGATTTAAATCTTCCCGATCAATTTACGAGGGTTTTAGGTCCTTTGCCTCCAACGGATTCGTTGGTTCCGACTCAACTAGAGGAGCCGGTGCTTTTGTCGCAACCGACTCAACTAAGACGGAGTGGATCCATTACGCGCGGTATCTTGGCAGGCAATAACCGCGATGCAACGATTGAATCAGGGTTGCGTCTGCAGATGTCAGGACAGCTTTCACCGAACATCCATGTGAGAGCAGCACTGACGGATGAAAACACTCCTATTCTTCCTGAAGGAACGACGCAGCGACTGAGTGAGCTTGACCGAGTATTCATAGAAATTGATACGCCATTCAGTTCTGCCCAGCTGGGTGACTTTCAACTAGAGCTTGAGCCCAGTACGTTTGCTAGGCTCAATCGAAAAATTCAAGGGGTTGGAATTACAACTCCATTACCGTTCAAGACAACTCGCGGTACATTGCGCGCAGCAGCAGCAACGTCACGCGGGTTGTTCAAGACACAGGATCTCCAGGTCAAAGATGGGGTGCAAGGGCCCTACAGACTTCAAGGCAGTGCAAATGAGCCGTTTATTCTTGTCATACCCGGCTCAGAAACCGTTTATCTGGACGGTATTCGCCTAGAACGCGGCGAGTCTCAGGATTATGTGATTGACTATGCTACGGGTGAGATCACCTTCACAACAAATCGCCTGATCAAGTACCATCATCGAATCGCGGTTGAGTTTCAATACCGAACGACAGAATTCACACGCACACTTGCTGCGACAGAGGCTACGGTTGCTACGTCGGGGCGAGATTCTGGCCCCCCATTGGCCTCTCTGGGAGTCACCTTCATTCGGGAAGCGGATGGGAAGTCATTTGATCAGGAATTCGGGCTCACTGCTGACGATAAACAACTCCTCGCACAGTTGGGAGACTCGGAGGCTTCACGCAGTGGTGCAACCCCGGTGATCTATGATCCCGATGCGCCATGGGTACATTATATGCAAGTAGATACGACGATCACTGGACAGAGTTACCAAATCTACGTGCCTATCACAGATGCTTCCGAAAGTGAAGTTTTTCGAGTTGAATTTACTCGGGTTGGACCTGGACAGGGAGATTATGTGCGGCAAGGTCAAACCACGAATGGGATTATCTACAGCTACCGTGGTCCCAGACAGGGGGAGTATTCACCGATACGTGTATTGCCGAAGCCAGCACAGCAGCGCATGTTTGATCTGCGGGGAAGTTTTGCACCGATCCGCTATGTCGAGATCGCGGGAGAGTGGGCGCATTCCTATCGTGATGAAAACCGCTTTTCTTCCCTGGACGCGGATAATGATAGGGCGCACAGCTATCATGTTCAATTGAAGGTAAGCGACCTACCTGTTGGATTAGGGACAACAGGATTCAGTGTCAGTCGTCGTCGAACCGGGAAGAACTTTGCTGCATTTGATCGGACGCAGCCGGTTGAGTTTGTGCGTTCCTGGAACCTTCCAATTGATCGTGGACTTGTTCAGGCACATCAGGAAACGATTGATGAAGTAAGTGCAACCTGGCAATTATCTGAAACATCCTCAATTACCGGCACGATTGGTCAACTGGAGCAATTCGGGGTCTTCAAAGGGGATCGAAGAGAGGCGACACTGATCATCGACGAATCCTATTTGCCTAAACTCGACTATCTCTTCATTCATATTAAGAGTGATGCGAATTCAGTGATGGGGAAATGGGTCCGACATGAAGCGCAGGCTAGCAAGGAACTGTTGCAGAATCGCTTAAGTGTCCAGACACGCTTGAAGACAAGCCAGCGCCATCAACACATCAGCCAAGGGCTCCGAGAGGATTCGCGTCAGTATTGGGAAATATCTCCGGCAGTAGAGCTGAGGGGGGACTGGGGCATATGGTCTGCGGGGTTTGACTGGCGGGAGGAACACCTTTGGTCTGGCAATTACAGTTTACTACCCGGAAGACGTATCGCAACAACGAGTATGAATTATCAAACAGGCCAGTGGCGGTCTTTTCAAAGTCAAGGGCGGCTGGGCGTACAGTACACAGATTATACGGACTTCTTCCAAACCAATCAGGGGCTGTTAGATGAGCGATCTCTGGTTGTCCGCTGGGATGGTCGTGCACAGCCATGGGGGCGGCTATTGCGCTTAAACTGGTTCTATGAGGCGCTCTCCGAACAAACCCCTGTACTGCAAGAGATCTATATTCGTACAGGACCAGAGTTGGGAGAGTATGTCTGGAATGATTCCAATGGGAATGGGGTTGTTGAGATTGATGAGTTCACGCCAGAAGTCACTCAAAACGAAGGAGTGTACGCACGTACGCTGATCCCATCCGACTCGTTGCAATCCGTGACAGGGCTAAAAGCCCGGTTGAACATCCAGTTTGAAGGGATGCAACGCTGGCGTACCCCAAAGACAGTATGGCAAAAATGGCTCCGTCAGGTCACGCTCAAAACAGCAGTAGAGGTACAGGAAAAGAGTAAAGATCCCGATCCGGTGAATATCTATCTTCTGCGGCAACCCAGGTTTCGTCACCCGGAAAATACTGTCCGTGGTACGCTTAATCTGATGCAGGATCTCTGGCTCTTCAGGAATCAGCCTCGGTATGGATTCCATACCTCCTGGCGAAAAATTCGCTCAACCAATGTCTTTGCGGCCGACACAGAGATGCGGAGCATTGATGAACTTCGGGCGCAGATACGATGGAGCCTTGGAGATACCTGGGCTTTTGAGTCAGGAGGGGTATTCTCGGATAAGGTGAATCAGAGTACCGCTTTTGGTTCCAGGGAGTTCGATATTCAAACCCGGTCATTCGTGCAGAAGATTCAGTGGTCAGCCATGTCAAATATCCGGTTATCCAGTGGATTGGATTATGCTCGGAAGGCCACCAGAACAAGGGGGAGGGCAACGATTCTAAAACTGCCGCTACAGGCTTCATGGGATCGGGCAGGTCGGTCCAATATCAGTGCACGTTTTGAACTTGCCAGTGTCGTGTTGACGGCAGAGCCAAACTCAAGGGGGCTTGCATTCTTTGAACTCACCGATGGTAGGGGAGCTGGACGCTCCCTTCTCTGGCACGTAAATGGATGGTTGCAACTGAACCGTGTCTTGCGGGCCACCCTTGCCTATTCGGGGCGCAGCCCCCAGGATGCCCCTCAGGTTCACACGGTCAGCATGCAATTATCTGCGGTATTTTAATCATTTTATAATATAATTCCCAAAAATTTCGTGTTTTTTGCAGTATGGAAGAGATGTGTGTAAGA
Organism: Rhodothermales bacterium; assembly: GCA_965220365.1. GTDB lineage: Bacteria > Bacteroidota > Rhodothermia > Rhodothermales > Bin80 > Bin80. The sequence continues at coordinate 2,403,926 of OZ244823.1, read as the reverse complement.
CTTTTCTTTTCAAACGAAGCTCAGAATCCGCTGCTTCGTCCGGGTGATGGTTCCTGTCAGATTTCCCCGACAACGCAGCAAACGCAAGTTCGCCATTGTAGTGGAATTTTTTGTTGAGATTTTCTGTCCCCCATTTTTCAGGGGTTGTTAGAGGGGTTGAATTTGGGAGCTTATTCTACACTTTGGCGTCTTCTTTTTTTTTTGCGTTTGGCCTTGATTCGCCGCGTATTATTTCCGAGCGGGAGTTCCATGATCTGGAAGATTTGGCGCTGGAATGGTTTGAGGTCCTGATCTTGTTTGAGCAGGATACAGTGGGTTTTATTCTGTGGCAGTACGGTTGTCACGCGCCTGTGCTCATTGAGTTTGGTTTTGAGCGTTCCCCAGCTTTTGTGGATCTGTTTCGCGCCCAATTTGCTTCGAATGAGATGAACGGCATGAAAGGCCAGAATGGACAGGAACAGATGTGCTTCAATCTGCTCATCCTGGCTATGATAGATTGGACGGAATCCGAGATCGGATTTCATCGTTCGGAACGTGCGTTCAATCTCGCCCAATTGCCAATAGGTCCGTGCAAGCTCCTCACAGGGCCATGCTGTGTGACTGGTACGCAGCACATAGCCTCCAAACGCTTCCGTACAGGCATCATAGGCAGACCGACGGGTAAGAAGAATCTTTTCGGCATGTGCGCTGTCTTTTTTCGGAATCACCTTGACCTCATACTGATATCCAACCTGCTTGTATTTCTCAAGGAGTCGACCGACCTTCCGTTGGATCACTTCATGGTTCTTCGGACGCCCGGGCACGGTCAGTCCTTCGTTTAAGTGCGTGATGGCGGCCTCAAATTTGGTGCGCTTCGTGGTCATGATCTGATCGCTGAGCGCCTGCCGGGCCGCGCTGTGCAGATACACGCGTCGTTCTCCATCTTCCTGCTCAAGTTCCCATGCACGTACCTCCATCTCGCTGGTCGTCTGAAAAACCTGGTCCGGTTCCTGAGTCGGCACCGGGGGCGTTTTGGTCCGCTGAACACAGATCCAGTTCAATCCCTGCTCCTTCAAATACGTCAAATTTGCTTCTGTAGCGATCCCTGCGTCCATAATGACCGTGGGGGTGCTGCCATTGAGCTGTTCAATCGCCGTACGCAAGGTCTTGGGTTCACTGGCATTGCCGGGCAGAATTTCCGCTGTACGCGGAAACCCCGAGGCATCAATCGTCAGGGCTAAGGTGACCAGCGGACAATCTCTACGCTTTTCCTTGCTGCGACCATGGCGTAAGAGAGCTCCCTTTTTGCGGCCCGTATAGTAGGTGTTCGTCAAATCAAAGAAGGCAATGGATTCTGTAAAGCCGAACAATGCCTTAGTGTTACCAAAGAGTTCGTCCATCACTGTTTTTCGATGCTTGTAAAGGCGGGCTGCGATGCGATAAAGGGTGCGATCTCCTGGAAGCTTGCCGTGGAGTAATTCGATGATACTGGAGCGTTCACACATCCATTCATAGGTTTGCCGCTCACTGCCCGGAGACAGCATCCGCCCCACCACCAGCGCGAGGGCCCAGTTGATCTGATCCTGGTTGAACTTCAAGGATTGCAGAATCTGTGGAAACCCCAGCGTGCGCAGGGCACGCAGCGCCACGCGCTCGCCGCCAATGGTTCGCGTGTCGGTATGATGGATCTCATGAGTCAGGATTGCATCCCGATCATCGCGCGGAGCGTGGATATTGTAGCCCTTGTTCTTGAGTCGGCGAAGGATATCCTGACCGGTCTGGAGCAGGGCTTCATCCTCCATGGGCAGGCGTGCGTATCCGCGTAATTCGTCCATGACAAATTGCATCAGCGCTGACCATTGTTCTTTGGGGAGGGGAAAGTCTTTGCCGAGATTGAGAATCGTCCGCTGCTTGGGACTCCCCTGGACACGATGGGATTCAACCAGGGAATAGGTACAGGCTTTTTTGCCGGATTTAAGGGTCCGGGGTTTGGTACGGATATACATCAGGAGCGGGGTTGTTTGGGAGGGTTGAATGCGTGGGATGCGGCAATGTTTCGCAAAAATTCCACTACATTGGAGGGATTAGACAAAACATCGTCCAAAAACACGTATTTTGCCCCAAATCAAGCGGTTTCAGGGCAAAATCGGGGGGATTTGGGCCTGAAAATCGAAAATTAATCCGGGAAATTCATTGGGGGAGGTGAGAAATGGCGAATTCGCGCAAAGATCGAATGGCTTCCTGTTCCTCGTCGGGTAGATTGATCGTCGTCAGTAAGCCGGCAGCATACAACGTTGCCCACTTTCTCGCATCCAGCCGATCTGTTTTAATACGCTCGCTTGGACGGCGGGGAATCGAGGAGGGCTCAACTACTTCGCACGAAATCCCTTGGGCATCCAGGGCGCGTTGTAAACCAAATCCGTACGAAGACGCTTCATAGCAAGCGTGTACTCGGTCATAGCGGTCCTGAAGCTTCTGGAAATACTTGAGCGTCTTTGGCAGGTCATGCAGCAATTCTCGCTCGTCCACGATCTCACTTGTAAGCGCATTGTAGACGCACAACGCGATCTTCTTTTTGTGCACATCCATGCCAACGGCGATGGACAATCCGGGTGTGGAAGAATTTGTGTAGTTTTGCATAGGGCTATTCTCGGTTGGTTGATTGGTGAACTCATGTAATGTAGCTCAACCAGCCGGGGTAGCCCTACTATAAGATCTACACCAGGGAATGAGACTACCTGTATATTCAGATCAAATTGCCAGGGTAATCAGATTGATGTTGCCAGGGGTGCGGCATTTATTTTGGAGCGGTTTTTTTTGTGTTGGTTTCGGGTTCAAATGAGCGTGTTTCGTGGTTGTTTCATGGCGCGGGATTTTAGGCGTTTGTGTGTTGTTTTCTCATGGACTCGCCGCTGAGTTCAATGCGGTAAGCGGGTTGTACGAGTCGATCCAGGATAGCATCTGCGATGGTGGGATTCGCCATGGACTGGTGCCAGTGTTCGACGGGCAGCTGGCTTGTTGCAATGGTTGAGCGTTTCTGGATTCGATCATCTAGGATCTGGAAGAGATCTTCTTGTTGGGTTTGGGTCAGCGGACTGAGTCCCCAGTCGTCCAGCACGAGGACATCGAGTTTTTTGAGTTTGTTCAGCACTTTCAGATATCGGCCGTCTACCCGGGCAATGCTTAATTCTTCCAGGAGTCGGGGTAAGCGGTGATAGCATGCGTTGAAGCCTTCCAGACAGGCCTTGTGGGCGAGTGCGCAGGCCAGATAACTTTTCCCGGTTCCTGTGGGCCCCGTCAGGATCACATTCAGGTGCCGGCGGATCCAGTCACAGTTGGCCAGTTGTAACATTTGTTGGTGGTTGAGTCCGCGCGGCGTCCGGTAATCAATGTCTTCCATGCAGGCGACCTGATGCAATTTGGCCCGACGCAGGCGCATGTTCAGGGCTCTGTTTTCTCGGTCGCTGGTTTCGCAATCAAGCAGGAGCGTCAGACGCTCCAGGAAGGATAAGCGGTTGATATCGGGCTGCGCCAACTGATCGCGCAGCGCACGGGCCATCCCGTGAAAGCGGAGTTTTTCGAGTTGATCAAACGTTGGATGATGTGGCATTGTTGGATGAATTTTTGGGTTTGGCGGCATAATAATCTCCGCCCCGAAGATTATCATGCAGGATTTGTGGCGTACAGGGGGCGGGTTCAAACAGGAAGTCTCGTTCTTTTTGCAGAATGGAGGACACGGTTGGATAATTGTGCGCACGCGGCCCCAGCGACAACGCAAGACGACATGCAGACTCCAGGCGCTCAGCGCCAAAGCGGTCCAGGAGTCCCAGAATGCCGAGGATTGCGCGGAAGTTCTGCTCTTGGTGGGAGCGGCGCCCCAGCAGTTGTTGGGCCAAGCGCTCGGTTTCCAGACCCACGGCGCGCGCACGCTCGAGCAAACGTTCACGATCGCGATAACGACGATGTCTTTCCGGCATGTGATTTGGGTGGGTGCTAAAGCCCCCTTTGGCCTTCATGCGCGGGTGTGTGGCCACTAATTCGTGCTTGTAGAAGCATTTGACCAGGTTTTCGCCGATACACACATCCATTTTCTTGCCAACCAAGCGGTACGGCACGCTGTAATAGGCAAAATTGGCTTGAACATGGTAGTCAATGTTCACGTTCAGCTTTTTCCATTCCCGGAACTCGTACGGCGTTTCTGGAAGCGGGCGCATGGCAGGCCGGTCGAGTTCTTCAAACTGACTCCGCCGCGTGCCTGTTTTCTTCTGAAAGGGCACCTCGTTCAACTGCTCCAGTAAGGGTGCAATGGCTTCATTGAGCTCCGCAATGCTGAAAAACTGTCGGGGCTTGAGCGCAGTCAAAATCCTGCTTGTTGCAAATTTCACGGCTAATTCGACAAGGCTCTTGTCCTGAGGTTTTTTTGCGCGAGCAGGTGAAATCCTGCTGTTATAGTGACGGGCGAAATCCAGATAGGTACGCTGAATCTGGGGAGACTTGCGATCCGCGCGTACCACGGCGGCCTTCAAATTGTCGCAGACCACGATCGCAGGCACCGCGCCAAAAAACGCCATCGCCCGGACATGCGCCCCGATCCAGCTGCGAATCTTCTGATCCGGCGTTGCCTCCACGTAGGTATAATTGGAACAGCCCAGGGTGGCAACAAAAATCTGGGCCTTGCGCACCTCGCCCGTTTCGGGGTCCGTGATCTCAATCGTGTCGCCGGCATAGTCAACAAAAAGCTGCTCCCCAGCTTTGTGATGAAGCCGCATCGTCACCTTATGCTTCTGGCTCCAATTTTTGTACCGCTCACAAAAATGCCCGTAGCTATATCCATCCGGATGCGCTTGGCGATAGGCGTGCCAGGACCGCTCCAAAGTCATCCCCGTCCGGGATAACTGCTTATGAACCGCAGCCCAGTCCGGCTGAGGACGCTCGGACGGAAACTCCTTTGCCGGAAACAGCAACGCTTCCAACTCCTTGTCCGTGAGTCCTTCGGGAAGGGGCCAGAATACGCCCGCCTCCGCAGCGCGGCGAAGATAATTGCGGACGGTTCCCCGGGAAAGACCCAGATGGACCGCGATTTGACGTTTACTGCACCGGTCACCGTGATAGTGACGCAGCACATCTCGAATGATCTTCATGCAAATTCGTTGTTGTGGCATAGGTAGCTCTGTTTAATCCAAAGCCACAAATGCCGGGAAATAAGTTCCGCTCCAACAACAAATCCTGCTGCGAATCGCAGATCAATGTTGCACTGAATATCAACCGGATTATAGACCACCCGAGGTGGGCAACATCGACCTGATTACTCTGGCAACATCGACCTGATTACCCTGGCAACATCAATCTGATTACCCTGGCAACATCAATCTGAATCTACAACTACCCCTTCGAGTCCAGCTTTCTTGAGCAAATAGCCTTCTACAGATAATTCCAACGTACCCATGGGGTTCTGATGAAATCGTGCAGCTACCTTTTGTTGAAAATCAGCAGGTTCGCAGAAGAGATAGTTACAGTTTCAGTAATCTTGCAACTGCTGACATGTGTGGTAGCCTGACCGCAGCACTTTGGGTATAGGACCACACGGGCAATTCAGCGAGCATGCAGACCGAAATATGTGGTACAGGCTGACTAGGCCCCAAAGCGGTCACCATGGGAGTCAGTCCTCCAAGTAACAAGGAATGCCACCGGTTATCTAGGAAGTTAGCAACACGAGTATTGAACTATCCTCACCGGGCATTGACGACCCCGGAATGCATATACGATGGTCCACACGACAACAATGAGACTTTCTATCGGCTGTACGCCGAGGGGCTAGGAGATTGATGTTCCTTGCACCATCGTGCGAATTAATTATACGGAGCACTGTTTAGCTTCGGGGCACAACAAGTTTTGAATTTTCGTCCACTCCCGCAAGGACATCGTTCATTTCGACCTATGGCGGAAACGTCTTTCCTAAACTCTTGGAATCCTTGTTCCCCATGTGAATATTCTCCACTCGGAGGAATTTTCTGAACTTCTCAAAGTAAGCTTGCCAGACGAAGTACGGATATACCTTGTTGATAACAAAGTCACTTAAAGTCTCCCTTTCGTTCACCCAAAAGATCCCCAAGCAGCAGCTCTCATCCTTGGGAAATAAATGCAAGTCGATAATCGGGCAACCGATTTCTTTGGCCAGCTTTTTAATCCTGCCCCCAACTTCGAAAACTTTAGGTTGTCCATTGAGATGTATCGCAATTTCGTAAACATCCTTAATGCAATCTTCCCCCGAAGTGCAATTCATTATTATCCATTTTTCTTTTTTTTCCCTATCCGAAAGTTCATATCTCGCACTGAAACTGATCTCTCCTCTAATAGCACCACTATCGTAGTACAAACCGGGGAAATGACGCTGTATCTTCTCCATCTCCGCAGAACTGTATTCAATCACGGGCAAGAAAGAGTTGTTGTGGCTGGCATATGGTTTGGTTGCACCTACGGCTAGACTACTCGCAGCCATCCCTGAACTGGACTTCCCCCGCAGTTTGCCGAAATCATCGCCGAACACCTCCCTCCAGAGCTTGACGCTCTTATCATGGTCTTTCTCTTCAAAGGCCTTATTAACTTTAGTATTATATAGATCGAACTTATTGCGGAAATTCCTGTATTTAGCCTCATCCCAATTTCTATTGAAGGTTTCCCCAGATAAAACCGGGTTTTCAATGGTTGGCATCTGTGGATTATTTTGAAGGAAATCATTAATCCTGTTGGACAGGGTCTTGAGTGAATGTGGCAGACCACTGAACGCTGACGAATTCTCATCAGAATCATAAATGTGATTCCCCAGAAGGGTCGCCAGCAGTATCGATTTTATAGAATAATTGCTCTTGTGATCACGAAGGAACTTAAGAAGGCGAGTTACCTTTCTCAAGTGATTATTGCCGACAATTAGGTTCTTCTCGGCAAACCATCTTTTGTACCCATCACCGTCCGTCTGCTCGTACCTTTTCTCAATTCTATTACATACGTAGAACTTTCCTTGGAATTCAATGCATGGAACCACATCAAGGTGAAAATCCCCCGCATAATCGATAGTAACGCATCTGGTACCCAGGTGAGTGATGTCTTTGTAGTTCCCGTTATCCTTAAAGACGTTATATGTTTTCCTTACATAATCCTCCTGAAACTCATCGGGTTTAAAGTCCTCATCCTTCAAAAAAATCAGGATGTCGGCATCAAACTCATCGTTCTCCGCAACGGGTTTTATGATGGTTTTATGCGCGTAGGACCCTTGGGGACTAAATTTCCTGTATCCAGTCAGTTTGGATCTAAGCAGATCCGTAACGGCTTTAACCTTTTGATCCAAAATGTCCAGCCTGGATTGGTTTAAGTCGACTTCTTTTTTCAAGAAATCCTTGAAATACTCAGCGTGTTTCATTTTAGTACCTCCCATAGGTTATTGTAGAAACTCCTTAATCATTTTCCCCCGATTAGTTACCTCTTGCGAGGCTAAACTCCTTAATGTTGGCAGTACTTCGTGGTCATCGAGACTCCAGTTCTGAATCTCCGGGTTAATTCTTAGAATATTCTCAGGCATGATCAGACCTAGGCAATTCTCAGCGTTTTGGGTCTGGCTAAGCATGGCAAGGCTCACGATTTTTGCTCCTTTCCAGCCCGTTACCAGCCCCCACATGTCCGAGGGGAGATAAAATTGTCTGGTATTTCCAGTTCCTATGGACAGTATTTTCATGTTCACCGGAGTCTGTTTGAAATTACTTATTGCATCGACATACCCAACAAGTGCTGGATTATTCGCCCACAGTCCACCATCGCAAACAAGGTCATCTGAAATCTTCACGGGATTGAAATAGGTCGGTGCCGAACATGACGCCAAAACAGCCTTGTAGAGTGGCACATCGTCATCACGGACATAGTCACCACCCCGCCTCGCCTCTTGGTAGGAAGACTTAAAAACATGCACCTTCCCGGTACTGACATTCGTCGCGTTAATTATCAAGGGCGTTTTTATTTCGCCCAAGGTAATTTCTTTAAAACTATCGTGAAGGAGATTTTCCAAGATTTTGTTGTCATACCTGCTTCTCAGGAACCCCCGTAAGGAGAATCTCCGCTTGAATATCTTTGGAGCGTAACACTCATAGTCCCCAATCAGCTTTGACAAGTCATATCTTGTCGCAATAGCAGCAGCAACGATGCTCCCCGTACTTGTCCCTACAACAAGATCAAACACACCATGGGTGTTGATGCCTAGTCTATCGTTTACTGAGTTGAGTACTTGAGCCGAGAAAATTCCCCTAATACCACCCCCGTCAAGGGACAATATCTTGAAAGACCCGCTTTTCTTTTCCGTGGACATTTATTATACCTGTTCTATATATTTTTCGTGAACATAATATTTGGAAATATTCGATAATTATTTGTGTAAATGGGAATCGGCTATTCTTGATATATATCATTGTTAATGAACAAGTTCCTGTTTTTGCTCCCGTTTTGTCAAAATATATGCATTAAAGCCTTTGTATTCTGATTTTTCGATATCAAAGGCAAATTTATTTCTCTTGTAATCTATCTTCAATTGATTCAATATGTTTACAAAATGAACATAATAATACTTCCCTGCCTTAGCGACCTTTATTGGAGGTGGCGTATCTATATCCCTGGAGATCATGGAATCGATGAAGAAGATTTGAAATTTGCCTTGCTCAGAGTGTGAAGTGGCTACAACATATGAGGGCAGATCTTCCAAATTCATGAATTTGGTCGCATCTGAATTAAAGCCCAGTTTTCCAGTTGCATGAATCCGGGCCACAGGCTTCGGTTTTCGAACTGTTGGATCAATAAACGTTAAATTCATCGGCGAAATTATTTTTGTGAGCTTAGTATACGAATTGCCAATCACATTAGTTTCAAGTTTCTTAAGAGAAATCACGGAGATTGTTCCCGCGTCATTTCGAATAATTTTTTGTATTGTATTCTCTCTTTATAGTATCTGTAACTGATGCCTCTTTACAATGTTCCAGTTATATCTAAGAATATTTATAAATATTCGTACCGCAATAAGGTTCTGGTTTGAGCTGAATAGATTTAGCTGAACGCCTCGTGGGTAAGTGACCTAGCCGGTCCCGTGCCTCGCTTTTTCGTCAAAGATCGTATCACACATCAATCACGGTCTGGCCCTCCATTTTCTTCTTTGCCACTCCAGAGGTAGGATAAATCCCCGTTGGCTGATAGGCCTCCTGGATATAGTCGCGAGCTCAACTGCATATCCCGACTAGGCGGCCCGCATGGTTCGGAATATTCAATAATTTGAGGAAAGTAACAGCAACCTAGGGTCGCTGCTCCCACAAACTTCAAAATTAATTCCCGGTATGGTAGAACTCTCCGTGACTAGGAAGAGCTTACATACGTGAGCCCCAATGCATGTTATCAATTTTCGAAATTGTTGCGAAAAAGGGTAACTGTTTAATTTGCAGTGCTATATCGGGACATTTTACTATCAGTGAATCAGTTGTAATCCGTGATCAAACCCGAAGCAGGCCGACGTAGATCACACCGTTAGGGTGTTTTATGGATTGAACTACCGATAATGCAGCAGAATAATGGTCGCAAAACAATGCTGGGGTATCAGCTTGGATGCTCAACTACCCTGGTCAAGGGTACGAGAAAATTGGCATCACCGAGTGTGTGCCAATTCTCTCGCTTCGGGACTTGTTCTGCTCCTGATTGTGGTGCTGATTTCCAGCGATCGGAACTCCATCCAGGACATCCGTTCTGGAGTCCACAGCCATGGCTACGGAAACCAGAAGTATTGAAATTCCTGAGGGAATCAAGGTCACACTGGTAGATGAAATGGTAGCAGGCACCGAAGTCCGTCTCCCGAACGGGGTACAGGGATATGGGGACGCAAACATTCTTGGTGAATTCTGAGGCTTGCGCTCAGAACTCCTCCAAGAAACCCTCAGAAGCAGAAATAGTGATGCCGGAGATGCTACTTTGCTCAGATTAATTAAATTGGGGCACTATTTGTGAGCGAAAAATGAGCAGTAATAGAGAAGTCGAACGCGCTGAACTGCATAAAATCATCTGGCGGATTGCCAACGATCTGCGGGGATCCGTGGACGGTTGGGATTTTAAGAGCTACGTGCTCGGCATGTTGTTTTATCGGTTTATTTCCGAGAACTTAACCTCCTACCTGAATGAACAGGAACGAAAGGCAGGGACAGAGGATTTCGACTATGCAGGATTAAGCGATGATTTAGCAGAACAAGGCCGTGCTGAAACGGTGAAGGAAAAAGGGTTCTATATCCTGCCCTCTGAGCTTTTTGTGAATTTGCGTGCAAGGGCTCGGCATGACGATAATCTCAATGAGACCCTGAACTGCGTTTTCTCCAACATTGAGGGTTCTGCCCTCGGCACGGAGAGTGAAGATGACCTAAAAGGTCTATTTAACGACCTGGATGTCAACAGTAACAAGCTTGGGGGTACGGTGGCTAGACGTAATGAAAAGTTGGTCAAGATACTGGATGCTATTGGTGACCTTCCACTCAGTAATGGCAATGGTTTTTCTGATAACACGATTGACCTGTTTGGGGATGCATACGAATATCTGATGACAATGTATGCCTCCGCCGCTGGCAAGTCAGGAGGTGAGTTCTTCACCCCTCAAGAAGTGTCCGAGTTACTTGCGCGGATTGCCCTGGTTGGCAAGAGCGAGGTGAATAAGGTCTACGATCCAGCCTGTGGGTCGGGTTCCTTGTTACTGAAATTTGCCAAGGTGTTGGGCCGCGATAAGGTACGCCAAGGCTTCTTCGGACAAGAGATCAATCTAACTACCTACAATCTGTGCAGAATCAACATGTTTTTGCACGACATCAACTTTGAGAAATTCGATATCGCCCTTGGGGATACGTTGACTGACCCGGCACACATTGACGAGGCACCCTTTGATGCAGTTGTATCCAATCCTCCATATTCTGTCAAATGGCCGGGCAAGAACAATCCGCTACTCATCAACGATCCTCGCTATGCCCCTGCAGGTGTACTTGCACCACCGAGCAAGGCAGATCTCGCCTTTACGATGCACATCCTGTCTTCCCTATCGGTGGACGGCACGGCTGCCATTGTAGAATTTCCCGGAGTACTTTATCGTGGCGGTGCTGAACAGAAAATCCGGCAATACCTGATTGATAATAACTACATTGATGCCGTCATCCAATTGCCGAAGGAACTCTTCTTCGGAACGGGTATTGCTACCTGTATCTTGGTTCTGAAAAGATCCAAGCACGATAACGCCGTTCTGTTCATAGACGCATCAAACGAGTTTACACGTAGCGGCAACAAAAATACTCTCTTGCCGAAGCACCAGCAAAAAATCCTGGATGCGTTTGCTGAGCGCAAGGATATTAAGTATTTCGCATGTCTTGTAGACAGTAAAGAGATTGCAGAGGACGATTACAACATCGCTGTTTCATCTTATGTTGAAGAAGAGGATACCCGTGAACCAGTAGACATCCAGGCACTCAATGCCGAAATCGACCGTATTGTCGCAAGGCAAAAAGAACTCAGGTATAAAATAGACGCGATCGTGGCCGATTTGGAGGGGGAGAAGGCATGAATCGAGTTGAAAAATTGATCGTACAGAGATGTCCTGAAGGGGTAGAGTTTGCGGAGCTTCAAGAAATCTTTGATATTAAGAACGGTTACACCCCATCAAAGAAAAATCCAGACTACTGGACGAATGGAACAATTCCCTGGTTTCGGATGGATGACATTCGACTGAATGGCCGAATTCTCAGTGATTCTCTTCAACATGTCACCCCACAGGCTGTCAAGAATGGTTACCTGTTTCCTGCAAATTCAATCATTATTGCCACGACTGCAACCATTGGTGAGCATGCTTTGATAACTGTTGATTCGTTAGCGAATCAACGGTTCACTTTTTTAATGAAAAAAGTGAACCGTTCCGCAGAGATTGACATGAGATTCATGTTCTACTACGGATATGTTTTAGGAGAGTGGTGCAGAAAAAACACTAATGCCGCAAGCTTTGCTTCGGTTAATATGAAAAAGTTTAAAAATTTCAGAGTTCCTCTCCCGCCCCTCGAGATCCAACGGGAAATCGTCAGGATACTTGATACCTTCACAGAATTAGAGGCAGAATTAGAGGCAGAATTAGAGGCAGAATTAGAGGCAAGGAGACGGCAATATCAGTACTACCGTGACAAGCTCCTGAGGTTCATGGGGGGACGGAAGATGACACTAGGTGACATCGGGAAAGTCTCTATGTGTAAACGTGTATTTAAAAGTGAGACACAGTCGAAAGGTGATATTCCCTTCTTTAAGATCGGTACATTTGGGTCAGATCCAGATGCTTTCATTCCGAGAACTCTTTACCAAGAATACAAAACCAAATATCCCTTCCCTAAAACGGGTGATATTCTTATTTCGGCCGCTGGAACCATAGGACGTGCCGTCCCATACGATGGGAAAGATGCCTACTTTCAAGACTCTAATATTGTCTGGCTTGATCATGACGAGTCGCTGGTTGCAAATAAATATCTCCGGCACTGGTATCAAATAGTTGATTGGCAAACCGATGGTGGGACTATTCGACGACTCTATAATAACAAGCTTCTTCAAACCAAGATTCAAGTCCCCCCTCTCAAAGTCCAGCACAAAATCGTCACCATCCTTGATAAATTCGATGCATTGGTGAACGATTTGTCCATCGGGCTACCCGCAGAAATCACTGCACACCGCAAACAATACGAGTATTATCGTGACCGACTCCTCACTTTTAAGGAGACCGAATGAGTGATAAGATTCAATCCTCTGACTTCCGGCCAATCGCTCGGTCAAGTGAGAGCACGGTGGTCGCCGAGTTTAGACCTGACAAAGCCAGGGAGACAGCCTATCAATCCGAAGCACAGTTGGAGAAAGAGTTTATTCGGCAACTGGAATCTCAGGCATACAAATATCTTTCTATCACCACAGAGGAAAAATTAATTGCCAACCTGCGCCGCCGACTGGAGAAACTGAACAAGTTTGAATTCTCTGATGCGGAATGGAGGCGCTTCTTTACAACCAGTATCGCCGGGGCGAATGACGGGATCAAAGAGAAGACTGCACGGATCCAAGAAGAGCCCATCCAGCTACTCATACGGGATAACGGTGAAACCAAGAATATCTGGCTCATTGATAAGCGGAACATCCACAATAATACCTTGCAGGTCATCAACCAATACGAGGCGAAAGGGAAGCGCGCAAACCGCTATGATGTTACCATTCTCGTTAATGGTCTACCGTTGGTGCATGTGGAACTCAAGCGCCGTGGGGTGGCACTACGTGAGGCATTCAACCAAATCAACCGTTACGGGAGAGATAGTTTCTGGGCAGGATCTGGGTTGTTTCAATATGTGCAATTGTTCGTCATAAGTAATGGTACCCTAACCAAATACTACAGCAACACGGTTCGTCAAGGTCACCTTGACGAACTCCACAAACGCTCACGCAATAAGACATCCAACAGCTTTTCGTTTACCACCTGGTGGGCAAGTGCGATGAACCAGCGGATTGATGACTTGACCGGCTTCACTGCAACCTTCTTCGCCAAACATACCTTGTTGAACATTCTGACCCGGTACTGCGTGTTTGATGTGGACCGTAAGTTGTTGGTTATGAGACCCTACCAAATTGTGGCTACTGAACAAATTCTTCAACGCATCAAAACCGCCTCGAACAACAAAACCTTAGGCAAGAAAGCGGCGGGCGGCTATATATGGCACACTACGGGGAGTGGCAAGACCTTGACCAGCTTTAAAGCGGCTCAACTGGCACAAGGTCTGCCTGGAATTAAGAAGGTTCTGTTTGTGGTAGACCGGAAGGATCTGGATTATCAAACCATGAAAGAATACGACCGGTTTGAGAAAGGGGCGGCAAATTCCAATGCATCCACAAAGGTGTTGAAGAAGCAGCTTGAAGATCCGAACGCTCGTATTATCATTACCACGATCCAAAAACTCAGCCGCTTCGTGGTGCAGAATAGATCGCATCCCGTATACCAAAGGTCTACGGTGATCATTTTCGACGAATGTCATCGTAGTCAGTTTGGTGATATGCATAAGGATATCACCCGTGCATTCAAAAAATATCATCTATTCGGCTTCACTGGAACGCCAATCTTTTCGGAGAACGCCGCTAATCCAGAACAGCCAGGAAATCGTACGACCGAACAAGTGTTTGGGGATCGGTTGCACACCTACACCGTTGTGGATGCAATCCATGACAAGAATGTGCTGCCTTTTCGTATCGACTATATCAATACCATCAAGTCCTCTCCAGACATCAAGGATAAACAGGTTTCCGCAATTGCCAAAGAGCTAGCTCTGCTGGCCCCAGAACGGATCAAATTGGTGGTGACCTATATCCGGGAGCACTTTGAGCAAAAGACTAAAACCAAACTGGCCTACCGCGATTTGGATAAGCAAAGAGCGGGATTCAACTCGTTGTTTGCGACTGCTTCAATTGAAGCAGCGAAGCGATACTACGCGGAATTTTCTAGGCAACAAGAAGGAGTGTCTCCGAGAGAAAAACTCAAGGTGGGCCTGATTTATAGTTTCGCGGCCAACGAGGAAGAATTGGACGGTCTCCTAAGTGAAGAGGGTTTTGACGCCGGGAAATTGGATAAAAGCTCACGTGATTTTCTGGAGAGTGCAATTCAGGACTATAACGCGTTGTTCCAGACGAACTTTGACACCTCCTCCAAGAAGTTTCAGAATTATTACAGGGATGTGTCACGTCGGCTCAAAAAGCGTGACTTGGATATCGTGATCGTCGTTAACATGTTCCTGACCGGCTTTGATGCCACAACACTCAATACCTTGTGGGTAGATAAAAATCTCCGCGCTCATGGTCTGATCCAAGCGTATTCGCGAACCAACCGGATTCTCAATTCTGTCAAGATCTACGGGAATATCGTCTCCTTCCGCAACTTGGAACAGGTAACCAACGATGCACTTGCTCTATTCGGAAATAAAGACGCCAAGAGCATCGTGTTGCTGAAGCCATACAGAGACTACTACGAAGAGTATCAACAGAAGATTGAATGCCTCCTGAGGGATTTTCCGCTTGACCAGGAACTGATCGGGGAGGCCGCCCAAAAAGAGTTTATCCAACTCTTTGGAGAAATCCTGAAACTCAGAAATATCCTGACTGCCTTTGATGATTTTGAAGGAGACGAAATTCTCGACGATCGTGCTTTTCAGGATTACCAAAGTGTGTATCTCAATTTGTACAACGAAATTCGACGCCTCTCAGAAGCCGAGAAAGAAAACATCAACGATGACTTAGTATTTGAGATTGAACTAATCAAGTCCGTAGAAATCAATGTCGACTATATCCTCAGGTTGGTTGAGAAATATCTTGACGAAAAAGGCCAAGCTGAAATCAGCGAGATCTATTATTCAATTACTAGCGCCATCAACGCAAGCCCAACGTTGCGCAGTAAAAAAGATCTTATTGAGCAGTTCGTTAATTCTGTCTCAACAAAATCTGAAATAGGTAAGGAATGGGAAGGCTTTATCAGAGAGCAGCAGCGCGTTGAACTTGATTTGATCATTAACAATGAGAATTTAGACCCGAAAAAGACAAGACTCTTTATAGAGGAGGCTTTCCGTAACGGGGAGATACAACTCACGGGAACTGCCATTACCAAGGTCCTACCGCCGACTCCAAAATTCAGCCCGATTAACGAATATGCATTGAAGAAGCAAGTCGTCTTGGATAAGCTTGAGCGGTTCTTTGAGCGATTCTACGGTCTAATCTGAGTGTCTGTATGTTCATGTCAAATAAGCAAAGAACTAGGGCTATCATAAACCTGCTTTCTCAAGAAGCAACCGGCACAATCACATCACATGCTGACCAGCGTAGCCGTCCAATTGTAAACGACATCATGCACATGCAGGGATCCGTTCCGGCTACACCTGAGGAACTTGCAAATGCAATCCTGTCCACACTGCCCAGTTAGGCAAAAGAATAGCAATTTCAATCATGGAGGATCGTATACCTAAGAGTCGTGCAATCAGCTTGGGCACTCACGGATATAAGCCCCATTCCTTGTAACATTTTTGCAATTTCATGGTTGGACGGTTGGTCATGCAGGAGAAACGGTTTTTTCTTCGACTCGGTTTTTCTCTTTTCCTCGGTCTGTGTGTGGCAGTGCCATCCATTGCTCAGGATTCTGAGGAATTGGAAACGCTCTTCTGGGCGCGCAAAGATAGTGCACTTGCACGCTTTTCACAGGCGGACGTAGATTTTATGACGGGCATGATTGCGCACCACGCACAGGCTCTCGTGATGTCATCGTTTGCGGAATCCAATGGGGCTAGTCCAACCATTCAGGTTTTGGCTGGCCGGATTATTAATGCTCAGAATGATGAGATCCGAATCATGCAGGAGTGGCTGCGCAAACGGGATCAGGTGGTTCCCCATATTATGATTGAGGGAAGTTCTCTGATGATTCATGGCGTGGATCATCACGGAGCTCATATGCCGGGGATGCTTACCGACGCACAGCTGAAAGAGCTTGAAGCCGCTCAAGGTGCAGATTTTGATCAATTGTTCTTGGAATACATGATCATGCACCATGAGGGAGCTGTCTACATGGTTAGAGAATTGTTCAAAATAGATGGGGCCATCACCGGTGATGACACCTACAAATTAGCTTCAGAAATCCACGTTGATCAGATTACGGAGATTAATCGTATGAAACTGATGCTGGATGATCTTGGAGTTGCAAACTGAAACACAAACTTGAAAGACAAATGAGTACTCGTACCCTCCTTACTACTATAGCCCTGACTGCGATCCTGTTTCGGTCGGATATCGGCTTTGCTCAGCAGGCTATGGTTTTTGATGACCCACGCGTTGGCCTTGAGGCTGGATTGTTTGATGCGGAAGAGGCAATCTGGAATTTGCATATGGTTGCCACCGTCCCTCCCTCTGAAAATTTCATTGGTGTAACCAACAGTGACCTTGCCTTTAAAGGGAATTATGTTTTCCAGGGCAACTATAATGGTGTTCAGATATGGGATGTGTCTGATCCAAGCTCTCCTATCCTTGCAAAAGAATATGTGTGTCCTGCATCTCAGAGTGATGTGTCGGTCTATGAAAACCTCCTATTTGTTTCGGGTGAAGGGACAGGTGGACGGCTTGATTGTGGGGAGCAGGGGGTTCAGGAAAGCGTGAGTCATGATCGTCTAAGGGGGATCCGAATCTTTGACATTACAGATGTACTGGATCCACAGTATATCCACAATGTCCAGACCTGCCGGGGCTCGCATACCCATTCGCTGCTCAAGGACCCAGGAGACGATGAGAATATTTATGTGTATGTATCTGGATCTGCTCCAGTGCGTCCGGCAGAGGAATTACCTGGATGTTCAGGAATGTCCCCGAGTGAAGATCCCGAGTCTGCACTCTTTCGCATTGAAGTCATCAAAGTGCCATTGTCTGACCCGACACAGGCAGCAATTGTCAGCTCTCCGCGAATTTTTGAAGACCTGACTGCTCCGCCCTCACATGGACCGACGGAAGCTGAGAAGGCCCAGTTTGACGAGGCTAGAGCCCGTGGAGAGTTTGTTGTAGATATGGGTGCACGCACGATGATTCTTCCAGATCGGTATGTCGCCGTAATAAGCGGCTCATATTTTGAGCAAGAGGGGATTACCGAGCCAACTGCGGCAGATACCAATGCATTTCGTGAAGCTCTTCCAGACATTATCGCTGCCATGATGGGAAGTGGAGACGATGAGGATCGTGGCCCGGATCAGTGCCACGATATCACGCTGTATCCCGAGATTGGTTTAGCTGGCGGTGCATGCGAAGGCTACGGCATTCTTCTTGACATTTCAGATCCGACTAATCCATTCCGCCTAGATGCCGTCGCAGACAGCAACTTCTCGTATTGGCATTCGGCAACCTTCAGTAATGATGGCTCAAAAATTCTCTTCACGGATGAGTGGGGTGGTGGGGGAGGCCCCAAGTGTCGAGAGACAGATCCGATGGAGTGGGGCGCGAATGCCTACTTCACGATTGACGAAGAGAACAAGATGCATTTTCAAAGCTACTATAAGCTTCCCGTACCCCAGACAGAGCAGGAGAACTGCGTTGCACACAATGGATCACTGATTCCTGTGCCGGGTCGGGATATTTTTGTGCAGTCCTGGTATCAGGGTGGGATTTCTATTACGGACTGGACCGACCCCGCCAATGTGATTGAGATTGCCTACCATGATCGTGGCCCCGTATCTGCTGATCAAATGGAGATGGGTGGAAGCTGGTCTGTCTATTGGTACAACGGATACATTTACAATAGCGAGATTGCTCGCGGTCTTGACGTTTTTGAATTGACGCCGAGTGAATTTCTGACAGAAAACGAAATTGCAGCTGCAAACACGGTGCAGCTTGAATATTTGAATGCACAAAAGCAGCCGACGTACAAGTGGCCCCCTTCATTTGCACTCGCGCGTGCACTTGTGGACCAGTTGGAGAGAAAGCAAGGCGCGAGTGCGGAAGAGATCGCTTCCCTGCGTGCCGAGATTGATCAGGCAGAGGCGGATGGCGCTGAAGCTAGTGTGAATCTTGTGAAAGAATTTATTGAGGCGCAGAATTAAGTAAAATCTTAATTATATTAGCACGGGTCGATCAGTATCCCTTAGTTGGGATCGTCGTTTCTGTGTATTTTGGACGCCGTACGATCACCGATCCTACGGCGTTTTTTTTATTTGTCAATCAACAGGAGATTTGAGATGAATGTAGGACTTGTTGCACGCCTTAGCCTAATGATGTTTGTCCAGTACTTTATCTGGGGAGCTTGGGCGCCCACCTTGGGCAATTATATGAGCGCGGAGGGGATTGGAGACTGGATCCGGTTAGCCTATGCTCTCGGGCCGATTGCCTGCATTATTGGGCCATTTTTCCTTGGGATGGTGGCAGACCGTTTCTTTGATTCGGAAAAGCTGTTAGGTGTTCTCATGCTGATTGCTGGCGCTGCCATGTGTATGATGCCATCAACTGCCGGGACGAATCTTTTCCTTCCGCTCTTGGGGTTACATGCACTCTGCTATTTCCCAACCCTCGGACTCACGGCTTCGTTGGCCTTTCATCATCTAAAGAATCAGGAGAAGGAATTCCCTGTGGTTCGTGTCTTTGGAACGATTGGCTGGGCTGCCATTGGATTATTTATGGGATATGTCCTCCAGGCAGATGCTTCTGCGACTCCGCTTTATATCGGAGGAGGTGCCGCACTCTTTCTTGGTCTGTATAGTTTTACACTTCCTTATACACCGCCACCGTCAAGAGGGCAGTCCACTTCTTGGAAGCAGATTGCTGGTATTGACGCTTTTAATGCATTAAAGAGTAAGTCTTTTGTGGTCTTCCTTGCGGCAGCAATGCTCATATTCATTGCGTTCGGAACGTATTTCCCTTATGCACCGCTATATTTTTCTGCGATTAATGCGGAGGTCTTTACGGACACAAACCTCTTTGCCAACCCCAGTGGGGAGATGGCGTGGGGGCAGGTGAGTGAGATTTTCTTTATGCTCCTGATTCCATTTTTCTTCCGCCGCTTGGGAGTGAAGTGGATGCTCCTTCTTGGCATGCTTGCCTGGGTTGCCCGCTTTGCGATCTTTGCTTTAGGGGGGAGTGTGGGGATGTACTGGTTTATCATGATTGGAATTTTGATTCATGGGATCTGTTACGATTTCTTTTTCGTTACTGGACAGATTTACATTGATAAGAAAACTGCTCCCGAGGTTCGTGGTCAAGTGCAGGGTCTGCTCGTCCTCCTTACCCAGGGAATCGGGTTCTTCTTGGGAACCCAATTAAGTGGTGCCTATGTGAATACATTTGGAGACAACGGACAACTAGATATCGCTGGTTGGGGCACATTCTGGACAATCTTTGCTGCGGCAACGTTTGTGTTCTCCTTAGCATTCGTTCTGCTTTTCAATGACAAAGTAGCAGATTACAGTGAATCTACAGAAACACAAACCGAGTAATTCATTCAAAACAAACCCTCTATAACAATGATGACGCGATTAATTGTAGCCGGTGCAATGGCTGGTGCGCTTTTTATAGTAACGCATCCCACCTCGGCACAAACTTCGGAAGAAATAGCTGAAGAAGCCGATATGGAAGATACTTCCTGGCAGGAGCTTGGCGCTGATCAGTGGCGACGCTATGGGGGCGAAGGGATTCCCGAGGCGTGGCAGGTCGGTGAAGATGGGACGCTGCACTTTTCAGGTGAGGGACAAGGTGGCGATATTATTACGTTAGAGCAGTATGAGAATTTCGAGTTGGAACTGGAGTGGAAGATTTCGCCTGCTGGTAATAGTGGCATTATGTTCAGGGTATCTGAGGCACACGATTACCCTTGGCGTACCGGTCCAGAATATCAGATTCTGGATAATGATGCACATCCCGACGCCAAGCAGGGTCCAGATCGTCATGCGGGAGCAAACTATGATATGCATGCCCCATCAGCGGATGTAGTCAATCCGGTTGGAGAGTGGAACCAAGCTCGTATTGTTGTTGATGGGGCAAAGGTTGAGCATTGGCTCAACGGTGAAAAGATTGTCACCTATGAGCTATGGAGTGATGCCTGGAAGACCTCCATTGCTGAAAGTAAATGGATTGACATGCCCGACTATGGAATGACGAAGGTAGGGCATATCTGTCTTCAGGATCACAGTGATCCAGTATGGTTTCGGAATATTCGAATCCGCCGCTTGCCTGCGTCTTAGGTCGAAATACGCGGAGTCTTGCAGGCGAATTGAAGCGAGATTGAATGCTCGACGATGACAATTTGTCGTTGGCGTGCATCTCTGTGTATCCAAAATATGTCCAGATGCACTATCTTTGACCACTAGGTTTAGTGGTGAGAGCCTTGGGGGTTTGGGTCCCCAAGGCTCGTTTTTTTTTATCTCACTCAGCAGCCAACCGGCTTGAGTTGTGTCACTCAGGCAGAGCAAATGCCAGATATGCGTCTCCTGACCTTGTCCCCATCTTTCCACCACCTGCGGCAATGACTACATATTGCTTCCCACTGACCGCATATGTTGCAGGAGTTGCATAGCCTCCCGCAGGAAGTTGGGTTTCCCATAACAGATCCCCCGTATCCTTGTTGAACGCCCGAAAGCGTTCATCTTGGGTTGCGGCAATAAAAATCAAGCCACCTGAAGTAATTACCGGGCCACCATAATTTTCTGTTCCAGTTTGCGGGATACCTTTGGCTGTCAACTCGGGGAACTCTCCAAGTGGAATCGACCAGTCAATCGTACCCGTGTTCAGGTTGATTGCGTTCAATGTTCCCCATGGGGGCTTGACCGCCGGATAGCCATCCTGATCAAAAAATCGGTTGTAGCCAGTGTGTCCATACGGAGATCCGGCGAAGAAGTTACTCAATTCGGGATCAGTGACTTGGGTCGTATCGCTTGGGGTATGATCTGCTTCATCAAATAAGAAATCCGTAATTGCAGACACCTCGTTCGACTTCAGAAAGCCAAACGAAGGCATAAATCCAATCCCTTGCGCAATCTGATTCTCTACATCATCTTTTGTCATTCGAGATTCCAGACCCGTCAAGGCGGGCATCTCACCACCGCTGGATCCCTCCAATTCAGATCCATGACAACCAGCACAGTAGCGTGCATATAAACCCGCACCCGTAGCGGCATTGTCCGGGTTGAGTGGAACCATCGTCAGGATCCATGGCATTTCGTTGCTATTGACATAGAGCATACCAGTGGTCGGATCATATCCGGCACCGCCCCATTCTGCGCCACCATCAAATCCAGGGTAAATGATCGTTCCCTCTACGCTTGGAGGTACAAATTGTCCGTCTGAGCGAACTTGGCGAAAACGCTCCAGCACATAGTCGTGAGATTCCTGTGAGATGTCTGTGATATCTTCTTCGTCAAATCGCTGGCGGGCAAAGGGAGGAGGTTTTAGTGGAATCGGCTGGGTTGGCCACGCCTCTTCACCGTAGAGATCTGAGGGTGGGAACTCTTGTTCTTCCACAGGAAAAAGAGGAACCCCGGTTTCCCGATCCAGAAGGAAGATATGTCCGCTTTTCGTGACCTGCGCGACGGCGTCAATACTGCGCCCCTCATGCACAACGGTGACTAAATTGGGAGCAGCAGGCAGATCACGATCCCAAATATCGTGATGTACCGTCTGAAAATGCCATTTGCGCTCACCCGTGATTGCATCCAATGCCAGAACGGAGTTCGCAAAAAGATTTTCCCCAATACGATTGCCGCCCCAAAAATCAAAAGCTGCTGACCCCGTAGGTAGAAAGACCATTCCTCGCTCCTTATCCAGGCTCAATCCACTCCATGCATTTGCACCTCCGCTGTACAGGTATGCCTCTTCTGGCCATGTATCATATCCAAACTCCCCGGGGTGGGGGATGGTGCGGAAGATCCAAACCATCTCTCCTGTTCGTACATCATATGCCCGAATATGGCCGGGTGCAGAGCGGATTCCCTCCGATAGGGAGGTCCCCTGAATTAATAGATGTTGATAAATGATTCCTGGAGTGCGCGCGGATACAGCCAAGCCGGTTACATCACGCCCAAGATCTTTGCGCAAATCAACCGATCCCGCTTCACCAAATGATTGAATTGGCTCTCCGGTAAATGCGTTCAATGCGAATAATCTGGATCCGGCGGAATAGAGAATGCGGGGTTCATGTTGGTTACTCCCTTGCCAATAGGTTACACCCCGATTAATCCCAGGACCTTCCGCTACTGCACCTGCCTCAAACGGATCAAAACGCCACATTTCCTCTCCAGTTGTTGCATTCAAAGCGAGGGCCTTCAATCCTGGTGAAGTGGCATATAGGATTGAGTCCACGATAATGGGGTTGCACTGCATTTGAGTGCGGCCTGTGCTGTCGGCATCACCAGAGTTGTAGATCCAGGCCAATGTGAGTTCAGCTACATTATCCTGATTGATCTGGTCAAGGGTAGAGTAGTGACTACTCGTAGCATCACCTAGATACACTGACCAGTCTGTATAGGAATCTTCGCTACCTGTCGGATTTTGATTGGAAGTGCAACCGCATAAAGCGATGACTAGAAAAGAGATGTTGATGCGCCACATTGACTCATTCGGTTTAATTTTGAGCTGTTCCATTCCAGTCAGGGTAGATGATGGTTTGTGCAACGACCTCAAATGGATTGGGCTTCATAACTTGTTGGAGAGAGAAGGGCTCTAAGGTATGCTTCAATCTCTGCGATGGACTGAAAAACAGCGTGTGCCCCAGCATCCTGCAGGGCTTGATAGGGGAATGTAGTCGTTAGCCCCAGTACATGACATCCCGCTCGTAGTCCACTCAGGACTCCGTACTTCGAATCTTCAATCACAATGCATTCCTCGGCAGGTACCCTCAAACGGGTAGCAGTGATCAGATACGGTTGAGGATCCGGCTTTGGCAGACGGACATCTTCAATCGTTGTCACTGACGAAAAATAGGGCGCCAGTCTAAATTTGGTAAATGCCCTTTCCTGATCAGCTTTTGTAGCAGAAGTTACCAAGCCTAGGGGCATATCCTGCTCATGCAGGAGTTGAACAAGGCTCAGAGCCCCCGGCATCAGTTGGAGTTCATCCGACAGGTTTGCAAAAGCTAGATGTTTCGCTTTAACAAGATTTTCAACTGTGGTAGAACCGGTACCAAAATGTTCAGCAATGTATTCATAGACTCGATCTTCTGTCCACCCCTTGAACATAGGATTTACAGTCTTGGGGACGTCTATACCAAATTTCCTACAGACGATGTCCTGTGCTTTTTCATGCAGAGGTTCGGAATCAACAAGGACTCCGTCCATGTCAAATAATATGGCCGAGGGAGCTACAATAGCCTATTTACCTCCTGGCGTAATGAATACGAACAGCGAAAAAGTTGCTGCCAGCTGGTCATCAGATCTCATGTCCGAAAGCACTGCACAATTCTAAGGTGGAAGCTACGGCTATCCGCAGTGCAGTCACTTTCAGAGAATCGCACCCTCGGTAAGTAGGGGAATGCGCAATAAATACCCGTCTGCGGTGATATAAAGGACCTTCCCATCATCTCCAAAGGCGCAGTTGGCTGTCGCCTGAGTTGTATTGATTGTACCAAGGTGGACTCCCTCTGGGCTGAACACTAAGACTCCACCTGGTCCTGTTGCAAATAGATTCCCAGCCAGGTCTACTTTTAAGCCATCGGGTAATCCGGGAAGCCCCTCTTCGGCAAGGCTGGTCGCATCAAAAAAGACTCGTCCATTATCGATTCCTCCATCTGGCAAGACATCGTAAGCCATCCAGATCGCTTTTTCTGGGTCTGAGTTCGCGACATACAGTGTTTTCTCGTCTGGCGAAAAGGCTAATCCATTTGGTCGGCTGAGTCCTGATTCAAGAAGCGTAACAGTTCCGTCCGGCATAGCACTATATACACCGTGAAAATCCAGCTCTTTGGATGGATCATTCATCCGAAGCTCAAGTCCATAGGGTGGGTCAGTAAAGTAAAGTGTCCCGTTTGAGTGGTAGACCAAATCGTTCGGGCTGTTGTATCGGGCTCCCTCGTACCGATCAACAATCGTGTCGTACACCGGCTCAGGGTCTGAAAGAGGTGCACCTAACCGTGCAATACGGCGATCACCATGTTGGGTGATTATCAGGTTTCCATCAGAATCCAGAGTGAGTCCATTTGATCCAAGAGAGCCCCCTCTTTCTTCAGAACCGGTATAGCCCGACGGTTCAAGGAATATACGGGCATCATTCCCCTCGCTCCAGTGATAGATTTGATTTGTCGGTACATCGGAAAAGAGTAAAAACTCTCCATCACGAACCCAAACCGGCCCCTCTGACCAAACGAATCCCTCGGCTAGAACTTCTAATTGTGCGTCCGCAGAAACTAAATCGGTCAGTGCTTCATCCAGCACCTCAACTGATCCGATGAGTTGATTAGAAGCCATCTCTTGAATAGAATCAGCTCCATAGGCAATATTCTGAGAAAATGGCCGATACGCCATGAATAGCAGTATAATGAAGGGCAAGTAACGCATTAGGTATACCTCAATCCTGTTTAGTAGAGAGTAATTAAGTGCTCGGGTCGACACGCATTTTTCTACGAGCTGACTCTAGCTAAAATACGACGCCATTCTCGAATCATATTATTGAGCCCGGGTGACTCGAATACGATAGGGGGCGATGTAGTATAGGGATCGGTAGAGTTTGCTCAATTAGAGGGATGGATGTTTCTGAGATATAGACAATGAAGCTCTATTAAATGGGCCGGACAAGAACTGTATTCACGCCATAGCTGGAGCATCAGGTCCTGCTGAACGGAATTATAGAATATCTCCTTTAGTCAGTAATGGAATTCGTAAAAGAGAACTCCCTGCGGTAATGTACAGTGTGCTCCCATCGTTTCCGAAAGCACAATTGGCTGTTCGCTGCATCGTGTTGATTGTACCTAGATGAATCCCTTGGGGGCTAATCAGAAGTATCCCTCCAGGGCCCGTTGCGAATAAATTACCGCTCTGGTCTACCTTTAATCCGTCAAGATTTCCTGCCAATCCTTTTTCAACTAGACTACTGGCATCGAAGAATACACGCCCATTGGCTAGAGTCCCATCGGGCATAACATCGTATGCCATAAGGACGGGATGATCGGGATCTGAGTTGGCGACATAGAGAATGCTTTCGTCCGGTGCGAAGGCCAGTCCATTTGGCCGACTCATTCCTGATTCCAATAATGTAACGATGCCATCGGAGGTGACACTGTATACGCCTTGAAAATCAAGTTCCTGATCTTGTCCATAAGGTGGATCTGTGAAATATAGTGTTCCATTAGAGTGGTAGACCAAATCGTTCGGGCTGTTGTACCTTTTGCCTTCGTACCGGTCAGTAATGGTATCATATACAGGCTGTGGATCTGACAAAGATCCACTCAATCTTGCAATGCGACGGTCACTGTGGTGAACCATCACCAGTCGGCCTTCAGAGTCCAGTGTGAGGCCGTTTGATCCGCCGACACGACCTTCCATAGGTGGTCCCGTGTAGCCTGATGGCTCTAAGAAAATTCGTGCTTTATCGTTCTCCTTCCACTGATAAATTTGATTGGTCCAGACATCAGAGAACAGCAAGAACTCCCCGTCGCTAACCCAAACTGGGCCCTCCGACCAGGCGAACCCCTCGGCTAGAACTTCTAATTGCGCATCTGCAGAGACTAAATCGGTCAGAGCTTCATCCAGCACCTCAACTGACCCGATCAGTTCTTGGCTTGAGGCATTTGAGACGAGGCATATCGTCAACAGTAGTGGTGTCCAAAATAGATAGCGCATTCGAGTAGGGATTGATTTAGTTTGATCCTGTCGTATCGCTTGGAGAGAGGAAAAAGCTGAAGGATCCAGGGATGCCCTGGTTGGCTTCATTGGCTAACTCTTCGGCAGTCCAAGCCTGTGTTCTGTCACTTGTAGCCTTACGTACGAGCATGACTTCATTTTCAGTGACAGTAGAGGCATCATTGTCCCAAGCAGTGCGAATATAGGTGAGCAGTGCGGCCATTTCCTGATCATTCAGAAATGTTTTCCATGGCGGCATTGCTCCACTGTAGACCGTATTTCCCACCGGCATTTCTCCCATGACACCGTCCAGGACAATTCGTATGAGGCGTCCTTTATCATCGGTCACCCAATCAATTTTATTCAACGGAGGGAAGACTCCGATTATCCCTTCACCATCCGCTTGATGGCAAGAGCCGCACCGCGTTAGGTAAAGTGCCTCTCCGTTTGCTGACGCAGTCTGAGCTATCGTACTACTGGGTAGCACAAGCGAAAGCATAACTACGAGCATGCCAGACATACAGCCTATGGCTGGTCGAAAAACCATTGGATTCAATCTACTGGTTTCAGTATTCCAGGTGAATTTGGGAATCTTCATTAACTAGGGCCACGGCGTATAGTTGATCCCCTGATACTCTTGCCTGACTGTAATTTGAGCTTCAAAGCAATCATATGGATGCCCCTTGGTCCGCAAACGGGCGAATAAAAGCATCGGATTCTCCTCAATCTGATTTAGTTATCTGATTGATCCTGTGGTGTAGAGGTATTTTGAATCCAACGATACCTTGTCACTTTGGAATTTGGTCCAGGATCCCAGAAACCGTCAAATTCAGCCACATAAATACTCCCATCCGGTCCGATCTCCATAGAAATCGGAGCCGTATCCCTAAGTGTATCGAACATCCTGATATTGATCAGCCGCTTTGCTGGGATTTGAATATCTGGAACGTTCTGACGTACATCTTCTTCCTGATCACTCTCAAATGTTCCATCTACGAGCTCCCCATACTTAATCCAGCGTCTTGCCCAGTCAAACACAAAGATCTGGTTATTCAGGACTGGGCCAAATGTGTATGGACCGTCAGAGCGATAAATAGGTCCAATCGTGGCCGAGCGTCCCCCGTGTTCATAGTCGTACTCCCAGAATGGGGGGACAAAATCAGGTATCAATTCCGGTGTCCATTCATTGTAGAATAACTTCCCGAGGGTTCGGGGCCATCCGAAATTCTCGCCGCCGTTTAAGGAAATATTGTATTCGTCATAATCAAAGGAGGCATCCGGGCCCACGACACCGATATATAGCGCACTGGTTTGAGGATCTACTTTAAATCGATATGGATTACGGAGGCCATAGGCATAGATCTCCCAGCGTACTCCCGGCTCGCCAAAAAATGGATTGTCATGTGGAATTGTACCATCCCGATTGATTCGAAGAATCTTCCCTCGCAGGTCCTGCAAGTTTTGTGCAGAACGTTCCGAATCGACCAAACGTGCCCAATGATAGTCCTTGAGAGCATGCGTGCTCATGAATGTAGACAATTGTTCTTCGGACATCTTCCATCCTGGGCGTACTTCAGACATCCCTGTATCACCGGTTGAGAGATAGAGCGTCGAATCGGGGCCCCATTCAATGTCACCTGCCTGGTGACAACATTGAGGTTCGGTAGGAACCCGCAGGAGGACATGCTCAGATTCAAGATCAAGGGCCCCATCTGCATAGGTTAACCGTGAAAGCGTATTGATAAAAGTATGCGGCTCCGTGTAGTACAGGTAGACGTAGGGCGAACCTTCGTAAAACTCAGGATCTACTTCAATTCCAAGCAAGCCGTGCTCTACGTTCGTTGGGTCTGTAGTCTGCAAGTGTGCAATCTGAGTTACTTCGTCTGTTTCCGCATCATAGTGATGAATCTTTCCACGCAGTTCGGCAATCCAGACATCTCCTTGTTCGTCTACAGCGATATCATCGGGCCAGACATTATCTGCGATCACTTCTTTGACTCGATGTCCGGAAAAATCTGTTTCTGTACGGCCTGCAGCCATGCGCAAACCCTGTACAACGTGTTCCAGAAATGCTGGAGTCTTCCATGTATCCGCAAAATGTCCGAGTGCGGTTACAAATACCCGTCCGTTGTTATGTGTACGTATCCAGCTCAGTGGATAGTCATTCCGTTCCGAGCCTGCCACGGATTCGGTTAGTTCAACGGTTTCTGTGTCTAACGACAGTAAAACTTTAGAATTCCAACGGGGGTTGACGTCCAGTACATAGATTTCTTCATGAACCCAAAAATCATCACCTAGATGACGCGTTGCTGGGGTATCTGAGTTTTCTACAGAAACGCGAACGCTGTGCGTCCATGGATGGCTATCAAAAAGCCCACCGCCTACCATCTCACGATATTCCTCGGAATGATAAAGTGCATCGAGTCCCGCATGAGCAACGGTGATTCCCTTACCTTGCTCAAGAAATGCCATGATTGCATCAACATTACTAGGATCTAGTGTCTCCCCCTCAAATTCCGGTTCATCCCCTTGGGTGCTGGAGCCGGAAAAGGGCATTGCACCAAATCCACCTGTAATCGTCCCCTGGATATCATCACCTTCAATGGTTCCGGTCGCATAGAAATCGCCAAATTCAGGGATGTTAAAGTGGAATTGAACAGAATCTTCGTGAAGCTCCAGGTCCTGGATCGGCACTTCTCCTTCTGGGAAGGCGAAGACACTTGAACTCCCTTCCAGAGTCAGCAGGGCATCCATCGGGGCCTGTGGGGTTGTGATCGTGACCGCGTAGCTTACTGGTGGAGGCTCGCTTTCGGCTCCGATAACCGGGATTTGCATTTCTCCCAAGACCATCATCCCGCGCAGCGAGTCCCCCTCAAATCCAAGCATCATCTGCCCGATACCCATTCCGCCGGTATCCCATAAAAATCCCAGAGAATCAATACTCAGCCGGATATCCATTAAGGGTGCTGGATTAGGAAACAGGTTGAATTTCACCATCCCTGTAAGCGAATCGGAGGTTTCACTGATGGCAACCTTTCCCTCGATTCTGTTATCCGGCACCATCATCGTGATATTGTAATTGGCCAATGTCCCTTCTAGCATCTCTTCTGCGGGTTCTGGAGAGGGGGCTCCTTCAGGGCGGGGGAGCCGCAGGGTTGAATTTGCCAGAAAAAGAACATCATAATCAGCAAGGCTCTCTGGATTCAGCATATTGACATCCTCCGTCGTATCCACACGAAGCTCCGTCGTTTGACTCAGTGCGAGCATGGCTTCTTTCTGCGCCTCAATTGCGGCTCCATGCCGAAAGCCCTGTGATGCGGTCAGCATGAGTACACGAATCTCCTCACGTGTTTCTGAGGTCGCCATCATTTCAGCAAGAGATTCATAACCACCTTTCTCGATAGGGCGAATACGTACATTTTTAAAAGCTACATGGGAACTGTCGTCATGATTCTGGAATCCAACAAACCCCTCCCGGCCCCGATTACCCATGTAATCATTGACCTTTGCACCGTTATGCCACACCTCATATCTCTGTCCAGTGACACGAATGCGAAAGTCATTCCATTCTCCAGCGGAGCGTGCATTTGATCGAAATGCCTTGCTGATTGAAAAAATACTTCCAGTTTTGTGGTCGGGATCCCGGCTGTCATCAATCTGAATCTCATACCCTTCGTTGACTGCAACCCATGGATCATCGGTCTCGGGGAATCGCACAAACACACCGCTATTTGCATTGTGCTTGTTCGCCATCCACTCGAGTTCTAATTCGAAATCACGGAATGACTCGTTCTTGTAATAGAAGAGTCCCATCCCACCTCTGCTGACCATAGACCCGTCCGTTTCCAGCGTAAACTCTCCTGGTCCGGCCTGATACCATCCTTCAAGTGTTGAGCCATCAAAGAGAGTTTGCCATTGCGCCCGGGCAGGCAGAATACTTCCCAGTGCAATCAGGAGCCCAATACATGTCGTGCGTAGAATGCCAGTAATTATGCTTTTCATAGTCCTTATTTATCAATAATTCCCAAATATCCTGCATGTTGAATCGCTGTATCAATTCCACCCTCCATCATGACTGGCGCCACGGTCCCATCTCCATTCTCATCTTGCCCCGTCCTGCACCTCTCTAAAAGGCTTACCATTGCACTTGCATGCTCGCGAGCCATGGCAAGATTGCCCTCGTAATCTGTCTTGAGGATATTGAGTGCCTGAGCGTAGGCTTCCAGGAGCCAACCGGTATCTGCACTTGTATTCCAGAAGCGGGAAGGGGCATCCCAGACATGAGTGAGATCAATACGTGGCTGGCGTTCTCCTTTAGTTACACCATCGCTGAGACGCATCCATCCAATCACATTACTTAGGGAAGCCGTGACATGATCTGCATGCGCTTCATTTTCTAAATCAGAAAGCAACTCAATGGCCGCACGTCCTCGTCCCATCATCCCCAGTTCTTCGGGATCTGCGACTAGTGGCGGATTGGAGCCGTGACGCTCGGAATGCGCCTCATCAAATTCAGTCCCATCGGTTTGCCATCTTGTTTTCCAGCCATGGGTTGCGGCGGCACCGGTTTGAGTGAGTAAACCGGAAGGCGAGCCCCAGATTGTTTCCGTGACTATTTCGGCCTGGGCTTTGATCTCTTGAATTTCTGTAGCGTCTACGGCGCTCTGACTGGCTGTACGAGCCTGCATCAGCAAGTTATCAATATCCAGCAGGTAAGCACCGGCCTGATCTTGTGCATGAGCAAGTAGTGGCACTGTGAAGATGAATATGCAGCACAGTATGCGTATGGCTTGAATCATAAGTGTAAGCGACTTAAATGTGGTTTCAGTTTAACTAGAGTGTTATTCATAAAGATCGGTATTATCGATCGAGGCTAATTTGACCAGAAATGTGCCTAGTTTTTGGGCCAGCGCATCAAGAAACCGCTTTCCCTGAGCGCTTGACGCTCCTTGGGGATCTCCAGCGCCTGTATCATTTGTCACTTCGCTCCAGCGCCGCTCCGCCCAAGCCCATCCTTCATGGAATTCAGGGATTTTCCATGAACGCACATTCCCGTCTCCTGCCTCATCAAGAGGAAGTACAAGTTCGGGAGCGATCTCAAGCATGAGGCTTGTTTCAAGTTCTCCTGCGTGGTCGCCGGGATTTTTGAAGTAGGATGTTGTATCAAGGGCCTTAAACCAGTTCACTTCACAGAGGAAGAGCTTGGGATAGTGAAATCCTACTTCACGAATCATCTGGCGAAAATCATTTCCGCCATGCCCGTTCAGAATCACAAGCTTCGGGATCTCTTGTTGTTCAAGAACGCGAGCAATATCCCCCATCAATGCCAACTGTGTACTGGGCATCATATTCAAGTCCAGCTTTATGTCTGGTTGCCCTGTATTGACTCCGAAGGGGACGGTTGGCAACGCAACGACCCTTACACCTTGTTCCCACGCAAACGCACAGGCATCTGCTGCAATTCGGTCCAGTTGCATATTATCCGTGCCGTAGGGAAGGTGGGTATTATGTGCTTCCGTAGCTCCCCAGGGGAGCACGGCAACCCGGAAGTTGGTTTCCTTAACTGATTTCCAGTTGGTTTCTTGAAGCACGTACGGTCGGGCACTCACGCTACTGGGTCACAATCAAGACTAAATCGTATTCGTGATCAAGGATTTGAATGGGGCCTTGATAGTAGGGGACAATGAATCGCCCTTTACTGTCACGCGATAATTCTGTAGAGTTAAAGGTGAGAAATCCACCATCATTGGTACCCCGGAAAGTGTAATCCTGCATAATCCGGTTAGACGTTACGCTTCTCTCCAATTCGTATCTGCGGACCTCATCAAAATCCTGCCCTACACGCAAGGAAACGTTCGTGATTTCGTAGCTACGGCGGATACGAACGGTCGCGGGTGTAGTCCCTTGTCGCGATCCCTCCACAAAAACCCACGCCCGTTTCACCTGAACAGGTCCAGAAGAGGTTGAATCCTTGGGAGCCCGAGAGGTAACCGTTACTCCCAAGGGAGTCGTTATACAGCCCCAGAGCAGCACTGCCAGAAGTATAGTTAGAATTGGGTAGTGCCTCATCAGTATGCCAACGAGATGGAGTAGAAATATACGATAGGGCAGGCGATAATGCACGAATAATCCGACCTGCTTGTGTTTATCGTCAAATGAGAGCACCAACGAAGGTATAAGCACGAGTGAATTCATCCATAGAGCACGCTACCGATTTTTACACCAAATTCAGTATCCAGCCAAAATCTTTGGATGGATACTGATGTGGAGGAATGGGGTACACGGCATTCTATCCGGCAACATATAACCAGTACCGCGTCTTAGCATCGAACATATGTTTTGCTGGACTCACCCGGTTAAGCTATATGTTACAGGTTGTCTGCATTTACAGCACTGGAATCACATAGAGGCAAGCCCGTAGATCAGCGGACAATCGAGTATCAGCATCTCTAAAGCAGGAAAGAGGACCGCAATACTGAGTTTTATAGGATGGCAGCAATCATCAGTGTCGTTATTGTATCTCGCAGATCGTGTCCGTCCTGAAAACAAAAAATCCTATAAAACATATGGTCATTTAAAGGATCGATTTTTATCATATGTGATGAGGTTAGCCCGAAGTAGGCAAGATTTCCTCTTTTCTTAATATTAAACGGAGACTCTTCCCCAACTACATGCCTGCTTTATTGCGGCGAGATTTATCTTTTTGATCATTCAATTTGGTATTCTGCCCGGATTGACGCAATTTGGGAAAAATTCACAACCGTAAATACGAATGACTCGCGTAATTTGGGCCTCCATTGTTGCTGCGCTCGGCGGCTTACTATTTGGTTTTGATACAGCTGTAATCTCAGGAGCGGAGGGTACTCTTCGAAATTTATACGATCCGACGTATCAGTATCTAAGCTCTATTTTTGGTACACCTGCCTTCTGGCATGGTGCACTTGTCGCCAGTGCACTGGTAGGGACGATCATCGGATCCCTGGCCTTTGCGAAACCCGCTGATCGCTATGGACGCCGGCCAATGTTGATGGTCATGGGGCTTCTCTATTTGGTGTCGGCGCTCGGGAGTGCGGTGGCGTGGAATGCGGAATCGTT
Source organism: Rhodothermales bacterium (assembly GCA_965220365.1). Classification (GTDB taxonomy): domain Bacteria; phylum Bacteroidota; class Rhodothermia; order Rhodothermales; family Bin80; genus Bin80. Next base: position 2,370,471 of record OZ244823.1, on the reverse strand, counting down.
TACGCTCTTTCGCCTGCTTGGAGGATTAGGCGTTGGTGGGGCATCGGTAGTTGCCCCCATGTATGTAGCTGAAATTGCCCCGGCCCATATGCGGGGGCGACTCGTAGCAATGGTGCAACTCAATATTGTACTGGGGATCCTGGTTGCGTACCTGTCCAATTATATTATTGCATCTTTTGCATTGGGGAGTGCTGAGTGGCGCTGGATGTTTGGAGTAGAAGCTATTCCTGCACTTGCCTTCACGCTGCTGCTCTTCACAAACCCCAGAAGTCCGAGATGGCTTGTGGCACAGGGACGCGATGATGAGGCGGAGGGCGTGTTACTAGATATAGGGGGAAGTGGGTTTGATGTTACAAAAGAACTCAATGCGATCCGTTCATCGCTTGTAGAGGCACGTGACCATCTGACGGAAAAATTCTTCCAGCGCAAGTACCTCAAGCCAATTCTTCTTGCGGTAGCCATCGCTGCATTCAACCAGCTTTCTGGAATCAATGCGCTCATCTACTATACTCGCAGGATCTTTGAAATGGCCGGGGCATCCGGTACGTCTGCGCTCCTACAATCTGTGATCATCGGTGGAGTAAATCTGGTTATGACTGCTGCTGCTCTTATGGTCATTGACAAGCTTGGACGCAAGAAGCTCATGTTGGTGGGTTCAATCGGGTATATTTTGAGCCTGGGAGCCACTGCCGTTGCCTTCTACACTGACACGACAGGCCCTGTTGTACTGGCAAGTCTCATTGTATTTATCGCATCGCATGCATTTGGACAGGGTGCTGTGATCTGGGTATTCATTGGTGAAATTTTCCCCAATAGCATTCGGGCTCGCGGACAAAGTCTCGGCAGCTTTGTACACTGGATTATGGCCGCAGTCATTTCCCTAACGTTCCCGATGATTGCCGAAATATCTGGTGCAAATATTTTTGCATTTTATGCACTATGCATGATCGGGCAGTTACTGTGGGTTATTTTTGTAATGCCAGAAACGAAAGGAGTCCCACTTGAGGAAATGAGTAAGAAGTTAGGGATTAAGTAGCCCCAGATGCTTTCGATATTCGACTTTATTGTAATTGCAGTCTACTTGGTTGGTATCGCGATTCTCGGCATCCGACTGGGTGGGCGGCAGCGCTCAACGGATGACTATTTTTTAGGGGGGCGAGATCTCCCTTGGTGGGCAGTTTGTTTTTCAGTCGTAGCAACTGAAACCAGTACATTAACTATCATCGGTGTCCCTGCCGTTGCCTATGGAGGGACCATGACGTTTCTTCAACTCACAGGTGGGTACCTTGTAGGACGTATTGCGGTCAGCCTGCTTTTTTTGCCGCGTTACTTTAAGGGAGAGATGAATACGGCCTATGCGTACCTGGGTAAACGCTTTGGAGACCGTATGCGCTCAACGGCATCGGTCACCTTCATGGTTACAAGGCTATTGGCAGATGGTGTGCGGCTATTTGCAACGGCCATCCCGATCAAAGTGATTGCAGATTCTGCCGGAATGAGCTTTATGGGAGCGCCTATTTCCTATGGCCAGATCATCCTTCTACTTGGTGTCATCACGGCCATTTATACCATGGTGGGGGGCATTCGGGCCGTGATCTGGATTGATGTGGTACAGATGGCACTCTATCTTTTGGGAGGGCTGCTCTGCGCTATTCTTCTGGTCAATGGCTTACCAGAAAACTGGTTTCAAATAGCTGCACAGGAGGGCAAGTTCACCGTCATTGATCTGGGACTGGAAGGCTCATTCACTGATTGGATTACCCAACCATATGTTGCTTTGACCGCCGTGATTGGGGGAGGTATATTCTCGATGGCATCTCATGGTACGGATCAGCTCATCGTTCAACGGCTACTCACCTGCAGAAACCTCAAGGACAGCCAGCGGGCACTTGTCGGGAGCGCAGTTTTAGTTGCCATGCAGTTTGCACTTTTCCTGATTGTAGGTGTGCTGCTCTGGGTTCATTATGGTGGGGTAAGTCCCCAAGAATTGGGCTTAAGCCGCGGGGATGAGGTGTTCCCACGCTATATCATTGAAGGGTTGCCTGCGGGCATATCAGGGTTACTTCTAGCCGGAATTTTGGCTGCAGCCATGAGTACACTGTCCTCTTCACTGAATTCGCTGGCTTCGTCTTCCATGCTAGATCTCATCGAGCGATTTGTCAAGAAGTCGATTAGTGAAGCTCGAAGATTATTGTTCTCAAGAGCCTTGACTTTGTTTTGGGCTGGTCTGTTTATTGTATTCGCGAGCCTGTTTGAGAATACCGAGAATCCAGTCGTTGAACTTGGCTTGGCCATCGCTTCATTCACATATGGCGGGCTTCTGGGGGGATTCCTTCTTGGAATTATTGTCAAAGAGGCACGGGAATGGGATGCTGTGATTGCATTTTCTCTTACGATTGTAACTATGGTACTGGTTATTTTTGGGGTGTGGTACAGTCCGGAACAGGGATGGATCTTCGTTTTTAACCCAACAGAGTCAATGATTGAAGCTTCAGGGCTGCGCCAAATCGCCTGGCCATGGTACACATTGATTGGGAGTGCATTGTGCATATTTGTGGGATTCCTTCTGTCGCTTCGCAATAGATACACGAATTACGGATCGTCATGAGCGTATCACAGAAATTTGATATTCGACATCTTCTTGCGGCCCTTCGAAAGCTCGTTAACATAAAGCTTGGCCTGTTCATAGTACTGGTTATCCTGACCACGCTAGCCTTTAAGCAGGGCATTCGAACAGAAACTTCATTTTCGGTAGGGGATCGGTGGCAGAAAGAAACCTTGGTCGCTGAGTCCGAATTTCCCATCTATAAGTCCACGGACTCATTGCAGGCGGAGAGGCAGCGTGTACGGGATTTGGTTGAGCCGATATTTTATACCTTTCCAGACGCCAGACAGCAAACACGCATAGCAGTCGATTCGATTTCAGCATTGCTGGATACTGCTTTTGACGCGTACACGGATTATCTGGTGAGGGCGAGGAGAGATACGATTGCAGCTGGAAACGATCCGGAATTGGTAAACTTATCGGAAAGCACGATTAGGGACTCTCTCCGATTCATGGAGTTACGTCTTCAGGTTCCCATTCGGCTTAGTGATCCGGTATGGCGCCTGCTGGGATGGGATTATGCATTACGTAGTCCAGATATGCCAACAGCGACCAGGTTGGCCCCGGTAAACCCGCCTCTTTTCGAGCGTATCCTGAACGCAATTGCAAGCCGGAGCCAGCGGTTGCAACTTCAAGGAGTTCTCGATGTCCAGATAGATTCGATCCGTGCACCATATCTGACCGTACGGGATACACTTGAACAGACGTTTAGTCGAAGACCTACAACAGAAGTGGTGGGTCAGAATGCAGCTCGCGAGCGCATTCAAGTATGGCTTGAAGAAACCGTACTTCCAGAAGATTCTCCACTCACCTCTACCGCAATCGCTCAATTTATTGAATCTGTCTTTACTCCTTCATTGATCTATCAATCCATCCCAACGGAATTGAGGAAAACAGAAGCAGAGGCTCAAATTATCCCTGTACGTGGCATGGTTGCAGAAGGGGAGGAAATTGTGCGCAATGGGGAGCTCATCACCCCAGAGATTAAACAAAAACTGGATTCTCTAGAACGGGAACGTGGTAGTGAATTACCGAAACGCCAGGAGCGATTACAGTTTCTTGGACAGATATTGTTGGCGTTAACCATGATCGGGATTTTTGCACTCTTTTTGAGAAATGCCCGGCCAAGTATCTACTCCAGCAATAAATCTATGATTCTCCTGTCTCTGCTTTATGCTGGCACCGTGATCACGTTTGGTGCAGTGATTCGGCTTGCGCCGCCGGAATTCATGTATGCAGTGCCGGTTGTAATTGTATCGGTGCTATTAACGGTAATTTTTGACTCGCGTCTGGCACTTTTAGGCACACTCGCTCTCGCGATCGTCGGAGGGTTTTTATTGCATTCAGATTTTACCTACACTTGGGCGACGCTTATCGGGGGAGCGTTTGTGGCATTTAGTGCCAGGAGTTTGCGTAATCGGGGGCAGCTTTTCCTCACAGCTGCTTTTGCGTTTGTAGGATACGCACTTGCTTTTGCTACGGTATGGCTTTACGAAGGGATTGTTTGGTCATCAATTTGGGAGCACCTGTTGTTTGCGGGGGTTGGCTCATTTTTGCTGGTTACCGCCTATCCTTTCGTTTGGGTACTCGAACGCATATTTGATATTACCACCGATTTGCGTCTCCTGGAACTCTCTGACACGAATCACCCTCTGCTTCGGGAGTTGATGCGACGAGCGCCTGGTACGCTCAATCACTCCATTCAAGTGTCCAGCCTTGCGGGATCCGTAGCCGATGCAGTAGGGGCGAATACACTCCTCACCCGAGTTGGGGCATTATATCACGATGTGGGTAAACTTTCTTCTCCTGAATACTTCATTGAAAATCAGGCGGGTGGCGTTAATCCCCATGATAATTTACTGCCGGAAGAAAGTGCTCAAATTATCATCAGCCATGTGACCAAAGGCACTGAACTGGGAGAACGCTATCGCTTGCCCTCTAAAGTATTACATCTTATTGCTTCACATCACGGTAATACGCGGACGGAATATTTTTTCCGGAGAGCAGTCGAACAGAGCAAAACCAGCGGAACTGCCCCAGAGGATTCTGTATTTAGGTATCCAGGACCGCGGCCACAGTCAAAGGAAGCTGGTATCCTGTTGTTAACCGATACCGTAGAGGCGGCGAGTCGAACGATGCAGGATGTAACCGCCGAGAAACTTGAGGAATTGGTTGACCGCCTGATCACCCATAAGGTCACCAGTGGCCAATTGGACGAGACTGGCTTGACATTCCGGGACATCCCGCTCATCAAAAAGGTATTACAGGATCAGCTTATGGCCATCCGTCATGTGCGTGTCAGCTATCCTGAGATGATCAACTCGTAGAACCGGCTGTGATTTCTCCAAGGCCTGACGAAACTATATCTCAGGTAAAAAGCATCTGGGAACAGGGAGATCTGCTACGGTTCGTAGTCCTGGCGAAGCGTTAAGTACCTGCGGAATTGCATTTACCAGAGCTGCAACCGTTGCCGTGTCTCCAAAAATACCACCCTCGACCACCAGGTTAATGGGAGGATCTCCCTCTACGATCACCCGATCTTCCGGCTGATCTGCCCCCACATACATACGCAAGTCCAGCGATACGGCGACGTTGCCATTTCTGAATGCTTGAGCAGTATGCTTAATTCCTGCGACTCTGCCAAGTTGTACGGTCAGATAGGGGGTCTTGACTTCTCTCTCAGAAATCACCGGCTCGAGATTTTCCGTAAATACTTCAATCGGCCAACCAAGACCATGCATTACCAACCGCAGGGATTCGATCAGGCCAATATGCCCGAATCCGCCTTTTTCCTGGCGTTCCCGAAATTCGTCAACTGTGATACCAGCTCCTACTTTATTCTGAAGGGGTCGACGTCTTAGACCTGCATCTACACGTCGACTGACGGTCACAGAACGAACACGAGTACAAACACCGGTCGCAACGAGGGCAAGCACATCCATGGCATAGCCGGGATTTACGCCGGTACCGAGTACAGTGACTCCAGATTCTTTGGCAAGAGCGTCTATCCTCTGGGTAATTCCTGGATGTCTGATAAAGGGGTAGGGGAGTTCTTCCGTACTGGAAACGATCGATGCACCATGTCGAATGCATTGAAGCAACTGCTGCTCCACCTGAGGCATAAAGGAACTCGTAGTGTGAACAACGACATCGGGTTGGGTTTCAGTAAGGACTTCCTCTGCGTCTGGTGATATGATCACATCAGAGGAAGCATCGACCAGTGATCCCAGTGTCCTGTTTATTTTCTGGGGATCAATGTCAATAGCACCTATCAATTCCAGTTGACCCGTCTTTGCTTTTTCCAGGATTAGTTTAGCGGCTCCCTGGCCGATGGGTCCTAATCCGTACTGAACAACTCGGATGGGACGATCTTCGCCTGTACTCATGAATTGTTCGGTTGATTGAACGGGTATCCAAAATGGGTCGGGGGATTGAAGGTTTCTTTCATGGTGCGAACTGAAACCCAGCGCATCAGATTCTGTGGTGCTCCCGCTTTGTCATTGGTGCCGGATGCCCGTGCTCCACCGAATGGCTGTTGACCTACGACCGCCCCAGTTGGCTTATCATTGATATAAAAATTCCCCGCCGCGTTACGCAGTGCATTGCTTGCTTGCACAATGACGCGCCGATCTCGGGCAAAGACGGCACCGGTTAGCGCATAGGGTGAAGTCTGATCGACAAGCTCAAGGGTTTCTGCAAAAATGCTGTCTTCATAGACATAAATGGTCACAACAGGTCCAAAAATCTCTTCGCACATCGTCCGATAATACGGATCGGTCACGACAATGACGGTCGGTTCAATGAAATATCCTTCCTCATCGCTGTACTGGCCACCGGCAATGATTTCTGCATCAGCAGATTTTTTTGCATGCTCAATGTAGTTTGAGATGTTTTGATAGGACTTTCGGTCAATGACGGCATTAACAAAGTTCGAGAAATCTTCAACTGATCCCATCTTGACTTCGTCCAATTGCCCGATTAAGGCTTCTCGGGTCGCATTCCATCGGGATTTAGGCAAGTAGACGCGTGAGGCTGCAGAGCATTTTTGTCCCTGATACTCAAATGCTCCACGCACGATTGCTGTCGCGACCACATCTGGGTCTGCAGACGCGTGAGCTACGATGAAATCTTTGCCGCCTGTTTCTCCGACAATACGGGGATAGTTATCATAGTTTGCAATGTTGGCCCCAATGGTCCGCCACATATGCTGGAACGTTCCGGTTGAGCCGGTGAAATGAAGTCCAGAAAAGCTCGGAGATGCGAGTACGGGATCTCCAATCATTGGCCCTGAGCCGGGCACCATGTTAATCACACCTGGAGGTAAACCGGCATCTTCGAGTAATTTATAGGTGAAGTATGCCGAATAGACTGAGGTGGATGCCGGCTTCCAAACGACCGTATTGCCCATGAGTGCTGGAGCAGTAGGCAGGTTTCCGGCAATAGCTGTAAAGTTAAATGGGGTCACGGCAAATACAAACCCTTCAAGAGGTCGGTACTCCAAGCGATTCCATATCCCTGGGGCGGAATAGGGCTGCTCTTCATAGATTTCAGATGCATATTCGACATTAAATCGGATGAAGTCGATAAGCTCGCATGCCGCATCAATCTCAGCCTGATATGCATTCTTGCTTTGCCCAAGCATTGTAGAGGCATTGAGTGTATCTCTCCAGGGACCGGCAAGCAGCTCTGCTGCTTTGAGGAAGATGCTTGCCCGATCGGTAAAGTCCATTTCTGACCATTGTTTCCTGGCTTCAAGTGCCGAGTCAATGGCCTGGTTGACCTCCTTGCTCCCACATTTATGAACTGTGCCAAGCAGATGGCTTAATTCGTGGGGAGGTCTGATTTCTTCAATATCTCCGGTGCGCACGGCGATCCCGTTAATAAATGCGGGGATTTCCACCTCGCTTTGCTTGAGTTCACGCAGCTTAGCCTGAAGGGATGCGCGTTCAGGAGAACCGGGAGCATAGTCCAAAACGGGTTCATTAATTGCTTCGGGGATAGCGGGTCTACTATTGTTCATCTGCAAATTTGATTTCAGCCGGGGTTTTTGATGGAGAAGGGGTATCTGCCCTTGTACTCCTCAAGTTCTAGAAATTTTCCCGATTTCTCTGAGCACGTAACGACTATTTTCTTGCCGAGGATCGCAACCACCTAAACTCTATCAGTTGTATGATATCCCAAGACTTGAATGGATGTATAGCCAGACACCGAACTTCCTCTGCTAAGTACAGCCTCAGGGGCTGAGCGGGATGTGTTTCTTAGCGCAATTACAAGTTAACTTTCAATTCAGGGGATATTTTCGGTGGATTATCCTAGTTAATTATGAATTTCGTGACAGTAGAAATAATGAGCGGGAACCTCTCTAGCGAATAAGGATACACGCTGTCTGGTATTATTAGGCCCCACGGCGTATACCTCGTCCCTCTTGTTTTTCATTGAAATGGGTTTTGTTAGGGTGAACCGGCGAGGTTAATGTTGTGGGGCCTTTTTGTTTCTTTTCTGGCCCGTCTGACACAAAATGTGTTGGTTGGCCCCGGCCAAAATTTTACAGTCGAATCTATCAGTACGTAATCTGATGGACAATCAATGGAAGCTTTCTGAGGAAACACCATAAACAAGCGTATATCCGCCTCTTGGCAGTACGCCTTGCTCCCATCCTCTTCGGAGGATGGTGATCCTGAGCGAGGCCAATCCCTTGGGGCTTTTTTCGATACTTCCAATTATTGATTAAGGCTACGACCCTTCCATTGACGGAATAGAAATCTTGGACTCAGGGCCATATCCCGAATATTTTTGAATACTAATCAGGCTTCTTAAATATTCGCGTGACTTTGTTGAGCAGATCTAAGTTGAGCGATACTCGTAACATCGGGTCAGTGAGTTAACCAACCTTTAATCCCGTGTCATTTAAGACTTTTGTAGCTTGGCGATATTTGCGTGGTGCTCAAGGTGGAGAGAGTGGCAGCAAATTTTTACGGCTCATCTCCTATATAGCGGTTGGGGGGGTATCACTTGGCGTTGCAACGCTGCTCCTCGCCCTCGCGGTCGTACGCGGCTTCAGCGAAGAGATTGAAACCAAGATTACGGGGTTTGGTGCTCATGTGCAAGTTGAGAACATCCGGCATACTCCGCTGGATCAGGCCACTGAGCTCATGACTGAGATCAAAGGGTACGGCGCGGTCGTTTCTGTTCAGCCAGTGGTCACTGAGTTTGTATTGCTTCGCAGATCCAGTCAGGATATTGATGGAGTGGGTTTATGGGGAACGGATCGGCTTCCTGTTTATCTGCAAGAGAATGTTATCAGTGGTTCAGGTGATTTTGCATCAACCACAACCCCACATCTTGTCATTGGCGACCGCTTTGCTGAGAACCTTAGCCTTTCAGTTGGTGACCGCGTGACCTTACTCTCTACGCGAAACTTAGGTGATACCGAAACACTCCTTGCTGCACGGCCCCGTCTCAAGCAGTTCGAAATCACGGGAATTTATGAAACTGCCTTGATGGACTTTGATCAGACCTATGTATTTACAGACATTAACACAGCGCGACAACTGCTTGATTACACCCCCGAGCAAGTATCACGTCTTGATGTGATGCTTCAAGATGTGACAGCAGCTCAATCGGTAGCACTGCTTTTTGAAGAATCGTTAGGTCTGGGAATTTTGGCTCGCAGTATTTTTGAGATCTACCGCGGACTCTTTGCATGGGTTGATCTCCAAGAGGCGATTATTCCATTGGTTATTGGCGTTCTCATCCTTGTCGCTGCATTCAACGTAATGGGCACACTCTTAATGATTGTTTTAGAAAAAACCCGGGAGATTGGAATACTCGCGAGTATGGGGGCATCACAGCGTGATATTCGGCGGCTATATTTACATCTGGGGGTTTTTGTAGGTGGGCTGGGGACGATAATCGGGTTGGTTATTGCATGGGGGCTTGGTACACTACAAATGCATTATGGTATCATTGGCTTACCCGCAGAGGCTTATTACATGGATACAGCACCTATTTCTATGCATGTAAGTGATTTCCTGTTTGTTGCAGTCGTATCGCTATTATTGTGTCTGGGGGCTTCTTATTTCCCTGCACGTACTGCATCACGAATTCTGCCTCTACGTGTGCTTCGGTTCCGTTGATAAAAGGTGGTTGAATTATCAGAATTTATTCATGCTATCATTTAAGATTCAACTCTATAGCGTTCTGAGATCAAAGCTATACGCAGAGTCAGTTGATCTGGAAACCCAACCGGGAATTACTGTAAGTGAGTTTCTTGATTTGGCGTGCGAGCAGTATCCTGCGATGGCTCCATATCGGAGTGTGATGCGCTTGGCGGTAAATCAGAGGTACTCCCAGGATTCAAGTATCATCCAGGATGGTGATGAAATCGCCATCATAACCCCGGTAAGCGGTGGCTGAAGATTTACACAAACGATGGGTACAGCTTTCGCGAGAGCCTATTGATATCGCTGAGGCATACCAATTCCTGCAAACTCCTGCAGCAGGAGGCCTTACACTCTTTATTGGGACCACGCGGCAGTGGATATCTGGACAGGAAACACTATCTCTAACCTATGAGGGCTACGAATCCATGGCACTCAAAGAGATGCATAGACTGCTAGATGTTGCCGTGAATCGTTGGCCGATCCATCGCGCGTGCCTGCTCCATCGACTTGGCGAAGTGCCACTCGCTGAAGCCAGCGTACTAACTGGAATAGCTACGTCGCATCGCCCCGAAGCGTTCGAAGCCTGTCGTTACTTAATTGATCAACTTAAAGTACAGGTGCCAATCTGGAAACAGGAGCGCCTCGCTGATGGACAGAAAATCTGGGTAGAGGGGACCAGTCTCCCCGAACCTCCTAACTCTTAAGCATACTCAGGATTCGCCTCTCAGGCTCTGAATGGGTATCTGGAGCGAATGGTTTTCCCGATACCTTCTCAAAGAGATCAATGTAGCGTTCGGATACCCGAGTACGGAATTCATCAGGAAGGGCGGGGGGCGATTGGCCTTCCTGTCCACGGAAACCCTGATCCATTAACCATTCACGCACAAACTCTTTGGAGAGTTGTTGTTGCGGTTTTCCTTGCCGAAGGAGTTCTTCGTAGGGCTCGAGATAGAAATAACGTGAGGAATCCGGGGTATGAACCTCATCAATCAAGACCCAATCACCACTTGGGGTTTTGCCAAATTCATACTTGGTGTCAACCAAGATCAATCCTTGAGCAGCTGCAAGGTCTGTGCCTCTCTGAAACAGTGCTAACGAGGTTTCTTCAAGTTGATCAAATGTATCTGCACTGATTAAGCCTTGTTTGATTGCCTCTTCACGGCTGATATCTTCGTCGTGTCCAACCTGTGCCTTGGTTGTTGGCGTGAGGATTGGTTTGGGGAGCTTATCGTTTTCATTCAACCCATCAGGCAATGATTTCCCACAGAGTATCCGTTTGCCACTGCGATAGGTCCGCCAAGCGTGTCCAACCAAGTAACCTCTTACCACAAATTCAAGTTTTCCCGGATCACACTTGCGTGCAATGGTAACGTTTGGATCTGGTACACTCAAAATATGATTAGCAATGATGTCACGAGTTGCATCAAAGAAGTAGGCGGCTAGCTGATTGAGCACCTGACCTTTGAATGGAATCGTCTGATCAAGAACTCGATCAAATGCCGAAATTCGATCCGTAGTCACCATGATCAAGCGATCTCCTTGGTCATAGGTATCTCGCACTTTACCTCGATACTTGGTGCCCAGATCCGTAAAATCTGTCCCGGTTAATGTCTTGTCAAGTTGGTTTTCGATTGCTTTGGTATGCATGTCTATTCTAATGGTTGGAGATAGTCACTGGACCTTCGTACCCGAAGCTTGGCTACAATCTCTTGATCGATACGTCTAGACTCTGAAGGGTTTCTCTGGCGAAAAATTAGACGCTCGGCAGCCAGCCTACCGGTATATTCAATGCGTTGATCAATACTGCTCAACCCGAGGTAGTAGCTTGTCTTAATGTCATCATATCCGACGAGGGCAATATCCTCCGGCACGCGCTTGCCTGCATCTCGTATTGCCTTCCACGCACCGATGGCTTGCACATCGCTGGATGCCAGAACCGCTGTAATTGGTGGAGAAACCTGCAAGAGTTGATTCATTGCTTCAAATCCATGCTCTTCACTAAATCCGGCATGTTTGATCGTAATACCGCTTTGAACGAGGGCGCTGTCAAAGGGCATCTTGTACTTTTTCAGTGCCTTTTTGTAACCACGAATACGCTCAAGTTGAACATATCCATCTGTATAGGCACGTATAAGACCGATACGTTGATGTCCTTTTTTCAATAGATGGGTCGTAGCCTTCTCAGCCCCTTTGGAATTATCCCAATAAAAACAGTCAAACTCTGTATGATGGTGGCCAATCAGTATAACGGGGGCACTGAAGGCCTTTAATTCTTTCGAAAGGATGGGGGAGACTGGGATTCCCGCCAAGATCAGGCCATCCACTTTCCCACCTTTCAATTTACTTCGCAATCGTTCCAGGGGATTCATACTACCGAGATCAAACAAAAGTAAATCACAATCTTCGTCAGCATCAGCAAGGACTGTACGGAATCCCTTAAATAGTGAGTTATGAAAGGCAGTCGTTATCGTAGGCGTTGCGATTGCTATCAGGCTTGAACCCTGCTGTGCCAAGGACCGTGCAACACGATTGGGAAGGTATTTTAGCTCATCAACTACCTCAAGAACATGTTTCTTGGTATCTTCTGCAACATTGGAAGAATTATTCAGCACGCGGGACACGGTAGAAATGGCAACCCCAGCCTTGTCTGCAACTTCATAAATCGTAACATGTGATTTGGAACGTGCCATAGCCGAATCTCAGATTCGTTAAGTGGTGGCGATCAGCAGCATAAGCAAAATGCAAACGCCTTGTACTATATTCTGAACGTAGCTGTTCTTACTCGAAAATTCATGGCAAGTGTAACCTTTGAAAATGTTCAAAAAGTATACGACAATGACCATCTGGCTGTTGATGGTGTGAATTTTACTGTTGCAGATGGTGAATTGATGGTGCTGGTTGGGCCATCCGGTTGTGGTAAGAGCACCACGCTACGAATGCTGGCAGGCCTGGAATCTGTAACGGGTGGATATATATCCATTAATGACTTAGTTGTAAATGACATTCCATCAAAGGATAGAGATGTAGCGATGGTGTTTCAGAACTATGCACTATATCCACATATGACGGTTTTCAACAACATGGCTTTTGGCCTAAAGCTCCGAAAATATTCAAAAGTTGAAATCAAGCAGCGGGTGGGGCAGGCTGCCGAAATTCTAGGAATTACGGACATCCTGGACCGTAAACCCAAACAGCTTTCTGGTGGGCAGCAGCAGCGGGTAGCAGTCGGTCGTGCGATAGTTCGTAAGCCAAAAGTCTTTCTATTTGATGAACCTCTTTCAAATTTGGACGCAAAGTTGCGTGTTCAAATGCGTACCGAGTTGGCTCGCTTGCACCGGGAGCTAAATGCTACAATGGTCTACGTGACTCACGACCAGACTGAAGCAATGACATTGGGGGATCGAATCGTTGTAATGAATAAGGGAGTCATTCAACAAATTGATGACCCTGTCACACTTTACAAACAACCCCAGAATCGATTCGTAGCTGGATTCATCGGTAGCCCTGGGATGAATTTTGTTAATGGATTCCTTGAAGTGGTCAATCAAACATGGCAGTTCGTTTCCGAAAAACGTGACCTGCATCTTAGGATTCCCCTGGAATCAACTACTGCTCAACCGAATCATCAGGTGGTGCTTGGCTTTCGCCCGGAGAACATCAAGCCAGTTTCAAATTCCCGAAACAGCCATGATGAGGGTATTATTGAGGCGGAAGTTGTATTTGAGGAGCACTTGGGAGCGGAATCATATGTATATGGCAAAATACCTTCCACTACATTTATGGCTCGTGTAGCTGGAACTTCAGATTTCGGAATTGGACAGCGATTGCAGCTTGAATTGGATCTCCACCAAGTCCATGTCTTTGATACAAAAACAGGCAAGCTTGTTGTTCGTGGAGGCGATGAGGGATAGGGGCGCGGGGTAGAGTGGCCTAACGAGCTCCTTGCCCTGGCCATGAATTACTCCTGATCAGAGTTGCTCAGATATCGATATACTTGGAGGAAGATTCGTCTGGACGAGCGTGAGCATATTTACTGGTGGTCGTAAGAGACTGATGTCCCAGAGATTCCTTTACCAAGTGGACTGGAGCCCCATGATCAAGGGCATGGGATGCGTGAGCATGTCGGAGCCAATGTGGGGATATATTCTGGTCAAATCCTGCACTCTTCGCCGCATTTCGAACAATTCGCCAGATTTGCTGCCTGGACAGTGGTCCACCTTTGCGTGACCGGAAAACAGGCTGATTTGATTCGGTGGCCTCTGTTTCCGATTTGAGTTCCATCAATTCCTTCCAGACTGAGGCAGGGACGACTAACGCTCTCGTTTTGTTGCCTTTGCCCAGGAGAGTAATCTGGCCTTGCCGGTTATTATTCCGTGCAATCACGGCACCCCAGTAGAGTCGATTCAATTCAGATACACGCGCACCGGATGCATAAAATAGCTTCAGTAGCACGCGATTCCGTAGTGTGCTTGCCTGAGAAAGAATTTGATGGATATCTGCCTCCGTTAAAATGCGCTCACTCAGTTTTTCGGGGATCTTAGGCAAGGAGACAGCTGCTCCCACATTGAAGGGCAAATATCCAATTCGATGAGCAAAGCTAAACAGACTCTTGACTGCTGCCAGTTTACGGGCTTGAGTTGCGGGTAATGCTCCTTTTTCTTTCAGATGATCAACCCAGTCCCAGAAATGCTGCAGTTTTACCTCATTTAATGGTAGATCTACAAAGTCTACGAATTGCTCTACATCGCGTACATAGGCTTCCTGGGAACGGGCACTCTTCCCTTGCAACCACAACCGGATTAGATGCAGGTCATCATCTGCCTGCTTGACACGAGAAGATTTGACCGGTACAAGCATAGGTAAAAATCATGGCTTCTGGTTTCTTATGCCACAGAATACTAGTGGTAGGATTAACAGGAGTTGTAATTCCACACAGCGACATAAATATTTATGGAGACTGTTGTACAAAAGCTACGAATTTTGTGCAACAGTCTCAATAAATTGTATTTGCTACTTTTCGATTTTGCGAGCCCCCTTGATTTTATCCTGAAGATTGCATAGATTCGCCGTACATTGTAATTCAAGAATAGATGCTAAAGTAGCAAATCCTTTCCTATCAAGGTCACAACCCCGTGGCCCCTACAATATAAAACGAACTCAACGCACGGTTGAGTTACCGTTGCTCTGTGTCCCTGCTGTTATTCCTGAGCAGGAGCGAGCCCCACGCAACCAGTTGAATATCGGATTGAGTTCTCAATCCTTGACGAGTCCTGCCTTTCAAGTTCTAAAAGAAAATAGAAAGAGGACTTCTGAGGATGGAGATGGTGTAATCGTTGCGAATAATCTGAATAGGACAGGTTATTCGCTTACGATTATCCTTTTGAACTTGAAACAAAAACCTTCTGACTGGAGATATGCAATCCTTGGCTCCATGGCTTTGCCCATCTCTATAGGCGCAATAAAATCATACCCAAACAGAACTTATACATCAGGGGACAGACACTCTGAATTTGATGTGACAAGGCTTGCAAAGTTGCCGAAGTGAGTCGAAACATGCGAAATTCAGGGGGGCTAAAATACTCCTCGCCATATGCTGTTATCGGCTCTGTCATCATTTATTGTTGCACGAAGATGGACATTCCTTCCTGCGGGACTGCTTTTCTGTTGCGTATCCTTTGCTGTAAGTGGTTCAGATAGTCAGGAAGAGGGTTTTGTGCAAATTGAAATGTCTCTGGAGACATTGAACGTGGGGTATCCTTTGGAATTAATTGCGAACCACAGGGGACGTACGATCGAAAGGTTTGGTGATACAGAGAATTTTACCGCTCGATTAAATAAGGAACTAATCCATGGTGATGTAGAAGTGCCTCCCCAGTCCGCTCATGGTAGCGTTACGTATCTGGACATCGCTACCAGTTTACCAATTCTCAATCCCATGAATTGGGAAAATAAGGAGATAGTTACAGCATCCTATGCAAATAATCAAACATCAGTCTCCCCTGAGATGCGGCCAATGTCATTCAATGACCATCTTTGGGAGAGCAATGAGGCAAAGATTTCCTTGCATTCCACTCAAGAACTAGCGAGTAATTGGGAGAGAATGGAAAATGCCAGAAATTTCGCAAGTGACATAATCACTCCGTTGGCATATACCAATGGAGCCATCCCAACCGGCGACTACGCAGGGCGAGCAGACACAACCATTTCAGAGGGACAGAATGTATTTACTCCATCCATGAAAATAACGTACCAGGTTACCGATGAATCTTATAATCGGTCATCTGATGTTAACTCTGTCAATTCCATGCATCCCAATACTTTAGGAGGAGACGAACCTGCATCAGATGAATGCAACGGTTCCCCAAAATTGGTAATTCCATCAAGTCTGAAATTCCTTCCTGATGCTCTGCGATCAGAGCCTTTCCAAAAGAAGTTTGAGATTGAATTAGATTGTAACCCGGGTAGTGATGTATTTGAAGCAACAATAACTCAAGGATACGACGAAAGAAATAGTACGACCCTCGGAATTCAGCCAAAGAAATTGATATTTAGTTCGGTGAATTGGACAGGACAGACGGTTACGGTGTCGCACACGGGAAGTCCAACAATAACGGTCCGAGACTTGGGATTTCATGTAGAACTTTATGGTAGGAATCCACGGAGAATAGATTCTGATGCTTTCCACTTTAGATTTACAGATGATGGTAAACCACTGATATCAATAGAAACATCTTCAGAAACTGTACTAGAGGGTGAAGCGGTAACGGTCACTGTGAAAATTGATCAACCCCAGCCTAATGCGATAAGCATTCCGATCAATAGTCAGGGCGGCACGACAACAGCATATAATAATGATTTTGATAACTTGGTGTTTCCGGGCTTCAATATCCATATTGCAGCAAATGGATCGAAGGGAGCCTATACGATTCTGGTTAGAGATGATGGTGTTCCAGAAGGAATAGAAAACCTTTCAATTTCAATTGATAGGTACAGTTTGCCAATATGGTTGGGATTTGGAAAGCCGAGGCAGGCCGTAATTACGATTGAGGATAAAAATCTTGATATTGTTGTAGATCCACAGACGGTGACGGTTGCGGAAGGGCAAACCACCACCTTTGATGTTACGCTCGCAGGGCAGCCATCCAAAGACGTCCTGGTGGCGATTACCGGCTATGCAGGCACAGATCTGGATACCACGGCATCAGTCCCGAGAACGTTAACGTTTAGTACATCAAACTGGAATCAGGCTCAAACAGTAACGCTTGGAGCAAAGCATGATCCTGATTTTGTGGATGATTCGGCGACGCTCACACTCACAGCAACGGGGGGATCTTCGTACACGGGAACCGTTGATGTAACGATCACGGATGATGATACGCCAGGAATTGTTGTAGATCCGCAGACGGTGATGGTTGCGGAAGGGCAAACCACCACCTTTGATGTTACGCTTGCAGGGCAGCCATCCCAAGATGTCCTGGTGGCGATTACCGGCTATGCAGGCACAGATCTGGATACCACGGCATCAGTCCCGAGAACGTTAACGTTTAGTACATCAAACTGGAGTCAGGCTCAGACAGTAACGCTTGGAGCAAAGCATGATCCTGATTTTGTGGATGATTCGGCGACGCTCACACTCACAGCAACGGGGGGATCTTCGTACACGGGAACCGTTGATGTAACGATCACGGATGATGATACGCCAGGAATTGTTGCGGAACCTCAGCCGGTGACGGTTGCGGAAGGGCAAACCACCACCTTTGATGTTATGCTTGCAGGGCAGCCATCCCAAGATGTCCTGGTGGCGATTACCGGCTATGCAGGCACAGATCTGGATACCACGGCATCAGTCCCGAGAACGTTAACGTTTAGTACATCAAACTGGAGTCAGGCTCAGACAGTAACGCTTGGAGCAAAGCATGATCCTGATTTTGTGGATGATTCGGCGACGCTCACACTCACAGCAACGGGGGGATCTTCGTACACGGGAACCGTTGATGTAACGATCACGGATGACGATACGCCAGGAATTGTTGTAGATCCACAGACGGTGATGGTTGCGGAAGGGCAAACCACCACCTTTGATGTTACGCTTGCAGGGCAGCCATCCCAAGATGTCCTGGTGGCGATTACCGGCTATGCAGGCACAGATCTGGATACCACGGCATCAGTCCCGAGAACGTTAACGTTTAGTACATCAAACTGGAGTCAGGCTCAGACAGTAACGCTTGGAGCAAAGCATGATCCTGATTTTGTGGATGATTCGGCGACGCTCACACTCACAGCAACGGGGGGATCTTCGTACACGGGAACCGTTGATGTAACGATCACGGATGACGATACGCCAGGAATTGTTGTAGATCCACAGACGGTGATGGTTGCGGAAGGGCAAACCACCACCTTTGATGTTACGCTTGCAGGGCAGCCATCCCAAGATGTCCTGGTGGCGATTACCGGCTATGCAGGCACAGATCTGGATACCACGGCATCAGTCCCGAGAACGTTAACGTTTAGTACATCAAACTGGAATCAGGCTCAAACAGTAACGCTTGGAGCAAAGCATGATCCTGATTTTGTGGATGATTCGGCGACGCTCACACTCACAGCAACGGGGGGATCTTCGTACACGGGAACCGTTGATGTAACGATCACGGATGATGATACGCCAGGAATTGTTGTAGATCCGCAGACGGTGACGGTTGCGGAAGGGCAAACCACCACCTTTGATGTTATGCTTGCAGGGCAGCCATCCCAAGATGTCCTGGTGGCGATTACCGGCTATGCAGGCACAGATCTGGATACCACGGCATCAGTCCCGAGAACGTTAACGTTTAGTACATCAAACTGGAGTCAGGCTCAGACAGTAACGCTTGGAGCAAAGCATGATCCTGATTTTGTGGATGATTCGGCGACGCTCACACTCACAGCAACGGGGGGATCTTCGTACACGGGAACCGTTGATGTAACGATCACGGATGACGATACGCCAGGAATTGTTGTAGATCCACAGACGGTGATGGTTGCGGAAGGGCAAACCACCACCTTTGATGTTACGCTTGCAGGGCAGCCATCCCAAGATGTCCTGGTGGCGATTACCGGCTATGCAGGCACAGATCTGGATACCACGGCATCAGTCCCGAGAACGTTAACGTTTAGTACATCAAACTGGAATCAGGCTCAAACAGTAACGCTTGGAGCAAAGCATGATCCTGATTTTGTGGATGATTCGGCGACGCTCACACTCACAGCAACGGGGGGATCTTCGTACACGGGAACCGTTGATGTAACGATCACGGATGATGATACGCCAGGAATTGTTGTAGATCCGCAGACGGTGATGGTTGCGGAAGGGCAAACCACCACCTTTGATGTTACGCTTGCAGGGCAGCCATCCCAAGATGTCCTGGTGGCGATTACTGGCTATGCAGGCACAGATCTGGATACCACGGCATCAGTCCCGAGAACGTTAACGTTTAGTACATCAAACTGGAGTCAGGCTCAGACAGTAACGCTTGGAGCAAAGCATGATCCTGATTTTGTGGATGATTCGGCGACGCTCACACTCACAGCAACGGGGGGATCTTCGTACACGGGAACCGTTGATGTAACGATCACGGATGATGATACGCCAGGAATTGTTGCGGAACCTCAGCCGGTGACGGTTGCGGAAGGGCAAACCACCACCTTTGATGTTATGCTTGCAGGGCAGCCATCCCAAGATGTCCTGGTGGCGATTACCGGCTATGCAGGCACAGATCTGGATACCACGGCATCAGTCCCGAGAACGTTAACGTTTAGTACATCAAACTGGAGTCAGGCTCAGACAGTAACGCTTGGAGCAAAGCATGATCCTGATTTTGTGGATGATTCGGCGACGCTCACACTCACAGCAACGGGGGGATCTTCGTACACGGGAACCGTTGATGTAACGATCACGGATGACGATACGCCAGGAATTGTTGTAGATCCACAGACGGTGACGGTTGCGGAAGGGCAAACCACCACCTTTGATGTTACGCTTGCAGGGCAGCCATCCCAAGATGTCCTGGTGGCGATTACCGGCTATGCAGGCACAGATCTGGATACCACGGCATCAGTCCCGAGAACGTTAACGTTTAGTACATCAAACTGGAGTCAGGCTCAGACAGTAACGCTTGGAGCAAAGCATGATCCTGATTTTGTGGATGATTCGGCGACGCTCACACTCACAGCAACGGGGGGATCTTCGTACACGGGAACCGTTGATGTAACGATCACGGATGACGATACGCCAGGAATTGTTGTAGATCCACAGACGGTGATGGTTGCGGAAGGGCAAACCACCACCTTTGATGTTACGCTTGCAGGGCAGCCATCCCAAGATGTCCTGGTGGCGATTACCGGCTATGCAGGCACAGATCTGGATACCACGGCATCAGTCCCGAGAACGTTAACGTTTAGTACATCAAACTGGAATCAGGCTCAAACAGTAACGCTTGGAGCAAAGCATGATCCTGATTTTGTGGATGATTCGGCGACGCTCACACTCACAGCAACGGGGGGATCTTCGTACACGGGAACCGTTGATGTAACGATCACGGATGATGATACGCCAGGAATTGTTGTAGATCCGCAGACGGTGACGGTTGCGGAAGGGCAAACCACCACCTTTGATGTTATGCTTGCAGGGCAGCCATCCCAAGATGTCCTGGTGGCGATTACCGGCTATGCAGGCACAGATCTGGATACCACGGCATCAGTCCCGAGAACGTTAACGTTTAGTACATCAAACTGGAGTCAGGCTCAAACAGTAACGCTTGGAGCAAAGCATGATCCTGATTTTGTGGATGATTCGGCGACGCTCACACTCACAGCAACGGGGGGATCTTCGTACACGGGAACCGTTGATGTAACGATCACGGATGACGATACGCCAGGAATTGTTGTAGATCCACAGACGGTGATGGTTGCGGAAGGGCAAACCACCACCTTTGATGTTACGCTTGCAGGGCAGCCATCCCAAGATGTCCTGGTGGCGATTACCGGCTATGCAGGCACAGATCTGGATACCACGGCATCAGTCCCGAGAACGTTAACGTTTAGTACATCAAACTGGAGTCAGGCTCAAACAGTAACGCTTGGAGCAAAGCATGATCCTGATTTTGTGGATGATTCGGCGACGCTCACACTCACAGCAACGGGGGGATCTTCGTACACGGGAACCGTTGATGTAACGATCACGGATGATGATACGCCAGGAATTGTTGTAGATCCGCAGACGGTGACGGTTGCGGAAGGGCAAACCACCACCTTTGATGTTATGCTTGCAGGGCAGCCATCCCAAGATGTCCTGGTGGCGATTACCGGCTATGCAGGCACAGATCTGGATACCACGGCATCAGTCCCGAGAACGTTAACGTTTAGTACATCAAACTGGAGTCAGGCTCAGACAGTAACGCTTGGAGCAAAGCATGATCCTGATTTTGTGGATGATTCGGCGACGCTCACACTCACAGCAACGGGGGGGAACTATGACAATGTTTCCACAGCAGTATTGGTGGCGATTGATGATAATGATAATGCACCTGTGATGGTGAATTTATCGGCAAGTTCTAATTCAGTTACTGAAGGCGATGCCGTGACCATAAAGGCAAGCTTGTCCGAGGTAATGTCCGGCGATGTGACGATTAATTTGAAAGATATTCATGGGACGACGGAACCTGGAGATTATGCTCCCCTCGAAAAGATCATGATACCTAGAGGGGCGTTGACTGGATCGGGAGACCTTCTTACCGATAATGATGTTACCGTTGAAGGGAATGAGACATTTACGGTTGCCATTGATACGGATCAATTGCCCTCGGATATAAAGGATGGTAATCCATCCTCAGTGAAGATCACGATTATAGACAATGATAAGGAACCGCCACCAGTAGAGGTAACGATGTCCGTGAATCCCCTGCAGGTGGATGAGGGGAAGTCAGTTACGGTGGAGGCAACTTTGGGAGGCACTCTTGACGCCGATGTAATTATTCCATTGATTCTAACCGATGTCACCGCAGAAGCCAGCAGGGATTATCAGGCATCGCTTCCTGTTCAAGTGGAGATTGAAGCTAAAAAGTTGAGTGGGAATTATGTGATTTCCATACTTAAAGATCAAGCTATTGAAGGCAGCGAGACCTTTACCGTGGCACTGGGTGATTTACCAGAAGGACTGGCTACAGGGCGGCCAACTTCACAGGTCGTAACCATTCTAGACGTTGCCCCACCCAAAGATGTAACTGCACGAATCTCGGCAACCCCCAATCCAGTCGATGAAGGTGAGGATGTTACGTTAACGGTAGAGTTAGACGAAGAACTATCCAATAATGTAACGATTCCATTAACGTTAGCCAATGTTACCACGGATGAGGAAGATTGGCAGTCATCAGCTCCGACACAGATGGAGATTAAAGCCGGTGAAAAAAGTGGTACATATCGGATTTCCATCGTTCGGGATGCAATTATAGAGGATAATGAAATTTTCTCGGCGATCTTGGGAGCGCCTCCATCTGGAATAATTGCAGGAGATCCTGCTGAAGTGGAGATAAAAATTATTGATGGCAGTCATGCGGGGATCAATGTAGATGAATTCGTGTCGGTGCCAGAGGGAGAGACGCAACCATTTCCTATCTCACTGACCTCAAAGCCGTCAGACAATGTTACCGTAAAGATGACTTGGCCCCAGGAAGCCGACCTGGAGGTGATGCCCATCACTCGCACCTTCACGCCAGATGACTGGAATCAGGAGCAGGATGTGACATTGTCGGCCGTGGATGATCTTGATCTTATGAATGATCTGGTGATGGTAACATTGACTGCCATTGGAGGGGGCTATACTGGCGTCTCTAAGGCAGTGATGGTAACTATCATAGATGATGAGGTACCTGGGATCGTGGCTCTGAAATCGCTGGAGATTCCAGAGGGTGGCATAAGAAGTTTTACGGTCAGACTTGTTGCTTTGCCTTCGGGGCCAGTGACGATGAGGATTAATCAGGACACAGATACAGATATTACTCTGGATCGGACCTCTCTAACATTTACTCCAGATGATTGGTATACACCAAAGACAATCACAGCGACGGCAAGTCAAGATGATGATTTTGAAGATAACTCGGAGACCCTGGTATTGACGACGGTAGGAGGGGGGTATGGGGAGCTGACACCACATAGGATTGATGTACAGATCGCAGATGATGACATGCCGCAGATTAAGGCCGTAGATGAGATAAGTATTGAAGAAGGCGGCACACACCCATTTCATGTCTATTTATCCGCACAGCCATTGGGAACGGTGACAGTGAATTTCACTGGGTATGTGGGAACAAACTTGAAACTGGATCAAACGTTGTTCACATTTGATCCGACAAACTGGGAAAAGCCATACACCGTCACGCTTTCAGCAGAGGAGGATAATGTGGATCATCCAGATCACATGGCTGAGTTAATGCTCACTGCATCGGGAGGCGGTTATGACGGGGAGACGCACAATATCCACGTTAAGATCATTGATAATGATGAACCACTAGGACCGTTGACGATCTCTGTCTATGACAATGACGGATATGAAGAATCAGGAATACTACGACTGCCCATCGAACTTAATCGCCCTGCGGATCAGGCAGTGACTGTACGATATGCGAGTTCAGATGGCAAAGCGATTGCAGGGGATGACTATACAGCATCACGCGGGATTGTAATCTTTGATCCGGGCGCAATCCGGGGCGTGATTGAAATACAAATAATCAAGGATGACATTCCAGAGGGTCCAGAGGACTTTACAGTTATGCTATCGGATCCCTCAGGTAATGCAACCATTGCACGTCCGAGGGGAAAAGGTACAATCCGGGAGGACGCTAGGAATGCGGTTCTCCGCATTGATGATGCAATAGTATTGGAAGAAGATGGCATGGTTAGGTTCCAGATATCTCTATCGCATCCACAACGTCAGATGGTGTCGGCTGAGTACCGGACTCGGGATGGGACTGCCAAAGCAGGCGAAGACTATGAGGCGGTATCTGGAGTCGTAACCATAGCGTCAGGAATTATAGATGCTATAATTGCCGTACCGCTCTTAAAAGACGGGTTGGATTGGCAGGAAGAAACATTCAGTGTGCATCTGATGTCCGCCAAGCATGCAGAGATTGAGAAGGGGGTGGGCGTGGCAACCATTCAGGAATCTACCACAGCCGATGAAGGAGTTCTGGAAGCGTATGCGGCGCGGTTTGTGCGAACGGCTTTGGCGCAAATAGTGGAAGCACTTGGAAATAGATTCCGCTTAGCCACAGATGGCGCAGTATGTGCAGCAGCAAATCGTGCAGAGATGGCACAGATCTGGTATTCAGCTTCTTCATGGGATCCATCTCTAGGCGAACTCTTGGCAGGCTGTCGCATGTCTCAGAGTATGCCCGTATCTAGTGGATCATTCAGCGTGTGGGGACAGGCCGCATTCCGACAGTTCAATGGACGAGGAGATGATGCATTATCACTGCATGGAGAAGTCAACACGGGAATCTTGGGAGCGGACTACCGCTGGAAAGGAGGATGGTTGGCCGGTATACTTCTGGCACATAGTCAGGGAGCCGGATCATTTGAGGTTGCCAACAAGTCTGGTGATGTCACATCAGGTCTTACAGCAGTTTACCCGTATGTAGCGTACAACCGTGCGGGATGGGACGTATGGTTGACGGGCGGAGCAGGTCGTGGACAGGCGGAGATGCCAGAACTAGAAGGCAATCTCGTATCCAGGTTTGGCGCGATAGGAATCAGGCGGGCCGTGGCGACAGGTGGTATTATCAGACTCAGTTATCATGGAGATATCTTAGTGTCGGATGCCGAAATTGAAGATCACTACATCACGGCAGAGGTGTACCGGGTTCGGGCAGGCCTAGAAGCGAACGTACAGATCGCGAACAGAATCCGGCCCTATGTCGAGATAAACATACGTCAAGACGGAGGTAGTGCTGAAACAGGCACGGGGCTGGAATTCGGCGGTGGTGTACGATTCTCGAATCCATCATGGCGCTTGCGGGGAGAGTTCCGCACACAGGGGCTTGTGATGCATGCAGAGGATGGATTTTCAGAATGGGGTATTTCGGGATCCTTACAGGTAGGCAGTAGATCCGAGGGATTAATGATGCGTCTGCATCCATCATGGGGAAGAGGGCAGAGGATGTCCTTATACCGTCATCAGACGATCTTGGATGCTGCTTCGTTCGGAAAAAATATGCACCGAACAGAACTGGAAATGGGTTATAGTATTCCGTGGATAGATGGTACAATTCAGTCCATCTTGGGAGTGGTGCAACTTCCCAAGGGGATAATGTATCGGTTGGGAGGGGAAGTCCGCTCATGGGAACGATTTTCCTTCTCTGTGTTTGGTCTGGCGTACGGACGTAAGGCAACGGTGGGCACCCTCGGAGTGAATGTACAGGGATTACTGCGGTATTAATCGTTAAGCCCCCACGGTCCCATCCAGAATCATATCCATATCGGGAATTAAACATTCCGCCAAAAGCCCCTCGTAAAGGACTTGGCCAGTTTCCGGGAATCTCGTCGGGTCCTTTTATGAGATCTCCATGGCACCCAGCGCAGTCATCGCTTCATAGAATGCCGTTGCGCTATAAGACGCTTCATAGCAACAAAGGGAATCGTCTGTGTATTCAGATGATTTTGCCCATTTACGATGTAAGCATATACATAGTGCGTGGCTATAAACTACGTAACTGTCGCTAAACAGTAATTTTGGAAAACTTGCGGTACGGATGCTCGGCGATTTTTTTTGTGATGCACTTTCGCTGCCGAACGTACTGGTGTGCCTGGACATTAAGAAGTTTTCTCTGTTCAAGGGCTTGATTGAGCGATTTTGTTTTCGTTTCCACGACCATTTGACCCACCTCGGCCTCTCCAATCAATGGAATCCAATGGCGCGTTCAAGGATTGTGACCGGACTCGGTTACGCGGCTCTTCGCAAGCGTTTCTGATCACGCTTCATCAAGAACTTCCCGATCTGGCACAGGTTGGTCGCAACCACACTTGCGGCGACGGTTCGTGCAAATCCGTCCTTGCCTGCTTTGGTTCGTACCCGATCTCCTCCATGATGCTCCAGGCAGTTAATTCGCGATTCAATCAGAGCATGTTGCTTCCGGGCCTTCTTGAATTCGGGCGTGGATTCACGCGCACGATCCGCTTGATTGCGACGGCCTTTCTTGGGAAGAACCGGATGTTCCACCAGAGGCTGGATGGCTTCCAGGTTTTGCTGAGTTTTCACGATCAAAACTGATGGTGTGGACGCTCGGAAACCGGGCCGTGATCTCTTCCACGACTTCCTTGGTAATGTCGACATCAAGGTCCTCCCACATGATCTTCCACCACAAAATCAGGCCGAGTGTGCATTGACTGATCGTGACCGGAACGCCCAGCTCTACCTCTTTGGGGCGCATTTGCGGATCCAACGGGTATGAGGTGCGTGAAGAGAGTAGATCTTCTCCTCATTCGGAATCACCTCTTTCTCCACCAAACGCAATCGAACCTGCTCATGAAGCTTCTGGGCCTGTGCAGAGATGGGTTGCAGTCGTTGCACCCATCCCGAATCAGGAAACCGCTCTCGGACGAAGGCCTCCAACGCCAGACACTTGTTGATGCGCAGCGTACAGAGGTTCAGATACGCCTTGACCGCTTCGGGGTTGGATCGATATTGCTTGGCAGATCCAACCCGCCGGTAGGCGATATACAGGGACTGTGTCAGATAGCTCAGTTGCCGCCAGGCCCGTCAGCGGACACATCCGCGACGGTATCAGGGCGGCCCATGCCTTGGCAGACCGCTTCATCCACGTCTGCGTGGCATCATAGAGCAACCGCACATCCATGGGAAAGCGAACTTCGGTTTCCACCACATACGAATCACAGCTGACCTGTTCGGGCCCCGCCTCAGAGGGCGCCATCACCGCGTACCCGAACTCAAGGATCATCGCATTAATGCGTTGCCAGCTGGACGCGCTCACCAAAGACACATTCTTGATGATGGCCTGCTGCTTCAAACGGACCGTGTGCCCATCCAACAAATCCAGTTGCAGCATCTGCCGCAAGCTCTGGTGCTGATTCGCCAACTCCGTCAATCGGTCAAAGTCAATGTTCAGTGCCTGTTTCATGAGCAACAAAACAAAGATCATCCAGTAACTCATCCCGGGACGGCCCGTATCCTGACGCACCCCGTCCCCCACCTGGTCCTGGATCACCTGCAAGATCTGGTCTCGCGAACCCGGGCGCTGCCAGATCTCTTGCAATGCACGGAGAATACGCGGAATATCATCCCGGGAATCCACATCAAGTTCAATCTCCTCAATCGGAACCACTCCAAGGGTGGGAGACCGGTTTATGGTATTTCGCATGATCAAAAATAGTTGAAGATTTTTCCGAAACCAGACCGGCGGCTTATGAAAACCGGCCCTGCAGTCCCTTAAACGCAGAACCACAACAAGAATTCCCGCTTTTGCAAACATTCCCCGAAAATCTTCAACCTCCCACGGACAGACCCCAATACAAAAATTTGAAAACAAAACCCCAAAAGAAGCACCCGAAACCCCATAACCCAACAAACCATAGCCCTGATCTCGGGTTTATGGCCAGACACTAGATATGTGTATGATAGCCATGATAGGGCCTTCCAAGAGCCGAAAGTAATGCATTTATGTTGAGAACTCTTGACTGGGAACCCTCAGCCATAGCGTTACCCTCCATGGCATCACGTAACCTAACCTTGTAGTGCTCACTAGTGATTGGCCAAGAGCCTTAATGCTTCCGCTCTCCGTATCTTCACTTCCTCCAAGATGCGCTTAGAACTGGGGCTGATCTTACCATCTTGATCAATAATATGCTGACCGTCATGCACGACGCGACGTGTGCCATTTTGCGCACTTTCATTTGTGCGTACACGATCCTCCTTGTCTGTCGGCTTTCCCATTGGCTCTTTTCGGACAGTATACCTACGCAGACTCAACGGAGTTATAAGGGAAATGATCCAGAATGTTAGAGGTTCTTGCAAAACTAATAATATTATGTTTACCTACTTTCTGGAATCGGACCTGCATCCGGGTACAAAAGATCGGAACCCCAGAAAGCTGTCGCCATAAGTAAGGTGCAAAGACACACTATTTACTTATGGATTTATTGCCGGCTACGCCTTGGGGGTGGGTGGGTGTAGTGCTCATTCTGATAGTGGTGGAGGTAGTTACAGTGAAGTTCGCTTATACCTTCGACATAAATCAGGGGCAGGAGTCAAAGCGGAAACGGCGCAAGGAGAGGTTACAGGCAAAATGTCCGCATGCGGTTTCTATAAAGGAAGGAGGAACCCTGGGACTCGAGTCAAGTTTCCTGAGTCCTCCTGGAACACTCGCGTATAGGTGCCGGAGGTGTGGGCTGGTAACGTATGATATGCGTGGTGCTACGCGTATGCTGGAGAGGTACCTCAACAACCCAGAACAGTACATCAAACAGGAGAAAGCATTTCGCAAGGCCCACAAGAAATTGTATGGATGAGTGGGGATGTGAGCCGTGCTCGAGGAGGTACCGGCAGACTTCCTCAGAAGATGAGTACTAGGGCGCGATCCCAGGATTCCGGAACTTTCTTTTCATTTAGCAGTTGATGTGACAAGAATACTTAAATGGTCATTTCGATGAATAAAGAGCAATGCCGGTTAATTCAGTGGGCGGCGTTTCACTGTTACAATCACCTACCCGATTCGGACTCTGATATAGGGTCGAGATCTAGGGTGATCTTTAGTGCTGGTGGGAGCGAAGCGGAACACGGGTCTATGGAGATTCCCCGTGCTGATGCCAGGGCAACGGATCACCAAGTTCTAACGTGGATGATCTGCAAGAACATCAACTGGCTGAGCGGTGATCGGACTATGCGTGTAACGGTCAGGGGGTTGTCTGAGGCCTTAGGGATCAATAGGCAGAAAGTCCATCGCTCCCTAGCCAGATTGGAGCGGTACGCGTTTCTTCAAAACCTTACGTCAAAGGATCAGCTACAATCCCGCTATCGGATTTACAGGCTTCCGATCCACGCTGGCCACGTAGCACGAGTGTCGCCAGCTCCAGACTGAACCTTGGGGGGGACGGGGCCCTGATCACCTATAAGATACAGGGGGCTTGGATATTCTGCCGGCGGGTTGTCTCATTTGGGCTGGATATTGAGACAAAACCGGCCGGACAAGAATGTGCGGTAAGCAAAATTTTGAGTGTCTTGATTTCTGAGCAAAAATCGGTCTGATCTGGCGTTTTGGGAGCGCGATCGGGCGGGTCGGATCGCGGACGCTGCAGAAGACGGAAAAGTAGAGTACTTACTAGAAAAAAAGGCCTCCACCCACCCCTGGATTGATGCCTTTTAAACCGCCCGAAAGGGCACAACCTTGATGGAACATACGAAACCTCCTGCAACCTGTTGTATACTGAGATTCAAATTGCCGTGCGCCAGGCTAACTGGCAAAATCATCTCAATACACAGCATCCTTCGGCGGTGCATACACGGCGGTATTTGTCCAACAAAAGCGTGCCGAAATAGCTATGCCAAAACGCATTGGAGCGAGTGGGTGATCTGATGAATGAGGAGGTAAAATCCGATGCGGATCTGCCGAGCTGCTATGATATGGAAGCCGCTGAAAAACTTCCAATAGACTCGCGCTTGGATACGCCCAAACGCATTTTAGGCAAAATCTGACGCCACACATATAGCGTTTTTATATCTGGCCGGCTTCAATGCAACATAAGGTTAATTATGTTGCATTGAATTGGGCTTGAAACACATGGTAGCGGTAGCGGCTTGATAACCTAATTGATCTTCTTGATGTTGTACCTAGAAGATGATTGAATTACTGAATTCGCATAAAGCGCCCCACTTTGAGTGAATTACCCGAAGACGAATTAGCAATCAAACGATACAGATAAAGTCCTGAAGGCAAGGATTGACCATCCACATTAATTGTCTGTGCCCAGCCAGCAGCTATATTACTTTCAGGAATTGTCAATACCCGTCTTCCGATTACATCCATGATCTCGACCCGTACACGGGCTGGCCATGGGAGATCAAAGGTGATTTGCGTAGCTTTTTTAAAAGGATTGGGATAATTCCCAATCACCGTAAAAATCTCTGGCAAGGATTGATTTTCAATAGAAACGGGTGAATCATATACATTAATCTTGAACAGTAAGCTTTTTGTATCATCACCCGCATCGGTTGCCGTGTAGGTATACTCAACAGGAGAAGCGGTTACCATTGTCGGCGTTCCACTAATTGTTCGTGTTGACGTACTAAAATTCAAGCCCGTTGGCAGTTCTGGTTTTAGTATATAATTAATGGGTGGAATCCCCCCATTAACCGCTGGCAATATCAGAGGCGTGATGGTCTGAGAACGCGGATAGCTTTGGTCCGCAATACTCTGCACAAACTCTAAGGGAGCAGTTGTTTCGGTAGCATCCCAGTCCCATAATTTGAGAGTCTGACGTCCAGCTGATGCAAGGAAATTTGCATTCGGAGAAACAGAGACAGAGAAAACGTGAGCTTCATGCTGCAGAGATTCAAGTTCCCGTCCGGTAGATACGTCCCAGCGGATTATATGCCCACCAATTGATCCAGAAACCAATTGGGTACCATCTGGCGAGAAGTCCACCGAAAAAACCGGAGCAAAATGTCCTAGCAAAATTCGAAGTTCTTCTCCAGTATCTACTTCCCAAAAGCGAATCCCCCCATCTTCCGAAGCGGAAGCCATCTTGGTGCCGTCTGGAGAAAAGCTCACAGAGGTCACAGCACCAGAATGCCCTTTAAAGCTTTGGATCTCTTGCCCAGTTTTTATATCCCATAAGCGGATACTATTATCACTTGATCCCGAAATCAGTTGAGTTCCATCAGGAGAAAATTCTATCGAATTAACGGGCCCGGTATGCCCAGATATCTGCCTCAACTCCCGCCCCGTAACTGCATCCCACTGACGGATATTCCCGCCTGCATCTGCGGAGGCAAAATGAGCACCATTTGGGGAAAAAGCAACAGAAAGTACATTATTTGTACGTCCAGTATAGCGCATTAATTCCTTTCCCGAGGCTACTTCCACAATGGAGATTTCACCCGCGGCAAACCCAATAACTAGAAAATCTCCATCTGGAGAAAATGAAAGAGATAAAGCAGAACTGGAGGGATCTGTAGAAGTTTGCAGAACTTTTCCAGTAGCAGGATCCCACAGACGGACATTACCATCCCATGATGCCGATGCCAATTGACTGCCGTCTGGGGAAAAGGTTATGGCATTAATTTGAAATGTATGCGCTACAAACCTCTTGGCCACTATTGTGCCAGAATTCCCCTGTGAAGTTGTATCCCACAAAAAAGTTGGTATCAATTTTACTTGATTTTGTAGCTCTTGTCCTAATGCCCAAGCTATGTGCTTATTATCTGGAGAAAAAGCGAGTGAAGAAAGATTGCGGTAAGGCAAAGTCAGGGTGACCAACCGTCCAGCGGACAGATCAAGTAAAGCGATTTCATTGTTACTTGATCCTATAATTCCTCGGACCCCATCTGCAGAAAATTTGACAGACCTAACCTCATTTGTGAGAATCAATGGCTGTGTAAGAATTTCTTGTCCATCGGACACTCGCCATAGACGAGCAGACTTATCATCCGATCCCGAAAATATTAAAGCGTCACTTGGAGAAATGTCCACTGCATTAACTGCACCCGTGTGACCAGTAAAACTTTGTAGTTCCTGCCCTGAACTGATCTCCCAAAGCCGTATACTCTGATCCACACCCCCCGAAATGAAACGGGTTCCATCAGAAAAAAAACTCACGGAATTAACCGGACCGGAATGACCTGTAAAGCGTTGCACTTCCTCACCTGATTCTGCATCCCAGAGTCGGATACTCTCGTCCTCGGCTCCAGATACGAGTTGACTTCCATCAGGAGAAAATTCTACCGAATTAACGGGCCCGGTATGCCCAGAAATCTGCATCAACTCCCGCCCCGTAGCTGTATCCCATAGGCGAATACTCTTATCTTCAGATGCAGACACCAATTGTGCACCATCTGGAGAAAATGCCATTGATAGAATTGGGCCAGAATGACCAATGAAGCGCCGTAATTCCTGCCCCGTATTAGCATCTCTCATGAGCATAGTCTGATCTTTTGATCCCGATACCAGTTTGGTACCATCGGGAGAAAAAATCACGACATTGATCCAATCTTGGTGCCCTAACTCTTCAGCTGTCCAAATTGGCTGCCCCAAGGCAGATGCCGACAGCATAAACATCAGGCCTACTAAGCTATATTTCATCGACTCGGTATGATTCAGTGAAATCTCTTATACTGAGGTGCGGGGATTTAGGCTAATTAGTGATACGGTTGATTCTGTCAGCATCATTGTAGATAGAGATCTCGTCCCGGGCAAAAGAAACCGCATCAAGGTTAACTCTGCGCTTATGCCTAGGTCCCCAAAATACATTGGAGATCTCAATAGCCTATACTCTGCCTGAGGCCATATTCCTACCCCAACATGCAGAGGATGCATCGAAATAATCCCTGAAAAGAGAGGATCTTCAGTGTTAATGGACGCTAGGCAATGAACCAGTCGGTGACTTGAGCGTCCCACCGGGATGGATTCTGATTTCTTGATGATAACATTGAAATGGCTGAACTATCTGAAAATCATGTTCCCGAAATCACGGTGCAGGAACTAAAACATCTCATCGACAAGAATGAGCAGCCTTTTATTCTTGATGTTCGGGAAGAATGGGAATATTCGACTGTGAATCTGGGCGGGCACTTGATTCCCCTAAAGCAACTCTCGGACCGGTTGGATGAACTTGAATTGCACCGGGAAGACAATATGATTGTAGTTCATTGTCGATCTGGAGGTCGATCAGCCCAGGCAGTCAGGTTCCTGCACGCTGTTGGGCTCACGAATACGAAGAATCTCCGCGGGGGAACTCTTGCGTGGAGCAAAGAAATTGATTCAAGCTATCCAACCTATTAGGTCTTCCAAAACTGCGCCACCAATCCATGTAATTACGGGCCCTACCGCAACGGGTAAGACGGTCCTAGGCTTGAGATTGGCCCAAGATCTGGATGGTGAGATTATTTCTGCTGACAGCCGTCAGATCTATAAAGAACTCACGATTGGTTCCGCGAAGCCTACCGTAGATGAATTGGCACAGGTTCCCCATCACTTCATTAATGAACTAAATCTTGGTGAATCATATTCTGCCGGCTTATTTGCCGAACAGGCCTCTGTACGTATTGATGAGGTTTTAGCACGCGGTCGTGTGCCAGTTGTAGTTGGTGGCTCTACACTCTACCTTCATGCACTTATACATGGCCTATCTCCAACGGTACCCTGTGACCCAGTTATACGGACAAACATTGAGAAACGGCTTAAAGAATTCGGGAAAGAGGCCCTCTATGAAGAGCTTTTGAGAATAGATCCACAGTCAGCCAGCACGATGGATCCAACGAAAACTTCCCGCTTGGTTCGTGCACTTGAGGTTTTTGAACTGACCGGTACGCCTCTATCCAAATTTCATGGTCAACCTGCTCCATCTCCCCATGGATTTTGTGTCACAGTACTTACCCTTGAGCGCCCAATCCTCTACCAGCGAATTGAAAAGCGGGTGGACCGAATGCTGAAAGCAGGGCTTATGGAAGAGAATCGCCAGATTCGAGATCTGCAACTGGAGCGAACACTGCCCGCCTTAAAATCAATCGGTTACCAAGAACCGTTGGCTTATTTGGACGGCCACTGTAGCTGGAAGGACATGGTTGAACTCATTAAACGAAATAGTCGGCGCTATGCCAAACGACAATTGACCTGGCTTCGTCGTTATAAGACATATCGTCGAATTTATGCCCAAAGCCCCATTGACAAGTTGCTGGAAACGATCCAGACTTCATTACAGCAGTGACCTTGTCTTACGTAGAAAGCCAAATCGCCCGATTCATTCTCCTGAATGATTGGGCAATGAAGCAGATCAGGCCGGCTTTGGGCTAGGTTGAAGCACAAATCCAGCCGTGGTGAACAGAACCATGTTAGCTTCAAACTCAGCGATCATGTTGGTCTTGTTCACAAAGAATAATTCGCGCCATTGCTGCGAAGTCCTAAAATGTAAATCTTCTTCCTGGGTATTCATCTTCCCAAATGATCTTAGGCGATTCGCCAATTGGTCCAAGATGGCTAAAAGTTTGTACTGGAAGGGTGTTGTATACACGGACTCAACCACAATTACCCTGCCCTGACAGACACGCATTGCTTCACGGAATAGCATTTCAGGGTCTTTTGCATGATGTAGTACGCAGTAGAGCAGCACTACGTCAAAATGCTTCGAGGGCCATGGTAAAGCATCCTGTTTTAATGAAAAATAGGGAAGGTCTGTTTGATTCATTGAAACAACATCGGCGAGTGAGACACTTGCCCCCAATTCCCTTTGGATGGATTCTCCTACATATCCCTCGGCACACCCCAAATCCAGAACGGTCATTACGCCAATATCTTTTGGGAAGAATGGCTGGATCCTTTTGAATTTTTTACTCGCTCTTGCACGCATCAAACTCTGTAACCATCTTGGAGCATATCGCAGTATTCCAGCAATACCCCACCCTGCCCAACCAACAATGACAAATGTCCAATACGGCCCATCTACATACAGGAGATAGGTCGCTGCAGACCACACTCCAAGCCAAATCCAATGCCATCCATGAGCTTGCAGACTTGCAGCCAAAAATAACGGAACCAGCAAGTACCATGGATGAACGGTCGTGCTCAAGACAAGATAGCAGCCCGTTGTAATGAGCATTGCACGTGCCAAAGACCAGCGCTGCAACAGATCCAACATGTACAAAACTGGGAGACTGCAAAAAAATATCAACCGTAGAAAAGGGCCCAATTGCTTACTCCAATCCTCCCCAGTTAGCCACTGCAACCCAGATTTCAGGCTATAGTAAAGGCCGGAATTGAACTCAAAAAATCGAGCATATAGGTCAAGTGACCCTGAAACATTAGATAGGACATATGGGGCGGCAAATGGGAGTGCAAGTAGAATTGTTGTGACTGCACCCGGCCAAACAGCATTCCAGCCATATCGCCTCCACAGGTATGGAAAAAAAAAGAACGGGAATAGTTTGATCCAGCCTCCGATTGCAAGAAAAATGGAAGCCCATCTTCCATGATTATTCTGGACCAGATAGATCACCAAGATCAGCGCCAACAGGAGTGCCGATTCTGTATGAGCCTGACCTGCTGTTTCCAGAATGACAATGGGATTCCATGCATACAAAAGAACAAACCCCGCGGACACAAGCCGGGCAAGTACCAGAATGGCGAATAGCTCGGCAAGAA
Organism: Rhodothermales bacterium; assembly: GCA_965220365.1. Lineage (GTDB taxonomy): Bacteria > Bacteroidota > Rhodothermia > Rhodothermales > Bin80 > Bin80. The sequence goes on along the minus strand of OZ244823.1, from coordinate 2,335,309 downwards.
TGAATAATCCTTTGATTAAATAATAGCTCAGGAATTCATCGGGTTGATGCCATGCAGTTCCAACCCGAAAAATCAACTGCGAAAATGGTGGATATACACTGATAAAGGATTTAGAATTCAATTGCTCAAAGGTGATGTCCTGCTGAAGATCAGTAAGAGATGTCTCTTCTGGAACGGACCTATATGGGTTTATGCCTTCATGCTGAACCAGTCCATCCCATACATAGCGATAGGCATCATCCGAAAGAGATGGCGGAAGACCTATGAGAGACAGCCGGAATAGGAAAGCATATATAAGGACCGTTTGAAGGGAAAATCTTCCCATACGCCAACACAATATCCAGCACACACTCCCAAATGCGACCAAACCAAATACGAGAGGTAGATGTCCCCGATCAACAGAGACAAGTCCTAAAGCAAAAATTGAAGTACATAGCCCAACGTGGAACATCCACTGCCATACTAGAATTGACCGCGATAAAGCAATCATTGACTGTACGATCTTATTGATTGTGCTCTGCTTTCGCTACTACGAAATGATCCCCAATACCATCAGCCTGTCGGTAGAATGGGTCCCCACGAAGTGAGGGGCAGGTTGGAAGTTTTTTTGATGTAACTTTCTTTCTGGAATTACTTCCGCATCCTTAATCATCTTCATGCAAATGACGCATCCTAAGCCAGTTTTAGACAAAGAAACATTCTTTATCAGCCTAGCAGTTCTGATTCTTATTATACTCTCGGGTGGGGTTTTATTCCTTCCGTCAACCGAGCCCCCAATAGAATCTGGTCTGAAATCCGAGAAATCCAAGTATATCAAGGATCGGCTTGGCTATCCTGATAAATTCCAAGAGTATTTTGCAGATGTTGAAGGACTCAATGATGGATATGCCCCCTACCCTCCTGGCCATAAAATGCGGGAATTCCAAAAAGCCGTCTGGGCGAATGCAAAGCGTGGTCATAGCACAACCACATTAAACTGGATTGATCGCGGGCCAGGTCATGTGGGTGGAAGAAGCCGTGCAATCGTACCGGACCTGACCGATCCTTCCAGGAATACGTGGTATGTTGCTTCCGTAGGGGGAGGTATATGGAAAGCTCGTCGTTCTGAATCGTTCGGTCTACAGAGGGTCGAGTGGACTCCGCTAACCGACCACCTACCCAGTCTTGCAGCGACTACTTTGGATGTGTCTCGGAATAATCCTAATGTGATGTATTTTGGAACCGGAGAGGGTTTTATGAATATTGATGCCGGTTCTGGAGTTGGAATATTTAAGACAACGGATAAGGGAGAAACCTGGACTCATTTAACCGCATCAGCCGTAAGCACGGATCAGGACTGGCGTTTCATTAACCGACTTGCCGTACACCCTGATGATCCAGATATTGTTGTTGCCGTAACCAACGGGGCAATATTTCGCACTGAAAATGGAGGAGAATCATTCGAAAAAGTCTATGACACCGACGAGGTGCCTGTGCAGGATCTGAAGGTTAACAAAAATAATTTTAACGTTCAGTTTGCATCAGTTCAGGGAACTGCAATTATCAAGTCAACCGACGGTGGGAATACATGGGAGGATTCATTTAGAAGTTTTGCATACGGAGCAGGCCGCATTGAGTTGGCAATTTCTGAATCCCACCCGGAAGTCATTTGGGCTTCGGTCCAGGGCCTTGGGGGGAATCGAGAAGAGATTAGTACACAAGGGCTGACAGCCCCAATAGCAGATCTCTATCGCTCCGTAGACAACGGGAATACTTGGCGCCTGATTGAATTTTCCAGAGATACTCCCTCCGCTTCAACCACTTTTCTCGGTACTCAGGGGTGGTATAATAATTCAATAGCAGTTCATCCATTTTCCCCAGATACCGTATATATCGGCGGGGTCTTCCGCTGGAAAGCATGGATCAATAATGATGTAACGTTTGAGACTACGACTGTCCTTCGCTTTGACAATGATGTTCCCTTTCTGGCCTTCCAGAACTTTAGGGCTCCCTTTGCAGCTGGTCGGTTGGATGTAGGCTATATAGACGACGGTGCCGAAGATATTACCATAAATGAAATGGTGTCTGTCGAGGTTCGCTTTGGCCCTGGACTTACACAAATGGCACATCGATTCACTGTACCTCCCGAAGGTGGTGCTAATGGAGACGGGGGGGCAGGAATTGAATATCCTGACTACATGTATGCTGACTATGTTGAGATCCCATTTCAGGTTTGGGATACGGACAGTAATCGACAATTGATGGTCTCATTCCGAGACCAGGCAAATGATGGAGAATGGAGTCTTATCTCTCACAATGTCGATGGGCCGGGAGAGACACATAGCAGAGAATATATTTTTATCTCGAAGTATGACTATAGTGCTTCCGAACCCAGGCCTGAGTATAAAGAAAATGGCGGGTTCAGTCAAGGTCTTATGTATTTTTTGTGGCCAATTCTCGATCCAGATTCGGAGATAGAATGGGATCCCAGCTCTCCTCCAGCCGGAGTCTTAGACATAGACTTTGGTACTACAGAGGGGCAGTACCGTAGTACGGAACTATGGGAAAATGGGGACGTCCATGTAGATCATCATGGTTTAACAGTTGTCCCTATTAATCAAAACACAAACGAGTTTCATATTTTGAATGTAAATGATGGAGGTGCTGCTTATTCGTTTGACGGTGGAGAGAACTGGTACGAGGGAGACGAGACTGGGGGATTTAGTACAGCACAGTTTTACGACGCGACTAGGCATCCAAATATTCCGAGATATTTTGGGGGTACGCAGGATAACAGCAGCTGGATCTCTGGATTCAATCCCAGTAGTCGTCGAGGATGGCCGGATGAAAGAACGTTCGCTGGCGATGGGTTTGATGTAGTCTGGAAGGGAGCTGATTCGTTGATCGTGTCGGCCCAGAATAACCTAATCGCTGTATCATTTAACTTTGGTCAGGATTGGTATTGGGCGGGGAATATTCGAAATTTTGAAGGACAATTTCTGACATCCATTGGATGGACTCCAGAGTCAAAGGATGCAGTCTTTTCAATATCGCCCGAGGATGGTCTACTTCGATCACTTAACTTCGGAGAGCGCTGGGATGCAATTCGCCCCCCACAGATGGCAAAATGGGGAGGAGGAAATGGCGGCAGAGTCCGCGTTTCTCTTGCAGACCCCTCAGTCGTTTGGGCGGGATACAGATTGACACAGAGACGCGGCGGCATTGCGCTTCATGTATCTGACAATGCTCTAAGCCCTCTTTCGGAAGTAAGATTTCAGCCGGTTGTCGCTCCCAGCTTTGCGCCGTCTGCCCAAATTTCTGGATTAGCAACGCATCCCTTTTCTCGTGCTACGGCTTACGTTACATTTGCAGTCGGATGCCAGCCTAAAGTGCTTCGAACTGAGGATATGGGAAATACCTGGGAAGATCTTTCAGGATTTGCTGGCAATGATGACGAAACCTGTGAAAGTACAAACGGATTTCCCGATGCCAGGGTATGGGATCTTGAAGTCTTCCCTGACATACCGTGGGTCATTTGGGCAGCGACTGACATGGGGATCTTTGAATCGCGGGATCATGGCCAGACCTGGGCTTATGCAGATAATGGATTGCCTGCTGTCAGCGTGTGGCGCATCCGTATTGTTGGCGATGAAATTATTCTTGCCACACACGGTCGCGGAATATGGACTTTAAACCTCAATGAGGTCCAGACAGATGTAGAACATGTCGCCGACGAGATTCCAGATTCGTTTGAACTTCTAAGTAATTACCCAAATCCGTTTAATCCGAGCACTACGGTCAGCTTTAAGGTTGCAACCGAGAGCCATATCCGCGTGACCGTATTTGATATGCTTGGACGTAAAGTCACGACTTTAACGGATCAGCCATATACTGGTGGGGTACATCAGGTTGAGTGGGATGCTTCGGCGATGGCAAGCGGTCAATACATCTACCGCATGGAGGCAAATGATAAACTGATCGGTGCCAAAGCGATGGTGTTGATCAAGTAATCTTATTGTGCTGCGGACTACGTTTGACAATAAAATATCAAACGTAGTCTGCGGCCTTGCTGCTCAACATGAACCTCGTCTGCCATGGTCCGCATGAAATACTGGCCTCGACCATGATCGGCCAACCGATTTGCCTCCGTCAGAGGATCGCGTTGTGTCCAGTAAATACCATCGCCCTCATCGGTCACGGTTAATTCGACCCGATCTCCCTCCTTTACCAGATGAAGGGTTGCTTCTTTCTTTTCATCCCACTGGTTTCCGTGTTCCATTGCATTGGTCAGGGCTTCGCTCGCTAGGAGAATGACCCGGTAAGCTAAATCATCGTCCAAGTCCAGCGTGGGGACAAAATCCTGCAGGGCCTCAACTGCATCGTCTAAATTCTTGAAGGTGGACGATAATTTTAGTTCAAGCTTTTTCTGATGCATGATTTCCCCTACCCTATGGCGTTTTAACTACGGAGTCCAGTACCCCGGCTAACATTTCTACAAGACGATTGCGGCTGAACATAGACACAAAAGATTCATCGGCGCTGGGGAAAGTCTCTTTATTCCAATCACTCGTTATTTGGTTGAGCGCTTGGATGATGCCAGCCTCACTTTCCGGCTTGACTATATACGCTGCTCCATAACGGAGCAATGTCCGGCGGGCAGTCCCTGATGGGACCAGTGCCAGTATGGGTTTTCCAGTCCCCATGTATTCATATAATTTACCCGTTGAGATACTTGATGCGCCTGGCCTGCTACCAATGGTCATCCACAATACATCCGCTTCCTGCTGCAATTCGGTGACGCGGGCATGTTGTACGTACCCCACGGATTGAACGACATCTTCTAATTTCAGGGTTCGAATCAGATCCGCGAACCCATTTGGCACAAGACCAGCAAAGATTGCTGAAATTTTAGAGCGCATTGAAGGGTTCTCTGCTAAAAATCCACTGACGCCTCTCAAAAAATGCTCTGGTGTCTGAGCATCATAAAAAACACCTGTGTAGACAAGTTTTAGCTTCTCACGAGCAGATACCTTTACAGGATTCTGGTATTCATCGAATCCATGGGGAATGATCTCTCCCCATATGTTTATATCACGATGCCTTTTTTCTAAAGCGACCAGGATTGGACGGTTGATTGTCGTAATTGCAGATGATTGTATCAGAACCTGTCGCTCCTGTTGAATATGCAGCCTCCGATGAAGAGCTGTGGGATAGATGTGTCTCGGATTACCAACCCAGTCGTCACGAAAATCTGTAATTAAGGGGAGTTTTAGTTTTCGGGAAAGTTTCTTCCCAATCAAGTGACCGGTATAGGGAGGTGCACTGGAAAAAACAGCATCAAAGTGCTGGGCCGCCGCCTGACGTAATCCTGCGCGTAGTGCAAATGGCTTCCAGCCCAATTTGTTATCAGGGATGAAAAGCCAATTACTGATATAGGCCAGGGTTTGTCTTCTTGTTTCTTGAGGTAACCGTACGGTAGCACCCGGGCGAAATAACCGTGTTGGATCAAGACTCTTTGTGCGTACGACACGAATACCCGCATCTTCAATGGGAGACCAAAGCGATTTATCGTAGGCAAAATATCCCCCTGGCTTTGCTGTAATGACTGTCGGTTGCCATCCATATTCCGGTAGATGGCGTACGAATCCTGCAATTCGCTGGACTCCACTCAGCCCGAGTGGAGGGAAGTAATATGCCACGACCAACACATGCCGCATTCAATACGTTCAGAAAGTTATTAGGTCTCGCTCAATCTGGGACAGCCGTTCACAGGCAGACGAGCCAATCACCACCGTATCCTCAATTCGAATTCCAAATTTGTCCGGCAAATAAACCCCCGGCTCAATTGTAACCGTATGCCCCTCGAGTAAGGTAGCCGATGAATTCGCCGAAATACGAGGCCATTCATGAACTTCCAAGCCTATGCCATGCCCAGTGCCGTGGCTGAAAAATTCTCCCAACCCATTTGAAATCAGGATAGATCTGGCTGCTAGATCAATCTCCGAAGTTTTAATGCCAGCATGAGCCACTTGTATGGCCTGATCTTGCGCTTCCTGGACCGCTTTGTAGGCAGTCTTGAACTCTTCCCCTGGTACTCCACAATACAATGTCCGTGTCATGTCTGAAGCATATCCATTAAATATGCATCCAAAATCTAGTAGTACCGGTTCACCTATAAGTAATTTTTGATTGCTTGGGCGGGCATGTGGAAGTGCGCTATTTGCGCCAAAGGCAACAATGGTTTCGAAAGCCATTCCAGAAGCGCCGCGAATCATGTGATGATAATCAATCATTGCCGCCAATTCATTTTCGCGAATTCCCGGCGTAATCAACTCAGAAACTTCCTTGAAGACAGAGTCAGAGATCAACTGTGCCTCCCGCATCCTTGCAATGGCGTTTTCTGATTTTACCGCGACACAGCTGTTGAGTAAATTCTTCCTGGGAAGCAGAGATATTCCAGGCAGTGAAATCTCCCAATGAGTGAATTCTGCAAGCGTCGTATACTCCGGCTGGATAAGCAACCGGTCTGCTGCATTTATTAGGCCCTCATTTTTTGCATGATTAACCAGATCATGTGATCCAATATGAACCCGTGCTTGCTTTACTTCCAGGGTTACCTGGGTCTCATACCGGCGGTCAGTGAACAAATGTAGCTTGTCTTCCCTCACAAGAAGAAACCCATTTGATCCGGTAAATCCACACGCCCAACGAATATGTGGCAAATGGGTGATGAGCAGCCCCGTTGCATCTTCAGAAGTCAAGGTTTCTTGAACCCAACTGTCTTGAATTCCAAGTCCCGGTTCGGAGTTATGCACGATCAATTGGTTCTAAGCAGATAGGATGGTTCAATGCCGTATTACCAACTTTTTTCGTGACTGGATAAACCTCTAAGTCCCAAAGGTTCTCCTGTCCGATTACATCACAGGCTATATCGGGTTGATAGAGATAAGCATCCATCATGTAAGTGTCCACGACTACTGGCATACGATCATGGATGAATGAGATATCCCTTTGCGCAGAGCGTGTTAAAATTACACATTCATTTTCAGTATAGAGCCCTGCGAGCAGTAATGGAAAACCATTTTTGCTTTGAATACAGTACGGCTGTTTGCCATCGGGAACCGCTTGCCATTCATAATACGCTGTAACTGGGATCACGGTGCGCCGTGTTCTAAAGGCATTCTGGAACATCGGCTTTTGCGTTACGGTTTCCGCACATGCATTGATGACCGGACGCTTCATCTTTGCCCAGGCCGGCAGCATCCCCCATCTGAAGGTGATCCATGCTTTGTCTTTATACTCATTGAGTTGCAAAGCATAAATCCTGCTACCAAGTGCAATATTGTAGGAAGGCTCGGCCCAAGCAATAGATTCGGCTCCTTGTTGAATTTCTAAAAATTCGCTGACTTTTTCGGGGTCAAACGATTGCGCTATACGTCCACACATCTCACACTAAATGGCATCTCCCGGGAACTGTAATTGCCAGAGACCAGATATTCTACCCTGTTTATTCAATCGTCCGAAAAACATTCAGTTGATTATTGTTACTGACTACTATGATACGATGATCAATTTTAACGATCCGGCGCATATCTCCACGTACCCAGAAATTTCTGCTGTTAGCATCCGTAAAGCCTAATTTCCCATCCCCCGCCAACATAAGCCCTCGTCCACTGCTCATGCGACCTTCCTCGGCTCGATTTGAGTAGTCATTACCTACAAGGAGGATGTCAAGATTCCCATCATCATTGAAGTCAAAAGCAAGCGCATCTCTGACGGGCGAAAACTGTGCAGACAGGGGAAGAGGCTGAGGATCGAAGATTCCTTCGTCTGTGAGCTCAAAGATCACCGAAGAACTATTTTGGGCTTTCAGCACAATGGCGGGAGGATCGTATCCTGCCAGGATTTTATCTGTTGTTGCAGCGGCGTAATCTGAGTATCCCGGGAATCGTATTCGGATATCTGGTAATTGAGCTACAATTTGATCCCGTGACGCAACGGGTACATCAAATCCTTTCACATAGCTGCTGTATATAGTCTCCCAAGTTCCAGAGTTGTCAAGGTCTCCCGCGTAAAGGGTCGCCGGGTGTTGGGTAGAAGCCTGAATTTGTACATTCAGGCCTCTATTTCCAGCAATAAAATCCATGTCGCCATCCATGTCCAAATCGGCAGGGATCACCCGATTCCAAAACCCATCAGATTCAGTCAATCCCAGTCCAATACTACAATCCTCCAAAATGCCAGTATCGCTAATACAATAAGCTCGAATTGGTATCCAATGACCTCCAATCAGGAGTTCCATTTTATCATCACCGTATACATCTGCCCAAACTGCTGTGGTAATCATGCCAGGATACTGTAAATCTGGTGCCCAGCTTGCTGTTCGGTCCAGAAAACCATCCGGTGTATTTTCTAAAAGATAACTGCGGGGTGGCCTTCCAAATTGACCGGGAAGATGAAGTCCTCCGACGAATAGGTCGGTATCACCATCTGAATCAATATCATAGGGAGCAATACTACTGGTGACGGTTTGCATTGGAGGCAGTAAATTCGGAGCATACACTAAGCCACCAAATCCTGTGTTGATGTAGAGACGGTCCTGCCAGTACTCAGATCCAGGGCCTGCCCCACTTGCCACATACAGATCCAGCAGTCCATCTCCTGAAAGATCCAGTAGGACCGCATCAACATCCTCATACTCTGCATGTTGCTCAAATACAGGGAGTCTCACCTCTGTGTAGGTGCGATCAAGTTGCTGAAGAAATAGGGTTGCTGCCTGTCCTCGCCCACCACCTATGAAAACATCCGTGAGACGATCACCATTAATGTCCCCACTTGCAATGGCGGGTCCCTCCTGGGCTAGATCACGAGGTAAAAGTGGCTGTTGATCCCAGTCCGAATAGTCATCTTCTCTATGCTGATAGTTGAGGCCTGAGGACAAATCAACTTTAACAAACTCTTTTGTGAGCAGAGATTCGATGGCGCTCTCCTGATGTGCTTCGCTGTATTTTACCTGAATTGTCTGCCGAGTAGCAATCTTTTCCAGCCGCTGGAATCGGCCATCAGGCCAGTAAATTTCTACGTCAACCTCGTCCCATTCTCCCGTTCCGAAAAACAGGGCCGGTTCAAGAGATGAGAGGTACCCACGGACAAAAAAAGCTTCTTGCATGATAGATTGCCCTTCACCATGAAGTAGAACTTTTGCTCCGATACCGTGCTCGTTTCCCGGTGGACCTTCCAGAGTGATTCGGAGCGTTCCCCCCCTGCCCTGCTCTTCGGCCTCATTCCGATAGAGAAGTACTTCCTGGTTGAGGTTGCTAATAACAACATCCAAGTCAAGATCACCATCCAGATCCGCCAAGGTCATTCCATTTGAATGGGTTGGGAGTTCAAAGCCCCAATCGGTCGTCACATCCTGAAACTGGATCCCATCCGTCCCTTGAAATACATAATTGGGGATACGCGTCGTGGGCATCTGCTCTACCATTTCCAATCCGGATACCGCCTCTCCCCGCATCTGGCCCTGCCTGGATGCGTTCGGTAATGTGGTCGAAAGAAAATCTAAATCCGTATAGTCACGTAAGTAGCCGTTCGTCACGATCAAATCTTTGAGGAGATCTCGGTCTAGGTCGGCAAAAAGCGGTGCCCAACTCCAGTCCGTATTGGAAACCCCTGCCAGTTGCCCAATTTCAACGTAATCGGGGCCACGTCGCAAGTGTAGCATATTCCGCATGTACTGCTCGTGGAAACCATCTATCCGCAGTTGGGTGTAGAATTTATAATCTTCCGGCCCCTTGAGCACTTTCTGGCGGTAGTTATCTTCGGCAAGCATATCCAGCGTGAAAATATCCGGTTGTAAATCATTATTGATATCCGCGATATCCGCGCCCATAGATGCATAAGAGGCATGCGTCAGGTATGACCGAATGGATTCAAAAAATGTACCATCCTGTTGATTGATATAGAGGTAATCGTCTTCGATATAGTCATTGGATATGTAGAGATCTGGCCATAAATCCCCATTCATATCGCTCACAACTACACTCAAGCCATAGCTCAATGGATTGCCGATAATTCCTGCTTCCTCACTTACGTCAGTGAATTTTCCGGCATCGTTTCGAAAAAGTTTGTCTCCCGCCAGTGAGTCACGTTGAGCACGCATATAGTCTACGACGAAGTGAGCGTAACGCCGTATGGAGTGATTCAGCAAATACATATCCAGATCGCCATCATTATCGTAGTCAAAGAATGTGGCATGATTGGAATAGGAGGAATCATCAAGGCCGTAGGCGGCGGCTTCATCTTTGAAAGTTAGATTGCCCTGGTTGATGTAGAGCGAGTTCCGCCGACGATCTGTTGTTACATTTCCACTACGGCAAACATAAATATCCAGGAGTCCATCCCCGTTTACATCCGCCATAGTCACCCCCGTGGTCCAAGTGGGCTCATGGGTAATCCCGGCCTGCTCAGTAATCTCTTCGAACGACCAATCTCCACGATTCAGATAGAGGCGGTCAGCGGCCATGTTGGCCGTGAAATAAAGATCGACCAGCCCATCATGATTCAGATCTCCTGCTGCAACCCCGGCTCCATTGTAAAAGTATTCGTACTCTAGTACATTGAATGCATCCTGCTCAACAATTCTATTTTCAAAGGATATACCGGTTTGCTCCATCCGCGTGAATAGCGGACGTTCCCGCGTACAACCCATGAGAACGGTCAAACCCAAAACGGTTCCGATGCAGAGCCAACGACCTATCGGCATACACTTATCTTAGTCTAAGATCTCCAACAGCATCCAACGATAATGAGGCGGGTTTTTTCCATTTTATGGATTCAATGCCTGATCATATCCTCTGTTTTGGCTCAGGAAGCAGAGATTGCACGGGTTTTTACAGAGGAAGAGATTTCCTCCTATTCAGAAGCTTCTATCTCCTACCTCAAATGGCTGAAGCAGGCGGCAGATCCAGACGTAGGCGATCCAGAAAAACTTTCATGGCATCTGCGCTGGATCGCAGTAATTACGCCAGAAGAATCAACTGTCCATAAATCTGCTCACTCGCTCATCAGTGGAAAAGGAACACACGAAGATACGGAAGCAATTATCACCTGGTGGCATCGTCAGGACCCGTTACCGGCTACGTATGATAATGAACGGATAGAAGAGCATCTATATCGGATTTACTACGCAAAGCAGCACTATACTTCCCGTAGAGACTCGTTGGGAGTGGATGATCGAGGGCGAATTTTTGTGCGATTCGGTCGGCCCTGGCGTCAGGCAGCGATCCAGCTTAAAGATCCAAGGCTTCAAGTTTTACCACTTGAATATCGCCTCCCCCGGAATGAGATATGGGTGTACCGTGGCATTCACGATGATGCGCATTATCTTTTTGTCCAACTGTCTCGTCGCAGACCATATCGGATTGATACTCCTGAAGCTCTAATTCCTCCCAACCTCCGGGGGACCCAGAGAAGAGTTGAGCTTCTCCTTGTCTGGATGGAAGATATATTTGGACAACTAGCCATGGAACACGACCACTATGGCGCGATCTACGACGCGGTTGTAAACTATACGACACTACCCACTTCCGTTCCCCTAAGGCCCTATGAATTCTCTCAGAAGACAATCCAGGATACCCGAACCAGAGATGATCAACATCAGTTGCGTCGTGCGAAAACTGTTCCCCTCAGTGTGACCAAAGTATACGGGAATGCCATCAAGCTGAGCCCCCAAGTAAGATTCAGTCGATTTTTGGAGCGAGACGGCTCAACCCGACTGGAGGCATATTGGGGTATTGAAGTGAGTGGACTCCGCCCCAGTCGTAGTATGATTCGCCGGTTACAACAGCTACAGCAACAGGTGTCGTCTGATTTTATATTGAGCGTCGGCTTAACAAAGCGTGGACCTGAATTCGAGCCTCAGAGTATCCAGCTCCGGCGATACCATCTGCCAAAGGGTACAGACTCAGAACAACGAATTTACTCCTGGATTACCCGTGATTTCTCTGCATCTCCCATCACGATGCAGTGGTCTCTGCATTGGACGATTCCTGATTCGATGCCTCCGCAAACCGCCGCCGCCTGGGCAATCGGGGTTGCTACTGTAGATACACTGGAAGCGCTAAAAGGAGAAGGTATCTCACTAGAGCTCAGCGATCTGAAGCCGCTCCGATTGGAGTCTGCAGATACGTTTGATGGTGCAGTTCCATATGTTGGTCGCGAGATCCAGCCAGATATCCCCTTTGCCCTGTACTTTGAAGCTTATTTCCTGCATTTCAACGATGAAGATCGGACTCACTATACGGTTGCATATTCATTGAGTAGTGATGACATGGACCCGATTACAACCTCCTTTGACTATGAGGGAAATGCGGCAACCGTTCGCGAATTTATGGTTATTGATATCGGAGAATGGAAGATGCCAGGACCACTGACCCTCACATTAACGGTTACAGACCAGGTGGCAGGCATAACAAAGTCCAGATCCATTGACTTTGACTATGTGGAGTAGTCTCAGGATTGTAAGCTTTCTGCTCGATATTCACGATTGAATCGATCTTGCCATATTACAGTGCACTGGTTGTGGGGTAAAATAAAAGGGAATTATAACCGAAACTGTAACCAGATTCAGGATTTTCGAATCTTTTGAACTCTCGATTTTTTTGCATATTTGCCTTGATACAGAACCTTGTGAAACGCTTCCCTGAGCGTGATTCCATTATACTTCGGGTTCGTTATCGGTTTGTCTAGCAACTCATGGGGATTGCTGGTGACTGGAGTGGATGCGGGTTTGGATTTTGTGGGATTATTCATCAGAGAAATAGTTGAGGTAACATGGCTTTGCCGGTATACGGATCATTCATTGTTGGTAATCGGGGAAGACGATCATCGAAATAGTCTTTGATCGACCAAATCTGCATCCGGGGATAGGAAGAAATACCGACCTGAATTTTACCCGTACTGATCATTTCCATTTTTGCACTCTTTGTACGGACTGGTCTAAGAGTTACATAACAACCAAGTGCTGCCTGGTCTCTTTTCGTAACCCCTATAAAATCACGTAATCCGCTTAGACTGAACTTACCTCCTTTGACCTGTGCAAGGGCCAGTTTTGATTGCAAATCCTTAGGTGTCTCAGCAAGATACGCGCGTCCATCTATACCTCCATCCGCGACCTGTTTAGTGTTTGGTACAAACCCCGGTAACCGTGTGATTGCCCAGGATTCAAAGTCAAAAGGCTTTTCTCCTGCCAGCTTTTCTGCTGATCTAAGATCATAGGGAATCCCGTAAACAGGTAGACTTGAATCTTTCAACCTCTTGTCCCGCACCAAATCAATAGCAAAGGATGATATGTCAATTCCAATAAATTGTCGGTCAAGGCTTTTGGCTGCCTCTACTGTTGTTCCGCATCCACAGAACGGGTCAAGGACAATATCTCCTTTATTGCTTGAAGCTTTAATAATGCGCTCTAAAAGTCTAACAGGTTTTTGGGTTGGATACCCCATTCTTTCTTTCGAGATCGTTTGCCCCAATGAATGTATATCAGTCCACCAAGAGGGAACGGGGCTGCCTTTCATCTCATCAAGATATGTTTTACTCGTCCCACGATATTCTTTGTACCTTCTCCCATCTGAATCAACTTTGGTAAATTTGCTGATCTGATATTCCGTCAAATCACGAAAAGGGCGATTGAATACAGAAACAGACGATTTACGGTAAAATAGTATGGTATCCTGTTTTCGATGAAATCCGTACTTAGGGCCTTTCCCGCCTGGTGGATAACACCACACAATCTCATTTTGAAAAGCCCCCCTGTATCTTATAGGTGATGCTTAGCCAAGCTCACTGTAAGAGTGATTAACGAAGTTGAAGATTCGAGATCCAGCCAAAGACAAGGCTTGATTTATCTTTCCGAGATCACAAGCGTTTTCGAGCTTGTGTTTTGCATCTGTCACCGCGAGTACCTCCCTGGGAGCAACCAAGTGCCCCCTGCGCCTTTGAGCGCCTGGGGGGGAACTGTGCCCTAGGGAGTGCCGTGATGCACGCCCCGTAGGGAGTTTGTGCCATAGAGCACCGATACAGGGACAGACGGAACGTCACGGCGACCCGCGATCTTCTTCACTTAAAAGATACTCAATTATGTCGACGAAATTTCAACCGATTTTTTTTGCAGGGATCGACTGGGGCTCCCAGTCGCACCAGGTCTGCGTTTTGAACTCGGAGGGCGCCGTTCTGGGCGAACGTGCATTTGCCCACTCTGGAGAGGGGCTCAGCCAGCTGCTGGATTGGATACTTGCCTGTGCAGGCGGTGTTGCCGCGCAGCTTGGGGTCGCCATTGAAATCCCACACGGTCCCGTGGTGGACAGTCTGCTGGATCGAGGGATTCCAACCTTTTCCATCAATCCCAAACAACTGGACCGCTTCCGGGATCGGTTTTCACCTGCAGGGGCCAAAGATGATCGTCGGGATGCACACGTGCTTGCCGATGCCCTCCGGACCGATCCTGTCTGTCTACGTGAACTGGATCCTCTGGATGCCAAGATCGTCCAGCTGCGCGAGTGGTCGCGAATGAGTGAGGAACTCACCAGTCAGCGCACTCGGCTTACGCATCAGGTCCGCGCCCAGCTCTGGCGGTACTTTCCGCAGTTCCTGGAACTTGGGTTCCCGCTGTTCTCTCCGGTATTGATGGCCCTATGGACGCTCATTCCCACACCAACACGTGCTCGCCGGGTACGCCTCTCTTCGGTGGAAAAAGTGCTCAAAAAACACCGGATTCGGCGTTTGAATGCAGAGAAGGTGCTCCAATACTTGCGGGCCCAGCCGGTCACGATCGCCGCCGGGGTCTTGGAGGCGGCCACCACACGCATCCGGCTTCTTATGCAGCAGCTCGCGTTGATCGAGCAACAAGTTCAGGAGGCTCAGCATGCCATGGAAGTGATCCTTGCATCGGATCAAACCCCGGTTCCCAGCGCTTCGCACGAACCGGAACAAGTCCAGAGCAAGCCGACCGCTTCGGGGAATCCATTGCACGATGTGGAGATTCTTTCCTCCATGCCCGGGGTCGGAACCACGGTGTTGGCAACGCTCCTCTCGGAGGCATCCGGGTTGGTCAAGAACCGGGATTACAGGGGGCTACGCTGCCTGTGTGGCGTCGCCCCTGTCACCCGACGCTCAGGAAAATCCTGGCGAGTGGTTCGACGACGAGCCTCGCAGGCACGCCTGGTCAACGCCGTCTACCACTGGAGCCGCGTGGCCATCCAGCACGACTCCATCAGCAAAGCCAAGTATAAAGCTCTCCGGGAACGCGGTCACAGTCATGGTCGAGCCCTGCGCTCGGTCGCAGACCGCCTGCTCGCCATCGCCTGTGCTATGCTTCGGGACCAAACATGCTTTGACCACAGTCGAGCAACCGCTGCTACCAAATTGCTACAACCAGCCGGATAACCCGAAAAAAACGAAATCAATCTGCAGAGGAAAGTCCGTAGAAATCACGTAAATCTCAGATCAAATAAAAAAATTTGAAATCAATCAATTTTTCCCGGTTTTGACTTGCATAAATGGTAGGGAGTCCCCCCCCCCCCCCGGTATGCTTAACATATATTGCATCCATTACAACCTTCAGGTAATGACTGGCCGTTGGATCACAATGCAGATAAATACTTCCCGTGTCTTTCAACAACCGATGCATATGCTCCAGGCGCTCAGCCATATAGGTCAGATAAGCCAACATCCCACACTTTCCCAGGATCTGATGCAATCCACAAATTGCATCGTGAGCTTTTAACCCCGGAGCATTCTTATACCTTGTCCATCTATCTTCAGCTGCTTCATCCCATACCCATGTATCTGTGAATGCACGAAACTGTGCATCTCCACCTCCGTCCCCATGATACAACTGGTTATAGGTCGCTTTAGAGTTAAATGGCGGATCTAGATAGATAAGATCCACAGATTGATCATCCCATTGCTCCATCCAATCCAGACAATCCCCGTAGTATAATGCGTTTGGTTGCATTAGGCTACAGGGGAATTTGCGGTTAGGTCTTGAATCCTGCACCGTTTCCCGACCATGCCTTGGGCAATGGACTTCATCTGGTCGATCGTATCCAGTTCCCGGATATTATGCTTCCCTGCGAACTGATTGACGTACCGGTTCAGATGCTTCACACTCATGCGGTGATAGGTACCATGGAACGCACGTTTGAATACAGCCCAGAAGGATTCTACTCCGTTGGTATGAGCAAGGTGATTGATCGTCGTGGCAAGCGTCCATTCCTTACTGCTGTGGCATACCCAGAAGTGATCTGTAAGCCCCTGATAGCTACTGTGTTCATCCGTGAATACAGGGGCATCCTTTGCCCTGGTTTGTTCTACAAAGCCCTGTAACGTGCTTTTCGTGGTATCAGGAACGACTTGTGCAATGATCTGATTCGTTTCACGGTCTTTGGCACCTACAACAGCTACCTTTCCAACCGTTCCCCGTCCGGCATGAAGTTTCTTGTCTTCATGTTTGTTCTTTTCCAGTCCACCGATGTAGGTTTCGTCTACTTCGACCGGGCCGTTGAATGCTTCTTTCAGGTTGGGGATCAAACCTTCACGGATCCGGTGCAGCATATGCCACGCATTCTTCTGGGCAATCCCCAGGTCGCGGTGCAGTTTCATACTGGATACACCTTTGAGGCTGGTTGCTTCGAGAAAGATCGCCCAAACCCATTTCTGCAGGGGTATCTTGGTGCTTTGTAGCGCTGTACCGGTTTTGACGGAGAAATACCGTTTACACTCACGGCAGCGATATGGCATTCCATTACCGTTCTTAGTTCTGTAGGTGTTCTTACAGCCACACCGGGGGCATTTTCGCCCGTCCGGCCAGATCATGGCTTCAAACCATTTCTCCGCAGATGCTTCATCAGGAAACCATTTTCCCAGTTGAATTAAGCTGATGCCTTTTCGATTTGAGCGTCCAGGTCCATTTGCAGACATTTTTCTATAACTTTGTTGTACCTAATATACGCAATATCCTAACAAAAGTTACAGTTTCGGTTATAATTCCCAAATAAAACGGGGGCAACCGCAAATGCAGATGCCCCCGTTTTAGTGGTCAATGCCTGATTATCTGTCCCACCAGACGCGTGTGGTTAACTCATCTGGTCCCTGGGCAGAAACTGCTGCAGAATAATTCTGTGGATTGGCTACGGCCTCATTCTCCCTATAGCGTAACCGACGAGGGATCGTGCCGCCAGTTACATTGCCAGGATAATTGACAGGAGTCAGTTCGGGATAGCCGGTCCGCCTCCAATTCGCAAAAGCTTCATACTCGTTGAGTAGCACAGCAGCCCAAAGCTGTTCATTAATCATCTTCATGCCGTTTGCAGCATCGTAGGGATTCGCAGCCAGATAAGCATCAATATCTTCGCTTGAAATCGCTGCAGCCGCACCATACATTGCAAGATATTCCATTGCGGCGCGAACACCATTTGCATAATGAGTCGCAGCATCTCCGCTATGCCAGCCACGAAGTGCGGCCTCGGCTTTGAGAAGCTCAACTTCGGCGTAGGTCATAAAGAACATTGGATCATCATTCCCCTTGATCACATCATTGGGGACGAGGTATACATCCATCCCACAGGGTTCGGCATTGGAATCACAACTTACCCAACTGGAATGGTTCTCAATTCCATGGTCGGGATCTGATCCACCAGCGATCCGGCCGTTTGGCATCCCAATCGGGGCGGATCCGGCTACAGGGGTTTGTCCATATACATAGAGGCGCGGGTCACCATGCTCTACCATCCAGTTCGCGAAAAATTCGCTGATCCGTGGACTCCTGTCTGCAAGGAATACCTGGCCGTTTCCATTTCTCCAGCCAGAAGGGTCATTATGGGGGACATAGGCAATGTCATCGTTGCTTTCCATCGTTCCACCGGCAATGGCCTTCTGGACCCAACTCTGGGCTGCACTGGCATCAACTTTAACCAGGCGCATGCCCAATCGTAACATCAAGGAATTTGCCAACCTCTTCCATTTCTCTACATCTCCCTGATACATCAGATCTCCACCACCAAAAGAAGGGCTACCTGCGTTCAGTCCCGAAGCAGCCGCCTCAAGTTTTGCCAACATATCCGGGTAGATCGTTGACTGCGCATCATATTTTGGCTGGGTAATCCCTTCAATGAATCCCTTGCCTGCCTCGGAATATGGAATGTCTCCATAGAGGTCAGTCAGCCGATGGTACATGATCACACGCACAATCTGCGTGATATGATGCATGTTTGCCATCTCCGGGTCTTCAGAAGTTTGCAGAAGGAGATCCTCAATATTCTTGGCGATATTGGGGTAATACCGATCCCACATCGCGGCAGAATAGGAGGCAATATATCCATACTTGTCACCTGCCCAATAACCAGGCAAGGTGGCAAAATGCTGAATCATTACGGAGCTGTAAATCAGATTGGTTCGCCAATTTTCATAACGCTCGCCACTTATCCGCAGTTGGATATTGGTCAACTTGAAGTTTGGGTCAATCTGAGAAGCTTGCGTCGGATTTACGTTCATCTCTTCAAAACCTGAATCACAAGAGGCAATCAGGAGAGACAAACACAAAGCAGCCGCTATCGAAAGTCTATTCAATTTGGTCATAGTATTTGAGTTTTTCAAGTGATTAGGGCTACAAACGGACATTGAGATTGATGCCAATGCTTCGCGTCTGCGGCACCCCTGAATGCTCAAGTCCAATCCCGCGGTTCGTGCTGTTATACAGGGATTCTGGATCAAGATTGTCTACGTTGCTGTATAGCAACAAGAGGTTTCTGGCAACGATGGAAACCGATGCAAATTTGACCGGAGTGCGGACAAATAGGCGTGATGGCAGATTGTAACTGATCGACATTTCCCGAAGCTTTACGAAGCTGGCATCATAAACGAATTCCTCGCCGATCGTTCCGCCACCAATCCTTCCGAAGTAATCTTGCGGATCGGCCTGTACCGTGTTTGCCTGACCGTCTGCATTGACGCCAGCCCCGACGATATAGCCGACGTCACGGCCTTGCAGGGTATTTTTATGCAGTCCGTTGCTGTAGCCGGCACTGTTGGTGACGGAAAAAAGCTCTCCACCAAAGCGCATATCAAAAAGCAGGTTCACTGAGAGATTCCGCCAGCGTAATCCACTCCGAATACCACCACTCAGATCGGGGGTGCCATTGCCGAGCACACACAGGTCAGAAGTCCGCATGGGTAGCCCGTCCGCATCATGCACGATAGGACCGGTTGCGTCACAATCGGAAGCATCTTCTCCAGTCGGTACGTTCTGGCGAAGATATTTACGCCCTTTGATTGATCCATAGGCCTCTCCGACATCAGCGGTCACAAAATTCCCTCTATGCCGACTTTCGCCGAGAACCAGTGAAGTTTGTCCTTCTACGAGTTCCACGACCTCATTCCGGTTACGTGCAAGGTTGACATCTACATCCCAGCGCCAGTCTCCTTGGCGGACAGGAGTCGTAGTAATCAGCAATTCAATTCCCTCGTTGGAAATTTCACCGGCATTAATCACCTGGGCACCAAATCCTGATGCACTTGAGATAGTCGTAGATAGAATCTGATTTGTCGCACTCTCGGTATAGTAGGTAAAGTCTATACCGAAGCGGTTCTGCAGAAAGCGTATGTCAAAGCCTCCTTCGATCCCCACGGTTTCCGAGGGTTTCAGGTCGGCTAGGGGGATGCTTCCCTGTGCAATATTCCCACGAGGCTGACCAAGGTGGCTGCCACTTAACCCGTAGGTTAATGCCAACTGATAGGGAGATGTATCCCCACCAACTTCCGCCCACGAGGCACGGAGTTTTGCAAAACTGATCCAACTAGGCATATCAATCGCATCCGTCAACACAAGGCTGGCACTGACGGAGGGATAGAAATAGCTGTTGTTCTCGGTTGGAAGTGTAGACGACCAGTCATTACGGCCTGTCAGCGTCAGGTAGAAAAAGTCGTTGTACGATAATTCTGCTGATCCGTACAGCGAGTTAATTTGTTTCTCATTATAGCCGTAGCCATGTGATCGGGTATTCTGGTTCGTGACGACCTCCAGTCCTGGCACGTTAAACCCTCCCCCGCCACTCAGCGATAGAGTCTCGTGCTCCCGATAGAGTATATTTCCACCCGCGGTTGCCTGGAGTCCAATCGAACTGGTCAGGCTGCGATTAACGGTGAGGAGGAAGTCCGTGTTAATCTCGGTAATTCGGTATTCGGTTTCTCCCTGACCTCCCAGCGGGTTATACGCGGTTCCCCATGGGGTAATCCCTGTCCGGCGTGTCGTGTAGGTATCACCTCCAAAACGCCCGGTTAACTGAATACCTTCAGCAAATTTGTAGCCCAGAGAGACAAATCCGATGGCACGTAGGTCTTCATCCTGATTCGTGAACTGGTGGGCGGCCCAATAAGGATTCTGTTGATAGATGTTCCCAAATAGGCCTCGGTGCAATTCGCGACCATCTACATCAGTCCCATACTCTGTGCAGCTTTCGTCTTCAGGAGGACACCGCATAGTTTCCACATCCACATTTGGTGCCAACTGATAGACGGAATAGTTTGCATTCCCCGGCGAATCACTCAACCTTGGGCGATTGTTTACAAACTCCCGGATCAGGTTGATTTTTGCATCTGCGCTCAGGCGTGAGCCAAATTGCGAAGATCCTCTCACCGAGAGCGACGTACGTGAAAGTCCCGAGTTGGGGCTAATGCCCTCATTCGTCAGATGAGAGAGGCCAATCCTCAGAGAACTGACTTCATTTGCCGTCGTCAGGGCGATACTGTTTGTGCTGGTAAGTCCGGTATTGTAAAAGGATGTCACTGGATCGGTGGCTAAGCTATACGGTTGCTGTGTACCGTCCCAACTTATGGTCTGTCCACCATCAAGTGGGGGGCCCCAGGCAGCGTCAACGGTCGAAAGTGCCTCATCTACCGAGGTCGGCTTTTCTCCACGTGTACCCTGACCGTATTGGGTTTGCCAGTCCGTGTTAACCAGGACATTCTCAAATGTCGTGTTACTGGAAAACTCAACACCTAATCCCAGACCTGGCGAAGCCCTCTTGGTGGTAATCAGGATGACTCCATTTTTCGCGCGGGTACCGTAGAGTGCGGCCGCCGAAGGTCCTTTCAGGACCGTCACCTTTTCGATGTCGTCAGGATTAATCGAACCAATTCCATCACCACCGTCCGAACCACCCCACATACCGGCACTACCCAGAGTTGTATTATCAATCGGAACACCATCTACCACGTAGAGTGGTTGGCTATCTTCGCCGAGAGATGACGCACCACGTATGATTACACGACTTGAGCCTGCAGGCCCAGTAGCGGGCTTTGTAACGATCACACCGGCTACTTTACCGGCCAGCGCATTTGCGACATTGTTTTCTCGAACCTCACGCAGATCCTCACCACCCACTTCGGTCACGGCATATCCCAATGCGCGCTCCCTTCGCTCAATACCACCTGCGGTCACAACGACTTCTTCCAAGAGTCCGGTATCTTCCTCAAGGGAGACCGTGATATCATCCCGGCCCTCTATCGCAATGGTTTGACTTACGAAGCCAATAAACGTGATTGAGATTGATGCATTTGGACTGGATACTTCAAGAGAGAATGTTCCGTCTACATCGGTAGCGGTACCATTCAGTGTGCCGGTTTCGACAACTGAGGCACCTGGCAGAGGCGTGTTGTCGACGGCAGAGACGACCGTACCTTGAACAGTATGGTCTTGAGCATGTGCAACCTTGTCTACCGACATGAGCGATGCCAGCAAGATACATAGACTACACACGTAGAGCCTGAGTATGTTTTTGAGCATGATTGTTCTATTTAGTGAAATGTTGTTGACCGGAAAAACTTCCTTCTCGAGCAGGCAGTACTGCCGTAACGTACGAAAATATCTGTAAAAAAACTCCAAACCTCGCCTGTCCTGCAATTTTCAGTGCGTCAAAACATGATTTAAACTCGGGCCGTAAAAATCAAGTGAACTACATCCGAGGCTGTAACTAGAACTCGATCTGCCCCCGAAATACGGGAGTTATACCCAGGCATTTGGTTTTTGTTCTGCCAAGGATGACAACCTATGAAGTAACTAACCACGGAACGGAGATAGAGTTTATATAAGTCTGGCCAGAAGCTTACTCTGCAGGTATGGGATTAAATTGTCAAAAGATTCAGATCTCTACAGTTTGAGATGTGATTCTCAAATCAAGGCAGTTGTCCTACAGTTGACCGGTATGATTTACAGCTGATCTTCCGGAAAGCTCACTCTAGGGCATTCTCGTGTGAATGAATTCCATCACGGATAGGGATATCCATCCATGAATGAAACTACGGGCGGTGATTATTTACACGAGTTGGAGCGTAGCGCTTCGCCTGCAGTGAAGTAATCTTCATCCAAGTCAATATGATGACGAAGAATTCCAGCTCTTGTCATTCTGATGATTATACGGGATGCCCTTCCAGGGTGGATTTTCGCATGTTTTGTAAAGCTGTAGACGCTCACCCGACCTGCTTGCTCAAGAAGGTGCAAGAGAAGGCGCTCTTTCTTGCCGAGTTCGATCAATACATTTTCTGTGTTTGGTGGTCGTCTCATCAGCTTCCGCGCTTCGCGGCTCGCCGCAATACACATATCTCTGTATCTAACAAAGACGGATCTTTGATGGGTAGACATATCTCGAACATAATGAGGGCGAGTCGGGCTCAATGGGATCTTGATCACGACTACTGTACGGGTTCGACTGACCTTGATATATTCTGACTTCAGGGCTATCTCGGGCGTGCAGTACTTCTCAAGTGCATGATTGAGAGCGTACATCTCCTCTTCAGGATCCTTCACACCACTTAGATTCCCATCATCCGTAACTCCAATTAATAGGTATCCGCCATTGGTATTTGCCAATGCGGTCACTTCGCGAGCAACCCGCTCGCTCTCGGGTAAGCGATGTTTAAATTCAAGAAGTAAGCCCTCTCCGTCTGCCACTATTTGCTCCAGGTTTCCCTTGGTCATGGCTGCCAATAACCTTTGAAAATATCCTCAAGTGAATACGGGGTGAATCCCACGATATTCTCCACCCACATGGTAAGAATCCGGGATGAAAAGAGCAATCATTGGAGCTGACTGGGGGCGCAGATTTTGCTTCAGTGCCCCTGAACCTGTAACCATTCCTCCTTTTTTGCTGATCGTGTCATTAATTCCTGAACCACATCATGGGGCTGCTTGCCTTTGAAAAGGATGCCGTACACTGCTTCGGTAATCGGCATCTCAATGCCGAGTCGCTGTGCCATGTTGTATACTGCTTTTGTGGTTCTGACCCCTTCCGCTACCATGTTCATGGATTTTGTTATCTCATCGAGTGTCGCCCCACGCCCGATCGCTTCCCCAAGATGACGATTACGACTGTGTCGACTGGTGCACGTAACCACTAGGTCTCCGAGGCCGGTCAAACCTGTAAAGGTCTGGGGATCGGCACCCAGTGCACTTCCTAGGCGCTGGATCTCTGCAATCCCTCTCGTGATGAGAGCTGCCCTAGCATTATCCCCATAGCCAACTCCATCACTGATTCCAGATGCAATCGCCATGATATTCTTAACGCTTCCCCCAATTTCGACCCCTTTCACATCACTGTTCACGTAAATCCTGAGCCTGTCCATCATGAAAATCTCCTGCACAGCTTCTGCCCGTCTCATACTGGTTGACGCAGCAACTAGGGTTGTCGGCTTCCCTGTTCCAACTTCTTCTGCATGGCTCGGACCATACAGAACCACCAGATTCCCCCTGGGGATGGGTGGGCTTAGTACATTTTCCAGCACCGCAGTTGTTGTAAGTCCTGTTTCTGTCTCAATCCCCTTCGCAACAGATATTACCGTTATCTCCTGGTCACAGAAGGTCAGTAAATCTGTAGCTATTTTGCGCACTGCATGCGAGGGGGTTGCGATTACCCAGTAATTTGCCTGCTGCGCTGCGAAAGAAAGATCAGCTGTAATGGCCACGGATGCCGGAATTGAGACACCCGGCAAATATTCAGGGTTGCGACCCTCGCGTTGGATCGCGTTTGCCAGATCCTGTCTGCGAGCCCAGAGCGTTACCGCATGACCTGCGCTGTATAAACTCACTGAAAGTGCAGTGCCCCAGCTACCAGCACCAAAAACGGATATTGCACACGGCATGCAATTGGCGGAGGCTACAGCTCACCACGCCTACGCATGCCATGAGCCAGTCGAAAATGTTGGACCTTATTCTCTTTACCCGAAATAAGTCGCTGGATATTGCTCCGATGAGCATAAAGAATTGCAATCGCGAAGATGCAACCAAATAAGAGCAGACTCCGATCCAGCGCTTCAATATCAAAGACAAACATCCGAATGGCCACTGTCGCCGGGAACATCAACGCCGCAATGATACTTGCAAGAGAGACATATCTTGAACCAAACAACACCAAGATAAAAACCCCGATCACAATCCACATCGTCTTCGGTGTAATTGCAAATAAGACTCCCGCAGCGGTGTTCACGCCTTTTCCTCCTCGAAATCGGGCCCAAACAGGAAGCATATGACCAATAATCGCAGCAATACCGGCTAACAGGCGAATGACGGATTCCACCTGCCAGAACGCAAACCCTGATGGAAGCTCATCGATGCGAATAGACGCAATCACGCCCGCAGCCAATAACCCCTTTCCGACATCAATGATGGTAGATAATATTCCTGCTTTCCATCCCAGTACCCGGAAAACATTCGTTGCTCCTGCATTCAAGCTGCCGTGCTTACGCACATCAACCCCATACAGTAATTGCCCCACCCATACGCTTCCAGGAATAGACCCCGCAAGGTAGCTCAGAACCAATATCAGAGTAATTGAGCCCATAAAGAGTTAAAGATTTGGTGGCGGTTTAACGCAGCTATAAAAACTTAAGCGTGCGATTTCAGCTAGTATACTGATCCCAGTGCGATGAGATTCTCATGATGCGCTGCTGCGATATGCTGGATATCCTGCTCCGCCGAAGCAGGCGCAATCACAACCAATCCGATACCCAGGTTAAATGTGTCCCGCATATCTTCTTCCGGCACGGCCCCACGTTTCTGGATGAGATCAAAAATAGGCGGGCGCTCCCAGCTTTCATAGTCTACCTGCACTTGAAGTCCCTCAGGGAGTACGCGACGGGTGTTTCCTTCGATCCCACCTCCCGTCACATGAACAAAAGCATGTGCATGCTCTTTGAGATCGCGGATTAAGGATAGATAACACTTGTGTATGCTCAATAATTCTTCTTCAATGCTTTTCCCTTTCAGTTGTGCAGGCCTTTCGTTCAGATGATACCCCGACAGAGTCCCCAGGAGAACTCTACGTGCAAGGGAGTAGCCGTTTGTATGAAGTCCGGACGAAGGGATCCCCCAAAGCTTGTCCCCCTTTTGGATCCTGCCACCATCGATAATATGATCCTTATCCACCAGGCCCACGATTACGCCTGCCAAATCGTAATCCGTGAGTGAATACAGGTCGGGCATCTCAGCAGTTTCTCCTCCAATCAGGGCAATCCCGG
Source organism: Rhodothermales bacterium (assembly GCA_965220365.1). Lineage (GTDB taxonomy): Bacteria > Bacteroidota > Rhodothermia > Rhodothermales > Bin80 > Bin80. Next base: position 2,309,764 of record OZ244823.1, on the reverse strand, counting down.
CATTTTTGCATGCGCGGATCATCCCTTTCACGACTGCTTCTAGAACTTCGGTGGACAGTTCTCCGGCCGCGAAATAATCAAGGAAATACAAGGGTTCAGCACCACACACGGCAATATCATTAATGCAGTGATTGACTAGATCTTCACCAACCGTATCGTGAATCTCTGCTTTCACGGCGACCTTCACCTTCGTCCCCACACCGTCAATTGAGGATACCAGTATGGGTTTTTTGTACCCCGATAGGTCAAGTTGAAAGAAGCCGCCGAATGCCCCGACATCTCGAATCACCCCAGGAGTGTACGTTGATTTGATTAAAGGCTTCAGGCGTTTTAGTGCCTCGTTGGCTGCCTGGATATCTACACCTGCATCCTTATAGACTGTCATCGAATCGTTTTGCCTGTATAGACCCGTAAATATACGCGTGTTTTGTCTAGTAACGTAAGTTCGACCGGCTTTGACCAAACATCAAACTTCCGCGACTCTATCCGAGCCAAGGTGTGTAGTCCACCAGTCCAATAGATACGAAATCGCCTCCGACACCAGCCACTGAGGTCACTGTTCAGGGTTCTGCATGAAGCATATGCATCTCGTGCATAGACGACCTGTTTCCAGAGTACTGAGCGAAGTCCAGAAGAAAGCCTTCCCTGCACTAGATCTGTACTGTCCACATTGTTTTTCTGCAATAGATCAAGTGGAATAAACTGTCGCCCTGCCAAGACATCTTCCTTGAGAGACATGAGGGATCTCGTAAGAAATAGAGCCCGCCCAAATTTCCTGACAGGATCCTCGACCCAGTTTGCCGTATATCCCGCTAGTTTTATCAACAGAAGTGCATGTGAACCCGTAGAGCGGTCCATGTAGTCAAAGAGGTCCGTAATCGTATGGATCGTTGGAACACCTTCCTCAATAAACTGGGCATCAATCAGGTGAGCCGGTAAATTGAATTTCTCGCATATTGCGTGCGCTTCACTGTGATAAACAGATGAGTATTCGCCGGCCTGTGCCGCATGATGCCACTGCCAAAGAACTTCCGCTTCTGCTCGGAATTCATTCCGCGGCCAGTCTGATGGGGCGAAAGGGGGCATCAATCAATTCCAGGATTCGAGTTTCAAACGGAGTGCGTCCGATGTTGGTTCAAGGGATTGTACACGAGTAGGCATTGATTCCAGTTTCGTCAACGCGGGGACGGAAGCAGGAGCATGCCCCAACGCCCGTTCTACTGTATCAGGAAATTTGGCAGGATGGGCAGTCGACAATACAACCGTAGGTGTGGATCTATCACGTACAGCTGCAAGTGCGACCGCAGTATGCGGGTCAGCAGTGTAGCCAGTTTCTTCGTGCACACGTCGGATGGAGATTAGTGTATCCTCGTCAGAGCATGAGCTTCCTTGGATCGTGTGGCGCATCTGATCTTCCGGCAACAAAAATTTAAGACGCTCAAAATTACTGGGGCGACCTACGTCCATCGCATTCGACAACGTTCGGATGGACTCCCCAAAAGCACTTTTATCACCTGCAAGGAATTTGGGGTATCCATCATTCGCATTATGTGCAGCAATAAAATTGCGTACCGGAAGCCCGCAAAGTGACGACAGCACCCCCGCAGTCAGATTACCAAGGTTACCGCAGGGAACACATACGTCAGCATTGCCCCACTGCCCCTGTGCAAAAGCCCAGTAGTAGTAGAGCATCTGTGGCAAAAGACGTCCTACATTAATAGAGTTCGCGGCAGATAGGCGCAGCCCTCTGGGAGAAACCAGCAATTCTTTGACTATCGCCTGGCAGTCATCAAAGGTCCCGTTGACGGCAAAGGCACGCACTCCTGTTCGTCGCACAATAAGCTGCTTCTCCTGCGTAGAGCTGACTTGGCCTTTCGGGTACAGCACGGCAACCCGCAAATTAGGGAGATTGCCAAAACCATCCGCTACCGCACTTCCCGTATCTCCCGAGGTGGCGACCAGGATCGTCAGATGCTCGTCTTTGACTAAGTGGTTCATGAGCCGGGACATCGTACGTGCGCCAAAATCCTTGAACGACAAGGTCGGGCCATGAAAGAGCTCCAGGACCCATGTATTCCCAACCTTGACCAAGGGGACCGGGAAATTAAGTGCCTGCCTGAGTATGGATGCCAGAGCCGTCTCGGGGATTTCACCGGCCAGCCATGGTGTGAGGATCCGCATGGACATTGCTGAAAAATCCGTAGCCCCCTTCCAGGCTTGCATGTCTATCTCCAGAAGTTTTTCTGGAACATAGAGCCCACCATCTGGCGCCAGACCCTGTAATAATGCCGTCGGAAAATCAACGGGTTGTACACTCCCACGCGTACTCACATACCGCATGAGTTTATGTACATTGTCGAACGCCATGCATATCTGCCTGCGTGACGATCCCATTCGCTTCCTCTCCAGCCGCCTCAACCATTGCACTGCATATCCCTGATGCCAATTGGACATTATTTACAATCGCAAACATTGCCGGTCCCGACCCAGTCAATGCCACCGCACATGCACCGGCATCCAGTGCTGCTTCACGCACGGCAGTATAGCAGGGTACAAGGCTTGCCCTTGCGGGCTCTACAATGCGATCCCGCATCATATAAGGAGCGAGTGTATCCCAATCTCCCACCATTAATGAATGCAGCATAAACGCCAAATCACTGGCATTATGTACGGCTTCAAGTCTTGGGACAACGCGAGGCAGAATCGTTCTTGCATCTGTGGTGAGAATTGTCCTTTTGGGCAATATGACAACCAGGTGCATCGGTCTTGTTAATTCAATCCGACGATAATCAAGTGGTCTGACCGGAGAAGTAAGGATGAGACCTCCCAAAAGAGACGGCAATGCATTATCGCCATGAAGTGCTCCGCCGCTAGCCAATCGTTCTGCTTCCAAGACTTCGTAAGCTAGTTCTTCCTTGGCGAATGGTTTGCCTAAAAGAAGATTCGCGGCCCATGCACCTGCTGAAGCACTAGCAGCAGAGCCACCGATCCCCGAGCCGATAGGAATGCCTTTCTTTATGTGTAAGTGAAGCCCCCTCTTATCCCCAGCCTTGGTCATAACAAGATGGGCTGCACGTCCTGCCGTATTATTTCTGGCTTCTAACGGAATGGGGGCCGAAGAGGTGATCGTGATTCCAGGTTTCGAGGAAAACCGTGCTTCGATAATGTCTCCCATTCCCTTGAGGCACAACCCCAATGTATCGAAGCCTGGTCCCAGGTTGGACAATGAGGCGGAACCAAAGACGCGAACGGTATGGTTATCTGAGTTACTCAAGTGTCAGGTATGTATTGGTTTTATACGGATCAAAAACAGCCCCTGTGATCAGTCTGCGGGTGGTCCATCACACCTTAGAGGACGTATTTCGCTTTCAACTGCTTTACAATTTTCAATGTGTTTATGGGCACTGCTCCCTTTTCTGAGGCCAACCGGCGCAAGTCATCCGGGGTATCTATATCGTACCACTTCGGCAGTTGAACGACGTTCGCCCCCGATTGATACGCCCGGGTTAAGGTTAACTCAAAAACATCCGGTCGGCTGTAGATCATATCGTCAAACAGGCCGTCAATAAATGGATTCATACCCAAAAGATAATATCCCCCGTCTTCTGTGGGCCCAATGCATATACTTGACGAATCCGATAATGCATGAAACGCGTCTTGAATGAAAGCGTCTGGTAACGTAGGATGATCGGTCCCAATAATGACCATCTTCCGATATCCTGCTGCGGCTGTCTCTTGAAAAGCATTGTGCATACGTTCGCCCAGTCCCTTGCCGCATTGTTGCTTAATTATTGCTCCATAAACAGGAATATCGGGAGGAATGCCATCCGACATATACAGACGCACCGCCACGTTGAGTGATGCATACTGCTCCAGGCTGTCCATTAGAAACATCCGATATAAATCTGTTGCCTCCTGTGCAGAGATCAGTTTTGTCAGCCTGGACTTTACTTGGCCGGACTTGGGAGAACGGGCAAAGACAATCAGCGCCCTACCCTTCATGTTGCCTCTGCGCTTGCATTCTTTTGACAACCTTATGGATGCAGGCTACCGTCCTCTTGATATCTTCTTCCCCCGTTAAACGACCAAGCGAAAGCCGTAATGATGCACGAGCAGTGGACGCGGGGACTCCCAATCCAAGTAGAACGTGGCTCGGAGTGATCGCCCCACTGGTGCAGGCGGAGCCGGCAGAAGCGTACACGCCTTCCAGGTCCATGTTCAGAAGCAGCATTTCCCCATCCAACGGCCTACCATCCACAGGCTTAAATGCAACACTAAGAATATGCGGGGCTGCGTTGGCCGGTGTATTTACAACCAATTGGTCGCCGACCACCGCCATTATCTGTGTCTGCAACTCCTGTCTAAGTTTCCTGACGCGGCGCACATGTGCATCCCGATCTTTTGCAATCAAATCCATTGCAGCCGCCATTCCAACCATGGCGGCAATATTTTCTGTACCCCCTCGGCGCCCTCTTTCCTGTGAACCGCCAATAATCTGTGGCATGAGTTGCACACCATCCCGGACGTAAAGGATGCCAATCCCTTTCGGGCCATACATCTTGTGGGCAGAAAGCGACATCATATCCACACCGAGTCGATCCACATCAAGGGGAAACCATGCGGCCGCCTGTGCCGCATCTGTATGCAAAAAAAAGTCATGCTCATCGCGGAGGGCAGAGATTTCCTTTAGTGGAGTCACGGCACCGGTTTCGTTGTTCACATACATAACCGAGACCAGGCGCGTGTTCGAACTTACAGATGTTGCAATATCATTCTTGCTCAAGACACCGGTTTCTGGATCGGGTACAAGGCGTGTAACCTGCACATCGGAAGTTTCCAGTGCTTTGACCGGTTCCAGTACAGCTTTGTGCTCAATGCTTGATGTGATTAGATGCTCTTCCGCGCTCAATAGATTGAATGCAAGGTTGTTCGCCTCTGTAGCTCCACTGGTAAACACGATCTCCTCCGGTTTTGCATGGAGGTATTCTGCAATTTTCTCCCGACTATTTTCGATGGCCCCCCGCGCAACTCTGCCCAAGTGATGAACCGAGGATGCATTGCCAAAGTTGGCTCCGAAATACGGCAGCATTGCTTCTAAAACAGCGGGAGCCAGTGGAGTGGTCGCCGCATGGTCCATATAGACTGGTGTAGGGTTTTGGCCGTTCTCTCTCATATTTTGATCAATCTGCAGATAAACCTGACGTGCAACTCAACGGGTGATTTTTTTCCAAGCAGTACATCCATCCAGTAAACATCCATGCAGTCAGGGGCAATCGAATTGAAGAAATTTATGTTAGCATCCCGAAAAATTCTTCAAACCCGCCTAGACTACACCCATGTTCCTTGTACTACGAATTAGAATTTCGATTCATATGCCGGGAGATTCTTTTTTAAAGAGCGCGGATTTTATGTGCAGTCAATGGATTCTTTTATCGTCAAACAAAGTATAAGGATGCCGACCCCCTTCTCTAAGGGTGAACATTGAATACTATGGATGCGCTCGGAGACCCATTTCAGAAATCCAACCTGCTAGATTGGGACATCAGTAAACACTCTGATAACGCAATTCCATTCAAAGTGGCGTAAATCTGCCCACGATCTCGCCAAATGATAGACTGACTGATTATGGAAAAACTTGTCATTCAAGGAGGTCAGCCGCTCTGTAGCACACTCGCAATCAGTGCGTCCAAGAATACAGCATTGCCGCTGATGGCCGCCGCAATTCTGCCTCACGGAGTGACCCATTTGGACCGCATTCCTCATCTGCGTGACATTACGACATTTTCTCATGTACTTCGAATTACGGGAGCTTCGGTGGAACGCAAAGGCCGTGGAATCGAGATTGATGCAACCCGGATTGGGTTCCCGGAGGCGCCATATGAGCTGGTAAAGAAAATGCGAGCATCTTTCTACATGTTAGGTGCATTGATTGGGCGCTGCCAACAGGCACGGGTTTCATTGCCTGGTGGATGTGCCTGGGGCCCCCGCCCGGTTAACTTACATCTTGAAGGCCTGAAGGCACTGGGAGCAGAAATTGATCTGGACGAAGGGTATGTTGTAGCGCGGGTCCCTCGTGGAGGTTTGCCCGGAGGATCCTATCGGTTTGAACCCTCCAGTGTCGGTGCGACGGTCAACTTGCTTCTGGCGGCCAGCTTAGGACGCGGTGGCAGCCGAATTGAAAATGCAGCGATTGAGCCGGATGTGGTCGTGTTCTGTGAAATGCTTCAGGCTATGGGAGCGAAACTAGAAGGAGTCGGAACACGGATTATTGAAATTGAAGGAGTCCCGGAATTACAGGCCGTCAATTATAGTAACTGCCCTGACCGCATTGAGTTGGGCACCTTTATGATTGCCGCGGCAATCGCTGGAACACCTGGTGAAGCCATACGCCTGACCCACACCCGCCCAGATCATTTGGGAGAAGATTTTTTGGATGCATTTCGAAGCACTGGAGCCGCCTATACTATTGAAGATGATTCGGTCATTGTAACGCCACCGGAAACCGTAAAGCCTGTGTCTATAACAACCGCAATTTACCCTGGATTCCCGACGGATTTACAGGCTCAGTGGACGGTGCTTCTTGCATGTGCAAAAGGAACTGCAACGGTCACCGATCAGGTCTATGGTGACCGTTTCAATCATATCCCGGAATTGGCTCGCATGGGCCTTGAAGCCTATGTCCAAGGAAACCAAGTCACGGTTCACGGCGGAAGACAACTAACCGGCGCACGTGTTATGAGTACTGATCTGCGTGCAAGTGTATCGCTCGTACTTGCAGGATTGGTTGCCAAAGGGACTACGCATGTCGGCCGAATCTATCATTTGGACCGAGGTTATGAAGAGTTGGAATCGAAACTTAGCCAATGCGGAATTGATATTCGGCGGGAGCAGTACGACGAATTTGCTGCACCGAATCAGGGCTGACGTTGGACTGGGCTCAAGCTGTGTCGATGGATAGGCTGCGCCAGAAGATTATCGGATGGATGGCGTTGTTTATAGGGACCAGTGACGGCGAGGGCCGTCTCGTCTTCTTTGTAGAATTCATACAGTCTCTGTGCTTCCTGAAGCTCCTCAGTCCGCTCCAGTGCACCGAGCGTGAGCATCCTGTTGTATAAGCCTCCCAAGTCCTCAGGATCAATTGTAAGCACGCGGTCGATCCATTGCAGAGCCGTATCGTAGTGCTCCATCAGATAATGCATTCGTGCAATGGCGAGCAAAAGCACGCGATCATTTGGGTAGACCTCATACACTTTCAACCATTCTGTAATCGCATTATCGTATCTTCCATAACCTCTCAGCACTTCAGCACGGAAGTACGCCGTCTTGAGATATCCCGGCTCTCTTTCTTCTGCTTCTTCAAGCTGTGTCTCCGCCGCTTCGAGACTGCCTTCGGCAAGATGTACCCGTGCCAAGTTGATAGGCCCTTCCGGGCTTTGCGGAGCAATCATCGAGACCTGATTGAATGCCTCCAGTGCGCCACGGGTATCTCCTTCAAGAAACAGTCCAATTCCATAGTCATTCCAGCGCTCCCATAAGGCATACGTCGTATCTGGTTGATCTCCTTCCAGCCGTCTATCGGACGCCATCAGAGTGATCGGGATCTCGGGAGCTTCACCTGGCCCCAGTTCCCATCGTCGCAAATCCACTTCTTTACGTGCCAGAGAATCCGGCTGACCTGGGGCCACACGGCCGCGAAATGTCCAGTTATGAAAGTACCACTTGAACTTGCGGTGATACAAACTGGCGGACAAAGTATGGATAGCTGTATGCGATGGCACCCGAAAACCATAATGTACCGTATGCGCAGTACCCGGTCCAATCATATGAGCATAGACGGTAGCAATCCAGTCCTGAGCATTACGCCGATTAATCGCTTGGCTGGCACGATCCACCTGCACGGCACCCCAAAAATGTGTGGTTGAATCCACTCGACCCTTTGCATCTAAGCCACCGGAGAGCAATATCTCTGTTCCCATTGAATCCGTGGCAGAAAATTCAAGCCACATTTCATTGGAATCGTTCGTTCCCCCGGGAAGTAGATGTCCCACGCGCCGATTCCGAACAACGACAGTAACCTCTACTTCCGCCCCTGGTCTCAGAGGGGGCATGACGCTATTAGGACCATAGAACTGGCCATCTACGGTAACCGCAAAAATGTCCACCGATGCGGAAGACTGCAACGACTCCTGGACATCCTGTACCTGCTGGGGATATCCCTTAAGTGCAGGGATCGCAGTATTCGCTGCCGCAAACGAGTGACTGCGGATAAATCCATCGATCCCTCCCTGATCCTCAGACGCTACCTGTGGCATATGGCAATCAATACAGGAAAGGGGCTCCTCGGGCAAATAGAATGATCGAACTGTATTCCCACTCGTGCCACTGTTTTGCCAAGCATCGTATTCATTCTGTCCGCGCTTCCAGCGATAGTTATTCACTTCGGGAGGCAGGCCCACTTTATGACAGGTGCCACAAAATTCCATGGTCTGATGGACAGGTTTGAGCATGGCTTTTCTATGTGGGCCAGGATTGGCACGCAGAAGCGTATTGTGAATCCATTTACGGGTATCATCATTGGCCCGGGCAAATGGGTATTCGTCTGGCGAAGAGATCACGTACCTACCGTTCCCTTTGACATCTCTCAGGGCCTCAATTGCATGACAGGAAAAACATGTGAGTCCTGCCTGAGAGGTTGGATGCTCAAAGTCTAAAATCTGCTCATCGGTCAGCCGCCCTGTAAAGAGTACTAATGGATCATGACAAGACGCACACCATCGAGCAGGATCATTGCCGCCTCGCTCAATCAACGCTTCGATACTCTTCAGGTAATAGGGGTTGTTGAATGATGAGAAACGATGAACGGATGACTCCCATTGCGCCATGACATCTGGATGGCATCCCTGCTGACCACAGGACTCAGACCTGTCCAAATCCTCATCACTAAGATATCCTTCATGTGCCAGGATTGCCTGAGACGCGGCCAAAGGGTTCTCCCCCGACTCTTCTACATAAATTGAGCCACTACCCTGCAACCATGGCACAAGTCCAACCAGAAACGTCACGGCAAGCCCTCCAATCAGTGTCAGCGAGAGCGGATGGCGCCATACATAGACTCCACCTGAACGAAATGCCTGTCCCCATTCCAAGAACTGGTACCGTATCCCCTCTTTCAAGGAAACATGAACCACAAATCCGATGATTGATGTGGCAACAGAGATCACATGTAGGTATAGTAGTACCCCTGCTGCCCATGTTGACCCCAGAAATACCAGTCCAAACCCAGTGGACAGCAACGTGATGAGTGATGCTCCCGTAACCGTTCCGGCCAAGGTTGCTTTCCAGTTGCTGCGCAGCGGCATCTTTGACAGATGCAGGGTCAGGAAGATTGCTGCAGGAAGGACGAACAATGTCCCTAGCCCAATGTGCAGAAGCACATTGCTCATGTAGAGTAGCGCCGTTGATCCCTCTACCAGGTATAGGAACAGGCTGTTGACCAGCAGTACGGCAAACCCTCCCAACAGCACAGCGACCAATCGTCGCTGACGCTTAGGTAATCGTATGTAGCGGGTACGCGGGCGTCTCATTCACTAGTAGATTGATTCGGGCCATCGCAACTGCACTCCCTGCTCCGTTAATAAACTCTGGAACTCGCTCAAATGATTTGCACGCACTCCTCTTGGTGTTGTTGATTTAGCAATACACCAGGCAGCGAGTGCGCCAGCCGATTCACCGATATTCCATTCGACCGGGTGTAGCCGATAGCATCCACCGGTTATATGCGTAACTCCAATATTTTTTGCAGCGGGCAACAAATTCTCCATCCGGATCGGGATCAATGCGCCTAGAGGGATTTCGAAAGGCAGTGAGGCAACGTCAATATAATTGTCCCCTCCGGTAGATGGATGCAAATCTATGCGATAGCTTCCAACTCCGATTGAGTCATTAAAATGTTCGGCCCGATTCGTGCCTTCCCTAGCTTCTTCTCCCACATGATACTCGGTGACGGTAAACTCAGACTGAATCCGCCTGGATTCCCGTAAATAGGGTGCTTTTGCGAGTCCGTCCGGCGTTCCCATCACATCGCCACGTAATCTGAGTCCGGGCCAGCCTTGGCCACCATCTTCTCGTGGAACTTCGGTTTGAAGCCAGTAAAAGAGTGACAAACTCAGGTCACGAGCAGCCTGCCGATGGAGGTTACTGTCAGGGGTACCAAAGAGATTGCCGTTGATATAATCGTTCTGAGGCCAGTTCACCAGGGAAATCCCCCCGGAATATGTTCCTGATACAAATAACTCTGGATCTATCAGCCTGCGGTAGACCCATAGATTAAAGTTTTCGGTGACCGCTCCAGGCCTTGGGTCAAATGATGCAGTCCTTGGCTCCAGGGTAATGGGATGGCTGTACGTCAAACTCAAAAGCTTTCCAGGCCATGGAGGTCCAACTGGAGGGACATAGTCGCGCCAGTATTCGTACGACTCGGGCCGCTCAATTGTATGATCTTCATCCGGACGATAATCCATTGCAAAGCACCATGTAGGGGCCTGCATATTGTGGGAGCCGGGACGTGTGGATGCATGCAACTCACCAGTGTCTGACTCTGCGCCCATCACATATTCTGTCTGTGAAAGATCAAGAAGCAGCCCATCCTCGGTCGCATCAATAAAGTACTTTGCCCGAATTACACCCTGCATGGGAGATACATGGACCGCCTGAATTTTGTCGCCATGGACCTCAGCAGAAATAGGCTGGGTATTCAGTAATATCTGGAGTTGTCCGCTGCTAAGGTAGGGGGCGAACCAGTCATTGAGGACTGCAAGGGCGGCCCGAGGTTCATGACAGAGTCGTGAGACTCCACAGGTGCCCGGGTTCAGAAGCTCGGCCTCAGGGTTGATGAGCGGATAAAGCCTTCGGTAGTAACTACGGATTTCGTTTCGGAATGCCAGATAGCTGGCGGTTGCCCCATGGGCTTCAATCCACCGATGTTCATCCGGCGGGACCCCCTGCTGCGTGAACTGCCCTCCAATCCATTCGGTCTCTTCGGTAAGAATCACCTTTTGGTTCATTCTCAGCGCCGCCAGTGCTGCAGCACATCCTCCCGTTCCCCCTCCTATGATCGCTATATCTGCTTCCCATTCACGATGAAATTGGGACCACGCCAATAGTCCCCCGCTGGAAAGTTGCAAGAATGATCGTCTTGAGAACATGGATCAATCTGGAATCAATACAAATTATGAGGCAGACTGGAAATTGATCCGATCTACTTAATAAGCACCATCGAACCTGTAACATGATGCTCCCCAGCGTGAACCACATAGCCGTAGCTTCCCGAAGCCAACCCAGCAGCTGTGATCCATATCATATGTTCGCCAGCACTCATTGCCTCTCTTAACGTCTGAGCTTTGCGACCGGCAATATCGTAGATGGTGATTTGAACTAGGCCAGGCTCCGTCAGTGAAATTGGGATTGCAGTCCCTCTCTGAAAGGGGTTGGGGAAATTCTGGCCAACGGTAACGGCTTCGATTTTCTCTGGCAGGGGATCGGTATGCGTGGGCGTGGCGTCCGTTGATTTAACCGTACTGGTGAGCGTCAGGTCTGGTAGCATATCGTTCGTCACCTCGCAGTAATACTCAGCGACCGGTTCATTGGCATCAATACGTACGGATGCAGAATTTGCCCCATCCAAAGCATTCCCATCCCGATACCATTGATATACATTCCCGTCTGCCGAATCAGCCACGCTGAAAATAACCTCTGTATCAGTTCTCTGTACCCATGTAGTCAGAGAGTCCTGCGGTGCATACGTAAATGAGTCACGATTAATCAACCCAACATTCGACAGCAAGCCTGTAAAGTTGAGCTGATTCCCGGATACATCGATCGTATCCAGAAATGCCCACTCGGTAAGCGCACCAATCTGATGGAGATCATTATTGGCAAGATCCAGATATTCCAGGTAATAGATCGTCCTGCGCGGAGGCGAAAACCCACCGGTGAACTGGTTGTTGCTTAAGCGAATATCAACCAGTCTCTGATGACCGTAGACAACTTCAAGCATCCCCGAGAAAGCATTTTCTCTAAGATCGATTTTACGTAGCGACGTGAGCGGCCCGATGATTGAGGGGAAATCTCCGGTCAGTTGATTCTGGCGCAAATGAAGTTCATCTAGTGTGACTGGCAACGAATTCACCTGACCTGTGAGCTGATTACCCGAGAGATTCAGGATTCGCATATTTGGGCTGTTTCCTAAGTCTGGCGGCAGGTTGCCGGTCAACTGATTTCCCTCTAAATCCAGAATAGTGAGAAAAGGTAATTCTCCAAACCCTTCGGGGATGGATCCACTGAGGCGATTATGAGCTAAGTGCAATTTTGTCAAATCCCTTGCCGTTGTCAGCTCGGAGGGGATTACGTCCGTGTGCTGGTTGCCCTCCAGTGACAAATTCTGCAGTGCGGGCATCCTTGCCAGTTCTGCTGGAACCGGTCCCGTCAAATCATTAAAGCCAGCAAAAAGCGAGACAAGAAATCGTAATTGTGTTAGTTCAAGTGGAAGAGTTCCCGTTAGGCTATTTCCATCGACAAACAATTCAATGAGCCCTTCAATATCCGCTAATTCAACGGGGATCGTACCTTCCAAGCCATTAAAGTCAAGGTATAACCGTTTCAAAGTCTTGATGGACCCCAATTCTGGGGGAATCGGTCCACTTAACCGATTCAGGAAGAGGGACAGTCTTTCCAGGGCTGGCATTTGGCCCAGTTCAGGGGGAATAAGCCCGTCGAGTTGATTGCCCCAAAGAATTAATTCCCTGAGCAAACTCAGGTTAGAGAGTGATGCGGGGATTGAAAAAGTGAGTCGGTTGTCTGAGAGGTCCAGGATTTCCAGTTTCTCCATTGTTCCGATTCCAATCGGGATGAATCCTGCCAATCCATTACCATTGAGGTCAACTGAGGTAACTCGTCCACTGTCATTCAGAGCCACTCCATACCATTCGGAAACTGGCTCCTGGAGCCATCCAGAATTATCAAACCAAGACGCGCCCCCAGAAAAATTGTAAAGACTCACCAATACCAACGAATCCGCTTCGGATGCAACCGCCTGGGCACTGACGATATCGGCCCGTTTGGAATTCGCCGCACGCTCCTGAATACGCTCCAAAAGAATCCTCTGCATACGTACTTCGCGGTCTTGAGCATCAACCCGTGCAGCCGCTAGTAGAGTACATAGAAGCAGGCAATCAGCGAATCGCCGGATCACATGGCGGGAAAGAGTACGCGCCTTATCCCCGGCCTTTCCCGGAGTCTGAAAAAGCTGATCATTACCTATCTGATGTTTCATAACACACAAGAAATGGTAAACCCGATGATATACCTCAAAATAATCATCAACCTGCTATAGAAACTTATATATGCTGAAGCTGAATCGCCAAGTTAGTCAACGATTTTCGATTATGCTTGAGAGAGGTTGAAGGCATCTCTGTTGGCCAGGAATAAAAGGTCGGGATTTTGAATTTTGGAAGGTGTTGGGCAAGAAAATGCGTTAGACCGTCAAAGTCTGAACATCCACGAATAAAGGCTACGGGGCGTTGACCAAATCTGGAATCAGGCACCGGTACCACGATGGATTCCTGGACTTCAGGGAAAGTGTGCACGACCTGTTCGATTTCTTCGGGGCTGATATTTTCGCCTCCTGAAATAAACATATTATCCTTGCGCCCCAAAACATACAGCTGCCCCGTCGGGTCCAGTTTTCCCAGATCACCGGTATGGAGCCAGCCATCATTATCCACCACACTTTGCACCCTATCTCCATGTAGGTATCCCAAGCACACCGCCGGGCTACGGACCAGGATTTCGCCATCTTCGGCAATCTTAAGCTCGTTTCCTTGAAGTATTTGCCCTGAGGAGCCGTAGGGGAATTTCTTGCTACTGAGGGTTACCATTGAGCTGGTTTCGGTCATACCATATGTTGTCCGAATCGGCCAGCCCACTTCTATGCCCTGATCCAGAATATGATGAGGTGTAGGGCCGCCTCCTACTATGGCGGCACGCAGACTTGCAGGGGGCGGCTGATCTACGACCTGCATGAGCTGGGCTGCAACCATGGATACGTGAGTAATTTTATGAATGGATAGTGCTTCCATAAGCGGCATTTCCGGGTCGGGAATTACGATTTCTGCCCCCGACATTAAGCATCGGAAAACGATGCTCATGCCAGATACATGCCACAGAGGGAGACTGAGCAGCCACCGATCATCACTCCCCAAATTCAGTTTCGAACAGGCGTTCTCGGCACTGACAATGTGATTGTCCAGCGTATGCACCACAGCTTTAGGCTCGGCAGAACTACCAGACGTATGCATGATTGTGGCAATACTTCCAGGATTCCCACGAATCTTTTCAAAATCGAGACGACTGGAATATGTGGAGATAGGATCGATTCGTTTGGCCGTTAGATCTTTTCTTCTAGTGATGACGTACTCAATCCCTATTGAGGCCAGTGCCTGATCGACTGTAGAGCTTGGCCAGTAAATGCTTAACATGCATACTGGCACATCTTTTTCGATGTATTCCAAGATAACCCCAAGCGTTTGCCAACTGGTTTCGAGGCAAATTCCCACACCAGAGAGGGAGTTATGAATCATGCTCTATATATAGATTACGCAAGGGATAATAATTCCAATGTAGATTTCAAACGGTCACTATAGACGGTTTGATAATTTGAGCGAGAGATCTTTTCGAGAATACTCACTCTTCTCAAAATGCACTTGCATCGCTGAGAGATTTCCCATCAATTTGACTATGCCACTACTTGTGTTGGATCATAATCTCATTTTACATCTGCTTCTCAAAAGCCTGAACTACGAGCCCCATGACATACCGCAGTTCACGTTCGCTACTTAGGTCAACCTCTACATCTCCATTGCCCCAGCGACCGAGGTTGGTAATGTCTTTCGCCAGATTTCTTGGGTCATCTAGTTCATGGAACCGCAAATTTAATATGAGGAGTAAGCGGCTTTTTTGTGGAATTATATCAACAAAATTAGTCTCAGCTTTAAACGCTATGTATAGTTTTAGAATTCTTTCTGTGACACAAGGATCAAGAGCCAAAATCTCTCTGCGAATATGGTCAAAGAGCGGGCGCTGAGGACTATCTATACTAAGATGCTTATGGTCAGATAGGCTATACTGATGACCTTTATCCTTTGGACGATATTTCTCAATTATATGGTTCTACCGCGAATATTGTGGATAGAGATCTAAACCTCCATGGAAAAAGAGGATAGCGCTTCGGAAGTTCTCGAATTTTCTGTATCCTCTTGCAACGGTTTTGATTTCTTGGATTTTGCCGTTGATTCGCTCGGCTCTGGCATTGGACTGTTCATGACACAGCGCATTGCAGACACCTTCTCGGTGTCGTTCAAACATCTCGGCGATCTGGATGAGCTCCTTTACGGCCTCCTCGTTCACCTGCTCAAGCCAGAGTTCAAAGTACTTTTTTGCCTCCGCGAAAGTGCGGCATCGAAAGATGGCCTTGAAGTCCTCTCTGAGCCTCCAGGCAATGCTGACTTGCAAGTTCAATTTCTGGATGGCCTGGAAAATCTCTTCCTGATTTACAGTGCGGTTCGCTTCGTTTTTCAGGAGTGCGTAGCGGCTCTGTTTGAGCGCATCGTGCTGCTTGACCTCGCGTCTGCGCACTTGATCGATCGCTTTGTTGAGATACTGGATCAAATGAAAACGATCATGGATCAGCGTGGCGTTCGGGAACAGCTCTGTGATGCAAGAAATGTAGGCCTTCCACATATCCGTCGTAATGGTCTGGACCTCGTCCTTTAGATCCCCCAGAAGCCCCTCTAACAGGGCTGTTACGCTGGATTTGTCGCGTCCCTGTCCCACATCAAGGACCACACCCCGTTCGGAATCACTCACCACCGTTGCATATTTGTGGCCGCGATGAATCGCCTTCTCATCCACACTCACATGCGAAATGCTCTGTAGCGCACGTCTGCGTTCCCCACGTTCCACACTGCGGTGCAGGATGCGATTCACCACATCAAATTTGCAACGAAGCAACTGCGCCGTCTTGGTTTGATTCTTCGTCGCTTGCAGCAATCGAATCGTCCAGGATTCAAAGGCTTCCGTATAGCGCTGCGAAGCACTTGACCAAGGAACCGCTATCGTATTCACCCCCGCAGAAGACTTCACACGAGGGACCCGGCAGTGCACAAAACATTGAAACTGAAACCAGTCCAGATGCCGCCAACACCGCCTCTTACGGTGATCATACAATGTCCCCGTCTCCCCGGTCTTCGGGCAGATCAACGCACGACCCGAATACGAAATGTAGATGTCAATCCGTTGAACTTTTGCATCCAGATCCATCCGATCAATCTTCCAATCGCTACCTAATTGTAAACTGTGACGCACCGCAATATCTGGAACCGGTTCCATAAAATGTGTAAATTTGGTGAAAACGAAAAATAATCATTCCACACGAATTGCGGTAGTACCAATTATATCATAGGGTAGCTCAGGATATCCCCATACTTCTAAGGCTTTCAATGCAAGGGACTCCGCTCGTTCACTAATAGTCTTCTCGTTCCATACATCAAAAGAACACAACTGCTCGTTTAGCCTGATAGGACTCTCCCGAAATCCCCCCTTCATATTCATTTTCTCGGTAAATGAATGATCACTGTACTCAGAATTATAACCCGTGAGGGTAAGGTTTCCTAGAGTATGGAGAAAATTATTTTGGGTTTCTTTCCAATTTGGCCCAAGCATGTCAACCCATTCCTCAGATAAATTGGGGTTCTGGGGCAGTATGTGCTCTATTGTATAATCATGGATATACACGCGCTCTTTTCGTCCGTAATTCTCTAAACGATCAAGCCAATAGCTACGTCTAGAGAACTTATAAAGATTGCGCTTCTTGAGTTCACGTTTGAACTCTTGCTTGTCTGGAAATCTACGATAAGATTCCAGCAGCCGAAAATGAGCCTTAATACTTTCAAGGTAATGGTCATCCTTGCTTATCAAACGACCGAAAGTTGAAAACGTAGTGTTTAATGAATTGGTAGGAATTGAACATACGAGGCGACGAAATACATACGACTCAATGAGATATATAGCCTCCAAAAAATCTTGTTTACTCAGAATTTCTTTGGTGTAATCGTGACATAATTCCAAGAGAAAGGGAAATGCTACATCAACTTTCAGATCACGCAGATTGCGAAAAGCCTGTGCCAGTTCATTATCCTTCTCTCGGCCAGTTGCCATAGCGCAATAGTACTCAGCATAGGTATACATCTCGCTCAACAGAGTTTCGCTGACTGTCTCATCACTCATCGTTTTGAATTTTGTCGAGCGAGAATACAACTTAAATGCCTCGTAAATAGCCTTTATCTTGGGGATTTCATGGGTGTGTAGCGTGAGATAGTGACGCATGAATCCGTCAAAACCTTCCCTATAGGCTTCTTGGCCAAACAATTCCTCCATTGGTTGCCAGTACGAATAGTACAGTCGTTTTTGAAGCTCTGGTTTGATATTTAGGAGAATAAAGTTTCGAATCAAATCACCTTGACTTAAATCTCGCCCAGTTGAATTCATGCTCTCAAAAATTAACTGGGGATTATCTCGTCCATGTTCAAGGGAAGCCTGCACGACCATGAGCTTGCGAAGCCCGATCCACAGAGGGGTTATATCATTACCAAGTTTTTAATCTCGTTCTGGAAAAAAGTAAAGTTCTGGTTGATGCGGACCGACTTATTCAGAGGCAGTGGCGCCTGCTGTAATAGAGCGAATAAGGTCTTCTTGTCAGTTTCTGTAAGGAGGATCTTGAAACGACGATCCCCGCTTTTTCTGGAATCAACTAAGTAGGTATCGCGAACATCTTCAGGGGAAAGATCATCTCTTTTTTCTATCCCTTCCAAATGTCGTGACAGAGCTTCAAGAATTAACCCAAGTTCGCCATTTCGTAGCGATAAATAAATACGCAACCTTCCCACCTCCATTTTGGAGTGTTTTTTTTCAAGCACAATCGGTCTCAAAGATTTACGGATTCAATCTCATCGGATCACATCGGGTTCTGGACTTTTTTGTCTGGATTTTCCGACCTATTTCGTCGCGATTGGGTCCCTTGTGTTTCCGATGGACATAGCTGCGGCACCTCCATTTGGAGTTCAGAATTCCAACCTTGTAATTTCATCTTAGCATCGATCATGAATCTGGGGGAATCTTCGGGGTTGCTGCGATTGGTTTGGATGCCTTTGGCGGATTGGGTTCCCCTACATGCTCCTCCACGACTCGGGTCGCATTTGGATCGTACACGAGCCCGACACTCGCAAAGAGTTGACTCACAAACGGAGGCAGGTCCTGATCTACTTTCGTGACCAAGTAGCGATAGCGGTTTTTGTGCATCTTCGTGGTGATGCGATGGATCCGGTTGAGATGCGTTCGAATCGTATTCCAGTTCGCATACACACCGTCTTTCTTGAGTTGGGACCGAATCAGATGTGCGATATGATAGGCCAGGACCGCAATAAACAGATGCGAGGCAATTTGCACATCTTTGCTGTGATCGATCGGACGCAGGCCGAGGTCGGTCTTCATGGCTCGGAACACGCTCTCAATCTCGGTGAGCCTCCAATACATCTGGAGCGTTTTTTTGATTGACCAGTCGATATGGCTGGTTCGGATTACATAGCCCCCACTGGCCTGCATCCGGGCCTCATGTGTGTCCCGCTTGGTAAAGGTAACGGCTTCTGCGTGCTTGGACTTCTGCTTTGGCGTAACCGTGATTTCATACAAATGCGAGACCGGATCATATTCGTTTTTGAGGCGCCCGACCTTGCGCTCCACAAGGGTATAGGTTTTCAGGAAATACGGTTTATTCAACCCCGCGTGCAATTTGGTGAGTTCTTCTTCAAACTCCGTGCATTTCGTGGCAAGAATTTCGTCTTCTTTCGCCTGCTTGGCTTTACTATGCACATAAATGAATTGCTCCTCGTCCTGCGGTGACTCCTCTTGGGATTCCTTGTCCTGCGGTGATTCCTCTGGTACGGGTAGGCGCCATGCCGAGATCGCGACCTTGCTGGCCGTCTCCAACTCCTGGTCGGGGTCGCTGGCCGGGACCTCCGGGACCTTCCCACGATCCACACAGATCCAGTCCAGCCCCTCTGCTTTCAAATACGCAAGATTCTTCTTGGTGGCAATCCCGGCATCCATAATGATGGTGGGGGTGGATCCATTGAGTTTCTCAATCGCCTGCGCCAGCGTTGCCGGTTCACTGGCATTGCCCGGAAGGACCTCCACACTGCGCGGGAATCCAGATGCATCCAGAGTCAGCGCCAAAGAGACCAGAGGACAATCGCGACGCTTCTCTTTACTGTACCCGTGACGCAGCAATTGCCCTTTCTTCTTCCCATGGTAGAAGGTATTGGTCAAATCATAAAATAGGATGGTTTCCTCAAAATCCAGCAGTTCCCTGGTCTTGCCAAAGAGTCGATTCATGATCTGTTGCCGATGCGGATACAGCGCTTCTGCACATCGGTAGAGAGTTCGCTCCCCCGGCAGGTCCAGTCCGAGAAGTGGCAGGATCCCGGAGGTATGGGCCATCCAGTCATGGGTATGTCGCTCACTGCCGGGCGAGAGCATCCGCCCGGCAATCAAGGCACAGGCGAGCTTGGCATGTCGTTCGCAGAGGCCAACGTCAACGAGAATGTCTGGGAGCTTTAGTTGCTCCATGGCATGCAGACTTGCACGCTCTCCTGCAAAGGTACGGGAATCCGAATGCGTGGTTTGGGTCGGATCAATCAAGTGCAGTTTCTTGGTTTTCTTGGTGATATCGTACCCCTTGTCCCGAAGATGCTGCACCGTATCCGCTACTTTTTTCTCAAACGATTCGTCTTCAAAGGGCAGGCAGGGTTCGGCGTTGAGTCGGGCTTCAATATGCCGGGCAAACTCGGTCCATCGTTCTTTTGGAAGGTCAAAATCTGGGCCGAGATTGAGCAGGGTTTTACTACGCGGTTGTCCGTTGACGCGAACGGTTTCCGCGAGGGAGAATCCTTGGCGGGTGGTTCCGTTTTTTCGGCGATGAGTCTGTGCGCGGACATACATGAGATCGCGAGGTCAGTGAAGGGGGGGTGTACATAGGAGGTGGGCGCGTGTTCCAAACCGCTACATTATCGCTACATTGGCCTTTCCCGCTCAAAAATCTGCAACTGCACGGTGGAATGAAGGTTTTAACCGCAGAAATACGGCGAAAATAGACGGTTTTTTCGGTGAAATGGCGAACTTAGGTTAACAATACCGTGGTTAATCTTTGCTGGCCATCGATGACTTGAAGCTTCGAATTAGTGTCTACAACGACATAAGGATCTCTCTTGATAAATACGATAGAGCCAAAAAAGTGAGAAGGAATATTATTGTCGCGACCTACTCGCATAATATCCTTCCAGAGTTGCCGGCACTCACGTTCCTCCCAGTCGTACTTCCGCTGATAAATTGGAATAGCAAATTGTGGAGAATGCTCTAAAAAATCGAGAAAATTCACATCGTTTGCCTTCATGAATTTACGACCTTATGCATATCTTGATATGCGACTTGACGGGCACGGTGATTGAATAATTGCCCGGAAACACCCCATTCGATGGCAGAAGAAGCCCGAATGGGTGATGTCCTCAGCGGTTTTTCGGTCCGAGAAACTCGCGGTAAAACGGAAATAAGGATATGTTCCAGAGATCTTGACATGTTCGACTGATTACATGATTACTAGCGAGATATTATACAAAACATGTGGGGGATTTCCCAAAGCCAGCGGAGTTCTAGGCAAAGTTGTAAGATCCTACCAATGTACTGACCTGGGTTTGGTCATGCTGTTGAGTTCCCGCATTAAGGCACCCCATTCTCAATTATTTATTGAAGTACAACTTGAGTATAGTCACTGAGCCTCCCAAAGAGGACAGCTAGTCTACACAATTCTCAAAATATGCATATTGATTCTATTAGTCTCTATCGATATCAATTGCCGCTGATTCATCCCATCGTGTGGAAGAATCAGTTCTGTTCGTATCGGGATGGACTTCTGGTTCGTTTTCGAAGTGGCGATGATGAAGGTTGGGGAGATATTGCTCCACTGCCAGGATTCAGCCAAAAATCATTCTCAGAAGCGCAATCCCAGGCAGTCGCCCTTGCGAAACTACTTCCAGACACCCTGATAGAGTCTCTTTGTTTTGGAGCCTCCAATCTCTCCCCTTCTGTCCGATTTGGATTTGAGCTCGCTCAATCTAATCTGAATGCAGCAATAAGGAATCATTCAGAAGCCAAGCTGCTACCAGTCGCATGCTGCAGGCTACTGAACCGACAGAACCATAAAAATCCTGAGTTCATGACCACACTCCATGGCTACCAGGCAGTAAAAATTAAGGTTGGAAGACAAGCATTGGACGAAGATCTCGAGTTCGTACACTCGGTTTGTCGTGAAAACCCCGATATAGATGTCCGCATTGATGCTAACCGGGCATGGACCCTACAGATTGCCCAAGTATTTCTTGATGCCACACGTCACTTAACGCTTGATTACATTGAAGAACCGCTGAAGGATCAAACTGATCTTGCGGCGTTCACCCGATCCAGTCATGTCCCCCTGGCACTGGATGAGACTCTCCGCGAACCTGAAGTGGAACGGTACCGCCAATATGCTGACGTTTATGTTCTCAAACCCACTCTTTCAGGGGGAATGATCGGAACCATTGAAAGGATCAAACAGGCGCAGGCTAATCAAATTCGATGTATCATCAGTTCTTCCTATGAATCCGGCATTGGGATGCTGGGACTGCTCGAATTGGCGAGAGCCATTCCCGGGGAAACGCACGGCCTGGACACCTATAATCTATTTGGGCGCGATGTACTCATAGATCCCCTGCCGTTGAATCGCCCGATACTACAATTGAATAGACGTTTGATTAAGAAATCGCACCTAGACCTATCTCTCATGGAAGAGATTTTTGTTTCTTAATCGGAGAATTGGGCTTGATTGCAGATTCGGCTCACCGAACCGCTTCAACGGCATAATAACGAGGCGTGAATCGGCGCAGAAATGGTCGAATTCCCGTACATGCGCCGTAGCTGGTCCATTTTTCAGTGCGAATGATTTTCCATCCGGCCTGCTCCAGGAGCCAGTCAAACTGCCAGTCCTCAAACTCATGGAAATGCCGATCCCATGGATCAGATGGGTTGCGATACGCTGATGCAAACCACAAACGAAGTGGTACCGTGGCAATAAGCCTGGGAGCCTGGATTGCACGGAGAACATTATAGGGCGAAACCAGATGTTCCAGAATCTCAAATGCGGTTACGAGATCTGCATCCTCTCCAAGAGGAGTGGTAACCTGCTCCAGGTCTCCTTCTGTGTTTGCGACCTCGTATCCTGCAAGTTGCATCCGCCTGCCAAGTTCATTTGGAGTACCTAGGTCAAGAACTCGTGCCGGTGGAGGAGATGCGGCATGTAAAAACTCTAGTGAGCTACTAAATCTCCTCTCCAGCGTTTTGTTTAACCGGTTTGCCATAACAATCAGATTGGGGGATTACCCATAGAATTTTTAACGATACCTAGCCTTCTACCAAAACAGCGCAAAAATTACACTGTATCCAAGGAGCAAAAATGCCGTTTGTCCTAGGAGCGGATTCAGGTCGGCAGAATCATGAATCGTAATCAGCTTGTGCAGGATACTCATGGCCGGAATTAAAATTAAGACGGTAAGTCCTGCCCATACATGGTCGCCCGTAGCACGAACAAATTCGAGCGGTAGCAGGGCTGCAATGACCACACAGCCAACCCACAGACCAATGCCAAATTTGCGCCCGAATCGAACTACCAACGTTTTTTTATTTGCTTTGCGATCCTCCTCTATGTCACGAATGTTATTGACGGTTAGGATTGCTATGGATAACAGACCAGGTGCAAGACCGGCAAGAATCACGCTTGATGTAATCTCCAATGTCTGGACATAGTAGGTCCCCCCAACAGCCACGGGACCAAAGAAAATCAGGACGAATAAATCTCCCAGGCCTTTGTAGCCATACGGCCATGGACCGGCTGTATAAAATATTCCGGCCAGGATTGATGCAAGGCCAATGATAAGAATTCCCCAACCGCCCCGGTAGACCAGAACCATTCCCAGAGCGGTTGTAAGGGAGAATATCACAATAGTGGCCACCTTGACACGATGTGGAGCGATTAGGCCAGCCTGAGTGACGCGTGTAGGACCTTTTCGATCCTTCGTATCTACGCCGCCCACAAAGTCAGCATAGTCATTACAGAAGTTTGTCCCAATCGTAATCAGAAGCGCACAGGCCACTGTAATTAGGGCAACGCCAAAATTGAAACTGCCGTCGTCCCATGCCATTGCAGATCCTACAAGAACAGGAGCGATTGCAACAGGTAGCGTCTTCGGACGAGACGCTAAAACCCAAGCACGGACCGGGCTGCCATTCATGGCTTATATCCGTCCTTGTCAAAGTTTGGTGGACGTTTACTCAGGTATGCATTCTTCCCCTCCTGCCCCTCCTCGGTCATGTAAAACAACATGGTTGCATGCCCAGCCAACTCCTGCAGGCCTGCCTGCCCGTCACAATCTGCATTAAATCCAGCCTTCAACATTCGGATGGCAATATTCGAATTCATGAGAATTTCTCTGCACCACTGCACCGTCGTGCGCTCGAGATCATCCAGCCTCACCACCGTGTTTACGAGTCCCATGTCCAAAGCTTCCGAAGCATTGTAGGGCCGGCATAAAAACCAGATCTCTCTGGCTTTTTTCTGACCTACATGACGGGCAAGATAACTTGCCCCATAACCGCCATCAAACGAGCCAACTTTTGGACCTGTCTGCATGAACTTGGCATTCTCTGCAGCAATCGTGAGATCACAGATGACATGTAATACATGCCCCCCTCCCACGGCCCACCCTGCAACCATGGCGATTACAGGCTTGGGACAGGTTCGAATCTGCCTCTGTAGATCAAGAACGTTTAAGCGCTGAGTTCCTGAGCCCTCTTCGGTATATCCGTGATCTCCCCGAATACGCTGATCCCCGCCAGAGCAAAACGCATCCGGTCCTTCTCCGGTCAAAATAATGACTCCAATGGATGCATCATCACGTGCCTTTGCAAAGGCATCCTGCATCTCTGCCACAGTCAGCGGACGAAAAGCATTCCGAACCTCTGGGCGATTGATGATCACTTTTGCAATCCCTGCCGTTTCCGTATCTGGGATCCCTCTCTCGTATAGAATATCTGTGTATTCGCCGCAACTCTCCCATTTTATCGGACCTTCAACGGTGGGTCGGTATGTAAAGTGGTGTTTTTTATTGGACATAATCGTAATCAATGATTCTAAATCGTACTCTGAACTGCTTCGCTAACAAGACGGTAGAGGGTATTATGCAATTCTGCATTTTGTGTCCGATCCGTTTGCACTTCAATCAGATATGGACCTGACGAAGATGCTGCAGATTGCCAAATCTCTCGAAACTTCTCGCAGGAATCCACCGAGGAATATGGAATCTGAAACTGCGCAGCAACCCATCGAAAATCCATGCCATGGGGAGTTCCCAAAACTTTTTCAAACTCTTCATGACCCAGAGCAATCGGAAGCATGTGAAAGATACCGCCCCCATCATTGTTAACCACTACGATAATTACGTCACGCTCTCTCAGGAGATTCAGTGAGTTCATGTCGTGCAACATGGCTAAATCTCCTAACAGGACAGTCCCATAACCAGGCTGAGCTTTTGCAATTCCTGCAACCGTGGCGAGAGTACCATCAATGCCACTGGCACCACGATTCGCAAAAACTCGTGGAGCATTTTTATCTCGCCGGAAAAACGCCTGCAAGTCTCTAATTGGCATGCTGCTGGCACCGAATACCCAGTTCGTACTGTCCAGTAGATCGGAGAGCATCCATGCCAGAGATGGCTCAGAGAGATGCTTCTGCAGCATGTCCGAAAGTGTATCCCGAGCCATTGCATCTGCACACATCCAAACGTCTAGCCATGCCATGTCAGATGAATTTCCAGGTGGAATGTTTAACAGGCTATCGCAAAAATCAGGGATCGTTGATTGGACACGATCTGTTACTGTGTGACACGGATCAATCCTATTATCCGATGGCGAGATTGCCACATACGTTTTAGAGGAAGAGTTGGCCAAAAAATTCTGTAGCTCTTTGGATACCAATGGGCCTCCAAAGTGCAGGACTAGATCGGGTTGATGCCTCTGTATAAATGGTTTACTGCGCACAATCAGGTCAAAAAAATTCGCCGAGTTTTCTGTGGCAGAGACTGGAGCACAAATATCTGCCATTAGAGGCCATCCCAGATGATTCGCCAACACACTGATGGCTTCTGCTTCCTCAAGGGTTTGTAGTCTTCCTGACACTATCAGGCCGCGCTGAGCACCGGAGATTTTCTGCAGCAACCTGTCATCCAGGGTAACTGTCGATTTGGTTTTGGTTTGATAGAGTGTCCTGGGAGGGCCTTCCGTGTTCCACGGAATTGCCGGGATCGAATGGTCTTTGTCATTATTTTCCAATAACGGCTCCCGAAACATACAATTCAGATGCACCGGACCGCTGAGCGCCCGATGCACTGCATAATCAATTGTGGTGCGGATAAATGGCGCATCTTGTTCCGCAGCGGGAGCAGGTAAATCTGCAAACCACTTGGGATAACGGCCAAAAATGTGAACCTGGTCAATCGTTTGATTTGCACCGGTGTCGCGAAGTTCTGGAGGACGATCTGCCGTGAGGCAAATCAATGGAACCTCATCCGTAGCAGATTCGATTACGGCAGGAAGGCCGTTCGCCACAGCAGTCCCTGAGGTCGTGATCCAGGCGCACGGTTTACGGGTTGCCCGGCCGTATCCCAATGCAAAAAATGCACTGCCCCGTTCGTCAAAATGTACGGTCACTTGAGCAGACGGATGACTGGCCGCAGCCAAGGCAAGAGGAGCACTTCGAAACCCCGAAGCAATGACAAATTGGTCAATCCCACAACGCACCAATTCCCCGATGATCAGGCGTGCTCGTTCGGCATTGCTCTGACTCATGCGTGTTGGAGTTCTGGTTGAACGGCAGAATCATGTACCCCCAATACCTGTGCCAAATCGCCAATCTTGTGTCTAATTTCGTGCCATTCATCCAAGGGGGTAGATCCACGAACAATGCCCGCTCCTGAATAAAGCCGAATCATTGATCTAGATACGAGCCCTGAGCGTATTGCTACGGCGAACTCCGCTTCATTAACCCCTAACCAGCCCACTGGCCCTGCATACCATCCCCGATCAAAGGGCTCCTTCCGCCGAATTAGATCTAAAGCCTGCTCTGATGGATATCCTCCCACTGCAGGCGACGGATGTAACGCTTCCAATACATCTAAGCTAGTGTACTCCTGCTGCATAATCGCACGCAACCGGGAAACTAGGTGTATCTCCGAGGTCAGACGCATAATCGAAGGTAAGGTGTCCATCGTTACATATGCCGCTAATGATGTAATCTCTTCCTGCAGACTGATTCGAACAAATTCATGCTCCCGTTGCTCTTTTGCACTTCTGTACAACTCATCAATCATTTTTGCATCGTCAACATCAGATGCTCCTCGCGGACGAGTTCCAGCGACTGCTTCACTTTCAACAGATCGCCCTTCCCGTCTGAATAATCGTTCGGGTGAGGCACCCAAAAATGCTTCCCCAAGAGCGGGTTCAAAAAGAAAATGAAAACAGTTGGGGGAGACTTTTTTCAAGGCTTGAATAATGGATACCGGTGCCAGTGGTCCTGAAAAACCCACCGAAGCCTCTCGTGCAAGCACTACTTTATCCAAAGAAGTATGGTTGAACGCATGGAGTGCGCTGTTAACCATCAAACCCCAATCTTCAAAATCCGGTCGGAAACGATGCTCAGTAGGTTGAGGATTAGTTTCTGTTCCTTGGATCGAGCCATGCAGGCTATCCACTTGATCAAGAATCAACTCTATCTGTGGCTGATCATTTGGGATCACAAGATTACACATGAGCATCGTACCCTTTGAGTTCTTGCGAACCTCAAACCTTGGCAGTACAAACCGCCAGGAACCAAAGGAAGACCACTGCTCGTCACCTGGGTGATGCAGATCGAAGCGAATGCCCCCGTAATAACGTACCCCTTGTTCACACTCTGAAAGCATTGTTCCAAGCCCACCGCGCAGCTCCTGTAGATCTGTCGCACCGGATGAGTAGTGGCAATCTGCCTCGCCAAAAGCCGCTACTTCAATTCCATAATCCCTACCCGACCAATAGATACGCCCTCCTTCTGGACGATGGATTAACCAATCCAGCGGGTTTATGCCATCCAGTATTACAGAAACCCGGGCAATCCTCGTTTGCGATGAGTGGTCTGATTTTTCGAGCAAACGCCTTACTCCTGCCCGCAATTCGTCAACTGAATTGGCATACACGTGATTTAGCATCTACGATTCTCGCCTTTGAGGCCTCTTCTTAAACATATTTTCGATGACATTTTGCTCGATCTCCTCAAAGCCAGCAAGGTTGATCCCATGCCTTAGTGCACTTCGAATCATAAAGGCCCGCAATATATGATCAGGTACGGGAAGTTTATATATTATTTTCCAGCAGCGGACGACTATTGGACGCGTCAAATAAGTCAGAATACCCCAGCGAAGGCAAATAAATCCTATCAGTCCTACAGCTACAGATTCGTACTGACCGGACAAAGCCAGTATTGACATCACCCCAGCGTAGAGAACAGCTTGTAGGATTACGGCATCCAGTACCCTTAATAAAGAGATCGCGGTGCGGCTCACCAGAGCTGGAGCCACGATTTGCCACACGAGAAAAAAAAGTGGTATGGTTACCACCAGCTGCCAGGGATGATAATACAGGATGCCTAAAGCAAGCAGCCAGAGAGACAGTGTATGGGGAGAACGGATCCAGGTGTCTGAACGCGCTAAATGCAACTCAAGGGGCTCGCACTCAAAAAGCTCACCCGCATATTCATTCAGAAGGTCAACGGTCGTTCTGTACCAGATACCCGACTCAGTTAGAATCCCCTGCGGAGTGCTGTAGTACTCGACTCTACTTTTGGGCCACAGTGGCCAGGCCATGTCGCAGTCGTTAGGACTAAAGCTTAAACCGTGCCCCCACTTTATTGTTGCCCCATTTTCGTGTTATTGGGACCCGATATTAATAAAATATCGAAGCCGCTCTGGGGAAACTGTGACTTGGCGCAGCATAAACTCTTCTGGATATTCTACGGTAGGCTCCACACGCCCTGTCGTATCGTCATAGATCTCGGAGTAGGAGATAACGGCTCGAATCAGTTGTGATTGCTGAGCCTCGAGGAATCTAGATAAGGGTATTTGGTAGGTGATCGCCACGGACTCTGGATCAAGCTGAACTACGCTGTTTGCATTCGGGATTCCTTCAATCTCCACTCGTATCTGCTCTCTTTGCCCCTCTGTGAATTGTGGAGAGGATCGAATAATGATCGTATTTTTCGTCCTTAAGTTTACCAGGCCTGCGAGGGAATCCGCCAAGTCAATCTGGTAATGTACACTGTCGCCGATCGCCACAAGGGTGTCCGATTTTGTCGGCCATGACCGCAGTTGATTCATCACTGATACCGGCCCCGAAACCCACACACTATCAGGATCAAGTTGTGGTTCACCCACGAAAAAATGTGGTGGCTGAGATACAAACCTGACACGTGATTCGATTGGAACCAGAAGTTCGCTTCTTGCCTCTTTCTGAAAATCGATCCTTTCCGGGGTAATACTTTCAATACTTACTTCTTCAGGGATTCGAAGCAATAACTGTGTATCAACTACTCCCTGATCCGAATCAAACGTGATCGGACTATTCCAGAAACGCGCCCGAAAACGCTGTACAAGCAGGTTGATCCCTGGACCATACAAGGTGGCGCGAATTGCCTCTGGTAATGGTTGCACTAACGCGGAATCCTCATCCATCCCGGAAACGCAGGAAGAAGAAATTTCCTCTTCCTGCGATGCACAGGTCGTGTACTCCACCGATAGATAATAATTCTCCGAAAGGCTGAGCATCAGCCAGATCATGAGCGATGCCACTAAACTGAAAATCATCGCTCGCCGCCGAGCTCCTGAAGACTTTTCCTGCTCACCTAATGTTGATTGATCACCAAGAATCGTCCATCTGATACCGCGCCACAATTGTTCTAACTTGCTGAGCATAGGATCATCAAACCTCAATCATTGGGCATGAAGAAATCTACGGAAGGAATTTTTAATAATTTACTTTCCAGATTCAGATTTCCTTTCCATGTCATGATACATCTCAATTAATGAACGCACCGAGCGTTCCCAGTTATAGTGTTCTTTAACAGCCCGGTGTCCATTAATCCCCATTTGTTTGCGGCGCAAGGGATTCCTGTGTAACTCAATAATGCTTGAGGCAAGGGCTTCATGATCTCCGTAGGGTACGACAATTCCGCAATCAGTCTCTTCTACAACACGTTGCATATGCGTACAGTTTGTAGTAATCAGGGGACGCCCAAAGTACATATAATGGAATAACTTGTGAGGAAGCGACATATCTCCCTGTTCGCATTTAACCAGAGGGATTACACATACGTCACTGCTCAGAATATAACTTTTGATTTCAGCCTGAGGTCGCCAGCCTTCAAAGAATACGTGATCCGCGATTCCTAATGATTCTACCTGTGCCTCCAGCTCGGGTCGAATTCGACCATCACCAACAAGGACCAAGCGTGCATTACACTGCCGTAATACAAGTGGCATAGAATCAAGGAGGAAACCCAATCCTCTATGCAAATTGATTGTACCGGTATAGACCAAGGTAAACTCAGATGCATATGTCTTAATAATTGTCTCGCTGACAGTATAGCTATCAAATGTTTCCGTGTTGATCGTATTTGGTAAAGCAACTACTTTGCTTTCGGGACATCCGAGTGAAGTATATCGGTCTCGCATCTCCTCAGTTATCACAATCACCTTTTCGGCTTGACTTGCCCATTTCTTTTCTAAGGTCTTCCATCTCCGAATGCTGATGAACAGTTTCCCTGGAAACCGGGTACTCCACGCATATTGTCCCAAGACGGAAACCCATACCTCATGCAGGTCTGCTACCACCGGCACTCCCGCGCGCCTACCCGCCTTCAATGCTCCCCCGCACATATACAGATCGTGTGCATGGATAACATCAAAACTGTATTGCTTCTGGAGCCTACGAACTTCCCGTGCAATGTGCCAAGACAAAATCGGAATCGTGCCCGCAAGTCCTCGCATCCAGTTGCGAAATTTTTGAGGTACATATCGGCGTACAATTGTAAATCCCTGATATTCTTCTACTGACTCTCTGGTATCAGGAGCAAGAATCAGCAGTATGACTTCAAATCCCGCCTCCGCCAAGACACTTGCTTCATTCTCAACACGTATATCTGGTGGAAACGGTTGATCCAGAATCATCAGGATCCGATACGGCTTTCTTGATTTAGCCTTACGGTGTTCAAGTGCTGCTGTCATGTACACCAGATTATGCTTTTTTTAGAAGAGAACGAGCAATCATTGCGGCAGCTCTTCCTTCAGGGCCCTCGCCCAAGCGACATTGCGGACCAGTTGGCTTTCCCGTTGCAGCATTGATGATAAACTCCCAGTTTGCCCCAACACATACATTCCAATTGTTTTTGAGGGTTTCAGGGTACTCAGTCTCCTCACGCAGGGTTACACAAGGTACACCGAGCCAATAGGCCTCTTTCTGGAGTCCACCACTATCAGTTAGTACGCGGTGAGCATTAGATGTAAGGGTCAGCATCGTTAGATAGCTGACCGGCGGGCTGATCTCTACGTTATCTGGAACAGTAATGTGATGCAGTGCCGCCTTGGTTCGAGGATGAAGTGGTAGAATAACAGGTAACGATAATTGCCCGAAAGCTGAGAGAATGCTTTGAAGATTTTCTCTAATATCTGTATTGGATGGGCGGTGTATGGTTGCCAGATAATAACCTCCGGGATCGTGATGGGTAATTGACTCAAGAGGACATTTCTCTTTTGCACGATCAGCAAACATGTGCGTGGCATCCAGCATAACATCGCCGACGAGCATAGTATTCTCTTCGAGCCCTTCCCGTTTTAAGTTCCCTACGGCTGTTTCAGTCGGTGCAAACAGCCACTTAGACACGCGGTCAGTGAGAATCCGGTTGATCTCTTCTGGCATCACCCAATTGAAACTTCGAACACCTGCTTCCACATGCGCGAGGGGGATATTCCCTTTCGCTGCAACCAGAGCTCCGGCAAGGGTTGTATTTGTATCCCCGTAAACAATGACCGCATCATATGGCCCCGTTTCTTTGATAAACCGCTCCAACCGTACCATGATCTCTCCCGTCTGCGTTGCATGAGAACCGGATCCGACCTCAAGGTTTGAGACCGGTGGAGGAACCCCAAGCTCATCAAAAAAGACTTGACTCAGCAGCTTATCGTAATGCTGCCCGGAATGAATCAGAGTTTCTCTGATTCCGGCTTTCTGGAGCGCCGGACTTACGGCTGCCGCCTTTACGAATTGCGGTCGAGCTCCGACCAGTGTACATACATGCATCTGTCTACTTCATGAATCTGGTTTGGAGAGTTGATCAAGCAGATGAGCAAGTCGGCCTGTCAGGCGGGGACGTTCATATTCAGCCAAAGCTTCATCATTGATTGGCCAGGCATCCTCCCGGGATTCCAGACAGTTCTTCAAAAAGTCAAACATACCTTCTTGGTCTTCATAGTCAAAGATATGTCCAGCACGAACCTGATTCAGAATATCGGCTAGGTCTCCCTTTGTGGGTCCCAAAGCCAGAATTGGCCTGCGAGCCGACATATATTCAAAAACCTTCCCCGAAACATCTCCTGCACCGTTGTGGCCTTGCACACGAGGCAGTGGCAACAGAAGAACATCTACTTCCTGCATGTAAGCTACTGCTTCATTGTGAGGAAGATAACCAAGCCCCTTAACTGGGACCCCGTTCACGCGATATCTCTCCAAAGCCTCTGAGTCCACTTTACCTACAAGATGGACCTCAACCGGCATGGTAGCCTGCAATTGTTGTAGCGCAGCGACTAGGGCATTCGAGTGTCTACGTAGGGTGTACGTTCCAACATATGCAAGTGTGAATACATCCTCTTTCCTGGTTCGTGTGGCCTGATTCCGCAAAATATCAGTGGGATCAAATCCATTGGAGATCGTCTCGTAGTGCTGCATCTTGACCCGACGCTTGAGTCCGATTCCTACATGTCTGCTTACGGAAACTACAGCACTGGCCGTGCTGAGAACCCTACGCTCCAGTAGGGACTGAATTTTCCTTGCGGTTCTGCCCTCGTACATCTGATCGCTATAGTAAATCTCAACCCAGGGATCCCGCATATCCACCACCCAGGGAAGCTTTGATGCTTTATGCGCCGCCATACCAACGAGGTGGCTTGAGTGCGGTGGACCCGTACTCATAATTGCATCGAATTCCTGTTCCTGTACTAGCTTTCGAACAACCCGAGATGCAAAAGGGACCCACCCGATTCTGGCATCCGGCAGAAAAACATTCCCTCTGAGCCAGCGGGCAACCCGTTTGAATCCCAGTTTACCACCAACATGCCCAACCTCGACCACATCTGCTTTCTTTTTACCCTGGAAGCGACCATATAAGCTGAAAGGATCCCAGGCCCGTGTACGGATCACCTTGACCTCAGAAGGGATCTCCCGGAGAAGGGACTCATCAATTGACGGGAATGCTGCAGACTTCGGATCGACCGTCAAAACCGTGGGCGACCACCCGTAACTAGGGAGATAGCGTGCAAACTTGAGCATTCGCTGCACACCTGACCCTCCAGATGGAGGAAAATAGTAGCTAATCAAAAGAATCCGTTTCACTGTTTCTTCGAAGTAACAGCGACAAAATTGATCACGACTGGCCTACCCCCGAGTCCTTCTAAAGTAGCTGTAACCACTCAAGCCAAGCAGGATGAGTGTGAGGCCATATACGATCATCGTAGAGATCAGACTGATTCTCTTACCCCAAACGTAGCTGGCAGGGTTGAAGGTCATCTGAAGTGTATGTTCCCCGGCCGGTACAGCAACAGCGCGTAGCAAATAATTCGCTTGATGAATCGGTACATGATCCCCATTGAGGCTGGCCGTCCAGCCAGCGGGATAATACATCTCGCTGATTACCAGAAGCCGTGGTGCATCTGTTTTCACTTCGTAGACAATTCGCCTCGGCCCATACTCAATTGGATCTACCAAAACTATACTGGATGAATCAATCGGGATCGCTTCTGCTTCAGTGGATGCAGAGAGTAATGCCTGGATGGAAGGATCAAAGTTGGACTCCAGGAGACGACGCATCGCTTCATCCGGGCTTTCAATCACTTCAGTCTCTCCCACAAAGTATGCCCGTGGAAGGACATCAAGATTTTCATATACACTTAAACCGGATTCTGCGCCATACTCTACGTTGAGTGCACCCGTAATGGGAGCCGGGGAGAATATGTACCGAACATTCATCATATCGAGCACATTCTCGTTTGGCATTCCGGTATTCGGATCAAAGAGAAGATTATCCAGGAAATCTTGATACAGGCGCAATTTTGCACCGCTATAGCCCCCTAATGATTCATGGTGGAACGATGGACGAGCGAGTCCTGTCTGATCTATACGTTCGAGTGAGAGAACACGGAATTGTCCTTCCTGCTCAAGCACATACTCATCAACATCTAAGGTTTCGATGCGGCGTGAGGGATCCTGCGATATACTGAGGTTATCCATATTCAAGTATCTCTTTGCTACACCTCCCAAATCCAAAACAACCAGAAGCACCAAAAATATTTGCAAGATCCAGGCCGGTAATATTCGGCGTTGAAACGAAATTAATGTGAGAGATGCCAACAGGATAAAGAGAAAAGAGCGCCTCGCATCTCCCGTAAAAGCATCTTCGCGTGGGGGGATCACTTGTTCGGAGAGGAGCCGTTCGGCAGCAGCAATGACTTGAGGATCGGATGGATTTCGATCTGCGGATTGGGCTACATAAGCAATGACCTGTTGAAGCTCGCCCTCCCGCTGAAAGTCAAGTAAGGAGTTTCCGGCTGTCATTAAGAGTAACAGCAAACCGCCGGTTGCCCCAAAAACAATGAACACCGAGCGCCATTTTGTGTGCTGTGCCGCGGCAGAAGGCTCCAAACGCACAATGTAGGCAAGTCCTAGTGCTGCAAGAATCGCCAGGATAAGAGCAACTGTAATTAGCCAGGTTTCTGGAGCTCTAAAGGCATCGAATAGCGGGAAGTAGTCGAACATGGGACGGTTCAACACTCCAAAATGCCGCCCGAAAGAAAACAGTACCATCAAGCCGCCAGCGATCCCCAGCACTGCCACGAGTCGAGATCGAATTCGCCATAATGCAATGACTGCGAGCGCCAGTACGATACTGCCTGTGTAGTGGGGGCCACCGGTGAACGGCTTGGGCCCCCAATAATACATGGCTCCACCATAGGCATCTGCGACAAGCAAGGTCAACAGTTCCCCAGGACTTTGACTCCAACGCATTGCATACTCCCAACTCAGCCCACCCTCACCACCACCAGTTGATGCCCCTCGGATACTGTATTCCTTGTACTCAAGCGTGGGCCAGTAATACTCAGCAACCATAAGTAATGCCAGTATACACCCCACGGCAAGGAGCCCAGTTGCTTTAAAAAACTGGGATAGCTTCTTACGCCGCCGTGCCTCAAAAAACAGTACCACCCACCATACAAGTGTCAGGAATGTCACGTAGTAGGTAATCTGCACATGTCCTGCCCGGAGGTTTACTGCTAAAGCAATTGTGAAAAGAAGACTTGCGACAATACTTGGATTGCGCATTCCATGCACGAAGGTCAGAAGTAGCCAGGGAGCAAAGGCCAACGCGACAAACTTAGTATTATGACCCGCGATCAGAATGACAGGCAAGTAGGTGGTCATGGCATATGCACATGCAGCTAACAGCGAATTCAGGGTATCGCGTGTTAGGTACCAGATAAGCCAGTACCCCCCAAGAAGCATAAAAATTACATGTGAAAAAGGCCAAGAAATCCTACGTAAGGCGCGGGGTAATTCATCAATTTGAGGTACCAGAGCAGGATTGGAGATGATATACCCTGGCATACCTGCAAACACATTCGTTGCCCAGAGCGGCTCTTCACCGGTTTCTTCACGGTATTCCAGCATACTCTGAGCTGCTGCCTTCCACTCTACGGTATCACCACCAACGAGACTTCTTCCACTGAAAAGGGTTGCCCAGGAAAAATAGACGGCTACGACGATGAGCCCAAGAATACAGACTGTATGCTGTAGAACAGGAGATTGAACTGCCCACCATGACTTCTGCAATTGGGGGGATTGCGCCGATTTAGATCTGCCCATAGAGCCGATTACTATCCAATGACTTTCGGAACCCGGAAGTAATCTCCATCGGTATCCGGTGCATTGCTAAGTGCTTCTTCATGCTTTATACGTTCCTGAACTGAATCTGCACGTACGATATGTGTAAGATCATGTACATGCGTAACCGGTTCTATATCCGAGGTGTCCAGCTGGTTCAACGTCCCCATATAATCAAGAATTCGACTCATGTCATGAGCCAGAACTTCCTCTTCGGCCTCTGTAAATCGCAGTTTGGCCAACTTTGCAATGTGACGAACTTCTTTTCTTGAAATAGGCATTGGCGAGGGCGACGGTCCGCTTACGGTAGCCTATGATTGCTGTTCCATGGCTCAGTAAGCGTATCGGCACAAATATACGGAGATTTTGAAGCACGTAATCAGTCCGGTCTTCTTCAGGCCGCTGTTTTATGTGTTCCATGTGGTGATATTCTGCATCTCGAAGTGCAAGGCATCTTGGGATTGGAAGTATATTGCTGTTTGACTTTCTACAATACCTCCTATCTTTACATTCTCCCTTGAATCTGATCAACCTGCCGATATATGCGAAGCCTTAACCTGCTGATATTATCTGGATTTTTTCTGACGGGAGCGACATCCGTCAATGCACAACGTGTAACCGGGGGGCTGAAATTCGGCATCACGAATACAACTTTTGTCGGCAACCTAGCCGCGGGTGAAACTACATGGGAAAGTATTACAGGAGTTGCCGGAGGAGCAACAGCTGAACTACGCATTGTCGGTGGGCTTAGTGCAGTTGGCGAATTACTCTACCTTCGTATGGGTGCCAAAACCCGAGTACAATACAATGATTTCCCTGGCCTGCTAACCAGTAGGTCCTCGTATCTATCGACACCTGTTCTGCTTCAATTTCGTTTCGACCCTTCGGCGATTGTTCGGCCTCGAATTTTTCTTGGAGGTGCAGCTTTGTTTGTAGTGGACTCCGCGATCCTCGTAGAGTCCACCGATACTGGGCAGATCTTTATCGAGGAAAACGAATCTATTGAAACCCTTGATTATGGGCTAATGATCGGAGCTGGCATTGATTTCGATGTAGCGACTCAACGCCTGTCATTGGAGACGAGATATTATCGAGGCCAACGTGATGTGACGAAGCCTGATTCCGAGACAGGTGAATTAACTGTCCTGAATAACGAGGGTTGGATGATCATGGCAGGGGTACTGTTTTAGTTGGTTCTTTGCAAATGATCAACTACAATCTACATGTGTAAAAGTGCTTTGGAGCTTGCGACTCCTTACTCTTGTACTCGCATTCATGCACTTGAGGGAGATTTGATTCCTGAGCTTATCTGATTACAAACCTTGAATTACCCAGTATGTCGGAGAATCAGAACCCCAAATTGCATCTTCCGGATCTATCAATTAAGAATTTCCGGGGAATCCGAGATCTTTCTATTAAGCAATTGGGGCGCGTTACTTTACTGGCTGGTCGTAATGGAGTTGGTAAGACTACTGTTCTTGAAGCGGTGCGTGTGTATGCGGCCAGAGGCCGCCGGATGATATTCGAAGAGTTGCTGCATAAGAGACATGAATTCGCCACTTCCCATTCTAAGGATCTTGGTTCCGTTCTGGACTATACGACTCTATTTTTTGGCAGACATATCCCTCCTGATCGGACGATCTCCATTGGCCCAAGCAATAAACAAAATCAACTTCGTATTGAGGCAACCAATGTGGAAGAATTGTCTTCCATACAGCTAGATATATTCTCTGAAACTGCACCTCTGGAATCAAATCTGCAGATACTTAAGGTTACTTTTCGTAATTCAAAATCCATGATTCCATGTTTCTTGGGCTCACCGGAATCTGAATCGTTTCTTCATATCTCTCCAATGTTACGAAGAAGAATACTCGGTGATTCGGATTTGCCGGATCCTATTGCATGTGAATCACTCGGTCCGGGACTTCCGAGCAATTCTATGCTAGCTCGTTTTTGGGATAATGTTGTCATTACTGATGCGGAATCCCTCGCGCTGGCAATGATCAACCTGACAGGGACACAGATAGATCGGGTTGCTGCCGTTGAGGAATCCAGTGGAAGATTTCGCAGTGAAGGTCGTCGTATAATCGTAAAGTCTCGTGATTCTTCAAGGCAGGTCCCATTGAATAGCCTTGGGGATGGGATTATGCGCCTGTTTGCTGTTGCCCTTGCCTTAGCTCATAGCCGCAATGGCTTCTTAGTCATTGATGAGGCTGAAAATGGAATTCACCACTCTGCCCAAAAGGATTTTTGGAGTATGATCTTGGCAACTGCTCAAAAATATGACGTACAGGTTCTCGCCACAACCCATAGTTTTGATTGCGTCAAAGCTTTCGCAAGAGCAGCAGTTGAGAACGAAGGAGCTGAAGGGGTATTGGTTCGCTTGGATCAGAAGGAGGGCAAGCTGCAAACAGTTGAAGTCAAAGAAGAACAACTCGAAGTTGCAGCTGATCAGGACATCAGAGTGATATAACTATATGCCTGAAGATACGAGTCCCAAAAAAGTACTGCTTGTTGAAGGGAGTAGTGACGAGCATGTAGTCAAGCATATATGGGAATCTTGTCGCGAAGCTGGATTACCCTTTGAAATATTAGACAAAAGGGGCTTTCCCGAGCTATTGCGGTCAATCATAACCGAACTGGTAGCTACTGAAAGGGAAACATTAGGTATTCTCATTGATGCGAATGATAATCCAGATAGGCGATGGAAAGAAATAAGCGGTCAGCTGGAGAGATTTTCCGAAATTAAAGTTCCTAAAAAGCCTCAAAGGTCTGGGACAATCATTGACAGTCAACCCCGTATAGGAATCTGGATGATGCCTGATAATACGTCTTCGGGAGAATTAGAAGGCTTTATTCACCAGCTAATTCCTGACGGAGACCCAGTATGGCCCCGCTCTTGTGAATATATCAATGGGATTCCTGAAGAAGATCGCAAATTTCGTTCCCGCAAAAAGCGGAGAGCCCAGATTCACGCATGGCTGGCTACACGAGAAAGGCCACGTCTCATGGGGGCAGCGATTGGGTATGGTGATCTAGACGTACAAGTCCCACTGGCGAATGAATTCTATGAGTGGTTATATCGCCTATTCTATGAAGAGTGACCATTGAATATGAAGCGAGTGGGCGATATGGTGGCACTTGTATTATATGGGTTGAAATTTGTCGATTGCCAGCGAAATCATATACTGCATTCTTGATGATTTACATCTTGATTTCAGTAGCGATTTACTTTTCTTGAAGCCCCCTAGAAAGTCGCTAATTCCACTCAAAATCTTGGCCATCCAATTGCTGTACAATATCGTGGATCTGTTCCAGTGTCCTTATAATCCAGACTTCTAGGTTCTCAGTGTCATGGATTTCGGGGAACGAGTACCCGAAAATGGGAATCGTATCCTTGCCTACCTGCACGTGGCTGTTACCAGAGCGTCCCAATGCGATCACAGCATGAATATTTTGTCGTGCCCAAACAGGATATTCAAACACGGCATGTAGTGCAGCACCAGTCCCCGTAGCAACTAACAGAGACTGTCTCGGAAATACTCTCTCGATTTGTCTTGCTGCATATTTACGCGTGAGTTCCATCAGAATAGCCGAAGGCATCCATTGAGAAGAATCTGATTCCACAGAGATCCATGCCGGATCTGCAGCAACAATGATGAGCTGCGACGCATACCGCGGATCCTGACCAGCAATAAAACCCATCACATTCAAAGGGAATTCATAGGTATCTATCCAAGCCTCTATGAGTATCGGTTCAGGAAGAACATATCCATTCCTGGGAAGCACTCCCAAGGCAACGCTGTCTGCAGACAATCCTGATATGCCTGCAAGAGCAGATGGCGTGATCTCCAGTACTAAGGCATTGGTCCCTGTTGTAGATGCTAAACGCGGGGTTACATCCCCTATGCTCAGAATTACCTTCGTACTACGCCGAACAAGCTGATGAATACGATCAGATGTAAGTGACTGCTTGGAGAGCACTATAGCCGACCTCTCATTCACTGCGGAATCCCAGGGGGATATAAATTCAGTTATGGTGTGTGCTCCCGAACCTGATTGGGGATCCGGCCAAAACGACTTGCCAAGCCCGGTTGCATTGCCAAGCCTTCCTCCCTGGATCACACGTCTGGTTCCCTGTAATGGGACGATCAAGGAGTCAC
The DNA here is from genome assembly GCA_965220365.1 of Rhodothermales bacterium. Lineage (GTDB taxonomy): Bacteria > Bacteroidota > Rhodothermia > Rhodothermales > Bin80 > Bin80. The sequence continues at coordinate 2,270,117 of OZ244823.1, read as the reverse complement.
CGAATATGGGCTGCACTCCGATCATCCGAGCAGCCATATGCTCTGCGATATCTCGAGATTGTCCCGACTCTTGCTGCAACGCCAATTGTCGAGCATCCTGAATTACATCGACAGGCTGCCATAAGGATAGATTTGAAAAATCCTCTGAGTCGGCTTGATCCAGGATAGCACAACCTGCAATGAATAATGCCAGGAAGAAAGAACTACAATAGAGTACACGATGGGATCTGCCATTCATTGAATGCACACAGATTACATGATCGATTCAATTGCACTGAGCAGCCTGTCCCATCCCAGAGACTGTTTATGGCGTCGTACTCCCTTTACAAGATCATCCTGCATCCCCTCTACAAAATACCGTATGATGGCTTTGGCCAATGCAGATGGATCATTCGGGGGAACAATGAGCCCCGATTCTTCATGAGGTACAGCCTCGGCAAGCCCACCTACATCCGTGGTAATCACAGGAACATCAAACTGATAGGCAACCTGTGCTACCCCACTCTGGGTTGCAGATAAGTACGGCTGTACGACCACATTGGCCGCAGCAAAGTAGTCAGCCACTTCATCTTTGGGAATGTACTCATTGATAAACCTCACTTGCTTGGACAGTCCCAGTGACTCAACCTTGTTCCTATAGGACACTTCATCTTCATAAAACTCGCCTGCCACGATCAAACAGATTTCAGGGAGCGCAGCTCGAACCTGCGGCATGCTGTCTAAAAGAATATGAAGGCCTTTGTATCGTCGTACGAACCCAAAAAAAAGAATCACTGGCAAATTCTGATCCAGCTCTAATTTTGAACGCGCCTGAGTTTGATTAGCCGCCTTACCGAAGATATCATAGACCGGATGCGGTGCAAATGCACGTGGGCAGGAGACTTCAAGTTGGTCCAACTCCTTCCCCACCGATGAGGACATCACCACACACCCTTGCACTGCCTTGAAAAAATAGCGCCCTAAAGCGATATCGCCCAGTCGGCGCTCATGTGGTAATGCATTATCAACCACAACCAACGATGTGATATTGCTACGAGCAAGTCTGCGTGCCATTGTACCAAAAACCGGGGCAAAAAATGGCAACCAGTAACGAAAAATCACCACTTCTGCTTCCAATTCCCGGATCCGTTTAATGGCCTTCCACCATGACAGAGGATTTATCGAATCAATCACCCGCTCAGCTTCTACAGCTCTTTCGGTATCCGTCCCCGTTTCGTATTGAGTTCGACCTGGGAAGAGAAATGCTGGATATTGGCGTGTAAACGTGATGGCATGAACTCGATGCCCACGGGCGATCAAGCCTGCCGCTAGTGTTTCGGACAAATGAGCAATGCCTCCCCGGTAGGGGTACATAGGGCCAACAAGTACAATCCTTCGTCCCTCGCCCATCTACTTGTGTTCAAGAAAATAGATTTAGCTACACCGAAAATACTCACTTAACCGGGAAAATTCGTTTCCGGATCTGAATCGTCTATCATGAATCATAAAATCCGTGTGATTTGAGCGGTTCCAAATTACACGCTTGCAACTACGAACGACCAATTGCGTACCCAATAACAGTAACATTCCAACTCTATTTATGACTTCACGAAACAACAATATAGGAGAGCGGCTCGGAGAGCGCTTTGAAGAAATCAAAGTAGAGGGCTCCCAGCTAGTCAACAAAGTGAAAGAACTTGCACGAGAAGGAAACGCACGCAAAATATCCATTATCAAGGATGGCCGAACCCTTGCCGAGTTCCCCATGTACGTGGGCCTTGTGGGTTCTGGTGCAGCCGTTTTGCTTGCTGCACCGCTGGCCGCGGTTGCTGCAATTGCAGCGCTCGTGACACATGTCACAGTACGTATTGAACGTGAGCCTTCTGAAGGCATTGAACGGAGTTCTTCACAAGATTTGGATGACCTGCCGTGACTGTACCCTATAGTGTAGGGTTTGAAGACGTCTGTTCGGCCGCCGAACAGCTTCGGGATGTCGTCCATAAAACTCCTGTTCTCACCTCTAGGACTGTAGATGCGCGCACAGGAGCACATGTGTACTTCAAGTGCGAGAATTTTCAACGCTCGGGAAGTTTTAAATTCCGAGGTGCTTACAACACGTTACGTCAACTTCCAACCACAACCAAGGAAGTTCTTACGTTTTCTTCCGGCAATCATGCTCAGGCCGTTGCACTTGCCGGAGCGCGTTTGGATATCCAGCCTACAATCATCATGCCCCACGATGCCCCATCCGTAAAACGGGATGCAACATCTGAATATGGTGCGAAAATTATTCCCTATGATCGTAATGAGATAAGCCGCGAAGCATTGGCAGAACAGCTGGCTGAAGAGAAAGGACTCCCGGTTATTCCCCCGTATGATCACCCGCATATTGTCGCTGGTCAAGGGACTGCCGCACTGGAACTGCTGCGGGATTATCCAGATTTAGACGTACTCCTCGTCCCATGCGGCGGCGGTGGGCTTCTGTCTGGTTCTTTACTCGCAGCTCATGCGATCCATTCAACAATCCAGGTCATCGGGGTCGAACCCGATACGGCAAATGATGCCGCACTCAGCTTCAAAAGTGGTGTCCTGCATACAGTACATAATCCGGAAACCATCGCAGATGGTGCTCGCACGCCATCACTTGGGATCCTGACGTTTGAAATCATACGCAACCTTGCACACGATATCATAACCGTGTCTGACGCAGCAATTTTGTCCGCGATGCAGCTATTGTGGGAACGAATGAAGATCGTTGTTGAACCAACGGGGGCCCTGGGGATGGCTGCCCTACTGAGCAAGGCAGCTGATGTGGACGGGATGAGGGTGGGAGTTATTCTGAGTGGCGGGAATGTTGGCCTTAATCAGATACAATCCTATCTCAGTGCAACCTGATTTAATCTGAAGGCTCCGACCAGCGCCACGTCTTTAGTACATTGATACATCCATGGGCAGTGCGGTCATACTGTAGCGGTGTGACCGATACATATCCATTTTCGAGCGCCCCGGTGTCGGTATCGTCGCCTGTATCCAATACATTCATCATACCGCGGTACCAGTAATAAGACTTGTTTGATGGATCCTTTCGTCCAACAAAACCCTCCTCCCATCTCGACCGGGCCTGACGGGCAACCCGTATACCTCTGATCTGAGTCTCGGGTAGAGCGGGAATATTTGCACTAAGAACAACGCCCCTCGGCAGTTGGCTTCTGAGTACTTTCTCTGCGATCACCTTGGCATAATTACCTGCAGGAGAATAATCAGCATCCGGGTCTTTCGAGTCAAGACTAAAGGCAATGGAATCAATCCCATTCACCGACGATTCTGTTGCCGCACTGATCGTGCCCGAATAGATTACGTTAATTGCGATGTTGGAACCCCTGTTGATGCCACTGACCGCCAAGTCCGGTTTACGGTGTAATAATTCATGCAATGCCAGCTTCATACAGTCACAGGGTGTCCCAGTAATGCCTAAAGCCCGAATGTGACTTAGCTCGTCCCCAAAGTTGTAGGTCTCCACGCGAATAGGATGGTCTAGGGTAATCGAATGTCCCACTGCAGTTTGATCATCAAGTGGAGCCACGACCACCACATCTCCCACCTCATCCATTGCCTTTGTTAAGGCGCGAATTCCAGGAGACTGAATCCCATCGTCATTCGTAACCAAAATCAGCGGTCGCCGACGAGAGCTAACCATGTTCACTAATTCTTAATGAAAATCCGCAAACTAATAACTCTCCTCGGATGATGGAAAAGAATGACTCCGTACATCCTCAACATAATTCTTAACAGATTCTGAAATCGAATCTATCAGGTTCGCATAGCGGCGGACAAAACGTGGATGGAAATCATCATTTAATCCCAGTGCATCGTGGATCACCAGTATTTGACCATCACATGCATTCCCTGCTCCAATACCAATCGTTGGAATGCTCAAGGATGCCGAGATCTCCCCAGCTAACTTAGCAGGAATTTTCTCTAACACAATGGCAAAGCAGCCCGCTTTCTCGAGTGCAAGCGCATCCTGCCGGAGCTGATCGGCCTCCTCTGGCTCTCTGGCACGCACCTTGTAAGTCCCAAATCGGTAAATACTTTGGGGGGTCAACCCCAGATGCCCCATAACCGGGATTCCTGCCTGAAGGATTCGCTCCATCGTAGGTACAACAGCCTTTCCTCCCTCTATCTTTACTGCGTGTGCTCCAGCCTCCTTCATCACACGAATTGAGGAAATCAATGCTTCTTTGCTGTTTCCCTGATAGGCGCCAAATGGCAGATCCACAATGACAAGAGCTCGCTTTACGGCTCGAACGACACACTGAGCATGATAAATCATGTGCTCCAGCGTGATTGGAAGGGTCGTTTCGTGCCCAGCCACGACATTTGATGCCGAATCGCCTACCAGGAGAGCATCCACACCTGCACTGTCCAGTATGCGTGCCATGGTGTAGTCGTATGCCGTAAGCATCGCAATCGGGATGCCGGCACCCTTCATCTGGCGAAACGTCTGGGTCGTGACCCGCCTAACGCCTTCCATGAAAGTGGGGGGCTATTTCGTCGGAGGCGATTTGCAAAGGCACGTTAGTTGCCCGCAGCCTGCATCGCCGCATCAACATCAATCCCTAACTCCCGAGCAACCTCAAGAGTAATATCCGTAATCCGGTCTTCGTTCACGTAGAGCAAGATCGGCTGTGCTGGTCCTGCCTGAGTGCGAAGTACAAGATCAAGATTTTTCTCGGCGGCAATTGTTTGTATTGCTGTATCTACCTGCTGGTAGATTGGTCCCATGAGATCCAGCTCGCGCTGCACGAGACCCTGCTCCAACTCTGCAGCTTTGTTGCGGAGTTCCTCTTCCAAAGAAATCAGTTCCTGCTGACGTTCCTGCCGACGCTCCTCCGATAATAAAGCCTGCTGCTTTTGATAGCGATCCACCTTGCCAGCGAGATCGTCCTGCATACTTTGAAGAATCCGCTGCCCACTCTCCAGCTCCGCCTGCAACTCCTCCTGGATTGTTCGAGTTTGAGGCATATTCGAGATCAATACCTCGTGGTCTGTGTAGCCAATCCGCAGGGCTGGAAGCTGTTGCGCCTGTGCGGCAGTTGCAAAACCAAGAAATAACACAGCGAGAAGATAATCGGGGCTGCGTTTAAGCGAAAATAGTCGCATAAGATTATTTAATTTATTTAAAGTGTGAAGCTTACCGCCCAAGAGTGGTGCGGGTGATATCAATGCCCAACTCCTCGAGAACGAGATCCGTAATGTCGAGCTTTTCATTCGTGTATAAAAAAACAAAATCACCGCCTCGGTCAAATACGTAATCATAACCCTCCGCCTCTGCCACCTCTTCAATCGCGATCAGAACTTTTTCCTGAATCGGACGCAGGATCTGCTCTTGTTGTTCAAATAACTGACCTTCCGGCCCGAAATATTGCCGCCGTAAACGCTCCAGTTCCTCTTCTGCTGCAATGATTTCATTTTGTTTTTGCTGACGTGACTCGGCAGTGTATAACAGTTCCCGAGCCTGATACTCCTGAAACATCTCGTCCAGTCTGTCCTGACGCTCGGCAAGATCCTGTTCCCACTGATCAGCAACCCGATCCAAGGACTGCTGTGCGGTTGAGAACTCTGGATAATTTTCGTAAATCAAATCCGAATCAACGTAGGCGATTTTCTGCTGCGCGAGAACCGCAGTAACGGTCCACACGAAAAGCAATCCAAAACTGAATAGCGTTCTCATTACGTGTGACGGTTGATATATAAATCTAGTTGAATCCCTGGCCAAGAGTAAACTGGAAAAACCACTTTCTTGAGCCATCATGGTTTGATTGCTGACCTGAGATTGGCGCAAACTCATCAAAATTATATCCATATGTAACTTCCAACATTCCCAATATCGGCAGGAACAAACGTGCGCCTACACCAGCCGAGCGATAAAGTTGCCGGGGATTATACGTTTGAAACGTATCCCAGGTGTTGGCAGCATCCATGAAAAGATAGGGCGCCGCAGTGAGTTGTGGAGTTTGAACGGCAAGTACCCGCAACTCCGACGTGAATTTATTCAATACACGGCCACCAACGGCTTCTTCACCGCGACGAGGGCCAAGTACCCGGGCAGGATACCCGCGCATATAGATAATATCTTTCCCGAAATTATTCCGATATCCCTGGACATCAAAGGGCGACCCACCAACAACATAGCGCTCGAAAAGTACATCCCCGCCGGTGAGTGAGCCGATATAACCAAAATCTGCTGAAAAACTCGCAGTGAGTTTCCTTAAGATCGGCGCGTTCCAGCTCGTGGTGAGCTTCCATTTGTGATACTGTATAAAATTCGACACAGGCAGTGCTAACTCCCCTGAAAGCAGAAATGTCGAGCCTGCCGTCGGGAAGACTGGATGATCCACCGAACTTCGTGACAATGCCTGACGCACTGTCACCTGCTGACTTCGCCCAAGTGGAAGGACTGACGTATAGTTCCGATTTGAATAGAACTGATAACCCAATGAGGTACTAGTACTGAACTTATCATCCGGCCACTTCAGTCGCTGTTCGTAGAAAATACGTGCATTGGTATTTGCAAACCCAAGATCACGGTCATCCTCATCATCTTCACCAAAGAAGCTGTACCCATAAAATCCCAGTCCACTAAATCTAGAATGCGATACCTGAAAGCCAATCGGGGTGGGCCTGCCACGCAGCCAAGGCTCGGTAAACCCCAGGGAATAGCTTTGGTATTGTCGCCCACTAGTCTGGAGACTGACAGAGAGCTGCTGACCATCCCCGGAAGGCAACGGTCGCCAGGCACCAGGCTTAAAGAAATCCTGTACACTGAAATTGTTGAATCCGAAACGCAGCATTAAAATCACTCCCCACCTGCCATACGTACCGCTAAGCTCTAACTGGTCACTGCCCACCTCCTCAAGGTTGTAGGTTAGGTTTACTTCCTTTTCTTCCTGATCCAGATCAATAGAGGGCCCTGCCCCAAGCTTTTCCTGATCGAAATACTTCAACTGGGATAATCTTCGGATCGTCTCTTGGATCAACTCCCTGCTGAATGTCTGCCCGGGGATGGTATACAACTCCCGGCGCACAACATGCTCTTTGGTCTTGTCGTTTCCAGCGATCGTGATCTCTCCAAAGCTGAAAATATCTCCTTCGTAGAGGTCATAGTATAGATCCAGTGAATCTCCCTCTAAGACCCGTACTTCAGGCTCTACACGAAAGAGCATGTGCCCCCGGTTCATGTACAGGCTGGATACGTCACTGCTCGCCTGATTGCCGTGCAGGTTTTGCTCAATCCGTTCGGAGTTGTAAACGTCTCCCGGCTCGACCCCTAAAGCAGATGATAATACTTCATCGGGATAGATCGTATTTCCTTCCCACTCCACGTTTCTTATATGATATTGCGGTCCTTCATGAAACTCAAGAGATACGACCATTCCCGGTTTTTCCCCCGAAGTATCTAACCATACAGAGTCCTTTAGTACTCTGGCATCATAGTATCCTTTTGAGTTAAAGTGATTGATGACGTTCACTTTGTCCTCCTCATAAAGCATACGATCAAACCGGGCTTTGCGCCAAAAGAAAATCGAGCGTCTGGGCTTTGTCTTTTTGAGCTTTCGGCGTACGGATCGGCTACTGATATTTTCGTTTCCTGAGACTAGAACCTCCCGGATCCTCACCTTCTCTCCTTGATCAATTGCAAACTCAAGGTTGACTGTATTTTCGGGTCCTGGGGTCCGACTCATTTCCACCTCTGCGAGCATGAATCCTTTCTCTGCAAAATGGTCTTTAATCACCTGAATGGATCGCTCCAGGTCCGCAGGTCGAACACGTGTTCCCTTAAACAATTTGACCTTATCCTCAAGCTTCCGGCGATCCTTTTTTTTAATTCCTGAAAATACAAACTCTGCTAATTGCGGCTCTTCTGTAAGCTGAATCAGCAGAAAAACACCGTTTCCTGCCCGGCGCTCCTCTACGATCTTTACATCTGAAAAAACACGCAATCTGTAAATACTCCGTATTGCTTCAGAGATCGCAGGATCCCCTGGCAGAACCACGGTTTGTCCCACGGCCAGCCCACTGCTTCGGATTGCAAAACTTTGCATGGTTTCCCCTTCTACTCCCTCAACAGAGATTCCCAGAATCTCAAGCTCTTCGGGGATAGAAGAACGATTATTGGCCAGCAAGCTCCCAGAAAGCCCCTGAGCTGCGACGGTATTGACGCCAACAGTTAAAATGAACAGCAGAAGTATGGTGCGCATCACGATTCGATCAGAAAAGGAATGAGAGTATTGTAGCGCAGCTTTGTGGAACCCCTTTGATGGGGTTCTTGTTTCTGCACCACCCATAAACGGAGGGAATCTGCCGTTTCGTACAAATCGTTTATGACATCAGTTACTCTGCCCTGGCCTCTGTTTCATCAACTTGACAGACTACGGGCTCTACTTCACTGGTCTCATTACCATCGGAACTGAATGCACGGATGACATCATTGGTAATCAGGAATGCCATCAAGATCAGTAACAGGATCATCCCTGCCTGTTGCAGGAAAATTCGCACTTTGAGAGGCGGCTCCCTACGGGTAATCAACTCATAAAAGAGGAACGTTAAATGCCCTCCATCTAAAACAGGAATCGGCAGAATATTCACAATTGCCAGCGTGATTGAAAGCATGGCCACGATAAACCAGAACTGTCGTGCTCCACTCCTTGCCGCCTCTCCGATTACATTCGCCACCATCACCGGTCCACCCAGGTTATCCCGAACACTCTCCTTGCCTGAAACGATCCGCCATAAACTGGTAATGATCGCTCGCGTTCTATCCCAAGTGTCCGCCAGCCCAATCCCTGCTGACTCGATCGGTCCATAATTGACCTGCGTCTGTGCGACACCGATTCCAATCACATAATCACAACTTGGATTCATAACCGGCACCACTACGGACTCATACGCAACCGAGCGTTGCCCCTCATTCCGCTCCCATGCAACCAGAAGTGAATCTCCGCCCGAATTTTTGACATGATCAAGCAATCCCAGCCAGTACTTCACAGGGTTTTGGTTCACGGCGGTGATCCGGTCACCAACCTGTAATCCAGCCGCTTCTGCAGGCATTCCTCCTGCAACGGATCCAAGCGTACTAGGCCAAGCATAGATCCCCAGTCCATAGAGCCCCCCGGCGGGAAGCTCCTGGATCCGGGTCATCAGGTTTCCCGGTGCTGAAAGCGTCAGAGTCCGGCCATCTCGCTCCACTTCAAACGCGAGTTCGTCTGTCAGGAGTGAGTTTAGAGAAATGGCAGCTCCCCCCGGCTCATAGGTGTATTCCCCAATTGCAAGTAGGCGGTCTCCGGTCTGCATTCCAACATCAACGGACGCAACCGAGCTATCTGCGACATAGATAGTTCCGTCTTCCATATGTGCGACACGATTAGTCCCAAACACCCAGGTGAGCGCAAAAAAGATGACGAAAGCCAGAACCATGTTCATGATCACGCCTGCGCTGATCACAATCATGCGCTGCCAAAGAGGCTTTGATCGAAATTCATCAGGTTGTGGCTCCTCGTCCTTGAAATCTGTATCTAGGCTCTCGTCTACCATGCCGGCAATTTTAACGTACCCCCCAAGCGGCGTTAGCCCAAGAACATACTCCGTCTGACCAAAACGCTTCTTTAATATGTTCGGGGGAAATCCGATCGAAAAGCGATCCACCCGCATACCGAATGCTCGTGCCGCCCAGAAATGCCCCAACTCGTGTACAAACACGAGAATCATCAAGGCCGGAATAAACGTGAAAAGAATCCAGAGAATACTCACAGGTAACACCAATAATTATTGTTCGGCTACGGTATACTTCACAGCGTGAAGGTGTTCCGCCCGGCAGCATCCAACACGTAGCGGCGGGTAATTTGATCTACATGCACGACCTCCTCATACGTGCCCAAAACCGGGCCGGATAGCTCGCTGAGCGCTTTTTCGATCATATGCGGGATCCCCATAAAGCTGAGCTTCTCCTTCAAAAAAAGATCTACGGCAGCTTCATTGGCCGCATTTAAGACGGCGGATGCATTCCCTCCCGCCTCCAGGGCCTCCATTGCCAGACGTAAACAGGGGAATTTTTTCAGGTCGGGTGGATGAAATTCCAGCGACTGGGGGCGAGTCCAATCTATACGCCCTTTGGGGAGTGACCACCGATCCGGATAACTGAGTGCATACTGAATGGGCAGCCTCATATCTGGTAGACTGAGCTGCGCTTTCACCGATCCATCTTTGAACAATACCATGGAGTGGACGATGGACTGTGGATGTACGACAATATCGATCTGTTTTTCTGTAAGCCCGAACAGCCAGTAGGCTTCAATCACCTCTAGCCCCTTGTTCATCATTGTGGCCGAGTCAATGGTCACTTTGGGGCCCATATCCCAGTTAGGATGTTTTAGTGCTTCCTTGGGGGTAATTTTGCTAAGCGTGTGAGGCGCACTGTTCCAGAAAGGACCTCCAGAGGCAGTGAGGAGGATTTTCTCTACATTACTGATCCCACCATCTTCCAAACATTGGAACACTGCAGAATGCTCACTATCGACGGGGATGATCGTAGCGCTATAGGCCCGGGCTGCTTCCATTGCGAGATTCCCTGCAGCAACCAGGGTTTCTTTGTTTGCCAACGCCAACACCTTTCCCGCTGTCAAAGCAGACAAAACCGACTGCAATCCCGCGACTCCCGTGGCAGCTCCCAGCACGACATCCGCTTCTAGAAGCGTCGCACACCTGCATACCCCCTCCTTGCCTCCAAGCACCTGAATCCCCGTGCCCTGAAGTTTTTTCCGAAGTTCAGAAAACTTGGATTCATCTGCTACAGCAACAACTTCAGGAGAAAATTCATGAGCTTGGCTTACTAAAAGATCTACACTCCGATTGGCAGAGAGTGCTACCACATGTAATCGCTCTGGATGTCTCCGAACAATATCTAGACACTGCGTTCCTATGGATCCGGTCGATCCTATGATACTGATACCACGCTGCTGCTCTGTCATTATCTGTGATTCCCCTTATCTTGGAGCACCCCAAAATACGGCCTAGCACTCTCTTAATACTTACGAGTTCACGGCTCTGATGCGTCTCTTTTTTATTTACTGGTTCTGTACATGTGCCCTGACCAGCGTAGTTCTGGCTCAGCCTCAACGTGTAGATCGTCCCCCACCAGCTTCTGGAGAGGAACAGCTTGACGACAATGCCAATTCCCGGTATCTACTCGCACTGGGATACTTGCGGGGGATGCAGTTTAATCGGGCCATTGTAGTCTTGCGTGAGTTGCACGGTGAATACCCTGAGCACAAAACCATCTATGATACACTCAAGGAAGCTTATATCAGTACCAAACAATATCGCGAGGCCATTTTGCTGCTTGATGATGCGATCGCCCGCAGCGAGGAAATTCAGAAGCTGCCACTTTCAGTGGAACGTGCACAGCTGTTATATCTCAGTGGCGATGAGCCCGCGGCACTGGATTCCTGGTATGCAACGGTCGAATCTGCCTTGGAGAGAGAGACTGCGTATCGGATCGCCTATAATAGCATGGTCGAGGTGCGTCTGCTCGTTCAGGCCATTGATTTGCTCAAGCAGGGCAGGCAAGTAGTCAAGAATAATAACCTGTTCCATGCAGAGCTTGCATACCTGTACAGCCTAACCGGGCAGCATGAATTTGCAACCCAGGAATATCTGGACCTTTTGACCCTGAATCCACGGCAATTGAACTATGTCCGAGGACGGCTTGGGCGAGATATGCAGCAAGAAGGGGCCCTTGAAGTGGTGATCCGTGTCACACAAGAACGCGTTTTGGTACAGCCCGATCTATTGCAATTGCGTGACCTTTTGGCCTGGCTTTATGAGGAGAGTGGAGATTTTGAGCGGGCCTATAGAGAGATTACAGCGATGGAGGAGGATGAATCAAGCGGCCAGGAGATCTACCAGTTTGCCCTGCGGGCCGCTGAGGCGGGTGCGTTTACGGTTGCAGGCAGTGCATTCCAGGTAGTACTCGAAACGCATCCTGAAGAGGACCTCTTCGTGAAGGCCCGCCTAGGAATTGCTGACATGTATCGTTTGCAAGCAGAACGGGCGGATAAATCCCCGGAGGATTATCAAAAATCTCTGGAAGCCTACGAACGATTCCTGATGGATTTTCCAAGCCATCCGCAAGCTCCGATGGTGATGGCGCAGATTGCTGCTTTGCATCAGGATATCTTTCGCAATCGCGACACGGCCCGGGTAATCTTGCAAAGATTGGCTACACAGCATATAAATTCATCGATTGGCCAGCAGGCCCAGTTTGATTTGGGGCGCCTTGCTATAGAAGAAGGAGATTTAGATCAGGCCGCAACCATCTTTGCACGCCTCTCTGCGCAAACGAGCGATGAGTTGTTTGCACGCTCTAAATTTGAGGAGGCAATGATCCATTTTTATGCAGGAGAATTTACAGATGCGCAATCCAAGCTGGGTGATATTCGAGACGAGACAGACAAAGAAACGGCCAATGATGCCATTGCACTGCGCGTTCTTCTTCTTGAAAGTTCCCAACCTGACTCCACAAACCTGGCTCTACTGAGTTATGCGCAAGCACTGCTACTTTTGCGTCAGCAAAAAGCGAATGAAACCGTGCTGGCTACACAAGATATACTGACACAATGGGGCGCACATCCGATCGCAGACGAGGCGAGGTTTTTGCGTGCGGAGGCGCTCTTGTTGAATGGGCAATCAGAAGATGCCCTCATTGCATTCGGAGAATTTCCACTCATACATCCAAAAAGCCCGCTGCGTGATCGCAGCCTTTTTCATTATGCTGAGATTCTTGAAACGATTCAGGGTGATACTGCCGGAGCACTCCAGGCCTACACCGACTTGCTCACCCAATACCCCGGCTCATTGCTGGTCGAAAAGGTGCGTGAACGCATACGGGCACTCCGTGCGACGAATCTGTAGCACTGCACTGCTACTTTTATTGACCGCCCTCCCCGCCCGCGCACTGCAAGATCTGCTGGTGCCGATGGACGTGAGCCAATCCAATCATCTAAAGGCTTACGGGGTTGTTTACTGGGCACTCCAGAGGGGAGAACCTGTCGACTGGCTACTGAATTATCGCGGGGGCGCATTCCTTGTATCTGATTTTTCTGGGCTGCGGAATGAACTCGCAGTACGTGGAATCACCTACGAAACCCTTTCTGGAACCACGGTTGCACAGCTGATTGCGGAAGTAGAAAGCAATCGGGCAAATACCGCACTGGTTCGACTAGAAACCCCTCCACGGATTGCTGTATATGCCCCGGAGCAAACCCTTCCCTGGGACGATGCGGTACTCCTGGCCTTGAAGTATGCCGAGGTCCCGTATGACATGATTTATGATGATGATGTCTTGGGTGGTAGATTATCGGCCTACGACTGGCTTCATCTGCATCATGAAGACTTTACGGGCCAGCATGGTAAATTTTACCAGTATCGGAATATGCCCTGGTATATTGAGCAACAACGCGAAGCCGAACTGGCGGCAGACCGACATGGTCATCGCAAGGTGAGTCACCTCAAACTTGAGGTTGCTCAAACCATCCAGCAATATGTATCCGAGGGCGGATTCCTATTTGCCATGTGCTCCGGCACAGACACGTACGATATAGCGCTGTCAGCATTCATAACGGACATTGTTCCAGCGGAGTACGATGGAGACCCGGTAGACCCGGATGCCAGAAACAAGCTGGATTACTCGGCTACCTTAGCATTCCATAACTTTAATCCTAGCTTCAATGCTGCCGAATATGAGCATTCGGATATCGACGCTGGACCTCCTCCCCAACAACTCCAAAACCCCGTATTGGATTACTTCACCTTGTTTGAATTCAGTGCGAAATGGGATCCCGTCCCTACGATGCTGACCCAGAACCATGTGGCAACCGTGGCGGGTTTTGTCGGGCAGACGACTGCATTCAGGAAGCGTTTCGTGAAACCGAATGTGGTCATCCTTGCCGAAGTACCACAGCGCGAGGAGGTGAAGTATTTACATGGATCCTACGGCCAGGGTACTTTCACGTTTTATGGAGGCCATGATCCAGAAGATTATCAACACTATGTTGGGGATCCTCCAACGGATTTGAGCCTGCATCCAAACTCTCCGGGCTATCGCCTGATCCTGAACAATATCCTCTTCCCTGCCGCCCGGAAGAAAAAACAAAAAACCTGAGCATCTCATGGGTTCCCGAAAAACTCCTGGTGATTCGCGCACTACCATGTCTGAAGTCGTCCAGCCGAACGACACCAACCCCTATGGCAGCATGTTTGGGGGACGCCTCCTTTCTCTGATGGATAAGTGCGCTGCAATTTCCGCCATGCGCCATGCAGAGATCGTCTGCGTCACTGTGTCCGTCGATTCGGTGGAATTTAATTCTCCGATTCTACTCGGTGAAGTGGTAACAATTGAGGCATGGGTGAACCGGGCATTCAGGACCTCTCTGGAGGTGGAGATTCTGGTAGAGGCAGAAAATCTGTTTCAAAAAGAACGACGCCAATGCAATCATGCCTATTTCACATTCGTCGCCGTGGATCAGCATGGGAAGTCAACCCCGGTAGATCCGATATATCCTAAAACCGATCTTGAAAAGGAGCGCTATGAGAAAGCGGCCATGCGACGGGAACTGCGCCTTCACCTGAAAGGCCGCCTGGATCTTAAAGACACTCTATATCTCAAGGATGATCTAATTGCGGCGATTTCCCAGAGGGACCTTTAGATCAATCATGGCTCGCGGACGAGATGGCTACTGAGCGCATATTGATTACCGGGGCGAATGGGCTCTTGGGACAAGAACTCGTTCGGCAGCTGTCCAGACGAGACTCCTACGAGTTATTGGCCACGGGGCGGGCCCCGGCATCGCGCCTGAAAAGATCCCTGGATCATTCCTACGAGCCCCTAGATGTATGTGACCCGGGAGGAACTCAAAAAATTTTCAATGAGTTCTCGCCGGAATATGTCATCAACTGTGCGGCAATGACCGCAGTGGATGACTGCGAAAATGACCGTGATGCATGCTGGCGTGTAAATGCAGAAGCGGTTGGAAACCTCGCAAAACTATGCCATGGTCGAGGTGCCCACCTGATTCAACTCTCCACAGATTTTGTGTTCAATGGCAAAGAGGGGCCCTACTACGAGCACGACCGTCCCGATCCAGTGAATTTTTACGGGAAATCAAAGCTGGCAGGTGAAAATGCAGCGCGTGCCGCATGCATGGGAAAACTGGCGATCATCCGAACCAACGTGGTCTACGGTAGGTCCAGCGGGCTCTCCCGACCGGACTTCGTCCAATGGGTCATCAAAAAACTCACCCATAAGCATCCAATTCAGGTCTACACGGACCAATGGCGCACCCCTTCCTATACCTACGATCTTGCAATGGGAATTCTGCGCCTCGTACACTTTCGAAAGAGCGGTGTGTATAACTTGTCTGGACGGGAATTCCTCAGTATGTATAAATTCGCCCAATCCATCGCAGAGGCTTTCGATCTTGATTCAACACTTATCACACCGATCGTGCAACAGGATAAACCTCAGTTGGCGCAGCGCCCCGAGCGCACGGGGCTGGTCATCTTGAAATCAGAAACGGAGCTGGATTATCGCCCTCTGTCGCTCAAAGAAGCCCTGGCACATCTTCACCTTCGCAGCCAAATGACCTCGACCGGATCTCCCTTTGAAGATGCTTGGTGTTGAATTTATCCGATCCAATCCAGACGAAGTCCGGCAGGCCCTTTCTTTTCGCGGTGCTTCCGAGAATGTCAAGCTTGTTGATGAAATCCTTGAACAGGACCGCATTCTCCGGGAAGCATTGACCCTTCAACAAACAAAACAGCAGGAGATTAATTCGGCAAGTCGAACGATCGGTACCCTGATGCGTGAGGGGAACCAGGAGGCTGCTACGGATCTGATCCAACGGCAGAAAAACCTGAAAGCGGAAGTGAAAGAGTTGGGTCAAACCGTTACAGATTCAGAAGAGCAGCTTTCAGGGCTGCTGCTTTCAATTCCCAATATTCCCCATGAGAGTGTTCCTGAGGGATTGACCGAAGCAGAGAATGTGACGATCCATCACCACGGTGAGCCTCCCTCCTTTGACTTTGAGCCCCTCCCCCACTGGGAAATCTCCAACCGCCACGGGATGATTGATTTTGAGCGTGGCGCGAAAGTTGCCGGAGCAGGGTTTCCCTTTTATATGGATGCTGGGGCAAAATTGCATCGGGCGCTGATCAATTTTTTCCTGAATGCCGCAACGCCGCAATACACCGAGGTCCGGCCCCCTCTGTTTGTGAACGCGGCCAGCGCGCAGGGCACCGGCCAATTGCCGGATAAAGAAGGACAAATGTACTTTATTGAGGACGGATTTTTTCCCGTGCCGACTGCAGAAGTACCGTTGACAAACTATTTCCGCGATGAAATTCTATCCGAAGCAGATTTGCCGATCAAACTCTGTGCACATACGCCGTGCTGGCGACGCGAAGCCGGCTCGTATGGTGCACATGTGCGCGGGCTAAACCGGCTGCACCAGTTCGACAAGGTCGAGATTGTACAGTTTACACATCCTCAAGCAAGCTATGACGTGTTGGAAGCGATGCGCCGCCACGTAGAAGAGCTCCTGAAAGCCCTGGAACTCCCCTACCGGTGCCTGCTGATGTGCGCGGGCGAGCTGGGATTTAACCAGGCAAAACAGTACGACCTAGAGGTCTGGAGTGCCGGTCAAAAACGCTGGCTGGAAGTTTCGTCCATTTCAAATTTCACCGATTATCAGGCACACCGGATGAATATTCGATTCCGGCCGGATGGCGGTGGCAAGCCACAATTGGTACATACCCTTAACGGCAGTGCTCTTGCCCTACCCAGAGTCGTTGCCGCGCTATTGGAGCACAACCAAAAGGAAGACGGCTCGTATGAGTTCCCCTCCGCTTTGACTCCGTACCTAACCTAACTAAACTCACTTCTATTGTGACGCACCCCGCTGCTGAACTGGTCTCCCATTTTGTAGTGTCCGTCATAAAGAGAGCCATTCTACTGGTTGGATGGTGTTTCATCATTCATTCTGCACAGGGGCAGGAGCTGGCTGCGCTGGATGGATTCATTACGGATGCGTCCAATGGAGAGACACTGATTGCTGCGAATGTTTTTGTGGAGGGGACATTCCGGGGAGCAACCACGAACCTGTCCGGTTATTACGCGGTTTCCGGGATTGAACCTGGGACTTATACCGTCCGCTTTTCCTACATCGGATTCGATACAATCCGGCGTGAGATCACATTTGCTCCCGGAGAATCGGTCCGGCTTGACGTTGAGCTCACGACAACCGAGGAACTCCTTGAGGCCATTGAAATCTCTGCAGACCGCATTACGGAGGAAGAAATCCGCTCCATTGGTGTCGGTCAGATCAGCGTAGCGACGATCCAGCAATTGCCCCAGGTTTTTGAACCTGACGTCTTTCGGTCCCTTCAGCTTTTGCCCGGTGTAGCACAATCCTCTGACTACTCCAGTGGGCTATACATCCGCGGAGGTGATCCCGGTCAAACATTAATCCTACTCGATCGCACGAAAATTTACAATCCGAGCCACGTTTTTGGCTTTTTCTCCTCGTTCAATACCGATGCCATCAAGGATGTCCGACTCTACAAAGGGGGCTTTCCTGCGACCTATGGTGGAGTCATTGGATCCGTCCTGGATGTGCAAAACAAAGATGGTAATCGGCGTGAAACCCATGGGAAACTCAGTGTTGGTTTGCTGGCTTCGCGTGCATTTGCTGAAGGACCCTATTCCCGAGGCTCCTGGATGGTGGCTCTAAGACGCTCAACGCTGGAGCCGCTGCTCAGTGCACTGGGTGATATTGATGCGGTGCCCCGGGCTTTTTACTTCTATGATTTTAATGGGAAGGTTAATCTTGATGTCTCCCGCGACGATAAACTCTCTTTCTCATTCTATGCAGGCTCAGACTACCTCCGCTCCACCTTTACGGAAGGGGTGGAAATTAAACTCCTTTATGGGAATCGCACAGTGACTGGAAGCTGGATACATTTATGGTCCAACCAGTTCTTTACAAATGCCACCATCACCTCAACCTGGTACGAATCTATCCCAAGTGCAACCTTTAGTGGCACCAACTTTAAGCAGATAAACCGGGTCGCAGAAACTTCGATACGGGCAGATTTTGAATATTATGCAGGATCAAAGCACGAAATCGTCGGCGGACTCTGGACAGGAATTTTTAACGCACCCCTGACCAATTTCTTTGATGACAGAGAGGTTTTTCATACACGCAACCGTGTTGAGCACGCCTCACTCTATCTTCAGGATACCTATCATCCAACACTAGACTGGTCTATCACTGCAGGATTACGTGCGACCTACTATGGATACGGCCGCTACTTCACATTGGCCCCGCGATTTTCAATGGAGCGTCAACTGGGACCCGATGTACGGATGCAAGCAAGTGCAGGAAGATACTATCAGTTCCTAACCCTGATTACGAACGAAGTCTTTTCAGGGTTTGACTTCTGGTTAACCAGTGGGGACGGCGTAAAGCCTGCATACGGGGATCAGTACATCCTCGGGCTAAAGACCAACCTGTTTGAGGGGATCACATTGGATACCGAGGTTTATTACCGGACGATGAGACAGCTTTTTGTGCTGGACCCATTCAGCACAGGGCTCGCTGGACTGGAATACTCAGAATTGTTTGCTTTTGGTAAGGGGAGAGCGCAAGGGTTTGAGGTACAGCTGTCCCGCCAAAGTGGTCGTGTAAACGGGTTTATTGCCTATACCCTGGCGAACACCAATCGGTATTTCCCACGACTGAATCAGGATGCGTATGGGGTGCCACAAAGTTTTTCTCCGCGTAATGACCGTCTTCATGACCTGAATGTGGTCGGTCAATGGAGGATTTCCCGCCGATGGGAGCTGGGCGCTGTATTCACCTATGCAACTGGTCAGGCATATACGCGGCCAGAAGCTACTTATACGGTCTATGGGGCCAGGGTCGTTAACGGGCTTGACCAAACAGATCTCCTGGTTTCTCCCGGCCTGAATCAGGCAAGATTACCTGCTTATCATCGACTGGACATTGGGGCTACCTGGAGTGGTTCCCTAGGACGCTTTGCCGACTATGAGCTGCAGATGCAGGTCATTAACGCGTATGCCAGAGAGAATGTCTGGTTTATTTTTAATGAGGTTGAAGATAACGGCTCTCTGTCCAGGAGTACGATCCCACAGATTCCCATTCCTCTGCCGAACCTGTCATTTACCCTAGATTTCTGATGCTGAGACGGATAGTTTTTACCGGTCTGTTTCTGGTTGCTATCGGTTGTGATTCAACCGACTTCAGTGTGCTTGACAATGAGATCGTCGTTGAGCTCACGCTTGTTGCGAGTGAGCCCCTACCCCCTGCCCGTGTGAGCAAGCTTGCACCTACCGATCAGATGAACCAGCCCGAAGACCTGGCCGTGAGCAATGCACAGGTTATCCTCAGCACGGGAACAACAAACTTGCTGATGGGACCCATCACTAATAAACCTGGCAGCTACCAGTATCTCGGGCCTGAACATATCATCCAGCCCGGTGCGCGCTATGACTTACTGGTTACCGTACCCGGTGTGGAGACGACCATCACGGGAACGACCAATGTTCCGACTTCGGTCAAAATCCTTAGCGCTTCGCGCGAATCAGGAACCTACCTGTCCGATGAGCAACTGACACTCATTGTCACGCCTGGCCGCGGCTCGGATCAGTCTCAGAGCAGCTTCACACTGGTGACGGAAGCGCTGGATATCAGAGATGGAGCGATGGTCCCTTCCGTTTCTGGATTATTGGAAGATGATGAGGAACTCACTCTGGAGGATTTTCGGACTAGCGCATCACCGATCATCACGGAGGGGAATTTTATCCGGTTCCCTGACGGAACCATTGAGCTAGTGTATCCATGGATTGGGGTCAATTTTTATGGCCGTAACATCATCTATGTAAATGCGCTGGACGAAAACCTTGCAGGCTTCGTCCGTTCTGCTGAATTGCAACAGGGTGGTGGCGGGACCTTTGGACCGGGCGTGATCCCCAATGTGATCCCAAGCCTCTCCGGTGCACATGGAGTATTTGGAAGTGTTGCCAGAGATCAGGTGCGGTTTACGATCTTCCCGCCAGCAGATGAGTGATTACCATACTCCGCTCATCGTTTCCTCGATAAGCATATCCACGATTGCTTTAGTGGCTTCTTCAGGAGTAGCTCCCTTTGTAAGGGCCTCGCTATAAGCTTCTCGTTGCCAATGTGCACTGGTTCCGCGCTTCAGAATCGTACGTGCATGCTCTACCTCCTCAACACATCTAAGATCTTCCGCATCTGGCTTTATAAACTCCAACAGCTCTTCAACCAACTCCCGGTATGGGACCATCTGCCCCTTCCCATAATCAATGAGTTCCCCATCAATTCCATAGCGCTGGGCAAGCCAACGATTTTCATATAGAAGCATATTTGCATAACTGCGCCACCGCTGATTCTCGCGCCGCAGACGCCAAAGCATATGCAACCAGCATTGATACAATGCTGCAATGCAGATCGCATCATCCACTTTCGTGCAAATATCTGACACACGCATTTCCAGTGTAGGAAAGCGGTGACTTGGCCGAATATCCCACCAGATTTTGGTACTGTCTTCGATCACGCCGGCATGAACGAGAATGCCTACGTGCCGCTCAAATTCGGCATAACTCTCAAAATGCTCTGGAAGCCCTGTACGTGGAATTTCATTCCACACGGCAATCCGGTAGGACATCAGTCCTGTATCCTGGCCTTCCCAGTAGGGTGATGACGAACTCAGAGCCAACAGGTGTGGCAATACATACGTGGCCTGATTCATGAAATCAATCCGCAAATTTGAATCTTCAATCCCAGCGTGTATGTGCATTCCGCAAATCACCATTCTCTGGGCAATAACCTGCATGTTCTGTGCCAAAATTTCATAGCGTTCCCGTGGAGTATGTCTCTGGGTGATATAGGATGCATTCGGGTGCGACGAGGAGGCAATAATTGCAAGCCCATAGGGATCGACCACATCGGATACCGTTCTGCGTAATCGAATCAGTTCCTCGCGGGCCTCTTGGACTGTTTTGCAGACATTTGTGCCCACTTCGATTTGGGACTGAAAAAACTCTTGCGAAACCTGCTCGCCAAGTGCTAGGCGGGCATCCTTCAACATCATTGGGGATGCTTCACGGATCAACTTACCTGTATCGCGGTCTACAATCAGGTATTCTTCCTCAATACCCAGACTGAGCGAAGGCATTTTTAGAATTTCGGTGGCAGTAGACATAGTTGATGATGATTGGATTTGGTTCACATGAATTGACAATTCAGCCATACGAGGCTGCAACTCGGATATACCTATACTCGGTTTTGGTTCACTGGTGTGAGATCTATTTACATTTCACAGCACCCCTATGGACTCTATGATACGATCATTCTATGTTCCGAGCAAAACCAGCCCCCATTCGTATTATAAGATCCATCATTGATCTTCAACTCCTCCCCGGTGATGAAGCCTGACTTCATTCAACGACTGCATGTTGCCCAGACCATCTCTGACAGTATGGTTTGCGTGGGATTGGACCCAGATCTGAACAAGCTGCCGGAATCTCTGCGCAAAAAATATAGGTCCCCCCAATCTGCTGTTCTGGCGTTCAATGAGGCGATCATTCAGGCTACGGCTCCCTATGCCTGTTCCTACAAACTCAACGCTGCATTCTATGAGAGTCTCGGGAGTTGTGGTTTTGATGTACTGAAAACCACCATTGGCTTCATCCCCAAGGATAAAATTCGAATTATTGATGCAAAGCGTGGTGACATTGGCAATACAGCCTCCAAATACGCTGAGAGCATCTTCGATTTGCTGGAAGCGGACGGCTGCACAGTTGCGCCATACATGGGTTTGGATGCTGTAAAACCATTTCTGGCGTACAAAGACCGCGCGGTATTCGTTCTGATTCGAACCTCGAATCCCAGTAGTGATCAGCTGCAATCCCTGATAGCCGACGGGAAGCCTCTGTATGCACATGTTGCTCATCTTGCCTTTACATGGGGCGAAAAGCTCCCGGGATCCATTGGATTTGTTGTGGGGGCGACCAATCCAACAGAATTACATGATCTACGCAGACTGTATTCAGATACACCTTTCCTGATCCCTGGCATCGGAGTGCAGGGAGGTTCTATTGATGTCGTGGCAGGTGTAGCAACTCCCGATGGGCCTGTCCTCGTAAGCAGCAGCCGTGGTATTCTCTATGCCTCCTCCGGCAAAGACTTTGACGAGATGGCGGCAAATGCCGCGCGGGATCTGCGTGATGAACTGAACCATGCAGTCAATTCCTATGCTGATTAGAATCGTTCGGCTTACGCTGCAACCGGATGCCACAAAATCATTTGAGCAACTGTTTCAGGCCGTTGCTCCAAAAATTCGCCAGATGCAAGGATGCAAACGGCTTGAGTTGTGGGTTGATAATACGTCGACAAACATATTCACCACCTATAGCGAATGGGAGTCCGAGTCAAGTCTGAAGTCCTATCGGGAGTCGGACCTATTTAAAGAGACTTGGGCCGAGGTCAAACCATTATTTTCGGCCCCGGCCATAGCACACAGCTACCAACTTGCTCAACTGAATAGATGAGCGGATTCTTAACAGAACAACTGCTGTAGATTTGATCATGAGCCTATGAGATTTTTGTTTTTTCTTTTCTCTTTGATACTTCTGGCACCAGGGAACTCCGGCTATATTGCAGCACAGAGTATTGATCAGTTACATCAGGCGGCAGAGTCAGGCAATGCTGAGGCTCAATGGAAGCTAGGAGTCGCCTATGCAAATGGTTACGGAATTGAAGAGAACGATAAAGAGGCATTAAAATGGTTTAAACTCGCAGCTGGGCAAGGACTCGCCGACGCACAATACAGCCTCGGAGGAGTGTACTACAACGGGAAGGGTGCCCCAAAAAACGATCAGGAGGCTTTGAAGTGGTTTCGACTCGCAGCCGAGCAAGGACACGCCCACGCACAAGGCAGCCTAGGATTTATGTACTACAATGGGGAAGGAGGTCCGCAGAACTACCAGGAGGCTATGAAATGGTGGACACTCACAGCTAAACAAGGGCACGCCAGAGCTCAAAAGAATCTTGCAGTTATGTATGAAAATGGCCATGGCGTACCGGAGAACTATCAAGAAGCTTTGAAATGGTATCGCCTTGCAGCTGAGCAGGGTGACACCACAGCACAGCACAACCTTGGGAGCATGTATGATGATGGAAGAGGCGTTCCAAAGAACGAACAAGAGGCAATGAAGTGGTATGAATTAATCGCCGAAAAGGGAGACGCCAGTGATCATTATTCTCTAGGAATGGAATACATGAATAGACGGAGCTTCCCACACAAAGATTTGTTGTGGAATGATTGTAGTGATTGTAACTATTTCAACATTCGAGCTTATGCATGGTTAAGCATTGCGGCCATGAAAGGGCACCAATTGGCACTTGCCCGAAAAAATTTGCTTCGCGAGTCGTACATGACATCCAATCAAGTAACCGAGGCACAAAACTTGTCAATAGAGATTTCTGATCGAATTCAATCTGCCAAAAGCAACCAGTAGAGGTCATAACCTATCCTTTACTCAATCTTTGACGCAACCTGAGGGAACACGCCTCACTACTTAGTCACTCTCAAAATGTCACTTGAAGGCCAGCGTGCAATGCCCGGCCCGGTCCCGGGAGCCCCAACTGAGGTAGGACGACCTCGTCGGTGAGGTTGTTTACTCTTGCGAATAGTTCCGCCGAATATCCCCCGTGGAGAATCAGCCACGCAACACGTGAATTCATTACCAGTGAATTCGGAAGTGGAATCAGGTTGTTCTCTTCCCCCAATCCGTACGCCTGACCAGAATAGGAGCTCTCGAATACAACCGAAATCCCTACTCCGAGTCGATAATCCACATTGCATCTCCCAATCCAGGATGGCTTTTCCACAAGCGGCTGAGTCCCACTCGGGCTAAGTTCACGAGCACGCATTCCCGTCAGGCTGCAACTGAATAGCAGGCTTTGGATCACTCTGGAAGTGACGGTGGCCTCAAGCCCGAATACGTGGCTCCCTTCAAGATTGACTCGTTGACGCCTTGCACTGGTTTCCCCTTGAAGCAGCACCATCTCCTGGCCAATCGTGTTGTAGGTTCGGTTAAAGAAAGCAATGGCCTCCGCGGTGGTTTCACCTCGCTCAAATTCGATCGCTGCCTCGGTGAGAAGAGAAGATTCAGGCTCTAGGTCCGGGTTAACAAGAAAACGCCCCAAGGCCTCTCCAAATAATTCCCGCATGGTTGGAAAACGTGTCTTGCGCCCAACGATCCCTCTGATCCTTACGCCGGGATAAAGTTCATGGGATAGCCCCATGGTCGCCCCCAACCCTGTCTGCGGGCCGCGGCTGGGCTTATCACCTGTTTTGGGGGTTACGAGAACATCCATACTTGCACCAACCATCACATTCACCAGACCAGGTCTGGTATACTCGATCCCATTGCTAAGAATGCGCTGTGAAAAAACTCTGTACAGCGATGATCCCTGTGCTTCAAGATCTTCCTGTTTATGACTTGATGAGAGAAGGTTGACCGCCGCCCGGAGTGACCCGGAGTTCAAAAAATTACGCAAATACGTGAGCCGTGCTCCGTACGTATCATCCTCGTCAATCTGGGTTTCCAGCTGTTCAGAATAAGATTTGTCAGAGTACTGTGCGATGGTTTGGCTAAATCTGCTGACCCATGCTGTACCGCGCAAAGTTCCATCCAAAAAGGGAAACTTGCCACTGAGAATCGCCATGTTCGTACCCCAGTCGGGGTACCGCCAGAAGCGCACATTTGCGTTTCGTGGATCCAGATGTCCTTCGGGCGCGATTCCCTTCTTACCATCAAAGCGCAAGAAAGAAACTCCAATACTTCCCTCTCCTGCAACATTGAAGGAGAATTGCCCAAACATGGATCGCATCTGGCGGTCGGTATTGGTTCGAAGGTCGTTCGAGTCTTGGCTGTATGGTAGATCAGCCTCTTGTGGAAGACCATAGCCATCCTGATCCGAGATTCCCACAAAGACTGTGGACTGGAAGCGTTCCGTACGACGAAGCCAAGTCATCCGGGCCTGCTGCGAACCATACGAACCTAAAATCCCTGATACCTGCGAAAAACTTCCTGGACTACGAAGCTGCCTAGAGGTCATATTGATTGCCCCACCAAGAACATTCGCACCATAAAGAACGGATGGGACGCCTTTGGCTATCGAAATTTCCCCTACCACCTCTGAGGGAATCAGGCTTAGATCTATTCGATTGTCCCAGGGAATGTTGAGCAGAGCTCCATCAAAAAACAAACTCACCTGCCGCTCGCCTGCCCCCCGCAAATAGATAAGCGATTCTCCCCTAGAGTTTGTCTGAAGGTGTGCCGACGGAATCTGCCGGAGAACAGGATGAATGGAAGCGGCATCCGCTTGAGCAATCCCCGCCAAGCGAACCTGCTGCATGGTGGATATGGATGATATATCGGGAGAATCTCCTGATGAGCGTACAACAATATCCCCTAGCTCATAGTGGATGAGTGAGTCCGTCGGCACTTGAGCCTGCACTGTCCCGGCTACACACAAAAAAAAGAGTGTCCTCAGGATCATATGTCCATGAGTGATCAACCTGTAGCCCGATTCAAGGGTACTATTCGGTGGGCTCCGATTCTATATCGGTCAATAGATCCTGGAGTTCTGTAACTGGCCACGATCGGTTGTAATGATGCGGCCGGATTTGCAAGCGACCTTCCTCGGCTGGCTGCCTCCGTTCTGTAACCCCAAGATGCCTTCCTAAATCTTGAGCAACCAAATTTATTTGATGCTGCTTTAATTCCCTTTCGCTGATGATTGCACCAAGTGCGCGATGCAATGCCCTATGGCGATCCTGACCAACCCATTTCGTAACGAAATTATCCCGAATGGAAGTAACCTCCTCTGCCAATTTCTTCTGTTTCTCCTTAATCTCCATGTACTCATCCACGATGGCTTGCATACGCTCACTGTAAGGAATTAATTCAGGATGAATCGCGGCAGCCTCCATCAACATCGCTGATTCGATTTCAATCCTTGAGACTTCGGCAGCTACCTGCTGGGTAGCCGTGAGCACGCTCGCAGCAATCTGCTCATCCGTACTGCCGCCATAGGTTCTACACCCTGCCAAGATCAAAAGCCCAATCAACGGCGGAGCCAACCAGTATCTATTCTCGGCCAATTTCATCAAATCACGGTTTCATCTGGGATGGAGACATTCTTTGGAATCACGACGACTCCGTCCCGGATATAGAAATTTTCCCCATCGTGCTCTTGTACGCCTTCCTTGTTGCGTATGATGCATTTATTCCCAATACGCACATTCTTGTCTACGATAGTGCCCTCGATAAATGTATGATCTCCTACACCTGGCTGTTCCGGGCCTTCAATGCGTTCGCTGGATGCCAATCCGTGCAACGGATAATAGTCCGCACCCAGCAGAACTGAGTCACGGATCGTCGTATGGTTGCCAATGCGTGAGCGAATTCCAATTACAGATCTGGTGATGGAGCTCTCACCAATTACACTTCCCTCGGACACGAGACTGTCCGTGAATTTAGCCCCCGACATTTTTGCAGGTGGGAGCATTCGTGCATTTGTGTACAATCTCTTGTTTGTATCGTAAATATTGAATCCCGGTAGAGGGTTTGTCAGCATTAGGCTGGCATCATAGTACGAGCGAATTGTCCCGATATCACTCCAGTACCCTTCAAATGGATAACTGACCACCTTCACTTTATCAATCGCCCGAGGAATAATCTGCTTCCCGAAGTCATGATCATTCGGATGTTGATCAAGTGCCTGGAAGAGAAGTTCGCTGTCGAACACATAAATGCCCATGGATGCCAGATATACACGTCCCGCAGCCTCCATAGATTCACTGACTATACTTGACTTTCCGGTGAGGTCCTCGGGCTTCTCGTAGAACTCTGTAATTTCCTGATGCTCATCGGTTTTGAGAATACCAAAATCAGATGCTTCTTCTGCCGTAACTGGAATCGTTGCGACAGTGACTGCCGCATCGTTGGCTGCATGGTGATCAATAATCTTTCGATAGTCCATTGAATAGAGTTGATCTCCCGATAAAATCAGCGCATATTTCTGGCGGTAAATTGAAACGTGAGGAATGCATTGGCGCACAGCATCCGCGGTCCCCTGAAACCAGTTTGCTGAACGCTGTGTCTGCTCCGCAGCCATGACCGTCACAAAGCCCCGTCGATAATTATCGAACCGATAGGTGTGAGCAAGATGACGATTCAAACTGGCAGAATTGAATTGCGTCAGAACAAAGATCTTGTTAATATTGGAGTTAATACAGTTGGAGACCGGAACGTCAATCAGTCGGTACTTACCGCCCAGTGGTACGGCTGGCTTGGACCGAAGAAGCGTAAGCGGAAACAGACGCGAACCCGCTCCACCGCCGAGGATAATGGCAATACAATCAGTCATTTGAATTATGGTGATTCATAGAAAGATAGGGCTATACTGCGATGAATTAACATGTCTGAATGCGAAACCGCTAGAATGATGTGTGGTAAACTACCTTGATGAGTAATGAGTCCAGATACATCCTGAATGGGATCCAGACCCGACTCCGGGGATGCTGGAATCGTCTAATCACGGAACGCGTGGCTGTTGGCCTCGTTCTGCTGATTCTTGCTGTTGCAAGTGGTCTCGCCCTGCTGCTGATGGTGGAAATGCGCTTCTGGATGCCAACTTCATGGCGCAGCGTATTTTTCTGGGTCTGGATTATTGCGGCAGTTGCCCTACTTTTCTGGCTGGTCATTCGACCTTGGATCACCGGATGGATCCGCCGTTCACAATACAAAAATATTGCGCGTACGGTGGCTCAGAAGCAGCCCGCTCTACAGAATCAATTGGTATCCCTGCTTGAGTTGTGTAATGGGGATGCAAGCCCCGCTCCGCAGCCCTTGATTGATCATGCCGTACAGTCACTTGATGCAGAAGTGTCCAAATTACCACTCATTGAGAGAGTGAACTGGCGTCAACCCATCGCTCGGAGCCGATATATGGCGATCCCGCTTGGGTTGGTTGCCATGCTGGTTCTCGCAGCCCCACAGGGATTCCGGGATGCCTCCGTCCGCCTGTTCTCTCCCGGTACAACCTTCGAGCGCCCCGCCCCATTCTCCCTCTCGGTGACACCTGGTAATACCGAAGTGACCAAAGGCGATTCACTAGTCATGATTGCCCATGCATCGGGAGCCACAGTGCCAGATATGGTCACCTTTGAACTAGGTGTAATTGGGGAAACTCGCGTACAATCACAAAATGTCAAGGGCGATTCACTTGGTCGTTTTCTCCACCAGGAAAACAATCTGCGTCTGCCATTTCGGTACCGTGCAGTGTCCGGTCCGGTGACATCTGACTGGTATGATGTTGCCGTCATTGACCGACCGGTTCTTCGAAACCTGCAAATCACCTTACATCCCCCACCCTATTCAGGGCTTCCAGCTGAAGAGTTGCCCCTGGGGACAGGGAATATTACTGCATTGCAGGGCACTGCAGCGCATATTCGGATTCGATCCAGCATTCCTGGTACCCGAGCCTGGCTTTCTCTTGATTCGGGTAGCGATGACATCATTCTCGACGACTTGGCCGGGACGATTACGATTCACGATGAAACCAGTTACCGCATACTGCTCGAATCTTCCAATGGCGTCCGTAATCTTGACCCGATCACCTATTCGGTTACCCCACTGTATGACCGCCATCCTTCTATTGAACTCATCTCTCCGGCTCCCCGGACAGATATGGATTTTGAGCTTCTGGTCCCGTTGACCATTCGTGTTCAGGATGATTTTGGTTTCTCACGCTTTACCCTTTCCTGGCGCCATTCAGAGAGTCGTTTCGGAGATACAATGGACTCTTTCCAGGAAATGGAACTCCCACTTCCAACTGCTCCCGAGATCCAATACCTCTGGGATCTGGATTTGACGACTGGCCTTGATATTGTCCCTGGAGACGTAATCAGTTATTTCGTAACGATCTGGGATAATGATGGATACAATGGTCCCAAAAAGAGCTCAAGTGCAACCCAAGAGTTACGCCTCCCATCTATTACCGAACGATATGAGACTCTTGAGACTGCGCAGGATGAAACGGAATCCGGTCTTGAGTCGCTTTTGGAAGAGGCCGAGTTGATACGGGAGGAGTTTGACGAACTCAGGGATGAATTGCGCAGAAAACAGGATGCCAGTTGGGATGACCGCCAAAACCTCGAAGAGTTAAGCCAAGCACAGGAAGATCTCCAAAATCGGGTAGATGAGCTTACCAGCAATATGGCCGATGCTGCACAGCAAATGGAAGATCACAACTTGGTCAGCGATGAATTACTGGATCTATTTGAAGAACTCCAGAATGTAACGGAAGAGATCAGCTCTCCTGAGTTAATGGAAGCATTGCAAGAGCTACAGGAGGCCCTCTCTGAACTTGACCCTGCTGCGATGCAGGAATCATTGGAAAAATTTGAGTTCAACGAGGAGATGTTCAGAGAGCGTATAGAGCGGGCACTGGAGCTATTCAAAAGTTTTCAGGTGCAGCAGCAACTTGAAGAAGCAGCTCGGCGCGCGGAAGACCTACAACAGGTACAAGACAAGCTTGCTGAGCAAACCAGTGACGAGGATGCCCAAGCGAATTCAGAAGATCTTGCAGACGAGCAGTTATTGGCATCGGACGAGATGACGGCCCTTGAAGACAGGATGGAGGAGATCTCGGATCGGATGCAAGAGCTTCAGCGAGCCCCCACAAGCCAAATGGAGCAGCTCAATGAGCAAACGCAAGCCAAGGAACTTCCCGAGAATATGCGGCAAAATGCTCAGCAGATGCAGTCTGAGCAGATGCAACAGGCAAATCAGGGGCAGCAGCAGATGAGTCAAAGTATGCAGCAGTTGCAATCGGATCTGCAGAACATCCAGAGCGGAATGCAAGGACAACAAATGCAGATCAACCTCGCGGCGCTCAAATTGATTTTGAGCAATGTTCTCAGGTTGTCCCAAGATCAGGAGGAACTCCGTCGAAAGATTGCAAATGTCACCCAAGAAAGTCCCTTACTGCGTGATTTTGCACAGGCGCAATCAATCCTGGAAACAGGTGGTGCAGTCGTTGCTGACTCTATTCAGTCATTGGGGCGGAGCTTGCCACAGTTGTCACGGAATGTCCAACAGTTTGCCGGGAATGCAATTTTTCACATGTCCGCCACTACGGAAGCACTAACCGACCGCAATAACACCTCTGCCGAGTCCTATGCTGCACAGGCAATGACCAGCCTGAATAATCTAGCTCTTCTTCTGAGTGACCTCCTTGATCAACTCATGAATTCTTCGTCAAGTAGCGGCGGCGGGATGTCTATGGAGCAAATGATCCAGCAACTCCAACAGATGGCCGCACAACAGGAGCAATTAAATCAAGCACTTGAGGAATTTTTTGGGCGGCAACAGGGGGAGCGATTGACTCCAGATATGCAGGAGCGTCTGCAACAGATCGCTGGGCAACAAGAGGCGATGCGGCGTCAACTTACCGAGATGGCGCAGGAGCGTGACTTAGCCAATCAATTGGCTGGCGATCTAGAACGTATCGCACAGCAGATGGAAGAGTCTATTCAGGAGTTACAGTCTGGTCAGGTCAATCGCCCAACGAGGCAGCGCCAGCAACAGATCCTGACTAGACTTCTTGATGCATCACGCAGCCTACAGGAAAGGGGCCGCGAGCGGAAACGTGAAGGGCAGCAAGGATCTGAAATTGAACGCGCGAGCCCTCTTCCGCTACAACCAAATATGACCAAGGATGAACTGCAACGTGCACTGTTGAATGCACTCGAAAGTGGGTACGCAAAAGATTACCAGGAACTCATTCAGCGGTATTTCGAGTTGCTCCAGAATCAATAATGAGGTGTCGCCGTTTTGCAATCATTCGGTAAACTGCGTCACGGAGGGGCCTTGGAATGATCATAAGCAACTGTGCGACCATCCTCCATGGGCCTCCCAAATGCTTCAACGCACGAAGAGCCGCAGTAGACGCTTCCCATGTTCCTTTCTCGTCACTTAAAGTGACGCATGAGGAATCAGGCGGAAGCTCTTTGAATGATAGACGGTTATGACGGTCATGTCTGCGGAGCCAGTTGACGGAATAATTGCAGAATTCGCACTCTCCATCATAACCCAGTTCGATCTTTTTCGCCATGAAATCACACCTTCATGAATGAACTGATACGGCTTTTCCTTAAGCTGGGTTTTATCGGATTCGGCGGTCCCGCTGCAGTCATTGCAATGATGGACGATGAAGTTGTTACCCGCCGCAAATGGCTCACCAGGGAGCACTTCCTGGACCTAGTCGGTGCGACCAACCTGATTCCCGGCCCAAACTCAACCGAAATGGCCATGCACGTTGGATATGAACAGCGTGGCTTTGGTGGTATGGTCGTCGCTGGCCTCTGTTTCATTTTACCCGCTGCACTGATGACGGGTGCACTTGGATGGCTGTATGCCGAATATGGCGCCGTGCCTGAGGTAGAACCATTCCTTCGCGGCATCAAACCGGCTGTATTGGCTATCATTCTGGGTGCTCTCTGGCGCTTGGGCAAGTCTGCAGTCAAAGCCTGGTCGCTGGTTCCGATTGGCGCAGTAGTGGCTATTGGGCTATTGCTTGGTGTCAACGAGGTATTGGCCATGTTAGGAGGAGGTCTACTGGGACTTGGGGGATTTTATTTTTGGCGTCGCCGGTTGACGGCGATCAGTGCAATCCTCCCCTTCCTTCTTGGATTCTTGCAGGTGCCCAAGGTGGAATATAGTATTTGGACACTTGGTTGGTTTTTTCTCAAGGTTGGTTCGGTTCTCTACGGAAGTGGTTACGTCTTGATTGCATTCCTGGAGGGTGGTTTGGTGCAGACTTATGGCTGGTTGACTGAGCAGCAACTGCTAGATGCAATTGCTATCGGCCAGTTTACCCCTGGCCCCGTG
The DNA here is from genome assembly GCA_965220365.1 of Rhodothermales bacterium. Classification (GTDB taxonomy): domain Bacteria; phylum Bacteroidota; class Rhodothermia; order Rhodothermales; family Bin80; genus Bin80. Next base: position 2,238,016 of record OZ244823.1, on the reverse strand, counting down.
CTCAGCACAGCTACATTCATCGGTGTATTCCTGGATGGTTGGCAAGGTGGATTGATTGCCACCGTTGCAATCTTTCTGCCATCGTTTGTGTTCGTCAGTATCCTAAACCCTCTCATTCCCCGCCTACGTAAATCAACCCTGATGGGGTCATTTTTGGATGCCGTAAATGTCAGTGCAGTTGCGCTGATGCTTGTGGTCACGGTACGGCTGGGGCTCAGCGTACTGACTGGTTGGGCACCTGTTGCGATTTTTTTACTGGCTGCGGTTGCCAGCCTGCGCTTTAAGGTCAATGCCGTTTGGCTTGTCGCAGGCGGTGCCCTGCTTGGGCTGTTATTGATTTGATTGGTTGCCCATAATCAACGCAATCCAATGGGCGTATTCTAGATCGAACTACGCTGCATCCCGAACGGCAGCGGCAAGGGCAGGAACGACCTCAAATAAGTCCCCAACAATACCGTAGTCGGCAACCTTGAAAATCGGGGCATCCGGGTCCTTGTTAATGGCAAGGATATACTTGGATCTTGCAATGCCGGCTATGTGCTGCGTCGCCCCCGAAATTCCAACAGCAATATATAAGTCTGGAGCGATTGCACGACCGGTTTGCCCTACATGCTCGCTGTGAGGGCGCCAATGATCATCACTTACCGGGCGTGAACAAGCCAAAGCAGCATCCGGGCCAAGTGCATCCAGAAGGTCTTCAAGTATATGCCAGTTCTCTGGCCCCTGTAAGCCCCTGCCTCCACTCACAACGATCGATGCGTCGGTTACATCAGGACGCTCACTTGTAGCCTTGGTCCGAAGGTTAACAGAGGTTTTTGGAGTAATGCTATTGACTGCATGCGCTACCGCTTCGGCAAACTCATCTGACGAAGCAATCGGTGTAAATGATCTAGGCCGAAAGCTTACCAGTATTGGCTTACCTGATAATTTTACGCTGGCGGTCACCTTACCTCCATACAATGAACGCTTGAACCTAATCCCATCAGAGATCACCTCAAACCCTGTGCAGTCCTGTGCCAAAGGAACCGAAAGATGCTGAGCTAATCGGCCCATAACATCTTTTCCCGTACTTGTTGCTGCCATCATAACCACATCGGTCGATTCTACCATCTGAGCTGCAATGGAAGCCAAAAGCTCAGCCCCCTGATAGATATCTTCACCCAATGAAAATGACACCACCTCAGGAGCAATCTTGCCGGCAGCCTCCGCTACGCGGTCATGAACGAGCAGCTTCCAACTCCCACCCAGGGAAGCGGAAAGTGTAAAGGCCGCCTGACATACTTCTAGGGTTGAAGTCGTCAGACCTGAGCCACTTGTTTCCGCTATAACCAGAATTTTGGACATGGCATCCCTCAGATCACCTTTGACTTTTCGCGCAAAAGAGTCACGACCTCCGCTGCTACCCCATCTTTGTAAACCAGGATCTTCCCTTCCGACCGTGATGCAGGCAATCCCAACGATTCAACATGAAGTTGAGGAGACTCCAATGTCACCGACTCTTTCTCAATCGGCTTCCGCTTCGCTTTCATGATACCCTTAAAGGACGGATACCGCGGTTCACCGATCCGTCGATTCACACCAATGACTGCCGGAAGCTTGCAAGTATGAATTTCGTCGCCCTGCTCAACAGGATGTCTGGCAGACAACTCTCCCGAGTCGATGCTCAGTTCCTCTACACCCGTCACACATGGCCAGTCAAGTAAGATTCCCAGTCTCTGAGGTACTTGGGCCCCTGCCCCATCAATCGCAACCTCTCCCGCCAAAACCAAATCAAAAACATGCTCTCGGATATGGTCTGCAAGTATATCTGCCACGATGAATGAATCATCCGGCATTGCATCACACTGAAGATGGACTGCTTGATCCGCCCCCATCGCCAAACCCTGCCTCAGAGAGCTTTCTACTCGATCAGGGCCAAGGGCAATCAGCGTGACTGAACCTCCGTGCTGATCCCGTAGTCCGATGGCCACTTCAATGGCAGACTCATCATGCGGATTGATGATCCAAACTAATCCCTCATCCTTCACATGAGTCTGGTCTGCACTCAGTATCGGCCTTGACTCCGTGTCGGCGGTCTGTTTTACACAAACGACGATGTTCATAGGTGTTTTCAGGAGGGATGCCCGGATTGTATCTCTCAGTAATATCTAAGAAAGCGTGTCAAGCTAGAAAAACTTATCTGCAGACCTTGTTTCACGTTCAACGTAACTGCAAAGCAGACGGTTATACTTGCAATGCCGCTGCTTTTTCCAACATTCAGCCCCGCAAATTTTTCTGACCGATTTTCATGGTTCCTGTTGACCATTCTAACTGGGGCTCGAATTTATTCATAGAACAGTATACGAAGTAGAACCAGACGCATACCAGTCCCCCAGACTGGCACTAAGGAATCAAGCTAACCTAAACGTTGAGCCGATAAGATCGTGGTTAACCTAGACAATTGATAACTAGACTACCGGAGGTAATAAATGAAATATTCGGGTCTTCACCCATTATTGTGATCGGATCTGTAAATTTAGGCAAATTGGGAATAAGGCGGTCATGATTTGGGATCATTTTCCATTTGTTTCTGGTCGTCATTCCGAGGAGATTAACCAAAGCAGATACGCATACAATGAAAACGAATCAAGAGGGCGTCCGCGGGAGTTTAGGTCTGGGCTCACCTCACCGTGGGAGATTCTATCGGATGAGTATGATAATCCAGATCGTGTACGACGGGTCATGTTAACCTGCTCGGATACGTCTTCGCTGGCCTGTCCGCAGTGTAAGGAGGTTTGTCCATTTTATGATTTGCGCACGGCGCGTTCCTGGCGTCATCTTGATACGTGTACGTATCGTACGGAACTGATCGCCCGAATCCCGCGGGTAAAATGTCCTGCGCATGGGGTTCGGACGGTGGAGGTTCCCTGGGCTTCGCCGAGTTCCCGGTTCACCTATGGTTTTGAAGAGATGGTGATTGGCTGGCTTCGTGAGGCGAGTGTATCGGCGGTGTCTCGCCAGCTTGGGGTGGGCTGGAAAGCGGTCTCACGGATCATGGAGCATGCGGTAGAACGTGGACTTGATCGCAGACAAACGGAGATCATTCCGCACATTTGCGTGGATGAGACCTCCTTTCGCAAGCGGCACAAATACGTGACGATCGTGTCCAATGCGAAGTCAGGTCAGGTCCTGTATGTGGGGATCGGTCGCACGAAAGATGTGCTAAAGCACTGGTATCAACGTCTCAGCTCCGAACAATTGGCGGGAATTGAGAGCGTGAGCATGGACATGTGGCCCGCCTACGTGTCGTCCACCTTCGCGTGTGTTCCCGATGCAGAGAAGAAGATTGCGTTTGACCGGTTTCATGTGGCGAAGTATCTGGGGGAGGCCGTGGACAAAGTGCGCCGCCAGGAGCACAAGGCGCTACGCGCCGAAGGCGACACAACCCTCACCGGAAGTAAGTACGACTGGCTAACGAACCGGGAAAATATGTCCAAGAAGCAGAAAAAGCGGTTCCAGTCGTTGAAGAACAGTTCATTGAAAACTGCCCGGGCATGGGCAATCAAGGAGATGGCCCGGAATCTATGGCATTATGTGCATCCCACCTGGGCCCGCAAGGGCTGGGAAAAGTGGCTCTCCTGGGCCATGCGCTGCCGCTTGGAGCCGGTGAAGGAAGCCGCCAAAACCATTAAAAAACATCTGTGGGGAACCATCAATGCGATTATTCTCAAGGTTAGTAATGGCCCGGCCGAAAGCATCAACAGCCGCATAAAAACCGTCAAAGTACGCTCCCGTGGATTCCGAAATAATGAACGATTTGCCACCGCCATTTACTTCCATCTCGGAGGGCTGGACCTCTCCCCCAGAATGCAGTGAAAATCATGTTTTCACAAAATTGGCACAAGAACCAAATATTCTACCTATAAACCTTGAATTGGCAGGAAATGGAGCTAAGCTGTACTGGTAAACCTACTTGGATGATCAAAACGCACATGGACGTAACACCTTTCGTTCTACACCATCAGGGAATGTAGAAATACTTATATCCTACCATGGTTGAGTTGAGTTTTGTGCTGATAATGATAAAATTTATTTCTCGTGCAGAGTGGCACATCTCGGAGTGATAGATTATTGGAACATTTTATTAGATGTGCGTACAAATCGCGTTGTCCCCCTAGTACTACGTTGGACAACACCAAAGGGGCCTCAACATAGAGAGGCCCAAACACAAAGGGGCCTCAACATAGAGAGGCCCAAACACAAAGGGGCCTCAACATAGAGAGGCCCAAACACAAAGGGGCCTCAACATAGAGAGGCCCAAACAAAAGAGGGAGGCCTCTGCCGAGGTCTCCCTTAATTATTTTGTCAGAATGGGTCGCGTTGCCGTCTTTGTTGATGCTGGTTACTTCTTTGCCCAAGGATCCAAAGAATTATTTGGTGAGAACTTGCCCCGTAGCCATGTAAAGCTTGCCTCCCTTGCTGTTACCGCGGAGCTGAAAAAATTTGCAGAGGATAATGCAAAGGTTGACTTGCTAAGAATCTATTGGTATGATGGCGCAACGGGGAAGCCAACCCAACAACATGTTGAATTAGCTGAGCTTCCAAACGTCAAAATGCGACTTGGATTTGTCAATTCCTTTAAGCAGCAAAAGGGAGGTGACGGATATGGTAAAACTCGCACAAAACAAAGCTATGGTTTCGTCCGTCCTGCTTGCAGGGGATGAGGATCTAAGAGTCGGTGTCCAGTTAACACAGGAGCAGGGGGTTCGGGTTCATCTCCTGGGAATTAGACCAGCCCAGGAGAGCCAATCAAATCTCCTTCGCCAAGAAGCCGACATCACTCACGAGTGGAAATCTTCAGATATTGAACCATTTCTTTCCAGAGTGAAGACACTCCCTAAAAAACTCTTCGATAACGTCGCTTCTCTTAATGAAGTTGGCAGAAAAGTAGCCAAGCGAATCCCTGAAAATGAAATCTCAGAGATTCTTAGCAATTTAGGCGGGCATCAACGCATTCCACCAGAGTATTTCAGTCAGCTCATGCGCGGGGGACGTTCGGTCACAATGAAAGACGTATTGGATAAAGATCAGAAAAAGGAAGTACTAGATGCCTTCATCTTCCATCTCAAGGTCAGAAAGGCTAACAAATCCTGAGCTTTCCGAGTAAATGGATTCAACCCCATCGAAAGCATCTGTTGGATAGAGTAAGTTGATCCAATTTTGAATCGTTGATGTGCGCAGTTGGATGTAGAGTTGAAAGATCGATGCGACTCTCTTACCCGATCTTCCTATTCTGGAAAATGTAGTCCTTATAAGCACCGGGGCTATGTTTTTTCAGATTATGTCTGAAGGCGGTACAGACTCCGGTTAGCAAGAGAATATGTGGCTCGTGGCCATTGTTCTCTAGAGAGAAAAGTGTGGTACATAAAAAGCACTCTTCCTGTACTTTCGCAATCGTTATTCAGGCGTAGAAATATTTCAACGAGATCGACAGTCAAACTAGAAACGCCTGACCAAATCAAATACCTCGGGAAGGTTAATTCCGATAGACTTGTTAAATTTAATTATGCTCATAAACGATCCAACACAGAATTATGATTAACTGGGGAGTTATCGGTGCAAGCACGATTGCAAAAGAATGGATGATCAATGCGATAAACGCAAGCCCCAACAGCCAGGTGACGGCGATTCTAAGCCGATCGCAGCAGCGTGGAGAAGATTTCCAGGATCAGTTTGGGATTCAGTACATCTACACAGAGCTTGACGCATTCCTCGCAAATCCAGACATTGATGTGGTCTATGTCGGCACTACGAATGAATTACATAAACCGCAAACCCTTGCTGCTGCCGCTGCCCAGAAACATGTCCTTTGCGAGAAGCCTCTTGCACTCTCACTCGCAGATGCAAAGCAAATGGTGTCCGCCTGCTCAAAAGCTGGCCTCGTCATGGGGACTAACCACCATCTTCGGAATGCAGTTACGCACCGCACACTCCGCAAACTTATTCAAGATGGCGTGATCGGAGATCCACTTGCAGTTCGAGTGTTTCATGCCGTTCTTCTACCCCCACATCTGCAAACATGGCGAATTAAGGATCCCTCCACTGGAGCCGGGGTCGTTCTGGATATCACCGTCCATGATACGGACACACTTCGATTCATCCTGGACGACGAAGTGGAATCTGTCACGGCTTGCACCTCTTCTCAGGGCCTCGGAGAGCACGGGATCGATGACACCGTGATGGGCGTGATGCGTTTTGAGCGAGGCACACTTGCACAATTTCATGATTCATTTGTGATCGGTCACGCTGGAACAGGACTCGAAGTCCATGGCACCGATGCATCCCTGATCGCCAGGGATGTCATGACCCAGCAACCCATCGGGGAAATTGCCCTCCGCAGAGGAAACCAGATGGAAAAAGTTGAACTCCCTCCCCCCGTTAACCTGTACGAGCGGGCTGTCGGATATTTTAATCGTGCAGTTCAGGGAATCGGCGAGCCAGCGGCTACCGCTGAAGATGGGCTCCGCTCGCTTGCAGTTGCGCTGGCAGTTCAACAATCGGCACAAACAGGCAAACAAGTTACATTAAGCTATGCCTGAGTTTTGTTCATTGGCCGCCGCTGCCGAACAAATTCATGATGATGCAGTCCTGACAGTCAGCGCATCAAGTGGCTTGGGCTGCCCGGATGCAATGCTAGCCGCGATTGGTCAACGCTTTGCCAATTCAGGGCATCCAAGAAGACTCACAACACTACACCCTATCGCTGCCGGAGATATGTATGGCATCGCCGGGATTGATCACCTCGCCCATGATGGGCTCCTCAAACGCGTCATTGCCGGCTCCCTGCCAAGTGGCCCCTCATCCATGCCCTCCCCCAGAATCTGGCAGATGATTGGTGAAAATCGCGTGGAAGCCTATAACCTGCCCAGTGGGGTCTTGTATCACATGCATCGTGAAGCTGCGGCACATAGGCCTGGCGTTCTGACGAAGGTTGGCATGGATACCTTTGTGGATCCTCACCTTCTCGGTGGATGCATGAATGACTGCAGTCCTCCAGAGGTCGTAAAGAGGGTTACATTTGAGGGAGATGAATGGCTTTTCTATCCTTCAATCCCCGTTGACGTTGCACTGATCCGTGGAACTACCGCAGATGAGCATGGCAACATCACTACTGAACACGAGGGAAGCAGCTTAGGTATTTATGATCAGGCACTAGCCGCTCATAATAATGGTGGAATCGTCATCGCGCAGGTCAAACGTGTCGTAAAATCGGGTAAACTCAAACCCCAGGATGTCCGGGTCCCCGGAGTCGTAGTTGACTATGTGGTTACTGTGCCAGAGCAGATGCAGACCACGAATACAGAATATGATCCAACCATCAGTGGCGAACTCTCTCCCGATGGAAAAATTTATGACCTCATGCCTTGGGGACCCTATAAACCCATGGCCCGCCGTGCGGCTATGGAGTTATGCCAAAAAGATGCGGTTAACCTGGGGTTTGGGGTATCCGCACAAGTTCCTCGCATTCTTTTAGAGGAAGGATTATCTGATGCTGTGACGTGGGTGATTGAACAAGGGGCTGTCGGAGGAATGCCACTTCTGGATTTTCAGTTTGGCTGTGCATCCGGTGCTCAGGCAATTCTTGGGTCGCCCGATCAGTTTACGTATTTCCAGGGTGGAGGATTTGATCGAAGCTTTTTGTCCTTCATGCAAATTGATCAACACGGATGTGTCAATGTCTCCCGCCTGGCTGCCCGCCCACATGTCACAGCAGGTGTAGGAGGATTCATTGATATTACCGCCAATGCCCGCCATCTTGTATTTATTGGGACTTATACAACTGGTGGACTTCGGCTCGCAATTGAAGAAGGTCAGGTAAAGATTCTCCAGGAAGGTAAAGTACAAAAGCTCGTACCTGAAGTGGAACACGTTTCTTTTAGTGGGAATCGTGCCCTTCGTTTAGGACAGAAGATCACCTATATTACGGAACGATGCGTACTGCAACTATTGTCTGAGGGATTAACTGTAATTGAAATTGCGCCTGGAATTAACCTGGAACGTGATGTTCTCGGACAAACCAGTTTAGAGCTTCAAGTGAGCCCGTCTTTACAAATCATGGATGAGCGGCTCTTCAACCCCAGATCAATGAACCTTCAACTACCCTCCAAAAATGAGTCACGTTGAACTTGAAATTACAGGTCATCTGGCAACATTGACTCTCAATCGCCCGGAAAAACGCAATGCGATTGATCCTTCGATGCTGGAAACACTTGATGCTCATCTTGCAACCCTCGAGTCAAACAGTGATCTTCGCGTAGTCATTCTCACAGGTACAGGAGAAAAAGCTTTCTGTGCCGGGGCGGATATCAAAGCATGGGCAGCGTTAGATGCACTTGGAATGTGGAAGCAGTGGATCCCGAGGGGACAGCGTATTCTGCAGCGACTGGCAAACCTGCGACCGCCGGTGATCGCCCTCCTCAATGGTTACGCATTTGGTGGAGGGCTTGAACTCGCTCTGGCATGTGATATCCGTATTGCTGCAAACCATGTCTCCTTTGCAATGCCGGAAGTGAAAATTGCGACGGTCCCCGGATGGGGCGGCACCGCACGGCTATCCAAAACCATCGGTATTGCCCGAGCCAAAGCAATGGTCCTGACAGGCAGTCCCATTGATGCACAAACAGCGTTGGCCTGGGGATTGGTAACCAAAGCATGCCCATTAGATAAGCTCCCCTCTGCGGGCGGCGAATTGGCCGAGGCGATTGCCAAGAATGCTCCTGTTGCTGTACAAATTGCAAAGCAGATGCTGGATGGAGATTGTGCCCCTCTTGAATCCATCGCTGGCTCACTCAGTGCATACACAAACGATGGAAAGGAAGGTGTGAACAGCTTCCTGGAGCGAAGAGAACCGGAATATAAAGGGGATTGATGAAGGCTTTGACCGAATCATTTGATTATATAATCGTGGGGGCGGGAGCAGCTGGATGTGTTGTCGCTCATCGTCTTGCTGAAGATCCGAGCGTTCGGGTATTATTGCTTGAAGCGGGCCCTCCAGACAGGTCACCTCTGATTCATATGCCTGCAGGCTTTGCCAAATTGACGGGAAAAAACGTGAATTGGTGCTTTAAAACCGTCCCTCAAAAACACCTGAATCACCGTGAGATGCACTATCCGCAAGGACGGACGCTCGGTGGAAGTACATCCATTAATGCGATGATCTATATTCGAGGACATCGCTTGGATTATGAAGAATGGCGTGACTTGGGTTGCCAGGGTTGGGGATATAATGACGTCCTTCCCTATTTCAAAAAATCCGAAAACAACGAGCGGTTTGTCGACGAATTTCATGGGCGTGGCGGCCCACTCAATGTGGCGGATCAGGTACAGTCGAACCCATTATCCCGTGCATTTGTCCGATCCGCACAGGAAGTGGGAATCCGTTATAATCCCGACTTGAATGGCACACGCCAGTCAGGGGTAAGCTATTACCAGGTAACGCAGCGCAATGTACGCAGAGAAAGTGCAGCCACCGCATTCCTGCGGCCTCAAAAAACCAATCTTACGATCCTGACCCGTGCAGTGGCAACACGTATTCTTCTTAAGAATGGGCGGGCAATCGGAATTGAATACGCCAAAAACAAAGCCAGAGTCCAAGTTCATGCCGAGCGAGAGGTTATCCTGAGCGGAGGGGCGGTAAACTCCCCAAAGCTTCTATTGCTTTCTGGAATTGGACCGGCAGATGAGCTAAAACCCCTTGGAATTCAAGTCGAGCATGATCTCCCAGGAGTGGGGAAAAATTTCCAGGACCATATGGACGTGTATCTGGCAGCTGAATCCAGCAAACCTGTCAGCTACAACGGACATGACCGATGGAATCGTGCAATTTTGCACGGTATCCAGTACTTGTTATATAAAACAGGGCCGGTCACGGCATCCGTATGCGAAGCCGGATGCTTTCTGAAAAGCTCCCCCGAGGTTCGCTCCCCAGATATCCAAATCCATTGCCTGCCTGCGTATGTGGTAGATCATGGCCGTATGTCTATTAAAGGCCATGGTCTTACGATCAATACCTGTAATCTGCGTCCACGCAGCATTGGATCTCTCACACTACGTAGCAATGATCCGTTGGAAGACCCTGCCATTGATCCAAATTTTCTCGATGACCCCTATGACCTCAGAGTATCTATGGAAGGGTTCAAATGGGGAAGACGCATCCTATCTGCCCCCTCTTTTCAACAGTACATCTCCCGGGAAATACTACCAGGCCCAGAAACGCAAAGTGATGAAGACATCAAAGCTTACATTCAAAAGTGGTCGAAAAATGATTACCACCCTGTAGGATCCTGTAAAATGGGAACGGATGACCAAGCTGTCGTAGATTTGCAACTCTCTGTTCACGGTATTGAATCCCTGCGTGTAATTGATGCATCTATCATGCCTCGCTTAATTAGCGGCAATACACAAGCAACTTCAATCATGATCGGTGAAAAAGGAGCGGCGATGATTAAAGGAGAAATCTAATGGGAAAACATTGGATTGATGGAAAATTCGTTCGTAGTGAGCGAGGAGATCTCTTTACCACGGTCAGCCCCGCGCATGACACGACAGTTGATGACTATGCGCTTGGAACGGAGCAGGATGTGCACGCGGCTGTGCAATCCGCACGCGTAGCATTTGATTCCGGCCTCTGGCCATGCATGTCCGGCCAGGAGCGTGCACAGGTTCTGAATGCAACTGCAGATCTGATTCATTCCCACTGTGACGAGTTGGCCAAACTGGAAACTCTTGAAAGCGGAAAGCCCATCACACAGGCAAGGGGAGAAATGGAGACTGCCGTGGATCTATGGCGCTATGCAGCGACACTCGCTCGCCACACCATAGGAGAAGTGTACAATAACCTTGGTGAAAACAAGCTCGGGCTGGTGTTACGCGAGCCTGCCGGGGTCGTGGGACTGATTACACCATGGAATTTTCCACTCCTGATCATCAGCCAGAAATTGCCGTTTGCACTCGCAGTTGGCTGTACGGCGGTCATCAAACCCAGTGAGTTGACTCCAGGCACAACCCTGAAGCTGGCTTCTTTAGCGCACGAAGCCGGTGTCCCTTCAGGGGTGATTAATATTGTAACCGGGTTTGGGGACCCGGTTGGTGCAAGCCTTGCAGAACACGAGGACATTGATGTGATTTCGTTCACTGGATCAACTGCAGTTGGGCGTAAAGTCGCTGCAGCCGCCGGAAAAAACCTCAAACGCTGCTCCCTGGAACTAGGTGGGAAGAACCCTCATATCATCTTTGCCGATGCGGATTTAGATGCAGCACTCGATCCGGTCGTGTTCGGGGTATACTTTAACATGGGAGAATGCTGTAACAGTGGCAGTCGCCTACTCTTACAGGAAAGCATTGCAGAAGAGTTTACCGAACGTATCCTTGAGCTAGCACGCACTGTGCCTGTCGGAGATCCGCTTTCTGAAGACATTAAAGTCGGAGCGATCATCAATGAGCCGCAACTTCAAAAGATTCATCAATATGTCCAGAGTGGTGCCGATCTTGGTGCGAAGCTTCGAATCGGTGGAAACAGGATCCCAACTCTAAATGGACGGTTTTTTGAACCTACCATATTTGACGGTGTGACACCTGAGATGCCGATTGCACAAGAGGAGATCTTCGGTCCAGTACTGTCCATCTTGACGTTCAAAACAACAGAGGAGGCGATACAGATTGCCAATGACACCACCTACGGGCTGAGCGCCGGTCTCTGGACTTCGAATGTGGACACCGCCTTTGAAGTGAGTCGTAAAATTCGTGCGGGAACGATCTGGATCAATTGTTTTATGGAGGGGCATGCTGAACTGCCCTTTGGTGGCTATAGAGATAGTGGACTTGGACGTGAACTGGGGCGCTTCTCTACAGATGAGTTCACCGAGCTCAAAACCGTTCAGCTTCATACTGGTGAGCACCAGAGTTCGTGGCTGTAATACTGTATACACTATGCGTATCCATTATCTATTTCTTTCTATCCTGCTTTTGGCTGCATGTCAGAGCGGTAATGAGACTAGTTCAGAAAAACAGGTCGAGGTCTTTACTTGGTGGACTTCCGGAAGCGAAGCATCTGCATTGGAAACTGTACTTGAAGCCTATCGAAATCTGTACCCCGATATTGAGGTGATCAATGCTTCGATTGCCGGTGGTGGCGGTTCAACTGCCCGCCCTGTGCTTCAAACTCGACTTGTAGGAGGAAACCCACCCGATACGTGGCAAACCCATCACGGAGCGGAACTCATGGGCCAATATGTCGATACCGGGTTTGCTGCATCGGTGAAGGACCTCTATGATGCCGAAGGATGGTATGAACTGTTCTCACCATCCCTTATTGATATGATAAGTAAAGATGGTGAGCCCTATCTGGTCGTCTTGAATCTTCATCGCAGTAATACGCTCTGGTACAATAAACCTGTACTTGAGGAGTACAACATCTCTGTCGGGGATGCATTGAGTATTGAAGAACTGTTCGAAATTGCCGAAGATCTCCAGAATACGGAAGTTGCCCCCTTATGTATGGGAGACACGGGAATCTGGGCTACCGGCATTATGCTTGAAAATACACTCACCGGCACGATTGGACCTGAGCGCTATCAGGGCCTGTGGAACGGAACGACTAGTTTTAGAGACCCCGATGTGATAGAGGCTGTGCACACCTACGGTCGGCTACTCAATTACCTGAATGACGATCATGCGGCACTCTCATGGGATCAGGCAGCCGATAAAATGGCAGACGGCGACTGTGCCTTCTATTCCATGGGAGACTGGGTCTATGGGGAATTAATCCGCGATGGCCTGACGGAAAACATTGACTTTGGCTGGGTTGCCCATCCTGGGACAGAAGGAGTTCATATACTGGTTACCGATGGGTTTACCCTCGCTGAAAATGCACCTCACCCCGAAGAAACCCTCGATATGCTCCGAATCATGGGAGATCGTGTTGTTCAGGAGAATTTTAATCTCATCAAGGGATCTATCTGCGCACGCAATGACTGTGATCGTTCCCGCTTTGGCCCGTACCTGCAGTGGGCGATGGATGAATACGCCAAGAGCATTGCTGTGCCAACAGTGATCCACGGCTCAGCCGCACCAGCGGACTTCCAGCAGTCACTCAATGATGCGTTGACAGATTTTGTTGTTCGACGCGATGTGGAAGCCTTCACTGAAATGCTCGCGCGTGAAGCAAAAGCATCCGGGTTTGGCATGTAACGCATGATCCATACTCGCTGGCTGTCCCGACATAAAGGAATCCTCATCCTGCTGCCATCGCTTCTCTTGACAGCCATCTTTATCTATGGATTTATCGGGACAAGCTTCTTTTTCTCCCTCACAAACTGGCGTACTCTTGCTGTAGACTTGTCTCTACGTGACCCACTTTGGCAAACGTATGCAGATATGCTGGCGATGCCGCGCTTCCAGGCAGATCTAAGGAATACTCTTGTATTCACGGTGCTTTTTATTGGTCTGGCAATCAGCATTGGTCTCGGGCTCGCAATCCTTCTGGACCGCCAAATTGCCGGCAAGGGGTTCTTTCGTAATACGTTTCTCTTCCCCTATGCTCTGTCCTTTATTGTAACCGGGGTTGTATGGAGATGGATTTTCAACCCTGAGACTGGGGTCAACCTGTTCTTCAACTTTCTTGGAATTAACCAAGCTCTGGAAGCGGCCGGTATGGATCCTTTAGCTCCCGGTTGGACAACTGATCCCACGGTGGTTTTTTCAGTCAATCAACTCCTGTCACAAATTTGGCCGGGCGGCATGACTTTCCAGATTGAATGGGGAATCCCAGTTGCACTCATCCCGGTAGCCATTGCGGCCACTTGGCAGTTATCTGGATTTGTCATGGCCATGTATCTCGGGGGACTCGGCGGTATCAGCTCACAAGTCAGGGATGCGGCTCGTATTGATGGTGCGGGAGAGTTGAGGCTCTACCGATCCGTGATCATTCCCATGCTGAACCCTATCACGATCTCCACAATTATTATTCTGCTGCATGTTTCACTGAAGATTTTTGACCTGGTTTTTGCCATGTCAGGGGTCGGGCCTGGCTTTGCTACCGATGTTCCGGCGATTTTTGTGTTCGAGATGATGTTCAAAGCAGCCCGTTACAACCTTGGGGCCGCGGCTTCGATCGTGATGTTGGTTGCATCTTCTCTGATCATTGTCCCTTACCTCGTCCACACATTCAAAAACCGTGAATCATGAGTTTCAAACGTGGACTTCTCTGGTTTGGGTTGGGTCTTGCCGTGATTCTGTATCTGCTGCCGATTTACGTGATGCTCGTCAACAGTTTTAGGGATGCATCCAGCGTTAGTCTGGCAACGATGTGGCAATTTCCCAGTCAGATCTCCATAGAGGGGTTTGCAGAGGCATGGAATATGCTCTCTCCCAACCTGAAGAACAGCCTCTTCATGGTGATTCCCGCAGCCCTCTTATCGTCAATCATCGGGGCGCTGAATGGTTACATTTTCTCGAAGTGGCGCTTCCGTGGATCCGAAGTTCTTTTTGCTCTCCTGCTTTTTGGCTTTTTTATCCCCTACCAGGCCATCCTGCTTCCCCTAGTACGTTTTCTTCAATGGATTGACCTGTATGGCACACTCCCTGGCTTGGTCCTCACCCATGTCGTTTACGGGGTTTCTGTAACGACACTCATTTTCAGGAATTTTTATGTCAACATTCCCGGCTCTATCGTGGAAGCAGCAACCGTTGACGGTGCGGGGATCATTGAAGCCTTCTGGCGCGTCATTCTCCCCCTGTCCTTACCCGCGTTTGCGGTTGCACTAATTTTTCAGTTCACCAACATTTGGAATGACTTCCTTTTTGGAATCACAGTAGTTCCAAATCCTCAATCTCAACCAGTAACAATTGCGCTGAACAATCTATCTGGATCTTTTTCCGTGGACTGGAACGTTGTTATGGCAGGTGCAATCGTGGCTGCTCTGCCTACTGCCCTTGTTTACATCGGATTGGGTAAGCTCTTTGTGCGGGGGTTGGTTTCGGGAGCGGTGAAGGCATAATATATTTGATATCTATATGAAACAAAGCTATTGTTCATGAGTATCAGCACACCTCAATGCGCTCATGTAAATACTCATGTAAATAATAAATAATAATGTGAATCCTCCCAATTCTGGAGTATTTATGAGAATCACAGGGCGAATTGATTAATCGGATTAGCATTAGCCAAATTTTATAATCCCATGGATCTTAACGGAAGATGTCAAGCATATAAAGCTATCGAAGAATACCGTAGCCGACCGCTGATTGTCTACGTGACCAGTACTCGTCCCGGTGTTTCGTCTCACATGACTGGAGAAGCAGTCAGAGAATTCATTGATCAGATTAATTCCATTGCAACATCCTCGGAAGTAGATGTCATGATACACAGCACTGGTGGTGATGCTCTCGTTGCATGGAAGCTGATGTCTATTCTACGAGAACGGTTTGATAAAGTATATGTCCTCGTTCCATATATGGCGTTTAGTGCTGCCACACTGTTTGCATTAGGTGCAGACGAGATAGTAATGCATTTCTATGCTTCATTAGCCCAAGTTTAACATAAAATACTGATTCCAGCGTTGAGCGGGGGCTTTCGGCCCGATTCAGGCCGATTAGGGCACTACCGATTGGCATGGATTGGGTCTGTTCAGATCGTGGTGATTTCCGTTTCGAGTGGACGCGGATCGATCTTCAGCGCCTCGTAAATTTCGCGTTGATCTGCATCGGGATCCGAGGTGAGGCGCGTGTGCAGGGCTACGTGATCGTTTCGTGTTTGATGGATGGTAGCCCGTCGTTGGGACGAGAGCACATTGCAAATGGTGGTCCAACTCCAGGAGATTCCCTGTTGCCGCAGGTAGGTTCGCACCACCTGTACGACCTGATACGCAAGCACAGTGATGAACAGATGCCCTTGGGTGCGTTGATCGGTTTGGTGAAAGATAGGCCGCAATCCCAACTCACTCTTGAGCGAGCGGAACACGGCCTCCAGATCCGTCAGCATGATATAGGTCTGCCACAGCTGAGCGGTGGAAAACTCCATGACATTGGTCCTCAAGCTGTAGGTGCCGGGATCGGTCCACATCGAATTCGCTTTCGGCCGCGCACGCCACTTCACCTGCACCGCCTTCTCTTGCTTCTCATCGGCAATCACCTCAATGTCGTAGTGCTGTCCAATCCCACCACTGCTTTTCTTGAATCGTCCAATCCGCTCCCAAATCCGCGAAAGCTTCTTCGTCGTCTTCGGTCGGGATAACCCCTGGTCCAACTGCGTGAGCTGTGCTTCAAACTTCGCACGACGACGTGCCACCATGGCTTGCTCCTTCTTGATCCGTTGGCTCGAACGACAATAGACCCGGACCTCTTCCGAGTCCCGGACCTCATACAGTTCTACGCCGTTATCCAACTCGGTCACCTCTTGATCTGCTGGATCAAAGACCCGGGCCCGCTCCCGACTCATCACCAGATATCGGTACTTGGCC
Source organism: Rhodothermales bacterium (assembly GCA_965220365.1). Lineage (GTDB taxonomy): Bacteria > Bacteroidota > Rhodothermia > Rhodothermales > Bin80 > Bin80. The sequence goes on along the minus strand of OZ244823.1, from coordinate 2,221,520 downwards.
TGGCGAAGCCATTGCACGTTTTCCGCGGTTGCAATCCCCCGATCCATAATCACAATGGCCTCGTTCGGGGCATCCGCTTCCTGGAGCATCGTTTGGAGGGTCTCCGCCTCTGCCGTATTGCCGGCATAGATCTTTGAGCGCCGCACAAATCCACTCCCATCCAGAACCAGAGCCAAGGTGATCAGAGGACGATCATTCCGCTTCTCCTTGGACCGCCCACGCTTGGCCAACGATTGGGCAGATCCCGATCCCGCCAGATAGGTATTGGTCAGATCCAACAGCGTCACCGTACATCCCAATCCAAACAGGGACATGGCTTCGGTGAATACCTGCGATTCAATCGCATCGCGGTGCTTCACCAGTTGATCGGAGGCCCGGTAGAGATGCATCAAACTCATGCGCTGGAACGATCCTCCCAGGAATTCCCCAAGACCGCTCTCGTTACAGAGCCACGCATAGGTTGCGCGCTCGGAAGCAGGCTTGGCCAAGCGTCCGACAATCGCCCCCAATGCCGCATGCTGGGTCTTGGGCGTCATCCCAAGGCCCCGCAACAGCTTCGGGATTCCCAGCTGGTTCAGGGCCCACAAGGACACATGTTCCACCCCCACACTCCGCACCATGCTCATACGGGTAGAGGCGACATCCACCGTGTGCCATCTCGGATCCAGTGGCTCGCCCTGGGCCAGCTTTGCCTGTCGCAGCCGCTCGGCCTGCTTGGCGAACAACTGCCCAACGATGGCCTCGGCCTGATCCTCCAACGGTTTGGGCAAGGGCGGCAGGAGCGAGACCTGCCCCTGGAGAAGTTCGTCAATCCGGCGGCAGAGCAGAGGCCAGTCGGATTCCTTGACCGGAAATTGACTTCCCAGATGCAGGAGCGTCTCCTGCTTCACCTTGGCGCCGTAGCGGACATTGTGAACGAGCCGGAACGCATGATAGGTGGTTCCGTCCTTCATGGTCCGGGTCATGGTTTTTCGGATAAACATGATGGCAGGAAACGAAGGGGGCCGGCGAAGGTTCCCACAGAAAACGCATTATGGCACTACAATCGTCCGAATCCACGAACGACGCAAAAGGAAATGGGCCAATGCAGGCTGGAATCAAAGGTTCGGGGCCAAGGTCAGGCGAAAAAAAAAACTAAAAAAGGCCCCAAAATGGGGCCTCGTGTAGAGTCAGGGGGCGGCGCGGTACTCTTAGGATCCGGTGGCTCATCCGTCACTTTCGTTCCGGGCCTCAGTCCGGCTTCCTTAACCCCGTTTCCGCCCCCTGCTCGTCGAACCGGACGTGCGGATTTCCCGCATCCGGCTCTCAATCGGGCGCATGCCCTTCGCCCACGGAAGGTCCTTCATCTTCCGCTCAAGACGCACGATCCCATACTTCTCGTACAGAATCACATCCGAAAATCGCACATATTTACCGGACTTCATCTTGTGCTTCCGACAGAACCACTGTCGCAGCCGCCAAGCCGCGTGCCGATCAATCGATGCATACGCTGGACTGACCTGTCCCAATGTGAAGTAGTTCGCCCAGCCGGACAACATCCGGTTGAGTTTTGCCACCATTTCCTCGGGAGATCGTAGTCCATAGCGGGCATCCGTTTGCTCGCTGATTCGACGGCAGATGCTCTGGACGCTCGCCTGGCTCGGTCGGGTGCCGATATAGCGACTCCCGGACTGACGACGATAATTCCATCCAATTCGGTACCCCAAAAAGTGCAATGCCTCTTCTGGACACCGTAAGCATCGGGTCTTCTCCGCATTCACGATGAGCTTTGCCTTGTTGAACAGTCGCTTGGCAACTGTGAGCATCGTCTGTGCAGGCGCATGGCCCAAAATGCACAAATCATCGGCGTGGCACACAATTTCCGCGGAGAACTGTCGGGTATACCCCCACAGCTTCCAGCCAAGGATGAAGCGGCGCATGTAGATGTTGCTCAACAGTGGCGAGATCGGACTCCCTTGCGGGGTTCCTTTCCGCGTCTTACGCCCCGGGTTGGTGGTGCATTTGCGACCCTGCTTATCCTGGATCACCACCGGCATCACCAGCCACGCCTTGAGCAGCCGCAGCATGCGGCCATCACTGACTCGACGCGCTACGCTTCGCATCAGTTCTGCGTGCGGGATCTCCCCAAAGTAATTCGATAAGTCCAGGTCTACCACTTCCCGGTGCCCCTGATTGAGCAACCCGTGGATCCGGCGTACCGCATCCTTTGCGCTGCGTCCAGGACGATACCCATACTGTTCCGGCTGCAAATCGGCCTCAAAGATTGGCCAAAGTACCAACCACGCGGAGGTTTGCACCACGCGGTCCCGGACCGTAGGAATATGTAATGGACGAAACTTCCCCGGCTGCTTTTTCGGAATCAACACTTGACGCACCGGTTGCGGTGTGTACGTGTCCTCCCGAAGGTCCTGCGACAGTTCCCTCAACCACGATGCCACACCGTTGGCCTCAATGTCTTGGATCGTTTCCCCGTCCACGCCCGCCGATCCGCCATTGCGGCGTACCAGTGCCCACGCTTCCCAGAGAAAATCCATCCGCCACACCTTGTCCGCAAGCGCATGAAATCGCCGCTCAGGTTCTTCCTTCGCTTTCGCATGGAGGAGGTGCTGGAAAGCCTGAACCCGAGTTGACCCTCTTAGACTCTCGTCAGTAGTCATGTCCCTTTTTCCTTTACCTGCCATGCCCGATTCAGGACCCCTTCCCTCGACAGGCATTACCCTGCGTCTTCAGTAATACGGGCCCATCCGCCACCCTACCGGCCCGGCCTGTCCCTCGCAGGATGCCAGTTTGCCTCGTGCAAAGGCACCGATAGGGCTTCCCGTGTTGCCACGCTTTCCATCTTCCAGACGTGCCAGCGTCAATACCCCGGCGAGACATGTCGGTGCATACATCGTTCGCTTCCCGATCACATGGCAGACTTCCCCATATTAACGGAAGGTCGTCTCTCGCATTACCCGTTTCGAGGCCTGCTCGACGTTCACGCGTGTTCTGGCCCGCCTGCTCGCTAAGCCACCTTAAATGTGGCCCGTTTACTCCGAAGTGCTTCATGCTATGTCGTTACCTCCATAACACGCTACGAATGCTACCATTTGGAACGATAGTTAATGGGCGGGTTTCGCACCCGCTAGGAAAACGCGCCTTTCCACGGCGCACGTTAAACTTGGGTTAGGTCCTATTGATCCTCAGTTGATTGTATTCCAACCAAACTCAGACCCTAGGCACTTTGCATATGAAGATGTTGGTGCGTTTTTACGCTTTCTTGCCAATGATGTTAAGATTACCGAGCAAATACACATCTCTGCCATTATTGACAAATTGTTCTCTGCAGTGGATCCTGTGAATGTTGGTGCCGCAAAGCGAGCTAGTGAATTGTCATCCTCTATCGGCGAGAGGTTGCTTCTCCTCCACATGACAGAGCCCGACGAAAAATCTAAAGCGAAGGAAATTGCCGAAAACTTGAACAAGAATTTCTTCGCTCACGGAGATGCAGTTTCTCGTTCACGGGCATTGGAGTTAGACCTTCGAATAGCGGATCGGGACCTGAAGCTGGAGGACTTAATGTGGAATGCTTATCTCGGAATTGAGGATTACTTAAAATTTCGTGAGCCATTTGATATACGTCAAGAATTTTTGAAGCATCCTGACAGTGCTCAAGCTCTAAGGCCAATCCCTCCCCTTCAGCTACCACCAAATTCACCTCCCGATTTTGCACACGATGCTTGGCAAAATGTTCTTCAGATGGCACTTGAAAATCTAAGTGCACAAGTCGCTGAGATAAACTTCGAGATTGTTGATTCCTTGGTTGAGGGCATTCGAGTTGCATCTGAACTCAGGAACAACGGGGAAATTACAATTGATTTGGAATCAAAATGGGTTACCAGACGTTGCCCCTGTTACCACTGACTATGGCTGGAAAAAAATGGAAAGCGATGTGGTTTAAGGGCATGGTTGAAAAACACGGAAACCAACTGATGTTCCAGTTGTTGCATAGCGCAAGTGATTCCTTAATATCATGAAACGACGGTTGTCACCTGCAGCCATGTCCCTCGGGCAACGGCCACCATTTGATGGTTCAGATCCTCATCGATCACCATAGGAGAGATTTTTCCCTCCGTATCAGCCCGGTCCAGTCATACCACCTGCCCTCAGGCCCTCTGGAAAACGACCGCTGTTTACTGACCCAAATCCTCATCGGTCGCCATACGAGAGATTTTTTCCGCCATATCAACCTGATCCACCTATGCCGCTTGGCTTCAGACCCTCACCGTCCGATGATCAACCCCTTGGACGATGATTGCTATTTGATAGTTTGCATCGATAGCGACTATCATTGAGAAGTACTCTTGGCACAAGTCTGTTTAAGATTGCACAAACGGCTACATTGAAGTCAGATTCTTAAGGATGCCCAAAATCAATACCGTAACAACTTTGCATCCCTATCTCCTCACATTTGGATTACTTATTGAGACGTGAATCCACGATCTTTCTCTGCATATACGAGTACGGGGCAACAACCGTTTGAGAATTCAGATCCTCTCCGGTCGCGATACAGATATTTCCCTTCTCCTTTTGATTCCTTGCCGACCTCAACAATGGATTTGACTATTCTGAAAAAAGCCCTATTCGAGGGGCGTATCCCTCCAGCGATGGTTGAAGATCTGGCTACAAAATTAAATTCGTCGCCGTCAATCATGCATCCAAACCAAGAGGAGTTCCGTAGCCAGTGATCAAATTCGTCAGGGCAATCACATCAGTCATAAAACATTGATTGAGTGAGGACTACAAAAGCCTCTCCACACACTCGGTCTGCCTTATCGGACTGAATGATCCTTATCAAATGATCTAAACGAATTGATACTCGTGAAGCAAGATTCATTGACATATAGGTGCAGCCGCCGGGTGAAACATCATGCCGATCAACTCTAAGCTCGACCTCTAAAACTCAAGCTCCTTTCTTGGGAACTGATCGGAGTAACATGGAGATCAATCCTGATCATTAAGGCATCGGCCGCGGGCAATCGACACATTCCCTCATTTATTCAGGCCACAACGATGGCATTTTCGCTAACAGGTGTTATTATGACCGTTCGACAATTATAGCACACCACACTGTATTATGGGAGGCAAAGAAATAAGACTGCAATGGTAGTGTATGATTGACTCCATGCCTTGGGAACTTGCCCCTCCTAACCCATATTTGAAATCGTTTTACAGCATTATCTGTGACACATAATGGACTTTTTTTCTCCTCGACGGTCCCATATTCCGCGTGCAGATAATCTGGAGGTACCTGTCATTGATCTATTGCGCCCTCACCTCCGTGCCGGACGGTGCCTGATTGTAACTGGATTCCACGATATGCTGTCATCACTGTCCATCATTATGGAGGAGTTGTCATCGCAATTTAGGGACCCAACTATCCTGCCACGCCCCCAAATCCATCTAGTGTACGGCATGGATACTGCCAACAGGGAAACCCTCCCAGGCATACGTTCAGTCCCAGAAGTGGTTAGCCAGTACTTCATGAGCCAATACGGTCTAAAAGTGGAGAATTCTTCCGACCTGAAAGCTGTGATGGCAATTGGAGCCATAGAACGCAATGAAATCAATATCCGAGTATTCGATACGGACTTGGCAAAGCAGCAACTTAATTGGAAGGGGCGTGGTCGTATGCATGCCAAGATCATTTCAAGTGACATAGGTGTGATACAGGGGAGTGCCAATTTCTCTTATGCGGGCCTCCACCATAATATTGAGTCGGTGGATGACCTGAGATATAATTCCCGTTCGAAAGATGTCGTAGTTGCGGCCAAAGAACGAGCTGATTTTGCAAGAAAGATCCAAGATGTGAGTATTGATTGCACCAAAGAGGTCCTTAACATCCTGAATATATTGCTGCGAACCGTGTCTCCCGAGGATGCCATGTCCCGATGTGTGGCGGAGCAAACGGGATTTCCGTTCTGGCGAGCCGACCTGCTTGATCGTTATGAACTCTCAAGTGCTGAAAGACTTTTTCCCTATCAGTCAGACCTTGTTTATCGGGCTGCGGGAACGATCTACGAACATGGAGTTGCTTTTGTCTGTGCTCCAGCAGGATCGGGAAAAACACCGGTTGGCAAATATCTGGCCCATGTTCTGCCAGAGACCTATAAGCGTGTCATTCCAGATGGTACGGCGGGGAATATAGACCGGCGCGGAGCAATGGTTATTTCCCCGCCTCGAATTGCGAAACGTTGGAAAAAGAATGACGACGGGTACAAAGTTCTTTCCCATACCGAATTGACCAAAAAGAATCAGGTTCTAAAACGAACGGCTGTACACGTAGTCGATGAAAGTCATCAAGTTGCCCCAGGCCCGACAGACATATCACAGCGGGCTGAGGCTATGGAAGCTGCGCCGCCAGCCTGGACGGTCTTTCTTTCAGCAACACAGTTGGGGAATCGCGATGTAGACAGCTTGATCCATTATCAGGAAAAACGTGCTTCCCTTTTCATGCCAAACGACTTCGTAAATAGAATCCAAGAGCTTTCCAGAGAGAGTCGGGGGCTATGGGACCCAGATCCAGACGTGCTTGATGTGATTCTAGGTTCACTTCTTGATGATGATCGGCTAGCAGAAATCCGTGAAAAACTTGTCGACCTAGTCTCGCCATGCGTAGTGTTGTGTTCCCGAAATGATATAGGAAACAGAACCAAAGAAACTGCCGGCAAATGTGGGATATATCCCGTGATCAATAATCACGGTCGTCACGCTGCCACTCAAATTACAGAGGCTCAACGTACAGCAGTAGAAGAAATAGCCAAACAACTTGCTGACATCACTGGAGACACACCAAAATTCGTCCGAAGATACTCAAGATTTGGGGAACTGAATAGCCAACCAGTACGCGACAGTGCACTCCATGCCCGTAATCTGATGAGTATTTTACGAATGAGCCCACTCGTAGCTCGGTACGAAATGGCTCATGGTAAGATCGGTGAAAATCTTCAGAGGATTGAAAAGAAATCAAGACGCAGGAAGCTGCCTGTCGGTCAAGGGGAGCTTTTTACTGAATTTGCTCCCGGTCTCAAACGAACGCCTAAATGTGACAATCTGACCAAGCGGCTTCAATCAAACGTCATGAAGATCCTGCATAATAAGTGCGTGAAAGCCTTGATAGATATTCAGTCCGAACATAAACGAGTGGTATTTTTGGCTGAGCGCGTGTTGCCTCTTCTGGTCTATGCAGAAATACTTGCACAGAAAGGATGCCACGATGAAGTCCATGTGATCGCTTCAAAACAAGAAGATGTGGATGGAGCGGGTGAACAGGACGCTCTGCGGTCAATCCTGGACGTAAATGAGCCAAGTTATACTCGCTCTCGAAGTGGGAATGTCATTGAAGATATGTTCTCTGAGCATGGAAAGAAGCGAACTCATGGAAGCGTATCCGTCTTCATGACTTACCAGATGGCGGAAGGTGTTAATATGCAGAGTTGTGATACCCTGGTCAGCATCAGTTTAGCATCGAGTATGGTGCATTTAATCCAAGGCCTTGGTCGTATTGACCGCATCAATAGCCCGGTAGATGCGATTCATTATTATCTGATTGATATCCCTACATCTCCCCTGACATCAGATCACAATGCCGCTAAAAGATTAGAGATCAATCGTTCGCTTACTGCCCGCCAACAACAATGCCAGCCATCGGAAAAAACAGAGAAAGAAGATATTACGGAGCGCAACTTTGAAAATGCGTTGAATTTTATCCAGGATGCACGTGTACCCCGACAGAACAATTATTATGATATCCTGACAAAGATTCAAGATAAACTGGACAAAACGGCATATGCAAAGGTCGCAGATCTTATAAAAAATCAAGTAAATATTAAAGGGCTTTGGGGAGCAGAACTTGCCATACTCCCCGGGTCTGGAGACACGACAATCTTTCATCTCAAGGGTGAAGGAGGAATCAAAGCGGGGGATGTGGTCCCCCCGCGTCTGTTGGCAATCCACTCAGAAGGAATAGAACGAAACCAAATTCGTTGTGCCCACCTGCTTCATGATGCGTACGAAAAGACAATACGCCTTGGGTTACACATAATTTCCCCAATCGTTGAGACCCGCGAGCGGGCAATCGAGCAACTCGTGCATCACTTGTCCATGCTGAAAGAGTGGGACTTGCGGCCAGAACGAATGCTTGCTCCCCTTGAATCTCTGGCAAATACCCTGAAACCAGAAAGCAAACATGACGAGAAACTGGCCGAAAAATTGTTTGGGCAATTGAGCTTACGGGCATTAGAGCAATTGGTGGAACGATGGACTCGATTACTTAACCCCTACTGGAAAGAAGAAAAGAAACACGTTCGTGAAAAAATTAAAAAAGGCCAAGTAGCTCACTATGCCTCCTGCAATGTCGTAGCGAACAGGGCCATGGCAAACATTGAAGGTGCGGAGAATCTTCGGAATGAAATGCAACAGTTATACGAACAGCAGCTGGTTCACAACTTACAGGATCCCACTCGCGTTACCTCCCGAATCGCCGTAGTGTTTGTATCAGTGTAAGTATGCCAGACCTGTTCCGCCTGAGTTCACTGTGTGAGAGATCCCTTCAAGATGATGGTAATGGCCAATTTTGATATCATCATTGTCGGAACTGGAATTGGTGGAGGCACGCTGGCTTGGGCCCTGCGTGATAGCGGAGCACGTATTCTGCTGATCGAGCGTGGAGATTTTCTACCCCAGGAACCCGAGAATTGGAGCCCGGAAGCTGTCTTCGGTGAGCACCGCTACAAACCAGGCGAAACCTGGGAGACTGCTGATGGCCAGATCTTCAAGCCCGGCCTACATTACTGCATCGGAGGCAACTCGAAAGTTTATGGGGCAGCTCTGCCCCGATTCCGGCAGAAAGATTTCGGTGAATTAGAACATGAAGATGGTACGAGCCCCGGCTGGCCGATCACTTACGATGAACTGGAACCCTACTACTGCCATGCTGAAAAGCTGTACCGTGTCCATGGAAATGCTGGCAATGATCCTACCGAATCTCCGCGTTCGGAGGACTATCCACACAGTGCGGTACCACATGAACCACAAATTGCCCGCCTTGCAGCCTCCTTCCGAAAGCAGGGCTTGAATCCTTTTCACTTACCCCTCGGAATTGATTTGGGAGGGCAATGCCTGCGCTGCCATACATGTGATGGGTTTCCCTGTAGGGTTCATGCAAAATCCGATGCCGAGGTATGTGCTGTCCGCCCAGCTATTGACCATCCAAATGTCACCCTGTGGACAAACTCAAAGGCCCATCGGGTTGTAGTACGTAATGGCACCGTTAATTCATTAGAGATTCACCACGATGGTCAATTGAAAACCATTCGTGCCGGCATCTATGTACTCAGCTGTGGTGCAGTAAATTCTGCAGCACTGCTTCTTAGATCCGATGGGATTCCAAATCCCTCCGGTATGATCGGACGCAACTACATGGTGCACAATAACAGTGCGTTGATTGCAGTCCGTCCATGGGAACGCAATACAACAACCTTTCAGAAAACACTTTCTGTCAATGACTGGTATCTTGGAGCAGATGAATGGCCCTGGCCTATGGGCAATCTCCAGATGATTGGTAAAGTGCAGGCATCCATGCTCAAGTCCGCCCGACCAAATGCACCTCTACCCGTGCTGAAATACTTGGCAAACCGAGGTATCGAATGGTGGGTCATGAGCGAGGATCTGCCCGACCTGGATAATCATGTTTCACTAACCTCCACAGGCCGCATACGAATTCACTGGAAGCCAAATAACCTAGCCGCCCACCGTCAATTACTGAAGCGGGCACGTCGCATGTTGCATCGGGCCGGATATCCGATCATATTCAGTCAGCAGATGAAAATTGAAACCAACTCTCATCAGTGCGGTACCCTGAAAATGGGCAATGATCCAGCTACCAGCGTATTAGACCCCTATTGCCGAATGCATGGACTCACAAACCTGCGGGTTGTAGATGCATCTTTTTTTCCATCCTCCGGGGCCATGAACCCGGCACTCACAATTGCAGCCCAGGCACTTCGGGTTGCCGACCATATGACCAAATGACTCCCATGACTCGATATTTCTCCATTCTCCTTCTCTTTAGCTTGATTACCGTATCGAGCACAAACGCACAGCAATCTGACATTGAAGCAGTACTTGATGATTTTCATCTCGCTGCCTCCGAGGCTGATTATGAACGATATTTTGGACACCTCGCGGAAGAAAGTATTTTTCTGGGGACAGATATGACCGAACGATGGACAAAATCTGAATTTCAGGGGTATGCTGAGCCTCATTTTAGTGCCGGGCGTGGGTGGACATATGTTCCGCAGGAGCGCCATGTCTATGTAGGCGCTGACGGTGGAGCGGCGTGGTTTGATGAGATTCTGCTCAACGAGAAGTACGGCGAGGTTCGTGGAACTGGAGCGCTAGTGTGTCATCCTATATATAATATTGATTATCAATTATATCTGAATTATATTTAGAGACCTCTCCACCTATACCACTAAAAACTATGCGCATAGCTGTAAAATTTGAACTATCGGATTCGGATCGTGAGTGTTTGGAGCGATGGTCTCGGTCTCGCAGCGTATCTGTGCGGTTGCATGAGCGGTCACGGATGATCCTGATGGCGGCGGACGGAATGACGAACAAGGCGATTGCGGAGACTTTGGGGACCGATGAGAACAAGGTTGGGCGTTGGCGTCGCCGTTTTTCGACCGAGGGATTGGCCGGCATCACAAAGGAACGTCCTCGGGGCGGCAACCACGGGGGAAAGTGTTCCAAGACGCAACGGGAGCTACGTAGTGAAGTGATTCGTCTTACGACACAGACAGATCCACCAGGCGCCACCCACTGGTCCTGTCGTTCCATGGCCCGGCAGGCAGGGACCACCCATAGTTTTGTACACCGTGTGTGGCAATCGTGCGGTCTCAAGCCACACTTGATCCGAACGTTCAAGGTGAGTAAAGACCCTCACTTTGAAGAAAAGCTTCAGGATGTCGTAGGTCTCTATCTCCATCCTCCCAAGAATGCAGTCGTGTTCAGTTATGATGAGAAGAGTTCTATCCAGGCCCTAGATCGAACCCAGCCTGGCCTGCCGTTGAAGAGGGGACGTGCGGGAACGATGACGCACGACTACAAGCGACACGGTACGACCTCCCTTTTCGTAGCACTGGAGATGGCCTCCGGTACGGTAATCAGCGAAACGTACAAACGACACCGCCATCAAGAAGTATTGCGATTCCTCCGTAAGGTAGAGCGTGCAGTACCGAAGAAGCAAGAGATCCACATCATCCTGGATAACTATTCCCCCCACAAGCATGCCAAGGTGATGGAATGGATTGAGCGGAAGAAGCGGATATTTCTGCACTTCATCCCGACCAGTTCGTCGTGGTTAAACTTGGTGGAGCGCTTCTTTTCCACGCTGACCGAAAAGCAGCTTCGTCGGGGTGTATTTACGTCGGTAGCCGATCTGGAACAATGCATTGATAACTATATCAAGACCTATAACGAGAATCCAAGGCCCTTGGTCTGGACCAAGTCAGTTGATGAGATTCTCCGAAAGGTTGAGCGGGCCAAAAAGACCTTGAATGAGATTTCTAAATAATCATTGATATAATAAGGACACTACACTAGTATTAGAAGACGATACATGGAGAATCGTTCAATACCACCTGACTGTGCCCGTACCCAATAAGCTTCTGGGCATGGTCGTGGAGATGATCAAAGTACAATCACAATAATACCAAGGCTCCGGTGCTGACTCACATCAGGGTCGCTTCAATGCTTAAGCCACGGTCACATCAGGATTTCGATAGACATCCTGAATTGCATGCAGAAGCCGGACTCCTTCGGCCAAGGGTTTCTGGAATACCTTGCGACCTGCCAGGAGCCCTCCACCCCCACCCCGCTTATTGATCACCGCCGCTCGAACCGACTGCACCAGATCATCCTCCCCCTTGGCCCCTCCCGAATGGATTAGGCCTATGCTGCCAGCATAGCAGGCCAGGACCTGATATCTCGTTAGATCAATGGGATGGGATGAGGATAACTCTTTAGGCGCCCGCATATTCACAGGCCCATAATCAGCCCCGAGAGTCTTTGCCCCTCCTGTCCATAGTGGCTGCTTCTGTTTGATAAGATCTGCTTGTACTGTTGCAGCCTGATGGTTTGCCTCGGCCGTGAGGTCCGCCGAATAAATGATTTCATCCCCGCCTTTTTGAAGCGCTGTAGGATGCAAATAGCTGAACAATATGGTGGCCATCCCCAGCCCATGGGCTTCCGTAAACAATCCTGATACCAACTGCAACTCCCTGCGGGCATTGGGGCCGCCAAAATACACGGTAGCCGCAACAGCTACACAGCTCATTTCCGCAGCTTCATGAACGCGGCTGAACAGAACATTCTCGTAACGAGCAGGCCAAGTGAACTGATTGTCATGATTTAACTTCAAAATGAGTGGTAAATTTCTATGAGTTGCTCTGGCCACTATCCCAAGTATTCCATACGTGGTCACAAGCCCACTGCTGCCCCCCTGCTCTGCCAAATCAACAATTGCCGTTGGATCCAGATATGCGGGATTGGAGGCAAATATCATTCCTGCGGTGTGTGCAATCCCGTGATCTACAGGAAGTAGGCTTAGATACCCAGTCCCCGCTAAACGCCCCGCTCCATACAATCTCTCAAGCGCTCCCAGTACACGTGGAGGGCGATCAGAAATGGTTGCAGCCGTCTCTAAAAAATCAGGTCCAGGAAATCTGATCAGGGAGGCCGGTATGTGCTGACACCGATGCTGAAGTAGATCAGCTGCCTCGGCTCCAAGAATTGCAGTAACGTCTATCATCTCGGAATAACGCTCATCTCTACAAGCCTTACGGGCCAACACGCATACCCGTCCGACTGGTCATATCAGTCCGAACCACGAAGACAATACCTATTCCTGGCATCTGCCAGAAGTGATGAACTGATCCAAGCCCGATTTTCAAAGCAATCCCGGTTCTCCTTACAGTTCATCCAGTTGTTGGAGGATTGCAGCAAGATCACTCTGCAGCTGTGCAAGACGCTCGTATGCATCTTTTCCAGGGCGAAAATCCCCCCTGGATGTAAAGCCGGCAAGATATCTCAACTGATCAATGAGCATAGGCTGGGGATAACTGTCCCCCACCTCAGTCACGAGCAATGCTCGCAGTCGCTTTGCGGTCTGCGTTGCAGCTTCATCCGCACCGTCTTCGATGAGTGCATCCATCCGTTGAACTGCGGCGGCGGCATCACCACGGGTCTTCATGAGCTCCATCCCAAATTCAAACTGTGCCTGGAGATCGCTCTGCATGACATTATCCCTAGTTACACGCGGATCAATCCGAAATCTGGCTTCCTGGGTAAAAGTTTCCCCGTCCACATTCAGACGAACTTGATATATGCCTGGTGGGACCAGTGGTCCTTGAAGATTCCGAAGACCGGGCGCACTCAATCCCGAGTGACGCATATCCCATGTATATCTGTGCATACCAGGAGCGCGCTCGAGTGCAGATGCAGGAGCACGTGGTCGCGGAGGAGCACGCATTCCCTGAACTGCAGCTAACTCAGGCTGAAACTCCTCCGCTTCAATCGTACGAATGACCGTTCCTTCACGGTCTAAAATCTCCAACGTCACATCTCCTACCTGCTCCTCTTTGAAGTAGTAATCAATGACTACACCTGATCGGGGATAGGCGGGTGCCGCACTGCCACCGAAACCTGAATTATATCTCACTCGGTACGTGTCACGTATTGGAAACAGATAAGCATCTGAATTCACGATGTCTGGTGTGACATAATGCAGCGCAGTGATATTATCCAAGATCCAAAATCCCCGGCCCATGGTTGATAAGACCAAGTCCTCACGATGAACTTTCAGATCTGTAATTGGCGTGACGGGCAGACTCTGCTGGAATTTTTCCCAAGTCTTACCATCATCAAATGAGATAAACAGACCAAATTCCGTTCCCGCATAGAGCAGTCCTTCTCTTCCCGGATCCTCTCGAATGACGCGTGTCGGATAATCATCTGGAATCCCATTCGTCCCGTCCGTTAGTCTCGTCCAGGTTGCTCCAAAATCGTCCGTCCGATAGATATAAGGCTCAAAATCTCCAAGTAAATACCGATATCCAGCCACATATGCCTTGCCCTCGGCGTGCGGGGAGGGATCTATGGTTTGGATCCGCCCTTCGGGAGGCATATCAGGTGGGGTCACGTTGGTCCATGTCTGTCCACCATCCTGCGTCACATGCACTGGACCATCATTAGCCCCAGTCCAGATGACATTCTTATTGACCGGAGAAACCTCAATCACATAGAGTGCGCTGTAGTGTTCTTCCCCAGTGATATCTCTCGTAATTGGGCCACCACTGATCACTTGACGCTCGGGCCTGAACGCAGTCAAGTCGTAGCTGATCGTCTCCCATGTTCGGCCCTCATCTGTTGTGCGATGCACAAACTGTGATCCATGATAAATCACACCGGAATTGTGCGGGGAGATTTCAATCGGGACTACGCGCTGAAAGCGATACGGCAATTCCCGCGGATTCACGCCGTACATGTTGATACCCCCAACATAGTAGGACTGCTGCTGCCCTGTCGCACGGTTATAGCGTCCAAAGGTACCTTTACAATTGCTGTAGACGATCATTGGATTCACTGGATTAGGAACCGATGGCCCCGTTTCACATCCTCCAATCGCTTCCCAGTATGCAGTGGCTCCCCCCGGGCGAAAGTCTGGCGGCAGGCTCGGAACGGCAATCGTAGAATTGTCTTGCTGCCCTGCATATGCCCAATACGGAAACCGTTCATCTACATCAACCTGATAGAGCTCAGCTGTGGGTTGATTGTGCTGGGTAGACCACGTTCTGCCACCATCCCGTGTAACATTTGCCCCGCCGTCGTTCGACTGAACGATAATGAGCGGGTCATCGGGGTTGATCCACATATCATGATTATCTCCATGTGGAGTCCCGACCCTCGTCCACCCCTTCCCTCCACTCTCTGAGCGCCAAAGCGCAAGATTGTTAACCCAGACCACATCTGCATCTGTCGGGTCCGCATCTACATTCGTATAATAGAAGGGGCGGGTCATCAGGTAACCTTCCGTGCTGACTACATGCCAAGTCACCCCCATATCATTGGATCGATAGAGGCCTTCTTCTTCCGGAACCGCTTCAACCAGTGCATAGACCCGGCTTGGATCTGCAGGACTTACCGCAAAATCAATCTTGCCAATTAACCCTTGGGGGAGTCCATCCGTACTCTTGGACCAAGTTTCACCTGCGTCACGCGAAACATAAATACCATTTTCAGAACCATCATCTCCACTGATGATCGTCCAGGGTTTGCGCTCTGCTCGCCATAATGCAGCATAAATAACATCGGGATTCTCCGGTGCAAGCTCAAGGTCTACTGCCCCTGTCCGCTCTGAAATAAACAGTACATGCTCCCACGTTTCCCCTCCGTCGATGGACTTAAATACACCACGCTCCGGGTTGGGACCGAATGGATTCCCCAACGCCGCCACATAGACAACCTCGGGGTTGGTCGGATGGATGACGACCGAACCAATCTGACCTGCATCCCGAAGTCCAATATGCGTCCACGACTCGCCACCATTCACGGACTTGTACATCCCCCGGCCAATGATCACATTGCTGCGGATCCCATCTGAACCCGTTCCCACATAGACGATCTGGGGATTGCTGTCGGCTACATCAATAGAGCCGATTGAGCCAGTTTCAAAATATCCGTCGGAAATATTTTCCCAGTTTGCTCCATAGTCTGTGGTTTTCCAGACTCCTCCCCCCGTTGCCCCCATATAAAACGTTTCGGGGGTATCTCTATGTCCTGTTACCGTGGTCACCCTTCCTCCACGTGATGGGCCGATATAACGAAACTCCAAATCGTTGAAAAGCTCTGCCGTCTGTGCTTCGACTGTAGCATTGGAATGCATGTAGCCAAGTCCGAAAAGCAGAATGACGATGTACCTGTTGATCAACATATTTTTATTCTTGTGTGATTCCAGAGTGTAAACTACGCAGTAATTTCGATACCCAAATGCTGCGGAGTGCGATTCAAGGTCGTAATCACCAGTTCTGAAGGGTTTGTGATTTCCATGGCTTGAGCTAATGAATTTCCCATCTCATCGGCGAAGCCGTACGTCTATCGTTTGTGGTATTGGTTTGTGGTTCTTTTCGGCGAGGATGCCGATCAAGTAAGCTTCAAGCATCCGATAGTCATTGCTGATCCGGTCGCATGACAGATATCTAGTGTAGTGTCCTTATTATATCAATGATTATTTAGAAATCTCATTCAAGGTCTTTTTGGCCCGCTCAACCTTTCGGAGAATCTCATCAACTGACTTGGTCCAGACCAAGGGCCTTGGATTCTCGTTATAGGTCTTGATATAGTTATCAATGCATTGTTCCAGATCGGCTACCGACGTAAATACACCCCGACGAAGCTGCTTTTCGGTCAGCGTGGAAAAGAAGCGCTCCACCAAGTTTAACCACGACGAACTGGTCGGGATGAAGTGCAGAAATATCCGCTTCTTCCGCTCAATCCATTCCATCACCTTGGCATGCTTGTGGGGGGAATAGTTATCCAGGATGATGTGGATCTCTTGCTTCTTCGGTACTGCACGCTCTACCTTACGGAGGAATCGCAATACTTCTTGATGGCGGTGTCGTTTGTACGTTTCGCTGATTACCGTACCGGAGGCCATCTCCAGTGCTACGAAAAGGGAGGTCGTACCGTGTCGCTTGTAGTCGTGCGTCATCGTTCCCGCACGTCCCCTCTTCAACGGCAGGCCAGGCTGGGTTCGATCTAGGGCCTGGATAGAACTCTTCTCATCATAACTGAACACGACTGCATTCTTGGGAGGATGGAGATAGAGACCTACGACATCCTGAAGCTTTTCTTCAAAGTGAGGGTCTTTACTCACCTTGAACGTTCGGATCAAGTGTGGCTTGAGACCGCACGATTGCCACACACGGTGTACAAAACTATGGGTGGTCCCTGCCTGCCGGGCCATGGAACGACAGGACCAGTGGGTGGCGCCTGGTGGATCTGTCTGTGTCGTAAGACGAATCACTTCACTACGTAGCTCCCGTTGCGTCTTGGAACACTTTCCCCCGTGGTTGCCGCCCCGAGGACGTTCCTTTGTGATGCCGGCCAATCCCTCGGTCGAAAAACGGCGACGCCAACGCCCAACCTTGTTCTCATCGGTCCCCAAAGTCTCCGCAATCGCCTTGTTCGTCATTCCGTCCGCCGCCATCAGGATCATCCGTGACCGCTCATGCAACCGCACAGATACGCTGCGAGACCGAGACCATCGCTCCAAACACTCACGATCCGAATCCGATAGTTCAAATTTTACAGCTATGCGCATAGTTTTTAGTGGTATAGGTGGAGAGGTCTCTAAATATAATTCAGATATAATTGATAATCAATATTATATATAGGATGACACACTAGAATTGAGAATCATCAACCGAATCCGTTAAAATTTTCGGCTCCATACACTCGGCCAGCGCTCAACGACGACCTTGGTTTGTGTATAGAATTCCACTCCGTGCTTGCCCTGGGCATGAAGGGAGCCAAAGAAGCTGTCTTTCCAGCCACTGAACGGATAAAAAGGCATCGGAGCAGCGACGCCCAGATTCATTCCAATATTTCCGGCATCCACTTCATAACGAAATTTTCGAGCTGCAGCACCACTCCTGGTAAACAGGCAAGCCATGTTGCCGTACGCCTGTGAATTGATCAACTCAATCGCATGGTCCAGATTTGCCGTGTGCATCAACCCGAATACGGGTCCAAATATTTCCGTCTTCGCAAGTGTACTGCCAGGATCTATGTCATCAATCAGCGTGGGAAACACCCAATTCCCATTTTGAAACCCATCTACCGTTCTCCCCCGCCCATCAACCAGAATATGTGCCCCCTCTTTCTCGCTCACCCCCACCATCTCCTCAATCGTTGATTGACTTTCTGGTGTAATGACTGGTCCCATTTCTGAATCCTCATCCAGTCCGTACCCAACCTTGCGCATGCGGGCTGCTTCCGCCATTGCCTCCGTAAATACATCCCGTGCCGCCCCTACGGTCACTGCCAGACTGTTTGCCAAACATCGTTGACCGGCACACCCAAACGCTGAGTCTGCCAAAATTTCTGAAGTCAACTCCATTTCGGCATCCTCCAAAATGACTGCCACGTTTTTAGCCCCTCCCTGACACTGAACCCGCTTCCCATGTTTGGCAGCTTTTGCATACACGTATTGGGCAATCCTGGTTGATCCTACAAAGCTAATCGCCCGTGTCAGGGGATGTTCAATGAGCGCATCTACCGTTTCTTTTCCACCATGAACCATTTGTACGACCCCTTTGGGTAGTCCCACTTCATTCAGCAATCGCATTAACCAGGCGCCAGTCTGTGGCACTTTTTCGCTTGGCTTCAGGATAAAACAATTCCCGGCCGCGATGGCATAGGGCAGAAACCACAACGGGATCATGCCAGGAAAATTGAATGGCGTAATCGCAACGACAACACCAAGTGGCTGCCGGATCATGTGCTCATCAATGCCGCTGGCAACATCTTCATTGTTGTAGCCTTGTATCAGACTTGGCATGCCACATGCAACCTCAACATTTTCGATCCCGCGTCGCAGTTCTCCCCTGCTTTCCGCGATAGTTTTTCCACATTCCTGTGTCATCATGGATGCGATCTCCTCAAAGTGTTGCTCAAGCAGTTGACGTAGTGCAAAGAGATACTGAACCCGCTCTGTTACCGGGGTGCGCCGCCATTCTGCGAAGGCATCCTGCCCTTTTCGCACTGCCATATCTACTTCCGCAGACGAGGCCATCGGGATGATACTGATCGCCTCTCCAGTTGCGGGATTGATGCCCTTCAGGATATCATCTGTTTGTGAGGAATCCCATATCCCTCCAATAAAATGTTTTAATTCAGCTGTGCTACTCATCCTTTCAGAAGTGTTTAAGGTCGAACCGAGAATCCTGATCGTCTTGTTTCGAGGTTATCTGGTGGGGTATATATAATTCCAAAGATAAACATCATCTCTCATTAACTGGGATGTGATATAGGAAATCAGAATAAAGACTCATGCCATTCTGCCCTATCGTTAAATTTTCCAGACATGCAGAATTAGTCTGAATCTCCGGCAAAGGGAGGTGGGCAGTCGTCTCTCGTTTAAGTAAAAATTTGGGTCTTCACCTAATATTGTGAGAACATAAGATTTACGGCATTCAGGTGGACAGGTCAAGTCCTCCGAGATGGAAGTAAATTGCGTTGACAAACCGCTCATTATTTCGGAATCCGCGTGCACGTGTTTTGACGGTTTTGATTCGGCTGTTGATGCTTTCCGCCGGGCCATTGCTCACCTTGAGGACAATAGCGTTGATGATTCCCCATAGATGTGTTTTAATCGTTCTGGCGGCTTCTTTGACAGGCTCCAGACGACAGCGCATAGCCCAAGACAGCCATTTTTTCCAGCCTTTTCGTGCCCAGGTAGGACTCACATAATGCCATAAGTTTCGGGCCATCTCTTTGATCGCCCACGCTCGGGCGGTTTTCAACGAACTGTTCTTTAACGATTGAAACCGCTTCGCCTGCGTTGTGGACATATTTTTCGGGTTCGTGAGCCAGTCATACTTACTTCCCGTCAGGATTGGATTTCCTTGCGCGCGCAGGAGCTTGTGCTCCTGCCGTCGCACTTTGTCCACCGCCTCCCCCAGATACTTTGCAATATGGAACCGGTCAAACGCGATCTTATTCTCTGCATCGGGCACACAGTCCAAGGTCGTATAAATATACGCAGGCCACATGTCCATGCTCACGCTCTGGATCCCCGCCAGCTGTTCAGGAGTCAATCCCATATACCAGCGCTTCAGCACCTTTTTCGTACGTCCGATCCCCACATATAACACCTTCCCCGACGTTGCATCGGAAACCACTGTGATGTATTTGTGCCCCCTGCGGAACGAGGTCTCATCCACGCAGATATGCGCAATAATCTGGGGGGCCCTGCGCTCAAGTCCACGTGCTACTGCACGATCCATGATCCGGGAAATCGCTTTCCAGCCAACGTCAAGCTGGCGAGATACCGCCAGTACACTCGCTTCCTGAAGCCATCCAAGTACATAGTCTTCAAAGTCGCGCGTAAACCGCGAACTCGGCAAGGCCCAAGGAACCAGAATCGTCCGAACCCCATGCACTGGACACTGTACGCGCGGAACCCGGGCGACCAACTCCGTACGATACTTGCACGTATCCAGATGGCGCCAGGTACGAGGAGTGCGCAAATCATAAAATGGACAACGCTTCTTACACATCGGACACGCCAACGCCGACGTATCTGTGCACCTGATCGTGACGCGCCTCAATTGATTCGCATCATCATACGCATCCTCTAAAATCTCCCACGGCGAGGCAAGCCCCAAACTCTTGTACACCCCTTGATTCTTTTCCATTGGCGATCTATATGTTTCGTGAATAATAGAGTGACGACCATGAATACATGAAAAATTACAGCAAATCGGGGCCGCCATGTACCGAAAATTCCCTGAATTTATTGACCCGATCACAATAATGGGTGAAGAACCAAAAATTTTATCGCGCTTTCACAAATCGCCCCGTGTGTACTAAGATTCCGGTGGGAGAATTCGTAATTAAACGGTAAAGATAGATCCCTGATGGTAGCAATGTCCCGTCTATCGTCATCTGTCTGTGCCATCCAGCTTCCAAACTATTTTCGGGAACGGTTAAAACCCGTCTTCCCATCATATCAATTATCTCTGTCCGAACATGTGCAGACCACGGTAAATCAAACACCAATTGCGTAGCATCCTTAAATGGATTCGGGTAGTTGCCGACAACCGTAAAGGTTTCTGGCAAAAAGGTCGCGGTCTCTGTGAAGGTCGGCTCGGATACACTGATTTCGAATGTCAGACTGGCAGCCTGTCCATTTATAGACGCTGCCGTGTAAGTGTATTCTACCGGATCAGAGGTAACCACAGCTGGAATTCCTGAGATGGTTTTTGTTGAGGCATCATATTGCAAGTCAGCAAGCAGCTCTGGGGTTAGCGTGTAGTAAACGGGGGGTATCCCCCCGATTGCGTTGGGTAGCACAAGAGGCGTAATAGGTCTACCAAGAAGATAGCTCTGACTTGCAATATCTTCTTCAAACTGTAATGTTAAGGAAGGTGAGGCCCACAATCTGACGGGTTCATCTTCCTGACCCACTCGGATTAATACAAAGAACCGTCCATCCTTGGACATGGCTAAGGGTCCGTCAGCTGTTATTGTATATATAGTTTGCCCCGTAGCTATATCCCATACACGAACATGATCGCCATCAAATGACGATTCAATTAGCTCCAAAAAGTAAGTATCATCCGTTGAGAATCCGAACCAGGAACGGTCCCAGCAACAGCCCGCAGCGGTATTCCAGTCCCGCCTAAATTGCGTTACTTCCAACCCCGTGGTCACATCAATTAGACTGAAGAATGGTGGTGTTCGATCAGTTCTCACCTGCGTGACCAAGTATATACTACCCGGTGAAAATGCCCAATCTTCAACGTATTCCTCTTCGCCAGAAGGTTTGGTTCTCCACATCTCTTGGCCTGTGACCGCATCCGACAGAATGATTTCGGAGTCCCCTACTTGGGTCGCCAGATAAGTACCATTAGGAGAAAATTTTATGACTCCAATTGCATCTGGATTGCTAGTTTGCTGCACCACCCGTTCCGTCGCCAGATCCCACAGTCGTCTTATTCCATTATCTGATACAGACATCAAGTAGATGCCACTTGGGGTAAATGCTGTAGAAATAACATTGGAATTGTGCCTCAAGAAACGTACCCGTCGCGTAGCCCAATCCCACAGGCGGACTTGAGTCCCGTCATGAAAGGCTACGTATGCACCGTTTGGGGAAAAAAGCATCCCCGCCCCCAATCCAGACGTCTCTCTTAGCAATCGTCCAGTATCCACATCCCAAATGCGGATTAAACTATCTCTTTCACTTGATGCAAGTTGTAAACCGTCCGGTGAAAAAAGTGGCGGATAGGGATGACGAGGATAGCCCTCTCCATCCTCGTAACGATAGGAACGTAGTTCTCGCAACATCTGCCCCGTTGACACATCCCACAAAATGGTGAAAGCTATGTATCCACATGTAACTGTATCGTTCGAATTAGTGCACCCCACAAGATGAACAGATCGAGTGAGAAGTTTGGCCCCATCTGGCGAAAAAACTAAGTATTCGTATCTACTTGGATGTGCCTCAAATTGTCGAATCGGCAAACTTGGCTGTGCCAAAGGAGATACGAAAGGAAACAGTGTAAGTAGAAATACAGTGTATCTCATTTGTATCATCTTTGTATCATCGAGAAACCACCGGCTGACATATCCCTCGAGCACATTTGTTCTCCTTTCCTGCATCTACTAATATGGCAAAGATCGGATTTGTACTTAGTACGCCCATTAATGAAAATATCCGATTTTTTTCTTTGAAATTAGAGACCTTCCTGATCAGAAACATCCGCCATATAATCAACTGAAAACGTTAGATTTCAACGAACCGATGGTACGCTGCTGCTAATGTTGGAGCAAATGCAAAATCCTCGCTCATTATCAGTAAACACTAACATTCTATTTGGGGCAATCATAACCATTATTCTACGTTAAAGTGCAAATACCCAGCTTCCCCTCGTCACCTGAAGTCAAACACGTTTTATACCGTTCGGTGGCCATACGAATTTTATTGATCAATGCTCTTTTTTTTCTACTTCCAACCCTACTAATCTCTTCCTGCAACCGTGCGCCTGACCATCCGAATATCGTTGTGATTTTGGCAGATGACATGGGTTACGGAGATTCGGGTGCATATAATTTGGAATCGAAAATTTCGACGCCTCACATAGATCGCATAGCGCGCGACGGTATGCGGTTTACAGATGCCCACTCGCCTAGTGCGGTGTGTACACCCACGCGCTACGGTTTGCTTACTGGGCGCTACGCATGGAGGACTCATATGAAGAGAGGAGTCCTCGATGGATATTCGAAGAGTCTGATAGATACGACAAGACTGACCTTGCCTCAACTACTACAGCAGAACGGTTATGTGACCGGGGCTATCGGTAAGTGGCACCTCGGTCTGGGACCCATTGAACCCGTCGACTACAGCCAGCGTCTTGCTCCAGGACCGAATGCACTAGGTTTTGACTATTTCTATGGGATTCCTGCATCACTGGATTTCCCTCCCTACGTATATGTACATAATGAATGGGCAGTCCAGGCACCTACGGACACAGTTCGGCGAAGCGAGCATCGACGACGAGGAGGCGGTGGCTTCTGGCGAGCCGGACCCATTTCACCTGATTTTGATCACGCGGATGTGTTGCCCGTAACGACATTGAAGGCTGTGGAGTTTATTGATGGTCACACAGATTCTGCTCCCTTCTTCCTGTTTGTACCTCTGTCTGCCCCCCATACACCTTGGCTGCCCGACTCGTCGTACGTGGGAACCACGGAGGCAGGAATGTATGGTGACTTCGTGGCGCAGGTGGACGATGCGGTGGGAGACATATTTGATGCCCTGAACCGCAACGATATCGCCGACAAAACGCTCCTCATTGTTACGAGTGACAATGGAGCGCACTGGCCTCCCGGCGATGTGGAACTCTATGGACATCGTGCCAATGGGGAACTGCGCGGACAAAAAGCGGACATATGGGAAGGAGGACATCGAGTACCATTCATCGTCCGTTGGCCGGAGAGGGTTGAAGCGGGTGCTGTGAGCGATCAGTTAGTCTCGTTGACCGATCTCATGGCTACTGCCGCATCTATCGTGCAGGAAGAACTTCCTTTGGATGCTGCCGAAGACAGCTATGATATTCTCAAGGTTCTGCAGGGAGACGCACCCGGCCTCCGCACATCTATGGTACAACATTCCCTGAACGGCTTCTTCGCCCTACGCGATGGAGACTGGAAGCTGATCCCCCACCGGGGATCCGGTGGATTCTCTGAGCCCCGCGAATACATACCGGAACCTGGAGAGCCTGCAGGACAACTGTATAACCTTTCGGCAGATCTCAGAGAGTCGGTAAACCTATATGACGAACATCCAGAAAAGGTGGCTGAGTTGGAGGAGTTGCTGGAGCAGCTTCAAACGCAGGGATACAGCCGTACCCTTCCTACACGCTGATTATTCAATTTGAGCGACTCTTGGCAAGAAGGGCTTGACCTACTTCGGCAAAATGGTGTTCAGAGCCGAGCGCTTACGGGGGAAAATACACACATCCAAAGGATTGAGAGTCAAAAGCACTCTGGACTATTTCATGCGGGCGAGGATACTGTAAAGCACCGGGACGATAAAGAGGGTCAGCACGGACGCGCTAGTTAGACCACCAACGATCGCAATGGCCAGTGGTGCACGTAGCTCTGCCCCCTGACCAAACCCCATCGCCAAAGGCAATAACCCGAGAACCGTTGTGATGGTCGTCATGAGGATCGGCCGTACACGGTCGTGTCCGGCAGCCATGATGGCCTCACGAATCGGTATGCCTGCGGCGCGCCGCTGATTAATGAAATCTGTCTTGATGATCGCATCATTTACCACAATCCCAACGAGTACTACGGTCCCCATGAGGCTCATCAGATTGATTGACTGCCCCGTGAGTCCAAGCACAAAAGCAACTCCCGCTGCCGCCAAAGGCACGGAGATCAGAATAATAAGCGGTTGAATCAGGTTTTCGAACTGCGCTGCAAGAATCAGATACACGAGCAATAAGCTGAGTGCCAGACTCAAGGCTACACCAAACAGGCTTTGCTGAAATACTTCAACAGAGCCACCCACACGGCTACGCACTGTAATTGGTAATGTCCTACTTGTTACATCGGTGACTGCACTCATTGCCCGCCCCAGATCATATCCCTGTCCAATGTCGGCTGTGAGTCGTACCACAGAAGACTGTTCCACCCGCACGAGCGCCGCAGGTAATGGGATTGACTCTGCTGTAACAAAAGTTGCAATGGGCATCAGCCCATCACGTGCAGGAATTTGTTCAGCCAACAGCCGCTCAATTGAATCAATGTGACGTGAGCGTAATACGATCGGGACTTCCTCATTCACAGTTTTAAGGGTCGTAGCTTCATTTCCCCGGGCGCCCGCCTCAAGGTATGAGGTCAATGTTCTGGCATGAACACCGTAACGGTTCATCATGTCTCGATTGAAGGTCAATTGATAGGTTGGTACGGAAGCGGCATCCGTACGCCGCACATTCACTAATTCCGGTCGCGCCTCCAACAACTGCTGGACACGCCCCACAACCTGTTCTGCGTCACGGCGATCTTCACTCACCAGATCAATCAGCAGGTCCGCATCACTGACGGTCAATAACTGCTCTAATTGTGTCTCTACACGCTGTGCCTTGATTGATACATCATCCGGCAAATCCAGTGATTGTACGGCCGACAGTACCTCATCCGCGTTTTGCCCTGGTGGCAATAATAGAGTGATGTCGCCCTCATAAGGTGGTCGCGGATCCAGATCCAGGCGCGCCTGATCCCGCTCCCCTAAATCTGCAAGCACTCGATCTGCCCAGCCTCTGGCTTTGGCCTGCGATTCAATCTCAGAGGCACGCAATGCTACCATGGTTAGATCTGCATCAGTCGGCAACGTAATCCGCACATCTACACGCCCCTGCTCCGTCTCGGGAATTACCTCACGAGGCAGATTTGAAATCAATAAACCCGCACCCATGAGTAAAAGAGCACAGAACATCATGACGGTCCAACAATGATCCAGGCTCCAGGAAAGAGCCTGCCCATACCGGGTCAATAGCCTTGATCCAGTATCATACTTATGGACGGGCTGATCGGTGGTCTGCCTTTCTCGGGATACGATGAGTGGGACCACGGTTAACGCCACGAGTAATGAAGCCAAAAGCGAACAAACAACCGCCAGAGATTGATCTCTGAAGAGCCTGCCTGCCAGACCTTCCACCAGCGTGATCGGCAGAAAAACTGCAATCGTGGTCAATGTACTTGCGGTAATTGCACCTGCCACCTCTGAAGCACCATTACGTGCGGCTTGCAGTGGCGACTGCCCCTGTTCACGTAATCGGGCAATATTTTCAATGACAACAATCGCATTATCAACGAGCATCCCTGCGCCTAATGCCAAGCCACTGAGCGAAATCAAATTGAAGGTGACATCCAGAGGCTCGAAAAAAACTAGCGTTACCGCTATAGAGAGCGGGACCGCCACAGCCGCAGCCAAAAGAGCCCGCAGTTGCCTTAGGAATGCAAACAAAACGAGGATGGCCAGTAGCCCACCTAGAAGCACGGCTTGCGTTACCCCTCCAATGGCCGCCTGAATAAACTCGCTCTCATCAACCACGACCTCCAGAGAAATCTGCTCATATTCCTCTTCCAATGCGGCTAAGACCGTACGGATTTCTTCCACTGCCCGAACAATATTTGCATCTGCTTTACGCTCAACAAGCAACAGCAGCGTTTCCGCGCCGTCAAGTCGAACCAATCCACGCCGCTCTGCAACCCCGTCCCGCACTTGAGCCACATCCCGAAGCCGGATGGGTGTGTTGTTCCGTGTGGAGATGACCGTCTGAGCGATATCCTCCGTGTCTTTGAACTCTCCGCTGATCTCAACTGGATAGCGGAATGGGCCACGCCGAATGACACCCCCCTGTAGTGCCACGTTTGATCCTTCGAGCTCGCTTGCGATTTGGCTGAGGCTGATCCCATACGCGAGCTTCTGATCTGGATCGATCTCAACCTCGATCCGGCGCTCAAACCCTCCCGTTACCTGAACGCGTGCGACATCGCTGAGTTGCTCTAATCGGCGTGCAATCAGATCCCGGCCAACACGCTTGAGTTCGACTAGGTCCTCTGGGCGATCACCGTCTTGCTGCTCTGCTCTGTTACGGAGCGCGATTACCATAATGGGACGATCCCCTGGATCAAGATGAAGGACCGCGGGCCTTGATGCTTCTCTTGGAAACGTGTCTCCCAACCGATCAAGGTTCTCCCGTACATCCAGCAACGCCAGATCCAGGTTTGAATTCCACCCAAACTGCATGTGCACAAGACTCCCCCCGAGCAAGGTACGTGACGTTACCCGTGTAAGGCCTGCCGTTCCAGCAACCGCTTGCTCAATCCGTTCGGTTACCGCTCTCTCAACCCTGTCCGGTGGTACATCAGGATAGCTGGTCCATACCACTAGCCCAGGATAGCGCAGGTCGGGGAGCAATGCCACAGGTAGTCGCACATAAGCAACGACGGCCAATACCAGCAACAGAGCATAGAATGCCGTAACGGCAACGGGGCGATTCAGGCAGGAAGCAATGAAGGTTTTCATACCTGATCAGGGTGACCAGTGAAAGTAAAGCTTTAACGAAGCCCTAACTCCACCACGCTGGTGACTTCCACGGGGACATCATGTGCCAATGCATAGTTCCCCTGAACAACCAGAGAGTCTCCCGGCTCCACAACGCTGGGGGGATCCCCACCAATAATTTCCGTGAAATTGCCGGAACGCTCTCCTACAATCACGTACATCCAGTACGACCGTCCCCCTCTGACCAAGAAAACAACTTCTCTACCTTGCCGAACAATGATGGCTTCAGATGGAGCAACCATCCGATCCTGTAAACGATTCGTTTCCAAAGCTACATCCGCATACAAACCGGAAACGAGTCGGCCGCCCGGATTTCGAAGCGCCACGGTAATGCGCCCGGAACCGGTCTTAGGATCCACGGAAGGATTCACTGCATGCACATAGCCCTGGAATACTTCATCGCTGTAGCTTGGCACAACCACATTTGCGGTAACCCCGGGAGTAACATGCACCAGATCCCCCTCAAGAACATCAACAGATACTTTCATCCGGTCATCTTGAAGCAGCGTAAGAAGATGGACACCCGTTCCAACATGCTGTCCCTCCTCCACTTGAAGATCTGCAACCCGACCATTGAAGGGGGCAATGACCTGGGTACGCTCCAATTGCAGGCGTGCTTGCTCTACCTCTTGTTCCTGCTGTGTCAAGTTGGTATACACGGCCGTTACAGCTTCACGCTGATTTCCAGCCAACACATCCATCGCTTCGAAATGGCGACGAACATTATCAAGTTCCGTCTGCGTGATTGACCCCGCTACAAATGCCTCCTCTGCGGCTTTCAACCGGATCCTGGCCTCTGCGAGCTTGGTTGTGTCCGCCGCCTCTACCTCCCCGGCATTACTGATTTGGACTGCATAATCTGCGCGTGCCTTCAGAAGAGCTGCTTCGGCTGCAGCCAGACGAATTTTCGTTTCACGGTTATCGAGGCGTATCAAAACCTGCCCAGCCTGTACACGCTGCCCTTCTTCTACCGGCCGATCAAGAATTAACCCACTGACCTCCGCGCTGATTTTTGACTCACGCCATGGTGCCAGATGCCCAGTCGCCTCTGCACGAAGAGGAAATTCCCCCCTTTCCAGTATCAGGACTTCAACGGGGGCGCGAGCGGGTTCCGGTTCCTCGGTCAATTCCCGATCATCATCTGCTTCCTCGCCAAAGACAGCAGGCCATACTCCATATAAGACCAGACCGGTTGTCGCCAATGCCAGAACCAAGCCGAAAATTTGCCAAGGCCTAATCTTACGCGGTGAACGAGATCTATCCGTCATATGCTAAAGAATGATTCCTGATGGGACAATTAAAACAATAAACGTACCTGAGGTTTAAGGAATTGCGTAAAACGAACTAACTCTGTGTTGCTCTCTGAGCAGAAACTTTACGATCTTTAGCACCGTTGGTTCAGCTTACTGGACCACCCCACTTGATCCCTTATGCTCAGTAAGAGTGCAGCAGGTCTGCTTAAACGGCCCATCGCTGTGATTTCTTGGTGTACTGCCATCATCCTCGCCGGGATCTGGGCTGCTCTGGATATTCCAATTGAATACTCCCCCAAAACGGAACTGCCCCGTGTGAGTGTTTCAGCGATTTGGCCGGGGGCTGCACCAAGACAGGTGGAGAGGTACGTCACTGCACCCATCGAACGTGAGATCCAAACGGTCCCAGGGATTGCTGAAATCAACAGTATTTCATCTGAAGGTGAATCCCACATACAAATTCAGGTGGATGAGGATGTTGACTTGGGTACCTTCACTACGCAGATCGGAGAAAACCTGACCCTGCTCAGAGATCGACTACCCGAAAATGTCTCTCCCCGTCTGACCAAGCAAATCCCGGAAGCATTCCGTGATGTTCAGGGATTTGTGACCTTACGGTTGATCGGCCCCTACAGCCCGGATGAACTCAGGAAAACAGCCGACGAGCTCCTGAAGCCCAAGTTCGAGAGTTTACCTGGCATTGATTTGGTTGAGGTTACCGGTGGCAGTGAACGTGAGCTCTTGATTTCATTGGAACCGGACCGGCTTGATGCCTACGGGATTGAGTATGGTTACGTGATGGAGCAGGTGAGTTCGTCATTGCGTGATCATGTTTTTGGTCGAATGGATGCCCGGGGAAGAGGACATCTGATGATGAATAGACCGGAGCTTGACCTGAATCATCTGTCTTCCATAATCATCAATCAAAGCAGGCCTGGGGAACTCCCTGTCCGCCTTGATCAGGTTGCCAACCTGAAACTGGGGCCTGCGCCCCGCCTAAGTATTCGACGCATTGACGGACTCAATGCCGTGGCATTGGATCTGGAGCGTACTCGCGGGTCTCATATCATCAATGTTGCAGAGACAGTCTATGATCGAATTGAGGATATACGGGAATCTCTGCCGGAAGGAGGGAGACTGCTGGTGGTTCTGGACCGCACCGAAGATGTCCGGGAATTACTGGATGACCTGACCCTGCGCGGTGGGATCGGACTCATCCTGGTAACCCTCGTACTGCTCTTCATGCTTAAAAGCGTGCGTGCAACCGTCATCGTGCTATTCAGCGTTGCCGTGGCCCTTGCACCTTCGCTTGCACTATTCAGGTTCTTTGATCTATCTCTAAACATCATTACACTCGCGGGTCTGGTGCTGGTGTTTGGCCTCCTCATTGATAACAGTGTCATCGTTGTTGAACAGCTCCTTTTACAACAACAAAAACTCCTTGCACGCGGAATGCGAGGATTGGAGTTGCATGTCGCACGCACACAAGCAGCCTTGAAAGCAGTCTGGCTACCACTTCTGGGCGGTACATTGAGCACGATAGCGGTCATGTTTCCGCTAGTTTATTTGAGCGGAGATTTGCGTGATTTATTTTTGCCTTTCGGAGTCTTGGTGAGTATTACGCTTCTGATTTCATTAATCAGTGCAGTTGCTTTTGTGCCGGTGGTGGTGCGTTTTTTGCCACCGAAAGTTGAAAAGCCAGAATGGAAGTGGCTCAGGCGAGCCGTTGCCATACCCTACCGCCTAGTTGCGCGCTTTCCCAAAAGCACGCTGATCGCCTTGATTTTGCTGCTCGGGGTTCCAATATGGAAGCTCCCCATGCAATTTAATGAGCCTCGATTAGGATGGTCAAGCGAGGTCAAGGAGCGTTTTGCCAATCTCTATAACGCTTCGTTGGGGGCTCCTATCGTCCAGAATAGCAGAGAATACATTGATCCACTGGCGGGTGGAGTCCTGCGGCCTTTCTTTCGAACAGTGTCTTTCTATAAGCCCTGGAGTTACCCTGAGCGCAAAAGCATCTACGTGAGGTTAGGTTTTCCCAAGGGGAATACCATTGAACGAAGCGACTCACTCATTGCAAACTTTGAGCAGATGGCCCTGGCAGAAGAGAGTGTCTATCGAACCGATGTGAGGATCAGCGAAGACTATGCCCACTTAAATATTGAGTTCGAAAAAGGCTCCTTAACGACCCCCGGCCCCTATATTCTCCAGCGAAAATTGGTTGGACGTGCCATTTTACTCGGAGGCATGTCCGTGTCCGTGAGCGAAATTATTCCCGACACAGGATATTACAGTGGAGGAGGTGGAGGAATCGGTGGAGCAAGCGTACGCCTGTATGGTCCCAACTATGAAGATCTGGATATACTCGTCCATCAATTTGGAGACTTTGTCAAACGCAGGAGTCGCCGGGTTCAAGGGATTGACCTGAACGCGATGCGAAGTTCATGGATTCGGAGCCAGGCCCGTCAAGTACTTCAATTTGAATGGACTGCAGATGCGACCGCAAGGACCGGAGCGGATGCCTACTGGATCAATCACCGCATGCGGCCTTACTTCGAAACGACACACCCACGCTGGCGAGCCGATATCGCAGGAGATTCGCGGATCCCCATTCGTCTGATTGTCAATAATGCTGCGAGTCTTGACGTGGACCGCATTACGCAACGCCCCCTGGTAGTCGGCGATAGCTCTCTGCTCAGACTCGCAGGAGTAGCTGATTATAAAATCGTTGAGATGGCAGCGGAAATCGAACGGGAAGATCAACAGTATGTACGGCGAATCAGTGTGGATTTTCGTGGCCCGTTCGATATGAGACGGAGGTTTATTGAAAATGCACTGGCCACGTTCCCCACTCCGCCCGGATATCGAATTGAAAGCGGATACGACTACTTTTTCACCGAAGAGACCAAGCGTGCTTTTAGTTGGGTGTTCGCAGCAACCATCTTACTTGTGTTCCTGGTAACTGCATCCGTGTTTGAGTCCTGGCGTCTGCCTCTGGTTGTCATGCTGAGCGTTCCGCTTGCTGCAGTAGGAGTCTGCCTCGGCTTCATTATCACCGAGGCCAGTTTTGTGGAGGGGGCCTTCATTGGAAGTGTACTCTTGATCGGGATTGCCGTGAACGACAGTATTCTTTTGACGGATCGCTTTCGGCAATTACAACTAGCCCGCCCCCACGGGAAGCCCTCCGTTTTGGCTCGCTTAGCAGTTCGCGAACGATTGCGTCCGATGTGGACAACGACCTTGACCAGCGGTGCTGCAATGTTACCCCTTCTGGTTTTTCCAAATAATGATGATTTTTGGATCGGCCTGGCGGTCACAGTCACGGCGGGGCTTCTGGCATCTACGCTCCTGTCTCCTCTGGCTTCCGTTGCCATGCTGTCTCTCTTCAAACGGAAACCACTGTCGAGTGGCGCTGACGCAGTTGCGCCAGACCTCGCGTAATGGGCCAGAGGTCTTCGGACTTCAGGCTACAGGCCCCCGTGTGGAGCAGCCATTTCCTTGACCTCTTCAAGCGTAGGCATAAAGTTGGCACATCCATGTCTGGTCACAACGATTGCACCACAGGCATTGGCAAGACGAACGGCACGAACGCAGGGCCAGCCTTTGACCAGTCCGTAGATAAACCCTGCTGCAAACGCATCGCCAGCCCCAAGAATATTCTGCACTTCAACAGGGAACCCTGGCACCTCGACCGGTGCCACTCCCCGCTCATGAATCCATGCACCTTCCGCCCCGCATTTTTCGATCACGAGCCGGGGACCGAGGGTTAACAGAGTGGAGATTGCACGATTTACATTCCCTTCCACACGGGCATCCGATACCTGTTGGTCGGTAAGTTGAACTTGATCAGGGTTTTTCAGCACTGCCGCGTTGATTTCGTCCCGGGTACCAATTACGATTTCTACGCTGCGCAAAGCCGTTCGAATGGAAACACCGAAGGCCCGGGCATCATGCCACTGGTCTGGACGAAAATCCAGATCAAGAATGACGGATACATCAGACTCCTTGGCTCGCTCTGCAGCATACAAAGTCGCACTCCGACTGGGTTCCTGGGCAAGGTTCGTACCGGCGAACTCAAAGACTCGCGTCCGTGTGATTGGAACCGCCCGGACATCATCGATGCTGAGTGCATTATCCGCACAGTTGTCCCTGTAATAGACCAGTGGGAAACGGTCTGGTGGCTCAATCCCCAAGATGACAGCACTTGTGCGCCGGTTGGGTTTCCGAGGAATGTATTTCGTTTCTACCCCCTCGTCTTTCAGGAAGTCCAGTATAAAGTCTCCAACTGGATCTTCACCGACTGCAGTAAGCAGTGCGACGTTTAAGCCGAGTCGGCATGTACCCACGGAAATATTCGTTGGCGAGCCTCCAACATAGGCTGCAAAACTGGATATCTGTGAGAATGGCGCTCCAATATCTTTCGAATACAGATCAATGGATGAGCGCCCCATTGCAATCAAGTCATACTGCATCCAAATACTGATCAAAAAAGGGGACTTTTAATGGCAGCATATTCAAATCTCTGGCTGCCTCCAGAGCAAGATTGGATAGTACAGTTGAATCTTCCCTCCCTGGAATTAAGACACAGGTATATTCTGTCCATGCTTTTTGAAGATCCAACTAAAGCACTCTCTTGCTGATTTGAGCACATTTTTGTCATTGTCCGACACAGTGAGGTATTTAGCTATAGATTCTTTCTATTTGATATTCTTCATCCCAAGGTTCGGTACATTCAGATGTTGTTGGATAGGTTTCTACATCTGGTGTCATTGTTGGGGTTATTCGTGGCGCGGCTCCTTCTCTGCGCCAGATCAATACTGCTTCCCCGCCTGATTTTAAGAAGAACTCAATTTTTTGAAGATAAAGAGGATCTATCTGATTGGGGACATCAAAGGGCAGAATGACGCGATCAAACTGCTGCCGGTAGAATATACTCTCAAGGTCACCTACACGATAATTCACTTGGGCATGCTTTTGCCGGGCGATGTTGATCATTTCAGGGCTTGGGTCAAAGCCGATGTAATACTCGCACGCCACCCCCATCTTCTGAAGTATATCTTGTAGAATACCCGTTCTGCAACCAATTTCAAGCACTGAATGATCTGGCTTGATCTGAAGGATCTCCTGAAGTTCCGTTGATCTTTCTTTTACATCCTGATAGATCGTGCTGTATTGCAGAGCAATGTGATCATAGGGATGCTCTTCTTGGATTGGTTTTCGGTTAATGAGTATGGTCTTATGGATGGGAGCTCCCATTGTCCAATAATAAAATCCGTTTGCATTCCATCCGACATAAGGATATCCTTTGAACCAGCTGATTCGCCCAAAGGCTCTCAAGTCTCTGACTGCATCATCAAACTCTTCATTGTCCCATTCTTTACGGAGGGTATACCAATGGGGATTTTCGGGCATTGTTTTGGCGAATCTGAACGGATGCTTTTCGATTCGATGAGCTAAACATGCCTGAGCATGAAGATGCTTGCCGTTCATTCGCATCTCAACTGCTCCAAATACTTGATCAAGCTCATCGGGCAAAGGAATCGATTATTCTGGGCAGGAGCATAAAAAAGCCAATTGTACCAATATGGCCACACTGTCCAAGTCTTAGACACTCTCCATATTTTGATACTTCTCCGCGATTCGCAGGGCCATCTCCAATGATTGACTCACATTCAATCGGGGATCTACCGTCGAATGATAGCGCTGATTCAGATCTTCTTCCTCCACGCCACTTGCTCCCCCAACACATTCTGTAACGTCTTCTCCGGTCAACTCAAAATGAACACCCCCCAAAATGGTTTTCATGCGAGCATGCATATCAATCACTGCTTCCAGCTCAGCTAAGATATTCTCAAACTTTCGCGTCTTTATTCCATTGGCCGCCGTTTCTGTATTTCCATGCATTGGATCACAGCACCATAATACATTCAACCCTGCATTCTGGACAGCCTCAATCAAACGTGGCAAGGCATCCTCGACTTTCGCAGCTCCCATTCGCGTGATCATGGTTAACCGCCCAGGATCATTTAGAGGATTCAAAAACCGTGCTAGAGGAATCAGGTCACTGGGAGTCATCTCGTGGCCAATCTTAATTCCGATCGGGTTGCGTATCCCTCGCATGTACTCTACATGTGCACTATCCTCAAAGAGCGTCCGTTTCCCAATCCAGGGCAGATGTGTCGATAAATTGTAGATTGCATTGGCATGCGTAACCTCTCTCGTGAACGCTTCCTCATAAGGAAGGTGGAGCGCCTCGTGACTCGTATAGAAGGTTACACGTCCCAATCCGCCAATTGGGTGATCCGATACTGTTTTAGCAAAATCTAATGCTCTGTGAATTTTGCTAATAATTGTTTGATAGCTCTGGATATAAGGTGCTCCTTGAGCAAAACTCAGGTTCCAGTTTTCTGCATTATGAAGATCCGCAAACCCCGCGTCTGCCAATGCACGTACAAGATTGAGTTGGACTGCAGAGCAGTGGTATGCCTGCATGAGGCGCTGAGGGTCCGGCATTCGTGCTTCTGCGGTGAATGCAGGTGCATTAATATTATCTCCCCGATACGAAGGGAGCGAGACTCCATCACGGGTTTCGTGTGAATCACTCCGAGGTTTCGCGTACTGACCGGCAAAGCGTCCAACTCGGAGAACCGGCATCTGTAGGCCGTAGATCAAAATCACACTCATCTGGAGTAGAATCTTGAGGCGGTTTTTGATCAATTCCACCGTGCAATCCTCAAATCGCTCTGCACAGTCTCCACCCTGAAGAAGAAATCTACGCCCGGCAGCAGCCTCCGCGAGTTGGTTACGCAAGGCTTCAATCTCCCAGGAAGTAACCAGGGCCGGCTGTTCCCTTAACCGATTGAGGATGCTTGCGAGGTGCTCTTCATCCGTATAGACAGCCTGCTGAATGGCATTCTTTCTTCGCCAGGATGCAGGGGACCAGTGTGAAAGCGAGTCTTCCATCTGTTTTAATTGTAGCTCTTTAGTAAACGAAACGGGTCATCCGACGGGGAATGACTATTTTCGATAACAAGGCATCGGTCAGAAATGAAGGTAGTAGCCTAGATTGTACGAGCTGTTCGATGACGATCACGCATACGCTCACGCTGTTCACGAATCTGGCGTCCAACCGCCTCAAGAGCCTCACTCACTGCTAACCGAACAGAAGACTGTGTCCGGGATGCTGCAATATTTGCCGGCTTACAGTACACCACCAAGCGAGCCTTATACTCCGCGTGCTTATTGGTTCCACTGACACACTCTATGGCAACAGAAGCACCGGCAATATCACGGTGACCACGCGCCAACTTATGAATTCGTGCTTCAATCACATCTTTGTCTCGCTGACTAAGATGTGCACCTTCTGCATAATACTCAATTGTAAATTTGGGTGAGTGGGTACGTTCGCTAACTGTGTTGGATGTCATGTAAAATAGTTGAGTGAGTGATGGATATAACCTAAGGCAGATTCCCGTAAATAGCACTATACTTTTGACGTATGTACTCAAGCCAGGGCTCTGCACTGATGGTCCCGTTTGTAAGCCATTCGATAATCTCGGTGGCGGACAACTTGCGTCCCCAATGGTACACATTCGTTTGTAACCATTCACGAAGAGGGCTAAACTCTCCTCGCACGATCTGATCATCAAGGTCTTTTAATGTAGACTTGGCTCGTGTAAATATTTGAGCAGACATTAGATTTCCCAGCGCATACGTGGGAAAGTATCCAATTGCTCCCAATGCCCAGTGTATATCCTGAAGAACCCCCTCTGTATCACTTTCTGGTTGGATCCCCAAGTATCCTTCCATTCGATCAAACCAGAGCCCAGGCAATTCCCGCACAGATACGTTTTCCTCCAGGAGCATCATTTCAAGTTCGAACCGAAGCATAATGTGCAGATTATAGGTTACCTCATCTGCCTCTACACGGATCGGAGAGGGGCTGACTCGGTTAATCGCCTGGTAAAACTCCCCCACCGAGATGTCGCCTAACTGCCTTTTGAAGCGCTGCTTTAAATCACGATAGTAACAGGTCCAGAACGCCTTGCTTCTACCGACCTGATTCTCCCAAAGCCGGGATTGCGATTCATGAATCCCAAGTGATGTCCCTTGAGCAAGAAACGTACCTTCAAGCTTCGGATCAATGCCTTGTTCATACATACCATGTCCCGCTTCATGCAAAGAGCTGAAAAGGCCTGAGATCAAATTACGTTCATGGATTCGTGTCGTTAAGCGTACATCGTTTACAGAGAATGAGGTACTAAATGGATGCATGGATGTATCTTGGCGCCCCCGCTGGAAATCAAATCCGATATCCCGAAGAATTTCCATCCCAAAGTCCCACTGGATATCCGCATCATAAGAAAAGCTGAGGAATGTGTTGTCAGGCTGCGGAGCTTCCGAAATTGCCTGCACAATCGGGACCAGTGACGCGCGTAAATCCTCGAAAAGATGTTTCACCTGGGCTGAAGTAGCATCAGGCTCATATTCGTCTAAAAGTGCGTCATACGGGTGATCCGAGTAGCCAATTGCCTCGGCCTTCTGAATACAGAGTCCTATAACTCTCTCCAGGTCATCTGCAAACTTGCCAAAGTCATTTTCACTGAATGCCTGTGCCCATGAAGCTTTGGCTTTGGATGTAGCTTGGGCAATTTCACCCACTAGATCAGGAGACAATTTACAGGCACGGGAAAAATCACGTTCGGTAACACGCACAAGACTTGCCTGAAACCCCATAGGGTCCTCCTCTATCCCATTCAAACGCTCCAGCAACTCGCCTGTACGATCCCGGATAAATATCTCGTGTGATGTTGAATAGAGCGTTGCAACCTGCTGGGACCGCGCCTTTGCTGCCCCTATTGGCATGTAGGTCTCTTGATCCCATTCCAGCAGTGATGCAGCAGCTCGAAGGTCGCATACTGTACGAACAATTTTGAGCAGCTCCTCAAAATCAGATTCGCGTGTCGAATGCATGGAGTAAATAAACTGGCGCCGCAGAATTGCTCAAATATATAACATTCTCCGTGGATTCAGTCAAGGGTTTTGACGATACTTCAAGTAGGTATGTCCATACTCTGGCGAAGTATCTCAATGATTAACCACTCATATACTAAGCGGTCTTGACTACCGGCAGATCACCATGGAATTACTGCCTTGGCCTTCCGTGCGTGATAAAAAGGAAGGTTCCTGAGTAAAATGGGAGAGTTTGGCCATTTGATTTGTTGTACTCACTCCACAGTTTAGAAACCAGTACCCTTACTGTGCGTGAAACCCGCCCTGTGCCAACGTAGCTCAGTGGTAGAGCAGCTCACTCGTAATGAGCAGGTCGCCGGTTCAAATCCGGCCGTTGGCTCCCAAGAAAACGCCCTAAATGATGCCGTTAAGGCTAATTTGGGGGCGTTCTTGTTTGAGCCCTACCTGGAGAACCAAATAACCCTGCCCAAAAGCTTTCTGGCGTGTGAACGTTGGGGCTGTAGAGCAAATCTCTCATCTAAACCTCCAGTTTCGTCACCAAAGTAGTCAGCAGCTTCCGAGCACTCTAACTCTCTTCAAGTTCGCGCGTGTGCTCCACACCACCCTACCATATATCTTGCAAGAAGTCGAACAGAAATTGGGCTGACTATATTTCCAATCTCCTTATTTTCAGTTAAATCTTCTCAGAAGCCTGCATGCACATCGCAGATGGTTGGGGCATACCTAACTTTTCCTGAGCCGTCATGAAGAGTATGCAAGTGCTGGAGTCTAATGCATGCAAAACCTCTCTTCATTAAAAGGGTACGACAGTGCATGCCAAAACTCAATCGCATAAGACTCAAAGGCTTTAAGTCTATCAAGGATCTTGATCTTGAATTGGGGTCTATCAACGTATTGATCGGATCTAATGGAGCAGGAAAGAGCAATTTAATCAGCTTCTTCCGGATGCTGAATGAGTTGATCGAAGGGCATCTTCAGCTTTTCGTTGGCCGTTCCGGTGGTGCAAATGCGATGCTGCACTACGGAACGAAAGTAACCAACAGCATTGATGCAGGGTTATACTTTGGCCGTAACGGTTATGAGATCCAACTCGTGCCAACTGAAGATGACAAGCTGGTGTTTGGAGAAGAAATTTTATTCTTCATCAAAAGCACATCAAAAGATCCCCAGAGAGAAAGCCTAGGAAGTGGGCATAAGGAGGCTCTTGCCCCTGGAAAGTATGAAGAATCGATGTACAGTGTGGTTAACTATGTTATGCCTGCGCTCTACTCTTGGAAAGTATATCACTTCCATGATACTAGTTCGACGGCTCGTATTAAGCAGACAGGTGATCTCCATGGAAATAATCGATTGGAGCCTGATGCTGGTAATTTGGCGGCTTTTCTCTACAGGCTGCAAGAGAGACATTCCCCAAACTATAAGTTGATCCGGGGTGCAGTGCGTCGAATTTTCCCAAGATTTAAGGATTTTGCATTGCGTCCCAGCCCACTCAACCCGGACAAGATCCGCCTCGAATGGCAGGAACACGGCTCTGATTACAGATTCGGGCCACACCAGCTTTCTGACGGAACGCTACGGTTCATGAGTTTAGCAACGCTTCTACTGCAACCATATTTGCCTTCCACAATTCTGATTGATGAGCCGGAATTAGGACTGCATCCAAGCGCCTTGACTATCCTGGCTGGATTGGTGCGTAGCGCCTCAAATTATACCCAGCTTATTCTAACGACGCAGTCCGTATCCTTTCTCAATGAGTTTGAGCCTGAAGATATCATCACCGTCGAACGTAGAGATTCAACTGCCCTATCGGTGAGCGACTTTCGTGACGGATTAGGAGAATCGGTATTTAAGAAGCATGATAGTAAATCCCTGAGAGAATGGTTGAATGCGTACTCCCTTGGTGAGCTTTGGGAGATGAATGTTCTCGGGGGGCGACCATGATTCGTGTGAATGTCGTGGTCGAGGGACAAACCGAGGAGGGCTTTGTCAAACAGGTGCTTTCTCCGTATCTCTTCGAAAAAAATATCGTAATCACTCCTCGACTTGTCCTTCGTAATCGCTCCAGAAGATCAATGGCACGGGGTGGAATGTACGACTATGCACAGCCAAAATGGGATATTCAGCAATGGATGAGTAAGGAGAAAACAGCGTATTGTACGACAATGTTTGACCTCTATGCTCTTCCGACAGATTTTCCGGGCATGAATGATATTCCCCCCAGATCTACGCCCCACCAGCGAGTCCGGCATTTGGAGCAGGCATTTAGCACAGACTTAGGCAACCCGCGTGGGTTTATCCCATATCTACAATTACACGAGTTTGAAGCAATACTCTTCAGCGATGTCGACATCCTAGATAATACGCTGAATACTTTCAGGTCAGTGAGCAAGCTTAATGAGTTACGTCAGATAATCGAAAAGTTTAAAAACCCCGAATTAATCGATGACGATCCGACAACGGCTCCATCTAAAAGACTACTCCGTTTGTACCCGGCCTATGACAAGCGATTCTTCGGGGAGTTGGTTGCGGAAACGATTGGGATAGACAACATCCGAGCTGCATGTCCTCACTTTAACAATTGGATAGAACAACTCGAAGAGCTAGACCCAATTGCATGAGTGTTACCTAAAACGTGCCCAGAGTTCCTGCGCTGCAGTGCATTTCGGTGCATCAGGAAATCGTCAGACAAGGAACTCGTAATGAGCAGGTCGCCGGTTCAAGTCCGGCTGTTGGCTCCATTCTTGTTGGTTCTACTGCAAATTTTGTGAATAGCAATCGACAACCGTGCATAGAGCACTCATCCCGGATGGCCTGTCCGCATCGCAGTGCGCTCGCATTAACATAGTGTCTGGCGGACTAATATCTTATGATACCGGGACGCTCTGTTTCCCTTCACTGAGTCGTGAGGTGACTCGGGACACTTTACTTTACCAGTGTGAGGAACCCCGTCTTCTCATACCTAGTCTCCGTTCCTATTGCAGTCATACGATACAAATAAGTCCCAGATGTAAGATTTACCGCATTCAACTCAATGGTGTGATTCGTGCCCGCTTCAAATGCTTGCGGGGGTAATTCCATCACTTTACGTCCCAATACATCTATAACCTGCAACGTTACCTGCGCACTCTCAGGGAGATCAAACTGGATCCGCGTGGACGGATTAAACGGATTAGGATAGTTTCCCCGGAGTGTAAACTCTGCCGGAAGTTCAGCGATTTCACCCTCTACCGAGGTTGCGACACTCGGGAAGAAGGCACCTGCGATGATCCGTTTTCCTTCTACACCCTCTATTTCAAAAGATTGCGCGTAGGCCGTCCTGAGCGTCCCCGCATTCGGATCAAACGGGAGAATATTCGGGTCAGGGTCATCGTTTGGATCATCAGGATTATCCCAATAGTAGTCTATAAATCCCCCTCCGTCCAAAGCTGTATCAATGATTCGTTGTACGAAAGTCGAGTCTCCTCGCAGATCGGGATTGTTGATGACGGTCCGACCCTCACGCCAAGCATCAAGTCCGTGAAAGACTACATACCCCTCTGTCGTAATTGAATAAAGATAGACCAGACCGTCCTTGAAGAATCCTCCATCTTTAGCATCCTTCCTGAACTCCACCCTCATCTGCGTCGCTGCATTTCTCGACGTCTCAAAGAGTTGCAATATCCATTCCAACGTACCCTCCACAAACTGCTTCAGTGTCTCCCTGTCTTTTACGTCTGAAGCAGAAACGTCAGGGTATTCAAGATCCTCGGGAAGTGTTACATTTAAAAAACTTAAATCTTGGTAATATCCCCCTACAACAACAAAATCCCTGTCAGCTACTAAGGGTGCGGAATAACGCATGGCATAACTGGACTTGCAAATAGTATCTGGCGTATTGTCCGAATCATCCGTCGGATCATTCCAGCAATACTCTACCCTGATCGGTTCTTCGTCTTTTTTCGCTTTCAATAATTCCTTAACGACTTCATTGCCCGCATCATCCTGTACATCCAGTGCTGACAAACCATTCAAGTTCGGATCTTTGCCGTAATAAACAATTCTGCCATCATTATTACCTCCAGGGGTATCAACTGCAAGCAGGATCACATAAATATTGCCCGAGTTGTAATCACTCCCTTCCCGATATATTTCACCAAGTAATCTAACGCGTTCCTCAAAGCTCCCTAACCCTTCAAACACCGATGTAGTCCAACTGACAAAAGCCTTCAGTGAATCTTCATTCACCGTTCCATCCTCACCTACGACCGCACCGGCGGTGACTTTGGGAACCTGTGCCTGAAGTGAATGGGAGTCAGATGACTGTACACCCGCTCCTAAAAAGATCACGAAAAACACAATTCCGATAAATATCCTGATGGCTAACTTCATTTGCCTAATAATTTTAATTAATTGAACCTCTTGCAAAACTCATTTGTTAGAGCAAAATCTCAGCTAAATTGGGGGTATTCATCCCCTCAATTCTCCAGATTACGTAAAGTTACGTAAAGGATTGTAATTGGTTCGTCGCTTCGCTTTGGATTCAGGGAGATTTGCTCTCAAAGAAGTTCCATCCTGCCGAATTTCGACCATGATTGGTGAGGATTGCACGCACGCCCCCCCAAGGCTTCGTGTTTAAAAATCCCCCAATTCTGTACTCCAGCCCAGGATGGCCGGGTTTATTGGATCAGCCGAGCAGTTGATCCACGGTGAGCACCACGATGGCGAACATCAGATGGCACATCACCTTCCGATAGCCGTGCACCCGGACATAACGTGCTCCGAACTCATCCTTGAGTCGTCCAAAGGCCCGCTCGACCGTGGAACGCTCCCGGTAGCGTACCCGCTCCGGTGAGGTAAACCCGGCCGTACATTGTGCCTTCTTCTCAAGGCGATGCACCGCAATTCGCTTCCGAGGATTTGAATCAATGATCGGCACATGTGCCGATGCCCGACTGTGGGCGTGAATCGCCTTTGCGTCATGGGCGCTGTCCATGAGATCATATGAGATCATAACAATAATCAACTCGTTGGGCCGTCAGGGTCGCCAATGGAATGGCCGGCCTGAATGTCATGCAGCGATGCAGTCAGGAGCTAAAACAACGGCAACAAGCGGTGTAGGCAGAGGTTATCGCCGTGACTTGGAAGGCGCAACGTCAACGATACAAACGGTTCCACAAACTATGTCAGACCAAACCGAGATGTGTCGCCAACACCACGATCGCACGCGAATTGGTCGGCTTTTTGTGGGCAGCACTACATCTGGAAAATCCCTTAATCACCACCCGCGTGCGGGCCTGAGTCATGGCTTATGCAGAAGTGATTGGCACGGTTGGAGAACCAACGAAATTCTCTTGCGATCATCGACACCTTACCGATGAACACGCGTTCCTAGATCGTGGCAGCTCTACACGAAACCGAAATCATATGTTACAACCCTCCGGGGCACAAAATACGCGAATACCAGACGGATTCGCCGTCAAAGCCGCCAAGTCGCTTCTCCATAAGCCAAATTGTACGTTCTGATGTAAATTACAAAAAACTATAGCGCCTCAAAAGCTCTTCCTAGTCTATACCAGAATTGAGGGGATGAATGCCTTCAATTTAGCTGAGATCTCGTTGCGACAAATGAGTTTTGCACGAGGCTCATTGAAGAGAACATCCGATGCCTATACGACGACAATATTCTGTTACTTCACATACGATAGATACTTTACTGAATTGGGTGAAGACGGGCAATATCGCGATTCCCGAAATC
This sequence comes from Rhodothermales bacterium, assembly GCA_965220365.1. Lineage (GTDB taxonomy): Bacteria > Bacteroidota > Rhodothermia > Rhodothermales > Bin80 > Bin80. The sequence goes on along the minus strand of OZ244823.1, from coordinate 2,178,094 downwards.
CAACGTCCCTTTGTGTGGGACTCGACACAAGTGCGCAATCTACTTGACTCACTGCATCAGGGTTATCCGATCGGCTACCTGATTTCGTGGCGCAACCCTTCGATCAAACTAAAGGATGGTACCTTTTCGAATGGAAAACGCATCTTGATTGATGGCCAACAACGAGTTACCGCACTCATGGCAGCACTTCTAGGGTACAGAGTACTTACCAAAAATTATAAATCCGTGCGAATTCGCATCGCGTTCAATCCTTTGCTGAACTTCCCCCCTAATTTCCCTTCCCATCGGCTGGATTAAGGTTTAAGGTTGCCCATTGAGTACTCAATGGGCAATAATTTGTACCGTGGCCCTTGATATTCGGGGCATTTCACGGTTTTTTCCTTGATTTCTTCTCCCAAAACAGGCGTTTCGGGGTATTCGGCATTGATGTTTATGTACCCATGTATTCTGAACCGTTTTTTCGAGGAATTGAACCGAGTTTTTATGTATTATTCCCAATTTATGTGTATATTAATCCAGAAACTTACTTCACATATGTACCCATGTATGTCGCCAAAATCCCCAACCGAAATTCCAATCCCACCTGGCTCATTCGAGAATCCAAACGCGTCCATGGCAAAATCGTCAAAACCACACTCGCCAATATCTCCAAACTCCCCGTGGATGTCATTGAGGGGCTTCGGGTGCTCTTGAAGGGAGGAACCGCCGTAAACTCCATCCAAGATGCCTTCACCATTCAAAGCAATACCCCGCACGGACACGTTGCCGCGGTCCTGGGAGTCATGCATCAACTGGATCTGCCTGCATGGATTGCCCCGAAGAATTCCCGCTTCCGTCGACTGGTGCTCGGCATGATCGCCGCACGCGTGATCAAGCCGACCAGCAAACTGGCCACCAGTGCCATGTTGGATGTGCGCACGGCGACCTCCACGCTCAATGAAGAGCTTGGACTCAAATGTGTGGACGAGGAGGATCTGTATGCGGCCATGGATCAATTGGTCCAACACAAGACCGCGATGGAGTGCCGTCTCGCCAAACGGCATCTCAAGGAAGGTGGCATGGTGCTCTATGATGTCACCAGCAGCTACGTGGAAGGCCAGCAGAATGAATTTGCCGCCTATGGCTACAACCGGGACAAAAAGCGGGGCAAGCAGCAGATCGTCATTGGTCTGATGACCGATCCAGAGGGCTGCCCGGTGTCGGTGGACGTTTTCCGCGGCAATACCGCAGATGTAAGTACGCTCAGTGCACAGGTGAAGAAGCTTCAGCAGACCTTTGGGCTTCAACAAGTGGTGTTGGTGGGGGATCGGGGAATCCTGCAGCAAAAGCAGATTCAGGAAGAGTTGATCCCCGTGGGACTCGACTGGATCACCGCCATGAAAAAGAATGAGATTCGTGCGGTGGTGGAACAGAAACAGGTGCAGATGAGCCTGTTTGATGAACAGGATGTAATGAAACTACACAGTGATCTGTATCCAGAGGATCGGATCGTGTTATGCAGAAACCCCTTGCAGGCCGAGAAGAGCAAGCGACAGCGGGAAGAACTCCTGATCAAGACCGAGCAAGCCCTGGATGAAATTGTTGCAGCCACCAAGCGTGAGCAGTGCCGGTTAACGTGCAAAGGCAAAATTGGCGTACGCGTCGGGCGGGTCATTGGAAAATACAAGGTCCGGAAGTTCTTCACGCTGGAGATTGAGCAGGAACACTTTGCCTATGAGTGCAATGCGGCGGCCATTGCGAAGGCAGAACGGCTTGACGGCTTGTATGCGATCCGCTCCAGTTTGAAACAGAAGCCGGAGGCGACCGAATTGGTGGCGAATTATAAGCGTCTGTCCACGGTGGAGCAGGCCTTTCGCACGATGAAAACAATCTCGTTGCGCGTACGTCCAATTCACCATCGCAAGAAAAACCGGGTGATCGCCCATGTGTTTTTATGCATGCTGGCCTACTATGTGGAGTATCATCTGCGCCGGAAGTTAGCCCCCATGTTGTTTACTGAGGATGATCCAGCGGGGAAAGCTGCACAGCGCAAGAATGCCGTGGAACCGGCCAAACCCTCTCCCCGGACGAAAAAGAAAGCCCGAACCAAACGAAATCATGAAGGAGAAAAAGTCATGAGCTTTGCCGAGGTGATGGACGAACTCGCGGGGCTTTGCCGTCTGGTTGTTGTACCAAAAATCTCCGTAGATAAATCCCCGGAAGTGATCATGGTGGAGAAAATTAGTCCTACCCAACAGCGGGCACTCAAACTTCTAGGCATCAAGCCGGTGTAGCCCTTTGGTTCACAGAATTGAGGAAAAGCCCCCAGATCCCCCCTGTATCTTATAGGTGATGCTTAGCCAAGCTCACTGTAAGAGTGATTAACGAAGTTGAAGATTCGAGATCCAGCCAAAGACAAGGCTTGATTTATCTTTCCGAGATCACAAGCGTTTTCGAGCTTGTGTTTTGCATCTGTCACCGCGAGTACCTCCCTGGGAGCAACCAAGTGCCCCCTGCGCCTTTGAGCGCCTGGGGGGGAACTGTGCCCTAGGGAGTGCCGTGATGCACGCCCCGTAGGGAGTTTGTGCCATAGAGCACCGATACAGGGACAGACGGAACGTCACGGCGACCCGCGATCTTCTTCACTTAAAAGATACTCAATTATGTCGACGAAATTTCAACCGATTTTTTTTGCAGGGATCGACTGGGGCTCCCAGTCGCACCAGGTCTGCGTTTTGAACTCGGAGGGCGCCGTTCTGGGCGAACGTGCATTTGCCCACTCTGGAGAGGGGCTCAGCCAGCTGCTGGATTGGATACTTGCCTGTGCAGGCGGTGTTGCCGCGCAGCTTGGGGTCGCCATTGAAATCCCACACGGTCCCGTGGTGGACAGTCTGCTGGATCGAGGGATTCCAACCTTTTCCATCAATCCCAAACAACTGGACCGCTTCCGGGATCGGTTTTCACCTGCAGGGGCCAAAGATGATCGTCGGGATGCACACGTGCTTGCCGATGCCCTCCGGACCGATCCTGTCTGTCTACGTGAACTGGATCCTCTGGATGCCAAGATCGTCCAGCTGCGCGAGTGGTCGCGAATGAGTGAGGAACTCACCAGTCAGCGCACTCGGCTTACGCATCAGGTCCGCGCCCAGCTCTGGCGGTACTTTCCGCAGTTCCTGGAACTTGGGTTCCCGCTGTTCTCTCCGGTATTGATGGCCCTATGGACGCTCATTCCCACACCAACATGTGCTCGCCGGGTACGCCTCTCTTCGGTGGAAAAAGTGCTCAAAAAACACCGGATTCGGCGTTTGAATGCAGAGAAGGTGCTCCAATACTTGCGGGCCCAGCCGGTCACGATCGCCGCCGGGGTCTTGGAGGCGGCCACCACACGCATCCGGCTTCTTATGCAGCAGCTCGCGTTGATCGAGCAACAAGTTCAGGAGGCTCAGCATGCCATGGAAGTGATCCTTGCATCGGATCAAACCCCGGTTCCCAGCGCTTCGCACGAACCGGAACAAGTCCAGAGCAAGCCGACCGCTTCGGGGAATCCATTGCACGATGTGGAGATTCTTTCCTCCATGCCCGGGGTCGGAACCACGGTGTTGGCAACGCTCCTCTCGGAGGCATCCGGGTTGGTCAAGAACCGGGATTACAGGGGGCTACGCTGCCTGTGTGGCGTCGCCCCTGTCACCCGACGCTCAGGAAAATCCTGGCGAGTGGTTCGACGACGAGCCTCGCAGGCACGCCTGGTCAACGCCGTCTACCACTGGAGCCGCGTGGCCATCCAGCACGACTCCATCAGCAAAGCCAAGTATAAAGCTCTCCGGGAACGCGGTCACAGTCATGGTCGAGCCCTGCGCTCGGTCGCAGACCGCCTGCTCGCCATCGCCTGTGCTATGCTTCGGGACCAAACATGCTTTGACCACAGTCGAGCAACCGCTGCTACCAAATTGCTACAACCAGCCGGATAACCCGAAAAAAACGAAATCAATCTGCAGAGGAAAGTCCGTAGAAATCACGTAAATCTCAGATCAAATAAAAAAATTTGAAATCAATCAATTTTTCCCGGTTTTGACTTGCATAAATGGTAGGGAGTCCCCCCCCGCTGAGGAGGGGCAATCTATCCCCAAAATATCCTAAATTCATGGGGAATATCGTACATTGGGGAAACCAGAAAGGGGGGAAGTTCAGCCTTTGGAAAAACGCTTCGAGGTATGCAATCCGGCCATTGAAAAAGATCGTGCCTGGATTGATGATGTTGCCGCGATCTTTGATCCTGAAGCTGATCTATTTGAGTTAGTTAACACTTACACCGAATACAATGAAAACACCTTGCCAAAAGATATCAACTAGGCAATCCAAGAGGTTAGCAAAATCGCCAATAACCAAGTCGGAGTTATTGAGCTAGATGAGAAACTTGATATTGATAAGGTAACTGAAATTTTCATTCGCGTGAACTCAGCTGGCACAACTCTCTCTCAGGCAGATTTTGCAATGTCAAAAATCGCAGCAAATGAAATCCACGACGGCGGACTCCTGCGTAAGGCCATTGACTACTTCTGTCATCTAGCCATCGCACCGGAATCCTATCCAGAGATCGAAAAGGATTCCGATTTTATAGCTTCTCCATTTTGGCCAAAAATGACTTGGCTTAAGGGGGTAAACGATAATCTCTACGATCCAACCTATACCGATATGCTACGGATGGCATTTACTTCAAAGTTCAAACGTGGCAAGCTACAGGATCTGGTATCTCTTCTATCGGGTCGTAATTTTGAGACTCGCGAGTACGAGGAAGAGATCGTAGAAAATACTTTCAACCAGTTGAAGGAAGGTGTCTCTGACTTCATGAATAAGACCAACTTCGACCGGCTAATCATGATCCTACGCTCCTCGGGATTCCTCACATCTAGGATGATCCGAAGTCAGAATGCTGTCAACTTCGCCTACATTATTTACCTGCAAGGGCGCGAAGAGGGACTCTCCTCGTCCGAAATTGAAAGCTTGACCTGTCGATGGTATGCGATGTCAATTCTTACGAGACGTTATTCAGGAAGCCCAGAAACTATGTTCGATCTTGACATCCGCCAAATCGCTACTCGAGGATTACGCCCCTATCTTGAGTCTACTATCGAAAACGAACTTCCTGAAAGCTATTGGACTGGCATGCTGCTTCAAGATATGGAAACCTCTAGCTCAACGAGCCCCTATTTTATTACCTATCAAGCAGCACAGGCATTTCTTGGCGACAAAGGATTTCTCTCAACTACGATTTGTGTACGAGACCTACTGCTCAATCGGGGAGATCGTCATCATGTATTCCCCCGCAAGGATTTGATGAAACAGGGGCTCACCAAGGGGCGATACAATCAGATCGCCAACTACGTAATCGCTCAGAGCGAAATCAACATCGCTATATCTGATACACCGCCAAAGATTTTCTTCGCTCAACTACTTGAACAGGTTAACGGAGGAGAAGAGCGGTATGGAGGAATCCGTGACCGTGTACAATTGGAGGAAAACCTCAAGCAAAATTGCGTGCCACCGTCCTTGCTCAACGGGTCAATTCCTGACTACGATGAATTTTTGGCCATGCGCCGAAAAATGATGGCTCAAAAGATCAAAACTTGGTTTAAGGCCTTACCTTGACCAGGTACTGAGCGCTTACTCCTGATTGGCTTTGTCCACTGCTGCGACTACTTCTTCCTGCATATTTCGAGATATTGTCTACTAGCTGCTGGACCGGTTGGGGAAGTTTTCTGTTGGATGAGGAGAACGCGCAGATTGAGAAGATTCTATGACGCTTCCTATTCATACAGTTGATAACTGGCGCCCCGATGGACTTACTATCAGATGCATTGATGCACATACAGAAGGCGAACCCTTACGCGTAATCCTAGCAGGCTATCCTCAACCCGCAGGTGATACGCTATTGGCGCGCCGGAACGAATTGCAAACTCATCACGATGCGCTGCGGACTGCGCTGCTGTGGGAGCCCCGAGGACACGCAGATATGTATGGATGCCTGATCACAGAGCCGGTTCATGAGAATGCCGATTTTGGAGTGCTTTTCCTTCACAACGAAGGATATAGCACGATGTGTGGCCACGGGATCATTGCCGTAACAAAAGTGGTTCTCGAAACAGGAATGCTCCCAAAATCAGACCCTGAACCACAAGTCCTGATCGATACCCCGGCAGGATTAGTGACTGCATGGGCACGCATTGAAGCTGGGCAAGTGCAATCCGTCCGCTTCAGAAATGTCCCTTCCTACGCACATGCCATGGACCAATTCGTTGATCTGCCGGATATAGGACGAATCCGGTACGATCTCGGCTTCGGCGGTGCATACTATGCGTATATAGAGGCTGAGGAAGTTGGTTTGGAAACAAGCCCCAAGCACTATAGCGATCTGATTCGTGTGGGGAAGATGGTTAAGCAGGCAATCATCGTCGACCTGCCCATTGTCCATCCCTACGAACCGGATCTGGGCTTCTTGTACGGAACCGTCTTCGTTGGTGCCGCAAAATCATCGGATGCACACAGTTGCCATGTCTGCGTTTTTGCAGATGGTGAGGTGGACCGGAGTCCTACGGGAACGGGGGTGAGTGGCCGACTCGCGCTGTTACATGCACGGGGAGAGCTCACACCTGATGAGCCGATTATCATTGAAAGTATCATCGGCAGTTCCTTCACGGGAATGATTACGGAGGAACTTCGATTTGGTCCACACAAAGCCATTATCCCCGAGATTGAAGGCCGCGCATTTATTACGGGGCAACACACATTTATCCTGGATCCTCAAGATCCCCTTCGAGACGGATTTCTCCTCCGATAAATTCATCATGCCGACACTTCGAATACTTTCAGGAAAAGAAATTGCTTCCGCAATATCTATGCGGGAAGCGATTGACCTAATGCGCGAAGGCTTTGAGGCACTTTCCTCTGGACGTGCAAATGTACCCATACGTATGAATATGCCGATTGGGGAGCGTGGAGAGCGTGCACTGTTCATGCCGGCCTACTCTGCAAATCATTCGCAGATCGGCTTGAAGGTAGTGAATGTAAGTCCAGCAAACCCTGAGCGCGGACTCCCCTTTATCCATGCCATTGTGACTCTTAGCGATGCACAAACAGGCACTCCCCTTGCTCTTATGGATGGTGAATCTATTACGTCTCTTCGAACAGGTGCAGGTGCGGGATTGGCTACGGAAGTCCTCGCGCGCCCAGCGTCATCCGTTTTGGCAATCTTTGGTACTGGAGTTCAGGCATATACCCAGGTGGAGGCGATCTGTACTGTACGTCCGATCAAAAAAATTATTGTCTTTGGACGCTCGCCCCAAAATACAGAGAGGTTCATAGAAAAAATAAAACACCGCCATGGCATCACCGCGACCAAAGCGAAGGAGCCGGGGGAGCTTGCCGAAGCGGATGTCGTCTGCACTGCCACAACATCCATGACCCCTGTCTTTTCATCCCAACATCTGTCACCGGGAACACATATTAATGGAATTGGCTCCTATCGACCTGATATGACGGAAATTCCTGCTGACGTAGTAGCACAAGCGAAGGTGATTGTAGATCAACGCGAGGCATGCCTCAGAGAGGCTGGCGATCTTATCGTACCAATTCAACAGGGACATTTTGACGTGTTACATATTCACGGGGAATTAGGAGAGGTTCTGATCGGCCATATCCAAGGTCGCACCAATGATTCCGAAATCACTTTTTTTAAGTCCGTGGGCAATGCGATCCAGGATCTCGTAGTGGCCAGCTTCTTGGAAAAACGAGCCTGTGAGATGACACTCGGCACCGAGGTGACGCTTTAACACGACGTTTTTCCCGGCAGGCACAGAAGCCGGGGAATGTAATTCGGCTATTCACCGGAACACGCCCTCATGGCCCAAGCACTGCGAAATATGTGCTTTCCCTGGCGCTGCGTATTCCAGGTAAGCAGAGCGTAATGCTCTTACCCAGCCTATCTCAACGGTTTATTTTTTCAATACTGACTACCGATGCCGGCGTCCCCCACATCACGGTTGTCATTACGCCAGACTTAAGACTGAGTACATACCTTACGGCTGTACCATCTACCTGTAGTTCTTCGTCAAGTGGATTAAGAGGATAATATCGTGCACCTCCTTGATCTACAATACCAAAAAATCCACCCTCAAAATTATTCCACACAATCTTCCCGGTCCCTCGAATCTCATTACCCATGACTTCTTTTTCTGGCTCAACTGTTTCTGTGTTAGTATCGGGCACATGACTCGTCTGGCAGGACGCTCCCAGCGTCGTCAAAAGAATGAGTACGATCAATCGCATTCGTCTCAGTTTTGGGATGCCACCATGTTCTCCGTCCCCTCAAAAACACGCTGGATCCAGCCACCAGCCAGTAGATCTTCTCCCTCATACACGACGACAGACTGGCCTGGAGTAATTGCCGCCCGTGACTCCATGAACGACACCTGAAGCTCGTCGGCCGCCGTCTGTTGTACCAGACAAGGGGCCCCAGGATCATTATAGCGAATCTTGGCCATAGCAGGTTGCTCCTTCGAGATTGACGGGTACTTCACAAGGTTAATCTTGTCTGCAACTAACGTCTGTTTGAATAATTCTTCACGGGGCCCTACGGTGATTGTATTGGTCTCTGGATCAATTGCAGAGACGTAGACTGGATAACCAAGTGCAAGATGTAATCCATGTCGCTGCCCAATGGTATAGAATGGGTATCCATTGTGACGCCCGACTTCCGTACCATCCGAAAGAATAATTGGCCCATTACTTACCCGCTGATTCAGCCCAGGTACACGATCACGTAAAAAACGCCTGTAATCATTGTCTGGAATGAAGCAAATTTCATAAGAATCCGGCTTATGAGCCACACCCGTCAGTCCGAACTCAACCGCAAGCTCTCGAATCTTCGGTTTTTCATAGTGACCAAGGGGGAAAATGGTGCGGGCCAGTTGTTCCTGTGGGAGCCCCCAGAGTGCATAACTCTGATCTTTTTTCTCATCTAACCCGCAGGACAATATAAACCGCCCCTCCTCTTCGCGAACTTGGGCATAGTGACCGGTCGCGATTTGTGGACACTCCAAATCATCTGCCCGCCGCAACAGTGCATCCCACTTGATATGCGTATTGCAAAGAACACACGGGTTTGGGGTCCGCCCTGCCAGATATTCTTCCGTAAACCGCTCAATAACCCAATCCCCAAACTCTTCCCGAATATCAACAATAAAGTGTGTAAATCCATGGGTCAAGGCAATCTGCCTCGCATCATTCATGGACTCTAGCGTACAGCATCCAACTTCTTTGTTACTGCGCCGGGGAGCACTTCCACTGTAATCCCATGTTTTCATGGTGAGCCCGATCACCTCGTACCCTTGCTTATGAAGAAGCACGGCGGCGACCGAAGAATCAACTCCTCCGCTCATGGCAACAAGTACTCTAGGTTTCATCTTACAGTACGTGCTTGGAGTATCCACCGTCAATGGGCAGCGCTACGCCCGTGATATAGCCAGCCTGTTTGCTGGCCAAAAATGTGGCTGCAGCCGCAAACTCCCAAGGCTCTCCCAAACGGTTTAGAGAAGCTTGCATGGCCCATCCCTCTTCTACCTCCTCCTTAGTCTTTCCTTGCTGGTCCATCAGGTAGTCTACTAAATGTTGTAGGCGCTCGGTCTTGGTGAAACCCGGCAGAAGCGTATTGACTGTAATCCCTTCTTTCCCAACTTCCTCAGATAGCGTTTTGGCAAATCCTTGCACACCAGCCCTGGAAGTATTGGACAGATAAAGAGAGCCAATCGGCTGCTTCGCAGCGATTGAGGTGAGCATCAGAATTCGGGCGTGCTGGTGCTCATGTGCCGCCCTTCGTAGATGCGGAAGTGCATGACGACACAAATTGATCGTGCTCAATAAATTCAACTCAATACCATCCTTCCAGTCCTCTTCAGTGAAATCATCAATCAATCCTGTCTTTGGCCCACCAGCATTTGTGAATAGAATATGCAGGTGACCAAATTTTTGTACGGATTTATGGATCGCAAGGCGCACCTGCGATTCTTGAGTCACATCACACACCGTTGCAAAAATTTTCTCAGCGTCAGCCCAGTCGTTTTTCAGGATTAATGCTGCCGCGCTGTTGATCCTATCCTCATCGCGAGAGCATATGGTTATCTCGCAACCCTCACGCGCTAGTGCGATCGCGGTAGCGAGTCCCAACCCACTACTGGCACCAGCTATAAAGGCTGCCTTTCCTTTAAGTCCAAAATTCATAATCTCTGCTTATTATTGCATCAGTCGCTTGTAACGCACTTCACGGCAGGATGGCCCAATTTTGAATAACGATTGGTAAGTTTCCGGTTTAGTATTATTTTGACTCTCGCCTCTGTCTCTCAGGTACCTGCACATAAGATCATGTTCTACATGCCATGAGTACGCGTGATTATACCCGACGCCGAGAAGCGATCACTACTCCACTTGCACCCGGATCAATCGGGCCCTACAACCAAGCGATTCTGATTGAAGACACACTTTACTGCTCAGGTCAAATTGCACTTGACCCTGAAACGGAACGTGTGGTTGAGGGGGGCATTGTTGAGCAAACAGAGCGTGTTTTAGAGAATATTGGGATCATCTTGCGCTGTGCGGGAATGAGTCATATGAATATCGTCCGATGCACAATCTTCCTGAAAGATATGGATGATTATGCGCATATGAATGAGGTCTATTCCCGCTACTTCACAAAAATCCCACCCAGCAGAGAAGCGGTCGCGGTCACAGGGCTGCCCCGAGGAGCATTGATCGAGATCTCCTGCATCGCTATCCGATAATCCAGGCCCATCCCATCACCCCCGACTCAGGCTTCGGATACGCCATCCGGAAAACCGGCACCTTACATCTGGATCACAGAACGTACTTTCTCTTTGTACCTAAGCTTCGCTCTACCCTCCAGTTTCACTAATTCTATCAGGAATGAAAGGCCTATGATTTCCCCTGCACTTCGATCTACTAGATCCTCTACAGCACATGCTGTACCGCCAGTTGCAAGTACGTCATCATGGATGAGTACCCGATCACTTGGCCGTATCGAATCGATGTGCATTTCTAATGTATCTGAACCGTATTCAAGATTGTAGGAAACACTGTACGTCTGGCGAGGCAACCTCCCTTCCTTCCGAACAGGAATAAAACCGGCTCCCAGCTCAAGTGCAATCATCGGGGCCATGACGAATCCTCTAGATTCTACTCCGACCACTTTCGTAATACTTTCCCCTTTGAATGGAAGAACTAGTTGCTCAACTGCCAACTTCAAGAGGGACATCTTGGACAAGATGGGGGTGATGTCCTTGAAATGAATCCCAGGCTTTGGAAAGTCTGGTACTGTTCGAATTGCTTGCTCAAGTATCTCTATCGAATTCATAACAATGATTGTTTTCGACCCTTTATGTCAGTGCCACATTCGGAATCCATCTCTTCCCCCCGTCTGCCACACTACATTTGAGAATGAGTACCTAATCATCCCACACGAGACATGATTGCATATTATATAGCATAGCCCCTCTTGCATACAACTGATAGCGCAATTGTTGCCATAAAGTAAGAAAATTTCTCTGAGTAAAGGGATTTATTTAATTTGTGTGAGCGTTCACAATATCCTGCCCCACAAGCTGATGCTCTGGCATGCAAACAAATGCAGAATGCCCTGCAAGGGCTATCCCCATGCGGGACATTCGATCTGACTCTGTCCACAGTTCCGTTCCTGGATACTTGATTGCAGAGATCCGATCACTTCCCTTCGAGAATCATCTTCTCTGCGAGAGTATGATCTGTACGGACCTCGATACAGACGAATTACCAGCGGTACGATGATCCGCGACCAAGAAGCTGATTGATTCGATCTTTAATGATCGCTTCCCGGTTGCTTTGACGCTCTTCTATGACCCTGCTCTGCTCTTCAATATCACTGCGTTTCTGATCGAGCTCCTTCATCTTCATGGCCTGTTTGTGGTCAAATATCTTCTCGAGTTGTGCTCGGAGCATCTCCTCCTTTTCGCTATAGGTTTCTTCATCCGCCTGACGTAACTCCCGCGCTAATCGCCGTGCTTCCGTTTCCATCTCTCGCAATTCTCTTGAATCTCCATGTTCCCGACGCACATCGTGTGCCCCCATTTGTTTTCGAGATCCAGATCTTTTGTGAAGCCTATGACGCATCTGGTGTCCGGGTCTGGACCGACGTAGTCTCACCTGGCGGTCTCCGCTCCTCACGACACTTACTCTCGTCGTATCTCCATCGGAGTTAACAATCTCCCGCTCTATAACGACTTCCCGCTCACGGTCTCCTCTTCGGCCGCGCTCTGGAGATCTTTTCGTAACTATCATTGTATCGCCATCCACGCTAAAGACCACCTCCTCCTCTACGTCAAGAGGATACGGCCTATTTCCTCGTACAACCATATCCCACACGCGCCTTGGGGATCTCTTCGTAACCATCATCGTGTCGCCATCTTCACTAACGATCACCTCCTCTTCTATGTCAAGAGGATACGGCCTATTTCCTCGTACAACTATATCCCATGCGCCCTTTGAGGGTTTCTTCGTAACCATCATTGTATCTCCATCTGCGCTAACGACCACCTCCTCCCCTACGTGAAGGGGATATGGCATATTTCCTCGTACGACCATATCCCATGCGCGCCTTGGGGATCTCCTTGTAATAATCAGTGTGTCACCCTCTGAACTGACAACCGTCCCTCTTCCACGCATTGGAGAGGTTATGTTTACGCGCATTGGGAATGTCTTAATTACAACCACTGTGTCGCCATCTGCACTGATGACTTCCGCCTTCTCTACACGAAGGGAATCCCGCTGAGCTTCGGCATTCTGGGCTATCATCAGAAGTGACATCAAAAAAATTGAGGCCGATGCAAAGAACTGTTTCATGACTAAAATTCGTTTTTATGTATAGTAACGATAGATTATTCTGCCTAGACGCACTGTATTTACTGCCTTGCTCTCAGCAGTTCATCCAGGCGAGCATCTATTAGACGATCCATAGCCCGGGATCTTTCCTTTAACCGCCCTTCCATCCTTTCAAGCTCCATTTCCAGATGTTGTATCTCCATACGCCGGTTTTCCTGCTTCATAAAAAATATTTCCTCCAGCTTTACTCTTAGCTGCTCGATCGCTTCATCACGCTCCACACCATCGTCAAGAGTTCGAATCCGCCCGGCCATCTCTGCAACCTCAGCCTCCTTCCGCCATTCATATTGCAGTAATTCAAATAGCTCACTGCTTGCATTCTGGACGTTTGACAAGTAACCTGAGAATTCAAGCATTCTCGTTGCCTCCTGCATCCTAGAAGCCGTCGTAGCCATCTCCCGTGGTAATTGTGCAACAATTTTAGATTGCGACTCCGATGCAGCTCTAGTAGGTTTTACAAGAACTTCCATAACATGCTCTATTGCATGCTCTATTGTAGGGACAGATGAAGCCTTTCCCGTAACCAGTTCGGACACTATCTCTACAAGACCATCTACAACTGGCGCTCCAGATTCTATCGTTGTATAGGTACCATCCGGCCCGATGGCCAACTTGAAGCTCACAGGGCCACTTTTATCCGCCTTCGTAACACGATCCTGCCAGACTTCAAAGCGGGCTCCGTCGATTTCAATCCGCATTGGAAAGGTCCCGCTCGACTGCAACCTGAATTCTACCTCTCCTAAGTCCAGTTCCTCCGGTAGAGCACCAACATCTATGGGCGCCCCATTCACTCTTAGCTGCCCATCCACACGCTCAACACGGATGGACTGTGATTGAGCATCACCCACAAAGAGTGCAATCAATAAGAGTATCAGACAACGAGTAGATATGATCAATTTCATTGGATTTTGATGGCTATTGAGGGGTAGTACTGGCGGTTCCAACACCAGATGGACTTGTGTCTAATTGAAGCGAATCTAATTTCATAACTGCGGATTCATCCCATAAGTCGGGACTGGTGCGCTGACGCACAACGCTGAGTACCTGCTGCACCTCAATGCGGTCCTGTGTATCATCCCACTGCAGTTCCTCTGAAGCAGAAGGTGGTTCCGCTTCGGGGATTTCGTTTTGTGGACCAGGAAGAAACAACAGAAATAGTACACATGCGGCCGCGGCAAATACACCACCAACTAAAGTTAACCGCTTTGGTCGGTGAACAGGCCCGCTCCAAAAGCGACGAGGTCTAGGCCGGGCAGCTGATGCAAATACCCGGTCCACTACATCTTCCGGCACAGTCACATGCCTTCGCAGTGCGGGATTCTCCAACTGCGTCTTTACACGATTAAATTCTTCATATTCCGCCCGATTCTCAGGGTCTTCAAGAAGCTCTTGCAGCTCCTTCGTACTGACATCTTCACCATAAAGATGTCTGAGAAGAAGAAGCCTTTGGTCAATATCTATTGTTCTTTTTTTAGACATATGCTTTGGCAGGTAACTGCCCGTTCTCTAACTGATCCACCTTGGGGGCATAACGTTGAGATTGCCGCTCAATCATTGCCCGCAGATTAATGAGAGCGTATCTCATACGCCCGAGTGCTGTGTTGATTGATACATCTGTGATCTCGGCGATTTCACGGAATGTTAATCCTCCATCCTGACGCAATAACACGACTTCCCGCTGTGAGGGAGGAAGTGATTCAATACAGGCATCCAGCCACTGACTCCTCTCTTTGAGATACAATTCTTCGTCTGGTGCCTTGGCGTCATCAGGAAGACGATCCCAGTAGTTTTCATCATCACTTGCTACATCCTTCCATTTATTCCGACTTCGCTTATGATCATACACAACGTTCCGTGCAATTATGAGTGTCCAACCCAGAAATCGCCCCTGTGGAGTATAACTCCCACGACGTCGATGCATCACATCAACAACCTTTAGGAACGTGTCCTGAAAAAGATCATTGGCTAGCTCGGCATCATGAACCATACCGACAATAAAGCCATAGACACGATCCTTGTGGCGATTGACAAGCTGCTGGAAAGCCAGTTGGTCCCCTCGCTCTACGTAGGCCGCCAGCAATTCATCGTCAGGCCGGGATTTGTACATATCGCTGGAGTCACTCTCACCCATTAACGCATATGAATCTTGAGTTATTGCCCGCGATCAGGTCAGAAGCAGTTCAAGTACCTCGCTGATGCTCTCCACGCCTACAGTGCGGATATTGTTTGGTGGAGAAAATTCCTGGAGACTCCGCGATGGCACTACTGCCATCTCAAATCCAAGTTTAGCACACTCTCTGAGACGTATTTCCAGTCGGCTGACTCCCCTTACCTCTCCCCCCAACCCAACCTCTCCAATCAGAACCCCGCACCGGTCTGCAGGGATATCGTGGAGAGATGAAGCGATTGCAACAGCAACCCCCAAATCTGCCGCCGGCTCTTCTGCGCGCATTCCACCGGCGACATTCAAAAATACATCCTGACCGCTCAACACCAGCCCTTCGCGCTTTTCCAGGACAGCTAACAGTAACTGGAGTCGCTTTGGATCAAAACCGGTTGATGTGCGCTGCGGAGTGCCATAAGACGTGGGAGACACCAATGCCTGCACCTCCATTAATAAGGGTCGGGTTCCTTCCATCGCACAGATGACACAAGATCCTGTGGCACCGCTTTGGCGTTCCGACAGAAAGATCTCACTGGGATTTAATACTTCCTTGAGCCCGACGCTCGTCATTTCGAAAACCCCGATTTCATTGGTTGATCCAAATCGATTTTTTACAGCACGAAGGATGCGGTATCCGTGGTTTTGGTCTCCTTCAAAATAGAGCACTGTATCCACCAGATGTTCCAGCACACGCGGACCTGCAATTGAGCCTGACCGGGTAACATGTCCCACCAGAAAGGTCGCCGCATTCATTTTCTTGGTGAGTTGCATCAATGCAGCTGCACTCTCACGAATCTGGGCGACGCTGCCGGGGGCACTGGAGACATCTGGATCATATAGCGTCTGAATTGAATCAATGACGATAACATCTGGCACCGAATCCTCAATCGCCCTCAGGATTGCTTCTGTATTTGTTTCGGCCAGCAGAAGCACGTTCTGCGTAGCAGCATCCAAGCGCTGAGCACGAAGTTTCACCTGTCTGGCAGATTCTTCACCGGATACATAAAGGACGGTAAGGGGATCCAGATAACGGCCCAGTTCTGTCATAAGTGTGGACTTACCGATCCCTGGATCACCGGCTACCAGTGCGATCGATCCTCGCATAATCCCTCCTCCCATGAGACGGTCCAGCTCCTGAGAGCCCGTGACGATTCGAGGCATCTCCCCGATCTCTACCTCATCAATGGGCTGTGGGATCACCACATGAGTCGCTATATGGCGGCGACCGGTTCCCTTCTCCTCCACCATGGTATCCCAGAAATTGCATCCAGGGCATTTCCCCAGCCACTTGGGGGACGAATATCCGCACTCCTGGCAGTGATACCTTGTTTTTGTCTTGGCCATTCTTTCAAATTATTTGCCCTGCAATATAGCTATCCCCGAGTACTTGCGACTGGAGTAACTCTTAACGTTTTTGAAGTACTGTATGTTGACGAGACCTACGATCCATCCAAAGGAATCGTTATTGAGCTGGGGATTATTTGAGTGATCTTCTCGACATTAGAATGATCTCTCATCTTGAGTTCAATCCTGGAGACTGGACAGTTGGTCGTTATGTGTGGGAATTTCAGGGTATGGATTTTGTTGTGTCTTGTGTTAGGTTCCTAAAGCGGAATCAATCAATCCGAAGGAACAAGATCGCGTGATGTTCGTGAATAGCGGATGCCTTCCTGATCACCTGAATGTGGCAGAACCATGCGTAAATCCCGGAGACCCGGCCCAGTAACCGCAGCGTTTGACCGTGGCCCCGCGAAGTATTTTCATGGCAGGAAGCAGATATTGCGGGATTTCAGTGAACTTGTAGAGCGTGCTACTCAGGCGGACTCCGGCACAACCTTTCTGATTCAAGGTCCTCCCGGTGCAGGGAAGACCGCTCTACTCGCTGAATGTGCAAGTCTGGCACAAGGTAGTAGATGGAAAATCGTGGACATTGCCCCACCTGCCCTTTGGAATCCAAACGAATTACAACAGTCCCTTAAACCACGGAGAAACTTTAAAGTCGAAGGCGGATCTGCAGGTATCAGATTTTTTAGCTTTGGACAGGCCGAAATCAAAGCTGGACGATTTCCCCAGACAATGCAAAAGCTCCTTCGAAAAGGGAGAACTCCGTTGCTGCTCACCTTAGATGAAGCACAGATATTGGGGAAAAAGGATACACTCCCCCCAGACCAAGCTCACACTGCCAGCAGTATACTCAACGCCATCCATAATGGCAAGCTAGATAAACCTGTCATACTTCTGGCAGCGGGACTGGGACCAACGACAAAGGCTTTCGAGTCGTTTGGGATTTCAAGGTTTGAGGGGGATGCTCGTGTGGAACTGGGAGCATTAGGAAAGGAAGCGGAACGTGCGGTTCTATACGACTGGCTCACGAAAGATGGTAAAGCGACGGGAGATACAACTACATGGATTGATGCCATTGCCAAAGAAACCCACGGATGGCCTCAGCACATCTTATCGTATGTGAAACCCGCTCTGAAACAACTGTGCGCAGACAAAAGGGCGATGACCGCTGAGGGGTTGGCTACAGTCTTGGAGACAGGGCGTGCGAGGCGGGCTGCGTATTACAAGCAACGGGCGGAAGGTTTTAGCATACAACAGCGCCGTAGCTTCGCGAAATTGTTCACGAATGTTTCGTATGGAGAAAGTTTGGAGTTAGAAGATATCATGATGTCTCTGGCACAGGATCACGGTGCAGACAAAGCGCAGGAGATATTTCGTCGCGCAGAAGAAAAGGGAATCATTGATGAGCGGGATGGGCGTTATGCTGTCCCGATCCCCTCAATGCATGATTGGCTAGTGTCCAATTACGCCCATATCCAGGAAAAAGAAATGCCATCTAAGTTGATCGGTCAGAGTCAAGAGCAGAGATCCTCGACCATAGTTACAAAGAAGAGCCTTGATCAGGAAATCTCTACTCAACCCCTAGGGCAACTCCGTGACGCAGGGGAACGGGATTCGGGAATGGATTTCGGACGCTGATCAGCTCCTCTTCTTACGTGCAGTAACTCTTGACTACGTGAAATTATGCCAGATTGGGGGGATCATATCTAGGCCAGAAATAACAACCCCAAAATTGATTAACTCTACAGTTTTCTGCCATTATGATGTCACCAATTGTTCTGCGAATTACCCAGCCATTCTTTGATATTGGTCGCTTTACGATACTCATGTCATCGGCCTTCCTGTCGTTGCGTGAGATGAGAACCTACTGGCAAAATTTCCTGATTCAGTTGGCCCGAATTGGAATTGATTCGATTCCTATTGTTGCATTGGCAGCGGCGTTCTCTGGGGCCGTTACAACGGTTCAAACAGCTTATCAGCTGGTTTCTCCCCTCATACCTCCCAAGATTATCGGTGCGGTGGTGGTTCCATCGCTCACGATGGAACTCGGAGCAGTCGTCACAGGATTTATCCTTTCCGGGCGCGTTGGTGCACGTATTGCGGCGGAGCTTGGGACCATGCGGGTTACAGAACAGATTGATGCCTTGGAAGCCATGGGCCTTAATTCCGTTGGATATCTTATCGTTCCACGTGTTCTGGCCGGGATCGTGATGGTTCCCGTTTTATACATTGCAGCCTGTCTAGTCGGCGTCTTCGGGGGAATTGCAGCTGCAGAACTGACGGGAGTTGTGTCTACGGGAGAATTTATTCAAGGAGCTCGTGAGCACTGGAATTTTTTCGGTCCCTATTTTGGGCTGATCAAAGCATTTGTTTTTGGGTTTCTGATTACAGCCGTATCCTGCTACATCGGGTATTATACTAACGGCGGGGCGGACGGAGTTGGTCGCAGTACGACACGCGCTGCCGTGATGAGTTGTGTCCTTATTTTGGTTGCAGATCTCATTCTTGCCGTCCTTCTTCTGTAAGCTGACCCGACAACTAGCCCTTTTCGAGTGTATGATCCAAGTACAGAACATCTGCAAATCTTTTTCCGGTCGTGCGGTACTTCAAGATGTCTCCCTGGATATTCATGAGGGCAGTACGCAGGCGATCATCGGTCAAAGCGGCTCAGGAAAGAGTGTTCTCATGAAGCACTTGATTGGACTCCTGCGCCCTGACCGTGGAAGAATTTTGGTTGACGAGATCGATATTGGAAAAATCAGTTACCCAAAACTCCGCAAGGTTCGGAGACAATTCGGAGTTCTTTTCCAGGGCGGAGCACTTTTTGACTCGTTGGATGCATTTGAGAATGTGGCCTTCCCGCTTAGAACCTTTACTACAAAGACAGACAAGGATATCCGTCGTGAAGTGCAAAAATGTCTTGATCTGGTGCGACTCTCGAATATTGGCTCAAAAAAGACGGATGAATTGTCTGGTGGAATGCGAAAACGGATTGCGCTTGCACGCGCAATTGCGCTGCGCCCCAGATATATCATCTACGATGAGCCGACCAGTGGGCTAGATCCAGAAACCTCCAATACAATTAACGAACTGATCAAAGGGCTTGCCGATCATCTCGAAATTACCAGTATCGTGGTTACCCATGACATGCACTCAGTGCTACAAATCGCCGACTGTGTAGCTTTCATCCATGATACACGTATGCATTGGAATGGGACAATTGAGCAGCTACAAGAGAGCTCCGACGTAACGCTTCGTTCATTCGTGAAAGCCAATGAGTATGTGATTGGACCTCACCATTCATCCAACAACCAATAATCAAGTGAAGCTACCCAACGAATTGAAAATAGGGCTGACCGTCGTCCTTGCCGGGATCATATTCTATGTAGGGATACGATTCTTTAAAGATCTTCCAATCTTTGGACAGGCTCCGATCTACCATACAGAACTCACGAACTCAAACGGATTGGTCCCCGGAAATATCGTTGCTGTCAATGGTGTGGGAGTGGGCTCAATCACGGAAGTGCAGCTTACTCTCGCGGGGGCGCACATCTCATTTTCTGTACAGGATGATGTGACCTTGACAGAGGGAACCACTGCGTCTGCCGGTGGATTCGGTTTTGTGAGCAGTGTACAGTTAAATCTGTCGCTTGGCCCCCCAGATGCCCCTGCATATGAACCCGGTTCACTGATTCCCTCTTCTGTACAGTCAGATATCCTGGCGGACCTTGCCAACCGTACTCCCTCGGTCCTGAATCGCGTTGATACGGTGCTCGCAGGCTCTAGCCAAGCAATT
Source organism: Rhodothermales bacterium (assembly GCA_965220365.1). Classification (GTDB taxonomy): domain Bacteria; phylum Bacteroidota; class Rhodothermia; order Rhodothermales; family Bin80; genus Bin80. The sequence continues at coordinate 2,157,833 of OZ244823.1, read as the reverse complement.
AGCGCAGCAACCGAACTGTTGGCTGGCCCGGAAGGCCAAATGCAGCAGACTCTGACCTCCATTCGGAGTTCGGCGGAAGCCTTCCACTCCATCCTTCTGGCAGAGCAGGGAAGCCTGCAATCGGTCCTCCAGGGGATTGAAAACCTAGTCAACACGGCAGAGTCATTCACGGAGGATTCCCTTGGAGCTACTGCAGCGGAACTCAATGAGGTGATGGAGCAGCTGTCGGACAACCTGGATATCCTAGAAATCACAACCAATGAACTCAATATCCTGATCTCTTCCATCAACCAGGGCCAAGGTACACTGGGGAAACTCGCGACGGATGACTCCCTATACCTTGAATTGCATGGAGCCTCAGCGGCCTTGAGACGGATCCTGGAAACCTTTGAAGAAGATCCCCGCCAATACCTCGAACACTTGAAACTGATCGATTTCTTTTAATTCAATGCCTACGTACGACGAAGCTCTCGAGCTTTTTCATGAATGGACAACCTCCGACAGCCTTCGAAGACATGCGTATGCAGTCGAGGCTGCGATGGAAGCTTATGCAGAGCTCTTTGATGAAGATGTCACGCTCTGGCGAATTACCGGTCTGCTGCATGATATGGATTATGAACGTCACCCGACACCTGAGGAACACCCTTACATAGGTACGTCGCTACTTCGGGAAAAAGGATACCCTGAATCCATCATTGAGGCAATCCTTGGCCATGCTCCCTATACCGGGACTCCACGAACGACCCTTCTGGCAAAAACCCTTTTCGCCGTAGATGAACTGGCTGGTTTCATTACAGCAGTTGCCTATGTTCGACCTACACGTCTTGAGGGGATGGCTCCAAAGAGTGTCCGCAAAAAATTGAAGGATAAGGCGTTTGCAGCAGCAGTCAGCCGGGCAGATATTCAACAGGGTGCCGAAGAATTGGGCATTGAACTGTCCCAGCACATTTCCAATGTGGTCGCCGGCATGTGTAAACATGCAGACCGATTGGGGCTTGCGGCTCCCATATAATCCGAGCCATGGCAGCATCTGATCATGTACCCGGGACGAATCTGAAGGAGGTCATCAGTGATTACATTGGGCGTCACTGGCCTGGCAACTACGCATCAACAACAGCATCACAATCACGCAGGAGCAAAACCCCTAAGCACGGATTTGGATTGTCTCTGATTCGCTTGATCCCATGGGTACTGCTGGTTCTGTTTATCCTTTCATTCATTTGGGACTTTACCGGGCTTAGCCTCTTACTAGATCACAACGGCATCTATATCCTCTCTCAGGGTGAGCAGACCTCGATTCTCGCCCATTATTCTGGGCTCGGGTTCCCACCATTTAGCCGCATACTTGAACTGGAGGGATTAATGGTGACGGTTTCAGCCGCTGGGCTGATTGGGTTCTTTACGAACTGGTTGGCCATTACCATGCTGTTCCATCCGCGGAAACGTCGACCCCTGTTGGGGCAGGGAATTATTCCGGCATCTCGGGATCGGGTGGCAGACCTGATTGCCCTTGCAATCAGCAAGGACCTGATCAGCGAGGAAGTCATCCTGGAACGAATCCATCTCAGTGGGGTGGTTCCCAAATACCGGGAGATGGCCCTGCAGGTGACGGAGGGACTTCTTTCAGATGAAAAGTTTCAACAAGAAATCAAAGCCTTGGCCAGCCAATATCTAGCAGAAAAACTCGAAAGTCCCGAACTCAAAGAAAAAATCACCTCGATCGTTATGGAAATGATTGATTCGGCCGCAAAGAAAGGATTTGCCGGGATGGCGGTCAAGGTCTATCAAATGCTCAACCGTGAGGGTCTCCAACGACAGATTCAGGAAGCGATTGATGAGTTACCCGTAACCGTAGACCTGATTGTAGATGAACTTGCAACAGCCTTTCAGACGCTTCCAGGAAAGGTTGCCGAACGTGCAGACGACATTGAGCTATGGCTAACAAAAGTGATCGTCTCCTTTGTCGGCACACTTGATATTTATGAGATGGTCTCAAAAAATCTGCGTGAATACGATGAGCGCCGGTTTGAGAATCTGATTAAGCGTACTTCAAATGACCAGCTAATCTATATCAAGTACCTTGGTGGCGCGCTTGGGGCGATCGGTGGGCTGGTGATTTTTGATCAGTGGCTTGCGCTGCCGCTTTTGGCGGTAGTACTGGGCTCGGTGATTGCCTTGGACTACCTTGTGATCTGGATTATGAAGTATCGTCAGATTGCTTAGTGGATTCAGTCGGATCACCTCCGGCTCCACTTCCTGAGTTCCGTCGAGAACAGAGAGCACCTCCTCCATGGTCTCTGCTTTCATGAGGCGCATTCGAAGCTTGCTTGCATTCCTGAACCCTTTGAAATAGCCTCCATACATGCGGCGCATCTCCCTGACCCCTCTTCGTTCTCCAAGCCAGTCACACTTCAGCGTAAGATGCTCTGCAACCACGCTGATGCGTTCGGTCCAGGATGGAGGCGGAAGGTTGATTTCTTCTTCGATAAATGCCTTCGCTCGCTTAAAAATCCAAGGATTCCCAATCGTACCGCGCCCGATCATGACGGCATCTACACCTGTCTCTTCAAACATTTGCAGGACGGATTCCGGCTTCAGGGCATCCCCATTCCCAATGAGTGGGATTCGTTGAAGCCCCTCTTCACGAATTTTTCGAAGATAATGCCACCGTGCTGCTCCACTATACATTTGTTTTCTCGTCCTTGCATGTACCGCAAGTGCCTGAATCCCACACTCCTCTAGCATGCGGGCTACGTTGACAATATCTATACTACCGTCATCCCAACCAAGGCGGGTCTTCACGGTAACCGGCCGATCCGTGGCCTCGACAACGGTACGCGTAATCTTTTCCATCTTTGGCAGGTTGCGCAAGATGCCGGCACCCGCCTCCTTGCATACCACTTTGCGTACCGGGCAGCCAAAATTGATGTCAATAATGTCTGGCTGAACCCGATCTACAATATCGGTGGCTGATTTGACCTGATCAATATCACCACCGAAGATCTGAATGCCTACTGGACGCTCGTTGTCTCGAATATCCAGCTTCATCAGAGAATCTTCCGCCTCGTGTACTAATCCACCCGATGAGATAAACTCGGTATAGACAACATCTGCACCGTAGCGCTTACACAGTGCTCGGAACGGAGGATCGGAAACATCCTCCATGGGGGCCAACAGGAGCGGCCGCTTTCCAAGTTCAATAGAGCCAATGCGCATTCTATGCCATACAAATCAACAGTCGCCCAAATGAAACGAATTAGTAGTCATTTCGTGCATCACACATCAAATTTATGCGTAGAGAATTGTGTATAACCTTTATCTTATGAACATGACTTACCGAGTAATTCCTGGCTACTTGTTGGCCCTCTGCACAATCTTCATTGCAGGATGCGAGCTTGAACTCCTTAATATGGCCCGTTCATGGGAGAGCCTCTCCGTTTGTGGTATAATCATTCTCGTCCTGGATGTGATTGCCATTGTTGAAATTGCTAACAGTTCTCGCAGCATTGGCGGAAAGCTCATTTGGATTTTCTTTATTGCGTGTGCTCCTCTTTTGGGACTCATCTGTTATTACATCTTTGCTGATCGTTCATGACACTTCGAAATTCATTCTGGTTGATTGCTCTCTTTTTTATTTCTGGCGCGAATCACCCAGATGTTCTGAAGCACGGTACTGATGAAGAACCGCGTACTGTGATCCTGATCTCCATTGATGGGCTTCGGGCAGATTATATCACACCTGAGGATACTCCTCATCTGCATGAACTAGCTGGTAAAGGGGTTCATGCAGAATATCTAGAGCCGGTTTTCCCATCGAAAACCTTTCCCAACCATTACAGCATCATTACAGGATTGTACCCTGCAAATCACGGCATTATCAATAATTCAATGTATGATCCTGGACTGGGGTCTTTTCGGATCGGTGACCGGGATGCGATCATAAAATCAGACTGGTGGGGGGGTGAACCTCTCTGGATAACGGTTCAGAAACACGGCCACACGAGTGCGACCTATTTCTGGGTGGGCTCTGATGCCGATTCGATCCAGGGAACCCAACCAACTTACTGGATGGAGTACGATCATGATCTCCCCCATGATGTGCGAATAGACTCGGTCATGGCGGCTGTAAAGCGTACGCCCCGCCCTGCCCTGATTACAACCTATTTCAGCACAGTTGATACACAGGGACATCGAACCGGCCCCAAGTCCAAGGAAATCCGCGAAACCCTCAAAGAGGTTGATCAACAAATCGGAAACCTGCTTGCACGTCTCCAGGACACGGGCCTTTATGAAAACACTAACATCGTTGTACTGGGGGATCACGGCATGGCGGAAACCTCAAGCGAACGGGTGGAACTGGTTGATGACTATATCAATCTCGATGATGTATACATGATCGGTGGGCTGAATGCGCTAGGCTTTTTTAATCTAAAAGATTCAACTCAACTGGATACTTTACTGAGCGCGCTGAATCAAATGTCACATGTGCGCTGGTTTACGCGTGACAATATACCCGCAAAGTGGCACTATAGCGGTAATGATCGCATTCCAGATCTGATCGGAATCGCAGATGAAGGATGGCAGATGTCAAGCACACAACTTTTTGAACGTAACCCGAACTATTATTCTGGTGGCACTCATGGCTATGACCCGGCCCTGCCGTCTATGCATGCAGCCTTTATTGCACATGGGCCACAGTTTAAGCAGAACCTGAACGTTGACGGCTTCTCGCTCATTCATGTCTACGAATTGCTGTGCGCTGTAATTGGCATTGAGCCCGCTCCAAATGATGGAAGTCTCGAAGAAGTCAAGCATCTTCTAAGACAAAGCCCCCAGTATGTCGAGAGTCCTGATATGATCGTACAAGCTCTATATGATGTGATCTCTACTCCTGGCGGGCAAATACCTGATTGGGAGCGGTGGGATACTCTATTCATCCCGGAAGCCCGACTGATTGCAATCGGATCCAACGAAGCGGGAGAAGATTTATATCGCACCTGGACACCTGAGGAGTACAAGGAAGAGGTGGGAGCCTATCTTGACGAGAACCCCTTCTTTGAAGTCGAAGTGAGTCACACGTCAGAGCAGTTCGGCAACATGGTGCACCGCTTCAGTACGTATGAATCCTACCGGTCTATGGATGAGCCTCCTTTTTCTCGGGGAATCAACAGTATCCAGTTAGTGCAAATGGGGGGGCGCTGGTGGATTGTGACTATCTTTTGGCAACCAGAAACCTCTCGTTTCCCATTGCCGGAAGAATATCTTCTTGAAAAGTGACGTGAAGGATCAAAAAACACATAGGTGCTGCCGTTAACGTCCTCCATTTGATGGGGAATTCTCTGCTATTACCAGTCGAATCATGTTTAGTCTTAGATCGAAAATAGCTATTGTGACCGGTGGCGCCAAGGGAATTGGGGAAGCTACCTGTCGCGCATTCGTACAGCAGGGTGCAATGGTGTACGTGCTTGATGTTGATATACTAAATGCATTCAGGGTTGCACAGGAAATCGGTAAACGCTGTGAAGCGCTCCGCTGCGATGTTACCGATGCAAGTGCTGTGACGAGCACCATAGACGAAATTGCACGTAACCAGGGTCGACTGGACATCCTCGTAAACAATGCCGGAGCAGGCCATATTGGCAAACTTGATGCAGCAACGGAGGAGGATATGGACCGCATGTATACGATCAATGTCAAGAGCATCTATTACTGCTCGCGTGCAGCTTTACCCCACATGAAAAGATCGGGCGGCGGAAGTATCATTAACCTCTCCTCAATTGTAGCTACTGTCGGGATTCCTGACCGGTTTGCATACTCTGCAAGTAAAGGAGCCGTTGCCGCTATGACTCGCAGCATAGCTGTAGACAGTTTAGAGGATGGTATACGCTGCAATAGCGTTGCACCCGCACGCGTACATACCCCGTTCGTCGATGCATACCTCGAAAAATATTATCCCGATACAAAGGACGAGATGTTCAGCCGACTGTCCAAGGCCCAACCCTTGGAGCGTATGGCCACACCTGAGGAAGTTGCCGCATTGATCTGTTATCTTGCTTCCGATGAAAGTGCATTTCTGACCGGCGCTTCGCTTCCCATGGATGGCGGCGCCTTCACATTACAACCCTAACCTTACTGTACCGTGAAACTCATTCGTATTGGTCCCAATGGCCAAGAAAAACCCGGACTGCTCCTGGATGACGGCCGGCGCATTGACACTACTCCGGTCGTAGATGACTACGACGAGCACTTCTTCGAACAAGGGGGACTTGGCAGACTGCGGGCGTGGTTTGACGCAGACACATCACAACAGGAACTGGATACTGACTCACGGATGGGCCCCCCTATTGCCCGTCCCTCAAAGATTGTTTGTGTGGGACTGAATTATGCGCTACATGCCAAAGAGAGCGGTATGGATCCCCCTCCAGAGCCGGTCCTGTTTTTTAAGGCGAGCTCCGCCATCTGCGGCCCTTATGATGACCTGATCATCCCCGGCAACAAAACTGACTGGGAGGTTGAATTAGCCGTGGTCATTGGGAAACGTGCCAGCTACGTTACTGCCGAACAAGCTTCAAATTACATCGCAGGCTATGTGCTGCACAACGACTACAGTGAGCGAGAGAGTCAGTTGGAGCGTGGTGGTCAGTGGGTTAAGGGAAAGAGTTTTGATACCTTTGCACCATTAGGCCCCTTCCTTGCAACCGCCGACGAGATTCTGGACCCCAATAACCTCAAGCTATGGTTGTCGGTCAATGGGACCATGCTGCAGAACAGCTCAACTTCCGATTTTATTTTTGATGTATGGGAAGTCATAAGTTATACGAGTCATTTCATGACGCTCTTGCCCGGTGATGTGATTTCTACGGGTACACCGGCCGGCGTTGGCTTGGGACTGAACCCACAGAGATATCTGAAACCGGGAGATGTTGTCGAGCTTGGTATCGAGGGTCTTGGCGAGGCACGCCAAGTTGCCCGTGCACACCGCTTGTGATTACTGCTCTACTGACCCACTCCCTGGTCCATGCGTGCGCTTGTTTATACAGGGGCGTTTCAGATTGGCGTGCAACGTGTACCTGATCCCGAACCGCTACCCCACGAGGTGCTTGTACAAATTGACTCGGTCGGTATTTGCGGATCCGATGTGCACGGATACACCGGCACAACTGGTCGGCGTCTTCCCCCACTCATTATGGGACATGAAGCATCTGGCCGAGTTGCCAAATCTTCAAATGGATTTTATGCGGATGAGGAAGTTTGCTTTGATTCTACGATTGGGTGCAATGCGTGCCCCGAATGTGCTTCCGACCGGGTGAACCGCTGTCCTCAACGAACCGTATTTGGGGTGAACACCCCTCGTTTTCGGCGTGACGGCGCAATGGCAGACTTTGTTTGCGTACCTGCCCATGTGCTCAGACGGATTCCAGAAGGATTACCACTCAGCATTGCAGCCCTGTTCGAGCCGCTTTCCGTTGGATTGCATGCTACCCGCAGGGGCGGCAATATCCAAAATAGCCGGGTTTTGATTATTGGCGCAGGAATGATCGGTCTAAGTATTCTGCTCTCTGTACGATTACAGAAGCCGAATGAAATTCTCGTCATGGAACCTCATAAGAATCGAAAAAATATGGCGCTCCAACTCGGTGCTGACCAAGTGTTTGATCCAGAGGAAAATACACGAACCATGGAAGCTGATATTACCTTTGAGGCCGTGGGTGCCGCATCAACTGTTGCCAAAGCTATCCACCACACGAAATCGGGTGGATGCATTGTACTTGTTGGGAATACGGCCCAACACCCTCCGGTTGATGTCCAACGCGTTGTCGCAAAGGAGCTGACTTTGACCGGGACTTATGCGAATGCGGGAGAGTACGACGAAATCATTGATCTTGTATCCCGGAAAAAGCTGGATCCATCCCCGCTCATAAGTGCAACCCTGCCGCTCGAAAAAGGCCCCGAAGCCTTTTCCCAATTACATCAGCAGCTAGAGCCGGAGTGGATTAAAGTGCTCCTACATACCTGAGTGTATGTTTTACTACCCTTGAGCATAAATCTCCTCGTCGTTGGATACGAAGAATTACAGCGAGGCCTTGAGTGACTTACCGTCCAGACCTTCTCCGTTTTGCATCACACAGTAATGTTGGTTTAATTCACTACACGCGGCAATGAATCCATCGGGGGAGGCCGTATTGAATGTAAACATGTCATAGTGACATGGAATCACGAGCCGGGCCCCAATATCTTTTGCCAATTTTGCTGCTTGCGCCCCGTTCAGGTTGCCTGCAACCCGGCGGGAAGGATCGCGTCCGTTAATGGGCAAGAGCGCAACATCTACATTCCATGGCTTCAGACGCTCAACCATCCCTTCGTAGAGGAGTGTATCTCCGCTATGATATACGCTCCAATCTCCGAAAGAAATGATGTATCCCATAAATCGATGTTGCCCAAACTCATCGGTTTCCAAATCTTCGTGAGCAGCGGGAATCCCGAAAAACTCAAATCCCATCACTTCGCATTGGGAACCATCTGTCATCCCTACCGGCCAGACAGAATCACATTGTAGCCGCTTCGCAACAAATGATCGGTTTGCCTCTGGAATAATCATGGCTAAATTCTGGTTCACCCGAGCCAGCGGCCTGAGTGTCTCGCCATCCAAATGATCTGTGTGATTATGACTGGACGTGACTACATCTACAAAATCAAGACGATCAGGGGCCAGAACACGCTCGGTCATACGGACATGCGGCTTATCCGTATCGGCGTATTTCGTGGTCAGGGAATCTGACAGATACGGGTCCAATAGGCAGTACCGACCTTCCCATTTAATCAAAAATCCGCTCTGACCGAGCCACCACATGCGCCACTGCCCCGATGGTACGATACTGTCACGAATATCGGCCAGGAGCACCTCATCTTTCTGCAGCGGCTCAATCATTTTCATCAACGAATCGCTGTATTACTTCCCCGGAATCCGGGTTTTTCAAAATAAGCTTCACCTTGCCATCCGGTAACCGTTCTCGCTTGACCAGCTCCAATCCATCTATCGTTTCTTTTAATCCTTGAATACGCTCAACATTCGTGCGCCCACGCCAGTCGTCCAATTCAACAGGTTCCCATTTTTTAGACTTCGCAGAACGGTAGCATGCATCAATGACTGCATTGACGACATACCCGTCATAAAAGGTTTCTCTGGGCTCACGACCTTCATCCATGGCATCAAACATGTCTGTGAACATGTCTGTATAGCCTAGTTCATGCACTTCATCCCCCACCGGAAATAACCACCCTGATTCCTGCTCTGCTTTTTCTGCAACATAGCCACCAGCCCCGCTGGAGAACATTTCAAAGCCAGTTCTCAAAAAGTGATTCAGCCAGATCGTTCCTTCCGTACCTGCGACCTCGTCTCGTAAATCCATCCCCCCTCTAAACGACCAACTGACTTCAAACTGCCCTATCGCACCATTCTCAAAGCGAATCAGAGCAATACCGTTATCTTCCGCCTTAATGGGATGGACGAGTGTATCGGCCCAGCAACTCACCTCCACGGGGCGAATATCTTTTCCAATAAAGCTGCGAATAATTTCGATGCAGTGACAGCCTAAATCAACAATCGCTCCACCACCGGCTTGCTCTACATCCCAGAACCAACTGCTATGTGGACCGCTGTGAGTTTCTCGTGAACGTGTCCAAAGTATTTCCCCTAGGGCACCGCTACGGACAGAGTCCAGTGCTTTGAGTGTTTTCGGTGTATAGACAAGATCTTCCAAGTATCCCGCAAAGATTCCACTCGAATCAACGATATCCAGAATGCGTTTTGCTTCTGCAGCAGTACGTGCCAATGGCTTTGTGCAGAGTACTGCCTTATTTGCTTCTGCACAGAGCCGGATTGCCTCCTCATGCAAGTGATTCGGCAGGCCGATAACGACAACATCACTGGATGGGTGATGAATCGCTTCGGCCATATCTGTTACGGCATGGCCAATCTCCCATTCTGCGGCAAATCTCTGAGCACGATCCGCATCACGTGAGTACACGCAACTGACACGATCACGCCCCCGCTGCCCATGAAGTGTCATCGTATAGAACAGCCCTATCAGGCCGGTTCCAAGCATCGTTACATTATGTTTTTGTGACATTTTCGATCAGGTTTTCGTTATTTCGCGCATTTGCTCGAGACTATCTTCCCTGTGGCGATCCGCCCGAAAGTATAACAAAATGTAAGAGAGCTTCTTGCAAAACTCTTTTATTCAACGGGTTCTGAGGGTACATTGAAGCATAAATCTGGTTCAATTTACGTAAACTGTGTGGATGATGGATACAGGTTCTGTACGGTTCACGAATCTGTCAGTGGCTTGCCTCCAATGCGGCCTCACTGGGGTCAATTTTGTCGAGAATCTGTGCAGATTTTCCACACCGCTGCCAGGGCATCTGTAGTTCAGGGTGCCTGAATTCTTCCTGCTGGCACGAAATGGTCCAGTTTATTGGACCATCCGTAGCAATTGATCTACCGTGAGCACGATCACGGCGAACATCAGGTGGCACATCACCTTCTGATGTCCCCGCACGCGGACATGCCGTGCGCCAAATTCGTCTTTGAGGCGTCCAAAGGCTCGTTCTACCGTGGAACGTTCGCGGTAGCGCACACGCTCTGCTGGTGTATACCCTGCCATCCGCTGTGCCTTCTTCTCACAGAGATGCTCTGCCTTTCGATTCCGAGGATTCGGATCAATGATGGGCACATGCCCCGAGGTACGACTGTGGGCATGAATGTGCTTCGCATCGTAGGCGCTATCCATGAGATCGTAGCAATAGGTCACTCGTTGCTGCGTCATGTTCGCCAATGGAAGCGCGGCTTGACTATCATGCAGAGATGCTGAAGTGACCAGACAACTGATCGGAACCCCGCCATCCGCAACGTCCATGTGCAACTTATATCCCGTCCAGGATTGCTGATACCCTTTCGCATTGCGCTTCGACCCTACGGTACACTCTTTCGGCAAATCATCGACCATCTCCCCCAAGCTCATGGTACGCTGGCGTTCCAGTCGTTTGACCTCCTTGGGACGTTCTTCTCCCTTCTTTGGACGCCCACGCTTGCGTTTTACAGCGTCAGACTTCTTTTTCTTCGGCACCAAACGCGCTTCAATGGCGGTGGAATCTCGGGAAATATGCCCCACCAGTTGCTCCTGATAGCCGTTTTCAATCAAGGACGCATGGATCCGAGTTGGTAACTCTGCATCCGAAAATTCCTTGAATACACGGGAAAACGTCGATTCACTCGGGACATCACGCGGACAGGACCAACCACACAGCGACCGAAGGGTCTGGTCCGAAAGAAGGCGCTCCCGCAACGCGGATGTTGTTTGAATATTCAACACCATTTTGGCGATAAACGACCGAGCAAGCGAAGCGCGATGGGCCAACGGACGCCCCCTCGCACGCAACGCAGGGCGGGAAAGAAAATCCTCTACCCTGATCATCTCGAACACATATAGCAGCATCTGGTACCGCTTCGGTAACCGACCATACTGCTGCACCACCTGGGGAAACAATTCCTGCTGACAGGAAATATAAAATCCTCGTATCTTTGACGTAAAGGGCATCGGAACCTCCAGGTTTTGTTGGGTTTGGACACACCTCAAAAATACGAAATTTGGAGGATTCCCGCCCTTGGTTTTTTCGCCCCGAAAACACTGTTCTTCTGCGGCGCGAGGCAAAGGCAATCCCTGATAAATCCTGCCGAAACTCCACCGATAAACTAGCAAAATCCAAAAACATCAAAAAAAATCAATTTGAAAAAATCCCCGATTTTAGGATTTTTGCAAGATATCATAGCATTGAAGGTTCCATCGCCGGGCCTTATCCTACAGGTATTTAACCAGACTCTGAATTGCTATGCTACTTCAACAACCCACCCCTGCAGGTCCGCGTTACTTTGTTGGACTGGATGTTCATCGAGACACGATCGCATCGTGCGTTTATGATGCAACGCTGCGTCGCGTGTGCGAAGAGAGGGAGTTTTCCACAAAAACCCCGAAGCATCTCTCACGTATGGTGAACTCATTGCGCTCAAGCTACGGCGAGTTTCGTTGTTGTTACGAAGCGTCTTTTAGCGGAACTGCGGTGTACGATGCGCTGACTGCACTGGGCGTTGATTGTGCGATCATTGCTCCGGGTTCGATTCCCCGGCGCCATGGAGATCGCATTAAAACGGATCGGCGTGATGCCAGGAAGCTGGCCGAGTACTTTGCGGCGGGGCTTTTGACCGAGTGTTTTGCTCCAGATCAGGAGTTGATCTCTGCGCGCGCTCTGGTACGCAGTCGCGCGGCTCAGATGAAAAACCTCCACCGATCCAAAATGCATGTCATTCACTTTTTGCATGCTCGCGGACACACCTATCGCGATGGCAAACATTACTGGACGAAAAAGTTTATGGTCTGGATCAACAACATTCAGTTGGATCAGCCTAGCGATGAGTATGTGTTGCGGGGAGACTTAGCCGACATTGTCTACATTGAGGCACGGATTCGTGATCTGGAACACTAGGCGGTGTCCGAGTTCCCCCGGTTCCAAGAATCGGTTCAGACCCTGGAGGCATTTCGAGGCATTGGGCGAATGACCGCCATGCAACTGATCTGCGAAATCGGTGACTTTCGGCGATTTGAACGCCCCACCGCCCTGATGGCCTATCTGGGACTGGTTCCCTCGCAGCATTCCTCGGGAAAGACCGTTCGGACCGGCTCCATCACGAAGACCGGAAATACGCAGGTACGGAAGGCTTTGGTCGGGGCAGCCTGGAAATACACCTACGCTCCCCGGATTAGCACGGCCCTTGCAGAACGACAAAAGCACTGCAGTGCACAAACCGTGGCCATTAGCCAACGGGCGCAGAAACGTTTGTACAAACGCTACAAAGCCCTGTCGAAACGAAAACCGCCAAAGGTGGTCGTGATCGCCTTGGCACGCGAACTGGTCGGGTTTCTGTGGGAGACGATGCAACCACGATCCGTTCAAACTGCATGAACCGGATCAACGACAATATACCCACGGGGAAGGGAGTCCGAGCGGAGATGGAGAGCCCATAATTTTCGGTAGCGATTTCCGCGAGCCCGAGTTTGCAAGATCATGGCAGCTCCGACGAATTCAATATCACAAGCATTATGGCAGATTGCCTAGCATGCGTATACCAGATTGATCCGCCGTCGCATTTGCTCGAGACTCCCTTCCCCGTGGGTATCTGTTCGGAAACATACAAAATGTAACCAAAAAAAAATATATCGCCCCGAAGGGGAACCTTCAATTCTATACCAGAGGCTCAAGCGATAATAAAAAATATCGACCCGGAGTGGCGCCTTCAATACTATACCAGGGGATTCTACGATCTACCGGTCTTACCGATAAGTCGAATCTGAATCTGCCGCACCGAAACAAGGGAAAAATGGTGTCAGACATGGATTGGAAGCCCAACAGTATGACCTACTCCTCCCTTCCCCAAAAACATAGTGTCTCCTTTTTCAGGCAAGTTCTGCGTTCTTAGACGCCGAATCCGAACCTATTGGCTACATAGTAGACGGCAAAAAACAGCATGACGGTGGAGCAAACCCAGAGCAGTACATCGATGGTAGGACTCGGCCGGATCGACCGGTCGATATGGCGGTAGCGGAGATAGATGGTCGAGAACCCAATGACAGGAAGCATGCAAGCCTGAACGATGCCGCCAATGATGACCATGACAACTGGCTGCGCGACCCATCCGTAAAGCACGACATAAAGCGTTGGAATCCCCACGATCACCAACCGTCTCCAGAAAAGTAGCCGATTCTCACTGTCGATCCGGGCCACTCCCAACAAATGAAGGAAGTCCGTGATGACCCGGGAATTACTGGCAACGTTGGCGAAGAGAGTCGAGTAGAGCACGAAAAAAGCACCTATCAGAAAGAGATAGAAGGCTCCCGGCCCCAAGGTGACAGTGTACATGTTCGACAGGGTGGAGACCATTTCATAGCCGGCGGGGACCGCCCCCATCCCGCCAAGAACCGCTGCACCCAGAATGTAGAAGGCCACCGTTGCTGCAGTATAGACCACCATAGCCATGAGCACATCCGCTTGCATGACCCGGATCCAGCCTCGTGCCCGTCCTTCCCAAACGGCACCCTCCACCCGAGGGCCCACGAAGCGCGCGTAGCCCTTCTCCAAACACCAGTAGGGATACATAATCAACTCCGCCGCCCCCACTCCGGTAAGTCCGAAAGCGGCAAATGCCACCGCAATCCCCCCTTCTGGAAGATTCAGGCGGAGACCGGAGAGGAAGTCTTCCGCAGTGGGAGCAAAGGGGGTCCACCCCAGCAGGACGGCGCAGGCGATGGTCACAAAAGTGAAACTGACCACCATCCCTACAGAGATCTTTTCTACTCTCCCGTAGTGCCCCCGGAACAGAAGCACCATCACCGAAACCGCAGCAACCATGGCCCAGAAGGTCCCGCTGACCTGGGGAAGAAATAGGTGCAAAGTCTGACCAACGCCCCCGACAATGCCGCTTCCCTGGATGATGACTCCAATGGTCATGATCCACCAGCACCAAACCACCCATGAAACTCGCCACCGGGGGCCAGGTACCCGGTTCATCCCCTGCAGAGCAGTCTCCCCAGAGGACACTACATACCGCCCCAACTCCTCCTGAAACACCACCTTGATCCCGCAACTCAGGATGATGAGCCAGAGAGCGACGAAACCGACCTCCGCACCAAGGGTCGTCGTGGCGATGAGTTCTCCAGAGCCCACGATGGACCCGGATATAATGAGTCCGGGACCCAGTTTCCGCAGAATGGGCCAGAACCCCCGAGGTGCTGTTTGAGTCTGTTTCGAATGAGACGGATCAGTCATGTAACTCCTCGAATTATTCCTGCAATCGAATCAGAAGGGGGCTTGTAGCCAATCGTAACACCAAACTAATGAAAACACAAGGACCAATCACAAATGAAGGGGATTATCGTAAATAATCGCGGTAGGGACCCGGGTTTCCCCGGGCCCCCCGCACAGATCCGGACGTGCGCGTTAACGCATCCGGCTCCTCCCTCGGGTCGCACCGTCGTGCATGACGGCATCGGATGCCGTAGCTGGTTGTCCCGATGGAACACACTTCTTCCATCTCTGTGTATGGAGTGTGTTCGGTTCTCCCAGCTTCCCCTCGGGTGAGGCCCTTCGCTCCAGCTGCTCCGCAGGTCCCCCCTTGTTCGCCGCCTTCATCGCTACTATGGCCTCATCTGACTCCTCTATTGCGTTCATCGTAGGCTTCAGCCTCTGCAGCCTTCCCCACGCGGTCCCAATTCGCTCAGGACACAATAGAGGCATCCCAGGTCCCGGTAAAATGCGTACGTACGTCCCTGAGTTCTTTGACACCGTGGGCCCACAAGATCCCTCGCCTTTTCGGGATTTTGTATGTTGCCTTCGACCGTCAGGACAATCTCGGCGACCCAAATAACGAACATTTCGATGCTCAATAGCTCCGGCCATACGCACCACTACCGACGCTTCGCGTATCCCCTCGCGGAAACACCCGCACGGCTCGTGGAAGTATGTGATTGGTTGCATCTTCATACTACGGGACTTTCACCCGCTACATTTTCACCAGTTAGCCTGGCGCACCCTGACGTTTCGTTAGTAGTCACGTAGGTCGTAAGGTGCCGAGGAGGGAAACAAGAAAAATCCTGTATCATACGAGGCACGTCAAGAGAAGCAAGTATCCGCAATAATCTCCTTAAAAAACAATCTGAATGAATCCTGCCCAAGTCTATCTGAACGAGGCCAGCCGTGTGCTGGAACGAATCTGTAGCAGTCAAATGGATGCCTTGGAAGAAGCGGCGGATATCTGCACGCAGAGCATTGCGGGAGGTGGTCTGGTGCATCTCTTTGGGTCCGGCCATTCTCGCATGGGAGTTGAAGAAGTATTTCCTCGCTATGGAAGCTTCCCAGGGTTTCATCCCATTGTAGAGCTATCTCTCACTTACCATAATCAAGTCGTGGGGGCGAACGGTCAGCGCCAAGCTATCTTCCTTGAACGTGTTGAGGGCTTGGGGAAAACGATCCTTCGCAACTTTATCCTTGAACCTCCAGACAGTTTTATAGTATTTTCTAATAGTGGTGTCAATGAAGTTGTCGTTGAGGTGGCATTAGAAGCCAAAGCTAGAAATCTGCCACTTATTGCGATCGTCTCCGAAGCACATTGCATTGCTTCCCATACTCGGCACAGTAGCGGGAAGCGGCTCACAGATCTGGCTGATGTTATCCTTGATAACTGTGTGCCTGCAGGCGATGCAATGGTTCATATAGATGGACATCCTGACCCCATCGGTCCGGGATCTACCGTCGGGGTAGCACTTCTGGTCAACAGCCTAAAATGTCTGGTTGCTCAGAAGCTCACCGACAGTGGTATGCCACCGATTGTATTAACGAGCAGCTACCATATCGGCAGTGAGGCATCCGCGGCCAGATTTGATGAATGCTTTGATGACTACCGTGCACGAGTCCGTAGAGTTTACGGAGCTACCGAAGGACTATCAGCGGCTTCGTCGACTTAAAGACTGTAGACGCAAAGCCGTCAACCAAGATTCTGTACAGATAAACCCCACCCGGTAAGGTGGATGCATCCAAGGTCGTGACATACCACTGCCCAGAGTCCCTGTGCTGATTTTCCCCAGTCATCACCACTCGACCGGTGAGGTCAAAGACCTCTACGGAAACGACGCCCGATTCCCCCTCGAGAAAATATCTGATGGTGGTCTTACTGGACGTTGGATTCGGGAAGGATTGTGCCAGAACATTTGTGACCTCGGACCCCACAGAAATTTCGTCAATCGCCAGTCTCTGCCGCTGGCCACTCTCGCCTAGAGCTACAAGCTCATAGACGTGTCGTCCCACACTAGGGAGATCTATCGTGCTTCCGTCAACAGCACCTTCACCTCTGGTGATCTCTACGACATTTTCATCTTTTTCACGCCGCTGTATTACGAATTCATCAATGCCATAATCCGCGGTAAATTCCCACTTGAGCCCTACAATACCCGATTGATTGAGTCGAGCAATGATCGTTCCACCTCCCAATAGATTATTACCCCTCAAAAGCAGATCTTCTACTTGCAGCATAAAGTCTGAAAGCATCTGATAATTATTATCTCCCGGGCACGCCGTACTGCCAAAATCACGATGCCCCCGCATATTATCTGGGGGCACATCATAACGCTCGGACATGAAGCCAAAGGTGACCACCAATGAATCAATCGCCGAAAATGTCATTTCATCACGACACCCTACGCCTTCTGGAGGATGATAACATCCCATAAGAGATATCCCAATATTCCCTGTGTTTGCCCCTCCCGCATGAGCACCATGAGCCAAACGTGGTCCCTGATCAAAAGGGGCTGACTCATTTAAAAATGGGCGTCCCTGATACAGGCGTCCCTCCTGATCCATGAGAAACTGGTATCCAATATCACTCCATCCACGACCATTCTGATGAAAATCCTGAATCCGACGAACCTGCTCCAATCCTTCCGAAAGTGTCGTCGCTGCAAACCCTGCAGTATGATGCAAGGTCATATAATCATAACTTGGACGGTTTAGGGGGATCGGGGTGCCTCGGAATGGCTGTGCTCCCCATTCCGTGCGCCGACGAATGTGAGGAGCTCGAATCAAAAAATCGTCGCTCTCTTCAGTCTTTTGGGTTGATTGACCAACCCCATCCTCATCATCCAGACGCCAATCAAAGGTCCCCGCACTCAATATGTGCACCTCGTGAGATGAATCTACTTCAAAGCGAATCTCTAATCTGGATGCCTTGAGAACACGGTCCCCACGGTATGCCGCAAGAAATGCGTCATCCGTGGCACTGCGGACGATGTAGAGCGTCTGCCATTCTCCCCAGATCTCATCCTGCTCAAGAAATCGAACATAACCAGACAGGGAATCACTGGCCGTGAAACCCTGCAGGGCAATTCCGGTGAATTCGGCAGCAAGGTCCTGGCTGACAACACTCACTGTCGAGGTCTTACCCACAAAAGTAATCTCGGGTGATTGAAGTTCAATTTCTGCATGAATAATGTCATGCAGAAGTTGTGCCTGGGCTGTTGTTGCAAAAGAAAGCAGCAAAAGAAGGCAAAAAAACCATGACCTCATTAATCCTAAAAGGAAAGATTGAAGGTGAACCAGTGGGTTTGTGTCAGACGTCCGAAGTCAGCATATGCATAATCAAACCTTGCTGCCAGGTCCCTATTGATACGAACCATGAGGCTGCCACCTGCAGTCAATCCCTGTTCGGTATCAGGCTCAAACAGGTTTCGGTATCCAGCCCTAAACGCAATGAGATCCCGAAAGCTGTATTCTGCACCCGCATTTACGTACTCTGCATTATCATTGGGGTGCGCAGCATCGGTCGTGATAAGAATCCGATGGGTCCCAGTATCCATTGCATCCCAGGCTAAGCCCACCCGAAAAATTAATGGCATAGAGAATCCATCCATGCGATACTGTGCATTGACAATTTCAGCGGTTCCTACCGTATTCGGACTTGGATCTTCGCTGAAAAGTATATCCCGCCCATCCATGCGCATTTTGGGACCTAGG
Source organism: Rhodothermales bacterium (assembly GCA_965220365.1). Lineage (GTDB taxonomy): Bacteria > Bacteroidota > Rhodothermia > Rhodothermales > Bin80 > Bin80. The sequence goes on along the minus strand of OZ244823.1, from coordinate 2,139,221 downwards.
TTAGACATACTGGCCCCAAGACGGAGGCTCTCGAATGGTGTAGTAAATAATGTCCCTACATCAAAGGCAATGGACGAGGCTTTACTGTGCCAAATACGCTCCTGAACGAATTTCAGGCTCCCACCAATCGAAAATTGATCGCTTAGATTTCGCGCATAGGTGAGCTGAAGTGCAAAACTGAGGGTATTAAACTGCTCTCCCGTCCCTTCTGGCTCCATCTCTGTACGGACAGGCATGTCTCCGCTATCTACCATCAGCAACGAGAGTCCTATAGAGCCAACCGGCTCTACTGTCGTGCCAAACGCGACAAAGTTGTAGTTGATATCCGCTAGGTACCGGGTATTGCTCAGTTGTAGATGGCTGCCCGAAAGCCGCGCAAACCCTGCAGGATTCCAGTACACGGCACTCATATCACTTACTTCAGCCACATATGCACCCCCGAGGGAAATAGCGCGTGCCCCTGCACCCAATTTTAAAAATTGAGCAGCAGTAGTTCCAACACGGGTAATGGTTCCTTCTTCAAGCGAAGCAGGATCTTCCTGCGCCATGACCAAACCCTTGGCGGACACCCCCAAAAGTACAATAAGTACACAGATGGATTTTCCCATGGGGATTTACTTGATTACGGCGAATTTTCCGATGTAGGACCCTACCGGACTGTCTACATGGAAGATATAGAGACCATACGCCAAGTTCATATTGTCCTTGGTTCGCATATCCCAGAACACTTTCCCATTATCTAGTGGAGCGTCATGGTAAAGAGTCTCCACCAGCTCTCCTGCCAAGGTATAGATTCGGATAGTGCACTGTTTGGGGACATTCGCAAAATACACCCTCCGCTCACCCCGTTCGGTACGTGAGATCGGATTGCGAGGTTCAAATACCGAGGTGGCAACATATGGATTCGGAACGACATAAATATCCTGTAATTCCTGAGCAGCCAAAGTATCATCTGTTCCTGCTGCAATGGTGCGGAATGTATACTGGTCTCCTTCCGCAAATGGCTTTCGAGTAGCTACAAAAAGTACATCCCCCTCTTGCGGGGTTGTACCAATATCATCCATACGCACCTCCCAGGTAGCAGTCAACGTCCCATCCAACTGCTCTAGAAATACGATACGTTCATTTACGTCCCATGCCCCATTGCGATTGACATCTGGAACGAATACCTGAATTGGACGATTGGCCTGTGTTACGTTGACAACCTCAAATGGAATCGGAATATTGTTACTAAAACCAGTGCCGATTGGAGAGTCTGCAAACCTGACCTCATAGTCAAAGGGTTGAATCCTACGTCCAGGGCCAGTACTTGCTTGCTGGAGCTGGAAGGGAATGTCTGTGCTGTTACCGACCCATCCGGAAACTTCCACATCAAATTCCAGAGGATCTTCCTGTACAAAAATGTGAAGTCCTTCAAATACAATGTTAGCCTCCTCGCTCTGCAGGTACCTGCTTTCAAAAATCGGCGCGTACTGAAAAGAGACCATCATCTCTTCCCCAGCACGAACCCCCGCACTCGGGCTTATATTAATGGTCCCTAAGCGACCATTAACGCTGTAATCGGTATCCCGCACCAGGAGCCGACCATCTTCGGTTCGAAGCTCTACAGAACTCTCGATAATATTCTCATATAACGTGCTTTGGCTTTTCCCGGGTGCTGCCCGAATGATTGCTGTGACCGGCCCCTCGTTGATAACCGAATACGCGATCCCCTCCTCGGTCTCATCAAACTCAATACGATAGACCTGATTATCCCTGACTGCCAGTTCGTCAACTACATTGATGACAATCGTGCCGGTTGCATGTCCACTGCTATGGGTTAAGCCAGATGGATCCAATGCAGACGCAGAGACATAGCCAGCTACCCTAGGGCCTGGTATCACCGAGGTAGTGTTTACATCAAAAATATAGCGGTCCGTCGTTGGATCGTATGTAATTGTTTTGCTGGTCTCGCTTGGCGGAATTCCATTCGCGAATGCATCCCCAGCTGCACCTGCAAATCCCCGATCATAAGCCGCAACTGAATAATAGTACGTCTGCCCGTTCACGACATTATTGGAATCAACAAACGTATGAAAGAGTCCTGTATCATCACCTAGGTCATAGCTTACGCCTCGACCGGGAAATGGGATCGGGCTGGGACCACTTAAGCCATTATCCAAATCAAACCGGGCATCTACTCCGAGTGCAGTCTTGAGCGGTGTGAAAAGAAAATTACTGCCATTGATATCCGTAATGGTCTGCTGATCAGAGAACTCATGATCGGTTGAGCGATAAATCGCATAACCCTCAAAGTCATTTTCCCGTGTGAGCGGGTCCACGGATTCCTCAGCTACATCGTCCCAGTACAGTGTGACTTTCTTATCCCCCGGCACTGCTCGGAGTCTCGGCTTCTGTGGCGGTTTCGCAAAAACATAACCCACATCGTAAATCTGTTGGGCTATATTTGCATTGAGCCGTAAGTCCTGCCGATTTTGGCCAACAATCAGCGCGATTGAAAATCGTTTGGTCGCTCCGGCCCGGAGCCCAAAAGATCCCGATCCATAGAGGAATACATAATCTCCCGGCGTAGTTGGCACAACGTCAAATCGCCCAGGCTGAACAAATCCCCATACACGCTCATCATTGCTGACCCGATTTCCTGCAAAAGGCGGGGACGCAAAAGAAGTGAGTCCAAACTGATCACTTTCATCAATATCCGTGAACTCAAAATTCGGCTCTCCAGGCTTTGTAATATCAAACTGATCTCCTGCAGTCGGCACCCCATCGCCCTCTCCCTCATCACCGGTACCCGGAATACCATCTACACCAACATCATCAAGGTCGGGATTCCAATCCCCATCATTGTCAATCCCGTCCGTCCATGATTCATCAACAAGGCCATCATCGTCGTTGTCAATGCCATCGTCATCGACCCCTGGACTTTCCAGGAATTTGTATCCGAAATACCCAGGTACACGCCCGGCAATGTCACTAATACCATCATCGTCCCATGCAAAAACCATATTGAGATTTTCGTCATAAAACGCCCAGTCATCCGGCCAGTCATTTGGGCCTCCTACGTGCGGGTCCCCCCACATTCCAAAGATCACTTTCTCAAGGTCCTTTTCACTTTTATTCGTGATCTTGTAGATCAAAAAGATCACATCTTCTGCCAAGGGGTTTGCCCACTGGTACAACCGAACTTCTACTTCCAGCCCCAGGCCTCTTTTTGTACTGTCACTGGGGAAAGGCCAATAGCTGAACTCGCTATTGTTATAGTCATTCATAAAGTAGAGGGTCTCCTTATCCGCATTGGAAGCCCCCTGTTGGAGCGCACCGGGCCACAGGTACTGCTCTAAAGTTTCATTGTACCAGTCATCTGGCCATGAATCCGGCTTCCCATCCAGATCATTATCCGAGTCATCGTTTGTCGGGATCTTAATGGATTGGGGGTTCACGACTTGTAGTCCTCCGAAGCTGCCGACGGGCTCCGCACACGATATAGGTTGCCAACCCCAATACGCAGAGCCATCCGGCGAGATTTCCCCGCCATTAGAAACCAGACCATCAGAAACGATCCGCATCACATATACCTGATTCCCGTTCTCATCCAGAACCGGCCTGCCGTTGTCATCCTGCAAGGGAACACTCTGAGGATCCCGAGCACGCCCGTCTTCCCGATATGTGTCAACGATTTCTGCTGCAACGAAGGGTCCGAACTCATAGCCATAGCCGAGACCATTCCATACAATATCCGTGATGGTATTGCCGGGAGCAGAGATTGACCCAAAGTTGAAGATCTGTGTGGTGATCCGGTTGCCATTCAAGATGACATCCCGTCGGTTGGTCAGTCCTTCTTCGCAATCCTGATTTGCCCCTTTTCGAAAGGGTATCTTGCCCAGGTTGGTGAGCCATGCATTGACTTCGTGCTGATCCCAGCCTCGCAAGCGCTCTGTTTGGTTTTGTTGAGCATGGACCTGACTAGCGACCAGAAATAGGCCCAGAACCAAGGAAATCCCGAATCTAAAATTCATTAGAAGGAAACCGTTAGACCGGCTCGTACCTGACGTGGAGAAGAGTACCAATGTGGCCGTGTATCATATTCTTCGAGGGTACGGACACCCGGAAGATGATAATTTGGTTCCCATGTGGCATGAAGATTCCGCTGTGCTGACAGTGAGTAGGTTGCACGACCCGTATCGTTAAAGACAAAGTTTTCGTTCAAGCGATCCAACAGATTGAAGACCTTTACAAAGGCGCGGATCGGCACATTGATCACATTAAACTCTTTGAACAAGTGTACATCTATATCCAATTTCGCCGGCTTGCGTCCGCTGCGTGTGGGCAGGTCTACATTCTGATCCAAAATTAACGGCGAGTATGGGTAGCCTGTAGCGAACTGACCACTGAACGAGAGCCCCAGTCTTCTGGAACGCGATAAAGTCACCGTGGAAGAGATCACATGGCGTTGATCAAAGGTCAGTGGAACCACCTCCAACTCATTCTCCCGGCCCGATAACCGATTAAAGAAAAACCGATTCGCATCGTCATCGCTTCCTTCTGCAATCTGGAACGTGTAATCCAGCGTGGCAGACAGAAATCCGTCGCGCGCCCGGCGCTTGGTCAAGGAAACGGTAAGCCCGGTCACATTCGCGTATGCCTTGTTCAGGTAAATATTGTATAGATCTTCTCCGGCAATCGTAGAGTGGCGCACGAGCTGCAGTGCCATGTAGTCCCGTATGTTTTTGAAATACCCCGTCAAATGAATTGCCAATAACTCACCAATTTGCTGCTGCACTCCAAACTCATATTGCACGGTTCGTTCAGGGCGCAGGTTTGTGTTTCCGAAGGTTGGCGCGCTCCCCTTGGGAAATTCAAATTCTGGATTTACATATAGATTACGCAAGGAGGGCATTTGCGCAAAGTGTCCATAGGAAAAATGAATGATCCCACGTTCCGTGATCGGAAATGAGACTCCAAGGCGAGGAAGTAACAAGTTTTTGGTTGATGCTTGGCCTAAATCTCCCTGAGGGTTAAACAGGTCTGGGATATAGGTGCCGTTCGGATCAAAGCGCTCAAATCGCAACCCTGCATTAATGATGAAGTTGTCAAATTCAAGCTTGTCCTGAGCGTATGCACTCAATTCAAGGACTTTCTGATCATCATAACGGTCGTGGGAAGGGTTGTCTACCGGCTCAACCGTGGGTTCTAAATACCGGTTGCCATCGTAGAGTACAACAAAATTCTGGCGACTCAGGCTGTGCTGCTGAACCTCGATGCCAGCCTTTACTTCGTGTGTGATCCCGAACTGGCGCGTAAAGTCTGCCTTACCGCGAAGGGACTGAGAATCCTCGTAGATATGGGATTTTTGGTTCCCCCCAAAGAGATAATTGTTTCCCGGAAAACCTGTGACATTGCCCCCACCAATCCCTCCAATATCCTTGACGTAACGAGGATCAAATGGATCTTCATAAAGAAAGTACTCATACGAGGCCTTGGCCCAAGAGAGCTTGACGGTGTAGAATGTTCGGGTATTCAGAGTATGCGTAAAGTGCAAACTGTGATTTTGATTCCGGCGTTGATTACTGGCCACCCCATCGGGATTATACCTGTACCCAAAACTGAATCCTTTCGCCTTGCTGTTATCAATCAGATATGAATACTCCAACTGTGTATTGTTCGTTGGTCTAGCCGTCAATTTCGAGAGCACATTGAACCGCTCACTCGGGTTCATTGCTACACGCTCATCGGGAAGTGCAAGCCCCCTCCCTCCAACCACACTCCCATCAGGGAGGGTGATCGTACTGTCCGCGTAATCCCACCAAGGATTACCATGGATTTCATAGTACCACGGGGTGCTGTTGAAATTCGCTGAGTCACTCGGCAAATGCTGCCGTATCCCGTACAGATGACCGTCGCTATTATCGTACCTCCCGGAAACCAAGAACCGTAATCGGGGACCCAAGGGGATGGGGCCACTCAGGGATCCTTCTATGGTCGTGGAACTGAGATTTATTCCTTTGGGCAAAAGAAACAGGTCGTCATTTCGCGTCAGATAGTCTCCTCCGTAAGCGGTGACTGATCCTTCATATTTCTCTCCACCCTCTTTGGTTACCAGATTGACAACTGCAGACATTGCCTTCCCATATTCCGCGTTGAAGGCACCAGAGATTACTGTCAGCTCTTCTATAGCATCAATCGCCACACGTGTATTGATCCCATTGGTATTGAATGGATTGCTGACGGCAAGCCCATCTACCAAATAGGAAATCTCATTACTGCGTCCCCCACGTACATGCAGCTCTCCACTTGCTCCGGTGGTTACGCCCGCAGTTGTGGCGAGTACCCCAAAGAGGCTCTCCACGGGAAGTGCTTCAATCTCTTCGGCAATCACCGTTTTTTTTGACGCTGTCAAATCCTTCTGGACCAAAGGACGCTCAGCCTGAACGATCAGTTCTTCCCCTTCAATGACTGCCTGATTGAGTTTAACGTCAATCCGAGTAGTCTGACCACTGGTAACCTGGATATCCGTGATGCGCTGACCCTGGTAGCCGATGTAAGAATATACGAGCGTATAGGATCCGGGACGCAGGTTAAGTAATACATAGTTCCCTTCCACATCTGTGGTGGTACCACGCCCAGTGCCTTCAATAAGAACCGCAACTCCGATGAGCTCCTCTCCGGTACCTGCATCCTCTATATGTCCAGAAACCTTCCCCTGCCCCAACGCAGGCATATACCAAAGACAGGTCAGGAATACGAGACTCAAAAGCTTGTGCATGTACTATCAGAGATTCACAACACGAGCGATCCTCACAACCAACTTATCCCTTGAGCTGGCCAGATGGAAGGGGTTACTCATTCCTTCCATCTGGCATAGTTCACACTACTTTACAAGAACCATACGTCTTGCATGTCTGAACTGGCCCCACTCCAAGGTGTAGATATACTGGCCACTTGCAACTGCCATCCCACTATCCCCAAGTCCATTCCAATCAACGGAGTGCGTACCCTCGGCATAGTGTTCGTCATTGATCAGCGTTCGAATTAGGCGTCCCGTCATATCATAAATTCTGACACTGATACGCTTGTCCAGTGGAAGCGTAAATGAGAATGTCGTGGATGGATTGAACGGATTGGGGTAATTCGAATGCAGCACAAAATCAGTGGGAATAATTACCCTGTCATGTGAAATCCGTGTAGAGATTCCATCGCCTGAGAGAACGCGCATAATCACCCGATGCGGATTGGGCCCCCGCTCCGTTACTGTTCTGGTGTAGGTAGAGTCGTCCGGATTGAATACCTCGCTGATCACAAAAACACTGTCGGAGACCGCTTGAAAAGTCATTGCAACCTCATTGGCGCCATCCCCATCTACGTCTCCGAGGTAAGCAAATTGGTGTGCAGCTCCACCCGATCCTTCAAGATAAGTCGTCATGGTTCCCGCACTGTCACGATTGACCGTAGTAAACATCAACTCGGAAGGAACCGGGAATTCAATATTCCGTACCGAATAATTGGCCGGATCTTCTACATCTCCCTCACCACTGAAATCTACTATTGTGACCCATCTGGGGGCAGTCCCAGCTTCCCAAGAGGATGAAGGATAACCTGGACCTGTGCCAATCAATTCTGGAATCCCATCCATATCGATATCACCTGAAGTGATTCCCCATCCTATTGACTCCTCAACGATTGGGTAGACCGCATTGTTCATACTTATGTCGGCGCCCGTTGTATCGGGGGTGTGACGAATCTCCAATACGTTCTCGCCAGTCTCATAATTGATAAGTGCAAGATTTCTTGTGTTAAAATCTGGGCAATAAACCTCATCGTCTCCGTTCATATCCATATCCACTGCCGTGCATCCAAACAAGGAGACGGTATCACCAGGCCCTAATTTTGCAAAGGCATGATCCCCGGATGGGCTTACATACATATCTGGTCCCGTCACATCAATATTAGAAAAATTCAGATTGTTCCAAGTCTGCAACACGAGCTCGTAGCTTCCGTCTCCATCTAAATCGGCCGGAAGGATCTCGTAGGGACTTCCACCTCCGCGATTGACCGGATCAAAATCTTCCGAGGTCCGACTACTCCATCTCGCTTCTTGGGTCCATGTTGCAAACCCCGAACCAAGTCCGGTTGCGGTCACGACATACCAGTTGTCAAATGTATTATTCCCATTATTTGCCCAGAGTAACTCTTGAATGCCATCTCCATCCACATCGGCCATATTGATCTGTTCAGTCCTGAACCGATTTGGAACCTCTCCATCAAAATCCCATAAATCTGGTAATGCACCAAATTCATTGTCACCCGTAGCTTCCATGGCAGCAAGCCGGGGCCCAGGAATGATCGATCTGACGATATTTGTATCAGCGATCCCATGTCCTACCATAACAAAAATCTCTCCCATACCATCTCCGTCTAGATCTCCCGCCCCGACTCCTCTAGCATTATTTGAAGTTCCTGAAGTAGGCTCCAGCGGTGGGGAGGAATAAATCAACTCCCAAGTGTCTACGCCAACACTTTCAAGTACATGCACGCGCCCCCCCCCTGAATAATCGCTGAGAACAACCTCCATTTGCCCGTCACCATCCAAATCAACCGGGCCAGCAATACTTCTGGCACCAGACTGGAGACCAGGTATGTAAGCAGGTGCCTCGTAGGTAATGCCCAATATCGCACCAGCATATCCCTCTGACTGGCTGGGTTGCCACTCAAAATCGACTTTTTGAGCAACTACAGGTGCCGTGCAGAAAAGGAAAAGAGAAAAGAATAGTAAAATGTTTCTGTACATGTGATTTCGTGATTTAGTTACAGGCGTTATAAGGCTGCAGTCCAAACTATTCTCTAATTTCGAATTGCAGCCACGGTAGTCCGTAATATACATAATCCTGTAATAGTTATGGCCATGTATATTCTAAACTATGTCTAAGTTGTGTATGGACACGCACACTCTGCCATTGCACGATTTTCAGCAATATTTTAGGTCCATCCAAAATCATCCCAAATTGCCTTCCCCTTTTAGAGTTTCCTAAAATTCCAGTAACTTCCGCTTCATACAATAAATTCTTACATAATGCTGAAGACTAGTGTAATCGGTAGCTATGCCATCCCATCCTGGCTCATTAGCTCAACTGAAGCGATGAAACGCGGCGAATATGGCCCATTGGATGTTAAGGAGACACTTGATGATGCGGTGGACATGGCACTCCGAGACCAGGAAGAAGCAGGTATTGATATCGTGAGTGACGGGGAAATGCGTCGATTTGGCTTCTTTACCGCCGACTTTTATGGGCGACTGGATGGGTTACGTCCTCTTGAACCACTTCGGAAACTGGGACCGGGAGGACAGGACCAGCGCGAGCGCTATGAAGCTGTAGAACCATTTTCAGCACCCAGTGGACTTGGATTGATTGACGAGTTTCTTTATGCAAGTACTCGCACCGATCGACCTCTAAAGGTCACCTGCCCTGGCCCCTTCACACTCGCAGGACGGATCAAGAGTGGGGGAATTTATGAAGACCGTATGGCGGTGGCTGCCCGCTTTTCCGAAATCATCAATGCTGACCTGAAGGCTGTAGTTGAAGCCGGGGCTACTTTTATTCAACTAGACGAACCTTCCGCTGCAGTTCATAAGGGTTCATCCGATAAATATGTTGAACTCTTTAATCGGAGCGTTGAGGGTGTCGAAGCAGAAATCGCCCTTCATCTATGTTTTGGCAACTATCTCGGCCGACCGGTTGCACATCGTACGTATGCTCCCCTCTTCCCCGAGATCCTTGATATCGCAGCACAGGAAATACACCTGGAATTTGCCAACAGGGAGATGGTAGAATTGAATCTAGCTGGCCAGATTGCAGCCAATGGGCAAAAAGTGGCAGCTGGTGTCATTGACGTCAAAAACTACTTTATTGAAACGCCAGAGATTGTTGCTGATCGAATTCGCCAGGTGTTACAACATGTACCTGCGGAACAATTGGTGCTCGCCCCAGACTGTGGTTTCAGTGAAACTGCACGCTGGGCGGCGCGCGCAAAGCTGCATGCCCTCGTTGAAGGTACACGTATAGTTAGATCTGAATTGGGAATATAGCAACTGTATAAAAGCATTATGACTCGAATTGAGTGACGAGAAACCATGAGTAGAATATCCAGAGATCAGAAAACAGATTTTGGGAGCATAATGATCGCGATTGCGATGATGGTCGGTGTTTCTGAGGTCGCGGTTGCACAGAACAGCAGTTTCTATGTAGGCACCTTCGGCGGAGTTGAGCACGTTAGCTTTGAACACGCAAAAACCGTGGACAATACAGATGTACCGACAAATTATTTGCAGAGAGGAAATATCTACAACACGAGCGCTTCGGCGAGCGAAGCAGGTCTTAGTACGGGGTTTCTTGTCGGCTACCGCCTAGATTTGGACCCAGACAACACCTTTGAAATAGGCCTTGAGATTGATGTGCAACTCCACAGTGGCACGGCAAACGGTACGTTTCCTGGAGACGGGCAATCCAATAGTAGAAACCAGTATGGTGAGGCTTGGCCCGATGAGTGGAGTGTGGAGAGAAAAAACAGCTATGGTGCTACGTTGATGCTCCATGTGAGCCCCTCGTTTATGGTTTCGCTTCTTGGCCCGGGTACCAGTGTATATGTTCTCGGCAGAGTACGCCGCTTGGATGCGGATTTAACTGTCAACTACAACGGCTGCTTTAATCCACTTGAATTTTGCGGGCCAGGAGAATTTGATTCAGGTACGGACTCCCACGACGAAACATTCTACACATTGACTGTCGGTGGGGGAATTGAAAAAATGATCGGAGATAGGTTAGGAATCCGCGGCGAAGTATACCACACACAGTATGGAGAAGAAGAGTGGGGAGCTTTTTCGGAGGAGGAAGCCAGGGTTCCCATATCGCTTGACGGAAGTGAAACTGGATTTTCGATAAAAACAATTTTCTACTTCTGATCGGGTTTCAGGCATCGATCCTTCAACCTCACGGTTATCTGTAAAAGGTTCTGTCTTGTCGACTTGCAACCAAAGAGGGGACTGCCGAATCAAGCCCATATGAAGAATTTCTCGCATCCTTTCTTGCGTGAAGCTTCAAGCTACGTTCCACCTGCTCTCTCTGAAATTCAACTTGTCCCAGAGCTGTTTCGACTACTCAAGTTGTCAGTAGATCGTCACCAAAGAAATAGTCAATTTATCCTGACCGATTCAACTAATATCCTTTTTCTCTCAGAGTTGATTGATGTGCTGGTCGCATGCTAATCGTCCGCTTATATCCGTCGTCATAACTGGAAATTGAACAAACCCAGTCGATTCCTTTCTCGAACGACTATTTACGGGCAATCTCAGAATTAACCAACTGAGCCTCTAGCAAATAATTTGGTGGATCGAACTGTCGCTAGTGGTTATCCTCCAGCTACGGCCACAGCCGTAGACAGTATACATTCTTCTTGGTACAACAGCTATGTCATCAGCCTAGTTCAGAATGATATTTTCGAGCAAGTGAAGGTACATTCTCTCGAATCGCTTCCTACGTTTACTGACTGATGCAGCCAGTTTATCTGCATAACTCTTTCACACATCCCTGTGAGGGACCCAATTACTGAGAGAACCCGTCATGTGATTTGTGCGCATTGTTGGAGGTTCATCGGGGTGCTGGGAGATTTTCGTACGGATACGATTAATGAGTCCGCACAAGCGTTCCAGTGGATATCTGACCGTCAATGATCAACCGGCTGAAATAAGTCCCTGCTGGCAACTGGTCTGCCTCCCATACAACGCGATGCTCTCCGGCCGCCCGCAAACCGGACACTGGACGGGCAACCTCACGACCCAATGCATCATAAATTGTCAGAGACACCTGATGGGCCCGATCAAGCGCAAAAGTGAGTGTGGTAGAATTATTAAAGGGGTTTGGATAGGCCGGAAACAACCCTACGACTTGTGATAGGTCAACCCCATCCGTGGCTGTGACACGGGGAGACTTATGCAAGGCCAAATGTGCCGGACCAATTCCCGCGGCGAATCGACCAACCTCTGACAGGTCATCCCGATTTGCGATTTGAACGAATCCCGGTTCTATAAAGCTTACGATCCGGCCGATATAGAACAGACGCGCAGTCGCATCGTAGGCCAGACCACCTACTCCCTCGGCTCCCGAGAAGGTCATAGACTCCTTGTACATGTTTGTGGCGGTATCAAAAACCAGTACCATTGCGCTGTCACTACGAATCAGAAATATTTCTTCGCTCTCAGGGCTGTAATAGGAATCTTGGCCCGAGGCACTTGCACCGACTTGGTGGCTGAAGTCAATGCGATTCAGAATGTCACCGGTCTGCGGATTCAGTACGACAGCCGCACCGCTGGTTCTTTCGAGTACCGCGGTGAAATCCGCGTTATAGACCGTCTTTCCGTTACAAAACGCCCAGAGATCGCCCTGCCGGTCAACTTCAAGGTGCCGAGGACCATCACACCCCAAATCAATCGTTTCAATTACTGTATCGGTCTGGATGTCAATAACCGTGAGCGTAGAGTCATTTCCCCACCCAGAGTTGGCCACGAATGCACGGTTTCCCACCACGGCAATGTCCTCAGGCTTGGAGCCTACGTCTACAGAGCCGGACACAGTCTGCGACTGCAGATCCAGTACCTTAACTTTGTCCGCAGACCGCCCAAATACGTGATCAGCAGATACGTAGGCTTTGTTTTGATCAACTACGCTGATATACCGGGGGCCGGACACTCCAGGAATCTGGCCGACACGCATGTTAGTGGATAAGTCCAGGATATCTACATTGTGCGATGTATTTGATGCGACATAGCCAAAATCACCGTGTAGCGTGATGCTTTGGGCAAGATTGAAAACGTCAATCTCCCCTGTCTGCCCGGTTGATAAATCGTGCCATGTAATCGAGCCATTAAAATCAGAAAAATTGCCTTGGTTAGCGACGTACACGCCGCGAACTTCCTGCGCTGAAACAGGTGTAGCGATCAATAACAACAGGGTGAAAAATTGAAAAAACTTAGTCATTTTCGAAAAGTATTTAATGAAATGTGAGAGTTAGAACCAGCTGTGCCTGCCTCGGAGGCATTGGATTGGCCGGTAGATATTCGTAGCGGGCATTCAGAAGATTTTCACCGTGAACACCCAAGGAAACAGGGCCTGTATGAATCTTCAGTTGGCCATGTACCAGGAAAAAGGGCTTTGATTTCGTAACCGATGTTATCGCAAGCGCGCCGGTGTAGCTGGCGGCAATACTAGCTGCCAAGAACCTCCAGCGGAGATGCGTGTGACCTTTGATTGCGTTTCGCGGGATGAGTCGCAAGAACGAATCGCTCTTCTGTGCCACGCGCGTCCACACGAAACCTGCACGAGCTTTCATCCGTGTTGTCAGGGCTCGTTGAAAATCAATAGAGGTTTCCAAACCGTAATTGGTCGTACGACTGACGTTCAACGGTGCCCAGTACCCGGCTGGCACAGGTTGCCACACAATTTGATCGCGCATCCGGGTCATGAAGGCGGTCATTTCAATTTGTAGCCCACCATATAGCCATATCAGGCCAGCATCGTAAGTCTCACCACGTTCGGGCTTCAGATCTGGATTTCCCCCCGGTAACCAAAACCGGTCATTAAAGGTGGGCATCCTAAACGCAGAGGCTGCCGAGCCTTTTAGACGAAGGTTGCGCATCAGTCGGACATTTACTCCGAGACTGGGAATGACTGGAGTAATCCTACTCGGTCGGGCATAATGATCCAAGCGCAGGGCTGGGTAAACAGATATCGGTCCCCAGCTTCGTATCGCGTGGGCGTATGCAGCATAATGACGCTCCATATTACCCTGTTTCAGACTTGGGTGATCTGCTTGACCGAATCCTGCTTCTACTCCGCCACCCAATTTCCAAGACCGGATTGGCGCCAGTTCAATACTGGCCTGGATAGACGACATCCTCGTTCGGCCAGTGTTGTCAAGGTGTGTACGTGGATTGACGTAACGGAGCACCCCTGTTTGCGTGAGGCTGCCAGCCTTCAATGAACCCCACGCCCATTTCCGCCTGACATGTGCCCAAACCCGCAGATGCTCATCCCACTGGCGCTCACCTGTAGATAGCCTGGAATTAATACTTGGTAGCCCACGTTCAGCATCACTATACCATGCGCTTACCCGCCATTCGTCATTGGGTCGCGTCCATGTCATTGACCCGAAGATCGAACGTTTTTGTTGGTCGCCTCCTTCACGAGGCGATTCTTGCGGGGGAAACAGTGCACAATTCAAGTACGGATAATCACCCCTATACCGATCTATCTCACCTGACACTGTACCTGCTAGTCGTCCACGGCGCATGGTACCGTGGACAGCACCATAGCGTTTTCCCCATGCTCCTGTCTCAGCATGTACTGCAATAAGGTTTTCTGAGGATGCTGTTTGCAGGTTTACGACACCGCCAACGGCATCGGTGCCGTATAAAACCCCGCCGGCGCCAGAGGTAACCTCGACCGCGTTCAACAGCATCGTTGGCAACAAGGACAGATCCAGTTGTCCGAATTGTGGACTTGCAATTCGGTAGCCATCCAGCAGAACTAGGGTTTGTGAGGCCGTGCCACCGCGCTGAGATAATGTTGATACCCCCCCTACATAATGTCGAACATACAATGCAGAACGTTGGCGCAGTAGATCGGCCACGGTCAACAAGCCGGATTCAAGGATGGCACTTCGATCAAGCACTTGCGTCCGTATGGGGGCGCGCACAACAGAAACGGGTATCCGCGAAGCGGTAACCGTAATTGGAGGAAGAGATACAGTACTATCAGCTACTTGCACGGCGAGGGCCGGAAGTGGCTGAAGTACACAAAGAAGTAGGATACGCAGCATGTTGGTGCCTGAACCTCAATCAAGAGATCCTGGCCGCCGCGTCTTGCTAGTTAGCCCAGCAGATGCCGACCACAGACCTCAGCGCCCGGAGGTTGGTGGCGCGTTTCCCCCTCGGCAGGTTTCCTGACTCGCCGTACGCACACTCAGTGTGCCCGAAGAAGCGGTGTTCATAGCCTTCCCATCAACTCGGACAGTGACTATGTACTCCCTCTTGCCTCTTTCCCGGAAGCATTACTACTTCCGTACGGCCTACAGTTGCGGGTACAGTTCCGGCTTGTTCTTGCAACAAGAAGACACCGGATTCCCCTTTACCCAGGCAAAATGCCCGGACCGAAGGCGCAATGCCCCCAATATACGAATAATTATGTGTTCCACACCAAGTGATGGCTATTAATTGGGACGTGCTTGTGTATGTGGGTGCTAAGCCATGTCGACGAAAAGTCCTCCACACGATCTAGACGGCTTTGCATCTTGAATAGAGTAACAAACCACCAAAAAGGCAAATTCATTTCCATTACCTATCTTGACGCGTCGAAATGATGCTTACCTAGCCCTTGACATGCCAATGTGTCAGGGGGGAAGTAAACTGATCACCTGTTCGTGAGCTCACAGCCTCGGCAGAAGTGTATTTGATCCAAACTATGATCACATCATTGCAATCTTGAATTTTATGATCTCCCGTTGATTCTCAATCGACGTAAATATTTTACCCACTCAGTCTCTTGACGAATCCGTGAATCAGCGAAACACTTTGCCACTTATTGTTCGTGAGCCGATTGTACTGACCATCATCTGCATCAATGGATTTGCTCTTTTCCTGGATGCATTCCCCGAAATCCATGCACGTGTGGGCCATGTGATCCAATGGATTGACTTCGGATTTCTTGTTTATTTTCTTGCAGAAATCGTCATTAAAGTCCGCTACTGGGGATCTTTTAAACAGTACGCCGCAGATCCGTGGAACATCTTTGACTTCGTCATTGTGATGCTGAGCACTCCTGCTGCTTTCAGCCTTTTGTTCCCCCTAGGAGGCGAAAACCTGGGAGTCATTACCATTCTGAGGCTCGCACGGATCCTTCGCCTTATCCGGCCTCTCCGGCTTGTTCCTGATGGAGATAAAATTTTGCGGGGAGTCATTCGGGCATTGAAGGCATCGGTTGGAATACTGTTGATGTTAGTCTTCCTGAATCTAATCCTTTCCATAGCCGCTACCCTGCTATTTGGAGGAATTCCCGAGGCAAGAGAATTCTTCGGCAACCCGTTCTACTCAATGTATTCAATGATCAAAATTTTTACTGTTGAGGGATGGTATGAAATTCCTGAAACCCTCGCAGAACGAGGGGTATCTGACGGCTATATCCTCGGGCTCCAGATCTACGTTGCCTTTGCTGTACTTATCTGCGGTATTTTTGGCCTGTCAATTGCAAATGCCGTGTTCGTAGATACACTGGTCGCTGACAACTCCGACGATCTGGAGGAAAAAGTGGATCGCTTGCATAAGGAATTGCTGGAATTTCGGGCGGAGGCAGCACGTTGGAGGAAAAGAGAATGACCGATAGTAAAAAGGGGGTATCTCAAAAGTGAGACACCCCCTTCATGCGGTCCGGACGGGACTCGAACCCGCGACCTCTGGCGTGACAGGCCAGCATTCTAACCAAACTGAACTACCGGACCAGCGAAAGTAAAACTACGAGATTCAAGCTATTTTAACAACTCTATCCCGCGATTGTTTTGCAGTGGTCAGGGAGGGATTTGAACCCCCGACACACGGATTTTCAGTCCGTTGCTCTACCACCTGAGCTACCTGACCAGCAGAGCGCGTAAACCCATTACGAAGGATTCTGGTTTCAGTCGGATACCGTCAAAGGCTATGAATACACATTTTACTGAGGATCCAACTAAGGCTGCGACCTATGTTCGTGATGGTAAACTGGTTGTTTTCCCAACCGAGACGGTGTATGGGCTCGGGGCCAACGCCCTCGATCACGAAGCTGTTACACAAATCTATCAGGCAAAAAGACGTCCTTCTTCCAACCCGCTTATTGTTCATCTAGGGTCATTTGCAGATGTTCTTCGCGTCGCATCTGAGGTAACATCAATCGCAGAAAAACTGATGGACGCATTTTTCCCTGGACCCCTGACTCTCATTCTTCCCCGCCATCCCTCCCTTCCCAAGATTGTTTCCGGTGGCTTGGATACTGTTGCAGTCCGCATGCCTGCTTTGCCGATAGCCAGAAAATTTTTAGAATCTGCCTGTACTCCGATTGCTGCACCTTCTGCAAACATCAGTGGCCGCCCGAGCGCTACTACATGGCAATCTGCTGCAGAAGACCTGAATCACCGTGTCCACTGTATCCTGTGCGGCCCGCCGGCAACTGTAGGCCTCGAATCAACCGTTGTCGACTGCACCGAAACCGTGCCTATGCTTCTCCGGCCGGGGGCAATTAGTATGGAAACGCTGCGCACTGTCATTCCAGAATTTTCAACCGATGCCCCTAAAGTGTTTCGCAGTCCAGGTATGTACTACCATCACTATACACCCGCTGCAAAAGTTCAAATTGTAACCCATCCTAGAGAGGTAAATCCTGGGAATCACACAGGATACATTGGCCTTGAGTCGCCGCCTTCAGACATGCAATTCAAAAAATGCCTGATCCCCAATCATATAGACGAGTACGGTCATTGCCTTTTTGAGTTTTTCAGGGACTGTGACCGCCTGGAGATCACTACGATTTACTGCCAGGAGGTCTCCGAGTCCGGGCTCGGACACGCACTGATGGATCGTCTCGTACGCGCAGCTAAATCGTCCAGGTAAGGGAGATTCTGTTTGTGCTTAATCCCAGTTGTGGTCCGCCTGTCAGGCGTTGGTGCCTTCGTGAAAGCAGATACCCGGTCCCAAATCCAATCAATGCCCCTCCCAGTACATCGCTGAACCAATGATATTCATCTACCATCCTCACCGCTGCAGTCCCTACGCCCAGAACAAAGAGGGCTCCCGATGCAATACCAGGATAGTATAAAACCCAAGGGGTCGTAAAGGCAAAAACAGTTGTAGCATGCCCCGATGGAAAAGAACGATCTCCACCGAAGGGCTTAAGCGAATTGGGCCCCAAATCAGAATGTGGCCTAGCACGCCCAACCATAAGTTTAAGAGTATTCGTTAGCAGATTTGCCAGAACAATTGACTCCAGGGAGGTGAATGCGGCATCCTGAAAATGGATATCGCCACTAGTCAGGGATCCCACAAATAGGACCGCTGCCATGGGGCGGATAATATTGGCATTGCCTACTTCGTGCAATACCCTGCGTACGCGCGGTGCCGTTGAATCAGCAAACTTTTTCGCCTCGCCCGAAAGCCTACGATCAAAGTGTGACACCGCCAAAATACCACCAGCAGCGACTCCGAGTGTCAGCCCTGACCGTAGTGTTAACGTGGCCTGTGGAACCGCAGCTATATCTCCAACTGTCCAGCGTACAAATCTCAGTGGATCTGGTGACTGCGCCTCAACAGTACAAACTACGACCATGCAGATCAATCCCGAAAGAATGCTCCATCGCTTCATCGCCGGTCGTTATCCGTTTATGTGTATATCTCCATACGATACCAGCCTACCCCGAGTATCTACGATAAATACTCTGATCAGCCCTTTCAGGCCCAGTATACTCGGCATAAATCGAAAGACATAGGCTCCAGTTTCACTGGCATTCGAGATACTGTCTAATCTGCGTGGGATTCCATTACTATCATAGCTGGTGACCTCCAGACCTCCCTGAACGGAATTGGATAACCGAATGCGGACTGGAATTGCAACAGATCCGCCTGGTGGAACCGGATTGGGAAAAGCTGGGTCTACGACGACCCGCCCGCTATAAACCGGAGAGATCCGCCAGTCATCATCATCCTTGGATTGGATGGCCCCATTTTCACCCGTCTGCGTAAATCCCACTGGATCTGAAAATGCTTCATTCTCAAATGTATCCTGATCCTCCCCGGCATCACAGGCACCGAGTCCCCACATCATCGTTAACGCCAGAACAATCCGAAAAGCTATCATCAACCTCATCCCGATTCGTGACGGTTACGCAAACAAACAACAATGTTCCAAACATCCCCGCGGTCCCATTGCTGACCGTCAGTGATTTGAGTATTCAGCTTCTGGGGACTCCAATTGTTCATTCTCTTCAATTTAATCTGCATCCGGGAACGATTACCGGGCTTGTTGGACCGAATGGTTGTGGAAAGACAACGCTACTTCGTGCAATCTGTGGCTATTTACCATACTCGGGGTCAATCCTGCTCGAAGAAAAAGAAGTCAGTGAATGGCCTAGACGGGAACTAGCACGTAAAATATCCTTTGTCCGACAAGCCCCTATGCTTTCTTTTGATTTTACGGTGAAAGAACTCGTCCTATTAGGATTATTGCCGCACAAATCGCTTTTGGAAGGAATCTCTCGTCAAGATCAGGAGTCACTGAACGGAGTACTTGAGCAGATCGGACTTTCGGGTTTTTCGAAACGATCTGTCCAATCTCTTAGCGGCGGGGAACGCCAACGCGCGTATCTGGCGCAAGCAATCCTACAGGATTCTACACTGCTCCTGCTTGACGAACCCACCGCTCACCTGGATATAAGCCATCAGTACCAGTTCCTTGAATTATTGAAAGACTTGGTCAATAAAGGAAAAACCATTCTCGCTGTCTTTCATGACCTTGAACTTGCAGCAAAATTTTCTGACCGCCTACTAGTATTGCACCAAGGACACCAAATTGGTCATGGTAGCCCCGCAAATATTTTGAACGATGAGTTACTCTCCCATGTGTTCAAAATGCGTGCCAGTGTCGGGATAAACCAGAATGGAGAACACAGAATTACTTATGTCTCCTCCCTGAAACCCTAACCTCCAGACAGATCAATTTGGGAAATAACGTATCTTAGAGACCACGGGGCTTTGACCGCCTACACTGCTGCGTAGACGAATATGTATGTTTACCAACACGTTATGTGTCACCTGACAAGGCTATCTGCATTCGCGGATATTATCAGATACAGTAACGATGAACGACCTTCCTACGCAATCTTGATTTAATAGCGATGCAGCCGACAATCCAACCACCAAATCCTTCTACTGGGAGAACTGTCGGACGGACTGTAAATTCAACGCCATTTGCAGTTAACGAGCTGTATGTTTCCGACTGTGTAGAGTTTATGCAAAGGATGGAGGCAAATAGTGTTGATCTGACCATTACATCTCCACCTTACGATGACTTGCGAAATTGTCACGGCTATTCATTTGACTTTGAAGCTATTGCAGATGGACTATTTCGCGTGACCAAAAAGGGTGGTGTTGTCGTGTGGGTGGTAGGAGACCGAATCAAAAAGGGACGTACGTTATCCAGTTTCAGACAAGCACTTTATTTCCAGGAAATCGGATTCTACGTACATGATGTGATGATCTATCGAAAGAAGAATACTCCATTCATGCGGAGCAATGCATACACCAATTGCTACGAGTTTATGTTTGTGCTAAGTAAGGGCAGTCCTAAAACATTCAATCCTTTAACAGAGACCACTGTCCGCAACGGCATGGAAATGTTGGTTACTAATAAGGGGGCTGATGCGGTGAACAACAAGGTTCTCAAAGAACTCAAAAAAGAAAAGACCCAAACAAATATTTGGTCCTATGCGGTTGGCTTGCATGGTACGACATCGGACAGGATTGCATTTAAACATCCTGCGGTATTTCCCGAAGCCCTTGCAGCTGATCATATTGAATCATGGTCGAATGAAGGGGACTTGGTTTTTGATCCAATGTGTGGATCAGGGACGACTTGCAAAATGGCCTTACTCAAAAAACGACAATACATCGGGGTTGATATTTCGGAGGAGTACATAAAGATTGCTAAAGAGCGCATAAGGCAACATACCAATGTCATTACCTAACTGGGTTGTTTGCCCACATGGAGAAGGGGTTAGGAGAGAGAGGACGCGGTCTTTTCCGAAAAATTCAGTTGGAATTGTAAAGTGAACGAGTCAAGACATGGCCCGAGTTTGGCTCATTGGCACCAATCAAGAATGGGACGTTCCTGTTGAAGAAATAGAGCAAATAAATGTTTTAGGAACAGGTGACAAGTTTGATTACAAGATTTGTAACATCTGCCATCGTTTATTGTCGATAGAGCATTTTGAGCCAAACCAACGGAATAAACATGGAATCGTACGGCGCCCCAGTTGCAAAAGGTGCCGTACTGATATTGACAAGCGTGCGCCCAAGAGTAGTCAAGCTAAACATAAGGAGAAAGAACGACCGAAAAAGGGTGACCATTTTCAATGTCCCATCTGTCAGAAGCGGTCAATTGTGGGCATAACCGCGAGAATTGTAGCCGACCATGATCACCATACTGGCGACATCCGAGACTTTATCTGTGACAGTTGCAATACTGGATTAGGTCGATTCAAAAATGGGAAGAATGTGTTGAAGGATGCACTGCATTATCTTGAAGAACGAGATACCCTAGGTCACTAAAAACCTTATTCCATATGTCAGAAATACCGAATTTTTGCCGTAGCCACATGTCTAGATTCCATTCCCAAGGCACCTCATGAAGATCTACACCCGTACTGGAGACGATGGTACCACCGGGCTTTTTGGTGGAGGTCGTGTGCCAAAATATCATCCGCGTATAGAAACCATGGGTGCAGTGGATGAAATCAATGCTGCTCTCGGAACTGTCTGTTCAGTATTGCCGACCCAATCGGAATCTATGCGCTCATTCATCGTGCATCTTCAGCATGAATTGTTTACCCTTGGGGCAGATCTCGCAACACCTGCTGACTCACGGGTGACGGTCCCGCGTATTGAGCGAGAACATGTACAGGCCCTTGAAAGAGCAATTGACGACTGGGAAACCAAGCTAGAACGCCTCCAGTACTTTATCCTACCAGGTGGCACCCAAGCAGCTTCCATGTTGCATCTGGCACGTGCAATATGTAGGCGTGCAGAGCGCTCCCTTTCAGAACACTTGGATACTATCTCACCAAATCCGTACGTTCTTCAGTATCTTAATCGATTATCTGACCTACTTTTTGTGCTCGCCCGGCGGGCAAATCATGATTCAGGTACCCCTGATGTGAGATGGGTTCAATGAGTAATTGTAATCGGCACATGGCAAGAAAGCAAACCTGACCTCAGCATAGAATGTGGGAAAACATAAAGCGCTTCTATATATGCCTTGGCGTATTGGCCGTAGTCCAACTACCGATCAACCCGAAAACTGAGACGGGATCATCCGCATCCGCCGAAGTGAAACGAAATCAGTTTGATCTGGCTGAGGCCGGGCTTGTTGAGCATACCTCCAAGGTTAAGCGAGGAGAATCTTTGGGGTCTATTTTGTCCGAATGGGGCATATCTCGGGAAAAAATTCACCTCGCTTCTCAGAATGCCACGTCATTTATTGACCTTCAAAAAATTCGAAGAGGCAATCCCTTATATGTTTATACCGACTCCATCAAGGGGACTACTTCGTTTATTGTCTACCAACCTAGTGTTGAACGCTTCCTAGTGTTTGATTTACGAGACTCTGTACTGGTTCATGAAGGGGTTTTCCCCGTATCTAAGATTTCACGTACTGCATCGGGTACCATTGAGTCTTCGCTTTATCAAGCAGTGACAGATGCAGAGCTCCCCGCAGAACTCGCCATAAAACTAAGTGAAATA
Organism: Rhodothermales bacterium; assembly: GCA_965220365.1. Classification (GTDB taxonomy): domain Bacteria; phylum Bacteroidota; class Rhodothermia; order Rhodothermales; family Bin80; genus Bin80. Next base: position 2,116,642 of record OZ244823.1, on the reverse strand, counting down.
TTCGCCTGGCAAATCAGCTTTTTTCACCTGCAACCTGGAGATGACTTTTCGATTGTGTTTGAAGATCACATCGTAAACGGGCAATCTATTGAAACCGAAATTAAGGGAGCCCGCATGAATCATGAGGGGAAAGAATTTTTTGCCTTTTATTTTCCTTCCGACAGTGTCAGTGGTTTCTATGATGAAACCGGACATGCATTAAAACGGCCGTTCTTGCGAGCTCCCATAGAATACACACGCATATCCTCCGGGTACAGTCTGAGCCGTTTCCACCCTGTCCAAAAGCGCTATAAACCGCATCTGGGCACTGATTTTGCCGCTCCTACGGGAACCCCGATCGTCGCAACTGCAAATGGTTCCGTAACCCATGCATCATACACGAGCGGGAATGGGAACTATGTAAAAATTCGCCATAATGATGTTTATAGCACGGGATACCTGCATATGTCCAGAATCGCAAAAGGGATTCGTCCGGGAGTCCGAGTAGAACAAGGCCAGTTGATTGGCTATGTTGGTAGTACAGGTATAGCGACGGGGCCCCATGTCTGTTATCGTTTCTGGGAAAATGGTCGACAGGTGGACGCAATGAAGGTAGAAATGCCTCCCTCAGAGCCGCTGTCCGAAACACTGCTACCGCAGTTTACCCAGATCATCAGTGAGTTGAGGCCACAGCTAACCCCCTCGAACACCATAGCAGCTAGCGCCGCTGCTCAGTAACTCGGAGCGTAACGGTATCTTGCGCATCTCCGAGACGGCAATGAACCTGATATTCTCCAGGAAGCAAATAGTGCATGCCATTGTCTGCCGCCTCTCGGCTTTCTTCATCTTCGCCCACTGGTACCATTGCCTGATCCACAGATAGGTCGTACACAAGGAAATTCAAACCCTGCTCCGCCTCATCCGTCAGAGTGCGAAGCACCTCTCCCTCGCCGTCTGTTACCTCTACCGTCACCTGCCCCATAGATCCAGACCAGTACGCAATCTGGAGTTCCGGCTCAAAATAGTCTCCCCACCAGACAAAACGACTCCCCCAGTTTGAATTATACCTCTGTTCTTCTGGCTCAAATGCCATTAATGGGCTCGCAATAACTTCAGGGGTCAGAGCTTGGAGTGGGGCGATATCTGCACGATAAATGGACCGGCCATGTGTTCCCACGAGCAGATGGCTTCGGCGAGCTTGCAGCTTCAGATCATGAACAGGTGCATGTGGAAGTCCGTTCTGCATTGCCGTAAAGGAGTCTCCTCCATCTATGGACACATACAAACCATGATCGGTACCCACATATAAAAGGGAGGAATTGACTGGATCTTCAAGTATAACATTAACTGGTTCCATCGGTAAACTGGCATCCAGTGCCTCCCAAGTCTCTCCAAAATCATCTGATCGGTAGACATACGGAGCAAAGTGATCCCACCTGTATCCATTGAGCGTCACATAGACCCGACCAAGCTCATGATTCGATGCTTCGACACGGCTCACCCACAACTCTCCCCAGTCTTCTGCTGTAATATTTTTCCACGTATATCCTCCATCCCGTGATACATGTACCAGTCCATCATCTGAACCGACATAGAGTAGCCCAAATCTGAGTGGAGACTCGTCAATGGTGGTTAGTGTACCGTAAGGGACATCTCCACGACGGCCTCCGCGTGTCAGATCATCAGACAGTGTTTCCCAATCATCCCCTCGGTTAAAGGAGCGATGAAGTTTATTGGAGCCATAATAGAGGACATCCTGATTGTGACGAGACAAATGAATCGGGGTCTGCCAATTATATCGAAGAGGACGCTCTCCGAGTTGATGACGTGGTCGAATTGATGCACTTGCTCCCGTACTCGTCTCTATGCGCAGATACGCACCAAACTGTGAGCCAGTGTATATGATGTCGTTTGTACGGGTATCAACCTCTACCTGCATACCATCACCACCCAGATACGGTGTATACGAATAATTTCCACTGGCATGCCAACCGGTTGACTCTGTATAGGTATGAGGACCGCCCCAAACTCCATTATCCTGCAATCCACCATAAACATGGTAAGGGGTTTGATCATCCACGCCGATCGCATAGAACTGCCCGACTGACGGTGTATTTCCCTTGAACCAGGATTCACCATTATCATAGGTGATATTCAATCCTCCATCATTCCCATCAATCAAATGACCTGGCCTGGAAGGGTTGACCCAGAGAGCCTGATGATCTGCATGTACACTTGGGCCACCGATAGACGCCCAGGAGACACCCCCATCATCTGAACTCAAAAGTGGAACGCCCAGAATGTAGATGCGCTCAACATCGTTCGGATCAACGCGGATCTCCCCAAAATAATAGCCATAGGAATTGTATACCCGGTCGAGATAGTTTTCGTGGGTCCGTGACCATGACTGCCCACCATCATTTGAGCGATAAACCTCTGCACCAACCACGGGAGTATCAAACAACTCCCTGTTTGCATCTTCAACGAACCACACCAGATGTACCGGTTCAAGCGATCCCTCTTCCACCATCGTTCGAATCTCCTCAGCATTGAATTCGAAATTATTCTCCTCCAGGTATTCTTCAATTGCCTCTTCATCCAGTTCCAGAAACTCCGCGGTAGTCATTGAGCGGAGCGCTTCCCGGGTCAAGGCAGGTACTTCGTCCTCGTCTTCTGTTGGCCTACGAGATTGATTGTCAACCAGAGCATATAAAATCTGTGGGTCGCCAGGAAAAATTGCCAGCCCAATGCGTCCAACCGTATCACCGCTGGGCAATCCCTCCGCTGCAAGTCGCTCCCAGGAAGTCCCTCCATCCGTCGACTTCCATACCCCTGATCCATTTCCACCTTCGACAAAATTCCACGCCCGGCGCTCACGGTCCCAGCCTACGGCATACAAGATATCCGGGTTTAATGGATCAATTACAAGGTCAATCACACCGGCTGTATCTGAAATAAACAGTGTCTGGGTCCAGGTTTCGCCGCCGTCGCTCGTCTTATAGACCCCGCGATGGGGGCTGGAAGAATAAAGTGCTCCCAGTGCAGCGACCCACACGGTTTGAGAGTCTGTGGGGTGAATGAGAATCCGGCCAATCCTGTGCGTGTCACTAAGTCCCATATGCTCCCATGATTCACCCTGATCCAAAGATCGGTATATACCGGTCCCTGCGTAGGAAGAACGACTCGAATTATTCTCCCCCGTCCCAACCCAGATCACCTCATCTCGAGCCCAGTCAACCGCAATGTCTCCCATCACCATGGAAGCCTCCTCGTCAAACAAGGGCTCGAAAGAGAGTCCGTTGGTCCTGCTGCGCCATAACCCACCAGATGCGTACGCAACGTACATCTCTACGGGATTCAAGGGGTTGGCATCAATGTCTACGATCCGCCCACTCATGACGGTTGGCCCGATGCCCTGCAACTCTATATTGGATAAGGGCGAGGACTGTGCATCCAGGAGACGTTGTTCAAAGCTACTCAACCGCTCAGCGGCAGGAGTGGATTCTACAGGTGACAGCATTTCCGGCACCTGTGCCATAGAGAGATGAGTCCCTAAAAGGAGGAAAAAATATACAAATAGACCGCGTCGCATCAGAAGAATCAAATAAGTGTAGGCGCCAAAGTTACGACGATCTACTCTTATGATTTAGGTTCTTGTGCCAATTTTGTGAAAACATGATTTTCACTGCATTCTGGGGGAGAGGTCCAGCCCTCCGAGATGGAAGTAAATGGCGGTGGCAAATCGTTCATTATTTCGGAATCCACGGGAGCGTACTTTGACGGTTTTTATGCGGCTGTTGATGCTTTCGGCCGGGCCATTACTAACCTTGAGAAGAATCGCATTGATGATTCCCCACAGATGTTTTTTAATGGTTTTGGCGGCTTCCTTCACCGGCTCCAAGCGGCAGCGCATGGCCCAGGAGAGCCACTTTTCCCAGCCCTTGCGGGCCCAGGTGGGATGCACATAATGCCATAGATTCCGGGCCATCTCCTTGATTGCCCATGCCCGGGCAGTTTTCAATGAACTGTTCTTCAACGACTGGAACCGCTTTTTCTGCTTCTTGGACATATTTTCCCGGTTCGTTAGCCAGTCGTACTTACTTCCGGTGAGGGTTGTGTCGCCTTCGGCGCGTAGCGCCTTGTGCTCCTGGCGGCGCACTTTGTCCACGGCCTCCCCCAGATACTTCGCCACATGAAACCGGTCAAACGCAATCTTCTTCTCTGCATCGGGAACACACGCGAAGGTGGACGACACGTAGGCGGGCCACATGTCCATGCTCACGCTCTCAATTCCCGCCAATTGTTCGGAGCTGAGACGTTGATACCAGTGCTTTAGCACATCTTTCGTGCGACCGATCCCCACATACAGGACCTGACCTGACTTCGCATTGGACACGATCGTCACGTATTTGTGCCGCTTGCGAAAGGAGGTCTCATCCACGCAAATGTGCGGAATGATCTCCGTTTGTCTGCGATCAAGTCCACGTGCTACCGCATGCTCCATGATCCGTGAGACCGCTTTCCAGCCCACCCCAAGCTGGCGAGACACCGCCGATACACTCGCCTCACGAAGCCAGCCAATCACCATCTCTTCAAAACCATAGGTGAACCGGGAACTCGGCGAAGCCCAGGGAACCTCCACCGTCCGAACCCCATGCGCAGGACATTTTACCCGCGGGATTCGGGCGATCAGTTCCGTACGATACGTACACGTATCAAGATGACGCCAGGAACGCGCCGTGCGCAAATCATAAAATGGACAAACCTCCTTACACTGCGGACAGGCCAGCGAAGACGTATCCGAGCAGGTTAACATGACCCGTCGTACACGATCTGGATTATCATACTCATCCGATAGAATCTCCCACGGTGAGCCCAGACCTAAACTCCCGCGGACGCCCTCTTGATTCGTTTTCATTGTATGCGTATCTGCTTTGGTTAATCTCCTCGGAATGACGACCAGAAACAAATGGAAAATGATCCCAAATCATGACCGCCTTATTCCCAATTTGCCTAAATTTACAGATCCGATCACAATAATGGGTGAAGACCCATGATTTATATCTCCCGACTAATCGGCAGTTGATTCCGCCAACCTCTCCAACCGCCTGAATGAAATCTTATCTCGCGCAGACCTACATATGGACATGGGAACTCCATCCCCTGAGATTGCGATCAGAAACCGATCTTCCACCCATGAATGCAGCTCACAGGCTTCGTGACCGTGTTCATTGTGATATTTTTCGTAGATAGGATATTCTTTTGATCGGTCCTGGAATATGTGTGTGCGCTCAAAACCCCGATCACTCTCACGATCAATGTCCTCACCAACCCAGTCTGATAATGCTTCCGCGGCGAGCTTACCAAATGCTGCTAAATCAATAATCGTGACCGTAACAATTTGTTCTCCATCTTTATACTCGCCACTTATCTTTGAAAAACCGCTCCCAATTGCGAGTGTCTGTCCCTCGGTAATCGTCGGTCGAACCCCATTCACTCTCCCTGGCAGAAGCTTCTGTAACTCCTGATAGCTGATTGCAGATGTGCGAGAAGATTCTCCCAATGTCTCTTCAAGAATTTCTCCCAATACCGTTGTGACGGACTCAGTATCCTCCGTATCGTATGCTTTCTCGGAAAAAACACCTTCCATACCTTCTGAATTCGACATCGCTTCAGAAGTATCTACTTCCTCCTCAGGGGTCGTTTGGCACCCCAAGAGAAGTAACATGAAAAGGTTTGCAGAAAAAACCCGAGCCCAAATAGCCTGAACTGAATAATGTCGCATATGGTCACCCTGAAGCAAAGCTTCTTTACACTGCCTTTACGTTACGATTCCTATCAGGATTCATTATTGTTGAATTCAACCTCATGGAAGTAGATGACGATGGATGGGTATCCTAAATGCGTAGCTAACCTGTCAAACTCCCCCTGCATCGGAATTTTTGTACTGAACCACTGCATCGCAAACCTCTTGTCCTATGTCGTCCATCGCGCGTAGTGTGCCATGACGATCCTGACAGTCTATGATGAGACAGGGATCTATAACCTGCGAAGTAATCAGCACATGATATACCTCCCTCACACTGGAGAGATATGTTGAGTCGCGCTCGTGTAAATCATAGACCTCTTCTGTGTATGTTCGAGTCTCCTTCCGGGCCACCAACTCCTTGGAGGTATGGGCAGGCGCCTCCAGAAAGAGCGTCAAATCAGGTTTCGGCAGATCATAGATCTCGTATTCCAGGTTAAAGAGCCATTCCGTGAACCTTGCGCGTTCCGGGTTTGTGATCCTGGCACTTTGATAGGCCAAATTTGATGCTACATATCGATCCACAATCACCAGATCATTTTCCCCACATGCCCGCTCAATATGAGCACGGCTCTCAAGGCGATCCAAAGCAAAGAGTGTTGCTGCAAATACGGGAGGAACTTCTTCAAGCGTACCAAACTCGCCATTTAGGTACGCCGCAACCACCTTTGAACAGTGGGTATCTTCGTAGCGTGGAAAGGAAACGAGTTCGGAAGTATACCCTAAATTTCGGGTACGCTCAAGAAGTTGGGCGGCCTGCGTCCCTTTTCCTGAACCATCAATTCCCTCGATCGCAATCAGCATCTTTTGCGACCATGTACAATTAGGCACCGAATCATTGAGATTGAGTTGCAGAGAAAAACACCACACCTGGCAAGATAGAAAGGATCTTACAGATTCTCTATGCCCTAATTTACAGAATTAACATTGACCATCGGTAAAGCTTCGTTTAATTTCTTCAGTATGCCCAGATTCTCAGTGATAACCTCTTAGTACCACTACCTAGCAACTTCTCCAAGCTATGAATATCCGTTCTATCTTCTTTGTATGCGGCTTTGTATTCCTTGTCCATCTGAGCCCGGCACAGGATTCTACGGTGTATTTACCCACGATGACGGTCCAAGCGACGCGGCATCTGGAAACGTATGCTACGGCCACTCGCAGCATCTATGTTCAACAACACGATATGGTTGCCTCCGAGCCCGGTTTATCACTGCAGCGTGCACTGAGAGGGATACCCGGAATACAAATCAGCGAGCGGGGTCATTTTGCTCTTGGCGAGCGTATCCTCATTCGAGGAATGGGATACCGTGCCGCATTTGGAGTCCGTGGGCTGCAGGCATTTCTGAACGGGATCCCCCTCACTATGCCAGATGGTCAAAGTATGCTGGATGTCGTTGACCCGGTATTTATTGGGTCTTCTGAACTGCTTAGAGGCCCCAGTTCTCTTTTTTGGGGGAATGCCAGTGGAGGGGTTCTGCATCTTACCAGTACTCAAAACCCTTCCCCTCTACGACTCCGATATATGAGAGGGAGTTATGACCTTAACCATCTGCTGGCCAGTACAGGCCTGAAACTTGGTCCTCATCAGATACAGGCATATGCCTCACTGGTAGAAAAAGGTGGATATCGAGCACATAGCAAGGGAGATTTTTTTCGCGCAGGCCTAAGCACCCGAACAAACCCCAGTCCCAAAACAATCCTCATGGTGACGCTCAATGCCGCAATCCAGGATGTTTTATCTCCCGGTTCCCTCACGCTTGAGCAATTATCCCTCGACCCAAGGCAGGCAGATTCCAGATACGTAGCTACAGCGGCAGGCAAAGCCAGCACCCATCTACAGGGCGGTGTAACACTGCATACACAAATGGACTTGGGGAATTTGTCTGCGACCGTTTACGGAATACGAAGATCTCTTGAGAACCCGCTTACCTTCGCGTGGAGTGAATTGGAGCGTATTGCAGGTGGTCTCTATGCTCAATTCCAGACGGATATTGGAAGTGCAACCGGATTCACTACCGGTATTGATTTACGACAATTACGAGATGACCGTCTTCGATTCAATAACGATGCAGGCCGTCAGGGGGATCGTACCCTCCTTGACCAACAGGAGAATGTTGGCAGCCTTGCCGTGTTTGCGGGCCTGAGTACACAACTCTCATCTCAGATTGGAGTATCTGCTGGAGTGCGACTTGATCGACTGCAATTTGAGATGATGGATCATCTGCATACAAATGGAGACCAAAGTGGCAGTCGTAACTTTACTGCACTGAGCCCATCACTGGGACTATCTTATCGTACTGCCTCCCTAACATGGTATGCCAACTGGAGCACTGCTTTCGAAACCCCGACAACTACAGAACTCATCAATAGCCCTTCTGGTATGGGTGGATTCAATTCAGATCTTGATCCACAACAAACCAGAGGAATGGAAGCTGGTCTGCGTGGCCAACTCGATGACTTGAAATTAAAACTGGACTTTGCACTCTTCTCTCTGCGCATAAATGATCGACTTCTACCTCAGCAAGGAGAAGATAGACGCACCTGGTACAGTAACGGCGGAAAAAATCGCCATAATGGTGCTGAACTTGCGCTCGAATGGCCTGTCGGCTCTCCCCTTCATGCCCAAATGACCTACAGTTACGGATCTTTCATCTTCCTCAATGATCCCGGGAACGGTCTTGAAATCCCAGGAGTACCTGCCCATCAATTTCATCTATCGCTACACGGTTCGACTTCCAAGGGATGGAGTGCACAGGTTGTTCTTGAATCTGCATCAGAAATGTGGGGGAACAATGCAAACTCCGCCAAATCTGATGGCTTTACGGTCCTAGATGTGTACCTTGCCCACTCGGACTGGGATGTGGGACGAATTACACTACATCCATTTGTTCGAATTCAAAACATTCTGGATAGCCAATATGTACGTTCACTGGTTGTGAATGCCTTTGGGGGACGCTACTTTGAGCCGGCCGAGGGCCGCTCCATTCAAGGAGGTATCGGAATCAGTCTCTGACTCATGGATCGCCATACTCCTATTGTAACTCTGACGACAGATTTTGGCACTCGCGAAGGTTATGTCGGCGCCATGAAGGGCATGATGCTCGGCATCAACCCAAATTTGACGTTGGTTGATATTACCCATGAAGTTCAAGTCTTTGATGTCATGGCGGCGGCATTTGTGATGCAGCAGTCCCTGCAATACTTTCATCCGGGAACCGTCCATCTGATTGTCGTAGACCCCGGCGTTGGATCTAAGCGTCGTGCTGTCGCATTGAGGCATAATGACCATTATTTTGTCGGCCCGGACAACGGATTGTTCGCACTCCTCCTGGAAACGGAGACACCCGATCAAATGGTCGAACTGAAGGTGAGTAAGGATCAATCGCTCTCTTCTACCTTTCACGGTAGAGATCTCTTTGCGCCTGCGGCTGCAAGATTGGCCAGTGGGGTTCCACTTGAAGATTTAGGCTCTCCTGCCTCGCACTTGGAGCCACTTCACTGGGCGTTGCCAATTGATGATGAAGAAGGCATTCGAGGCTGGGTCGTCTATGTTGACCACTTTGGCAACTGCATCACGAATATTTCCCGTGCCCTTTTCGAAAAACGTTCCGAAGGGAGAGATGTAACGGGCTATGCCGGAAGTGGAATCATTCGCAACATTCATCACACCTATAGCGATGTGCCTGTGGGAGAGACCTTGATGTTGTTCGGGAGTACTGACCTACTTGAGGTTGCCGTAAATCAAGGCAGTGCCGCAACCCTCCTTCATATTCAAAGAGGAACCCCCATCAATATCGTGTTTGGTAGCTCCGTGGCATAGTTCACGACCAATATCACGATACACTCAAAATACCCCGCCCAAGATTCAAACCCTTTTGCACGGGTTTAAAAGAAACAATACTTCCCCTTATCACTGAACCCGAAAATGGCATTCCCCGTCAGACAGTTCAAATAGGTCAGAAAGATTGTGTACTTGTGTCACAGTGACGGGGATTGCGGGGAACCGCCCGTATCACGACTGCGGAAGCAGAATCCGAAACGTTGAACCTTGACCAACAACCGAATGCGTCAATGTCAGCATGCCGCCGTGGTAGTCTACAACAATACGTTTGGCTAAGCTAAGCCCCAAGCCCCATCCCCGCGTCTTTGTACTGTACCCCGGCTTGAAGATAGTTGACCAGTCGCTACGGTCAATCCCCTTGCCATTATCACTCACATCAATATAGACACGGCCTTTCTCCTTGCCCGAATTGATTTGAATTCGTCCCGTATCATTTTCAATGGCGTCCATCGCATTCTTGAGTAAGTTTTCAATCACCCATGCAAACAATTCCACGTTGATCGAAGCTTGTAATTCTGCAGGGACATCAACGGTAAGTGCCATGCCGCGACGAGGAAACCGCCTGCGAATATAGTTCGCCGTTGCATCTACAACTGGCGCTAGCGGCTGAGCTTCAAGCTTCGGCACCGAGCCAATGTCATTGAACCGATTTGCAACCAAGCCGAGACGCTGAACATCTGCATCCACTTCTTTCAGGGTATCGTGATCTGCTTGGGGATTCGTACGCATCACCTCAATCCAGCCCATCAGGCTTGAGATTGGCGTTCCCAACTGATGGGCGGCTTCACGAGCCATCCCGACCCATAGGTTACTTTGTTCGCTCCTGCGTGCATATGAAAAACCGAGATAGCCAAATGCTATAAATAATGCCACAAATGTGAGCTGCAGGTAGGGATAAATTCGCAAATCCCGGATGATGGAGCTTTCCCCATAATGCACTCGCTGAATTAGTGCCGGGGTAAGCGAGTCCTGTGGGAACTCAATTGTAATCGGAATGACATTTCGGTCCATTTGGGCAATGCGCCGCATGATCTCAAGCGAATCTTCCGGCGTTGACTCACCGTCCTCCGGGACACCGAGATGCTGCCATCGAATTGGATTTCCCGCCTCGTCAACAATCGCTGCAGGTACATCAGGGGGATCGGAAATAATATCAAAAAAAAAGTCAATGTGATCCCCATGAGGTAACCTGCTTCCCCATGCTAACGCCGCCCGGTGTCGCTGAGTCATTGGATCATCTGGATCCAACTTGTCGGCAATAACACGAAAATCGTCTTCGTAAGGATTTTGCGCTGCCGCAAGTGTAACCTGTTCAATGGCAGCAGCCCATATTGTAACGCTCGTACGCTCGCGCTCCTGCAAGTGTCGAACGAGATTACTGGTGTACAAGAGTGATGCCAGTGCAATGCACATAGCAAACACGCTGAGCAAAAGCTTGAGCTTACGCTTCGCGATAAAGGCAAACATGGACTAAGTGATCTGCAAGTGAAAAGGGCTTGTCAGCAGCCCATCAGAATCGTCTGAGAACGCTTTGGGCCCGTGGAAATCATCGTAACAGGTATACCCGTAAAGGATTGTATCCGACGAATTAAGTCCTTCGCTGCTCTGGGCAATTCGTCAAAATCACGGCATCCACGTATATCCTCCTTCCATCCCTGCATCACTTCGTACCGAGGGGTAACCGTGGCTAGAGCTTGGGCATCGTTGATGAAGCGAGAATCCGTAGCACCCCCCTGCTCGTATTCAACACATACCTTCACAGTTTCCAGGCCAGACAAAACATCCAATTTCGTGAGGGCCAGTTCTGCAAATCCGTTGAGCCGACAGCTATAGCGAAGTGCAACCAAATCCAGCCACCCACATCTGCGTGGTCTGCCGGTTGTTGCGCCGAATTCACCGCCGATCTCCTGAAGATGCGCCCCCGTGGCATCTGTTAATTCTGTTGGAAATGGACCATGTCCTACCCGCGTACAATATGCTTTACTGATTCCGATGGTCCGAGTGATTGCAGTGGGAGGTACTCCGAGACCGGTACAGACACCACCGGCAGTTGGCGTGCTGGAGGTTACGTAAGGGTAGGTGCCGAAATCAATGTCCAGAAGGCATCCCTGTGCCCCTTCAGCGAGGATCTTCTTCCCATCATCAAGCGCTTCATGCAGAAAATGAGCAGTATCTGTAACATACTCTGCAAGGGTATGTGCGCAATCTATGTATTCTGCAATAACCTCTTCTGCATCCAAGCCTTGTTCACCATAGCTGCCACGGAGGATCAAATTCTTTTGCTCCACTTCGGTCCGCACGCGCTTCGAAAACACATCCACATCAACCAGCTCCGCAATCCGAATCCCCGTCCGCGCGACTTTATCCGTATATGCCGGCCCAATCCCTCGTTTCGTTGTTCCAATTCGATCTGCAGACCGAACGTTCTCCAGCACCCAGTGATACGGTAAAATACAGTGTGCATTCCCGGAAATCCACAACCGTCCCTTTAAATCATACCCTAACTCCTGAACATTCTGAATCTCAGAAACCAACGCCTTCGGATCAATAACCACCCCATTACCGATAAGGCAATGCACACCAGATGCAAATACACCACTCGGCAAGAGATGGAGGACATGCGTCTTGTCACCCCACTTTATCGTATGTCCGGCATTGGCACCACCCTGATAGCGTGCAACGATATCAAACTGGGACGCGAGCAGGTCCACAACTTTCCCCTTTCCCTCGTCACCCCACTGACTACCTACCACAACCGTTACTGCCATCAGGGAATCATTGCAAGACATATCGCTGCATAGAACAGTCCTTTGGATATAAGAACTGCTATGGGGATATGTAGGAAAGGTTGTGGTTTAGGAGGTCTTGTAGCTCTCCGCTGCTTCTTGAACCGAGTCGAAGTGTTCGAACACTGTAACCAACTTGGTTACCACCAGGAGGGATCTGATTTTTGCAGCCGGGTTCGCGAGACGTACATCACCGCCAGCATTCCGCATCGTGGTCATGGCACTGATCAGCATCCCAAGACCACTTGAATTCATGAATTTGACCTTGGCCAAATCCACAACCACATTTAATTTATCCTGTTCTTTCAGGCTGCCAAGCGTGTCCTGGAGTTTTGCTCCCATCGGGCCTCCCATAACATTCCCTTTGAGAGTAATGACTACTGCGTTATAAACTTCATCGACTGAAAAACTCATGCTTGCAAAGGATTAACGGCGGCCGGCTTTCTTGGCCAAACCAGACCGATGATACAATTCAACCACTACGGGAGTGGCTACGAAAACGGACGAATATGTCCCGATAATGATACCTATAATAAGTGCAAATGAAAACCCACGCAAAACCTCTCCCCCAAACATAAACAATGTCGCAACAACCAGCAAGGTCGTTCCCGAAGTAACGAAGGTACGACTCAGGGTCGTATTCACCGATCGGTTGACGACGGTTTTGTATGGCTCTGTCTTAAACAGGTTCGTGTACTCACGAATACGATCAAAGATAACCACTGTATCATTTAAAGAGTAACCCACAATCGTAAGAAACGCTGCTATGATTGCCTGATCAATCTGCATAGAGAAAGGCATAATTCCCTGAAGTAGCGAGAATACCCCCAGTGTAATCAAGACATCATGGAAAAGAGCTGCAACAGCTCCGAGTCCGAATCTCCACTCAAAGCGAAGCATCACGTAGAGAAAAATGACCAAAAGCGACCCCAAAACCGCATAAAATGAACCCCGCTTCAAATCTTCAGCAAACCGGGGGCCCACAATATCCGTCTTGATGACTCTCGGATTGCTATCTGGAAATGCGTCTGAAATGCCTTGAATGATCAGTAACTGGACTTCCGTCGTCTCTCCTTCAGATGCGGTTCGAATCAGAAGGGCATCCTGTCCACCCGCTCCCACATCACTGTAGGTTTTGACTTCCGGCGAGGTTTCGAGCACCGATGTTAAGGCAGTACGTACGTCGGCTACTCCCAGTACCTCATCACTCTCAACAACAAACTCCATCCCCCCTCTGAAATCTATCCCAACCTCCAATCCACGAGTAAGGATTGCTCCGATGCTGAGAAGAATAAGAATGCCACTGAGTATATAGCCCCTTTTCCTGCTTCCAACTAAATTATAATTCGTATTCTCAAAAATGCGCATAATGGATATCTCGGTTCGATTGTGCTACGCTGATCAGCCGAAGCTGACAGCTCCACGGCGGCCAATCACTACATAATCAAAGATGATGCGGGTAAACACAATTGCGCTAAAGAGCGATGCCAAAATGCCTGCCATCAGAGTCACGGCAAAACCCTGAATTGGACCAACCCCGAATGAGTAGAGAATGAGGCCCACAAAAAAGGTCGTAATATTCGCATCCACAATCGCGCTGAGCGCTTTACCATAACCGCCGTCAATGGACGCTTTCAGCGTTTTCCCGGTAGCTTGCTCTTCACGTACACGCTCGAAGATCAGCACATTCGCATCAACTGCCATACCGATCGTAAGAACGATCCCCGCAATACCAGGCAAGGTCAATGTTGCGTTGAATCCCGCTAGAATGCCCAGAATAAAGACGATGTTGATAATCAACGCGAGGTCAGCAACCATCCCCCCTCCCCGATAATAGATAATCATAAATAGAGCCACAATAGAGAGGCCAACCATAAGCGACGTGAACCCAGATTTTCGGGCGACAACGCCCAGGCTTGGGCCGACCGTTCGCTCTTCAACAATCTCCACAGGTGCGGGAAGTGCTCCACTCTTGAGTACCGTTACAATATCGTCGGCTTCCTCCTGTGAAGCCAATCCCGTGATCTGGGATCGTCCACCACTGATCTGGCCAATGACCGTTGGGTACGAGTATACGACACCGTCAAGAACGATGGCCACATTCTTACCCACATTGGCACCCGTCAGACGAGACCATACCCGAGCCCCTTCGGAGTTCATCTCCATATCAACGAGCGGTTGGTTCGTGGTCTGGTCAAAGTCGGCCCTGGCATCCGTAATTACATCTCCCGTCAATTCGGCATTCATATTGACTGCCAATACCGGATAATACTCTGCCCCACCTGTGCCACTGGGATTCGCGTCATAAAGCAATTCTATATCGCGCGGAAGCATTGCCTGCACTTCTGGATCTGCCATCAACGAGTTGAAGATAGCAGTATCCTGCACCGATACTTCCCCGAAGACTACGGTACCTTGGCCAGCCGGAATCAGAACATCCAAAAGCGGATTCCCCACATCGTCCAGACCTTCCGTTTCCGCAAGTAACTGACTGACATCAAAGGAGGTGTCTGCTTCCTCGGAGGTATCCTCTGCCGAAGGGGTTTCTACAGAATCTGCCTCCGCTGCCACATCTACCTCATGATAACTGATGATCCGTTGCAAGGACGAATTCAATTCTCCTGGATCCGCCATAAGCCGAAATTCCAGCCTTGCCGTCCCCTTGAGCAGACGGCGCACACGCTCAGGGTCATCAACGCCGGGGAGCTCAACCACGATCCTTTGATTGCCTTGTGTCTGAATCGAGGGTTCCGTGACTCCATACCGGTCTACACGGTTACGAATGACCTGTACGGCACGCTCAATCGCATCCATACGTTGCGTACGTAAATAATCGGTCACCTCTGCGTTACTGGAACGTCGGGTGATCTCTTCACTACGAAAGTAGCGTGACAGGCTGGCATCAGGATCACGATTTTCAAACTCCTCTACAAACGCATCAATCAGCGAGAGGCCTTCTGTTTCAGCACGCGCAGCTGCCGCTGCGAGAACCTGATCAAACATTTCATCCCTGCGTTCTCCTGCCAATTGGACGAGCAACTCCCTGAGTCCAACCTCCATGGTGGTATGCATCCCCCCCTGGAGATCCAACCCAAGATTAAGAGACTTTTCCTTGATTGACTCAATCCTGGAATAATTTTCACGCTCATAATCAACTCTCTCTTCCTGATCCATCCCCTCCAATCGGTTATTCAGGGAAAGTCCCTGTAAGGATGGGAATAAGTACCAGGCAGAAAGTGACAAAAAGAAAATGACTGCACCTACCTTGAATCCGTTACCTTGCATGTATGCCTTTGACTAAATTAAAATGCACCGCGAATCGTGCGGTGCCCATTTCACAACCTCATGGAACGCTAACCTACCCAAAAAGGTGCCCAATTATATTGGTCTGGCCGCATAAAAATTGAAAATTTGGATCTGGAGTTGATCTATGAAGCTCAGATCCACACTAAGTCTCCTGCAAAACGACCCATCGGACATCAATGCGGGTTCTGTCCCGGATTCCACGCATAATTGACAGGTTTTTACCGCCGAATTGAAAAAATTCCAGTTCAAAGAGTATTGAACAAGCCACTGCCTCGTACGCTTTTCTCCAAACCGCAAACAAAAAGTTCTTCAGGAATCCCTGAATTTGTGATGCATCCATATACGCTCAACCGAAAAAATCACTACTGTGGAGATTTCCATCGAACCCTGCCTAAACCCATCAGTAACAGAGCCCGAACTGACTGACTGATCAAGTGAAAAAACTTAAAGTGCTTGTGGCTGGCTGTGGTCACATGGGAACCTCCCATGCACGTGCCTACCACTCTATGGATGCCTTCGAAATTGTTGGACTTGTGAGTCGTACATCCGCATCTCGCAATCAACTCAGCGAAGAATTAGGTGGGCTGCCTACGTATTCTTCATTTGAACATGCGTTAGCCACGACCGCCCCTGATGTTGTCTCTATCAATACATATCCCGATACCCACGCCAAATACGTCCAAATGAGCCTTGAGGCAAATTGTCATGTATTTGTGGAGAAGCCTCTCGCCGAAACTGCAGAAGAAGCCCAGTCGCTCATCGATCTGGCAAAAAAAACAGACCGAAAAGTTGTGATTGGATATATCCTGCGTGTACACCCGGCCTGGAAGAAATTCATTTCTCTGGCACAGCAACTGGGGAAACCCCTGGTCATGCGTATGAACTTAAATCAACAGAGTAGTGGCGCTCAGTGGGGTACGCATCGGAAATTAATGGACTCCATGTCCCCGATCGTAGACTGCGGGGTTCACTACGTGGACGTAATGTGTCAGATGACCCGTGCCCGTCCAGTAGCCGTCAACGCAATCGGGGCGCGACTATCAGATGAAATCGCGCCAGATATGTACAACTACGGACAACTCCAAGTATTCTTTGATGATGGATCTGTTGGTTGGTATGAAGCTGGCTGGGGCCCCATGATGAGTGAAACCGCTTCGTTTGTGAAGGATGTAGTTGGTCCTCTCGGCTCTGTGAGTATTATCGATGAGGTAAAAGAGCAGACCGATGATATAGAAGGACACACACAAACGGGTGGGCTCAAAGTTCATCGTAGCAGCCGAGACAAAGACGGACACTTCGACCGGGCTGACGAATTGATTGACACATCGGATGAGCCCTCACATGATGAATTATGTGCCCTGGAGCAGGAATTTCTGCTCCGTGCAATCCAAGAAGATCTTGACCTGACGAACCATATGCAAGATGCCGTCAGTAGCCTGAAGATTGTACTTGCAGCCGACCAGGCTGCACGCGAGCGACGTACGATCACATTCTAAGGCTCGTGTTCTTGCCGGTTATGCCCATCGCCGGGCGCAAAAATCAATTTGCTTACCTGCGATAGCTGTAGTTCGGGGCCTCCTTCGTGATGTGTACGCTATGCGGATGGCTTTCACGGAGCCCGCTGTCGGTAATTCTTACAAACTCAGCCTTGGTACGGAACGCTTCCAGGTTCTCACCTCCACAGTATCCCATTGCAGCTCTCAGCCCACCGACCATCTGGTAGATTACCTCGTGCAGGTAGCCACTGTAAGGGACTCTGCCCTCAATACCTTCCGGAACCAGCTTCTTGATGTCGTCTTCTGCATCCTGAAAATATCTATCCTTACTTCCCCGCCTCATTGCTCCCAAAGAGCCCATCCCCCGATAGGATTTAAACTTCCGCCCCTCAAAGATTACGGTTTCTCCTGGGCTCTCTTCCACCGCGGCAAACAGACTCCCAACCATAATACAGGAGGCACCAGCCGCTAAAGCTTTGGGAATATCTCCCGTCTGTTTGATCCCCCCATCCGCTACAATTGGAACCCCGTGCGGTTTCGCAGCAGCCGCGCATTCAAGCACGGCGGTAAACTGAGGGACACCTACTCCGGCAACGACTCTTGTCGTACAGATTGATCCGGGACCAATTCCCACCTTGATCCCATCTGCACCCGCTGCAATCAAGTCTTCCGTTCCTTTCGCGGTGGCTACATTCCCGGCAAGAATCTCGAGAGTACTGTGCCGTGCTTTCAAATTTTCTACTGCTGTAAGAACCCCTTCTGAATGTCCATGAGCAGTATCAACGACAACAAAGTCAACCTCTGCCTCAATGAGCGCATCTGCACGCTCCAACATATCTCCAAACACCCCGACTGCAGCTCCAACACGTAGGCGGCCCAGGGTATCTTTGCATGCAAAGGGGTGGCGCCGCTTCTTTTCGATATCCTTGAACGTGATCAGTCCTTTCAGATGCCCCTGGTTGTCTACAACGGGCAGTTTTTCAATCTTGTGCCGCTGAAGAATCTCCTCAGCTTGCTCAAGCGTTGTTCCCACAGGTGCCGTATAGAGCGGCGTTGAGGTCATCACATCCCGAACCGGCTTCCGGTTATCCTCTTGAAACCTCAGGTCTCGATTCGTAATAATCCCAACCAAGTGTTCTGCTTGATCCACAACAGGAATCCCTCCAATCGAGTAACGTGCCATAAGTGCACGGGCATCTCCCACTGTACTCTCCACTGCCAGAGTGATTGGATCCTGGATCATCCCGCTTTCAGAACGCTTGACCCGGCGTACCTGTATAGCTTGATCTTCTACCGACATATTCTTGTGCAACACTCCAATCCCCCCCTCTCGTGCCATGGCAATTGCCAACCTTGCTTCCGTGACGGTATCCATTGCTGCCGAGAGCAATGGAATATTGAGTTTGATTTTGCGGGTAACCCAAGTATCAATCTTGACATCTCTGGGCATCACACTTGACCTTCCGGGAACCAGTAACACATCATCGTACGTCAACCCTTCTCGCGTCACTTTATCCGCAAGAATCTGCTCTGCTCCAGAGGAATCTTTTGTTTGAGATTGTTTCATGACCGATTATGCTGACCTACCATACGATATAGTTTACGTATCTCGTTTTCTCTGAGCTCACGCCATGTTCCGCGTCGTAAATGGCGTGTTGTTAATCCGGCGTAGGATACTCGTTCCAAAGCCACAATTTTATGGCCAAGCGCAGCGAACATCCGCCGGATTTGACGATTTTTCCCTTCATGCAACTCAATGCCGATTTCAAAGGGGTTTCTTGACTGGATATAAGCAGCCTGATCACAGGTAGCCAGACCATCTTCCAACTCAATACCACGGCGAAGTTGGTCCAGCTGTTCTGGACGAACCGGCTCTGTCGTACGTATTAGGTACTGCTTCGGGATTTGAAAACTTGGATGCATTAGCCGATGTCCTAGATCTCCATCTGAGGTCAACAGTAGTGCGCCCGTTGTGTTGCGGTCAAGTCGCCCCACAGGAAACAATCCACTGGTCCCTCCATCCATGTTAATCAGGTCTAGAACTGTTTTTCGCTCTTTTTGATCTTTGACGGTAGTGATTGTGTCCTTGGGTTTATTCAGCAGTATATAGATATACTGTCGGGGTGAGATCACTTTCCCGTTAACGCTGACCTTGTCTCCTTTCTTGACCTGATACCAGTACTCGCGGATAACCTGCTCATTCACCTGGACCTGCCCACTTTCGATGAGCCCATCCGCACTTCGTCGCGAACAAATCCCAGCGCGCGCAATGTAACGATTTAACCGCCCAGCTTCCAATACCCGATCTTGTGCTTTAACTACCTTCGTTCGTGCCATTGATCACTTGAATAAAGTGCAGGAATCTGCGGGCCTAGGTTGTTGTCTGATCATCGGATGAGTTATTGGCGCGACCCTGACCGTTATCCTCCAGGCCGTTTGACATCAGCAAGTGTAAACGCTCCTGATCAAAATTTGCATCTCCAAGCAGCTCTTCTGCCTGGCGCAGATTCGGCAGTCCATCCAGGTCATTTAATCCAAACTCTTCCAGGAACCGGTCCGTGGTCGTATACAGTATGGGGCGTCCTGGAACATCTGCTCGCCCGATGATGGACACTAGGTCCAGTGACAATAATTTTCGTATTGCATACCCTGAATCCACTCCGCGAACCGCGTCCACCTCTACTTTTGTTGATGGCTGCTTATAGGCAATAATGGCCAATGTCTCCATTAACGGCCTTGTTAGGCGACGCGCATGCTCACGCTGGAAAAAAGTCTCCAAAAATGGTGCAACGGTTGCTGTGGTTGCCATGCGTAGTCCACCGGCCCAGTATTGAATCCGCAGGGCACGCCCTTCTTGTTCAAAGGAAGCATTAAGGTTCTCTACCGCTTCCTCAACCGCTTCCTCACTCGGGAGAGCATCGCTCGCAGTCACCTCAGCATAAACACTACAGATCTGCCCCACACTTACCGGGGTTTCTGCAGCAAATGTCAGGGCTTCCAGGACCATACCCAAGGTTACTTCCGCATTGGAAGCTTTTTGCTTGTTATCACACATTCTCAAACTCTCCTTTCTCAATTACGAAGGCATTCCCATCGCGAGCGTTCAAAATACAAATCTCGTGTCCATAGGCCATCTCCAATATCGCCAAAAACGTGGCCACGATAAAACCTCGCGTTTGCCCCCTTACCAGATCCCGGAAACTCATCTGTCTTTCCGTAAACAAAATTCTGCGTATACGCTCAGACTGATCTTCAATTGAATACTGTTGTGGTTCAATCGTAATCGTTTCTTCCTCTGGCGCCTCTTCCAACACCAGACGAAGAGCATTCATTAACTCAAATATCGTTGTCTCCACCAGGACCTCTTTCTCGGGTGATTCTACTTCAGCTGGCATAGATGCTTTCCCCCGAGTAAAAAGTCTGGAACGCTCCTCTAACTGTTGATTCAGTGTTTCTGCCGCATCCTTATACCGGATGTACTCAAGAAGCCGATCTACGAGTTCCTGACGTGGATCAAAATCCTCTTCCTCCGTATCAATTTCTGGCTGTGGGAGCAACATCCTCGCCTTAATGCTGATCAGTAATGCAGCGAAGTAGATGTAATCCGCAACACCATCCAGATTGATGGACTCCATCAATTGGACATAGGCCAAATACTCATTCGTGATCTGAGCAATCGGGATGTCGAAAATATCAACCTCTCGCCGATTGATTAAAAGTAGAAGAAGATCAAGGGGGCCTTCAAAATCCTCAAGTTCAACTCTATACATTAACCAGCAATCTTGCGGGAAGCAAACCAGCCTGCCGTCTGCTGAAGCCCCTTATCAAGGTTAACTTTCGGCTTCCAGGAAAGCCTATCACCGGCCTTTGCACAGTCAAGCACGCTACGCCGCTGCTCCCCTGGCTTTTCTGGACCATGTGTTGGATCCTGTTTGACACCAAGAGCTTCTTGAAGCTTATGGTGAAGCGTAACAACATCTGTTTCAATGCCTGTACCAATGTTGAATGCAGTTGGAGACTCTCCAAAATTAAGTGCTGCAAGGTTTGCACGAGCTACGTCATCAACATATACGTAATCCCGCGTCTGAAGGCCATCCCCATGAATGATGGTCGGCTGACCTGCGAGCAATCTTTCTGCAAAAATTGCAACAACTCCCGCCTCCCCATGCGAATTCTGGCGAGGGCCATATACATTCCCATATCTCAATGCAACGTACGGAATCCCATATTCATGATAATAGAAGTGTAGCAACTTCTCGCAAGTCAATTTACTGATCCCGTAGGGGGAAAGCGGTTGCTGTCGATGTGCCTCGCTCTGTGGCCCCGCTTCCGGTTCACCATAAATTGCACCTCCGGTTGACGCAAACACCACTTTCTGCAGACCACTTTCTTTTCCTGCTTCCATGAGATTAATCAATCCAAGGATATTGACCTGGACATCAAAAGCCGGATCTGAAACGCTGCGGCGCACATCCATCTGTGCAGCATGGTGAACCAAAGCAGTGTACTGATTTTCCTGCATCAGTGCGAATGCATCGGATGACCGGACATCCATCACATGGAGCTTTGCGGAAGGTGGCACATTTTCCCGAGAGCCACTAGACAGATCATCCAATACTTCGACGGTATGCCCTTGATCAATCAACAGATCGGCAACATGTGAGCCAATAAATCCTGCACCACCTGTAACAAGAACTTTCATATGGGGGACGGTTGGAACCGACTTGCGTTGCCTTGCTGTTTAAGTTGATAGATTTTTATAGTTACCTATCTCCAAAGTTAGCGATTTATCAACGATTTGCGTTGACTTCTGCATGTGAAAGCTACACGTTGGAATCGGATAGTGACTACGACTCGGGACGAATATGCTACTCACTCACTACGGGCATCGTCATTTTGAAAACTGGAGTCACATTCTCCAAGCGAAATGTAAAATTTTCTTTGGAGTCTGCACAGCTCTATGTGCGATCTTCTGCATAACTGCGAGAGCACAGACACCATCGGAGCTTCGTCAAATTTTTGATGAACAGAATGTCTTACGCTATGAAGAAGGGGCTTCCATATATCTTGACCTGCTTCAGCAGGCTTCAGTACCACCACTGTCGGAGGAACTGCAACAGCATCTACACTTGCTGAAACTGATTACTCCCGCGACCGGTCCCGTACATTCATCCCTGAATGCACTTGAGAAAGAGGCTGGAGGGCCTGCTGATGTTACTACCCTCGTACGTTGGTGGAACCAGCAAGACCCGGTTCCAGCTACCTTTGCAAATGAGCGTATCATTGAGCACTTATCCCGCACCTATTATGCACTCCAGCACTACAACCATGCTCGCAGTGAATTCGGGGTAGACGACCGCGGCGAGATCCTGATACGATTGGGATGGCCGGATGCGCAAACCGAGGTCAAGCTCAAAAATACAGGCCTTTACCTGCGGCCGGTCGAATACACGCTGCCCCGGAATGAATTTTGGGTCTATCGGCGAATCCATCAGGATGCACACTACTTTTTCATTTATCAATCCAAGCGCCATGGATATAAAACAGGAACCGTCGAGAACCTGATTCCGAATAAATTTCGTACCCGGCAAGAAGATGCTCCGGTCCTTCTCAGGTGGCTTGACGAAATCTATCAGCAGCTTTCCGTCGAACATGAGCACTACGGCCCTCTGTTTGACATGGTCACTAATTATGTTTCGGTTGCCTCCTCTGATGAGACCCGCCCTTTCTATTTTACGAAGCAGATACTGCGGGACGCACGGATTCTCGATAATTTTCACCAGAAGTCTCGAAATGAGCATGTCCCGATATCGGATACAGAGGTGGCCCGCTCGCCTGTTTCCCTAACCCCCGAAGTACGGTGGGCTCGCTTCCTGGAGCTGGAAGGAACCACACGTCTGCATATTTCATGGGCCGTTGATCCGCAGTCATTACAGCCGAGTCGTAGAGTCATACGAAACTTTCGCAGAAGTGGCGCTCAGCCAACAGAAGATTTTCTGCTAACTGCATATCTCATCATGCGAGATCAACTCTTTAGCCCCTCTAATCTGAGACTTCGACAGTACCATTTGAAAGAGGGAGTAAACTCTCCCTTTGCTCCGCGTACATGGGTTACCAGAGGGCTAAGCGGAAGCACCAACGTTGCGCTGCAATGGGAGTACGCCTGGACTCATCTCGACAGTTTGAACAAACTTTTGCCTTCTGCAAAACTTGGTTTCAGCGTGCAGACACTTGATTCCATCCATGCGCTGAACGCTGGAGGTCAGTCTCTCGAAATGAGTGATATTCTTTTGACAAAACTTGACGGGGAAGGCCTGCCCGACAGGAGTGCGCCAGTAACCGCACAACACTGGGACTCAGAAAACCCGCTTGGGATCTACTTTGAGATCTATTTTCTGCGCTTCAATGACCAAGAACAAACCAGCTATAACATTGCCTACGAGATCCAGAACATAGATGGCACCCGAGAACCAAAAATCTCTACCTCAACCGCGTATAACTCAGCGTCCACTACAGTAAAGGAACACATCGTACTTGATCTCTCCGCCTGGCAAGAACCTCACCCAGTCACCATCACAGTCAAAGTCACTGATAATACCTCAGTGGCTACTGTAGAGCGCTCTACCCTGTTGCAACTAAATACGCGATAATAAATCTGTAACAGTACTCTAGAGGCCTATCAGCCCCAGATGTGCCAGTATACGGGACTCGGAAAGCCTTGCGCTTTGCGGGGGATGCCTCAAAGCCCCACTAACTTTGGGGCATCCTTCCATATCCGTCCGGTCAACTGTGAGTCAGATACGGTACAAATGTGCAGCCAGTGCATCTAAATTGATGAAACTTGTAACCGATACTGAACGTCAGAGTATTCATCACTAACGTTCAATGCGGCTAACTCTATACGAGGGAGCAAAGCCATGGCAGTCCAAGAATCTGAAAAGGTGAGTAAAAGCAAGGTGGAACTTCTCGCTACACTTCAAGACCTAGAAGCCCCCGAGGAGATGTGGGCTGAAATATGTCGTATCATGGCGGACTTTTTTGCTGAGCGAGCAACCGATTTGGCCAACAAAGTCGCGGTGGAAAAAGGGTGACTGATGAGGATTTTCATGGGAATTATATACGTGAGTACCCATGATTAGGGAACCTTTTTGATGCAGGAAGGTACACGGACACAACAGAATGGAGTAACGATCCATCCTGTTGCTTACCATACCATCAATGGAGTGATGCCATGCCCGTAAAGGGTTCAAACAAGAAAGCAGGAAATCGTTCCTACGTAAATATCCGCTACCGATTGCGGGGATCGAGAAAAGCATACAAGTTCCTGCATGGAGTGGCCGGAGCCAACCGGTATCTCTGGAATGCCGCACTAGGCAAAGCCAAACAGGATTACAAGGAGACGGGCAAGTCCAAGACCTCTCAGTTTGATCTATGCAAGTGGTATAAGGTACACAAAGACACCGAAGCCGAGTGGCTGAAAGAATACCCCCAAGTACTAACTCGCACCGGACTGAAGGATTTGTCCGATGCGTACAGGCAATTCTTCAAGAAGACCCGTGGCTTCCCCAATTTTAAGAAGAAAGGCAAAGCCAAGAAGACCTTCGCCGTCGATGTATCCGGTGGATCACGATTCACCGAGAAGGGCTACTTCCGACTCAAGCGGGGAGTACACATGAAGATGATTGCGCATCACCGCACAAGACGCTACTCCAATCCGGTACCGAAATCTGCCCGCATCCTTGAAGAATGTGGCAACTGGTACATCACGGTTTGCTACGAAGTAGATGCCGTAGAGCATACAGCAGACGGCATCGGCATCGGCGTGGATCGCAACGTGGGACAGGTGGCCGACAGTACCGGACAGATCCACTGCCTGATCGATACCACTCGACTGGAAAAGCGAATCAAGCAACTCCAACGTCGCCAGGCCAGGCGAACCGTTGGCAGTTGCAAGTACCGAAAGACCAAGCATACCATTGCACGACATCAGCGTAAGATTGCAAACCTCCGCAGGAATGATCTGCGACACATTGCCCTGGATCTAACCACAACCTCTTTACTTGTATTTCTGGAAGCCCTGAAAACCAAAGGCATGACCGCAAGTGCAAAGGGAACGGTTGAGAATCCTGGCAGGAACGTGAAGCAGAAAGCAGGACTGAACCGCAAGATCCTGAAAACGGGTTGGGGACAGTTGGAGCAGTATCTATCCGAGCGGGGCGTGGTGCATAAGATCCCCCCTGCCTATACGTCCCAGACCTGTAATCAGTGTAGGTATGTAGATGCAGGAAATCGTGTATCGCAATCTGTATTCCGTTGTCAGCAGTGCGAATACCTCATCAATGCAGATATAAACGCTGCCTTGAATATCAGGGAGTCGGGGATGGCTTCCTATAACGGCTCTGGAGCCTATTGTATCATCCTATATATAATATTGATTATCAATTATATCTGAATTATATTTAGAGACCTCTCCACCTATACCACTAAAAACTATGCGCATAGCTGTAAAATTTGAACTATCGGATTCGGATCGTGAGTGTTTGGAGCGATGGTCTCGGTCTCGCAGCGTATCTGTGCGGTTGCATGAGCGGTCACGGATGATCCTGATGGCGGCGGACGGAATGACGAACAAGGCGATTGCGGAGACTTTGGGGACCGATGAGAACAAGGTTGGGCGTTGGCGTCGCCGTTTTTCGACCGAGGGATTGGCCGGCATCACAAAGGAACGTCCTCGGGGCGGCAACCACGGGGGAAAGTGTTCCAAGACGCAACGGGAGCTACGTAGTGAAGTGATTCGTCTTACGACACAGACAGATCCACCAGGCGCCACCCACTGGTCCTGTCGTTCCATGGCCCGGCAGGCAGGGACCACCCATAGTTTTGTACACCGTGTGTGGCAATCGTGCGGTCTCAAGCCACACTTGATCCGAACGTTCAAGGTGAGTAAAGACCCTCACTTTGAAGAAAAGCTTCAGGATGTCGTAGGTCTCTATCTCCATCCTCCCAAGAATGCAGTCGTGTTCAGTTATGATGAGAAGAGTTCTATCCAGGCCCTAGATCGAACCCAGCCTGGCCTGCCGTTGAAGAGGGGACGTGCGGGAACGATGACGCACGACTACAAGCGACACGGTACGACCTCCCTTTTCGTAGCACTGGAGATGGCCTCCGGTACGGTAATCAGCGAAACGTACAAACGACACCGCCATCAAGAAGTATTGCGATTCCTCCGTAAGGTAGAGCGTGCAGTACCGAAGAAGCAAGAGATCCACATCATCCTGGATAACTATTCCCCCCACAAGCATGCCAAGGTGATGGAATGGATTGAGCGGAAGAAGCGGATATTTCTGCACTTCATCCCGACCAGTTCGTCGTGGTTAAACTTGGTGGAGCGCTTCTTTTCCACGCTGACCGAAAAGCAGCTTCGTCGGGGTGTATTTACGTCGGTAGCCGATCTGGAACAATGCATTGATAACTATATCAAGACCTATAACGAGAATCCAAGGCCCTTGGTCTGGACCAAGTCAGTTGATGAGATTCTCCGAAAGGTTGAGCGGGCCAAAAAGACCTTGAATGAGATTTCTAAATAATCATTGATATAATAAGGACACTACACTATGTAAGACCTGTCGTTGCGGAGCGCAAGCCCGCAATCAGGCAACAGGTGATGAAAGAGCAAACAGAACTTGAGTGCCTTGGGTACTCATGTATATAATTCCCATTTTCATCGTATGGCTCATACGCACATGCGGATACCATATCGCTCCTGAGCCCTATGGCCCTTTGAGTTGTCATTGACACCAACATTCTGTTCGTCTCAATTTCTGATAGATCGCCTCACCATTGGATATTCGAGGACCTACGCAGGGGGCTGTATTCGTTGTTGGTTAGCACTGAGATCGTCCTTGAATACGGAGAAGTCATCGGGCAAGAGATGGGAGATGACATTGCTAGTGTGGTACTCGGTGCGTTTGAACGCTACCCCAACGTATTGCCAGTACATCGATACTATCTGTGGAATCTCATCAAATCCGATTTTGATGACAACAAATTCACAGATTGCGCGATTGCCGATGGGGCCGATTGTCTCATAACCAACGACAAGCACTTCAACGTGCTCCAAGACATTGATTTTTCCCGCGTGACAGTAGTAACTTCAGAAGAGTTCAAGATCCTGCTTACAAAAACGCAACAATCTGAATAACGCCACTGTGTGGCCTGATGATGTGCCACTTTTGGAAGTCTAGATCGTGCGTTTACACATACCTCCAGATACATACATGATTCACTGATCCAAGGGCATCAGTAATACTCGGGAAAAGGTATCTGGAGATAAAAAATCCCCCGCAAACGTCTGGATCTCCTCGGCGGTTACGGCCTCCAATTCTTCAATCGTTTCATCAATCGAAATGACCCTCCCAAAATATAGCTCCTGCTTTCCAAGACGCGTCATCCGATTGGACATGCTCTCCAGCCCAAGTGCAATCCCCCCACGAGCCTGCCCTTTCGCCCGTGTCAGGGCCTGGTTACTGACCGGCTTTTGAGCCAAACGGTCGAACTCCCGAAAGATCAAACGGAGTGCACGATTGATTCTTGATGGATCCAACCCCAGATAAACACCGAAGTCTCCACAATCGGAATATGCATTCAGGAATGAGTACACATTGTAGCAGAACCCGTAACGCTCCCTGATTCTCTGATTCAGTCGACTGGAACTCCCCCCTCCCAGGATAATATTGAGCAACTCTAATACTGCTCTGTGTTTGGAATGCACGGAGATCCCCGGCCTCCCCAGGATCAGATGCCCCTGCTGAATCGGTCGTGTCAACGATAATTCTGTTGGCTGATACGAAGGAGGAGAAGATTCCTTTTTGGGTTTGGATCCGGCAGACCGGAGGTCCTTGAATGCTTTCTCAACATTCTTGACCAAGGTTTCGTGACGGAGGTTTCCAGAGGCAGCGATGACAATTTGATCGGGGATATACTGTCTGGTAACGTAATCGAAAAGATCCTGGCGCTTCAGACCCGAGACCGTTTCGGGATAACCAATAATTGGGCGACCAATTGCCTGCGATGGGTAAATAACCGACTCAAAACGATCCGTGATATATTCCTCAGGAGCATCATCGTACATCTTTATCTCCTCAAGCACCACACTCTTCTCCTTCTCAATCTCCCGTTCCGGGAATACCGGTGAAGCAACCAGATCACACACGGAGTCTACCCCCCGGGCGAGATAGGAATCCAGAGCACGTGCAAAATAGCACGTATGCTCTTTCGACGTAAATGCATTCAGATATCCTCCAACCGACTCCATTCGGCTGGCGATCTGATGCATCCTGCGCTTGGTCGTGCCTTTGAAGACCGCGTGTTCAACAAAGTGACTGATACCTGCCTTAAACTCTGGGTCATTCCGACTTCCAGAGTCAACCCACACCCCTACCGCAATGGATCTGACCGAAGAGACAGATTCACTGAGAATACGGATACCACTGGGAAGCGTCGTTTTGGTAATCACGACTTTTCCCTCCACTTAAGATCTCCGTGATCCCCGGTACCGATTTCCTCCGCCACGATTCCCACCACCGCGTCGATCAGGCCTACCTCCTCCACGAGACGGGCGATCCGCTCGCTTAATGTGGGCAGGGCGGGGAAGCGTTACCTTATGGCTCAGGCGAAGACGGCCTCGGTCACGAATCTCCATAAGTCTTACCTTGAGCTTATCTCCAACCTGGACGGCATCCCGCGGGTCATCGATCCAATCCCAGGATAACTCACTCTTATGCACCAGCCCTTCTTTTCCAGGGAGTATCTCTACAATCGCACCTACATCAAGAATATTGCGTACGGTGCCTTCGTATTCCTCGCCCACTTCCGGGGCAACGACCAGAGACTGAATGATTTCGATCGCCTCGTTGACCGAGTTTTCATCCGAGCCTGCAATCGTCACATAGCCTAGATTGTCTTTCTCTTCAACTTCAATCACTACCCCGGTATCGGCCTGGATCCCTCGCACGATTTTCCCCCCTGGGCCAATCACGGCACCGATCAATTCACTATCAATCGTAATCTGTGTCAGCCTGGGAGCATATGGAGACATATTTTCGCGTGACTCGGCAAGTGTTTCATCCATGATATCAAGGATGTGCAGCCTGGCCTCACGGGCCTGGAGCAATGCCTGCAACATAAGATCTCTTGAAAGACCACTAATCTTGATATCCATCTGACATGCCGTGATCCCATCGCGTGTCCCCGTGACCTTGAAATCCATATCCCCTAGATGATCTTCAGTACCAAGAATGTCGGTGAGAACCACATGACGGGTTTCATCCGCGATCATGCCCATTGCAACTCCTGCAACAGCTTTGCGGACGGGAACCCCCGCATCCATGAGTGCAAGACTTCCTGAACATACGCTGGCCATGGAGGAGGATCCATTGGATTCGAGTACATCTGCATTGACCCGAACGGTGTATGGAAACTCTTCCTGATCCAGAATCATACCTTGCAAGGCGCGCTCAGCGAGGTAACCATGTCCGATTTCCCGCCTGCTTGCACCACGTAGAAACTTGGCCTCTCCTGTCGAAAATGGAGGAAACTCATAGTGAAGAAAGAAATGCTTGTCTTCCTGGTCGAAGACTTGATCAACCGCCTGTTGATCACGGGTAGTCCCAAGGGTAACCGATGCCATCACCTGGGTTTCGCCTCTTGTGAAGATGGATGATCCATGTACCCGGGGAAGATAGCCGACTTCACACCAGATCGAACGCACCGTTTCAGGGTCGCGCCCATCAATTCGTCTCCGATCAGCCATCACCATCTCCCGCATCACATCACGAGAAACTATTCCTGCAGCGGAACGGATCTGTGCGGTGATCACATTGACCTCTTCCTCGGGGAACTCCGCTGAGATCGTTTCAACCGCTTCATCTGTTAAATCAGAGAGGCCTCCGTAAAAGCCTTTCTTATCGTAAGGAGCCCGTATATGTGCTTCTAATTTGCTTTGAATTAATTCGCGTACACGGCTCACCATCTCAGGGCCTGGCAAATCCACTTCGTACTCCATCGGCTCAATCGGAGCGTGCATGGCTTCAAATTCAGCGCGTAGATCCAGTTGTGCCTGACAGAGCTTCTTGATTACCTCATGTGCGACTGCGAGCGCCTCTACCACATCTTCTTCCGAACACTCCTCCATCTCGCCCTCAACCATCATAATCGCGTCCAGTTTGCCGGCCACGACAAGATTTAAATCACTTGATTTCAATTCATCCTTCGTAGGATTCACGACAAATTCGCCGTCAACACGACCAACACGGACCTCCGCGATGGGGCCATCAAAAGGAGCTCCCGACAACAAGAGTGCAGCCGATGCTCCGATTCCGAAGATCATATCTCCGTCATTCTCGCCGTCTGCCGAGATGACCGATCCAATCAACTGGACTTCATTTCGATAGCCGTCTGGAAAAAGTGGACGAACTGCCCGATCCACCAGACGGGAGGTGAGGATTTCCTTGTCATTCAGTCGTCCCTCGCGTTTGATAAACCCGCCTGGAATTTTTCCTCCAGAAGAAAATTTTTCACGATAATCCACGGTAAGTGGAAAGAAACTCTGCCCAGGTCGGGCACTTGTTGAGGCGACAGCTGTCGCCATCACCATCGTATCTCCCGTACGTACGACGACCGCACCGCCCGCCTGTTTGGCAAGTCGGCCGGTTTCCATTGATATTACTCTTCCTGGCGCATACTCTACCTGCGCCGTTACTGCTTTAGGGGTCATTTAACCTCATAATTAATAATAAAGCGTTCCGAACATCTGATTTGATTTTGTTCGGAGATTGTACGGACCTACTTGCGTAAGCCCAACGCTTTGGTGATATTCCGATAACGCTCAATATCCTTGTCGATCAAGTAATTGAGCATCCTGCGACGCTTTCCTACCAGTTTTAATAGTCCGCGCCTTGTTGCATGATCTTTTCTGTTATTTCTTAAATGTTGTGTCAGATGGCGGATCCGTTCAGAAAAAATTGCGATCTGCACCTCTGCTCTGCCCGTATCCATAGGGCCACTGCCATATTTCTCTGCAAAATGCTGTGTCTGTTCCTTCGTTATCATTTTGTGTAATCAATTAGTCTCTCTTGGATCACATCCTCGCCAAATGCCCGCGTGCAAGACTGGTCACAGTGAAAATAAATCGGCTGACCAAGATGAATCAGCCCAGTATTACCCCATGCCACTCAGACTGTTCCAAAACCTTCCTAGAAATCACTTCGTCCTGTTGCATGGCCGCTTGTAATCCTTCCATCGAAGCAAAATTACGCTCCGCACGAATTCGCTCAAGAAAATGCACAGTGAGCTCTTCTCCATAGATGAGCCGATCAAAATCAAGCAGATGCACCTCCAGATGTACCCCTCTGCTGTCCTTGATTGCCGGACGTGTTCCGATACTCATCATTCCTCCCAGGTGAGCCCCTGAGATCTCTGCACCCACAACATAAATTCCGTGTGCGGGAACAACCTTCTTTGGCTCCAACAAGATCAGGTTTGCAGTAGGATAGCCCAACTCTCGGCCACGGCCATCTCCGCGAACCACCCTGCCTGTCAAAGAATGTGGACGCGCCAAGAGCTTTGCCGCAAGGGATACATCCCCATCTTCCTGTAAGATAGAACGCACGCTCCGGGAAGAAATCACCAGATCATTGATCTTGTATGGTCTGATCACTTCTACATCAAAATTGTGTTGCTGGCCCAGGGAAGCAAGTAAATCAACATCACCTCTTCTCCCCTTCCCAAACCGGTGGTCATGCCCCACAATAATCGTTTGAAGCCCTGTGCGCTTCACAAGCAGTTCCAAGACAAAGTCCTCCGCATCCAACGTGGAGAACTTCTCCGTAAACGGCAATACAACCATCCGGGCTAATCCAAGAGACGACAGAATCGCGGCACGTTCCTCTATGGTCGTCAGTTTGGGTAGAGGCTGCTGTAATAACACCTCGCGTGGATGAGGATCAAATGTGATCAGTGTGCTGAGTCCGTCCACATCCTTGGCACGCTGCACAAGATCTGCAATAATCATCCTGTGCCCCAAATGCACGCCATCGAAAATCCCTACCGTCAATATGCTGTCTGGCCGACAAGTTAAATTGTCTAGCCCCCTTTCAAAGATCATGTGTTCTCAAGGACCGCGACCAGCTGTTTTATGCTGCACGCCCGTTCAACCTGATAACTTCCAATCGATGTGCGACGTAATCGCGTCAGGTGGGCTCCCACACGTAAATGCTGGCCGACATCATGTGCTAATACCCTGATGTAGGTGCCCTTACTGCATCGCACTCGAAAATGAACCTCTGCCCCCGCTACACAGAGAATCTCAAAACTATGGATGGTTACCGTATTGGGGCTGCGTTCAACAGATTCTCCCCGCCTCGCCTTCTTGTACAGCCGTTCTCCGCCCACCTTGACGGCGGAATACATTGGCGGAATCTGTTGAATGACCCCTGTGTGGGCAGAACAGGCAGATTCAATTTGCGCGGAAGTAAGCGAGTCGATTGGTTTTCGCAGCGTCACCTCGGTAGCAGAGTCCATGGATGGGGTAACTTCGCCGAGGCGCATTGTGCCATCATAGACCTTGGGGAGGCGTAAAAATCGTCCCTGAGATTTCGTAGCCTTACCAAATAGCAAGATCAGTAGCCCCGTTGCCAGTGGATCAAGCGTACCCGTGTGCCCTATTTTGGTCTTCTTTGGAAAGTACCGTTTCAGCCTCCTGATCACATCGTACGAGGTCCAACCACCGGGTTTATCTACTAGAAGTGCAGCACCGAGAAAATCTTCCACAGACCCTGCACGGGCACAAACAGATGTATCCCATACCGGCACAGATTCCTCTTGGTGAGCCTTCTCTATCGTCTCAGTCGTCATGATACGCGCGGGTCCGACCTCATGAATTTACAGTAGGCATCACTCCCATCCCCGGGGTTGGATACTTGAATGACGGCACCTCAGGTGTGTTGATCTTCGAACCCATAAAAACGATCATGCACGACCATCCTGATCCTTGATCTGCGCAAACAGCGTATCCAGCTTACGGACCTGATCCTGGGAATTGTCAAGAAAAAACCTGATACTTGGAACTGCCCGGACCTGATGACGAATTCTCTGGGCTAGAAATTTTCTCACTACTGCAGCTTGGCTCACCAACGCATTGAAGGCAGTTTGACGCTCTTCTGCAGAGTCAAGCATGATGCTCAGATCAACGTAGACAATCGACAGGTCGCGCGTGACGCGAACTCCTGTCACGGTTACCATGGATTGGTCAGGAAACTCACGTGCGAGGATGTCCGCAATCTCGCGGTGCATCAACCTCGCAACGCGTTGCGTTCGTACACTCATGGGTTCTAGGAGACATCAAGCGTACGCTTGGTTTGGACCATCTCAAAGGCCTCAATCTGGTCCCCAATTTTAATGTCATTGTAATTCTCAACCCCGATCCCACATTCGTAACCGGAAACCACTTCTCGCACATCCTCCTTGAATCGGCGCAGGGACGCAAGCCGCCCTTTGTAGATGACAATACTCTCCCGCAGTACATGAACCGTATCGCTCCGGCGAATACGTCCTTCGGATATATAGCAACCTGCAACGGATCCGATTTTGGGGACTTTGAATACTTCGCGCACTTCTGCAACACCGGTAATCTTTTCTGTTTCTTCTGGGGTCAGCAGTCCTTCAAGCGCATCCCGAACATCCTCAATTGCATCATAGATGATCGAATACGTGCGAATATCAATCTCTTCGCGCTCTGCTGCCGCTCGTGCGCCTGCAGTGGGGCGGACCTGAAATCCAATAATGACGGCATCGGATGCCGAAGCCAACATGACATCACTTTCGGTAATCGCACCTACCCCCGCATGAATAATACTCACCGCTACCTCATCCGTTGAAATTTTGTGCAACGAATCACTGATCGCTTCCACAGATCCACCTACATCCGCCTTAATGATCAGATTCAACTCACTGAAGTCTCCCAATGCCATTCGGCGCCCAATGTCCTCCAATCGCACATGCTTATACTGACGCATCTTCTGTTCACGCCAGATCTGTTGACGCCTCTGGGCAATCTCGCGTGCTTCTGATTCATTTTCTACGCCGGCTAACTGATCCCCCACTGTCGGTTGGCCTGGAAGCCCAAGCACCAATGCCGGCTCGCTTGGACCCACGGATTTGATTCGATTATCCCATTCATCAAACATTGCACGAACTCGACCACCATAGACACCAGCCACGAACGGATCTCCAACTTTGAGTGTCCCGTTTTGGACAAGAACCGTTGCAATATTACCCCGCCCACGATCTAATCGGCTTTCAATCACAATTCCCTGAGCATGTCGCTTGGGATTCCCCTTTAACTCCAGAAGGTCTGCTTCAAGAAGCACTTTCTCTAAAAGGTCATCAATACCTTCACCCGTCTTCGCCGACACAAACGCACACTGAACGCTCCCACCATACTGCTCCACCAGGACATTGTAGTCGGAGAGTTCTTTCATGACCCGCTGTGTATCCGCCTGCTCCAGATCAATCTTATTGATTGCAATAATCAATGCAACCCCGGCTGCCTTTGCATGATTGATCGCTTCAATCGTTTGCGGCATCACCGAATCATTGGCTGCAACGACAAGGATCACAACATCAGTCACTTTTGCACCGCGAGCCCGCATGGCAGTAAATGCTTCGTGACCTGGTGTATCCAGAAACGTAACCACCCGGTCCCCGTCAAGCGTTACCTTATAGGCTCCGATATGCTGCGTGATACCTCCAGATTCCCCGGCAGCAACACTCGCATTACGCACATAGTCGAGGAGTGACGTTTTCCCATGATCCACATGCCCCATCACCGTGACTACTGGTGCTCTTGGTTTCAAATCTTCCGGATCATCTTCGACTACTTCGATATCATCCGCGCCAAACTCGGTAATAAACTCAACTGTGTATTCGAACTCATCTGCCACATAAGCGATGGTATCCGCGTCCAGCCTCTGATTGATTGAGACCATCATCCCGGAGCTGAGCAGCATGCTGATGATTTCCGTCACCTGGACTCCCATCAAGTCGGCGAGTTCGCCAGTAGATACAAATTCGGTGACACGAATTTGGCGATCCTTTTCTTCCTGCTCAATCTGGATGTTCAGACGCTCTTCTGCACGCTGTTGGCGACGTGCTCTTCGTCGGCGCTGGCGAACCCGCACATTGCCTTGATCCATGGAGCGGAGCGTCTCCTGGACGGACTGTCCGACCTCTTCTGAGTCTACCTTGGGCTTACGTTTGCGCTTGCGCTTGGCAGGTGTGGTCGTTGCTGCCGACTTCTCTGCAGCCTCCTGTGCAGACTTAGCCGATGCCGCAACTTTTTTGCGTTTGCGCTTGCCTCGGCGCTTCGGACCCGGCTCGTCCCCTCCTTCGACCGTCTTCAGATCAATCCTGCCCAGTACTTTTGTACCCTGAAGCCTGTATCTGTCTGCCGAGATCACATCCTCTTCACTTTCCTCTTCGTCGAGTTCTGTCTCTTCCGCCGATTCCGCTAATTCCTCTGTGCTGATGTCCGCCGCCTCATCTGCAGGCTCGGACTCACCCTGTCCAGCGTCTTCCTCCTCTTGGCTCAAAACAGGTTCAGTTTCTTCTGGAGCCTCCTCTTCGGTGTCCAAGTGTGTGGTCTCCTCTACATCTGTAGGCTCAGGCTCCACCAACGATTCATCCTCATCGGCAGGCTCAGTAGATAATTCGGCTGCCACATCTTCACTTACCTCCGGTTCTGACACGGCCTCTTCTTCATCAGCGGAGCTTGTGTCCACCGGTGAGACTTCTGCTTCCGGCTCTGAAACCACCTCTGCTTCGGGAAGGGAAGCCGGTTCATCCGCCACTTCTGCAACTGCTTCCTGATCCGGGTCTATATCTGAAGGCGGCTTATCCTCTTCTGCAACTGCTTCCGGTTGCGGTTCCTTATCCGACAACTCTGACTCCCGAATGGCACGGAGTTCCTGTACACGCGCACGGATCTCGCGGTCTTCTGAAAAGTGATCTACCAGATCGAGATAGGCCTCTTCATTGACGATTGCTGCGTTGATCCCGTTCCCTTTCAGTGCATCCGTATATCCACGTTCGCCCAGGTGACTGACAATCGTATCAACCGTCAGGTTCAGTTCTTTGGCTGCTTTATGCAACCGAACTTTTTTGAATTTTTTTCCTGTGGCAGTCATTGCCATCTGTGCTATCCCGGTCGTTTGTGTACTGATGCCGTGTTACTATAACTCGAATTCTTCCTCTAGCTCCTGTCCTTCTTCATCATCGAATTCGGCCTTCATTGACTCCATGATGCGCGTTGCCACCTCGAGATCAAGGTCGCTTCTGCGAACGAGCTCATCCACAGAGAGCTGCAGAACTGCTTTAGCAGAATCGCACCCAATCTCGCGAAGCTTATCAATGATTTCCTTGCTGAATTCATCTGCAAATTCGCCAATCTCAACATCTTCCTCATCCGCCGGAATCTCCCGGAAGATATCCAATTCAATCCCGGTCATCCGCGATGCAAGACGGATATTGATCCCACCTTTGCCGATGGCCTGGCTCACTTCATCCGCCTTGACAACTACTTTGGCTTTGGGTGGGACCAGCGTATCATTGATGACAACAGACACCGGATTGGATGGAGAAAGTGCTCGCTTGATTAGCAGATACAAGTCATCGGTCCACTCCATGACATCAATGTTTTCATTACTGAGCTCCCGTACCACTGCATGAATGCGATTGCCTTTGAGTCCTACACAAGCCCCGACAGGATCAATTCGATCATCATGGCTGATGACCGCCACTTTTGCCCGATCGCCTGGCTCGCGTTGGATAGACCTTATCTCAACAATCCCTTCATCAATCTCCGGCACCTCCAACTCAAAAAGGCGCTCCATCAACTGTGGCGCGGTCCGGCTGATGATCACCTTCGGATTACTTCCTGCATCTCTGCGCACTTCCTTCACTACCGCACGCAGCATATCCCCTTTCCGATAGCGATCACGCGGAATCTGCTCTTCCCGGGGCATCACCAACTCAACCCTGTTGTGCAGGACCAGAATTTCCCGTCGCCGTATCTGATAGATCTCACCGACGACCAATTCGCCGATGAGGTCTGAGTACTCGGCATAGACATTCTCTTTCTCAATGTCCCGGATACGGTTACGGAATGTGTAGCGGGCTGTCTGTACTGCACGTCGGCCAAATTCAGCAATGGATATTTCTTCGGCAACCTCATCTTCGACCTCAAAATCATCTTCGATCTTTACGGCATCTCTGAGCTCGATTTGTGTCACCGGGTCGGACAGATCATAGTCTTCAACCACTTCCCGGATATGCAGAACCTGTATATCTCCGTGATCTGGATTCAGGATAATTTCAAATGCCTCATCCGATCCGAACCGCGTCCGGATCATGGCCCGTATGACATCCTCCACGATTAACTGGAGTGTATCCCGGTCTATATCTTTTTCCCGGGCAATCTCGGCGAATGACGAAACAAGATCTCTACTGTGCATCTCAATTAATTTCTGTTCTTACCAGGGTAACTGCACTTTAGCCCATTGGATATTTTCGTGTAAAATCTTTACAGCCCCCTTCCCATTTTGAATCTGAATGGAGGACTCCTGTACAGACAAAAGTTCTCCACAGACTTCCGTGAATGCATCTTCCTGCTTCCGGTAGTGAACTCTCAGATTACGACCGATGTGTTTGCGATACTGCCGGAGCAGACGTAGAGGACGGGTAGCATCTGGCGTAGATACATTCAACGTATAGCGCCCAGGCATAATGTCTTCCACATCCAGTACAAATCCAATCTCCCGGCTTAATTCAACCAGTTGGTTCACCCCAAGGTCTTCGTCACTTTCAACGAATACATTCACCGCATGGGATCCTTTACTGCCACGTACAGAAAACTCGACCAAAAAGATCGGTCCCCCTTCCAGCACCCCTTCCACGAGGGCCTGTACATGTTCCTCAAGTCCAACCGTATCCATGGTTACTGCATGTTAAAAACGCCCAGTCTCGACGTGCGTGACGGGCGCAGTTCAACGTCTATTTAAACAAAAGAGGGGCCCGCAACCGAGCTCCTCTCTGCCGTCGAGCAGCCACTGTCCGCACCTAGATCACAGATCCTGGTACGCACACCGCCGCTACGCGGGTGGTTACCATCCTTCCCGATGATTGTTCCGGTCAGACCAGACTGGCCCGCCGCTCCGCAGTAACCTGCTCCAGGTAGTCCAGTGTATAATGCAACCCTCGGCTCTCTCGCCGCATCTGTGCACTGCGAATGATCAGATACGCGACGGCGATGAGATTACGCAGTTCGCAGAGTCTACTGGAGATGCGGGTTCGATGATAAAACTCCTCCACCTCCTCGTAAAGCAGCCGAGTTCGGCGTAGTGCCCGGGCAAGCCTTAGATCAGAGCGCACGATCCCCACGTAGTTCCACATGGTTCGCTGTAGCTCTTCCCGGTTATGAGATATGAGCACCCATTCTCCCTGCTCCTCGGTGCCGGAAGCATTCCAGTCCGGCACCAGTTCATTAAAATTTCGCTGAGCCGCAATCTGTGGGGCTATATTGACTGCTCTTCGACTAAAAACCATGGCTTCCAGAAGAGAGTTGCTTGCAAGCCGGTTTGCTCCGTGCAAACCTGTGTAGGCGACCTCCCCAATCGCCAAGAGTCCTGTAATACTCGTTCTGGCCATCGTATCGGTTTGCACGCCACCACATTGATAATGCGCCGCAGGGACAACTGGAATGGGTTCGGAGGTCGGATTGATGCCAAGCTTCCGGCAGGTCTCTACAATATGGGGAAATGCTTCCTCCGTTTTGGATTTCTCAAGGTGTGACACGTCCAAATACACATGATCTTCTCCGCGGTGCTTGAGCTGGTCATCAATCGCACGGGCAACAATATCACGCGGTGCTAACTCAGCCCGAGGATCATAACTCTCCATAAATGCCTCACCACTCTGATTCAACAGGATACCACCATATCCTCTGACTGCCTCAGAGATCAGAAACGCACGCCCTTTGTGGAATTTTCCCTGATACAGTGAGGTAGGATGAAACTGTATAAATTCCATGTTGGCTACCCGTGCCTTTGCACGATAAGCCATGGCAACCCCATCTCCCGTCGCAATGGAGGGGTTCGTCGTATGCTGATAGACCGCACACGATCCTCCAGTCGCCAACAGGGTCACACGTGCCAGAAATGTATGTACGGCTTCGTCTCTCTCATCCAACACATAAGCACCATAACAACTGACATCCGGGCGTAGTCTTGTCACATGTTGTCCCAGATGATGCTCCGTAATCAGATCCACCACATAGTGAAAATCAAAGATCGTGATATTGGGATGTGCCTGTATTTTTTCCAGGAGGACACGTTCAATCTCGCGCCCGGTCCGATCTCTGGCATGAAGGATCCTCGGATGTGCATGCCCCGCCTCACGGGCCAGATGCAACTGCCCCTCTGCTTTGGTGAAGGATGCCCCCATGTCAATCAATGCCTGAATCTCACGGGGACCTTCGGTAATCACATCTCTGACTACGCTCTCGTCACAGAGGCCTGCGCCGGCAATGAGTGTGTCTTGAATGTGGCTTTCGACGGAGTCATTCTTGTCCCATACCCCCGCGATTCCCCCCTGGGCATAATTCGTATTCGATTCGGCAGTCTCCTTCTTGGTGATGATTGCGACCCGCCCTTGATCGGCAACGCCCAGCGAAAACCATAACCCCGCGATCCCACTCCCCAAAACGAGATAATCATATTGGTGTCGGTCGGCCATCGTTATTGCAGAAGATAGGCTTTAATAAATGCATGCAGGTC
The DNA here is from genome assembly GCA_965220365.1 of Rhodothermales bacterium. GTDB lineage: Bacteria > Bacteroidota > Rhodothermia > Rhodothermales > Bin80 > Bin80. The sequence continues at coordinate 2,076,539 of OZ244823.1, read as the reverse complement.
TCCATCCATAACAGACTGAATATCTGTAATCTTGAGCTCCGTCCGATGATCATTGACCATTGTGTACGGCTGGAATACATAGGACCGGATCTGGCTCCCAAAGTCAATGCGTTTCTTCTGCGCTTCACGCTTATTCTTCTCTTCTTCCTGAATGGCCTGCTCTAAACGGTAGACGCGGCTCTTGAGCATAGTCATGGCCCGTTCCCGATTCTGCAACTGACTGCGTTCCTCGGTACACTCTGCGGCAACACGGACCTCTTCTCCATTTGAGAGAGCTCCCGTCCAGATCAACCGCACGCCGGTATCAAGCTTGTTCACATTTTGCCCTCCCTTTCCTCCTGAGCGGAAGGTCTGCAACTCAATATCTGCGGCTCTCAGGTCAATTTCTATGGTTTCGTCAATCTCCGGGTACACAAATACGCTTGCAAACGAGGTATGCCGACGTGAATTGGAGTCGAATGGAGAAATACGTACCAGCCTATGTACACCAGATTCAGCCCTGAGATAACCATAGGCAAACTCTCCCTGGATACTCAGGGAAGCACTCTTGATCCCGGCGACATCCCCCGCTTGGTGACCGAGCATCGAAACCTTGAAACCCTGCCGTTCTGCATAGCGTGTATACATCCGCAGGAGCATCTCAGCCCAATCCTGACTCTCGGTTCCACCGGCACCGGGATTAATCGTCAGAATAGCATTGCGATGGTCATCCTCACCGGAAAGCATGCTACGCAACTCAAGAGATTCAATTGATTGCTGCAATGCTTTGCAGCTTGCTCCAATTTCCTCCCCCAGATCCTCTGATTCTTCTTCGGAAAGTTCAATCAGAACCGATACATCCTCCGCATGCTCACATACGGCCTCGTATGCCTTCAGCCACTCGTTTTCGGATGCGATTGCTCGCTCGTTCGCCTGTGCTGCTTCGGCATCATCCCAGTAATCCGGCAGCAGGCGTTTCTCATTCAGCGCCTGGACCCGCTCTGATCGCTTTGCAACGTCAAAGATAGCCTCCGAGCGCATGCGCACGCTCCAGTAAGCTTTCTATTTCTGGCCCGGATATCATTTATGTCAATTACTTTACAGTGAACGATCTGCAGGAAGATGACCTATCTAGGGAAATACACTCCTTCCTATTTGGAATGGGAATTTATATGCATTACCTATTTCTGCGTTTGTTTTTGGCGGTACTACCGTGATTGTTATAGATCGAGGTTTAGATTACCCGCCATCCAATAATTGCTGAAACGCTTCTTTGAATTTGGTATGCTCCTGCCCCTCTTCATTGAAAAAGGGCAGCCCATATACGCGGTATTCACTTCCTTGAAAAATTGTTTCGATCTTATCTCTCCATTGGATTTCTGTTAGAAATGTTTCCTTCCAAGCGTCATGCGGTGCGAGATGTTTTCCTTTGGGCTCAATGAATAATTGAAGAATATTGCCAATTTCTACCCCTCTCTTTCGGAGAAACAGAATGAAATCAGGTTCAAATCCCTGTCCGTTCTTGAAATAGAAAAGTTTCACCGCCTTTTCATTCCGAAGAAGATAGAAATCATCATACCGTTTTCTCAGCGAGTCAGCTTGATCACTCAAGTATCTAATGAAGTGTTTTTCCTGGTCTGTTCCGTAATTATCATCATAAGCATGCCACTCTTCACTGATCGGATTGATCAGATCCAGACCGTTTATCTGGCTATCAGCCCAACTTCGTCCTGCTTCGCCTTCAATTCGAAGCTTCAGTGTCCTGTCGGTGAAACATTCACTGATTTTGCGGGGGATGAAATTCTTTGTTCCGATAAATTCCACACTCTCACGTTTCACATCAATTTCAATCTGGCTGAGAACATATTGTGTGATTTTCAGCTTTTGTTGGGCAGTCAAGTATTCAAGGTGTTTGGGCATTCCCCGAACTGTAACTCTCACACCTCCTAGATATGAATCAGAAGTCCGAAACTCTGATGCGCTAGTGAGATGTGGAAAATGTTTCTTGAGATTGACAAAATGGAAAAAATCGTTGCTATCCATGGCAAAATCAAGAATACTCCTGTTAAACTCCGCAAGAGGATAGTCTCTCGGAACTGGTCCACTACTGGACAGACTCCTTTCCGCTTTTTCACTGTCAAAGGCAGATGTCTCAACCACGCGTCCAGTCATCAATGCAGGATATGTGAAATAGCTGCCAATATTGTAGGCACTCAAACTGTCAACACCTTCGCGTAAGTTTTTGACTCGCCTATTTACCCACACATATCCGATTTTATAAAACCGTGACTCCTTGAAACTATCTTTCAGACACAGATGTACTGTGCGAGTGGTTTCATCCTCCATCCCATTTATTATCAGAGCCCGCTTGATTTCATCAATGTATCTCGGATTGTGAGAACAGTGATAGTAAAGTTCCTCCAACACCCTCAATGGGTGTTTTACATCCCTGTCATATTTGCGCTTTTCGGGGGTAGCTTCCGGCTGACCTGGGGCTAGAAACGGAAAATATCTGGCTCCCCGCCCAATAAGTTGAGCCTCCGACATGGTCGTTCTACCGATCTTATTTCCCCTGCTGTCCCTTGTGTTATACAAGCGCACGATGTCAAACAAGTTCAGAACATCCCATCCCTCATCTAGCTTGTTAACAGCAAAGATCACGCGGATATCATTTGAATGATCTTCTAGATTGTTTAGGTCAATCTGAAATTCTTCAAGATCCTTCAGTCTGTTTACGTTGACAATCTTACCGTCTCGAAAAGCCGCTTGCAACTCTCGGGCAAACTCATCAACATCCATTCCGCGTTCATCCATGACGTATTTGAACGCCCGTGAAAGTGTTCCATCATCCAACGATGAGTCTCTAACCCTCTGAAGGGTTTCGCCAGACAACCCCTTCACCATAGACACGAATAAAGACTCATTCTCTATCGACTCAGCAATCGTTCTGGACTTCATCAGAATCACTGGTTTGCAATGAATTCCATGTGCCTCGGCTACTTTTAGTCTGTACTGACTCAGTATCATCACCTGCATCATTCGATCAAGTGGAGATAAATCCGCTTGCCGTAGTTCGATGTCCTTCGAGTAGCCATCTTTCCTGAAATCCTTTAGCTGATAGTCAAAAAGGATCTTGCTGTGATATTTTTCCTTAATTGCTTGATGATTCAGGTCCGCGGTTGCAGTGAACTCCAGTAGGACGTTCTCGGGATGCTGTCGGAAAATATCAGTCACCGTGTTCTCCCAAGTGTTTTCTTCCCTGCGCTCACCTTGGGTTAACCTGTTCCTAGTTTGAGCATTTAGATGGTGCGCCTCGTCCGAGATCATCACTACTTTGTAGTCACGAAAATCCTCAATCGTCACTGCGTTTTCTTTCGGGTCACGCATTCTTGTGTGTAGGCCCTGAATGGTAGTGAAGTGAATATTGATTGTTTCAGTACTCACTGCATCAAAGGTCTCCACAGCTTGAATGCCTACTGATTTACCATCAATCCGTATGGTCGACCTGAACAGATGTTTGGCGGAAGCCTGATTGAGAAAGTTGTCCTTAGTTTTTTCAATGATCTGAGTAGAGTTCACGAAAAACAGAAAATTCCGGTAGCCTCGCTTGTACAGATCAAGGATCAGTGCAGCCATCAACACCGTTTTGCCACTCCCCGTCGCCATGTGAAACAACAAGTGAGGATTGGGCGGCCGGTCGCTGAACCTATCAATGTAATAAAACCACCGCTCCAGAGCTTCAATCTGATAAGGACGCAACTTAATCCTTGCCGCAAGATTGTCGGTGATTTCAGTTGGCATGTCTGCCCTGAAAAAGTCTTCTTTGGAAAATGCGTTGAATTTTTCAAGGAGGCTTTGATTCATTCCGAGATTCCATGAAATGCGCGGTTAATAGCCGCATCTTCATCCGAGATGGGGAAATGCTTGTCCCCGAGTGAATTAAGATTGACATATAGATGATTGGTATCCAAGCAGTCCATCAGCACACGCTTGGCATCGTCTAAGGAAAGGTTGGAAAATTCGTCTTCATCAAAAGCACTCATGTCCACATCATAACGGAGAAAACCCGTCTCCTGCATGTCGGCCTTAATCGACTGTAATGTAGAGATCTTGTTTGCCGCTCCAATTCGGTCGGCAAACACCGAGTTTGAAGCTGCGAGTTCGGCATAGACAAACAAACCTCCACCTTCCCAACCAACCGTCTTGGAAATGCCTCCTTGCTCACCTTCAATGACCTTTTTCATGCGAGTCTTGGTCAGTTCCCGAATGTAATCCATCTGCTCAACAGCAATCCATTGACGTCCCATCTTGTGTGCAACAGTAGCAGTGGTTCCAGACCCCGCAAAGAAATCCATTACAATATCACCTGGATTAGTAACGAGGTTGATGATCCGATGAAGGAGGCGCTCAGGTTTTGGTGACATGTCTTTAGCTGTTTCGGCGCCAAATAACGCATTTAGCTCTTTTCGAGCTTCTTGATTATGACCTACCTCAGCATTAGGCCACCATGTCCAAGATCTAACGGTCCCAGACTCACTGAGATAAGTCTTTATCCGGGGCCTTGCATTATCAGAATTACCAAACCAGATGCGGCCCTCATCCTTCAGTTGGAGATAACTCTCTTCAATTCTCTTCCAACATCTACCCTCTGGAGGGCGATACTTCGCACCTCCTGGTGCTTGGATTTCGTACATCTGGTTTGGCCGATAACCTTGGGCTGCAAAGTCGGTAGAAACCCAAGGACCCTTTGAATCATTGTCGGGATTTTTAAATTTTTCCCTTTGCTTTTTGGTTTTTTCCAAAGCTGAAAATGCTGCTCGCGTAGCCGGTCTTGCATATACTAATATATGATCAAAAGCATCTCCTAGATTTATTCTTCCGTCAGGAGATATTCGCTTTTGCCAAGCTATGTTTCCCACAAAATTCTCTCGGCCAAACACCTCGTCCATCAGCACCTTGCAGTAGTGTGCTTCCCCATCATCAAGGTTTACGAATATAGCGCCATCTTTGCTGAGTAACTCCTGAGCCACCTCAAGCCTATTTCGCATAAATGTTAGCCATGCAGAATGGCTGAAACGATCGTTATAACGAAAGCTATCCGTGCCGGTATTGTACGGAGGATCGATATAAACCAGCTTCACTTGGCCAGAATATCGTTTTTTTAGAGTGTGAAGTACTAGGAGATTATTTCCCTTGATTAACAAATTATCGCCTTTACGCACCTCGCCAACGGGCCGACAGGCCACCGCCCCCCCCCATTTTTTCTTGGGGCAGCACTCCAACGTTCCCACCCTGTCAACACCTTCGGTTCAAACAACCTCGTAATGTCGTCTGGAGAAAGCATAGTGTTCCAAAATTCTTCCTTTCTACCCCGATCTTCCTTGGTCATTCCACCTTCTAGTACACAGTCTTTATAGGGCCATGTTAACACCACATCGCGTGACTGACTCAAATGAGTGCCATGTTCATCCACCAAGCCAATGCGATTTTTGAAAGCGGTATAACTGTCTGGAAGAAAGGTCTTATTTGAAATAAAATCCCGGAACTTGACCTTGTCAAAAATCAATGTTCCGGCAACTTCAACAAAAAAATGCGCCCTGATTTCTTCTGACTGCATCAATAATTTCAGAAGACGCAGATCCATATTTAAGGCCGCTTCAATCACTACATTCCTCAGAATGACTCCGTCTGAAATGAATGCTTGTTCGGACTCTAATAATTCGGTCAAATCATCAAGAAGATTTTGCCGATTTGCAGAAAACCCCTTTCCCATGTGTGTTCAGATTAATTTATCTACCGTGATCTCAACTGATTTCGTAAAGGCGCGAAAACCGGGCTCATGGATGCCCCCAATGCCCCACCAGCGACCCCAAGTAGTCCTCCCACAAGTACCGTTACCACCGGAATGAGCGCAGCTGGGAGCCCTCCAAACATCGCCCCCATGATTGCCAGCAGCCGTATGGTTGGCTCAGGAGCAACGATGAATGCATGTGCGACAAACAGGGCCCAGCCCAGTCCCACCGCAATGCCTCCTGCAAGCCATGCCCGTCTTCGGCAATACAACCCTGCAGCGATGCCGCCCCCAATACTCCATGCCCATCCCAGAAACAGATGAAGAATGATCGCAATCCCCAGCCCAATCAATATTCGAATCATCGGGCATCCTTGCACTTCTGAACAAATCGATCGATCCGGCGAGTAGCCTCGGCGACTTTGTCATCTGCGGTTGCATAGGAGCAGCGTACGAACCCCGACCCACTCGGTCCAAAAGCATCTCCTGGCACCACAGCGACCGATTCTTCGTGAATCAAATTCTCTGCAAACTCCTCTGAAGTCAGCCCTGTAGACCGAATATCCGGGAAACAATAAAACGCCCCTTCCGGCTCAAAGGTGGGGAGCCCTGCCGCCCGCAAACCATCTACAATCACGCGTCTACGGCCGTCATATGCCTGCCGCATACGCTCAACCTCCGAACCACAGTCCCGGATTGCCGCCAAGGCCCCGTACTGAGCAACAGTCGGAGCACTCATGATCATATACTGATGGACCTTATAGAGCCCCTCGTAGATTGACGCAGGAGCAATCGCGTAGCCAAGTCTCCATCCAGTCATGGCGTAAGCTTTTGAGAATCCCCCCAGGATTATACTGCGCTCGCGCAAAGACTCAACCGACCAGGCACTGGCATGCCCTATCCGCTTCGCATCTCCATAAATGAGTTGATCATAGATCTCGTCTGAGACCAGAACGAGGTTATGAGCTTCTGCAATGGCAGCAATTTCCTCAAGAGTTTCCCGTCTCAGGATCGCCCCTGTTGGATTGTTCGGATAGCCAATAAAGATCATCCGGGTCCGGGAGGTGATTCTACTGGAAATATCTTCTGCCGTCACTTCGAAATTCGTTTCTGCACGCGTCGGGACATAGACCACCCTGCCATGAGCAAACTGGGCGACGGGACCATAGGACACAAAGCATGGTTCCGGGATCAGAACCTCATCCCCAGGGCTCAGTAGTGCCAGCATCGCCAATTGCATTGCTTCGCTGGCACCGACAGTGATCAGAATCTGATCTACCTCTACCTGATATCCGTATAGATTGTACAGATGTTCTGCAATCGTCTCTCGCAGCTCAATCAGGCCGGCATTTGAAGTATAGCCTGTCTTTCCCGCTGCCAGTGACGCGACCGCTGCATCCATGATTGGACGTGGGCTCACAAAATCCGGCTCCCCAATTCCCAACGATATTACATCCTCCATGGAGGCTGCAATATCAAAGAAACGGCGGATACCGCTTGGGGGAATGGACTGAATATGTGGAGCGAGTAACGACATTGTTAAACGAATTCTACTCCCTGTGCCAAGGGAAGGTCTTTGCCATAATTCACAGTGTTGGTTGCTCTGCGCATATAATGCTTCCAGGCATCCGAGCCACTTTCGCGCCCTCCACCGGTTTCTTTTTCTCCCCCGAAGGCACCACCAATCTCAGCTCCGCTCGTACCGATATTTACATTCGCAATCCCGCAGTCACTCCCTGCAGGTCCGCAAAAAATCTCAGCCTCTACAACACTATCGGTGAAGATTGCACTCGAGAGTCCCTGTGGCACATCATTCTGGATCCCGATTGCCTCTTCCAGTTGGTCATATTCATGTACATAACAGACCGGCGCAAACGTTTCTGTTTGCACAATCGGCGCTTCAGGAGAAATTTCTATAAGGGTCGGCCGCACGTAGGCACCACCTGGAGGGACATCCGCTGTGACGCGCCCTCCCCCGTGGATCTGTCCTCCCTGCTCAGCAGCCGAAGCCAGTGCGTGCTCCATTGACTTGGCTGCATCCTCATCAATGAGGGGCCCTACCAACACATCATTTTCGCGTGGATCCCCAATCCGTATGGACTCCCAGGTACGGAGCAGGCGCGACAATAGCTCATCCTTTACGCTTTTGTGAACAATCAAGCGACGAAGTGTTGTACATCGCTGTCCTGCAGTCCCCACCGCAGCAAAGGTGATCGCTTTCACCGCCAGGTCCAGATTTGCATCCGGAGCGACGATGAGCGCATTATTACCTCCAAGTTCCAGTAATGAGCGCCCCAGCCGTTTGGCTACACGTTGCCCTACAGCCCGCCCCATTGCAATGGACCCGGTTGCTGAAATCAATGGCAGATATGTAGAGTCAGCCAATGCCTTTCCTGCATCACGACCACCATTGACCACCACACTCAACGCATCTGGAGCATCTTCAAAGTCTCGGACTATCTTCATCAGAAGATTATGGCACGCCCATGCAGTCAGTGGTGTCTTCTCGGAAGGCTTCCAGACTACCGGATCCCCGCAGACCAGCGCTAGGGCTGCATTCCAAGACCACACGGCCACAGGAAAGTTAAAGGCTGAAATCACACCGATCGCCCCTAAAGGATGCCACTGCTCCATCAGTCGATGCTGAGGACGTTCACTCTGAATGGTAAACCCATAGAGTTGGCGACTCAGCCCAGCGGCAAAGTCACACACATCAATCATCTCCTGCACCTCCCCCTCTGCTTCTGATTGAATCTTGCCCGCCTCCAGGGTGACCAAGTAGCCCAACTCTTCTTTATGCTCTCGCAGTATCTGCCCCAATTGACGGACTAGCTCTCCACGACGAGGCGCAGGAACGACCCGCCATGAAAGAAACGCATGGTGTGCGGCCTCGCAGCCTAGTGCCACTTCTGTCGAAGTTGCCGAACCAACATGCTGAATCAGGCTGCCATCAATGGGACTATGAATTTCTATGCGAGGCCCTTGGCCGGGGTGTGCAGAGGAGCCAATGATGAGTCCGGGTCCCACATCAGATACTCCAAGTGAGCTGAGAGTAGTTCGTACGTTCATCTCAAGTAAACGACTTCAGTCTGAAGAAAAGGCAGCGACGAGCCCAACAGATTACATAAGACCCGAAAAAAGCAACTCTCATCATCGTAGCAGTAACCAGTTGAAAGTGTACTCCTCATTCACGAACTAGGTGCTCACCCGTAGTAGGCTGTTCCCCAGGCCGATTATTTCATGATTTAAGCTTCCTCCTTGGCCACTTCCACCTCTGGTACATCCGTATCGGATACTTCTTTCTTAGAAGCCTTCGCCTTTGGAGCTTTCTTATCCGATGCTTTTTTCACAGAAACCTTTGCTTTTGGAGCCTTCTTGGCAGATGCTTTTCTCACAGAAACCTTCACCTCCGGCGCTTCCGTATCGGATTCTTTTTTCTCAGAAGCCTTCGCCTTTGGAGCCTTCTTAGCAGATGTTTTTGCCTTGGAGACCTTTGTCTTTGGAGCCTTCTTATCGGATACTTCTTCCCTAGACACTTCCTCCTCGGAGATTTCAATCTCTGGGGCTTCTGCATCGGGCACTTCTTCCTCAGAGGCCTTCACCTCTGGAGCTTCCGTATCGGATGCTTCTTCCTCAGAGACCTTCGCCTCTGGCACTTCCACATCGGACGCTTCTTCTTCAGAAGCTTTTGCCTCCGGCGCTTCCGTATCAGACACCTCTTCCTCCGAAGCCTTCGCCTCTGGAACTTCTGTATCGGGCGCCTTTTCCTCAGAAGCCTTCGCACTGGACGCCTTTTCCTCTTCCTCTAATTTTGCCTTCAGTGATTCAAGTCCACTGAGTTCCCCAATCGTAGTGGGGCCACTCACTGCCTGCTCACGCTTCGTATGTTGACGAACCGCCTTCTCCTCCGCTCGACGCTCTGCACGCTTAGCATGCTGCTCTTTCTGACGTTCCTGAGCCTGCTCCTGCCTCTCCTTGGCAATTTCGCTCATCACGATTTCTTTTTGGCTCACATCCAGTCGAATCACTCGAAGATCCAACTCATCTCCTTCCTGATATGGCGGGAACCCACTCTCGTGCTTGTTCTTGAGCTCACTGCTAGGTACAAAAGCCTCAACTTCAAGAGGTAACTCTACCGTCAGGCCGTTACGGTCGATCCGTACAACCTTCGCCTCATGATCTGTCCCGGTCTCATAAACCGTTGCGAGATTGGTCCATGGATTCGTCTCAATCTGCTTGTGTCCAAGAGCAATTCGCTGACGCTTCTCATCCACATCCAGAACAACGACAGAGAGTTCCTGTCTTTTTTTGATTAACTCACTGGGATGACGGATCGTTTTGGTCCAGGATAGATCGGATACATGCACCAACCCATCAATCCCTGTCTCAATTTCAACGAAAGCTCCAAAGTGAGTGATGTTGCGTACACGGCCTCGAAGCACGGTCCCGGGAGGATAGCGCGTTGCAATGCCTTCCCAAGGATTGACCTCGAACTGCTTCATCCCAAGCGAGATCTTCTTCATATCGTGGTCTATGCTTAAAACAGAGACTTTCACGACCTGTCCTAATGAGACTCGCTGCGATGGATGGCGGATATGCCCGGTCCAACTCATCTCTGAGACATGCACCAACCCCTCAATCCCCTGCTCAAGCTCAAGAAATGCACCATAGTCCGTGATGGAGACGACTTTACCTTCCACAATATCCCCCGGCTTGTAGCGCTCTTCAATATTCTCCCATGGATGAGGCTGTAACTGCTTCAGGCCCAATGAAATACGCTGACGTTCCTTGTCATACTCAAGCACGACAACCTTCAACTCCTCGTCAAGTGAGACGACTTCGGTTGGATGAGAGACACGACCCCAGGTGAGATCTGTGATATGAAGAAGACCGTCAACCCCACCCAGATCAACAAAGACCCCGAAGTCTGTAATATTCTTGGCAATTCCCTCCAGGACCTGCCCCGTCTCCATGGTGGAAAGGATACTCTCTCGCTGAGAGGCAAGTTCACGCTCAATCAATGCTTTATGGGAAACGACCACATTCTCGTTCTCGGCATTGATCTTGACGATTTTGAATTGCATCTTGCGATCCAGGTATGAGTCAAAATCTCTCACAGGGCGCATATCAATCTGAGATCCAGGCAAAAACGCCTCCAACCCATCAATCAGATGCACCAACATCCCACCTTTAATCCGCCGGACGATCGTCCCCTCCAACACAGTTCCATTTTTGAACGCATCCTCCACCTGTTCCCAACGTCGAACCTTCTCCGCCCTTTCTTTGCTGAGAACGAGTTGTCCATGATAGTTTTCAATCCGCTCGAGATAAACCTCGACTTCATCTCCGATATTCAACTCACCTGAAAATTCACTCTTCGGGATCACGCCATCACTTTTGAACCCGATATCAATCACGACATCTTTGTCACTGATCGAAATAATTCGTCCCGTTACAATCTCGTCTTTCGAAACCTTGCTGAGTGAGCTATCAATCAGTTTGATCAACTCTTCTGCTTCCGCCTGCTCTTCATCGGTGGCTCCCACCTGTGCGTCCAGGCTGGAAAGTGGAATGACCTCTCCGAGAATTTCTCCCGTATACCCTATCCTGAGTGGCTCTTCGCCAATATCTTCTGGGGGGAAAGGCTCTGCGTCTTGAGGCTCTTCTGGAGATTCGGCAACTTCAGCATCATCAGGGGCAGCATCCAAAGACTCTGAAGCTGCTTCATCTGTAACTTCCGACGTATCGGAAGATGCTTCGTCTTCTGATTCGGTTGGCTCCTCAAATGCCTCCGCCGCTGGTGCGTCCACGACCTCCGTCGTATCTGAAGATGCTTCGTCTTCTGATTCGGTTGACTCCTCAGATATTTCCGGGGATACAGCGGTGGCTGGCTCGGAGACTTCTGCCGATGCACTGTCAACTGTATCGGCGACAACACTGGGATCTGACTCTAATGAATGATCCGTCGAACTTGGCGATGCACTAGCATCATTATCTTCTATCTTTGACTCTGGACTTTCCGCGTTGACGGAGTCCTCTACGATTGCTTGTTTTTCTTCTGACATAAAAAATTGACCCGATGTTAGGTAGGATGCACTTCCTTGCATCAGCATCAGGCGAGGGTTTTAAAATTTAAAGTGGACACTTACGTGCAGGAAGTTGTGATCTGAATCACAGACACGGGTGCCATGCAAGCCCGTTTATACTATCCCTAAAAATTTATCGTTCCAGGACGTATTCGAGTATGATGGCTGCCTGCTCATCGGGGGTCAGATCATCCGTATTGATCACGATTGCATCGGACGCTTTTCTGAGGGGTGCGATCGTACGCTGTGAATCCTGACGATCCCGCTCAATAATCGCATTGCAAACTTCCTCGAAGGAGGTTTCAACTCCTGTTTGAGAAAGTTCGGCAAGTCGGCGACGGGCCCGTACTTCAGGAGAAGCTGTGACGAAGAATTTCCACTTTGCACCAGGGAAAACCACCGTTCCAATGTCTCGACCAACTGCAACCACCCCCGGATTCTCCTCAAAGCGATCCCCTATCCCATGTTGAACCTCCAACAAAAACTCTCGGACGCTCCTCAGCATCGCGATCCGGCTGGACATTTCTGTGATCCGGGAGGTATGAAGCCGGGAGGATACATCTTCCTCGTCAACGTAAACCTTCGTATGGGATTGAATACAATCGACCTTCAGGTTCATCTTTGGTAAATAAGCCGCAGCACCACGCTCGGCACTTTCTATATCATGCTTCAGGAACCCAAACGCCACTGCCCTATACATCACACCGGAATCCATGAATACGAATCCCGAAATCTCAGCAACCTGATGCGCCATGGTACTCTTGCCTGACGCGGCCGTACCGTCAATTGCTACAATCACTTCAACTTAAGATGCGAAAACTTCGTCATGAAGAAATTGATCGACCATCTGCCGATCAGGTCCGGCTGCTGCCACGTCACCCGGTCACCGTTGTGCTGGACAATATACGATCAGTCCACAATGTAGGCTCCATCTTTCGCAGCTCGGACGGTGCCCTCGTTGAGCATATAGTTCTTACGGGAATTACGGCAACTCCCGAGAATCCCCAAATGCACAAGACGGCCCTCGGTGCTCAGGACACGGTGCCTTGGAGCTATGAACCAGATGCGACGGTTGCAATTGATAATTTACGCAGTCTGGGCTATACCATAGCTGTCTTGGAACTTACCGATTCTTCTATACCCGTTTCTGCGGTTTCCCGTGACTATTTCCCACTTTGTCTGGTCATCGGTAACGAGCTCTCCGGGGTGGACCAGTCCCTGATCAATCAGGCAGACTATGCCCTGGAGATCCCGCAGTATGGTGCCAAGCAGTCCCTGAACGTGGCCGTCGCCTACGGCATCGTTATCTTCGACCTTATTAAAATCCTACGGAACGGGTGATCATCCTTTACAGATGGGAGAGCCTCTGGACTTACTGAATTTTTTTCCCGCTGTTGAAGACAAACAGTGGGAGGATCTGATCCCGGACGATCTATTCTGGCAACCCATTGAGGGGATTGCAGTCCAGCCATATTATCGACGTGGTGCATCGCAGCCCTCTCCTATACTTGATTACAGTGGATGGCTCATCCGTGCTGATGTTGATCTGTCGGATGCTGCGGCTGCTCTGGATGCTGGTGCGGAAGCCCTGGGATTTGTTCTGCCAGAGCCGACCCCTATCCCAGAAGAACTGCCCCTTGGAAGGATCCCTCTCTTTTTTCGCGGCGAGGGCGTAGACCTGGAATTTATCCAGGCTCTTTGCACCAAGACAGAGAAAAAAGGATATGAACCCGCGCAGCTTCGTGGCGCAGCCATTCTCCCCCAACCGCAATCAAGCCGTACAAATTTGCAGGCCGCAGCAGGAACCGGGTTATGGACAGAGTGCATTGACCTTGAGATCTGGCATGATCAGGGCGCAACTCATGTGCAGGAGATGGCCTGCGGATTGGCACAATTATCTGATCTGATGGCGGCGCTTGCAGCTGACTGCAGCGCTGAACATGTCTACTTTCGTGTTCCGGTTGGGGAGCGCTATCTGTTGGACATTGCCCGATTGCGTGCACTGCGCCTGTGTGCGAGAAAGGTTCTGCAGGCCTATTCTGTGCAGACACAGACCATTTCTGTCGTGGGAGTCCCAAGCCGCCGCTATGAATCGGTGCTGGATCCCGACACACACCTAGTCCGCCAGACCCTCCAGTATGCGGCCGCGATTCTTGGAGGCTGTAACGTGGTGGTCTCCTCCGGTGTTGGGTCGAGCCTGCGAATGCAGCAAATATTGCGTCACGAAGGGAGGCTCGGCACCATTGCAGATGCAGCGGCGGGATCCTGGATGATTGAGCACCTGACGGATGCTCTTGGCCGCGCTGCCTGGAAACTCTTTCAAAAGATTGAAACGGGAGGTGGACTGCAAAAAGCAACCCCTTGGATTGAAAAAGAGATCCAACATGCAGGTGTGCAGAGAAGAGCCGCAGTCTACTCAGGCAAGGAGATCATCGTGGGTGTCAATACCTACCTCTCTGATCAGGTAGAGCAAATAGCCCCGCGAACAAAGGGCATTGCCGCCCCGCTTGAACATATTCGCCTTCGCGCGAAGGCGATAGGTAGCCGGACACGTGTCATGATTCACGGGACGTGTGACAATCCTTGGCTTCAACGCCTTTTGGATTTATGTGCATGCACGATCCATCCTGAAGAGGCAGATCTTACCGTCACGGAGACCTCTGAGGGATTCCTGGCCCAGAACGCTCAAAATGAAGTAGTTTGCCTCTCTGTCGGGGAACCACTTCATCTTGCTGCCGACCGCTTCTTAAAACTGCTGGAGACTCATGCGGCCTGACTTTGCGTCCATCCCCTTCCAGCAATCCAGGACCTCTTCTGGAACTGAGCCCAGCGAAAAAAGCCTCCCGTATGGTGCCGCTGATGCGGAGGCATTTGAGCATCTGGATTATGCTGCAGGCATCCCCCCCTTCCTGCGCGGCCCCTATGCATCCATGTACACGATGCGCCCATGGACGATCCGGCAATATGCCGGATTTTCCACGGCAGAAGAATCCAATACTTTTTATAAAAATGCACTGGCGGCGGGCCAGCGCGGACTCTCGGTCGCCTTTGATCTCCCGACACACAGAGGATATGACTCCGACCATGTATTCGTCCATGGTGATGTTGGACAGGCAGGAGTTGCAATTGACAGCGTTGAGGATATGCAGATCCTGTTTGCAGATATCCCGCTTGCGAATATGAGCGTGTCCATGACCATGAACGGCGCGGTGCTACCCATCATGGCATTTTTCATCGTAGCGGCAGAGGAATTCGGGGTGCAACCTAACCAGCTTAGTGGTACTATTCAGAACGACATTCTGAAAGAATTCATGGTGCGCAATACCTATATCTACCCGCCTGCATCTTCCATGCGCATTACAGGGGATATTATTCAATGGTGTGCCCATAAAATGCCCCGATTCAATCCTGTGTCCGTCAGCGGGTACCACATGCATGAAGCCGGAGCGCCCGCTGACCTGGAGCTTGCCTATACACTTGCCAACGGACTCGAATACGTACGCACCGGTCTTGGTCGCGGCCTGGAAATTGATTCCTTTGCACCGAGACTCTCCTTTTTCTTCGGGATTGGCATGGACCATTTTACAGAGATTGCCAAGCTCCGGGCTGCCCGCCTACTCTGGGCCAGGCTCATCCAACCATTTGCTCCCCGGAACCCGAGGTCCATGGCCCTGCGCATGCACTGTCAGACCTCAGGCTACAGCCTTGCTGCACAGGATCCCCATAATAATGTAGCTCGCACTACCCTCGAGGCACTCTCTGCCGTTTGTGGCCAAACCCAGTCGCTACACACGAATGCACTGGATGAAGCACTTGCACTTCCTTCAACACACGCTGCCAGAGTTGCCCGCAATACGCAGCTGATCCTGCGGGAGGAGTCAAAGCTGACCCGTGCGATCGACCCCTGGGGAGGTTCCTACCTAGTTGAACATCTAACTCACACATTAGCACACCAGGCATGGAGGCACATCCAGGAAATTGAGTCGATGGGAGGCATGACGAAGGCCATTGCGACCGGCTTTCCCAAGATGAGGATCGAGGAGGCCGCTGCCGCCAAACAGGCGCGCATTGATCAGGGAGACGAAATCATTGTCGGCGTGAATGCCTTCCAATCCGGGGCAAATACCGAGATCCCGCTACTTCGAGTCGACAATGCGGAGGTGCTTGCCAATCAGTCCCGCCGATTAGAAGAACTGAGAAAATCCAGAGACATGACAAAAGTACGTGGGTCCCTGGAAAAGCTGCACGCTGCCACATCCCAAAAGAGCTTAAATTTACTGGATGCCGCAGTAGAGGCAGCGCGAAACCGTGTGACACTGGGAGAGATCTCCAATGCCCTCGAAACCGTGTTTGGCCGTTATACTGCCCACAACGAAACCGTCACCGGTATTTACTCTGCCGTTATGGAAACCGATCAAGCTACTGATCGCGCCCGGCTCCTTGCAGATCAGTTTGCAGACCACACAGGACGCCGGCCGCGGATCCTGGTCGCGAAGCTTGGCCTGGATGGACATGATCGTGGGGCACGTGTGATTGCCACGGCATTTGCCGATCTGGGATTTGACGTGGATGTGGGACCACTTTTTCAATCCCCTGAAGAAGTGGCTCGCCAGGCGATTGAGAATGATGTTCATATTGCGGGCATTTCCAGTCTTGCCGGCGCTCACAGAACGCTTGTGCCTGAGTTCATGAATATTTTGGAGCAGCATCACCGGACCGATATTGAAGTCGTTGTCGGAGGAATCATTCCAGCCGAAGACTATCCCTTACTTCACCAGTCGGGGGTCCGGGAAATTTTTGGCCCTGGAACCATCATTGCAGAGGCAGCAATTACGATTCTGCATCGTTTACTGGATGATTATGCTCCGAAATCCTGAAATTGAACCATTGGTGAGGGGGATTCTGGCTGGGGATCGGATGAGCCTCAGCCAGGGGATTACGCTCCTAGAAAGCACACTGGAGGCAGATCAGGAAACATCGGAACGTCTACTCAGCTCTCTGCCTCCCAAAACGGATACCGCCCTCCGCGTTGCAGTCACTGGTGCTCCCGGGGTCGGAAAAAGCACGTTCATTGAGGCGCTTGGGATGCACTTGATTGAGTCGGGAAGTAAAGTTGCTGTCCTGACGATTGATCCATCCAGTCCCCGAACCGGTGGAAGTATTCTGGGTGATAAAACACGTATGCCCCGGCTTGCAAAACATCCTGACTCGTTCATTCGCCCCTCCCCCTCAGGAACCATCACGGGTGGGCTTGCCCATGCCACACGCTCTGCAATCCTTCTTTGTGATGCCGCAGGATATAACCCTGTTCTGGTTGAAACGGTTGGCACCGGTCAGGGAGAATATGCTGCACGACAGATAGCTGATGTGGTTCTTTTGCTGGTACTGGCACATGCCGGTGACGAACTACAGGGAATCAAGCGCGGCATTCTTGAGACCGCAGATCTTATTGCCGTCTCCAAGGCAGACGGCCCCCTGGAACAGAAGGCCTCTATCACTGCCAAAACTTACCGGCGTGCACTTGCCCTTTCTCCCAATCGCTCCGCCATTCCTAAAGTCATGATCAGCAGTGCACTCGAAAATACTGGGGTTGCGGATATCTGGGATGCGATTAAAGAGTTTGAGCACACAGCGAGAAAAAATGGACAACTCGATCGAAGGCGTCATGAACAGATCAAATTTGCGATCTTTGAAGCTGCAAAAGGACTCCTTTTGACACGCTTCAGTAAATCTGAAGACCTCCAGCATGAACTGCAGAAGCTTCAGAACCAAGTCATCCAGGGCGAGTGTACAATCAACGAGGCGGCCCACATTTTACTTCGTGAACGATGAAATTTGCAATTCATTTGACTCTGCCCTACATGCCATGTGTGCAGGGTTCATTCGACAGAAATCCAACCTACATAATCTATAAATCCCCCCTTCTGATTCAATGACACAATCATCAACTGCCAGTGATTTTATCCGAGCGATCATCAACAGTGACCTTGATGCAGGGACACATGAACGCATCGTTGTGCGATTTCCACCCGAGCCGAATGGATTTCTGCATATTGGGCACGCAAAGAGTAGCACCCTGAATTTCGGGTTAGCCGCCGAATACGGCGGCCAGTGTCATTTACGTTTTGATGACACCAACCCCGAAACAGAAGACCAGAAATACGTGGATGCCATCAAGCGAGATCTGCGATGGCTGGGCTTTGATTGGGGTGAGCATGAGTACTACGCCTCTGATTATTTTGAAACGCTGTATGAGTGGGCATGCCAACTTATCCAAAAAGGGTTGGCATACGTTGACGATTCTCCTGAAAATATTATCCGGGGAATGCGGGGCACTGTTACTTCTGCCGGGAGCCATAGCCCGTATCGCGATCGCTCACCAGAAGAAAACCTGGATCGGTTCCAGGCCATGCGTCTGGGGCAGTTTGACGATGGCGCCTGTGTCCTTCGTGCCAAGATTGACATGGCACACCCAAACATGAAAATGCGTGACCCACTCATGTACCGTGTTCGGCATGCGACGCATTACCGCAGAGGAGATCAGTGGTGCATCTATCCATTCTACGACTGGGCACATGGGCAATCAGATGCCATCGAGGGAGTCACACACTCGATCTGTACTCTTGAATTTTCTACCAACCGTGTTCTCTACGACTGGTATCTGGATGCTCTTGAGATTAACCCCCGTCCTCGGCAATACGAGTTTGCGAGACTGAATTTAGAATACAGCGTCACTTCAAAGCGCAAGTTGCTGGATCTAGTCCAGGAACATGTTGTAGATGGCTGGAGTGATCCGCGCATGCCTACTCTGGCCGGGCTCAAACGAAGGGGGATACGCCCCGAAGCAATTCGGACATTTTGCGAGTCAGTGGGAACGACCAAAGTTGATAGCACACATGATCCCGCCCTCCTGGAATACTGCATCCGCAATAACCTGAATCAGCATGCCCCACGCGTTCATTGTGTCCAAGATCCTCTCCCCGTCACACTGACGAACTTGCCGGAGGATCACGAAGAGAATATCCAGGCCCCCTACTGGCCTCACGATATTCCGCGTACAGGTAGTCGCTCTCTCCCGTTCTCCAACGAAATCCTGATTGAGCGGAGCGATTTTTCTGAGGATCCACCGAAGGGCTTCCGAAGATTAACCCCGGATGGGATTGTTCGCTTGCGCCATGCATATATCATCCGCTGCACCCATGTTGAGAAAAATGATCATGGACAAGTGACGCACCTGCACTGCGAATTGGTAGAAGGGACGCGAAGTGGGACGGATTCTTCACATACTTCCACCCCAAAACCCCAGGGAACCATCCACTGGGTGGATGCCAAGCAGTCCCTCCCGGTCACGGTCCGAGAGTATCACCACTTATTATCTGTGCCCATATCAGAAGGGGAGCTTTGGGCTGACCTCAATCCCTCTTCTCTCATTGAGCATGGCCATGCACGTATTGAGCCCAGTGTGGCAAATGACCCGCTTGATCAAAGGTACCAGTTCGTCCGCCTTGGATATTACTGGCGTGATCCAAAATTCATTGGAGAATTCCAGCCCGTCTTTAACTGCATTGTTCCCCTTCGAGACTCCCCATCAAAAGCCAGAAGCAAACCAGTTGCCGCTGCACCCGAAAAAAGTAAACCCCAAGGTACTCAGCGCCCTCTGACATCGGATGAGAAACAGTGGCTGCAGCGGAGTGGGCTGAGTATGGCAACGGGTCTGGCCATTTATCAGGTACCCGGGGCACAGGCATTCTTTGAAGAAGCCTCAGAATCTGCCCCACCCGCGTCTGTTGGAAACTGGATGGCGAATCAGCTTCTGCCCGCTCTAAAGGGTTGTTCACTCTCAGACCTGCCTTTTGGACCGAATAAGTTCTCACAGTTGGTCCAGTTGGTTGACTGTGGGGTGGCCAGTTCCCACGAAACCCGTGAAGTGCTCAAGCTTATGTTTACTACCGATGAATCCCCCACTGAGCTGCTTGCCCATGTGCAGGATTCAATTATGAGCGACCCTGATGCACTCAAAAAAATGATTGCTGACGTTCTAAATGAATACAGCGACCGCGTCCAGGCTTATGCGGCCGG
This sequence comes from Rhodothermales bacterium, assembly GCA_965220365.1. Taxonomy (GTDB): domain Bacteria; phylum Bacteroidota; class Rhodothermia; order Rhodothermales; family Bin80; genus Bin80. The sequence goes on along the minus strand of OZ244823.1, from coordinate 2,056,604 downwards.
TAAGGTTGGATTACTGGGCTTTTTTGTGGGACAGGTTATGAAGCGCTCACACGGAAAAGCGAACCCAAAGCAAGTTCAGGTACTGGTTTCCGAAGAGCTTGCCCGAATCACCTCGTGACCGGCCTCTTGGAGTACCGTGCGGGCTCTATTCGGATCTCGAGTCAGAAAATAATCGGTGTCATAGGTCGCGACCGTGAGGATCGAGAGATCTGCATCTGCCAGTGTGCCCGCAAGCTCAGCCAGGATCCCCACAGCAAAAAAATCCAGTGGACCCTGACAACCCATCAAATACCATCCGCGCTCCGCAGCCTGCTCCGGCGGAATTCGGGACTCCTGACAAATCACGGAAAGCTCCTCTGGTGTTCGTGTAATTGATGTGAACAGTCCTCGTTTTGCCCACGCGGGAATTTTGCTTGAAGGTGGAAAGCGAAGTACCGCATAGCGCTCTGGATATTCGATGAGCACCATTTTATCAGCCCAGGATGCGTACTGCACTCCGTAGGCGTCGGACACATGTATCCCGGCCCAGTGCACGAAGAAGTGCGAAGAGGCTTGGCCCCGCGGTGGTTCCGCTGACTGCAAGCCGTACCGGATGAATGATCCGCCCCGCCCCTACTCCACGCTGCTCTGCCAATGCTCTAAGCTCCGTTTCAAGTGTTTCTTCATCAAACGATTTAATTGCCTCCAGGCGGTCTGCGTATCCCTGTACCAAATCTGCTGCATCTACCTTCCATCGTTTTTTGACACCAGCCGGATCAAACTCGTCTGGATCTACGAAGCAGTAGCTGAATCGGGTGGAGAGATCTTCTGCATGCTCCAGTCGGTCGCGAACCAGAATACACACCTCCTGCAAATAACGATGATCCTGAACCTGAATCCCATGTACTTCGAGAAATGGCAGAACCCGATTGGCGAGTGCTTCTATATCTAGATGTCGGAGATGCTGGCCATTGAACCAGTTCAGCTTATTCAGATCAAATTGCGCTGGCGCTGAACCAACCCGTTCCAGGCTGAATACCTGCTCTAAATCTTTGAGCCCGAACACCTCGTCTTCTGACCCGGGATTCCATCCCAGGAAAGCAAGAAAATTCACGACGGCCTCGGGCTCAAACCCACGTGCGCGATAATCCCGCACGTTGATTGGAATCCCCTGCCGCTCTGCACTTCGCTTGGAGAGTTTTCCGCCGGTTGGGCTCAAAATCAACGGCAAATGCGCCATCTTGGGCGGCTGCCAACCAAACATCTGATAAAGCAGAATATGTTTGGAGGTAGAGGGGATCCATTCATCTCCTCGGATCACGTGGGAAATCACCATATGATGGTCATCCACCACGTTTGCTAAATGATAGGTCGGCATGCCATCCGACTTGATCAGAACCTGATCATCAATACTTTCAGAAGAGACCCTCACTGTCCCTTTGATGAGATCATGGAACCGCACCACTTCGTTCTCAGGAACATGCAGCCGGATGACATGCTCCTCTTTTGCGTCCAAACGCTGTCGAACAACCTCACCGGATTGAGTTAGGCTGTTATCCATCTGATGCCGCGTTTCTATCCCGTACGCTGCATTGGTTTTCCGGAGTGCAGCAATCGAATCTGGAGAATCGAACGCATAATAAGCATGTCCGGAAGCCACCAGCGACTCCGCATATTTAACATACAGAGACTGGCGTTCCGACTGGCGATAAGGGCCATAGTTACCTCCCTGCTGCGGCCCCTCATCAACCTCTAAGCCACACCACTGCAATGCCTGAGCAATATCGTTCTCGGCATCTGCAACAAACCGTGCACGATCGGTGTCTTCGATGCGAAGAACCAGACGACCTCCCTGACTGCGTGCAAACAGATAGCAATAAAGCGCTGTCCTTAGGCCCCCGATATGCAGATAACCTGTGGGGCTTGGGGCAAATCTAACACGGATTGACGAGGGATTGGATTCTTGCGTACCCACGATGAAATTTGAGTAATTGTGATTGATTCATCTTAAGGAGACATAAGGCTTGCTAGCCTTCGCCTCTAGTATACCTCCTTATCGGACGGGTTTTAACAAACACTTTATGCATTGTTCGCTCATCCAATGCCACCTATCTCAGTGTTGCCTTAAAACGATCTAACAACCACATAAAATTCCTGGCATTTTTCCAGAAGGAACAGATTGTCCCAAATAATTCACCACTCACAAAAGCGAAGAGCCTCGAAGAGTTTTCACCTCCGAGTCTCGGAGCGCGACGACCTAAATGGATAGAACTGCCAAACTTCAAGCGTTCTATTGCCCGTCTCACCAGATGGAAGCAGCTCACGGTCCCCCAACGTATACATGAGCCCTTTCTTGGTTAACACAATGTCCATACTTTGATCATCCGTAGTACTTATGCCAGTCTCTGTGTCCATATTCACGATGTTCATATTGGCTCCGGTAGGATGCCCAAACGTCACCATACGGTGGTTTTCATCCAGTTCAAAGATTCCATTTGAGTAAGTGAACTCGCGTGCAAGTTCCTGTAGTTGAGACCTGAGACTATCCCATTTTTGAGCAGTCCCATCTCGCTCGGGGGGACGATAGGACATAGGCTGAAATAGCACTGGATCGCTCCCTGGCCGTAGAGGCTCCCCATCACTACTCTCTGGATAACGATAGAATATTCCATGATCAAAGCAGGCGATCTGTCGCCCCGTATAGCCCGTATCGCCCATCTCCGCAGCGGTTGATACTGGAAACCTGGGTTTCCTGAGATTATAATCTCGCACGATACCCGATTCAAGGGAATGGGCATAGATCTGGGGAATCCTTCTCTCATGATTCATAAAGTAGACCGTGTCTTGTCGTTCACAGAATGATGGATAACTGGGCATTACCTCCGAGAATCGCTGTAAGAGTTGCTGTTTACATGATCCATCTGCATTGAGGACATAGATTTCCCGATACGTAGTTACGATCATTCCTCCCCTCTTCAGAAATCGTGCAGATAGTGATCTCCCGCTATATTTCGGGTCGCACTGCGAGAATTCGATCTCGAACGTGCGTACATGACGACCAGAAGCTGTGAAGATATGCAACACTCCCCTCGGAAAATCCGTCACCAGAAATTCGCCCCGGTCAGATAGATCCAAAAAGGTAAATCTGCCAATAGGCACCGAAGCATCAAAACGAATCGTGTCTATGGGAGTGAAGAGATCTTCGAACTCCATGACGTCCGACTCCACTACGCGGTACCGGGGACCCGAAAACTGGCATGCTGAGATACATACCAACCAGAAGACACAGACAACCGAGCCTATCCTATGAAACGTATTATGCAACCACAGCTCCCTTACACTATAGACAGGAACCACCTTTTCCATCTCCCGTCGAACAGCAATTTTCATTTTCGCTATTAAATTCACCGCTGCAGGAAATATAAGTTTCAAAGGGTGAAAAGCAGCGAATATTTTTCAGTCTTTTTGTGCCGTAGAGATGAGCCACCGGATGCCTGAACAATATCTAGATGTGGTAAGAGCACGAATATACAAATCAAAACTGCATAACATGCACCTGCGAGTGCATAATCGAACCTGTTATTCAGATTGTAGAGTTTTTATGTGGTCGTAGACAATGTCGGGTATTTCGACCTAATTCAAAATCAATAATCCGAAGATCTGATGAAAATTCCATGAATTATTTTCGCCCTGGGCCGAAAAATTCTGACGGATGAAAGACCGACTACGAATTGGGGAAATCTTCCATCCAGATCCCCGAATGCGTATATGGCATCTTAATTGCCCATTCTGAATAAGAACGCCCCTTGCACCCTTACTGGATGTGGTGCTAACGTATCCTCCCTAGGATTAATAACGCAATATCTCCACGATGCGACCATCTTTTACACGCACCGTTTGAGGAGTCTGGATACCCATAGATCGGGGATTGAACTCCTCGCCTTCGTACACCAAAGCCGGAAAATCTACTTCGCTGGCCCTCCTCAATAACAGCGATTCATGCCGACTAACCTCCACGCCCATTAATGGATCAGCATACAGAGTCATTATGCCCAGCCCAATTGAGTCTGCTGCTAGCTTATTTTCATTCCACCATTTGAGTACTTCCACTTGGTCGCGCGAGCAGCCAACGCCCCCAAGGATGATGACTACAGCATCTGCTAATGAGGCCTGCGTCAATGTCACTGGTTCACCACTCAACGCATCCGTTAGATTAGCCACCGGAAACTGCATATCCAAAAGCAGTGTGTCAGCAGAGCCAGTGAAATTACTCTCTGGCGTAGCCGCTTGAAGCACAATCAACCACCAAGCGACGAGACATACCGCCATCGCGCCAACAAACGATCCAATAAACCAGACAAACTTTTTCATATTCTTTTGCAGAAGAAAGAGATCGTATCAATAGTCCATCTACTGGGAAACGGAAAGATTTACTAGGGAGTTTTCACCTCGGTGTCTTGGATTACGGTGATTCAAACGGGTGAAATTGCCAGACTTCAAGCACCCTATTGCCTGTCTTGCCCGACGAAAGTTGTTCGTAATCCCCTAACGTATATATGAGTCCATTCCTAGCCAGCATAATAATTATGTAGGGATCTTTTGCAGTACTCACACTGGTCCCCGTATCCATATTCACAATGTTCACGTTGACTTCGGTGGGATACTGAAATGTCACCATACGATGGTCCCCATCCAATTCAAAGATCCCATCTGAGTAAGTAAACTCACGCGCAAGCCTCTGCAATTCGTACCCACGGTCGTTACCTTGAGAAGTAATGTCTCGCTCGGGTGGACGATAGGACATAGGCTGAAACACTACAGGATCACTTCCAGGCCAAAGTGGCTCTCCATCGCTACCTTCCGCGTAGCGGTAGAACACGCCCCGATCAAAGCAAGCAATTTCTCGCCCCTCGTAGCCTCTCTTGATATCCGTTGTTCTTGGAAATTTGGGTTTCCTCAAATCATAATCCCGCACAATTCCCGACTCAAAAGAATAAGCATGGATCTGGGGAGGTCTTGTCCTAGGACTCAAAATGTAGACCGTATCCTGTCGTTCACAGAATGACGGACGATTCGGCGGTAGTTCCAAAGAGCGCGGTTTGCACGATCCGTCAGCATTGATGACATAAACCCCCCACGGCGTGGTAGCCATGATACTACCGCTCTTCAGAAATCGGGCGCTACGCAAACGCCCATCATCTTCCGGGTTGCATCGAGAGACCTCAATCGTGCGGACATGGCGGCCGGAAGCCGTGAAGATGTGCAACGACCTCGTGATATCATCCGTCACCAGAAATTCCCCTTGGTCAGATAGATCTATAAAGTTTATCCCACCAACAAGCACCGAAGCATCAAGACGGACCGTATCAACGGGAGTGAAGAGATCTTCAAACTCCATCAAGTCTGACTCCACCACACGGTACCGAGGCTCTGAAGGCTGGCATGCCGATACACATACCAACCAGAACACATAGACAACTAAACCTATCCGGTACAGCGTACTATTCAACTACAACTGCCTCACAGTATAGACATGACCCACCTTTTTCAGCTCCCGCCGAACAGCACTCTTCATTTTCACTATCACACTCGCCGCCGCAGGAGTGGTAAGTATTACAAGGTGAGAAGCAACCAGTATTCGTAACCTCTTCATATCGAAGTGATTCACCGCCAGATGCCTGAGCAACATCCAAACGTGGTAATACCATAAACACGAAAATCAAAATCGCACAGCATACGCCTGCAAGTGCATAAATGAATCTACTATTCATCATTGGATTATAGAGCTTTTGGTTATAGATACGGGCAAGATAAGGATGCTTCAATTTAATTCAAAATCAATCCTCCGAAGGACTGTATTAGTACGAAGATCCCCTGTACGAATCGCTCAGTACTAAGTTCTCTGCCCCAGTATCTTCCGTGCGAATGACATGGACACCACGATCTGATTCTGTTTTGGCAGGGTTGACGGTTACGCACGTTTTGGGGAGTTCGCAGTCTACCGCAATTTATGCGGCTTTGGCGAGGATGGGTTCCGGGGCAGACTTCCAGAGATGGGGCAGCAGCAGGCAGAGGTCTTCGTTGGCCGTTTTGGGGATCCGTTTGAGTACGTCGACCAGCCACTGCATAGGATTAATCTCGTGCAAGAGGCAGGTGTTCAGTAAGGAGTACAGGATGGCCGCCCGTTGCGCGGCCGCATGGGAGCCTGCAAACAGATAGTTTTTTCGGCCCAGGGCAATGGGGCGAATTCGATTTTCGACGAGATTGCTATCAATTTCCACCTCCCCGTGCTCCAAGAACCGTGTGAGCTTATCCCAACGCACCAAGGTATAGTACACCGCTTCCTTCCATGCACGGGAGCAGACCCCGGTCGTGGTTTCCAGAATGGTCTTGATCTTCTCGAAAATCGGCACCGATTTCTGCTGACGCTCCTGTCTGCGTTCCGCAGACGAGGCACCGCGTTCGCGAAGCTCCCGTTCGATCTCGTAGGCCTGCTGGAACAACGAAAGAACCCGCGCCGCCGGCCCAGGAGCCGAAGAGTTCGCCACCTCGAATTTCCGCCGACAATGGGCCACACAATTGAAATGCACAACGCCTTCAAGGGCCCCCAATCGATCATAGACACAATAAGCATCGGTCTGTAAGTGTCCTTGATACTTCGCCAGGATCGCCGAAGGCCCGTCTCGGGAGCGTCCTTTTTGATACTCAAAAAACACCAACCGGGAACCCGGAGCCGAGTAGGCCCAAAAATAGCCAAGATGATGCTTGCCCGACTCCTTGCTCTTCAGAGAATCCCGCACCGGAATGCGGGGTTCATCCACTTGAAGATACCCGCTTTCGAGTACGGCAGCGCGTTGAAGGTTATACAGGCAACGCAGGTCGTTCGCAACATGAGAAATCCAATCCGTAAGCGTGGACTTGGGCAGATCAACCCCCAACCGGGACAATTGCTTCTGGGTGCGGGTAATCGGAACATGGTCCACATATTTGTTGACCACCACATGAGACAACAGATCCGCCGTTCCCGTGCGTTTTCCCTGTACATCCGCGGGAAGATCCCCCGTCAATACCCCTGCACCTGCATCCCCTGGATCAACATACTGATTCCGAACGTAGTGGATGACTCGCAAACGAGCCGGGCGAAAGTCAAGGACGAAATGGTCCTCGCTACCGATCTTTTTCAGAGAAGATAGATCCCCCCCGGGATCAATCTCGATCACCTTGATGGGAAGCCCCTTGATCCGCTCCGGGGTAAAAAGAACCCGCGGCTTTTTCGGGGAGCGTTCCTTCGGTTCAACCTCCTGCTTCGGCTCCGCCTGGGGCTGTTCCGGCTCCATAGAGTCCGGGAATAGTTCTGCCTGATTCGGGGCAATATACCGCTCGCTCTTTTGTCCAAAAAGTTGGCGGCGCAGGTAGTTAATGATCTCATCCTTTTCCTGAATCTGCTCACACCTCTGAAGGATTTCTTGGATCAGAAGCATGATGATCTCCTCCCCTTCGGGCCCAACCTGCCCCATCAATGCACAGACCCGCGCCGCATTCTCCTCGCCAAACACAGCGCTCAGCAGTTGCTCAATGGAAACATCAAACGGAAGGTTGGTGGCGTCATTCATCATGCACAAAAATACGAAATTGTCGGGAAAACCTCCCCAAATTTATCCCCGACAAACAAGATAAATCCCAGACTCTTCTCCAAACCGCCTCCACAAAATACTCCACCCGAAAAAATCCCCCAAAACCCCGATGAACAGGCAAAATCTACGCGACAAATACCCCATAGCGCTCATCAATCATGCATCCCTTACCCTCGCCTTACCGTCTATCTCACATCGAAAAATCAGAATCACCAGAATTTATGCCGTATGGGGCTTTCGTACCGATACGAAGGACTGATAAAAAGTGTATGAATTATTTGCGTCTGGGTTGAATGATTCTAGCAAACTAGAAACCCAACTCCAAACTTTCCAGTGTTTTTGCAAGTTCTAAATTGGGAAACACCTCCCGCCCAAACTTAGCGAGTACATGTATGCAAGCTTGGTTTCCCATTCCGAACGAAAACGCTTCCTGCACTACTCTCAGTGGATGCATATTAACGCGCTCCTATAGAGAATTGGTAGGACGACACCTCCACGATGTCACCATTGTGCATTAAGATGAAGTTGCCCACCTAGTATAGATCCTGGTACAGATATTGACCGTCATCATGGAAAGGCGTTTCCTTCTTCTGGAACAGCAGAATTTAATGGGAGAATTCTCACCTCATTGTCTCGGAGTATGACGACTCAAATGGATGAAATCGCCAGACTTCAAGCACCCTATTGCCCATCTCACCCGACGGAAGTTGTTCGTAATCCCCAACGAAATACACAAGCCTATCCTTGGCCATCTTGACCCACTTACCAGGACCAAGTGCCGTACTTACACTAGCCTCCGTGTCCATACTTACAATGTTCATATTGACTTCGGTAGGATACTGAAACGTCACTATGCGGTGATTCTCATCCAGTTCAAAGATCCCATCTGAGTAAGTGAACTCGCGCGCGAGTTCCTGTAATTCAGACGTAAGATTGCTTATTCCTCGAGAGCCCAAATCCCGTTCAGGCGGACGGTAACCCATGGGTTGATGCATCACAGGATAACTCCTAGGCCATAGAGACTCCCCGTCACTGCTTTCTGCATAACGGTAGAATATGCCCCGATCAAAGCAAGTAATCTCTCGTCCCTCAATACCTCCCTTGATACTGGCTGACCTTGGAAACTTGGGTTCCCTCAGAGCATAATTCCGTACAGTATCCGACTTGGGAGAATAAGCATGGATCAATGGAGGCCTCGCCGACGGATTCAAAAAATAGACGGTATCCTGTCGTTCACAGAATGATGGACGATTCGGAGGTAGTTCCAAGAGTCGCTGCTTGCATGATCCGTCGGCATTGATAGCATAAACTCCTCCTGGTGTAGTAGCGATCATGCTACCGTTCCTTAGAAAGCGGGCACTGAGCGGTCCTCCACCGTCTTCTGGATTGCACCGCGAGATCTCAATCGTACGGACATGGCGGCCGGAAGCTGTAAAGATGTGCAACGCTCTTGTAATATCATCCGTCACCAGAAATTCCCCTTGGTCAGATAGATCTATAAAGTTTATCCCACCAATAAGCACCGAGGTGTCAAAACGAACCGTATCTACGGGAGTGAAGAGATCTTCAAACTCCACGAAATTCGACTCCACCACGCGGTACCGGGGGCCCGAAGGCTGGCATGCTGACGCACATACCAACCAGAACACACAGACAATTAAACCTATCCGGTACAGCGTACTATTCAACTACAACTGCCCCGCAGTATAGACAGGAACTACCCGCTTCAGCTCCCGCCGAACAGCAATCTTGCTGTTCACTATCACAATCGCCACTGCAGGAAACACGAGTCCCACAAGATGAGAAACAGCCAGCGTGCCCATGGGTCTCACGGAATTTAAGAAGCTCACCGCCAGATGCCTGAGCAACATCTAAACGCGGTAATACCGTAAACACGAAAAACAAAATCGCACAGCATACGCCTGCAAGTGCATAAATGAATCTGCTATTCATCATTGGATTATAGAAGAACTTTTGGTTATAGACACGGGCAAGATAAGGACGCTTCAACTTAATTCAAAATCAATACTCCGAAGGACTGATATAAAGTGTATGAATTATTTGCGTCTGGGTTGAATGATTCTAGCAAACTAGAAACCCAACTCCAAACTTTCCAGTGTTTTTGCAAGTTCTAAATCGGGAAACACCTCCCGCCTGAACTTAGCGAGTACATGTATGCAAGCTTGGTTTCCACTCCGAATGAGGACGCTCCTTGCACTACTCTTAGTGGATGTATATCGACGTGCTCCTATGGAACATTGGTAGAGCAGCATTTCCACGATGCACCATTGTGTATTAAGATTGTGCAACAGTCCCCGCAATAAATGTGAAGCCCCAAAGGCCCGTCTCACCCTAAATTCTCATACCCGTGCATCCACGCATACAAAATCACCAGTGTGGACTGTTTTGCGCCCCTAAGCGCCAAAATTAGCGGATGGTGCCCAGATTCAATGACGATTGTAAGATGTAACTACTTGTTCTGTAAAGACTTAAAAATAAGGCTCTTCCCCTTTATCAGTGGGTAAACTCATCTTTGAACGCCTTCGGGGTATAGATCAAGTCCTCCCAGGTGGAAGTAAATGGCGTTTGCAAACCGTTGTTTGTTGCGAAAGCCTCGACTGCGCATTTTGACGGTTTTGATTCGACTGTTGATGCTTTCCGCGGGTCCATTGCTCACCTTCAGGATGATTGCATTGATGATGCCCCACAGATGTTTTTTGATGGTTTTGGCGGCGGCCTTGATGGGCTCCAGTCGACATCTCATGGCCCAGGACAACCATCGCTTCTATCCCTTGCGCGCCCAGGTGGGATGCACATAATGCCATAACCGCTGGGCCATTTCCTTGATCGCCCATGCCCGGGTCGTCTTTCGCGTACTGGTGCGCAACTGCTGAAAGCGCAGTTTCTGCTTCCGAGACAGGTTGGCGGGATTGGTTAACCAGTCATACTTCGTTCCTTTGAGGTCTTCCTGTCCCTGTTTCATCAGGGCCCGGTGCTCCTGACGTCGCACCTTATCCACGGCATCTCCCAAGCATTTGGCCACGTGAAACCGGTCAAAGGCCACCTTCTGATCCGCTCCAGGGACATGGTCCAACGTGGCGTTGATATACGCCGGCCACATGTCCATGCTCACGCTCTTGATGCCCTCCAACTGCGCCGAACTAAGCCCGGCATACCAATCCTGAAGAGAGGCTTTCTTACGACCTTCGCCTACATGCAGCACCGTGCCTGATTTGGGATCGGACACAATGGTGACATAGTCATGACGCTTGCGGAATCAGTCCACACCAATATGGGCAATGTGCTGCTTCGATCTGCGTGCAAGGCCCCGTTCGACCGCGCGCTGCATGATCCCGTCAATCGCGTTCCAACTTACACCCATCAAACGCGACACCGCCGATACACTCGCCTCCTGCAGCCAATCAATCACCAGAGATTCAAACTCCGCCGTGAACCGAGCCTTCGGTTCCGCCCACGGAACCGATACCGTGCGCACTCCATGTTCGGGACACTCCACGCGAGGAAGATCCGCGACCACCAGCGTACGATACGCGCACATATCCAGGTGACGCCATTGCCGACGACGCTGATCATAGCCCGGACACTCGGTATCGCACTCTGGACACCGCAATGGGTGGCCTGCTTTACAGGTTACCTGGATCTGGACTTCCCGCGTCTTGTGCGCAATCGTCACATCGGAAACCTCCCACGGTGAATGAACGCCTAACAGGCGGCTGATGTCTCTCGGTCGTACGGACATATCGTTGATGAAAATGAAGTGAAAAAAAATAAAATCGTGATGGATCACTCGGAACATGCAAGAAATAGGTGCCAATTCTCTCCACACTCCTTACATTTACAATAGAATTCAACGTCCTACCCATACAAACGGGGGAAGAGCCAAAAATAATTTCAGACAAGCACTATATAAAGCAGCCAGGCTTTTCCTCGTGATGCAGGGCGGTCATTACATCAATGTCCCCAACAGCTCGCTTCATGATGCTCCAAGGTGGGCGGTCTCTCTGTATTGACATTTAGGTGTGGGTGGAGTCGCCATCCATCACTGATTCCTCCTTCAATAATCGAAAGAAGATCTCGCAATAATATCGAGCCCGTGTTCGGACGTACGAGGGGAGAACTGAGAACGCAATGAGAAAAAGTGGCACGGGGACAACCGATGCAACGATTGGCCACAAAAGATCCGATGCCCCCCAAATGTACACCGCCCATGAACCTGTGCAACTAGTCAGAGAGAGGACGAGCCAGACGGGTCGCATTCCAGTGAGGTTCCTAGCGCTACCATAACGGATACTCTCTTGGTCGTGACGAGCACGCGCTGGACCGCGCCGAAACTGGTTCCGCAGGTACACAACAGCATCATTGACTGTGGCGCGGATGACGGCCGCGTCACCACGAGCCACCTCCTTTTGGAGATCTATGCCGGTCACCCGCTTGACTTGCTCGTACCACAGGGACCGTTGCTGGGGGGAGACATCAGAATTGTCCGGCATCAGTAGAGTGTTCGTTGGTGCATCAAACGGCCAGTCGGGCCAAAGCTGGCTCTGTAGGCGGTTGCCCATCGCTGAAGCGAAATTCGCAAGAACGAAACCGCCCAAAGCAAATACGCCGGTCGTCCTGCCAAGCACTACTTCCCATTCCTCGAGAGTTCCACCGAGCGCGAATGTCAGTGGGAGAAGCGGAAGGAATGACACAAGAGCTGGTACAAGGCGGGCGACCAGACCGTATCTGGTACTGAGTACCATAAGGTTTAGCCATGTCTTCCCTTCGCCCATATCCATCTCGCGATAGTATTTGCGGAGCCTACCTGCCGAAGGAGACTGCTCAACCTCGACATGAATGACTCCTCGGTGATTTGATCCTGTTCCCAGATTGACGGTTGGGGACATTGTCGACACAATCCTCGGCTCTCGTGGGTCTCATGTATAGAATGTTCCGATGTAGTAGCAGCCATGTTGATTCCCAACACCTTGTTCCTCGTCAAGAAAGTCAACGGAGTACGTTGATTTCGACACGAAGACGTGTGTCTTTCCGCTAAGACATTCGAAAACGATGTCTCCGGCCGAGTTCTGGGTGATTGTGTTCCACCCGTCGTAGTAAGTAAGATCAGATGAGGGAGCCTCCCCGACCACGATGAGCGTCGGGGCGATCTTGTCCAACCAGTCCTTGGGTACCCGTCCGCTCTTCCGACCGTGATGGGGTGCGAACAGGATGTCCGATGCCTCAGGGGTGATGGCATCCCTGATCTCCTCCATGAAATCGGTTTCAAGATCGCCCATCCACAGCACACTAGCTCCGTTTGAGACGCTGTAACGGATGATTGGCGATATGTTGTTGGGACTACCGCCGTCTTCCGCTTGTTGTAGAGCATCTTTGAAATGCACGTTATCCAGAATTGGCCAGAGAATATTAATTCCCGCAGAATCGCGTTCTTCGTCAGACTGGTTCATCCATCGGCGCTTACATCCGCACCTCAGGTAGAACGCCTTGCGGGTGTGATTGCGAAGGCTCTTGTAACGCTTGAAGTCCTCAGTCTCGTCGCTCTTCGTGGCCTTGTTCTTGACAGCATAGAAGTTCACAATGCTGAAGCGGTCGTCGTAGCTCACCAAGCCAGATATGTGGTCTTGATCGGGATGGGTAGAGATAAAACGACAAATCCCCTTTCCGGCTCTTTGCTCTGTGATCTCATCGAGGATTTCGTCCCTACGATCGCCCGGTAAGGAGCAATCGATGACCGAGAAGTTGTCCGAGCCATGTCGGATATAGAACATGCGCCGTTACCTACGGCGAAAGATTTTACGATACTCATGTCAGAGATTCCAGATGAGTACTCCCTCCGATAGGTACCAAGCATACCGATCAGCAGTGATGCGAACAGGTGCCGAACGCACCTCAATCAGCTATCCGAGGCAGCACAGGCGTTGAGAAGGGCAGTTACAAATACAAAGGCAAGCCGGTGATGAACGACATTAGGGTGTACCGACCAGCGATGAATATAGTTTCCGTTTTTTTTTGATACGAATTTTTGATACGAAACACGGCGCGCGAAATCTTTCTGCGGGTTCGCGAGCAGGCCGCACTTTGAAACGGCGAACGCACACGAGTCCGCAGAAGCCGAAGTTGCCGCCCGAGCTAACTATGCGATCTCAACCTCAAGAAAGGACCCTGCAAGCCCCTGTCCAAAGCTAACTTGAATCGTTCCATCGCTCCGAGTACTCAGGCAGTGGCGCAAGCGTGTGCCTCCAGAGCGACGCTTAACATAGGCTCCGCGTGCAATCCTCGAGTACTCGCTGGCCGCGTTCGTCTCTGTTGCCCGACCATCGGAGATCACGCATAGTTTAGGGTTCACGAGTTTAAGAAACTCGACACAAGTCCCGGCTTTCCGGCCATGATGTGGGGCCAGCAACACGTCTGCATCGGCTACTGCTAGGCAGAAGTCAGGCCTTGCGAGCAGCTCGGTGAACGAACATGCTTCATTGTCGCCAGGTATCACCACCTTGACCGCAGCTTCCTCAAAGACCGTCACAATGCTGTGGTTGTTGATGTTTGATCGGGCACAAGTCCTTGGTGCAAAAACCTGGACCCTCAGGCCGCCGAAATTTACCATCTGTGTGGTATCGTCCCAAGGGGCAATTGGCTCCTTGAAGTGCTGGTGCAGCCGCCAGTAGTACTCGAATTTCGGTCGATCAACGTCGCGGATGCCGCTCATAATGTCGGTATGTGTGAGGTGCACCGGCCTAGTCATCACTCGTACGTCGAACAGCCCCACATTTAAGATATCGTCAATGTGGTCGAGGTGCGGGTGTGAGATTATGAGATGATCAATTCTCCAGATGCCACTGTTGTGGAGAGAAATCAGCGGACTGAATGTACTACCGGACCTGTACGACCCTTGCCCCAAGTCGACCACGAAGACACGGTTGTTCGGCGATGTCACCGTCGTCGCATGCCCATGTTGGACATTCCAGAAGACTGCCGTACTCATATTGACCTACTTATCTTTAGCCACGATACGCCTAAAGCGGTCAATAGACGGAACCGTGAGCAGGGGGAAACCAAGGATAACATGCAAGTTAGCCATTGCCGATACATATCCGTGGTAGAGGAGATTCACGGACACATCGCCGCCAAGGCGCGAAAGTGTGGTCTTGACACGCGAATTCTCCTCGGCGAGACGAGTCCACTTCTCGCGGTTCTCGTCGCCGAGCACCTGGAGTACGCACAACGCTCGCTCAGCCCGTTCAGGCCAAATCTCACTCTCCTTACTGAAATGATCAGCAGTCCAATACGGACTACGATTGATCATGATGAATGCGCCTTCAAGCCCTTGCCCACCTTGTTCTGCACGATCAAATCGATCCACCAAGGTGCTCCGGCGGTGTGCCGTAGTCTTATCGTAGAGCACCTGTATGACACGGAGCAGGGCAAAGATCTCGCCAATCGCCGGAATGCGCATTCGGCGGACCGCTTCCCATCGCATTGGGCCAGACGCGTCTACGACCACTAGCACTTTGGATTCCTTGAGCACATCCGCCAATGCTGGCCATCGACGCTTGCGGGAGCACACTCCGATCGGCCACTGCTCGGCCATATTGTCGTAGACTCCGCCGTCTGACAAGACCATGAAGTGGGGAGTTTCTTCGGCGCCATCCACAAAGCTATGTTGTGTTGTGGATAGCCAGCGCGGTGGGAATCCACCGGGGAATGCCGCGGAGACCTGTACGGAATCGGCCAAGTGGAACTCTCTAGGGCACCCCCATCCAAGTCGATAGGAGCACACAAAATCACCGGAAAAATACACATGCTGCCCAGCACGAACATCTGTCGCACAGATGATGTGTTGTACATTTTCGCGTTGAATTTCACGAAGTAGCGTAGGGGATCCGTCTGCCGAGTATAGGGTCCTCTGGAAAGCTAGAGCGCACATCTTATTCCGAAGTGCAGCGAGGAGGCCCCAAACGGCAAGCCCGAGGACGAAATAGATGATTCGTGCGAGGAGATCAACGGGAAGCCACCACAATGCGAACACACCTAGAAAACTAATGAATAATGTGACCACATAGAGCCACGTAGTCCAGGATGCCCACAGTGTACCGTAGTGCACCATCTGTTGAACAAAGGGATGGGCGACTCGACTCTCCAGCTCTTCTGCCGTAAGCTTTGAATAGTCCCCCCTCCGCGCTAACCAAGCATTCGTAAGCGATCCACCTGATACTGAGGAAACAGACACAACTTCTCTATTCTTTTCTGCGTCGGTCAAGTAGAGTAGAACCCCGAGACCAAACAACGAGGCACGATGTCCGCCTCCCGAGAGGGCGATAGCAATTTTCCCAGTCCGTGTTGCCGCGCTATCGGTCATCAGGGTTCTCAGAGCTATTCAAGGTCGCCGCGTGCCATGACACATCATCACCCTCACACACGATCGCCATTAAGGCTGGCATACCATCAAGGAACATGTAGTCCGTCAGCCATGACAGGAACTTCAGATCTGCCAGACTCGGTTCGCACGCCGATTTGTCAGGATGTGAGTGCCATTCGCCCAAGTACTTGACTATACCGGCGGTACGGCTTGCGACTTCATCAACGGCTTCCTTTAGTCCGTCGCAACCCCGAATATATGATGTCGGCCACTCCTCACTGTCTGGTGGCGAAGGTAGGGCATCAACGACGTAAAGCACTCCGTGAAGATGATCGGGGTATCCCAGGAGCACGCCTCCCGTTTCGTTGGGCAAGGCGCACTGACGTAGATCATGCAGTTTCCGCAGGGTGCACTTGTCAGTGCTAATCCGCCAATCGCCGCAACGGAACTCAACCGGCTCCGCCAATTCAACCGAACGGTACGACACTGATTGATTCGACGAAATCTGCCAGATGGCTAGGCTATATCCTGGGTTTGCAATCCTATTCTTCAGCGCTCGAGCGGCGATGCCGGAAAACAGAGCAATCATGTCCTGTGGTAATGTGCTAGTGACGTCGCGACATGTACGCCCGTATCGCAGTTGCTCGGTACTGTCTGGCAGGTGCTCCGCGAATTCTTTCCGCTCAATCACAGCCCGATAGTACTGCGCCTCGATTTGATCAAGTCGCATTGAACGAGTCTCATCTTCAGTCATAAGGACTAAATCCATTCCCTTGGGGTTGAGGAACACGGAAATTCGGCGAGAATCGCCGGGTGCATCGAGTGCCAACCAGCGGGCCACCGCTGGGGAGGCAGAAAAGTCTACGGAGACATCGATAGCATCAAATTTCGCTCGCAGCTCGTCTGTGACTGGATGGATAAGTACATCCGCGCCCAGTGAATCAACCGTTCGGCCATCTTCATGAAGACTATTTACGAAGTGGGCTAGAGCTCCCGCTTTCTCAGAGCCGACGTAGGCTCCTGGGAGAGCGTGGCGTACGAGATTGTGTGGCAGCAGCACGTCGTGATCAATTACGACCCATGTTCCGAAACCGCCCCGGGCCAGATTGAGGAGAATATGTGAACCGAGTGCTCCCGCACCTACTGCCAGGATACGAAGGTCGGGCAAACAATGGGTTCCGCTGAGAATCTGGGCGTGTCTACGGGTCAAATCTCTGACTGGATTCAAGGGTAGAAGGGTCACGTTTTGGGATCCAGAAGTTGTCCTCGGTTTGCCTACGATGGCGCCAACATTCCCATCAACCTCGTCTAAGTAGCCAAGAGACTTTCCCAGCTCCCGGGCACTGCCGGTGACTTCAAATGCCCGGACCTCAATCGTCTCCGGTACACCATCATCGGACCTTCGTACAGGAATTCTAAGAACTACGAGTACGAACGCCTCTGGATACCTGACCTGTCTAATGATCCAATCTCTGAGGCTGTCTTGGAGAGTCTGGGAGAGATCAGTATCCATCGTCTTGAGAAACTCTTGTAGTTGAAACAAATTCCTTGGGTGATGGGTGAGGCTACCCTGAGTCTGAGGGATCGTCTCGACAACAAGCGCAGTGCACTTCAGATCCAGTTCATTACGGACGCCTGCATCCTGCCGACGGGCGACATAGGTAAAACCAGATTGGGCATTTCGCGGGAAGACATCTAGCAAAAGAGGTTGTGGTCCGGATGAGTAGTCAGCTTCAAAGAACTGACTTGGTAGGACAACCTGAGCCGGTGACCCAGGCAGAAACGGCTCGACTGGCTGATCGGGCTGATGGAGCGTCCCCGTCGCTGTCTTACTCAGCCAAATGTGCAACTGCTGTAGGTACGCAGATGCTGTCCAGTGAAGCCGCTGCTCGGAGTAGGGCTCGTCGAACAGGCAGAGCCTCAAGAGTTCGCCCTCCGCAACCAAGTAGGTATGCGGGACTTTCGGAAAGTCCGATCTTAAGGCGATGGTACTCGGCTGTGATTGGTCCGCCGGGTCAAACTCAACCGCTATGGATTCTAAGAGCCGGATATCGTTCACCGGAAGGGTTGGCACTTCAGGTCTGACTTCAATCTGGACCAACTCCCACCCACCGTCTCGTCTCGTGACACCCGAGAAACTCACAAACGGCAGTACCTCGGCTTGAAGGAGTTGGACTAATTCGCGTGCCTTCAGAACCCTGACATCCTCCGGCTCAATTGATTCTCCCAATAACATGTGGAGCCTACCCAGCACGGGAAGATGGATGGGTAATCACGCTGGCGGCTCCGCTTCCGATGATCTTACGTACGGTCGCACCCGACTCACTGATCTCAACTACTAACGGCCCGGGTGCGTTGTGAATGGGATGCTCCATCGTCACCAAGAACTCGCCGAATTTGCTTCTCACCACCCCACGGTAGTAGTTGGCCGCCTGTCGGTGCGGCGGCTGTTCCGTGTCTTCCATAGGAATGGGGTTGCTGGTAGAGATGAGGCTACCCCTTAGGCTCCCTTGGGTCTCGTAGAGCCACTTGACCAAGCTAGTCGGCTCTGTCTTCCACTTCCCCTTCTCGGGTCCGAGAGACCGATACGAGCAGTGATGTGGAATTTTGACGAGATCCCATTCAAGTCGTTGGTCGTTTTTGTTTCGCCGAGTAACTCTAACGATGTCATTGATTACTTCATGATTGACATCGGACGCAAGAATAAGCTTGATTTCCTTGCCAGAACTGACAAAGGTCGCCTGAACTACCAAAGCGTCGCGATTACGGTCCACCATCTCCCCTTCGTCCGAACGCATAGCGAACGGTGAGTGCACGAAAAACTCCAAGCTGTCATTTTCCCGAGTGAAACCCGGGATGATTTCTCCCGCATCGGTGATCAGGTTTTCCCGTTTAGCGACGGTGAGCCCCTCACTTTCCAGCCACTTCTCGAGCATGGCGGGATGCGAGAACACGCGGACTCCTTTCCCTTTCAAGAACCGGTGCCGGGCTTCGCTCTGAATGATCCTCCTATCGCCGGTTAGGCCAGTTTCGATGATGGCAGCCGCCGGCACCCAGAGCTCCTCGATCCCAATACGACCATGCCCTGATACTTAAGCGCATGTTCCAAATAGAAGAAGTCGGGAGCCCCCGTAACATGATCGTCGTCCAAGTGGGTAAATGCCACAACATCAAAGCTCTTCCGTTGAGCCTTAGAGAGTTCGGTCTGGAGCTGCGCTGCGAGGTCGATCCTGAGATCATCCCCGTCGTCTGGATTCCGCGTGTTCGCGTAGTCGAACAACAGGCTCCGCCCGTTGGCAAGATCGATCTTGATGCTGTCCGCGTTACCGAGCGGGTAGAATGTAACAGTATGCATTTTTCTGCTGACTCTTGGTATGTTGGGTTTTTCGTCCGTGCTTCACAGGGCGAGGTTATCGAAGGGAATTATAGGTGAATAATTGAAGCAGGATAGTAGCCTTCGATTGCATCCAATACGCGTGATTTGCGGTTACGGTGATGCCTTTGAATTTGCTGTATCCCCTGAGCAAATTAGGGTATCCGTTCTGGCGCAGAGTAACCAGATACAGCGCTGCAAAATGCAGGACCTCTATGTACTGATCTTGAGGGCTTGGCACCACAAACGGAGGGCCCAAATTTTTCAGGTTCGGAGCATTCGCTGCCCCAAGGGTAGGGGTTGCCATTATTCACTCCTGTTGTAGTTGTGCAAGAGAACGTCCGACATTGTACTAATGCCGTTAAATTTGGTTGAACTTCCCCACCCCTATAAATGTTTCCAAAGCAAAAAGGCTCCCTGACAACAAGGGAGCAAGAAACCCAACCGATTTACACGGGGTGTACTAAGTCCCGCCCGATATTGTGATCTTGAGCGGTGTCAACCTGCAGAGCAGGGCAGGTTCCTAAATTTGAAACTCCGCTAATCGATAGGAATAATCACTCAGATGTTATGGAACTCCAAGACTGCCACCGATATGTCCAGCGAATTGCCAAATCCGCTGATGCCAGACAAATCATCTCCGTACCTGCAATTTTACCGGAGTAGGCTGATCTCATGCACCAGACCTGATGCAAGAAAAATTGCAATATCTAATCCCTCTATCCGCAAAAAACAGTGTTTTCCTAAGATTAGACTGGCCTAATTGATTCATCTACGGAACCGTTGTAGCTGATCACGGTGCAACAGCGCTGCTTAAAAATCAGATTTCAATAGATGAAAATTGTTCGCTGTACTGCCCTACTCGCAGCAGTATTTTTGTTCTCAAATGCCTCCGCTCAGGACAATACGATCGTGGCAGAGATTGATGGGGAATCTCTGACGCTGCAAGAGTTTGAGCAGGAATACGCAGAAACCATCGGCGGCAGAGCCGTTGCAAGTGATGACTCCCTAAAAGAGTATGTCGACTTTTTGGATCGTTATGTGAATTTTCGGGTGAAGCTGAAAGAATCTCACGCTGCCGGCTACTTTGAGGATGAAACGCTCCTCTCCGAAATTAACGGATACCGTGCCTCCTTTGCAAAACCCTATCTCATCGACAATGAGATCTTGGAACCGATGGTGCAGGATCTGTACGAAAAGCGTAAAGAATACGTCCATGCCAGCCATATTATGGCACTCTTTCCCCCCAATAACACCTCACCTGCTGATACCCTGAGAGCCTGGAATAAAATGCTTACTCTGCAGGATTCTCTCCAGGAGGGTACTCCATTCGGCGACCTTGCAGAGCGAAAATCCGAAGATCCATCTGCAAGCAACTCAGGATCTGTACGGGGATATCGGGGAGATCTCGGATGGTTTACCGGAGGGCAAATGATTGAGCCATTCGAAATTGCTGCCTATAACACACCCGTTGGAGGAGTGTCTGACATCATTCGCAGTTCTTACGGCTACCATATTCTCACGGTCCACGACCGTGAGACAACCAAGCCGGACTATCTCGCCTCACATATCATGGTGCGGTTTCAAGGCGCCACACAGGCCGACTCCACTCGTGCATACGCCAAAATGGATAGCCTTAAAACACTGATCGACCAGGGAATGGATTTTGCCGAAGTTGCAATGAATCATTCGGAGGATCGGTCAAGTGCACAATCTGGAGGCTCTCTCGGAGGGAGAATTCAGTTCCGAAACCCTAACCTTGATCAGACCTTCCATGATGCTCTCTTTGCCCTGGAAACTCCCGGTCAGATATCTGATATCGTTGAAACTCCTTTCGGGTTACATCTAATAAAATTAGACAATATCGCTGCAGTACAAACATTGGAGGAGTCCTACGACAGACTGGTCCGGATGGCACAGGCGCTTCCCCGTATCAAAACTGCAGAGGCGGCACTGGCAAAGTCATTGCGTGAGCTCTATACGGGTACCGTTGATACTCTGTTATTAACCCGCTTAATCGGAGATGTCCTCCCCGACTCCGTCCAAAAACATCTGCAGGAGTTGGCTGAGAATGACTCCGTTGGAGCAATGCCACTGGTTATACTAGAGGACTCGGTCTATACGCTGCAAGAGTTTGTACGCTTTGCATCTACTCAGCCCAATCCGGACAATTCTACGCTGACCTCAACAGAGCAGGTCTTGGTACACACGGAGACCTTCCTCGATGATAAAGTCCTTTTCTATCATTCTTTCGAACTCGAACACACTGACAAGGAGTTTAAAGAAACCATGCAAGACTTTAGAGATGGGCTTGCCATCTTTAGAATCATGGAGGATTCAGTCTGGAATGCAGCCTCTCAGGATACTCTCCGCCTACTGCGGCACTACGAAGTAAATCCTGAGCGCTATCAGTGGCCAGACAGATACCGGCTCATTGAGATATCTGGAGCGTCCGATTCCCTTTTGACCGAAGCAGTAAACCTGCTGGAACTTGGTGGTACCTGGGAAGACCTGCAGAGTAAGATTACTGCAGATTCAACATGGGTACTGCAGTTGGATACGGTACTGGTTGCCGAGACAACCAACAGTGTCTACGACAATGCGGTCGACCTATCCGTTGGAGAGCACACAGAAATCCTTCCTATACGCAGCCGTAAACTCGTGTTGTATATGGACGGGATGGAGCCCGCCCGAACAAAAACATTCGAGGAAGCCCAATCCGAGGTTATGGCCGATATCCAGGTTGAACTGGAGCAAAGACTTCATCAGAGGCTACGCGAAAAATACCGGGTGGCAACTTTCCCTGATCGACTCGAAAAGGCATTCCAAGAGCAATGAGAATCTGGCTGGGAATCACTGCCCTGCTTTTGATCAGTACCACTGGCTGCCAGCAGCCAAATTCATCTGACGAATTTGTAGCTCGAGTTGGAGATGCCTACCTGTTGCAGTCAGACTTGGATGCCAGCCTCGCAAATCTGGCTCCCAATTTTGATACTACGCAGGTGCGAAGCCAAATCATTGATCAATGGATTGATAATGAACTTCTCTATCAGGAAGCATTGCGTTTGCGTCTCTCAAACCGAGAAGACATCAAACGTCGCCTAGATGAGAGTGCTCGCGCAGTCTTGATTGAAGGATTAATCTCTGACTACCACACGCAGGCTGATCGCGAGATCACCCCGGTTGATGTGGCAACTTACTATGAAAATAACAAGGAACAGCTGCGTTTTCTTGAACCATTTGTACATATTCGCTATCTGAGTAACCCACGTCAGGATTCTTTAGAGCTGGCCAGGCAGTTGCTGGATCAGGCAGCCAACCCGGATTCGGTATTTGTCACACTGATTGAGCGCTTCAGTAGTTTTCCCGCTGATGCTCTCGAAATGAATCAGAATTATCTCCCTGAAACCAGACTCTTCATTGATCAATTCGCGCTGAGCAATCTTCTTCGAAACACCGAAGCAGGACAACCGCCACAGATTCTACGGGGAGATTCCCTGTATCATTTCCTACAGGTCATAGCGCGAAATCCGGCGGGGACAATTCCAGAATTACCCTGGGTGGAGACCTTCATTCGAGAGCAGCTAACGATCCGCTTCAGGAAACAGAATTATACGCGCAGCGTTCAGCACCTCCGCGTGGAAGCCGAGTTTCGCGAAGACATTGAGATTAGGTGAAGATATTTTCCAGGGCACCGGCAGCATCCACTAATTGTCCTGCACAATCCGTTCTAGCTGAGTTCCTGGTATAGCTTCCATTTGCATTCGAATGCCCAAATACGCTCACATTCTCCGGTCACTCACACTCGTTGCCATATTCCTAGCTCCGCATTCCTTCGTGCTGGCGCAGGAGGATGTGGTAGATGAAATTGTGTCGATCGTCGGAGAGAATAAAATTATCCTGCGCTCGGAGATTGACGGACTTGTGCAGAATATCACGCAACAGCAGGGACTTGAATATAGTGACGAACTCTGGCTCCAGACGCTGCAGCAACTCATCGATCAGGAAGTGCTTGCAGAGCATGCACGACGAGATACCAACATTGTTGTCACTGAAGATCAGGTGGACCAGTCACTGAACCAGCGCATCGAAATCATGTCACAACAACTGGGCGGTGAAGCCAGACTGGTAGAAATCTACGGCAAGAGCATCGTTCAGATCCGGGCTGACCTGCGCGATGAAATACGGGACCGACTTCTGGCCGAACAATTCCAGAGTTCCAAACTTCGCAATCTAAAGATTACCCCCACCGAGGTGCGGGAATGGTTTGCACAATTTCCTACCGATTCCTTGCCTGTACTCCCCGCAATTGTACGTGTCTCACATATTGTTAAGTACCCTGCAATTCTTCCTGAAGCCACTGAGGAAGCACTTGAGATTATCAGCGCGATCCGGGATTCGATCACTACAGGGGTGAGTGCACTTGAGGATCTAGCCCGTCGCTATTCAGAAGACACTGGTTCCATCCAAACCGGAGGGAGATATGAAGACATGGCGTTGGGGGATCTGGTCCCGGAATTTGCCGCAATTGCGGCCCGCATTGATCCGGGCGAATTATCTCAGCCATTCCAAAGCCCATTCGGATATCATATCCTTCGAGTGAATGAGCGCGTCGGAGATGTCATAGATTTTAGTCACATCCTCATCAATATCGATCGCTCACGTTCGGATCCATCAGGGGCTATCTCAGAACTTGAAGTGATACGAGACTCGATCCTTACCTATGACATTCCCTTTGAACTGATGGCGAGGCGACATTCAGAGGAGGAATCCTCTTCCGAAATCGGTGGCCGTGTGATTGACCCCGGTTCGGGAGAACGAGACCTTTTTGTTGATGCCCTGGGACCGGACTGGAAGGCTACTACCGATACGCTTGAAGTCGGGGAAATCAGTCAACCGGCAGAGGTTACCCTCCTTGATGGAAACATCGCCTGGCATCTCGTACTGCTCCAGCGCACGGTGCCCTCACACCGGATCAACATCGAAACCGATTATTCTCGTATTCAAACTCTGGCATTGGAAAATAAACGCACACTGGAAATGCGTCGTTGGCTTGATTTATTGCGAGAAGATGTTTTCGTTGAACTGCTTGGAAAAGCTCTCACAATGCAGCCACCATCCGAAAGTGATTCAGCCAGCAACTGACATCATGCCACAAATACAAAACAACGAAGAGTCACCAGTGGAAGACCTCTTCCCCGCTCTGGCCGAAGCCCTACCCTCGGCATGCAAACGCCTTGAAGGGGAAATTTCAAAAATTATTGTTGGTCAAAAAGAGATCATACGAAATATACTGGTCTGCCTGTTGGCCCAAGGGCATGTACTGCTTATTGGAGTGCCTGGACTCGCGAAAACTCTTCTCATCCGTACGCTGGCGGATGCACTGGCCCTGAATTTTACTCGGATCCAGTTTACCCCCGATCTGATGCCTGGTGACATCACAGGTACAGAAATCATTGAAGAAGATAAACGAACCGGCGGACGTGCCTTCAAATTTGTCAAGGGGCCCATCTTTGCCAATGTTGTACTTGCAGACGAGGTGAACCGGACTCCCCCAAAGACCCAGGCTGCGCTCCTAGAAGCAATGCAGGAGCATCGCGTTACCGCCGGGGGGAACACCTTTACTCTTGAAGAACCGTTTTTTGTACTTGCCACTCAGAACCCGATTGAGCAGGAGGGAACCTATCCTCTGCCTGAGGCCCAACTGGACCGGTTCATGCTCAATCTTTGGCTGGATTACCCTTCTCTTGATCAGGAAACCGAAGTCGTGCGCTCAACCACCGCTGGCCAGACTGTTGTTGTTGAACCCGCAATGTCTCGGACTGAACTCGTTGATTACCAGAAACTTGTTCGTCATCTACCTGTCGCGAATAATGTCATCGAATATGCAGTTCGCCTAAGTGCTAGTACACGCCCCAACCGTGAGGGAGCGCCAGACTTCGTCAACGAATATATCGCATACGGAGCGGGGCCACGTGCTTCGCAATACCTGATCCTCGGTGCAAAAGCTCTCGCGGCCATTGATGGCCGGTATACTCCCCTGATCAGTGATGTGCAGACACTGGCCACAGCCGTACTCCGCCACCGCATCATTGCCAATTTCAATGCGGAGGCGGATGGTGTATCGGTGACCGATCTGATTGAGCGAATCCTTGATACGGTTACCACGTAGTCTACCTTAGCATTTGAGCAAAGCCCCCTCTCGCATCCATCCTCATGACCTGCTGGTTGACCGCAACCTGCAATAAAAAATGGGGCTCTTCCCCCGTTTGTATGGGTAGAACGTTGAATTCTATTGTAAATGTAAGGAGTGTGGAGAGAATTGGCACCTATTTCTTGCATGTTCCGAGTGATCCATCACGATTTTATTTTTTCACTTCATTTTCATCAACGATATGTCCGTACGACCGAGAGACATCAGCCGCCTGTTCGGCATTCATTCACCGTGGGAGGTTTCCGATGTGACGATTGCGCACAAGACGCGGGAAGTCCAGATCCAGGTAACCTGTAAAGCAGGCCACCGATTTCGGTGTCCAGAGTGCGATACCGAGTGTCCGGGCTATGATCAGCGTCGTCGGCAATGGCGTCACCTAGATATGTGCGCGTATCGCACGCTGGTGGTCGCGGATCTTCCTCGCGTGGAGTGTCCCGAACATGGAGTGCGCACGGTATCGGTTCCGTGGGCGGAACCGAAGGCTCGGTTCACGGCGGAGTTTGAATCTCTGGTGATTGATTGGCTGCAGGAGGCGAGTGTATCGGCGGTGTCGCGTTTGATGGGTGTAAGTTGGAACGCGATTGACGGGATCATGCAGCGCGCGGTCCAACGGGGCCTTGTACGCAGATCGAAGCAGCACATTGCCCATATTGGTGTGGACGAGACCTCATTCCGCAAGCGTCATGACTATGTCACCATTGTGTCCGATCCCAAATCAGGCACGGTGCTGCATGTAGGCGAAGGTCGTAAGAAAGCCTCTCTTCAGGATTGGTATGCCGGGCTTAGTTCGGTGCAGTTGGAGGGCATCAAGAGCGTGAGCATGGACATGTGGCCGGCGTATATCAACGCCACGTTGGACCATGTCCCTGGAGCGGATCAGAAGGTGGCCTTTGACCGGTTTCACGTAGCCAAATGCTTGGGAGATGCCGTGGATAAGGTGCGACGTCAGGAGCACCGGGCCCTGATGAAACAGGGACAGGAAGACCTCAAAGGAACGAAGTATGACTGGTTAACCAATCCCGCCAACCTGTCTCGGAAGCAGAAGCTGCGCTTTCAGCAGTTGCGCACCAGTACGCTAAAGACGGCCCGTGCATGGGCGATCAAGGAAATGGCCCAGCGGTTATGGCATTATGTGCATCCCACCTGGGCGCGCAAAGGCTGGAAGCGATGGTTGTCCTGGGCCATGAGATGTCGACTGGAGCCAATCAAAGCCGCCGCCAAAACCATCAAAAAACATCTGTGGGGCATCATCAATGCGATCATCCTGAAGGTGAGCAATGGACCCGCGGAAGGCATCAACAGTCGAATCAAAACCGTCAAAATGCGCAGTCGAGGCTTTCGCAACAAACAACGGTTTGCAAACGCCATTTACTTCCACCTGGGAGGACTTGATCTATACCCCGAAGGCGTTCAAAGATGAGTTTACCCACTGATAAAGGGGAAGAACCAAAAATGGAAGTTATATAGAATAATGGGACACAAGAATGTAATATGGTGCGATAAAGAAACCCTCTCCAAGGATCTGAGCGGTAAAACGTATATCGTGACAGGAGCGAACTCCGGTGTGGGTCTTGAAACTACCAGACAATTGGTCAAACAAGGGGGGCATGTAGTAATGGCCTGTCGGAGGGTCAATGCTGGGCGCGAAGAAGCAAAATCATTTGTTGGTTTGAACGGAAGTTATGAAGTGGTGGAATGCGACTTGGCAGATTTGCAATCTATCCGCGTTTTTACCACATCTTTTTTAGCCAAACACGACCGTTTGGATGGACTTATGTGCAATGCCGGTATGGTAAACATGAGCAACAAGCTGGAATTTTCCAAGGATGGCTTTGAAATAACTATGGCAGTAAGTTTTTTGGGTCACTTTCTACTCACCGAAATGCTACAGGATATCCTTATACAGAGCGCTCCATCCAGAATTGGGATCCTTTCTTCTGTGGTTCATGCAGGAAGCCCCAAAAATCGATATAAAGTGCATTTGGACGACCTGAATTTTGAAGCAAGGAAGTACAATAACTTCGCTGCCTATGGCGAGGCTAAGGTAGCCGTGGTACAGTACGCCAAGGAACTGGCCGAAAGGTTAAAGGGAACCGGTGTCACCACCGCTTCCATACATCCAGGCTGGGCCCGTTCCAATTTTGGGAAGGGTGGTAACTTCCTGATGAGAACATTAATGACTATTGCTAGACCGCTTACCAGATCCATTTCGAACAGTAATTGGGAATCAGCACAAACATCATTGCATGTTCTGCTGTCGGATGAGGCTCCAAAACATTCTGGTGCATATTTCAGCCAGCATAGTGTGTTGTATCGGGACAAGGAATGTAGGAAAGGAGGCTGGCCCATAGAATCTCCCAATCCACACGCCAATGATATGGATGCCGCCAGAAAGTTGGTGAAAAAAAGTTGCGACATCGTGAGGTTAAAACGAAAAAATAGGTGAAGGGCGTCTTGCAAAACTCCTGAATTGAGAATTTTGCAGGAGGCTCGGAAGTCGTGCCAGAGGCCGGGATTTCTACGCCGATGTGGGCGCGTGAGACATTTGAGGTGCACAGAAAGTACAAATGTGCGTGAAAAAGCCTTGAGACCTACGAGGCGGAAGGAGGCGGTTTCAGCTATTGTATATAGTTCCCCAAAATATGCCTCTGAGAGCAGCAAAACTACAGTCGGCGCACGATCTTATCTCCCCTCCAGCGAAAACCCTTTGGCCTTTTTCATGGTTTTCCATCGGGCTGGGATACATGATCCTGTCGGTCTTCTTCTTCAGCCTGATGTCATTGCTGGCAAAGCTGATCTCTACGACCATTCCAACAGGACAGATTGTTCTGGTCAGGGGCGTGGTTGGAAGCATCTTGGCGTACTGGGGAATCCGTGCAATTGGTGTCCCAGTCTGGGGGTCCAATAAAAAACTGTTGATTTTTCGAGGGGTAACCGGATTTGGCGCTTTGATGTGCTTTTTCTGGACACTGATTAATCTCCCCCTCGCAGAAGCGACCATACTTTTTTATATGTCCCCCTGCCTCGCAGCAATCCTGGCAACTATCATCCTGCGCGAGCATCTGTCTATTGGGATGGTGATTGGATTTTTAGTCTGCATCCTTGGAGTGATTTTTGTCATTCAGCCCGAGTTTATTTTCAGTGTGCAGCGGCTGCATTTACCATCTGTCGCTATAGGACTCCTGGGGGCGATCCTAGCTGCCCTTGCATTCGTATCCGTGCGTAAACTGCGCGAGACCGATCATGCGTTGGTCATCATCTTTTATTTCTCATTCGTATCCGCACTGTCAGCTGTCCCATTCATAGCCATCCATCATGCAATCCCATCCCTTACAGAATGGCTGGTACTGATTGGGATCGGGATCTGCACCCACACGGCACAGATTTTTCTCACACGCAGTTTGCACCGGGAGCAAACCTCCCGGGCCATGGGAGTGAGTTACATGCAAGTCCTGTTTGCCGTCGTCTGGGGAATTGTAATCTTTGGAGATTACCCCAACCTTCTATCTCTCATCGGAATGATCCTCGTCGCGGGGGGCAGTGTGATTACGGCCCAGCGCCGATCAGCTAGACATCTAAATCTTCCGCCTTCCGGGCATTCTCCATAATGAAGTGGTAACGAACGGACGAATCCCGCCCCATTAATCCAGCAATCGTGTTTTCTGCACGAGTTTTTTCGGGGATGGTAACCTGCAGGATTCGGCGCCGCGCCGGGTCCAGGGTGGTTTCTTTCAGCGTCTGCGGCATCATCTCACCTAGACCCTTGAAGCGTTGTACATCAATCTTGATCCGGGAGTTTTTGCGCCTTAGACGCCTTTCAATCCGGCTTTTTTCTTCATCATCCAGTGCCCAGTAGGTCTGCTTCCCCGCATCCAATCTGTAGAGCGGCGGCTCGGCAATATAGATATGCCCACGATCAATGAGTGGCTGCATATAGCGATAAAAGAAGGTTAGCATCAGTGTGGCAATGTGATGCCCATCCGAATCTGCATCCATCAGCAGGATCACCTTGTGATAACGCAATTTATCGGGTTCGAGGTTGTCTCCCATTCCACATCCAAGTGCCTGGACCACGTTGGACAACTCGGTGTTGTTTCGCAGTTTTTGGGCGGTTGCCTGCTCTGCATTTAACACCTTTCCACGCAATGGGAGTACTGCCTGTGTTTTTCGATCTCTGCCCTGCTTTGCAGAACCGCCGGCTGAATCTCCTTCGACGATAAACAGCTCTCCCACCGTGGGATCCATGGACGAGCAGTCTGCTAATTTCCCTGGTAGCATCAGTCGTCTCCGCTGACGCGCCTTGGCGCGAACCGATTTTGCAGCGGCACGACTCGCCTGACGCGCCCGCGCGGCCTGGAGTACACGAGCGCCAATGGCATCACTGGCCGATGGATGGGAATTCAGGAACTGCTCCAGTGCGATGCGAACCGTGCCGCTTACCAGTGAGCGTGCCGAAGGATTATTCAGCTTATCCTTCGTCTGCCCCTGAAATTGCGGCTCTGACATGAACATATTGATGATCGCAAAAAGTCCTTCACGTATATCCTCGGAGGTAACCTCAACCCCACGAGGGATCGCGTTATGCGTATCCATCCAGGAGCGAACTGCCGTTCTGACTGCATCTTTGTAGCCCTGTTCATGCGTGCCACCATCATTTGTAGGGATCCCATTGACATAAGATTTTACACATTCACGCGTTGATTCTGTCCATTGGAGTGCAACCTCCAATCGTACAGCGTTCTCAAATGTGTCCTGCTGGATGGAAAAAATCTCTGGATGTACCGGAGATACTTCCTCACCTTGGATCAAATGTCCTAGATAATCAACAATCCCCCCCTCATGCACAAACTCAACCTCCTCCCCCTGATTTTCATCTCTAAAAATGATACGCAGCCCACGATTTAAATAGGCTTTAATCTCGAGCTGTGCCTGGATTCGACTCGCATCAAAAGCTACCGAGTCAAAAATTTCAGGGTCCGGGGCAAAATAAATGCTTGTCCCTGTTAATCGCGTACGCTTGTTCAGGTCTACTAGCTTGCTCGCCGGACGCCCACGCTGAAACCGCTGCTCATAGGTCGTTCCCCCGCGTTTGACTCTGGCGACCAGTTCTTTGGAAAGCGCATTCACGACTGAGGCCCCTACCCCGTGTAATCCTCCAGAAGTCACATACTGATCCCCCTCGAATTTACCACCGGAATGCAGAGTAGTCAGAATGACTTCCAAGGCAGGGATTTTCTTCTGTGGATGAGGGTCCACTGGAATTCCACGCCCATTATCCTGGACCGTCACACTCGCTGCATCCTTATGGAGCGTGACTTCAATGCAGTCCGCATGCCCGTTTACTGCTTCATCTACGCTATTATCCACGATCTCCCAGAGTAGATGATGAAGCCCCGGTTTCCCCGTACCTCCGATGTACATGCCCGGACGCTTACGCACTGCCTCCAAGCCTTCTAGGACAATAATATCTGCTCCTGAGTATGAACTCATGGCAAAGGAATTTCATGTGGCTCAAACGCGCTGGGCACCAACTCTCCCCGCTGGATGATCTTGCGCCCTTTGTTGCCCCTGCGGGTGACCTCGTACTTGGTTCGACGAATAATCTCCTGCCTTCCACGCGGGGTTTCAACAGCAACTCCCTCACGTACCTGGGCACTCACATTGGCTCCAATCAGGATATCTTCTGCAGCCACACGCATCCCAATGACACCTTTCCCCGGTCCACTGATCAAGGGAATCTCCTCTGTTGAAAAAATTATTGCATGTCCCTTTTGAGAAACTAGGCAAACAAATTCATCCCCGGCAACCGGCCATACACCAAGAACTTCATCTCCTTCACTCAGACGCATACACAGCCTCCCCTTGCGTGTAGATACATCAGAAAATAGTTGCAGCTGCTGTCGAAGAACCATCCCCTTGGATGTGACCGCCACTAAATACCCTAAGGCAGGAGCGTCCTCCTCCTCTGATGGTTTACCTGTTCGCAAAACTCTGGAATCGCAAGAAATCGCACCGACAATCCGCTCCTTATCCTTAAAATCAAATAACTTCTGCAACGGGATTCCATGCCCCGTCGTGCTGACAATATCATTGGCTCGAATCGTGTATGCCCGCCCAAAATTCGTCCAAAGCACTACTGTAAAACGTGTTCCTGTGCCCAATACCCATCCTACCTCATCTCCTTCTCGAACACGAATGGACTGAATCTCGGTATAGGACCTCTGCCTTTTGATCCAGCCCGCGCGAGTTACGATCACTACAGTATCCTCATCCACAATAAAGTCTTCTTCGGAGTACTCATAAAGTCTTTCATCCCCTGAAGCTAGTGTCGTACGCCGTTCGGTGGAAAACTTCTGTCGTACTTCCTTTAGTTCATTCCGAACGAGCTTCCAGCGTGCAAGCTCGTCGGCCAACAGATCCCGAATCTCCTTGGCCCGTATCTGCTTGGCTTTGAGCTCATCCCGTACTGCATCGATTTCCAGCTGTGAGAGCTTATAGAGCCTTGTTTCGAGAATGGCATTTGCTTGAGGTTCAGAAAGTATAAACCGGTGGCGTAAGCGCTGTGACCCATCTGCCTTATTCTTTGAAGCCCGGATAATCTTAATCGCCTCATCCAGTTCATCAAAGATGATGT
This sequence comes from Rhodothermales bacterium, assembly GCA_965220365.1. GTDB lineage: Bacteria > Bacteroidota > Rhodothermia > Rhodothermales > Bin80 > Bin80. The sequence goes on along the minus strand of OZ244823.1, from coordinate 2,024,393 downwards.
CAAAGCCATCAAGAATGTGAATCCTCTCTTCAAGCTGCTGCAACTCATATCGGAGCCTTCGTGTGACCACCTCAAGCCGAAAGAGCAGAAAATGCTCCAGGGCTTCCTGCAGATTAATCCGCTTCGGCTCACAGATCTGTGGATTCACCGTTGGGAGTAGACAGGTCAGGTTGACCTGAAATCGTGACTCCAGTGGTGTGTACTTGTAGAGATAGCCCATGGCTGCCTCCACGTTCGCTCCACGCTTCAGATCCATCACAATCCGAATATCATCCGTGGACTCATCCCGGATATCCACCAGTTGCGGAACCCGCCCATCTCCGATATGATTGGCAATCTTCTCAACTAAATCACTTTTGTTGATGGCATAGGGAATAGAGGTGATGACCACCTTTGATTTACGTTCAACCTGATAAGTCCCTCTCAGAATAATTGCCCCTTCGCCTTTCTTGTAGATCTGACGCAAATCCTCTTTGGAATTCATCATTCTGCCACCCGTCGGAAAATCCGGTCCGAGGATGTGGCAATCCAGCAAACGACTTAGTGCATTTGCAGGCCAAGTGTGCTCTGACCGCCGAAGCAATGACTCCACCATGTAGATGGCTCCACTCACAACTTCACCAAGGTTATGGGGAGGGATGCTCGTCGCCATTCCAACTGCAATGCCAGTCGCACCATTGACCAGTAGATTTGGAACACGCGCAGGCAGTACCACCGGCTCTGATAAGGTTGCGTCAAAGTTTGGCCTGAATGGAACGGTATTCTGACGGATTTCCTCCAGAAAGGTCATCGCCAGAGGGCGCAATTTTGCCTCTGTATACCGCATAGCGGCGGGCCGATCCCCATCAATGGATCCAAAGTTGCCGTGTCCATCTACCAATGGGTCCCGCAGGGAGAAGGCCTGTGCCATCCGCGCCATTGCATCATAGATTGCACTGTCCCCGTGAGGATGATATTTCCCCATGGTATCCCCAACAATGGTTGCACTCTTTCTGTACCTCGCATCGGGGTACAGGCGAAGACCTGCAAACATGGCATACAGGATCCGGCGCTGCACCGGCTTCAGTCCATCTCGAATATCTGGCAGTGCTCTACTGGTAATCACCGACAGTGCATAATTCAGATACCTCGAATTTGCAAGTTCGTGAAGCGGCGCAGAATCTGTATGGTCCATCCCCTCAGCACAGATCTGGTTTATTCCATGAAAATACTGCCAAAAACATCATGTTCCTGTTATACTTGCTACAATTCTGATAAGATGTCCTGCAGTTGATGTCGGTCAAGTCCTGTCAAGGTGATACGATCTCAAGCTGTATTGGAACCATGCTGTACATTTTACCGCCAAATTTTTTGGGCATGGTCTCGCTCCAGAAAGAGCAGATGAGTTTACCACCTTCAATAAGATAACTGGGTCTGAATCAATTCTACCTGATAATCCAACCGTGCATCTAGACACGTTGGGACACTTCGAAAAAATCGCCCCCTTAACCCAGAAATAGGGACATTAGAAGGCTCATTCTACCCTGAACCACCGAGCATCTCCCCCCTGATATGTTTTCTGCGTTAGCCTCCCAAAGATGCCCTCTTCATATCAGAGCCTGAAATTTGTAACGGGACCGTATCATTGACCATGGCCTGAGAAAAAGAATCTACGACTTGAGAATTAAGACGCTCCGCAGAGGCAATACGACCCAATTGCCTACTTTAAGAAGAAATCCACTCATTACCACTGATCCAGCACATAATTACTACTCTACGCAGCCACTGTAAACATGACACCACTTGACTGGACTATTGTAGGTCTTTATTTCCTGATCGCCATTGGGATTGCCCTGTATTATTCGAAACGTGCAGGGCAGAATACTTCTGAGTTTTTTCTGAGCGGACGACGGATGACCTGGTGGCTGGCGGGAATCAGTATGGTTGCGACTACTTTTGCGGCAGATACACCGATGGCCGTAACAGAGCTTGTGGCCCAGAATGGCATTGCCGGTAACTGGATTTGGTGGAATTTTGCCTTTGGCGGTATGCTGACGGTGTTCTTTTTTGCACGCCTGTGGCGACGATGCGGAATTCAGACAGATGTCGAGTTCGTGGAGGTTCGCTATACAGGGCCGGCTGCTGCCTGGCTTCGCGGAATCAAGGCCGTATACTTTGGCCTGCTGCTGAACATCGTCATTATTGGCTGGGTCTCGCTGGCAATGGAAACGGCCATCAATGTCCTATGGCCGGAATTGACCATATTCGGGCATGCCACGGTCTCTATCGGTGGACTCACAATGAGCGCGGCGCTGGTGATCGTCAGTCTACTTGTGGTACTGGTTTCTGTTTTTGCACTGCTATCTGGCTTGTGGGGAGTGGCAGTCACCGACGTGATGCAATTCATATTGGCCATGATTGGCTCAATCCTGATGGCAATATTTGTGCTTCGCATCCCCGAAGTAGGAGGAATTGCCGGCCTGAAATCACAATTGCCGGCAGAAACATTTCGTTTCTTCCCTACGATCGGGGAGGCATCTGGAGCTGTAGCGGCTTTTGCGCTGTCGGTCCCTGCTTTTGTTGCCTTCATTGGAATTCAGTGGTGGAGCAGCTGGTATCCAGGCTCTGAACCTGGTGGTGGTGGATACAGTGCGCAGCGCATGATGGGAACTGCCAGTGAGCGAGACGCGACTTTTTCCGCCCTTTTATTCACCATCTCTCACTACTGCATTCGCCCATGGCCATGGATTATTGTTGCCCTGGCTTCACTGGTCCTCTACCCTGATCTTACCCACTCACGGGAAGGGTTTATCCTGGTCATGCGAGACGTGCTACCGGTTGGGGTACTCGGAATTGTATTTGCGGCATTTTTGGCTGCATTCATGAGCACCATTTCGACCCAACTGAATTGGGGCGTTTCCTACCTAGTGAATGATTTCTGGCGCAGATTCGTGAAGCCTGATCGTAGTGAGCGTCATTATATTTTTATTTCGCGAACCCTCACGTTCATTGTGGGATTGCTGAGCATTCTTCTGGCTACCCAACTTGAATCTATCAGTCAGGCATGGACACTGATCATCACGGCATCTGCAGGACTCGGGACGGTACTGATCCTTCGCTGGTACTGGTGGCGGATCAACGCCTGGAGTGAGCTCGTGGCAACCCTGGCTCCGATTTTGATGGTCCTCTTAACATTGTTTGGGGTTCCGATTCCCGGAATTCAAGAACCCTTCCCATCCAACTTATTCGTTGTCGTAGGGGTGACCACGGCCCTCTGGCTCATAGTTACCTTCTTGACAAAACCGACAGATCTGTATGCTCTCGGGGCATTTTATACCCTGGTTCGACCCGCAGGCCCTGGCTGGCGCCCAATTGCTGCCCTATATCCAGATATCCAACCGGATGCGACCATTACCTCTATGGCACGCCAATGGGGTGCCGGAGTTGTACTGGTTTATACTTGTCTTTTTTCGGCAGGCTATTTGATTCTTGGAAACACTTTAGCTGGTATTCTGATGCTGCCTGTAGCAATCGCTTCGACCCTCTATTTAAGATGGACGTTTGACCCGAACAAGGCCCATTCATCTTGACTGGATACATCATTGAATCATGTCAGAGTTAATCATTGTTGGTGATCGCGTGCTCATAAGACCCGATAGCGGTGAGCAGCAGACCGAATCCGGTCTGGTTTTACCCGCATCCGTAGCTGAGCGTGACCGAATTGGGTCAGGGCGTATCGAACAAGTCGGTCCTGGTCATCTTATTCCAAATCCTGACTACTCTGATAGTGAACCCTGGGCAAAGCCGAAAAAGATTGGACGATATCTGCCTCTGGAAGCAAATGTCGGCGACTTGGCTTTCTATCAGCGCAAGGAAGCGACCGAATTTACTTACAAACAAACGAAATTCTTTATCGTGCCTCATCACGCCATCCTTGCTCTGGTCAGACCAGATCATGAAGATGTGATCAGTGAACTTCTAGATTCAAATCGGTCCTAGCAGTCCGTGGATAAAGTCTCCCAATAGATCGAGCAACGCTTTTCTGGTTCATTTTTGACTATTCAGAGGGTGAATCAGGATGGAAAATCCAAGAATTAGCCATTCACGATCGTTGTTTTGCATATCTCCAATCAACTACAGACTCCCTATTTCTATGGACATACTTTATCCACGGACTGCTAGCCCGTAGATTTTTCTGGATTTTGAAAACGGCCCCATCAAGACATTGATATACAATCCTGATGATTTACGCACACTGGAAGAGCGGCGGGTAGGGGCTTGGATTGCCTGAATACTCTGTGGAGAGGTGGCGTGGGAGAGACTCGAACTCTCGACCTTGCGATTATGAGTCGCACGCTCTAACCGACTGAGCTACCACGCCAGACAGGTGCTTGAACGGAGATAGTCTAAAACGGGTTGCAACCACCCAGGGAAGCACTGGTACCACAAGTGCGGATTTTACGGGAAACATGCACTGGGACAGCATTATCGGACAGAAAAAAGTGATTGAGCTCTTAAGGCGTTCGGTGAATTCTGGACGTGTGGCTCATGCGTATCTGTTTCATGGCATGGAGGGTACTGGAAAGCGTGCAGTTGCCCTAGCGTTTGCACGAGAATTGCAATGTGAAGGCTACGACGGGAGTGAACTCTGCACATCTTCTCGGGAAGCGGCCCTATTGGAGCACCCTGATATACATGTTTTGATTCCTGAACCCAGTGATGCCAAACCTCGGGATGTGGCCGAACGGATTGCACTGCTGGCTGAAGATCCATATGCGGCGATAGATTTTGTTCGCGCCCCTACATTGGGATCCAGGAAAAGTGCATCTGGAAAACTTAAGCAGGCATTTTATTCTGTCGAGCGAATCAATCTGCATTTACGCCAAAAGATGACGATGCGCCCCTCAAGGGGAAGATATCGCATAGCAATCATTACCGACGCAGATGCCATCCACGAACAGGCCGCGAACACATTCCTGAAACTTCTTGAAGAGCCTTGTCCCAATACGCTGTTTATCCTGACAACATCCCGAAAAGACCTACTCTTGCAGACGATCCTATCACGTTGTCAGCATGTGGCATTTGAGAACCTCTCGCCAGATACAATTACCCAAGCATTACATGATCGTAAGGGAACTGAGATGGGGCTTGCAAAAATTGTGGCGAATATGTCTCAGGGCTCCTATCTGCGTGCTCTGGAACTGACTCAGAGCGAAGAACTCCGACGGGACCGTGACCGAGTTTTGATATTCCTCCGCCTATCCTTCACAGAAAGGTTTGTTCAGCAAATGGATCTCATCACAGAGATCAGTCAGTCCAGTCGGGATCGTATCAGGAATTTGCTTCGGCTTCTTTTGAGTTGGATCCGTGACGTTGCATTGTACCGGGCGATCGGAGACGATGCACCAATCAAGAATCGTGACCAGAAACAGGAAATTTCAAAGTTCAGCCAGAATCTTCAAAGTGCCGACCTAGATGCAATGTCTCGTCTCATTGAAGAGGCGCTTCTGTTGAGCGAATCGAATGTGAATACAACATTATTGCTGATGAACCTATCACTGAATCTGGGTAAAGCCATGCGAAGCCCACATAGCGGCAAGCTGTTTCAGTCCCTTACAAGCTTTAATCCAATTTCATAGCAATCATCTCTTTTGACGTCTCAAAATTCGGTTCTCCAGATACCAAGCTCCTGATTTCTCAGAAGCTCACAGTTCGAACGTTGTTACGTTCGCGGCGTAAATCCATATCCAGTATGCAGGGCCCCTTTCTGAAATAACCAGATTTATCATGGCTTGCGGCGCAAACGGTGCCTGCGGTTGTAGCGGAAGTTCATTAACCGGCTACGGTGGTTGCAACGATAGCTGTCTGTCCGTGCAGATTTTTGACTGGCTTCCTGCATCCTCCAAGGATTCTGGCCGGGACCATTGTGATCTGGTTGAAGTCGTATTTAAGGGCCGACGCAGAAAGGTATATCACAACAGACAAAAAATACCTGTACGTGCTGGCGATGACATTATTGTTTCTGCGCAGCGGGGGCTGGATTACGGACAGGTTGTACTCGCTGGTGAGCTGGTACATATTCGTGCACGACAGAACCCAAACTATGGCCAGGTTCTCCGCTTGGCTTCATCAAATGATCGGAGCATTCATAAGGAGAATAGGGAAGCTGAAAAAGAAGCCCTTCTCGCCGCGAAAATAACTATCGGGAGACGGCAACTCCCCATCAAACTTGTGGATGCAGAATGGCAGTTTGATCGAAAACGACTATCCATCTTCTATACTTCCCAAACCCGGGTTACGATGCGGCCTGTCATTAGCGAACTCTGTCGACGCTTTAAGACACGTGTCGAATTCCTTCGCTTGAGCCCTCGCGAAGAATCCGCCCGGATAGGAGGCCTTGGCGTATGTGGGCGAGAACTCTGTTGCTCTTCCTGGATGCGGCAGATTCCACCAGTATCTGCCTCGGCTGCAAAAAAGATGCATTTCCCCCTTACCAACGAAAGATTGACTGGACGATGTGGACAACTGAAGTGCTGCCTGAATTACGAGCTTGAGCAGTATATGAAAATACTTGAAGAATTCCCTCGAAAAAATGCAAAAGTGGATACATCTAACGGCCCTGGACGTGTCCTGAGTATGAATATTTTCTCCCGTACAGTCCGCGTAGACCTTAACAATAATCTGATTGAGGAATTTGACCTCCAGGACATCACATACATTAAAAAGAAGCGCCCACCACAGCGTGGTCGTAAACCTGCACGCAAAAAAGGGCAATCAAAGCGGCGCTAAAACTCAGACACATCTTAAATAGATAGCCATTCGCTTGGTGCAGCTGTGTCATAATTCGCACATACCAATGGAAACAACTCGCTTGGTCAAATGGATTGTAATCTATACGAGGCTTGGCCTAACCCAAGTTTAACATGCGCCGTGGAAAGGCGCGTTTTCCTTGGGCTAAGCGCCTGATTAAGATATATGAGATAGGAAATTATGGCCTGATCCGTGGATATGATCAGCTAACTCAGTCAAAATCATTTTAATCCTGATTTTGACGGTTTAGCAGCCCGTGGATAAAGGTATTGAGAGACGCTTCCCTAGTTCATTTTGACTATTCAGAGGGTAAACCTTAATGAAAAATCTAAGAATTAGTGGTTCACGGGGGGCGTTTTACGCATTTTCAATCAACGACGACTTCCCTGTTTCTATCGACATACTTTATCCACGGACTGTTAGGCCGTGTCTGTTCGAAGAAAACCCCATTTTCGTGCGCTACAGTTGGTTTTTTTTGCCTGTTTTGTAGTGTTCACTTTTCCCGGAAATCCCAACCCAGTCCCCCTGTGCGAGAGATGACCACCGAAGTCAGGAACAATAATCTGATTGAGGAATTCGGCCTCCGGGGACATACATTAAAGAGAAGTACCCACCATAGCATAGTCGTAAACCTGCACGCAAAAAAGGTCGGTCAAAGTGACGCTCTAACTGGGATAGACCTCAATAAATGGCCGTTGGCTTGATGCAGCTGTGTCATGATTCGTACATGTCAATGAAACAACTCGCTTGGTCAAATAGATTGAATCTACACGAGGCTTGCCTGAGTGCCTGATTGAGATATATGGGATAGGAGATTATGGCCTGATCCGTGGGTATGATCGGGTAACTCAGTCAAAATCACTTTAATGAGTACTTGGGTTCTCAGAAAATTGAATTCATGAGGAATACATTTGTAAACATGATCAAAAAAGGTTTGCCCCTATGGGCAATGAGCAGTTTTCTGCTCGTATCAACAGCCATGGCTCAGGGTACCGCCACCTATGAGCTCACCTTCACATCAACATGGACTAGCGGTACACACCCTACAAACTATCCATCCAATCCCCACTTCTCTGGAATGATTGGAGGAACCCACAACAGTTCAGTAAGCTTCTGGAATACTGGACAAACCGCAAGTGACGGTATCAAGAATATGGCAGAGTTCGGATCCAAGGGAACGCTTCGAAGTGAAATCAATCAGGCCAAAGCAAATAATAATGCTGATGCGATCATTGATGGGGCCGGTTTAGGCCGTCCTCCGACTTCTGCAAGAACAACCTTTACGATTCGCCCTCCATGGAATTTGGTGACGGTTACCTCAATGCTCGCACCCAGCCCGGACTGGTTTGTTGGCGTATCAGGATTGAACCTGCTGGATGAGAATAATAACTGGCGGCAGAGGGTTGAGGTGATATTGTTTGTCTATGATGCAGGAACTGATAGTGGCTCCGACTATGACTCCCCAAATCAGGCAACCAATCCCAGGGAAAATATTAGCCGCATCAGTACTTCTCCGTTTTTGGTTAATGGAACCGTCACATCAGTCGGAAGCTTTGTCTTTGAACTGAAGTCAAGTACGCCTCAGGTGAACCTGTCGGTAAATAAAAATTCTGTAGAAGAGGGAGAGGCCGTGACAGTGACCGTCGAGTTGTCCGAAGCTTTGACGAGTAATGTGACCATCCCCGTCAAACTTACACCTGGAACCGCCGAAGCCGACGACTATGACAGTACATCTCCAGTGAATATCACCATCACAAGTGGTCAAACGGAAGCTGACCGTACTATCAACACCTATGAAGATGACGACCCTGACAATGAGTCTTTCAATGTACAAATAGATACTGACAATTTACCCCCTGAAGTGGTGGCGGGTAGCCCCCTCTCGGCAGAGATCACGATTACGGATTCCGATGTACCGGAAGTTTCTCTGTCGGTTGATCAAAATTCTGTAGAAGAAGGAGAGGCAGTTACCGTGACCGTAGAGTTGTCCGAAGCTCTGACGAGTAATGTGACTATCCCCCTGAATCTCACATCTGGAACTGCTGAATCCGGTGATTATGACAGTACGTCTCCAGTGAATGTCACCATCACAGGTGGTCAAACCGAAGCTGACCACACCATTAACACCTATGAAGATGACGATACGAAGAATGAATCCTTTAGCGTAGCCATAGATGAAGATAACCTGCCCGCTCAAGTGATGGCTGGCAGCCCCCGCTCAGTAAGTATCACGATCACAGATCCCGATGTGCCAGAAGTCTCCCTGTCGGTTGATAAAAATTCTGTGGAAGAAGGAGAGGCAGTTACCGTGACCGTAGAGTTGTCCGAAGCTCTGACGAGTAATGTGACTATCCCCCTGAATCTCACATCTGGAACTGCTGAATCCGGTGATTATGACAGTACGTCTCCAGTGAATGTCACCATCACAGGTGGTCAAACCGAAGCTGACCACACCATTAACACCTATGAAGATGACGATACGAAGAATGAATCCTTTAGCGTAGCCATAGATGAAGATAACCTGCCCGCTCAAGTGATGGCTGGCAGCCCCCGCTCAGTAAGTATCACGATCACAGATCCCGATGTGCCAGAAGTCTCCCTGTCGGTTGATAAAAATTCTGTGGAAGAAGGAGAATCTGTGACGGTGACAGTGGAGCTATCTGACGATCTAGCCAGTAATGTGACCATCCCCCTTAAGCTCACACCTGGAACCGCTGAAGCCGACGACTATGACAGTACATCTCCAGTGAGTGTCACCATCACAAGTGGCCAAACTGAGGCCGAGTACTCCATCAACACCTATGAAGATGACGACCCTGACAATGAGTCTTTCAATGTACAAATAGATACTGACAATTTACCCCCTGAAGTGGTGGCGGGTAGCCCCCGCTCAGTAAGTATCACGATCACAGATCCCGATGTGCCAGAAGTCTCCCTGTCGGTTGATAAAAATTCTGTGGAAGAAGGAGAATCTGTGACGGTGACAGTGGAGCTATCTGACGATCTAGCCAGTAATGTGACCATCCCCCTTAAGCTCACACCTGGAACCGCTGAAGCCGACGACTATGACAGTACATCTCCAGTGAGTGTCACCATCACAAGTGGCCAAACTGAGGCCGAGTACTCCATCAACACCTATGAAGATGACGACCCTGACAATGAGTCTTTCAATGTACAAATAGATACTGACAATTTACCCCCTGAAGTGGTGGCGGGTAGCCCCCTCTCGGCAGAGATCACGATTACGGATTCCGATGTACCGGAAGTTTCTCTGTCGGTTGATCAAAATTCTGTAGAAGAAGGAGAGGCAGTTACCGTGACCGTAGAGTTGTCCGAAGCTCTGACGAGTAATGTGACTATCCCCCTGAATCTCACATCTGGAACTGCTGAATCCGGTGATTATGACAGTACGTCTCCAGTGAATGTCACCATCACAGGTGGTCAAACCGAAGCTGACCACACCATTAACACCTATGAAGATGACGATACGAAGAATGAATCCTTTAGCGTAGCCATAGATGAAGATAACCTGCCCGCTCAAGTGATGGCTGGCAGCCCCCGCTCAGTAAGTATCACGATCACAGATCCCGATGTGCCAGAAGTCTCCCTGTCGGTTGATAAAAATTCTGCGGAAGAAGGAGAATCTGTGACGGTGACAGTGGAGCTATCTGACGATCTAGCCAGTAATGTGACCATCCCCCTTAAGCTCACACCTGGAACCGCTGAAGCCGACGACTATGACAGTACATCTCCAGTGAGTGTCACCATCACAAGTGGCCAAACTGAGGCCAAGTATACCATCAACACCTACGAAGATGACGATATCGAGAATGAGTCCTTCAATGTACAAATAGATACTGACAATTTACCCCCTGAAGTGGTGGCGGGTAGCCCCCTCTCGGCAGAGATCACGATTACGGATTCCGATGTACCGGAAGTTTCTCTGTCGGTTGATCAAAATTCTGTAGAAGAAGGAGAGGCAGTTACCGTGACCGTAGAGTTGTCCGAAGCTCTGACGAGTAATGTGACTATCCCCCTGAATCTCACATCTGGAACTGCTGAATCCGGTGATTATGACAGTACGTCTCCAGTGAATGTCACCATCACAGGTGGTCAAACCGAAGCTGACCACACCATTAACACCTATGAAGATGACGATACGAAGAATGAATCCTTTAGCGTAGCCATAGATGAAGATAACCTGCCCGCTCAAGTGATGGCTGGCAGCCCCCGCTCAGTAAGTATCACGATCACAGATCCCGATGTGCCAGAAGTCTCCCTGTCGGTTGATAAAAATTCTGTGGAAGAAGGAGAGTCTGTGACGGTGACGGTAGAGCTATCTGACGATCTAGCCAGTAATGTGACCATCCCCCTTAATCTCACACCTGGAACCGCTGAAGCCGACGACTATGACAGTACATCTCCAGTGAACATAGAAATCATCAGTGGCCAAACTGAGGCCGAGTACTCCATCAACACCTACGAAGATGACGATATCGAGAATGAGTCCTTCAATGTACAAATAGATACTGACAATTTACCCCCTGAAGTGGTGGCGGGTAGCCCCCTCTCGGTAGAGATCACGATTACAGACGCCAGTATGCCGGAGGTGAGTCTCTCTGTAGATCAAAATTCTGTAGTCGAAGGACAACCGGTGACGGTAACGATAGAGCTGTCTGAAACTCTGGCGATTAATGTGACCATTCCTTTAGCACTGACACAAGGAACTGCTGAAGCTGATGATTATGACAGTGCATCTCCGGTGAGCGTAGACATCACCAGTGGTCAAACCGAAGCTGAGTATACCATTAAAACCTATGAAGACGCCGACACCGAAAATGAAACCTTCATGGTGGCCATAGATGAAAGCAATCTGCCAACCGGTATTATTCTGGGGAGTTCGACTTCCGCCGAAGTCACGATCACAGATAACGATATGCCGGAAGTGAATCTGTCCGTAGATCAAAATTCTGTGGCGGAAGGACAACCGGTGACAGTGACGATAGCGCTATCTGAAACTCTGGCAAATAATACGACCATTCCCTTAGTACTCACACCCGGAACCGCCGAATCTGACGATTATGACAGTACGTCTCCAGTGAATGTCACTATCACAGGTGGTCAAACCGAAGCTGAGTATACCATTAAAACCTATGAAGACGCCGATACCGAAAATGAAACCTTTATGGTAGCCATAGATGAGGACAATCTGCCAGCCGGTATTATTTTGGGAGCTTCGACTTCCGCCGAAGTTAAGATCACGGATAATGATATGCCAGGGATATTGGCGCCCGTCTCTGTAGAGATTGACGAAGGGAAATCAGAAGCGGTTCAAATCTCGCTTATGACGCAACCTTCAAGCGATGTAACCGTGACCATTACCGGATATGAGAATGCCGACCTAGAGCCTGATCAGAAGGATCTGACATTTACGGAGGACAACTATAACACTCCACAGACCGTAACCTTAATCACGACAGAAGACAGCGATCTGTTAAATGATGAAGTGACGCTGACGCTGGCAGCATCGGGGGGAGGCTATGATGAAGTGTCTCAGACATTAGCAGTGACGATCAGAGACAATATGGGAGTGGGTATTGAAGATGAAGCGCCATCCATCTCTATTACGCTTTGGGGTAATTATCCAAATCCGGTGTCAGACCTCACAAAAATAGTGTTTGATCTGCCAGAGCCAGCACAAATATCAGTTCGTGTGACAGATCTATTGGGACGAATCGTTCAAACGAATCCCTATGGATGGTATGAAGCCGGCAGAGATCATACTGTGGAGATTGGTACCGATAACCTGACCTCAGGAGTCTATTACTACACACTCAGGGTAGATATGGGAGATCAAGTGATCCAACGATCAAAAGCCATGTCAGTCGTGAGATAGACTGATCTGGAGTCCAGGCTTGGCCTCACCAAAGTCATCCTATACTGGATCGTAGCTCATAAGCTTCCCGCAATTGTGTCCGGGTCGCAGGAGCCCAAGAACTTGTTACTGACTTCTAATCCCGATCCTCTTTGGCAGCAGCAGCCACGACTTTTTCCTGAACATTTCTCGGCATAGCCTGATAATGGCTAAACCGTGCACTGTGGATCCCTCGTCCCTGTGTCATTGAACGAACACGGGTAGAATATTGATACAGTTCGGCTTCCGGGACCTGAACAAGTATTTTTTGCATCGTGCCTTCAGCTTCCATACCCTTGATCGTCGCGCGGCGTCCATTCAAATCCCCCATTACATCCCCCGTATATGTATCTGGTACAGTGACCTCTACATCATGAATCGGTTCCAGGATGACCGGTTTTGCTTTGCGGAATGATTCCCGGAACACCATTCGTGCCGCCGTTCTGAAGGCGTTCTCATTCGAATCTACCGAGTGCATTCCCCCATCAAAGATAACAAATCGAACATCTCCAACCGGGTAACCCGCCACAGGACCTCTTTGCATACCCTCCAAGACACCTTTCTGGATCGCACCAAAAAAGCGCCGCATATCAATCACGCCCCCAACAATTGCATCAATGAATTCAATCGTTGATCCCCACGCAGTTTGAGCTTGCGCAACATTGCGCACATTGATATCCGGTCGTTTCCGAAATTCACCATCAAGTGGCTCAATCAGAACAGAAATATCGGCAAACTGCCCTGCACCTCCCGTCTGCTTCTTGTGCCTATAGGAATCGCGTGCTTCGGTTGTCACCGTTTCGCGATAAGCAACCCGCGGACGAGTGTATTCCACCTCTACATTCACCTTGGACTTGAGCCGATACTGAGCAACCTTAAGATGCATCGCCCCCTGTCCACCCAAAGTAATCTGACTTAAGTGCGGTTCGTGCATGACCACCAGAGAAGGATCCTCTGCCGTAATTTGATGTAACCCCTGCGCAAGTTTATCCTCCTCGCCCTCTACCTTCGCTTGAATTGCTTCACGGTACCGCGGTTCTGGGAAAGGAATGGGAGTAACAATCACCCCGTCTCCTTTCTTGTGAAGCGTATTGTTGGTATGGGTATCCCGTAGCTTGACCAGCGCCCCAATGTCCCCCAAATTCATACGTGGGACCGTTTCGCGGTCGCGCCCACATAAAACATAGAGCTGCCCTAGGCGCTCAGATGCCCCGGATTGAGCGTTCTCAAAATCCATTCCTGACTCAATCGCACCGTTACATACACGAAAAAATGAATAATCTCCGACATGATGCTCCGCCATTGTGCGATAGACAAATACAACCGGATTCCCATCCACGCTCGGTTCAGCCACCTTACCCTCCGTCAACGGAAGAGAATTGGCTTCCAGCGGAGATGGCACTACATTGCCAATAAAACTCATCAGGCGGGCAGAGCCCATATTTTCGGTCGCTGCTGTGCAAAAAATTGGATACAGCGACCTCTGTAGCATTGCATCACGAAGTCCTGCTCGCATCTCATCCTCGGTCAACCGCTCTGACTCCAAATATTTCTCCATCAACTCCTCATCGCTGACCGCAATATCCTCTACCAGTGCATTATGTAACTCTTCTGCACGCTCGCGAAATTCATCTGGGATTTCACTAAATGTAGGTGGTCCCTGAGAGCTTGAGTCGAAGGTAATCTTCTTCATAATCAACACATCAATCAATTCATTCGGGGCTCCACCCGGGAATTGAATGACCGTAATCCCGGAACCAAAGCGATCTCGCATCTGCGTAATGAGTGAGTCAACATCCGCTTGGGGGCGATCAATCTGGTTAATGACAAACATTGCCGACTTTTCATTCTCCGTCGCCGCAGCCCAAGCCAGCTCTGTACCCACCTCAACCCCTTCCTGGGCATTCATCACAAAAATGCAGGTGTCTGCGACTCGAACAGCTGCAACGACTTCACCTACAAAATCTGGATATCCTGGAGTATCAATAATATTGATCTTGTGCTCTTTCCACTCCGCATGCAAAAGGGAAGAGAAGATGGACATCTGCCTCTCCTTTTCACTCGGCTGATAATCACTGACCGTAGATCCTTCAGTAACCGTACCCAGACGGCGTATCTTTTTGCTGACATACAGCATGGACTCCGCCAAGGAAGTTTTTCCGCTACCTTGATGGCCAACCAATACAACATTCCGGATATGTTCAGGATTATATACTTTCATTGCTCTTATCTTAGATGTCTTTCAAGATGCTTGCCGGAAAATATACAGCCTAAGGGAGAATTTACCTGCTTTTCTGCCGTAATTGTACTCAATGAAGAACACCCTCGTATAAAACCGTTTAAGCCGCTGTGCTAGAGCACCAATAACAATGTCTTGGTTCAAAAGAACGAAAAAGGGAATTCTGACTAGTCGTAGTGGTAAGCACGAGATGCCTGCCGGGCAATGGCGAAAGTGCCCGGCATGTGCAGCTGTTAACCCTGTCCGGGAACTGAATGGTAATCTGAACATCTGCCCCAAGTGTGACTACCATTATCGTCTAAATTCAAGCGAGTACTTTGCGTTACTGCTTGACGATGGCTCCTGCCAACTCCAGGATCAAGAAATTATCTCAAAAGATCCTCTTGAGTTTACAGACAGAAAACGCTATTCTGATCGGCTTGAGAGTACGCGAAAAAAAAGCGGATTACCTGACGCAGTACAGGCCGCTATCGGGCAGATGGATCGGCATACCATATCTATCACTGCTATGGATTTTAATTTCATTGGAGGATCGATGGGCTCCGTTGTCGGTGAAGTCATTGCTCGTTCTATACGTAGAGGAGTCAACCAGAATATTCCCGTCATCGTCATAGCGCAAAGCGGCGGAGCCCGGATGATGGAAGGTGCGCTCAGCCTTATGCAAATGGCCAAAACCAGTGCCCATCTTGCCAGACTGCACGAAAAAGGAATTCCGTATATCTCCGTATTAACGAATCCAACGACTGGTGGTGTAACCGCGTCCTTTGCGATGCTTGGTGATATCAATATCGCCGAACCCGGTGCACTCATCGGTTTCGCGGGCCCCCGTGTCATCCGCGAAACGATTGGGCAAGACCTCCCGAAAGGGTTTCAAAGTTCCGAATTTCTCAAAGACCGCGGTTTCGTTGACATGGTCGTGGATCGTCGAGAACTTCGTACAACTTTGATCCATCTCCTCAATCTTTTCCAGGAAGAATCATCTACCAGTAAAACAGATGGTGATTGAATGCTTCCAGGATTACGAGTCTGTAAGTTCACATGCTGCAGAACTCGTATGTGAGGCCATCTCCGAAAATCCCAACGGTGTATTTGGATTTGCAACGGGGAGTACTCCTGAGAGACTCTACGAGTTACTCGTCACTCGTTATCAGCGTGGCGAGATTTCATTCGATCAACTTACCACGGTGAATCTGGATGAATATATTGGGCTTGCTGCCAACCACGAGCAATCCTACGCAACTTTCATGCGACATCATCTTTTCGAGCATGTCAACGTGCGACCAGATTCTATTCATTTCCCGACAGTAGTCCCAGATCCATCCGTATTTGAGCAACTCATTCAGAGTAAAGGGGGGATTTATCTTCAGATTTTGGGGCTCGGAAGCAATGGCCATATTGGCTTCAATGAACCTGGTTCGCCGTTTGATTCCCGTACCCGGGTTGTGTCACTTGCTCCATCAACGATCCAGGATAATGCCCGATTTTTCGATTCCGTAGAAGATGTACCCCACCAAGCAGTAACAATGGGAATACAAACAATTATGGAAGCCCACAAGATTTTGCTGCTTGCATGTGGCCCCGCAAAAGCCGATGCGGTAGCACGGTGCCTGCAAGGCCCCCAGACAGAAGAGGTGCCCGGTAGTTGCCTACAAACTCATTCCAATGTCACTGTACTGCTGGATGAAGCTGCATCTTCAGGGCTTAACAAGTAATAACCTAGAATCTACTTGAACCGTGATACTCATATTAAAACCCAATACGGACCAAGAATCGCCGCGATACGAACTCCTGACGCGTTACCTGGATTCACTCGTGAATATTACCTATCAGGTCCGGCATATTCAGGGTGCTGGTCAGCGGCTGACTGAAATCTATCTACTGGGGGATACCAAGTCCCTCTCAATGGAATTCATACGAAGCCTGCCTTGTGTGCAGCGTGTAGTCCGTGTACAAGAAGCCTACCGAGTGCTCGGAAGACATGGACAGGAAGACTTCCCGCATCAGTTTGAATACAACGAGATCACATTCAATCAGACAAATCTCCACGTATTTGCTGGACTGTGCGCAGTGGATACTCCAGAACATGTAGAACTTATGATGAAGGCACTCAAGGAAAACGGTCAAGCCTGTACCCGTATGGGAGCCTACAAACCACGTACCAATCCCTATTCTTTTCAAGGACACGGAAAAACCTGTCTCCCCTATGTCTTTGAGTTGGCGGGGAAATACGACATCCGAATCATTTGTATGGAGGTCACGCACGAATCGCACATTATAGAGATTCATGAGGCTCTTGAGGCCACGGGGCATCCCACCGGCGTTATGCTGCAGATCGGTACGCGTAACACACAGAATTTTGAACTGCTGAAGTGTGCTGGCCGTCAGGATGATTACCCCGTCCTGATCAAGAGAGGATTTGGAATCACATTAAATGAATCACTGAATGCAGCGGAATACTTGGCCAGTGAAGGGAATCGGCGCGTGATCTTTGCACTGCGTGGAATGAAAACGAACCTAGGTGATCCACATCGAAATTTCGTTGATTTCTCGCATGTACCGGTCGTCCACCGACTCACTCGAATGCCTGTATGCATTGATCCGTCTCACTCTGTCGGTAACCGGCAGCGAAGCCCGGACGGGCTATTGGATGTGATGCATGCCACGGCACAAGGTATCATTGCCGGAGCAAACATGGTACTTGTTGATTTCCATCCTATACCTGCCAAGGCACTGGTGGATGGCCCACAGGCGCTACGCCTAGATGAACTCCCGCTCTTTCTGGAGGATGTGCAGATTGCACGTGATGCCTATCTCAAACGCGTTGCACTGGTTCAATCCAGACAAGAGGTCGCATAACAGGCTTCGGCCCGCTCGATCAGTGCTTCGATCTCACTGAGCCCTTTGTGCCAGAATTCTGGATCTTGCAAGTCAACCCCCAAGCGGCCAACAAGGATATGTGGCCAATCGGATCCACCTGCCCTCATTAATTCAATGTATTGATCTGGAAACTCGCCGGGAGACTCAAGGTAGCGTTTATACAGAGCCAATACTAACAGCTCTCCAAATGCATATGCATAGACATAGCCCGGTGTGTGCAAAAAATGCGGAATATAACTCCACCAGCTACGATACTGCTCAGTGAGTACCACGCTATTGCCAAACATAGTGGATTGGGTAGACATCCAATACTCTGCAAATTTATCCGAAGACAATTCTCCCTCCTTACGCCTTGCGGTGTGGATCGCGTGCTCAAATCGATTCATGGTAACTTGGCGAAAGACGGTTGCCATGGTGTCATCAATCTTACTCACCAGGAGCGTTAGCACGTTACGTGGATTCGGCTCTTCAGCCAATAAGCGCTGGAACGTAAGCATCTCCCCGAATACGGAGGCAGTTTCTGCCGTGGTTAGTGGAGTAGAAGCCTGCAAGTAGCCCTGCTCTCTTGAAAGGAACTGATGCACCCCATGCCCAAGCTCATGTGCTAGGGTTTGTACATCTCTTGCACGCCCGGTATAATTTAACAGTACATAAGGATGCACGCTGGGGACTGAGCCATGGCTGAACGCCCCACCCTGCTTGCCCGCCTGCACAGGTGCATCAATCCATTTCTCTTCAAAAAACCGCTCGACAACCTCCGCCAGAAGTGAATGAAATCCCCGGTAACTCTCTAAGGTAATATGCTTGGCATCACTCCATGAATAGTGGGTGTCGCTCTCTCCGACAGGTGCATACCGGTCATAGTCGTAGAGCGGGTTGAGCCCCAAAATTTTACCCTTAAGTTTATAAAAACGAGCTACAAGGTCATAGCGGCTCACCACAGCCTGTACCAAGGCCTCTGCTGTTTCATCTGCAATTTCATTACCTAGGTTGCGGGACTTGAGCCAGTGTGGCAATCCTCGCATGCGGTCACTTGCGGCCTTGTCAGCCAGTAGTGTATTGAAGATAAACGTGAGCGTATGCTCATTCGAGACGAGCCCTTTTGAAAAGCTGTCTGCAGCCTCTTTGCGTAGTCCCCGGTCATGGGCGTGAAGCTTTGTGAGCAGATACTCTTGCGGCAGGACTTCTCCTCGGAGTGTGAAACGCATTCTACTGATTGTCTCGGTGAAGTAGCGCATCCAGGAAGATCTCCCGGTTACCTGCGTCTCTGCCAGAATCTTCTCCTCTGCCTCTGAGAGGGTGTAGTCCTTAAGAAGTCGCTCACATTCCAGAAAATGACGATATCCGGCAAGCGCATCATCCTCCATTAATATCCGAGCCTGATTATCATCCACTCTCATCCACTCCAATCCGAAGAATAGCAGGCTCTTGCTAATTTGTGTGGACAACTCACGAACATGCTGCAGAAGTGCTCCACGTACTGGATCATCCGTGGCCGTGACCCAAGAGAGGTAGGCATACGTCATTGCGCGACCAACTCGCTCTTGGATCATCTCATACTCCGTGATCGCTTCCTTCATCCGAATTACCTCCAGGCTTGCTACCTTGCCCCTCCATGACTTGTTAAACCTTTCTGCTTCACTGGTTACATCGATCAGATCTTTGCGTAAATCTGACTCATTCAAATAAAGATGAGTCAGATCCCAATGTACATTTTCAGCACCGGTCGTTTGAGTGTCCATTACACCATAGGAATTAGCAATCGCATCGAACCTCGATTGCTCTAAATTGTTGTAGTTTGATCCGGTAACCCAATCCAATATCTTGATGTCCTACCAGTCAATTGATTCCATTAGTGATTTCGATGCAGTCCTAAAGCAATCTGATTCAGAAACGGTCGCCGTCTTCAAGCATAGCTCCACTTGCGATCTCTCTGCTACAGCCAAGGATGAAATGGCAAACGTCAAGCTCCCTGTCTTTGAACTTGTTGTTCAGACAGCACGTCCTCTATCCAATCATATTGAGTCTCATTTTGGGATCCGACACGAATCCCCTCAAGTGATTTTAATCTCCCGAGGCGAGCCCATCTATGACGCGTCTCATCGGGCTGTGACTGCGGACAGTATCCACACGGCAGCTGTGCAGTAGTGATCCAGAAGTCAGACACACGGTTGTATCGGTGATCCTGAAGTTTCTCGCCTATTGCCTGGCACAAGATCATATCACTGGTATAGACTCCTAGTCACCTTCACCCGGATCTGGGCTGAAGAATTCTGCGAACTTCTTCGTTTTTTGAGCAAATTCCTCGTGATCTTCTGGCGGCTCTCTCATTCGCGTAATATTCGGCCAGACTTTGGAATATTCCGTGTTGATTTTTAGCCACTTGGAGTCGGGATCATCTTCAATTTCTGGCTTGATCGCCTCAACAGGGCATTCGGGTTCGCAGACACCACAATCAATACATTCATCTGGGTGAATGACCAGCATGTTTTCCCCCTCATAAAAGCAGTCGACAGGACATACTTCAACACAGTCCATGTATTTGCAGCGGATGCAAGCATCCATCACGATATAGGTCATGGCTGTGTGTAATTGGTGACTTTGCTGCCGAGATGGTTAATGTACCGAACTGCCATTGAACGTCGATTTGTTTTGCAATACAAGTGAGAAAGAATTCTTGACGACTTCAACGTGAAGATAAACCATTTCCCTTGCTGGAAGCTCATCATCGTGAGAAGGATGCAACCTCAGGAAAATGCTCTGTCGTCGCAAGCCTGCGGAACGGGCGATAAAATCAACCGAATATCACCCAATCATTCACCCTGCTACTGCTTCGACTTCTGCCGGATCATAATTCAAAATCGGCCCTAGCCAGCGCTCTGCTTCACGCATTTGCATCCCTTTGCGGTGAGCATAGTTCTCAACCTGATCTCGATCAATCCGGCCAACGGAAAAATAGGTGCTTTCTGGATGTGCGATGTACAACCCGGAAACAGAGGCAGCAGGGATCATCGCACAGCTCGAGGTTAATTCCATACCGATACGACTCGCTTCGAGCAAGCGAAAAATCGTTTCCTTCTCCGTATGGTCGGGCTGGCAGGGATAACCCGGTGCCGGGCGAATACCAGAGTAAGCCTCTTTGATTAAGGCTTCATTGTCAAAATTTTCATCCGCCGCATACCCCCAAAGCTCCTTGCGGACACGCTCGTGCATATACTCCGCCAGAGCTTCTGCGAATCGGTCTGCAAGGGATTTAACCATGATCGCCGAATAGTCATCGGAATCGGCCTCAAACCTTTTGGCAATCTTCTCCGCCTCAGGTCCAGAAGTGACCGCAAAAGCCCCGACATGATCATCCACATCTGCAACAAAGTCAGACAGCGCAAAATTGGCTCGACCATTGTCTTTAATCATCTGCTGACGCAGTGTATAGAACGTATCGCCAGTACTGAGCTTGATATCGTCACCGTCCCGGGATGCCTCCCAAAAACCAACAACAGTTTTCGGCTTGAACCAACCCTGGTCTATGATTTGTTGCAACATTATCTGGGTATCACGCCAAAGATCACGCGCTGCTTTACCAATCACTTTATGTTCCAGGATTTTTGGATAGCGTCCGGCCAAGTTCCAGGTCACGAAATAAGGGGTCCAGTCAATGTAGCGAACAAGTACCGACAGATCAAAATCCTCAAACACTTTGGTGCCCGTAAAACTTGGGGCTTGAGGCGCTGGAGTCTGTAGCCTGTGCGCGTGGCTCCGTGCTACTTGAATCGGATAGCGTGGCTTTGGTGGACCGCCCACTCGGCGATCACGCATACGCTGATACTTGGTCTTTACAGTCTCAACAAAAAGCGGCCGCTCATCGTCAGACAACAATGATGAGACAGTGCCGATCGCACGGCTCGCATCGGTAACATGAATAGAGGGGCCATTTTGGCGGGCCGGATCAATTTTCACGGCCGTATGCGCTGGTGAGGTGGTTGCCCCTCCAATCAAAAGAGGCTGTTTCATGCCGAGGCGTTGCATTTCGCTTGCCACATAAACCATTTCGTCCAGACTTGGTGTGATGAGTCCAGAGAGACCAATAATGTCGACCTGTTTTTCTTTGGCTTTGTTGAGAATATTCTCGCACGGTACCATGACCCCCATATCAACAACCTCGTAGCCATTACACGCAAGCACCACGCCGACAATATTCTTCCCGATATCGTGTACATCGCCTTTTACGGTAGCCATCAGGATTTTGCCGTTCGAAGCGTCAACGACTCCCATCTCTTCTTTTTCGGCCTGCATAAACGGGTCGAGATAAGCTACAGCCGCTTTCATGACACGGGCAGACTTCACAACCTGCGGCAAAAACATTTTACCGGAACCGAACAGGTCCCCCACCACGTTCATGCCATCCATCAGTGGACCTTCAATAACATACAATGGGCGGTCTGCTGCGGCTCTGGCTTCCTCGGTATCCTCGACAATAAACTCAGTGATGCCGTTTACAAGTGCGTATTCAAGCCGCTTCTCCACGGGGAGTTCGCGCCAAGACATATCCTTCTGTACCGACTTTCCTTTTTGACCACGGAACTGTTCGGCATAATCAACAAGCGCCTCTGTCGCACCCTCATTACGGTTGAGGATAACATCTTCGACCAGTTCTCGCAGCGTCGGTTCAATCTCATCATAAATATCCAGTTGACCTGCATTCACAATTCCCATGTTCATCCCGGCAGGGATCGCATGATACAGAAAGACGGAATGCATCGCCCGACGCACTGGCTCATTGCCACGGAAACTGAAGGATACATTCGAGAGCCCACCTGAGATATGACAGTTAGGACATGTCCTGCGGATGACTCTTGCTGCTTCAATAAAATCAACTGCGTAATTATTGTGTTCTGGAATTCCAGTGGCAACAGCAAAAATGTTTGGGTCAAAAATTATGTCTTCGGCAGGAAAATCAACTTCTTCAGTAAGAATTTTAAATGCACGCTGACAAATCTCAATCTTGCGCAATGCGGTGTCCGCCTGACCAACTTCATCAAATGCCATCACGATTACCGCTGCACCGTAAGACAGACAGGCATGTGCTCGCTCCCGAAATTGATCCTCCCCCTCCTTCAGTGAGATTGAATTGACCACGGCCTTACCCTGTACGCATTTGAGACCTGCTTCTATCACCTCCCACTTTGAACTGTCAATCATGATTGGCACCCGGGCAATGTCGGGCTCGGCGGCAATCAGGTTCAGGAAAGTTTGCATGGCTTTGACACCATCGAGCATCCCCTCATCCATATTGACATCAATGATCTGTGCACCGCTTTCGACCTGTTGTCGTGCAACTTCTATGGCGGTCGCATAATCACCGCTCACAACCAGCCTTCGGAACTTGGCGGAACCGGTCACATTGGTCCGCTCACCAATGTTTACAAATGTCTGGGCGGCTGTACTCATTCCTTATCTGGATCTTTATTTGTCCAGAAGCTCTTGAGGTTAGAATAGTTAGTATGTCACCCTGTTAGCCATAGATCCCTTTGCTCTTCGGTTTAGTTCATCAATTCAAAAGATTCCAGGCCTGCAAGTCGTAACGTATTCGTACTTTCGACTGTGATTCTCGGCTGCAAACCCTCTATTGCTTCTGCGATTGCATAAATATGATCTGGAGTAGTGCCACAACATCCCCCGAGAATATTGACAATGCCATCCTGAGCCCATTTACCGACTTCGTCTGCGGTTTCCTGTGGTGACTCCTCATACTGCCCCATCTCGTTGGGCAGCCCGGCATTCGGATACGCGGCAACCAGGGTATCCGCAACACGGGACATGGCAGCAATATGCGGACGCATTAAATCGGCACCCAGTGCACAATTAAACCCCACTGCAAATGGTTTTATGTGACGTATCGAATGCCAAAATGCTTCAACCGTTTGACCTGATAGGGTACGCCCCGACCGATCCGTAATAGTCCCGGAAATCCAAACCGGCAACTTTTCAAGGCCCTCTGCTTCAAGATCAATGATCGCTTTGATTGCTGCTTTGCAGTTCAATGTATCCGTGACCGTCTCAATCAAATAGAAATGTACTCCACCTTGATTCAAAGCTTCGATTTGCTCACGATATGCTTGATAGACCTGGTCAAATGTCACCTCCCGTGCACCGGGATCATTTACATCTGCGCTCATGGAGAGCATTTTGTTCAGCGGTCCAATGGCGCCCGCGACAAAGCGTGGCTTCTGTGGCTCTTTTTTTGTCCACTTATCTGCCGATGCGCGGGCGAGTTTTGCACCCTGGTGATTGATATCAATGACCGACTGGAGATCAAGTGCGTAATCATCCTGCACGATGGTTGTCGCGGAGAACGTATTCGTCTCTGAGATATCCGCCCCGGCCGCAAAATATGCGTCATGCAATTTTGTCACATGCTCCGGTCGTGTCAAGCACAGAATATCATTATTGCCTTTCATGTGGACCGGGTATTCTTCCTCGGAGAACCGTGACCCACGATAATCCTCTTCTTCAAGCCCCATTCTTTGGAACATCGCCCCCCAACAACCATCAAGTAGCAATATGCGCTGCTTAACAGCCAAGTAGAGCTGATCAATACGTTCTTGTCGATTGGTCATCAAGCTCGGCGACGGTTACACAAATGAACATGGCGAAGTCTGTTTCCCTTGACTACGCCATGAATGAATCTTGAAGGGCCCTGCCAGGGCAGTGCATTGACAATCCAGTAATGAACAAGAACTTTCCATGGCCCTATTACACCACTGCCTGTGGCTTCAATCCAAGCAATCGACAGGTAGACAGCGCCAGGCTCGCGCGATTGAGCGTATAGAAATGAAACTCGTTCACGCCTTGCTCTGATAGCTTATGGCAGAGTTCGGCCGCTACATTCGCTGTGATGAACTCACATGTTGCCGTGTCTTCATCGGTCCCCTCGTAAAGCTCATGCAGCCAGTCTGGTAAGTTGACCTGACAGAGATCAGCAATCCGTTTCATGCCTTTGAAGTTCGGTTGCAGCATGATACCGGGTACAATCGGCATGGTCACTCCACCCGCCCGTGCACGGTCAAGAAAGGCTAGGTAGACCCCCGGCTCAAAGAAAAATTGTGTAATCGCACGGTCAGCACCGGCATCCTGTTTGGCCCTCAAAAACGCGATGTCCTGATCCCAGCCCCGACTATGGGGATGTTGCTCTGGATAGCAGGAAACACTGATTTCAAATCTCGCGCCAGGTTCGATCTCATGCGCTCGAATCCCCTCAATCAATTCAATACTGTTGCGAAAACCGCCTGGATGTTGCTCGAATTTTTCACCAATGCCTTCGGGGGGATCGCCTCGCAGGGCCACTAGGTGACGTACGCCCGCTTGCCATAAATCGACCGCGACCTCTAATACTTCTTCCTTGGTTGCGCTCACACAGGTGAGATGCGCGGCTGGCAAGAGCGGAGTGTCCTGTGCGATTTTGGTGACAATCCTTTGCGTTCGATTCCGTGTGGTGCCACCAGCTCCATAGGTTACAGACACAAAGCGCGGTGCCATTGGTGTCAGGCGTGCAACCGATTCCCAGAGCTTGGCCTCCATCCTATCCGTTTTCGGTGGAAAGAATTCAAATGAGACGTTGGGGGCTGGTTTCGATTGCTGCTCCGCAGCGGCGAGTTTATTTACGCTGTAGCCTCCTGGTGGACTGGCATGCCAGGTCGCTGTCCAAATGAGAACGCTGATGCCCTGATCAAGTGAGACGGGTGCATCAAATTTTTTCACCTGTACGGAAAACCCGGCTGCTTCCGCCCATTGCAGCATATCATCTTCGGAAATTCCAAGCCGATAGTGTCCCTGGGACTCACGTAAAAACTCGAGTTCATGCGGGGCAAAATCAACGACAAGAAGTTGCCCTCCGGGTTTGAGAATGCGTGCAGCCTCTGTAATTACATCCTCGGGTTTTTCAAGATAATGCAATACTTGATGCACGACAACAAAATCAGCACTGTCGCTCTCGAAGGGGGTATTCGTGGCATCACCTTGACGAACGCGTGCATTACCTATCCCCGCTCGGCTGAGGTTTGTCCGTGCAACGGTCAGCATATGGTGAGAAAGATCAAGGCCTTCGGCCTCTTGTGTGTACGGGGACAGCAGAATCAGCATCCGCCCAGTACCGGTCCCAAGATCAATGACGCTCTCGAAATGGTATGTCCCAATATGATCAAGAATGGCCCGCTCAATTGCTGCATCGGGATAGTGCAGTGCCCGTAGCCGGTCCCAGTCTTCGGCAATTTCTGAAAAGTAGGCCGCGGCTGATTTTGCTCGAACTTTGCGAACCCTCTGCAGAGCTTTAAGGTCGGAGGTGAATGGGTCACTATCGATCTCTAATTCAGAGAAGAGTCCCTGCAACAGCCTTCCGGCCCAACCTTTACTCTGGATTCGATAAAATACCCAGGATCCCTCAGGTAGCCGTTCGACCAAGCCGGCCCGTGCCAGTGTCTTTAGATGATGTGAGAGACGAGGTTGACTTTGATTGAGAATTTGTGCCAGCTCACCAACAGCAAGGTCACCACAGCGCAGCAGCACAAGAATGCGAAGCCGGTTCGGCTCGCCAGCCGCCTTCATAGCACCAATCAGCAACCTCTGACACACGTTCATCAAAACTTATCATAAATAATTATTTATATAAACGCATTTTTTAATAAAAATGTTTAGATGTAGAGGATTTGAACACCTTCTGCTCACCGAAAGCGATTCTTACCGGGTTAGATTTTTGATTGTGTATCCAGTGAATCGCTGGGTTTCACTCTATACACTATAACGGATCTTGCTGCGGAGAGCGGGCATTGTCTGGGGCGCTGCACGAACCAGATCAGCACTGCTACAAGTTTCTTGTTGCCTTTCAAGAACTAGAAATCTTGCTGTTATAGTCCCGAAAGCAATTGATCCTCCCAGAGAAGTTGCCCCGTACGTAACAACCATCGTTCTAAAGGCAGAAATCGCGAAGCTTGTTACTACACAAACACAACCCAAAAGCCCCGAAATCCTGATATATAGCTTCCGTTACGTTGGGCCAATTAGGTCACGAGCGTGGTCTCCACACCTTAGAGAATTCGCGCAGAAAAAAGGTTATCATTCCACTAAGCCCCAGGGGAACTATAATATTCCATGAAACGCCCAGAAGCATGCCTATACCGGCTAGGCTGATCATTCCGAAAGATACAAGCGTTGCTGCATTGATACGGCGGCGCTCAAGACCGATAATCATCTTTCGGATCTGCTGCTCTTCCTTGGCCATGTCCAAGATTTCTTTGGCTGCCCCCGACATACCTTCTCGTACTCTCCAAACTGCTCGGCTTGCGGAAGTGGCCCTGAATGAGACTCGCTAATTACCGTACGGATACGCACAGCCAACTCTTGCGGAACGTCTTCCAATAAAGACTCGTGTTCACCGAGTGGATCCTCTCTCCGTTCTGTTACTTTGTTGGTACTACCGCAATTCGTGTGGAATGATTATTTTTCGTTTTCACCAAATTTACACATTTTATGGAACCGGTTCCAGATATTGCGGTGCGTCACAGTTTACAATTAGGTAGCGATTGGAAGATTGATCGGATGGATCTGGATGCAAAAGTTCAACGGATTGACATCTACATTTCGCATTCGGGTCGTGCGTTGATCTGCCCGAAGACCGGGGAGACGGGGACATTGTATGATCACCGTAAGAAGCGGTGTTGGCGACATCTGGACTGGTTTCAGTTTCAATGTTTTGTGCACTGCCGGGTCCCTCGTGTGAAGTCTTCTGCGGGGGTGAATACGATAGCGGTTCCTTGGTCAAGTGCTTCGCAGCGCTATACGGAAGCCTTTGAATCCTGGACGATTCGATTGCTGCAAGCGACGAAGAATCAAACCAAGACGGCGCAGTTGCTTCGTTGCAAATTTGATGTGGTGAATCGCATCCTGCACCGCAGTGTGGAACGTGGGGAACGCAGACGTGCGCTACAGAGCATTTCGCATGTGAGTGTGGATGAGAAGGCGATTCATCGCGGCCACAAATATGCAACGGTGGTGAGTGATTCCGAACGGGGTGTGGTCCTTGATGTGGGACAGGGACGCGACAAATCCAGCGTAACAGCCCTGTTAGAGGGGCTTCTGGGGGATCTAAAGGACGAGGTCCAGACCATTACGACGGATATGTGGAAGGCCTACATTTCTTGCATCACAGAGCTGTTCCCGAACGCCACGCTGATCCATGATCGTTTTCATTTGATCCAGTATCTCAACAAAGCGATCGATCAAGTGCGCAGACGCGAGGTCAAGCAGCACGATGCGCTCAAACAGAGCCGCTACGCACTCCTGAAAAACGAAGCGAACCGCACTGTAAATCAGGAAGAGATTTTCCAGGCCATCCAGAAATTGAACTTGCAAGTCAGCATTGCCTGGAGGCTCAGAGAGGACTTCAAGGCCATCTTTCGATGCCGCACTTTCGCGGAGGCAAAAAAGTACTTTGAACTCTGGCTTGAGCAGGTGAACGAGGAGGCCGTAAAGGAGCTCATCCAGATCGCCGAGATGTTTGAACGACACCGAGAAGGTGTCTGCAATGCGCTGTGTCATGAACAGTCCAATGCCAGAGCCGAGCGAATCAACGGCAAAATCCAAGAAATCAAAACCGTTGCAAGAGGATACAGAAAATTCGAGAACTTCCGAAGCGCTATCCTCTTTTTCCATGGAGGTTTAGATCTCTATCCACAATATTCGCGGTAGAACCACTTTGTTTTGTGAACTATCCTGCAGCTCCTCGCTTTGGATATCTTCAGACTCATTCATGGAAGTTGGCCCATCGCACTCCTAAGGTATTTCCCCACATTGACCCACGCACGCGCCACACCGTCCACCCAGTCTGGACCGATTCGTGGTTCAACTCCCCATGGCGTGCAATGAATGTTCACCATTTCATCAAGTAAGCTGGGGGGATTCTCCAGTAGATCAGCCTCTTCCTCTTGAATTTTTTTCCAATACTCGTTCCGTGCACGAAGCTTGGCAATCGCAACATCCAACTCCCAACAAAGTACTTTAACATCCTCCTCGCTAATCGAGTTGTTATTGGCTGTATGACTATGGGTCGAACTCTTTGCCATTTGTCTTCAAGCAGTTAATAGTAGTCGCTGTAAATACACACGAAAGAGAAAGGTTGCCTAACTTCGGTTACGAGCTTCACCTACCTCGTTGGATACGCGGAATATACCATAAAAGTTGTTCCATGGAGATTTTCAATTGTACTGAGAGGATAAAATCTCGTACGCAGTACCATTGTCTGTCGCCTGTTAGAAACAGAATTGGGGATCGGATTATCTTGCCTGTAGAGAGCAGGTTTTACACACTTGATATTCCTGAACACAAATGACTCTCAACCATCTCCTGATCAATAAATCTTTCAGGAAAATGACAACTACTACGCACTCTCCGTGGGAACGCTGAGACCTAAATTCTCGCGTACGGCAGCCTTGATTGATTGGTACTCGTCGGGATTTTCTCTGAGCCAGTTTTTTGCATTATCCCGCCCCTGACCAATTCGTGCATTTCCATAACCATACCAGGAACCGCTTTTGGTGATGAGACCAATGTTGACGGCAAGGTCAACCAACTCCCCTACGGATGAAATCCCCTCTCCATAGATGATATCAAATTCAGCGTTACGGAATGGAGGCGCTACTTTGTTCTTGATCACTTTGACACGCGTTCGGTTACCTATCACTTCGGTGGCACTCTTGATCGCACCAATCCGGCGGATATCCAGCCTGACTGAACTGTAAAACTTCAGAGCTTTTCCACCTGGTGTCGTTTCGGGGTTTCCAAACATCACCCCAATTTTTTCACGCAGTTGATTAATGAAAACCACAACCACATTCGATCGGTTGATAATGCCGGCCAACTTTCTTAGGGCTTGGCTCATGAGGCGGGCTTGCAGGCCGACGTGACTATCCCCCATATCTCCCTGAATTTCAGCTGCGGGCACTAGGGCCGCCACCGAATCAACCACAATGAGATCAAGTGCACCACTGCGTACCAGAGTTTCACAAATATTTAATGCCTGTTCTCCCGTGTCGGGCTGCGATATGAGCAACTGATCAATATCTACCCCCAATTGCTCTGCATAGGATGGATCGAATGCATGCTCGGCATCAATAAATGCACATTGTCCTCCTAACTTCTGTGCCTCGGCAAGACAATGTGTAGCCAACGTAGTCTTGCCTGACGATTCAGGACCAAAAATCTCAACAATTCGTCCACGGGGTATACCACCCACACCTAGTGCGGCATCCAAAGCTATAGATCCAGTTGGGATGGCTTCCACCTGTACAGGGGGGGAATCCCCCATCCTCATAATAGATCCTTTTCCATGTTGTTTCTCAATCTCTTTGATTGCAAGGTTGAGAGCCCGCGTTTTGGGGTTTTCTTTTGCACTCATGATTACATTAATTGTATTAAGCCGTTCAATGATACAACACTTTGATCAAGTTTTTTGCCTCCTTCTGCCATTATTTTGTAACGCACTCTCGAAAAGCCTTGACATACCGAGATATGGGCTCCCAAAACACATCTGGCGTTAGATCGCCATTGCTTGTATGGAATTCCCGTGACAGAATATATTGTCGCCGGTACGTAAACTGTACATGCACCAGTTATCTAGAGCGGGATGACTAGGAGGCTAAGCCCTCGGTGAAAATGGCTTGTACCTTCTTGGATCTGAACAAGGTCGATTTCACCTATATACCTATATCAAGCCTCCTAAAAATGATTCTTTGAAAAGTCTCATTCGGAACTTTTGAGTACGGCATTCTGGTGTCGGCTATCGGCACTTTTGATTCGATGATGTGTTTTTCACAGAACTCCTAAATACCAAGTCTTTCGACATAGGTTAAGGAGCAGCATTGGGTTATATTCTATTTCAGGAATACATTACGTAGATTTGAAGACCAATCGATCAGTTGAACCCGTGACAAACTTAATCTGTCATGATCCTCGATTAGGCATTAAATTAGCCATTCAATATTAGTCAAATCATGTCTAACATTGGCAACCCCTCAGCCCCCCCGGAAAAGATTCCCTTGGAAAGTGTCATGCGGGTTTCAACTGACTGTCTGAATCTAGATGTTCGTAATCCGCGCCTAACCGACATGGATATTGGAGCGTCTGATGAAGTAATCATCGCACACCTCTATCGAGCCGAGGACCTCGGTGAATTGCTCCAATCAATTGCTGCGAATGGGTACATGGACATAGAGCCATTTATTGTGTGTGAGGAAAATGGTGGACTTATCGTACTGGAAGGTAATCGTCGGCTAGCTGCGGTCCGCCTATTAAGAGATGATAAATTGAGTGACAGAATATATGATGCGACTAGGACTCGGATTCGGGCCCCAGAAATAACTCAGCAGTGCAGAGACACGCTTAAGAAGATTTCCGTATACCGGGTCGCTAACCGTGAAGACGCAGATGCATTCATCGGGTTCAAACATATCAATGGCGCTGCCCGATGGAGTTCTTATGCTAAAGCTAAATTTGCTGCCCGCTGGCACAGGACTAGCAATCTTTCCCTTACTGAGATAGCAAACCAGATTGGAGATAGTCACACGACTATAAAACGGATGGTCCATGCAATCCATGTATTAGAACAGGCAGAAGAGAAGTCGCTATTTGATATAGACGATCGATGGAACCCGCGTTTCAGTTTCTCGCACCTGTATACGGCATTATCACGCCCAGATTACAGAAAATTTCTCGGCCTCAATGCACAATGGGCAAGCTATGAGCCACAACCGAATCCCGTCTCTAAGGGCAAGGAAAAACATTTAGCTGAACTGCTGACATGGATCTACGGATCCAAGCAGAATAGCATAAATCCGGTAATCAGGTCACAGAATCCAGACATTAAACGTCTGGGGGAAGTGTTACACCACACAGAGTCACTGACGGTCCTCAGAGCGGGGAGTTCCTTGGATGAGGCTCATGAAAGTACACTACCCGCTGATCAAAAGCTTGCTGAGTCATTGCTGCTTACACGTTCGAAAATTCGTGAAGCATTCCATAACGTACGTGGTTTTGACGGGCGAAACACCTCTCTCATAGACATGGCAGAAGAGATTTCCGAGACGGCGCAAGCGATACATGATCGAATGAAAAAGAAGAGGAGGGATGCCTCTGAGGGATTGAATGAGTGACGGTGTGTACCTGCCATGCGAACAAGTTTCTGGATCCCAATCAGATCTTGACTTAGCTGCTGATTATCTGGAATTGAAAGCTATACTTTCAGAAGACAAATTCTCGCTCAGCCAAGATATTGTTGATGCGATGGAAATGTCATCCGACTATGAGTTTGAGAATGTCACTACCGAAATAGAGGAACGCGAACGAGTAGTTACAGATACTATAGGACGGATGCAATCGCGAAAGGATATACTCCAGACCTCTTATCCCTTCAAAATAGATGCATATGGAGAAACCATTTCGTTTGCTTCTGAGCAACTCAATTTTGCCCATACATCATATCTAATATCCCTTCTTCTATCAAACTTACGCACAGTTTCACAACTACTGGATGATTTTGTCAGATACCCATCCGATTCCGATGTGCACGTACTTCGGGAGTATTTTCAATACATCGCGACTGCTGCTGTTGCTGGCGAGATCGGAGGACGTGCTTGGTCTTTTGGTTCACCCCGACCCGATCATTCAGGTTTCTTGGAGAAATTAACAGAAATTTGGAGCGTACTCAAAGATGGGGATGTAGAGCCCGATGTATCAGCCCCTACCTCACCAAAGGACGATGGAATAGACGTATTCGCCTGCCGGGAACCTAAGGATAACCTGCCTGGCTTTCCACTTGTGGCTGCCCAAGTTGCGACAGGGAGAAATTGGAAAAAGAAATCAATCCTCAACCAGATCAATGGTCCTTTTACAACACGCTGGTTTGGCCGTCAACCCGTGACCAAAATGATCGCGTATCATGTGATCCCATTTGCTCGTCCCGATAAAATATTCCGAGACGATGTTTTAATCGTGGGAAATCTGTTGCACCGCATTCGAATACCCAGTCGGGTACTGAAAGCTGAAAAACTGGTTCAGAATAACGTTGAAGTTGAGGGATTTAATAAATTAGAGGAGGCCTCGGATTGGGTGAGGAACTACTTTGATTTATAAGATCCAAATGTTCGTCTGACAGTGATCTACGAAGGAGCCTTCGTAACAGTAAACTAGGATCTTATTGAAAGCCCTATTGTAATTCTGCTCAAATGAATATCAATCCGTCAGTCCTGCAGGAATTCAGAGTATCGCCCATCTTGGCCGCAAACGTTTCCAGTATACCGCAGCGTAGCCTACTCCGTTACCCTGGAGGAAAAACGTGGCTTGTACCTCATGTTGAGGAATGGCTCAGGGACCCCGTTGACCTACTCATAGAGCCATTTGCTGGCGGGGGAATCGTATCACTGACAGCCATCATGGATAATCTTGCACGACAGGCGATCATGGTGGAATTGGATCGGGATATCTCTTCGTTCTGGCGGGCAGCACTAGAGCATCCAGAAGAAATGATCCAGCGTATTCAAACCTTTACCCCTACTCGTGCTGACGTTGAGCGTATAGCTCTTGAGTTTCCAGAGACTGTTCAGGATCAAGGTTTTCGCACACTTGTACTAAATCGCACACGCCGGGGCGGTATTATGGCACCCGGAAGTTCATTTATAAAGAACGGGGAAAATAAAGGAGGCATCTGTTCCCGATGGTATCCCGATACGCTAATTCTCAGGCTTGAGGCCATTGCTGAACATTCCGATCAGTTGTTATTCTACGAAGGAGATGGCCTACGGATATTAGAATTACTGTGCAACCATGGGGGCGCGGCATTCTTTATTGATCCACCATATACAACCAATGGTGGGAAGTGGGCGGGAGCCCGCCTGTATACCCATAACAGCGTAGATCATGAACGCATCTTCTCAATACTGGCTGATAGTGACGCGAATTTTCTGATGACCTATGATTGTTCACCCGAAGTCAGAGAATTAGTTAAACGTTATGACTTTGATGCAGTCTTGGTTGAAATGAAAACCACAAATCATCAACGGATTCCCGAGTTAGTGATTACGCGAGACAAAATATTCTAACCCTGCTCAACCAACCTCACCTAGTTAGTGTCTGTCCGATAATACAAAAACTTGCATAAAATCTATATTTGGAGGTATTCTGCGGCAGTTTTTGGTCTGATTTTCAGTTTGAGTTATCGGGTTGATTTGTTGACAATTGAGCGGGGATCGGCGTATAAGAGGGCATACGTACTGTTTGGGGCCATTTTCATGATCTGAAAGGGCTCAAACTCATTTGCAACTCATTGATTCCACGG
Source organism: Rhodothermales bacterium (assembly GCA_965220365.1). Lineage (GTDB taxonomy): Bacteria > Bacteroidota > Rhodothermia > Rhodothermales > Bin80 > Bin80. The sequence continues at coordinate 1,990,196 of OZ244823.1, read as the reverse complement.
ACGATGCGCCGCGTTTTTGATTTTCAAGCCTGTCTGGATACGGTTCCGATATCGGAGATTGAAATTGATCCGAGGAGTCGGGATATCCTCAGCCGGTTTCTGTATGCAATGCAGCAGATTTTCCGAGATACCTCCGCCAGAGAGAAGCTTTTTCGCCTCTTGGAACAGGAGTATAAATCCGACACACGCAAGGACCGTGGACGTCCGGGAATGCATCTCTGGCGCGTGTTCCTTTTGGCGGCGTTGAAGCAAGCCACCAATTGTACGTACGATCGGCTCGCTTTTTTTGCGAATGAGTTGGGGATCTTACGTCTGATGCTGGGACACGGCACGGAGGATCCGAAGCGCTACACCCGTCAGGCGCTTCATGATAACGTGTCGGCGCTTTCGCCCGAATTATTGCAGAAGGTCAATCTGTTGGTGGTGGATGTGGGACACAGGATCGTGGGGCAATCCGAGGATGCGCTTCTGCGGTGCCGCTGCGATTCGAAAGTGGTGAAGAGCAATATTCACTTTCCTACGGATCTAAGCCTGTTAAGGGATTCGGTCCGTTGTGTACTTCGACAGTCTCACAAAGGGGCCGCCGTGTTTGGTCTTGCGGGCTGGCGGGAATACAAGTCGTACCTCCATAAGATCCACAAGGCGTTTCAGGGCGCACGTAAAGGCCGGAAGAAATCCTATAACTGTAAGAAGGTCGAGAGCTACCTTCACCTCTGTCGTACGATTCATGGGAAGGTGGAGCGTCAACTGTTGACGCCGCTGCAAGAGGATCTTGATGAGTTGAACCAACGCGCCATCGCGGGCCAGCTTTCCAAGGAAGAGGCGGTAGAGATGGGGGTTCTGACGGCGGCCATTCATGAGATATCGCTGTTTCTGGACGATATGGAGCTGTTTTTGGACCAAATCACCCGTCGTATCCTACAGGACGAAACCATCCCGCCGGAGGAGAAAGTGTTTTCGATTTTCAAGCCGTTTACGCGCTGGGTCGTGAAGGGGAAAGTGGGGATCTTGTGCGAGTTGGGGGTTCCGGTTGCCTTTCTGGAGGATGAGCATCAGTTTATTCTGGGATATGGAATTGAATGGACCGGGACGGACAAGGATTATGCGGTGGCCTTGATCAAAGAGGTTTTGCAGAAGCATCCATCGGTCGAATTGACCTGTTCGTTTGACACGGGGTTTTACAGTGTTGCGGTTCTTGAAGAGCTCCGTCCGTTATTGGCCGGCATGGCGATGCCCAAAAAGGGCCCCTATACAAAAAAAGAGCGCGCACGCCGAAACGCCCCCGCCTATCAGGAAGCACGCAAGGGACACCCCGGGGTGGAATCCTGTATGAACCACCTCAATCACCGGGGATTGTTCCTGGTGCGTGAGGTGAGTCCAGAGGATTTTGAACGCGTCATAGCCACCTCGGTACTGGCCGCAAACCTGTGTCGACTCGGAACGCTGGTGCGTAGCCGGGAACGCAAGCGTCTCAAACGTCTGCAAAACCAGCGCAAGCGATATCGGCGGGCCGCGTAGCTCATCGCGGCAGGTTCGAACAAAAAAAAAGAGAACGCCTGATCCGGGCAGTGGGAGAGATTCGTCCAGGGGAAGCCAATTTTGTACCTGTTGGTCCAGAAATCCGTGTCACCCCATCACACCAACCCCCGATTCGCTAAAATTTGCACGGATGGGAACCAAAAAACGCAAAAAAAATTGACGAAAATACCTCCCGAAATTTCAAAACGGTAAATATCGGACTGACACTAGTTAGTTTGAGGAGATGTCAATGCTACGACTACGGTCGCTGCGTTTGCGTAATGACTGAAGTGCAATATTCAGGGCAGCAACCACACTCTTCTGCTTATTGTGATCACGGTCCTGGCCAAATTGATGCTCAACAGCCCACGCTTCGTGGGCATCTGCATACCCAATCCAAACTAGACCAACAGGCTTTTCTGCCGTTCCTCCCGAAGGTCCAGCAATCCCAGTCACAGACAACCCTATATCACTGCCAAAGCAGGCGCGCACTCCTTCCGCCATTTGCACAGCAACCGGTTCACTCACGGCGCCGAATCGATCCAATGTATCAACATCCACATCCAAGTGATGCTGTTTTACCAGATTTGAGTAAGCAATCACGCCTCCCAGAACATAATCAGAAGATCCTGGCACATCAGTTAGCTGGTCGAGCACCGAGCCACCGGTACAACTCTCCGCGATGGCAATGGTCATTCCTTTACTCCTCAATAGACTTCCTAGAACACTTTCCAAGGTATCGTCGTCTTGGCCGAAGATCACTGATCCAAGTTTTGCTCTGATACATTTTTCTGCAGCATCCAGGCGCTTATCGGCGTCATTCCCCCTGATTGTTAACCTGACACGAACACTGTAAGCTCCAGGCAGATACGCAATCCGCAGATCCGGCTCCAATAAATGAGATATGGATTCAATCTTGCTCTGAACCAAGGTCTCCCCCACTCCGGCAGTCTTGATCGTACGCTGAGCAATCTCTGCACGACCGCCCATCTGCATGATTCGAGGGATTACATGATCAGAAAAAATAGCTTTCATTTCGTGGGGAACCCCTGGAAGAAGAACAACTGCATTCCCATTTGCTCCTTTGTGCCATAAGCCGGGAGCCGTACCCTTGGGGTTTGGAAATATCTCGAAACCACCTGGAATACTCGCAACTCGCTCCGAGCCACTTGGCACAGAGCGTCCGAGGGATGCGAAGTGACGCTCTATTGCAGTTAAGATTGCAGGATCTACCGTAAGAGAGGAACCGGTAAATGCTGCAGCAGCCTCCCTCGTAAGGTCATCAGGGGTGGGGCCAAGGCCTCCCGTTACGAAAGTGAGATCACAGCGATGCATACCATCCTCAATCGCAGCTTTTATCGCTTCCTGATCATCGCCAACTGTCAGCGAGTACGAAATAAAAATCCCCAGCCGAGTTAACTCTGCTGCAAGATAAGACGCATTGGTATCCACCACCTGCCCTACTAGAAGCTCATCTCCTACTGTTACAATACTTGCGATGAGCTGTGTCACCTCAACCTCTCAGTGTTTTAGTGTCCACGCTTGATAATCACTGCGCCACTCCAGAAGAGAGTCCCGCAATTCAGAGGTTATGTGCCCGGTCTCAGATGCTACTTTTAACAGGGCATCAAAATCAGACAGAGTTTCCAACGGAGCCCCTTTTTTTTGAAATAACTCTACCACACCTTCCAAGTTATATGTAAAGATCGCCAAGGTAACGACCGGCATTGAACCGGTAGCTTTTTGTATAGCTTCGGCAGCTTGGATTGATGAGAGGCCCGTAGCCACGAGGTCCTCAATCAACAAGACCTTGTTGCTTTCAGGTAGATAGCCTTCAATCTGATTCTGATGTCCATGGCCTTTTGGCTCCGGTCGAACATAAATTAGAGGCAAAGAGAGGCGTTCAGCTACCCATGCCGCATGGGCAATTCCAGCCGTCGCTACGCCTGCGACACAATCAAAATGATATTTTGAAGCCTTTTCAATGAACCCATCCGTCAACATTCGTCGGATTTTGGGATAGGAGAGCGTCAGGCGATTGTCGCAATAAAAGGGAGACAACATACCAGAAGACCAGACAAATGGCTTCCCTGAAGTAATTGCGATAGCCTTGATTTCGAGTAACTCCCGGGCTACTTCAAATGCAATTGACTCCGATCGATCATTCATTAGGATACAGTCACGTTTTTTAGATATATGCGAATATAAGATAGTGCGCTCAGGCAAGTTACAACAACGACCATTATCATGAACCCATACATGAGGTTCCCTTGCAGAAAAGCTTGGGCGAGCGTCTGTGTTCTGGAGAAATACTGTAACATCAGCGTCAATAGGAACAGGCCTAAATACGCCATTTGCAGGGCTGTTTTGGCCTTGGCAAATCGAATGGTTGGCAAGTGTCCTCCCGCAGATTCTGCAGTCATTCGCAATCCAGTCACCAGTACATCCCGTAATACAATCAACCCAACCGCCCACCAAGGTACTTGCTGTGGATAGAGCCAAGCCAGTGCAACAAAGCCCCCTAGAACAAAAATTTTATCCGCTATGGGGTCAAGATGTTGCCCCAGCCGACTTTGATTCTTTAGTGCCCGTGCAACGTATCCATCCACGAAATCTGAAACTGCCCCAAGGATAAAGAGCGCAAACGCAAGCGATGCAAACGAAAGATTCTTCTGAAAAAGACAGAAAACCAGAACAGGGGTTACCAGAATGCGAAATACCGTGATGGCATTCGGAATGAATCGCATGACACAACAATACAGGCAAAATCATTCTACCGTAACTATGACAGTGCGTTCATCGGCTGACGGTTGCATAAATGTCCCATGATCTGCCATTCTGTCCGATGTGACCGATCGGCAGGATTATTGCCCAGTTAGTAATTGTCTGTTTAGAACATAACCTTAATAAATAACCCTAAGGAAAATATGAGCAAGATTATCGGAATCGACCTTGGTACAACGAACTCGGTTGTCTCGGTATTGGAAGGCGGTGAGCCTAAGGTAATTGAAAACGCGGAGGGTGGTCGCACGACCCCATCCGTAGTTGCTTTTAAGAAAGACGGTGAGCGTCTTGCTGGTGGACCAGCCAAACGTCAGGCCGTGACGAACGCGGAAAATACTGTTTTCTCCATCAAGCGCTTTATGGGCCGCGCCTATGATGAGGTGCCCAGCGAGCTTAAAACAGTTCCATACAAGGTTGAGAAAGGCGAAAACGGAACCGCGCGTGTGCGTATTGACGACAAGCTGTACTCGCCTCAGGAAATTTCAGCGATGATTCTGCAGAAGCTCAAAAGCACTGCAGAAGATTATCTGGGAGAGAAAGTCACCGAGGCCGTGATTACGGTGCCGGCCTACTACAACGACGCCCAACGCAAAGCGACCAAAGAAGCAGGGAAAATTGCTGGCTTAGAGGTTCGTCGGATCATTAATGAGCCGACGGCAGCCGCACTTGCATATGGTCTGGGGAAACAGGACAAGGATCGCACAATCGCCGTCTATGACCTTGGCGGAGGTACCTACGACATCTCCATCTTGGAACTCGGCGGTGGTGTATTTGAAGTAAAGTCAACCAACGGGGATACCCACTTGGGCGGTGATGATTTTGACCACAAGCTGATTGATTACCTCGCGGACGAATTTCAAAAGTCCGAAGGTGTAGACTTGCGTGCCGACAAAATGGCGTTGCAACGGTTGAAAGAAGCTGCCGAGAAAGCCAAAACAGAGCTTTCCAGTAGCAGTGAAACCTCCATCAATCTGCCATTCATCACTGCGACAGCGGAAGGCCCTAAACATCTGACCACCACACTGTCAAGGGCAAAATTTGAGCAGTTGATCGGAAGCTTGGTGCAGCGTACAGTTGCTCCAATGAAGCAAGCGCTCGAGGATGCCAAGCTTACGCGTGATCAGATTGATGAAGTCATCTTGGTTGGTGGTTCCACAAGAATTCCACTCGTACAAAAAACAGTAGAAGAGTTCTTTGGCAAGGCACCAAATAAATCGGTCAACCCCGACGAGGTCGTGGCCATGGGTGCAGCTATTCAGGGTGGCGTATTGTCTCAGGACATTGACGATGTTCTGTTGCTTGATGTGACTCCGCTCAACCTGGGTATCGAAACCCTTGGTGGTGTTATGACTACGCTGATTGAGTCAAACACTACAATCCCGACACGGAAACAGGAAATATTTTCAACTGCATCGGATAATCAGCCTTCCGTTGAGATCCATGTACTTCAGGGCAATCGGGACATGGCAGTCCATAACCGGACTATTGGCAAGTTTCATCTGGATGGAATCCCGCCGGCAAGACGCGGAACCCCTCAAATCGAAGTTGCCTTCGATATTGATGCAGATGGCATCTTGAATGTGACTGCCAAGGATAAGGCGACGGGACGAGAGCAATCCATCCGGATTGAAGCGTCCAGTGGACTTTCGGAAAGTGAGATTGAGCAAATGCGTCAGCAGGCAAGAGAGAATGCGGATGACGACAAAAAACGCCGGAAAGAGATTGAAATTCTTAACCAGGCGGACAGTCTGATCTACACTTCCAAGAATAATCTCTCGGAGTTTGGAGAAAAACTCTCCGAAGACAAGAAGGCAAAGATCACTGGAGCCCTTGAGCGACTGGAGAGTCTGCACGAAGCCAAAAACTTTGATGAACTGGAAAGTGGTATCGAGCAGTTAAGCGAGGCTTGGGCCGCTGCCAGTGAAGAGATTTACGCAGCGCAGCAAGCTGCGGCGCAAGATGAGGCGGCTACAGGAGAGCCCTCTACAAACGGTCAAGCATCAGCGGACGATGTAATTGATGATGCTGATTTTGAGATCGTTGATGAGGAGGAACCGGAAAGTAAATAATCTCCCACTCAATCAAGGTTAAACAGTTGCCGAGCGTTCGCGCAGGTAATCTCTGCCACCTCGGCAACTGTACAACCTTTGACCTCAGCAACCTTTTGGGCAACCAGTGCCGTCCAGGCCGGCTCATTCCGCTTTCCCCGATGCGGAACGGGAGACATGTAAGGTGCATCAGTTTCCAGGACGATTTGGCTCAGGGGAACGTTACGTATCATATCAGCCACTCCTGAGTTCTTGAAGGTTACTGCACCGCCGACTCCGATCAGAAAGCCCAGTTCCGCAGCGGCTTCTGGGAGCCAATCCGGCCCTGTAAAGCAGTGAAAAATCCCGCGGGAACGGATATTGTCACTAGAAGGCAATTCACGCTCAAGTATCTGAACAGCATCACGATGCACCTGATCGCGATGCTGTTTATCCCTCAGGTGGATGATCAGTGGCAGGTCCTTTTTTGCAGATACGTGAATATGGCGGGCAAAAAATTCTGGTTGCCGTTCATCGTAATACTTGTCCCAGTAATAATCAAGCCCGGACTCCCCTACGGCAATCACATTCGGCTCATCACATAAGCGGGTGATTTCATCAAAATCATGATCGCTTACCTCTGGAATGTGTGTTGGGTGAATGGCTGCCATCGCATAGATCCCTTCATACCGCGCACACAGATCGAGCGCCTGATGAATCGACGGCACATCCACAGCAGGCAAAAGAATTCGTTTTACTCCCGCCTCCCGTGCCCGCGATAAAACAGCCTCCAGATCCTGCTGAAACCGATTATCATAGAGATGCGCGTGCGTATCAATTAACATAGGTCGCATCATTAGAGAGTGATTTTGATGCCACTTCGCATGCCCGCCTTCCGTACATCCGATAGGAAGGAAGGATCAATGAACCCATCTCGGATTGCAATGATCTTTAAATCACCTGGCACCACTCGGTCACCAAAAAAGAAATAAGCACTATCAGGATCACATTGATGTGATGTCCAGATCAAACCCTCAATATCGGCGAATTGATGATGGATCGCCTCAGCCCATTTAACGGTACTGATATAGAACTTTGGGGATGTTGTGATAAGGTCATTTCGCGTAATCTGCCACTTCCTGAGATCGGCCTCACGCAAAGATGCGAGCTTCAGATTGCGTGTCACTTCAAGTTTAGAGTGTGCTCGCGCCGTGACCAGCCGCTTAGGTACTCTCTTTTCATTTATGTTTTCAGGGAAATCATGGAAAATCGTCTCATAGATTGCAGCTTCTAAAGTATCGGCTGCATAAAAGGTTGGAACTGACATGCCCCTCGCATCATCAATCGGAGCAAAGCGTGTCGGGCTTCCAAGACCTGGATTAAGCAAGTTACCTGGATATTTGCGATTATGCAGGCGCTCAATCACTGTGCCCCGTTTTAAAATGAACGGATTGGGCGGCTTGAGTAATGTAGCCGGACTACGAATTAACATGCGTGCTACATTACCTAGCCGAAAGCCGGTTCAGCAATCTGCTGCGCTGCATAAATAATCTCTTCGGTTTGGCCGAGGCAATTTTGCGGCTCCGCACCATTGAGCCAACCATTCCCACTATTGAACCAAAATGCAATCTGCCAAGCGGTCATATCATCCGGTAAAACGGTGAGTATTTTTTTTTATAATCGGCTTGGGCATGCCGTCCTCAAACTGAAATGCTGGGTATAGGTTGATCCCATTTTTATACACGGCAAATACTTTGTTATCCCGCTTCCACCGTGAGGCCGGCTCGCTCTTATTGCTAGGTCTTCGACCTGATAGATGCCGTACCTGCTGAGCGGTTAAGAGTGGTGCCTCAGAGAGATATTTCGCACGCATTTCAGCATTTTCGAGTTCAGCTTCAATGTCTGTGTGCGATACATCATCGGCAATAATTTCAAGAATTTTTTCGATCCTGTGCTCCTGTAGAACAGAAGATCGAGCCGCGGCGATCGCTGGAAGCCTAGCCAGTGCCGAATTAATAAACGCGGTCACCCTTTCGGACTTGGATTGAAGTAACCACCATTCACCTCTTACTGAATCCAGTGATCCAAAATGGGCTTCCATCTTCTTTCGGATGCTGGCTGGGAGTTTCGCGATTTCAGCAGGGGTCAGATCAATATGTGATAAGAGTTCCGACATGGGTAAGTCTGAAGTATTTAAAATGTGATATTGGCGAATGATTATAGTATAACCAATATCACCATATTTTCAAATTTGATGTTTGTTCAATGGTAAACAAAGGTACTTATGTACTTAACTGCAAGTCAAGTTCATAAGTACCTTAGTGAACCACATGGATTCTGGGATAGTTTGTGCACTCATGTAGTCGCTATTTCTGCAGGTACAATAATCAGGAATCTGATCGGGCCAGTCTTCCCAATGCCCCCCCGGTGCTCTACGATGTCGGCTTTCCAGATCAGCGTTCCAAATCCATTCCAGAATCCCGTCCCCCCACATTGCGTAGCTGTCCCAGGGGGCGATCGGAGCCCCCCTTGACCCGGAGACGAGCAAAGTTCGTCACCAGCCAATCATGCATCGAAGGGATCGGAACGGCATAGCGCCCTGCTTGCTTATGCAGTATTCCACAGTACTGTGCCCTACGAAACAGCGTCTTTGCTTCCTCTGGCCCGTACTCCTGCGTCAGAGTCGCCAGAATCGTACTGCCAGTCGTACTTTCTCCTGGTGGAACATCAACTAGTGCTTTCGCAAAGCTCTGGAGGTGTTCTTCGTCGAAATCTTCCACCCGCCCCCCATAATAGGCAGTCCGCAGTGCGCGGCCTGCCTCCAGGACGGTAGCCAACCCCTCTGCAGTCATCACCCCTTTATCCGCCTCCAGTTGGTCCAGCGCTGGGTCCACATATGACAGAATATGCTGAGGCCATCCGTGGCTTTCTTGAGAAATCGCATCGATCCATGCAGTTGTATCTCCGGTGGCTTTGCCCTCTTCCGTCAACCAATCACGCAGGACCGTACGTTCCGTATCCTTTCCCAACGCCCCCAGTTCCACACGAGCCCTTCCCGCAAACCTTGAAATTCCCAACGCCCGAAACGCCTGGGTGGTTGATCCCAGCCCCGCCGCGATCAAAATCACGGGGCGCTCCAGATTACCATTATGAATGGACTGGAGCACATCAATTACAGCGTGCATTTTGTCTGCAGGAATCAGGTCCTTTTTGCCCAAAATCTGTGCTTCGTCCAGTGTGAGCAATAATGGGCCGTCTCCCTCCTGGAGCATGGATTTTACGGTCTGTGGTCGCACCTTACCCGTGACTTCCGCCCGCCCGACACCAGGAATGTTAATCCCCGCGGAGCCACCCTCAAGTTTAAAATTTCTCTTTGATTCGAGTGCCCGATGCAGTTCATCCGGATCCCAAAGAGCCGCGGAAGAGATGTCTGCGACCTCCCACTTTCTCTTTTCCGCCAGTTGCTCACACTCATAGAGCAGGGCGGTCTTGCCTGCGCCGGGAGCTCCCTGAATCAGGAAGGTCGTGCCTGAGTCCGCCTCCTTTGCACGGTCCACAAGGCCAACGAAATTCCGCAATGTCTGCTTCCGTCCATGAAAATACTTCGCGCGGCCGCGGTCAAACGCTGCGGTCACGGCGCCGGATTTTTGGGCTTTACGCATTATTCTGTCACCTTCAGGGGATCTGGTAGACATAAGCAGTTCACGAATTTTTCGGGAGCTTGTTCCCTTCGATGCCGGCTTTCCAGGTCAACGCTGTGAATGCCGTTAAGGGGCTGTGGACGTTCGCCTGTATAAATGGAAGGTACTTATGTACTTAACTGCACGGAGGAACCCTTTATGGCTATAAGGATCTACGGACACAACAGAATGGATTGCAGTCCATCCTGTTGCTTACCATAACATCAAGAACAGTGATGCCATGCCCGTGAGAAATTTTAATGTAAAATCTTCCAATCGTTCCTACGTGAATATCCGGTATCGCCTGCGGGGATCAAGGAAGGCATATGAATTCCTCCATCAATTGGCTGATGCCAACCGTTATCTGTGGAATTCTGCACTGGGCAAAGCGAAACAAGACTACGAGGACACCGGCAAGTCCAAGGTCTCTTTCATTGATTTCTGCAAGTGGTACAAGCAGCACAAAGATGCCAAGGCCGAGTGGCTGAAGGAATATCCTCAAGTGCTAACCCGTATAGGACTGAAAGATTTATCAGATGCCTCTGAGCAGTTCTTCAAGAAGACACGGAGACTTCCCCGTTTAAAGAAGAAGAACAAAGCCAAGAAGACCTTTGCCGTGGAGGTGTCGGGTGGATCACAGTTCACAGAGAATGGATATTTCAGGCTCAAGCGGGGATTGTATATGAAGATGATCGCTCATCACCGTGCGAGACGATATTTCAATCCTGTGCCCAAATCCGGCCGCATCTTTGAAGAGTGCGGACACTGGTACATTACGGTATCTTACGAAGTAGATGCCGTGACACGCCAAGCCGATCATCAAGGCATTGGGGTGGATCGGAATGTTGGACAGGTAGCAGACAGTACTGGAGAGATCTTCTATCTCACGGATGTAGAGCGAATAGACAAACGGATCAGGTTTCTCAAACGCAGACTATCCCGGTGCACAAAGGGAAGTAATAAATATCGCAAGACCAAACATACGCTCGCACGGCATCAGCGTAAGATTGCGAACACTAGAAAGAATGCTCTGAGACACATTGCCTTGAATCTCATTACAACCTCTTCGCTTGTTTTTCTGAAAGACCCGAAAACCAAAGGCATGACAGCAAGTGCAAAGGGGACGATGGAGAAGCCGGGCAAGAACGTGAAAGCGAAAGCAGGGCTGAACCGATTCATTCTGAAAACAGGCTGGGGGCAGCTGGAACAGTATCTCGCTGAACGCGGTGTAGTCGTGAATCTCCCTCCTGCCTATACGTCCCGAACCTGTAATCAGTGTGGATATGTAGACGCGAAGAATCGAGTATCCCAGTCCGTGTTCAAGTGCCAGATGTGCGAATACCTCATCAATGCAGATGTAAACGCAGCATTGAACATCAGGGTGTCGGGTATGGCATCCTTTAATGGCTCTGGAGCCTATGTAAGACCTGTCTATGCAGAGCGCAAGCCTGCAATCCGGCAACGGGCGTTGACAGAGCAAAGAGAACTTGACTTGCAGTTAAGTACATAATCACCTAAACAAAACTTAGAGTCCATGACAATCAGCCATCACAAGGACGGGTGATTTCATCAAAATCATAGTCGCCCGCCTCTGGAATGTATGTTAGGTGAATGGCTGCCATCACATAGATGCCTTCATACCGTGCACACAGATCCAGCGCCTGATAGACCGACGACACACCTGCAGCGAGCAAACGAATTCATTTTACTCCTGTGCCCGCAATAGAATAGCATCCAGATCCTATTCAAATCGGTTTTCATAGAAATGTGCATTTGTACCTATCAATATTGGGGGCATTATGAAAATTCAATCTCACGGAGCGTTTCGACGACCTTGATTGTCTCCATGCTGACCGTAATCACTTTTGCAAGTAATCTGAGCGGGTAGGCAGGATCCTGCATCGTTTCAATTACAAAGCGATTGGCGTCGCTGATGATCCCGCTTTTTTTATCCGTTTTCACACGTTGCCTTTCCATCACCCATTTGATCGCTGATTTGCCATTAACCATATAGGAATAGGCTTCCTCAGGAATGTCCTGTACGGTAATACGCGAGTTATAGATAATCCGCGATTGATCTTTCTGCCGTGCCTTCCCTGGATGACGCATCGGACGATCTTCCAGCTTAACCCAAGTTTAACACGAGGCCCCATTTTGGGGCCTTTTTTAGTTTTTTTTTCGCCTGACCTTGGCCCCGAACCTTTGATTCCAGCCTGCATTGGCCCATTTCCTTTTGCGTCGTTCGTGGATTCGGACGATTGTAGTGCCATAATGCGTTTTCTGTGGGAACCTTCGCCGGCCCCCTTCGTTTCCTGCCATCATGTTTATCCGAAAAACCATGACCCGGACCATGAAGGACGGAACCACCTATCATGCGTTCCGGCTCGTTCACAATGTCCGCTACGGCGCCAAGGTGAAGCAGGAGACGCTCCTGCATCTGGGAAGTCAATTTCCGGTCAAGGAATCCGACTGGCCTCTGCTCTGCCGCCGGATTGACGAACTTCTCCAGGGGCAGGTCTCGCTCCTGCCGCCCTTGCCCAAACCGTTGGAGGATCAGGCCGAGGCCATCGTTGGGCAGTTGTTCGCCAAGCAGGCCGAGCGGCTGCGACAGGCAAAGCTGGCCCAGGGCGAGCCACTGGATCCGAGATGGCACACGGTGGATGTCGCCTCTACCCGTATGAGCATGGTGCGGAGTGTGGGGGTGGAACATGTGTCCTTGTGGGCCCTGAACCAGCTGGGAATCCCGAAGCTGTTGCGGGGCCTTGGGATGACTCCCAAGACCCAGCATGCGGCATTGGGGGCGATTGTCGGACGCTTGGCCAAGCCTGCTTCCGAGCGCGCAACCTATGCGTGGCTCTGTAACGAGAGCGGTCTTGGGGAATTCCTGGGAGGATCGTTCCAGCGCATGAGTTTGATGCATCTCTACCGGGCCTCCGATCAACTGGTGAAGCACCGCGATGCGATTGAATCGCAGGTATTCACCGAAGCCATGTCCCTGTTTGGATTGGGATGTACGGTGACGCTGTTGGATCTGACCAATACCTATCTGGCGGGATCGGGATCTGCTCAATCGTTGGCCAAGCGTGGGCGGTCCAAGGAGAAGCGGAATGATCGTCCTCTGATCACCTTGGCTCTGGTTCTGGATGGGAGTGGATTTGTGCGGCGCTCAAAGATCTATGCCGGCAATACGGCAGAGGCGGAGACCCTCCAAACGATGCTCCAGGAAGCGGATGCCCCGAACGAGGCCATTGTGATTATGGATCGGGGGATTGCAACCGCGGAAAACGTGCAATGGCTTCGCCAGGCCAAGTACAGATATCTGGTGATGAGTCGGGAGCGGGCCCGGGTCTTTGATCCGGCAGATCAAGAGGTGACCGAGTTGGATAACGGCGTAGAACTGTATGAGGTCCGGGACTCGGAAGAGGTCCGGGTCTATTGTCGTTCGAGCCAACGGATCAAGAAGGAGCAAGCCATGGTGGCACGTCGTCGTGCGAAGTTTGAAGCACAGCTCACGCAGTTGGACCAGGGGTTATCCCGACCGAAGACGACGAAGAAGCTTTCGCGGATTTGGGAGCGGATTGGACGATTCAAGAAAAGCAGTGGTGGGATTGGACAGCACTACGACATTGAGGTGATTGCCGATGAGAAGCAAGAGAAGGCGGTGCAGGTGAAGTGGCGTGCGCGGCCGAAAGCGAATTCGATGTGGACCGATCCCGGCACCTACCGCTTGAGGACCAACGTCATGGAGCTTTCCACCGCTCAGCTGTGGCAGACCTATATCATGCTGACGGATCTGGAGGCCGTGTTCCGCTCGCTCAAGAGTGAGTTGGGATTGCGGCCTATCTTTCACCAAACCGATCAACGCACCCAAGGGCATCTGTTCATCACTGTGCTTGCGTATCAGGTCGTACAAGTGGTGCGAACCTACCTGCGGCAACAGGGAATCTCCTGGAGTTGGACCACCATTCGCAATGTGCTCTCGTCCCAACGACGGGCTACCATCCATCAAACACGAAACGATCACGTAGCCGTGCACACGCGCCTCACCTCGGATCCCGATGCAGATCAACGCGAAATTTACGAGGCGCTGAAGATCGAGCCGCGTCCACTTGAAACGGAAATCACCACGATCTGAACAGACCCAATCCATGCCAATCGGTAGTGCCCTAATCGGCCTGAATCGGGCCGAAAGCCCCCGCTCAACGCTGGAATCAGTATTTTATGTTAAACTTGGGTTAAACCACCCCTCGGGCAATATGCCATTGGCAGGTTCCCAGCCTCCTTCTTCAAAGCTGATGGGATATTCTGTGGCCTCTTCATAGTCAACGTGTACCCCCCCGAGTTTTCTTCCTGCCTTGACCAATAGGTAGAATTGATATGCGTCCTTGGGAAGAGGGATCCGGGGTAGTTCTTTGCGCAGGTTTGCGGCATATTTTTCCCGGTAGGATGGGACATGGAGCACGCCGTATATATAGTAGAACAGGTCATCTGCCGAGATGGATTTTGACCCGATTTTTTCCGCAAAGGCCCGCAAGGCTCCCTCGTTGATCGCACTCTTCTGCACGTATCCGTGGGAGTCTGTGTTTGGAACTGTTTCCTCTGCAAACAGGTCTTCCTTGGCTTCATCAGGTTTTGAATACAACCAGCGGGGAAAACATTGACCCTTACTGATATAGTCAAGATTGGGAATCTCCTTCACCATCAGGCATGAAAAGTCATCCGTCTCGCCTCTCCCCGTCACACAGATCACCAAATTCTCCGCCTCTTCATGCGGAAAGATCTGGGGGATCTGGAATACACATTCATTTAATCTATGGCTGTGGAATAAATATTGACGCGTGAAGGGCCTGTATTGAGAGAGCGTAATCCTACCTTCGCCAATATTCAATTCTTTGTCTTTTGCTAAGTCTCCTTTTAAATTTACGGTCCAGCTAATCTTCGTAGGATCGTTATTGACAAAGTCGGTGATCTCTCTCAGAGTTAGTCTACGCCCCTTGGCATCTTGCTCCTGAAGCCTTGCCCGTTCACTCTCATAAAATTGGATCATCGCACGAATATTCCAACGAAGTACAGCTTCTGAATAGTTATAGCACCATGCGTCACGATTTGTCACTACCCCCAAGGAGTAATTCTTAAAAACCACCTCTTTTGAATGTCCCTTCTTATCTCCCAGAGCCATGAATTTTTCAAACCCTCCGTCACGCTGGTTCAGCCAGTCATTGTGGGCATCCGGCTTGATCTCAGCCCACTTCTCTGCAAGCCCACTTATCCCACGCAATTCCTTAACTTTGTCCAGCTTCTCTTCACGGCTTAGATAGTCACCAATATCATGATACAGAATTCCACATCCTTTACGATTTGGATTTCTCACAAACAGTGTAATGGCGACCGGTGCACGGGACCCCGATCCAAATACTTTTCCTCCTTCCTGACGAGATCTCTCGCCTTGCGTACGCTGATTCCCTCGTAAATTCAACACATAGATAGAAGTAAACTCATCCGCTAAGCATTTCCGCAATCCATCCATCGCATTGCCTTCCAGCCAACTTGCATTGGTGACAACACCAATCACTCCACTGGTTCCGATGCGATCTGATGCCCACCGAATTGCCAGGACATAGCTGTCATACAAGTTTCTCTTGTTAGATGCATCAGAGTATTTAGCATAAGAATTCTCAATCCTTTCATTTAGAGTCGGATAGGATTGATTCTGCGCCGCATCATTCTGACTCTTCTGCCCCGCACTCCACGGCGGATTACCCACAATCACCCGAATTTGTGCTTCTTTCTGTCTTTTCCGCTGCTCCGAATTTTCGGGGAGAATATCGGCGATCATATCTTCGCCGTCCTGCATCTCGAATGTGTCGGTCAGAATGATCCCTGGAAACCGCTCATATATATCAGTTCCCACCTCTGCATGGTAGGCCTCTTCAATATTCACTGCCGCAATGTAGTAGGCCAAGAGCATAATCTCATTGGCATGAATCTCGGATTGGTATTTTTGAGGCAGAGCCTCCTGTTTGATCAATCCATTCTGAATGATCCGGGTAATGAAGGTCCCCGTTCCTGTAAATGGATCCAGAATCTCAACCCCTTCTGAAGAGAGCGATTGCCCAAACTCATCCTGTAAAACTTCATTGACCGAATGCAGGATAAAGTCTACGATTTCAATTGGTGTATAGACAATCCCCAGACGCTCTGCTGTCTTCGGGAAGGCATTCCGAAAGAACTTGTCATATAACTCCGTGATGAGCTTCTGCCTAGCCAGTGGTGTATTCGCCGCTTTGGCCCGCCGAGTAACACTGGCATAGAAGTCCTCTAAACTCTCCGCTTCCACCTCTATCTTTGCTGGCTCAAGTACTTCCAGAACCAGTTGCATCCCTCCACTGATCGGGTTCTGATCCACGAATCGCCCGTCTCCATGCAGTGCTTTAAACACCGGCCGCGTTACCATGTGCTGTGCCAGCATCTCAATGGCTTCCTTCTCAGAAACCCCCTCATTCAAATCATCCTGCAACTCAACCACAAATCCTTGGAACACTTCTCTCGCCGCATCATGTCGGCTCACCATCTCCGTGATCCGAACAATGTGCTTTTGTGCAATCTTGGCAACATCTACGGCCCATTCGTCCCAGTATTTTCGATTCCCACACTTCTGAACGATTTTTGCTTTGATGGCTGCAGGTAGGTCAAATTCCAAGGGTAACTGGACCCCGTTTGAGCCATTACCCGAAGTCCCATTGCCATTCAAAGGAGATGTTGTTGGCTGCTGCCAGTCCGACAGTGCGATGATCCCGAGACGCTCCCCTGACTTGCCTTCCTCAAGAAGATTCAGCGTCGCCTCAAACCGCTCATCATGCGAGCGAATCGCGTTGAGCACTTGCCAAACTACTCTGAATGTATCACTTCGGTCCAAATACTCATTCGGTTCTAAGTCGGAGGGAATCACCACTGGAAGAATCACATACCCCATCTTCTTATTTGAAGATCGGCGCATGACCCTCCCGACCGCCTGCACGACCTCAATCTGACTCTTACGGGGATGCATGAACAGGATCGCATCTAGCGCTGGCACATCAACCCCTTCGGACAGACAGCGAACATTAGACAGGACATGACACCTTTTATCTTCTCCTTCCACTGAATCCAGCCAATCCAGAAGATCTGCACGGCCAAGCGCATTGAAGGTCCCATCTACATGTTCTGATGCAATATTATGCTCAATCAGTTTACTAGCCTCCTCCGTATCCGCTTGGAATTCACGATATTCACGAGTTACCTCGTCAAAAAGCTTCGCCAGTAGCTTTGAAGTCTTGATATCCTTGCAATAGGCAATTGCGCGGCGCATGGACAAATGATCATCTTTGAATTCTTCTTCATCCGCTTTGGCGAGGGCCCGCCAGCATCCGATCAGCTTACCAGCATCATCAAGTTTTAGCTCATATTTTGCCATCGTATCCCCCACGGTGCGAACAATATCCCCTTGGGATACCGTCAGGACGATCACCTTGTAATCCGACAGAAGCTCCTGCTCTACTGCAGATCCAAACCCAATCTCATATAGCACCGGACCATAGATCTCTTCATCCTCCATGGAGCAAAGCGTTGCATTGAGTTTGCCTGCTCTGTTGCGTGCGGAAGAAGCGTATACCTTCGGCGTTGCCGTCATGTACAGACGCCGATCTGTTCGTACCTGCTCCTGATCATGGATTTGTACAAAATGGCTGTCCTCCTCTTCCCAGATGCGGGCTCCTGCCGTACGATGCGCTTCATCACAGATCGCTAGGTCAAAGTCTGCCAATCCGTACTCGCGCTGTGCTTTCCCGATCACACCAATTGAGTGATAGGTAGCAAATACCACGGTAAATTTACCAGACGAATCAGCCCCCGCATGTAATGCCAGATCTTTTGCATCCGTCGTTGCAGGATAGGCTAAATCAAGAGAAGGCAGATCAATCCGATCATCATTGCGGCGTCTGCGGCGACCGACCTGTGCATCCGAGCACACTGCATAAGCACGAAATGCCAACCGAGTATCGACAGCCCACTCTCGTACAGTCTGAGACATCAACGCCAAACTTGGAACGAGATATAAAACGCGGCCTCCAGTGCCAACCAGATCCTCTGCAATACGAAGAGACGTGAAGGTCTTACCGGTCCCACA
This sequence comes from Rhodothermales bacterium, assembly GCA_965220365.1. Taxonomy (GTDB): domain Bacteria; phylum Bacteroidota; class Rhodothermia; order Rhodothermales; family Bin80; genus Bin80. The sequence goes on along the minus strand of OZ244823.1, from coordinate 1,972,023 downwards.
GGCCATCAGAAGCTTACCCCGTGATCCAGGCTCCTGGAGCCCTGTAACTACTTTTCGAATCGCATCTTCTTGATGGGGACGTGGTGTCTTGGGGGGAGCTTTGTCTTCTATCTTTCCAGCACCAACATATGTGTCCCAATCAATATTACTTTGCCTGAGTTCATGAAGACCGATGCGAACGACGGATGGGTCCTGATCACGAATCGTATCCCCCGCCTGCTTACTCCAAGCCTTGCCCGTTGTATCAATGATCAAGCGACGTGCAAAATATTTTTTGCTGGACGCAGCCAAAAATGAATCCAAATCTCTCTTCTGAAGTGTTCTGCCTTCCGCCCACAGCTTACACTGAATCGCACACCAAACCCCTGTGTCTCGAATCTTTGCGACTAGGTCTATGCCAATGTCTTGTTCTGGGAGCCCCTGACTTGATGCCCACTCTGCATATGTCATGGGCGGTTCATACTGCATTTTCTGAGTCGAGTCGTGTGTCAGAAAGACTCTGCACAGCTCCTCAAAAGCAGTCCCCTTGATACGTTCCTGACTATAGCCGGACGCTGCAGCCTCGTCACGCCAGATGGAAAGTATACGATCCAAGCTGGGTTGATGTGAAGACATGGGAAAATGGGAAATTGATCTATTAATGAAAACAAAAGCTTCGGCTCACCGAAACACGAATGGTAAACTAATATCGTAAATTCTCCCCTGACTGCACAAACGAACAATCGCACCTCTGCTATTTCAAGCAAATCCAATAGGCAGGACATGCGAAACAGAGACACAAAATCGCAACCGTCATCGAAATCATTCTTCGATCATTCTATAAGTGCTTAACTTATACCTCTCACAACAATATTCATCAGAAATATGATTTGGACTAAACTGAGTAAACACACCGACCTAGGACTACTCATCTTGCGAATAGGGTTCGGTCTTGGTATGCTGATCTTCCACGGCTGGGGAAAATTAGTAGGCGGCCCTGAAAGATGGACTGCTGTTGGAGAGTCCATGGAAATTTTTGGGATTGGCTTTGGCCATACCTTCTTTGGATTTTTGGCTGCTTTTGCAGAATCAATTGGAGCTATCTGTATCATCCTCGGACTATTCTACCGCCCAGCTGTTGCGATGCTAGGATTTACCATGCTTGTCGCAACAATGTCACATGTTATCACTGGAAATGGTAGCCCAGCACACGCTTTCAAGAATTTATTTGTCTGTGCAGGCAAGTTCCTGATTGGCCCAGGAAAGTACAGCATTGATTCCCTGCTTTCTAGAAAAACTGCGGGAAGTGCTGCTGTATTGGTACTGCTTTTCGTAGTAATCCCCGGTAATACCCTTGCACAACACAGCACGGTCCATGACCAGTTGACCATGGAAAGTCAAATCCTGGATTCGGAGCGAAAATTTGCCGTCTACCTTCCACCTGATTACCACACAAGTGAACGTAGCTATCCAGCACTGTACTTATTGCATGGCGCCGGAGATGATCAGACGGGATGGATTCAGTTTGGCGAGGTCCGACATATCGCAGATAAGACCATCCGGGAAGGCAAGGCAACCCCGATGATCATCGTCATGCCGGATGCAAATACGGGAGTTCGAGGATACTTCAATGACGTTACCAACTCATGGCGCTATGAGGATTTCTTTTTTGAAGAACTGATTCCCCATGTAGAAGAGCGGTTTCGGATTAAGCCCGAGAAACGCTATCGTGCCGTTGCTGGCCTCTCCATGGGCGGAGGAGGCTCATTTATTTATGCACTCCGCCGCCCCGAACTGTTCTCCTCTGCCGCTCCACTGAGTGCATGGGTTGGACCGAGTTCCGCTGAGGAATACAAAAGTACGATGGAGCGCTGGGGCAACGATCTGTCGGGCATCTCAGATGATGCGATTGAGGAATATGTCAAACGACACAATGCTGTCGAATTGATCCGTACGTTACCAGAAGATGGGATACGGTCTGTCCGATGGTTTATAGATTGTGGAGATGATGATTTTCTGTATGAAGGCAACTCGCTTGCACATATTGAGCTGCGCAAACGTAGAATTCCACATGAGTTTCGTATTCGGGACGGTGGACACACATGGACCTACTGGCGCGATAGCCTTCCGGTCGTCCTTCACTTTGTTTCTCAAGCGTTCCACCAGTATTGATGCTTGCAGCTGTCGGGTTAACATAGCCTCTGGATAATCCATTGATTTATTACAGGAGTCTCTGGCAATTTCAGATCTTTTACAGCGAAAACAAAATTCCAATACACTTACCAAAATGGTTGATGCCGGTATGGGCTGTAATGATCAGCATAGCCCTATTCCAACTCGTGCCGGTGAAGACTTGGGCACAATCTCTCGAGACAGATCCCTCACCCTTGATTTTATCAAGATTGACCGGACCGATTGAATTGGATGGATTTGTTAACGAGCCAGCGTGGGCGGAAATAGATTCGTTGGCTGTTGTCATGTACAGTCCCCTCTTTATGGGTCAAATGACCGAGAGGACCGATATACGTGTCGCCTATGACGATCAATACTTATACCTCGGAGGACGACTATATGATAGCAACCCAGATGGAATCCGGGCAAATTCTATGTACAGAGATCGGTACAGTGGAGATGATACGGTTGCGCTCATCCTTGACACATTCAATGACCGTCAAAATGGCTTATGGTTCTCCACGACTCCGAATGGAGTTCGCCTTGATATGACCATCTCAAATGACTTAAATGCACCTGGAGGAGATCCCTTCGACACGGTCATTAATTTGAGCTGGAACACCTTCTGGGATGCAGCCACACAGATTACAGATTCTGGCTGGTCCCTCGAAGTACGCATCCCCTTTAGCAGCCTAGGCTTCCAAGCTATTGATGGTCTGGTAGAAATGGGTCTGTCCGTAACCCGTCGTATTTCCAGGAAAAATGAGATACATGAATTTCCCGCAACACCGCCAAATTGGGATCTTGCCTACGCAAAACCTAGCAAATTTCGCCGTATCCAGTTACACGATATCAATGTAGGCCGACCTGTCTATATTACACCCTATATAGCAAGCGGAGCAGAACAGTATTCGTCGCTTTCTGACGATGAAACTCAGTATGACTCCCAATCAGATTGGACCGGAGACATAGGCGGAGATGTCAAATACAACATTACCAATAATCTAACCCTAGACCTCACTGTAAACACAGACTTCGCTCAGGTCGAAGTTGACGATCAACAGGTTAACCTTACTCGCTTCTCTCTTTTTTTTCCTGAAAAGCGTAGATTTTTTCAAGAGCGTTCTGGCATCTTTGAATTCCGGACTTCAGGACGATTCGATCGCCTCTTCAATACTCGTGAGATCGGGCTCTATGAAGGTGAAACCGTGCCAATTTATGGGGGAGCTCGTCTGGTCGGCCGCGTCGGTGAATGGGACATCGGAATGATCAACATGCAGGCCGCCGCCGCTCATGGGAATCCTTCAGAAAACTTCGGAATCTACCGTTTACGCAAACAAATCATTAACCCCAACTCTTACGTTGGAGGAATTGCCACTACGCGCCTTGGCTCAGAGGGAAATCGAAATATTGTATACGGACTTGATTCACAGATCAAAATTGGAGCTATCGAATATCTGGATCTGAAATGGGCTCAAACCTTTGATGAAAGTTCATCCCGAAATGATCCAAGAGCTAATGGCTTTGCCCGGATACAAATTCAGCGACGTACCGAAGTTGGATTCTTATATCGACTGTCTACCGCCTGGGGAGGGACAGAGTTTGAACCCGGTGTCGGATTTGTTTCTCGAACCGGTTTTGTTCAACCATTTATTCTGGCTGGATACGGCTGGTTTGCCCGCGAACGTTCCAAGATTCTATCTATTCGCCCACAACTCTTATTTACACAATTTCTGCGTGACTCAGATGGCAGCCTTGAAACCCAAATCGCTTGGCTTGACTGGTCTCTCAATATGAAATCAGGCGATTCTCATACGTTTCAGATAGAAGCACGTAAAGACAACCTTACCGAATCGGCAGAACTCCCAGAGGACACAGAAATTCCCGCAGGGGAATATACTTTTTACAACTTCGTTTGGGACTACATGATGCGCTTCGGCCGACTCTGGCGTATCAATGCATCTACAGAATTCGGGCAATTCTACGACGGCTCCAACATTCAAGTTGAGTTGGAACCCACTTGGAATCTATCCCGATACTTGGAGTTCGGGGGGACATATCAATTCAATCGGGTACGCTTCCCTGACCGGGACCAGGAATTTTTTGTTCACCTCGCTAGAATTCGGACACAGATCAGTTTTTCTACGGCGGCCAGCATCAGTGCCTTCCTGCAGTACAGCACCTCGGCAGATGTAATTTCTGCAAATGCACGCTTTCGGTACAACTTCCGTGAAGGAAATGATCTCTGGCTCGTATATAATGAAGGGCGTAACACTGACCGGATGGGAGAGAATCCTGTCCTCCCAGTTCTAGATTCTAGGACGATTTTCTTAAAATATACTTACACATTCATCCACTAAACAAAACGTCTAGGAAATTCATCGCCCATACAGCATCATGGTATCGTAATGATGCGATTCTGCACTGTAATCCCGAGCGCATAATCGGTAGCAACTCAGAATCGTTGGAATACCCCTCTCTCAGAGGGATATGGAAAAGAAATGGCTGCGTAACTGTGCAGTAACTTCTAGTTATAGCCCCGAATAATACCCATATTCTATTGAAATTGAGTATATTGATCTGCATGTTTCTTCTGTTGTTACAGCTATAACCATTTAAGAGATAAATCTCATGATTCGTTCATTTTGCTCAATTGCAGTTGTTGCCGTCCTTTTTGGGTTTGCGGCCCCGACAATTGCGCCTTCAGGTTCAATCGGTACTGGACCTGGTCAGATTAGCCCACGTAAGGCATATGCACAGGGCAAATCGTTGACCTTCAAAGTACTGGCTTGCAAGGGATGCCCCATCCAGAAGTCTGAATTAGACCGCGACCGAGCAATGAGCTTGGCCGCTAGCCTGGAGGCGGTCTACGCAGAGGAAGAAACTGGATCGCCTGATGACGAGACCGTTAAAGGGCTGTGCGGACCAGATACTGATGAAGATGATTGCGGCATCCGCATGGAGGTCGTACATTATTTTCTGACCCGTCGCTATAAGCTGCAAACACCCGTTCGTGGGATACAAAACGATGTCATTGATGAAGAGTGAAAGAAATAGATGGATCGGATGCGCTCCCCGAAGGCTTGTACTGCTTACTCTCTTGAGCATCGCGGTATGGTATCCGTCACAGACGGCCTTGGCCCAAGGTACGCCGTGGATCGCAGAGCCCCGCACCGGTAGTGTCAGTGTCTCGTACTATAATCAGAACGCCGAAGAGTTCTACCGGGGTACCGAAACCGTTAAAGGACCTTTGGAAGCCACGGGGGCAAATCTGGGACAGAGCACCGTGTGGATCCACGCCAACTACGCAATTAATGATGCGATTGCCGTAGATCTGCAGACAGCTTGGGCAAAAAGTAATGTAGATGGCGCAGTCGGCCCCTCCGGTGGCGAGGAGAGTTACAGTGGACTATTCGATACCAATCTTTCTGTAACCTGGCGCTTTGTCGATGAATTGGTCAGCAATGCACCGAGCGTTGCTGCACGTGTTGGAGTAACAATTCCTGGAGGCTATGACACAGGTTATATCAACTCGCTCGGAGATGGCGCCAGCGGATTCGAGGGGGCATTGATTGTCGGCAAGTTCTGGAATATTGCAGGCGCGTCAGCAGAAATCGGCTACCGCCACAGAGGGTCTACTTCAGTCAATTCTAATGCAGTCGGTGCCGGTCAGGGTGGGGACATTGACGTTCCTTCGGAGATCTTCATGAACTTGTGGCTCTTTGTTCCCGTCGGCAATCGTGTGAGAGTAGGCGGAAATTACCGAACGGTGAATGCCACATCTGGTATTGATATCGGTGGATCTGGTTTTTCGCCGAGCCGATTTCCCGGGTTGGAAGAAGATAGCCGGATTCTTGGCGGCCAGTTATTTGCTGATCTGTTTGGCAGCACGAGCGCACATGCTTTTCTTGGTGGAGTCGTAGGAGGTCGTAATACGGCAAAGTCTGCTGTGTTCGGCATCGGCCTCAGTATAGGATTGGGTGGCGGCTTCGGTGGTGGCCTATAATTCACATTTACCAAATGTTGTCCCCTTGTCTAACGGACACGGCTCGGCGTTGCCGAGCCGTGTGACATTGTCGTTTACAATGAGTTGAGGTGCGTTCAAATGCAAACCGTAGAGCAAAAACAGCATCTGGAGAGTTCTTTCTCCCGTCGATTTAGAATTGGAGTTTTTGGGCTGTTCATACTTATTGTTTCCCCCTCTTATGGTCAATCAACAGATAGTATCTGGGAGAAATTTGATCCTGCAAATACCACCACAATTGACCATTCCGACTGGCAGGCAATCCTGGATACATACTTGGTCACGGATGACCCGTCTGGTATACATCTTTTCGACTATCAGGCACTCCAAGCACACACAGCAGATCGACTGCGTCTAAACCAATACCTTGAACAGCTTCAAGTGTTGGATCCCCGCCAATATGCACGGGACGTTCAGATGGCCTACTGGATCAATCTCTATAACGCGGTGACCGTACGTGTCGTTGTGGATGCCTACCCTGTTGAATCAATTCTCCAGATTCACAATGGAGAGACCCCCGATTCCGGACCATGGAAAGACATTCATGCAACCGTAGCTGGAATTCCCCTAACACTGGATAATATTGAGCACGATATTTTGCGCCCGATCTGGCAGGATAATCGGATTCATTACGCGGTCAATTGTGCCAGCTTGGGTTGTCCGAACTTGGCTGCCAAGGCCTTTACAGCAGCTAACCTGGATCGGTTGATGGATGAATGTGCAATAGATTTTGTGAATCACCTGCGTGCAGTGGAGCTTTTAGATGAAGCGTTCGGAGTTACGTCAAGTCTGTATTTCTGGTATATGGAAGACTTTGGCAACTCTGAAGCAGGTGTACTGGCTCACCTGCAAAAATATGCAGATGGGGACTTGGCTGAGCAACTGAAAAGCTTTGATGGATCGCTTGATCATGAGTATGACTGGCATCTTAATGAGGCAACAGATCAATAGCCGAGCATTCCTACCAAGGCCCCTGATTCCATTTTTTTTGCTCCCAACTACACTTTCTATGGCCGAGGAGTGCATAGGCATGCTACCATATCAGACCTTCTGGACCGCCACCTGAATATGTCGTAGGACAAAGCCAATAGGATCAATCCATACTCCAAAGGGCGTACCCAATCTGGATGTGCAAAGGGATGCATCTCCATATTATCCAGATTTAGCCCTGTGATATATGATAACAGTACTGCAACCGATGCCGTCCACGCCCATGTGCTTGGACGGATCGCTGCAAAGGGAAGCAGCCACAACAGGTACCAGGAATTGACAACTGGCCAAAGTGCGAATAGCCCACCATAAATCCAATCGCCCCGCACAATTGTGCCATGAGCTCTCCGCCTGTAGACCAAGTAGTAAATCCCTATCGCGATTGCAAGTAAAAGCCCACATACGATCCGAGCCGTCGCATTAGGCATCCAAGGCTTTAACAAACTAAACAAGGCAGCATTGAATTCCCATTCTCGGGTAAATACAAGTAATGTCTGCAAATCTGTACTCCCCTGCAAAACGAAAGGCAAATAGATCAGCGCCAGTGTTCCGAGAAAGATCCCCCATATACGCAAACGTGCACGTAATAGAATAAACGGTACGACGAGCAACGCAAGAATTTTAGCCCCCACAGCAAAAGCCAAAAAGATGGCAGCACCGTAAACCCTGTCTCTTCGAACCAATACTACCGCAGTAAGCACAAGAAATACGGCGACTCCATCAGGATGGGCAGTGAAGGCAATTTCCTTGATCACCAATGGGCTCCACGCATAGAGCAGTACCGCTGGTGCAGGTGCCAATCGAAGAAGTAGACCTATGGTCATTAGATCAAAGAGAATCATTAATGACTGTAATGCGGTGACACTGCCAGGAGCAAGTCCATATCCCCCTAAAAAGACAAGTTGTATCACCGGCCCATAGATCGTTGGCAGTTCAGGGTAGTTGATGCCATCCAGGATACGCTGAAACCGATCAGGTACGCTCATGTCATGGAAAAAAGCTTCTGGAGGCAAACCGTATGGGGTACCGTCCTGAATGAAGCGAAAAGCATCCCATAAATACCTGTAGAAATCGTCCTCGTAGAAGGGGCCGCCAATCAGTCCGCAGATACGAAATATGATAGACCAGCCGATGAGCCGATTCACAGGCAATTTTTGATCAGGATTGCGACGGTAATGGTCATAGAGAATGAAGGTGGCTGCCGCAGCGCAAATAGAGAGTCCCAGAAACAGATGAAGAGAGGGGGCCCCAGAAGTTCGAGTAATCCAGGAGAGTAAACCATAGACCAGTAGGCACGCCAAACCCACCAAATCAACCGGAAAAATAATTCGCATCAATCTCTGCATGGGAACAAAGGCAGACAGTATGAAGCTCCCAATTAAACTCGAAAAAAGTACATGTTGCAGTACCCGCCAATGTAGTGTTTGAATAAATTCACCCGCAGGAATAAACGGTGTAATGAGCTTGGGGCATCATGATACGAGAGTACAAAAAGAATACATGTAATGACACATAGCGATAGACCAGGGGATGTCCCAAAGTTAGTGGAGATTGGGGATACAACCCTTACAAATATGTCCAAAACAACCCTGTGATGTCCTTGAATTCCTGAGTTATATCAGGATTTTTCCTCAAAAGTTATAGTAATGTAGCAAAGGGATAGATGTTTATATGTTAAACATGCGTTGCATTCTGTATTTCTTTTTCCTTATACTGTCGTGTGTGATACTATTTTCCTCCAGAAGTGCCATGTAAATCGCCGCCCCAGACAGATGCATCCGGTTGCACGCTCATCTGGTCGCTCTCGTGCACATCGATCTGTAGCTTTTTGCGTGCGAGAGTATACTTTTTCAGGACGGTCTATCTGCCCTCCTGAACCGGTGGGATGCGGGCGTGGAAAAGAAGCATCCATTTTCACCATCTTGGTTTTATTACTGCTTACTGTGTCTGCTGTCCGGGGACAGACACCGGTTGTGAGTATCAGTGCGAATGTGACAGAAATCGTTGAAGGCGAAGACATCATTTTTACTCTAACCGCCACTCCTGCACCCAGCACTACCTTACGATGCTTCTTCACCCTTGAGCAAATCACAGATCCTTTTGAACATTTCTTGCCTCATACGGAGGCCCGCGCCGCTGTTGCCGCAGACATTGGTATAGGTGGCACAGTCAGTATAACGATAAAAACAATCAATGATCTTCATATTGAATCAGACGGATCAATATCGGCAACCGTGGACAGCCGCGCGGAATACGACGTTGCCGAAGCGCCCAACAACACGGTCAGTGTGGCGGTAGTGGATAACGATACGCCGGTGGTCAGTATTTCCGGAGGCGAAGCAGTAACGGAGGGGGATGATGTTTCGTTTACGCTGAGCCTGGACCGAAGACATGATGCGGATACGCGTGTCACCATGAATTTTAGCCAGACGGGCAATTTTGCTAATCCGTTGGCTCTCGCTCAAAAGGGAGTAACGATTGCCCGTCTTTCAACCACATCCACATTTAAGATTAAAACTGACGATGATGCTGTCGATGAGCCTAACGGTGCAATTGAGGCAACAATTATCAGCTGTACAAACTGCGAAATCGCAGAGGCACCGGATCACACAGCCAGCATGACGGTGGAGGATAATGATGAGCCAATACCGGCAATCAGTATCTCTGGAGGCTCCGCTGTGACGGAGGGAGCCACTGCTTCGTTTACACTCAATGCCACTCCCAAGCCTGATGCAGATCTGGATGTAAGCATCGTGGTCGAGGAGGAAGGGGGATCTTTTGTCGCACCAACTGAGCTGGGCACACGAAAGGTGACAGTCGGCATCAATGGCACCGCCACCTTCGAGGTTGACACTGTGAATGATGCCGTCTATGAGTCTAACGGCACAATCAATGCATGGATTGCTAGTGGAACAGGCTACACGATAGCGAGGGGGGCCGCTTACGTGACCGTAGAGGATGATGAGGTGCCTGTTATTAGTATTTCTGGGGGTAAAGAAGTGACGGAGGGTAATGATGCTTCGTTTACGCTCAGTACCACCACCACACTTGGTATAGATCTGGATGTAAGCATCACGCTTGCACAGACAGGAGACTTTGCGGCATCCGGCGAGCTGAACTCACGAGAGATCACAGTCGGCACCAGTGGTACGGCTACCTTCAAGGTGAATACCGTGAATGATGCCATCAAGGAAGATAACGGTGCAATTCATGCGACGATACAGAGTGGCACGGATTACGAGGTTGCAGAGGCACCGAATCACACAGCCAGCGTGACGATAGAGGATGACGACATCCCGGTGATGAGTATTTCGGGGGGGGGGGGGGATCACCGAGGGAGGTAATGCCACATTCATACTCAGGAATGAAATAGAACATAAAGGTGTGTCGGTGAATATTTCTATTAGTCAGACGGGGGATTTCGCCAAACCAACTGCTTTAGGCACCCGGCAAGTATATCACTCTGGTTTTTTTTCCACCGCCAAATTCACGGTTGGTACTGTGGATGATGGTTTAGATGAAGCAAATGGTTCAATCCATGCGACAATACAGAGCGGTACAGGCTACGAGATTTCAAATGCGCCAAACCACACAGCCAGCGTGACCGTAGAGGATGATGAAGTGCCTGTTATCAGCATTTCCGGGAATGAAGAAGTGACGGAGGGAAATAGTGCTTCGTTCAAACTCAGTGCTACACCTACACCAGGGTCGAATCTGGATGTAAGTATCACGCTTGCACAGACAGGAGACTTTGCAGCATCCGGCGAGCTGGACTCACGAGAGATCACAGTCGGGACCAGTGGCACCGTCACCTTTGAGGTTGACACTGTAAATGATGCTGTTGATGAATCAAATGGTTCAATTCAGGCGACGATACAGAGCGGTGCAGGTTACGAGGTTGCAAAGGCACCGAATCACACAGCCAGCGTCGAAGTGAAGGATGATGATGAGCCGCCTCCTCCAGCGTCTGCTCCAGAGGCGCCGACGGGTTTGAGCGCGATAGCTTCGGGAAAAAACCAGATCAACCTCTCATGGACGGCACCATTAGATGATGGAGGCGCAGCTATCACAAGCTACCGGATTGAAGTATCCACGAATGCTGGCACAAGCTGGTCAGATCTTATAGCCAGCACGGGCAACGCCACCACGACTTATGCACACACCGGTTTGTCTCCAAGCACAACCCGCCATTACCGTGTCAGTGCAATCAATTCGGTTGGGACAGGACCAGTTTCGAATGTAGCAAATGCTACAACGGATGCGCCTGCAGCGACTGTTCCAGATGCCCCAACTGGATTGAGTGCGACGGAATCAGGGAGAACTCAGATCAATCTGTCATGGACGGCTCCATCAAACAATGGAGGTGCGTCTATCACGGGGTATCAGATTGAGGTGTCTACAAATGCTGGCACAAGCTGGTCACCGCTGGTAGAGAACACGGAGAACACTGCCACGACCTACGCTCATACGGGTCTGGCGCCGAGTACGACTCGGCACTACCGAGTGAGCGCAATTAATTCCGTCGGGGCAGGACCGGTCTCGAACGTGGCAAATACTACGACCGAAGCAGCGTCTGCTCCAGAGGCGCCGACGGGTTTGAGCGCGATAGCTTCGGGAAAAAACCAGATCAACCTCTCATGGACGGCACCATTAGATGATGGAGGCGCAGCTATCACAAGCTACCGGATTGAAGTATCCACGAATGCTGGCACAAGCTGGTCAGATCTTATAGCCAGCACGGGCAACGCCACCACGACTTATGCACACACCGGTTTGTCTCCAAGCACAACCCGCCATTACCGTGTCAGTGCAATCAATTCGGTTGGGACAGGACCAGTTTCGAATGTAGCAAATGCTATAACGGATGCGCCTGCAGCGACTGTTCCAGATGCCCCAACTGGATTGAGTGCGACGGAATCAGGGAGAACTCAGATCAATCTGTCATGGACGGCTCCATCAAACAATGGAGGTGCGTCTATCACGGGGTATCAGATTGAGGTGTCTACAAATGCTGGCACAAGCTGGTCACCGCTGGTAGAGAACACGGAGAACACTGCCACGACCTACGCTCATACGGGTCTGGCGCCGAGTACGACTCGGCACTACCGAGTGAGCGCAATTAATTCCGTCGGGGCAGGACCGGTCTCGAACGTGGCAAATACTACGACCGAAGCAGCGTCTGCTCCAGAGGCGCCGACGGGTTTGAGCGCGATAGCTTCGGGAAAAAACCAGATCAACCTCTCATGGACGGCACCATTAGATGATGGAGGCGCAGCTATCACAAGCTACCGGATTGAAGTATCCACGAATGCTGGCACAAGCTGGTCAGATCTTATAGCCAGCACGGGCAACGCCACCACGACTTATGCACACACCGGTTTGTCTCCAAGCACAACCCGCCATTACCGTGTCAGTGCAATCAATTCGGTTGGGACAGGACCAGTTTCGAATGTAGCAAATGCTACAACGGATGCGCCTGCAGCGACTGTTCCAGATGCCCCAACTGGATTGAGTGCGACCGCGCTTGGAAGCTCCAGGATTGATCTATCGTGGATGTCGCCATCACACACCGGAGGTGCAGTCGTTACAGGCTACCGAATTGAAGTGTCATTTGATGGTGACATAAGCTGGTTAGATTTAGTGGGTAATACAAGTAGTGCTGCCACGACCTATGCACATACTGGACTCGCATCGAGCGTGACGTGTTATTACCGCGTCAGCGCGATCAATTCGGCGGGGATAGGACCTGTCTCAAAAACGGTACATGCGACAACCGATACGAATGTTCGCGTAACTGAGGAGTCTGGACGACCACAATCCATAATGCTCTTGGGAAATTATCCGAATCCGTCATCAGAGAGGACGAATATTCTATTTGATCTTCCTGAATCGGCAAAGGTATCGATAATCGTGACAGATTTGCTCGGTCGAACGGTAATCAGCACCTATGAGAGATCATTCAGCCCCGGCAAAAAACACACATTGGAGATTAACACCAGTGGACTCTCTACTGGAATCTACAATTATACAATGGTAATGGTTATGCAGAATCGGACTGTCATGCGCTCAAAATCCATGGTACTTATTCAATGACAAAACGCCATTGGTCTCAACTTATAGTTGGGTATTAGTTGGGTATAATTGCATCTTTCGCGAAATTTGTATATACTCGCGTTCGTCCGATTTTGGACACTTGGTTGAGTGGCATTGAGGAACTGCCTGCAGCTGTACTCAATGAAGAACCACCAAAGCTTGTAGCTGTTTGTGATAATCTTATCGATGAGTCATCAAAGATCAGCTAAATGGGATAGAGGATATTGCTAAAGTTATGGAAATTATATACGAAACTAGCATCTTTATTAGATTCGCGGGCAAAAACACACTGAAACTGTAGATTCCCGTGCCAAACATCTTGCTCAGGCAATTCTTGGAATGCCCAGAAAACCTCATGGAACAAAGACCGCGTAATCAACTACCAAGAATATGGTTCCCTTTTTATCATAAGCGATGACCCGCAATCTATTGCTCCCCCAGTATTTTTTACATGCCGTATTGGTTTTATTGGTACTCGTAGTTTTGAGTGTACAATCGCTGTTGGCCCAGAATCGTAGAAGTACTCCCCTTCCAGAGGGACATGGGAAAGAACTGGTTGAGCAAGCATGTACATCCTGTCATGCCATTTCTGCGATCACGAGGTCGGGATTCGATGGAGAAGACATGTGGCGTTCTGTTCAAGAATCCATGATGGAATTACCCGAACCAGAAGCTATTCGCATCGCCGAATACCTAGCCGAGCATTTTCCTGCCCGTGAAGATCGGAAACCAACCCTTGTCAATGGCCCAGTTGAAATAGATATTCAGGAATGGATCGTTCCTACGCTGGGACAACGCTCCCGTGATCCTATTGAAGCCCCAGATGGTTCCATCTGGTGGACAGGTATGTGGGCAAGTCTTGTGGGACGGCTTGATCCTGTGACAGGAGAAATGGAAGAATATCTCTTGCCTCCAGAAGCAAGACCACACAGCATTGTTCCAGATGATGAGGGCTATATCTGGTATACGGGCAATAGCAATGGTACCATCGGAAAGCTTGACCCAGAAACTGGAGAAATCACCGAATACCCAACTGAAGCTCGCGACCCTCACACAGCTGTCTTTCATCCAAACGGGAAGTTGTACTTCACCTCACAGCGAGCTGCAATGCTTGGGAGACTTGCCCCCAATACCGGTGAACTTACAGAGATCCATACCGAACCAAGGCCCTATGGTATCATCGTAGCACAAGATGGTACCGTATGGATCGCCTACAATGGGACAAACAAACTGGCAGCCATGGATCCAGAGTCCATGGAATTACGATACTATTCGATTGCGGAGAAGGAATCTCGGATTCGCCGCCTGGGCATCGACTCCAAAGGAATCATCTGGTACGTAAACTCCTCAATGGGGCGAATTGGCCGTCTTGATCCTGCAACCGGTGAATTTAAAGAATGGGAATCCCCAAGTGGGCCGCGATCACATCCCTATTCATTAGCCGTGATTAACGACAAGATTTGGTACAACGAATCCGCGATGCGCCCTGATGCACTGGTTCGATTTGACCCGGAGACGGAATCCTTTCAGAGTTGGGCCATCCCAAGCGGCGTAGGAATCATTCGACATGTTTGGGTGACACGTGAAAACAAACTACTGATTCATCAAAGCAGCTCCAATCGTGTGGGGCTTGTGACCATCAAGGATCTGGCGAATTGACCGATCAGCCTATAGTCTAGCTTCATCTACTCCCGGAAGTCAGATCAACTACCCCGTTGCAGCAGCGAAATTTGCGGTGACCTGCTCCCAGTTCACTACATTCCAAAACGCTGCTACATAATCGGGACGCCGATTTTGGTAGTTGAGGTAATATGCATGCTCCCACACATCCAAACCAAGAATGGGAGTATGATCTTGCATATACGGGCTGTCCTGATTCGCTGTAGAGTACACCTGAAGCGTGCCCCTAGAATCAACAACAAGCCAAGCCCATCCACTGCCGAACCGTGTGGCCGAAGCTGCAGAGAATTTTGCCTTGAAATCCTTAAATGAGCCAAATGCGCTGTCAATGGCTGCTCCTAGTACACCTGTTGGAGAACCACCACCGGCTGGGCTGAGGACTGTCCAAAAGAGATTGTGATTAGCAAAGCCACCGCCATTGTTGCGGACAGCACCCTGGACTCCCTCTGGTAAATCAGAAATTCCACGTAAGAGTTCTTCAATGGATTTTGACTGCAGACTCGCGTGATCCTCCAACGCTTTGTTCAAATTGGTAGTGTAGGCTTGATGATGCTTTCCATGGTGGATCTCCATGGTTCTCTGATCAATGTAGGGTTCCAATGCAGCGTGTGCATAGGGAAGACTGGGAAGTTCAAAAGGCATTTTGATGTTGTTAAGTTGCTAATGAAAGATACCTCGAACATCACAGATTGTTCGAGAAAATGAGGGGGATTATATAGAATGTTGGTTCTTCCCCTTTATCAGTGGGTAAACTCATCTGAATACACACAGCACATCCGCATAATGCCGAACCAGTTCCAGATGCACCTCCTAGACCGGCTCTGAAAAGCGTGGAAAAGAAGAACGGGGAGTTGGTAAGTTACTCATCAAGTACGTAAGTTTGAGGGTGATGGGGTGTACACCCAAACCCCAACTAACTTTGACACATCCCCCATATACAGCCCAAATCCACGGTATAAGAGCATGTAACTGTAAAGGAAGTGACAGAGAGTCTGCTGAGCAAACGTCCGACCTAGTTTGAAGCTGATTCAAGCATTTTATATTATATAGTGTCTGGAGCATCATGGAGGAGATCGGGTGCGAACCAAAGCAGGCAAGGACGGATTTGCACGAACCGTCGCCGCAAGTGTGGTTGCGACCAACCTGTGCCAGATCGGGAAGTTCTTGATCAAGCGTGATCAGAAACGCTTGCGAAGAGCCGCGTAACCGAGACCCGTCACAATCCTTGAACGCGCCATTGGATTCCATTGATTGGAGAGGCCGAAAGCATCAACAGCCGAATAAAAACAGTCAAAGTACGCTCCCGCGGATTCCGAAACAATGAACGGTTTGCAACCGCCATTTACTTCCATCTCGGAGGTCTGGATCTCTCCCCCAGAGTGCAGTGAAAATTATGTTTTCACAAAATTGGCACAAGAACCTACTTTATAAGTGTCATCATTTTGACAGCTTTCTGCTCCTCTGTCATCAGGACATAAACATAGGTGCCGCTGGCAAGCCCCACTCCATTGAATGGAACACTATGACGACCTGCATGCTCGATACCATCCAATAAAGTCTGCACCTCTTCCCCCAGAAGATCATAGACTTTAAGTGTAACTTTCTGTGTCTTCGTAATGGAAAATCCAATCTGAGTAGACGGATTGAAGGGGTTTGGATAATTCTGCTTCAGCGAAAACTCCAAGGGGATTTCGCTTCCTACTGATGTCCGGATCTGATCATTATCTCGAATGGTCAAGACATGCTCGGAGATCCACCCCAATTCATAATTGTTACTCTCCATTAGAGTGACAATAACCGTCTCCTCTGTTTCCACTTCTGTGTCATCAGAAATTGCAATCTGAATGTATACAATGCTTGATCCTGCCGTTACTTCAACACCTCCTGAATTTTCAATACGATAATCCATGTCTTCCATCGCTGTCCCACTCAAGCTGTACCCGATCGTGAAATCTTCATCGCTGACCGGGCTTATGTCCGCTGTTAGATGGTATGCTCCGAAGTCTTGTCCAAAGGCTTCGTGGACACTAACTGAATCCACCACAAAACCCACTTTAATTGGTATCACTGGCACTACTGGTGGCGTAATTACTATGGGTGGCTCAATCTCATCATCATCGATGATTGTGATTATATGACTACTAGGTGTCCCGAGGTTAGCACCATCAACTCCAGTGATTGTCAGAACAATCGTTTCATCCTCTTCGACTAAACTATCATCAATCAATTTGATATTGATGTATGTGTATTGCGGACCAAGTCCTGGTGAGATTGTTTTCGTTCCCATACCTTCTTCTATTCCCCTAATTGTATAATCTTCCCCCTCTGTCGCAGTCCCTGTTACACTATAATCTATCACTACTCTTGTTGATTGATTATGAACCTGCAAGATTATAGGAGGTAATCCGCCCAGCGAATTTTCGTCCACACTAGATGACTCTTCCGAAAAACTAGCTTCAGGCTCCTTTGGCATAATTGGCATGTCGTTATCCTCAATTGTCAGGGTATGAGTACATACCATCGTGCATTTATGTCCACCACCAATTTCTGTCAGGGTAAGGAAAATCATTTCATCCTCTTCGTCATGGATATCGTCGACAATTTTTATTGGGATGATGGCTGATTGCGCATCGTCTTTCACAGAAATGTTCCCTAAATTCTCAATCTCAAAATCTTCGCCTCCCGCAGTTGATCCCTCAATAGTATAATTGACTGAATACGTTGGACTATCATCACCAGTAGCATCAAATCCGGGGAGTATTATCCGTACCTCTTTAGTGCCAATGCTTTCATCCGCGTTAGATGATTCTTGGACAAACGCCACTTTGGATCCAATTTTGGGATTGTCTGATGGAGGCATATCAGGTTCGTCATTATCTATAATTGTCAAAACATGCCTATTCGACATTCCTACGACAGCACCACTAGCATCAGTGATTGTTATAATAATTGTCTCATCTTTTTCGTCTTCTTGGTCATCAGAGACTACAATCGGAATACCCGCAAAGAATGATTGAGCAGGGATTAAAATATTCCCTGCACTACTTACATTATAATCCAGCCCTTTCGTTGCTGTCCCCTCTAATTTGTAGTTCAGGGATATAGGATTGTCATTTATGATATTTAAACCAATCCTTAAATCATACTGACCGACGGATTCGCCTACACTGGCTGAAGATGAAACAAACATTATCTCAGGCAGAATTTTCTCCTCCTCTTCATCATTATCAACAATCGTTAAGATATGTCTCATAGTGTTCCCTAACTGATAGTCCTTTCTCTCTACCAGAGTGAAGACAACTGTTTCATCATCTTCTGTCTCTTGGTCATCTAAAATCACAATCGGAATATTCACGAAATCCGATCCTGCACTTACTGCAATACTTCCTGTGTTGCCGATGCTATAATCTTCTCCCTTCGTTGCTGTCCCCCCTAACTGATAATTTAAAATGATAGCACTAGTATTTACTGGACTTAAACCAATCCTTAAATCATACTGACCGACGGATTCGCCTACACTGGCTGAAGATGAAACAAACATTATCTCAGACAGGATTTCTTCTTCCTCGTCTTCAGGCGGAACCCATGGGGGCAACGGTGTGGGGAGTTCATCCCTAGACTCCACGATATGGACATCAACACAGAGTAGTGCATTTAGCCCACATTTTATAAAGCCAGAGTCACCGAAAGCAAAAGCAGTTGGTTTAAACCCAGGCTTGACATAATCAGCTGACTCTACAACAGCAAGCCATCCGATTGTATCCTGTCCACAAGGCTTGATTCCTGCATAGCCTTCATTGGCATTCGTAATTCGAGGAGTACGGAGGACCCACTCGGCTGAACTTCCCCCCTTTCTGGTTTCTCCAATATACGATATTCCCCACCAATTTAGGATATTTTGGGGATAAATTGACCCTCCTCAGCGGGGGGTATCTGGGGGCTTTGCCTCAATTCTGTGAACCAAAGGGCTACACCGGCTTGATGCCTAGAAGTTTGAGTGCCCGCTGTTGGGTAGGACTAATTTTCTCCACCATGATCACTTCCGGGGATTTATCTGCGGGGATTTTTGGTACAACAACCAGACGGCAAAGCCCCGCGAGTTCGTCCATCACCTCGGCAAAGCTCATGACCTTTTCTCCTTCATGATTTCGTTTGGTGCGGGCTTTCTTTTTCGTCCGGGGAGAGGGTTTGGCCGGTTCCACGGCATTCTTGCGCTGTGCAGCTTTCCCCGCTGGATCATCCTCAGTAAACAACATGGGGGCCAACTTCCGGCGCAGATGATACTCCACATAGTAGGCCAGCATGCATAAAAACACATGCGCGATCACCCGGTTTTTCTTGCGATGGTGAATTGGACGTACGCGCAACGAGATTGTTTTCATCGTGCGAAAGGCCTGCTCCACCGTGGACAGACGCTTATAATTCGCCACCAATTCGGTCGCCTCCGGCTTCTGTTTCAAACTGGAGCGGATCGCATACAAGCCGTCAAGCCGTTCTGCCTTCGCAATGGCCGCCGCATTGCGCTCATAGGCAAAGTGTTCCTGCTCAATCTCCAGCGTGAAGAACTTCCTGACCTTGTATTTTCCAATTACCCGCCCGACGCGTACGCCAATTTTGCCTTTGCACGTTAACCGGCACTGCTCACGCTTGGTGGCTGCAACAATTTCATCCAGGGCTTGCTCGGTCTTGATCAGGAGTTCTTCCCGCTGTCGCTTGCTCTTCTCGGCCTGCAAGGGGTTTCTGCATAACACGATCCGATCCTCTGGATACAGATCACTGTGTAGTTCCATTACATCCTGTTCATCAAACAGGCTCATCTGCACCTGTTTCTGTTCCACCACCGCACGAATCTCATTCTTTTTCATGGCGGTGATCCAGTCGAGTCCCACGGGGATCAACTCTTCCTGAATCTGCTTTTGCTGCAGGATTCCCCGATCCCCCACCAACACCACTTGTTGAAGCCCAAAGGTCTGCTGAAGCTTCTTCACCTGTGCACTGAGCGTACTTACATCTGCGGTATTGCCGCGGAAAACGTCCACCGACACCGGGCAGCCCTCTGAATCGGTCATCAGACCAATGACGATCTGCTGCTTGCCCCGCTTTTTGTCCCGGTTGTAGCCATAGGCGGCAAATTCATTCTGCTGGCCTTCCACGTAGCTGCTGGTGACATCATAGAGCACCATGCCACCTTCCTTGAGATGCCGTTTGGCGAGACGGCACTCCATCGCGGTCTTGTGTTGGACCAATTGATCCATGGCCGCATACAGATCCTCCTCGTCCACACATTTGAGTCCAAGCTCTTCATTGAGCGTGGAGGCCGCCGTGCGCACATCCAACATGGCACTGGTGGCCAGTTTGCTGGCCGGCTTGATCACGCGTGCGGCGATCATGCCGAGCACCAGTCGACGGAAGCGGGAATTCTTCGGGGCAATCCATGCAGGCAGATCCAGTTGATTCATGACTCCCAGGACCGCGGCAACGTGTCCGTGCGGGGTATTGTTTTGAATGGTGAAGGCATCTTGGATGGAGTTTACGGCGGTTCCTCCCTTCAAGAGCACCCGAAGCCCCTCAATGACGTCCACGGGGAGTTTGGAGATATTGGCGAGTGTGGTTTTGACGATTTTGCCCTGGACGCGTTTGGATTCTCGAATGAGCCAGGTGGGATTGGAATTTCGGTTGGGGATTTTGGCGACATACATGGGTACATATGTAAAGTAAGTTTCTGGATTAATATACACATAAATTGGGGATAATACATAAAAACTCGGTTCAATTCCTCGAAAAAACGGTTCAGAATACATGGGTACATAAACATCAATGCCGAATACCCCGAAACGCCTGTTTTGGGAGAAGAAATCAAGGGGAAAACCGTGAAATGCCCCGAATATCAAGGGCCACGGTACAAATTATTGCCCATTGAGTACTCAATGGGCAACCTTAAACCTTAATCCAACCGATGGGAAGGGAAATTAGGGGGGAAGTTCAGACTCGGTATAAATCGGAAGCCTAGAATCTTGGCAGGACGTAAGCAATTCAGGTCGATCCTCAACGGGGCTCCCGACATCATTTATTCCTTTTACTAGCCATAAAACACCAGTATCATCTGTAACATCTGTCCAAACGGCATGATCACGTGATGCAAACTCCCACCAAGTCTGACTATATGCTGAGTGGGGGGCAGCAAGGAATACCAGTATTATCGCAAAGATTATTCTTGCAAACATTTTTGGCTCTTCATTTATTTGTCGAAGCCCTCATTTTTTGCAAGAGGCGCCTGTTGTATATAATTCCCAAAACAAGCAATAAGCTAAAGCAGATTAAGAGCGGACATTCATCAGTTTCTTATAGTCGATCTCTGTTAAGCTTCCATCAGAGCGTAGGCGCTCAAGAGCCCGCGAAACCGCAGCCCAGTCCGTCTTCTCTGAATTGGAGGGGTCAGGAAGTAACATGACGTTCCGAAGTAGTTGTTCGATATACTCAGTGCTCCTTGGATGCTTTGAAAGATCTAGTTTTACCGAAAAGGTTGCCCTCCCTCTGTTTACTTCCATCGCGATGTGTGCCCCGCGAAGCTTTGACCGGCTAGACTCAACAAAAACAATATCATGATAGCATACGGTCTGAGGAGACTCCAGATCTGAGTTTTGAAAAATCAGGCGATCTTCCAGAAAAACTGCGCCATCTTTTCCATTGCCAAGAAACGTGCCATCATACAATGCAAGGATATCCTCAGGATACGTATCCTTCGCATAATCACGGGTTGCACCCCTTAGCCTCTTTTGGGGAATCTCAGGAGCAATATATAACCCAATCTGGGGAGCATGCGGCAAAAGATCCTTGATCAGTGTTCTCATTTTGGACGGCTACGGAAGGGCTACAAGTGGACCCTGCGTAAAAAAGGACAGCGTTAGATCCCGAATCCCTGGAACCAAACCAATCCCTAACAACAGGATTGCGCATGTTACAAGTACGATGGAGGACGAGTGAGGAATCGGGAATGACCCGGATTGGACGACTGGTTCCGCCTCGGTAGCGGGTTTCATCCAGAATACGTACAACACGCGCAGGTAGTAATACCCCGAGAAAACACTGGCCAACACGCCAACAATTGCCAGCCAGGTCAGGCCTGCATCAACCGCCGGTGCAAAGACCGCAAGCTTTCCAAAGAAGCCTCCCAAGGGGGGAAATCCGGTCAAACTGAACATGAATACCCCCATCGTGACACCGATCAGAGGCCTCTTGAAACCAATGCCCGCAAGAGAATCAAGGGTTTGCACCCGTCCTTCCTTGCCATCCCATTCCAGTAATGCAATCGCACCGAACGCCCCAATATTCATCAGAGCATAAATCAAGAGATAATAAACTGCTCCCGCATACGCTTCACTGGTCCCCGCTGCAAGTGCGATCAACACATATCCTGCATGCGCAATGGAAGAATATGCGAGCATCCGCTTCACATTGTCCTGCGTCAGTGCAAGGAGATTCCCAAATATGACCGTCACTAGTGCAACGAGCGCCAGCGCTAGTTGCCAATCCCTACCCCCGGGCTCCAAGGTTCCAATCCCATGATAGAGCACGAGTACCAGTGCTGCAAAGGCGGAAGCTTTTGAAGCAGTCGCCATGAACCCCGTCAGAGGTGTAGGTGCACCTTGATAGACATCCGGTGTCCACATATGAAATGGCACCGCACCAACCTTGAACATAAATCCAACCAGAAACAACGCAACCCCAACCCAAAACAGAGGGCGTAATCCACTCACAGAATACCCTACAGCCATCTCTGTGAAATACATTGTCCCGGTAGAACCATAGATGAGAGCGATGCCATACAGGAAAAAACCAGTTGAAAAAGCTCCCAGCAAAAAATACTTGAGTGCACTCTCTAAAGCACCCTCATCACTGCGAACAATGCCGGTAAGGATATAGAGTGCGATGGACATAGTTTCCAGACCAACAAAAACAGTCACCATGTTGTTGGCCGTCCCCAACATCAGCATCCCACTGGTGGCGAACAGCATGAGAGCATAGATCTCCCCGTAACTTCGACGGATTCCCTTCAGATAAGGCACTGAAAGAATAATGGAGAAGAGCGCACTGACTAAAATGGTCACGCTGATAAACGAAGCGGGGCCTCCTGTCTGAATGAGCGAGAAAAAAACAGTCGAAGACGGATCAGAGACCTTGAATAATTCAAAGATCATCGCAACCGCGACCGACAATCCCGCGATCCACGGCAACTGAGGTGCATCGTTGCGGAAAATATCCCACACAATGACGATCACGCCGACCAGTGAAAGCCAGAGAATAGACGATCCTCCGGCTAAATCGACCAGGATGGTGTCAAATGCGGATGAAATCTCCATAGATATTATTTGCCAAAAACCTTATCAATGGCCTGTGCTAAGAGTACATCCATCTGGCTAACCCGATTCCCTGCACTGTGAGTGGTGAGTTCAATACTAACCCGATTGTATACGTTGTACAAGATGGGATGATGATCTAAATGTTCAGCATGAAACCCAATACGCACAATGAATGCTACTGCTTCCCGGAAATCTGCAAACTTGAAGGTTCTAGTGAGTCGATCATTACGATACTCCCAGTTCTGCAGTGACGAAAGAGCGTCATTCAATGTTTTTTGATCAAGTGGATCACGATTCATGGGTCTAAAAAGTTATTTAAAAGATCCATCCGCTGTAGAAAACCAGCCATACCAAAGCATATACCGGCAACAAGATCGTCAATCCATACTTGACTAGGTAACCAACAAATGATGGGACATCGGCACCGTTGGACTCGGCAATAGCCTTGACCATAAAGTTCGGTGCATTTCCGATGTAGGTCATTGCACCAAAGAACACCGCCGCAATCGAAATTGCCGAGAGATAAAGTATGGATGCCTCAGCTTCTGCAAATGCCTTCACCTCCATCGCATTATTTATGTCCATACCAAATTTACCCATTGCTGCTGCAAGGAAGTTGAGGTACGTTGGTGCATTATCCAGTACACCGGATAGTGTACCGGTGCCCCAATAGAAGGTCGTTGCGGTGAGGCCGGAAGCGTTCTCCGCAGCGTAGTTTGAAATCAATGCCAATGCTGGCACCATGCAGGCAAAGATGCCAAGGAATAGCCAGCCAACCTCACGGATGGGTTCAAATGTAAATTCATTCTTTTTCAATGCCTCCTGATCACAGTACTTAAATGCAAGTATGCACATCGAAAACATAATAATTTCTCGAATCCCAAAGGGGAGATGATAGGTGCCGACCAAGTCAAATGGTGTCCCTCTCAATGCCGTGATCACATTCGGATCAATAAATACAGAGACGATAATAATCACAACAAATATAAAGCTCCGATTCCCCTGCAGCTCAATGGTTTTCCCAGAAGAAATATCTGTTGTTGACTTTGCCTTGTTACGGCTGTCTATCACATAAAAAATGGCCAACAATACGATTAAGGTCGGCACCCAAATATGCCATACATGTGCTGCTGTCCAGAAAAACGGAACGCCACGCAGGAATCCAAGAAATAATGGCGGATCTCCAATCGGAGTCATTGCGCCACCGACATTTGCGACAATGAAAATGAAGAAAACAATGTGGTACGCCTTCAAGCGCCCCCTATTGAGACGCATATAAGGGCGGATAAATAGCATTGCCGCACCGGTGGTTGCGATCAAGTTCGCAATAACTGCTCCCACGGAAAGAAGTGAAATATTCGCAAGTGGTGTTCCCCTTGCATTGACTTTCAAAAAGATTCCGCTAGCCGCAATAAATAGCGAAGCAACTAGGGCTATGAATGAGAGGTATTCCTGAAGTGCATGCAGCATCGAAACACCGTCGTGCAGCACGAACAGATAGTACACCGTCACAAAGAGCCCCAGACCTACGGCATACTTGGGATAATGATGATGCCAGTGATGCCCATAGAAAAGCGGCCCAGTTGCAATCATCAGAAGAATAATCACAAAAGGCGCAACCAGCCATAGGGGAGGAAGTACTTTTGCATGCCCCTCACCGTAACCTTCTTCATGATCTCCTTCTTCTGCGTGTGCATCCTGCACAGCGGGATCGGCTTCCCCTGTACTTTCCATCACCTCCTCGGCACTACTATCAACTTCGTGGACGGTACCAGCAGTAGCACCGTTCTCTTGGGCAAAAGCCGCAGAGCTACCTGCAACAAGAAACAGTACAAACCATAAGTAAAGTATGCGAGGAATCGTCATGAGGAATTTGGGATTTGTTACGGTTGAGACGTAGTTGGACTTGGCGACGATGAAGATCGGTTTGCTCTTCGATTCATTTCATAAGTGCGCTGAAGATCAGCATCATCAATCTCCGCGTAAGCACGCTTCTCTTCAATGACTTCTATAAGACGTGTTGCCGCCGGCTCACTCACATTCAAAAAGGGTTGCGGCATGAGCCCCAGCAAAATCATCAACAATGCCATCGGGGCCAGTATAACAAGTTCTCGGCGATTCAGATCTGACATGTTCCGGTTCGCTTCATTTGTTAAAGGACCAAAAAACATTCTACTCAGCATCCAAAGCAGATATACTGCCGCAAGGATAACTCCTGTGGTTGCGATGATTGTCAGTATGGGCATCCCCGGTGCCTCGCTGCTGAATGCTCCGACCAGAATCAGAAATTCACCAACAAAGCCGTTAAGCCCTGGAAGTCCTGCACTCGCCAATGCTGTCAGTACCATGAAAAATGTCAACACCGGTACGGATTTCGCGATGCCTCCATAATCAGACATCAGGCGCGTATGCCGTCTCTCGTACAACATCCCAACAATCAAAAATAATGCTCCCGTGGAGATTCCATGATTGATCATCTGGATCATGGCACCTTGAATACTCTCCAGAGTCAGTGCAAAAATTCCCAGCACCACAAAGCCTAAATGGCTCACACTTGAGTAAGCGACCAGTTTCTTGGCATCTGTTTGTGCACGGGATACTAATGCCCCGTATACAATGCCTATTACAGCAAGGATACCGATCAATAGCGTATGTGCTACAGAGGCACTAGGGAAAAAGGGAAGGCAGAAACGAATCAGACCGTACGTTCCCATCTTCAACAGCACGCCTGCAAGAATTACAGATCCACCTGTAGGTGCCTGTACGTGAGCATCTGGCAGCCAAGTGTGAAATGGGAAAACTGGAACCTTGATTGCAAATGCAAAAGCAAACAGAACAAAGAGCCAAGTCTGCATCCCTAAGGGGACATTAAAAGCCAGCAGCTTGAAATAATTCGTAGTGAACACACCATCGTTGACCGCATTTCCTGCTGCGTATCCAAGATATAGAATCGCAACCAGCATCAGGAGAGAGCCGGCCATCGTGTAGATTACAAATTTGATGGCCGCATAAATCCGACGCTCCCCTCCCCAGATCCCAATGAGGAAATACATCGGAATCAAGGTTAACTCAAAGAAAATGTAAAAGAGAAGGACATCAAAGGCACAGAACACCCCCGTCATGCCAGTCTGCAGAACTAAGAGCAATGCATAGTATCCCTTGACATTCTCTTTGATGTAGCTCCAGGAACACAAGACAACGATTGGGCCCAAAAATGTAGTCAACAGCAGTAGCAGTAGGCTGAACCCGTCAATTCCAATGAGATAGCGTACATCCAAGCTTTCAGAAATCAACGGAAATTCCACACCACGAAACTGCAAATCGGCTGCATTGGCCACATCAAATCCAAACCAAAGCGAGAGCGACAGCAGAAATATACCCAACGTGACAAGTAGCGCAAACCAGCGCACCGAGCGATCACTCGGCGCAAAAAGCATACAGAATGCTCCTATCACAGGTAGAAAAATGATTGCCGTCAAGAGGTTTGCAAATTCCATCGCGAATGCTACTTGATATTAAAAGAGAAATAATGCAATCATTAAAACAGATCCAAGCAGAATGGCTAGTGCATAATTCTGCACAACTCCTGTTTGTAACCGTCCAAACAGCCAACTGAATACCATGGATATTCGCGCTGTCGCATTCACCAATCCATCCACGACATATTGATCGAATGGTGCAAATGCCTTCTGTGCACCCCCAATCACTAGCCGAACAATCGTGCGATCATAAAACTCGTCCCAGTAGTAACTTGATTGCCACCAGCGGTAAAGCGTACCGAATCTGCCCTGAATCAACTGATCCCCACTCAACTCATACCTCGCAAAGAATCTCCATGCCCACAGGACCCCTACGATGGCAATGAGTGCGCCCAGTACTATCAACCCAATTTCAACCGAAACACTTACGTGAGCATGGACTCCGGGCTCAGCAACTGGCCCCAAGTGATCTCCATGCCCAACGAGATAATCATGAATCCAGTTCGACAACCCAATCTTTTCGGCTACCTTAGGGAATCCAATCACCCCTCCGACCATGGACAATCCAGCCAGAATTACGAGCGGTAGCGTCATCGACCACGGCGACTCGTGGGGACGCAATTTGCCCTGCATAGGCCATCTGGCTTTCCCTTCGAAAGTCAGCATGTACGAGCGCATCATGTAGAATGCAGTCAGAAGCGCGGTAATGATCCCAATGCCCCAGACAAACCATGCATACATGTTCCCATCGTATCCATACTCAAATGCCTTGAACAGGATTTCGTCTTTCGAAAAGAATCCTGCCGTCAATGGGATTCCCGCGATTGCAAGCGTAGACAAGAGGTAGGTCCATCGGGTAATGGGCATATATTTTTTTAGCCCTCCCATGAGATACATATCCTGGGCATCAAAATCACCATCGTAGCCTTCGTGCCGAAGATCATGTTCTACATGATGCATCCCGTGAATCACACTCCCCGATCCCAGGAACAGACAGGCCTTAAAGAATGCATGGGTAACGACATGGAAAATTGCGACAAAAAATGCCCCTACCCCTGCCGCCATGAACATGTACCCTAACTGGGATACCGTTGAATAGGCAAGAACTCGTTTGATGTCACGCTGCGTCAAAGCAATGGTTGCTGCCACAATCGCTGTCACTGCACCCACCACAGCAATCACTGCCATCACCTCTGGGGTCATCAACACCAATGGTGAGAGCCTCGCCAATAGATAGAGGCCGCTGGTGACCATAGTCGCGGCGTGAATCAGCGCAGAGACTGGCGTTGGACCCGCCATTGCATCGGGAAGCCAGATGAATAGAGGAATCTGTGCACTCTTTCCAGTTGCTCCCAAAAACAGAAGGAAGACCACGACTGTAATGGTGCCTTCTGACATCGCCTCTGCGCCTGATAGCACACTGCTGAAGTCCAGTCCCCCGACTTCCCGAGCCAGAATGAACATGGCAATGAGGAAGCAAAAATCCCCGACTCTGTTCACAATAAACGCCTTACTTGCCGCTGCACTGTTCTTACGCTCTTCATACCAGAATCCAATGAGAAGATATGAGCAGAGCCCCACTCCTTCCCAGCCCAGAAACAGGAGTAACAGATTGTCCGCCAGAACCAGATTAAGCATCATAAAGATGAACAGGTTCAGGTATGCAAAGAACTTCCAGAAAGAACGATCCTCTGCCATGTAGCCGGTTGCGTAGAGATGAATCAATGCCCCGACCCCTGTGACAACCAGAGTCATGATCAGCGAGAGCTGGTCAATCCGATAGGCAATATCAACCGAGAAGTCCCCCACGCCCATCCAGGTATAGACGGAAGTAATGGATGCGGTATCCACCCCTTGGGAAAAAAGCACCGCTGCAAGCCCAAAGGGAATTGCGACCATCAATGTACCGACCGTCCCTAATAATCGCTTGTGGGCACGTAATCCACGCGCAAATAGAGGGGTAATTCCCAGTAATACAGCCCCGATGAGCGGCAGCAGAACAATAAGCTGAACAGTCAGATCAGTGGACATTGATTGGCTTAGTGCCTAAACAATTTGATATCATTAACATCGACTGTAAGCTTATTCCGGAAGATTGCGATGACAATGGCGAGACCGATCGCAGCCTCAGCAGCGGCGACCGAAATTACAAAAAACACCAGGATCTGGCCAGATACGTCCCCCATGAATTGAGCGAATGCAACCAGTGTAATATTCACTGCATTCAGCATGAGCTCAATTGACATCAAGATCACGATCAGATTGCTCCGGTACAGAACCCCCATCACTCCGATGGAGAAGAGTACTGCGCTGAGCGTCAAATACCATGTAAGAGGAATTCCCATCAAGTTCTATTCAAACGTGCGCTTTGCAAGCATCACCGCTCCCACGGTTGCGACCAGAAGAAGGATCCCGATAATCTCAAACGGGAGCACATAACGTGTAAAAAGTGCTTCTGCAATGTTTAATGCGGATCCGGTTTCTGTATTTACGACTGCCGACGACAATGACTCTGAGGTCGTTGCCGTCACATAAACCATCTGAGCCATAATCACCGTGAACAAAACAAACCCGACCCCTTTTTTCATATCAATCCGATCAACTTCAGGAACTGCACTCAGGTTGAGTAACATGATGACAAATAAAAACAGGACCATAATCGCACCTGCGTAGACCAGAACCTGTACAACCGCAATGAACTCAGCATTTAATGTTACATACAGTCCCGCCACACACAGCATCACAAGGATCAGCCATAATGCACTCTGCACAGGACTGCGTGAAATCAGCATTGCCAGTGCTGCAAACACTGCAATGAGACTGGCGGCAACAAAAAACACTTCAGCAAACATGCATAATGCTCCGAGTCAAGACTGAGCAAATTTAGGCAAATTTTCGCAGCCCTTCACTATACAGGGGGTGAAAAAACACGAAATTTTACTTTTGTTGTCTTGAATGTATTTGATCAAGCATCTCTTCCAGCGCAGCATCGAATTCTGAACGGGAGCCATTAGATGTCAGCGGTAACACCGAAATACTTTCCCGCTCCTTGAACATCCAGGCCCCCAACACCGTGATCGCGTCTACCTGCTGCATTGTAAGTCGATCCGGTGGATAAAGTACCCGCTCATGGAAGATGGATTTCACTGCATTGAAGGTATCTGGGTCACACGGCCATACTGCATGTGCGATCGGAAACCCATACGCCATGAAATGTATTTCTATCTTCCCCTTTAACGTATATAACACCGCACCTGTCCTCTCCAACAGTGCTGTGCACAGAAAATGTGGACGTGAATGGATGGTTTTCATGAACTCCAACTCATTGCGAATCTGCGCAGCACGCTCATATTTCTGAACTTGAGATGCTTCCTTCATTCTGCTTTCCAGTAGAGACAATGCTTGCGTATCCCGTCCCTCCAGAAAAGCGATTGCACACACAAACCCTTCCTCCGTCAGAGGACCACCAATTCGGGAACTCTCCAATCCGATTCCATCCTGCTCGGGGGATCGGAACGCGTTCGGGGATGCCCCGTAGAGTGATACCAGCACCTGTGCTAAATGCGTCGCTTCCTTGTGGGTCGCCATTGGACCATAATGCCTAGCTCCATCTGCACGTACGTGCTTCGTCAGGATCACCCAGCTTGAGTTGGAAATTTCCCCGAGACGCAAAAATGTCCGACTACGGTGTTTTCGCCCCGCTTTATTGAATGGCGGAATATGTTCTTTAATTAAGCGTGACTCCAGTAGAAGTGCTTCCAACTCCGTCTCTGTCTGCGTCCATTCAATATCATGGACTTGCCGGATCATTGCACGGATGTGTTGAGCATGGCCCTCTGTACCGGTAAAATGGCTGCGAACCCTCTCGCTGAGTACCCGGGCTTTACCAATATAGAGCAGCTTCCCATCCTTCCTCAGCATCTGATAGACTCCAGGAGAATGTGGAAGCTCCTTCAGATAATTTTTGCGAATATGTTCCAAGCGCTGCTGATCGGCTGGATTCTTGGCGTATGGAATATTCTGAAAATGCAATAATTCGCCCAACTCCGTAATCTCATGCTGTCTTTCCAGCATGAGAAGTAACTGGGTCAATACCTCTTGCGTTGCACATGCGTCACTGAGGGCACGATGACGGTCACCTGGGTTAATATCAAAGTGTTTAATCAGGCTTTCTAAACTCCTTGATGGCAGCCCTTTAAGAAGACGACGTGCCAAGCGCACTGTGCAGAGGGTCTGATTTTTGAGTGCAGGGAGGCCTGCGCGACTTAATTCTGACGCAATGAATTTCCAGTCAAACGCAACATTATGAGCTACGAAAATTGCATCCCCCACGAATTCGACGAAATCCGGTAGCACTTCAGCCACCTGCGGCTGCCCACATACATCGGCCATAGTAATTCCTGTAATCTGAGTAATACGCCACGAAACCTCGCACCTAGGATCAACCAGCCTCTCGAATGTGTCTTCAACCTTATTTCCTTTTACCCTGACCGCCCCAATCTCAAGGATCTGGTCCTGATTCGCGTGCATCCCCGTCGTTTCCAGATCTACGATCACAAATTCAGCGTCTTTAATCCGCATTGGTCTCTATTTTGTGAGCAAATTCATTGACTTGTGCGTACTAGCCCTCCAAATTATTACCATCTACTTGAGAGTCTCTCATGAACAAGGTTACCGTGATTGGAGCGGGCAATGTCGGGGCTACTGTTGCCGAATGTGTGGCCCGTAAAGATATGGTCAAAGAAGTAGTTTTGATCGATATCAAGGAAGGTTTATCCGAGGGAAAGGCGCTTGACATCGCCGAATCTGCCCCGATCCATTTATTTGATACCCAAGTCAAAGGAGTTACCAACGATTACATTGCCACCGCAGACTCTGATATTTGCGTGATCACCAGTGGCGTGCCCCGGAGACCGGGCATGAGCCGAGACGACCTGTTGGGGATCAATGCCAATATTGTTCGCTCAGTTACGGAGTCATTTGTAGCGGAGAGCCCCGATGCGATCATTATTGTGATCTCCAACCCACTTGATGTGATGACCTACGTAGCTCATCAGGCTAGTGGATTTCCATCCCACCGAGTTTTTGGAATGGCTGGCATTTTGGATACTGCACGGTTCCGAGCCTTCTTATCCATGGAGCTTGGAGCTTCTGTCAAGGACATCCAGGCACTCCTGATGGGTGGACATGGAGATACGATGGTTCCTTTACCCCGCTATACTAGCGTAGGTGGAATTCCAATCACCGAACTGCTCTCCGAAGATCGAATTGAATCTATTGTCGAGCGTACGAAGAGTGGAGGTGGGGAGATCGTACAGCTTATGGGGACCTCGGCCTGGTATGCTCCAGGGGCCGCAGCTGCAGAAATGGCCGAAGCAATCGTCAAGGATTCTGGCAGAGTACTCCCCTGCGCCGTGTGCCCATCAGGCGAATATGGTCTCTCTGATTTATTTATCGGCCTGCCCGTCCGCCTTGGTCGCTCTGGAATTGAACAGATCATTACCGTTGATCTGAACGAATCGGAGAAGGCTTTGCTGAATGTTTCTGCCGAGCACATCCGTAGTAACTTCAAAGACCTCAGGCGCGTCCTGAATCAATCCGAGGCTTAAGCTCCACCAGTGTCGCCCCCCAACTGCTTGAATCTGTAGCAGTCTTCCAAAAATCGACAAGTGGAGACTTCGCCAGCACGGCGTGCACGGTTGCTCGTAGAGCCCCTGTGCCCTTGCCATGAATAATGCGTATGTGGTAGATACCCTCACTGTGACACGCACGGAGATACTCACGGGTCACATCAGCGGCATCCCGGGGATGGAACGTGTGTAGATCTAGAATCCCATCTGTGGGATACTGGGGAATCTCGTCCTTCATGTGCTTACGTCGTGGTACGTGAGTGTATGCCCTTCATTCTGGTAGCTATCGGCTCAGAATGATGCACATCACAAAGTTACCCCACAAGGGGATCAATTGATTTATTCTCCTTGCATCGTACTCGTTCGACTGCAATTCGGTATCTTTCATGATACCAAACCGAATTATTTAATAAGCCCCTCGGGTAAGGAGCTTTTCTTCGCATGATGGTGCTTCAGCATAAACGGGCGTAATCGGACCCGTGCATTGGTGCACCCTGCCTTCAAACTGATACGTAGAGAATTTGCCTAAGAAACCCCGTATAGTACGCAGAGATCATCACAGGCGTTCATCGGCCATCAGCCGCTTTGATGTGCTGGATACGATGGTAGATGAGGACCTGATGGAGCTTTTTCAGGCAGGAACTGTGGAAGCCTATAATATCCTGGTGGGCCGCTACAGCGAACGCCTTATGCATTATCTGTATGGATTTCTGGGAGACAAAAAACGCTGCGAAGACCTTCTCCAGGAAACATTTCTTCGCGTCCACCGCAACCGCCATTCATATCAGCGTATTGCAAAATTCTCCACCTGGCTCTATACCATCGCGGGGAATCTAGCTCGGAGTGAGTACCGAAAGCAGAAACGCCGACATATGTATTCAATCCAGTCTGTGAGTCGAGACAATGAGGAATACGAGATGCCGCTGCCGGATGAGACCTTTTTACCGGATAAACATACAGAAAGTGCTCTCCAGGATGAGTACATCCAAGAAGCACTGGGTTCGCTCCCGCCAAATTTCAGGGAGGTGGTGATCCTGCGGGACGTTCAGCAACTGACTTACGGTGAAATCGCACAAATCACGGGACTTCCAATGGGTACGGTAAAGAGTCGTATTAATCGTGGACGTAGTAAGTTACAGGGCATACTCAGAGAGATCTACCCCTTCACGAAGGAACCAGATCCCCTCCCCATTGATCTACCAAGTAGTGCCACACAATTAGAAGCGGTCGAATGAGTCTGCTTCTTGGTGAATTAACCTGCCAGCGTCTAACCATTGACAAAAATGCTCAGACTATGAAAGTTCAATGGTCTGACGGTCAACATTGTACCTTCCCACTGGATAGCCTGAGACGTGCATGTCCCTGTGCTGGTTGTCAGGGACACGAAAAAATGCACGAACTCCCGGATCCCGCGATTTTTCGCCTCCCTGCCTTAAGGAGATGGGAAAATGTTAAAGCCGAAATCGCAGGAAGTGTGGGGGTACGTCTCATCTGGGATGATGGGCATAACAGTGGCATTTTTACCTGGGCGCGCCTACGCGCGATGTGCGCGATGTGTCCCTGCGAGTAGCTACTATCCCTTCTGTTTTTGCAGAGATTGGCCGACAAGCCAGCAAATCCAGAGTATGTAGCTATGCACCCAAGAAGCCTGTCAAGAGTAGCCTGACGCTGAGATACCATCTTCCTCAATCATATTTCGTATATTTAGGTCCGCACTGATATTATACTTTTGCGTATTGATCCCAATATAGTAATTGCTGGGTTTTGTGAAAATTTGAAGAAGATTGGGCAAATCGTGTCACAATGATATGTGGGTTCTGTACGTTAAGTGTGTACTGTAACAAGGTGCATCATTAGTACGTAAGGGGCAGCGAGCCTGTCCCTCAGTCTTTAATAAGATTTATAGTAAGGTGAAACAAATAACACGCATCGTTCGAAAAGACTCCCGGCGGCGCACCGCCCTGAGTCGCTTTGACGCCCTTCAGGATATGTGCGATGAAGACCTGATGGAACACTTCCAGGCAGGTGTGGTCGAGGCATACAATATTCTATGGGAGCGTTGGACCGGTCCTTTGGTGAATTTTCTCTATCGGTTCACGGGCGACAAAAAAGCCTGTGAAGATCTGATTCAGGAAACGTTCCTCCGTGTATACCGGAACCGACATTCCTATAAGCGTATTGCTAAGTTCTCAACTTGGCTGTATACGATTGCGGGAAACCTGGCAAAAACGGAATACCGCAAGCGTAGCCGGCGGCGTATGGACTCTATCCAGTCGTTTAACCGCGACGGAGAGGAGTTCGAGATGCCCCTTCCCGATGAGACCTTCTCACCAGATAAGCACGCAGAAAGTGCCATCCAGGATTACTACATCCAGATGGGACTTCTGGCATTGCCGGATCATTTTCGCGAGGTAGTTATCCTCCGTGATATCCAGCAGCTTAGCTATGAAGAGATTGCCATCATCACCGGCCTGCCTATGGGTACGGTAAAGAGCCGAATTAATCGAGGGCGCACAAAGCTTCAGGAGCTCCTGCAAGGTATCTATCCCTTCCTGGATGAAGAGGAAGAAGATGATGAGCCGCTTCCTGAGTTTGCATAAGCCAGATAGCCGAACGTCAAGCTGGCTTGTTAGCTGCTGAGTTTGATCAGGATCACGAAGGCCGCAACAACTCCTGCAAGTATGGTAAGCGCAATGATGATGTTCTTGCGCTGCTTCCGATTCATATTTATGAGGGATTCTGTACTGCAATAAAGGCTTTTTCGTACAAATATGCAAGTTCCCGACAGCAGACCTACTCCGTGATACACCTGTCTATGGCATCCTGCCCCTTCTTCCAGGTTGATGCATTTACAGATACGCCACTGAGTGGGAATCCCTGTGCGATTGTGATGGATGCGGATTCGCTTACGAGCGAGCAAATGCAGGCTATTGCACGCGAACAAAATCTCTCGGAAACTGCATTTATTCTGCATTCCGATCGAGCGGATGTGCGAGCCCGCTACTTCACACCATCCGAAGAAATTCCGCTTGCTGGTCATCCTACGATCGCATCGGTCCATCTTCTCGTAGAATGCAGACGTATCTCTCTGACGGGGCCTGTGACCACGATTGCATTGGAGCTTGAAGCGGGAATCATCTCTGTTGATATTCTGACTGCCTTCGGAAAAGTGAATGAGATTGTCATGACACAGCTGAAGCCGCAGTTCCTGTCTCTGGTTCCGCATGATCAAGCTCTATCTGCATTTTGCTTGTCAAAAGACGATCTCATTCCCGAAAAACCGATCCAAATCGTCAGTACTGGAACCCCACAGCTGATGGTACCTGTGCGGGATGTCGATTGCCTCAGGGGAATTCAGGTAGATGTGGCTTCTTTTACAGAACTTCGCCGTGAATTCGATTTTTTCAGCGCACACCTGTTTACTCTAAACAACTCAGACACATTTGCTCGCCATTTCGCCAGCCCACCCGATATATTCGAGGATCCATTTACTGGAAGTGCCACCGGTGGTATGGGAGCGTATCTATGGCACTATGACCTTATCAAGGAACCTACCTTTATTGCGCGTCAGGGAGCCTGGATGCAACGACCAGGCCAAGCCCGTGTGACAGTGGTAGGTCCACGTGCAGATATTACGAGCGTTCAGGTCGCTGGACAGGCAGTAACAGTGATTGCCGGTACACTTAATATTTAATCAAATTTAATAATGGCCCAAGCTATTGACACTCAGCTTATTCATGCGGGAGAAGAGCGCCGTATTGAGGGAGCAATCCGCATGCCAATTTTTCAGACTGCCATGTTTGAGCATGGTGATTCTCCCCTGAGATATGTCCGCTACAATAACACGCCAAATCAAATCATGCTCAATCGAAAACTTGCGATTTTGGAGGGAGCTGAGGAAGCATTGGTTACCGGTAGCGGAATGGCTGCGATTAGTGGAGCACTCCTTACTGCACTTAAGCCAGGGGATCACCTCCTAGCACAAGACACCCTTTATGGAGGCACTCATGGATTCGTTCGTACGCTACTGGCAGATCTTGGGGTTAGTGTCTCCTTCTTTGATGCGGATGCCCCAGAAACTTGGAACTCTTTGTTGCAGACCAATACTCGTGCAATCTATGTTGAATCCATCACAAATCCCCTTCTCCATGTTTGTGATTTGGAGGGAATCGTTGCATTTGCACGGGCAAATAAATTGGTCTCTTTGATTGACAATACCTTTGCGACACCATTTAATTACCCGGCTGCTGCTGCAGGATTTGACTTCTCACTCCACAGTGCGACCAAGTACCTTAACGGGCATTCCGATGTTGTAGCCGGTGTCATTGCCGGGAAGGGGGACTGGGTGCGCAAGGCGGGGGAAAATTTAAAACAACTCGGGGGCTCGTTGGACCCCCATGCCTGTTTTTTACTCCATCGAGGTGTTCAAACCCTGGCCCTCCGAATGAGGCAACATAATGCCACCGCACATGCTCTGGCGGAATTTCTTGATTCCAAAAATGAGGTTGCACAGGTCTATCATCCTGGTCTGAAATCTCATCCACAACACAAGCGGGCAACCCGCTTATTTGAGGGCTTTAGTGGAATGTTGAGTATTGAACTGAAAGGTGGCTTGGAAGCTACAGAAAAGCTGATGAGTCGCCTTCAGATTCCTGTCTATGCACCGAGCCTCGGAGGCATTGAATCTCTGATGACCCGCCCCGCAATCAGTTCGCACGCAGGACTGACTCCAGAAGAGCGCAAAGCTGCGGGAATTCGTGATTTTCTTTTAAGAATTTCTGTGGGGATTGAAGACTGTCAGGATCTGATTGATGATTTCGAGCAGGCTCTGAATTAACTGGATATCACGGAAGCAGGGAGACTTCCCTCGCATGTATGCCACTTGGGCTGACCGACCGCTCATCCTGATACTTGTTAGGGGATGTAATTGCCTTTTTAATCCAGGATACTTGATATTGGATCAAGGCGCCGATTTCTGCAAGGTGGTCAAAGGCGTCCGGTTATTGCGTTTCGTTGGTTTGTGACATGGTCATAAGCGAAGAAAATGAATGATTTGGAAGGATCGGGAAACTTACCTTTTCAAACGAGCTGACGGTAGACTGTGAATCCGTGACAATCCTAGCCACGAGTTAAGGTTGCAGGGGCGCCGAAGCGATCCCGAACCATGCCCGACCTCACCTGCCACGCCTAGCCTTACCGAACCTTACCACACCAGAATTTGTAGTACCAATACCCTTCTTATTCTGACACACAGTCAGGGATTTTCATCTCTGTACTGATGCAACCATTCAGTATCCAGTTCAAGACAAAGGCCTCTTTAATGTCAACACTGAGTTCGTATTTTCGCTTGACATCAATAATTTGACTGGCGTACCAGCAACGATTATAATCTGGTAACCACTCGGCTGCATCCTTCTGGCTTTTTTCCAGTCGATTCAGGATTGGTGCCGCATGGGCAAGATTTATAAGATCCCGTGCAAATGCTTTTCGTACGGAATCAGGGGCTGCACACATTCCTGAATCATGTGCCTCGGACCGTGCCACGACATGTTCTATGTCAACATCTCTGTGAGAGTTAAAACACTGCATGCTGTAGGGAGAGAAAAGTCCTCCCTGTTGTTCTGTAATCGCTGGCTCTACGGACTGTGGATATGAGTAGTCTTCGGAGAAATAGGGGCTGCAGCGATCTTCGGGGCGAATGGAAATGCCTTCGAGATAATCTCTGGCAACCCCAGGTTCGGTCACACGAGTCCAGCATCCTGCGAAGCACAGGAGGAATACAAGGGAAACAATATGCGTGAGTAACGAATGAGTCAGGCGCATGTTTTTTTTTGTAATCGGATTTTTTATTCTGGATACTGAGGTTTAGAAACCCGCCGCCAAGCAGGTTATGCAGGACCGAGGCCTCATAGGCACTGTTATCTACGGCGATCATGCACTAGCAGTCCGTGGATAAAGTCTCCCAATAGATCGAGCAACGCTTTTCTGGTTCATTTTTGACTATTCAGAGGGTGAATCAGGATGGAAAATCCGAGAATTAGCCATTCACGATCGTTGTTTTGCATATCTCCAATCAACTACAGACTCCCTATTTCTATGGACATACTTTATCCACGGACTGCTAGTCTGCCGAATCAATCGCAAAGCGGGCTTCCGATTTGATGGACTGGGTACTCGCTGAAGTCTCAACGTACCCATCACAACAGAAATCTCCATGCAGGTATTCCAGACTATATTTGCTCCGCTGTGGAGGGACCTGACGGCTGCCGTGTCTTGCAAGGCTATTTGTTCTACAATTCCAAGATTAATTGCCTGCAATTCTGCCAGGGCATTTTGCAACTCTGTTTTGGCGCGTGCAAGTTTGGTGGTATCTGACGGCTCGGCGACCGTTATTTTCGTGGT
Organism: Rhodothermales bacterium; assembly: GCA_965220365.1. Taxonomy (GTDB): domain Bacteria; phylum Bacteroidota; class Rhodothermia; order Rhodothermales; family Bin80; genus Bin80. Next base: position 1,933,214 of record OZ244823.1, on the reverse strand, counting down.
ATTGTCACCATGATTATGCAGTTTTTCCTCAACAGGCAAGAATAACCCGATGACGAAGAGAAGCAGGATTATGCATATGGGAATACTCAGCGTGATAATGAGTATTGCTTTGAGAATTTTCTTAAATGAAGTCATTTTTCTGATTGTGATTTTTAATAAGTTAATGCGGGGCGCCGAAGCGGCCCCCCATGCCCCTCCACTCCAAGAACGTGAGCGGCCGGACCTTGGTTACTCATGGATATAATTCCCCTTGTTAGCGTTTCCCAAGGTTATCTAAACTGATGAATCAGAAATCTTGTGATGCTTCAGTTATTGAACCAGCCCAGTATAGATTCTTCCTCTATAATCTGCAGATCCTGAATTGCAAACCACCCTTCATTTTCACCCCCATCACTGTTTGTATATGTAGTAGATTCTCCTTCTAAAACTTCAATATCTACTACATATGCTAGATCTTTTCTCATACCGGGGGCAACCTCCACTTTGGGAGCCACATCAGCTACACGACCGGTAATCGCTCCGATCATCACTCCATCGTGCGTGTACAGATGTACACGAACCTGCTTGCCCATTAAATGATACATCGTCTGACCTTATTGGTCCGAACGGGTTGCCGTTAGCGGTGCATCCACCCCAAATTGAACGGCATGAAGCACTCCGCTCAACCCCTCTTCATCCAGAACCAAGGAAACGTTCATCCTTCCATATTCGGGATTTTCAAACGAAAAGGACAGAGTTTGTGTCTCTTCATCAAATTCGACCGAATCTGCCTTGATAACCGCCTCAGGATTATCCTCCTGTCCTTCCTCTGCTAATGAGATCTCCAGTCCTGAATTCCCCTGGGCAATCATCAGTGCTCCCGTGTAAATCCCTTGGGGAGAGTCAATACTGTAATCCCAGTCACCCACAACAGGGCTCTCCTCCGAGGATAGTCCTCCGATAGAGGCACATCCACCAAGAAAAAGACCCAAAAATAGGGCGAATAACGTATATCTTTTTTGCATAGTTACGCACTATAAGTTAATATATTTGTTTAAGGTCGAGTCATCCGGGGCTTGAGAGAGGTCAGCGATTCAATGCGCACGGGATCCCCCGTTTTTACACTCTCTCTTGCTGCAACTCCGATCAGTACCGACATTGCACCATCTCTGGAACCCGCTGCCTGGCGATAAGGATCTGGAGTATCTTCACCTTTGAAGATGTGGTCCTGTAACCTCCGATCTCCTCCACCATGGCCACCACCGCCATGCGGGATTTGTATCAGTTCAGTCTGTCCAAAGTTATCAGTCACACGGAGTTCGTCAAAGGGTTCAGCTTCCCAAGGCTGACGCTCCTTGACCCATGCCTCCAATCTCCCCTCCGTGCCATTAAATGCAATCCGGTACCCTTCATAAGGAGAATAGGTTGTACATGAGTAACTGACCTGGACTCCGTTTGCATACTGAATCTGAGCACTCATCTTGTCATAGATGTCAATTTCTTCACTCCACACGCATCCATCCCGTAGATAACCGTCATGGTGTTCATGAGCAACATAGAGATTCATTGAACTCTCACTTTCCATAATATCCCAGTAATGCTTGCACTTGGAGGCGTGTGGGCAACCTCGGCAATTTGTGTGGCGGAATTCATTATTGTGCCCATAGTACTCAAGATCTCCGTACGCAAAGACTTCTTCTGGCTCCGATTCCAGCCACCAGTTTAATAAATCGAAATGATGCGTTGCTTTATGTACAAACAATGTCCCCCCAAACCGCTCCTTTCCATGCCAACGCCGAAAATAGGACGCCCCATGATATACGTCCAGATACCAGTGAAAATCTACTGAGGTGATCTTACCAATCCGGTTATTCATCAGGAGCTCTTTCATCGCCTGACGATGCGGAGAATACCGATAGTTAAATGTGACCGTTACATTTTTGCGCGTGAGTGCCTGTGTATCAAGAATTGCCTGACACTTCTGAGCATCGGTGGTCATTGGCTTCTCCGTAACAACATCACAACCGAACTCCATCGCCCGTATGATAAACTGGTGGTGTGTGGAATCCACTGTGGTTACAATCACCGTGTCTGGGCCCGTTACACGAATCATCTCATCAAAATCCGTAAACGTTGGGCAACTGGCTCCCATGTATTGTTTCACATACTCCAGCCGCCCAGGATTATGATCACACAAGCCGACATATTCAACCTCGTTTGCATAATCACGGATCAGGTTCCGCCCCCACATCGTACTCCCACGAATTCCGGTTCCTACCAGAGCGACCTTCATGCGTTGAGATTTTTTGATCTCAGGTCCAACAAACAACCCAGCTGCCGCGGCAGTACTACCGGTCCGAATAAAATCACGTCGATTCATTTTTTTCTGCTTGGTTTGGGACTGAAAAGATCACTCCTTGAGTTCCCAGCCCGGCTCATATTCCCGCCCCCACATACTCATCGCTTTCTCATCACCCAAAATACGACCGTTCGCCGGATCACAGCGAAGCGTATGCCCTGTTTCCTGAGCGATATTGCCTAAGTGACATAGCAGTGTACTCTTGTGTCCCTCATCAATGGGAGAATTCTGTGGGACGCCATCACCCCGAATAACCTGAAGCATATTTGCGATATGCCGATCTGTAAGCCCTCCGCCGCCTCGAATATCCAACGTTGCTTCACCTGTTATCCGTGACCGTTTCCATACCTCCCGATTATCCTGATCGTAGACCGTATAGCCATCACGGTCAATAATTACCGTTCCCTGTTCACCATGAATGGATGCACCCCGGCCCCGACCCTCGACAGGATATGGATTGCAGCTTCGACCATCCCATGTAATGGTCTTCCCCCCCTCAAAATCAAACGATGCAATTTGCGTATCATAAAACTCCCAATCGTCATCGTAACGATGCCGTCCCCCGGATGATGTAACTCTGATGGGGTAATCAACGTCGAGGGCCCAACGGCAGATATCAATCTCGTGCGTCCCATTATTACAGATCTCGCCAGTCCCCCAGTGCCAGAACCAATGCCAGTTGTAGTGAATCAAATTGTCCCTGTACGGCATTCTTGGAGCAGGACCCTGCCATAAGTCGTAGTTCAGCCAATCAGGAATCTCAGCAGGTTGGCCTCGACCAATGGACCCGCGGCTGTTCGCATACCACGCCCGACCATAATAAGGACGCCCAATGATCCCTTGCCGGATTGCATCAATGACCTGTACAGATTCTACAGAAGCACGCTGCTGATTCCCCATCTGCACAACGCGATTATAGCGTGCCTGGGCCCGCACCAGCATCTCCCCCTCCTCGGGATTATAGCTGCATGGCTTTTCCACATAGACATGCTTGCCGGCCTGGAGCGCCATAATTGCAGCGGGGGCATGCCAGTGATCTGGCGCGGCAATGACAAGAATATCTATATCAGGGTTGTCCAGTACTTCGCGCAGATCCACGACTCCAGTCGGGACACTGCCACCATTGGCTTCGGTAACCTCTGGAATAGATCTTGCGATCGCACGCTCATCCACATCACAAATGTGTGTGACTTCGCAGCCCTCCGCCTTCGCAAATGAAGTGGCGAGTACTCCGCCCCGGCTGTGAACCCCCATCACAGCAGCTGTAAGCCGGTTTGAGGGTGCAGCCAAACCTCGTGCAGCACCAAGGAGAGTCGCTCCGGCCACACCGGCAGAAGCAGTTTTTATAAATGTTCGGCGATTGGATAGTCTGGTCATGCGTCGTAATTGTTTGATTCAAAAACAATTTACAACGCAGGCCCATACAAATCGAAATAATTACCTGCGGAAAAAATATTGAACCTTGAAAAATACCTGGCGACTGCTCTGTCGAAAATACTTTTCTACTCCCTGTGGACGTGTAAACTGATCAAAATCATGCGTCGACCCCACGTGCAGCGCCGTGAACGCATTGACCTTATAGGTTAACAGCGGATCAATTTCCAAGGACTTCGAGAAGTCACTGTATTGGACGATGGTGCGCAGGAAGAAGTGGCGACTAAACTGGTATTTCACCCGTGTACGCGCGATGTACCCACTGAAAAAATCCTCGCCCGTTTCCTTATCTGAAAGCCGTGAATAGGAAAATTGCGGTTGAATAGACATCCGCTGCGTCGGGCGTAGTGTCCCCCATGCACTGATTTCCAGGCTGTTCCCAATTTCCGGCTCATCCAGAAAGCGGGCGATTGACTCCCCAATCCCTGCCTCTACTCCCAAACTGATCCTCTTATTGAAATTGCTGAAGACCATCGCATTCAATCTGGTCATCCCATCAAACTGGGTACCAGAAAAATTCTCCTTCCGATACCACCAATTAATTTGAATATTCGTTTGCCGTTTAAGCTGGACAAAGACCGCAGGGCGAAAGAAAAAGTTTTTTTGCAGACCGTCAAAATTCCAACTGGATCCCACCAACACATTTGGCCGAATCCGATCAACAAACCCCAATACCTTTTCAGGATAGATCGTTACGCCCTGCCAGAGATACGCTGACTGGTCGTTATTCTGGCGAACAAAGCCATTATCCGCCCGAAATGTTGGACTGACCGCCTCATAGCCCCCTTCAAATGACCAATACCGCGCCCCTCGGTCAAGCTCAACCCTTGCAGCATACCCGCTAAACGACTCGCCGTCCAATGCACCAGTGTACTCCTTTTTTCCAAATGTAATGTCCCCTACATCCTTGCTCATTTCTTCATCCACGGGCTCAACACTGTTGCTGTACACGAATTGGCCGCTGAGCGTATACTTTTGCAAAAACCTTGCAGCTGCATCAACACTGACGGTTGATCCTGATCCACCTTCATCCAATCTGCGATCCGTCACGAGTGCCCCAATGAAAGAATCATTGTTGAAATTGTGTCGCACCCGTAAGATGTTGGAAACGCTGCGCCCTCCTTCCAGCACACGGCTCTCTTCCTCAAAGGGCAATAGAAGTGGCGAGTTATTATCTCTTGCGCCGATGTATGCCACATCCACAGATCCAAACCGCCCTGTCATCTTAGCTGCCCCAATTGGATCATTAATGGATCGGGTATAGACGGTCTGGATATCAGTGTTAAACAGTCCTGCCCCTTCCTGGAAAAATGGACGCCGTTCCTGGAAGAATAGCGCAAAAGTTGAATTCACATCAATTTGTGCCTCATCCGATTCGATTTGGCTAAAATCTGGATTGACCGTGACATCCGCTGTGAGTTCAGACGTGATGCCATACTTGAGATTCAATGATGGTTCAAGGGTCATGCGATCATTCTTGAACCCGGAGGCGGGTTCGCCCACATCCCGAAGTGCACCGACTCCGCCTCCAGTCAAGGAAGGTAGAATTTCGAGATTGTGTCCCGCTCTTACACCACGAATCCCGTTGATCTCGCCAAGTTGGCAGCTCACACATGGATTATCTTGGTCAAGAGCAGCCCAGGAGTATTGGTTCCTGCTTTCACGGGGCCGCGTAACCCAGAATGTTATTCCCCAGGTTTGCTCGTCTGTACTTGGAAAGCGCAGACTCTTGAACGGAATTGCCAGCTCGACCTGATACCCATTTTCGGTGATCTGCCCACCGGATCGAAATAGAATATCAAATCCTTCATCCTCATTATTCGGGGAAATAAACGTATCGGCCTGGATCCCAAGGGGATTTGCCGCGATGAAATACATGCCTTGGCCATCACGGTTGGGGTCTAGTACAATCCCGGCATAATCATCCTGCCAAATCTCATCACGATCACTGAGATTAGCGCGAATCTGACTTGGGTCATCTACGACAATAATTCCCACGTAGAGATAATCGTCATCGTACATGACCCTTCCATTCAATTCCACCGGAGGACGACCCTGTTCATCCGGGAAAACTTCCGAGAAATTACTGACCTGCACAACATCACTCCAAGCATCCTCATCCAATTGCCCGTCAACCCGTATTACTCCTTTTGCTCTGGCAACAGTTAGAGTCGGTTTAAAGCTAGGTTGGAATCCTTCAGAGGATTCGACTTCAAGCTCACTGGTTTCGTATTCTAAATCTCCATTACGGGATTGAGCCTGGGTGAGGGACGCCAAACAACCACATAGTACAGCACCTACAAATAATCGAAGCATAAATCAGATGGTTTGATCGTGAAGCTTATGCTTTTGTATTCCCAGGTATACAAGAGCGTCTGCCCGCATTACGAAAGCATTTGCCATATTGTTACGGAGGGTGTACATTTTCTATGGTCCAGATAAATCCAGAAAAATCATGTTTGACGATCAGATCGTCTTAATTACAGGAGCTGCAAATGGAATTGGGCTCGCTGCTGCCCAACAGTTTGCCACCATGGGAGCGCAGGTATTCATCAATGATCTGGATGCAGATGCGTGTATGTCTGCCGCACGTTCCATCCAGGAAGCAGGGAATACTGCATGGTCATTACCCGGCGATGTGACGGATCCAAAAACTCCCGAACTGCTGATCCGGCAGGTACTTGACCAATGCGGGCATCTTAATATTCTGGTGAATAACGCCGGATTTACCTGGGATGGGATGTTACATAAGATGACTGATGAGCAGTGGCAACAAATCCAGGAGGTTCACACGATGGCTCCCTTTCGTTTAACTCGTGCAATTGCGCAGATATGGCGCCCCTTGGCAAAAGAGGAGACGAAAACTGGACACCCTCACCCCCACCGATGTATTGTCAATGTGTCCTCAACCTCTGGACTGCATGGCAACATCGGACAGGTCAACTATGCCACAGCCAAGATGGGGGTAATCGGCATGACAAAAACCATCGCCCGGGAATGGGGCATGTTTGGCATCCGATGCAATGCGGTTGCCTTTGGGTTCATTGATACGAGGCTGACGCGTCCCTTGGATGAAGGACACACGCTCTCAGTTGAAGGAGAGGCGATTGCACTCGGGATCCCCCAAAAGGTGAGAGATGCCTCCTTTGCTGCAATCCCCATGGGAAGACCGGGGACGGCAGATGAAGCCGCCGCTGGTATTGTGCTTATGGCATCACCACTCGCCAGCTACATCACTGGACATACACTGGAAGTGACGGGCGGACTCGGAATCTGATTCTCTGGATACATCAGAAGAAACTCGGAACAGCACAGCCTGCGTACCAACCACGACGAAGCCTTCTGGGTGACCCAGACTATAGATCCGCTCTGATCCTGGCAATCAAGTCATCAAAAGCTTCTATCGGATGCGCTCCACTCAGGAGATGGCCATTGACGAAGAAAGCAGGTGTGCCCGTCAGACCAAAACGCTCTGCCATTGCACTCGAAATATCAACCTGGAGCAAGACGTCTTGATGTACCGCAGAGGATTCATCGGCAACACAAATCTGCCAAGCGTCAAGATCAACGTTGGTTTCCTGTAACCAGGAGCGAACCTGCTGCAACATTGACTCATTTGAAATATTGCTCTGCAGCTCTAGGAAATTGTCGTGCAACACCCAAAAAGCAGCCTCGGTCTGCCTTGCAGCACAATCTGCTGCCACCGCTGCAGGCTTTGCCCAATCATGCATACCCAGTGGGTAATGCAAGTACACAAAACGTATCTCCTCGGGATATTTGTTCAAAAGCTCTTCAATAACTACACTGGCCCGCGCGCAATAAGGACATTGAAAATCACTGAATTCGTAAATCGTGATCGGGGCATCCAATGGTCCCCGACTCGGTTTACCTTCTGCAAAACGGCTTAATGCACTGTGAGTCTCAGCAGCGATCAATCCTTCCTGCGTTGCCTGCTCGGCAAGTTTTTCGGCTATTTCTGCCTCTGTCAGGCTTACATCAATTGGATTCGTCGTGAGAAGAATAAGGTGCCCTTGTTCTTCAGAAAGCAAAAAATTCAGTGTCTGTTGTCCATTGATCGTGAGCGACCCCTGCTTGAGACCACCATAAGGACTGGGTTCCAACTCCCCAATCGTGAGTTCAGCCCCCTCCAGGTCAGGGATACGAAACCGCAAGTTTGCCAAAAGTTGCTCCTGATCAAATCCCTGTGCAGTGACAGAGTATGCAACCAAGAGGTTGATCAAAAATAGAGTCCACCGCATAGTAAGCCCGTGAGATCCACGGCGAACGATGGGTTTCCTCAAATGTTGCGAACAGCGGGTCATAAAGCGGAGAGAGATATGTGCACGCAAGGGAATTGACCTATCTGACCACTATTTGCCAGTCGGACTTCAGTGCCGCTTTACATCGCAAAATTCACGAATTAAATCCCTGGGATCAACCCATTTCACCCCCTATTGCCAAGGTATCTACATACTATCGGGCCATTAACCGGGGTTATTCCTGACACGATCCCGCCACAATAGAATGTGACTGCCGCCAACAAATATCCGATTTGTTCTCCCTCATTGAAGCTCTTTACCGGATTCGCACAAAGCGTCCAACCTGCACGGAACGCTCTGTGGGTGAATCTGCAATCACACGGTATAGGTAAAGCCCCGCAGGCAAAGTCGCGCCATTCAATTCGACACTCTTTGACCAGCCAGCCGCCATATCACTCCCAGGGACGCTCAGAACATGCCTTCCGAGTACATCAATCACTTCAACCCGAACACGAGCCTGCCAGGGAAGGTCAAATGTTAATTGTGTGATTTCCTGGAAGGGATTGGGGTAATTACCATGAACTGCAAATTTTTCTGGTAAAAATTCTCCTGTGCTCGTTTCTTCTATTGCCACAGTGGTGCAGGTTGGGCCAACTACAATGTAAATATTCTGTAGCCACTCCTGGAATTCGTCATCCTGGGGTGCGCAGAGTTCTTGTCCCTCAAACGTAAGAACATCAAGACTATCCAACTGCATCAAACTTCTGGGGAGACTCCCCGTCAAAGCATTCTCTGACAGAGTCAACTCTGTTAATTTTGAAAGTTGTCCCAGTTCTGTCGGAACCGTCCCGGTAAACTGATTATCACTCAGCCCTAATTTTCGTAGACTCGAAAGTTGTCCTAATTCTGATGGAATCGGCCCAGTAAGCTGATTGGTCGTCAACTGCAACTCCTCCAACTTTGAGAGTTGGCTCAACTCTGTTGGAATGACTCCGCTAAGCCGGTTGTTATTTAAGGACAGGAATATTAGTTCCGAAAGTTGTCCCAGTTCTGGTGGGATTGATCCAGATAATTCATTAAACCCAATAAGAAGCGCTCTTAAGCTTGCGAGTTGTCCCAGTTCTGGTGGGATTGATCCAGTCAGCAAATTAAGCGACAAAATCAACGTCTCTAATTCCATGAGTTGCCCCAACTCTTGGGGAATCAAGCCAGAAAGCTGGTTCGAAGGTAACCATAAATTCCGTAAGCCCTCGACCTGGCCTAATTCTGGTGGAATCATTCCCGTAAGATTATTTGCGGGTAAAACGATTTCGGCCCAATCTTGAATGACCTGCACCCCGAACCACTCGTTTAATTCCTCAATCGTGGGGGTGGCCGTAGTGTCCCAACCCGAATTGTCCAGCCAGTTATCACCGTCTGTAGACTCGTAGAGAGCACGGAGTGCCTCTACCAGATCTACCGGATTAAGTACTTTGAGAAAATGCAACACATCAGGCTCATCCGTAAAAGAACCGTCGCGAATCTGGACAGAGAAATGGGTCCCGCGAATCCGAGCAACATCATCAGCAACCGTAAAACGGAATGTCACCATCGTAGAATCTCCAGTCTCCAGCACCCCTATTGATTGCTCTGCACCAAGCAGGGTGATATATGAATAGGATTCCAGAGGCACCAATTTCACCGTCAGCTGCTTGGTGGCATCTAGGTAATTGATAAAGGTCACATTGACCGTGATCTCATCCCCGGGGTCAATCTGCTGATTACCGTCGCTATCCTCCCATGACCAATTTTTGACGCGCACAGCCGGAACCGTCACTGCCTGCAAACTGGCCTTGGCATTGACGAGTCCTCCATTCAACTGCCCCTCATGTATGGGCAAAGTGTTGTCTGCATCTATGTTCTCGGCCGAAAGCCGCAACTGTTCTCGAAGTTCGTCCGGCGACATGTCAGGAAAGCGAGTCTTCACTAGTGCCGCAATACCACCGACCAATGGAGACGAAAATGAAGTGCCTGACACAGAGAAATACTCGTTATCAGGACCGGTCGTATTGATGTCTACACCGGGAGCATAGAGGTCGACCGACTTTCCATAATTCGAAAAATCCGCAAGCTCCCCTGAGTCTTGCTTAGTTGCACCAACCGAAAGTACCCGAGGATGCGAATCTGGGTAGCTCGGATAGAGATCACCATTCAAGAAATTATTGCCTGCTGCTGCCACAATCAAAGCTCCCATGTCCGTGGCAAGATCCAGCGTCTGGAGAACCATACGCAGTTCTTCCTCTCCGGGAAATCCACCAAAACTTGTATTTATGATATCGGCACCATTCGCGGCCGCATACAGGATTCCAGCAAGAATTCCGCATAACTCCTCTTCTACGCAGAATGCATTTATGTGCATTAGTTTTGCATTCCAGGCTGCACCTGCAATCCCTATGCCATTGTCGGTTACGGCACCCACAGTACCTGTAACAGCCGTCCCGTGGCCTGTTTCTGGATACATGGGATCCGGTGCAGGATCATTGTCCATCTCATCCCCATTGCCCAAATTCACCCCATGCAAATCATCAATGAAACCATTGTTATCATCATCTATCCCGTTATCTGGAATCTCGTCCTCATTGATCCATACGTTCGCCAACAGATCCTCGTGATCCCAATCTCCGCCAGTATCTACAATCGCAATCACAATTGGCTCTGAAGCATCTTCTGCCTTGACCTGATCCCAGGCTTCTGGCAAATGAACGAGTTCTAGATACGGCTGCTGCTGTTTGTATTGAGGATCATTGGGCTCTGTTTGGGACACCGATCTATATGTGCGGAAAACCAACACCGGCTCGGCATACGCTACTCCTAATTCCGACGAAAAATCTCGGGAAACCCGCACTGGATCTGTCTGCGCCCCATAGTGGACATAATAGGTGCGGCGAAGGGCATCTAGGTTCTTAGCTGTCTTCGGAGTAGGTCTCACGTAATCCAAAAATGGATACGCGCGCTCAATCCTGTACACATCATACCTCTCTGCCACCTGATCAAAACCCGACAGGTTTGCTTTCGCTGCCCCCTCCCCGATCACAATACCTGGCTCAAACTGCACCACCACGACCCGATCCTTGAACTCAGGCACTGGCTCCTGCGCCGCGACCAAGTGAGAAAATCCAGCAAAAAATAGAATGAACAAGAAGATTAGGTTGAATTTTTTATTCAATAGCATGGTTTGAAGGATAGTTGATTTATGGCAGTAATCGTTGCAGTCGTATCATCACGACGAGCATTATCGCCCGACCTGAACCTGTTTGCCTCCAACGGGCTTGCGTCACTCGTCGCCACCCCCCGGGTACACGCAGGGCTAACTCTGTAATTGCAAAGTTGATTCCTATTCTCCAAGAGAAACGATTGCCGGTGGATTTCGAGTCCTTGACGTGATCCCGCTAGCAGGCCGTTGTAGAAATCAAGTCGGATTGCAGAGACTCGGATTGTTCATCGCACTATCAACACCACCTCAGATGTACATCAATCTGCCAAGCCAAACTGAACCTGCGTATCTTCGACTAATTCCTCCGCTTCCTTGCGCGTTGGAGCTTCCGCATAAATCCGAAGTACGGGCTCCGTACCGGATGGACGGACCAATAGCCATGCATCCTTCATCAAATGCTTAAAGCCATCCAGCATATCCATTGACTGGACTTTTCGACCTGCAATTTGGCGCAGCCCACCTGTCTGGCGTAAGGCCGCAATAATTTCAGGCTGTTTCTTCGTATGCATATCTGAGCGGTAATAGGCATGCGGACCAAACTCATCAAATAACTCCTGTACCAGAGCGGTGAGGGGTTTGTTGCGTTGCATCAGCATCTCCAATAACACAAGTGCCACATAAACGCCGTCCCGTTCCGGGATATGCCCTGCCACCGCAATCCCCCCCGATTCTTCCCCTCCAACAAGTACACGGGTCTCGAGAAAACGTGGTGCCACATATTTGAATCCGATCGGATAGGTCTCTACCGGTAAACCCCACGCAATTCCCATCTTTTCCAGGATCGCAGATGTTGCAAACGTGCGTACGATTGCACCATTTTGGTTGTGCTGTTTGTACAAATGTGCCGCCAGAAGTGCCATCACCAAGTGTGATGTAACGACATTACCCCGCTCGTCCACAATACCAATCCGATCCGCATCACCATCATGTGCAATCCCGATTGCAGCTTTTTCCTGCACAACTCGGCGCATGAGTTCCTCCAGATTACGCTCTATCGGTTCCGGTGGCCTGCCTCCAAAACTAGGATTGATCTCTCCATGAATTTCCGTAACAAACTGATCTCCCAGAAGCGTAGATAGAATTCCCCGACCCGCCCCATACATCGGATCATGTACAACCTTCATGCCCATGGATCCCAGACTAAATCTCTCCCTCAAATACTCCACATACTCCGTCGTGATATCCCGCTCGATCACCTCCCCCGCATCGCCCGAATCTGAGATTGATGGATGAGACGAAATCAGGCGTTCAACTTCCCGTGTCATTTCCTGCGTGGCCGATCCCCCAAACTTCGCTTTGATCTTGTATCCGCTGTAATCAGGAGGGTTATGGCTGGCTGTAATGACTACTCCTGCGCTCACCTGCGGAAATAGGTGAGTTGCCCAACTGATCGCTGGAGTGGGCGTAGGACCCGCTGTGAGAATCGCTGTGGCACCTTCCTCCACAATCACCTGCGCGACATGCTCCGCGAATTCACGTCCCATGAAACGCGTATCATAACCAACTAGCACGCCGGGAGGTGCACTCCCGGATTGCTTGAGCCATTTGACTGTTGCACGGGCTAGTCGTCCCAGGTTGTCAAACGTAAACTCCCGCCCTATGACTGCACGCCAGCCATCTGTGCCAAAGCGTATCGTATTACTCATGCTGCCCCACCGGCAGATAGCGCCTGGTTCACGATTGATTGCGCTTCCTCTGTAATCCGGGATAAATGTTCTTCCCCCAAGAAGCTTTCCGCATAGATCTTGTACAGATCTTCCGTTCCTGACGGCCTCGCAGCAAACCATCCATTTTTTGTGGTCACTTTGAGTCCACCAATCATTTCATGATTGCCGGGGGCTCTGGTGAGTTTGGCTTCAATTGATTCACCTGCAAGCATACTGGCAGTTACGTGATCTGGAGACAACCTGGCCAATGCTTCCTTCTGAGCAGGTGTGGCAGGAGAGTCCATCCTTATGTATGCCGGCTCCCCAAAACGCTCGGTCATGACTTGATAATGCTGCGCAGGGTCAAGATCGGTCTCAGCAAGGATTTCTGCCGCCAAAAGTCCCAAGATGATCCCATCCTTGTCGGTCGTCCATACCGTGCCATCTCTGCGAAGAAAGGATGCCCCGGCACTTTCTTCGCCAGCAAAGCCGCAGGTCCCTTCATATAATCCCTCTACAAACCACTTGAACCCTACCGGCACCTCAAAGAGCTCCCGACCCAAGTCCTTTGCAATTCGGTCAATCATGGAGCTGGATACAAGTGTTTTTGCAAAGCAGGCTTCTTTTGACCACTCTGAGCGGTGCTCAAACAAGTACTTACCCGCTACTGCCAAGTAATGATTGGGGTTCATGAGCCCATCTTTTTTGGTGACAATCCCATGCCGATCTACGTCTGGATCATTGCCAAAAGCAATGTCATACCCATCTACCTTCGTAACCATACGTTGCATGGCAAACCTGGACGAACAATCCATACGAACTTTCCCGTCATGGTCGAGTGGCATGAATGCAAATGCTGGATCAACGATGTTGTTGACGACATCAATGGAAAGGTTATAGCGCTCAGCAATCGGCTCCCAGTAATGTACTGCAGCACCTCCCATAGGATCTACTCCAATCTCCAATCCTGCACTGCGAATCAAATCCATATTTACGACCGAAGAGAGATCGTTCACATAAGGAGTCATCAGATCCTTTTCCACGGTTGTAGATGCATTCAGGGCCTGTTTGACTGGAATCCGTTTAACTCCCTTTAATCCGCACGCCATTAATGCACATGCCCGCTCCTGAATTGCTTTTGTGAGACCGCTTGATGCGGGGCCACCATGTGGCGGATTATACTTGAAGCCACCATCCTCCGGTGGATTGTGTGAGGGGGTAAGAATCACCGCATCTGCCAGATGCTTTGAATGATTGCGGTTCCATTCCAGAACCGCATGAGAAATCACTGGTGTCGGAACGTACCCTTCCCCCAGAATCACATCCAGACCATTCGCGGCAAAGACCTCAATCGCAGTCATGCTCGCGGGCTCGGACAAAGCATGGGTATCCTTGCCAAGAATAATTGGGCCGGTTGCCGAACGAAGTTCACTGACTGCCTGGCTGATGGCCAGAATATGTGCTTCGTTAAACATGCCCTTGAGTGACGACCCCCGATGGCCCGACGTCCCAAACGTTACATCTCCTTCCGGGGTCCCCGTGTAATATGTGCTGACCAAACGAGCGAGATCATCTGCACCGATACGCATTCTATATTTTCTTTAATTTTTCATGAGTTCTCTGGCACTCTGTCGCATGGCATCCGTCACCTCCGCTCCCGTGATAAGCATCGCGACCTGCTCCAGAGATTCTTCGCCATCCAATCGCCTTATCTGGGTTATGGTTCTACCTTCCGATACCCGTTTCTCTACTACGTAGTGCGCACGCGCCAATGCAGCAATTTGTGGCAGATGTGTAATCGCAATAACCTGGTGATTTCGAGCCAATTCTGCCATGCTCCTGCCCACCTTACGTGCAATGGAGCCACTGATTCCAACATCAATTTCATCAAATACCAGAATGGGAAGTCGGTCATTTTCCGCCAGAACCCGTTTGATGGCCAACATAATACGACTGATCTCACCCCCGGAAGCCACTCGTGTAAGTGGACGGAAATCCTCTCCTGTATTTGTCGTAATCAGAAAGGCGACATCATCCATCCCGTGTGGATAGGCTCTGTAATTCTTTGCCCCGTGAATAGCCGTCTTTGCCGTAATCCATCCTGCAGGATCCGTGTGTTTCTGAAGTTGAACACGAAGTTTTCCCGCCGCCATGCCGAGACTTGCAAACTCCGCTGTAATAGAGGATTCGACCTCTTTCGCCACTTCGTGACGCCTGACAGATAATCGGTTTGCCGTATCTGAGAGAGTTTTCTTGACTTCTGCCAGATCCTGCTCCACTTTTTCAAGAGCTGCATCGTAGTTCACAGTGATCTCATACTCTTTCGCAATCTGCTCACGGTAATCAAGTACTGCCCCCACACTGCCGCCGTACTTTCTCTTCAGCGTGTCAAGTTCCCCTAGTCGATCACGGATTTCTTCAAGCCGGCCTGGACTGAACTCAATCTGTGTACTATAATCCTGCAGGGTTGTAGCAATTTCTGTAACCGAGATTTGCGCTTGTTCAATCTCCTGGCTCGCTGCCTCCAGCGCAGGATCAATTCGTACGAGGTCCTGAAGTTCATTCTGTGCAATCGCGAGTTGGTCTGTCGTAGAATCTTCACGGGCATAGAGCATGGAATGAAGCCGTGCGGTGGCACTATAGAGCTGTTCGGCATGTTCCAGCCTGTTCATCTCCTGTCTCAGCATATCTTCTTCCCCCTCCTGCGGTGCTACCGAATCAATCTCTTCAATCTCATATGCCAGTCTCTCCCGAGATGCCTCCAAGCTGCCTTGTCTGGCTTTGAGGACCTCATGTTCTTTCAGCAGGTCACGGACCTGTGCATACGCTTGTGCATACACCGAACGCATCCCTGCAAGTCGGCCAAAGCTGTCGATCAGGTCTAGATGAGTTTCCTCCCTGAGCAATGATTGATGTTCATGCTGTCCATGCAGGTCGATCAGTTGCGCTGCAACTTCGCGCATCACAGGAAGTATCGCTGGCGAGTCATTAATATAGCCGCGGCTGTGCGTCTTTGCAATCTCGCGTCTGAGAATCAGCACTGGCTGCGACGGGATCTCGTTCTCTTCCAGAAGCTTTCCCAAATCCGGTGATGCCGCTGCATCAAATACTCCCTCAATGATGGCTTTTCTGGCATCGGAACGGATGATATCCGCTGAGGCACGCTCTCCCAGAATCAACTTGAGAGCACCGATCATGATGGACTTCCCTGCACCGGTTTCCCCCGTCAGAATATTGAGGCCGTCCTCAAATTCGACTTCAAGCTCATCAATGATGGCGTAATCCCGTATGTAGAGGGTACGCAGCATCGGGCTGTCCCCTCTATTCACGTCCACAGCAGAATTTATACTTCTTACCGCTTCCGCATGGACAGGGTGAATTCCTGCCGACCCGCTCTCCCGCCAGGACAGGCTTCCGTTTTGCACTTGGGTCCCGGTTGGCTCCATTGGATTTGGGGGCAACCACACCAAAGGAAGGCGCCGCAGGACGGTGCTTCGCCTGGGCACGCTGACGATCCATCCGACTGGTCTGCTTTGTGCTCGCTCCCCCACGCCGTTCAACGACCGGCCCTGCCCGGAAGACGAAGGTTACTATATTCTCGCCAATCTGCTCAATTACCTCCGAGAAAAGCCGGAATGCCTCCATCTTATACTCTACCAGCGGGTCACGCTGGCCGTATGCCCGAAGACCAATCCCCTCCTTCACCTCATCCAGTGAGCGCAAATGTTCGGTCCAGTACTCATCAATCAACGAAAGCATCGCTGTCTTTTCGAGACTGTCATTGATCTCCTGCCCCTCTGTTTCAACGACATCCTCAATACGAACGACCGTGCGCAGCCTGCGATGCCCATCGGAGAAATCTACAAACGCGCGCTCTGGCTTATTCTCTGCATCACTCTCCTGAACGGTCTTCATACTGTTACAGAAAGGCTCGGCCAGTGCATGGCGCTTGCGCTCATAGTATTCAACTGCTTTATTGAAAGCATCCTCTATCACGCCATCATCCCCCAGATCAAAGAACCGCTGACGGTCAATCTCATAGTCAAAGGACAACAGTCGGCGAAACTCTTCCCGCAACTCATCCATCTCCCCCTCACCGTGGTGACGCTGTACGAGCCGCTCAATCAGTTTGTACAGCATATCCAGAACCTCGCCCCGCATGCGCTCTCCTTTCAGCGCATGCATGCGACGATCATAGATCACCTCACGCTGTGAGTTCAGTACATCGTCATACTCCAGCTGTCGTTTCCGGATGGCGAAGTTATTCTGTTCCACCTTTTTCTGCGCCCGTTCAATGCTCTTGGTAACCCACGGATGGGTGATCACTGCTCCCTCCTCAAGCTTGAGTCGATCCATGACACCTGCCACCCGATCAGGCCCAAAGAGTCGCATCAGGTCGTCTTCCAGCGACACGTAAAACTGGCTTTCTCCAGGGTCCCCCTGACGCCCCGACCGGCCTCTGAGCTGCAAATCTATACGCCGACTTTCGTGCCGCTCCGTCCCGATAATCGCGAGCCCGCCCAACTTTACAATCCCAGCACCGAGCTTAATGTCCGTACCACGTCCTGCCATGTTAGTGGCGATGGTAACGGCACCGCGCTTACCGGCCTCAGCTACGATCAGAGATTCCTGTTTTGCGCGGTCACGCTTGGCATTGAGCACGTTATGCCGAATACGCGCACGCTTTAGCATCCTGCTCAGAGTTTCGGACACTTCGACCGAGGTCGTACCGACAAGAACCGGCTGTCCTTTGTCGTGATATTCTTCAATCTTATCAATGACTGCACTGTACTTCTCCCGTTTCGACCTGAAAACAAGATCGTCCAAATCCTCCCTTGCAATGGGTTTGTTGGTCGGGACCACCACAACATCCATCTTATAGATCTTGTGAAACTCTTCCGCTTCTGTCTCTGCAGTCCCCGTCATGCCAGCGAGTTTGCTGTACATCCGGAAATAATTTTGAAGCGTGATCGTTGCATAGGTCTGGGTGGCCGCCTGCACTTTGACCCCCTCTTTTGCCTCAATCGCCTGATGCAGTCCATCTGAGTATCGCCGACCCGAAAGCACCCGGCCTGTGTGTGTGTCCACGATCTGTACTTTTCCATCCTGAACAATGTACTCTGTATCCCGCTCGTAGAGGGTATAAGCCTTTAACAGCTGCTCAATCGCATGGAGTCTCTCTGCACGATCTGAATAGGTGGAATACAGTTTTCGTGTTTCTTCATCAAGGGTATTCTTCAGGACGCGCAGGTCATTCTGCAACTTATGCTCACGCTTCTCCTCGGAAAGATCTTCACGACCCCGAATGGTCTCATACATCCTCTGTTTATGACCTTCATATTCCCGCTTTAAGCGAGCCGTCTCCTCCCCTACGTCTGGAAGAATAAACAGGTTTACATCTTCCCCCGCTGCCCGTGCAATGAACTCGCGCCCCTGATCGGTTGGCTCTAATGCATGCTGCTTTTCGTCCAGTGCATAATGCATCTCATCATCCACTACCGGCATTCTCTTCGCATTATCCTGCAAATAGAAATATTCCGTCTTGCGCTTGAGTTGCTCAACGCCGGGCTCCTGCAACAGCTTCATGAGCCGCTTATTGCGAGGGAAGCCGCGAGATGCACGCAAGAGCGCCAGGCCCGCCTCCGCTTCAAAGTCTTTTGCTTCCCTTTCCTCACCACGTTCAAGGGCCAGATCACGATTCTTCAGATTCTTTTCTGCTTCCGAGACGAAGCCTGCGACCAGTCGCTTCTGTGCCTGTACAAGCCGGTCAACCGCAGGCTTGAGCTCATCAAACCGGCTCTTGTTCGCCTGTGGAACCGGTCCACTGATAATGAGCGGCGTTCGAGCTTCATCCACTAGGACAGAGTCCACCTCATCTACAATGGAAAAATGATGCCCCCGCTGTACCAGTTGATTGGGGTCTATCACGAACGAGTTATCCCGCAGATAATCAAATCCAAATTCGTTGTTTGTCCCGTAGGTAATGTCCGCTCGATACGCCTTACGGCGCCCTTCCGAATGTGCGTCATACCCGTCGATCACATCTACGGTTAGCCCCAGAAACTCAAAGATGGGCCCCATCCACTCGGCATCACGCTGTGCCAGATAAGGATTGACTGTGATCAGGTGCACCCCGCGGCCAAGAAGTGCATTCAGGTAAACCGGTGCCACCGCAACCAGGGTTTTCCCTTCGCCTGTTTTCATCTCGGCGATATTCCCTCTATGAAGGACAACTCCACCGATCAACTGCACATCATAAGGGATCATTTCCCACTGGATGATTGTCCCTCCTGCCTCCCATTCATTGGGCCAGATGGCCCAGGAGCCTTGAATTTCGGGGTAGGCACGGCGACTACGGATGGCGTGATCATGCTCGGTTGCTCGAACCTTCAGGGAGCCCCTTTCCGTCAGACGTCGACAGACTTCCTTGACCAAGGCAAAGGCCTCTGGGAGAATTTCGTCCAGGGTTTCTTCGGCAACCTCCAGCCACTCGTCTTCCAGTTCGTCCAACTCCTCAAAATACTCCTGTCGATCCTCCAGTGTCAGCGCCTCTTCCTTGCCCGGTACATATCCCATTCGCAGCGCAGTCTGGATCTCCTGCCTTCGTTCTACAATCTCTGCAACGGCAGTTTGAATTCTCTCCCGGTATACATCTGTGCGTCCACGCAACTCGTCATCCGACAACGCTTTGACAATAGGAGTCGCCTTGTGGATCTGAGCAACTACCGGCTCATACTTGCGATCAATTTCGCGCTGATTCTTATCACCGAAAAATTGATTGATGACGTTCAACATCGCACTAAAAATTTTCACTACCCCCTAAATGCACCCCTGGTGGGAGAAAAGCTGTGATATACTCCTATGGTACGCACTTCAACGCGGGTCGTTTGACACGCATTTAGCCTGGATCCGTTCCCCGCCCCTACGGGTACACGGCGTCATTCGTGTATCTCCATTATGGTCAAGCAAAACACTTCCCTCTGGCTGGGTATCGTTATCTGTTTGTTCACAACCTTGAACGTACGGAGCCAGACGCTATCTGGTTTCGATTTTTTGCGGCTTGAACCCTCTGCAGAAGCGGCCGCTCTCGGTGGAACACTCCTGAATGCCACCTCCAGCCAGAGTAATGCCGTCCTGTATAATCCGGCATTGCTGAGTCGTGAGGCGGGGGGCAGTCTCTCGGTATCATGGTTGAACCACCTGAGCGATCTCCAGTCCGGCACAGTTACCTATGCCCGCGATCTCGGCAGACTCGGCATGGCTGGCGTAGGAGTACGGTTCTTTCACTGGGGAAAAATAGATCAAGCCGATGCGAACGGCGAGCGCACTGGTACGCTCGCTTCCAGTAATGTTGCATTGTCTGCAGGATTGTCTCGTCCATGGCGCTCCCGATTCCGATACGGGGCGAGCCTTCATCTAGCCTATACATCCATTGCTCAATTCAATGCAGTTGCCGTTGCCATGAATGCCGGGCTGATCTACCATGTTCCTGATCAGGGCCTCAGCGTCTCCATCGGAGCCACAAATGTCGGTCGATCCCTTTCCAGTCTTGGCCAATCGAAGGATGCCATGCCCTTGGACTTGCGGATGGCCGTATCCAAACGACTCAGGTACATCCCGGTACTTGTCGGTCTCACGGTCTATAATCTGCAGCATATCCCTAAAGTAAGGGCGGTGAATGAGGGGTTTCGGCATGCGATTTTCAGTCTGGAATTCCAAGCAATCCCCGCCTTTGATCTCCGACTGGGCTATAACCACCGTAAACGAAACCTCAAATCTGATCGGCGGCTGGATATGGCCGGGACGACGGTTGGGTTTGGCTTGCAGATCCGGCGGTTTGAGCTTGATTATTCGTTCAGTTCCTGGTCATTTGCAGGACTGCATCAGTTCACGGTGACAACCAGGTTCAATAAGAGGGATCAATAAGGCCTCTTGCTTTGAGATCATTCACCCGATAATAGAAGCGGTATGGACGTATCTGCCGCTTGAGTTCCTCCTTGGGAACCCCTTGCTGAATCATTAAATAGATCGCCGTGTGCGACAGGCTCTGCGGGGATACCTCAGGGCGCGTAATCATGGCAAGATCAAGCAGTCTACGCATACGGGATCGGACCGTACGAACCTTTAATCGCTCATACTTCTCACGGGTGCCGAGTGACTGAAAGAGTGGATCCCTTGGTCGTATCGGTTGTCGCCGCGTTGCGAGATATGCCCTCAAACTTTCATAGGTTTGCTGATCCAGCGGCACAATGCGCCGATCCTCCCCGCGAATATTCAACTCTTCCCCCATCAGGGTATGCTCCAGGTCTCGGTAATTGCATTTCGTGATCTCCGTTTCCGACAAGCCTTTAAGTAGCATGCAGCACAGGATGGCCCGATCACGCAGTCGAATGGGATTCCTGCCTTCGGAAATCTCAAATAAGCGCTTGATCTCATCCTCTGTCAGGATTCCACGACCCAGGGGGCGAGGCTGGGGCTTGACCCTGATATTTTTTGCCGGATTTTCCTGCAGGAGCCCCTCTTTCACAAGGAACACAAAAAATTGCCGTACTGCAGTCAGATAGGTCTGGATCGTAGCATGGCTTACATGGCGTTCCGTTTTGAGATAGACCGGAAATTTCTCCAGATTTTCCTGGGATAATTCCATATCCTCTCCTTGCTCCAACGCCCATAACTTGAAAATCTCAAGTGACTTCCCGTATGTATTTACGGTGGCTTGAGATCTATCTTGTGCCAGCATGCTCAAAAAAAAATCCACACGTGCAAGGACCGCATCGGTTGTCAAGGTCTTGACCAGATCGCGATCTTTTAACATGGGAGAATTCTCCAGATATCAACTCCGCCGTCTCAAAGCTCCATGTCTGGATCCAGGTTTTCAATCACTTCTGAACATCGGCGAAGAAAAGCAACCCCCATCGCCCCATCAATAATACGATGGTCATACGACAAGGATAAGATCATCATATGCCTGATCGCAATGGTATCACCATGGTCTGGATATTCGACAACCACCGGACGTTTGATGATAGTCCCGGTTGCCAATATGGCAACCTGAGGTTGCAGTATGATTGGAGTTCCCATCAAAGAACCAAGTGACCCTATGTTAGTCACGGTAAAGGTGCCTCCTTGCAGGTCATCTGGAAGCAACTCCGACGCTCGCGCACGATGGGCTAGGTCATTGGCTGCATGGGCAAGCCCGGTAATGCTTAATCGCCCGGCATTGCGGATCACCGGCACGATCAGCCCTGACTGCTCCAGTGCGACGGCAACCCCGATGTGATGGTCTTTCCGTATGAGAATCTTGTCTCCTTCAACAGAGCTGTTGAGCAATGGAAAGTCACGAAGTGCTTCTACTGCAGCATAGATCAGAAAAGGGGCGTACGTTAGCTTCACACTATCACGTGCATAAAAGGCCTCCTTATTGGCTTCCCGAATTCGGACCAGTCGCGTTGCATCCACCTCTGCAAACGAGGTCACATGCGCAGCGGTGCGCCGCGACTTCGTCATATGTTCGGCAATCAACTGACGCATCCGATCCATCTGGATGACTTCTACCCGATCCCCTCTACCACCGGAATCCCGGGGAACCGGCGTTTTTCTGGCAGGTGACACAACCGTCTTCTTCGGTTTAGGTGGGGGGGCGCCCTTTTGAGATTCTAAATGATCTACGATGTCTTTTTTTGTAATTCGCCCAGAACGCCCGGAGCCTTTGATGCCGGCTAGTTCCTCTCTGGAAACATTCTCGGTCTCCGCAATGCTACGAACCAGTGGGCTTAGAAAACGCCCATCCTCTAAATGCCGTGTCCCCTCCGGCTCGGATGACTCAGGTGATTCAGTCTCTGGCGCAGGCTCAGGTGCCGATACACTGTCAGAGGGCGATGCCTCTACAGGAGCACTTGCACTGCCTTCCGCACCGATAATGGCAATCGTAGTTCCAACATCTACCGTCTCCCCTTCGGGCACCAGGATTGCCCGCACAACCCCCGCAGCAGGGGCGGGTACATCGGTATCTACTTTGTCGGTCCCGATCTCCAGGAGTGTCTCATCAAGTTCAACAGGATCTCCTTCTTTCTTGTGCCAAGAAATGACTGTCCCTTCGGTAATGCTCTCGCCCATCTTCGGCATTACGACAGGGGTATCCTCAACCGCAGACTCGGCCGACGGTGGCGGACTGGAATCTGATAACACCGGTTCCAGGGCCATCTCTTCGGTATGAATCACAGCAATCACATGTCCTACGGGAACGGTCTCCCCCTCTGGAGCAAGAATTTTCCCGACAACTCCGGCCGCCGGTGCAGGAACATCCGTATCTACTTTGTCGGTCCCAATCTCCAGGAGCGTCTCATCCAACTCAACCGGATCTCCCTCTTTCTTATGCCAAACAATGACGGTTCCTTCGGTAATACTCTCGCCCATTTTGGGCATTGGGACTTCAACCTTTGCCATGACATCAAATTTTTGGACTCATCTCCAACGTACCAATCAACGCCCAAGTTGTTTATTTACAGCAGCGGTGCAATCACAAGAGCAACCACTGCGATCAATTTAATCAGAATATTCAAACTTGGACCGGATGTGTCCTTGAATGGATCCCCCACGGTATCTCCAACGACCGCAGCTTTGTGTGCTTCGGTGCCTTTGCCCAACATCACCCCATCAATATTCATTCCCCCTTCAATGCGTTTCTTTGCGTTATCCCACGCGCCACCGGCATTGGACTGAAATATGGCAAATAGAACCCCGGACACGGTGACTCCAACCAGCAGCCCCCCCAACATATCTTTATTGATAAAACCGATAATAACCGGGAGCGCAATCGCCAACAGACCGGGGGCGACCATTTCCCGAATAGCGGCAGCCGTTGAAATATCCACGCACTTGGCATACTCGGCAGAAGCCGTTCCTTCGCGTAGCCCTGGAATCTCATTGAACTGCCTTCCCACTTCTACAATCATATCGGCAGACGCACGTCCGACCGCAGCCATTGCCATTGCACTGAATACATAGGGCAGTGTTGCCCCAATCAGGAGCCCGGCGAGGATATTGGGCTGCGCCACGTTAATCGTCTCAAGCCCGGTCTGCTGCATGAATGCAGCAAAGAGCGCGAGCGCTGTCAATGCCGCGGAACCAATGGCAAACCCTTTCCCGATGGCAGCAGTCGTATTCCCGACAGCATCCAGCTTATCGGTTCTCTCCCGCACTTCGGCGGGGAGGTGAGTCATTTCAGCGATTCCGCCAGCATTGTCACTGATCGGGCCGTAGGCGTCTACAGCCAACTGAATTCCTGTGACCGATAGCATCCCAACAGCCGCAATCGCAATCCCATACAGACCTGCCGTACTAAAAGCACCAATAATTGCCAATGCCAGTACGACCGCGGGAATTCCCGTTGAATACATACCGGTTCCTAGGCCGGAAATAATATTCGTTGCCGCACCTGTGACGCTCTGCTTTGCAATCCGCAGGGTAGGCTGCGTCGTGGTGGCAGTGAAATACTCTGTCGCCAAGCCAATCAACACGCCTGCTGCCAAGCCGATCAGCATGGCAAGAAATACCCCCAACGCTGTATAAACCCGTTCACCGACAATACTTGTCGTTGCGGTCCACTCACCTGGCAACATCCAAGAGATCACAAAAAATGCAGCCACGGCCATGACTGCACTTGCACCAAATTCGCCCAAGTTTAATCCTCTCTGGGGGTTCCCCCCTTCTTTGACGCGGACAAAATAGGATGCTACTACGGAGACGAGAATCCCGACAGCCCCGAGAACCAGAGGAAGAAGTACCGCACTGATGCTTCCCAGAGCCGCACCAGACCCCTCAAATACCGCCAAGAATCCGGTCCCAAGTACCATTGCTCCAATGATGGAACCGACATAGCTTTCAAAAAGATCGGCACCCATGCCGGCAACATCCCCCACGTTATCTCCTACATTGTCGGCGATCGTAGCGGGGTTCCGGGGATCATCTTCTGGAATCCCTTCATAGACCTTACCGGCGAGGTCGGCCCCCACATCTGCGGCCTTGGTATAGATCCCTCCTCCGACGCGAGCGAAAAGCGCAATGGATGAGGCGCCGAGCGAAAATCCAGAAATCACCTCAATCACTCGAACCGTGGTCCAATCCGTCAACTCGCTATAGGCCAAAAACAGTCCGCCAAGCCCCAGAATTCCCAATCCTACTACGCAGAGTCCCATGACTAGACCGCCAGAAAAAGCGATGTCCAGTGCAGGAGCCAGACCGGTTCGTGCCGCATTGGTGGTACGGACATTCGCCTTTGTGGCGACACGCATGCCAATGAATCCTGCGGCACCACTACAAAATGCGCCGACAAAGAAGGATACAGCAACCATTGGAGATTGCCCTGTATCTGAATCACTTAACAAACCGGTAAAGACCAAAATAGCTGCCACAGATAAAACAAAGACGGCAATGACACGATACTCCCGGTTCAGGAATGCCTGCGCTCCCCGGGCAATATGCCCGGCAATCGTGACCATTTGTTCCGTACCCGGATCTTGTCTGGATATCCATCGTGCCCGCATCCAGGCAAATATGAGTGCCACCGCACCACAGGCACACACCAAAAGGATTAGAGGAATAGATTGCATATGTATAGAAATTCAAACGGGCCGTGTAAGTAAAGAACTCATAATTTGCACGACCACCTAAAGGTTTAGTAGTTCATGACGACTGGGCTCACCCGGAAGTTTCCTCTGATTGCTTTTCAGAAGTCCGGGGGCGACGATTAAAACGATTCATCGCGGGTACAATCCCTTCTGCAATAAACGTCAGGGCTGCGTCTCGTGCATAGTCAAGTGTGGGGTTGATCGTTTCTCTCTCTTTCTGGTCAAAAGAGGAGAGCACATGATCCTTCTGCCTGCCCCGCTTAAATTCTTCTCCGATCCCGATACGCAGCCTTGAAATATTCTCGTCTCCGAGGGCATCAATAATATTCTGCATCCCATTATGCCCTCCTGCACTCCCAAGTTGACGCAGCCTTAACGTGCCGACAGGTAAATACAGGTCATCCATGACAACCAGAAACTCCCGGCCGCTGAGTCGCATGTATCGCTGAAAGCTACGGACGGAATCCCCACTTCGGTTCATCCAGGTTTGGGGTTTTGCGACGGTAAAGGCGTGTCCCCGCCAGCGCCCTTTCCCCGCAACCGAATTCGTTCGGGAGTGGGGGCGCAAGGTAATCCTGCAGCGCTCTGCGATCCGGTCAATCACTTCGTAACCGACGTTATGGCGTGTTCCTTCGTATTCCGGGCCTGGGTTACCCAACCCAAGAATTACGCACTGTTTCTGTGGCATTAAAAAGCCGGAACCGGTTTGTCTGGTACCTATTCCTCAACCTCCTCTTCCTCTTCCTCTTCCCCAACTTCCGCATCCACCTCTTTTTCCTCTTCCACAGTACGTGGACGCATGACCGTCATCAAAATCTGATCCTCCGGTGCAAGAAACTCCAGGGCCTCCTCCTCAAGATCACGCAGATAAATAGAGTCCCCAATGTCCACTTCGCTCACGTCAATATCAATCCGCGCCGGAATATCCCGCGGGAAACAGCTGACGAGCAACTCATTGAGGACAAACTGGGGCGATCCACCCTTTGACTGTCCTACGGATACTCCAATAAAATTGAGCGGGATGGCAAGCGTCACTTTCTCGCCTGCCTGGAGTGCTTGGAAATCAACATGTATGGGACGATCCGTGACCGGATGATACGTTACATCCTTCACGATGCACTCCCAGGAATCGTCCCCAAGGCTGACGTTCACAATGTGCGTCCGGTCCGTAAAAATGAGTGGATGCAGGCTACGTTCACTCGTCACAAAAGGATGTGCATCCACATGACGCCCATAAAGAACACAAGGAACATTCCCTTGTCTGCGCGCTGCTCTGGCAGAAGCTTTGCCAGTTGTACGTGCCTGTGCTGAAATCGAAATCACATTCATGGATTCTAGAACTAACTAATTAAATAATGTAGAAACAGAGTCGTCCGTGGAGATACGCTGAATAGCATCTGCAAACATCTCAGCAACACTGACCACCTCAATACGGTCAGAATTCCGCTTGAGTGGCACACTATCGGTCACCAGGAGCTTACTCAAAACAGAAGCCTCAACCCGTTCATAGGCCTTTCCTGACAATAGTGGGTGCGTGCATGCAGCCATGATTTCATGCGCTCCGGCGTCTCTGAGAGAGTTCGCGGCATTGGTAAGTGTTCCGGCAGTATCAATGATGTCGTCAATCAAAAGCACATTACGTTCTTTAACCTCACCAATAATATTCATGATCTCTGCTTCATTCGGATGGGGTCTGCGCTTATCAATGACTGCAAGATCTGCATCCAGTCGATTGGCATAGGCGCGGGCCATCTTGATCGCTCCCACGTCCGGTGCGACAACCACCAAGTTCGTCAACTGAATCTTTTGAAGATAGCCCGCGAATACTGCTGAGGCATACAAATGATCCACGGGAACATTAAAAAATCCCTGAATCTGTGATGCATGCAGATCCATGGTGAGCAATCGATTGATTCCGGCGGTCTGAAGGAGGTCCGCCATGAGCTTAGCAGCAATGGGAACTCTCGGCTGATCCTTTCGCTCCTGACGGGCATATCCGAAGTAAGGGATGACGGCATTGATCCGTTCGGCAGAGGCACGTTTGGCTGCATCAATCAGGAGTAATAACTCCATCCAGTTGTCTGCATTCGGATACGTACTCTGTACGATGAACAGGTCTCTCCCCCGGATAGACTCCTGATATTTTGCGTATAATTCTCCATCCGAAAACACGACACGCTGCAGCTTTCCGAGTGATTGACCGTAAGCTTCAGCAATCTTTTCCGCGAGCGCGGGGTTACTGCTGCCCGTGAAGATTCCAACGGGGGGTTCCTGGTATGACATTAATTTGTGTATTGTATTGGAACAGAGGAGGTTGCCCGGGGAGGACTCGAACCTCCACCGACGGCTCCAAAGGCCGCTGTCCTGCCATTAGACGACCGGGCAATTACGTATAACGATCCCACTTCGTGTTAGAAAACTGCAAAGATAACAAGAATCCTGCACTCCTTTGCGTAAATTGTCATGAAAATTTGATGAAAAATCCAGTTATCGGCATTATTGGGGGAATGGGCCCGCAAGCAGGACTTGACCTAGCCGCAAAAGTAATTGCGCAAACACGGGCTGTTACGGATCAGGATCATCTTCCGATGGCACTACTGTCCTATGGCCATCTGATTGGAGATCGGAGCGCCTACGTCTTTGGAGAGTCGCTTGAGAATCCGGGGATTGCGATTGCCTCGGTTGCCCGTGAGCTTTCCAGTCTGGGGGTTCAGGTCGCGGGGATCCCCTGCAATTCTGCGCATGCTCCGCAAATTTTTAAAGAATTGACACAGTTATCAAAAGGCATCCGCATCCTGCACCTTATCCAGGAGACCGTCCGCCACATCCAGGAAATCTTGCCGGATATGACGCGAATTGGATGTTTATCCACGCTGAGCGTTCATCGCCTAGGCCTGTACCGATCTGCACTGGAAGATGCCGGCTATATACCCGTAATGCCTACTGATGAGGTGGCAGAGCAGGTGGTTCACCGAGCTATCTTTGACCCCGAATTTGGAATCAAGGCTCAGTCTGCCCCTGTCACGGATAAGGCGCGAGCAATGGTACTCTCCGCGGTGGATCACTGCCATGATAGAGGTGCGGAGGCCGTCATTCTGGGATGCACAGAGCTCCCGCTCGCTGTCTCCCATGCCAAGGGCATCCCCCTGATTGACCCTGCCCATGCACTGGCACGTGCACTGATCCGTGAGACATCTCCGCAAAAACTTGCTCCTCTTTGATCAAATTCCTAAGCACCAAGTCGTAAATTCGGGTACAATGGATATGGCATTGCATAGCTTAGGATTCATCTGTCGTCGTTGATGCTGCGAACTTTAATCACCGGTGGCGCTGGCTTTCTTGGGTCTCATCTATGTGACCGGCTGCTTAACGACGGGCATGAGGTGGTCTGTATGGACAATTTCCTGACCGGATCGCCCGATAATATCTCACATTTGGCCGGGCACCCACATTTCAGCTTTCTTGAGCATGATGTGACCGAGTACATCACTATTGAGGGACCGCTCGACTATGTACTCCATTTCGCGAGCCCGGCATCTCCGATTGATTATCTGCGCCTTCCGATCCAGACACTCAAGGTTGGGGCTCTGGGAACACATAATGCTCTTGGACTGACCAAAGCAAAGAATGCATGCTTCCTTTTAGCATCCACCAGCGAGGTCTATGGAGATCCGAACACACATCCTCAGAAAGAGACGTACTGGGGGAATGTCAACCCGGTTGGGTTGCGTGGGGTCTATGATGAGGCAAAACGGTTCGCGGAAGCGATCACAATGGCCTATCACCGCCATCACAATGTACCGACTCGGATCGTACGCATCTTCAATACGTATGGCCCCCGTATGCGCCTCAATGACGGCAGAGCACTCCCGGCGTTTATGCGTCAGGCGCTCTGTGGAGAACCGATCACCGTCCACGGAACGGGCAAACAAACCCGCTCATTTACTTATGTGGACGACACCATTGAGGGGATCGTACGGCTGCTCTACAGCAATGTAACCTCTCCGGTAAATATTGGGTGCTGCGATGAAATTTCCATCCTTGAGTTTGCAAAAGAAATTATTGCGCTGGTCGACAGTACAAGTACGATTACCCATGACCCGCTCCCTGAAGATGACCCTAAAAGCCGTCGACCGGACATCTCTCTGGCTAGCAGGCTCCTGGATTGGAGTCCCAAGGTGGACCGGGAAGAAGGTCTGCGACGCACACTTGTCTATGTTCTTGAGAAAATCGGGCAGGCGCCCTGATCCATGCATCTGAAACATCGGGATACATCCATTTATGTAGCCGGGCACAGAGGACTGCTTGGGCGTGCACTGGTGAAGAAGCTCCGTACAAATGGATACACGAATTTGCTGCGGCGCACAAGCAAAGAACTGGATCTTCGATGCCAACGTTCGGTCAACCACTTCTTTGAAAAAGAGCGGCCAGAATTCGTAATTCTGGCCGCTGCACGGGTTGGGGGAATCCTTGCCAATGACGAGTATCCGGCGGACTTTCTGGGGGATAATCTCTCGATCCAGAACCATGTCCTGGATGCCGCAAAAAATACCGGCGTAAAGCGCCTGCTTTTTCTTGGGAGCACCTGCATTTATCCCCGGGAGGCGGAACAACCCCTGAAGGAAACGGCTTTACTTAGCGGGTCGCTTGAGACGACGAACCGATGGTATGCGGTCGCCAAGATTGCCGGTGTCGTTCAATGTCAGGCACTGCGGCGTCAGCACGGCTGTGATTTTGTGACGGTCATGGCAACAAATCTCTATGGACCGGGGGACAACTTTGACCTCGCTTCCAGTCATGTGCTGCCGGCACTCATGCGAAAGCTTCATGAAGCGCATACATCTGGTAAAGGGCGAATCTCTGTCTGGGGCTCTGGAACTCCTCGCCGGGAATTTCTCTACAGTGAAGACATGGCAGATGCCTGTGTATTCGTGCTACAAACACCGGAAGAAGAGCTTTTGCGCGTCGCTCCCGATTCCATGCTGAATGTGGGTTGTGGGAAGGATCTCAGTATTTCCGACCTATGCAAGCTTCTTCAGCAGGTGATGGGTACAGACTGTGCACTTGATTTTGACTCCTCCAAGCCGGATGGCACCCCGCGGAAGCTTGTTGACGTTTCGCGCTTGAGCGAGTTGGGTTGGACGGCTCCAACCTCACTACAGAAAGGGATTCACAAGACGTATACGTGGTATAAGTCCCAATGCCAATGAAGAATAAAACAGCCTTGATTACCGGTGTGACCGGTCAGGATGGTGCGTATCTCTCTGAACTCCTTCTGGACAAGGGATACACCGTTCATGGTGTAAAACGCCGTGCGAGTCTCTTTAATACACAGCGGATTGATCATCTGTACATGGATCCGCATATTGACCAAGCACGGTTCCGACTCCACTACGGGGATCTGACCGATTCGACTAATCTGATTCGTATTGTGCAGGAAGTGCAACCGGATGAAATCTATAATCTGGGCGCACAGAGCCATGTACAGGTCAGCTTTGACACCCCTGAATATACGGCAAATGCCGACGCGGTCGGGGTTTTAAGGTTGCTGGAGGCGGTTCGCATCCTGGGTATGACCGACCAAATTCGATTTTATCAGGCATCCACTAGCGAACTCTTCGGCAACGCGCCGCCCCCTCAATCCGAAACAACCCCGTTCCGCCCCCGAAGCCCCTATGGTGCTGCCAAGCTCTATGCCTACTGGATCACGGTCAACTACCGAGAAGCCTACGGTATGTATGCCTGTAACGGAATTCTTTTCAATCATGAAAGCCCACTGCGTGGGGAGACGTTTGTGACTCGTAAAATCACCCGGGCCGCAGCACGAATCCAGCTCGGGATTGATCAAAAGCTGTACCTTGGAAACCTTGATGCCAAGCGAGACTGGGGACATGCACGTGATTATGTAAAGGGGATGTGGCGGATGCTACAACAGGAGGTTCCATGTGACTATGTACTAGCAACCGGACGAGCCACCTCGGTACGAACCCTCTGCTCACTGGCCTTTGCAGAAGCGGGACTGCCTCTGGAATGGAAGGGTATCGGAAAGGATGAAAAGGGACACTGCAAAAAAACCGGACGTATCCTTGTCGAGGTTGATCCCCGCTATTATCGACCCGCTGAAGTAGATCATTTACGGGGAGATCCCTCTCTTGCATGGAAGGAGCTCGGCTGGAAACCAACCACCACTTTTGAGGACATGATCCAGGAAATGGTTCAGGAGGACCTCCGATGGGAACAGGATCTTCACTAAGCGGATCAAAGCTCGGATACAACCTTGACCTCGCCCTAAACTGCACTTTTTGCACATGCATGAGCCCCTGAACGGGATCGTCCTTGCCGGCGGCACAGGAAGTCGATTGTACCCTCTTACGAAAGTTACCAACAAGCATTTACTTCCGGTGGGAAAATATCCAATGATTTACCACCCGCTCATGCGACTCCGGGAAGCCGGCATTGGGCGGGTTGCCGTAGTTACCAGCCCTGAACACATGGGAGATGTTGTGAATCTCCTCGGAAGTGGAAGGACCCTGGGGCTTGACCTGACGTACCGTGTTCAGGATCAGCCAGGCGGCATTGCGCAGGCGCTGGGGTTATGTGAGCATTTTGCCGGTGGCAAGCCCTTTCTGGTTGCCCTTGGGGACAACATCCTGGAAAACAGTCTGACTCGTGAGGTTGATTTGTTTCGTCGCCAGAAAGATGGCGCACGTATTCTCTTGAAAGCCGTCCCGGACCCTGAACGCTATGGGGTTCCCTGCTTCCAAGGAGAAGAGATCGTCGAAATCATGGAAAAACCTAAATCTCCACCGAGCCAGTATGCGGTGACGGGACTTTATTTCTATGATGCACAGGTGTTCGACTTTATCCGCACTCTCTCCCCGAGTCGGCGTGGCGAATACGAAGTCAGTGATCTGAATTCCGCTTATGTCAAACATAGTACCTTAACTTATGGCATATTGGAGGGCTGGTGGGGAGATGCGGGAACCCTTGAGGGCTGGCATGAGGCGAATCAGCTTGCACGGGACCTTGTCTATCCTACATTGAATACTGAGGAACAATGAACTGGAGAACGGGCGTGGTACAAGACTGTATTGTACGGCCGCTGCCCCGCTATACAGATCAGCGAGGCTGGCTGTCAGAAATCTTCCGGTATGATGAGTTGGAAAAAGAATTCCACCCCGTAATGGCCTATGTTTCTTTAACACGTACTGGTATTACCCGCGGCCCACATGAACATCGCTACCAGACCGACCTTTTTGCATTTCTGAATGGATCCTTCCGGATCTACCTGTGGGATGATCGCAAAGAGTCCCCGACTCATGGAATCAGGCAGGTACTGGATACCGGAGTGAAATCCCCTACAGCAGTCCTGATTCCTCCCGGAGTGATCCATGCTTACCGAAATACTGGCGCATCGGATGCACTCGTTATCAACTGCCCCAATCGGCTCTATGCCGGACGAGGTAAAATGGACCCGGTGGATGAAATTCGTTGGGAAGAACGCCCTGATCGCAACTTAATTCTTGACTAACCCGTGAAGCTTATTATCCCTATGGCTGGGCACGGCAAGCGCTTGCGCCCCCAGTCATCTATCACACCGAAGCCACTGATGACCGTACGCGGTCAATGTATGGTGGAACGTATTGTGGAGAAATTCACCCACACCCTGCCCCGCCCGGTTACGGACGGTGTTTTCATCCTGGGACCGGGGTTTGACCGCAAGGCCTACGACATCCTGGATTCTGTTTGTGACCGGCATGGTATCCAGGCACACTATATTATTCAGGAAGAGGCAAAAGGAACCGCACATGCGGTCATCTGCGCACAGGATTTTCTAACGGGGGAAGGTGTTGTCGTCTATGCCGATACGGTCTTTGATATGGATCCCATTCATGATCTACATGGCAGTGACGTTGTGGCCTGGATCAGGGAAGTAGAGGATCCCAGCAGGTTTGGGGTTGCCGTACGGGAGGGGGACCAAGTTACCGCCTTCGTGGAAAAACCGAAAGAATTCATTTCCAACGAGGCACTGATCGGCATCTACTACGTCAGACAGTTGGAAAAACTGCGGGCAGCAATCCTAGTACTCTTTGACAATAATATCTGTGGCAAGGGTGGAGAATACTATCTGACGGATGCCTTTGACGGGATGTTAAAGCAGGGGCTAATCTTTCGGACCGCTGCGGTGAATGCATGGTTGGACTGTGGGACACTGGATGCATTTATGGATACGACCCGATACCTGCTTGATCGTGAACCGCAGACTGCGGCCAGGCCCGGTTGCATGAATTCAATCGTCCATGAGCCTGTATACATCGCCGAAGATGCGGTCGTGAAGAACTCCGTTATCGGCCCTTACGTGAGTGTGGAAGCCGATGCTCGTGTAACGGACTCCATCATCCGGGACAGTATCATTTTTGAATCTGCACGTGTTCAGGGCTCCGTCCTGCATGAATCTATGATTGGGGCAAACAGTGCCGTTGCCGGTATGCATAAAAAAATCAACGTTGGCGACCATTCTTATTTGCAATAATGTCTGCGCGTGTGCTGCAGATCCACCCAAGTGACAATGTCGCAGTTGCTCTGACCTCTATGCCAGCAGGCGTGGAGGCTCTGCCCAATTGTATAACGCAAGCTCCCGTGCCGGCAAAGCAAAAGGTTGTAACCCAATCTATCAAAGTGTCGGAACCCGTCTTGATGTACGGTGTCACTGTGGGGAAAGCCCTGCGTGATCTATGCTCTGGTGACCGATTAAATCAGAGAGATCTCATCCACGATACCTCCGCATATCATGTGAGAGATGTGCCTTGGGCCTGGGATCCCCCGGATGTCTCAAAATGGGCAACCACGGTATTCCAGGGATATCATCGCACGGACGGCCAAGTGGGTACGGCGAATTACTGGATTGTGATCCCGATGGTATTCTGCGAGAACCGGAATATTGATGTCCTTCGACGCGCATTTGAGGATGAGCTGGGATATGGAGTAGTTTCCACATACCGGCGGCTGGTCGCCGCCCTGGTCCATACCCACCGCACCGGGAAGCCGCCTACTAAGACAGATCTAGCACCCGTTAGATCCACGCCACTATTTGAGAATATAGATGGGATACGATTCCTCACCCATCAAATGGGCTGTGGTGGAACCCGGCAGGATGCCCGGTCCCTTTGTGGGCTTTTGGCGGGATACCTGAACCACCCGAATGTGTGCGGTGCAACCATACTGAGTCTTGGATGCGAGAATGCCGAGTTGAATTTATTGATGGAAGAGGTGCGTAAGCGTAACCCGGCATTCGATAAGCCTCTCCACATATTCCGGCAGCAGTCCTTCGCCAGCACCGACAGCCTGATCACAAAGGCAATTAACGATACGTTTGCCGGTTTGCAAAAGGCTAACCAGCTTCGCCGAGCCCCCGCCCCACTGAGTAAACTCACGTTAGGCTTAGAGTGTGGAGGCTCAGATGGATTCAGCGGGATTACGGCAAATCCGGCTATGGGGTACACTACTGATTTGCTTGTCGCACTTGGTGGCAGTGCTATTCTGGGAGAATTTCCAGAGCTCTGCGGCCAAGAGCAATCATTGATTGACCGATGTACCCATACCTCAATCGCGGAACGCTTCGTGCACTTGATGGAATCTTATTCGGCTTTGGCGGAAGCGGTTGGGTCCGGCTTTGATATGAACCCATCCCCAGGAAATATCCGGGATGGATTATTGACCGATGCAATGAAGAGCGCGGGCGCTGCACGAAAAGGAGGCACATCTCCCATTACAGCGGTTCTTGACTACCCTGAATATGTGACTATGTCTGGACTGAACCTTCTGTGTACACCTGGCGGCGATGTTGAATCGACGACTGCCATCGCCGGTGCAGGCGCCCAGATCATTCTCTTCTCCACGGGGATGGGAACTCCGACAGGCAACCCCGTCGCACAGATTGCCAAAATTAGTAGCAATTCAGCACTTGCTGATCGTATCCCCGACCTGATCGACTTAGATGCTGGAGGTATCCTGGACGGCCGGGAAACCATTGAATCTGTGGGCGAGCAAATTCTCGACTCGGTTATGCGGATCGCAAGTGGAGATCTGATTCCTGCTTCTGAGCGCTTGGGGCAAAACGACTTCATCCCTTGGAAACGTGGTGTGTCTCTGTAGTGGAAAATGCTGATGCAATTTTAGACCTGATACGGCATCCCGGATAACGACTTTTGTCCGAGTAGGCTATCTGAAGAATCCCTGCGGCATCCACCGACGCTGATTCTGATGTTGAGCATAGTTTTTTCAACAAAGAAACAGTCTCCGATTATGCACGAAAACTCGCAATTATCTATACTTGCATTATTTTTCGCCTGTTTCGAGGACCTGATATGTGATGAAGAGCATACAAAATTTGGTACTACCGCAATTCGTGTGGAATGATTATTTTTTTGTTCTCACCAAATTCATCCATTTCACGGAACCAGTACCAGATATTGTGGTGCGTCACAGCTTACAATTAGGTAGCAATTGGAAGATTGATCGGATGGATCTGGATGCAAAAGTTCAACGGATTGGTATCTACATTTCGCATTCGGGTCGTCCGTTGATCTGCCCGAAGACCGGGGAGACGGGGACGTTGTATGATCACCGTAAGGAGCGATGTTGGCGGCATCTCGACTGGTTTCAGTTTCAATGTTTTGTCCACTGCCGGGTACCATGTGTTCAGTCTTCTGCGGGGGTGAATACGATCGAGGTTCCCTGGTCAAGTGCTTCGCAGCGCTATACGGAAGCCTTTGAATCCTGGACGATTCGATTGCGGCAAGCGACAAAGAATCAAACAAAGACGGCGCAATTGCTTCGGTGCAAGTTTGATGTGGTGAATCGCATCCTGCACCGCAGTGGGCAACGCAGACGCGTGCACCAAGGCATTTCGCATGTGAGTGTGGATGAAAAGGCGATTCATCGCGGCCATACGTATGCGACGGTGGTGAGTGATTCCGAACGGGGCGTGGTGCTTGATGTGGGACAGGGACGCGACAAAAACAGTGTGACGGCCCTGTTACAGGGGCGTCTGGGGGATCTAAGGGACGAAATCCAGACCATTACGACCGATATGTGGAAAACCTACATTTCTTGCGTCACAGAGCTGTTCCCGAACGCCACGCTGATCCATGATCGTTTTCATTTAGTCCAGTATCTCAACAAAGCGATTGATCAAGTGCGCAGACGCGAGGTCAAGCAGCATGATGCGCTCAAACATAGCCGTTACGCGCTCCTGAAAAACGAAGCGAACCGCACCACAAATCAGGAAGATATTTTCCAGGCCATCCAGAAATTGAACTTGCAAGTCAGCATTGCCTGGAGGCGAAGAGAGGTCTTTAAGGCCATCTTTCGATGCCGCACTTTCGCGGATGTAAAAAAGTACTTTGAACTCTGGCTTGAGCAGGTGAACGAAGAGGCCGTAAAGGAACTCATCTAGATCGTCGAGATGTTTGAACGACACCGAGAAGGCGTCTGCAATTCGCTTTGCAATGAACAGTCCAATGCCAGAGCAGAACGAATCAACGGCAAGATCCAAGAAATCAAAACCGTTGCAAGAGGATACAGAAAATTCGAGAACTTCCGAAGCGCTATCCTCTTTTTCCATGGAGGTTTAGATCTCTATCCATAATACTCGCGTCTATCCATAATATTCGCGGTAGAACCCAAAAATTAAAAAACTTGGATGTATCTACTATCTAAAAAAGTGCGAAAATAATGGGAATTATATACCAATAAAATGCCTTATCTGGGAACTGTCGTTCTTGTCAGCCTTTTTCTGTTTAGTGTAGCAACGCAGGCGCAATCCACCGAAGAAAAACTTCTCAAAGGGATGGCGCTACTTGATAGCGGATCAAATAGTCGGGATTTTGACCAAGTTCTGGAAGCGCGTGGAATCCTGGAGCAGATCACCGAAGATGATAACCTTGCAATCTGGGCTCATTATTATGCGGGAGCTGCATCCGGTTCTCTGGCCAATATGATTACAGAAGGTCGTGAACCTGGGCGAAAACGCGAGCTCGTCAATCATATCAACTCTGCCATTGAACATATGGAAACGGTCATTGAGTTAGATCCTACGCTTGCAGATGGATGGAATCTGCTCTCCAGCGCATATATGCACAAAATTTCTGTGAGACCACTGAGAGCCATAGGCTTAAGCCGCAAGTACCGGCGGTCCAGAGCCAAAGCCTTGGAACTGGAACCACAGAACCCCAGAGTAATCTTAATGGGTGGAATTCTTGACTACGCCCTTCCTGGGATTTTAGGGGGGAATCAAGATCGTGCTGAGGGGGCATTTGAAGAAGCAGCACGCCTCTTTGCCGAAGAAGTCATTGACGACCCCTTCTCGCCCTCCTGGGGACACGATGAAGTCTATGCACGACTCGGAATCGTTTACATGGATCGAGGAGATCTTTCAGATGCCCGAAACGCTTTCGAGCGGGCCCTCGAGATCAATCCAGAATTCGGATGGGTCTCACAAGACTTGATTCCCTCCCTAGAGGAACTTGAAGCTGCCGCATCAAACAACTAACCGCCAAACGTTCTTCGAACGGGCGGTGCAGGACTTGAGTAGCATAACCTGATTGGTACTACCGCAATTCGTGTGGAATGATTATTTTTTGTTCTCACCAAATTTATCC
This sequence comes from Rhodothermales bacterium, assembly GCA_965220365.1. Lineage (GTDB taxonomy): Bacteria > Bacteroidota > Rhodothermia > Rhodothermales > Bin80 > Bin80. Next base: position 1,894,993 of record OZ244823.1, on the reverse strand, counting down.
ATTTCATGGAACCAGTACCAGATATTTCGGTGCGTCACAGCTTACAATTAGGTAGCGATTGGAAGATTGATCGGATGGATCTGGATGCAAAAGTTCAACGGATTGACATCTACATTTCGCATTCGGGTCGTGCGTTGATCTGCCCGAAGACCGGGGAGACGGGGACATTGTATGATCACCGTAAGGAGCGGTGTTGGCGGCATCTGGACTGGTTTCAGTTTCAATGTTTTGTCCACTGCCGGGTACCTCGTGTGAAGTCTTCTATGGGGGTGAATACGATTGCGGTTCCCTGGTCAAGTGCTTCGCAGCGCTATACGGAAGCCTTTGAATCCTGGACGATTCGATTGCTGCAAGCGACGAAGAATCAAACAAAGACGGCGCAGTTGCTTCGTTGCAAGTTTGATGTGGTGAATCGCATCCTGCACCGCAGTGGGGAACGCAGACATGCGCTGCAAGGCATTTTGCATGTGAATGTGGATGAGAAGGCGATTCATCGCGGCCATAAGTATGCGATGGTGGTGAGTGATTCCGAACGGGGCGTGGTGCTTGATGTGGGACAGGGAGGTGACAAAAACAGTGTGAAGGCCCTGTTACAGGGGCGTCTGGGGGATCTAAGGGATGAAATCCAGACCATTACGACCGATATGTGGAAAACCTACATTTCTTGCGTCACAGAGCTGTTCCCGAACGCCACGCTGATCCATGATCGTTTTCATTTGGTCCAGTCTCTCAACAAAGCGATCGATCAAGTGCGCAGACGCGAGGTCAAGCAGCACGATGCGCTCAAACATAGCCGTTACGCGCTCCTGAAAAACGAAGCAAACCGCACTGTAAATCAGGAAGATATTTTCCAGGCCATCCAGAAATTGAACTTGCAAGTCAGCATTGCCTGGAGGCTCAGAGAGGACTTCAAGGCCATCTTTCGATGCCGCACTTTCGCGGATGCAAAAAAGTACTTTGAACTCTGGCTTGAGCAGGTGAACGAGGAGGCCGTAAAGGAGCTCATCTAGATCGCCGAGAGGTTTGAACGACACCGAGAAGGCGGCTGCAATGCACTTTGCAATGAACAGTCCAACGCCAGAACAGAACGAATCAACGGCAAGATCCAAGAAATCAAAACCGTTGCAAGAGGATACAGAAAATTCGAGAACTTCCGAAGCGCTATCCTCTTTTTCCATGGAGGTTTAGATCTCTATCCGCAATATTCGCGGTAGAACCACCTGATTAGTTGCTTCAATGGGATCGCATGAAGCTCGCTGAATGGTCGATCGCTCTTGGGGGTAGAGTCGCGAAGTGTACGGAACGCCAGACGAAAGCAACCGCATCAGTGACTCGGAATTAATTTTCAAGAGGCGCACTCTTTGGTAAATTTGGCTGAACCCCTTGCAGATAAAACATTATTTCCCTGACTTCAAGCATGAATACCCCCCGAACTGGGTATTCCGCTGGAACTGGAACATCCCATCCGATTGATCTGGAACATGAATCCGATCAATTGGAATAGGAACCAACGATAGGTTGAATTCTAGAATCCTAGTTAATATGATTCGAGACCTTCGAAACTTTATGCACGCAGGTCATTACCTAGAGCAAAACAGTACCAAGAATTTTGAGTTAGCTATAGCAATCCGTGGATAAAGTATGTTCATAGAAACAGGGAGTAGTCGTTGGTTCGAAATACACAAAACGTCTACCGTGAACCATCAATTCTTAGATTCTTCATCCTGATTTACCCTCTGAATCGTCAAAAATGAACCAGAAAAGTATTGCTCAATCTACTGAAAGACTTTATCCACAGGCTGATAGAGATGCATACGTTTACTTAAGTGGCATTTATCAAGATTAAACACTAGCCCCAGTGTGGGGCTTAGTCCCACTAGTCTATATAATTCCTCTGCAAAAATTAAAACGTAATCGTCGTCGTCATTGAGACGGTCCGTTTGCTCCCTAACCATGCAGCATTCTCCGTGATCGCAGACAGATAAGCTTGATCAAACAGGTTATTTGCAACCAGCGTAAATTCCGTTGATCGGAATAGCCGTCCCAAAGATTCTCCTGACACACTGATGTAGGCATCTACCATCCAGTAGGCATCTGTGTACCAGTCATCTGTCAGGCTTACACGGCGTGGAGATGTGTATTTCGCAGAGAAGCCTGTACTTAGTGGGGCCGAACGATCAACCGAGAAAACCCAAAGCTGATCAGGTACACCCGTGACATCTGTTCCCGGTAACGTCCCCTGTCCTTCGTCTAAGATTGAGTCGCCACTGCCGACGTATTCCGAGTTATTGCGTGTATAAGCTGAATAGAGAGATATTTTGTATGGTAGCTGGATCGTAGCTGAAAGCTCCAATCCACGTGTGTCCAAACCACCTGCGTTGAAATAGGCTCCTCCGCCTGGAATGAGGTAGTTTGGCCCTGCTGTGGTTTGTGGACCAAGGAAGACAATGCGATTCTCAAAGTCTACGGCATACAGGGTTGCACTCAGGGCAACCCGATCTCCAGAATACTGTACCCCTACATCAATATTTGAAGATGTCTCCGGCTCCAATGCATCAAGGCTTCGTCCGGGAACTTCCAGCAATGCAGAGCTGAATGATCTGAAGTTTTCAGAGAAGCCACCAAAGAACCGTAATCCTTCAATTGGCGACTCATATGTAATCCCGCCAGAAAAGAGTAGATCTGAGTCGGACTCCGCGGTAATATCTGGATCCATGTTAAATAAGTCGGTGCGAGACAGTTCAACAAAGAATTGCCGGATGCCTGCACGGGCTGTTATGGGGCCAATGTAAATAGTTTCTTCCACATACCACCTGAAAACGCTCTGCGGGAATTCCCAGTCGTATTGATGCCAGTACGCCCGCTCGTCAAACTGAAAATTAAGAGAAGGATCAAGGATGCGATGCCAGTCTCTTCCAAGAAGACGTTTGGAGCGCTCGTACCAGATCCCAGAGCGTAGTGTACTTCCAGCTGATCCGATGAGCGTCACCCATTCTTGGTCCACCGTAATTCCAATACGATCTTTCCCATAGTGGCTATGACGGAATGATTGAACGGCGGTCGCACCCGGATGACAGGCAGGATCAACCTCTGGACCGCTGGCACCATAATAATTGTAGATGTAAGACGATGTGCATCCGGGTTCGGGATCAACTGCCGCACCATCTCTACCAACAAAGCGAATCAACCCGATCTGTGATCCACCACGAACGGGAGATCCCCCGCTCAGTTCTGACTCTGGTCCACCCTGATCGTCTGTAATATCAACGATATACGGAGGAAGCCAGTCTCCTCTGCCTCGATTTCGATGAGCATAGATTCCTGTTGTAAAAGAAAGTCCTTTACTGGTCATCCAGTCTGTCTTGATATATCCGAAGGTGTTCCTGCGGTGTGTTCTCCAGCCACGTCGGTAGAATTGGTTCAAATAAGGGACACCGGTCCAGTCTCCAATCAGGCGGTCCCATCGTGGGTTTGCCCGAAAGTCTGCATCACTGTAAAGCCGCTGATATACATCCTCCGCGATTTCGTCATAGGAGAAGTAACTGGAAAGATTCAAAGAGCCAATCGTGGAGACAAATTTTGCAGCAAGATGTTCACGTTCATTTTCTGCCGCTCCCTGCATCCAGTCTGTCCCTTCCTGACGAAGTGCTGTTACCCAGGCACGTGCATTTTTCCTGAACAGAGGTCCGGTGTCAACGCGCATGGCAGCTCGCTTGCCACCATGTTCGCCCATGGTTGCCGAAGCTGTATAGCGCCGCTCAAGTTCGGGTTCACTTGTGATATAGTTAAAAGTGCCTCCAAGTGCTTCAACCGATTGAGATGCAATGTCCGCAGTGCCCTGTGAGACTTCGACACTGCCCAGATTTAGAATGTCAATATATCGATTTGATTTTGAGCCACTCCAGTAATCCGAGGTACCATTGGAGAAGCCATCAATTGTCGTTCCAATCTGGGAATCATTGATCGTAACCTGAAATCCACGCATGGCAATATTGCTCGACCAGTCATCCATGCCGTAGGCATCTCCTTCCTGAACGGATACACCAGGAAGATTATCTACGACCGAGGTCAGGTTCATCATCGGGGTTTGCTGGCGTATCATGGGAGCTGCAACGACATTGCTGGCAAAGATTCGTGCCTCTTCGCCAACGATGCTGATTTCTTCCATCTGGACAACATCAAGCAGTAATCGGATGTCCACCTGTGTAATACCTGGACTCATCGCATGGCGTTGTGTTCGGAATCCCACAAAAGAGAATACCAGTACATCATTCTCCGTTTGAAGCTCAATGGCATACTGACCGTCTTGATTTGTGACGGTGCCAATAAATGCGCCATCAATCACAACCGAGACTCCGGCTAGTGGCTCCTCGGTGTCATCAGATATAACTGTTCCTCTGATAATGGTCTGTGCAGTCACATCTTGGTAAAACAACGAAAGAAGCAAAACTATAAAGAGTCCAGTTCTAAACTTTATAGCTGTGTGAAAAAGAGAGTAAATGTATGCTGCCATTTTTCTGGAAATTAAGTTGGGGGAATACCCCAGAGTTAGTTGGGGCTTGGGGCGTCCCTTGGGCTTTGCGTAAAATAAAAATGCGGTCTTCAATACCCCCTAAGACAAAAGACCCAAAGACTAATTTACACAAATATTACGTAGCAATTACAAATGATGATGTTTTGTCATCAAGCGGTCTTTTTTTATGTGGAGTTAACCCGGGTGATGAACTGGGATTGATCACGCAACTGCTGTTGAAGGTCTACCCGGTGGGACAGCGGGTTTGGGGTCAGAAGGCGTATGCTCCACAGTTGTTGTTCAAGATGCTTTTGATGTGTCAGTGGCTCAAGTTATCGGATCAGGAGCTTGAGTACTACGTATAGGATACGCCGAGTGCACGGCATTTTTGCGGTTTAGCGCTGCTGGTTCCAAATCATAGTACACTGAGTCATTTTCGCACTCGCTTGGTATCTCTGGGTGCGTGGGATGATTTACTGGAGGCGGTTAACGATCAATTGCAGTCGCGCAGGACGGCTGTAACGGTCGGCGCGATTGTGGATGCAAGTCTGACGCAAGCCCGTATTCTCCGAATGGCGGAGGTCGTGTGGTGGTTACGGAAGATCGTACAGAGCGCCGTGTGGAGGAGGTTCAATTGGAGGCGGTTTATCATGCGGCCAAGCAACAGGCACATCCGAATGCGGATCACGATGGTTACTGGGTGAAGAAGCGCAATCAGACGATCTACGGGTACGAGAAGCATATCTCGACCACCGAGGCGGACATGATCCTGACGGTGCATACCATGCCGACGAATGAGCACGACAGCATGGCACCGGTGCCCTTGATCAATTGCACGCAGCACCAACAGGAGGTTTTGGCGGACAAGGACTACAAAAGCAAAGCGAATGATGAGTTTTTAGCTGTATGTGGGAGTCGGTCCCGTATCATGCACAAGGTACCGGAACCGTCCGATGACATCTGCTCAATCTGTAGAGAACCGTGAGATCAGCACAAGCGTTGGGGGATGAAACGGACCTTTGCAAGCCTGAAGCGATGGTTTGGTTCCATGCAATTGAAAAGATTGCAGAAGGTGCATGCCGAGCATGTGATGGAGGGGATCGCACACAATTTGAAACGATTCCCTAGGATTGCTATGTCCATGGGATAAAGTCAGAGGGGACACGAGGACATTTACCCGCCTAAAACGTGGATTCAGGCAGCAGTAACGGCAAAATCATAGCCAAAATCTGCACAAAAATCAAAAAATTTCTTGAATTATTCGCCTCCAAAATTTGATGCTCTTATTCAATAGTCTCATTCTGATATTCTATCTAGGTTTCATAAACAAATTACAGTTTTCCATATAATTCCTAATTTTACGCACACAACAAATTCTTCTCCTGATGCGGGGACTCTGCCAATGATCCGTACCGTACTATTTGTCTTGATTGCTTTTCTTGTAAGCTGTAATCCACCGAAAAAAACCAATGTGGTAATCATCATGGCCGATGATATGGGATATGGTGATCTTGGGAGCTATAATTCAGACTCCAGCATCCCAACCCCAAACATGGATGCTATCACTTCGGAGGGCATGCGATTTACCGATGCTCACTCCCCCTCTGGAGTTTGTACACCGACACGATATGCATTATTATCTGGACGATACGCATGGCGATTACCTGAGCTGGCCTCTGGCGTAACCCATGGGTACTCCCCTCTGGTCATGGATACAAACCGGATCACTATCGCAGATATAATGTCGGAGGCTGGATATCACACTGCTGTGATCGGTAAATGGCATCTTGGACTCGGAAGCCTGGATTCCACACATTATGACACCCCCCTTGCCCCTGGCCCACGTGCACTGGGCTTTGATTATTTCTTTGGCATCCCGGCCTCACTTGATATGCCCCCCTATGTGTGGGTTGAAAATGAACATCTCACATCACCCCCAACAGACTATGCTGACAATCCCATTGGCTGCTGCATCGGAAATTTTTGGAGGTCCGGCGCAATTGCAGACGATTTTGATCACATAGATGTGTTGCCTGAAATTGCTCAACGAGCATCCGATTATATCAAAGAACGTGCAGAAGAGAGAGCCCCGTTCTTCCTTTATGTCCCTTTAGCTGCACCACATACTCCCTGGCTCCCTACAGATGAGTTTACTGGAACTAGTCAGGCAGGTGAGTATGGAGACTTTGTCGTCATGGTCGATGATGCGATTGGGCAAATCGCCGAAGCACTGGCTGAACATCACCAGGCAGACAATACACTCTTGGTCATTACGAGTGATAACGGTGCTTACTGGCCACAACAGGTTCGGGAACGCTTTGAACATCAGGCCAATTACCCCTGGAGAGGGATGAAAGCTGATATTCATGAGGGTGGACACCGCGTCCCTCTCATTGCCCGGTGGCCCGGTGTGATCGACGCAGGCTCTGTAACCAATGAGCTCGTGGTGCACACAGACTTTTTTGCAACACTCGCCGACCTTGGCAGAACCCGACATCAGGGCGAGGACAGCTTCAGTATGCTACCTGTCTTTTTGGGCGATTCCGGGCCTCGTAAAGAAGCAGTACACCAGTCAATCCATGGCATGCTGGCAATTCGAAAAGGAGCCTGGAAACTGATTGATGGACAGGGATCCGGTGGCTTTACCCAGGTTGAAGTCCCCCCAGATGCTCCTCCCAGACAGCTGTACAATCTTGACGAGGACCCAGCAGAGACAATCAACCAATACGAAATCTATCCCGAGATTGCAGCTTCACTCCTTGAAGATCTTGACTCACTGCGCTTACAGTAAAACGAACCTCTCCGAAAGTCATCCTTCGCCAATCTGATTACACTAATGTCACAAGTTGATGCTCTCCACAATAATCAATATTGAGGTGCGAGCGTACTTGATCTAGGAAGTTGTCGCCATACTTGGTTAGATAATAGAGTGCAGGCAATTCCCGTTCCTGAAAATTCCCATTGGGATACAGTGCCTCTTTGCAGTGTTCAATTTGGGTCTTTAGTTGTTCGTGACGCCGCTTTTCCGCACGTTCGGCCCGCTGTTGCAGCTTCGAAAGAGCTTTTTCCCACTGTGCCAAGGTCGCCTCTACGGTAGGTTGCAGCGTCACATCCACCTCCGTCACCGCCGGTCTTAATCCATCCGCACACTCATCAAGCATCACCCCGGCCTTCTCAAACGCTCGTGCAAGTTTTGACCCTTCCAACACACGTTTGCGCATGAGTTCCGGGATTTCACTGCCCAACTCCTCTACCGTCAAATCATGACGCTCCATCAGTTCTGCAATCCTTGGCTCAATGATCGTTAGACTCGCCCGTGGAAAAATAATGGGCATTGGGCGCTTTGCCCAGGCATACAGCGATTTAAGCTGAGCAAAATATGCTATCTCTCCTGGACCCGCTACATAGGCAACCGTGGGCAATAATGAATCCTGTACAAGCGGTCGCATGACAACATTGGGGCTCAGGCTGCACGGTGGGATTTTATGGATCTGATCAATCGGAATGATCTTCTCTTCGGAAAATTGTGGGCTATAGCCGTTGCCTGTCGGATGTAATGCTTCTCGCTGCAACTCGCTGATCAGAAATACATTTCCGGGGCGAACATGAACCTGTGCATGATAATCCTCTTCCAGAGCATTACTGGTAGCTTTTAACGTCGTGTGAGTTGTCGCGTATTCTTTTAATTCACGTCGAAGCAGAGGAGCGATCAGTTCTTTAAGTCGGCAGTCCTCCGGGTTCATAAAGACCATCGAATCACTGCCCAAGAGAGATTTTAATGTATGGGCAAACGCATCGGTAAACGTGATTCCTTGGTGATACGTTGAGTAATAGCTCCCTAGTACTTCATCCCGGAATTCTGTCATCGGTAGTTGGTCCATGAGCTCTCCCCGGACACGATCAATCTCTGCATTGAAGATCAGGGAGCCCACACTGCCAAGATTTCCTGTTTCGGGGAGTCTGTGTCCCTCGTACCATATCTTTCTGCCAGACAGACTGATCTGCCGCACTTCATCGAGATCATGGTCCCCTCCTTCGATCCAGAAAACCGGTATGACCGGCCGGGAAAGTACCCTTGTCAGACGCTCCGCTAACCGAATAGCAGACAGGGCCTTGTACAGTGTGTAGAGAGGTCCACCAAAAATCCCAACCTGCTGGCCGGTGACCACTGCCAATGAATCTGGATCGCGAAGTTGCGATGCAAGTGGCCCATTATTCCAGTTTGAGTTTTGCTCCTCAAGTACATCGACTAATATCTGACGTTCTACTGGACTTGCCTCAAGATTTTGGGCAACCGATTCATAACTGCTGTCCTCACGCCAGTCGCCTACATAGTAGGCTGCCAGCCGGGCATAATCCGCCGTATAGGTGGAAAAAAGCCGCGATGTTCCCTTCATTCCCCTATAGGGAATCGTCGTCTGTGTCATTTTGTGCGAATGATTGACGGCTAATTCTATCGGAACTATTCCTTTAGCTTCGCCAAAGCATCACGTACCCGTGCAGCTTCCTCATAATCCTCTTCTTCAATGGCACGCTCCAACTTCTCTTCCAATCGCTCAATTGGAGATGCTAGCACTTCAGCCTCTTCAGAGGCGGTATCTTCGTCTTCAGCCAATGGAATCCCGGCCTCCTCAAGGATCGATTCTGATACCAAAATATCAACATCCAGGCGTACCGCAACCGCGACCGCATCACTTGGGCGTGAATCTAATGCAGCAGGCTCTCCATTCTGGAAGAATCTAATTTTTGCAAAGAAGGTGCCCTCCTCTAACGAATCAATCAGAATGTCATTCACCTCCATCCCCGCATGCTCCATGAGACTACACAAGAGGTCATGGGACATAGGACGCGGCGGGCGTTTTCTTTCAACACCAATTGCGATGGCGGTAGCCTCATTTTCTCCGACCACGATCGGGAGTTTTCGTGTTCCAGCTATCTCCCCCAACATCAAAACAAAAGCACCACCACTGCTTGGGCTCGTCGACAGCCCAACAATTTCTACCGGGACAAGTCCATCTTGCATTCGCATTGTGCTTTATGGCTAAAGAACTAGGGAATTATCCGTGTCAACGCTCGTAGGAATGCCCTGTTCTCGTCAGGAGTTCCCGCACTCACACGCAAAAAGCCCCTTAACTCCGGGTACCCACTCATATCACGGACTAAAATACCAGACTCAGCAAGTTTCATGAACAATTCCTTACTATTGCCGGGAACTTTAAATGTAACAAAATTTCCTTGTCCTGCAAGTACACGTACCCCTTTTATTCGCTGCAAGGCCTGAATTAAATGCCTCGTCTCTGAGCGAATTCGCGCTACCCGGTCATGAACGAGATGAGGTTGCGAAAGAAGCGTCCTTACTGCGGCTATAGTGAAGCGGTCAATCATGAATGGAGGCCGAACCTTCAGAATCTCAGACATTAACATAGGGTCCCCGACCAAATAGCCTATACGTAATCCAGCTAGTCCAAATGCCTTGGAAAAAGTTCTGAGAAGAATCACATTTGGATAATCCCTTAATGCAGTGAGCATACTCGGTTCATCTGCAAACTCTATATATGCCTCGTCAATGAGCACCAGTCCTGGCGCTGCTTCAGCAATTATTTTAATCTCTGCCAGAGGTAATGCCAAACCTGTGGGATTATTTGGAGAAGTGATCACCACGACAGAAGGATTAGCTTGTTGAATCGCCTTTAGAATTCCATCGGTGTCAAACTGTAGACTATCACGAGGAGTAATGGGAACGACCGTTCCCCCAAAAATATCCACAACTCGCTCATAAAAAGAAAACATCGGGCGAGGCAATACCACTTTTCTGCCTGAAGAGACGAAGGCTAACCCCAACGTGTAGGTCAATTCATTCGATCCATTCCCAATGGTAATTCCTTCTGAATCCCAGCCTATATGGTCCGCAATTAACTTCGTAAGGTCATCGGGCTGCTCTGAGGGATACCGATGAAATGCTATGTCTTTCCACTGCTCAAATACTGTTTTCCTTAGCTCATCCGGTAGATCAAATGGACTTTCATTCTGATTGAGCTTGACTGTAATCTGCCCAGGAGGGACTCCGACCTTATAGGAATGTTGCTTTTGGATCTCATCCTTGACCTGAGAAAGTGCACGATTCTGGATCGTCATCAATCTTGTATCCGAGATTTTACGCTACGCGCGTGGGCATCCAGCCCTTCACTATATGCCATCAGAGCAATCTCATCGGCTACGCCCCCTAAACGCCGTTCACTATAGCTGATCACACTCTGACGCCGAACAAAATCATCAACCCCCAAGGCAGAAGAAAATCTCGCGGCTCCCCCTGTCGGCAATACATGATTCGGACCTGCATAGTAATCTCCAACCACCTCCGGGGACCACGGACCAATGAAGACGGCACCCGCATGCCGAATCCTCTCCAAAACTTCCCATGAATCTGCAACCATGAGCTCCAAATGCTCTGGAGCAATTGTATTCACCATGTGAATCGCTTCCTCCATCGAAGAAGTAATGATCGCCGCACCATTTTCCTTTAGAGCCGAACTAGCTATATCCCTGCGCGAAATCAACGGTAGAAATTTTTCAAGTGCCTGACAAACGGTCTTTGCAATTATTTCATCCGGGGTTACAAGGATTGCGCAGGCCAGTTCGTCGTGTTCGGCCTGTGCAAGAAGATCGTGCGCAATCCAGTCTGATCTAGCAGTGACATCGGCCAGAACCACTAGTTCACTGGGGCCGGCAAGACTATCAATATCCACATGGCCATAAACTAGCTTTTTGGCTGCCGTAACATATGCGCTGCCGGGGCCTACGATCTTGTCCACCCGCGGGACGGACTCTGTTCCGAACGCAAATGCGGCAATGGCCTGTGCTCCACCGATCGCAAACACGTTCTCAATTCCCAACATATATGCGGCAGCCAAAACCTCCCGCCGAGGTAGCCCGGTGGATGCATCAGGAGGACTTGCAAGATACAGGTTACCAACTCCTGCCACCTGAGCAGGGATGGCAGTCATCAACACACTGGACGGGTATGCAGCGGTTCCACCAGGGACATACAAACCCGCAGCATCCACGGGTAAGATGCGCTGCCCCAGGCGAACACGATCTCCATCGTCCATATACCAACTCTCACGGCGCTGCCTCGCATGGAACCGGCGTATATTATTGGCGGCATCCTGAAATGCATGCTGCCAAGCCGATTCGGCTTCTACCCAAGCCAACTCCAATGCCGCGGAGGGCACGGAGATGGACGTAAGTATGACACGGTCAAACTGGCTCGTGTAATCAAACAGAGCCGCGTCGCCGCGCTCCATGACCTTCTTGATTACCTTGGCTACTCGCACCTCCAATGCAGAATCCAAGCTTACTGGCTTTCGTCTCCATTGATCTGGCGCAATCAAGCGGATCATGGCTCAACCAGACTACCTGCTGTCGTCGTCCCTGGGCGGAAAATCAACAGACGGGTAACCATAAAACTCGTAGTCCGGTAGACGTTCGGTTCGTACATCCTCCATTGCCTCGTACAAGCCCTTCATAAACTTAGTGAAGTCTTCCTTATACACAAAGATCTTATGTTTTTCGTGACGATGCTCTCCAACCCGCTTGCTCTCGGTGATGACGATAAAAAAATCTTCACCAGATCGGGTTGCCTTCACATCAAAGAAGTATGTACGTCGCCCCGCCGGGACCCTCCTCGAAAATACTTCGTCGCGATAGCGAGATCCGCTGCCTGAATGCGGCGCACCATCCCAATCGCCACTGTCATGTCTATAGTCGTCGTTCATGCGCTGCAATTTGGTCTTGTGATATGAGTATCGGGTTATAGGTAAAATTATGTTCTGTATGACTGAGGAGCCTGTATTAACGCTTGGGCAAGTACATCTGAAAGATTCGCGCGTGCAGCCTTAGCTGCACGAAGTACATCTTCGTGATTTAACTCCTGCTCATGCAGGCCCGCCGCACTATTGGTAATGATAGTGGCCCCCAGCACATTCATATCTAAAGCTGATGCTTCCATCGCTTCTGGTACTAAACTCATTCCAACTGCATCGCCGCCTCTACGTTCAAAGGTAACAATTTCTGCTGGAGTTTCGTAGCTCGGCCCAACGGTCCACACATAAACACCACTGGAGACCGGTAAGCTGCTACAAACTGCAATCACGCGCTCCCTCCAAAGCGTGTCGTACACTGAACGTACCCTATAGGTTGCAGTCAGTGGCTGGGCACAGATGTGATCTTCTACCAACATAATTTCTCCCGGGTTCAAAGTTGCCCGTATCCCGCCTGCCGCACTAACCAAGATGATATTTTTGATCCCCAATTCATGGATGAGGCGTACCTGAAAGGTGACCCGATCAGCAGAAACTCCCTCGTAGTAGTGAACCCGCCCTTGCATTAGGAGAACTTCGTGGTTTATAAAGACCCCAGATATCACGCGACCCGAATGTCCAGCAACGGAAGGAGCTATGAACCCAGGGATATTTGAAGCAGTCAAGCTCCAATGAACCAGATCCAGTTCAAGATCGCATCCAGATCCTAGAATTATCGCGACCGAAGGCTGGACTTCTCCGAGGCGTTTACTTAGCAGGTTACGTGCGATTTTTACTCGACTCACTTCGACTCAGTACCTCCTGAACAAATTCACTCGCCATTATATACCCGTACCCTCGTCTGGTCAGGTAAGCGATCAGTTTCCTTTTTCGCTCAGGGAATGTGCCCTGAACTCTAGTCTGGTATTGTTCAACCATGCTTTTTGCACGCGCAGCAAAGGCCTCCGGTTTGATCGTGGCTTTGATCGCCTCCGAAATATCGTCACGTGAAACCCCGTCTGTAACTAATTCACGCCGAATCCTCTCTGGCCCATACCCTTTATGATTGAACCGTGCCGTGGTATATTCTATCGCATACTTCCGGTCATCAATATAGCCAAGATCCATCAGATCCCCCATCGCATGATCAATCTCGTGATCCGAAAAACCCCGCTCTCTCAAACGTGTGCGTATCTGATGCGCAGTCCTCGGAGCATAAGCTAAATATCCTAGTGCCTTGGACTTTGCCCGGAGCACTCCTTCATCCTGCAAAAGGATGCCTATCTCTGTTTTATTCAGCTCTTTCCCCACATGCAATTTGTTCTGTACAACCAAATCCGTCAAAATCCCGAAGGCATACTCTCCATCAATAAAAACCGATGTTCTGGCCCGATCCTCAACCTGCGGACTTAATGCTGTGATCGTACCAACTCTGAACGATCGCCCTTTTACGGTACTCATTACTTAATGCTCACTGTAAATGTATCCACAGCCAGTCCCGCAAAAATCCCTCGCCCACCTAAAATGTTTGATGGCGGTTCATATTCACCCGGATTCGAACTCTGGGAGACAAAGTCTGCGTAGGCCTCTGTGCAACGAATGATACTGATACGCAAACCATGCTCTGAAATCAGATCGGTCTGGCTTGCCACAGGTACTGCATAAGAACCCGACCAGGATCGTCGACTGGCATCAATAAACGGTACATCCTCTTCTGGCCGCAGCACTTCCGAGCTCAGAAAATAATTACTGAGCCTTTGATCCTGTGTCAGGGTGGGTAGCAACTGCATCCGAATCCACCAATTATTCCTATCGTCTACAGTTTGATCCTCCCAATACACGGTTGCCCGTACGAGATGAACCAATCCTTCCCGCGCACCCGTGCCGAGTGCCCGAATCCCTAAAGAATCAATCTGGGTCGGATCTATAAATAGAGAGTCTAACAGCAATCCTGGAACAGGTGTGTCTGAAACCGAGATTTCTATGCTATCCAAGGAAATTAATGGTGGAATTCGAGTCTGTGCCGTGACCAATTGCCCTTCCCATTGTACATTCAATGCGATGCTTTCCCCAGGCGTCGCCATCACAGGATCCAATGGCACATACGCCCCGGGGCGCTGCATCCGGTAAGGAATTAGAACACCCTGTAGCGTGAGCCCAACTTGGGCACCTATGACAGCAGTCGACGAATCCAGCTGATAAGGACCCTGCAATGGAGCGGCCTGTCTTAGGACGATTTCCGGTAATGATTGCTCGGACATCACAAATGCTTCCACGACAAGCAGGGACGTGTTCTCTGGTTGAACGGCATCACATCCTGCTAGAAAAATAACTGCAATTAATAGACGCATGAATTTCATCGCTAAAATTGAGCAGTGATTTCGAGCAGTGGATAAGCTGGAAGTCCATACCTGGACGTAATAGCGACCCCCTGCGGTAGCGCAGGATCGTATACATGTCCAATCACATTGCGCCGGAATGTGATGTTATTCACCTCTAACTTGAGCTGTAACGCCACATCGCCCACATTGAACCGATAGGATCCTTGAACTCCATAATTCACGTACGGGGGTAATCGGCCATTATTAATCTTGGGGAAGTAGAGAAACCCTTGCGGTGCCTCAGAAAGAGGATCCCCTACGGCATAGCGTGCCTCGGGAACCGTGATTGGATACCCGCTGCGCCAGTTTCCACTGACCCCATACGACCAATGGCTTCTTGTACGTTGAAAGGCGATCTGGAGCTGCTGGGGTATGTCAAATCGCCCGGGACGAAACTTATATTCTCCAAGCTCAGGAGCCCGGCTACGGGATCTGCCGGCCGCATAACTTACCCAGAGGAAGGATACACCTCGTTCATACTGAAGGTTGGCTTCCAATCCATGCGCCAGTGCCTTCCCTCTGGTATATTGGCCTAAAATTGCACCGAGCTCAATCCCGGGTCCCAATAACCTGTCTCTGCTTTGTTGTTCATTGCGCGGGAGCAATAGTCCATGTGTCAGATGCACATACAGATCAACATCGACGGTAAGGAAGGTTCCCAGCAATACATTAGCGCCAAGAGATGCATGATAGCTATGGGAGGGGTCCACAGAACGACTGGCGGGAATCCATCGGTAAGAAATCAAATCATACAGCACTGAATAACGATCCCGTACCTGATGTATATACTGAACGTTAATCCCCGTAGCGATCCGAAGGATAACTTGGTTCAGATCATATCGAACCCCCAAACGGGGGCTTAGCCGAAAGTCTTTCGCACCTCTGAGTTGACTGATACGAAGCCCCGGTTGTATCTGTAATCTTGTTGTTGGTTTCCAGGTATCTTGTACATACAGTACAATTTCCGTGTTGTCCAGTGCGCTACGCTCATCTGTGCCTTCGGAGATGGTATTCGTCTGCAAAATCAGCGCTTCCAATTCACTTGAAAATGTACGTTGCGCAATCGAAATGCCCGCCCGAATATGATTGGTCAACGACAGATAATAATCAATATTCAGCTTCACGCCAATATCCAGTATATCTAGTTCATACACCGAATTCACCGATGAGATAGCTGTCGGACGAATAAAGATGCGTTCATGTGCCCGATAGGAGGTTGCATACGTTGTTGCACTCAAAAAAAGTCGATCCGCATGCAGATACTGATAGCGTGCACTGATCAGGCGATTACTCCACCGCGTATCAAACTCGAATACCAGACTTGCTGGGCTCAGCCAGTCGCTTAGCGGCAATGCATCACGAAAGGAGCCTACCACCGACAAGTTTACGGGTAGCCGAATATCCAGAACATCTGAACTTCCGTAGACCCCCAGAGTCAACCGCTGCCTTGTGGATGGGCGCCATGCTAACTTCGTACTAATATCGTATAGGTGTATCCCTGTACGCATGGTGTCCCGTCTACTTCCATCGTACACCGGATGGCTGCGCCCAATAATTCGATCCAGATAGGATCGCCGTCCAGAGACCATAAACGATAGCCCCTTTGTGATCGGCCCCTCAACAAATATGCGTGCACTTAAGACCCCCAGACCTGCTAATCCCGTGATCTGGTCCATCGTGCCATCTTTCAACTCTGCATCCAGTACAGCCGACAGACGTCCGCCATGTTCGGCTGGGAAACTTCCTTGATATAACCGTACATCTTTGAAAGCCTCTGGCTGATAGACAGATAGGAGTCCCGCAATATGCCACATATGGTATACGGGGGCACCATCAATCAAATAGTCAACCTGATCTGGCTCTCCACCCCGAACAATCAGTCCTCCTTGATTGGTACGTACTCTCTGGACGCTGGGAAACCAGCGTAGTGATTGGAGAAGGTCCGCTTCGCCAGGAAAGCCTGGCAGCTTACTGATTCGATTCACCGAGACCTGTCTCACACCGGGCTCTACCTCATACCGGTCTCGACGATCTGAACTAACAAAAATCGCTTGGGACTCCAAGGTTTGACGACCTAATCGGATTGTGGCCGGCTCCCCGGAGATTTCAAGTAAGGTGTCTAAGGTTGTGTAGCCAAGAAAAGAAATCCTTGCCTGGTATTGCCCAAATGGCAGAGATGGGATTGCATAGTACCCCGCTTTATTGGTTGCGGAGCCTATCACAAATCTGGGCAGATATATGTGCGCCCCAGGCAAGGTCTCCTCGGACAGCGAATCCATCACAAATCCGTGCAGCGTACCCAAACGGACCTCTGCAGAATGCGGAGACGTATCTCCACCTACTTCCACAAGCACATATTGCCGCCTTTTCAATCGGATCACATCAAGATTCTGATCCGAGAGAATGCATGCCAGCGCAGCAGCAATGTCAGCACCAGCGTAATAGCATGTTACCAAACGCCCTTCTACCTGTCGCTGAGCATAGACAAGGTTAACGCGATACGACGTCCCAAAGGAATCCAGAACTTGGGAAAGGGGCTCAGATGACACATCCACTGAAATATCCTGGGCATACGAGCCTGCCACAGGACTGACACCTACGAAGGCAGCAACCAGATACAAATGAAGTAATCGCTTCCGAAAAAAACACCGCCGAAGAGTAACGTGCATTTAGTGTGCGCGTTACACATCATTGCCATCTGTGTTCCAAACCGCCTTTTAGGGAACAATGCGATAGGTTTCCCCTTCTCTAAGTACTTCAGCGTTCAGTGTGAGTGCAAGTGCATCCAGAATTTCTTCAGCCGTAACGTCTGGAGCGAAGACGCCGGTTACCCTCTCGTTTATCAGGGATGGATCAACGTCAACTCGAATATTCCGACTTGAAGAAAGCAGTACGGCTGCCTTCCTCAATGAAGTTTCTCGAAAAAAAACAAAACCTGTCCACCCCAATTGATCTTCTATATTTACTTCCACCGGTGGTGTTGGTGCAGCAGATCCCTGCGCTACGCTTGTCATTTGCCCGGGAACGAGCAGAGCGCTCTGGGGATATTGTGCCTTTGAGGCAACCTCTAGCCGACCACTCTCTAAAATAACTTGGGTAAGCCCGTTCATAGAGCGTACACCGAAGCGTGTGCCGAGCACTCTGGCTACCGCCTCCTCCGTTTGCACGGAGAATTGATTCGGCTGGTGTGCAATATCAAAAAACGCTATCCCCGCCAACTCTACAGAGCGCGAAAAATTCTGTTCATCAAACCGAAGGGTTGCAGGTCCATTGAGGTGTACAACAGAGCCATCGGGGAGAAGAACACGTTCATATTCACCTGGATCTGCAATCGCTACCTGGAATGCAACGTCTCTTTGGTATAGAAGCAGAAAAATAGCAATCACAGATACCACCAGAATGGCAATGGCAGCAGCCATTCGAAATGTCCGTAAAGGAAGTACCCTGACCGCTGACCGTTCATCCTCTAACTCCCAGCTCCTGAGAAAATCCTGCCGATCCTGTTTGATTTGAATGGACACTTCAGAAAACCCTGGGTGTGACTCAATGACTGAATCGAGGCTGCCCCATTTTTTACTCACCTCAGCAGCTTCCTCCTCACTTAAATCTTCCGCATGCCCTCCAAAAATCAACGAGTAGAGTACAAAATCACGAGAGCTGGGGATCCGGTCTTGCAAATACGCCCGGAATCGTTGCCAGCCTGCAAGAGAACGCGCCAAATCTGAATCAGCTTTCAGATTTTCAATGTGCGCCTGCTTCTCTTCGGCGGTGAGTGCCTCTTCGCAAAGCACTTTTTTTAGTATCTCGGATTGGTTCATCCTAGAATAAAAGCCCGTCTACTAAGAGACGCTGAAAGAATACAAAAGGTAACAGCTAATCCGCGAATATCGATCTCATTTTTTCAAACGCGCGTTTCACTTGCATTTTGACGGCAGTCTCGGTCGTATCCAAGATCTCG
Source organism: Rhodothermales bacterium (assembly GCA_965220365.1). Classification (GTDB taxonomy): domain Bacteria; phylum Bacteroidota; class Rhodothermia; order Rhodothermales; family Bin80; genus Bin80. Next base: position 1,876,342 of record OZ244823.1, on the reverse strand, counting down.
GCAATCTCCTTGTATTTATATCCATGCTCGCGGAGTTCCAGGATACGTCTGGCACGCGGAGTGAGCGTTCCAAGAGCACGCTCTACATCAAACTTGCTCCCGAACCATTCATCAGGCGAATCTCGTCCCTCAGGGAGCATTTGCGGCTCATAGGTTTTCTCCTTGGGAGAATGCCGTCCTCGGTAATAATCATGTAATTCAAACAGGGCAGCCTTCATCGCAAATGCTTTGAGTTTATCCGGCTGCTTTAATGCAGTCAAACCCGAATGAACCCGTAGCAGCGCACACTGTGTCAGATCATCTACGACTGCCTGATTCCCAATTTTAGTCTTGAAATACCTTTCAAAGACTTTAGACAGTCGCCGCAAAAGCAAATTTCTGGAATATTCATCCCCTTTTTGTGCACATTGCACAAGTCCTGGATCAAAATTACCTAAGGCCATTTGATCTACCGTATCCGATTCGCACAAGACTGTTCACGGTCTTGCCGATCTGCTATTGTGATGCTCCTTGTTGGAGCGAAAATCGACCGATTTATCACAGAACACATGATTTTGGAGAGTCGCAATTTTCAATCTCCAGAACCCTGTCGATGACGCTCTAATAATATGTGCAGGATGAATTGATTTTATTATCATCCGAATCATGCAATTGTAGCATGCTTTGGGGGCAAGGGTTCCAAACTATTCACCGCCCAGAAGCCGTTTAAAATCTCACTCCCTACCAAATGATCTTCAGGGGACAGACAGGACCCGTACTATTTGGATGCGTCAATAAAACAAAAAAGCCCCGGAGGTTTTTCCCCCGAGGCTCTTTGTGCAAGAATTATAAAGACCTAAAATAGATCTGCGACCAGTCGAAGCACATATGCACGCCCATTATAGTCCCAAGGGGTACTTTCTGGACGAATGTTACCCTGACTACCGGTTTCGTCTTGATGGGAGTCTGGATACGTATCAAATACATTATCGATTCCTATGGATACGCGATAATCTTCAAGGAAACGATACCCAACTTCAGCATCAAAAATCACAGCTGAATCAAACTCATCCAGCAGGCTCCCGGTACTATTCACACATGAGTTGCTGTTATTACGGCAGGCGAACCAACCATCATAGTAATTGAGTCGAACCATTCCACTGACCGCACCGCGGATATGGCGTCCCATCAGCACAATTCGATGTTTAGGGTTCAGATCTTCAGTTTCGAGTTGGCGACGAGGAGTCAACAGGCTCAGCGTAAACGGAGTACTCAACGACTGTCCGAGAAAAGTGCTGATATCCCGAGGCTGTGAGAAGTCTTCCAAGGTGGTGGCCGTCCAGTTCCATGCAAGAGAAGCCTGGGTTGCGTTCCCTGCATCACTCTCTCTGTCATACGCCAAAAGGAGGTCAATCCCACGTGTACGCGTATCAAAGTCGTTGGAGAAGAATTTTATTTCGCGAAGAGTCGTTGAGGCGCCTCCCAAGAGTGCTTGCTGAACAATAATATCTCGAATTTCCTCAGTAATCGCAATATTCCCAGTGAGTGAGATCCGATCCTGAAGTGAAATATCAAAATAATCAAGGGTCAGTGTCAAATTGGACGAGAGATCAATGATCGTTCCCAACGTCAAGCTGAACGCCGTTTCTTCGGTGAGTTCTTGGCCGCCGAGGGCAGCGGAAATGGGGTGAGTTGGCGGAAGCTGCCCTGTTTCCACGAGCTGATCGCCTTCACCGGAAAGTGCGGTCTGTAATGCCCAGAGATTCGCCTGACCAGGTGTGGGAGCCCGGAAACCGGTGGAGACCGTGCCACGGAAACGAAGTCCCCCAGTCGCACGATATAATGCCGCGACCTTACCGGTCAGCGTTGACCCGAAGTCATTGTAATAATTCTCGTAGCGAGACGCAACACCCAAGGTCAAGCGAGAAGTTACATCCGTCTCCAAGTCGAGATAGAGAGCGACATTGGGACGATCCCATGAACCTGCAAATTTTGGATTCAATCCTTGATAGCCATTGGAACCAACACTGAACCCCTGGGAGCCATACTTACCATTGGCCCATGAATCAGGGTCACCGCCTTCAGTGGTGAACTCTTCGGTGTGCCACTCTAACCCGAATGCAATATTCAAAGGGGTGGCAAAAGCACTCACTCCAATGGGATAGGAGCCAGAAGCGGAAATCGTAAACTCCTGCTGCTCGTACCCACGAGGCTTGAAGGAAGTAGGGGTGTCCGGTCCCAAGGAAGCATTGACCGTGTTGTAAATGAAGTAGTCAATATCACTGTTTCCCATGGAGAAACTCAGATCCCAGCGAAGGCCATCATCCGCTCCGCCACGAATACCCGTGGTTACGCTCAAATCGTAAATATTGGCTCCAAAGCGTGGTGTAAAACCACCCGGAAACAATTCATTGAAGAGAAAGCACTGGCCCTTGTACTGTGAAATAAACGCATTCACTGCCGCAAAATCTGCATCTAGGCTTGGGACTAATTCGCTACAGACAATGTTGTCGCTTTCATTCAAATCCGCAACGGCTCTAACTGAACCGGATCTGAACACAGCCGCTCTGGCGCTGCTCGTTCCGGGAGAACGAAAATAGAATCCACCCTCGGATTCCCGATTGCCGTAGCCACCGAATGCGTAGATATGAGCATTATTGCCAACATCAATACCCGCGTTCACAAAACCAACGAACGAATTACTGACATCTGGACTCCCCCAAACCTGAGCCGGATTGTTGACCGGGTATCCCCTTTGGATCAGCGCACTTTCATCCCGCCGAAGTCCACTTCGAATCGTAGGATCTGCATCACGGTATTCAAGGCTGAGATTCAAAAAGCCACGGTCTGTAAGGGGAAGTCCTACGTTCGCGGCTGCGAGGAAATTCCTTCCAGAAGCAGAATAATCGTGCTTACTTAATAAACCATTCGATGCATTAATTCCATTCGGCACCAAATCATCACCTCCAGAATACATCCCACCTTGCAGCCGGACATGGACCCCCTGATTATTATCACGAAGCTGCATATTGAATACACCAGCTACGGCATCTGCACCATACTGAGCTGCAGCCCCGTCCCGGAGTACTTCAACCTGCTTCAGTGCAATGCTCGGAATCATGTTGATGTCTGCCCCCTGCGAACCCGTATTCAAAGAACTACCAAGAAGGGCCATTGACGCCGAACGATGACGTCGCTTACCATTGACCAACACCACGACATTATCTGGCGAAAGGCCACGAAGGGTGATGGGTCGCACTAGTGTAGCCTCATCATCAATTCCATGGCGCTGAACATTGTAAGAAGGAATCTGTGTACGGAGAATCTCATCAATATCCGAGCTGGTCTGGGAAGCCAGATCCCTGGGACCAAATACATCAACCGGAACGGCGGAATCCTTCACAAGCCGTGGCAAACGTCGTGACCCTACGACGACAAGCTCGTCAATCTCCAAGATACTTGCACTCAGTTGGATGTTGATCTCATTCACATCCTCTGAGACGAGTACCTCCTGAGTCCTATATCCTACGAAGCGGAATTCCAATGTGCTTCCAACAGCAACATCTGAGATTGAATACATGCCTTCGGAATCGGTGACCGTACCATCTAGGGTACCTTTGATAATCACTTGTACACCTGGAAACGGCTGACTCGTTGCAGCATCCATTACCGTGCCCGTTACAGTGACCTGAGCCGCCACAATGGGGACAATGAGTATTCCAAGTGCCAGTAAAACGGAAATAGCAAGTTGTTTCATTTGTTCGGAATTTATTTCTAAGTTAAGTGTAAACCTACCCACGCCCCGAGCAAGGGGACGAGTTGCCGAAAGAAAACCCTTCTCCTGTGAAAGAGAATGCTCTCAGACGGCAAATCACGCCCCGCATACCACCCACGATGAGCACAACAGTATAATAATAATATAAGGATAAGATTAAAGAATGTAAAATTCTCTCTTAAAAAAATTTGGTTCTTGTGCCAATTTTGTGAAAACATGATTTTCACTGCGTTCTGGGGGAGAGGTCAAGACCTCCGAGATGGAAGTAAATGGCGGTTGCAAATCGTTCATTATTTCGGAATCCACGGGAGCGTACTTTGACGGTTTTTATGCGGCTGTTGATGCTTTCGGCCGGGCCATTACTAACCTTGAGAAGAATCGCATTGATGATTCCCCACAGATGTTTTTTAATGGTTTTGGCGGCTTCCTTCACCGGCTCCAAGCGGCAGCGCATGGCCCAGGAGAGCCACTTTTCCCAGCCCTTGCGGGCCCACTCCGTTTGTCTGCGCTGAAGTCCACGTTCTACCGCATGCTCCATGACCCGTGAGACCGCTTTCCAGCCCACCCCAAGCTGGCGAGACACCGCCGATACACTCGCCTCACGAAGCCAGCCAATCCTCATCTCTTCAAAACCATAGGTGAACCTGGAACTTGGCGAAGCCCAGGGAACCTCCACCGTCCGAACCCCATGCGCGGGACATTTTACCCGCGGGATTCGGGCGATCAGTTCCGTACGATACGTGCACGTATCGAGATGACGCCAGGAACGCGCCGTGCGCAAATCATAAAATGGACAAACCTCCTTACACTTCGGGCAGGCCAGCGAAGACGTATCCGAGCAGGTTAACATGACCCGCCGTACACGATCTGGATTATCATACTCATCCGATATAATCTCCCACGGTGAGCCCAGACCTAAACTCCCGCGGACGCCCTCTTGATTCGTTATTCATTGTATGCGTATCTGCTTTGGTTAATCTCCTCGGAATGACGACCAGAAACAAATGGAAAATGATCCCAAATCATGACCGACTTATTCCCAATACATACCCACCCATAATACCACCACATTCGCGCCGTCGTACGGGTCGAACATGGTTTGGTTTCTGAGGGGACAAAATCAAAGGAGATGATCTGATTACATCCCCTCGTTCTGGCATTTTGATGCCTCCCAGTGCCGATTCAATTCTTCTAACTCCGCCGCCTTCATGTCTGGAACATTTGCTTCTACGTATTCGAACCGACCACGGAAGCGATGATTCGCAGTTCTGAGTGCGTCTTCCGGGTTAATTCGATTTTTCCGTGCATAATTGACCAATGCAAAAAGCAAATCTCCAAACTCGCTCTCGCGTTCATCCCCCGAACCTGCTGCCTTGAATTCCTGAATTTCCTCTTCGACCTTGGTCCAGGTACTTTCCTGATTAGGAAAATCAAACCCAACACTTGCAGCTTTTTCCTGCATCCGGTAAGCGGACAGGAGCGCAGGCAACCCCGCGGGCACACCGCTTAGCACAGATCGTCCCTTTCTCTCTTTTGCCTTGAGGGATTCCCAATTCTGAAGTACTTCTTTAACCCCCGATACATGAACCTGGCCAAATACATGTGGATGGCGCCGAACCATCTTGTCAACAGTTGCCGCAATCACATCGGCTAGATCAAACTGCTCAGCCTCTTCCGCAATGACGCTGTGCATAATGATTTGCAGTAGCAGATCCCCTAGTTCTGTACTGAGTTCCTGCATATCCCCCTGATCAAGCGCTTCAACGATTTCGTACGCCTCTTCAATCAGCAAATGGCGCAATGAAGCATGTGTCTGCTTCCGATCCCACGGACATAGCTTTCTGAGTTGACGAACTACATTGACTAGGAGGGTCCACTGGGGAGCCGAGTCATTGACCTCTGAATATTCCTGACTATAGATTTTTCGAAGCATTAATCTGGGGCTATATTGATGTTTTAGTCCGCATTGGTCTCGTGGGGACGTTTTTGGGTTTGATGCGTTTCAGAGGTAGACCAATGCCTTACATTCTAAAACGCAACTCATGCAAGATATAAATGTAAATAAAGTCGTCCTTATTGGACGCATTGAAGAAGAACCTGTCCTTCGTCATACCCAAGCTAACACGGCAATCTGTTCGTTTCGTGTTGCAGTGATTGAGACTTACCTCAATCGGGATGGGAATCCCACAGAGAGTAAATCCACGCATAGCGTAGTTGTTTGGGGTCGAAAAGCGGAGATGCTCAAAAATCAGGCCCACGCAAACTCTCGCATATTTGTAGACGGGAGCATTCGAAACCGCTCTTATGAGGACCACGAAGGAAATCGGAAATGGGTCACGGAAATAAACGCTCAAAATGCATTCGTGCTAGATGCCGTGAGTGGACATCAAGCGCATCAGGGAGTCCAAGGCGGGTATACGCAGCCTCAGCAGAGTCAACCTGCCACCTACCAGCCCCCCGCTCAACAACCTGCGCCTGCCCCACAACAGCCATCAACTCAGCAGGAACCGACTACGGTGGAAAGTTCGCCTGCACCCCATGTGCCGGAGGATGATCTCCCCTTCTAGAAATACAACTGGATCACCCCCTATGCGTCACACAAAAAATCTGGATCCATCAGTGCACGGTTGATTCACTGGCCAATTGCTCCCCTCACTGTGGTAGATGTTGACCTCGTTGTTAGTCACTCTCGTCGAACTGGGTTGCTTTTGACAAAATTTTTTGAATTGACACCTAAGGTAACTTGCAATCCCTGTAGTTCTTTATCTTAAGGCGTTATTCTCAGTGAGAACTAAGGTTAAAACGTAACTCAGAGCAAAAATAGAGATCATGGCATCAATTCAGCAGGGTAGCGCGAACGGTCGAGGACAATGGAGCGGACAGGTAGGCTTTATTCTGGCCGCTGCCGGAAGTGCGATTGGATTAGGTAATATTTGGCGCTTCCCCTACTCTGTAGCAGAGGGGGGCGGAGGCTTATTTGTCCTGATCTACTTGTTTTTTGTTCTTGCAATCGGCCTCCCGGTGCTACTGGCCGAGCTCAGTCTAGGCCGCGAATCAAGACGCAACCCTGTCGGTGCATTCAAGGCGGTAATCCCCGGGAAAATATGGCCTTATGTGGGAGGTCTTGGGGTTTTGACGGGCGCAGGCATCCTTGCCTTTTACTCCGTTATCGCCGGCTGGACGTTAGGGTATCTTGGCAAGGCTGTATCTGGAACACTGACACAGGCACAGGATGGAGAAACCAGCGAAGCAATCTTTACCTCCTTCGTGGCAGATCCTTTCTCGCCTATCCTGTTGAGCGGATTGTTCTTACTGTTGACCCTGTTCGTTGTACGAGGAGGCGTTTCAAAGGGAATTGAACGGGCAACTACGCTACTGATGCCGGCTCTTTTTGTGCTGCTGATTGCAATGGCAGCTCGAGCGGTTAGCCTCCAGGGAGGCATGGACGGACTGGTCTATCTCTTCAGTCCCGACTGGTCAAAACTGAGCCTGAATGTGGTCATGGGAGCACTAGGACAGGCACTGTTCAGCTTAAGTCTGGGGATGGGGGCAATGATCACTTATGGATCCTATGTCTCTAAACGGGAGAATCTCTGGAAGTCAGGCATCTTTATTGCGGTGGCCGACACCGGGATCGCCCTGCTGGCCGGGCTCATTATTTTTCCAACCCTCTTCTTTGCAAACGCAGACCCTCTTGCTGGTCCGGGCCTCGTATTCGTGGTACTTCCAACCATCTTTAACCAGATGCCCCTCGGAACTGTCTTCGCTGTCGCGTTTTTCTCACTACTCGCGATTGCTGCACTAACTTCGACCGTTAGCCTTCTTGAGGTCGTTGTTGCATACTTTGTAGACGAAAAGGGCTGGAAACGGAATCGGGCGGCGGCAGTGGTTTCTGGATTTTGCTTTGTTCTGGCTGTGCCTTCTGCACTTGCGTTCGGGGCAGCACCGGCACTGAGTGGAGGCGAAGGTTCTCTCCTGCCATTCAACCTTGATTTTCTAACCTTAAACAATAATATCTGGGGAAATTATTCACTGAGTATCGGAGCGTTTCTGATTTGTATCGGAGTCGCGTGGGCATGGGGTGTTCCCAAGTTCCTGGCTTCTCTTGAAGATGGCGGTGATCGTAAATTTCCCATGCCTGGGCGTGCGTTCGTCGGCTTCCTGGTTAAGGTCGTTTGTCCACTAGCCGTGCTCATTGTTCTTATCTTTATTGTAGTAACTGGGGAGTATTTTTAATTGTGCGAACATCCACCTAGTTCTCTGATTCGTATGCACCAAATCTTTTCACAGTTTGGACCCTCCTGAAGGCCCCATTCTGGCCATACTCAGTCTGCTGTCCCAGACTTTTGGTGTGCCGGTATCACCGATTGAGATTATTGTCTTTCTGCTGCTGCTTCTTGCCAGCGCAGTCGTGTCAGGTTCGGAAGTGGCGCTTTTTTCGTTGAGCGCCACAGACCGGGAAACGCTCGCTGCGCGGGGAGATCGCCGCAGTCAACAGGTACTGACACTCCTGGAAAAGCCGCGTCAGTTACTGGTCACAATCCTTTTGCTCAATACTCTGATCAACGTTTCTGCCGCCATACTTGCGGCTATGGTGACAAAAAACATCGCAGAATACCTTGAACTCAGCATTGAAGTTGTTTTTGCCGTTGAGGTAGTTGCACTCACGCTCACACTGTTAATCGTATCCGAGATCACTCCAAAACTGATTGCATCCAGGTTTTCAGTCACATACAGTCGCAGTGTTGCAGGAGTGCTTGCGGCTATCTCCCGTCCCCTGTACCCAGTCACATTCCTGCTGACACGTATGTCGACCGGCGTACAGGGGGTTTATCGTAGTTGGGGAAATCACGAAGACATTGACATGCTTTCTTCAGATGACCTGAGAGTGATGGCCGAGATCGGCAAAGATCATGGTTCCCTGGAAGAAGACGAACATGGCTGGATTCAGTCACTACTTGATCTTGGTGAAACCACCGTCCAGACTATTATGGTCAATCGCCTGGATATTTCGGCCATCCCCGTCACCGCATCCCTGGCCGAGGCGCTGGACTTGATTCGTGCCTGTGGTCACTCCAGACTTCCACTCTACAAGGACCACTTAGATAATATCCAGGGCATTGTCTATGCGAAGGATCTGTTGCCCTTTATCAACCAATCTGACTCCAAAGTAAATTGGAATCAGATCATTCGGTCTCCGATTTTCGTACCACTTGGTCGAAAATCGGATGATCTACTGCAGGACTTTCAACGTCGTAAAACCCATCTGGCAATCGTAGTGGACGAGTATGGAGGTACGGCAGGACTGGTAACGTTGGACGATATCTTAGAGGAGGTTGTTGGGGAAATCGAAGATGAACATGACGAGGCGAGAGATGCGCTCGTCACTCCACTGGGTGAACTGGAATACCGTGTCGATGCGCGGATCCCCCTGACGGATCTCAATGACATGTTAGATATTTCCCTGCCAACGGACACCTATACATTCGAAACCCTAGGTGGCCTCATATTTCATCTAGCCGGAGATATTCCCAAACCAGGGTTTTCAACCACACATGATCGATTGGATCTTTCGGTGGAGAAGGTGGAAAGCAACCGGATCCGCTTGGTACATATCCGTGTCCGCGACGACACCAAAGAATCGAACGATATAATTTTATAGCAATATGAAACCCTAATGAGCTCACTGGATTCAATGACCTATCCACCACTGCTACGCCACTGAGCCTCGCATGGACAGCATAAGAGACCATTGCGGAATTTTTGGCATTTTTAACTCGCCGGAAGCCGCGCGGCTTACCTACTTTGGTCTGCACGCTCTCCAGCACAGAGGACAAGAATCATGTGGGATTGTCAGTTCCTCTTTTGACCCGATACGACAGCGACGAATCATGTCCGCTGTACGTGACTTTGGCCTTGTCCTGGACGTATTTGATGATCCCAGCCTTTTTCAAACCCCCCTGAGTGGTAAATCGGCAATTGGCCACACACGTTACTCTACGAGTGGCTCTTCGGTAAATCGTGCAAATATTCAGCCTTTCCACGTTCAGTATCGCGACGGAAACCTCGCGGTTGCCCATAATGGAAACCTCTCCAACGCAGCCGAACTTCGGCGTTCATTCAGTGAACAGGGAACACTATTTCAGTCAACCTCTGATACAGAACTCATTCTGCATTTGATTTCCCAAAGCCGTCAGGAAAATCAAGTTGACCAAATTCTGGATGCACTTGCGGAAGTAGAGGGTGGCTACGCGTTAACGCTGCTCACTGACAACTGTCTGATTGCGGTTCGGGATCCCAATGGGTTCAGACCACTTGCGCTGGGGTACTTACCCAAAACGGATGAAAATGGGGGCATTTCCTACTGTGTCGCGAGTGAGACCTGTGCCTTTGATATGATCGGGGCTGAATATATTCGTGATGTTGAACCGGGTGAGGTCGTCATCATTGATCAGGATGCCTGTGAAATAGGGGAGCCCCGTAGCGAACAGCTCAATGGCCACTACGGCGTGAGCCAATGTATTTTTGAATACATCTATTTTTCTCGGCCGGACTCCCGGATTTATGGAGAGATGGTTGATAAAGTGCGCCGAAAATTTGGCAAGCAACTCGCTCATGATGCTCCTGTCCCTCGTGTACCAACAGAAGAAAAAGCCCCTCTTGTGATTTCGGTACCAGACTCTTCCAACACTGCGACACTTGGTTATGTAAGTGAATGTCAAAAGCTTGGATACCGCTGCAAGTATGATATAGGTTTGATTCGCAACCACTACGTCGGTCGAACCTTCATAGCACCAGGCCAGGATAGCCGCGAGCTACGGGTACGGTGCAAGTTTAATACGGTTGATGGGGTATTGAAAGATCGGATTGTCGTCGTTCTGGACGATTCGATCGTTCGGGGTACAACTGCAAAGCTCCTTGTGAAAATGATTCGGGAAGCTGGTGCAAAGGAAGTTCATTTTCGTGTCGCCTCACCAACCGTTATGAATCCCTGTTTCTACGGAATGGATTTCCCCAGCAAGCAGGAATTGCTTTCAAGCAAATTCGATGATGTGGCTGCCATAGGAGAATGGCTTGGTGTTGACTCCCTCGCCTACTTAAGCATCGAAAGCCTCAAAAAAGCGATCGGGGATGCCCATGACAGTCCGCATGGCTACTGCGATGCCTGTTTTACAGGCTGCTACCCTGTACCTGTGGAGAACTGTGTTGCCAAAGAGGCCTACGATTAAGGTCCTTGGTCTGGCACTTCACAGGTGGGTGGACGATTCGTGTCCGCCAGATAAATGATCTTCCAGCCCTCATCCGTCTGGTAAAGCTGCATTGAGTTCACCCCACAGTGACTGAGCGTATCATCAAGAAAGAATGCAAACTCCATCCACGCCGAAGCCAGTCGCCCATCAATTGAGATATGAACATCCCATATCCGCTCATCCCATATCTCGTCATGCGGTGTACCAACCGCCCGGACAAACCCATCCGTAGGACCGATACGCAGACCTTGAGAACCAGCCCGGGCCATCAATGCTTCTTCATGCAGTACGCTGCGTACCATCGTGCTGTCACCAGCACGCATCCCATCAAATAAACGGTCAATCACGGCCCGAACTTCAGCTTCATCAGGCTGAGCATACGCAGGTACACCCACCGCAGCAACCATAATTACGAAACCACAGGAGAGAAAACAAGAAAACCTTTGCATGTAGATACCTCGTATAAACTTCCCGCCAAAACTCTTACTTGGCAGATCCGTTCCCTTCATGATTTTTCCTTTATCTCCCATGGCTGATTCGTTTTTAAACACCATGGGATATACATACAATCTTCCCCGATCAAGTATATGGTATTGCGCAGGATCAGCGTCGATTCATCCGGTGACAACTGTTCCAACTCATTGATCGGTGGCAGATATTGAAAAATCCATTAATTTGATGTGATATGAGATCGTTATCTTGGATTTTATATCCTGTATGGAGAACCAAAAAATCTAGCTGATGGCGATTGGACGAACCACGGAGGAATCGTTTAATAGCGCATTGGGGCGTGCCCTTCGGGAGACGAGTGCGCGCTGGTCTGAAACTCCAGAATATATCCGGGTGGAGGAAACGAATCTGCTGCATGCGCAGTCAGGATTGAAGCCCGACATTTTGATCAATGACGGAATTTTCCCGCCTGTGATTCTCGAGTGCTCTTTTTCTGCTCCAGATGCTGATCAAGATGCCATAAAACGGCTCGGCCTCGAAACCCGGCAGGGGCGGTTCCGAATTCGCACTACACTTGCGCTCCACATCCCGGAGCACTTTCGCCAGATCCAAGGGGTTACCATTGCAGGTATCTTACTGGATGGCGAGCCCCTCGCCTATGCGGTTCACCAGCTTTCCGAGCGTCAGGGGCAACTCTCCATCACAGAGACCTCCCACAGGCGGTGGCCCAAGCGAGGATTTATTCAGGGGACCGTGTTTGATCTAGCCTCCCTGTTACCCTCCATTGGACTGCCGCGTGAACGCGTGGAGGATATTGCAGACGATGTCGCACGGCTGGTTGAAGAGGCAGCTAACGGCTTGGAAATTACGCTTTCCTCCAAACAGCAGCAACAGATTGCCCACCATCTGCATCAGCGTTCCCCGCTGAAGGGGCTTCGGACCATGATGGTACTATGGCTGAATGCGCTACTGACCCAGCAGCGACTGGCAGTACAGGGGGCCGAGGGTGTGCCATACATTGACCTCATCAGCGATACCTATCCAGATGTGCGTGCGCAGATGAAAACATGGCGCGAGGTCAATCAACGTAACTGGAATTCTGTCTTTGAGCCGGCGATTGATGTACTCCAACTATCGAGTAAATTCAATCTTTTCGAAACTTCCCGGATGTTGTCCAAGCTCATCTGTGCCACGCAGCAGATTGAGACCGCTCAACTGGGACTCCACATCAGCGTGGGCGCAGAGCTCTTTCCCAAACTGAGCGAAGACCGAAAACAGGCGGCCGCTTTTTACACGCAGCCGGCAACGGCAGAGCTTTTGGCAAACCTGACAATTGCTCGCTCCCTACTCACCGCAGACCAGTGGAGGGATGCAGACCTGTTCAGGAATCGGCATCTCAGTGATCTGGCCTGCGGGACAGGCACGCTCCTTCGCGCGGGCTATCGCCGCGTGGCGACCTTGCATGAGCAGGCCGGGGGAACCTCAGAAAGCCTGGGACACCTCCATGCGAACGCCATGGAAGGGGGGCTGATTGGCACCGACATCAGCCCCATCGCTGCGCACCTGACCTCTTCTTCTCTGGCAGCATTGGGGTATGGTGCCCCGTACGGAGATACGCAGATTGGATGGATTGATGTGGGCGGCGGAAAAGGACAAACGGGGTCGCTGGAATACTTTGCCACACAAAAAATCGTGGACCTTTTCAATGTTGGAAGCGGAAAGTCCACCGGCAATGACAACAATGGCGAGAACTCGGTCGCGGTTCCTGATGCATCGCTGGACTGGATTCTGATGAATCCACCCTATTCCAGGACACGGGGCGGACAGAGTGTTTTTGATGTTGCAGGGCTCTCGGACACAGAACGACATGCCTGTCAGAAGCGATGGAGACTCTTGGTGAAGGGGGAGCCGGTCAACAATCAGGCAGGATTGGCTTCCTCCTTTCTTGCTCTGGCGCGCCGCAAATGTAAACCGGGAGGACGTATTGGCTTTGTTCTTCCGCTCTCCGCTGCCTTCGCAGAATCCTGGGCCATCACGCGACGCATGATGGAAGAGGAGTTTGAAGATATTGTGGCGATTGTGGTCGCGAGTGGGCAAGCTCTGGGGAGGCGTGCCCTGTCTGCAGACACAGGCATGGAAGAGATGCTCCTGGTCGCAACCAAACGAGCAAATCATAATCTGAATGGAGGACACGTCTCAAACCCGATTCATTGCATTACGTTGAGGGAACCGGTTCTGCGTGTCGGAGAAGCCGGCGAAGTGGCGCGGGCAATCCAAGGTGCGATCAAGAATATTCAGGGCTCCACGGCCAGTTACCCTGTCAGAGTTGGGAATGACGAGATCGGACAGATCTGCAGGTTTACTGCCACGGTGTCTGGCACTCCCTGGAATCCTCTGGGCGTGCTGCATGCCGATCTTGCTCTGGCAGCCAACGCATTGTTGGATGGAGAGCTGCTGTTCAATGGCCATGCGGTACCGATCGGAGTGCCCATGTCCCCGATGAAAGATCTCTTTGAGATTGGCCCGACACACGACCTGATTGGGCATCTTTCGGGAAAAGATCCTCGCGGCGCCTTTGAGTTCAACCCGGTGTTTGACCCGGTGGATGCCATCGGCCCGGACCGTGCGCTCTGGAAGGCCGACAGCCGCGCACAGAAGCGCTTGGTGGTGCCATTGACACACAAAGGCTCGGCCCCCGTGGGGGTTGGATCAGAGGCGAAGCGGGAAGCCATGCGACAATTCCGCAGCACGCTGTTCTATGCGCGAAATATGCGATGGACTTCTCAGGCACTCCTGGCTGCCACAGCAGCGTACTCGGGGATAGGGGGGCGTGCATGGGCTTCACTCCAACATAAGGATGAGCGGGTACGCAAAGCATTTGCATTGTGGGCTAATTCTACGCTGGGGTTCCTAGTGCACTGGACTCAGGGGCAAAGAACGCAAAGTGGCCGAGCCACAACCCAAATGAAGGCACTGGCCAATATCCCCTGTCCCAGACTGGACCAGATCCCCAAAGCGCGGCTGGATCAAGCCGCATTGACATTCGATGCGCTTTCTAACAAGGAATTGCTACCTGCCTGTCAGGCGCATACAGATAAGGTGCGCAAGAAGATGGACCAGGCAGTTCTTGAAATGCTGAATCTGAACCATGGCGAAATCCCCAAAACCCTGAAAAATCTACGATGGCTATGGTGCAACGAGCCATCCGTGCATGGACAAAATCAAAAAGCACTTATCCTGTTGAAATAGACTAAAACTGTTTCACGCTCCTCTGCCCAATGCTTCATTTTTAACACCATTGTCATACATATGCATGTAATCTTCCCCGATCAAGTATATGGTATTGCGCAGGATCACCGTCGATTCATCCGGTGACAACTGTTCCAACTCATCGATCGGCAGCAGATATTGAAAAATCCATTAATTCGATGTGATATGAGATCGTTATCTTGGATTTTATATCCTGTATGGAGAATCACAAAACCTAGCTGATGGCGATCGGACGAACCACGGAGGAATCGTTTAATAGCGCATTGGGGCGTGCCCTTCGGGAGACGAGTGCGCGCTGGTCTGAAACTCCAGAATTTATCCGGGTGGAGGAAACGAATCTGCTGCATGCGCAGTCAGGATTGAAGCCCGATATTTTGATCAATGACGGAATTTTCCCGCCTGTGATTCTTGAGTGCTCTTTTTCTGCTCCAGATGCTGATCAAGATGCCATAAAACGGCTCGGCCTCGAAACCCGGCAGGGGCGGTTCCGAATTCGCACTACACTTGCGCTCCACATCCCGGAGCACTTTCGCCAGATCCAAGGGGTTACCATTGCAGGTATCTTACTGGATGGCGAGCCCCTCGCCTATGCGGTTCACCAGCTTTCCGAGCGTCAGGGGCAACTCTCCATCACAGAGACCTCCCACAGGCGGTGGCCCAAGCGAGGATTTATTCAGGGGACCGTGTTTGATCTAGCCTCCCTGTTACCCTCCATTGGACTGCCGCGTGAACGCGTGGAGGATATTGCAGACGATGTCGCACGGCTGGTTGAAGAGGCAGCTAACGGCTTGGAAATTACGCTTTCCTCCAAACAGCAGCAACAGATTGCCCACCATCTGCATCAGCGTTCCCCGCTGAAGGGACTTCGGACCATGATGGTACTATGGCTGAATGCGCTACTGACCCAGCAGCGACTGGCAGTACAGGGGGCCGAGGGTGTGCCATACATTGACCTCATCAGCGATACCTATCCAGATGTGCGTGCACAAATGAAAACATGGCGCGAGGTCAATCAACGTAACTGGAATTCTGTCTTTGAGCCGGCGATTGATGTACTCCAACTATCGAGCAAATTCAATCTTTTCGAAACTTCCCGGATGTTGTCCAAGCTCATCTGTGCCACGCAGCAGATTGAGACCGCTCAACTGGGACTCCACATCAGCGTGGGCGCAGAACTCTTTCCCAAACTGAGCGAAGACCGAAAACAGGCGGCCGCTTTTTACACGCAGCCGGCAACGGCGGAGCTTTTGGCAAACCTGACAATTGCTCGCTCCCTACTCACCGCAGACCAGTGGAGGGATGCAGACCTGTTCAGGAATCGGCATCTCAGTGATCTGGCCTGCGGGACAGGCACGCTCCTTCGCGCGGGCTATCGCCGCGTGGCGACCTTGCATGAGCAGGCCGGGGGAACCTCAGAAAGCCTGGGACACCTCCATGCGAACGCCATCGAAGGGGGGCTGATTGGCACCGACATCAGCCCCATCGCTGCGCACCTGACCTCTTCTTCTCTGGCAGCATTGGGGTATGGTGCCCCGTACGGAGATACGCAGATTGGATGGATTGATGTGGGCGGCGGAAAAGGACAAACGGGGTCGCTGGAATACTTTGCCACACAAAAAATCGTGGACCTTTTCAATGTTGGAAGCGGAAAGTCCACCGGCAATGACAACAATGGCGAGAACTCGGTCGCGGTTCCTGATGCATCGCTGGACTGGATTCTGATGAATCCGCCCTATTCCAGGACACGGGGCGGACAGAGTGTTTTTGATGTTGCAGGGCTCTCGGACACAGAACGACATGCCTGTCAGAAGCGATGGAGACTCTTGGTGAAGGGGGAGCCGGTCAACAATCAGGCAGGATTGGCTTCCTCCTTTCTTGCTCTGGCGCGCCGCAAATGTAAACCGGGAGGACGTATTGGCTTTGTTCTTCCGCTCTCCGCTGCCTTCGCAGAATCCTGGGCCATCACGCGACGCATGATGGAAGAGGAGTTTGAAGATATTGTGGCGATTGTGATCGCGAGTGGGCAAGCTCTGGGGAGGCGTGCCCTGTCTGCAGACACAGGCATGGAAGAGATGCTCCTGGTCGCAACCAAACGAGCAAATCATAATCCGAATGGAGGACACGTCTCAAACCCGATTCATTGCATTACGTTGAGGGAACCGGTTCTGCGTGTCGGAGAAGCCGGCGAAGTGGCGCGGGCAATCCAAGGTGCGATCAAAAATATTCAGGGCTCCACGGCCAGTTACCCTGTCAGAGTTGGGGATGACGAGATCGGACAGATCTGCAGGTTTACTGCCACGGTGTCTGGCACTCCCTGGAATCCTCTGGGCGTGCTGCATGCCGATCTTGCCCTGGCAGCCAACGCATTGTTGGACGGAGAGCTGCTGTTCAATGGCCATGCGGTACCGATCGGAGTGCCCATGTCCCCGATGAAAGATCTCTTTGAGATTGGCCCGACACATCACCTGATCGGACATCTTCCTGGAAGAAGTCAGCTCGGCGCCTTTGAGTTCAATCCGGTGTTTGACCCGGTGGATGCCATCGGCCCGGACCGTGCGCTCTGGAAGGCCGACAGCCGCGCACAGAAGCGCCTGATAGTGTCATTGACACACAAGGGCTCGGCCCCCGTGGGGGTTGGATCAGAGGCGAAGCGGGAAGCCATGCGACAATTCCGCAGTACGCTGTTCTATGCGCGAAATATGCGATGGACTTCTCAGGCACTCCTGGCTGCCACAGCAGCGTACTCGGGGATAGGGGGGCGTGCATGGGCTTCACTCCAACATAAGGATGAGCGGGTACGCAAAGCATTTGCATTGTGGGCTAATTCTACGCTGGGGTTCCTAGTGCACTGGACTCAGGGGCAAAGAACGCAAAGTGGCCGAGCCACAACCCAAATGAAGGCACTGGCCAATATCCCCTGTCCCAGACTGGACCAGATCCCCAAAGCGCGGCTGGATCAAGCCGCATTGACATTCGATGCGCTTTCTAACAAGGAATTGCTACCTGCCTGTCAGGCGCATACAGATAAGGTGCGCAAGAAGATGGATCAGGCAGTTCTTGAAATGCTCAATCTGAACCATGGCGAAATCCCCAAAACCCTGAAAAATCTACGATGGCTATGGTGCAACGAGCCATCCGTGCATGGACAAAATCAAAAAGCGCTTGCCTTGTTGGAATAGGGTCACAGCTACCCGCCCCTTAGGAATTCCTAAGGTCTCTCTATCTCGTAGACGAAATTCTTCTAATAGAGATGATCGCATACTTCTTACCTGTGACGGCAGGAAATACTTGATCATTGCACGAACGAGAGCACGCCTCAAACGAAATTTCGTACATTTTGCCAGTAAATTCGTACGTTAGTATGCCAATGACTGAAATTGAATCCTAACGCCTCACAAGTACTAAAACATGAAAAACAATCTTTACGTCGCAAGAACTGCCCTCATTGTCGCTTTGGGTGGATTCCTCATGGGCTTCGATGCTTCAGTCATCTCTGGAGTTGTTGGTTTTATTGAGATTGAATTTGCTCTTACTGATCTGGAGCTTGGATGGGCAGTCAGCTCGCTGACTCTTAGCTCAACGCTGGCCATGTTAGCGGCTGGGCCACTCAGCAATCTGATCGGTCGACGCAGCGTCCTTTATTGGGCAGCCGTCCTTTATGCAGTTTCGGCTATTGGATCTGCTCTGGCTCCCTCCTATCTGATTCTGGTGATCGCCCGTATGGTTGGAGGTCTGGGAGTTGGTGCATCGCTCATTATCGCCCCGATGTACATTGCAGAGATCTCTCCGCCCCTACTCCGGGGACGGATGGTATCGTTCAATCAACTCAATATCGTGATTGGAATTACCGTCGCCTTTTTTACGAATTATATCATTTTGGAACTCGGTGATTCCTCTGCTGCCTGGGCACAAGAGATGAATTTCGGCCCTTGGAACTGGCGCTGGATGCTAGGTCTGGAAACGCTTCCTGCTGTACTCTACTTTTTTGCACTTTTTGCTGTACCTGAAAGTCCCCGCTGGCTTGTGATGAAGGGGCGCGTCACCGAAGGGCTGGCAATCATGACACGGGCGAGTGGGGCCGATGAAGCAGAAAAAGATCTGCGAGAAGTACAGGCCAGCCTGAATGCCGATGCTGCGAAGGATAAGGTCGGTATTGCCGCTTTGTTTGCACCGGCACTAAAACTCGCACTCCTCATCGGAATTGTAATTGCTGTTGTGCAACAAATTACAGGAATCAATGCCGTGTTCTTCTATGCTCCTATGATCTTTGAGCAGTCGGGAATTGGGACGAATGCCTCCTTTGTTCAGGCGATCCTGGTTGGCATCGTTAACTTGGCCTTTACCATTGTGGCAATTGCTCTGGTTGATCGACTAGGGAGAAAGCCACTACTTGTTCTGGGGCTTACAGGAATCACCATCGCCATGGCCGTACTGGCCTACGGATTCTATAGCGCCAGCTATACGCTACCTGCGGACGCTGTTCTCCCTGCTGTCATCAACCAACAAGCCCTGCAGCCTATTCTTGACGTGACCTTTAACTCTGACGTTGACTTCAAGCAGGCACTTGAGGCCGCACTGGGGCTTTCTGCCGCAAGAGAATTTGAATCCGAACTGATTGCAGCAGCCATCAGCATGAACCCGATCCTCATTCTGACCGGCATCCTGGGATTTGTGGCCTCATTTGCGGTCTCCCTTGGCCCAGTCATGTGGGTACTTTTCTCAGAACTCTTCCCGAATCGGGTACGCGCACTGGCGATTTCATTTGTTGGACTGATCAATTCTGCCGTAAGTTTTACCGTTCAACTGGTTTTCCCATGGGAGCTTGCCAATCTGGGCAGTGCTACAACATTTCTCCTATATGGGATCATGGCTGCATTTGGCCTCATTTTTGTCATCTTTATTCTTCCTGAAACGAAAGGACGCTCCCTTGAATCCCTAGAGTCTCTCCTTGCAGGAGAATCGAAAACTGAACCCCAATAGAATGTTTTATCGAAGTCTTCTCTCCCTCTTCATGTTGCTCCTTTTCATGCCTGGAGCGAATCTTCTACAGGCGCAAGAACCCGCTGTCGTGAAAATCCGCCAGATGGATGGAAGATATCATCTGTTCAAGGATGGGACCCCTTTCTACATTCATGGAGCAGGCCTCGAATTCGGAAATGTCGAAGCTCTAGCCTCCCACGGAGCCAACTCTTTTCGTACTTGGCGTACGGACAATGGCCAAAGCAGTGGCATGGAAGTACTTGACCGGGCACATGCAAACGGGTTGATGGTCACGATGGGAATTGAAATTGCCCGTGAGAGACCTGGGACTGGACGAGGTATATTCAGCTTTGACTATGGCGACTCTGCGGCAGTGGCCGCCCAATTGGCGAGAGTTCGAGAGGAGGTCATACTCTACAAAGATCATCCGGCCCTGCTGATGTGGGGAATTGGAAATGAATTAAACTTGGGAGCATCAAACCCTCTGGTCTGGGATGCAGTGAATGATATCTCCAAAATGATCCACGAAGTGGACGGGAATCACCCGACACTGACGATGCTGGCTGGAATCCATCCCGAACTGATTCAGCAGATCAAAACTCGCGCACCTGACTTGGACCTACTTGGGATTCAGATGTACGCCGATATTGTCAATTTGCCACGTTACCTGAAAGAGTCTGATTGGAATGGTCCCTATGTCGTGACCGAATGGGGGGCCACAGGACACTGGGAAGTGCCCACCACATCCTGGGGGGCACCAATTGAAAACAACTCTACGGCCAAAGCAGACTGGTACGATCAACGTTACGAAATCGCAATCGCGCCCGACACCACCCAGTGTGTTGGTTCTTACGTATTCCTCTGGGGGCAAAAGCAAGAACGTACAGCTACCTGGTATGGCATGTTTATGCCAGACGGAGACAAGACCGCTGCGGTTGACATCATGGAATACAAATGGACCGGTTCATGGCCATCGAATCTGTCCCCCAGGATTGATTCCTTTACACTCAACGACATGGAAGCCAATGCCAATATTGAATTGACTGCAGGCGTGGAGGCATCCGGCACCGTCATCGCGGCCGACCCCGAGGGGGATCCCCTCAGCTATCATTGGAGTGTACGGCCCGAAGCCACGGAGGTGGGCCATGGTGGGGATGATGAAGCCGAGCCACCTCTCATACCCGATCTGTTCATAACCATTAATGACGGACAGGTCAGTTTCAATGCGCCGCCAGAGCCAGGCGCCTATCGATTATTTATTCATATTACCGATGGCCAAGGAAGTGCGGCGCACGCCAACATCCCGTTCCTCGTCACAGAATAGTGACTTTCAGGGCATCTTTGCCGGGCATACTAAGCTGTATCCCAGCCGGGGCACATGTTCTGGGCAGCTCGTTGAGCGCTATGGTGAATCCTGGTACAGGATCTCAAATTATGACCAACTGGCACCGTTCCTGATTACGCTGGCCAGTATAGGAGATCACTGGCTTTTCATTTCCAGTACGGGAGCATTAACCGCCGGGCGTCAAGATGCAGATCATGCGCTTTTCCCGTATGTGACTGACGACAAGCTTCATGATGCGGCATCCCATACCGGGAGCGTCACCCTGGTACGCATTGACCGTTCCAACCGAACCATGCTTTGGGAGCCGTTTAATCCTGGGCAGCGCGGGTTATATCGAATTGAACGGAATCTGTACAAGAATGCGACTGGCAATAAACTGTTATTTGAGGAATTCAACCGAGATCTCAGTCTCCGTTTTTCCTATAGTTGGCAATGTGTCAACAGGTTTGGCTTTGTTCGGCGTGCTCGGCTGGAAAGTATCTGGCATTTGCCCATGCGTATCAGCGTACTCGACGGAATTTCCAATATTCTCCCTTCCGGGGTCAGTGCGGAACTCCAAAGATCTCGCAGTACACTAGTTGATGCCTATAAAGTGAGTGAGTTGGAAAAACAAGTTGGCGTTTTTGCGCTGAGTTCATTGATCATTGACCACCCTGTTCCAGAGGAAGCATTACGAGCTACTCTGGTCTGGCAAAACGGACCGCGCCCAAACTCAATCCTACTGTCTACAGCACAATTAGACACCTATCGGGAGGGGCAACAACTCAGCACCGAGGGTTCAATCCTTGGCCGACGAGGTGCGTATCTGGTCGAACGTAATCTTCGCATCACAAAGGATCGAGCGGTGTTCTGGGATTTAATTGCAGATGTAGATCAGCATGCGGGGAATTTGATTGAGTTACAGACAGCTCTGGAGAAGTCCTCCACACTCATCCGTGAGCTGCGTCACCAGGAGCAACAGGATACTCTCGGTCTTCGAAAACTCATTTCGGGTGCGGATGGTCTGCAAAAAACCGCACAAAGTATCCAGGATCTGCGACACTATAGCAATACATTGTTTAACGCAATGCGAGGGGGAATCCCCCTCCGCGGATATCATGCTGACAAACAGGACCTGATCCGTTTCGTGTTTGTGCGTAATCGCAACCTTGCATCTTCCCCCTATCTGGAAGCTCTGGAGGACAGCATAGACCTCTCGCAACTATCTCCCCCGGAAGATCCTCAATTACGTAGACTGGTTACTGAGTATTTGCCGCTGGCATATAGCAGACGACATGGGGATCCGAGTCGCCCCTGGAACCTGTTCAAAATCCGCACACACAATGAAAAGGGGGAACTGCGATTAGACTATTCGGGGAACTGGCGGGATCTATTTCAGAACTGGGAGGCTTTGGGAAGATCCTTTCCCCGGTACTATTCAGCGATGTTGACCGCCTTTGTTAACGCCTCTACGGCCGATGGGTATAATCCGTACCGGATTGGACGGAGTGGTGTAGACTGGGAAATCCCTGATGAAGCTGATCCTTGGGCCTCCATTGGATACTGGGGGGATCATCAACTCACCTATCTGCTCTGCCTATTGGAGTGGGCACATGCACATGATCCAGACACCCTTGCACAACTCATGGATCTGCGTATCTTCAGTTATGTGCAAATCCCCTACCGACTTGCCGATTATGACCAGATCCTTGCCGACCCAAAACACTCCGTAGAATTTGACTGGGATTTACATAGAAAATTATCTGCCCGGGTGCTGGAGATAGGATCGGACGGATACCTTCTGCAGACCTCCGAGGGAAAACCTGTTCTTGTAACGCTTGCTGAAAAACTCCTCGTTCCCGCCCTTACCAAGCTCTGTGCAATGGTACCTGGAGGGGGGATCTGGCTTAACACGCAGCGCCCCGAATGGAACGATGCAAACAATGCTTTGGCGGGCTGGGGCTGTTCCCTGGTGACGCTCTTTCATTTGCACCGATATCTGGAGTTTGTCGGGAATTTGTATCAAACATCAGAGACATCCTATTTAGTCTCTCCAGAGGTTTCTGGCTGGTTGGATGAGATTCAGCATGCATTAGCCGACTGCGCCAATGTATCGAATTCCTCCAACCGATTCGAAGCGATGAATGCGTTGGGACACGCTGCATGCCAATATCGTGCAACCCTGTATACCCAGGGGCTCCAAAAAGAGCCCATCTCACTGGATGCCTCAGCCTTGGCGGGTTTCTGTACGCTTGCCTGTGAAGCGATCCAACCGACGCTTCAAAAATCTGTCCGGGAGGATGGCCTTGTACACAGTTACACTGTGCTTCATTCCCGACCGGATAAATCCATCGATCTTGAAGCACTGCAACTCATGTTAGAAGGGCAGGTAGCCGCTCTGGCCTCAGACAGCCTCAATACGCAGGATGCCCTGAATCTGCTGAATGCGCTCAGGGATAGCTCTCTCTACAGTAATCGGCATGGCAGTTATCTGCTTTATGCTGACAAAAAACTGCCCCGATTCAGTCTGCGCAATCATATTTCTCCGAATGATGTCGTGCGGCTCTCATTGGTGCGTAAGTTGATCCAGAACGAGGATAACCGCCTTATTAGCCGGAGTGCTACCGGGCAATACTATTTCAATCCAGTACTGGTGAATGCTGTTGAATTGGAAAACCTATTAGAAACCTTGCAGAACGAAGGCTATAAAGTCACAGCCAACAGTCGATCACAGATTCTCGCACTCTACGAAAAAACTTTTCAGCACGCATCTTTCACGGGGCGATCCGGTCGATTTTTCAAGTATGAAGGTCTTGGTTGTGTTTACTGGCACATCATCTCTAAGCTGCTTCTGGCCGTGCAAGGCACGTTTTGGAAAGCAGTAGACACAAACGCTCCGGCGAACTCCCGCGCGGCAATTGCCAGACATTATTACGAGATCCGCAATAGCCTGGGAGGAAGTCAGCCGCCTGCCAAATATGGCGCATTCCCTCAAGATGCATATTCGCACACTCCCGGTTGGGGAGGTGCACAGCAGCCAGGCCTGACCGGACAGGTTAAAGAAGATATTATTTGCCGTTGGGGTGAATTGGGAATTCGTATTTCAAATGGAATCCTGAGCATCAATCCTGAACTGCTTCGCAAGTCCGAATTTTGCCAAAAACGTGAGCCATTCAGTTGGTATGATATAGATGGCACGCAGCAGTCATTCCAGTTGAGTGCCGGGAGCCTTGCATTCACATACTGCCAGGTTCTCTTCGTCTATCATCTTTCGGAAACCCCGCTTCTGAAAATTCGAGGAAAAGATCCTGCGGAGAGGCCGGACCTGACCCTCTCGTATGAGGAGAGCTCAGTGCTGTTTGGGCGCACAGGTGCAATTACCCGAATTGATGTCCACCTGACTCCGGGTACTTAGAGCTGCGGGAAAGCGTGGAAATTTACATGCAAACAGCAACCCGCGCGAAGACTAGTAGAATTTCGATCTCTTCACCGTCAACCAAGATCAAAACAAAGCGTATTTTGCCCCTGCTGAATACAAAATCAACAATGAGTTTTCTACGCTGTCTACTGCTGCTGCTGATACTTGTACAGAATGCCGCAGCACAATTTGCCCAACTTCCAGATCAATATCGATCTGCTGCTGATTCTGCCTATGGAATGATTGCCCAAACCTGGCAGGAGCAGAAATTCCCGGGCATAGCCGTAGCTGTGGCGGTCAACGGGCAATTGCTTTGGTCCGATGCGGTTGGTTTTTCAGACCTTGAGCAACGTGTACCAATGTGGCCACACAGCCGCTTTAGGATCGCAAGTATCTCGAAACCACTCACGGCTGCGGCAGCAGCCAAACTCTACAGCCAGACAAAATTGGATGTTGACGCGAGTATCCAGGAGTACGTGCCGAATTTTCCCTCAAAACGCTGGACCATCACCACGCGCCAACTTGGTGCGCATCTTGGAGGAATTCGAGGATACCGACCAGACGAAATGCTCTCCGCCGTACCCTACTCCACCGTTGAAGACGGATTGGATATTTTTTCAGCAGATACCCTGTTGCATGAACCCGGCACGAAGTATCTCTACTCCAGTTATGGATGGAACCTGATCAGTGCAGTAATTGAGGGAGCAGCTCAAGAGCCATTTCTGGACCATATGCAGCGGGAGATCTTCCTTCCATTCAATATGCTGGATACGGTAGCGGACCATCCAGACAGTCTGATTGCACATCGTGTCCGATTCTATGTCCGCACTCAGGACGGAGCCTTACTCAATGCCCCCTATGTGGATAACAGCTATAAATGGGCCGGAGGTGGCTTTTTATCTACCCCGATCGATATTGTCCGATTCGGGATCGCCCATCTGGATTCCTCCTTTTTCGAACGGAAGGCGAAAGAACTGTTGTTTACCGAACAGCGAACCACTTCCGGTGAACCTACCGGATACGCTTTTGGGTGGCGCGTGGAAACCCGTTCCGATAACCTTCGCTACTTCAGTCACAGCGGAGGGGCCATCGGCGGAACATCTCTGCTTGTCATCCAACCGGATACGGGTGTCGTCGTGGCTGCCATGGTGAACATGAGCAATGCGAACCTGGATGTGGTTCAGCAGATCGTTTCCCTATTTGTTGAACAATCGCAGAATTGAATCCGCAGGGACCTTATCCGTGTGGCTCGGATCTAGCCACCCTTGCAGGGGGGCCGGATTGGTGTTCAGGCCTACAACAAATCCCGTTTGATGGTCAACCTAGCCCGCCCTTTTTTCGATCTTCGACCGGGACTATTTTGACTCCAAGTTGATGGCCGGAATATTTTCCTGCCGGATCCTTTCATTCAGAGCAGGTACATCCGTTTCAAATATGGCCTGCAGGGCCTCCAGTTCTATATCCGTTTGCCTCACTAGCTCATCACGTACTTCGACCGCTTGATCGGTCGGCCGAAAATCTCCAATCGAGGCATTCGAAGCAACCGCGGCCAGCTTGTTGTTCAAGCGAATTGGAAAATTTAACGGATCCTGACGGCTTTGATTTTTCGTTTGATACAGCGCCTCTTCAATCGCTGTAATCTTCCCAATCAGAGCTTTCGCAGCATCTTTGATATCTGCATGCTCTTCGTCCAAATTGGAGGTAATCCTGCGAATTTGACTACGTACAGAGCGAATATCCTTGATGGCCCGATGCATCTCACTGAGTTTGTCCCGGATTTCGATCAGAAAATCAAACTGCATCTTTAAATCCTCCACGCTGGAGCTTGAGCGCGGATCTTTGTGTAGTTCAAACGTCGTCTCCAATGAATCTTCTCCGGCAACAAGTCGGACGCGATACGTCCCTGGCGCTGCCCTGGGACCCCGGACATTCCCTGCCCACATAATCAATCCATCAAACGACTCCGCATCTTCATAGCGCGTATTCCAGCGGAATACGTTCATTCCAGCTTCTATTTCAAGGTCGCCTTCGTCTGCATTGAAGCTCTTGATCAGGGTCCCATCGGACTCAAGGATCTCAAGTTTTGTCGTACTTGAATCGGGAGCTTCTTTGAACCAGTAACGCAAATTTACACTTGCACCGGTCCGCCAAGTGACATCCGAATCATAGAGCCACAGGGAGGACGAAGCGGGTATGTTCGGTAATTGATGTAATGGAGTCAAATCCTCCATAATCCAAAATGACCGTCCTTGGGTAGCAACAATCAGATCGTTCTCTTTCCAGTCCAGATCCGTGATGGGTACAATCGGTAAATTCTGCTGGAATGAACTCCAGTTCTGCCCATCATCGAACGAGATATACAAGCCTGATTCGGTTCCGGCCCACAGGAGTCCGGGATGCATGTGATCCGGTTGAACCGAACGGGTAAAGTGCTGATGGTCAATCCCATCAACAATCAGATCCCAATCTGCTCCATAATTTGTGGTCTTGTAGATGTATGGAGAGAAATCGTCAAGCTTGTACCGCGTGCCTGAAAGGTACGCGGCGCCCTCTTTCATGGGGTGAGCGACCAGCTCATTGACCTGCATCCACTCCGGCATTCCTTCCGGCGTTATGTCTGTCCAGGTATCTCCCCCGTCGCGAGTAATATGAACTAGTCCATCATCTGAGCCGACCCAGATGACCTGAGCGTCATGCGGGCTCTCTGCCACCGCGAAAATGGTGGCATAGTACTCTACCCCTGTATTATCCTTCGTAATCGGGCCTCCGCTTGGGCCAAGCTTAGTTGAATCTGCACGGGTCAAATCTGGACTTATTATCTCCCATGATTGCCCTTCGTTCGTCGTTCGAAAGAGGTGATTCCCAGCCGCATAAAGCACATTATAGTCGTGCATTGAGAAGAGAATGGGGAAATTCCACTGGAACCGGTATTTCATACCCTCAGCACCGTGTCCCATGGGATTATCTGGGTATACATTCACGGCCCTCCGTTCCCCTGAATCGTGATCCACGCGGGTCAGATACCCTCCATAAGACCCTCCATACACGATCTGCGGCTGATCTGGCTTGGGAGCCAGCCAACCACTCTCACCACCGGCGGTCGGCTCCCATTCCCGCTCATTTCGGCCATTGGAAGTATGGAGGATGCGTACGGTTGAATTATCCTGCTGTGCACCAAGAATACGATATGGAAAATGGTTATCCGTGGTCACGCGATAAAATTGTGCGGTAGGCTGGTTGTAGTAAGTGCTCCAGTTTGCTCCGGCATCAAAGCTCACCTGCGCCCCGCCATCGTCTGCAATAATGAGATGACTGGGATCATCTGGATTAATCCACAGATCATGATGATCACCATGGGGAGTCTGGATGCTTGAATATGTCCTTCCCCCATCTTTCGACCGCCAGAACTGCACATTCAGTACGTACACGATGTCTTCATTGCCGGTATCTGCATAGAGCCGCGTGTAATACCAGGCACGCTGCCGCAAATTGCGGTCTTCATTGATCTTGCGCCATGTCTCACCTCCATCATCAGACCGGAATACACCACCTTGCGCAGCCTCAATAATTACCCAGATCCGGTCTGGGTTGACCGGAGAAACAGCAATGCCGCTGATGCCGAGTGTGCCAAGCGGCAAGCCATTATCCTTCCCGGTAATCTCCGTCCATGTATCCCCTCCGTCGGTGGATTTCCAGATCCCACTTCCCTCTCCCCCACTTTCCAGACTGTATGGCGTTCGAATCACACGCCAGGCACTTGCATACAGGATTCGTGGGTTGGATGGATCCATGGCAAGATCTACGAATCCGACTTCGTCATCAATGAAGAGAATCTTTTCCCATGAATCGCCGCCATTGAGCGATCTGTAGATCCCTCGCTCTTCATTGGGACCAGACAAATGCCCCATGACCGCAGCGTAAACGTGGTCTGGGTCCCGGGGATGAATGCGGATTCGTGGGATCCGATGACTGTCTGAGAGCCCCTTGTGCTCCCACGTACGACCGGCATCAAGAGATTTGTATATCCCATAACCGTGGGATACATTTCCTCGCACCGTTTTTTCTCCACCACCAACATAGATCACATTCGGATCCCAGGTACTGACTGCGACCGCGCCAATACTGCCCCCGAAGTAGCCATCGGATATATTTTCCCAGGAAGCTCCGCCCGTTGTCGACTGCCACACTCCGCCACCGGTCGCACCAAAGTATGCCTTCATGGGCTGGCCTGGAACTCCGGAAACCGCTGCCGACCGACCGCCTCTGTAGGGACCAACACTCCGAAATTCCAACGCACTGTAGTAGGTTGAATCGTAAGGCTGGGCAGATCCTGGTGCCGACCAGAATGGTACTAGTATTAGAGTGATCAATCCCAAGGCAGATTGCAGTATTGGGTTACGTAACATTGTAAAGTGTCTGAAGTCAACCGTGTAAAATAGGCATTTGGCGGTAGTCTTGCCCTATGACCTGTCACGAACTATGCCCGCGAGTTAGAATTATGTGATCAAGAAAAGCTTCAGGAGCGTAATTCTGGGAAATTATATGGGGTTCGTAACGATACGTCAAATTTGCATGGCCGCACCACATGTCCCAACGGCATCATCAGCATAATTCGCCAAGCGGTGGCCATATGCAGCGTAATGGCCCGATGTAAAAAACTCGGCGCTGCGCAGTGTTGTAAGGATCCCTGGATGTGCTTGCCTATTACCAAACTAAGCAATACAAAAGCCATTGTTCAGTCCTTTTTGTTAGTACAGGGCAGGGTTAGTCAATATTTGCTCTTGGCTCAACTCCTGAACCGCCACGAAAAAAACAGATAACAAAATTAGTTATAGAGTAGAGCCCACCGCACGCAGGATATTGAACAGGTTAGGTTGGCGGGGAACGATTCGCAGCATCAAAGGTTGTTGACAGGAAAAACAAGCCTGTCCATGAAGTCTATCTCCAAAGAAGATCTTCCGCGCGAAGTTTTTGATCTGTTTGACCGCTATGTCCACAGCCAGATTTCCCGTCGGCAGTTTCTGGACAAAGCTTCGAAATATGCAGTTGGCTCTGTGACTGCTGCTGTGATGCTCGACTTTCTGTCGCCGAAGTACACTTCGGCACAACAGGTTCGCAGCGGAGATCCGCGGTTGACCGAAGAGTATGTAACCTACGACAGCCCTAACGGAGCAGGAACCATGCGTGGGTTACTGTGCATCCCCGAAGGTGCTTCTGAGCCATTGCCTGGTGTAGTTGTCGTTCACGAAAACCGCGGACTCAATCCACATATTGAAGATGTATGCCGACGCGTAGCGCTCGCTGGATTCATTGGACTTGCGCCAGATGCACTGACCCCACTTGGCGGCTATCCCGGCACTGATGATGAAGGACGCGAACTACAGCGTCAACGCAACCGTGACGAGATGCTGGAAGACTTCATTGCAG
The DNA here is from genome assembly GCA_965220365.1 of Rhodothermales bacterium. GTDB lineage: Bacteria > Bacteroidota > Rhodothermia > Rhodothermales > Bin80 > Bin80. The sequence continues at coordinate 1,846,469 of OZ244823.1, read as the reverse complement.
GCTACGAATACCTGCGTACGCACGATGGCTGTACTGGCAATGTTGGGGTTGTAGGGTTCTGTTTTGGCGGTTGGATTTCGAACATGATGGCTACGCGTCTTCTGGATCTTGGGGCAGCCGTACCGTTCTATGGCGGGCAGCCGGATGCAGCACTCGTCTCCCAGATCCAAGCTCCTATCCTGCTCCATTTTGCTGAACAGGATACACGCGTCAATGCTGGATGGCCTGCGTACGAAGCCGCTTTGAAGACTCACGAAAAAGGTTATACCGTCTACATGTACGAGGGGCTTCAGCACGGCTTCCACAACGACACTACACCCCGGTTCGATCCAGAGGGAGCCAAGCTGGCCTGGGAACGAACCGTAGCATTCTTCAAGGAACACTTAGGCTCAGAAGACTGACCTATTGTGGCAGAGGTTATTCGGATTTTTGAAAGGGAGTTGTCGTGAATGGTTGCAACGATCCGGTCTATAAAACCTCAAACTACCCTTTTTGCTGGAATTGACTGGACTCCCTAATATTTGGTGGTCTTCCAAGGCTTCTACTGCTGATTACGGCTACGGGCCTTACTGAAGGCGGGGTTACTGTTGGGATAAATCTTGTTCCTGTCCGGCTTGAAGAAGGGCTTGAGGAACCACTCGCGCAACTTGAGGGAAGACTAATTTACTCGTAAAGAGTTCTCGGACATCATGTACGACATGTACAATGAATCAAAGGCATCTCAAGAATGATCCAGCCCGATTTTGAGCCCCGACCATTGTCTCATATTGTCTCTCCCTGCCAATCGGGTAGTAATACAAACTCTATCGGTCTCCTCCCACTACATATCTGCTACGGGTTACCTTCAACCTTCCAAGTGGAGCTAAGCGGAGTCGAACCGCTGACCTCCTGAGTGCGATTCAGGCGCTCTACCATCTGAGCTATAGCCCCTGGAGTTGCGGCGGGTGTACGATTTTTTCCCTCTTCGGATCCGTACAAATCGCCGAAAACAATGATGAATCACTGTATCAGTGCCGTATTGGATCCCGGCCAACACGGACACTCCACCTCATGACAGACTAGAAATTACCTTCTCAGATGCTTGATTGGAAGGCCCAACCAGTGCATGGATCAACAAACCATTTTTCCTGAAAATCGTTGACCTGTTCTCACTTGACTGCCAATATCAAAGTAATCATGAGCGTATCCGCCCCCACCAAAACCAAAGATCATTTCGGGACTCGAACTTCTTTCAAAACCCCCGATGGATCTGCATGGATGTATCGCCTTGGTTCACTCAAGGTAGCCGGGTATACGCTTGATCGACTTCCTTACTCAATCAGGGTCATGCTGGAAGCAGTTCTGCGCGGCTGTGATGGATTTACCGTCACCCCTGAAAATGTGGAACAACTGGCACAGTACAACCCCAAAGCTCCACTCCGCGCAGAAGTGCCCTTCTCACCGGCACGAGTCCTGTTGCAGGATTTTACCGGTGTGCCCGCCGTGGTTGACCTTGCCGCGATGCGCAGCGCAATGGCACATGCCGGTGGCAATCCGTCTGCAATCAATCCGCGTGTACCTGTACACCTGATTATAGACCACAGTGTTCAGGTTGACTACTATGGAATCCCCGAAGCACTGCAACTCAACTCTGATCATGAGTTCCGGCGCAACCAGGAGAGGTATGAATTTCTACGCTGGGGACAGCAGGCTTTTGATAATTTTTACGTCGTTCCCCCTGCCAGCGGTATCTGCCATCAGGTGAACCTAGAATATGTTGCCCGCTGCGTGTGGACGGCAGCCGAAGATCAGGACATCGTGGCATTCCCGGATTCATTAGTTGGCACAGATTCTCACACCACCATGATCAACGGATTAGGTGTTGTGGGATGGGGTGTGGGTGGAATTGAAGCCGAGGCCGTCATGCTCGGCCAACCCATCTATATGCTGATGCCGGAGGTGATTGGCTTTCGCCTCACCGGATCACTCCCCGAAGGAGCAACCGCGACTGACATGGTCCTTACGGTTACACAAATGCTGCGCAACTACGGGGTCGTTGGCCGCTTTGTCGAATTTTTCGGACCGGGAATTCAGGCACTTTCCGTGCCCGATCGCGCTACGATCAGCAATATGTCTCCCGAGTATGGTGCAACCATGGGATTTTTTCCCATTGATGAGGTGACACTGGGATTTTTGCGACGCACAGGCAGGGAAGAGAACCTGATTCAATTAGTGGAGCGCTATACAAAGGAGCAGGGGCTATTTCTGACCCCGGATGCACCAGAACCACAGTACCTGGACACCTTAGCGTTGGATTTGGGGGATGTGGTTCCGAGCGTTGCCGGACCAAAGCGGCCGCAGGATCGCATCCCGGTCCCTGATCTGGGTAAATCTTTCCGCGCCTCTTTTACTGCACCTGCTGGACCACAAGGGTTTGGACGTCAACCGGCGGATCTGGAGCACCGTGTCAAATCTGCTGACCTTCCAGATCCACTTTGCCATGGGGATGTTGCCATCGCAGCTATCACCAGTTGCACCAATACCAGTAACCCCAGCGTCATGATTGGCGCCGGATTGGTTGCAAAAAAAGCGGTTGAACGCGGACTCAAAGTGGCTCCGTACGTCAAAACCAGCTTGGCACCAGGATCCCGTGTAGTGACCGAATATCTCCAAAACGCCAACCTGATGCCCTATCTGGCCCAATTGGGCTTTGACCTGGTTGGCTATGGGTGCACCACCTGTATTGGAAATTCCGGCCCCTTACCGGAGGCGGTAAGCAGTGCCATCCAAAAGGGAGACTTGGTGGTCTCGGGAGTCCTAAGTGGTAACCGAAATTTTGAAGGCCGAATCCATGCTCTGGTCCAGGCAAATTACCTTGCCTCACCACCCCTTGTCGTCGCCTACGCGCTGGCAGGAACCGTGGATATTGATCTTACCCGTGAACCCATCGGGAAAGACCTTGCAGACCAGGAGGTCTATCTTCGGGATATATGGCCGACTGCGCAAGAGATCGCTGAAACCATCGAATCGTCCATCACACCGGCGTTGTTTCTCGATGAGTATGGTGGCATCGAAACATCTAACGAGACCTGGAATGCGATTGAAATCCCGAGTGGTTCTCTCTATGACTGGAACGCTGATTCAACATATGTCCAGGAGCCTCCTTTCTTTGTCGGCCTCGCACGTGAAGCCGCTGCCGTGCCTCCAATCAAGGATGCACGCGTTCTGGCAAAATTAGGCGATTCAACTACTACGGATCATATCTCACCAGCAGGCGCAATCCCACGGGAATCTCCCGCTGGCATCTACTTGAGTGAAAATCAGGTTCTCCCACGCGACTTCAACTCGTTTGGAGCCAGACGCGGGAATCATGAAGTGATGATGCGTGGCACTTTCGCGAATATCCGCATTAAAAATAAACTTGTGCCCGGTACAGAGGGTGGCATCACAAGATGCTTTGTCAGCGGTGGCGAAATCATGCCCATCTACGATGCAGCAATGCACTATCAGGAAGCCGGAGTTCCTCTCATCGTTCTGGGAGGAAAGGACTACGGAATGGGATCTAGCCGGGATTGGGCTGCAAAGGGAACGGTTCTTTTGGGAGTTAGAGCCGTCATCGTGGAGAGCTTTGAGCGGATTCATCGCTCGAATCTGATCGGAATGGGGGTGCTTCCTCTGGAATTTAGAGACGGCGAAAACGCGGATACACTGGGACTCGATGGCAGCGAGTCCTACAGCCTTGTACCACCACAGGAAGCCGGTACTGTGGTAGATGTTGTGGCTGTGCGCGCCGACGGAGAAGAGATCCGCTTCCAAACACAATCCCGACTGGATACCCCTGTTGAGGTTGAATACTACCGCAACGGGGGAATCCTGCACTACGTATTGCGCGAGTTTCTGGCCGAGGAATGACCTCCGCCGCCAGGCGTTTCAATGCGAAGGCGAGTTCCGGCCTCTAACCTGCGTGTAAATTGACCGGGCAGGTTGGTTGTCTGCCCGTCCGCGGAGATGAGGATGTTTTGCCCCTTCCGACCCGGAAAACCACCGCGGAGTCCCCAGGGAACATGGCGACGGCGTTCGCTGAGCATGGTCACCGTTGCCTTCTCCAAAAGCTCGTACTCTCGTACGATTCCGTCCCCGCCACGAAATCTTCCCTCCCCTCCACTGCCCTTGATGAGCGCGTACTCGTTAATCCGAAAGGGGAATTGCATCTCCAATGCTTCAACGGGAGTGTTCAGCGTGTTGCTCATGTGCACATGCACACCACTCAAGCCATTCGCATCCGGTGCTGCTCCCATCCCTCCACCAAGTGTCTCATAGTAGGCATACGTGGTCCCATCTGAATGCCTCCCTCCGATTGTCACATTATTCATCGTACCCTGACTTGCAGCAGGGATCTGCTCTGGTAAAGCTTGTGCCAAAGCCCCGAGAACGACATCAGTGATTCGCTGAGATGTTTCCACATTGCCCCCTGCGACTGGCGCTGGTCTGGATGCATGGACCAGCGTATCCTTGGGAGCCGTCACATGGATCGGCAAAAAACAACCCGCATTCACTGGCACATCTTCCCTGAGAAGGCACAATACGACATAGTAGCACGCTGATGCAGTGACGGCCAATACGGTATTTAATGGTGCATCCAATGTTGGATCCGTGCCCGCAAAATCAAACGTCACCTCACTACCAAGAATTCGAACCGAGGCGCTGATAGATGCATCCTGACCATCCGGCAATTCCAGCTTATCCTCAAATTTATAGGTTCCATCAGGCCAGGTTTGAATTGCAGCCCGCACCAAACTCTCACTGTAGTGCTGTAGATGGGAGCTGTACGTACAGACCTCCGCTTGTCCATACTTTTCCAATAATGACTGAAGGCGCTGCTCTCCAACTGTATGTGCGGCTCGCTGAGCCGCTAAATCTCCGCGCCTCTCTACAGGAGTGCGTACATTGGCAAGCACTACGCGAAGCACACTCTCATTTAATTTCCCCACCTCGTAGATCTTGATTGGCGGAATGATGATTCCTTCCTGAAAAAGCTCCGTAGACAAGGGAAGCGATCCCGGACTCATCCCCCCAACATCCGCATGATGGGCCCGGCTGGCAACAAAGAAGATGGGCTCGTCGCCCGCAAAAACAGGCGAGATCATGGTGATATCCGGCAAATGGTTGCCCCCATCAAACGGATCATTGAGAATTACGACATCTCCTGGACTCCATTGAGCAAAAGTCCTGAGCGCTGCTTCGCAACTCGCAGGCATGGCTCCAAGATGAACCGGTATATGGGCTGCCTGGGCAACCATGTTTCCCTTTGCATCAAAGACTGCACAAGAATAATCCAGACGCTCTTTAATGTTGGGCGAGTATCCGGTGCGCTGCAGAGTGACCCCCATTTCGTCGGCGATACCGACGAATCGATGGCGATAGATTTCCGTCAGAATTGGGTCAATCATCATGACGGATCCAGTTAAGATGGAGATTTTGTGATCGGTCAACCATCACGCTCCAATCAGAGGAAATCACTAGCGTGGAATCATATTGAACAACCAAAGCAGGCCCTTCAAACCCGCACCCTTCATGCAGGAGATCCCGGCTTAAAAGAGGGACTTCCAATGGCTCATCCGCTGTAAAATAGACGGGAGTACGCGGGAAATCTGCTAGGTTGAAGGGGCAATCCATTGCGTTTCCATCTGGGGGTGGAATTTTTTGCGATTGGGCTATACTGGCCTGCAGTCGTACCGCGACCGATTCAACGGGCAGCCCCGGCGTAGAATATCCATACCGCGCATGATGCGCAGCGTGAAACACCTCCCCTGCTTCACTAATGCTCTTTGAAGTAGCGGGTAAACTCAAAGGAACGGTGAGTTCATAGCTCTGACCGGTATAACGTAAATCAAGGCTACAATCCAACTGTGTTGCCTCCGAATCCAATCGGGATAGGACGACAGATTCCAATTGATCAACGATAGCCTCCAATCGTTTGGGGTTTGCGGAAAGTTCTTCTAACGGAAGCAGAAATGCCTGTGACGCATCGCTGGTAATATCTGCCATCAGAAGCCCAAATGCACTGAGAACACCGGGATGGCGTGGAACCAGGATTTTCTGGACTCCCAACGAACGCGCAATCGCGCACGCATGCAATGGCCCGGCTCCTCCGTACGGGACCAGTACATATGATCGCGGATCATACCCGCATTCCACCGAAACACGTCGCAATGCCCGTTCCATGGTTGCATTTGCAACCCTTAGAATCCCCAGTGCGGTTTCTTCTACAGAAAGCCCAAGAGGCGATCCCAGTCCTGCAATCGCCTTACGTGCCAACTTGATGTCCAGTACGTGTGAAGATTTTCCACCAAGAAACTGGGATGGTATCAGCCGTCCAAGCACGAGGTTGGCATCTGTGACCGTGGGGATCTTGCCTCCCTGTCCATAACAAACCGGACCTGGTACGGCCCCCGCACTTTGTGGACCTACACGCAGTATACCGCCCGCATCTACACGAGCCAGACTTCCCCCACCTGCCCCTACAGTATGAATTTGTGTGGTGGGTAACCGGAGCGGAACCTCACAAACAACACTTTCAGTTGTTTGTGGAATTCTGCCAGGACATAGTGCTACGTCTGTACTAGTGCCCCCCATATCCAGCGTCATGATTTGTGGTCCGGCGGTCCCCAATGCATACTTCGCCAAAGTAAATGCTCCAACCACACCTCCTGCGGGTCCACTCAAGACTAGCCGGGCCGGCTGTAATGTCGCCTGTTCGGCATCCAATGTTCCGCCGCTGGACTGCATCACTCTCAGAGTCCTACCTTCAAGCACACGTCCAAGGTGTGTTAAGTAACGCATCACCAAAGGACGGACATATGCATTCACCACCGTGGTTGATGTTCGCTCGTACTCCCGATATTCTGGCAAAAGATCGACGCTGAGCGAGAACGGAACCCCTGGGAGTTCTTTTTTCAACAGGGCCGCAATCGAGCGTTCATGGACATTATTCAGGAAGGAAAAAAGCAGAACTACCGCCACGCTTTCCACATGTTTTTGTTTGAGAACCTGCAATAGCTCGCGAAGTGCAGAAACATCCAGTGCCTTCTGGATCTCACCATTATGGTCAATCCGCTCGTCTACTTCAAAGCGTAATGATTCAGGAATTAATGGGGACGCTGCTGGCTGCGAAAACTCATATAATTGAGGACGATTCTGTCGGCCGATTGCCAGTACATCTGCAAACCCCTGCGTCGTAATGAGTACCGTTCGAGCTCCACGCTGCTCCAGAAGCGCATTCGTTGCAATGGTTGTACCATGCATGACTGGTGCCTTGGAGTCTACTTGAAGTACTTCCATACCTCGTAGAATTGCCTGACTTTGATCGTCGGGAGTCGTTGATACCTTGTGGACCGTAAGTCCGTGTGCATCTAGCACGACAAAATCTGTAAAGGTCCCGCCTACGTCAATTCCAATACGCTGACCATTCGCATACATTATCCAGCCTAGCTAGAGCGTGGTATGACCTAAAGGTACCACTGCAATCGTTGTGAACTGGTGAAAAATATTTCACTTGACTGAGGTTCATTCAAGAATATCCAGTTATTGGCCCGTTTTGCAACTACACATATAACCTCCGACTCGTACTCAAGTTACAGGCCATCGTCTGCCAAACATCCAGGAATACATCGCCTTAAGATGCCTGGGCTTCAGAAAAATCCTACCACAGCTCCACCTTCAAACAGTACTTTCCAAGGGCACAAATCATTAGGGTCCTCCGTTGTATTATATGTCTATAACCATTTTTTTGAGGATTCTATGTATTACGGAAAAAGAATCGTGTATTGGGGAACTTTCTTCTCCGTAATCTCCCTCCTGCTGACTGCAACTTCATCGGCGCAACAGACTGCGAAATTTTATATTGGCGGCTCTGTCGGACCATCCTGGTCTCCCAATGTCAGCGTGATGGGGGATAGTAATGACCGCAGCAGTGTCTGTGATGAATTCATTAATCCGTTGTATGCCGTATTGCCTGAATGCACTGTCCCTAATCGTGGGGAAGGCGACAGTTGGTCTGCACCATTTGATGCCACTTGGGGGGCTTTTGGCAGTGCTTTTATAGGATATCGTTTCTCTTCCCTTCTTCGTGCAGAACTGGAGTATATCGTACGGATCAGTAACTATGGAGAAAGATCTCCTGTCGTCTCCGCACAGGGTGTGAATTTGGACAAGCTCAACAATGAGCTCCTTATCGCCGAGGAGTGGCTGGGAACGGTGTCAACGCTCGGGCTCTTTGCAAACGTGCATTTTGATCTGAGTATGTTTGACGGCCCCATTTTGCCTTACTTGGGAGTGGGGATTGGATTCGGAGACACCAAGGTTGACTACGGCAGTGTCTGGTCAAGAAGCCCAAACCCTGAGGATATTCGTACTGGACGGGACCAGCCCAATGCTGAGGAGATTGCTCGGAACCTAGCAGGTGTAGCCAGCAGTGGACACGTTACAATGGAAAAGACTCTACTTGCGTTCCAAGCGATTGCTGGCGCGGAATATTTTGTCCATGAACGTATCGCGTTTGACCTGCGGGCCCGCTTGCTGTTGTCACAGGAATTCAGTGGAACAATTGTCTGGGACCCACTGCGAAGCCATGTCCCGAATCTACGTAGAGACGGGAGCGAACCCGTCCATGGAGTGATGAGTTCTGACGATTTCTCCGCTGTGGTGCTGAGCTTTGGAATGAAATATTATTTCTGATTTGCAGCAGTGATTGAAGTTATCTCCAGAGACGCTGATCTTTCTGAGTTTGCACTCAATGTGTGGCTCATCCGTTGACTTTTTACTGCAGCCACGGGATTGGATCCGACCCGTGTGCGGTGGCTCCAGCGTAACTTTGTCGTGCGCCGTAGAGAGCCGGGCTTTCCCGACGAATGAAAAACCCCGCCATTCACGGCCGTTCCAAATCGTAAAATCCCTGGCGTGTTACAGAGATGACAACGCAGTACGTATCGAACCAGCAGCCGCTTTTGTGCTGGCATAGCGATCAGACTGACCGAATGGCCGCGGTCATTCAAACTCTATCCAGAATGACGGACAACTTCTGGTATGTATGTACATTGAGAGAAATGAGTCTTTCTGAATAGCCATGCTGATGCGTACTGAGGGCATTGTGCTGCGATCGGTCCCCTATAAGGAAACTTCCCGGCTTGCCACATTATATACAAGGGCACTTGGGAAACTGACGATCATTGCGCATGGAGCCCAGTCAATCAAGAGCCGCTTTGGGGCAACCCTTCAGCTACTTTCACATGTCCAGGCCGTCATCTATACCCGCCCCACACGATCCATCCAAATCCTGTCAGACTGCTCACATGTAAAGGTCTACAAGGGAATTACCGGCGATTTAAAGAAACTGGCCGTTGGACAGTGTATCTGTGAGCTCGTGCTGTCACTCACCGAGGAGGGCCAACATTCTCCCGAAATTTTCGACCTTCTTGTCCGAGTCCTGAACGCCTTGGACAGCCCGGATGTAGATGCCGTTTTATTGAAACTGTATTTCCAGCTTCAGTTGATGGAATTGTTAGGTTTTGCGCCTGCTTTCAGTCGGGAGTCAGTCGAGGAAATTGACGATTCAGGAGGATACCTTTTACTCGAGAACGGTACGATCACAACTGAAGCAAAAGAGGATTTGTCCACATTATTTGCTTCCAGAAGCGTACTGAGAGCCTTTGCGATTCTGCACCGGGCTGACTTTAACATAATCTTACGCCTACAACTCACCGCTGCGCAGCGCAAAGAACTTCATAAACTAGTCACCACTTTTATGCGATATCATGTGCCGGACACCTATCCTGTACGTGGCCAAAAGGTCATTGACCAACTCTTACGATCGTAGAAACGATCAGCGCAGAAGGCGAAAGCAAAACGGGACACCGGTCAAATGATCAACCTCAGATAGATCAACGACCGGACTGCGCCGCTCTCTGATACCTCCGGAAATAAATCTCTGCATTTAAGGTGTCTCCCGTCTGGACCAGATAGCGGGCCATGTTGTAAAGCATCACCGGCGATTCCGGGTAAGAAGATTCAATCCGACGCAACAAGATTCCCGAAACCCTGAATGCTCCCTGCCGCAGCCGTAACGCTGCCAGTATATTCAGATTGATCTCAGATGGCTGTCTCGCAACCACCAGTTGCATCACTTCTCCAGCCAAGTTGCTTGATTGTCTCGAAGTAAGTTCTGCCGCCTGTGCGTGCAAGCGTTTATTAAAGGGCTGCCAGTATAGTAGTGAGCGCGTATGGGCGAGTGCCTGAGCCGTATCCAAAGTTGCAAGGTTATCCGTTCTGGCTTCCAGAAGTGCTTCATAGATAGGGAGTTGGAGAGTAACGGTCAGCGTTGCCAATGAATCTGCAGTGCTTCCCGATTCCCGATGGATCTCTAAGATCTGATTAAACTGGCGCAACTCTTCTTCTTCTGTGAGCTCTTCTCTGAACGGAAAACCCAAACGGAGTCTGGCAATCAGTAATCTGGCATACGCAGCATCTAATGGGGATGGATCTGGGGCACCCAAATCCATGCTCTGGTCGTTCACATTCTCCTCCATGGCACGGGTGAAAGCCTTCGCGATCAGATTATACCCAAATGCGGTCGGATGAAGATGATCGGTGAACAGAGAGTCGGTGATCTGAGGCGCAAAGAGTGACTCCGTATCCACTGGAATTGCGCCGTGATCCAGGGCCAGACGATGAATCACCTGATTCATCGCTTCTGGAGCTCGGAATCGAATGGGATCGTATTCCTTGGCCTCGACAAAAGCGTCCATCGCTGCAGCCGTATCCCCAAGCGCCCAATTCTCCCGACCACGCTCCCACGCCTCGCTGGCAGTTGAGCTGGCTCCCAGAGGTGGCTGGCCGCGAAGATTTGAGACCAGTGTACCGACATAGGTCTGGATCCCTGCTCGATCCAGTGACCGAAGAATTGCTGCCAAATTTTTTTCAAAGTTCTCTATCCCGGCATCGTATACCGGACCGTCCCGGGTAATGGAGACATCCGTTGTGGACTGCGCCATCATCGTCCGGTTCGACTGGCTAGGGGGTGCAATAATCCGCTCAAATCTTCGGAACAGGACACTTTTCTTGAACCAGAAAAGGGTACGCGTAAGTATTCTGCTCCGATTTGGGCCGCCGGCTCCATAGGCCCCGTAGTATTCATTGTGCCCTGCATAGATCAAGACGATATCTGGCTTTATCTGGAGCACATGAGGGGTGATATCTCGGAGGACATGACTGCTGAGTGCAGTCATCCCAAGATTAATCATTTCTATCTGACGGGTTGGCTCAATTGAACGTAACCTTGCTGCAACTCTCTCTGGAAACCCAGAATAAAACGGATATGGATAGCCGGCAGTAGACGATCCGCCTAAAGCCACAACCCGAAGAATGGAGTCGGGCTTCTGCTTCAAAAAAGGATTATAGGCAACCTGAGGGACGAATCCTCGAAAATAACGACTCGCATAGGCAGGATTTACGGTCTGATACTCTGGTTCTCCCGGGGCAGAAATGAGAAAAGAATCCGTCCCGAAAAGGCGAACGACTCCCTCCGCTACTACCAGAAATACCAGTGGTAATAGTATTGCCAAAACCTTGAATACAACCGTTCGCATGTTCAAACAAACAATACCGGACCCATTCCCTGCACGATTGATCTGAATTTCTCAGATAAAACTAAGCAAACCGAATTAATCGCAGCAGAACCAACCCCTCCAGCAACCGTGTTTTGCTATACTGTCCCTGAACCAGATCAAGAATAATATCTATACGATACTAGAACTCAGAGAGAAAAAGGCAGATTGATGGCTCCAGGCAGAGACCTTTCAGGGAGCCAAAACCTCAACTACCAGAAGTTGTGCCCCAAACAAGGCATCCATGCTTGATTCGGAAAATGGAATTCCACTGGGATCATAAGCCCGTGTTATCGGGGGCTGACAATAGCCGGAAAAGTACAAGCTTACAAAACCAAACATACGCTATTGAAAACAACCCTGCAGCCGTATTACAGTCGAAATTCAGGTTTCACTATATTTGCCCTGCATTAGTGATACCTTCAATTCGTGAGTGACTAAAAGAAAATATCCATAACACCATCCAAGCTAGACACTAAGTTGTAAGGATCTCCATTATCCTAGAAAATTCCCCTAAATTGCCCCTTGAGTACTGCCTGACCTTATGGCTGGGGTTCATGTCATATCTACTACATTTGTTTGGAAACTATTGCTCAACCTGTAAGGGGCTGGATCGTTTTGACGTTTCATCATCTTTGACTACGATCAAGTCCTCTGTGGCACTGTGTCTGTTCTGCGATTGATTCTCTAGCCTGATTGCCTTCTCAAATGACTCAATATGGTTGCAACGAGCGTGTGGTTGATTCTAAACGACGTAAGGGATTTATGCCATGAATTCGGCTAATTCGTACAATTTGAGGTATCATTACCTTCCGTTTCTTATTTCTTGTTTTTGATGGATTCAACTGTTCATGATGTAGCACGCCGTGCTAACGTGTCTATCTCCACCGTATCCCGTGTACTTAATAACTCTGCCCCCGTCAGTGAAGACAAACGCAGGCGCGTGTTGCAAGCCGTCAAGGATCTGCAATTTACTCCCAACCCAGCGGCTCGAAGCCTTGTAGGACAGGCTACTAGCACAATCGGAGCCATCTTGCCGCACATTACGGGGGAGTTTTTTGCCGACTTGTTAAGTGGCCTTGATGAAGGCATCAAACAACATGATTATTTGCTGATGGTCAGTGCATCAAGGCGCTTGGAGCACGATTTCATTGCTGCGCTTCGGGGAATGTACAGGCGGGTTGACGGACTGGTCATTATGGCTCCCGAACTTTCGGCAGAACGGGTGCTTACACTGACTGGTTCCGTAGTTCCCGTCGTTTTTCTAAATACACATTCAACCACGCCAGGAATGCTCTCGGTGAACTTCGATAACCGTGATGGGATGGTGAAAATAGCTCGGCATATTGCTGACCGCGGTCATAAACGCGCTGCATATATTGGGGGGCCGAGCGATGCCTTTGATGCACAGGAACGACAGCAGGGGTTCCTTGAAACTGTCCCGGACGGACTCAAGGTGATCCATTACCCCGGTGATTTTTCATTTGAGTGTGGATACAAGAATGGGCAAAAAATTCTCGGCTTATCTCCACGCCCCACCGTGATTGTAGCGGCCAATGATCTGAGTGCACTTGGTGCCATGCGGGCTCTCTTGGAAAATGGAGTCAGTGTACCGGATGAAATCGCAGTGACTGGCTTTGACGGAACAAGGAGCGCTCATTTTTCGACCCCTTCGCTCACTACGGTGAATGTTCCGATTGGACAACTGGCTGCGAATGCGGTCGAGCTTCTGATGAATCAGCTCTCAAATGAGTCGCCGTGTAAAAGTCCTGAAAAATCCGCTGAATTAGAACTGATTGTCAGAGAATCTTCCTCAAAGAAATACTGACCTAGCCCGCATGTAAAGATTTCGTTCACTCGACCAACTGGGCTCAAGAATAAAGAACCCTCAGAAGGCTCCGATCTGCCCTTACGCAGGAACTGCACAAAGGATATCATCTGCCTCATTGTTTCGATTGCCGGTCATGCACAGACATAGACGCTTGATCTACTTGCTTGTATTTTCGGCATTTCTGTATACAGGCTGCACTTCTCCAGAACTGGAGTGGAAATTTGTTGAAATCACACAACAGGCAGGACTCAGTGAATTCAAACATATCAATGGCGCAGAAGGAGATTGGTATCTGCCAGAAACTATCGGTGGCGGCGGGGCATTTCTGGACTACAATCAGGACGGCCTTATTGACCTTGCCCTTGTGGGGGGATCGACCTGGGACGATTCCACCAGCCGTGGACTCTGGTTGTACCAGGGCATCGGCGATGGTCACTTTCGGGATGTGACCAATGAAATGAACCTCTCACTAGCCAATGGCTATGGGATGGGGGTCATCTCGGGGGACATTGACCGTGATGGGGACGAGGATCTATACCTTACAACCCTTGAAAAGAATTATCTCCTGATCAATGAGGGGGATCGATTCCGCGATGCAACACTTGCATCCGGTCTGGATGCGCCTCCAGAGTGGAACGTCGCGGCAATCTTCCTGGATGCCAACCGGGATGGATGGCTGGACTTATATGTAACTGGATACGTTGACTGGTCGACAGACACTGATCTGGTTTGCACCAGCGACGGAGTGCAAAAACGCTATTGTACCCCAGAACTCTATACGGGTACTCCTGGACGCTTCTACCTCAACCGCGGCAATGGAACCTTCGTTGAGCATACCCAAACCTCTGGGCTTTCAGGATCTGGAAAGACGTTGGGGGTCATCACGATGGATGTGAATCGTGATCAATGGCCTGACATTGTCCTTGCAAACGATACAGATCCCGATCAGCTGTTTTTGAATCTTCAGAATGGTTCTTTTGAGGAAGTTGGGCTTTCCCGAGGGATGGCATTGGATCCCCGGGGCCGTGCCCGTGCGGGAATGGGGATGGATGCAGGCGTCGTGGATTCTACAGAGGAACCGACTATTTTTATTGGGCACTTTGAAGACCAAATGAATGGTGTCTACCGGCGTACCTCATCGGGATTCTTTGAAGAAAGAGGCGCCAGCAGCAGAATTGGCCCTTTGAGTCTTCCGGCACTCACCTTCGGCATGGTTTTATTTGATGCAGATTTAGATGGGAACCTGGATCTATTGGCCGCCAATGGCCATATCAACCCACAGGCCAGTGAGCGGAGTGACATTGCGAGTTACAAGCAGCTTCCTCAACTTTTCCTGAATGACGGTCACGGTACGTTCACCGATGAATCCCAGAGACTTGGACTGACAATTCCCATGGTTGGAAGAGGTGCCCTCACTGCAGATATTGATCTTGATGGGGATGTTGACGTTTTGATCACGGAGAATAATGGAGGGGTTCGGTTATTTCGCAATGACCTCCCCCCTGCGGTAAACTACCTGCGTATCCAGCTGCATGGCATGTCCGTGGATGCAACGATTACCCTTCAGATGGGATCGCAGAAACAATTCCGTCGGATTCGGGCAGGACACAGCTACGCCTCTCAGTCTGAAAAGGCGGTGACCATTGGGCTTGGAAACATCCAACATGTTGATACGCTCACCGTATTCTGGCCGAGTGGCATGGTCACACGGCGTACGAATATTCCTGCCAACCAAACCCTCCAGTTACGGGAACCGGATCTATGAGAGTTTTAGCCTTGCCCATCTTACTGATGCTCTTTGGCTGCACCCCTTCGGACAGGCTGCCGGATGTCACCCAATTTATCCTCCAAGGCAATGAGGCATTCCAAGCTGGCGACTATACCGGAACCCTTAAATTCGCTGATAGCGCATTGGTACAAAACAGCAACTCCTCTGATGCGCACTTCCTTCGTGGGCGGGTATATTTCGAGCTTGAGCAATGGGATCATGCGGAAGCTGCGTATCTGGCTGTGATCAATCTTGAACCTGATTACCCAGGTGTTCGACACAACCTTGGGAATATCTATTATTTTCAGAGGCAGTACCGGAACGCACTTACGCAATTTATTCAGGCCACAAAGAGTAATACCTCTGCAGACTCCTGGCATGCTGCAGGAGTCATTTACAGTGCTCTGTCACAACCTGACAGCGCCACCGCTGCGTTTGAACAAGCAATTCGTTTAGACTCTTTGTACGGGCCTGTACACACCAGCTTTGCTGATTTTCTGGAAGAGCAGGGTAATTATCTCGAGGCCCTGGAATACAGCAAGATTGCCTTGGCAATCCGCCCTAATCATCTTCCAGATCTGCTCCGACAGGGGAGACTTCTATTGCGACTCGGCTATTTGGATGAGGCCGTTGCACTTTTGCAGCCTCTCATTACGGAATATCCGCACCATGCTGAACCTCGGTACCTCCTGGGGCAGGTGCTGCAGCAATCCGGGTCTCCAGAACAATCAGCCAAATTCTTTTCAGATGCAGATTCGCTCCGGGAGATTGAGCAAAGGCGGGGGCAATTGGCAAACGCTGCAGAGACGCAACCGACGAATTTTCAGGCACAGGTGGACTATGCTACTGAACTGCGCCGCTCCGGTCGTCTGGAAGAATCTCAAAAAAGGTACCTCATTGCCCAGGCACTTCGCCCGGAGAATCTGGACCTGCAATTCCACATCGCCACACTGGAGGCAGACCTTGGAAATCTTATAACCGCTGAAGAACGGTTATTGCGAATTTTGGCTGCCGACTCAAGCTACGTACTCGCCTGGCTGGGCCTTGGAGAAGTGTACAGAAAAACGGATCGTTCCAACTTGGCAAAGAATGCCTATGGGCAGGCTGCCCGTATCAACCCGGATCACCCGGCCGTGCAGCAATTTCTGGCGCGAATGCCCTCCCAATAATTGCTGAAATGAAGTATCTCCTCAGGCTAATTCCCCAACCACTCGAGCCGAACGAACTCCCAACCGAGAACACTTGGGCAGACTCCGTTGAATCCCTGTCCGATAAATGACTCAAGAACTAGACCATGATCTGATGTGGTTTTCGATTTTTCATTCGCACAGAAAAATTATTCTAATTGAGATAATTATGAAAACCTTTTCATGTATTTTTTTTTTCGTATATTTGGCGTATATTTGCTACTCGTGGAAATGCCGTAGGCATGCCTCGTAAGCTTACTGGCAACCTATTCTACTCCGAGAACTTTTATTCCACACACACACACATTGGAAAACCCATGAAACACACACTTACCCCACTATTAACCCTCGCACTCGTGCTTGCAGGAGTCACAAATGTGCAAGGCCAAGCCGGTCCTCCACTGGGAGATGACTTCATCTTCTTTGTTAACGAAGTCAATACAATGATTCCAGAGGCAGACGGCACCGTTGTTGACGATCCCACGGACGCCACAAACAAAGTCGTTGCGTATGAATACGGTGACTGGTCCTTTCAGGCGTTTCGTTTTCCTCCTGCAGATGTAGGCGTGGATATATCACAAAACCAGATGGACGGAGATGTCCTTCATGCCCGAATCTGGGTCCATCCCGACAATGCTGGCAAGGGGAGAGTTCATTTTATGTTTGAAGATAAAACCGATGGAAGCGGTGCGAATGACGGGTCAGCAGACTTGCCCTTCCGCTTGGTCTGGCATATCCCAGAGAGCATGCGTAATGGTGAGTGGCACGAAATCTCTGTGCCGCTCCCGCCCGCCACCTATGCCGAACTGGAAGACGCCAGAGAGGCTGGAGAACTGGATGGCTTGGACAGCTTGTGGTTCTATGCCGGTGCATGGTCGAGTGGTGGATTTGGAGTCGGACTTACCGATCGATTGGGCCCTAATTCTACAGATAACCCTGGGCTCTGGGAAGAATTTGAGTGGACGAACGTTCAGAACCTTGGGGTACAATTTGACCATAACGGGGGTGGAGGTACGATTTATGTGGATGATCTTTATATCGGGGCCGCGGGTCTGGACCTCTCTGGTGCCGCTGGGCCACCACTCGGAGATGACTTCGTCTTTTTTGTTGAAGGAGTCAACACGATGGTTCCAGAATTCAACGGTAATATTATTGGTGATCCCACCGATCCCACCAACAAGATCATGGAGTACGTCTATGGTAATTGGTCCTTCCAGGCGTTCCGTTTTTCTGCAGATGTAGGTGTGGATATGACACAAAACCGGATGGACGGAGATGTTCTTCATGCCCGAATTTGGGTTGACCCCGCAAATGCAGGCATGCCCAATGTTCAATTGCTTCTTGAGGATAAAACCGATGGCAATAGCGCGATGGACGGATCAGCAGACCTGCCCTTCCGCTTGGTCTGGCGGATCCCTGAAAGTATGCGTGATGGCCAGTGGCATGAAATCTCTGTGCCCCTTCCCCCACCTACATATGCCGAACTGGAGGATGCCAAAGCAGCTAATGAGCTTGATGGCTTGGATAGCCTATGGAAATACGCAGGGGCATGGTCCACTGGGGGCTTTGGAGTCGGCGTTGCTGACGAATTAGGCCCCAACACCACAGACAACCATGACCTCTGGAAAGAATTTGAGTGGACGAATGTTCAGAACCTCGGGGTCCACTTTGACAACAACACAGGCGGAGGCACCATTTATCTGGATGATGTCTATATCGGGGCTGAGGGTTTGGACCTCTCTGATCAAACCGCACCCCCACCGGCAGCGATGGGAGTATCGGCTGTGGCGATGGCCGATAGTAATGTGGTCTCCTGGGCGAGTATCGACGGTGCCGATGGCTACAAGGTTTATTACAGCTTGGAAGAAATCACGGATATTGAGGCAGCCGGTGTGGGACTTGTGGCACAGGTGGATGGCGATGTTACCTCGGCCTCTCACAAGTTCCAACTTCCTCATTCATCTCTGGGGCCACTTACACTGCATTATGCCGTCACCACGCTGAATGCCTCGGGGGTTGAGAACGTTGACATCTCCATGAGTAATGCCAGTGTTGCAAATGAAAACCTTGTCGTCCAACCTCATATTACCGAGCTAACCATGGAGGAGGTGGATCACCTGAATGATCTACTGTTTGATGATTCATTTGAGAATATAGCAGATGGGTTCCCGGAAGGATATATGCCCTTTGAGCTCAACAGAGCACATTCAAAACCTGGAGATGGAGGGCAATTATCCGAAGATTTCGACATCAGCGGCAAGCTGTGGGCAGGCTACGGTGCGGATCCCCCCGAACTCTATCTCTATGTGGAAGTGACAGATGATGAGACCTCGTTCCAGGCGGCTGGTGGCAGCCCCGCTGACGGCTGGCAACATGACAGTATTGAGTTTGGTTGGGGAAACTATGATGTAAGAGATGTGGCAGGTGGTGGAATCTTCACCGGTACTCCCCATCAGGATATCATGCGTGGAGAATTCGCAGACTACCAATTTCGTGTAGCTGGACAGGGAGATGGGACCAAAGCGGGCACAGAAGCCTACGCATTCGTAGGCTGGAGTATTGACAGAGTGCCGCAGGGGGGTGGAGCCATCTACGATCAACTCATGGATGCAAGCGGGGCCGTTACAGGATACAAGATCCTTTCCCTGTTCCCCATGGATCAGATCCAAAAATTGGATAATGAAGGCGATGTGGGGCCGGATGCCGTCACTCCCCTGCCGACAGGAGATGAGATTAGCTATTTCCCCTTCAACTTCGTGCTAAATGACGGCGACGGAGGGAACCGTGATAATCAGATTCAGTGGTCAACCAAGGCGAATGCAGACGGACAGTGGTGGAATACGCCAGCGCAGTGGCCTGCTGTGGCACTTGTTGGTCGAACCATGGAAACTGAAGACACAACCCGCGTGGATATTGCGGTTGAAGAACTCCCAGGTGAGATTGTTCTGGACCAGAATTATCCGAATCCATTTAATCCAAGCACTTCGATCCAATTCTCACTTCCCGCTTCCGAAACCGTAACCCTGCGCGTATTTGATGCAATGGGACGGACCGTGGCAACGCTATTGGATCGAAAACCACACATGGCAGGTAAATACACGGTCCAGTTCAACGGCGCAGGACTGGCATCCGGTGTATACTTCTACAGACTTGAAACAGGATCGTCGGTGCTCATGACCCGACGTATGCTCCTGATCAAATAATGCACACGTTATCGGGACGCAAGCATGCTGGATTCTGTGTGATCCTACTCTTGCTTTGTATTGGTGGGGCGGGAAGTTTATGTGCCCGCCCCACCAGCGGCCCGACCGGAAAGGTTGCCGGGAGAGTTATAGAAGCAGGAACAGATCTGGGATTGCCTGGCGTCAATGTGGTGATTGCCGGGACCTCAATCGGTGGAGTGACGGATGTAGATGGATATTACCATATCCTGAACGTCCCTCCTGGGACTTATAGCGTTCAGGCATCCTTCATCGGCTTCGCGACCGTAATCACGCAAAATGTACGCGTCGTACAGGACCAGACGTCTACCGTGAATTTTGAGTTGCGGGAGGAGACCATCGAGGGAGAGGAGGTTGTGGTGGTGGCAGAGCGCCCGATTGTGGAGATGGACCGGACAACAACGACAGCCGTGATTGATGCCGAACAATTAGAAGTATTGCCTGTGACCAATGTGCGAGATGCAATCAACCTGCAGGCAGGTGTAGTTGACGGACACTTTCGAGGAGGACGAACTGGCGAAGTAACCTACTTGGTCAATGGAGTTCCGATTACCAACGCCTTCAGCAAGGACGCTGCGTTCGATATTGAGCAGAACATGGTCGAAAGCTTGGAGGTCATTAGTGGTGTCTTTAATGCTGAGTATGGCCAGGCGACCAGCGGTGTTGTGAATATTGTCACGAAAGATGTACCCGATAAATGGAGTGGTTCCCTCCTCGCCTATGCCGGAGCAATCGCCAGTAATCGGAACCTGGAGTTTGTCGGTCGAACCACGGGCCCTGGGCAGACACTCTCGTTCTCCGACTTTGCTCCAGACACGGTCTCTTATGCCGATGCAGCCAGCCTGCCAAACCTGGTTGATGTCCAAGCGTCCCTGGGAGGCCCGATCCTCCGTGACCGTTTAGGAATCCAAGCCACGGTTCGATATCTGCAGGACAACTCTCATTTCATTGGACGAAATTTATTCGCGCCGTCAGATTCATCTCAGAACCTGAATACCGGACTACCTCCAGAGGCTTGGATCATTGCCTCTTCGGGGGATGGCGATTTTGTCCCTCGTAACCGCACGGATCGCGTGTCTGTAAACGCTACTCTTGGTTACTCGCTGACCTCTCGGCTGAAGTTTGATTACAATATTTTTATCCAGTCAGGCACTTTCCAACCATACAGTCACTTTCGCAAGTACACCCCCGACGGGATTAATACCGTTCATTTTTTTAACCAGACACACATCCTAGGGGTACGCTATACAATCGGTAACAATGCGTTTGCCAATCTATCGTACAGCTATCTGCATGATAAGACGGATGTATATCTGTACGAGTCACCTTTTGATGAACGCCACGTGAGTAGTGATTTTGGATTTTTACAGGGGGCCAATGCATTTGCTGTCGCCGGCAACGACCTATCTAACAGCGACCAACTCACGGCAACACATACGGTCGTAGCAGATTACTCCCATCAACTCAACCGGGTTCACCTCGTCAAAGTAGGGGTTCAAACCCGCTGGCATACCCTGGATAACTGGGATTTTGGTATTGAACGTTCCTTCCGGACAGGGAATCTGCCTCAACCGTCTCCTGACCAGTTCGCCAACAATCTTCTTCAGGCGAAGCCTGTTGAGCTGTCCGCGTATATCCAGGACAAGATGGAGTTTACGGGGCTGATTGTAAATGCAGGCCTGCGTTTTGATTACTTTGATCCAGATTATTTGTCTCCAATTGACTGGGGACAGGGGGCGCTTGAAGAAATCCCCGATCCAGATAATCCAGGAAGCACACGCTCCAACCGGGAACCTGCCAAAAAAGACATGCAGCTTAGCCCTCGTCTGGGGGTAGCGTTTCCAATCTCGGAAACCGGTGTGATGCGTTTTTCGGCAGGACTCTTCTTCCAGATTCCTTCGTTCGGACTACTTTATACGAACCCCGAATACGAGGTCAACCCTGCTTCCCTGTCCAATTCATTTGGCAATCCCGGAATCAATCCTGAACGTACCCTTTCGTTTGAGATCGGGCTGCAACAGGGATTCACCAGTCGCATTGGGATGGAGGTCACCGTCTTTTCGAAGGATGTGCGGAACTTGACAGGACAGGAAATTTCCCGAACCCCGCAGGGAGACTTTGTAATCCGGTGGATTAACCGGGATTACGGCACAATCCGGGGACTCACATTTTCCCTGTTCCAGCGCCCCGGTGGCTCCTTGAGCTGGACCATTGACTACACACTACAGTTTGCGGAAGGCACATCCTCCAGTCCTGGAGAAGCTTTTGGTCGCCAACAGGCCGGCCTGGATGAAATCCTTTCCCTCGTTCGACTGGATTGGGACCGCAGACATGTACTCAACAATACGATTACCCTGGAACCACTCTCAGGGCTATCTATCACGCTGATCAACCGCCTGCAAAGCGGTACGCCTTACACGACAGTGCGAGAGTTTATCCGCTCGGCAAAAAAGAATAACGCAACCAAACCACTCATCTTTGGAACGGATATACGGATGTACTACCGCATTCCTGGAATCCGACCGAACGTGCAATTATTCCTGCAGGCCCAGAATGTCTTTGATACCGTCCAGGAAGTTGGTGTGTACGAAGATACCGGACGCGCAGATGAATCAGTTACGCTGGAACTCTTTCGGCGGACAGGTGCACAGGTAGGTGGGCTCAACAGCCTGGATGAATTTTATTATCGCCAGGGAAACTTTGGGGCACCACGTAAAGTCAGTGTCGGACTCAACTACCGTTTCTAATGCAGTGCACAAAAATCCAATGTATCCTTTTCGGTATAGGCTTACTCTGTGCACATCCTCTTGTCACACAAGGGCAAAATATTCCTCCCGATCTCAGGGGAGATGAGGACCTGATTGCACGTGGAGTACTGGATGGTAACCTAATCGAAACCAACTTCCGTAATCACGGTGAACTCGCCCGATGGAATGACATCCCATGGGGGGTTTGGCCACGAGGCATTGGAGGGCGCCACATTGATGGTGTGGGGATCATGGTCGCCGGACAAGTCCCGGGAGAGCGTCTCAAATGGCCGGAATTTTTTCCAGGAGCCAGAGGGGATACAATCCTGAATCCGGTCATCCTTACGTATCGGGATTTTGGGAAACGGTTAAGCCCGGATGGTTCTCTCTGGGGGTGGACCCCCCTACCGGGATTTATGAATGAGAATCGCTTGGACCCAATTACTGGACAACGGACACCAACCCCCGCCCTTAGTGATGATCCAACTTCCTGGCCCCAGTTTTGGCCCGATCGCCTAAACAACCCTGATGACCCCGGCTGGCCTGGGAACTGGAACGGGTTTTTTGGTCGAAATGTCTTTAATGCAGACTTGGAAAGCTTCTATGTAATGGATGACTTTACAGATCTAGAGTATGCCATTGACCCCGAAACCCAAAGACCAAACAGTGAATACGGCGTGTTTTATGCAAGCAGTGCAGACTCGACGATTGGAGGAATGGGGTTACAGACACAGGTTCGTCTCTTCCAGTGGGCCAATGTACTTGCGGAAGACCTCATGTTCATCCTCTACCGGATTTCAAACGTCACGAATAAACCCCATACGGATCTTTATCTGGGGCAAATCATGGATTATGGCCTGGGGAATGAGGAGGGCGATGAAAACGCTGCGTTCAACCCCCAGCAGGATGTTGCGTATGGCTGGGATCAGGATGGAATTGGTACACGCCCCACTGGAGGGAACTATGACTTAGGATATACCGGGTTTGCATTCCTTGAGAGCCCGGCTCGGGCAAATGATGGACTGGATAATGACGAAGACGGAATGACCGATGAGTCCAGATTCAACGGTGCCGGTACACTGGTAGAAGGACAGCAGCAGATCCTGGGGGTTGCCAGCTCAATGTATAATCTGGCTGATTTTGAAGCCTACTACGGTCCCATTGAGTCGCGGCCAGCATACATCGCCGGACGCTGGTGGACCGGAGATGAAAACTTGGACTGGGTTGGCTTTTCCGATGAAAATGACAACGGAATCCTGGATCCTGGCGAAGCGTTCAACAATGATGTAGGCCGAGATGGGCAGGGACCGTTTGATCTGGGCTACCCCGGCCCCGATGATGGTGAGGCCGATGGGATCCCCACTCTTGGAGAGCCTAATTTTGATGAGTTGGACGTGGATGAGTCCGATCAGGTTGGCTTAACTGGTTTTGATTTACAGACTCGCCCTTTCTATGAAAGCGGAGATAACCTACGCGACGACGCGTGGATGTGGGATCGAATTATCAACTATGCTCAATTCCCCCTGGGAACAAAACCTGAAGCTTTTAAGGCGGACCTTGAGCCCTTTATCCTTTTCTCCTCCGGCGAAATCGGACTCGAATCTGGGGGAACAGATTTCTTCTCCACGGCCTGGATCTTTGGGGAAGATGAGCGTGACTTCTTCAAAAACCGCCGTACAGCACAAAGTATTTTCAATGCTGATTACACGTTTGCTCAGCCCCCCTTCCTGCCAGCACTGACTGCTGTCCCTGGTGATGGGCGCGTCGTGCTTAGTTGGGATACAGTGGCGGTGCGAAGCTTTGACCGCTTTACCCAAGAGTTTGACTTTGAGGGATTCAAACTTTACAAAGGCACGGATCCTCTACTCTTTGATGCACGCACAATTACAGATATAGATGGCACTGCTACCTTCTTTAAGCCCATTGCTCAATGGGATCTAGAGAATGATATCCAGGGACCTGTCACCGTCTTGGAAGGTGAAGCTGTCTATAATTTGGGAGAGAACACTGGTCTCCAGTTTTACTACATTGATGAGAATGTAACCAACGGAATCACTTATTATTACGCATTGGTCGCATATGATCGTGGGTTTCGGGATCCTAATGATCCCACGAAAGAGTCTATTGATCCCCAAGAGAACTCCTTCAATGTCAGTGTCAACCAAGCGGGACGCTTAACTGGATATTCTCGCAATGCTGCCGTCGTCGTCCCGCGATCTGTCCCTGTTGGATATGTCGAGGGTGGTGCAAACGAAGATCTAAGCCGCGTAACGGAAGGACTTGGATCTGGATCCATCAATGTACGGGTAATTCAGGAGGCGCAGGCCGACTTTGAGGGGATCTATCGTATTTCCTTCTTTAGCGAATCCGTGTCTGATATTTCTGACCTGTATCAGACAAGAGCCTATGAGGTGGTCAACATTGTTTCCAATGAAAAACTTATTGCCCCATCTCCAATCATTGATGCCACCCCTCCCGCGGGTGGATTCATTATTGAAATAGACAACGTCGAGTGCCCTCCCCCGCTGGGTTGCCAGTTGGATCCAATGCAGACAGGGTTTCTCGCAAACGAGGGCACGCAAAATGAAATCTATGATCTGGATCCACGTACTTTGGATGGATACTCTACGAACTGGATTGCCTCGATAGACCGGGATACCACGGCATCATTTCGTGCATCGCCAGACGACTATCAGTTGATCTGGGTTTCCCCCAATGATTCCCTTTATCGACCGCCACGATTCTTTGGATATTTGCGGGATGAAGTTCCAATCTTCACCATCAATAAAACCAAGAACACACCCGCTGAACTCTTTATGCAGGATACCAATGATAGTGGTGTATTTGATGCCGGAGATCAGGCAATTATCGCCGAGCGTCCTAGCGGTCGTGGTCCTTGGAGTTTTCGTTATCGGATCAATTTCAATTCTCCCGACGGGAGTTCTATTGCCCCTTCTGCCGGAAACTCTTTTCATATAAGTAGCAGAAAACCGTTTGCCACAGGAGATTTCTTCCAGTTCACATTACGTTCATCACTGATTGATTCGGACCTAGCACGCAGCGAGCTTGATCGCATTGCTGTAGTTCCGAATCCCTACGTAGGGACCTCTTCGTTCGAACCTAGAAGCCAAATTGAGGGCCGGGGTGAGCGCCGGATCCAATTTATTAATCTCCCGCCCCAGTGTACCATACGTATCTTTAACATCCGCGGAGAATTGATCCGTACCCTCCACCATGATGGTGTGACGAGTGATGGAGCAGAGTGGTGGGATCTTCGCACAGAAGAGCAACAGGACATTGCATTTGGAGTGTATGTGTTCCATGTAGAAGCTCCTGGTATTGGAGAACATGTGGGGAAATTCGCCCTTGTCAAATGAGTCCTATCACCACCCGCATCGTGACCTGCCGATTTGTGCTACCGTTGCTCTTAATCTTCTGTAGTTCAGATCTTGTGCTTGCACAAAGCCGTACCGGGACTACTGCCGCCAGCTTCCTGACCCTTGGAACAGGTGCTCGCGGACAGGCGCTCGGGCATGCCTATACTGCCGTGGCAACCGGTGCAGACGCACTTTTCTGGAATCCAGCCGGCGCTGCCCGCTCCTATGGAAATCATTCCGCCGGAAGTGTATTTCTATCACATTCGCGCTGGTTTGCGGACATTGACTATAACGCTGCTGGTGTCGTAGTGCCTGTATTTGGTGATCGAGTGCTGGGGCTTAGCGTTGCTGCTGTCAACTATGGGGACATGATCGTACGGACAGTCGCCTTCCCTGAAGGTACAGGCGAAACTTTTCGTGCGAGTGATTTTAGCTTAGGACTCACATATGCGCAGCCTCTGACTGAATCCTTCTACTTTGGTGGCACAGCCAAGTATGTACGCCAACAGATCAGAGATATGACCGCCAGTACGATTGGCTTTGACTTTGGATTTGTTCTACAGTCTGATTATCTGCGTGGGCTGATCATCGCTGCATCAATCCAGAATTTCGGTGGGAAAATGCAGATGACCGGAGTCAACAGCGTTGTATTTGTTGACATTGATGAAACGATCAGTGGCAATAACCCTGATATCCCCGCCCACATCGAAATGGATTCCTGGGATTTACCCCTCTCCTTTAAGTTTGGTATTGCCATGCCCGTTGTACAAGCTGGCATGATTGAGTTAACTGCTTTGGCCGACATACAACAGAGCAACGATAACAGCTTGAATGGGGACGCTGGAGTCCAGCTGCGTGTCCACAACCGAACCTTTAATTTCGATCTTAGAGGTGGGTACAAAGATCTATTTCTGGACAATGTCGACAGTCACCTGACATTTGGAGCTGGAATAGATGTGCGAACTTTCGGCGTTCGGCTTGGATTTGATTATGCATACACGCCATTCGACCTCCTTGGACAAACGCAGGTGGTGGATTTTCGGGTATACTTCTGAGTTCTGGAGTATACTCCCGATCCTGTTCTTGCTTGTCGGATGTTCCCCGCCCTTGAGTGAACGAGATAAAGCCTTGGCTCACGTTAATAGGCATCCCATCACCGTTGGGGATTTTGAGCGCTCCTATGTTCAGGTACTGATCCAGAGCGGCCAGAATGATACCCCTGAAGCCCGTTATGACCACCTTGACCTGCTCATTGAAGAATACCTTTGGTATGAAGAGGCTCTGCGCCGTAACCTGAACTCTGATTCATTACTCTCTGAGTTCACCGAATTGGCCCTTAAACGCGCGGTCGGTGGACGTTACTATGAAATTGAATTCCTTGAGCGGCTCCCGCAGCTAACGGAAACGCAAATTCGCCAAGCATTCGCTCGGTATAAACAACCAGTACTCGTTCGTCATCTCTTTTATCGCAATGAAGCAGATGCACGTACCGCCCATGTACGACTGAAAACTGGAACCCCCTTCCTTGACGAGGCACAGATTGCATTCAAAACTGAAAATTTTGACTCTACGGCTGGATGGCTCGGAGAAATCCGATACTTTCAGGTGGATGATGCTTTCGCTGAGGCAGCCTTTGCACTATCTGTTGGACAATATTCCGATCCAGTTCGCAGTCGGCAGGGATGGCATATCATTAAAGTTGAAGATCGCATAAGAACTCCCATCATAACAGAATCTGAATTCCAAAACCGAAAAGATGGGATCGCCGGCCTGTTGCGCATCCGAAAGAGACGATTGGAAGGGGATCGTTTTGTTCGCATCTTCATGGAAAATCGCAATGTGCAAATCAATGAAGAGGGCGTACGATCTCTTCGGGCTGCTCTAAGCCGGATTACGAACACCTCTGTTTCCCTTGATGATACCTATGATACTCCCATACTTCCCCTGACACCAGAAACACCACTCGCAACGTTTACGCTGAACGGGAGCATGCAGACCTTTACCGGTGACGATTACTTTTTCTGGTTCCCCGAGCTTCCGTTTTCCGAAGTGACCTCCAACCCGGCTGCTTCTTTGGGACGTGCACTCCGCAATGAAGCACTTGCATTGGCAGGTCTGGAGCTGGGGCTTGCGAAGGATCAGATTGTCCAAGAGGATATTGCCAGCTCTACCAGAACATACCTCGCCAACTCTATGCGGCAATTGCAACCAGACAGCACTCTGTCAATCGCTCTTCGCTCAACCTCATCCATTCGTGTAGATACGGTGCTCTTCCAGAAAATCATGGTTCACTGATTTTTCTCCCACAGAGAATTGATACCATGCTGCAGTATAGATCGCATTCCGTATGACTTTGGATGTATGAATAATTCACTTGGAAAATGTAATCCGGCTATTCGCTGTGTGGGTTCGTTGGTCGCAAAGCGCGTAGATCACCGTCTCATCATCCAGTATGAACATTTTGTTAAAATTTCTGTTTTTTCACATGAACAATTTTGGGAACAACTACCTCATGATACGTACTAATTTTTTGGTGATTCTCTGTTTTTTCGGTTTCGTTACAGCCTCTAATCTGTATGCGCAGTCATCATGGGAATTGATATGGAGTGATGAGTTTGACTACACAGGACTCCCCGACCCTACACTTTGGTCATACGATGTTGGTGGACATGGTTGGGGCAACGCAGAAAGCCAATTCTATACTGAAAATCGTGAGGAAAATGCCCGAGTTGAGGACGACCATCTTATTATAGAGGCCAGAAGAGAATCCATGAGAGGTCGTAACTATACCTCTGCCAGACTGGTCTCCAAGACAAAAGGGGACTGGACATACGGGCGCATTGAGGTCCGTGCACAACTCCCTTCCGGGAGAGGTACCTGGCCAGCAATCTGGATGCTCCCCACAAACAGCTCATACGGCAATGGGGGATGGCCTGATACCGGAGAGATCGACATCATGGAGCATGTGGGACACAACCAGGGATCTGTCCATGCCACGATTCATACCGATGCCTACAATCATTTGAATGGAACACAACGGGGCGGCTCAATCGAGGTCTCCGATGCATCAGAGGCTTTGCATGTTTATGCCGTCGAGTGGACTCCAAACCGAATGATATTTTCTGTCGACGGCAATACGTTCTGGACCCACTCCAAGGGACTTAGTAATTGGCAAGGATGGCCATTTGACAGAGACTTTCACTTAGTCATGAATATCGCGATCGGAGGCAGCTGGGGAGGGCAACAAGGTATTGACGATAGTATTTTTCCACAAAAAATGCTAATTGATTACGTACGGGTTTACCGTTACGTAGATATACCTCAAGCAACGATTGACACTCCTGCAGATCTCGAAGCAGGAAGTACTGCTGTTCTCACAGGCACCGCAAACGATCCTGACGGCCGAATACTGAGAGTGGAACTCTATCAGGATGATGGCCTAATTGAAACGATCTCAGGCGGAGCAGCCGAGTGGAGTACCTCCATTGAAAATGTATCCGAAGGATGCTACGAGGTACGTGCAAGGGCGATAGATAATGGCGGATGGTCCGGCTCCTCGGAGACAAAGACAATAACTGTAGGGGATTCATGTACGCAGAATGCACCCTATCTAATGCGTCCACACCCGATTCAGGAACGAATAGAAGCTGAGTATTTTGACCTCGGTGGTCCCGGAGTTGCTTATCGAGACCGCTCTTCCTCAAATGATGGGAACGGAATTCGGCTTGACGAAGAAGTGGACGTATACCCGACAACTGATGGTATTGGCTATCACATCGGAAATACCGTACGAGGAGAATGGGTGGCCTACACCGTACATGTAGAGCAAGCCGGAATCTATAACCTTCAAATTAGGTTGGCCAGTCCGGCAGCACGTATCTCGTTTTCCCTCGAATCTGACGATATAGACAAAACCGGTGTCATTGACCATGCCAACGCTAGAAATACTTTTCAAACTATCCGGGTAAACGAAATTGAACTGGATAAAGGCACCCAAGTGTTGAAACTTCATTTCCATGCAGGAACGCCAGCAGTCAACTGGATGCACTTCCGACTGAGATCGCCGACCAGAAATGAGGATCTTCCCGAAGATGGTGAAACGGTTCTCCTTGGGAACTACCCCAACCCCTTCACGACTTCTACAACCATAAACTACAGGGTTGGTAGGCCTAGTCGAGTAGTTCTGGAGCTATTCAACATACTTGGCCAACATGTTCGCACACTGGCGGACCACTATCACCAAGCGGGTGAGTATTCTACTGTATTACACGCGGACGGGCTGGGGACCGGGACCTATTTCTACACACTAACCGGAGATATCACCGCACAGCGCGCACTGCACTACCTTGGACACTAAACAGTAGGATACTCAAGACCTGATCTCCCCTTCAAACAGCCTCTTTCACTCCTGAGGCTCTGCTTTTCCAGTATCCACTGCGGTACTGGAACGGCCTTTTTCTCCATGTCCTGCCTTTTCTCCAACCCGATTGTCATCGTGGGCCCGTTGGCACGAAATCCGGGCATGTCAATCATAAAGCCATTACTGATTAATTTAGGAATTACACGCTGATGATTTGATTTTCTGAAGAAAAAAAGTATTTTTTCTGTCAATATTCCGTGAATACCGCTAAATTCCCTAAACATATTCTTTACTATTGCGTAAATTTGTCAACATGAGCCTGCTGAGCTCGGAACTACATCAACACATAACTTTGACCTTATGAGTACTCGACTTCATAATCTGACTGCCGCAACCAAGCATCGTGCAAACCATATCGAAAAGATCACTCCACCTGATCTGGAAGAGAATTTTGCAGAAAACACGTTTAGCATTGATGAAATGCGTAAACGACTGCCAAAAGAAGTCTTCCAGGGAATGGTCAACTGCATTACAAAAGGCTCCCCGATTGCCACACATCATGCAGAGATCGTAGCCCTTACAATGAAAGAGTGGGCACTGGAGCGCGGTGCTACGCACTTTGTCCACTGGTTTCAGCCTCTTACAGGTGGAACTGCTGGAAAACATGATAGCTTCATCAGTCCAACCATCGTTGGACGAGCCATCACTTCTCTGCGTGGAAAGGATTTAATCCAAGGCGAACCCGATGCTTCCAGCTTTCCCAACGGAGGACTCCGAGCTACACACGAAGCACGTGGATATACGGTCTGGGATCCCTCCTCCCCGGCTTTTCTGGTTGAAAATGAAAATGGGAGTTATCTGGCGGTTCCCACCTGTTTTGTCTCTTGGACGGGAGAAGCACTTGATCACAAAACCCCGCTCCTGAGATCAATTGATGCATTGGACCGGCAGGCACGCCGTGTCCTTCGTATGCTCGGAAAAGATGCCGAGCGTGTACAAACAGCAGTCGGAGCAGAACAGGAATACTTCCTGATCGATGAAGAATATTTTTATCGCCGTCCAGACCTAGTGAGCACAGGGCGAACCCTCCTTGGTGCAAACCCGCCCAAGGGGCAGCAATTGGATGACCACTACTTCGGCGAAATTCCGGGTAGACAGCTTTCCTGTATGTTGGATGCTGAAAAAGAACTCTACCGCCTTGGCATTCCCGTCAAGACAAGGCATAACGAAGTGGCACCAAGTCAGTACGAGCTTGCCCCCGTCTTTGAGACGAGTGGGATCGCTTCAGATCATCAGCACCTTATTATGATTACGCTCAAACGGATTGCGCGTAAACATGGACTGGTGGCACTCTTGCATGAGAAACCGTTTGCCAATCTGAACGGCTCAGGTAAGCATATCAACTGGTCGATTTCCACCGATGAAGGGGAGAACCTGTTGGCGCCTGGACACGCACCTCACGAGAATCTTACTTTTTTGATTTTCTGCACAGCAGTGATCCGAGCTGTCTACAAACATCAAGACCTGCTTCGGCTATCCGTAACTTCTGCGGGCAATGATCACCGTTTGGGAGCAAACGAGGCACCACCGGCGATCCTGAGTGTTTTCCTTGGCACGCAACTTTATGATCTGTACCAGAAGCTCATCAATGGCGATAAGCTAACCACGGCAAAAGATACCGACCTGTTTCTGGGTGTGAGTATGTTACCGCTTGTTCCGAAACATGCAGGCGACCGTAACCGTACCTCCCCGTTTGCCTTCACAGGCAATAAATTTGAGTTCCGTGCCGTGGGGTCAAGCCAGTCACTGGCCTTCCCGAATGTTGTACTGAATACTACTGTTGCCGAATCCTTACGGGACTTTGCAAACAGCCTGCGTGATGCTCTCCGCGGAAAAGACAAAAATAATCCCGAGGTCTTTAAGAAAACGGTGCTTGATCTGCTAAGCAAAATTGCCATGGACTCTCAGTCTATCCTGTTTGAAGGAGACAACTACGCAGAGGCATGGCATGAAGAGGCTGAAGAACGTGGCTTATTGAACCTCCGCACGACTGTTGATGCGCTCCAGCATTTTGATTCTGAAAAGAACGTTGCATTGTTCTCTTCTTTTGGTATTCTAAGTGCCGCAGAGTTGAAAGCTCGCAAGGAGATTGCCCTTGAGCAATACGAGATGGCAATTGATATTGAAGGCCGAACACTGGAAAACCTAATTCGGACACAAATTATACCAGCGGGCTTTGAATACCTGAATGAGCTCTTACAGATCTCGCTTCACTCTTCAAAAGCCGGTCTGAAGTCGAAAGCCGCGTCCCCCGCAGCTCACACTGCAGAATCTGTTAACCACCACCTTTCCGAACTGGTCAGTGCAGTAGATGACTTGACCGGGCAACTGGATGTACATGTTGAGGATCTGCAAGACAACGCACAGCACAAAAAAGATAACGTCATACCAGCTATGCTCAGAGTTCGTCAAGCTGCAGATGCACTAGAAGGCGTAACGCCACACGATAAGTGGCCGTTGCCCAATTACAGCGAAATTCTCTTTCTGCACTGATCCAAACCTAGCCTCCTTCGGGATCCTTGCCCGCACAGCAAGGATCCCGAAGGCTCTGCTTAATCGCGTTCTTGCCAGGTAACCAACTGTTCCTGGCTTTTTCGTTTTAAATCCGGTACCATCACACCCTCCGCGGGGTATCCTACAGGAAAAAGAATATAGGGCCTCTCATGTTTGGGCCTCTTAAGGATATTCCCTAGAAATCGCATTGGGCTGGGAGTATGAGTCAGTGTTGCTAAGCCCAGATTGTGGATCGCGGCGATGAATAATCCACAGGCAATTCCACAACTCTCTTGAACATAGTAATTTTTCTTTCCGTCATCCCCAACATTCTTGGCAAAACAGATCACCAGCCAGGGAGCAGTTTCAAGAAACGGCTTGTTCCAGTCAGTGCCAAGTGGGCAAAGGGCATCCAACCATTCCTTAGCCCAAGTTTAACATAAAATACTGATTCCAGCGTTGAGCGGGGGCTTTCGGCCCGATTCAGGCCGATTAGGGCACTACCGATTGGCATGGATTGGGTCTGTTCAGATCGTGGTGATTTCCGTTTCAAGTGGACGCGGCTCGATCTTCAGCGCCTCGTAAATTTCGCGTTGATCTGCATCGGGATCCGAGGTGAGGCGCGTGTGCACGGCTACGTGATCGTTTCGTGTTTGATGGATGGTAGCCCGTCGTTGGGACGAGAGCACATTGCGAATGGTGGTCCAACTCCAGGAGATTCCCTGTTGCCGCAGGTAGGTTCGCACCACTTGTACGACCTGATACGCAAGCACAGTGATGAACAGATGCCCTTGGGTGCGTTGATCGGTTTGGTGAAAGATAGGCCGCAATCCCAACTCACTCTTGAGCGAGCGGAACACGGCCTCCAGATCCGTCAGCATGATATAGGTCTGCCACAGCTGAGCGGTGGAAAGCTCCATGACGTTGGTCCTCAAGCGGTAGGTGCCGGGATCGGTCCACATCGAATTCGCTTTCGGCCGCGCACGCCACTTCACCTGCACCGCCTTCTCTTGCTTCTCATCGGCAATCACCTCAATGTCGTAGTGCTGTCCAATCCCACCACTGCTTTTCTTGAATCGTCCAATCCGCTCCCAAATCCGCGAAAGCTTCTTCGTCGTCTTCGGTCGGGATAACCCCTGGTCCAACTGCGTGAGCTGTGCTTCAAACTTCGCACGACGACGTGCCACCATGGCTTGCTCCTTCTTGATCCGTTGGCTCGAACGACAATAGACCCGGACCTCTTCCGAGTCCCGGACCTCATACAGTTCTACGCCGTTATCCAACTCGGTCACCTCTTGATCTGCCGGATCAAAGACCCGGGCCCGCTCCCGACTCATCACCAGATATCTGTACTTGGCCTGGCGAAGCCATTGCACGTTTTCCGCGGTTGCAATCCCCCGATCCATAATCACAATGGCCTCGTTCGGGGCATCCGCTTCCTGGAGCATCGTTTGGAGGGTCTCCGCCTCTGCCGTATTGCCGGCATAGATCTTTGAGCGCCGCACAAATCCACTCCCATCCAGAACCAGAGCCAAGGTGATCAGAGGACGATCATTCCGCTTCTCCTTGGACCGCCCACGCTTGGCCAACGATTGAGCAGATCCCGATCCCGCCAGATAGGTATTGGTCAGATCCAACAGCGTCACCGTACATCCCAATCCAAACAGGGACATGGCTTCGGTGAATACCTGCGATTCAATCGCATCGCGGTGCTTCACCAGTTGATCGGAGGCCCGGTAGAGATGCATCAAACTCATGCGCTGGAACGATCCTCCCAGGAATTCCCCAAGACCGCTCTCGTTACAGAGCCACGCATAGGTTGCGCGCTCGGAAGCAGGCTTGGCCAAGCGTCCGACAATCGCCCCCAATGCCGCATGCTGGGTCTTGGGAGTCATCCCAAGGCCCCGCAACAGCTTCGGGATTCCCAGCTGGTTCAGGGCCCACAAGGACACATGTTCCACCCCCACACTCCGCACCATGCTCATACGGGTAGAGGCGACATCCACCGTGTGCCATCTCGGATCCAGTGGCTCGCCCTGGGCCAGCTTTGCCTGTCGCAGCCGCTCGGCCTGCTTGGCGAACAACTGCCCAACGATGGCCTCGGCCTGATCCTCCAACGGTTTGGGCAAGGGCGGCAGGAGCGAGACCTGCCCCTGGAGAAGTTCGTCAATCCGGCGGCAGAGCAGAGGCCAGTCGGATTCCTTGACCGGAAATTGACTTCCCAGATGCAGGAGCGTCTCCTGCTTCACCTTGGCGCCGTAGCGGACATTGTGAACGAGCCGGAACGCATGATAGGTGGTTCCGTCCTTCATGGTCCGGGTCATGGTTTTTCGGATAAACATGATGGCAGGAAACGAAGGGGGCCGGCGAAGGTTCCCACAGAAAACGCATTATGGCACTACAATCGTCCGAATCCACGAACGACGCAAAAGGAAATGGGCCAATGCAGGCTGGAATCAAAGGTTCGGGGCCAAGGTCAGGCGAAAAAAAAACTAAAAAAGGCCCCAAAATGGGGCCTCGTGTTAAACTTGGGTTAGACATTCGTCGCTCGTAACTCTCGCGCTCTTCTTTTTCGGCAGATCTTCGAATCTCCAATTGTATCCCAGAATCGTTCACAGCAACAAAATGCCATGGCTCCCGATGTGCCCCGCTAGGAGCCGTACCGGCGGTCAGAATCGCCTGTTCAATCAACTCACGAGGGACTGGGCGATTACTGAATGTGCGAACAGAACGTCGCTGCTGCATCAATGCACGGAATTGCTCGGCCCGTGCTAACATTTCTTCCGACGATCGCGGAGTAAATTGCAGCGGCTTCTGTGGGTAACGTTCCATTCCTATGGTGCGAGTCGCCCGAGTGTTCGAGGAAACGGAATCGTTTCCCGAATATGTTCAAGTCCACAAACCCATGAGACCGTCCGTTCAAGGCCCAATCCAAAGCCACTGTGGGGCACAGTACCATATCGACGAAGGTCAAAGTACCATTCAAATGCTTCTTGGGGAAGATTATGCCGTCTCACTTGTTCCTCCAAAAAAGCCAGGTCATCTGCGCGTTGACCACCACCGATAATCTCTCCAAAACCTTCAGGGGCAAGAACATCCATCCCAAGTGCCAGACGATCATCTTCTGGGTCACGCTTCATATAGAACGCTTTGACGGCTTCTGGATAACGATGCACAATAATTGGGCGATCAAAATGCCAGGTTAATAATGTCTCGTCGCTGCCACCAAAATCTTTACCCCACTCAAACTCAGCCGCTGATTGCCACCATTTAGGCAGGTTACGCTGCTCTTCTTCAATCTGATCAAGACGGGCATTGATTTCAATCTCACGCGCATCAATACGACGCTTCTTCCACTCCTTTGAGCGTGCATAAATTTCCTTGTTCTGCGCACGCTCCTTTTCGAGATCTGATTTCTCACTACGTAACTCTTGTTGCCTTTCTTCAACCAGGAGTCGGGTTTTTTTACTCCGAACAAGCTCCACGGCTTCGCTGTACGTCAAGCGCGGGAATGGTGCCTGAATCCGGCACAGTGCATCCAGATCCCGTCCCAATAGCATGAGTTCCTCCTTACAGTCAGACACCGCATCCGAAGCAATCCGAACCAAAAAGTTCTCTGCCAGTGTCATATTCATCTCCAGATCATAGAATGCCATTTCGGGCTCTATCATCCAGAACTCGGTCAGGTGCCTTCGTGTCTTTGATTTTTCTGCACGAAAAACAGGACCAAAGGTATAGATCTTATTGAAAGCCATTGCCATAACTTCTCCATGAAGCTGGCCGCTCTGTGTCAGATATGCTGAGCTCCCAAAATAATCGATCTCAAAGAGCGTACTGGTTCCTTCCACCGCATTCTTTGTCAGAAGCGGAGCATCCATCTGAAGAAAACCACGCTCCTGAAAGAAATTATGGATACTCATAATGATGCGGTTTCGGATGCGCATCACCGCCCAGGGGCGCCGACTTCGAAGCCATAGATGACGCCGATCCATCAGAAATTCCACTCCATGCGACTTGGGAGTAATCGGATAATCATCTACGATCTGGATCACGTCAATACTCGAAACCTGTACCTCCACGCCCCCGACCTGACGCTCATCCCTCTGGACTTCTCCCTTGATTACCAGCGATGTCTCCTGAGTTGCAGCAGATGCATTTTCCCATGAAGACGCGTCTACATTCTGCTGATTCACTACACACTGAACCAGGCCTGTCCCATCACGGAGGACCAGGAAGAATAGTCCCTTGGAACCACGTTTTTGCTGTAACCAGCCCCGCAGAGTAGCTGCCTGTCCAATCTGTTCTGCAAGTGATTCTATTGTTGTTGTTTCCACGTCAATACCTATCGGAAATTCTTTGAGGCCAATCAGGGAGCTTCCGCTCACCCGCAACGGTAGAGTGAATCAATTCGAAATCGCCAAATCCATCTAAATCCGCAAATATAAACTCAGCATCTCCCTCACCGGGAATGTTATTGTACTTCCATATTTCGTATGGCTTTCGTCCTCGCTCGTACATATTCGATTCAATACTTGTTGGCCTGCCATACCTTAGGAGAGTATTTCCTCGGTCCGTCTCCCAGCCTTCGACTCGCTGAGCAGAATAGCGTTCATTAGCATACACCAACAAGCGGTAGAACTCATCCCGGAACTCATTTCCCCCTACGCCTGGAGTTGGATCACGTACCTTCCAGAAATCCATTAATAATCCTCTTCGCTCATCCAAGTCTTGAACACGACGAATCTGTCTGGACTCCTGTTCATTTGCAATGACTTGAATATACTTCAATCCCCTTTCTATTTCTTCCTCGGTCATCGTTGCATAACTACTTGCCTCAGATGTCTCGTCACTCGCAGTTACACCGGACTGGGGGGTATTTACGGATGGATTGAAAACAAAAAATTTTTGACTTTTTTCTACTACAGCTTCATTGGTACTACTCAGAATTGCTACGCGTAAGAGGTAAGTTCCCGATCCAAGATCAGACAAATCAAATGAACCAACGAGAATATCTGTCCGGCGCACACTACGTTCAGATCGCTTCTCGAGGCCCAGAACCTGGACTGGACTACTTGCTTCTGTCACATACGTGAGCACGGTATACTCACCTGAATCCGACGCAGCACAACTGGTATTGTAGGCTTCTACATAATAAAATAGTTGCGTAAAATCCACACCGTACAATTGATCCGTATTCGGGAGGATTGATAACCCGTTCTTGTGGTGGGGATCCTCGTTATCATCCGAATCCACAATGCTGGAAGCCAAGGTGATATCTGAAAGCAAACAGTTTTCCCGATGGCTGTAATCCGGTATCGTCAGATCTCGGCGTGACTGGATCATTTCCTGCTCTGTAATCAACAGATTCACCTGCAGTTCATACTCACCTGGGACTACTGTGAATCGAGTTTGACGCAAAAAAACTTGCCTTTCAACTATTAACGATGTATCGGGCACGAAGAAGCGAAATTCATCTTCCTGTACCCACACGGGGCGGTCTCCTGGCAGATCCCGATTCGCATCTGCCGAGGAACGTGCCAAACTCAAATGAAGTGGAATTGCGGCACTGTACCCAGAATCCTGTGCCGCATACGTGAGGGAACTCGCCTGCACTGCCATATAAAGCTCCACTAGCGACTCCCGCTCATCATAGGCAAAAGAAGCATAATCAATACCTATCTGAGGTGAGCGTTGGGCTATTACGCCGGACGCCACAAAAAGCAGACCACCAACCATAACCATTAGGCTGCTGATGCTGTGCATGAGTTTGCTCTCAACCAATCCCTTGGGCTCTATGCACAAGCCCATCAAAATTGATTTTATGTCTCTCACTTCTCGGCAAAATACTGTTCAGAAGATCCCAAGAATAAACCTGTTGGTTGTCTGTGCCCTCATGCCCATGCCCTACTGATTCGCCAGCACACCTGCTATATTTGGAGGGATCCAATCTCGTGGTTTCATCCACTTGCCATCCTCACGGGCATAACTGCCGGATCCAAATTTTCGCAAATTCGCCTCATCTACTTCACGGAGTAGCTCCTCATCCTCTATCCCAAACGCAATTAAGGTACCCACCGTTACGACAGATATGTCGGCACAACCATCCGCCACACCTTCTAGATCAACCGGCTTATCCGGCGTAAACTCACATGACTCTACATCCACTTCTTTCCCCTGAACCTGAACCGAGATGCCAAGGGCATGCACGGTTTCCAATGCTTCCTCAAGAATCAGACGAGCACGAAGTAGCCGTGTATGTTCATCTGGAACCATCACTTCTGTTGGGGTCTCTTGGCCGACCTTCTCCATAAAAATTTTTACACGCTGATAGTGTTCTGTTGGCATCGCAGCTCATGAGGGTTTTTACAAAAATAGGGATTTCTCATCAGATCAGAATGAACGCAAATGTACCCCTCCCAAGGGGGATGTTCGGAGTACTCTGCCCCTTGGTGGGTAAGTCCAACCGGGTCAGTCTCACACAGTCAGACAGCGTTATCAAATGAGCCGACCAGCACGTCTCTTACAAAAACTTGGCACACCACGGTGCTTCCCCTTGGCACTGCTCACCTATTTCCCTCCCATACTCTCCCGTCCCCACACAAGATAACACCGTCTCGCTCACGCTAAAGACTCTATCAGAGCATCGTATTGCTCTACATGAACCGACCAATCAAGACGCTCGACAACTCCCCGAAGTGTTCTGGCGGGAAGTGGATGCTCTTCACCGGTCAACATCCCCTTCAAAATTGAAAACAACTCTTCCTCCGTGTCATAAAGAATGGGTGCGTGCAGCAATGGCTTATGTAGATTTTCTGGTATTAATTCCGGATAACTCAAACGATTCGGTAACAGGGGATGACACCCACAATAGATGGCTTCCATCATTGCGATTCCAAAAAATTCATGAACCGCGGTCGACACAACAATATCTGCGCGATGCAATAACCGGCTGTACTCCTCAAAATCCTCCGCATATCCGTAATGTAGAATTCGCTCGGCGTAACGTTCAAATGCGACATCAAATTCAGATGGCTGCTCTTCGAAACGCTTGCCCGCAAGAATCAACCGAAATCGGCAACCTGCATCATCCAAACGGTTCATGATCCTAAAGAATGCTTCTGGATTCTTATCATACTCCCAACGCTGATTCCAGAGTACTATCGGTGGATCATCTCTCGTGTCCCTTGTGTCGGCATAGCCCGCATGTGCTTGAAGATCCATTCCCAGATGCATGACCCGACTCTTTGCGCAGATTTCTGATACGGTATGCAAATGAGTATAATCTGGAAATACACGCAGTAGGCCAGGAAGAGCACGGATAAATTCTTTGTAGTGAAACTCTGTATTGAAGACAACCTGATCCGCTGCCAGACATGAGAGGTAATTGATGTACGCATATGATAAATCCCGCTTCTCTTCACTTGATAGCGGATAGGTCAGTTGGTTCTCGTGCAAATAATAAATTACTGGCACGCTACCAATCTCTTTTCGGACTAGAGCCAAAAATGCCGGCAGGTTGACCATACTGGAAGCCAGGATCACATCGGGCTGAAAGCCATCTGCGATCAGTTGCCTGGATTTCCGTGCAAGTGTCTGGGCTCCACCCTGAAGCCTCCACTTCCAAAATCTTGATGCCATAGTTACGAGTTGATACTCGTGACGGCTATTTCGAATGAGTCCGCTTACAAAATTCCGATGCGAACCACCATACCATGGCTCAAGTGCCAGTACTTTCATGAGGGTCTAGATTTTCCGGGCTTTTTCTTGTGACCAAATTTCTCCTGAACTTCTTTGTTTTCCTGTTCTGTGAGCGGGCGAACGATCGCCAATTCACGAACCTGCAGCAAATCCCGTAATGCATTATCCATGACTTCCTGAGAGGTAACGGGAACCGTACCTCCGGCCGGAATCTCAATCTTACGTCCCTCCAGTTTGACGGAGATTGCCTTCTTGTTCGTGTTTTTGATGATCATGCCCTTACGGTGCCGGGCTATCATGACTTTATGATGTTAGATTAGGTCAAAGTATACGACTATTTGTGTGAAGACTATGCAAATAGTCTCGCCTTTGGCGCATAATCCTCAACACACAATAATTGATCTGCCATTGCGATTTCATCTTCCGAATTGGAAGCAATTGCAACTAGGTGCTCAGCTTCCTTCGCCCCAGCCACCATCTTCCTGAAAATTTCTTTTCCTTTTGGATCCAAACCCAACGTTGGCTCATCCAACAAAAGGACCTTCGGTTCATGGAATAAAGCAGCTGCTAGGCGCACCCGCTGCTGCATGCCTGTCGAGTAGGTCCTTATCGGTTCGTCAATGTGAGCGGTCAATCCAACATCTGCAACCGTGGATTCTATCTGTACCGGATTTGGGTCCATTGATCGCGCCTTTCCTATAAATCTAAGATTTTCACGCAACGTCAGATCCTCATATACATTCACATACGGTGCCACAAGTCCTATGTGTAACGCATGATGTTCCCGTGGAACGACTTGTTCTGCAAAGGTCAGTTTCACTTCACCGTTTGTCGGCCGGAGGATTCCTGCCAATATCTTCAGCAGGGTTGACTTTCCCGAGCCATTTGCACCAGTGATTGCCAGGATATCCCCAGAGAACAATTCCAAGTCAATACCGTGAAAAATTCGCCGATATCCATAGCTGTGTCCGCCGCCTTGCACCGTTAAATGGATCATCTCACCTATGCGCGAAGCAATCATCAAAATCTACACACACTTCAAGACCATGCTTCAGATTGACTCCTAGATACAACGATAAAATTATTTCACGGTGTAAGTTGTTTGGAAACCACATACACATTTACACCAAGCCGAGAATTCGCAGAGCCATGATCAGTACGGCAACGACCATGACTCCTCGTATGACCTTTTCGCCCCGCCGAATCGCAACCTTGGCTGCGATAAATGCCCCTGTCGCATTTCCTGCAGCCAAAGTCAATCCAAAGCCCCAGTCTACTTTACCTAAGATCGCAAACACGAAAAGTGTCGGAATCGTGTAAAGTAATATAACCGTGACTTTTTGGACGGTGGTCGTCAGCAGATCTAAATGCAATAAGTGGAAAAATACAGCCATGAACAAGAACCCGATACCTATCTGAACAAATCCTCCATAGAATCCAATCAGCAAAAGTACCGGTCCCGTCCAGACTGATTTCCTCGCAATCTTATCGGAAGCTCCATTCTTTCGCGGAACAAGCATGGTCAGAACGACCACAATTAACAGACCGGCAAGAATTTTCTCGAACAAGGCATCTTCAATCCTGGTGGCCATAAAGGCACCAGATATTGCTCCCGGGATTGTCCATAACCCATAGGAGATACTCTGGCGTATACGGGTCTTCTTCTCAGACGAAAACGTTAGCGTGGCCGATATATTTTGGACCAGGATCGCGACACGATTCGTCCCGTTCGCTACACCAGCATCAAGTCCCAATAAGATGAGCGCCGGTAGCGTAATGGTTGAGCCTCCCCCCGCCATCACATTCATAATCCCTCCGGCCACGCCTGCGAAGAAAAGAATCAAGAGGGCGTGCAACTCCGGCATGAAGCTGTCTCAGCGGCGGATCATGACGATTGACTTCGTCTCACCTTCTAGGC
The DNA here is from genome assembly GCA_965220365.1 of Rhodothermales bacterium. GTDB lineage: Bacteria > Bacteroidota > Rhodothermia > Rhodothermales > Bin80 > Bin80. The sequence goes on along the minus strand of OZ244823.1, from coordinate 1,804,170 downwards.
TTGATTGCCCTCGAGACAACCTAAAACCTCCCGGGTGACGCCAATCATCCAGTGCTTCCACATTAATCGCAGGATCGCGCACAATAAAATTCATGAGCTGCCCACAATAGACCGCATCCTCTTTCACGATACTTCCATCTGCATTGTAGAAGCTTACCGTTGCTCGTGCAACGTGAGATCCATCATCGTCCCACGCCTCACGATAGGATTCTGGCAATAAATCCCATACAAAGCGATTTTGAACCACTTTATTCAGAAATGGGCTAATGTGTGGCTTCCAGAAGGTAGTCAGAGGGCCGATTTCGGAAAGAGCGGCAGACATTTTGAGTTTGTACTCCGGCACCAAGTCATCCGGGCGAAGCAGCCCAAATAGACCACTGAAAATGACGCTGTTTTCCAATAGACGCCGCTGCGCCCCCGTAGGAAGCCCGTCAAAGTCAACTGCACTGAAAAACGGATCTGGCACAAACCGTTTGCGTGCTGCCATCAGCGGTGCAGAATAGACAGCCTTGGCCAATTTTACACCGTCTGAGAGCCCCTCAGATCCAAAAACGTCTTCGAGAACCTCTGTTTCGTCACGGCGGATATGCTCCAACAGTCGATCTAAAATTTCCCTACGCCTAGGGATCAACTGGTGAAAATAGTTGAAGGTCGTCTTGGACCGATAGTCGAAAACGTCAGGCGCGAACGGATTCCCTCCACTCGCCATGAAATTCGCCGACGCAACCAGCACTGCAAACCGATCGTCGATAATTCTCCTCCCTTTCAAGATTCCGAACGCCCCGGAGACGCAGATCCCATGATCTCTTCCATCTGCGAATTTATTTCCTGCGCCTGCTCGTTTGCTTTTGCTACAAGCGCCTCCCCTTCAGACTTTGCGCCTGCATTTTCCTGGGGCTCTTTCATTGTGTCCGCTAGGCTTCCAACCTGTTTCGCCAACTCCTCCAAGTGAAAGGTCACTCGACGACGTAGCCGACTGCCTTCCTCAGGAGCCAGCAGGAGTCCCAGCGTAAAACCTACTCCTCCACCCATCAGAAGCCCCCAACCTAGGGCGCGTGTCACATCTCCTAAGCCATAATTCTTAGACATTGCTCTTGGGCTGTAATATGATGACTAGCTACCGACTTCAATCCCAAACCAGATTAAAGATCAGCGTCAGACGGCCAAGCCTAGCGATTTCGCTTTTTATGACGATTTTTGCGCAGTCGTTTTTTGCGCTTATGTGTTGCGATCTTATGACGCTTCCTTTTCTTGCCACAGGGCATATAATGATTTGATTTTGTAGTTGTTAACGTATAGCAGAACCAAAAAGAACCGCGTTTTACTGAGGAGTGCATTAATTGGTTCCATTCTCACGCCCTGCCCGTTCAATCGAAATGACTTATCTTTCTTGCACTCAGACTGGTGACTCCTATCCCTACTATAGATAATCACTCCCTTCCGCCAAATCTACAATCTCACGAATCCGGCGGATTCAAATATATTGATTCGGGTGAAGATCATGAGCGTCCGCCCATCCTTTTCCTGCATGGGCTCCTAGGGAATCCCGAGGGTTGGTTTGATGCGGCTTCCGCCTTGGTAGCCAGCGGGTATCGTGCAATCGTCCCCAACTTGAAGATGGATGATCTACCCCGTAAACAGGCTAACGTACAGGGGCTCGTTGACTACACATATATATTTACCTCCTTCCTCGGCCTTGATAAAATGATTCTGGTCGGCAATTCCCTAGGCGGGCAAATCGCCGTCAGATATATTACCTGTCACCCAAAACGTGTTGCTGGTCTGATACTATCCGCCTCTTCAGGGATTTATGAAACGGAAGTAGGGCATACAACTTTTCGACGTAATGATCGCAATTATATCCGAGCAAAGGCGCAAAAGACATTCTACGACCCAGCAATGGTAACTGAAGAGCTGGTTGACCGCATATCTGATATTGCGACAAACAGATTACGTGCACTTCGTTTTGTCTGGCTTGCTCGCAGTTCCATGAAAGACCTCATAATTGACGAGTTAAGTGAGGTTAACATGCCCGCTTTTCTCATCTGGGGTTCAGAAGATCAGATCACCCCGCCTGATGTCGCCCACATGTTCCAGGAATTACTTCCTAACGCAAAATTGCGGTTCATCGAAAAATGTGGCCATGCTCCAATGATGGAGCGTCCCAGAGCCTTTAACCAATTGATGATCGAATTCCTGGATCGCTCTTTCAGCAAAGTCACCACACCTGCCTAAGCAACATCTCCGTGTATAAAAACCTTCTTGCGATCTTGTTTCTGACCTTGACGGTGATCGGTTGCTCCCCTACGCTATACCCTCTTTACCGAGACTACGAGCACGATTACAATGGTGAATCTCCACTGTCCCAAATTGAAGAGGCCCTGACAGAAGCGGGATGGGAATTGCTCCCGTCTCCTCCACCAAACGCGGTTTCTACAGTGAATCGCCAAATTCGTAACTGGCTCCTATACAAGGTTGTTGTTCAGGTAGAGGCCGTACCGATGGGCGGTCAGCATGTGCGCCTGTTTGTGCACCCCTATCGAGTTTACCCAAGCGGCTCACGCAGTAAAATTCCCTTCCTGAAACGCAGTATCCGTCGCCGAATCATTCATGATATTGATCGGGTTTTTGAATCGCACGGGCTCATTGCAGTTGGAACGGACATGTCCCGGGACCAGATTCGTTCCAGATAATCTCCTTCCTTGAGTACCTGAATTGGATCCATCAAGGTTACGGTGATGAACCTTTCCCCAGCTGTTGGCGTATGTCACACTTCATGGGGATGATCAGGCTTCGACGGATTGTATCGCGCAACAAGCTGCGTGTCGAGTCAATCTGACTTGGACTCGTAAAAATCACGTCAGAAAACCTGTAACTGCGAACGATTATTCGTACGCGATGGCGGCATAAACCCGCTATCTGTCTTCTATGCATACCCGCTCACAGGTGGTATAGAAGGCATCGCCAAATGTGAGCACCCTATCTGGATTCCGGCTGGATCTTGGTAGCGGTACCGATCAGCCTTTGCTGACACCCGGCCTCGGTCACACGCCAAGGGTAGATGCGAGACATTAAGGTGTGACCTACACACGTAGACGCTTGTCTGTCCGACCTTTCGGACCCGGGTTCGATTCCCGGCATCTCCACGACTGAATGCCCGCCCTGCGCGGGCGTTCCTGTTTGATCCTGATGCTTCAATCCTGCTCGTATAATCTTAGCAGAGAATCAAATAGCGAGCGTTGATGCCTGAGTGCAGAAATCCGATCAGGAGGATCCATCCGCGCTTCCAGTAAAATCCAGCCGGCATATTCGGATTTCACGAATAGCTCAAAGAGTTGTTTATATGGATACGCAGCACCATTGAGTTCACGAATGTGGACCGTCTCCCCGAAATAGCCTCGGACAAGGTCAAAATTATACGCGAGTCCCGGCTCGTTCAAATCAGCCTCATTACAGTTCCAACATACACGGACATTATGATGACTCGCTGCCTCCATGATTTGCCTGATGACGGGTAACTCATCCGTACGATATCCATGAACTTCCAGTCGGATTTCTTGTCCGTAATCCTCACCGAATTGACCGAGCGTCCGCAGTGCCCGTCCGATCTGGGCAATCGTCTGTTCTTCGGGAATCCCATCGGGCAAGGCATCTGGCTTCACTTTGATTCCACTCGCTCCTACATCATGAGCTAGGATAATCGAAGCTTTTGCTTGACTGATTGCATGTGCTTGTTGGGCAGCTTCTATGTGATGAAAGGACCAATTCATTCCCAGCCCCACCAAAACGACATCACTATCCATAAATTGTGTCTGCACGGCTGCACGTTCTGCAGCAGACAAATGTATCTCTACACCATGCGCATGTTCGGTTCGCAATTCCACCCCTTCTATTCCCGTATCCTGGCAGTTTCGAATCAGTGTTGAGAGATCCCAATCCCGCCCCCACAGATAGGTTACGAGACCAAATCTCATATCCCCACTTCTTCGAGATATTGATTCAAATAATCCTCCGAACGGACGCCTAAAAAACTGACGACGAGATGAACGCATGGCAATTATGGGGCTTCCGTTTTATACAAAATGCGACAGTAAGGATCCCCCAAATAAACTTATTCCTATATTTGAGCGGGAATGGTTGGTTGTAGCCAATTGATATCCAGGGATGGTTCCAGCGGAGATAATGTTATGATAAGCACTTGGTCGGATCACGCTCCCCCTTAGTGTATCCACTACTTGCAAAAACGCTCCCAGAACTCACCGCACTTAAGTATATAACCGCCAGATATTTTGTGTAGTTAAGTATATGATCCCCAAACTTTCCTGCCTCTATCAGTCCGTGGATAAAGTATGTTGATAGAAACAGGAGCCTCTTGCAAAACTCCCAAATCGGGTGATTTTTTGAGGATTTTGGTTTTTCGAGGATTCTGGTTCTATCTGGAGGGCCTTTGATCTGATTGGGGTCTGCGACTTGTTTTCCAAGACGTTTGTCGACTCAAAAACGAGGGACAGGAGCCTCCAAATTCGTATCTTTGGGAGGTACGAACTCATCAAAAAAACGCGGAGGCTCCGATGTCCCTCAGAAAGAAATTACGCGGATTTTATATTTCCTGTCAGCAAGAGTTGTTCCCTCAGGTTGAGCAGCATTACGGTTTGCTTCCGAGGCGGTACAGGACGTTGTTGTACGTCTTCGAGATGGTGGAGGTGGAGAACTTTTTGCCCCGTCCGGTGCTGCGTGCGCCGGGGCGTCCGCAGGCGCATCGCGCCTCGCTTGCCCGGTCGTTTTTGGCCAAGATGGTGTTGAATATTCCCACGACGGCTGGCTTGCATGAGCGCTTGCTTTCCGAGAAGATGCTTCGGTCTCTGTGTGGTTGGTCCCGTTCGTGTGATGTCCCCAGTGCCTCCACGTTTTCGCGTGCATTCCAGGAATTTGCTGCGACCGAACTGCCCTCTCGGCTCCATGAGGCACGGATCCAAAAAAGCTGTCAGGAGCGTCTGATCGGGCATATTTCCCGGGATTCAACGGCGATTGAAGCGCGTGAGAAGGCCGTGCCAAAGAAAAAGAAGCCCGCCCCGGTGGCCCGCAAACGTGGGCGTCCAAAAAAGGGAGAAGAACGTCCAAAGGCGCCCAAACGTCTGGTACGCCAGCGTACGATGACGCTGGAGGAGATGTTGGACGATTTGCCAAAAGAATGTACGGTTTCGTGCAAACGCAATGCGAAAGGGGTGACGCAGTCCTGGACGGGATATAAACTGCATATGGATGTTGCAGACGGCGGGATTCCCATCAGTGGTCTGGTCACCTCGGCATCGCTCCATGACAGTCAGGCCGCCCTTCCATTGGCAACCCTGACGGCCCAGCGGGTCGATCACTGTTATGATCTCATGGACAGCGCCTATGACGCGAAGGCGATTCATGCCCATAGTCGGGCCTCGGGGCAGGTGCCGATCATTGATTCGAATCCCCGGACGCGAACCGCGGCGCACCGTCGTGAGAAAAAGGCACAGCGTACGGCCGGGTTTACCCCACCGGAGCGGGTACGTTACCGGGAACGTTCCACGGTCGAGCGGGCCTTTGGACGACTCAAAGATGAGTTTGGCGCACGTCATGTCCGAGTGCGTGGCTATCAGAAGGTGATGTGCCATCTGATGTTTGCCATCGTGGTGCTCACCGTGGATCAATTACTGCGGCTGATCCAATAAACCAGACGAGTCGCGCCAGCCGATAGAATTTGGGGTGTTCGGAAATACGAACCGTAGGATCGGTACGTGAACTTCCAACGGATCAGAGGCAAAATTCACCCCATCGAGGCTTGCCTGGAAGCAAATCGCGCATAGATTTGAGGCAGAAACGAACCGATGTCCATCCTTCACGTAACTTCAGCAAATTGGATTGACTTATGCCTCAAAGTAGACGGGGAATCGGGGGCGAAAAAAGAGTTTTGCAAGAGGCTCACAGGGAAGTCTTCGTTGATTGAAAATGCGTAAAACGCCCCCGTGAACCACTAATTCTTAGATTTTTCATTATGATTTACCTTCTGAATAGTCAAAATGAACTAGGGAAGCGTCGCTCAACAGCTTAATCCACGGGCTGCTAGAAGCACATTCCCAAAACTCTAATCTCAGGCCATAAATGCAAACCCCTCCGCCCAACTCACATAAATCAAGGACTATCCATGTCATTGGGCGTTATCCTCCTCCAATAGACGGTCAGAGTTTAGCGACCCAAAGCCTAGCAGACCTGCTTCAACCAGACTACGATATTCGGCGATTTAACATGACGCTTGCCGACCGAGCTCTAATGCCATCAGGGCGTTTGGGGACCCTGCGCACGACGAACCATTATCTTGGCCTAAAGCCTAAACTACGAGATCGGCTCTCCGATGGCAATCCAGTGCTGTGGACAAATATTTCCAGTCAACCATCTGGGCATTGGCGTGACCTTCTGACGATAATGCCCTGCCTAAAGCCCACTCAGCCCCTGGTTGCAGTGGTGCATTGGGGGAATTTTTCCCGATTGTTTAGCCATGGGATTACAAGCATCACAGCAAAACACCTCGTCCACCGTCTAAATCGCGTTGTGGTTTTAAGTCATGAACTGGCAAAACAGGTCGCACGCTGGGTCCCGGCAGATAAACTTCTTGTTATTCCGAATTATGTCCGACCATTTGCCACGGAAGATGAACTTCGAATCAAGCGTCAGAACCATTCCTCCTCAAAAGTGCTCAGGGTACTATTCCTGAGCCATATGATCAAAGAAAAAGGTTGTTATGATCTCCTGCGTGGAGTTTCGATTGCAGTCAAGCAGGGGCTTTCCGTTGAAGCACATTTCGCTGGGCGATGGAATAACAGCCGTGACGAAGAATATTTCCATCGTGCAATCAGCCAGTTGGGGCTGACGGAATGCATCACCGTTCATGGCCCAATCTCGGATCGGGCACTCGTTGCAAAGCTTCATCGAAACGCAGATGTGTTTGCTCTTCCGAGCGTACTTCATTATGAGGCACAACCTTTGGCAATCATGGAAGCGCTCAGCACCGCAACTCCGGTGATTATCACCAAGCGCCCCGTACTTGAGGCGCTCGTTGATACCGAACAGGGAGCTTCCCTTGTCCCACCGCATGACCCAGATGCTATTGCAAAAGCTCTGCAGTCTCTCAGCAATGAAAAGACATGGCTGAATTGCTCATTGGCTGTGCGCAAGCATTATGAAACTGCTTACAGCCCGGAAGCCGTTCAACAGCAATGGGTTGATCTGATTGAAGACATATCTGCCTTATGAGAACGAGGGAGACTTCACCAACCGATCAGTCGAGAGAACGAGAATCCAACCTAAGACCGCTCAAGATCAACTGTAAATTCCAAGTTATAGTCAGGCAATGGAGGAACTAGTTGGGGTCCCGCAAAAAATGGTCCATGACAGATGATCAGGCCCATGATTACCACGAAACGCGTAATCAAGCTAACAAATCACCTGACGAAGTGCGCAGAACACACTTGAGAAACTATTACCTCTCGGGGCCAGATAGTTGGCTAAGAAGCACATCTGCGATTACATAGGCTAAAGATCCCAGTCCCCTGCCCTGATCTGCTTCTTTGAGTGCCTCAATATATCTGGAACGATAGAGACCTTCCCTTAAAAGTTCGGGAAGGATAGGATCTCCGGGAATCCATTTTCCCATATGGGCGCACAATACAAAATAGCACGATGCCCTAGCAGTTCTGCCATTCCCATTGATAAATGGGTGAATATGGTTGATCCGCCACAACACAAATGCGGCTAGTTCAATCGGGTCGGTTTCCGTCCAACTTCGATTGACTCGATTAACCATGTCGTCCATAAGTGTAGCAACCCTAAAGTGCTCTGGAGGAATATAATGTCCCACCTCCACTTCGCACGGTCTGTACTGGCCTGCGTGCGCGTGCAGACACCCGATTGCATGAAAATTGAGCGCCTTAATCACCGTTTGTGACAAAAACGGGGTATGAGAGCCCAATGCCGCATCAACCAATGACTTCAGGAAATTAAGTTGTGCTTTTCGGTTGGCTACATCTAAGCCCTGATATACTGGATGATTCTCATCAAGGCCAACAAGTTCATGAAGAATCACGATGCCCAATGGGTGCCATACTGGCGATCGAACTCTTCGGACAATCTTTCCCGATCTTCAGGTGTTTTTGCTGCCCCTAAAGCATAGCTCTTCAGTTGTCTTCGATAGTCGTCCGGCGTCATTTCGGGAGCAGCCTTGATTTTAGCAATGATTTCGGCCCTCCTTTTTCTATCATCCTCTGTACTCCCGAGGTCACGGAGATCATAAACAGGTTCTACACCCATTGTGCTATTATTATGTTATTGTGCTGTTATAACATTATAGTACATATTAAGGATCCAATGCGCAAAGTCTCGGAGGGTTGCCCGAAAATCAGGGACACATTAAAACGGTTCGTCCAGATTGTCCAATCTCTAACATTTACTTTACATGATCTGCGTTGGCCTGCATACGTGTGGAAATATCCTGATTGGTAAGAGTTGAATGCCTTCCTTAATGCCCCTTAATTTCGTTGCGTCAAGGGTGGAGGTTGAAATTCCGATATAGCCTAAGCTAGAGATTTCGGAAAATCAAACCGTCTACCCTAGGCGATCGACCCCAAATTCTTGTAAATCCGAGTATTCACAAGCCTGCGACATCGTGCGCCCCCTCAGTTTCAATGTTATTACTGGAATTACCACTGATTTCAGAGATATTGATCTGACTGAATGTTAGATGTATTCAAAAATTTATTATATTTGGGTTCCTGTCCGCTTTTGTGAAAGCGGTTCCACTTCCACAGCTAACTATTAATTCATTCATGCTAGGAGATAAGCAAAACTCTCGTCGTGACTTTATCAAAAAATCCGCTATCGGTACTGCCGCTGTCGTGGCCGGTGTGCAGGGCAAACGGACTGTGCGTGCTTCAGCGCCCGCAACTGGTTCGGTATTGGGAGCCAATGATGCGGTTGTGTGCGGATTCATCGGTGTAGGTGGTCAAGGCTTCAACGCTCACTTACTGAACGTTACCAACCCGACGAATAACGGGAGACCCCGTCACAACGTCCAACTGAATGCGATTGGCGCAGCAGCCTGTGACCTATTCTCCAAGCGGCGCGACCAAGCTCACGCCGCACTGGATGCAGCACGCCAGGCAGCTGGCCGTGAAGCTGCGGTAGAAGTCCATGAAGATTACCAGGCAATTCTGGATAATCCGGATATTGACGCAATATTTATTGGTACAGTTGATCACTGGCACACAAAGATTGCCGTAGATGCATTGGATGCAGGCAAGCATGTATACTGCGAAAAACCGATGACCCGGTATTTTTCCGAAGGGTTCGAGATCTATGACAAGGTCAAGGAAACCGGTCATAAGTTCCAGATCGGCTCTCAATTCTGTACCCAAGGAAAATGGCATGCAGCAGCAGAGTTGATTCGCGCTGGACGGATTGGTCCGCTGGTTCTGGCACAGGATTCTTACTGCCGCAATACCCCCATCGGTGAATGGAATTATTACGGGCTCGAACCAGAACTTGAAGATGGAGCGACGATTGACTGGAACAAATGGCTGGGACCGGTATCTGCCCGTGAGTTCAATGCGCAACATTTCCATCGCTGGCGTAAGTATTATCCGTACTGTGCAGGGATCCTGGGTGACCTCCTCGCACACCGAATCCATCCCCTTCTGATTGCAACAGGTGCCCCTGAGTTTCCAAAGCGGGTATGCTCGGTCGGTAACAAAAAAATTGGGGATGCCAATCTTGGACCAGAAGACCGTGATGTGACTGATAACTGCCAACTCCTGGCCGAATTCCCAAGTGGACTTTGTATGGTCGTGACGGGCAGCAGTGTGAATGAGCAGGGATTGGGACAGGTCATACGAGGCAACGAGGGTACGCTATACTTTAGTGGCGAAAGTCTGGAACTTCGCCCTGAACGTCCTTTTGCAGACTTGGTCGATGGAGAGCAAATGGACAATCTTCTGCCCGGTGCAGATGTGCCTGCTCATATTCAAAATTTCTTCGCAGCAATTCGCGAAGATGGACAAACGAATGGAAATATTGATGTTGCCATTCGGGCGCAAGCCATCATCTCCATGGCAGAACTGAGTGAGCGCATGGGCGAAATGATCTACTTCAATGAAGAAGATCGGTCTCTCCATACGGGTAGTGGGTCGAAGATCGAACCAATCACGTACGCCACCGAAACTCACTAAGTTTGGTAAGCTGCGCAGATATGGAAGGGGTTGACTTCTGCCCCTTCCATATCGGTTTACCTTAGATGTAACTGCTTATGCAAACCGTTCGACTGGCGCTTAACGCCATGGCGACACGGTTTGAGTTGGTGATCCATGGGGAGGACGCTGTGCTCCTGAGGGCAGCAGGTGAGGAAGCCCTATCCGAAATCAAACGTTTGGACGAGCGATTGAGCTTCTATAACCCAACCAGCGAAATCAGCCATATCAACGAGAACGCATCAAAGTACCCCGTACAGATCACACCAGAGCTCTATTCCCTTCTGAAAATGGCCTCTGACCTTTATGACAAGACAGAAGGCGCGTTTGATGTTACAGTGGGACCACTCATGCGTTGTTGGGGATTTGTGCGTGGCTCGGGTGCCTGGCCCGAAGAATCCGCAAGGGAAGAAGCCTTGGAAAAAACCGGGATGGATCAGGTACTGCTGGATGAAAAGGAGTATACCGTCGCCTTCAAGCAAGATGGCATGGCCATTGACCTTGGCGCGATTGGAAAGGGGTATGCCATTCAGGAGGCTGCAGATCTACTGCGGGAATGTGGAATCATGTCTGCCCTCCTTCACGGAGGCACAAGTACCATGGCAGCCATCGGAACACCTTCCCCAGGTGATGACGGATGGACAATCGGAGTTGCCGATCCCTTGGATGAATCTAACACGCTGACATCAACAACCATTCGTGACGAAGCCTTCTCCGTGTCGGCTCCGCATGGGAAGGCATTTAAGAAAGGAGATCAGGTATGGGGGCATGTGATTGATCCCCGTGCTGGCTATCCTGTACAAGGTGCTGCGGTTGCTGCGGTAATCCATTCATCAGCAACGGTCTGTGATGCCGTCTCAACAGCACTCTTGGCCATGAGTCGTACCGAAATAGATCAGATGGCACAGAAATTTCAGGATATACGTATACTTTGTGCATACTCCGACGGAAATGATCTAACCTTGTTTCCAATGGGTTCAATTCAGTAAACTCAACGATTCTCAATGACGAAAAAAACGGTTAGTAGAAGAGCTTTTCTTATGGGTGGTGCTGCCCTAAGCGGGGCAGGCTTGGTGCGTGCGGCCAACATCAAAACCAGGCCATGGCCCGGCAACCGCGATGACGTTCATTGTGGCATCATTGGTTATGGCCCACAGGGGCGAGAAATCACTGCTACACTTGCTCGTGTCCCTGGTGCAGTAGTCTCAGCCATCTGTGATACCTATGCTCCTATGCTCCGCCGCGCACAACGGGATGCACCAGATGCAACACGACATGCAGACTACCGCGAGATTCTTGACAATCCAGATATCCAAGCTGTGATCGTAGCAACCCCTACACATCTGCACCGCGATATTGTACTTGATGCGCTGGAGGCAGGCAAGAATGTGTACTGTGAAGCTCCAATGGCATCCTCAATTGACGATGCAAAATCAATTGCACGTGCTGCACGGGATGCATCCAGTCAAATCTTCCAGGTTGGCCAGATTTATCGCTCAAACCCACAACACCGCTCGGTATTTCAATTTATGCGTAGTGGAGCAATCGGTAGGCCTGCGATGGCACGTGGGCAATGGCATGCGAAAGAGAGTTGGCGGCGAGCCTCCCCCAATGCTGAACGCGTTCGTGAACTGAACTGGCGTCTGGACCCCGAGCTGACCACCGGATTAATTGGCGAAGCTGCATTACTGCAGATGGATGTTGCCTACTGGGTGCTCGGTGAACTCCCTACCGCGGTTCACGGGTTTGGACAGATCATGGGATGGAATGATGGACGAGAGGTGCCCGACACGATTCAGACAATCTTTGAGTTTCCGAGTGGTCTGCACATGCTCTTTGACGCAACTCTTGTCAGCTCCTATGAGGAGGCTTATGAAGTTTACATGGGATCCGAAAGCACCATTGTGTTTCGTGATCGAGGTAAAGCGTGGATGTTCAAGGAGGTCGACTCCTTGATGCTTGGCTGGGAGGTGTACGCAAGAAAAGACCGGTTTTACAAGGAAACCGGTATTGCCCTTTTAGCCAATGCAACCCAGTTGGATGCCCAAAATGTAGATCCAACCGAGGATGATCCCAATGTCGAAACTCCTCTATGGTACGCAATGCAGGAGTTCATGGATAATCACGCCTTCGGGCCCTACCCGCCCGCCGCAAACTGGGAGCGAGGATTAGAGGCTGCCGCAATTGCAATTACTGCGAACCAAGCCATTATGGAGCGTACCCACAAGGAGATTGATCCGTTGTTGTACACGCTGGATTAGCCCAGGGCCATGTTGACCCTGACGGAAAAAGCTCTCTTTGCCTTGGCGGCACTTTTTGCCGTCTATGGTACTGGTTTGGGATTTTCCGCAGTATTCAAGATCATTCGGCGTGGGCAATCCCCTGCCCTGAAGCTAGACTGGAGACGCACACTCCGTGCGATGGGGGCGTGGATCACAATGGGAGATATGTGGAAGATGCGCCCTCTGACGAGCACAATACATGCCGCGCTCGCATGGGGTTTCGTCCTTTATCTCCTGGTGAATGTCGTTGATCTGGCACGAGGCTACTTCTCCACACCGATCCTATTCCCGGACTGGATTACCCAAGGCTATCGCCTTGCCGTTGACCTTGCAAGTGGTGCCGTACTACTTGCCATGGTACTACTGCTGCTGCGACGCTTCATCCTGCCTGGGCACGAGGCCCTGACTCAGCGAGACAATATCCTGCGTATCAAAGAGGTACGTCTGCCTTTCCTGCGTCAAACCATATCCCGCGATTCGGTGATCGTCGGCCTATTTATCCTGTTGCATGTGGGATTTCGTTTGCTTGGAGAATCGGTAGCCATCGGATTGCATGGCCCAGATCCATGGCAACCCCTAGCCTCATCCATCGCGCCACTCTGGGCAGGTCTCAGTCCAAACAGCCTCACGATCTGGCACCATGTATGTTGGTGGGGAGCACTGGGATTGATTTTAGCTTTTGCCCCCTACTTCCCATATACAAAACATTTTCACTTCATCATGGCGGGGGTCAACTTCATCACGCAGGCAAAACAATCCTCCCCCGGCGCACTGGACCCCATTGACTTTGAAGACGAGAACACGGATATTTTCGGAGCCCTCACGCTCGAGCAACTTCCGCAATCAAGCATTGCTGATACATTTGCCTGCATCATGTGCAACCGCTGCCAGGATGTTTGCCCGGCTTATGCTACGGGGAAAGAATTATCGCCTGCAGCCCTTGAAATTAACAAGCGCTACTTCGTCAACGAGCATTTATCGGACCTTGCTGCGGGAGAAACATCCACGATTGGGCTTACGGAATACGCGATCACGGAGGCAGCAGTTTGGGCATGCACTGCATGTGGGGCATGTACAGAGATCTGCCCTGTTGCAAATGCTCCCATGCATGATATCCTGCAGATTCGGCGCGGTCTGGTTCTCATGGAAGATCAATATCCGGAAACACTGGAATCCGTCTACCAGGGCATGGAGCGTAATGGAAATCCATGGAATATGAGCGCGGGAGAACGAATGGGATGGGCAAAGGACTTGCAGGTTCCTACTGTTGAAGAAAATCCTGATGCCGAGCTGCTCTGGTGGGTCGGCTGTGCTCCCTCCTACGATAAACGCGCCCAGGAAACTGCACGCGCACTCGTACGCATCCTGCAAACAGCTGAGGTTTCGTTTTCTGTTTTAGGAAACCGTGAGCGATGTACCGGTGACTCCGCACGCAGAAGTGGTAACGAATATCTGTTCTCAGAGCTTGCCGGGACCAATATTGCAACGTTGAATCAGGTGAGGCCAAAGCGTATTATGACAACCTGCCCACACTGCCTGCACACACTTGGCAAGGAGTACTCTGCCATGGGAGGACATTACCATGTTATTCACCACACGGAATTGTTGTCCGAACTTGCGGACCAAGGGCGTATTCCTGTTGAAGTACTGCAAGAAGATGTCACGTTTCATGACCCATGCTATCTGGGTCGCCAAAATGACATTACCGAGGCCCCTCGATCCGTTCTGAAAAATGCTGGCGTAACCGCCGTAGAAATGCCACGAAACAAGAAGAATTCCTTCTGTTGTGGCGCTGGAGGAGCTCAAATGTGGATGGACGAACCTACACCAAGAATCAATGATGCCCGCTACGCCGAGGCTGCAGCCACTGGAGCTGACACCATCGCTACTGGTTGCCCCTTCTGCCTGACGATGTTACGTGACGCCGCCACAAAAGCCAACCCTGATGGACCAGCCATCAAGGACATTGCAGAAATTATATCCGAACGCCTTCCTGCCGGACCAAATAGCCGCTGAAGAAATTTTCAAATACTTTCGCGCTCACAAAATCATGCAGATATCTGACCCACAAGTATTTTATGACGCGGCTCGACTCAGATTAAAAATCTGTGTCAGGTTCCAAAAGATCAAGCTCCTGGATCCAGATATTCCGATAGCGCACATCATGGCCTTCGGCTTGCAATTTTAACCCACCGGGGACATCCGTAATACCGCGTCCCTCATCATTTCCACCATCTATGCCCGAATTGGGACCTCCCCATACTTTCTGGATTGGCACATTCTCGTGAACCTTGACCCCATTAAAATAGAGTGTCACCATGGCGGGTTCTGTTCGCTCGCCCTCTGAAAAACGAGCAGCACGGAATACCACATCATACGCATTCCACTGCCCTGTGCCATTGTACGGCCAGTATGCAGATGCCTTCTCATTGATGACTGCAGCCATACCATGTTTCGTCGAATCACCATCCAGTACCTGGATCTCATAACGGTTCTGAAGATAGACACCGCTGTTTCCACCAGTTTCGGTAATCAGGAATTCAACATGGGCACGGAAGTCACGGAATTTCTTCTTGGTCACGATATCTGCTGCACCATAGAGCCCTCCTGCGGCTGCAGAATCCTTACTGCTAACCACCGTCCCCTCATCGACTGGATCATCAACGATTTTCCATTTTATGGGTAGTTCCGCTGCAAATCGGGGCCCCTCCCAGTAGGTCCAGTTCTCGTCAAGTGCTTCCCGGGTTCCATCAAAAAGAACCATGGCTCCCTCTGGAGCAGGTGTATCAACACCAGTTTGAGCTTGCACCGGAAGGACAATAATAATCAAAAGCAAAAAGGGGATGATTTTATGCATGAGTTTATTTTGTTTGAACAACAGGACAAGGTAAGCATTATTTCTGACTCTAACAACCTGAACCTGATGCCTGAACGACGGTAGGAAAGGTCAAACACTATTTGGTCATGGAACAGGCAACCTTTGGAGCCGGCTGCTTTTGGGGAGTGGAGTTGATCTTCCGACAGACGCCCGGTGTTATTGATACCGCAGTGGGCTATTCTGGTGGGATCACAAAAAACCCAACCTACCCCGAGGTCTGTTCAAAACGTACGGGGCATGCGGAGGTTGTGAACATCACTTTTGACCCGGCTGTAATTGAATACACGCAGCTGCTGGATATTTTTTGGGGAAATCACAATCCAACAACCTTAAACCGCCAGGGACCGGACGTAGGCCCCCAGTACCGTTCCGTCATCTTCTATCACTCTGATGGACAAAAAGCAGACGCGGAAAAGTCAATGCTTCGGAGACAGACGCAACTAGCCAATCCCATTGTAACGGAGATCGTTCCTGCATGCACGTTCTATCGCGCGGAGGAATACCACCAGCAATATCTGGAAAAGCGTGGGCTAACCCACTGCCATATATAGGTCCGCTATAACGTATAGCCGGTTACAAAGGCTTCGGCAGCATAAAATTCCGGTAACCCAAGACGGTTCAGAGCCTCTGCTGTTGCCGTGTTACGATCCCGTGCCCTTTGCCAAAATTCTCGATCATCGTGTGCGCCAGGGAACATTGCTCGATCCTTCTGACTCTCGTGCTTAAAAATGGCCTCAATCTTGCGCGCCATCTCGGCTCTTGAGATAGGGGTAAATACATCGGCTTGGTGAATTTCCCATTCCTGCCATGCACCACGATAGAGCCAAACCATTGGCCCCTGCACTCCCCTCTTGCGGTTATAGTGCGCCAAGGCCATCTTGATCGCAACATAACAGACCCGGTGGGTACCATGAGGGTCCGAAAGGTCCCCTGCTACAAAAATATGGTCGGGTTCCTGTTCATTCATGAGTTCCAAGATGATCCGGGCATCTTTCTTCCCAACCGGTTTCTTCTTGATCCTTCCGGTCTGGTAAAATGGCAAGTCAATAAACCGCGCATTCGATCGGCTGAGTCCCATCACTTCAATCCCTGCAATCGCCTCCGCATACCGGATAGCAGACTTGATATGCTGCACGGAAGGAAGATCTATTTCACCGGCGGACTTGTTTTCTAAAAACCTTAACAACTCTTCCCTGTGTGTCCGGAAGATCTTTGCCGCTTCTCCAGTGATACCAAGCTCATCCAGGCACATCTCTACAAATCCCAGATAACGAGACACATCTGCATCAAAAACAGCCACCGATCCGTTGGTCATGTATGCGACAATAATCTCATTCTGATTCCGGGCCAACTTATCCAACATCCCCCCCATGGAGATTACATCATCGTCTGGATGGGGGCTAAAGAGAATCACGCGTTTACCCTTGGGAAGCTGATCCTGATAATGAATTCTGCGTCGCAGGTCTTCAAATACGCGCAAGCATATCTCGTCAATTTCTGGATAGGCATAGACTAGGCTGTGGAGACGATTGTTATGAAAGTCTGCCTTCTCCAACTGAAGAATTGCTTTCCCGACACGTTCAGATAGCCAGATGATCGCGCGCTTGGCCATTTCCAGTTCCCATTTCACATCGGAAACCAGCCACGGGGTCTGTTCTCTGGTCAATCTACCCGCCGCAGCAAGATCCAAATAGACCGCGCTTTTTGGGTGTTCCCGCAAATAGGAAGCTGTTACCTCTTCGTTGATCGGATCTTCGACTGCTCGCCGAATGATACCTGCCTTGCCTTCCCCGGTGGCCATTAGAACGATTTCGCGGGAATCTAGGATGGTCCCCACGCCAACCGTTAAACCTTGGCGGGGCACATGATCATCTCCAAAAAAGTGACTAGCCGCGTCCTTTCGGGTAATTGAATCCAGGATCACCTTCCTAGTCCGATCATTCCGCGAGCTTCCCGGCTCGTTAAACGCAATATGTCCACTTCGCCCAATCCGTAACAAAACAAGGTCCAATCCCCCGGCATCCCGAATCATTTCCTCGTAGGACCGGCACCAGTCATCCACATGGTCCTCCGCCAGATTCCCAGGCAACCCATGTGCTTGGTCCGCCGGGACATTGATGTGATTCAGAAGGTTTTCCCGAAGAAAGCGGTAATAGCTTTGCATACGGCCTGGATCAATCGGATAATACTCCGCCAGATCAAAGGTGATGACCCTGGAAAAATCCAGGCCATCCTCCTGATGCATCCGAATCAACTCCTTGTACACATCCAGAGGAGTGGATCCAGTGGGAAGGCCAAGAACCGTATTCAGCCCCCTAGCCGTACGCTCTTTGATGAGCGCCCCGATGTGATGTGCTACCTCAAGTGCCAAAGACGCTGCGTCCTCGAAAATGTGCACGGGTAAATGCTCACGATACGAATCCATAGGAGTTGACATGGGGGTTAGTTAGGGAGGTCTGGAATAAGTCCACTGGCGTTTTACCCCGACACAGCAACCCTGCTCCAGAAATCCCAGGACTTCGTGCCACAACGGCGATAATTCACGGAAACTACACAATATCAATGAAAAAAACTTGGAATTCTGACTATTTTTCCGTATCTTGGGCCCCGATGTACGAGTGCCAAATTTCACACTGCGCTGCCAGACCAAATCCTGGTTTTCGACTTAGAAGATTGAGGATTTACAATGAAGCTCGTGAATAAAAAATTTCGAAGACAAACCGATTTCGGTGGTTATGGACCAACTGACCAATGTATTATTCGTCACAGGAGAAATTGACCCATTTGCTAATGAAAGTGATATTGGAACGTTAACGCGCGATTTACCCAAGGGGCTGAGTGAGAATGGTTCTTTTGGAACCAGGATTATGATGCCGCGCTATGGAACGATCAGTGAGCGAAAAAATCGGCTGCACCAAGTGATTCGACTCTGCGGCACGAAGGTGAGCATGGGTAGCCAAACAGAAACACTTGCTGTCAAGGTCGCAGCAATTCCCGGAACACGGTGTCAGGTCTACTTCATGGACAGCAACCGGTTTTTTAAGCGAAAAGGTTTACACCAGGATAATCTAGGGAACACATTCAAGGATAATTCAGCACGTGCACTCTTTTTTGCGCGCTCAACTCTGGAAACCGTGCGCAAATTGCAATGGAAGCCCGATGTCGTCCATGCGTTCGGCTGGATCAGTGGCTTCTTGCCCTTGCTTCTGGCGACGGAATACAAGGACGACGAATTA
Organism: Rhodothermales bacterium; assembly: GCA_965220365.1. Taxonomy (GTDB): domain Bacteria; phylum Bacteroidota; class Rhodothermia; order Rhodothermales; family Bin80; genus Bin80. The sequence continues at coordinate 1,785,509 of OZ244823.1, read as the reverse complement.
TTTGAATCCGTCAAAACAGTAGTCTTTACCCCAGACCGCATTGAGGCGGACGCGGTTATCTCCAATGACCTCATTGAAAATATGAAGCTCTCCCTCAATGGAGATATTTCTGGGATAAGTCTGTCTGATCTGGGTGCCAAATTTTCAGACATCGTCGCGTACCCTCCCTCTCTGCCCCCAGACTCTGAAGCATCGGTACAGTTCAGCACCGATACACAGGAAATGATTCTGCAGGCCACGGACCTCTATCAAGTGGCATGCAGTGCTGAACCAGCCTGATCGGGAACATCAACCCCATTTCAAGAACGCCTTTTGCTGGTCGCACCCAGGAATACCAATCTAGTCGGCTTCCTCGTTCTTCGGCTACTGTCTTGCCCCTCGGTCATTTTATGCGTTCATAGCACCCCGGTGGAGGACAACACCTCTTTGCAACGAAAAATACAGTGAAAGGCGGGATCATTGATTATCAACTCGGAGCATTACAATAATTATAATGAGGCTCCTGAAGTGCCATTTGATGCAGAGAACATCCTGAACTATTCTGCGGTTTTATGACTAGGTGCCGCAGGGCGGGGATGCCCTAAACCCCAACTAACTTTGGGGCATCCCCCTAACCGGCCCCCTTTCCATCATGTCTCCCTTTCCACATCACAAGTTTATCCCGCCTCACATGGAATAAAACAATTATTGATTGCGTCTATTTGGGGAGTTGACGCAGCACCATTCCTAAATCACTCTTTCATGTCTACCCGAGTCTTTGTAGCTACTCTTATACTCCTTACCCTCGCATTTCCAGCTTTGGCACAACAGGAAGCCATAAATATTGTCTCGGGAAAAGTGGTTGATCAGGCAGATAATACGCCTTTGCCCGGGGTCACCGTCGTTCTAGAAACCACCACTGACTCTGTGCTTGTCGCCGCGGGGACAGCCAATACAGACGGATACTTTGCGATCAAATCGGATAAACAGGGGGAAATTCGCCTGCGTCTCACTTTTGTTGGTTTTATTCCACACGAGCAATTGATTACGATCGATGGAGTTTACAAATCTCTTGGCACGATTCAACTGACATCGGATCGATTGCAATTAGACGAAATCGTCGTGGAGGAAACCCAAGAACGTATGATCATTCGCGGGGATACGACCATCTTCGCTGCGGATGCCTATAAAGTCAATCCTGATGCGACCGCGGAAGACCTGATCGCCAAGCTACCTGGCATCGTCGTGCAGAGTGGCCAGGTCGAGGCACAAGGTGAGCAAGTGCAACGTGTGATGGTTGATGGACGAGAATTTTTTGGTCAGGACCCCACCGCCGCTCTTCGAAATCTTCCCGCAGATATGATTCAGAATATTGAGGTCTATGACCGGGATAGCGATCAAGCCCAATTCACAGGCTTCAATGATGGGAACCAGGAAAGAACCATCAATGTGGTCACCCGAAGCGGAATGAGCAATGGACAGTTTGGGCAGGTCTATGGCGGGTATGGTGAGAATCAGCGATATATCACCGGAGGAAATACAAATATTTTTGACAATGACCGGCGAATTTCCATTATCGCACTGTCCAATAATATCAACCAGCAGAATTTTGCCTTTCAGGACCTCTTGGGATTGATGGGGGGCGGAGGAAGAGGGATGCGTGGCGGGAATTCAAGTGCGATGATGCGTGGGGGTGGCGGCGGAAGAGGTCGCGGCGGTGGTGGCGGGCGTCGTGGAGGTGGATTTGATCCGAGAAATTTTCTCGTAGGGTCGCAAAGTGGGCTGAATCATACCACCTCCACCGGGATTAACTACAGTGACGAAATTGGTAGCAAGGTTCGCCTCAGTGCCAGCTATTTCTTCAACCGGGTATCCAACGAGAACACCGCATTTCTTGACCGGGAACTCTTTTTGAGTGGAGATCAATCTCAGTTCTACAACGAATCCACCCAATCCAGCAGTACGAACTTCAACCATAGACTCAACGCCCGAATTGAGTATACGATCAATGAAACAAACTCATTGATCATCCGCCCTAGCCTCAGCTTTCAGAATAACTCCTCTTCCAGTCTGCAGTCGGGCATTAATTCCCTTGTGACCGGAAGGCTGCTCAATACTGCGGACAATAATCATATCGCTGACAATCAGGGATTCACCTCTTCAACCAGTATTCTATACCGACACCGGTTTGCGAAAGCGGGCCGGACCGTTTCTGCAGACCTCCGTTTAGGATTTGATGGACGAAAAGGAAATACCAATCAGGTTTCTGTTACCGAATTTCTGCAGAGCCAACGCAATCAGCAAGGAGCTGTCAGTGATTCAACGTATGATCAGGATATTGACAACGAAACGGCTGGGCAATCCTACTCTGTCCGGCTTGCTTACACGGAACCATTGGGGGAATTCGGGCAGCTGCAACTCACTTACAGTCCCACCTATAATCGCAATGTATCCGACCGCTCCGCCTACATGCTTGACCTGAGAACCGGATTACATACGATTCTGGATCCTACCTTCTCAAGTCTGTTTGATAATGATATTTTCCGGCAGCGTGGTGGATTATCCGTTCAGCGGCGAATTGATGACCGTTATTCCATCCAGTTTGGCCTTGAAGTCCAAAATGAGCAATTGATTGGCGATCAGACGTATCCCATTCCCTTTCAATTGGATCGCTCGTTTGTGAGTCTCCTGCCGGAAGCAGAAATCGAATTTGAATTCGGAGATGCGCTAGATCTAGACATTGATTATCGCACACGAACCAATACCCCTTCAATCAGCCAGCTACAGGAGGTCATTGACAATACCAACCCACTTTTCATTTCAAGTGGCAATTCAGACCTTGAGCCCAGCTATAGTCATACGATCCGCATTCGAGGACGTCGGGGAGATCGCCGAGCTGGTCGAATGATCTTCGCATATGTCAGTTGGACAAGAGAAACGAATGCCATTGGGACATCCTCATTCCTTGCCTCTCGGGATACATTGATTGCGGACAATATTCTCCTACCTCAAGGTGCCCAGTACTCTGCACCTTTGAATCTCACGAGTCCCAGTACTTCGGTTCGCTCCTTGATTGGTTTTGGAACTCCCTTTCCGCTGCTTCGCAGTAACCTGAATTTTAGAGGCGGTGTCACCTATTCCGAAACCCCAAGCCTCATCAATAACGTCGATAACCTGGGGACTCAGCTCAGTTTCAACGGTGGATTGACCCTTGGAAGTAATATCAGTGAGCGGCTGGATTTTACGCTTACCTCTAATTTCTCCTATACAGCCGCAGAGAATTCATACTACTCCCCACTTGATGAGAATTTTTTTCAACAGGATCTGGGGGTTCGTTTTGTATGGCTGCCACTTGGTGGATTGGTGCTTGAGCATAGCCTGACCTACAGCAATTATTTCGGCCTGGATGAAGAGCTGTATCCAACCACATTCATTGCCAATGCCGGTGTGGGGTATAAATTTCTACAGGCTGATGCTGCAGAAGTAAAACTGGTTTTCGGTGACATCTTCAACCAAGAAACCGGCATCAACAGATTGATTACGGAAGCGTATATTGAGGATAGCCAAACCCAAGTGCTTGGGCGCTATATTCTGCTAAATCTGAGCTATCGCTTTCGTAATTTTGGATTGTAGGTGGCCTCCAGCCATTTCATCGCATTGAAAAAACAGGAGACTCTGATGCAGCCAGACCGTATGGACTCTCCTTCAGCAGATGTAGTCCACAAAGGGATATTCAGTCGAATGTGAATAGCTCAAGCATCGTATAGATTCGCCCTATCGTATGACGTTGTCAATGGTGACGACGGTACCAATGCTCGTTTTTCTTGTTTAACCGTTACTCAAAGCCTGCCCCTATATCAGATTCTCCGTCTCTTCGTATCTTGCGCCACCGAAGGTCGGAATGTGGTTCTACGTAACTCTCCGATCAACAAAATGAACTCAGTTGGAAACTCTACGAGACTATAAATCAGGAACTCCTCAGATTAGCCATTGACGCTTTCGTGACTTTTCTCCACACGGTTAATTTTTGAAGCATGCGCAAGAAAAACAAGGTCGAAGTTGAGCGGATCCTGAATAAAGAAGCGATCCTCTACAAGGATCGGGTACTGAGTGACGTTGCTTTAGACTGTAAACCGCGCAAATCCACGCTTCTTCATACAGCCTCACGCCTGTTGCTCTACTCCAGAACCCCAATGGGACTGCAACTCACCGTTGCTCGTTACAAAGAGGTGGAGCACATCACATCAGGAAAGAAAAAGGGGAAACACTATGTCCAACTCCTAGGAGAAGGTTCTCGTGTACTACTTCTTTTTGACTCCAAATCTTCCCGAGAGACCTACAAAGATCTCTGTGCAGCAATTATCGAAAACAATCGTATACAAGAGACGGAGGACTAAATCGTATCAGTCCATCCCAACTCATACTGCCCCAACAGCTCGCGATTCCCTTAATGAGTGGTGTAAAACACTATCGCACAATTTGGCTTTCCGACTTTCACCTTGGCACGAAAGATACAAAAGCAGCCTATCTGCTTGATTTTCTTCGACACAACGAAAGCGATACGCTTTACCTTGTGGGGGATATCTTTGATGGCTGGGCCCTGTCCCGATCATGGCATTGGGATCAATTCCATAACAACGTAATCCAAAAGATCCTGCGTAAAGCCCGGAAAGGGACCCGCGTGATCTACCTGCCAGGAAATCATGATGAATTCGCCCGGGATTATCTCGGGCTTCGTTTGGGGAGAATCCATATAAAACAAGAAGCCATGCATGTAACCGCCGATGGTCGTAAACTGCTTGTCCTGCATGGAGATGTCTTCGATGGGATGATTCGGCATGCACGCTGGCTCTCTGTGCTTGGCTCTAAAGCGTATCGTGCTCTGCTTATATCGAATCGCGGACTAAATCGAGCAAGACGGTTTCTCGGAATGCCCTACTGGTCGCTTTCAGCATACATGAAGCATCGGACAAAACGTGCGGTTCAGGCCATTGCCGACTTTGAGAATGCAATGGTTGATGTTGCAAAAGCGAATCACGCTGATGGAATTGTTTGTGGCCATGTTCATTTTGCTGAAATACGCGAAATCGAATCCATCCTGTATGCCAACTCGGGAGACTGGATTGAAAGTTGCACAGGACTGGTCGAACATTTTGACGGCCGACTGGAGCTCCTGCACTGGGTAACGATGGATCATAAGCCTCAACTGACCCGGGGTACGAGCAATGGCGCACCGTTTGATGCAGATGCGATGACCAATACCGCACCGGAAGTGGTCGCCTAACATGGCTGGATTACGTGTCCTCTTCATTGTGCAGGGGGAAGGCCGCGGCCACTTGACCCAAGCACTTGCCCTCGCATCCATACTCCACAGATCAGGGCATTCTGTTTGCAAAGCAGTGGTGAGCCAAGGGGGAGATCTTTCCCTTCCCGACTATTTTGAAGAATGTCTAGAAGCCCCCGTCATACAGGTGCCAAGCGGGCGCTTCTTTGTCAATCAGGAAACCCGGAGCATTGACTGGGGGCGTACGTTGGTCAATAACAGTTTCCGATGGAACGAATTCAACCGCAGTTTTGCAATCCTCAGCGAAATACTCCAGACGGAACGTCCAGATATCATTGTAAACTTCTTTGAACCGCTCGCTGGATTTTTCATATTACGTGAGCGCCCAAAAATCCCAATGGTTGCAGTGGGGCATCAATTTATGTTTCTGCACCCCCAGTACCAGTTCCCGGCTGGCTTTGAGGTGCAGAAAATTTCAGCCATGACCTTCACGCGCTTAACTGGGTTGGGTGCCGAGCGCCGACTGGCACTTTCCCTCTATGACGCCCCGCCCCTTCCAGAGAAAAAAATCGTTGTGATGCCGCCCCTGCTCAGGGATGAGTTGTTTGAATTGCCTGAAGATGTGTCCGAGCCCTATTTCTTGATCTACCTGTATCATCACAGCCTTAGCAAGGATGTGATTGCCTGGCACGAACGCAACCCTACCCACCAACTACACTGTTTTTGGAATAACGCCCAAGCCGAAGAAATCACGTATCACAGTGATACGCTCACCTTCCATCGCCTGCATGGCAGTCGCTTTCTGGAAATGATGGCACGCTGTCAGGGTATTGTCACCACTTCAGGATTCGAAACGATGGCGGAAGCCATGTATCTTCGTAAACCCCTCATGCTCAACCCCCTTCATAAACATTTCGAGCAGCACTGCAACGGGGTGGACGGTACAAATCTTGGTGCTGCCATACAAACCAATGACCTGAACCTGGACCGATTGGTCGAATTTATTCCAAAATACAACTATGACGCGACCGAGCTCCGATCCTGGATCGGAAAAGCAGAAGAAATGTATGTTCGCGAACTGGAGATAGTGGCATCTATGAAAGACTCATAGACGTGCATTCTGGAGATCTAAATCCGCGGTACTTACCTACCACCCTGTATCCACTTCTGACTGCATCCTCAACTCACCCCTGCCTACAAAACCGAAGCAAAACCCCCAAATGCCCCCTGTTGGGAGCCGTCAATTTATCCCAAATTATTGGGAAATATCGTAGACTATAGAAACCCCAAAGAGGGGAAGTTCAAATATAATCTCCAAGAGGAGCCATGGACTTTGATTTCGCATCCCACCTTGGCGCCGTGGAACGCTCCGTCGCGTATCTTGATTACAACGGGAAGGCAGCTAGCGCAGTTATACTCTCCCGTAGTTACATGACGACGGTTGACGACCTGTGGGATGCCTTGACGAACGGCGATCGTATTCCGCGCTGGTTTCTTCCAGTTAGCGGTGAACTAGAACTTGGCGGCCAGTTTCAGTTTGAGGGCAACGCAGGGGGCAGGATCACTGCTTGCGAGCGGTTGTCATATCTGGCAGCCACATGGGAGTTTGGTCCTCATGTCAGTTGGGTGGAGGCGCGGGTATCAGATGACGAGGCTGACTGCACTCGTCTTACCCTAGTGCACACTGCCCACCTTTCCGAGCAGTGGAATGAGTACGGCGCAGGTGCCACGGGCGTGGGCTGGGAGATGAGCTTCCTGGGGCTCGCACTCCATATTGACCAGCCCGAGGAGCCCAAGCTAGACGAAGCCACATTCCACACCACGCCCTACGGCAAGGCACTTATAACGGGTAGCAGCGAGGCATGGGGGGAGGCGTCCATTGACGGTGGCACGGACATGGAAACTGCCCGAGCAGCTACCAAGCGCACGACCGCATTCTATACTGGCGAGGCGGTTGACGAGGGGTGATTGTTTTCGGCTACTCTTGGGCGCCGATGGCAGGTACGGTATGAGATCTATTCCACTGTTATCGTGATCTCGTTCCAAACATCCTGTTCTTGATACTACAATCACAACGGCGGGTGCTCAAACTTCTGGGCTTCAAGCCTTAGAAGGCATTCGGGTTACAAAACCGAAGCAAAACCCCCAAATGCCCCCTGCTGAGAGCCGTCAATTTATCCCCAAACGTCCCAAATTATTGGGACACATCGTAGATTAGAGAAGCTCCAAAGGGGGGATTCAGACAGGTACCACAGCCTTCCAGTCTGGACAAATCAGACAACTATCCTCTTAGGGAATGATGCACCTGATGCTCCCGTTGCTCCCGATCCCTGCGTGCCCAGACAGCTACACTGATTGCTGCGGTCATGAGTCCCGCAATCCCGAAGACACGCCAATAATTGCGCTTTTTCATCGTAGTCACCTTGCAGTTGATTGGAGGTTAAAAGATTCCAGTCCTGATGCTCTATCTACACACCTGAACTTCCCCCCTAATTTCCCTCCCCATTGGTTGGATTAAGGATTAAGGCACTCCATTGCGTACTCAAGGGTCCATAATTTGTACTGTGGCCCCTTGATATTCGGGGTATTTCACGTTTTTTCCTTGATTTCTTCTCCCAAAACAGGTATTTCGGGGGATTTAGCATTGATTTTTATGTACCCATGTATTTGGGAATGTTTTTTCGATAAATTGGAACAGATTTTTGGTATAATTACCAATAAATGCGTATATTATCCCAGAAACTGATTCCACACATGTACCCATGTATGTAGCCAAAATCCCCAACCGAAATTCCAACCCCACCTGGCTCATTCGAGAATCCAAACGCGTCCAGGGGAAAATCGTCAAAACCACCCTCGCCAATATCTCCAAACTCCCCATGGACGTCATTGAGGGGCTTCGGGTTCTCTTGAAGGGAGGCACCGCTGTCAAATCCGTTGAAGACGCCTTCACCATTCAAAGCAATACCCCGCACGGACACGTTGCCGCGGTCCTGGGCATCATGAATCAACTGGATCTGCCTGAACTCATTGCGCCGAAGAATTCCCGCTTCCGACGACTGGTGCTCGGCATGATCGCCGCACGGGTAATCAAGCCGGCCAGCAAACTGGCCACCAGCTCTATGTTGGATGTGCGCACCGCCGCCTCCACGCTCAATGAAGAGCTTGGACTCAAATGTGTGGACGAGGAGGATCTGTATGCTGCGATGGATCAACTGCTCCAACACAAAACACGTATTGAGCAGCGCCTCGCCAAACGATACCTCAAGGAAGGTGGTATGGTGCTCTATGATGTCACCAGCAGCTATGTGGAAGGCCAGCAGAATGAATTTGCCGCCTATGGCTACAACCGGGACAAGAAGCGGGGCAAGCAGCAGATCGTTATCGGTCTGATGACCGATCCAGAGGGCTGCCCGGTGTCGGTCGAAGTTTTCCGCGGCAATACCGCAGATGTAGAGACGCTTGGTGCGCAGGTGAAGAAGCTTCAGCAGACCTTTGGGCTCCAGCAAGTGGTGTTGGTAGGGGATCGGGGAATCCTGCAGCAAAAGCAGATTCAGGAAGAGTTGATCCCCGTGGGACTCGACTGGATCACCGCCATGAAAAAGAATGAGATTCGTGCGGTGGTGGAACAGAAACAGGTGCAGATGAGCCTGTTTGATGAACAGGATGTGATGGAACTACACAGTGATCTGTATCCAGAGGATCGGATTGTGTTATGCAGAAACCCCTTGCAGGCCCAGAAGAGCAAGCGACAGCGGGAAGAACTCCTGATCAAGACCGAGCAAGCCCTGGATGAAATTGTTGCAGCCACCAAGCGTGCGCAGCGCCGGTTAACGTGCAAAGGCAAAATTGGCGTACGCGTCGGGCGGGTCATTGGAAAATACAAGGTCCAGAAGTTCTTCACGCTGGAGATTGAGCAGGAACACTTTGCCTATGAGCGCAATGCGGCGGCCATTGCGAAGGCAGAACGGCTTGACGGCTTGTATGCGATCCGCTCCAGTTTGAAACAGAAGCCGGAGGCGACCGAATTGGTGGCGAATTATAAGCGTCTGTCCACGGTGGAGCAGGCCTTTCGCACGATGAAAACAATCTCGTTGCGCGTACGTCCAATTCACCATCGCAAGAAAAACCGGGTGATCGCCCATGTGTTTTTATGCATGCTGGCCTACTATGTGGAGTATCATCTGCGCCGGAAGTTAGCCCCCATGTTGTTTACTGAGGATGATCCAGCGGGGAAAGCTGCACAGCGCAAGAATGCCGTGGAACCGGCCAAACCCTCTCCCCGGACGAAAAAGAAAGCCCGAACCAAACGAAATCATGAAGGAGAAAAAGTCATGAGCTTTGCCGAGGTGATGGACGAACTCGCGGGGCTTTGCCGTCTGGTTGTTGTACCAAAAATCTCCGTAGATAAATCCCCGGAAGTGATCATGGTGGAGAAAATTAGTCCTACCCAACAGCGGGCACTCAAACTTCTAGGCATCAAGCCGGTGTAGCCCTTTGGTTCACAGAATTGAGGAAAAGCCCCCAGATCCCCCCCGCTGAGGAGGGGCAATCTATCCCCAAAATATCCTAAATTCATGGGGAATATCGTATATTGGGGAAACCAGAAAGGGGGGAAGTTCAGACACACGTCGGCCCCATTACGATGAATGCAACCTTTACTTTTGACCTTATTTTTTCGCACCTCCTGTGCAGTACCCCGCCCACAGAACTGCTCCCTCGTGCGCATGGCATAAGGGACCACAATAACAACCACTATAGCTTCACCTGCTCCTGCGAATATTGCAGAATTTCATCCTGCTCCCGATGCAATGTAGCACGCGTATCTACGACCAATCGGGCCCGTGCATACAAATCTGCCCAATCGTAACTGGCATGATCCGTGGCAATCAACACACAATCGGCTAACTCCAAAGCACGATCCAGGTCCGTAACGGAGACCATTTCGAGTTCATCCAAGGTAAACGCGGATACAAGAGGGTCGTGGTAACTGATTTCTGCTCCCTTATCCCTGAGCAATTTCAGGATATCCAATGCCGGAGATTCCCGTAAATCCCCCACATTTTTTTTGTACGCAACACCAATGACCAGAACATTGCTTCCGCGAAGCGGCTTCCCGTCCTCATTCAGGATATCCTGTATGCAATGTACCCAATACTTCGGCATCGCGGTGTTGATTTCGGTTGCCAACTCAATGAACCGGGCAGTATAGCCGAGTGTGCGCAGTTTCCAGGACAGATACTGCGGATCAATCGGGATGCAGTGTCCACCCAAGCCGGGGCCGGGCAGAAATTTCATGAAACCGAACGGTTTGGTTGCCGCAGCTTCAATCACTTCCCAGGCATTTAACCCAAGTTTGTCACAGATCAAAAGTACTTCGTTCGCCAAACCGATGTTCACGGCCCGAAACGTATTTTCTACCAGCTTGGTGAGTTCAGCTGCTTCGGTACTTGATACGGGGACAACCGACTCAATCGCGGACTCATAGAGTGCTTGGCCTACCTGAAGGCATGAAGATGTCACGCCTCCCATGACCTTCGGCGTATTTTTGCTGGTCCAGTCTTTACGCCCCGGATCCACACGCTCTGGAGAAAAGCATAGGAAAAAGTCCTTTCCAACTTCCAGATTCATGGCTTCCTGATGGAAGCGGGGCAAGATTACCTCTGTGGTCGTACCCGGATACGTCGTACTCTCCAACACGATGATCATCCCTGGATGAAGATGCTTTGCAATCGCATCCGTAGCGCTCAAAATATATGAAACATCCGGTGCTCCCGTTTTGCGAAGTGGTGTGGGAACACAAATACTCACCGAATCACATGTATCGAGAATATTGAGGTTGCTGGTGGCACTCAACGAGCCACTTGCCACTAGTGGTTCCAAACGGTCGTTGGGGATATCCTCTATGTACGAGGCACCACGATTAACCAGACGTACCTTCTTCTCATCGACATCAATCCCAATGACGCTGAATCCCGCCTCTGCAAAAGCAGCCGCCAACGGTAACCCCACATATCCCAACCCCAATACAGCGACACGAAGATCACGTGACGCGATCCTTTCTTCTATGGATTGCCGCACTGTTTTACTCATATCTCTCTAAACCAAAAAATTCAATTTTCTCAGCTTCTCCACAACGAGATCCGTACTTTCCTCAACCGTTTCCTTGTCGGTTTTACAAACCACTTCAGGGGTTTCAGGTATCTCATACGGATCATCAATTCCAGTAAATCCTTTGATCATTCCGGCACGCGCCTTTGCATAAAGTCCCTTGATATCCCTACGCTCACAGACCTCTATCGGTGCATCAACAAACACTTCAATGTACCCTCCCTCGCGTTCAATTCGCCTGCGATTAATTGCTCTGTCTTCTTCATAGGGAGCGATCGGAGCACAGATAACAACTCCCCTGTGTCTGACGATTTCAGAAGCAACATAACCGATACGCTGTACATTTGTAGACCGATCTCCTTTGGAAAAACCAAGTCCCTTACTAAGATAAGTACGAACGACATCCCCATCTAACAAGGTGACCGGACAAGAGAGGGTCTCCAGGAGTCGTGCCTGCAGCGCATTTGCGATTGTAGACTTCCCCGACCCGGACAATCCGGTCAAAAATACTGCAAACCCCTGCTGCCCCCGAGGGGGATATGTTTTTTGTAATTCCTCAATGACACCCGGATAGGAAAACCACTCGGGAATCTCTTCACCCCTGGCGAGCATGCCGCGCAGCTCTGTTCCAGAAATATCCAAAGTTGCCTCATTCTCCGCTACTTCATCAATCGGCTTGTATGAATCTGACACCGGTACATAAACCATCAAACGGAACGGTACGACCTCCATTCCCAATTCTTCCGTATGGGCTTTCACCAGTTCCTGCGCATCGTAAGGTCCATAAAAAGGAGTTCCACTTTCCATCTTGCCGGGACCGGCATGATCCCGGCCGATAATGAGATGCGTGCAACCATAATTCTTGCGAATAATTGCATGCCAGAGTGCCTCTCGTGGTCCACCCATCCTCATTGCCAATGGCAATAGACTCAGTGATGCTTCCCCCTTCGGATAATAATCCAGTAACCTCCTGTAGCTTCTTACACGCGTGTAATGATCTATGTCACCGGGTTTTGTCATTCCCACTACCGGGTGAATCAACAGCTGTGCATCTATGTCCCTGGCAGCCCTGTCGGTGAGCTCCTTATGAGCTCTGTGCATGGGGTTCCGTGTCTGAAACCCCACAATCCGGGAACGTCCACGGGATTGAAAAAAATTGCGTAGCTGTCTGGGTGTATGACGAAGATCAAGAAAGTCATAATGCGGTGGCATTCGGATTCCCTCCAAATCACCACCCAGATAATAGGAGCCCGCCTGATCCATCAGGTATGCTACCGCGGGGTGCTCGGGGCTGGTGGTTCCGAATACTTTTTTTGCCTCTGCCTCCTTATCCGGCTTCCATAAATCTTCAACATGAAGGATTGCCAAAAGCACCCCGGTAATATCACGCAGTGCAACGTGATCGTGCCCCCTGATCCGCTGTACATCCGTTTCCGTAATATCAAGGGTAATGGGCATTGGCCAAAGCGTACCGCACGAAAGGCGCATACTCTCCAATACACTATCATAATCACGCTGATCCAGAAAGCCTCTCAGCGGAGAAAAACCCCCACAGAGCAATAATTCAAGATCGCATAACTGCCTCCCGGTCAGGGTGATTGATGGAATATTTACGGATTCATTTTTAAGAACATCCGCACGCTCATTCTCAACAACCAGTTCCAAAATTGAACCTCCATGAGGATCAATTAACGTCAGCATCGGCGTAAATCAATTTTGTATCCAATCGGTAAAGATGGAGGGGGCACTCCGCTGCTCAGTTAGAAGCGAACCGGTTCACTACTGACAGAGAAATTTGTTCTGTTTGATCAGACTGCCTGGATTATGACTCCCCACTCAGAACCACTTCACAGATATAATTGTCACTGCTGTGATCATGATCAATAAACTGATTGGTAGACCAACTCGTATATAATCACGAACCTTGTAATTCCCGGCTGCCATAACCATCAAGTTCGTTTGATACCCCACCGGAGTCATAAAGCTGGCGGCGGCGGCGACGGCAACGGCCAGTATAAAAGCTTTGGGGTCCGCATCCAGAGTGGTTGCCATTCCAAGGGCAACCGGTAGCATCAACACCGCTGCCGCTTTGTTTGCTATTAATTCTGTCAAAATATTGGTGCAGGCATATAGCCCTATCAGCGCCAAAATTGGATTCACGGTGGCCATACTTGTCAGGACCTGAGCAAGCCCCTCTGCAAGACCAGTCTTCTCGGCTGCGACACCAAGCCCCAAAGCTGCCGCAATAAGCAGCAATACCTGCAGGTCCAGCGCATTTCGAGCAGTTGTAATCCCGATACAGCGTGTCAGGACCATGGCCAGCGCTCCCCCAAATGCAACTGTAGGTAGCGGAGCCAGCCTCAACGAAATCATAACAATCATCGTGACCAGAATCCCCAATGACAGTACCAGTCGTCTCTTGGGTGGTCTCCCATGAGATGCTCCGCGAGGCAACACATAATAGAACTCTGTGTGGCTCGCATTCCAGCGATCTTCAAAACCTGCCACCGCACCAACTAGAATCAGGTCTCCGGCCTTCAGGGTAATATCCGTCATTGCTCCCTCTAGCCCCCCTGCCCTCTGCTGTACAGCTAGAACAATCCCACCATAGGTAGACAAAAAATCTACATCCTTGAGCGATTTTCCAACCAGACTGGAGGTCTCACTGATCACCGCTTCATACATTGGAAGTAGGTTCTTTGTCCTCTCCTTGGCAATCGCTACACCAGGCTCTAAACCAGGTCTGAGCAGAAGGTTCTCAAATATGGAAACGTCTCCGCTAAAGCATAGCACATCCCTTTGTCCCAAAATGAATTGCCGATCAACAGGCATAATGTGCTTCCCCCGCCGCACCTGAACAATGGTGGATTCATTATCGGTGTCCAGTTTCGCCTGGTCTAATGTCTTCCCCGCGAAGGGAGAGCCCTCGGAAATACGAATTTCAAACAGACATTGCTGAAGGCGCGAACGCGTAAACACAGGCTCACTGGCCCGATCTGGTAAAAGCCGCACGCCAACAAAGGCCAGAAATATTAATACGATAATTGCTGCCGGTAACCCAATCAGAGAAAAATCAAAAAGCCCCAGTGGAGGAAGATCATACCCCTCCACCAAACCTGCAACCACGACATTCGTGGAGGACCCTATTAAAGTAACCATCCCCCCAGCAATCGATGCATAGGATAGCGGGATTAACATTTTCGATGGAGAAATCTTGGACCGGTATGCCCAGCGTTGCACAGGCTGCATCCACATTGCCACAACGGGGGTATTATTCATGAATGCAGATACGAATGCCGTGGGCACCATCATGCGAAGAAGCGCCGTGGGTAAATAATGTACCCTGCGTAAGAGCCGCCATTCGATCCGGCGCAGAAGTCCACTCTCCTCAATTCCCGCAGCAACCACAAACAGAGATGCAAGTGCAATCACCGCCCCATTCGAAAACCCGGCAAAAGCCTCGATGGGGGTGATGACCCCCGCCACCAATAGCCCCCCCAGTGCACCCAAAAAAATTACGTCCGGTCTGGCAAGGTCCTTGACTAGGGCAATGGCAATCCCAATAATTGTGGCAATCGTTAGCCAGGCCTGCCAATCCATTTCTGCCTCAATAGACGGTGAGAGATTATTTCAGAGCGACTCCGGGACGGCCAATACTATAATACTCAAATCCCCGCTCCTGCATTCTGCAGGTATTATACAAATTACGCCCATCAAAAATAAGCGGTCGGCGCATCAGCCCCTTAATCCGTTGAAAATCAGGACGCCTAAATTCCGGCCACTCCGTGCAAACAAGCAGCATATCAACGTCAGAAAGGGCTTCATATGCACTCCCCGCGTAAGTAATCGACTCTCCTAGTACAGTACGCGAGGTTGCCATTGCCTCTGGATCAAAAGCAGTGACCCGTACGCCGCTCTCCAGAAGCCCCCGAATCACGACATGTGCAGGAGATTCTCGCACATCATCCGTATTGGCTTTGAATGCAAGCCCCCACACTGCTGCATGCTTTCCTCGCAAGTCGCTGCCGAAATAGGAACGTACTTGGTCAACCAATCGCATCCGCTGCTTTTCGTTTACCTCAAGTACCGACTGAAGAATTTTGAAGTCATAGCCATGGCGACGCGCGGTTCGCAAAAGTGCCTGCACATCTTTCGGGAAACAACTTCCACCAAAGCCAATGCCTGCGTAAAGAAAATGGCGACCGATTCGGCTATCGCTCCCAACTCCGATACGCACCTTATCTACGTCCGCACCCACCCGGTCACACAGGTTGGCTACCTCATTCATGAAGCTGATACGTGAGGCCAGGAAGGCATTCGCTGCATACTTGGTTACCTCAGCCGAGCGCTCGTCCATGATGATAATTGGATTACCTTGCCGAACAAACGGCTCATAGAGGCGCTTCATGATAGCACCAGCTTTTGCACTTGAGGTTCCCAGAACAATTCTCTCCGGCTTCATAAAGTCGTCCACCGCAGCACCCTCACGGAGAAATTCAGGATTGGATACAACGTCAAAATCCACACAGGGATTCCCCCCCTGCTCAACCAGCACTTCTCTGACCTTGTCCGCCGTCCCTACGGGAACCGTGCTCTTGTTGACGACAATTCTGTAGACGGCCTCCGGGTAAGTCCCAAGCCAAGTGCCAATTTCACGTGCCACCTCTAGTACATAGGATAGGTCTGCCTCCCCGTCTGCGTCCGGTGGTGTGGGCAGTGCCAAAAATATAATTTTGGCGTTTTCGAGTGCTTCGCTGAGCGAGGTCGTAAATGTCAGACGCTTCTCACGCAGATTCCGATGCAGCAAGACCTCAAGGTCCGGCTCGTAAATCGGCATGTTTCCTTGGCGTAAATCTGCGACTTTGGCATCATCCACATCAACACACCAGACATCGTTCCCCATCTCTGCAAAGCAGACCCCCGAAACCAGTCCAACATAACCTGTTCCAACAATTCCAATTTTCATTAAAACAAAAGCATCGTTCACACAAAATTAGTTTGATTGTACGCAGTGACTGTGGCTTTGAGTCAGTAATGAGAACGGATTGGTACTATGGGATCAACCTGCGAGTCTCTCATAAAACTCTCCGAATTGGCAACTTTTCGGTAAACAGCAGCGAACACATGCCGATCCCGCACGGTATACGGGGCCTGTTGTACTCTTTCATGCCCCCAGATCACACGGATCCAATTTCTATGGGGAGAATTTTGTAGAAGACTTCCACTTTAGTATCTCTAACGCAACCGAATCTGAATCTGTATCGTATCGGACTCAGCACATCTACAATGATATACAGCGTCATCATGGCAGGGGGGATTGGAAGCCGGTTCTGGCCCCAGAGCAGGGAAGCCCGCCCCAAACAGTTTATCAATGTCTTTGAAGAACAAAGCCTTCTTCAGCAGACCCTGAGCCGCATGGCTCCCATCGTTCCCCCGGAACGGACTCTGGTCGTGACTCATGAGCGTTACGCGGATCTTACACGGGAGCAATTGTCCTCTATACCAGAGGAAAATATCCTCGGAGAGCCCATCAGCCGGAATACAGCTCCGTGCATTGCCTATGCAGCCATAAAATTGCGTGCAATGGATCCAGATGCAGTCATGATTGTGCTTCCCGCAGATCACTTGGTCAAGAGGGAAGATCGTTTTTTGAACATCCTTCGCAAGGCGGCTGTGGTGGCAAACAAACCCGGAGCACTGGTCACCATCGGAATCCAGCCCTCCTATCCTGCCACTGGATACGGTTATATCCAATACGACCCCTCTGAAAGTGAAAGCGACGGAGCCTACCGGGTGCGGACCTTTGCCGAGAAACCCGGTGAAGCAACCGCAGAGCGATTTCTGGATTCCGGCGACTTTCTCTGGAACAGTGGGATATTTGTTTGGCGTGCCGATGCGATTCTGGCAAACATGCAAACCCATCTTAAAAGTACCTGGCGTGCTTTCGAAGAGGCTTCCAGACACCTTGGAACGGATCAAGAAGATTCAGCTGTTCGCCAAGCCTATTACAAAAGTACACGGATTTCGATTGATGTCGGAATCATGGAGCGGGCCGGTAATGTCTATGTCGTTCCAGGAAGTTTTGGCTGGAGTGATATTGGAGATTGGCGTGCAGTCTACGATCTGAGTGACAAAAACCGCCATGGCAATGTCCTCCGAGGTAATGTCATCGTACATGATACCAGCCGATGTCTGGTCAACGCCGGCAAGCGCCTAGTTGCCGTAGTTGGAATCCACGATGTCGTCGTTGTAGATACCGATGATGCGCTCTTGGTTTGTCATCAAAATAGCACCCAACAGGTCAAGAATGTCGTGGACTACCTACACGCACACCAGCATAAGGATTTTGTCTGATTCCTCATTTCTACTCCGATCATGAATCCGGTCTCAACACACTGCAAAAATACACGTACAAACTCGTCTTGCTCTAATCAGCTTTATTGACAGACCTTGATGTGCAAACACGCCGAATCCCCTCTTAAGCCAGCTAATATGCGTTTTGCTCTTGTCTTCATTCTCCTGTCTGCCTCTGTAACAAATGCTCAGTCACAGGATACAACGACTCCCTTGCGAATCACGCTGGGGGAAGCAATCGAGATTGCTTTGATTAATAATTACGCGCTCCAAGCTAGCCGCTTGGCCGAAGAAGATTCCCGGCTGCAAATCAAAGCAGCGTTTGGTACTGCCTTCCCGACCATTGAAGGAGCAAGTTCCTATACACGAAATATTAAAGAGGCCAACCCCTTTGCGGGGAGTTCAGCGGGAGATTTTTTTTCAGGATTTGCCTTTATCGACTGGCTTGGCTTCAACGAAACCGCACGAACAGATGGACTTGATGTGACCAATCCGATTACCTTTGCCGAGTTCGCTGATCGTCAACTGCGTGGGCTGGAGGCTGCGGGCATTCTCCCTGCCGAACCCAGTGACAACCCGTTTTCGGTAGCTAATCAATACTTGAACTCCGTTACCATCACACAAAAAATCCTGGACGCACCGAACTG
Source organism: Rhodothermales bacterium (assembly GCA_965220365.1). Classification (GTDB taxonomy): domain Bacteria; phylum Bacteroidota; class Rhodothermia; order Rhodothermales; family Bin80; genus Bin80. The sequence goes on along the minus strand of OZ244823.1, from coordinate 1,767,134 downwards.
GAACAGGATGCTTCATCCAGACGGATACCGAACTGCGCTTAAGCAAATATCCAAGGCCGCTGAGCGGCAAGAACAGATCGTAATTGGACAGGTTCGCGAAGCATTCTATGGAGCACTCCTTTCCATGCAAGAAGCCCATGTTGCAGCACAAAGCGTGTCGCGAACACAGGCATCCCGTAATGAGGCCGCGCAACGAGTGAGCAATGGAATTCTGCCCAAGATTGAACGCTTATCAATGGATGTTGAACTGGCGAATCAGAAATCAGGGTTGGTTCAGGCGCAAACTAGAGCATCCAACAGTCTAGACCAATTGAAGTATTTGCTTGGACTGGATTTAGGGCAGGAGCTGATCCTGAATGGAAGCCTTGAGATTCATGAAATGTCTCCATACCTCTCCATATCAACAACGGATGCACTTGCACACGCGATCCTTCAGCGGCCGGACCTTGAAGAAGCACGGATGTCCCACCGACTTGCTCTAAATGAAGTACGGGCAAATAAAATGTCACGGTTGCCCACATTGAACGCCTTTGCAAATTTCAACTACTCTGGCAGGGTGCCCGATAATCGAACATTTACGATCACAAGCCCGATAAACCCGTTCTCCTTCTCTCAAGGGAGCAATACTTACTTCAGCAAAGCCTACTGGCAATCCTCTGTGAATGTTGGGCTCAACCTTCAGTGGACCATCTTTGATGGACTTCAACGTAGACGTACCGTGCAGCGGGCCGAAGTTGCTGCCCGCCAAGCTGGAATAGCTGTTGAGCAGTTAACCGCTGCCACCAAAATGGAAATTGAGGTTGCGCTGCGCAACCTCGATGCGGCGTATCATCAGATCGGTAGTCAGGAAACAAATGTGGCAAATGCAGAACTGAATTATGAATACACACTTGCCCGCTCAAATGAGGGAGTTGCAAACACGTTGCAAGTGCGGGCTGCATCTTCTCAACTGGATACTAGCAGGATCAACTACCTACGTGCCGTCCACGGCTTTCTCGTTGCCCAAAGCAGTCTAGAGGTCGCGCTAGGCATACCGATCGAAAAACAAACAGATATACAATTGGCATCCGCCAACAAATAGACCTGCCTTTTTATGAAAATTCAATACATCCTACCGATCGGCTGCATCTTTTGGTTTGCGTGTGCAAGCCCACAAGGCAATTCCGAGAGCAGTGAATCTCTCGCCTTACCCCTTGAAACCAAGCACGTTGAGGTTTTACGGCTGTCCCCAACTGCATTCAATGAAATCATTGAACTGACGGGTACCGTCGAAGCGAAACATGATGTGATTGTCTCGTCTAAAACTACTGGTACGCTTGAAACCATCGCGGCACTGGGAGAAACGGTCCGCGTAGGACAAGTGGTTGCCAATACAGAAGATGACCTGATTCGTGCCAGCGTGGCACAGGCGGAAGCACAGGTCAGTAACGCAAAAGCCGGCCTGAAAATAGCCGAGGACAGCTACACCAGGCAGCAACCCCTGTTTGCAGATTCTATCATCAGTCCCCTGGAATTTACCCGCCTGGAAACTACACTGGAGCAGGCAAAATCTGCATTGGCTCAGGCGGAAGCTGTCTATGAACAAGTCGTACGACAACTGGACTATACCTCCATTCAAGCACCGATCTATGGGAAAGTAGAGGCCCGTTATGTTGAACCCGGTGAACAGGTCATTCCCGGTGCACAAGTACTTCGTCTGGTCGATGCGCGTAATGTTCAAATTGCAGCGGGCGTTCCAGAGCGCTATGCCGGAGATATTGAAATCGGTACCCCGGCAGAAATCCGTCTACCGACGGCCGGGATTTCGCCCCGCACGGGGCATGTCACCTTTGCAGGGAATGTCATTGACCCCGCCAGTCGATCATTTGAAATCAATGTTGAGGTTGAAAACACAGACGAACGACTCAAGCCTGAAATGATCGCGGAACTCGCCATCGTGCGATTGACCATTGAAGATGCACTTGTGATTCCCGGCAATGCAGTGACCCGAACCGAAAACGGACTCTCAATTTTTGTCGTGAAAGACCACGATGGGAATAGTGTTGCCCAACTACGGGAGGTCTCCTTGGGTGCAGAGTATGCAAACCAAGTAGTCATTACGAGCGGCTTGTCGGCAAATGAGCAGGTCGTCGTTCGTGGGCAATCTACTCTTGCAGATCAGGATCTGGTCTCGATTGACCAGTCATTCTCTGGATTAGACGAATACGGGGTCCCGATCATTGAGGACTCCTCGGACTCAACCCCCACCCCTGAGATCGAATTGTAATGAAAATCACTGACCTTGCAATTAAGCAACGACCAAGTGTAGCGATCCTGACGATCATGCTCACGGTGGGTGGGCTGGTCAGCTATTTGACGATTTCGAAGGAAGCCTTTCCTTCCATTGAAATCCCAACGATCGTCGTCACGACCATTTACCCAGGTGCCAGTCCGAGTGATATTGAATCCCTTGTAACCCGGATCATTGAAGAGGAGATTCAATCCGTATCCGACATTGAAGAAATTCGATCCACTTCAGTGCGGGGAGTCTCCACCATCGTCATTGAGTTCACAACTGACGTATCTCTTGATTTTGCCTATCAACGAGTTCGAGACAAAGTCCAGATTGCCAAGCCTCGCCTACCCGGTGACATTGAAGAACCCGTGGTCAGTGAGTTTGATGTTGAGGATATCCCCATCATGAGCATTAACCTTGCCGGGGCATTTACCGTCACACAGCTAAAAGAAATTGCGGAAGATCTGGGAGATGAAATTGAGAAAAGCCCAGATATCCTGGAAGTGGAACTAGTTGGTACACTTGAGCGAGAGGTGAAAGTAGATGTAGATATCCGTGCACTGCAGGGATATGATCTCACGTTTTCAGATCTCATTGAAACGATCAGTTTCGAAAACTCCAATACCCCTGGCGGCACGATCCGCGTAGACAGCAGAGACTATCTCGTTCGGATTGACGGAGAGTTTCGGGATATTAAAAAAGAAATTGAAGAACTGGTTCTCAAAAGCCCGAATGGCTTCCCGGTGTACGTCAGGGATGTAGCAGAGGTATACCTCGGCTTCAAAGAACGCTCAACCTACTCCAGGTTGCAACTGCTTCAGGAAGAAGAGGGCAAGCGCCTGATCCGTCTGGCGGAAACAGGAAGCTATCCGGTCATCACCCTCAATGTAAAAAAACGCAGTGGCGCGAATATCCTGGATACTGCTGACGAAATTCGAACAGTCCTTGACGAATTCCCATTGCCGCGTGGAGCACAGATGGTGGTTACCGGCGATCAAAGCGACCAGGTTCAAGAGCTCGTGAACGATCTTGAAAACAACATCATCAGCGGGCTGATCTTCGTCGTGCTTGTGCTGCTGTTCTTCCTGGGGGTTCGCACGGCTACACTAGTGGGTATTGCGATCCCCCTCTCCATGTTCCTCACCTTTCTGGTATTCCAGATCATTGGGCAGGAATTAAACTTTGTTATCCTCTTTTCCCTGATCATTGCCCTCGGAATGCTTGTGGACAATGCCGTGGTCATCGTGGAAAATATTTATCGTTACCGAGAACTGGGTTACTCCCGGTTTGAAGCTGCGAAGCTGGGAACTGGTGAAGTCGGCAGCGCCGTCGTTGCATCGACTGCAACCACTGTAGCTGTCTTCATTCCCATGCTGTTTTGGCCGGGAATTACCGGCGAGTTTATGGGCTATTTACCCATGACCCTCATCATTACGCTGTCGTGCTCGTTGTTTGTTGCCATTATCATTAACCCTGTCATCACCGGGTACTTTGTTCGGCTGGACACAGATCCAAAAATGCGTTTTTCTTTGGCCCTCCGGACGATTCTGTTTGCCTTCTTTGCTGGCGTAGCTCTGGTGATCGGACTTGCGAACTGGCAAACGATTCTGGTACTTTCCATTGCAGTGCCAATACTGATGCTTACGCACCGGTATTGCTTCAGTCCCATTACAAAGGGGTTTGTTGGTCAGGCATTGCCGAATCTAATTACCTGGTATCGTGGATTCCTGAACATACAGTTACAGCGTGACTATGAGGTCCACGCCCCCATATTTTTACGTAAACGACTCTGGATCAGTGCCGTAATTGTTTTTGTCATTGGCTTGGGAACCGCCGTTAGCGGTACATTTCTGAGCGGCCCAAGTGGCCCTTCACCGCTGATCGGGATCTCCGCCCTCTTTGGGCTGGGAGTCATTCTGCTTTCGATAACTGCTGTGATCCGCACCCCTAACCCCTATCTCCAAAACTCATTCTGTTTTCTCTCTCTGATGCTGGGAGTCGTCCTGTCAGTGATTGGCGGAATTGTGCTTGGTATGACGAATCCAGCAGCCGGCACCGTACTTCTTTACCCCGCCGCTATTCTGTTTGTGATGGGGCTGCTTATGGTCATTCTCCACTGCCTTGAAGTTATCTATCTCAATGGGCTCACCAGTGTTAAGGCAGGTGGTTTCTTTGCGATACTTTCATCCTCTATTCTTGGATTGATGGCACTGATTCGCGGAGCAGAATTACAGACAATCTTGATTTTGCTCAGCCTGCCCGCGATTATCATGGGAGTCGGTGGAATCGGCTATCTACTGAATGGACGATTCTTGAAGCAGCGTACCAGACTGTTACTGTCTGATAATCGCGCTCGCCTGCTGGTCTGCGTAGCCGGTGGATTTGTATCAATTATCGCACTGTTTGCAGCTGCCCCAACTGGCGTTGAGTTTTTCCCGGATACAGACCCAAATATCATCACCGTAGACCTGGAACTCCCCTTGGGAACGCATCTGGAAGAAACCAACAAGATTACCCAGATTGCACAATCCAGCATTAACTCCCTCTTGGATGAAAATCAGTCAGACCAAGACAACATCAAGAATATCCTTGTAAACGTGGGGACCAGTAGTGGTGGAGGGGGATTGATTGGGGGAGGCCCCGGCAATCCGGAGAGTTCTGTCTTAACCTTGAATGTGGTGGATTACGGGAATCGGCCGGAAACAAGTCGCAATACGCTTCAAAGGCTTCGTGAATCCCTTCAGGGAATTCCAGGAGTGATTATCGAAATCAACAAGGACAATGCTGGACCGCCCGTAGGCAAACCTGTCAATATTGAAATTATGGGCCCCGATTTTTTGGAGATTACACGGATCACGGAAGAGGTCACTGAATCCCTCAGACAGGCATCACAAAACAACACGATCCCTCTCTTGGTGGATATCAACAACAACCTCAATACCGGACGCCCACAAATTCAGGTTCAGATTGACCGTGAACGGGCAGCCCGATTTGGACTGGACTCCCGCAAGGTCAGCAATGTCGTTCGGTCAGCCATTCAGGGTAGTGAAGCAACCAAGTATCGCTCAGGAGAGGATGAGTACGATGTCACTGTGCGCCTGAAGGAGGACCAGCGTGCCAGCCTTGAAGCGCTTGATGCACTGACCGTTCTTCATGAAGGGACTCAGATTCCACTATCCTCTATTGCCGATTTTGAGATCGGCAGCGGGTATGGATCCATCACGCGATTAGATCTCAATCGCGTAGCCACTGTCACCGGTGATGTCGTGGCAGGAGCCAATGGTGCAGCGGTATTGCAGCAGGTGCAAACTCACCTGATAGGATATCAGGACTCTATGCCGATCGGCTATCAGTTGTCGTACACGGGAGAGAGTGAGGATCAGGCAGAAGCTTTTGGCTTTTTACAGGTCGCGATGGGAATCGGGGTTGCAGCTATCACACTCATCCTGATTGCACAGTTCAATAGTATCATTGTCCCGATTATTATCATGTTGGCCGTCATACTGGGACTCATTGGCGTGCTCCTGGGACTGATCCTCACGCGTACCCCTTTCGGATTGATGACTTTTATCGGCCTCATCAGCCTGGCCGGAATCGTTGTGAACAATAATATTGTGCTGATTGACTACATCAACCAGCTACGAGAACGAGGCAAAAGTAAACTGGAAGCGATCATCGACGGTGGAGCTACACGTCTTCGACCGGTACTACTCACCTTCCTGACGACTGTGATTGGTCTGGTACCGCTCACATTCGGGCTCAATATAGATTTTGTTGGGTTATTGGCAGATCTGGCACCGAATATCCAGTTTGGATCACAGAACACTCAATTCTGGGGACCTATGGGCATTGCAATCATCAGCGGGTTGTCTTTTTCAACATTCCTCACTCTGGTTATCGTGCCGGTCATGTATTCTGCCTTTGACTCCTGGTTTTTCCTCTTTTTCAGCGGGCAATTCATTTTCAGACCTCAGCGAGACAAAGAAGACGTTCGCCGAGATCGAAGGAAATGGCGCTAGCAGACCGCTTTTTGTCAAGCAATCCCCGGTTGTGTACAGAGCCATTAATTGCCTTGAAGATGATTCCATTAACCGCAAAGCTACCTGCTGAATGAGAGCTCTGGCGGATTTTGCTGATGCGAATCTGCGGATATTTGACAGACCATCCCCGAAACCCGATACAAAGGATATCTACCTGATCGGGATTTGCGGCACAGGGATGGGAGCCTTGGCAGGCCTCTTGGTGGAAGCAGGATACGCGGTACGTGGATCCGACAGTGGGGTCTATCCCCCGATGAGCACGTTCCTGCAGAACCAGGGAATCCCCGTCTATGATGGATATTCAGAGAAGAATCTGGCTCCCCTGCCCGACTTGGTTATCCCCGGAAATGCCTGTGTACCAACCCATCCCGAAGCAACCTTGGCCAGAGAACGATCCCTCCCACAATTTTCGCTCCCTGAGGCGCTCCACTATTTTTTCCTAAAAGACCGCCGCAACCTAGTCGTTGCTGGAACGCACGGAAAAACAACAACAACCGGGATGCTGGTACATTTGCTGCGCAGTGCCGGATGGGATCCAGGGTTTTTGATCGGAGGCGTGCTCCAGGATCTCGAGCAAAGCTTCTCTGTCGGAACCGCCCCCCAATTTGTGATTGAAGGAGATGAATACGACAGCGCCTATTTTGATAAGAATCCTAAATTCTTGCACTATGCACCGCAGATTGCGATTGTGACCTCCATGGAATTTGATCACGCGGATATCTATGCATCATGGGAGGAGTATCAGGAGGCATTCGAAGCTTTCACGAAATTAATTCCTCCCGATGGCCTACTGGTCCTCTCTGGTGATACTACTGCAAAGTTGAACACCGGGGCGGCTCCTGTGCTGACCTATGGACTAGACCCGCATCATGATGTCACTGGACGGGTGACCCACATGTCCAACAAGGGAATTGAGTTCAACCTGCACTACCTCGGACAGGATCTAGGACAAATACTGCTCCCCATGAGTGGAAGTCACAACCTTCGTAACGCACTTGCAGCCAGTACCGTTGCCTTGCATGAAGGGTTAACTGCAGCCGAAATTGCCAATGGACTTGCTTCTTTCCCCGGTGTGAAGCGACGACAGGAAATCCTGGGCGAACCTGGCGGTATTCTAGTCGTTGATGATTTTGCACATCATCCGACTGCAGTGCGTGCAACCATTCAAGCGGCAGCAGAGCGCTGGCCCAACCGGCGATTACTGGCCGTGTTTGAACCACGCTCCAACTCCAGCCGCAGAAAAATATTTGAAGCTCGGTACGGAGAAGCGTTCCAGGGAGCAGAAAGAACCTACTTGTGTGCTCCACCGTTTCGTCACAATGATGTGCGGGAACACTTCATGGATATTCAGACAGTCCTAAAACGGATCTGCACAACGGGTACGCAGGCCCGATCCTTTGAGTCTGCCTCTTCTTTACTTGAGGCGCTTCTAGAAGATGTACGTTCTGACGATGTGATCTTGATCATGAGTAATGGAAGCTTTAGTGGGTTGCAGCAGAATTTACTGACTGCTCTTTCCACACACGACCAATAAATGTCAGGTATCGTTGGACACATACTGATTCTGGTCGCTTTTGTGAGTTGCATCCTGTCTGTCTTTGCATTCTATCAGGCTGCAGAACAGAAGCATCATGGACAGACTTTTTACCGTCTAGGGAAAATGCTGTGGGGCGTGATGACCGTCTGCCTTTTCAGTGCATGGCTACTTCTGATTGTCCTCATCGCGACCCACCAGTTCCAGTACAATTACGTTTGGGCCCATTCATCTCGAGATTTACCCTTTCATTTCCTGTTCTCCGCAAGTTGGGAGGGTCAGGAAGGCTCTTTCCTGCTTTGGATCATCATGAACTGCATGATGGGGTTTGCATTAATTCGGTGGGCCACGCCGAATTACAAAGCTCCTGTGATGACGGTTGTGGCGTTTTGTCAGGCTTTCCTTCTCATGATGATTGTGGGGATCCGGCTCGGTTCCATTGAGATTGGTGCTGCCCCCTTCGCAACACTGGCAGAAGCGAATCCAGATGCTCCCATCTTCCAGTCGAACCCGGATTTTGTGCCTGCGGACGGGACAGGGCTTAATGATCTCCTGCAAAATTACTGGATGGTGATCCATCCTCCGATGCTTTTTGTCGGGTTCACCACAATGATCGCACCCTTTGCCTTTGCTGTGGTTGCACTTTGGAAACGGCGCTATACACAGTGGGTGCGACCTGCACTCCCTTGGACACTGATTAGCGTCATGTGCCTCGGTGTAGGAATCGCCATGGGCGGTTACTGGGCCTATGAGACATTGAACTTTGGTGGCTACTGGGCCTGGGATCCAGTGGAAAATTCCTCATTCGTACCGTGGCTGGTTGGAATCGCTGCAGTGCATCTGATGCTCATTCAGCGCAAAGGGGGAATCGGACATAAGGCAGCTCTCTTTTTGTCTATCCTGGCCTATATGCTGGTGGTCTATTCTACCTTTCTGACACGGAGCGGCATTCTGGGGGACGCTTCCGTCCATGCATTCGTGGATCTTGGACTCTATAACCAGCTCCTGATCTGGATTCTGGCGATGGGGATTTTAGGGTTTGGATTGTTTGTGTGGCGCTACCGTGAGCTTCCTGCTGCGCAGCAGGAAGCTCATTTTCTATCGCGTGAGTTTCTGGTATTCTCCGGGGCTGTCCTTTTGACCGTGGTTGCAGCAGTGGTGATCCTGGGTACCAGCGCCCCCATATTTGGAAAACTGTTCAACAACAACCCGGCAACGGTCCCCATTGATTTTTACAATGACTGGACTCTGCCAATCACGGTAGGGATTTTATTCTTAGCCGGACTGGGACAACTTTTCTGGTGGACCAAGATGAACATCCAGAAGATAAACCGTGTCCTGATCTGGCCCGTACTTCTGGCCACTTTCAGCACCGTCATCGTATTGATTCTGACCCCATTTGCGGCAGAAACAGTTTTAGAGGGGCAGACCTTTTGGCAACGCCACGGCTATGGAATTCAGTTGATGCTGCTCCTTTTTATGGCGTTTTTTGCCTTCTATGGCAATTTTTCTGTGCTCTGGCGGATTGGACGGGGAAACCTGAAATTAGCAGGTGGAGCACTCGCACATGTGGGATTAGGCGTGATGGTCATCGGCATTATTGCATCCTCCGGATTCAGCCAAGCAATCTCGGATGAGCCGCGAGGTAGTGACCGGGACAACTTTGTCGTTGAACAGGGGCAACCTGTGCGTGTTGCGGGATATGAGGTGTCCTACATCGGAACCGAACCTGGAGAGCGCGGACATACTCGCTTTGTACTTGATTTTACCGATCCGAGCGGACAATCCTTCCGTCTCAAACCCGTTGCCTATGAATCTAGTACGGGCCAGTGGATCCAGCACCCGGACCTCAAGCCCTACTTCGAAAAAGATGTCTACGTTGCGGTCACACCTCGCCAAATGCTTGACGATGGGGACTCGGAGAATGAGATTGTTTTGCGCCGGGGACAAAGCACCCTCATCAGTGATGGTGCCTATCAGATTACTTTCACAGGATTCGATACCAGAGTAGATTTACAATCTATCCTAAGTGAAGAAGAAGTCAATCGCGTCGAAATCGCCGTAGGTGCCGTGCTGCAGGTTGTAGATATGAGCACGAACCTGATTGAGGAAGTGATGCCGATTTATGTGATTCGCACCGATCGCAGTGTGAATCCAATTGGTGTTCATTCCGGGGGGATTGGATACTATTTTACAGGCATGAATGTAGACACTGGCCAGATCACCCTTTCCCTTGATGGTGCGACTTCAGCAGACTATGTCGTGGTACAGGCTCAGGAAAAACCGGCAATCAGTCTGGTCTGGATTGGAATTGTCCTGCTCAGTGGGGGGTTTCTTTTATCTGCATCCCGGAGGATTATGGATATACGCTGGGAAGCTTCCCGAGGTAACCAACTCCCAAACGCCTGATTTCAGGATTCTACGGTTTGTGAGAATGATACATCTGGATTTTGCACAATGCAACAAAATCACATCTCTGAAAATTCCTGATCCTGAAGAATCTTTGTTGCCCTGAGGGCGTCCAAGAGTTCTCTTTCGGTCTCACCCAATACAATAACTGGCACAAATCGCGGTGATATTTCGAGGAAACGTCTGACATACAGAAGTCTCATCGCCTAAAGCCTTGAGCGATCACATTTTGAATATGACACATAATAAACATACCCCCCCCCCTGTGTTTTATACGTGAGATAGGCATCAAGATGAGATCTATCACATTGGCGCTCGTGATGTTCTGTTTTTTGCCTGCATCTCTTTTTGCGCAGAGGTTGCAAATCACGCCGGTGGCCATGACGATTGTGGAGGGAGAATCTGGAGATTTTACGGTGGTCCTGTCGGAGGAACCGACGGCAAATGTGACCGTGACGATTGTGAGATCTGATGGAACAGACGCGAGCCTGAACAAGAGTGTGTTGATATTTACCCCTTCAAACTGGAGCGTGCCACAGAAAGTGACGGTAACGGTGGGAGAGGATGGAGATTTTACAGATGATTCGGATCGGCTGATTTTGATTGCGAGCGGTGAGGGCTATGGGAATGAGAGTGGGGTAACCGTTAGCCCTGAGACAGCACTGATTAATTCGGTTGGTAAGGCTATTCAACTCAAGGCGGTTGTTCTTGATCAGGATGGAGAACCTATAACAGGGTATCCTTTGGAATGGTCAAGCGCCGATCCCTCCGTCGCCATGGTAGATTCAACTGGCAAAATCACCGGTGTCAGTAACGGCATAACGACAGTCACCGCCGCACTTGCCACGGCCTCTGGGGAGGCAACGATCTTGGTTAATGATCCTACCGTGAACCTTTCTGATCGCGAGATTCTTGAGGTGCTGTACAGGGCGACCGGAGGAGACAACTGGACGCAGCGAGATGGATGGTTGACCGACGCACCTCTTGACCAATGGTATGGGGTAGAGACGGATGGAGACGGCCGAGTGGTTTTTCTATTCCTGCAGGGCAATGGTCTCAGTGGCAGCATTCCGGCGGAACTAGGAAGTCTGACGCATCTCATAGGCTTGTATCTGGATGGAAACGGTCTCAGAGGCAAGTTGCCACTAGGGATCGGCAACCTAGCGCGGCTTCAGGATCTTTACTTGGGCGATACCGGTCTTGAAGGCGAGATTCCTAAGACATTGGGCAAGCTAGTTGAGCTTGTCCACTTGAACTTCGACAGTGCAAATTTTACTGGGTCAATTCCGCCTGAACTCGGGGCGCTTACGAAGCTTGTAACCTTGAGCCTGCATGAAAATAATCTTAGCGGTCGCGTACCCGTCGAACTTGCAGGCCTTTCCAGTCTTCAGCAATTCTACCTGGAGGGAAATCAGTTGAGCGGATTAATCTCCCCAATGTTCATGGAATTGGAGGCACTTGAGACCTTCCATTGGCTGGGAAACGACGGACTTTGTACTCCAGAAACAGAGGACTTTATAGCCTGGCGCACCATAAAGGATCGGGATTTTCTGGGGCCATACTGCAATGAAGCAGACCGTACCGCTCTCGAACAACTTTACGAGGATACCGACGGAGCAAACTGGACAAATTCAACCGGATGGCTTGGTGACACGCCACTGGATGAATGGTACGGTGTGAATACGGACTCGCTTGGACGCGTGACAGTACTCGACCTTTCGAATAACGGGCTGCAGGGACACCTTCCGAAAACTCTCGGGGATCTGAACCAACTGTCTGTCCTCAGGATAGATGACAACCCTCTTTCGGGCCAAATACCACTCTCTCTGGCTACGTTCGCGTTGAAGGAGTTGCGTTACACTAACACAGATTTATGCATCCCTCCGAGTATAACCTTCCAGCAATGGCTCACCACGATTCCTGTTCATGATGGGACGGATGTGGACTGTCCTACATCCGATGATCGAAAGATCCTCTCGTTGCTGTACGAAGCGACCGATGGCGTGAACTGGAGTAAGCAGGATGGATGGTTAACCGACGCACCCCTTGGAGACTGGCACGGCGTAACGGTGAACGATCTGGAGCAGGTCGTTAAGTTACAGCTCTATGGCAATGGTTTGCGTGGCCAAATACCGCTCGAACTTGGGGAAATGGTCTCCCTTCGTTTGCTGGATCTTTCCTACAACTGGCTTGAGGGAGCCATCCCCTCCGCTCTGGGTGAGATTAAGACACTCACGGAGCTCTATCTGGAGAGCAATCTGCTCTCCGGGCCGATCCCTGCCGAGCTAAGTAACCTTCCCCTGCAAGCTCTAAATCTGGAGGATAACCAACTGGAGGGAACTATTCCTCCCGAACTGGGCAATCTGTCTCAACTCAGAGGTCTGCGTATCAACCAGAATCAATTGACTGGCCAGATTCCGCCGGAATTCGGCAATTTGTCTGCTGTGACAGTTATTTGGATGGATGAGAACCGGCTTGAGGGTGAAATCCCGCCGGAGTTGGGGCGCCTGTCTTCATTGGAAATCCTTTATGCAGGGTACAACAACTTGTCCGGGGTGATCCCGCCGGAACTCGGCAACCTACGATCTATCAGAGCCCTAACCTTTGATGAAAACAATCTGAGTGGCCCAATTCCCCCCTCACTGGGCAATCTCACGACCATAACCGGGGAACTCAATCTAGAGAGAAACAATCTGTCCGGCGAGATTCCGGCTAGTTTGGGAAGGTTGCAGAAATTAAAACAACTGAACCTTAGCCACAACAACTTGTCGGGATCAATCCCGCCCGAGATCGGTCAGATGCGTGCTCTTAGGAGTCTGAATTTGTCGAATAATCCCAGACTTGCCTCGTCAATACCTTCGACTTTTGTCGACCTTGTCAACCTTGTTCGGTTTGACACGAGAGGCACGGAACTGTGTATTACGCAGGATTCTCCACTCGCCGAGCCAACGGTTGCACGGCGTTTACGTCTACCTTTCTGTGGCGGATTAGAAGTAGAGGAACGTTCCACCGCATATCTGCTCCAGTCTATTCAATCGGCACAGTACCCGATCCCACTCGTGGCCGGCAGAGATGCGCTTCTGCGCGTATTCCCGATTTCGGCGAAAAGTACCGATGCAAGCATACCGCCCGCAAGAGCGACCCTGTTCGTCGACGGAGCAGAGGTCTATACGGTTGATATTCCCGGTCAATCCACCCCGATTCCAACTGAACTGGCCTATGCGGAGGCATCTCTGGAGCGTTCTGCCAATATTCGCATTCCGGGCTCGGTGATACAACCTGGCCTGGAGATGATTATTGACATTGATCCCGATCGAACATTAGATGCCGGTCTCGAAATGATACGCCGGATTCCCGAGTCGGGACGGATATCCGTGGGGGTTGAGATGATGCCTACGTTGGAACTTACGATGGTGCCCTTCGTCTGGCAGATGGAGCCCGATTATACGGCTGTGGAACTGATAGAGCAAATGGCGCAGGACCCTCAGGGGCACAGGTTGCTCTCAGAAACCCGGACCCTGCTACCAGTCAATGACATCGCCGTGAGGGCCCATCCGCCCGTTTTAACATCCACCAACGACGGGGATAGACTGCTTGACTTGGTGGCTACAATCCGTGTTCTTGAGGGCGGAACGGGATACTGGATGGGTGCCTTTTCCGGCGAAGCCACAGGAGCGTGGGGGGTTGCCTTGATTAACGGATGGATTAGTTATGTACGGCTGGGAATCGTAGATCAATCCGAGGAGGCCCTCACCATTGCCCACGAACTCGGCCATAGTATGAGCCTCTGGCATGCACCCTGTGGAGTGGGTGCAGCGGTGGATCCGGGATATCCTTATCCAAATGCAGCGATTGGATCATGGGGAATTGATTCACGATCTGGAAACGATATTCTCGTTCCGCTCACACAGTCGGACATGATGTCCTACTGCGTGCCGGCATGGATCAGTGAATACAATTTCAACATCGCGATGAATCACCGACTTGATCGGGAGGCATCGGCCAAGCGCGTCACAGCGTCGGTTCCTGTCCTGCTGGTCTGGGGCGGCACCGATGAAGGGGGCACGCCCTATTTGAATCCGGTCTTCGCAGTGCATGCACCCCCATCCCTGCCAAGTGGAGGTGGAGAATATCGGCTTGTCGGCCGCGCAGCTAATGGCGATGTTTTGTTCTCTACCAACTTCGACATGAAATCGGTCGCGGACAGGGAGGGACAACGGGCCGGGTTTGCATTCGCAATCCCCTCAAGTCCCGACTGGACGGATGTCCTGACAGAAGTTGAATTGATCGGTCCTGAGGGATCAGCCATCCTTGATGCCGACTCAAACGATCCTGTGTTGATCTTGCGCGAGCGGACCAGTGGGCAGGTACGAGCGCTCTTCCATGGCGAATCTGCTGCTGGGATCGGGCTGGATGCTGCCGCGGCCGACGGCTCTCTGGGGGCTGGAACGGATGTCGAGATCCTCTTCAGCCGAGGCATCCCGCGGTCATCACGAAGGTAATATGAGGCGTTGTTCGACATTACAAATTACTGAAAACCAGGTCCCTTGGAAAATCGAAAGATGCGTGAGCTATCCTACAGGGATTCTCTGGAGACAACTCATTCTGACCGAATCCTTATGTGATACTTATCTGGTCGTTTGCTCCCGGGGAAATGGAACTCAACCCACAGACGGGCGGGGAATATCTCAAGCCCTGTACGCCGATATCAATAAGAGTCGAATGGGAAGGACTTACACGGGAATGGTTTCCAGACACGCTGTGGGTGCCTTAACCCATCACAGAACAGGCTCCGAGGCTTTATGAATAAGTTTGATCAGGTTCGGTATTCAGCGTAACGCGCTCCCATTGAAATCCTCAAATGTCAATCGGACTCCAAGGATAATTTCATGATTAGCTGAAAATTTCGAAACTGAAATCGCTCTTGAAGAAACTAAATCTCCTGATTTCTAGATTCGCCAATGCGCCCTGGAACCAAAGTAGACGACAATAGGTCCAAGATGTCGGAAATCTAATGATCCTCAAAAAACCAAACCAAAACCCCGCCCACAATCGCAGTAAAGTGTAGTTTATAGCCAGATACCACTTATAGCGTTCAATCTACCCTACCCAATGTTACACATCAAGTTGTCCAGTCTTACCTACATCAGTATGCCCCTGACGTTGATTTCCTCAATGATATTTTGCCTGTCACCCCATCCTCTTTTTGCGCAGGAATGGGGGAGCAGTCCGGGGAGACAGATAGCGGAGGTCAGAAGTGCACTAATTCCAGAAATAATGATGGAACGGCTAGTACCACCTCCTACAACACCAAAGCGCAAAGCACAAAACATGCAACTTTTAGGCATGAGACTGGAACGGCCTTCTACGGTTGTAAGTACAGAATATAAGAGGACCCTTGGCAATGTGATTGCGGTGTTAAAGATAACCGTGACGGACAATGATGTAACGACGGCGAACGAAGAACGTGCGGAATTACCCGAAGACCTGTCCATTCAGGGCAACTATCCCAATCCATTCCACACAACAACAAGAATTCTGTTTAATCTACCAGAACCGGCAAACGTGCATGTTGAGGTTTTCGACATACTTGGCCGTGTGGTTTATACTTCTCAGACTCAGCAGATGGATGCAGGCTGGGATCAAAAGCTGTCGCTGGATCTGCCCGAAACGAGTTCCGGCTTATACATATACCGTGTTAACGTGGAGACGGCATCTGGAAGGCTCGTAACAACTGGCCGCATAGTACAGATTCAATAAATTCCTGTGGAGTTTTAACCATAAGCAAAGTACCCGAGCACTACGGCATAGCAACAACCTCGCAACCCTATTATCGGAAGGCCACCCTTCCATGTTATCACCGGTATTGAATATTTATCCATAAGGACATTACGTTTGGGCTATAGACTTGCTTGATGTTATCGTGGAAATTCAGAGGAAAAATACTTGGGCTCCTCCATCTTAACAAGAGCCCTATCTCTAAATTTGAAAATTTTTGAATTTTGCACCCCTATTCTGTGGTTAGTGTAACGGGAATATCCCCAAAAGGCAGGCCCCAATCTTCAGAGATTTCCCCCCTACACCTGTGCTGAACACTTGACTTCAGGAGTGAATAATTGCTTCGCGAGCGAGTTCCCGGCCTGCATGGGTTAATTCTAAATACTCTCCAACTGTGTGCAGCAAATTCTGCGATGCAGCCCGGGTAACCACCCCTTGCGCAAAAGATTCCTCCCACGCCATGTGGCTCTGCAGGTGATCAATACGACATTCCTGCTCTGCCTCGGGTGTCGCTTCATGTTGCAGTAGATGGATGGCCAGCATCTTGATGGCAAACTGCCACTTCTGGCGCCTTCTTCGTTTCCACGCAGCTAATAATCCCTGCTCCGGGGCTACACAAAACAGGACGGCAAACTGCAAACCGACCATGATTGCCATACACCCTGCAATTGACGCGTCAAAGAGATGTGCTACCCAGTATCCCGATATCGAGGCGGTAATACCCAAGGCTATGCTATAGAGAATCATGTACCCAAACCGATTGGTGATCAGGTAGGCACTTACCGGAGGTCCAACCATGAGGGCAATGACCAGAATGGATCCAACGGCATCAAATGCAGCGACTGCAGTCATGGATACCAGTCCCATCAACACATAGTGCAGTACCCCCGGCAAAAACCCCAGCGTTGCACAGAGAGCACCATCAAATGTGGCCAACTTCAGCTCTTTGTAGAACAGAAGTATGAACCCCATACAGAGTAGCCCAACGCCCCCTGTCGCATACAAAGCCTGAGGGCCCAAGTCATATCCTGCAATTTCCAGACGATCAAATGGCACAAACGCCAATTCCCCCAACAGCACAGCATCCGTATCCAGATGCACATCACCAGCAAACCGTGCAATCAAGATTACACCGACGGCAAACAGACTTGAGAATACCAACCCAATCGCGGCATCTTCGCGCACGCGATCTGTCTTTCGTATCCATTCAACCAATACAACTGCAAGCAGCCCTGCTGCTGCCCCACCCAATATGAGTATTGGGGACGACAGATTTCCAGTCAGAAAAAAGCCGACCACGATCCCAGGTAAAATTGCGTGACTGATCGCATCACTCATCATCGCCATTTGCCTCAGAACGAGGAACGTCCCAGGAAGCGCACATGCGGCAGCAACAACAGCAGCTACCAGTTGGATCTCCACTTGAAACATACTCATCGGATTCGCTCATCCAAGAGTTGATTGCAGGCCAGAATCCCGTCTGGAGTCAACGCCCACGCCCCGCTATCATACATCTTTACCAGCCCCCTGCCTTCCAATCTACGAAGCTGTCGATAAAGCGTACCTCTTTTGGGGTGGATGACTCTCAGGGCGGTCTCCATATGTGGGTATCCCAAATCGTCATGCTCTCTTGCCAACTCAAATAAATCCAGTAGAACTGCCTCGCTCTTGAGTTTGCGATTCTGTACCGTCTGGCGAACCCGCTGCCAGATGATCCCGCGATGTGGTGCAATCAGCATGGACACTACGACGACCCCACTGGCACAGACCACAATGGTTGGACCGGTCGGTAGATTCGAGGTGCTCGTACTCAGTAATGCCCCACCGACCCCGCAAAGAGCCCCTGTAGCCATTGAGACCAACACCATGACTCCTAAGTTATCCGTCCACTGACGCGCTGCTACTGCAGGTGCAATGATCATGGCGCTCATCAGAACTACCCCTACGGTCTGAAGCCCGATCACAATTGCAATTACCAGAAGTGTCGTTAACCCAATATCCAACCACCGCACTGGCAGTACCAAACTGTGTGCAAACTCTGGATCAAAGGCGAGTAGCTTGAACTCTTTCCAAAATAGGAGCAAGGCCACCAATACAATCCCGCCCAAGACCGTCATCGTAACGACATCTTCTACAACAAGGGACGCTGCCTGACCAAACAGAAACGAATCAAGTCCCGCCTGATTGGCATTGGGATATTTCTGTATAAAGGTCAGAAATACCAGACCAGTACCAAAGAACACCGACAATACAAGTCCAAGCGCACTGTCGTACTTGACGCGTGTGCTTGTGGTTACGAGTAAAACGATCGCTGTGGCTAACCAGCCAGCCAAACCTGCTCCCACCATTAAAACCAGAGGGGCTTTACTGCTGGTCAGAATAAACGCAAGGCCAATTCCCGGCAAAGCTGCATGCGAGACGGCATCTCCCAGCAAGCTTTGCCTTCGCAGCACCGCAAACGTACCCAGCGCACCGCTTACTGCACCCAGTATGGCGGTACCAAGTGTAACTGTGCGGAGCGTATAATCATTGAAAAGTTGCTCCATGATTACGGTGCATCCTTGATGATTGCAATGCGCCCTCCATAGGTAAGTCCCAAGTTCGTATCCGTAAATACTTCTGAGACAGGTCCACTTGCAATCCGGCGTACATTCAGAAGCAAGACCTCATCAAAATAGGTTGAGACCGTCTGGAGGTCATGATGTACGACCAAAACCGTTTTCCCCGATGAGCGCAGAGAGTGCAGGATATTAATAATCGCACGTTCGGTCGTAGCATCTACGCCCTGCAGGGGCTCATCCATAAGATATACACGAGCATCTTGGATCAGTGCACGTGCCAAAAATACGCGCTGCTGCTGCCCCCCGGACAGTTGACTGATCTGGCGATGAGCAAACCCGGCCATATCAACCTTCTTGAGCGCAGCCATCGCTTCCTTACGCTCGCTACGACCGGGCCGGCGAATCCAACCAAGCCGACCGTACAGCCCCATCAAGACTACATCCAATACGCTGGTTGGGAAATCCCAGTCTACCGTTCCACGTTGTGGCACATACCCTACAGACGAAGCCACACTGCGATACGGCTTCCCCAAGATGCGGACCTGGCCAGCCGCCGGCTTCATCAACCCCAGAATTGCTTTGATCAGGGTCGTCTTCCCGGCACCATTGGGGCCAACAATCGCCATCAATACTCCCGAGGCAACATCCAAATCAATGTCCCACAGGACCGGGCGTTCTCGATAGGCTACGGTAAGGTCACGAACTTCTACTGCGTTCACCATTGGAAAGTGCCTTGACGATTGTATTAATGTTGTGCCGAATCATTCCCAGATAAGTCGATGTCGGGGTGGATGCCCCTCCCAGCGCATCTCCGTACAATGTGCCACCAATACTTACCTCAAAGCCTCTGGCTTTTACGGCTTCCCGTACTGCTTCAATGCCACGTGGAGAGACCGAAGATTCAATAAACATTGCTGGGATCCTTCGCTCAGCCACTAGAGTTGCCAGATCCTGTACATCTGCTGTTCCCGCCTCCAGTGCAGTGGAAATTCCCTGGAGACCACGCACTTCAAAACCATAGGCCCGTCCAAAGTATCCAAATGCATCATGCGAGGTGACGAGTACCCGCTTCTGTTCAGGAATCTCGGCAGCCCTTCTTCGTACATACGCATCCACTTCCATCAATTCAATAACATAGGCTTCTCCGCGTGATGCAAACAACTCTCCACGCCTAGGGTCCAGTGCTCCAAGTGCATTCGCAAGAGCATGTGCAGCCTGGGCCCAAAGCGTTGCATCAAACCATACATGAGGGTCATAATTCCCCTGAAAGAGTTCCGATGCGATCAAGAGGCTATCGGGTACACCGACCTCGGCAACTGCAATCGTTGCTTTGCCTCGCTCCTTCATTGCCTCAAAAAGATCTCCCATCTTCCCCTCCAAGTGCAACCCATTATAGACGACAAGATCGGCTTCGGTCATTCTTAAAACATCCCGGGCACTGGCCTTATAGAGGTGCGGATCTACACCTGGTCCCATCAGCGATTCCACTACCACCTCCGAGCCACCAATCTCACGAACAAGATCTGCAATGATGTTTGTCGTAGCTACAACCCTGATTGTGCGATCAGAGAGTAGATTCTCTGAGCTCTCCGTTGGAGTACAGTAGGCCAATAAGCTCAGCCCTACGAGGCATCCGATGAGGGTACGCATTCGGTTAATTATAAATTTAGTCTTGCCTAAAACTTGATAAAGGCGAAACTGTTGCCGACCTGTTCAGCTGAGATGCTCAATTCCCATGAATCAAGATTCACTCCCGAAAATCCTTACCCCTAAACGGACACAGGGATACTGAACCTTGAACCTCCCCCCCTATTTGGAGAATAGGCAAGATATCATAGCATTGAAGGTTCCATCGCCGGGCCTTATCCTACAGGTATTTAACCAGACTCTGAATTGCTATGCTACCTCAACAACCCACCCCTGCAGGTCCGCGTTACTTTGTTGGACTGGATGTTCATCGAGATACGATCGCATCGTGCGTTTATGATGCAACGCTGCGTCGCGTGTGCGAAGAGAGGGAGTTTTCAACAAAAACTCCGAAGCATCTTTCACGTATGGTGGACTCATTGCGCTCAAGCTACGGCGAGTTTCGTTGTTGTTACGAAGCGTCTTTTAGCGGGACTGCGGTGTACGATGCGCTGACTGCACTGGGCGTTGATTGTGCGATCATTGCTCCGGGTTCGATTCCCCGGCGCCATGGAGATCGGATTAAAACAGATCGGCGTGATGCCAGGAAGCTGGCCGAGTACTTTGCGGCGGGGCTTTTGACCGAATGTTTTGCTCCAGATCAGGAGTTGATCTCTGCGCGCGCTCTGGTACGCAGTCGCGCGGCTCAGATGAAAAACCTCCATCAATCCAAAATGCATGTCATTCACTTTTTGCATGCTCGCGGACACACCTATCGCGATGGCAAACACTACTGGACGAAAAAGTTTATGGCCTGGATCAATCATATTCAGCTGGATCAGCCTAGCGATGAGTATGTGTTGCGGGGAGACTTGGCCGACATTGTCTACATTGGGGCACGGATTCATGACTTGGAACACTAGGCGGTGTCCGAGTTCCCCCGGTTCCAAGAGTCGGTTCAGACCTTGGAGGCATTTCGAGGCATTGGACGGATGACCGCCATGCAACTGATCTGCGAGATCGGTGACTTTCGGCGATTTGAACGCCCCACCGCCCTGATGGCCTATCTGGGACTGGTTCCCTCGCAGCATTCCTCGGGAAAGACCATTCGGACCGGCTCCATCACGAAGACCGGAAATACGCAGGTGCGGAAGGCTTTGGTCGGGGCAGCTTGGAAATATACGTACGCTCCCCGGATTAGTACTGCCCTTGCAGAACGACAAAAGCACTGCAGCGCACAAACCGTGGCCATTAGTCAACGGGCGCAGAAACGCTTATACAAACGCTACAAAGCTCTGTCCAAACGAAAGCCGCCAAAGGTGGTCGTGATCGCCTTGGCACGCGAACTGGTCGGGTTTCTGTGGGAGACGATACAACCACGATCCGTTCAAACTGCATGAACCAGATCAACGACAATATACCCACGGGGAAGGGAGTCCGAGCGGAGATGGAGAGCCCATAATTTTCGGTAACGGTTTCCGCGAGCCCGAGTTTGCAAGATCATGGCAGCTCCGACGAATTCAATATCACAAGCATTATGGCAGATTGCCTAGCATGCGTATACCAGATTGATCCGCCGTCGCATTTGCTCGAGACTCCCTTCCCCGTGGGTATCTGTTCGGAAACATACAAAATGTAACCAAAAAAATATATCGTCCCGAAGGGGAACCTTCAATTCTATACCAGAAGCTCACCCATAACCAAATTTGGTGTGGAACCTGTGGTAGTATTACAAAAACACTGGAAGCAGAGGCGTCAGGTAGCCCATAACCTTTAACCGTGAAAATCTGATGAAACAGCTTATTCGTTCTTTCATGGAAGAACCCTAGCTTAACAAGAATTTAATGCTCTATATGAAAAAACGGAGATCACCACGATCCGATCATGCCTGTTCGATAACTATCTGTGGTACTCTAATCGGATTAAATCGAGCCGAAAGCTCTTCTGCGAGCTGGGAGCAATGTTTTATGTCAAGCTTGGGATAGGAGTCCAAAGAGATGAGACAGTTTGATGTTGTTATTGTCGGAGCTGGCCCGGCGGGGATAGGGATTGCTGCTATGCTTAAAGATTTAGGTGTGAAGCGGATGGTGGTTCTTGAGAGAGAAAAAATCGGCGCGAGTTTCGATAAATGGCCGAAGGAAATGCAATTCATAACCCCTTCATTTACAACTAATTTTTATGGTCATCTTGACCTTAATGCGGTTGTAGCCGGGACCTCGCCAGCATATATGCTTCAAAAGGAACACCCTACCGGCAAAGAATATGCGCGGTATTTAAGAGACGTATCAGACTATTTTGATTTGCCAGTTATCGAACATATAAATGTAGAGAAGGTGCTTCGTTCTGGAGGTTCTTTCAAGGTTCATACGGCTGAAGGAAAGCTGATAGAGTCTCGCTTTTTAATTTGGGCGGCCGGAGAATTTCAGTACCCGAACACAAATTCTGTTCTAGGTGCTGAATTGTGTTTGCATAACAGCCGAGTGAAAAGCTGGAAGCACATTAAAGGCGATGAAATTTGTGTTATCGGTGGTTATGAGAGCGGCATTGATGCAGCCACCCATTTGAGTCGATTGGGTAAAAAGGTTCGTATATTCGACCGTGATAGGAGTTGGAGCGAAAAAACAACTGACCCAAGTGAAAACTTATCACCTTTCACGTTGGAGAGGTTGAGGCAGGAAATGATTCATGACAGGATTGAGCTTGTTGGTGAATCCATGGTTAGGGAGATAAGGCTGGTACAGGACAAGTATTTGATTTATGTCAAAGGCAAATCATTACCCTATCAAAGTGCTGGACCACCTGTTTTGGCAACAGGATTTAAAAGTAGTTTGGTCATCATTAAGGAGCTGTTTGATTGGGAAAAGAATGAATCTTACTGTTTGCTGAATGATCAGGATGAATCAACCAAAACTCCCGGATTGTTTCTTGTTGGTCCGCAAGTTCGCCATGATAATCTTGTTTTCTGTTTCATTTACAAGTATCGGCAAAGGTTTGGTGTTGTCGCTAATGCAATTGGACAACGACTGGGCAAGGATACAACGATGCTTGAACCATATCGTAATGAAGGCCTCTACCTAGACGATTTGAGCTGTTGTGGAGAAGAGTGTGTTTGCTGATGCAGAAAGAATCAGTTCAGAAAAAATTTAAGACCGATATAAGCATACAATGGTTATGCCAATTGATTGCCAGTTTGTCTTGGTTTGCTTCCGTTATTGTTTACGGATCATTTGGACTGGGTAACTGCCTGCAATTGTTGGCTGCGTCCGCATGGACAGTATCTAATATTATGGCATATTTTTATTCGAAAAATGTGTCATAACCCAACCTTTGAAATCTTGATCTATGTGATCGCACCACCACAACTGCTTCCCGCCCCAGCCGTACACCCATAACAATGGCGTGCTGTATGTATTGCATGACCCTGCCAAGTAGCAAGATTGAAATCCCGTACATGCGATCTGGGGATATCCATGCGCATTCCCAATTGCTGATTAAAATCACAATCATACAGATATCCATCCCAGCTTATGGAGAGTGTATTCCGACACATTAGCCCTGCAATTGTCGAAGGATTAAAGGCTTGTAACAGTCTATTCAAGTAAAGCTTTACTTGATTTGTGTCTACAAGCCACTCCAGGTATCGTGACATTGGCAAGTTATTGAGCGTCAGCAGTTGATCAAAACTTACCTCGTGATTGCGTGCCAAAGCCGTCTTCCATTCTGCTTCCAGGGAAGGCTGATTCCCTGATAGGAATGCTCCAACCGGGTTCGTTACCAAGACTAATTTATGACGAGGATCTCCCTGCCCATACCCGGCCTGATTCAGGCGCTGGAGCGCCTGGATAGATTTACGATACGTTCCATCTCCACGCTGTGCATCGGTACCAATTTTGCGGTAATGAGGCAGCGAACAAACAACTTCTACACCCCGATCTGCAAACCATTCTGGTAAATGTTCATAGGGTCGAGTGAGCAAAATCGTGAGATTGCATCGATCCAGAATACGAAGCCCTCCGTGCACACATTCCTCGACGAGATACTCAAAATTAGGATTGAGTTCGGGAGCACCACCGGTAAGGTCAACTACTTGGGCTCCAGACCGGTCAATCGCCCGCAGGCAAGCATCAACGGTCTCCCGGTTCATGTTCTCATGGGTACGATCCGGTCCTGCATCAACATGGCAGTGTCGGCAGGTCATATTACAAAGCTTGCCTAGGTTGATCTGCACAATCTCCAACCTGTCTGGCTTCAGCCGTGGCCACCCGCAAGAAGCCAAATCAAGCTCAAACTGACCGCTGTTCGTTGGCCCTCCGGTCGTACGTACAGCGTTCAGCACCTTCAATTGCTCCTCAGGATGCGCCAGTGGAGCAACCCGAGAAGACAACGAAGAAGTGGCACGCGGGCCTTGAGGAAGTGTGTTCAGCGCAATCATCTCTTATATCTGAGTCCCGTCCAGAATTACATCGTTAAGCGCTTCACCTGGTCAAGCATCTGCACTCCATGCACCAGTGCCGCACCACCCCGTATTGCAGTCGCCACATGTACCGCTTCGGTCATCTGTTCTAAATCCGAACCCGTTTCCAGGCATGCCGTCGTGTATGCATCAATGCAGTATGGGCATTGAACAGTATTGGCCACCGCCAAGGCAATCAATGCCTTCTCTCTGGCTGTCAAAGCTCCTTCCTCAAATACCTTGTTGTAGTAAGTGAAGAACGCGTCGGCCAACTCCTGATTTCCCTCAGCAATTTCTCCGAACCGGGGTAGATGTGAGCGATGGTAATAATGATCCATGAACGATGTAATTAGAGGTTTTGAGATTGCCGCCGGGCACGGATGGTGAGGCTTGCAATTCCATCCTGCTTGTTAATAATTTCAAGAGGCTGGAAGCGTACAACTTCCGGCTTTGTGAATCCTGCCCGTGCAATCAATTCCAGATAGGATTCTTTTTCTGCTGCTCCGGCAACACAACCTGCAGCCTCCTCTGCCTTCCTTAACAGTCCGGGGGCTGGATCCCCGAACGTCACCACATCTGAGATAATGAAACGGCCACTTGGCCGCAGTACACGAGCGATCTCCGAGTATGCTTTTTCTTTATCCGGGACCAGATTCAGCGTACAATTGCTGATGACAACATCAATGGAAGCATCCTGAATCGGAAGGTCCTCAATATCTCCCTCTTGAAAAAACGTATTCTCCATCTCCACAGCAATTGCATTCTCTTTTGCTTTTGCCACCATGGACGGAGCTAGATCGACACCAAGAACCTTTCCTTTTTCTCCCACGAGTGGTGCAGCAATCATTGCATCAAGGCCAGCACCAGATCCCAAGTCAAGTACGGTCTCACCCGGCTTCAGGTCTGCGTAATCTACCGGAGTCCCACAGCCTAATCCCAAATCGGCCTGTACCTGATAACCAGGGGTATCCTGGTAAGCAAATTCATCCACCATGCGGCATCCACAACCCTGCTCCCCCCGAGCAATTGCATCGTACTTTTCACGCACAGTTTCTTTGACTGTGCAACATGTTTGATCAGATTGTAACATCTTCATTTATCCGTTGATGGACCTCATTTTGTTTTTTCAAGGACCTCCACCGAGAGCTTAATGGTTTTGCCATCTCACAACAACCCCGCTCCGCTCCCTAGTAAACCTCCATGGTTTTTTCCTGCTCCTGATACTGCAATTCGTAGAGCGTTTGATAGAGACCACCAGCTGCAACTAATTCGTCATGCGTTCCCTGCTCTCTTAAAATTCCTTTGTGAAGCACAAGGATGGTATCCGAGTGACGAATCGTTGACAGTCGATGGGCAATGACCAAGGAAGTCCTCCCCTCCAACACCCTTTCAAGAGCGTGTTGGATGATATGTTCCGTCTCCGTATCAATACTGGAGGTCGCTTCGTCAAGTACTAAGATATCTGGATCATGCGCCAGAACACGAACAAATGAGAGTAGTTGCCTTTGTCCCTGTGAGAGGGATACTCCCCGCTCACCTACATCATGGCGGTATTGTTCAGGGAGCTGTTCGATGAATTGATCTGCTCCGATTGCGTTTGCAGCCTGCTTCACCTGAGCAAGGGAGATATCAGGGTTTCCCAGCGAAATATTGCGATATATCGACCCCGAGAACAGAAAAACATCCTGTAACACCAAGC
Source organism: Rhodothermales bacterium (assembly GCA_965220365.1). Lineage (GTDB taxonomy): Bacteria > Bacteroidota > Rhodothermia > Rhodothermales > Bin80 > Bin80. The sequence goes on along the minus strand of OZ244823.1, from coordinate 1,740,759 downwards.
CAATACGCCAACGAAGATACTTGATTCGAAGTGTACGGATATCCTTTCCATCCAAAAGGATTTGTCCCTTTTGGATATCATAAAAGCGCATGAGGAGGCTGATAATCGTCGTTTTTCCGCTACCTGTTGCTCCTACAATCGCTGCATTCTGTCCCCTCCTAATCGTAAACGAAACCCCCCGTAATACCCAATCTGGCGTTCCATCATCCAGATTTTTATAGGCAAACCAGACATCATCAAAAACAATGTCTCCCTCAAACCTTTGTGGAGGATCCTGCACTTCCACATCGGGCAGTGACTGATCATTGTCAAGCACATCAAAAATACGCTCTGCACCCGCCATCGCACCTTGAAGCGTATTGAACTGCTCTGATAAATTCCGAATCGGTTCAAAGAATTGTCGACAGTATTGAATGAAGGCAATGAGAATCCCAACGGTCAGTGCACCGCCAATTGCACTGACCCCACCTGTCCATAGCACAAATCCAATCGCGGTTGATGCAATGATGTCCACTGCAGGCCAAAAGAGTGAGTGGTAAAAGACTGTTTTGAGCTGCGCAGTCTGATGCTCATCATTGATTTTTTCAAAACGTTCCATCTCTACCTTCTCCCGACCGAAAAGCTGTACAATCAGCATCCCTGTTACATGCTCCTGCATGAACGAATTCAGGCGTGCGACCTGTTTACGTGTCTCCCGATATTGTCCCCGAACGTTTCGCTTAAACCATAGCGTCACCAACAGCATGAATGGCATCACGCACAACGTAACCAGTGCAAGGATCCAATTGAGACTGAACATGAATGCCGCAATGAACACCAGTTTGAACATGTCCCCCATAATCACTACAATCCCCGCGGAAAGTACATCCGCAAGTGCCTCCACATCCGATGTTGTACGGGTGATTAGCCGACCGATGGGCGTTCGATCAAAGAAAGAGAGGGATTGCCTCTGTACATGGCGAAAAACACGTACACGCACATCGTAAATCGCCTGCTGCCCAATCCACTGGGTGAAGTAAGCATTCGTATACACCAATGCCCCCTCCAATGCAATCGCTCCCAACAAGGCAGAGATTAATAAGGGTAAACCGTCCAGTTCACCAGGGACAATGTGATGATCAATCGCCAAACGAATCAACCAAGGGCGGAGCGGACCCAAAAACGAAGCAAGAAGCACTAGGCAAAATGCAAGAATTACCCAATGCTTATAGGGTATCAGGTATCCGATGATACGCCGCAATAATCTCCGATCCAGACCTTTTGCTTTATTCATTCGGGGAATCGGTCTGTGATGTGTCACCTTCGAAAACGATAGAATACTCGCGATATTCTTCCGCAATCTCTGTGTTGGAGAAAACCGCCCTTGCTTCTTGTCTGAGAAGCGTCACATCTGAATATCTGGCACTGAAATGTGTCAGCAGCAACTTACCTGCACCAGCTGCCTTTGCCAGTAATGCGGCATCACGTGCTGTACTGTGTCCGGTAGAGGAGGCACACTCTGCATCCTCCTGACTGAACGTGGCATCATGCACCAGTAAATCTGCATCCCCGGCCAGATCCAATCCCCCCTTACATGGACGTGTATCGGTGATATATGCGAAGGCTCCCCGTGACCGCCTCTTCACCTGATCGGGAGAAACCATTCGCCCATCTGATAGCTGAATGGTATGCCCCGCAGCCAACCTTTGAAACTGTTCTTGCTGATCTATCCCATGTGCATGTGCCAACGCCCCATCAATTCGGTTTGGCCCATCTATTTTTTCCACACGATAACCAACACAGAATCTGCCGTGATCCAATGGCGCAGCGTGGACCTGTAGCCCATCCCCCTGGTAGACCTCTTGCGATTCACAGTCTTCCTCCAGTACTACATATTGAATCTGAAAATGGATTTCTCCCGGACGAAGTCCTGGGATCTCTCCTATGATATCTACAAGTTCCCGGGGGGCTATGATTGTAAGTGGGGTTTCGCGTCGCTCCAGGGACATTGAGATCAGGAGCCCAAAAAGCCCCAAATAATGGTCTCCATGCAAGTGCGAAATAAAGATTGCCCGGATACGACTGCGACGAATCCCTGCCCTCAGAAGACGGAACTGCGTCCCATCCCCACAATCAAAAAGGAATACCTTTCCCTGGCTTCGAAGCACATAGGCAGATAGTCCCCGATCCTGGACAATCGTTGCTGAAGACGTCCCCAATGGTATTAATTCCATTACTCACTGCAATGCTTTGAGCCTTTCTTCAAGTAGTTGGCGCTGATACATCTGTGCATAGAGACCATTCTGCTGCATGAGAGACTCATGCGTCCCACGCTCTACAATACGCCCGTGGTCAAGTACAATGATCTGATCTACCCCCTTTATACTTGAAATGCGATGACTGATCATGACCATGGTATGATGCCCCTGCCTTTTACGTAGGTGCTCAAGGATACGAGACTCAGTGTTTGTATCTACACTGCTGAGCGCATCATCCAGGATGAATATTCGTGGCTGCCGAATCAGTGCACGAGCGATGGTCGTTCGCTGAGCCTGTCCACCGGAGAGTGAGACCCCTCGTTCCCCTACTCCACTATTGAGTCCCTCTGTGAATTCCAGAACGGTTTCGAGAAGCTCCGCTTCAAATGCCGCCTGACGGATTTCTTCTTGCGATGCATCCACCGTCCCAAAGGCAATATTATTCCCTATCGAATCACTGAACAGAAATACATCCTGCGGTACATACCCAATCTTTTCCCTGAGCACACTAAGTGGTAATTTTTGTACATCCCGGCCATCGATCAAGACCCGTCCCCTTGTTGGCTCCGTCAGACGACCAATCAGGTCTATCAGGGTTGACTTCCCTGATCCAGTTTTCCCAACAATAGCAAGACTTTTTCCGGCAGGTACATCAAAGGATATATCCCGAAGGGCATACGGCAGATGCTCTTCATACCGAAATGAGACATTTTCAAAGGTGACTCGTCCGTCAATCTTTCTGATCGAATGATTCGTCCGGGAACTATCCGATATATCTGGCTTCTGATCCAAGACCTCATAAATTCGCTCCGCAGAAGCGCTAGCCCGCTGCATCATGGATATAACAAGACCAAACGCAGCGACCGGCCAAGTCATGAGTGCAACATAGATAATGTATTCTGCAATGTTTCCTATTGTGATAATTCCTTCAGAGACCAAGCGTCCGCCCATCCAGACGACCGCAATTTCCGATAACCCAACGACAATTACAAACGCCGGTCTCCATGCTGACTCCACCCGCGCAAGACCAAGCATTCGCATCTTGTAGGAACGGCTTTCCTTTTCAAATGCTTGAGTCTCCGTCTCTTCCCGCGCATAGGCTTTCACCAATCGAATCCCTGAAAGTGTTTCCTGAACACGGCTCGTGAGCTGTGCGTACTGGCGCTGAAGTGCCTCGCTGCGCTTATGCACGAAGTGTGCGATAATAAACATTGACACGGCAAGAATAGACATTGGCATAAGCGCATAAAATGTCAATGTCGGCGAGATAATAAGCATGGCCGTAATTGCAGTAATCACAATCACAAGGGCTCTCGTAGAGTACATGATCGCCGGTCCGATATAGCGGCGTACCTGCTCAATATCACTCGTCGCACGTGTGATGACATCTCCAGTCCTTGTACGGTGATAGAAATTGGCCGAGAGTTTTTGCAAATGTTCGTACAGTGCGTTACGTATATCGAACTCAATATGGCGTGAGGCAACGATCACGGTCTGCCGCATCAAAAACGTGAAGGCTCCGTTTGCCAAACTCAGACCAATGATGATTAGACCGAAAATCAGCAGTGTCCAGAAAAAATCCCAGTACAATGTATGCTGTAGAGTAGTTGCCTCAAATTGCCGGTAAAGCCTCTCAAAACGGGGAAGGCTATCAATGGCTTGTCGAACCACGACGGGCACCGCAATTGCAAAAATTGCAGAAATCATCGTAAATAGGAGCCCCGGTACGAATAACCGCCAGTAGCGTATAAAGTAGTGGTTTAGCCGGGAAAGGGATTGCATCGGAATGGAACTGGATTGACGGCAAACGCAGTGCAGGTAAATTCGGATCCGTAAAGCTAAAGAATAAGCCTCGTTTTGATCATACCAAACTAGATCATACCAAACTAATTGAGCTCCAATGAATCAACAACTTCGAGATATCCGCCTGATTGGAGTCCCAATGGATCTGGGCCAGGATTTACGAGGAGTAGATGTGGGGCCCAGTGCACTTCGATATGCCGGGCTTGCAGATCGCCTGCGCCGCCTGGGACATCGAGTAACTGACTTCGGAAACATTCCTACCGCACTCCGGGCCTCACTTGATGCGGATGATGACTATGTTGAGCCGATCCGAGATACCTGCAACCTGCTGTATGAAGAGGTTCGATGTACGCTCGCTCGGGGACAATTCCCCCTGGTCATGGGAGGCGACCATTCGATTGCGATTGGAAGTATTGGAGGAGCGACCCACGATGGACCGAAAGGGATTATCTGGATTGATGCGCATGCAGATTATAACACTCCTGCATCTTCACCCAGCGGAAATATCCATGGGATGCCAATGGCGGTTCTTTGCGGGTCAGGATCCGAGCGATTGACCAGCGTAGGGCGCCCCGGCCCGAAACTGCGCTCAGAAGATATTGCAATGATTGCGCTGCGTGACCTGGATGTGGCAGAGCGCCGCATTTTGCAGGAATCCCGGATGGGCATCTATACGATGCGGGACATTGACGAGCGTGGCATTGCAGCGGTCGTAAAATCGGCCCTCAACCAACTTGAACACTGTGAGAGCCTGCATGTCAGCTTTGACGTAGACAGCGTCGACCCATATTTTGCACCAGGAGTGGGAACACCCGTTGAGGGTGGTCTCCGCCCGCGAGAGGCGCACTTGCTGATGGAACTAATTGCAGAGGATGGCCGCTTGGCCTCGGCAGAGGTCGTCGAGATCAACCCCATTATTGATGAGCATAACCGAACTGCTGAACTGGCTGCCAACCTTCTGGCATCCCTCTTGGGGAAAACGATCCTCTAAGCCATCACATATACACTGTCGGCTATCTTCTTCGTGATCGACACTTCCTCCCGATTATCGACTCTAATGATCATCCCGTTCCTTTGTCGTTTAACGATACGGACCTCACATCCTGGCATCAGACCGATATCTTCCAACAAGTCCAATAAACTTGTATCTGTATCCGAGAGGTGATGAATGGCCAACGGATGATCAGTAGGAGCATCTGAGAGTGCGGCAGTCTTTGCACGAACCATCTTGAGATCCTGTGTCGGAATTGGATGTCCATGAGGGTCATGGGTTGGATACCCCAACAGAGCATCTATCCGCTCTTCGAAATCCTCGGAGATATGATGCTCTAGATGTTCTGCCTCATCATGCATCTTTTCCCAAGAGTAGCCCATGATTTCTCTGAGGTAGGTTTCCAGGAGTCGGTGATGGCGGATGATTTCCAGTGCAATTTTTTCTCCGGCTTCCGTGAGCGTGACTCCCTTGTAAGACTCATGGACCACCAGCTTCATGCGATCCAGGCGCTTGACCATGCCTGTTACAGATGCAGCCGACACGTCCATTGCACGCGCAATATCTGTGGTCGTGACCACAACATTCTCTTCCTGGATCAAAAAGATCACTTTCAGATAATCCTGGATGGCCGGGCTAAGCATCGTGGCAAATCAATGAGTCACAAGCTCTAACTGCTATGGCAACTGATGGTCCCTGCCCGAAGATAACACAGATCTGACAACGATAGAGAGAGCGGGCTGTGCTACGCTGTCCTAATTCCCGACTTGCGAGCAACCTGTTTTAGTCGGTATTCAAAGCAGCGAGCGAATACATCGTTTTCAGGAAATTCGTTTGGAGCCACCCGGAGCGCCCCTAACCGTCCGATCAGTCCGGCGATCCAATCTGCAGCTTGCAGATTTTGGTAGCGGTGGCTTTCTAAAAGAAACGGCTGCTCAATCAGGCGTTTGCACTGATCAACATCACCGTACATGCTTCGTGCTGCTTGATCCATTAGACTGTTACGCTGGCTGTGATCATCCGAGATCAGTACAAAATTCTCAGGTTCGGGACGCGAATTCTCGCAATACTGATCTATACGCTTTACTGATTGCCGGAAGATGCTCCGGTACATGCCACTTGGGTTGTGTTCTTCTGGCATAGCTGTTTTCTCAATTCCGCAGTAGAATATGAAACCGCCTAACCTTTGGATTTTAGAGAATAGTCGCAACGTAAAATGACGGAGCCACGGATAACGATGTAAACTCTTTGGACGATAGAGCATGGCTCCTTTCTTTTCCCACTCCCATGGATGTTTGCCCGATAGACCAATCTCCACTCTCAAAAGCTGGCATTTTCTTTGAAAAAACCAAGTTCCAAAATGTCGCACAGAATCTGCAGGTATTCCAAAACCAGCCAGACCGAATACGGGACTATCGTTATGGTGCGAATGCTTGCGATCTACAAAGGGACCCCAATGTGACCAAATTCGTCGAGGTAAGCAAAGTACATGCACTTAATCAGAGAGACTCAAAAACACGAAAGCCCACAATAGCGTGCGGGCCTCGGAGGGAGGGCGTTCACATGGAACATGTCTCGGTAGCTGTATACGTCGTATGATTGAACAAGCTCCCACGCCCTATCCCGCCCGTGTTGATAGGCCACATCCATTAATTAGCTTACCGAGTACCAGAGCGATTAGGGTTTGACCGGAGTAGAGATTAGTCCGCTTCCACAGCGAGCGAATATCATCTCCCCAGTGTGAACCGGTCAGGCTATTGCTTATTGATAGAAGTATTCAATACCTAGCAGTCCGTGGATAAAGTATTTTCATAGAAACAGGGAGTAGTTGTTGATTCGAAATACACAAAACGCCTACCGTGAACCATCAATTCTTAGATTCTTCATCCTGATTTACCCTCTGAATCGTCAAAAATGAACCAGAAAAGCATTGCTCAATCTACTGGGAGCCTTTATCCACGGACTGTTAGGGCATCGTAGTTGTGTTATCTATCCTTCCCTATGAAAACCGCGCCATAATTAATATTGTGTCGGTCCAGCGTCTCCGTTTAGGCAGTAGACATCCACTGGAATTCCCAGCGACCGTCCCTCGGATGGAATACCTGTCCAATCCGATGTACTACAGCGCGGATATGCCAAACGAACCAAGACGCGTAGCGAGGCCTACCGACGCATAGTTTAAGCCCCTGCATTCGCGAAAATGGTTCTTGTCTGGTGACATGGAGCCATTCCGGCCATTGGCCTACTTCAATCGGAATCCGTGGCCCAGTTCGATCGGAATACGCAGATTCCTGTGGAAGACCTTCAGAATGATTGTTTGTATAAAAACGACTGATCGCTTTGGCAAGAATAATCGTGCACTCTGCAACACTTGGGGAACCTGAACGCCTCCCCGGAAGTAGTGACTCCCCATGGTACTCATCTAAATTCATGTTTGAAACGATGCAACTGGAGTTCCTCATTTCTACAGCAAGTATTATTGTTACGTTTATTGTCGCAACTTGGCGCTGGAGTGCCTCACAAAACAAGCGGTTCGATCAAATAAATCAGAGGATACAAAACGAAGTCGGTAAATTACGCGACGATAATAATAGATTGCGCAGTGAAGTACGCGGTGACATCAAAGAAGTGCGCGAGGAGATCAAAGAAGTGCGCGAGGATGTCCACAGGCTTGATAAGCGGATAGCACGCCAAGAAGGTCTGATACGGGCTTTGTGGGCTAACACTCTCAAAGGAGATCCTGCTTCAGAACCGGCTTTTCCAGAATAGTTTTTATTCGGATGTCCTCTTCTTAACCGAAAGCTAGCCCTGCCTTACGTCATAAGGCTTGTCTGGAAAACATCCGAACCTCACACATTCATTTGTCCCAACTCTTGGAAACCCTGCAGGCAGCCTGCGAAATCTACCTGAAGACTTTGAAACAGTTGGCCCGCACGGATGTCCTTGTCTCGGACAACTGGAAACTGCATCAGATCGGTCCGTCTCAAAGCGGAACTTGATGGAACTCTTGGATGACCGCTACCCCATGTAATCCACGATTCCGGCCAGTCAATATCCTCTATATCAATGCTATGAACCCACAGAAAACCCAACCTTGGTAGATGGTGTTGAGCAAAAATCCGAATCGCCGCCAGCAAGAATGGCTGCAACGTTATCCCTGTATGAGAAATTGGGCATACTGCGGCCCATACCCCTAGCAATCCGTGGACAAAATATGTTCATAGAAACAGGGAGTAGTCGTTGATTCGAAATACACAAAACGCCTACCGTGAACCATTAATTCTTAAATTCTTCATCCTGATTTCCCCTCTGAATCGTCAGAAATGAACCAGGAGAGCATTGCTCAATCTACTGGGAGCCTTTATCCACGGGCTGCTAGGTCATTGCAGATGTGAGTGTCCACAATCTAAGGACTGGCTCTGAGGACATCATATTGGATTGAAAACTTTATTCTCACGCTCTTCCAATCTTTGGAGTAATTTGCTTGAATGTAGCGCTAATTCCCCAGAGTGTATCTGCTTAGTATGAACCCTCTTCTCGAAATCCGCACAACTCAAGACGGTAGTCGGACTTTATACAGCAACCAGTATCAGCAATCATTCCATTCTATGCACGGTGCTTTGGCAGAAACCAAACACGTGTTTCTTGAAGGTACCAGGTTGACGGAACTATTCAAATTCAGGAAAGAGGTTGCCATTTTAGAAATCGGCTTCGGCGCAGGACTGAACTGGCTCTTAACTGCATCGCTTGCCCTGCGTCATCGCGTGTCTATCACATATACTGGATTAGATTTGCAAATACCAAGTGCTGACCTACTGTCTCAGTTGAGCTACGCAAACCTGATCGGAACTCCTTCGCTCGCAGAACATCTCATTGAATGGAGACGGACCTTTGATAGCGAAATCCCCCACGGCACCTATCAGATACCTCACAAATACGACAGCGTCCTCCAATTGTATATCGGTGAAGCCACTACTGCAAACTTTTCCCCCAATACTTATGACTGCATCTATCTGGACGCATTTGATCCACGGGTAAACCCAGAGCCTTGGGCATTGGACTTTATTCGGCAGTTATACGATACTTTACGTTACGGCAGTTGCCTTGTAACCTATTCTGCTGCCGGTCATGTCCGGCGAGCGCTCGTTGCAAGTGGATTCTCGGTGATTCGCCGACCCGGACTACCCGGAAAACGAGAAGTCCTCGCGGCATGGAAACCCAAGCCTACTGCTCCGTGACCGTGAGCTTTCCGCTCTGATCCAACGCTGCGTGCTGACCACTATTGAGCAACTTGAACGCTTCGGCATCCAAGGTTAATACTGGTATAGGTTTTTGGTAAAGCTCATCTGCAACCACCGAGGCAAGCACCAGAAATGTGTCCACCTGGTTTGTGATCAAAGCTGCGGGCGCAGTACCCCTGCGTATCGCTTCCAACAGGACTGCGGTGGTCGTGCTCGAACCTCTTGAAGCGGGAATCGCCAACATACAACCCGTCGCAATTTCCCCCGATAATGGATGCCTACGATCAATCACCTCTCCTGTAAACTGGTTGTAGCCGCCCCAGAAACTAAGTGGAGTATCGCTCACCAGAAGTGGACCGGAACTGCCCCCCTCCACTAGCGCTGTCCCGTAGATTACGTGTCCCATCGTGTTGAATTGATTTCAATTCTACCCAATATGGCTGATTGGACACAGTCTTCGAGCGATCCATACACTACACGGGTTCCCAACAATCCAGGCGCGTAATAGGCATACTTCGCGGAATTCGTCATCAAAACATTAATTGAATCGGGAAGCATCGGACTAGTTAGAATGCATGTATCAACCGTTACAGTTCCTCCAAAACGCCTGATCGCCTCCAGATACCCTGCCTCGTCTGCAAGTGTACGAACCACGCGACTTGCAGTAATCAAAAACTGGACCCGTTCATGCTTGTATTTCCCTTCCACAAGTTTTGACAATAAAGCAAACTCATTCAAAGAAAAATGAGGGCTCCCCAGAGCAATCATATCCAGTTGGTCATCATCTGTCGTGGTTAATTCCTTGCGTACAGTGCGCAGCATGTCCATTGTGATCGTTGCACCACGAAGAGGAGACTTTTCACAAAATACTGTATCCCTATCAGGAGCCTCGGGAGTAACTCCAACGATGTGATAAAGCGCAACCGCTCCCGCGGATGCCATTGCCGCCCCCAATGCTTTCAGATTATCTTCGCTTGGAACTGCATCCAGTCCTTCAATCACTGGAACAAATATTCCAGCATCCATGCCAATCAGATGCCCCAATACTCCATAAAAACTATCATCTTCCAAAAGAGCGGGCGGAATGTCCCTGAGGTGGTAGAGCAGTTGCCCTTGTCGATTCTCCTCCAGGTGCAGGCCCGCTGCCGGAGCGCGACCTGTAATCGCTACACATATATCCAGAAGATCGGGATAACGTACTGTCCTTGCTCCCAAAACTGAATTGACGAATACGACAGCACTGGATTCTCCCCATGCCACTTGCTGTCCGAGAACTGGACGTTCGCTTTCCTGATATGGGGCACAGGTCCAGGTAGGCTTGCATCCCATGGACTGATAGGCAACCATCTGCCGCCGGGCTTTTTCCGCCCAATCCGCAGGTACAGCCCAGCGTTTCCATCCATGTTCGTCCACCCCGCTCACATTCAGGGTTGTCGGAACAACGACCTTCGCCCCCCAACCCGATAGCCGCTCCGCATATTCAAGCGTTGCATCCCCCTGAAATAACGAGCTGTCAATATGCGCAGCGGTGATATTCAGAAATTTTTTGGCCCCGAAGACCGGTAACATGCGCACGAGAATACGCATGGCCATCTGCCGGGCCTTCCCATGTTCACCATGCAAATCCGCCTGATCCCTTAAAGTCAGATCCATTGACAGTGATCTAATGTCCAAATAATCCCTTTCCTAAAAGATATAACCCTCTAAGCCCCAGCTTCTTGACTATGGTACGAATCAGATCACTATATTGCGCCCTTGAAAGACCCCCTAAATGCTTTGATCAAACTTCTTTGTCTTGGTGATGCCCACTTGGGACGTTATCCATCCCGGGTTCCTACTGACGATCCATCACTATCGGTGCGTGCCGTCTGGAAGCTAGCCGTTACAGAAGCCATTGACAATAATGTTGATGCTGTGATTCTGACGGGAGACATGGCCGACAACAATAATTCATACTTTGAAGCCTACGGAGCACTTCGAAGCGAAATTTCCAGGTTGAGCCAACGTAATATTCCTGTGGTTGCAGTTGCGGGCAATCACGACCACGAAGCCTTTCCCCGACTCGCTGAATCAATGCATGATGATAATCTTACATTGCTCGGGCAGGGTGGAACCTGGGAGGAAGAAATACTGAAGACCCGGTCTGGTCAATCCCTTCGTTGCGTTGGCTGGTCCTTTCCCAGTTCCCATTATGACCGGTCCCCTCTGGATACCTTCAATCTGCCGCAGAGTGAATATTTCACGGTCGGAATTGTACACGGAGCTCTGGAGAGCCAGGACAGATTCGCACCGTTAGCCAAACGGGACTTGGATGCTCAACCCGTTGACCTATGGTTACTCGGGCATGTACACGCTCCTAAACTTCATGAAGATCACAGGGCCCCGGTCCTGTATCCGGGATCCCTTCAACCATTAGATCCCGGTGAACCCGGTACTCATGGCCCATGGATGATTACGATTGATGATCATAATCATATTCAGGCCGAGCAACTCCCGCTGGCATCCGTACGCTACGAAGAGATTGTGGTTGATGTGTCGGGTCGGGAGCAGATTGGGAACATACACATCCCTATCGTGGAGCAGCTTGAGGAATCTACCGCTGAGCTGACCAAGAATTATCCTCTGCTCCAACACCTCTCCTGCCGATTGATACTTGAGGGACAAACACGGTTACACCGGGCACTGTCCACCGAAGGACTTGCCAATACCGATACCTATGATAGACAAGTCAATGGGTGCAGTATTACCATTGATAAAGTTTCTATCAATACCTCACCAATCCGCGACCTACAGGAGATTGCACAGCTCAAAAATGATCCACCGGGGATACTCGCACGGTGGCTCCTGGAGCTCGAAAACACTGATGATCATGCCTTACTCAATGATGCGCGTGACGCTGCAACGACAGTGTACAGCAGCGCCGGGTTCAAAACTCTTGGTGAAAAAGAACCCGCCCCAAAGACACTTGCCAGACTGGTGAACCAGCAAGCGATACTTCTTCTTGATGAACTTCTGGCACAGAAAGAAGACAATGACTGAATCATTATTCTTCAAGGAGGTGCGGGTCGACCGGATGTACGGTTCTAATTTTGATCTTTCCCTCTCAGATCTTTCTGCACATCTCAATATCGTATTTGGACCAAATGGTGCCGGGAAGACCACGATTGCCAATGCTCTGAATGGATTTCTTCTGTCAAGCGCCGCCCGCGCAGTACGCCTGTACGCAAATGCAACACTCGGTTTTGGTAACCGAACACTTCATGTGAACGTGAAGAATAACCGGGCCGAATGCCGGATTGGAAGGAAAACTGTTGATCGAAGCGAGCTATCCCAGTTCCTCCGTCCAAAAAGTTATCATCTGTCCTTACAGGAACTCCTCCCAGAAGTAACTGGTGACGGGGATCTGGCCCAGGAAATTATCAGACAGGCCAATGGCGGATTTGATATTGCTAGGGCTGGTAAAGAGCTTGCATTCGGTCTCCAGAAACGATACAATAGGACAACTGAGGCCAGAGAATTTGAGAATGCCAACGACAAACTTCGGCGAGTACAACGAGAGCAGCGTCACCTTCAGGACCAGAAAAATCAACGTGCAAACATTCAATCCGACCTTGATGCATCCAGGCAGGCTGCAGAACGTGTGACGGCCATTGAAAAGATTCGAAAATGGCAGATTGCTGAAGCAGAACACCAGAAGGCAGCAGCTATTGCCGAGGCCTATCCCACGGTGATTCGCTCCAGCCACGATCTGACCGACATTGTATCGAAAACTCAGGAATTGACTGGTACTCTTGCCCAATTGAAAAGAGACGTTGATCTACAGCATGAAACGATTGAATCCACACAGCAAAATTTCAATCAAAAACGACTTTCGCCAAATGGGCTTAAACCCGGTGAATTGCAACGGCTGGATTCACATGTTCGCGACTGCTCTGATCAATACCGAGAACTTGAAAAGCTGAAAGAATCCCACGAAGCTACAAAAGAACAGGCACAGGACACTTGGGAGAACCTCGGCGGTCATGTAGGAAAGAGATGGGAGCCTGCTTTCACACAGGAGGACCTTCGGCACTTGCAAAAATATGCGAAAGATCTTGGTTCACATACTCACGAAAAACAGTCACAGGAGGCATTAAAGATCCTTCTCGAAGTCATTGACCGCAAAGATGCTGGCACAAGCAGTGATGAGCTTCGCGATGCGCAGCAGATTCTCATACAATGGATTCTGGCTTTGAAGAACGATCTCCCAGAACGACGAAATGTACGCACGTTACTTCTGATCACAGCCGGCCTATCTGTGCTTCTGTCCATAGGGGCCGGAATCGCCTTGCATCCTATTGGATATTCTGGACTGCTGATCAGTGCACTCACCTTCTGGATCTACACTCTGCTCCATTCAAACAAAAAACCGCGGATTCCATCTAAACAAATTGACAAACTGAAGTGCCTGCTTCCTGAATTGTCTCAAAAGTCTGACTTGGATTCGTTACAGTCGGGTCTTAACCAGTTAATTGAAATACGCTCCAAAGTACAGTTGAACGAACTGAAGTCAAATGAACGATCGCGAATAGAGCGTTCCCTGGAAAACTTGACTGAACGGGAATCTGAACTTGAAACCCGCAAGCAAGAACTGGTCAGTTCACTTCATCTTGATGATCCCCCGAGTAATATTACTTCCCTGATCGAACTCGTTGATCGTATCCTCAACTGGCGGAAGCTGGATCGCAAAGCAAAGGAACTAACCACCAGGTGCAACATCGCATCTAAGCGCTACGGATCTCTATTGGAAACGACAGGAGACCTATTTGCGGAGCACGGATATGAACGACCAACTGGTCCGCGCGATGCAGAGGGACTCCTTGCCGAACTCAGGCATGACAATGACGCCGCAAAACGTGAAAGTGACCGCCTTGCTCAGGAGAAAAAAGCTCTGGGAATGACCCAGAGCCAACTCGAAGATCAAGAGTCCCGGTATAACAAGGTATTCACAGATCTGGAACTGGATATAGGGGATCTTAATGGCCTCGCGAACTGTGCCAGGCAATTTGCAGAATGGGCCAACGCAAACTCCCACGCGAACGAATTACGGATACGCTCAGAGAGCTTCCATCAAGATCTTCTACAGGAACACCAATCACTCCTGAAAATGGAAGATCTGGAGAGTGAATTGACGCTTGCGAAACAGGAATCTGCAAAAGAGAAAGACTTGCAGGAACGGCTTACCCGACTCGATGCTGAAATTGAACGCGCAGAAGCAGGGACCTCTCTCGAAAATGCACTTGCTGAAAAAGAAGACAAGCGGATCGCGCTTGAGAACATTCGGGAAGAGAAAGCGGCAAAAGCGGTCGGGCAGGCAATCCTTGATTCGCTCCGTGAGAATGCAATCAAAAATGCCCCCCTGGTATTTCAACGTGCACAGGAGAATTTTCAGCAAGTTACCGATCACCGCTACACGCTCAAGATCCCACAGAACGATAGTTTCAGGGCACGAGACAATCAGCGAAAGCGTGATTTTGATTTAACGGAGTTATCTAGTGCGACAAGAGTCCAGTTGCTCCTGTCTGTGCGCCTTGCATTCGTTGAGACACAGGAAACCAACTACCGCTTACCTATCACCCTTGATGAGACACTCGCCAACAGCGATGATGAGCGGGCACGGGCGATCATTAAAACAATGGTGACACTGGCCAAGGATCGACAGATTTTCTACTTTACCGCACAGCAAGACGAAGTAGACAAGTGGGGAGACTTCGTTCCCGAGCATCTTTTGAAGGTACACTCCATTGGATAGAGGCTAAGTCTACGCCCGCACTAAATCGCACACATAACGATCATGAACCCGTTTGGACGAATAAGTAGTGCGTGGCTATAAGCTACGTAATTTTGGAAAATTTGCGGTAAGAATGCTCGGCGATTTTTTTGGTGATGCACTTTCGCTGCCGAACGCACTGGTGTGCCTGAACATCAAGAAGTTTTCCCTTTTCAAGGGCTTGATTGAGCAATTTAGTTCTGGTTTCCACGACCATTTGACCTACCTCGGCCTCTCCAATCAATGGAATCCAATGGCGCGTTCAAGGATTGTGACGGGTCTCGGTTACGCGGCTCTTCGCAAGCGTTTCTGATCACGCTTCATCAAGAACTTCCCGATCTGGCACAGGTTGGTCGCGACCATACTTGCGGCGACGGTTCGTGCAAATCCGTCCTTGCCTCCTTTGGTTCGCACCCGATCTCCTCCATGATGCTCCAGACAGTTAATTCGCGATTCAATGAGAGCATGTTGCTTCCAGGCCTTCTTGAATTCGGGCGTGGATTCACGCGCACGATCCGCTTGATTGCGACGGCCTTTCTTGGGAAGAACCGGATGTTCCACCAGAGGCTGAATGGCTTCCAGGTTTTGCTGGGAGGAAAAGCCACGATCAAAGCTGATGGTGTGGATGCTCGGAAACCGGGCCGTGATCTCTTCCACGACTTCCTTGGTAATGTCAACATCAAGGTCCTCCCACATGATCTTCCACCACAAAATCAGGCCGAGTGTGCATTGACTGATCGTGACCGGAACGCCCAGTTCCACTTCTTTGAGGCGCATTTGCGGATCCAACGGGTATGAGGTGCGTGGAGAGAATAAATCTTCTCCTCATTCGGGATCTCCTCTTTCTCCACCAAACGCAATCGAACCTGCTCATGGAGCTTCTGGGCCTGTGCAGAGATGGTTTGCAGTCGTTGCACCCATCCCGAATCAGGAAACCGCTCTCGGACGAAGGTCTCCAACGCCAGACACTTGTTGATGCGCAGCGTACAGAGATTCAGATACGCCTTGACCGCTTCGGGGTTGGATCGATATTGCTTGGCAGATCCGACCCGCCGGTAGGCGATATACAGGGACTGCGTCAGATAGCTCAGTTGCCGCCAGCCCGTCAGCGTACACAGCCGCGACGGTATCAGGGCAGCCCATGCCCTGGCAGACCGCTTCATCCACGTCTGCGTGGCATCATAGAGCAACCGCACATCCATGGGAAAGCGAACTTCGGTCTCCACCACATACGAATCACAGCTGACCTGTTCGGGCCCCGCCTCAGAGGGCGCCATCACCGCGTACCCGAACTCAAGGATCATCGCATTAATGCGTTGCCAGCTGGACGCACTCACCAAAGACACATTCTTGATGATGGCCTGCCGCTTCAAACGGACCGTGTGCCCATCCAACAAATCCAGTTGCAGCATCTGCCGCAAGCTCTGGTGCTGATTCGCCAACTCCGTCAATCGGTCAAAGTCAATGTTCAGTGCCTGTTTCATGAGCAACAAAACAAAGATCATCCAGTAACTCATCCCGGGACGGCCCGTATCCTGACGCACCCCGTCCCCAACCTGATCCTGGATCACCTGCAAGATCTGGTCTCGCGAACCCGGGCGCTGCCAGATCTCTTGCAATGCGCGGAGAATACGGGGAATATCATCCCGGGAATCCACATCAAGTTCAATCTCCTCAATCGGAACCACTCCAAGGGTGGGAGACCGGTTTAGGGTATTTCGCATGATCAAAAATAGTTGAAGATTTTTCCGAAACCAGACCGGCGGCTTATCAAAACCGGCCCTACAGTCCCTTAAACGCAGAACCACAACAAGAATTCCCGCTTTTGCAAACATTCCCCGAAAATCTTCAACCTCCCACGGACAGACCCCAATACAAAAATCTGAAAACAAAACCCCAAAAGAAGCACCCAAAACCCCATAACCCATAGCCCCGATTTGGAGTTTATGGCCAGACACTAAGTAGCAATTTTAACTCCCCCTCTCACCGAAAGGACATTGACTACACCAAGCTAATAACACACGAAGCCAAAAGGGGTGTATTGCTCTTGTTGTCTCAAACGCCCGGTCCCATAGATCCATCTGAGTGGTTCAATAAAGTAGGAAACAACTCCGTGCTTTTGCACCGGTTCTTGATTGGCCTTTCAACCGCCTTTATGTGTTTCTTTCATCGAAAACGCAATAGCGGTCAATATCCAAAAGATATCATAGAAACGGAGGTTTTCCCGCCGGGGCCCTATTATGCTGGAACGAACCAAACTCCAATAACGATGCAATCTCATTTTTCTGTTTCTTCTTGTTCACCTCGTTACTATGTTGGTCTGGATGTCCACCGTGACACGATTTCCGCATGTACGTATGATGCGGATTCGGGGCATGTTTGTGATGAGAGAACATTTTCTATCAAATCACCACAGAATCTCGCACAGTTCGTGGACACAATTCGGTCGCATTACGGTGATTTCCGTTGTTGCTACGAAGCGTCTTACAGTGCAACTGCTGTCTATGAAGCAATGGCGGCGCTGGGAGTTGATTGTGCCATCATTGCTCCGAGTTCCATTCCTAGGTGCAGCAGGGATCGCATCAAAACCGATCGGCGAGATGCCAGGAAACTGGCCAAGTACTTTGCGACTGGGCTTTTGACCGAATGTTTTGTTCCAGATCAGGAATTGATCTCTGCACGGAGTCTGGTGCGGCGGCGCACCACCCAAATGAAGTCCCTGCACCGATCTAAAATGCAGGTCATTCACTTTTTGCATGCGCGTGGCCACACGTATAACGAAGGACGGTACTGGACGCAACGGTTTATGCGTTGGATTGCGCAGGTCCATCTGGATCAGCCCTATGATGAGCAGATCCTACGTGGAGATCTGGAAGACATTGCATACACGGCGTCTCGGATTCGGGCACTGGAACAGCAGATCCAAATCGCATCCGAACTCCCCAGGTTTCAAGAGCAGGTCCAGATCCTGCAGGGATTTCGAGGCATTGGATCATTGACCGCGATGCAGTTGACCTGCGAGATCGGTGATTTTCGGCGATTTAAACATCCGACCTCCTTGATGGCCTATTTGGGATTGGTCCCTTCCCAGCATTCATCTGGAAATACCATTCGAACTGGGACCATTACAAAAACCGGGAATGCGCATGCGCGAAAAGCCCTGGTAGGAGCCGCATGGAAATACACCAGCTCTCCCCGAACTAGTGTTGCCCTTTCCAAACGGCAGAAGCAGTGCAGTCCGAAAGTCCTGACGATTAGCCAGAGAGCACAAAAACGGTTATACAGCCGGTTCGTGGCTCTGAACAAACGAAAATCCCCGAAAATCGCCGTGGTGGCCATCACACGCGAACTGGTTGGGTTTCTTTGGGAAGCTACACAAGTACCTATTCCTACAGCATGAACTGTATCCTGAACAAATCACCATGGGGAAGGGAACCCCAAGCAAAGATGGAGAGCCCATGTAACCCAAGTTCGCCATTTCGTAGCGATAAATAAATACGCAACCTTCCCACCTCCATTTTGGAGTGTTTTTTTTTTCAAGCACAATCGGTCTCAAAGATTTACGGATTCAATCTCATCGGGTTCTGGACTTTTTTGTCTGGATTTTCCGACCTATTTCGTCGCGATTGGGTCCCTTGTGTTTCCGATGGACATAGCTGCGGCACCTCCATTTGGAGTTCAGAATTCCAACCTTGTAATTTCATCTTAGCATCGATCATGAATCTGGGGGAATCTTCGGGGTTGCTGCGATTGGTTTGGATGCCTTTGGCGGATTGGGTTCCCCTACATGCTCCTCCACGACTCGGGTCGCATTTGGATCGTACACGAGCCCGACACTCGCAAAGAGTTGACTCACAAACGGAGGCAGGTCCTGATCTACTTTCGTGACCAAGTAGCGATAGCGGTTTTTGTGCATCTTCGTGGTGATGCGATGGATCCGGTTGAGATGCGTTCGAATCGTATTCCAGTTCGCATACACACCGTCTTTCTTGAGTTGGGACCGAATCAGATGTGCGATATGATAGGCCAGGACCGCAATAAACAGATGCGAGGCAATTTGCACATCTTTGCTGTGATCGATCGGACGCAGGCCGAGGTCGGTCTTCATGGCTCGGAACACGCTCTCAATCTCGGTGAGCCTCCAATACATCTGGAGCGTTTTTTTGATTGACCAGTCGATATGGCTGGTTCGGATTACATAGCCCCCACTGGCCTGCATCCGGGCCTCATGTGTGTCCCGCTTGGTAAAGGTAACGGCTTCTGCGTGCTTGGACTTCTGCTTTGGCGTAACCGTGATTTCATACAAATGCGAGACCGGATCATATTCGTTTTTGAGGCGCCCGACCTTGCGCTCCACAAGGGTATAGGTTTTCAGGAAATACGGTTTATTCAACCCCGCGTGCAATTTGGTGAGTTCTTCTTCAAACTCCGTGCATTTCGTGGCAAGAATTTCGTCTTCTTTCGCCTGCTTGGCTTTACTATGCCTGAACTTCCCCCCTAATTTCCCTTCCCATCGGTTGGATTAAGGTTTAAGGTTGCCCATTGAGTACTCAATGGGCAATAATTTGTACCGTGGCCCTTGATATTCGGGGCATTTCACGGTTTTCCCCTTGATTTCTTCTCCCAAAACAGGCGTTTCGGGGTATTCGGCATTGATGTTTATGTACCCATGTATTCTGAACCGTTTTTTCGAGGAATTGAACCGAGTTTTTATGTATTATCCCCAATTTATGTGTATATTAATCCAGAAACTTACTTTACATATGTACCCATGTATGTCGCCAAAATCCCCAACCGAAATTCCAATCCCACCTGGCTCATTCGAGAATCCAAACGCGTCCAGGGCAAAATCGTCAAAACCACACTCGCCAATATCTCCAAACTCCCCGTGGACGTCATTGAGGGGCTTCGGGTGCTCTTGAAGGGAGGAACCGCCGTAAACTCCATCCAAGATGCCTTCACCATTCAAAACAATACCCCGCACGGACACGTTGCCGCGGTCCTGGGAGTCATGAATCAACTGGATCTGCCTGCATGGATTGCCCCGAAGAATTCCCGCTTCCGTCGACTGGTGCTCGGCATGATCGCCGCACGCGTGATCAAGCCGGCCAGCAAACTGGCCACCAGTGCCATGTTGGATGTGCGCACGGCGGCCTCCACGCTCAATGAAGAGCTTGGACTCAAATGTGTGGACGAGGAGGATCTGTATGCGGCCATGGATCAATTGGTCCAACACAAGACCGCGATGGAGTGCCGTCTCGCCAAACGGCATCTCAAGGAAGGTGGCATGGTGCTCTATGATGTCACCAGCAGCTACGTGGAAGGCCAGCAGAATGAATTTGCCGCCTATGGCTACAACCGGGACAAAAAGCGGGGCAAGCAGCAGATCGTCATTGGTCTGATGACCGATTCAGAGGGCTGCCCGGTGTCGGTGGACGTTTTCCGCGGCAATACCGCAGATGTAAGTACGCTCAGTGCACAGGTGAAGAAGCTTCAGCAGACCTTTGGGCTTCAACAAGTGGTGTTGGTGGGGGATCGGGGAATCCTGCAGCAAAAGCAGATTCAGGAAGAGTTGATCCCCGTGGGACTCGACTGGATCACCGCCATGAAAAAGAATGAGATTCGTGCGGTGGTGGAACAGAAACAGGTGCAGATGAGCCTGTTTGATGAACAGGATGTAATGGAACTACACAGTGATCTGTATCCAGAGGATCGGATCGTGTTATGCAGAAACCCCTTGCAGGCCGAGAAGAGCAAGCGACAGCGGGAAGAACTCCTGATCAAGACCGAGCAAGCCCTGGATGAAATTGTTGCAGCCACCAAGCGTGAGCAGTGCCGGTTAACGTGCAAAGGCAAAATTGGCGTACGCGTCGGGCGGGTAATTGGAAAATACAAGGTCAGGAAGTTCTTCACGCTGGAGATTGAGCAGGAACACTTTGCCTATGAGCGCAATGCGGCGGCCATTGCGAAGGCAGAACGGCTTGACGGCTTGTATGCGATCCGCTCCAGTTTGAAACAGAAGCCGGAGGCGACCGAATTGGTGGCGAATTATAAGCGTCTGTCCACGGTGGAGCAGGCCTTTCGCACGATGAAAACAATCTCGTTGCGCGTACGTCCAATTCACCATCGCAAGAAAAACCGGGTGATCGCGCATGTGTTTTTATGCATGCTGGCCTACTATGTGGAGTATCATCTGCGCCGGAAGTTGGCCCCCATGTTGTTTACTGAGGATGATCCAGCGGGGAAAGCTGCACAGCGCAAGAATGCCGTGGAACCGGCCAAACCCTCTCCCCGGACGAAAAAGAAAGCCCGCACCAAACGAAATCATGAAGGAGAAAAGGTCATGAGCTTTGCCGAGGTGATGGACGAACTCGCGGGGCTTTGCCGTCTGGTTGTTGTACCAAAAATCCCCGCAGATAAATCCCCGGAAGTGATCATGGTGGAGAAAATTAGTCCTACCCAACAGCGGGCACTCAAACTTCTAGGCATCAAGCCGGTGTAGCCCTTTGGTTCACAGAATTGAGGCAAAGCCCCCAGATACCCCCCGCTGAGGAGGGTCAATTTATCCCCAAAATATCCTAAATTGGTGGGGAATATCGTATATTGGAGAAACCAGAAAGGGGGGAAGTTCAGCTATGCACATAAATGAATTGCTCCTCGTCCTGCGGTGACTCCTCTTGGGATTCCTTGTCCTGCGGTGATTCCTCTGGTACGGGTAGGCGCCATGCCGAGATCGCGACCTTGCTGGCCGTCTCCAACTCCTGGTCGGGGTCGCTGGCCGGGACCTCCGGGACCTTCCCACGATCCACACAGATCCAGTCCAGCCCCTCTGCTTTCAAATACGCAAGATTCTTCTTGGTGGCAATCCCGGCATCCATAATGATGGTGGGGGTGGATCCATTGAGTTTCTCAATCGCCTGCGCCAGCGTTGCCGGTTCACTGGCATTGCCCGGAAGGACCTCCACACTGCGCGGGAATCCAGATGCATCCAGAGTCAGCGCCAAAGAGACCAGAGGACAATCGCGACGCTTCTCTTTACTGTACCCGTGACGCAGCAATTGCCCTTTCTTCTTCCCATGGTAGAAGGTATTGGTCAAATCATAAAATAGGATGGTTTCCTCAAAATCCAGCAGTTCCCTGGTCTTGCCAAAGAGTCGATTCATGATCTGTTGCCGATGCGGATACAGCGCTTCTGCACATCGGTAGAGAGTTCGCTCCCCCGGCAGGTCCAGTCCGAGAAGTGGCAGGATCCCGGAGGTATGGGCCATCCAGTCATGGGTATGTCGCTCACTGCCGGGCGAGAGCATCCGCCCGGCAATCAAGGCACAGGCGAGCTTGGCATGTCGTTCGCAGAGGCCAACGTCAACGAGAATGTCTGGGAGCTTTAGTTGCTCCATGGCATGCAGACTTGCACGCTCTCCTGCAAAGGTACGGGAATCCGAATGCGTGGTTTGGGTCGGATCAATCAAGTGCAGTTTCTTGGTTTTCTTGGTGATATCGTACCCCTTGTCCCGAAGATGCTGCACCGTATCCGCTACTTTTTTCTCAAACGATTCGTCTTCAAAGGGCAGGCAGGGTTCGGCGTTGAGTCGGGCTTCAATATGCCGGGCAAACTCGGTCCATCGTTCTTTTGGAAGGTCAAAATCTGGGCCGAGATTGAGCAGGGTTTTACTACGCGGTTGTCCGTTGACGCGAACGGTTTCCGCGAGGGAGAATCCTTGGCGGGTGGTTCCGTTTTTTCGGCGATGAGTCTGTGCGCGGACATACATGAGATCGCGAGGTCAGTGAAGGGGGGGGTGTACATAGGAGGTGGGCGCGTGTTCCAAACCGCTACATTATCGCTACATTGGCCTTTCCCGCTCAAAAATCTGCAACTGCACGGTGGAATGAAGGTTTTAACCGCAGAAATACGGCGAAAATAGACGGTTTTTTCGGTGAAATGGCGAACTTAGGGTAAGGTTTTTTTTCGGTAGCGGATACCGCGAACCCGAGCTAAAAGATTATGGTAGCTCCGACGAATTCAATAAAAAAGCATTATGGCCTATGGCCTAGCATGCGTATACCAGATTGATCAGCCGTCGAAATCGCTCAAGGTTCCTTTCCCCATGATGATCTGTCCAAAAATATAACAAAATGTAATACAAAGTAATGCATGTCGCCCCTAATCTGGAACATCCGTTTCTATACCAGAACCTTGTCAAACCGGACAAGTGGACATGCCGCCCTAACCCAAGTTTAACGTGCGCCGTGGAAAAGGGGAGGAAGCATGTGTTTTGCACCGCACTTGGAGCATAGCACTTCAATCTTCACCAAAACCTGGGGGACGCGGCTGTCGTGGTTACACTTGGGGCAGCGTATGATACGCTTCCCCAGTAAAGGCGGAATCATGCCAGACCGTGGGGATGGATCCACTGGGATTGCCCACATATCGGCGGCTTGATCCAATGCCTTGATAATTCGAGTGATGGGGGCGTCGAAGAATTCCCTGTTGGGGTTCACGCGATATTTGTGCAGGGTGCTATGCACGAACTCCTCCGCATGATTCCGGTCGGAGACATGGACGAGGTACACAAGTTCAAAGGGGTGGTAGATTGATGTGGAGGAACTGAGCGACTCAATCCTGTCATACGGCGATACACCGGTTTGTCCTACCTTGAAAACTGGATCGACGAGGCATGGATTCCGTACGGCATACACCCATCCAATACGCTTGTACTGCTTCCGTCTTCGGTCAAGCCCCTTTAACTGGACCACACTCTGCCAGACCGGATCTCTCAGCCGGATAAGGTCTTCTAGTTCAAGTCGAGACATGAGAATTCTGAGATAGGACCTTCCGTCACCTCCGCACCACCTTCTACACTTATTCCCATTTTTGAAGCAATTTTAATTGCCAATTGCTTAAAATCTTCTTTGGCATCTTGTACAGCGTTTGCATGAGCACCTATTGCTCCATCCGCCGAAGTCAGGTTAAATATGGGTTTGCGATGCTCTTGAGCCATGGGAATCAGACTTCGGTAATGTTTTACCGTCGCTAGGCAATGCTCTCTCCCTAACTGCCCATTACCATTCGGATCCTCATTTAACACAGATTCGCAATAGATTTTCGGTATGCGTTTTACCCATTTGTCATAAGCCTTTACGGGTCGCTCTAATCTTACACCATGTTGCTGACACAAATATCCTATCGGCTGCATCTCTCCTTGGGGTAACTGAAAGTTCTCCCATAAAGATGCTTCTTCGCTCTCAGCCCAGTTATCTAATCTTTTCTGCCATTGGTTTTCCCATTTTCTTAGCGTTGGACCAAGATTCTTCAGTCCCTGCAGAGAAAAAAGATCTGCTCCCATAGGTATTACTACATAATCTGTCGCTACGAGCGCCGACCGGTTGATTGCACCAAGATTGGGACCAATATCAATCAGAATAATTTCGGCCTGTACTTCGTCGGCAGCCATCTGCATTACCTGCCAGAACGAACTCAGTATACGCATAGGGCGATACAGATTACTGTCACCCAGGCTTTCAGGCCATACTCCCGACAAAACGCTCTCATAGTCTGACAATCTAATGTCGCCCGGAAGAAGGTGAAGGCCGGTTGTTATATTCTTGAGTATAGGTTCCGTAATATCCCCAACACCAACTAATGGGTTAACACAATTGTATATTGTGGAACCTTCATTCTGCTGACCCCAGACCACCTCAATCTCATCATCATTTAAAAAGGCCGCTGTCAGGTTGGATTGTGGGTCTAGATCGAAAATCACCACTCGCTTCTCTAAGCTGGCAAACATCCAGGCTAAGTGATAGATCATTGAGGTTTTCCCCACACCGCCCTTATTATTAAAAAATGTCAGAATAGATGCTTTCACGTTTTCCCTCTCAGTATACAGACGACTGAACTTTGATTGACCTCAAATTCGGGCTCGGGATTGCCATTTTCTTCCATCGCTTTTCTTGCTACAGCTATACCACGACCAAATGCTTGGACAAATCCAAAAGTTCTTAACACATCACATATATTCAAATTACGGTAATCGGTAATGCCTGGACTACCAAAGTTTTCTGGTGTGACGTTGCCGTAAGGACCACCCGGACTGTTGATTTCAATACGGTCGTTAAACCAGTAGACACGCACCGGTGCATGGGTATTCTCATAAGTTCTGTGAAGTACGGCATTATAGAGAATTTGCTGAAGAGCCACATGTGGATAGGGTGATTCTTCTGTGTGTACTGGCGTCGAGGCAATATCTATTGCGGTGCGATTATGCGCTTTCAGCTTCTTTTCAGTGCGGCGCAGCATTTCAACCAGAGCGCCACGTATATTCTCCTCATCTATTACCGGATCGTGTAATTCCCTCCCGTCAATACGCAAAAATTGTATATAAGCTCCTGGAAGGAAATCCTGTGGGATTTTACCGATGGACAGCAAGCCGAGCAAAGTAGGCGTGGAGTCTGTAGGTGATACCGTAAACTTGCAAGACGTCAGTTGTTCTTCATATGTCCTCCCATTGTTTTTCAATACATCCTCGGCAAATGCGGCCGGAAGGTATTCGTTTTCAAAGATGGTTTTTGAAAGATCTAAGACAGTGCTGGTCGGAATAGGACTGATATCGAAAGGCAAGTTCCTTGTTCTTCTCTTTTCATTGAGAATGCGTTCTTCCTAATCATTCGCAATAGAACGCCGCGGTCCTGTACGAACCCATATCCGTCCCTCATATTTAACCGGTGGCATATCTGAAGGCATGACCGTCACTACTGCCATTTCTGCACCCTTGAGTGATCGTTTCTCTACCGAAAGAGCGGGCAATGGGAGGATATTGCCGTCAGTTTTCATATCAGCCAAGTTCCGCAAAAGCTCGTCGCTGATAGGCTCTCTTGATGGAGAGCCATCGTCTCCGGCGCCGACAAACAGGATTCCTGGTTGGTTGTGATTTGGGAGATCATTTGCGAAAGCACATACGGCTTGCCGAGCTTTTTTGGGCGTGTCTCCCCTGAATGAACGCTTCCTCTCAACCCGGTCAGATTCCGTGTCGTCTAATAGATCTTCCAGTTCGGAATTAGTAAAACTTTCCATTTAAGATAGCTACTCAGCAGTAGAAGACTTGATCAGGTTACTTCATTTTCTCTACAATCAACATCGCTGTTTCGATTTTTCTTGATCTTTCGGTTCTGCCAACAATAGCATTTCATTCTTGTTTCGATTCTTTACCGGACAGAGATCCCCTTTTCTTGTTTAACATTCGCGGTATCACAATGTATTAGGCAAGCAATTTCAGCCAATAATTTTTCTATTTTACCAAAAAGCCTGAATACCTGGGCAAGTGGCTAAAATAGCCCGAAATGAATTCCGAGAATCTTAAATGCCCGAAGAAGACTACAAAGTAATGACATCCACAGAAAAGGAGTTTGACCTCATGTACTGGCTGAAGCCAGACACACCTTCGAAAATTGTGAGGCATGTTACCAATATGCAAGACGTTATGTCACTCAGAGAGCTATTACCTCCCCCATCCGAACTGGCCGAGTACGAGAAAATGCAACCCGGTGCAGCTGATCGAATTATTGGCCTTGCAGAAAAAGGCCTCTCACTGGAGAGTGATGCACTTGAGAAAGAGACAACCATCACCAGACATAGATTGATGGCTTCTACGATCGTGTCTTTGTCTATGATTGCTACTGCTGTAGCGGCGATTCTATTTGGTCCGGCTTGGCTGTCAATTCCGCTTGGATTTGGGGGAGTTCTAGCTTTAACACTGCGAGACTTGTTGAACAGAGACAAAGATCGAAGGAATGATAACGTATAGTTTTACAGAAACTGGTTCTACTGCGATGCTTCGACCTACCATAGCGGTTCTTGTCGCTGGATTTCTTGTGTCCAGCTGCTCTTCACCGTCGATGAATGTGACGGGTTCTCTACCAAATGACATCAAACGCGTCTGGATCGGAGCAGATTTTTATGCCAACCGCCTGATGGATTGGCACTATGCCAACGACCGGATTGAATGCATTGAGGGAAGGAGCGCCAAACCAATGCGGACGCTGCACCTTCTTACCCATTATTTGGGGGAACAGGCAGGCGAGTTCAGAATGTCGGTGCAAACCGGTGCATTAAATCCTGTGGACAGCATCCATGCAAATACATGGTCTGGTTTTCTACTCGGTGCCGGAGACCCGAATATAGACTGGCGAATCTCAAGCCTCGTTCATCACTGGCCCGGTGAGGATGGAGGGTTAATTGTGGGAATCGACGGCCAAGGAGAAATCATTGCCCGCTCAAATACCAGTGCCGATGCCCCCAAAGGCCCGCGAGCTGATATTTCCATTGAAGCATGGCCGCTCATTGAGGCTGAATGGTCTACAGGTATCGTTCCCGCCGGGAGTTCTGTTAAACTGGATATCCAGGCCCAACCATCTGGAGATACGTTTGATCTTCTGGTTGCCGCCTCGGACCCAGAAACCAATGAGCAGTTGTCTGAAGCTCGATATACCGGATTGCCGAACCATTATTTTGTCGGCAATGTCGCGCTCGTAAGCCATAACAGTCCCCTCATGGAAGGCCAGGGCTACTGGTTCAATGACTGGATGATTGGGGGCTCAAAGTTTGTACACGATGAGAACCGGAGCTTTGGCCCGATTCTGTCATCTCAGTACACCGTGAGTGAAGGCACGCTAAAGATGACCGCGCAAATGCCGCCTCTTTCGGAAATGGATACCCCTGCAGTCGGACTGGATCTGATGCTTGACGGGACATGGACCCCTTCGGCAACAGCAACCATTGTTCCAGACAGCTACACTTCTACACTCCGCGTAGATGACTTCCATGCAAGCACAGACACCCCTTACCGGCTGACCTATGATTTACAAACTGCAAGCGGAACGGAGACTGCATACTATACCGGTACGATACGTGCACCAAAAATTGAGGATCAGGAGTTCATTCTGGCCTCGCTGAACTGTCAGCATATTTCCAAAGGCCGTGATCTGGTATGGAACCACAGTACGATCTGGTATCCACACAACGAACTCACCACTTCTTTAGCTGCGCATGATCCTGACTTACTCTTCTTTGCCGGAGATCAGATTTATGAAGGCGGCCTCGCGGGGATTATCCGAACCCCTCTGGATAAGGCAGTCCTGGACTATCACTACCACTGGTACCGGTTTATCTGGTCATTCAGAGACTTAATGCGGGACCGCCCAAGCATTACCATCCCAGATGATCATGATGTATACCATGGGAATATATGGGGACATGGGGGTAAGAAAGCAGACGGGCCCTGGCGGCCCCAGTCCGATAATGGTGGCTATATCATGGATGCCCACTTTGTGAACATGGTCCATAATACACAGGTGTCTCACCTGCCCGACCCCTTTGATCCAACACCAATTGAGCAGAATATCAGTGTGTATTACACGGATTTGACCTATGGTGATCTCAGCTTTGCAATTGTTGCAGATCGGATGTGGAAATCTGCTCCCCGACTTGTTCTTCCAGAAGCCCAAGTACGCAATGGCTGGCCGGAGAATCGTGATTATGATGCAACTACAGTCACTGAAGCACATCTCTTAGGACCTCGGCAGCTTAAATTCCTAAACCAATGGTCGCATGAATATCCTGACGATGTCTGGATGAAAGTCATGCTCTCCCAGACACTCTTCAGTAATCTTGCCACACTTCCCAGCGGATCTTTTGATGATCGGGTCGTTCCACAAATGCGGTATGCCGAACCCGGAGAATACATTCATGATGACCATTTGGGGACAGACATGGATTCAAACGGGTGGCCACAAAGTGGGCGCAATCGCGCCTTGAAGGCAATCCGCAAGGGATTCGCCTTTCACGTAGCAGGAGATCAACACCTTGGCAGCTTTGTGCAGTACGGGATTGATGAGTTTGGGGATGGCCCGAATGCCTTTATCTCTCCCGCGATTGCGAATGTATGGCCCCGACGCTGGTTCCCGCCGAACCCTGGAGCTAATCGCAAACCGGATGCTCCTCCCTATACGGGTGAGCACCTTGACGGCTTCGGGAATCGCATGACCGTACACGCGGTTGCTAATCCGGTCCGAAGCGGACGCACTCCAGAGGCACTCTACGACCGTGTTCCTGGTTACGGGATTATCCGATTCAACCGTGACTCTCGCACGATTACCGCCGAAGCATGGCCTCGCTGGATTCACCCATCCGATGAAGATGCTTATCAGTATCCTGGCTGGCCGGTTACGGTCGCGCAGGAAAGCAATTATGGCCGAGAAGCAGCCGGATATTTACCTCCTATTGATGTAACGGGACTCGCAGAACCCGTACTGACACTGGTTGACGAAAGCAGCATGGACACTGTCTACACAATCCGCCTTGCAACCCTGCCGTTTCAAGCGAAGGTCTTTGATGTGAACAGTTCTTATACCGTTATTCTTGGGGATCAGGCTTCCCACCAAACATCCCTGACCGGTGTCCAACCAACGACACTTGAGACCTCCGAAACATTACTTGTTACGTTTTGAAGCGATTTTGTCTTTTGCTCCTTTTTTTGACTGCATGCGAAGCAACCCCGCCCAATGTGGTGGTCATCCTGGTTGACGATTTGGGATGGAAGGATACCGGCGTATACGGGAGCACCTTTTATCAGACCCCTAATATAGATCGTTTGGCGACCGAAGGGTCTCGTTTTACTCAATTTTATGCATCTAGCCCTGTCTGCTCTCCGACACGTGCTAGCATTATGACTGGCAAGCATCCAGCGCGACTCCAGATTACAAACTGGATCGGCGGGATGGCAAACGACCGGCTTCTCCAGGCCGAGTATCGGCATGCACTTCCGCTGGAAGAGATGACCATGGGAGACATTTTCCAGGGAGCTGGCTACAACACCGCCTACATTGGTAAATGGCATCTGGGTACCGAAGGTTTCAGGCCTGAATATCAGGGGTTTGAAACAGTACTTGCATCCAATGATGCGGGACAACCCGGATCCTACTTCGTACCTTATACCAATGTAAATTTCACGGCTTCAAATGTGCCCGACCTTGAAACGGACCCAGACAGCACCTATTTGACAGACCGGCTCACGGACCTCGCCATAGATGTAATCACATCTAACAGGGAACGTCCATTCCTCCTGGTACTTTCCCACTACGGGGTGCATACACCTATACAGGCTAAACCCCAGGATATCCAACGCTTCCATTCTTCGGATATGCGTACGGATTTTAAACCAGAACTCTTCGGTGGTGCAACACGCACAACGCAGGACCATGCGACCTATGCAGCCATGATTGCCTCGGTAGATGAAAGCGTTGGACAAATCCTGCAGGCATTGGACGAAACCGGACTTCGAAAAAATACAATTGTCGTATTCACTTCTGATAACGGAGGCCTATCTACATTGAGCAGAGACCGCAGGTGGGCTCCAACCTCCAATCTACCACTTCGCGCCGGCAAGGGCTGGCTGTATGAGGGTGGACTCCGTATTCCACTGATTATTCGGGGGCTCCAGGATATGCCCCCGACTATGGATCAACCGGGCACGACAGACGACCTTCTCCCAACCATCACCGCATTAGCTGGTATCGAAAACCCTGCAGTTGTAGATGGCATAGCTGAACTTCCCCCCTTTCTGGTTTCTCCAATATACGATATTCCCCACCAATTTAGGATATTTTGGGGATAAATTGACCCTCCTCAGCGGGGGGTATCTGGGGGCTTTGCCTCAATTCTGTGAACCAAAGGGCTACACCGGCTTGATGCCTAGAAGTTTGAGTGCCCGCTGTTGGGTAGGACTAATTTTCTCCACCATGATCACTTCCGGGGATTTATCTGCGGGGATTTTTGGTACAACAACCAGACGGCAAAGCCCCGCGAGTTCGTCCATCACCTCGGCAAAGCTCATGACCTTTTCTCCTTCATGATTTCGTTTGGTGCGGGCTTTCTTTTTCGTCCGGGGAGAGGGTTTGGCCGGTTCCACGGCATTCTTGCGCTGTGCAGCTTTCCCCGCTGGATCATCCTCAGTAAACAACATGGGGGCCAACTTCCGGCGCAGATGATACTCCACATAGTAGGCCAGCATGCATAAAAACACATGCGCGATCACCCGGTTTTTCTTGCGATGGTGAATTGGACGTACGCGCAACGAGATTGTTTTCATCGTGCGAAAGGCCTGCTCCACCGTGGACAGACGCTTATAATTCGCCACCAATTCGGTCGCCTCCGGCTTCTGTTTCAAACTGGAGCGGATCGCATACAAGCCGTCAAGCCGTTCTGCCTTCGCAATGGCCGCCGCATTGCGCTCATAGGCAAAGTGTTCCTGCTCAATCTCCAGCGTGAAGAACTTCCTGACCTTGTATTTTCCAATTACCCGCCCGACGCGTACGCCAATTTTGCCTTTGCACGTTAACCGGCACTGCTCACGCTTGGTGGCTGCAACAATTTCATCCAGGGCTTGCTCGGTCTTGATCAGGAGTTCTTCCCGCTGTCGCTTGCTCTTCTCGGCCTGCAAGGGGTTTCTGCATAACACGATCCGATCCTCTGGATACAGATCACTGTGTAGTTCCATTACATCCTGTTCATCAAACAGGCTCATCTGCACCTGTTTCTGTTCCACCACCGCACGAATCTCATTCTTTTTCATGGCGGTGATCCAGTCGAGTCCCACGGGGATCAACTCTTCCTGAATCTGCTTTTGCTGCAGGATTCCCCGATCCCCCACCAACACCACTTGTTGAAGCCCAAAGGTCTGCTGAAGCTTCTTCACCTGTGCACTGAGCGTACTTACATCTGCGGTATTGCCGCGGAAAACGTCCACCGACACCGGGCAGCCCTCTGAATCGGTCATCAGACCAATGACGATCTGCTGCTTGCCCCGCTTTTTGTCCCGGTTGTAGCCATAGGCGGCAAATTCATTCTGCTGGCCTTCCACGTAGCTGCTGGTGACATCATAGAGCACCATGCCACCTTCCTTGAGATGCCGTTTGGCGAGACGGCACTCCATCGCGGTCTTGTGTTGGACCAATTGATCCATGGCCGCATACAGATCCTCCTCGTCCACACATTTGAGTCCAAGCTCTTCATTGAGCGTGGAGGCCGCCGTGCGCACATCCAACATGGCACTGGTGGCCAGTTTGCTGGCCGGCTTGATCACGCGTGCGGCGATCATGCCGAGCACCAGTCGACGGAAGCGGGAATTCTTCGGGGCAATCCATGCAGGCAGATCCAGTTGATGCATGACTCCCAGGACCGCGGCAACGTGTCCGTGCGGGGTATTGCTTTGAATGGTGAAGGCATCTTGGATGGAGTTTACGGCGGTTCCTCCCTTCAAGAGCACCCGAAGCCCCTCAATGACGTCCACGGGGAGTTTGGAGATATTGGCGAGTGTGGTTTTGACGATTTTGCCCTGGACGCGTTTGGATTCTCGAATGAGCCAGGTGGGATTGGAATTTCGGTTGGGGATTTTGGCGACATACATGGGTACATATGTAAAGTAAGTTTCTGGATTAATATACGCATAAATTGGGGATAATACATAAAAACTCGGTTCAATTCCTCGAAAAAACGGTTCAGAATACATGGGTACATAAACATCAATGCCGAATACCCCGAAACGCCTGTTTTGGGAGAAGAAATCAAGGGGAAAACCGTGAAATGCCCCGAATATCAAGGGCCACGGTACAAATTATTGCCCATTGAGTACTCAATGGGCAACCTTAAACCTTAATCCAACCGATGGGAAGGGAAATTAGGGGGGAAGTTCAGGCATAGATCTCATCACTGCGCCAGTTTCCGAAAGAATTCTGTATTGGCATTTTCCCCACTATCATGGCTCCGCCAACCGCCCCTCTGGAGCGGTGCGTTCCGGGAGATATAAGGTTATTGAATGGTTCGAGAACGATACCGCCGAACTTTATGATCTCGAATCGGACCCGGGAGAAACCATAGATATCAGCCAATTTGAACCTGGTTTAACCCAGGACCTGTTGCGCCAGTTGGAGACATGGCGGAGCACAGTGGAGGCACAGATGCCTCGCCCTAATCCAGACTACTCTGACCAACCAGGCGATAGCTGACAAAAGCAAAATGACGGCTATCTGGACTCCATGAGGGAACGTTTATCGTTCCCTGGCCCCCGAATAAATGGGCGATGATTTTGGGGTCCTCGCTACCATCGGTGGGCATGATTCGGAGTTTTACATCCTTATTCGGAGGATGCCCCTCTACAGATTTATCGTAGGATAAAAACACGATCCAGTTGCCATCCGGAGATGGATGTGCAAACCAGTCTCCGTGTTCGTCGTCTGGGGTCACCTGCATCTGATTGCCACCATCTGGATCCATCCGCCAGATCTTCATCTGGCCCGTGCGTACGGAATTAAAATAGATCGTCTGACCATCCGGTGAATATTCCGGCCCGTCATCAAGGCCTTCGGCATCTGTCAGCCGTACTTCCTCGCCCCCATCCCGCCCAATCACATATACATCAAAATTGCCATTCCTTGGTGCACAATAAACAAGCTTCTGTCCATCGGGTGACCAACCGTGCCAATAGGATGGCCCTAATTCAGTAACCAACCGAGGTAGCCCACCTGTGGAAGGCATGATGTAGATCAGAGACCCCTGATCCGACGTGTTGTGGCTGAGTGCAATTTCTGTCCCGTCAGGGGAATACCCATGATCATTGTTACACCGATCAGCAAACTGGGTCTCAAGCATTTGGGGCTCTCCGCCGGTGGGGGGCATATGATATAGGCGCCCTGCGCTATTGTAGAGTAGTGTGAGTGAATCCGGCGACCAGTTCGGGGCTTCAAAATGCTCCTCCGCCTGGCGAACAATCTGGCGCTCACCAGTCTGACTATCAATGATTTCGAGTGTGCTTTCTACAATTCGCTCACCAACCACTTCGTTCTCCTCCAAATAAACATTCTTGAAACGGGCAGTTGTCTGGGCAGTGGAATCATGAGCGCAAACCACTAGCCCTGCATACGCGGTTTGCGGTAATTCTGCCGTGATATTAGCTACAACGACAGTCCTCTGTAAGGGTCTATCCAGATAGAGTGTGAACAAGTTTTCTGTGCGCTCAAGGCGGAGTGTAGCCGGAGCAGAAACTGGTGTTGTGACTTCGTAGGTTTCTCCTCCTTGCTCCGAACGCCACTGCAAGGCAATGAGTCCATCCGCATGGATCAGGGCATCCACATAAGCAGCGTCTGCATCCAGATTCTCACGAACCATCCATCCTGCCTTGCGATACTGATGACCTGTCGTGTCTGTGAATTCCACATCCGCTTTCAGGACAAGGTCTCCCGTCACCTCTTTCCAGGCAAAAAAGAACTCGTCACGGGTCCCGTAAATATCCGCACCACCACCAGTGACCGTATACGCCTCCGTATTACGGTCAAAGGTTAGACTCCCCTTCAGAGAAGGATTTCCAACGTCGGTAAGTCCGTCAAAAATCCCTGTTGAGACGGGTGCTGTACAAGACATCAAAAGAAAAAATGTAACTGGAGCGAAGGTGCTTATTCCGGTCAAGCGGGATACCCAATCCGCTCGAAATGAGATAGCAATCCACCGGAGGTGAGATCTCAATTCGGTGTAAGTGGGACACATAGTCGGAATGTGCAGATATCTTACGACTCGCATCTTCTCCACCTCTTGTCGGTCCATTTTCATCACCTTAAATAATCCTTCTGTGACTCATGTCTAATAATGTTTCAGTACCCAGATTGAATATGTCTGTCTAGACTTTGGGCCTATGTTCTGGAATTCATCTTTTTTGTTTGACCGTGTAGCAAACCAATACATTACTCTACTCGCTGCAATAGGGAGTACGGTGTCCAACGCTCTAATTGTTTGGCTGGGTTCTCTCTCGTGTACGGTATAGTCAATGTGACAAAGCGACGGATTCAGACGTTCCACTGGAAATATGACCGTTCAGAATGAGATGTATATGGATATTCTTCCGAAAGAGCTTCTTATCCAGATGTCAATTTGCGAACTATATCTAAAAAGGCTGTCTCCCGATTTCGGTCGTCAGATAAGGTGCTAATAAACGATGCCTTTATTTCTTTGGTATGATCCAAGTACACTAAAACGGGGGTCGGAACATTTCTAAGCTTCGATTCTGGCTCTATCGTGTTATCTAAATGTACTAAGTCATCCATCGGGAATTGTCCTTCGCCGGATCGGTTCATGACAAAAATAGATAATTCAAATTCTGCAGCAATTCGCTCAACTAGATTAATCATCTCATTGAGACATGTCCCACAGTCTCGATCCGTGTATACGACAAGAAAGGCCGCATCATCGTTGACATCAACGTGTGTTCCCTCTAGTGTTTCAGCGATTAACTCCATTCGCCTGTCACCCGCCTCACTCATTTTGTTTTGCACAACTTCTCGTTCAGTGTTGTCTTCTCGAACTAATATGAAGACAATAAACGCTGTACAAAGACAGAGAAAGACTGACAACAAGACAACATGTAGCTTATCCCGTGACCTGCTCATAACTTTATTTCTCAAGCAACCAATACAAACACAGCGAGTCCATATCTTCCCTTATTGAACTACTGAGGGAACTAGTCTGGCAACGTATATCGATAAAATATCCCGTCTGTATGATGGAATAGTATCAATTCCTTCTCAGATACAAACTCAAGTGAGGTAACCCAGCGTAGCGGTTCTCCAAGATGATCGAACAAGCTGTAAGTACGCAAAAGCTCCAACGATTCTAAATCCAGTTCCAAAAGCCTATTCACACGTGCTCCACTATTGTCAGGATAAGCCTGAATCGGCATTATGTACATTCTTGTACTGGTTGCAGCAATACAGCGAACAAGAGTAACTGTGGGTACCGGACCATCAAGGTTTGGTGAATAATGATCCTTTGCCTCCTCCATCCTTTCAGAGAAGTACGGCACGTCTGATAAATCTGAAGATTGAATCAATTCGCCATCAAGCGAAAACTTTTCAACCAATGGAACAGCAAGACCTACCGTTAACAGATATTCCCTGTTAACTAAAGTGGCGAGCCGAGCATTTAGTTGGCGATTCAACATTTCAGAGTACGAAGTCTCAAGAAGCTCTCCAAAGGTCTTAGAGACCGTGCCTAAAGAATCCAGTTTCGTCAGTGCGTGTGGATCTTGTGGCAACATCGGAGCAACATACACATGTCCCTCCTTATCTACCGACAGCCCATGGTACCAAATTTTATATTTTGGATCCAAACGAACAGAGTACAGATGCTCTCCTTCAAGTGAAAAAACATGAATTTGGTTAGACCCGGCATTGTAACCATAAATTCTATCCTCGGTCACATAAAAACTATTTGGCCAGTCAGAAAACTCACCTGGGCCCTTTCCACCATTACCTATGGTACGAATTATTTCTAGATCATCGTCCAGTGCAAAAATATAGGGATAACCATCCCCGCTCAGGTAGAAAATATCTCCAGCCTTCTGCATTGTCCAAACATGCTCCATGAAATAGTCCTGCCCCACAGCCTCCACAAAGTCGGTTGCTAACAGCGGGGTCTCTTGCACGCTTCCACGCTCAGCAGAACATCCAGAGGAACAGGCCAGAACAGCCGCAAAACCAACCGCTGTCATCAGTGTCCGAAATAGCGAGTAGCCTTGCATTTAGAACAAATGATTAGTTTGAATTCGCAGGCTGATCCTATGCGATTATGGGCCTAGGGGGGCGCCTACACATGCGGCAAAAACTAACCTTCCCATCACATATGACAGCACCCAATTCTACATTGCCGTAACAAGAATCGCCTGAACATGTGGTCATACCTCCACAGGGGCACTCAACACCAACCATGCACGGAGCTCCCTCAGCACTAGCAACATCAGTAGAGCGAAGCAGGATAAAAGATGTGATGACAGCAGCAACACACAAAGACAATAGAGTTTTTTTGCTAAGTACATATTCATTTGGAAATGATTATGATTGATGAGTCTAGTGAGATCTATCAGTCGGGCTCGTCGAGTATATCGCCGTCACAGTTGAAAACAAAACCATCACACGAGTAGCTTTCTCCCATATCTCCACACTCCGAGAGTCCCATGCAACAAGCCATCTTATGGCCATCCCTCCCCTCACATACTATGCATGCGATACAACCTTCAAGAGAAGCAGCCTGACTTGTTTGATGTGTGTGGCTTCCCACAAGTACAAGCAGCAAAGCCGTCATTAGTAGGCACATCAAGGATAAAGACATTTTAAGAGTTTTCATGTTTGAAAAATTTTGGTTATGGACATCAAGCGCCCCAAGTATACAAACAATAGAATCATATCTCCAAAAAATTCTGTGTTTTTTTTGAGTTTCCCGTAAATATTCAAATTTCAGTTCAATTCTCGCCGCGCTTAGCACATTCATACACGATCTTTTGCGATTTAGGCGAAATTAGAGCGTATGAAATAACAATAGCACAACCACGAAATACAAATTAAAACCCGAGTTTTGAGTAGATATGAACACGAGCCCATCATAATATCTGCCTCGTATTCTCCCTAGCTAAATGAAATAAAACGGATCACCACTAGGCTGATGCACCACGATTGTATTGGGCAGTCTTGGTTCCAGCCACTCAGCCAGCCACGACATCCCCGGCTCTTCACTGAGTGCATGCCCAATCACAATCAGCCCCTTCTCCTGATCCCCCTGCCAATTCGCATCACGGACATACTCTGTTGTTTCCCATTCCCGCACTTCTCCGACCACAAGGACATCCACTTCAGAAAGCACCTCAATCTGTCGTCTTCCGCTCACGGCTCCGACCAGTAGCCCTACCCTACTGCATGACATCCCCGCATTGCCCATTACGCGAATCCGCTTCGCACCGAACCTTGCCTTCATAAATTGGGACAGTTCCGCCAGTGATATAGGAGGAATTCGACACAATTGAGGTTGCTCCGCCTCCGCGTATGCCTCCCAGCCGAGCAGTTTCAGGACACCCGTAGCAATGCCATCCGGCTTGTATGCATGCCAGTAATCATGAAATCGCCACACTACAATCCCATGATCTTCCAGAGTCTTTCGCTTTTTTTGATACACCGAATTTTTCTCAAGCCAATCCGTCTCATCCAGATGGTTATAGTATGTAGGCTCATGCGTGATGATCAGATTCACACCATGCCGCGCCGCATAATCAATCGTTTGATGCGTCGCCAGAAAAGTAGTAATAACGCCGCGCAGCGGCTGGGATGGATCTCCCGATTTGATCGTATCTACGGTTGAATCCCACGGTGCTCCCGGGATTTCAGCCATGATCAAATTGATCGCATCCTGAATGGTTGGTACTTTTTTGGGGAGACCTGCCATAATGATCCCCCCTCCTGACTGAGCTAAAAAATCTCTCCTCGTAATCATATCGATTTTTCTTTTCTTACCTACGGCTAAAGATACAAAACATCAATCCTATGAAGCTCTGTTCCCTATCTTATACTTACAACTCACATGCTCTCTCTATCATGCTACGTATACTCACACTCTCATTAGTCACTTTTTGTGTCGTATCAACTGGTCATGCGCAGACATGGACCTCACTTGTTGATGGAGACGATCTTTCTGGATGGGAAAAACTCGGAGGCGAAGCGACCTATGTAGCCTCCAATGGCGAAGTTACCGGAACGACTTCCGAAAACACCCCTAATACATTTCTAGCTACCAAGCAGTCCTACGGTGATTTCGCGCTCAGTGTCGAAGTATGGGTTGACCCTGAGATCAATTCCGGTATTCAAATTCGGAGCGAATCCAAAGAGGATTATTTGAACGGCCGGGTTCATGGATACCAAGTAGAAATTGATCCTAGTCCCCGAGCCTGGAGTGGAGGTATCTATGACGAGGCCCGAAGGGGCTGGTTATATCCTCTTTCAGCAAATGAAGACTGCCGTGGAGCTTTTAATCCACAGGGATGGAATCATTACTATATCGAAGCAATCGGCCCCTCCATCCGAACATGGGTGAACGATGTGGCCTGTGCTGCACTCTATGATAACATGACTGCTTCGGGCTTTATCGCACTGCAGGTACACAGTGTCGACCGATCAGAACTGTCTGGACGTAATGTACGCTGGCGAAATATCAGAATTATGGATGAAAACGTCACACCTCGTGACTGGACAAGCAATTACGTGGTGAACCTCGTGCCTAATTCACTCAGTGAACAGGAGATCGCACAGGGATTTTCTCTGTTATTTGATGGCAAGACTACAGATGGTTGGCGAGGGGCAGGTAAGGAAACTTTCCCAGAGAAAGGCTGGAAAGTTCAGGACGGCGTCCTGACGGTTGAGGCCTCTGGGGGAGCTGAGGCAGCTTACGGAGGAGATATCGTGACCGTTGATGAATACTCCACCTTTGAGTTCAGCTTGGATTTTAAGCTTGCCGAAGGAGCAAACAGCGGTATCAAATACTATATCACCGAATCGTATGGTAGTGATGCTTCTGCCATCGGCCTGGAGTACCAGCTCCTCGATGATGAGCGCCACCCTGATGCCACGCAGGGGGCTGCTGGTAACCGAACTCTGGGATCCCTTTACGACCTGATTCCAGCACATGAGGGAAAAACCGTTCACAAACCCGGTCAATGGAATCGGGCCCGCATTGTTGTGACCGGGACACGAGTAGATGATACTGTTACCGGAAGTCGAATGACGCAATCCAAATTCAAGGGTGCACATGTAGAGCATTGGCTCAATGATCGTAAAGTCGTGGAGTATGAGCGTGGAACTCCCGTCTTTGATGCCCTGATAGCTAGAAGCAAATATGTTATTTGGGAGGGATTCGGACACTGGCAGCAAGGTCATATCCTTTTGCAGGATCATGGAGATGAGGTTCACTTCCGCAGTATCAAGGTCCGAAAAATTGATTAGTAGCCCAATCTGACACCATGCCATTTAAATTGTGAAGCCCCTAGATTGCGAGCTATATTACCAAATCCATATCAGTGCCCCAGTACGGGAAGTGAAGCTCAGAAAGTGTTTATTGCACTTCCTGAATTTCACTTGATACACGTACTTAGTGCTGGAAGAGCGGACAGAATCAGGTCCCCGGTTCCTAAGCCCTATCAGAGATGAGCGGGATGTCCCTGAAATTGTACCATCAAAAAAGCAAAGTTTTTCTCACTAATTTCACTAATTGTGGAGACTCTACCCGCCCATAAAAGCAACCATCTTAGGAAAGCATTCTGTCTCGGGCTTCTTCGTGATATGGATTCCCAGCCCCGCAGGATCCCTCTGCAACATCTCCTCTAAGATCGCTTTTACTATATTTGTTGAAGTGCGAATCTTTCTTTGTTCTTGAGTCGTGGAATCGGGGAAAATTCTACCAGTTTTTTTTTGTACACAAAATTCTGACAGAATTCACAAAGATATAGTGGTGACTCACATATGGCCACAATTGGAGATCATCCTGAACTTACGGTAACGAACTTTGGACCAATACAGAAGGCGGATATCAAACTCCACCCGTTATCCGTATTCATCGGTCCAAGTAACACGGGAAAGTCGTATTTGGCGATCCTGATCTATGCACTGCATCGCTACTTTGGCAGCTATCCGCGAAGCTTTTTCTCAGCACCTCAAGACTCCATTACACAGGATACCCTTTGTGATCTGAGAGATTTGCAGAAGAAAATGGATAGTCGATGGACTTTGTATGAAGCACATGGCTTCAAGGGTCAAGATGAAATTATACTCACAGAACAACTTGCAGCCACCTTACGGAAAAAGTTTCGCAATATATCTGGCACTGGGCTAGAAGACGAAATTGGCAGGTGTTTTGGTCTTGAAGCAAAATCACTTCGCCGCTGGGATGTGAATGGCGATTCTCACATCATTTTACGTGCAATGCCGGTTGATGGCGGCAAAGCTCCTGAACATCGCTTGACCTTGGGATCCGACGAAACAGCGTTTGAGACGATCATCCCCGAGGGAATGGTGCTAAAGCTTCGGGAGGATTTTATCAATGCAATGTTTCACCGTCTGTGGATACGGCCATTTTCGTTGCAGAGAGAATTATTCGGAAATTCTTTTGAATCTGATCGTACAGCAATGCGCTTGCTAACCCTCATGGCAGAATATCTTGCTCGTGATGTCTGCAAGCCATTTGCCCAATCTGCCTATTACCTCCCCGCAGACCGAACAGGAATCATGCATGCGCACAAGGCGGTGGTCAGTGCAGCCTTGGGCAATATTGCAATGACTGAGATAGATCAGATACGAGATATGCCACTTCTTTCTGGAATCATTGTAGATTTTTTAAAAAAATTGATAGCTATTGATGATCCTTCACTTCGGGGACAAAATACTGATTGGCACAAAGACATTCTCGAAATTTGTGACGAAATTGAGGAAGATATACTAAATGGCTCTATAAAAACTGAAAGATCAGAAACAACAAACTATCCTCAATTCAGTTACCGCCGGAGTGGGTGGCCCGAGACCTTGCCACTAAATAATGCATCGTCAATGGTATCGGAACTTGCCCCTGTTCTGCTGTACCTACGTCATCAAGTTA
Organism: Rhodothermales bacterium; assembly: GCA_965220365.1. GTDB lineage: Bacteria > Bacteroidota > Rhodothermia > Rhodothermales > Bin80 > Bin80. The sequence goes on along the minus strand of OZ244823.1, from coordinate 1,699,175 downwards.
GCCCCGGTGATGTACTGATTATTGAGGAGCCTGAATCTCATTTGCACCCCTCTATACAAGTTCAATTCACGCGTCAACTGGCGGCAATGGTGAATGCGGGAATTCGCATCATTATTACCACTCATAGCGAATGGGTGTTGGAAGAGCTGGCGAACTTAGTCAGGCTATCAGACCTACCACTATCTGAACGTGTTAAAATTGACGGGGGTAGAGTTGCGCTACATTCAGACAAGGTAGGCGCTTGGCTGTTTCAACAAGGAACCCTCCCTAGCGGCTCAACCGTGTCGCAGATAGATCTTGACGAATCAGGGCTTTACCCCACAGGTTTTGATGATGTTGCAACTGCATTGCATAACAATTGGGCGAAGATTTCCCGTCAGCTTGACAGCTAATATGGATACAGTTGTTGCTCTTTTCGGGAAACACGCTCCACAAGAAGCTATCCACCGTCTCCCGCTAAAGAAAGAAGGATGCCGTCTCCTTAAGGACAAGCTTCCAAGGCCGAATGTGATCATTGACTTGGATAAGATCGAAACAGCAGATGATTCCAAACGTGCTGACTTCTTGTTTGCATCGGACGATTCTGGCGGTTGGATCATATCAATAGAGATGAAGAAGGGGGAACCGAATGTCCAAAAATCTGCACAACAACTTCAGGCTGCCACCAACATCGCTGAAGAGTGGACTTCGGTTGTGGATGTTCAAAATTTTCGGGCCGTTCTAGTATCAGGTAGTTTGCCCAAAGCTCAAAGAACCCTCCTGAGAAAACGATCGAATATAGTCCGTTTTGGAGATAAGAATCACTTTATTGACCGACTCACCTGTGGGGACGCATTAAGAAAAGTACTCCATTAGATCTTATGATAGTGTCTGAACAAAGACAGTTGATATACACTGATTCCAGATAAAACAGTGGCCATAAAAGCCTTATCGGACAACTTTAGTCTACTCTGCGTGATTTCTCATGGGATACGAACACAGGTCTTTTTTCGTAATTCTATTTTTTCATCTATTCTCAAATGAGATCCCAATCTCACTATGTGGACCATTGTACAACTCCCCGTATGCCCGCCCCTATCCAACAATCCCACATATCCATTTAGTACAATCTTTGGATACTATAGCATTTAAGTCAGTTGAGAATCCTCAGACAGGCACCTATAGCTGTTTTCCCTCACGCATAGAATTCACTGATTTCACACGCTGAATTTACCAATCATGAATGGAGTAAGTCTTCGTTGGGGAATCCTCTCAAGCGCCCGCATTGCGAAACAGAAAGTGATTCCCGCTATTCAGGATAGCCAACGCGGAACAGTAGTCGCCATTGCCTCCAGAAATCCTGACCTAGCACAGCAAGTCGCTGAAACTCATCAGATTCCCACAATCTGTCCTACCTATCACGACCTGATCCAACTGGATACGATTGATGCCATCTACATCCCGTTACCAAATCACTTGCATGTTGAATGGACTTGTAAAGCCATTGAAGCAGGAAAACATGTGTTGTGTGAGAAACCATTAGGACTCAATGAAATAGATGTACAGCGTCTTCTAAACGTATCTAGACAGTATCCCAAACAACTTATTGCGGAGGCATTTATGTACCGCCACCACCCGCAGTGGATGCGTACTCGCGAATGGGTTCGCTCCAATTATATCGGTGAGTTGCGAAGTGTTCACGTTCACTTTTCCTATGATAACAGGGATCCAGATAACATTCGGAATAAGTTGGAGTTTGGCGGTGGAGCGCTCATGGATATTGGCTGCTACGGAATTTCTGTTGCTCGCTGGCTATATGGTTCGGAGCCCAAGCGAGTATGTGCACACACTGAACGACATCCTCAATTCAGAACAGACACATTTACGACCGCTCTGTTGGATTTTGCTCAGGGTAGTGCCACTGTCGTCTGTGGGACACAGATCCAAAGAGCTGAGCATGTCACACTTGTGGGTAGTAAAGGGAAGATTACGCTTCAAACTCCATTCAACATCCCTCCAGATGAACCCGCATATTTGGATCTCCAGCAAGACCTGGAACGGACGATTCACACTCTGGGACCGGCAAATCAATTCTCAGAGCAATGTGATGCATTCGCGGCCGCTGTAATTGACGGGGAGCCACTTTGTACTCCAATTGCCGACTCTTTGAACAATATGAGAGTCATCGATGCATGTTTTCAAAGCGCACAGACTAATACATGGATCCCCTGCGAACACCTGACCGCCCCCTGATCATCTATCCAACAACATCTTAAAACCCCTACATTATGAACCGTCGTGACTGGATTCGCCTTGGTATTGCAGGTACTGCCTTGCCGCTTCTGCCCGGCTTTACCCCCACGCCTCAAAGATCGGATCAAACCCCGATTCGTCTTCACAGCAATGAGAACCCCTATGCCCCTGGTCATTCTGTACGGACGACAATGTTGGAGACACTGGATGAAACCAACCTCTATCCTCACCCCCATTACCGCAGTCTGGAGGCTATGATTGCCGCTCGCGAAGGACTTCGACCGGAACATGTCGTTTTGGGGGCCGGGTCCAGTGAAATTCTCCGCATGACAGCAATGGCATATGGCCTTGGTGGTGGTGAAATCGTCACCGCACACCCCACATACGAGGGACTGGAGAACTATGCAAACTCCATTGAAGCACGGGTTCATCGTGTCCCCCTTAAAGCAGACAAGAGTATTGACCTTACTCTTATGGATTCCCGAACAACCCAGAATGTAAAGCTGGTTTTTGTTTGCAATCCAAATAATCCCACAGGAACGATTTGTGACAAGGACGAACTCGCCGAGTTTTGTACTCGGGTTTCCCGGCGATCTGTGATCTTGGTTGATGAGGCTTACTACGAATTGGTTACTCACCCCCGCTACAGCAGTGCTGTACCTCTTGTCAAAGCGGGAGCCAATGTAATCGTATCGCGAACTTTTTCCAAGGTCTATGGCTTGGCCGGGTTACGCGTGGGCTACGCTCTGGCTCGTCCAGACATTGCAGAGCGTCTCCGTAATTACCGTACGGCGATCAACATCAATATTATGGCGCTCCGGGCTGCCATCGCCTCCCTTGAGGATCGCCGATTTCTGAATTACAGTAGAACTCAAATCGAAAACAGTCGTATTGAAACCACTCGCAGACTACGGGAGCTTGGGCACCCCGTTGTTGAATCGCATACTAACTTCGTACTTTTCCATCTCGGTCGCCCCATTGAAGAATTTCAGCAATCAATGGCTTCCCATGGTATCCTGGTTGGACGCCCGTTCCCGCCTTATCTGGATTGGTGTCGTCTAAGCATCGGAACTGACGATGAAATGTCGCAATTCTTTGATGCATTTGCAAAAGTCATGAACCGCTAACTCGATAGTACCTCCATAACAATATGCTCAATCGGGGCTTCGCCGTAAATCTGGGAATTTATCTATTCCTGAGCATCGCATGTGCGCTGCCTACAAGTGGACAGGACGCGGGTTTTCAATTTGCACGCGTTTGGTATGAGAGTCATCCAGGATTCCGAGAAAGCGCTTGGGCTACGGACTATCCCACAGCAGAGTATAATCTGCATGAAGCGATCAGCCGTACTACCGGGCTCCAACTGGAAGGACCACCGGTGGTGGTTTCATTAAAAGATTCCACTATTTTTGAATACGCGGTACTCTACTTGACCGAGCCCGGGTATTGGCGCACAAATGAACAAGAGGTAGAGAATCTAAGACGCTATCTTGACCGGGGCGGGTTCTTGATTATTGACGATTTTCATGACTATGGACGCGGATATACCGGACCGCAGTGGAATAATATGTATGACAATATCAAGCGGGTTTACCCGGACCGCGAGCCGATCGAGCTAACTGCTGATCATCCAATATGGCAGATCTACTACGATATTGACCCGGATGCAGCTATTTCCACGAAAAACGGCGGCTCCTGGCGTTGGGGCGGAATGCGTTTTGCACCAGAAGATGATATCTACTACGCTGTATTTGATGATGCAGGCAGACCGATGATTATCATCTGCTATAACCAGGATATTGGGGATGGCTGGGAATGGCCGGGAGGACGCAATTTAGGGTCTGCTTCAACGGTAAGCTTCCAGATGGCAATTAACTTCATCTTTTATACCCTTACTCATTAACTGCTTAGCGACCACGAGGTCGCAGTCAGAGATGAGGCCAATTTTTGAGATTCTGCTGACGACCTTCTCCGTTTTTTTTAGGAGTATCTTTGCCAGTTTGTCCCTATCGCCCCGTTCCCATTTGACGTGTTCCAGATGCGCTCGGTTTTCCGTAGCAGATGTAGGGTGTCCTACAGTTGGTTTCGGATCTGGATGCCCACTGGCTGAGCTGCTCCCAATGGTGCTTCTGGTTCTGCAGCAGTCTCGAGGGATGAACTTACCCCTGTTTGTGTTTTGCCCGTTCGTCGACCCGTCCTCTTGTTTCCCTCACCGTCCCCAAGCTTTTAATTCTGTTTTCTCCAGGCGCCGCCTATACATCCCGCACATGTATCCCTAGCTGAGCGTCCTTTTGATCTTTTCTGGATTTGATCCCACACCGAGCCAGTTCATGGTGCCTTCGTGGGACTGATGCTACTTTCGAAGTCTATCAGGGCCAGAAAAGCATTTTTATGGGGCAAATGCCCCCGGTCATCTACTGGACGGATGAATACATGGATCTGGAAGGCGGAATTCCTACATATGTGGTGCGACTTTCACAAGCTTGCCTGAACGTTCGTTCTGTCACCACTCGAGACTGGTTTCGGCCCAGATCTTTGCCTCTTCCAGGGAATCCTTATTGAGTTCCTTTGCTTCATCCGCCTTGATCCAGACTGCCAAAGCAACTGTGAGACTCGGGGGAATTGGCCAAACGGGTCGGAGTTCTGTTCTGCCATGATGCACTTGGACAACATTCAAGATTCAGTGGTTCTCCAAAGTGGAACCTCCACTTACTCGCGAGCATGACATAATATCCGTTCATGTAACAATTCTCCAGACCGAGGGAAAATGGCACTAAACGGTCCAGGTTATTAAGGCGTAATGATGCTTGCGTTGCATTCGCGCCATCCTCCCACAACAAGGTTATATATCCAGCTGTTCATTTTGCCTAAACCACACTGGGAATACGATCAAGCGAAATTTGAAAGCAACCGAGAAGGACGAAATACGGTGGTATCGCTTCATGATCCCAGTGTCAAACTTTCCCTCATCGGATCATCCGCGGCCACTTGTCTTTTTTCGATACGTTCGTATGATCTGGCGGATTATGGTGATCTCCTCCAAAACGATGACCGTTTTGACATGGGGTAATCCATGCCCCTGATTTCGAACTCATCCCATAGATTGCGATTTTTTTTGAGGGCTGTTTTTAGAATCATTATTTTTCCTATCTTTGGCTCGGTCTCAAACAATAACTAACTCATTTTGAAAATGAAAAAGCTTTTTTGTATCGAATGCGTAAGCATATTTTCCTCCTCGGGGGTGTTCTTTCTGGGCAGACTGCTGGCGCTGGGCCCGAGGTTGTACTCACCTGTGACAATGGCGAGTGTGTAACCACTGTTACGGTTACTCCAGATTCGTGGGACATGGTAATTGATTGCGGAGAGGCTGGCTCTTGGGAAGGTGGTAGGGACGAAGCTTGGGGAGGTAGTCTGTGCGGTGTTTCCATCGTATTTGAGTAGTATAAGTTGCTCACTGAGCAATACCTCCACAGTAAGTCGAGAATAGTATAGATGAGATTCGTTTATTCTTCCCTCTTCCGTTGCGGGCATGTGGGAATATTGTCTCTTTTATTGACCCTTGCAGCATGTCAGAGCGGGGAGACACCTCTTACTAGATTTGAAGATTCTCCGATCATTGACAGCTTATTAACTTCTGTTCCCCACTTCGTGGTCAATACGGATGTTGAAGCGGAAAGATGGATTGCTAGTACCAGATTAGGCATCCCGACTGACTCGCTAATCCTTGGCAGACCACAGAACATGATCGCGATAGGAGATAGTATTTATATCTCTGATCGTCAATCTGAAGCCATCTTTGCGGTAGGGACAGATGGTTATCTTAGCCGGAAAATTGGCGGACCCGGAAAAGGTCCTGGCGAGTTTACTTATTTGGACGGACTGCAGTACAACGGCTCGCACGTATTCACTAGGGATCAGGAGCGTATACAGGTGTTCACGGAGAAGTTTGATTTTGTCAATTCGTTCTCTTCCTCTAGAAGGTACCAGCGAAGATTCTCGGTTTCCCCCGAATATGTGTTTGTGACATGTCCAGAGAGAGATTGGTTAATTTGTACTCGCAGTGCCTCTCCCCCTTATGCCTGGATTCAGTCCGGGGAATTACTTCCTGTTTTAGATCTGCCTGATCGGTCAGGAGAAGACGCCAACATTGTAACGATTGCTCCTGAAGGGAATCGAATTGCCTTGGCATATAGGGGACTCCCATACATCTTTGTTTACGACGATCAGTTTAGGCATCTTCGGACGATTCGCTTTGAGGGAGAAGATGTCCGTAATTTTGAGCCTTTAGGTATCCCCGGTGGAGCTCCCGCCGGAGTTTCTGAGCCTGGAACTTTCAGTTTTATAGAGACGGTAACGTTCATAAACTCCCGTTACCTAGTTGCAAGAGCACATAGGATTGATAATTATATTTTTGATTTGTCTGGGGACAATTACGAACTTGCAAGAAAAATCATCTTCCGCCCCATTAATGACCCGGAAGAAAGAAAAAATATTGCCGCTGCAGATTTCCTCCTGCATGGAGGTTACTTGTATGTGTCTTCACTGTTTGAAGAATATGTCTACGGGTACGACTTCGACCTGTGATACGGCGGTTTGAAGCCAAATAGGTTGCCCTAAAAAATAGAAGGGAGCCAGTATCCTGCTACTGCAGTTCACCTTGGCAACGCCATAAGCGCTCGAATAGATCGCATAGATGCCCGTGTAAGCCCTACCAAAACATAAACCAGAAGGACTAACAGCAGTCCTGTATATGGAAGAAACCCGATCGATAACACGGAAATGATATAGGCACCTGAAGCGATGGGATACTGGCGAAGATAATCAAATGAAATTCTTGGCACCCCATCAAAACGGATCAGAGATACCATGAGCAAAGACAAAAGTATCACAACAGGAATAAGTACCTCCATATCAAGTATTCCTAAGCGCGAGAGCCATGTTTCCTGATCAATATTGAGTACAATAGCAATGATAAAATAGGCTTGTACGGGGGCTGGCAATCCCTCAAAGTCAAGTTTTTTCTCTTCCGAAAATTGCAAATTGAATCGTGCCAGGCGTACTGCGGAACACATTGCAGGCAGAGCACTGATAATCAGGCCAAACATTCCGCTGCCCTCCAGCATTCGCGCATAAATCAGATAGGCTGGAGCCACGCCAAACGATACAACATCACATAAAGAGTCAAGCTCCGCACCAAAAAGGCTGGCGCCACGTGTCAAGCGTGCTGCCATTCCGTCCAACAAATCAAATAAGCCCGCAAGAATAATTAGATAGCACGCATATACGAATTGTCCCTGGTGAATCTGGGTGATCGCCACGAACCCACAGAATAGATTCATGAGCGTAAAGAAAGACGGAACTGCGACACTGGCCCGACTCCCCTGGCGTGCCTGAGAGGCTCCATTGCGATCCTCCGTGGATCGGCGATAAGGACTCAACTTAATGGACCGCTTTCGATCACTCATGGGCGCGCCCAGATGGTCGGTGAAGATCAAACAAATAAAACCCGGCGTCCATGCTCACCCCTAGTCTCATATCCGTGAGGCCTAGTTTGAAGATCCTCGCAGAGATACTGTTCCCATTGCGCTGCAAGCTGTGCGAGCATCCTACATGGTTTTGGTTTGGGTCTGACCAAACACCCAGGTAAAATCCCCCAATTAACAGTTGCTCATTCATTCCATCCCTACAGATTCGCCCTGGATCGGTTGTATGATTCCAAGCACCGTAACCCCAGCACGTACCCGATCACCAACTTTCGCTTTAACCTGCATATCAACCGGAAATATGATATCCATACGTGATCCAAACCGAATCAATCCAAATCGTTCGCCTGCTTTGGTCTTGTCTCCCTCCGAAAGCCGACAGATAATGCGCCGTGCCAAGCTCCCTGCAATTTGTTTGAATAAAATCCGTCTCCCAGAGAGATGCTCTACCCCAATCTGAGACTGTTCATTGGAGATGGAAGCTTTAGGATGCCATGCCACCCGAAACTCCCCCGGCTTATATGCGACATGACGTACCGTCCCACTAACCGGAACCCGGTTTACATGAACATCCAGTACGGAGAGAAAAATCGAAATTCTCCATGCTATCCCTCCAATAAACCATGGTTCTTCCTCCTGAATGATTTCCAAAATTTTACCGTCTGCCGGAGCCAAGATTAATGTGTCTGAATCTGATGGTCCCGTACGTTCTGGATCCCTGAAAAAGTAGGCAACCATCAGCCCCAATCCGGGCAAAAAGAGCGGGACGAAAACGAACTCAAACCACTTTGGCACGCCGGGGATCACGAGTATGAGTCCCGCCACAATCAATCCTGTAACGAATGCTATGGCAACCAACGCCACCCCTTCGCGAGCAATCATGATTTTAGTGAAGTCATCCTATCGTATTCATCAGACCCATGATCAATCTTCAAACCATTAAATCCTTACTGTGAAACGCAAACCATGGAAATACATCTTAGAAGGCACGGCAACGGCATAGTACATAGTACCTGATCTAAAAGATAAAGCACGTTGAGGTTCACTCTCTCCCAGATACCCCAAACATATTGCCACGATCAAGGACTGGGCCGCGAATCTTTTGGCTGCTACTGGACACCCTACCCACAAATCCTGTATGAGAACTCTTCGGCGTGGTCGGTGTCTGTTACGCTTGTATAGATCTCCATGCACTGCTTTGGTTTCATCACGGACTTCACCGTGCAACTTGCTGTTATCGTTGCAGGCTTGCTGAACTATCTGATCGAAACGCTTGTTTTATGAGGCACTCCACCGCCCAGTTGCGACAATGACCGTGGCTCTTCCATTGATCAAGCGGGTTCCATTTTTCATCTGATCTCGTAGCCTCCGAGTAATGACGCTCATTCATCGAATGGTTTTGAAACAGCTCCCGGGCCCATTTCTGGGTTGGTTGCTACTTCTGCTATTCCTTTTGCTGATGCAGTTTTTGATCAAGTTTCTGCCAGATCTAGCTGGCCGGGATTTGCCGATCGGACTCATTTTGGAACTGATCACCTACAACCTTGCCTATATGGTTGTACTGGCGGTACCCATGTCTGCCCTTTTAGCCACTCTGATGGTCTTTGGCTCACTTGCAGAATCGCGTACATGGATCGTAATCCGTAATTGCGGCATCACCCTCTGGAGTTTCACCTGGCCTGTACTTACCACTGCCGCCCTTCTCTCTTGTGGCATGATATACTTCAACAATGTACTGCTCCCAGAATCTAATTTTAGGGCCCTCAATATGTGGCAGACAATTCGAAGTGCACGACCAGGGTTCGAGCTGGAACCGGGAATTTTCTATCAGGAGATCGACGAATACAGCATTCTGGTCGGCCAGCGGGAGGGCAATCTCCTATACGATATTCTCATTTACGACTACACACAGGGGATTGCCAATGGATCAACGATTCGTGCAAAACATGGAGAATTAGTCCCACAGGGAAATTTCCTGGATATGATCCTTGAAGAAGGCGAAATGCATCGGCTCTATCGACCTGCCGGTGTACAGACAACTGAGCGGTATGAGAAACTGACCTTTGAGCGTTTTCGCTTACGCCTGGATCTGAGTGAACTCGGCCTTCAAACCAATGCTCAAACAAGTGGATACCGATCTGATCGTTCAACTCCCGTGAATCGGATGGTTGAAATTGTTGATTCTCTGAAGGACCGTCTGGCGGAGCAGACTGCCGAGCTTCAGAGCAGTATGCCGCGCCCCCTCTCATCGGAGACGCCACCAGCCATTTCACCAATGAGCCCCGAACGTGAAACACCCTCTCCATTCCTGTTTCGTGGAGATCTTCGAACAGATTCAACCGCTCCACGCAGTGTTTTGAAAGGCTTAACAACAGACCAGGTCCGTCGAACATACCAGCAAGCACGCGATTTTGGGCGGGATGCGCGAAGTTCTGTTGCTAGTAGAGGGAGAAACCTTAGACAAACCGCAATGGCAATCAGTCGCTACCAGGTGGAGATTCACAAGAAATACTCCATCTCAATTGCCTGCTTCATCTTTGTCCTCATTGGTATACCACTTGGTTTGAGTGTCCGCCGGGGTGGACTTGGAACCGCCTGCCTCTTAGCATTTGGTATTTTTATTTTTTACTGGATCACATTGGTTCAGGGAGAGAAACTGGCGGATCGAGAATTACTCAGTCCATGGCTCGGCATGTGGTGTGCGAATATGCTAATTGGTGCGGTCGGCATCTGGCTATTTATCCGAGTGACCCTTGACATGCGAGTTCGACCAAGTTATGCCGCAAAACCTGAAGCTATTGATTCATAAATTTCCGACCCACCCAGTGCATTGTATACAAAGTGGAGCCCCCTCTACCTGCAGGCGAATCCTCCGCTTGGGGCGGATCGCATCCATTACCGATGATGATTTACAGAAATTCAATGACGGATAGAGATCCCCAGCGTATTCCTTTCCCGAGATCCATTGACGTGTAATGCTCTACCTCGTCCCAACCCCGATCGGAAATTTGGCAGATATTACGTTTCGCGCTGTCGAAATCCTGAAGTCAGTTGATCTCATCGCCTGCGAGGATACGCGGTCCTCCGGGGTGCTCCTTGCGCACTATGGCATCCGCACCCCAACCATCAGCTACCATGATCATAACGAACGCAAACGCGCACAACAACTTGTTGAACAAATGAAAGCCGGGCAACAGATTGCTCTAATCAGTGATGCCGGATCGCCCGGACTGAGTGATCCTGGATTTTATCTGGCTCGCCTATGTTGGGAAGAAACCATCCCCGTACAGGCTTTACCAGGCCCCACCGCACTGATCCCTGCCCTTACTGCCAGTGGCCTACCCTCGGAACGCTTTGTGTTTGAAGGATTTCTGCCGGTACGAAAAGGTCGCAACCAGCGCCTAGAAGCGATCCGCACAGAAACACGTACCGTTGTACTCTACGAAAGTCCGCACCGGCTGATTCGCACCCTGACCGACCTGATAAATTTGCTGGGACAACAGCGGGTCGGGGGAATTGCCAGGGAACTTACAAAGAAATTCGAAGAAATCCATCGGGGAAGCCTGCAAGAACTGCTTGACAGCTACCGTGAAAAACCTACTATCAAGGGGGAGTTCGTAATTATTATCTCACCTCCCACATTCCATTGATTTATATGTCTATTACCCATGTAAAAACCTTCACCCATAGCTCATTCGCTACCAATAGCTACGTATGTCATAACGACGCCGAGGCGGTAATTGTGGATGCAAGCTGTTCGAATGATCAAGAAGTGTTAGAGATCGCCGAATATATCCAGTCCAAGCACCTGACCGTGCGGCATCTTTTGCTCACGCATGCGCACGTTGATCATATCCTAGGATGCACAGCACTATCTAAAAGATTCAACCTTTTATGGCAGGCCCATCCAGACACGTCAATATGGCTTAAGGGAGCACCCGCTCAGGCGCTCCTGTACGGTTTGCACATGAAACCCGTACCGAAACCTGGCAAATGGCTTCGTGAACAGGACGTCATCACGTTTGGGAATGCGAAGTGGAGAATTCTATACACGCCGGGGCATGCGCCTGGCTCCATTTGCTTTGTTGATGACGCTAGTCAGTTTGTGATTGCAGGTGACGTACTGTTTCAGCAGTCAATCGGTAGAACCGATCTGCCTGGAGGAGATATGGGAACGCTGATGGAGTCTATTTTTCAGCAATTACTTACGCTTCCCGATGAGATGACCGTTTACGCGGGCCACGGCCCGCCTACCAAGATTGGGCTTGAGCGAATGCAGAATCCTTTTCTTCAATAATCCTCGCCTGCCACATCATCTACAAGTGCGCGAACTTCCTGGCCTGTCAACCGATCATCTAGCCTCATGATTGAGTGATAGACAAGCTCTCCCATATGCTCGCAGGTATCAAATTGGTCGTCTCCGTGATATGCACCCAGACTTTCCGCCAGGATCTGTACATGATCACGATCTGCAATACGATCTTTGCGCATCACTTCCAGTAATGCCTGAACTCGGCCGTCACTGACACGGACACGATGTGCCATCAATGCCCGTTCCTCTTTACGGTATTGTTCGATTGAAGCAGGCGGAAGTACGTTCTTTACAGCATCGACAAAAGGAACGTTGGCCTCATATGCCTGCGGCCGATATACCTGGATATTCCTGTGATGGCTCTGTTGATCAAAATCAATGGGGCGGAATCGGTAGTTATATTTTTCCAAATCTGGAGTAATATCAACAACAAAATTCCCCGTGTGCATATCTCCTAAAAGCTGTAAGAGGCAGCGGGTATCAAATTTTACAAACTGCTTGGCCAAGCGGACCAGATCAAACCGGTTCTCCGGCATCGCTGTGGACAGAAATACATCACCCGGAACCCCCACAATATGCTCCTCTATCGTCGTATCATCACGAACAAAATACTCAATCCGGCTTGGGGAAAGTAAATGTTCAAGCTCAAGTCCATAGATACGATTGGCATCTGTTCGTTTGACGTAATAGTAGTCAAAATTCTCATTGAGCGCATTTACAATCCTAACCCTGTAGGGAAGCGTATTCCCATACAAACAGATGTCCACGCGATCTACATAGAGATGCTGTATGATGGAAAGATCCCCATGAGCACGTAGATCTGCATAGGTTACGACCAAGTCACGATCAATCTCCTGCTGTTCGTTAGGCTGGTAAATCACACTGGCCCAAAGAGTATCCTTGCCATCTTTGTCATAAAGTGGCACTGACTCAACATACCTAGCTAGGTCCTGATAACGAACTCCCCTTGTCTGAAGCCTTCCATAGCGCTCGAGGTATTCACTGAAATCTTTATTCAGAGAATAGAACGCTTTTTTTCGACTTACCAGATGTCGGTTAAGACGGATTGAACCTGAGTCAGTGGGCTCCATAGAAAGTCAACTCTTATATCACGAATACCTCGTCGTTCAGAAAAAAGGGTTGGCAAACAGCAGCAATCATTCCGTGTACAAATATGCGGCCAAGATGCGTCGAAATTCGCCTCTCTTTTTTTTTTGATTTCCCCCTTTCCATGCCTGTGTACGCACTACTGTTGGAATATGATGGTTCAAAATATAGCGGATGGCAACGACAAAAGGCTCATCCGACCATACAGGAGGACGTAGAAGAAGCCCTAAGAACGTTTCTGCGTTGCGATGAAATCCAGATCACGGGATCCGGGCGGACGGACGCAGGGGTACATGCGAGAGGGCAGGTGGCTCACTTTGAATGCCAACCGATCCCCGCTGATCAATGGCGGCGCCTAGTCCGTGCATTGAATGGCTTGCTCCCCCCGCCCATTGCCGTACGTGCAGCTACGAGGACATATGATGGCTTTCATGCACGCTACGATGCAAGGCGACGAACGTATCATTATCATATTTCCAGTGTTCCGCTGGCACTTGACCGTAATCAGCGCCTGTTTATACCTGCTGCATTAGACTATGAATGTATGAATCGTGCCTGCAACTTGCTGATTGGCTCCCATCACTTTGGGGCATTCTGCCGAACACGGAGTGCAACGATCAATCGTGTCTGCACCGTATACTATGCACAGTGGGAACCCGAAGCATTACCTGGATACTGGAAATTTGTCGTTGAAGCAAACCGTTTCCTACATGGTATGGTACGCTCCCTGGCTGGCACCCTAATAGAAATCGGACGTGGGCAAAGATCTATCCAGAATCTGGAGGATATTCTGGCGTCCCAGGATCGGCGTGAGGCTGGTCCAGCAGCACCCGCGCATGCACTCATGCTTGATCATGTAACCTACGCTGCCCCCCTCTTTGAAGATTGAATTGACTCATGCGCAATTGGTGGCTGATTGGACTGATATTCCTCGGATGTGAGAGGCCGTTTATAGAGACCTCCGAGCCGGAGCTTGTGGTGATTGAGCCTGATTTGACTGAGGTGCAAACTTCCAGGGTTATTACGCTCCGGGTACAATCCATACATTTTCGGCCTGTGCAAGGAGTGCTTCTGAACGGCGTTCCCATGGATCCCGCTCCCCCTGGACCTACGTACTGGCAAGCCTCAATCAATCTACGCCTTGGACTGAATACGTTTTTCCTGGAAGCAACCGATCAGGGGGGAGTTTCCCAGAGAGATACTGCCTACGCGGCTTACCTGCCTCATCTCATTTCCCAGAGTGCACCTGCACTGCCAGATGGAAGAGGAGGTCACTCACTCGTACGCCTTCGCAACGGGAATCTGATGGTTACCGGAGGAACCCGTCGGCGAGGGAGCCCTGCACAAGGAGAATCATTCCTCTTGAATCGCGGATCCGGCATCTTTAGTCAAATGCAAGATCGTTTACGCACACCACGGACCGGGCATACTGCCACTGTGCTTCCAGATGGCCAGATACTCATTGTTGGAGGTAGCCGAATCGACTCCCCCAGCCGAGTAAGCGATTTGATTGAAACCGTAGAACTTTATACTCCTGCCGGACGCGAACCTGCGTTCAATGAGATTCCTGTACAGGGGCAGCCAATCCGTCGGACAAACCATGTAGCCATCGTTCGTGAGGCGAATGGCGAGTGGCTACTCGACCTTGTCGGAGGCTATGGGGATGTGCGCTATGGCTCCAATCCTTTCTTTGGGGTACGCAGAGATCTGCGTACTTTCAGGGTTGAACTTGATGGGTTGACCGCACTGAATACGATCACTTCCGCTCCATTCATCGATCATCCAATTGCCGACCACACTGTAACCGAGGCCGCATATGCTTCGTACTTTATACTGGGAAGCCAATTCGACAATGGAACGGCCGTAAATGGAAATATGCGTATAGAATATCTACATGACGCTGGGCGAACCCTATCCCGATTACCCGGGCTGCTGACTCCGCGCACAGCACATGCAACCGCTCCCGTTCTGAGCGGACTGTTTGCAGTTTTCGGTGGTCGCTTTGAATCCTCTGAGATTACTACGGAAATCGAACTGCTCCACGAACAAACCGATCAGTTTTTTTCCATGAAACCTTCTCAGGCGATGATACCTCGCTACCACCATACTGCTATTTCTGTCGGGATACGGTCTGTAATTCTGATTGGTGGATTTAATCAGAATGGAACAGCTATCACGGCATCCGAGTATTTTATCGTGTCTCCTGAGTGACTTTTAAACTCTTATATCATGAGGCTTGACCGGATTCTAAACTGGATTATCATTGCAATAGTGGCTTTGGTAGTGATTCTGCTGTTTGATCTTATCCTCGGACTAGTCGTAGGCTTGGCCAAGGCCGCGGTTCCGATCCTGATTATCCTTTTTGTGGTTGGTCTCGTTTTACGGTCCATTGGTACGCGGCGTACTCCATAAAGGGTATGGCTCTTTCGCGGTTGCTTGAACCAGATCGCCGCTTTATGCACTCAGCTCTTCAGCAGGCTGAACAGGCAAAAGAGAAGGGAGAGGTGCCTGTTGGCGCTGTCGTTGTACACGGAAAGCAGATTGTGGGACGGGGGCATAACCTAGTTGAATCCCTCAAAGATCCAACCGCCCATGCAGAAATGATTGCCATCACTGCAGCATGCGAAACCCTCCAATCAAAATCCCTTCAAGGCTGCACACTCTATGTCACTCTTGAACCATGTCCAATGTGTGCCGGTGCAATTGTATGGGCTCGATTGGATCGCTTATGTTTTGGCGCGATGGATCCTAAAGCAGGCAGTGCCTCTACCCTATACAATATTCCACAAGATCCGCGCCTAAACCATCAAGTAGAGGTGGTCAGCGGGGTCGAAGCGGATCAGGCAGAGGAGTTACTCCGGGATTTTTTTCAACAACTCAGACATTCGCCTTCCTAGATCTGTATCAACCATGCCCTACCTATTACAGCGCATATGAAGGACCTCGTAATTATAGGAGCTGGCCCCGTAGGCCTAGCTTGTGGTATTCAGGCAGCAAGACATAACCTGAGTGCCACAATCATCGAAAAAGGAACACTCGTCAATTCACTGGTTGGCTATCCAACCCATATGGAGTTCTTTTCTACAGCTGAGCTTCTCGAGATTGGCGGCCACCCCTTTCCAACCCTATCTACCAAGCCTACACGCCCGGAGGCCCTGAAGTATTATTGCCGGGTTGCCGATGTGGAATCCCTAGATCTGCGACTCTATGAGCGGGTAAAGCGTGTAGATGGCACGGACAATAACTTTTCAGTCGTGACCAGCAAAGGAACCCATCCTTGTCGTAAAGTCGTCGTGGTCACTGGATTTTTTGACATTCCCAACTTCCTTAACGTTCCCGGTGAAGAGCTCCCCAAGGTCACACACTATTATCGCGAGCCATACCCTTATGCTGGACAGCGGGTAGCAGTGATCGGAGCAAAAAATTCAGCCGCTAAAGCTGCCCTTGAATGCTACCATTATGGCGCCGAGGTGAACCTCATTCATCGCGGAAATTCCCTGTCCGATAAAATCAAATACTGGATCAAACCAGACATTGAAAACCGCATCAAAGAAGGCAGCATCACTGCACATTTTGACACCCAGGTAACCTCAATCGAATCGGATCGATTGACACTCAATGGCCCTAAGGGTACGTTCTCCCTGGGCAATGATTTTGTAATTGCGATGACTGGTTATCGTCCAGATTACTCCTTTCTGGAAATACTAAAAATTACCATCCAGGATGATGTATTCCGAACCCCGTTTCATCATGCGGAAACCTTTGAAACGAATCGTCCGGGACTGTATATTGCCGGGACAGTCTGTGGTGGTCTCCGTACAAGCCGCTGGTTCATTGAGAATGGGCGCTTCCATGCTGCGCAGATCATGCGCCATATTTCCACAGGGACGGTCGAGCCACTAGAACTAGATCAGCGTTACTGGAAAACAGCCGAATAGGGTAGCTCTTTGATCAGCTATACGTATGTCTTGCCGTATAGTCTCAGGGAGTCGTATGAGATTGTCAGGCACCCATCCCAGGCAGGGTTCATTGTCTGGTATAGTAAGACTCTCCATTCCGTGAAAGTCACCTCCAAAAACTAAGGGCCGCCTGCTGGAAAAAAGATTCTACGCCATTGTGCGGCGGATCACCATAGACAGCCTTGGCTGCTAGCGATCCTGCAGAGGTAGGTGGAAAGAACCACCCCCGAGATTCACGCGATGGAGCAGTCGTGCGAAAAAAAACTGACTGTAAACCTCACGCATCCTCTATCCGAGGGCAACGATCGTAACCATCACGGCCATCACTGCAGACAGGAGAGCACTCGTCTAATCAGCGAAAAAATCCCCTATCCAGTGAAGAACGTGCCGTAGGCGACGATGAGACCTATGAGAGTAATCCCAACTCCCAATAGCCAGTGCGTCACCCTGATGGACTCTCGGAGCGTATCCATCTGTGCCCTGTTAGAGTCTTTGAGTGCCTCCATCTGTGCCTTGTTGGACTCGACGAGTGCGTCCAGCTTTGAGCCGAACCGTTCGATTGTGTTGATGGCGGACATGTTTAAAATGGGAATTATATACATGAGTACCCAAGGCACTCAAGTTCTCTTTGCTCTTTCATCACCTGTTGCCTGATTGCGGGCTTGCGCTCCGCATAGACAGGTCTTACATAGGCTCCAGAGCCGTTATAGGAAGCCATCCCCGACTCCCTGATATTCAACGCAGCATTTGTATCTGCGTTGATAAGGTGTTCACACTGCTGACACCGAAAGACCGCCTACGATACTCGATTCCTTGCATCTACATACCCGCACTGATTGCAGGTCTGAGATGTATAGGCGGGGGGAATTTTGTGTACTACTCCGCGTTCAGCAAGATAGGACTCCAACTGTCCCCAGCCCGTTTTCAGGATCACTCGGTTCAGCCCTGATTTCTGCTTCACGTTCTTGCCAGGCTTTTCAACCGTTCCCTTTGCACTTGCCGTCATGCCTTTGGTTTTCAGGTCTTCCAGAAATACAAGTGTAGAGGTCGTGGTTAAATCCAGAGCAATGTGCCGCAGATCATTCCTGCGGGTATTCGCAATCTTACGCTGATGCCGTGCGATGGTATGTTTGGTCTTTCGGTACTTGCAACTACCAACCGTTCGTTTGGCTTGGCGACGTTGCAGTTTCTTGATTCGCTTGTCCAGGTGAGTGGTATCCGTCAGGTAATGGATCTGCCCGGTGCTGTCGGCTACCTGCCCCACGTTCCGGTCTACGCCAATGCCACGGCTGTCAGCCTGATGCTCTACGGCATCCACTTCATAGGAAACCGTGATATACCAGTTGCCATGCTCTTCAAAGATGCGGGCAGATTTCGGCACGGGATTGGAGTGCCGTCTTGTGCGGTGGTGCGCAATCATCTTCATGTGTACTCCCCGCTTGAGCCGGAAGTAGCCATTCTCGGTGAACCGTGATCCACCGGACACATCGACGGCGAAGGTCTTCTTTGCTTTGCCTTTCTTCTTAAAATTGGGGAAGCCACGGGTCTTCTTGAAGAATTGCCTGTACGCATCGGACAAATCCTTCAGTCCGGTGCGAGTACAGCTGACCGGGTATTCTTTCAGCCACTCTGCCTCGGTGTCTTTGTGTACCTTGTACCACTTGCAGAAATCAAACTGAGAAGTCTTGGACTTGCCCGTCTCCTTGTAGTCCTGTTTGGCTTTGCCCAGTGCGGCATTCCAGAGATACCGGTTGGCTCCGGCCACTCCATGCAGGAACTTGTATGCTTTTCTCGATCCCCGCAATCGGTAGCGGATATTCACGTAGGAACGATTTCCTGCTTTCTTGTTTGAACCCTTCACGGGCATGGCATCACTCGTCTGATGTTATGATAAGCAATGGGCAGGATGTCCGTCCTGCTCCATTGTGTCCGTAAACTTGCTCACATTGAAAAGGTTCCCTAATCATGGGTACTTATGCATATAATTCCCTTTAAAATCTCGTTGGCTAATTCGGTTGTCTCATTAGAGGAAAGCTTCTCTCCCTTTGCCATTTTTCGCAGCAAGAAGAACAGCTTATTTGTGTTAGTTGATGGTTCGGACATGAGTATTCAAATACGGTTAAATGATTTTGGTTCCCTTGTTGTCTCTTTTCCAGAAAACTAGAAAAGTCGTCCATGATTTTATCCAGTGACTCATATAGACAGACAGCATGTGTGTCTAATCAGATATAGTCTTCAAACACTTCAGCTTGTTCAAACCGCAGCCTCGTTTTTTCCGACTCCCGCTCTGTTCTCTCTTCTTCTATTCCCTGCAGCGCTAGGCGTATCAGCCCTTCGAGTCCCATGCCCTCCTGTTCTGCCGGTGCCCGGAGATGATTCCAATCCGCTTCGCTCAGCGGCATAAAGGCAATGGTTTCAGGGATAAGAAAATTGCTGATACGAGTACCAAATGCAGTGCTTACATGGCCATGCATTCCACTAGTGATCCGTTGATAAGCTTTAGCAAAATTTTTTCCAATGCTGTCCTCTCCAAACATGTCATTATGCTCTTCTCTTCCCGACTATACTAGCTGCTGAATACCAACTCAGTCAACCATGAATAGGGCCTTCGCAGAGGCTGCCCTAGCAACAAAGATCCAAGATGCTCTGACTTGTTTATATTTATCCCGTCTCATAGACTTTTCAGAAGTGATCAACTACAATCCCAAATCCCCTACCCCGCCACGATCCAAATTTTTTTCTGACAAAAGATGGGAGGCGACCCTGACGGTCCAGCTATTTTTTGTCTTTTCGGCGGTTTTCGTGTTGGGTGCTCAGCCCCCGACGCCGAAAAATCCTGCCATCCTACCTGGAACCGAGTATACTTCTAGCCATGATGATAAAGATACCTTGTCGGCGATGACTGCGGGGACGAATCCTCAGATCTCCGACTTGCTGAACCCCGAAAATCAACTCCTTACGTTCACGCTAGAATCAGATGTAGGTATACTCAACGAGAACGGTGGATCAACCACCGTGACCGTAACGGCACGACTGAACATACCCTCGCCATATAATACTCCACAGACGCTGGAGATCACCGTGACCGGATC
The DNA here is from genome assembly GCA_965220365.1 of Rhodothermales bacterium. Lineage (GTDB taxonomy): Bacteria > Bacteroidota > Rhodothermia > Rhodothermales > Bin80 > Bin80. The sequence goes on along the minus strand of OZ244823.1, from coordinate 1,678,990 downwards.
CGGGCGGGATGACGCAGTCGACTTTGCAAATGTCCCAAGCTTTAATATCGTAGTTGCGGCAAACGCAACGAGTGGATCAGCAAGCTTTACACTGACACCTGAAAATGACCAAGTTGATGAGGTGAACGAAACCATTACTATCACCAGCACCAGTCCTCTGGTAAGCTCAGCAGCTGCTCCGATCACACTACAGGATGACGATGCCCCTCCAATTGGCGTCACTCTCCGCTCCAACACGAATGTCCTCTTTGAAGAAGACGGTGAACAAGAGATTATCATCTTTGCAGAAATCCTCAGCCCCACGACCTACGCCACCACGCGGATTATTCCTGTTACCGTTACTGGAACACAAGCCCAAAGTGTGGTCAAATTTGCACCGGTTGCAAGCTTCAGTATCACGCTTCCTGCGGAGACAGCAAGTGCAAGCACAACCTTTATAATTATTCCCGAAAACAACTTGATTGATGAGGCGAATGAGACAATTACTCTCGCAAGTACAGCTCCTTTTGTGACCGGATCGGCGATAATTAATCTCATAGATGATGACCCGACACCCTCAATTACCCTGACTGCTTCTCCATCATCTATCAGTGAATCCAATGGTTCGACACGGATTACCATCAGCGCAGACTGGGATAGCCAAATCGTCTTCCCTGCAGATCAGACGATCCCACTCACAGTTGCTGGCTCTGGTACCGCTCCAGCGGTAGATTTTTTGCCTGTACCAGATTTTGACCTCACGATCCCACAAGGCGCATCTGGCGGTACGGCGACATTTACCTTGACTCCGATCAACGACTCAGAAGACGAGGTTAACGAAACGATCACAATCAGTAGCACCAGTGCACTGGTGAACGAATCGGCAATAGTTATTCTGGAAGATGATGAGGCTGCTCCTAGTAATATCCGCCTTGCTGCTGATCCATCCGAGATCGGCGAAGGTGATGGGGCAACTTCTGTCACCGTCACGGCTACGATTGGCAATGGCACAACCTTCGCGAAAACCAGAGAATTTTTAATTAGTGTCACCGGTTCTGGAAATGACAATGTGGTCGGCTTCTCATCCGTTTCCAGTTTGTTCATTGATTTTACTCCCGGGACATCTGTCAGTGCTACAACCCTGGAACTGGTGCCGATTGACGATAATAAAGATACTGACGATGAGATTATCACTCTTTCCAGTACCGACCCAGCCATAACAGGATCTGCCACCATCAGATTACTGGATGATGATGTCACTCCCATCATCCTACTCAGCGCCGATCCAAGCTCCGTATCGGAAAATGACGGAGAGACGACCATTGCCGTCACTGCAACCGTGCAAAACTTACCGTCCCTAGAGGAGGATCAGGCACTCCTTATTATGGTCGGAGGATCCGGTAGAGCAGAAGCCGTAGACTTCATACCCGTGCCAGATTTTGATCTTGTGTTGAGTGCTGGTACAGCTACAGCATCCGTAACCTTTATACTCATACCACTGGATGACTCACAGGACGAATTGGATGAAATCATCACAATTACAAGCACACAGGAGTTTGTCGCCAACTCACCCACTGTTGTTCTGTTGGATGACGATGAAACTCCCAGTATCAGTTTTACTGCAACCCCAAATTCCATCAGAGAAGATGACGGTGCAACCGAGATTTTCGTCACTGCAGCCGTGAATGGATCTACGCAGTTCGGTGATACACAGGTACTACCCGTGACCGTGATGGGGTCCGGCATGACCGAAGCGGTTGATTTTCTTCCTGTACCAAATTTTGATCTTGTGCTGGGCGCTGGTGAATCTATGGCATCTGTAACCTTTACACTCACACCTGAGAATGATATTGAGGACGAGAGCGACGAAACCGTGCTCATTGGAAGTAGCAGTTCTCTGGTAATCAGAGATGCAACCGTTGTGATTCTTGACGATGATGATCCTGGTCAGGTACAGCTTTCTGTGACTCCCACAACTATTTACGAAGATCGAGGGACACAGACGGTCACAGTAACCGGAATGATCGCCAGTGGACAAGCTTTCTCTCAAGATCGAATTATTCCGCTTTCGATCCGTGGAAGTGAACAGCCAGACGCAGTGGATTTTGAACCCCTCAAGGATGCTGACCTAGTTTTCGGGGTAGACCTCCTTACAGCTGCTGTAACCTTTGACATAACTCCAATTGATGACTTGGAGTTCGAGTCAGATGAAACCCTTACGGTATTCAGCTTAGATGCGATCATTGAAGCACCAATTGTTATTCAGCTGATCAATGACGATGAAAGACCGGAAGGGGTCACCCTAACCACATCTCTAGAAAGCATCCGAGAAGATGCTGGCCCCACTGCCGTAACCGTGACTGCATCTGTTCAAGGCAATACCCGATACACTACCAGCCACGAAATCCCTTTAAGCATCACCAACAGTGGTGAATCGAATTCGGTGCAATACCTGCCAATCACCGGGGAGATTCTGACGATCCCTCCAGGAGAGGCAAAGGGAAGTGTTGAATTTGAAATCACCCCGGTAAATAACGATATCCATCAGCCGGACGGAATAATAACATTTGGCAGTGAAAGCGATCTCGTATTGGGGACAACGATGATTCGTCTTGAGAATGATGATGTCGAACCTACAGAAATTACAGTATCCCTGACTCCAACGATTATAGCAGAGGATGCTGGCGAAACAAAGGTCACTTTGACGGTTCATGTTACCGGAAATACGCGCTATGGGGTAGATAAAACCCTGACGCTTGAAGGCATGGGCTCTGGAATGCCAGGTGTGGTTGGCTTCTCTTTAACCTTACCATCTGCGCTTTCTCTTCCGGCGGGCGATGAGTCCGCTTCGACCACATTTCTTGTAGAGCCTGTAGATAATCTATTGGATGAACATAATGAGACCCTGACCATCACCGCAGAGGGGGATGATCTTAGAGCCACCGCAGAGCTTTCGCTCACGGATGACGATGCATCTCCGGGCGGATTTGAGTTGGCAATCACTCCTGAGATCATCATAGAAGGCGATGGGCCAACTACTGTGAATGTAACGGCTATCCTTACGGGGGATACGCGCTATGCCACTACACAAACTCTTGACCTTTCGGTCGCTGGACCAATCATCGGCGCAGTCAGCTTTGAAAGCATTCCTGATTTTCAGATTGAAGTACCTGTTGGTGCAGAGTCGGGTAGCAGCAACTTTACCCTGACACCAGTACAGAACACGATTCCTGAAACAGATGCAACCGTCACGATTACTGCCGTACATATGGGAAACACCATTCGTGCAACACTTTTGCTTCAGGATGATGATGAGGCAACGAAACGAGTAGCAGATGCAAATGCCGTCCTGTTACCCGAAGCAACCAGAGCCATCATTGCCAGTTCCGTTGGAGCAGTCCATGAACGTATTCGGGTATTTCGAAATGCTTCTTCCGTCCAAACCTCTGGGCTCTCCAATGGACTATCCAGAGTTGCGATGCGATTGCAAAATGATCAACCTCAGAGATATCCGGTGAACCCTCGATGGGCTTCGCAACTCAATCGCGCTTCCCTGGCTACCAGCATTAAACAGCGTATTACCGTTTGGGCACATGCAGACTACCGCGCTCTCTCCAGTAATAGTAGTGATTCTCCTCTTCGCTATAACGGCAATATCATTGGTCTTCATGGCGGTGTTGATCTGTCGTTTGGACGACTTCTCGTCGGGCTGTCCGCCTCGCAGTTTGACGGGGATCTGGATTATGAACACAGCGGGGGGAATACGAACCGACTAGCCCTAACGGCCCCCGTCGAAGGGCTGTACCAAATTAATGCCCGTATGCTTACCCCGTACATTAATTGGTCCTGGAATGCACGCTCCGGTGTCTGGGCAATGGCTAGTTTTAGTTCGGGGGAGATAGAAATTTCCGAGTCCAAATTGACCCCGGAGGAGGCGAATACCTCCCTGGGTGCCATTGCAGCAGGGGTTGATTTAGGTCTGATCACGGCCCCCAATGGGTTTTCTCTTTCTATCAAAGGAGCTACCTGGAGTGGACAAATGAATCTGGACGAAAACGCTAGTCGCATCAGCGGACTGGATGTGAGTGTGTATCGGTTCCAAATGTTCCTTGAGGGAGTATACCGAATTCGACTTGCGGACCGGGGACTGCTTCAGCCATTTATTGAGACTGGACTGCGCAGTGACGGCGGGGATGGTCAAACGGGAGTGGGCTTGGAAATGGGCGGCGGGGCACGCCTTTCGCTTCCCTCTGCGGGGCTCCAGATTACAGGGCGCGGGCAGGTCCTTGTCCTGCATGAAGGAAATACAGACGAATGGGCGTTTAGTGGAATGCTACGTTATGCTCCTGGTGGCAATACAGGACCAAATTTGGAACTGCGTTCATCAACCGGTGAACGATTTGAAAATTTTCAGGAAATCTGGCAGGATGCCAGATGGCTTGCCCAGCATAAGTATAGGATTGCAGGAACACGGCTTCGGTCACGACTCGGTTACGGGCTCAACGTCAATCATGGATCGATTATGCCTTACACCGGGATAGAATTCGGACATGGTGTAGCCACACAGATGGGAGCGGAATATCGAATTGGATCCCAGCTGAGTATTCGGATGGAAGCTGCTTATCACATGCAATCTACCGCGCACCCGAGCACGCCGACGGTACGTGTACTGGTTCTGCTTCGATAGATCTTATAGTAGGCCTATCCCGGCTGGTTGAGTTAGATTGGCATGAGTTCACTTATCAACCAACCGAGAATAGACCTATGCAAAGCTACACAAATTCTTCCACCCCTGGATGTTCCATCGCCGTTGGCATGGATGTGCACAAAAAGACGATCGTGTTGTGCGTCTACAATGCGTTTACGAGTGAGATTCTGGACGAGCGGGAATTGCCGCATGACCTTCCCAAGGTATTGAAGTATTTCCAGAAGGTTCAGGGGCGCCATGGCCGGGTTCGGGCCTGCTATGAAGCGTCTTCGTGTGGCTTTGGTTTACAACGTGCCCTGGACGCCCGAGGGATTTTGTGCGAAGTGGTTGCGCCCTCCTCGATTCCCCGCCGTTCTGGAGAGCGTGTCAAGACGGATCGGCGGGATGCAAGAAAGTTGGCGACGTGATATGCGGCCGACTTACTGACGCCAATTCACATTCCAGATGAGGATCAGGAAGCCATCCGATCGTTGCTGCGTTGTCGGGGCGATCTGACAGAAACCCTCACCCGGGTGAAACAGCGAATTCTGGCTTTTTTGCTGATGCGTGGGTTTCAGTATCCAGGCAAGACCCGTTGGACGAAGACGTTTCACACCTGGGTTCGTGCTGTGCCGATGGGGGAGATGGATCAGATTACCCTTCATACCTATCTGTACCAGTTGGAACAACTCGAACAGGAGGTGCACAGAATTGAGGCCGATCTGGCAGCGGTTGCGACCCGAGCTCGCTATCAAGCGCCGATTCGGGTCTTGATGGCATTCCGAGGGATCGGCTTGGTGACCGCGTTAACACTGATTTTCGAGTTCGGAGATCTTCGGCGTTTTTCCCATCCACGTCAATTGATGGCCTACTTGGGTCTCGTGCCAAGCGAGCATAGCTCGGGGAATCGTACAAAACGGGGGGGGCATCACCAAAACCGGGAATGTCCATGTGCGTAATGCCGTCATCTCTGCCGCATGGAAGTATGCAAGGCCTCCGCGATGCAGTCGGGAGCTAAACGAACGACAACAAGCGGTGTCGGCAGAGGTCGCCGCCGTGACTTGGAAGGCGCAACGCCGACTCTACAAACGGTTTCACAAACTATGTCAAACCAAGCCGCGATGTGTCGCCAACACCGCCATCGCACGCGAACTGGTCGGCTTTTTGTGGGCAGCACTGCACATCGAAACCCCCTTGGTCACTACCCGCGTGCAGGCTTGAATCATGGCTTATGGAGAAGCGATTGGCACGGTCAGAGAACCCACGAAATTCCCTTGCGATCCTCGGCATCTTACCGATAAACACGCGTTTTTAGATCGTGGCAACTCTACACGAAACCGAAATCATGCGTTACAACCCTCCGGGGCACAAAATACGCGAATACCAGACTGATTCACCGTCGAAGCCGCCAAGTCGCTTCTCCATAAGCTAAATTGCACATTCTGATGTAAATTACAAAAAAACATAGCGCCTCACAAGCTCCTCCCAGTCTCGGAGAGTCCTACTGGTATAGCATGACAGGTTCCAACTACGGGCGGTATTTGCGATTTTGGTTACATTTGGTCACAGATGATCATGGGAAAGGGGCCCCTGGAGAAATTACGACGATGGATCAATCTGGTATGCGCATATTAGGCCAACGGCCACGATGCTTGATATTGAATTCGTCTGAGCTGCCATGATCTATACACTCGGATCCACGATGATCGCTGCCGAAAGTAGGACACATGGTTTCTCTATCCTCACCCCGGAGACCCTTTCCCATAATCATCTGCGGGGAATTATTGCATTGGAACTGGCTGCATAGCATCCCACAAAAAACCAGTCAGTTCTCGTGCGATCGCAACGATTGCGACCTTCGGAGACGTGCGTTGGATGCGCGCTTGGTATCGTTTATACAGACGTTTTTGTGCCCGTTGACTGATCTCCACCGTTCTGGCGCTGCAATGCTTTTGCCGTTCTCGAAGTGCTACGCTGACGCGGGGACAGTGCGTATACTTCCAAGCCGCGCTGACCAGCGCCTTGCGTGCATGACGGTTCCCCGTCTTTGTGATACTCCCGTGGCGGATTGAATTCCCGGATGAATGTTGGGAGGGAACCAGCCCCAAGTACGCCATCAGAGCAGTGGGCCCGCTGAATCGGGTAAAATCACCAATCTCACAGACCAACTGCATGGCCGTGATCAATCCAATCCCCCGAACCCCCTGTAGGGTCCGAACAGATTCTTGAAACCTGGGCAACTCGGCGGTCTCGCCAATCTGTTGCTCAACCTCCCGAATCTGAGATTCCATGAAATGAATCTCCGCCAGGCGACTGCGCAGCGCACGTTCATCGTTGAGCTCCTCCAGATTCACATGGTTCAACCACGCCATAAATTTCTTTGTCCAATCTTTTCCCGCATTGTAGGTCTGTCCCCGGGCTTGCAACAGATGGATCCCACGCATCTTGGTCTGGTGGACGATTTTGACCAACCCCTTACGGCTTCGCACCAGCCCGCGAGCTGCCTCAAATTGCCGATCGGGAACAAAGCATTCCGTCCGTAAACCAGCAGCAAAGTACTCGGCTAGCCTTCGGGAATCCCGGATATCCGTTTTAATCCGATCTCCAGGACGGCGAGGAACAGATCCCGGTGTAATCACCGCACAATCCACGCCCAACTCCCGGAGTTGGTGATACAGCACATATCCGCAAGAAGAGGCTTCATAGCAACTGCGGAACTCACCGTAGTTGCCATGAACATGTTCAACGAAGTTGCTGAGCTTTTTGAGCTTGTGCGTGGAAAACTCTGATTCGAAACAGATTCGACGCCGATCGCCATCATAGATACATGCTGAAATCGTATCTCGATGAACGTCCAGACCAGCGTAGTAACGGATCCTGGAAGAGGGTAAAGGTTGAAGTCTCATAGCAAGTAAAGGTTTGGTTGAGTACTCGAGAATAAGGTCCGGCGAGGAACCTGTCATGCTATGATATCTATACCAGAGAATTACCGCTGCCTCCAAACATCCTCCAGAGGGCGCTGGCCACCAGTACTACATTCACGGCTGTCGTGGGAACGGTGAACAGTTCATGCACAAAGGTAGCTACCAAGATTTTTCTCCAGTCATGCGAAAGATAGATGCAGGTGATCTGCACGTTCGGCAGTCCCCAATTTTGCCAGCTCCATGTCTGCCCTTCATCTAGGGATTCAAACAACATCTTGTCGATCCCCATCCACAACCGTTTCGGTTCATGAGGAGATGTCAGTAGATCCCTGCAGTAACCACACTCGGCCGCATCCGCGAGGAACATGTGGTGCTGTAGGTAATCGTCCCATCGTGCGAGTCCGGCGGTGGTGCAGACCAAAATGATCGCAGGTCAGCGGCCGGAGCCCATGCCAGAACTACGGTCCTCCAAGCTGCGGATAGGCGGCGTCTCGTGGGGGAATTTGATCTGTTCGCGGGCGTAATTGGATATCAACCAGTCATGCATCAAGGGGACAGGAATAACATAACGTCCGCCCCTCTCATCGATAATCCCCCTCTCCACTGCACGACGAAATAGTGTCTCTGCTTTGTCTTGGCTGTAGTCTTGGGTTAGGGAGGACATGATCTTGCTAAGCTGCACACTTTCCCCAATCGGGATATCACTAAATGGTCTTGCAAGGGATTGGCGCTCTTCTTCGGGAAAACCTTGTGCCCGTTGCTTATAGTACGCAGCCCGCCTCGCACGCCCCACCTCTAGAACGGCATTCAATCCTTCTGCGGTCATCACACCTTTGCCTGCATGCAATTGGTCCAGCGCTGGTTTCACATAAGACAAGATATGCTGCGGCCACCCGTGCGTCTCTTGGGTAATGGCATCAATCCATACAGTTGTATCCCCTTCGGTCCCACCGTCCTCCTTGAGCCAGTCCTGCAAAACTGCGCGTTCAGCTTCTTTCCCCAACGCTCCCAGTTCCACAAGAGCATTCCCCTCAAACCTTGAAATTCCAAACGACCTGAAGGACTCCACGGTTGCTCCTAGACCCGCTGCCAGAAGTATAACAGATTTATCCAGCTTGCCATTATGGATGGCGTTGGGTACACTGCTGGCAATGTGAGCTTGATCTGGGAGAAGTACATCCTTTTTTCCCAATGTCTGTGCTTCATCCACTGAACTTCCCCCCTAAATTCTCGTCTGTTCGGTTGTATTTGAGGATTCCCCCTCTTCATCAAGGTCTTCGTCCCGTTTATTCGCGGTGATTTTCTCTGGATCGGGGTCAAAAGCGGGTTATTTTCATTGATTTCCGCCTGTTCGGTGGGATTTTCGGGTATTTTGTTGGGGGATATACCTGTCCATGTATGTTTTTGATTTAATGGGAAGTAAATGGCTCAGTATTTGCATTTATCCGAAATATTTCGTATTTTTATGGGAGTCACAACGCTTTTTATCTAATATAGTCTGTCCATGTTTGTCGACAAGATCCCCAACCGGAATTCCAATCCAACTTGGCTCATTCGTGAGTCCAATTGGATCAATGGCAAATCCGTCAAAACCACCCTCGCCAATATCTCCAAGCTCCCCATGGAGATCATTGAGGGACTTCGGATTCTCCTCGCGGGCGGCACCGCGGTCAAATCCGTTGAAGACGCCTTCACCATTCGCAGCAACACCCCGCACGGTCATGTCGCCGCGGTCCTGGGGATCATGAAACAGCTCGGACTGCCTGAACTGATCGCGCCGAAGAATTCCCGCTTCCGTCGATTGGTGCTCGGCATGATCGCCGCACGTGTGATCAAGCCCGCCAGCAAGCTCGCCACCAGCGCCATGTTGGATGTGCGCACCGCTGCCTCCACCCTCAATGAAGAGCTTGGACTCAAATGTGTGGATGAGGAGGATCTGTATGATGCGATGGATCAACTGGTCAAACACAAGACAAGTATTGAGCAGCGTTTAGCCAAGCGCCATCTCAAGGAAGGCGGCCTGGTGCTCTATGATGTAACCAGCAGCTATGTGGAAGGTCGGAAGAATGAGTTTGCCGCCTATGGCTACAACCGGGACAAGAAGCGGGGCAAGCAGCAGATCGTCATCGGTCTGATGACCGATCCAGAAGGTTGTCCGGTGTCGGTGGACGTCTTCCGCGGCAATACCGCAGATGTCAGTACGCTCGGTGCACAGGTGGCCAAGCTTCAGCAGACCTTTGGTCTCAAGCAAGTGGTGTTGGTCGGCGATCGGGGGATCTTGCAGCAGAAGCAGATCCAGGAAGAATTGATCCCCGTGGGACTCGACTGGATCACCGCCATGAAAAAGAATGAGATTCGTGCGGTGGTGGAGCAGGAATCGGTGCAGATGAGTCTGTTTGATGAGCAGGATGTAATGGAAATTCACAGTGATCTGTATCCAGCGGATCGGTTGGTGCTGTGCAGAAACCCCTTGCAGGCCGAGAAGAGCAAGCGGCAGCGGGAAGAACTCCTGATCAAGACGGAGAAAGCCCTGGACAAAATTGTCGAAGCCACCCAGCGCGAGCAGTGCCGGTTAAAGTGCAAAGGCAAAATTGGCGTACGCGTCGGGCGGGTGATTGGGAAATACAAAGTGAGGAAGTTCTTTACGCTGGAGATCGAGGAGGAACACTTTGCCTATAAGCGCGATGAGGCGGCAATTGCGAAGGCAGAAAGGCTTGACGGCTTGTATGCGATCCGTTCAAGCTTGAAACAGAAGCCGGAGGCGACCGAGTTGGTGGCGAATTATAAGCGTCTGTCCACGGTTGAACAGGCCTTTCGCACGATGAAAACGATCTCGTTGCGCGTCCGCCCGATTCATCATCGCAAGAAAAACCGGGTGATCGCGCATGTGTTTTTATGCATGCTGGCCTACTATGTGGAGTATCATCTGCGCCGGAAGCTAGCCCCGATACTGTTCGCAGAAGATGATCCAGCGGGGAAAGCTGCGCAGCGCAAGAATGCTGTGGAGCCGGCCAAACCCTCTCCCCAGGCGAAAAAGAAAGCCCGAACCAAACGGAATAATGAGGGAGAAAAAGTCATGAGCTTTGCCGAAGTAATGGACGAACTGTCCGCGCTTTGCCGTCTGGTTGTGGTACCGAAAATCAGTACAGACACCTCAGACGAAGTGGTCATGATGGAGGCCATCAGCCCTACGCAACAGCGGGTGTTCAAACTTCTCGGCTTCAAGCCTTAGGAAGCACTCGGTTGACAGAACCGAACAAATACCCCCAAAGGCCCCCTGCCGGGGCTGTCAATCTATCCGCATAAAATCCCCCAAATTGTTAGGAATATCGTATATTAGAATCGGCAGAAAGGGGGGAAGTTCAGTCATCCAGGGTGAGAAGCAACGGATCTCCCCCTTTTTGGAGTAAAGTTTTTACGGTCTGTGGGAGCATCCCCGCATTGACTCCCGCATGCCCGATGCCAGGAATAGTAACCCCTGCAGATCCGCCTTCGACTTTGAATTTTTTCTTTGATTCAAGGGACTGTTCTAATTCGTCTGGATTCCAAAGGGCTAGTGGATCAATGTCCGCGATTTTCCATCCACTGCCTCGTGCCAGTCTTTCACATTCAGCCAGAAGCGCGGTCTTGCCCGCACCCGGGGCGCCCTGGATCAGGAAGGTTGTGCCCCAGTTGTTTTGTTTTGAGTACCTTAAAATTTTCCTAAGATCACCCAAGATCTGTTTCCGCCCGTGAAAATACTTGGCGGGGCCACGGTCGGGAGCAAAACTAGATGATTGGGGAGATGGGTGTCGTGATTTACGCACAGTCTTGAGACGATGTCAATGCCATGGGCGACTCGCGAGGTCTCACACCGTCTGCGGATCGCCTTGATCCGCTTCTGAGAATAATGGGATCCTCTGCGGTTCTCTGCGCTACTAGACATCCAGCACCTTCACCTGCAACTTACGCAATTCCACGGATATAGTTTATTCACTCTCAGCGTCATCCATTGGATCCGCATGGCGTGGCCGGGCTTCCTGTAATTGACATCGTAGTGTTGTTTTCGGACGATGCCGTGATATCAATGTTTCCTCCTCGGAATCCTGTATAAAAGATATCATAGAAACGGAGGTTTTCCCGCCGGGGCCCTATTATGCTGGAACGAACCAAACTTCAATAACGATGCAATCTCATTTTTCTGTTTCTTCTTGTTCACCTCGTTACTATGTTGGTCTGGATGTCCACCGTGACACGATTTCCGCATGTACGTATGATGCGGATTCGGGGCATGTTTGTGATGAGAGAACATTTTCTATCAAATCACCACAGAATCTCGCACAGTTCGTGGACACAATTCGGTCGCATTACGGTGATTTCCGTTGTTGCTACGAAGCGTCTTACAGTGCAACTGCTGTCTATGAAGCAATGGCGGCGCTGGGAGTTGATTGTGCCATCATTGCTCCGAGTTCCATTCCTAGGTGCAGCAGGGATCGCATCAAAACCGATCGGCGAGATGCCAGGAAACTGGCCAAGTACTTTGCGACTGGGCTTTTGACCGAATGTTTTGTTCCAGATCAGGAATTGATCTCTGCACGGAGTCTGGTGCGGCGGCGCACCACCCAAATGAAGTCCCTGCACCGATCTAAAATGCAGGTCATTCACTTTTTGCATGCGCGTGGCCACACGTATAACGAAGGACGGTACTGGACGCAACGGTTTATGCGTTGGATTGCGCAGGTCCATCTGGATCAGCCCTATGATGAGCAGATCCTACGTGGAGATCTGGAAGACATTGCATACACGGCGTCTCGGATTCGGGCACTGGAACAGCAGATCCAAATCGCATCCGAACTCCCCAGGTTTCAAGAGCAGGTCCAGATCCTGCAGGGATTTCGAGGCATTGGATCATTGACCGCGATGCAGTTGACCTGCGAGATCGGTGATTTTCGGCGATTTAAACATCCGACCTCCTTGATGGCCTATTTGGGATTGGTCCCTTCCCAGCATTCATCTGGAAATACCATTCGAACTGGGACCATTACAAAAACCGGGAATGCGCATGCGCGAAAAGCCCTGGTAGGAGCCGCATGGAAATACACCAGCTCTCCCCGAACTAGTGTTGCCCTTTCCGAACGGCAGAAGCAGTGCAGTCCGAAAGTCCTGACGATTAGCCAGAGAGCACAAAAACGGTTATACAGCCGGTTCGTGGCTCTGAACAAACGAAAATCCCCGAAAATCGCCGTGGTGGCCATCACACGCGAACTGGTTGGGTTTCTTTGGGAAGCTACACAAGTACCTATTCCTACAGCATGAACTGTATCCTGAACAAATCACCATGGGGAAGGGAACCCCAAGCAAAGATGGAGAGCCCATGTAAGGTTTTTTTTTCGGTAGCGGATACCGCGAGCCCGAGCTAAAAGCCCGAGCTAAAAGATTATGGTAGCTCCGACGAATTCAATAAAAAAGCATTATGGCCTATGGCCTAGCATGCGTATACCAGATTGATCAGCCGTCGAAATCGCTCAAGGTTCCTTTCCCCATGATGATCTGTCCAAAAATATAACAAAATGTAATACAAAGTAATGCATGTCGCCCCTAATCTGGAACATCCGTTTCTATACCAGAAATATAAACGGATGGACGCTGCTTACCATACAACCTACCATGCACCAAGGTTCGCCAACGGTACGTGCGCTGGTTCTACTCCAATAGAGAACTACTGCTGCATCCAAACATCGTCACGGGGGTTGCAACGATACTGAAAGGTGCCATCCATTCAGAAAAATTTGTCCCGATTTTGTCGACATATACTGCAGTCAGCAAGAAGACACGGTTCCATAGAAAGGTTCCATGTATTACCTTTGTTGGGTCCCTCTAACACATTCAACTCTTTTCAATCATAACCTGAACGAAGATGAGGCATTATTGCATAATCGTATTTACAGCCCTGATTTTATTCTCGGGCTCAACTCAGGCTCAATCTGGACGGATTCCGGTGGCAGCCGACAGCGGTATGGTTGTTTCCAGTCATTACTTGGCCTCAGAAGCGGGCATGGAGGTCCTCCGAGGCGGGGGTAATGCGGTAGATGCCGCGATTGCAACGGCGTTTGCACTCGCAGTCACTCTCCCCTCGGCCGGGAATATCGGAGGGGGAGGATTTCTAGTTTATCATGGCGCGGACGGCTATGTGACCACGTTCAATTTTAGGGAAAAAGCCCCTCTAGCAGCAACAGAAACCATGTTTCTGGGACCTGACGGTGAAATAATTGATAATTCCAATCACGAGGGATCGCTTTCCGTTGGAGTTCCTGGCACAGTCTCTGGACTCTGGCTTGCCCATCAACGCCTAGGCACGATAGATTGGGCAACACTTGTAGAACCGGCAGTCCAACTGGCTGCAGAGGGATTCCCTTCTACGCGTGCCATGCAGTGGTTTCTAAAGCAACTCGCACAAAGATCGGATCCTCTTTACGCAGCGACTCGCCATGCTTTTCTAAAAGATGACACGGATATTTTCAAACCTGGAGAGATCTGGAAACAGCCTGATCTAGCCGCCTCACTGGCCCGTATCCGTGATCATGGACACGATGGATTCTATAAAGGGGAAACCGCACAACTGTTAAGCGAATTCATGGCCCGCCACGGCGGCCTGATTACCATGGAAGATCTCGCCCTTTACGAAGCAGAAGAGTTGCCTCCTGTACGCGGAAGCTTCGGAGAATATGACATATACTCGATGAGTCCTCCCAGTAGCGGGGGCGTAGCGCTCATTACCATGCTCAATATTCTGGAAGCTTACGACCTTACATCATTAGGACATAACTCTGCACAATACCTGCACCTGCTGACTGAAGTGATGCGACGTGCATTTGCTGATCGTGCAGAGCACCTAGGAGATCCAAATTTCAACCCAAATATGCCTGTAGAGCGCTTGATCAGCAAAGCTCATGCTGATCAACTTCGGGCTACCATCAACGAAGAGCGTGCTTCTCCGAGCGATCCAGAACAGCTCAGTCAGTTGTATCTAGCAATGGAAAGTGAGGAAACAACACACCTCTCTGTAGTTGATGCTGCAGGGAATGCGGTTTCGTTGACCTACACACTTGAGCATAGCTATGGATCGCAGATTGTCGCAGATGGGACCGGGTTTTTGTTGAATAATGAGATGGGAGATTTTAATCCAGTTCCAGGCAATACGAACTTATCTGGTCGTATCGGTACGCCTCCCAATCTTGTTGCTCCCCAAAAACGTATGCTGAGCAGCATGACCCCTACGATTGTAGCAAAGGATGGAAAACCATTCATCGTAGTGGGGACTCCCGGCGGGCGTACGATCATTAATACAGTCCTTCAGATCATTCTGAATGTGACCAGCTTCGAGATGGACATTGCCCAGGCCGTAGAAGCCTCACGTATTCATCACCAGTGGTTACCGGACATCACCAGCTTTGAGTCATGGGGGATCTCTCCCGATACGCAAACACTGTACGAGGCCAAAGGCCATCGGGTGCGCTATCGCAGCTCTCAGGGGCGCGCACATTGTATCATGATCCAAGGTGGCACGCTTTACGGCGCAGCCGATTCACGCAGCTATGACGGACGGGCAATTGGATTCTAGACCTCAAACACTCCGGCGTGCTCTAACTACATTGGATACGTCTGCTGTTCTGATTGGCATTACCATCGGAGCAGGCATCTTTGCTGTACCACAGCAAATTGCACTGAATATGAGCTCATTCAGCCAGATCATCTGGCTTTGGGTGGGCTGTGGGGCTCTTGCACTTGTTGGCTACCTCATTTATGCTGAACTGGGTACACGCCTACCCGTAACGGGTGGAGAATACGTGTACATCAGCCGAGCTTTCGGCCCTCTGGCCGGATTCATCTTTGGCTGGGCCCAGATTTTTATCATTCGGTCCAGTCCACTGGCAGGTCTCTCTCTGGTAACAGTTGCCTACTTTGAGTTTTTTGTGGATCTGCTTCCCTGGCAAGAAACTGTCTTAGCACTGTGCATTATTGCAGCCCTCTGCTACCTGAACTACACCGGAATTCAACGCGCAAAAATCTATCAGAATTTTTCGACGATTGCGAAGGTGAGCGGTCTGCTGCTCCTGATCATCATCGGTCTGATCGCATTGCCGGGTGGAGAAAGTAAACTCGGAGAAACGGCTGCCAGTCAAAGCAGACTCGGTTTCACCGGCAGCATTGCCGACTCAATACTTCTGGTCCTTTTCACTATGGTTGGCTGGGAGCGCCTGGGGTATGCTGCAGGCGAAATGAAAACCCCGAATCGTTCACTTCCTCGCGCATTGCTGCTCGGGTTTATCACCGTATTTGCCATTTACCTTGCAACGAACGTTGTCTACCACGGCATTTTGGGATTAGAGGCGATTCGCGAGACGAATCGCGTAGGTGCAGACTTGGCGATTTTACTTCTGGGACCAATTGGGGCAGGCGCCTTTGCCATTCTGGTCATGATTTCGGCCACGGGAAGTGTGAACGGGACAATCATTGCCGCCCCGCGGGTCTACTATGCAATGGCAAAGGATGGTATCTTTTTTCGATGGCTGGACTATGTGCACCCAAAATACCGTACCCCCTCCCGTGCAATCCTACTTCAGTGCGGGTGGGGAGCTGTCATTTTATTGGTTCGTGGATCTTTTGAGACCATTGCAACAGGGATGGTCTTTGTCATTCTAATCTTCTATGCTGTGACTACAGCAGCTTTATTCGTACTTCGTCACCGTAAAGTGGGTGCCGACCATACGATTTTCAAGGTCCCGGGATACCCTGTTCTACCTGCCTTTTATCTATTTTTGCTCGTGGCCTTGATTCTTGTTCGCGGCGTATTAGACTGGCAACAATCTTTGATCGACTTATCCTTTGTGCTTTCAGGGTTTCCTGTCGCAGCCTATTTCTTCTGGAAACGCCGCAGGAATGCTTCTGAAGCCTAATTGGGACGAACGGGTGAAGCAATGCTACGAACCCGGCACTCCCTGAGTCAGTCTTCCGAGAGTAGATAATTGTCGTGGCAAATCTCCAGACTCACTCGTTGACACACCACAAAAATAAATGAATTCTGTTGTCCAGTATAAAACATGTTCCTGATTTATGCAGATGTATAATTCTAATTCACTGCAAATGTGATTCCTGACAGCAAAATGCCCGGATGGTTACAATGATAACATGGATACCACGGTGTCCCCGACAAAGTATGAGGTGAATTTCGCAGAGTACGAAACCCTGATAACGTATGCTACGTACAGGATGGGTTGCGTAGTATCCATTTACAAACCTTAGCTTTATCCAATGAAATTCAGCTTTTTCACTCTCGCTATCCTGCTGATGTGTGTCCCAAGCACTTGGGCCCAGGAAGAGACAACCATGCAAATACCTACAATTAGTTACGAGAAATTCCATCTGGACAATGGCCTGACTGTCATCGTCCATGAAGATGACAAGGCACCCTTGGTAGCCGTGAATCTTTGGTATCACGTCGGATCCAAAAATGAGCCCGAAGGACGAAGCGGATTTGCTCATCTATTTGAACATCTCATGTTCAATGGCTCGGAAAATTTTAACGACGACTACTTCCAGGTACTTGAGCGACTTGGTGCAACAGACCTGAACGGCACGACCAACAGGGACCGTACCAACTATTTTCAGACTGTACCCAAAAATGCAGTCGATCTAGTGTTGTGGATGGAATCTGATCGAATGGGTCATCTCCTTGGTGCGATTGATCAAGCAAAACTCGACGAGCAACGGGGGGTCGTACAGAACGAAAAACGCCAGGGCGAAAATGCCCCATACGGACAAGTCTTTAATCATATTACAGACGCCACGTACCCCAAAGGGCATCCCTATGCCCATACTGTGATTGGCTCCATGGACGATCTGAATGCTGCAGAGTTAGAAGATGTGCAGGAATGGTTTAAAGCATACTACGGCCCGAATAATGCTGTCATCTCAATTGCAGGTGATATTACAGTGAATGAAGCTCGCACATTAACTGAAAAGTATTTTGGTGATATCCCTCCTGGGCCACCAGTATCCCACTTTGATACATGGATATCCAAGCGTACAGGTGAACAGCGTGAGGCTATGGAGGATCGCGTACCACAGGCACGAATCTATAAGGTTTGGAATGTACCTGAACGCTATTCCAGGGATTTTCATCTTCTAGACCTTGCCTCAAGCGTCTTGTCCAGTGGCAAGAACTCAAGATTCTACAAACGCCTAGTCTATACGGATCAGATTGCAACGGATGCCAGTGCCTACCTCTATTCTGGCAGCATAGGTAGTCAGTTTATCATTCAGGCAACCGCCCGTCCGGGCTTAAAGCTTGCAGATGTTGAAGCAGCCTTGGATGAAGAAATAGCCGCCTTTATTACCAATGGACCGACGCCCGAAGAACTGCGCCGGATCATCACACAGGAGAAAGCGAGTTTCATTTACGGCATGGAACGGATTGGTGGTTTTGGTGGAAAATCTGATATCCTGGCATCTTCTGAAATTTACGGAGGTAGCCCTGATGCATACCTCAAATCTTTCGATGACAAAGATGCTGCGTCTCCTGAAGATGTTCGTCAAGCAGCCGAAAAATGGCTGTCGGATGGTGTTTATGTGATGGAAGTTCATCCTTTCCCCGAGCTTGCGGCAACGGTAGAAGGACAAGATCGGTCAACGTTACCCGAAACTGGCCCTGAGCCCGAGGTAAAATTTCCTGAATTACACCGGGCTACTCTCAGCAACGGACTGGAAATCATTTTAGCAGAACGCAGTACAATCCCCTCCGTGAACCTCACTCTGATCCTTGACGCAGGCTATGCCTCGGACCAAGGAATTGCCCCAGGAACAGCCAGTATGGTCATGTCCATGCTGGATGAGGGCACCACCAGCCTTACTGCCCTGGAAATCAATGATCGGATTGCAAACCTTGGTGCGAATCTGAGTACTGGTACTGGCCTGGATGGCTCGTTCGTGAGCCTGGTATCTCTGAAAGCCAATCTGGAACCTAGCTTAGATCTCTATGCTGATGTTATTCTTAATCCATCTTTCGCAGATTCAGAGTTTGATCGATTGAAATCGGAGCGACTGGCAGGAATTCAGAGAGAAAAAGTAAATCCCGTTCAGATGGCCCTGCGGGTCATGCCAGCTCTCTACTATGGGACAGACCATGCATACAGTAACCCACTGACCGGCAGTGGCACAGAAGAGTCCGTCACGAACATGACACGTGAGGACCTCCAGATGTATCATAACACCTGGTTTAAACCAAATAATGCAACACTAATTGTCGTAGGAGACATTGATTTAGACACCATTGTAACACTTCTGGAAGCTCGTTTGAACGAGTGGGAGCCCGCGGAAGTCCCGTCTAAAAATATTGCTTCCGTCCCGCATGAGGGTGGCTCACGCGTCTACCTGATGGATCGCCCTGAGGCCCAACAATCTATCATTCTAGCTGGGCATCTTGCACCTCCGCGGAATACACCAAATAATATTGGAATTGAGACGATGAATACAGTTCTCGGTGGTGCTTTTGTTTCGCGCATCAATATGAATCTCCGTGAAGACAAGGGCTGGTCGTATGGAGCAAGTTCCTTATTGCTTGCTGCCCGTGGACAGCGCCCTTTCCTGGTGTATGCACCCGTACAGACGGACAAAACCAAGGAGTCCATGATGGAGATCAAAGCAGAATTGGAGGGCATCCTTGGGGACAACCCGGCGACCGAAGATGAAGTCCTTAAAGCACAGGAGAGTCAGACTCTGGCACTTCCAGGGCTATGGGAGACAAACGGATCGGTAGCCGGAAGTATACAGAATCTTGTCCAGTATGATTTACCGGAGGATTATTATGACACGTATCCTGGCAAAGTGCGTGCTCTGAATGTAGATACGATCGCGTCAGCCGCTGAGGAAGTCCTCAAACCAAACGACATGATCTGGCTGATCGTGGGAGATTTGAATGTGATTGAGTCTGGCATTCAAGAACTGGGCTATGGACCGGTCATCAAGCTTGACACAGAAGGGAACGTAATCGAAAATTGACACACACCAGGCCGGGTGCTTGGATGCCCCCGGCCTAGTGTATTCTGGAGTTAATGCAGAACAACGGGAGAATTTCTCAGACACCACCTTCCGCAGATGCGTCTCTACCACCGGATCATCCAATCGGCCTGTCTACTCATCTTCTTCGGGGCTTTTGGATGCCCCGCTCAACATCGCGGCAATATCAACGCCGGTTGATGCTTTGAGACTTTCCAATAAAGCTGGGGTAGATCCGGCAATCTGATTAAACACGGAAGGAACCCCTGTGCCATTGCCGCTGTCAACGACTGTAAGTTTATCAATCGAAAGATTATCAACAGTCTGAACTACCTGTTTCAATATATCCGGCAACATTTGGATGAGAAATAGTCGCTCGGCATTGGGGCCGGCCTCTTGCCAGAGTATGAGTTTCTGGCGCAGAACTTCAACTTCTGCCTGCCCATCTTCAAAGATTCTAGCAGCATTTCCTTTCGCAATTTCCTCTTTTGCCTGACGCTCTGCCTCGGCGGCCACAATTACATCTGCACGCTGCTTCTTCTCTGCCAATTTTATCTCTTCTATTGCGAGTTGCTGCCGGGCCTGCGCAGCCGAAACTTCGGCAGCAACATCAATACGAGCCTCCTCCGCAGCACTTTTGGCCGATAACTGCGCCTTCAGGATACGCAGATCATTCTCTGCCTGCTCAATACTCTTGTCCGCATTTGTTTCTGCAAGTCTCGCCTGTTCACGTTTTTCTGCTTCAGCAACCCGTGCTGCAGCAATAATATGTGCTGACTGCTGACGCCCGATTGCATCCAGATATCCCGCATCATCTTCGACACTCTGGATTTTCATAGTATCCAGTTGTAATCCCAGATTACTTAAGTCAATGTCGGCCTCGGCCAAGAGCTCTTTGGCAAATTTCAGTCGATCTTCATTCACTTCTTCCGGCGTGAGCGTTGCCAATACTCCTCGCAAATTACCCTCCAAGGTTTCTTTCGCGATCATCTGGATTTCATGTGGATCTTTCCCCAGAAGCCGCTCAACCGCGTTCGCAAGCTCCGATTCATTGGAGGCGACTTTCACGTTGGCAATCGCCCGCACAGTGAGTGGAATGCCTCCTTTGGAATACGCATTCTGAACCGTCAAATCCAAGGGGATGGTGTTCAGGCGAATCCTGTCAACTTGCTCTAAAAGAGGAATTCTGAACCCACGCCCTCCCTTGATGAATCGGTAGCCTACCTTCGTTCCATCCGACGTACTACGGCGGCGCCCACTGAAAATAAGAACCTCGTTGGGTTGACAAATTTTCAGGTTTGCTCGCACGATGCCAAACACTACAAAGATTGCCGTGACGAGAACTCCACTAATAACAACGATTGTTTCCATTTTGAGAAATGATATGATAACAGAGACTGCTCAACTGGAATGAAGCACCTTCCATGCCTTGAGTACAAAAACTACACTTCTATTCTGGTTGAGTTCGAGAATTACACCCTTAATTATGCTGAGAACTTTTAGTTCGTTCAAACATGGCCATTTCAGCGTCTATAGCCTATTGCCACGGGAGAAGATATGTGAGGCCTGCAAGTATTTTTTGGCCGAACCAAAGACAAACAGGTATAGGTGCACGCTGAAGCAACCCGTAGGCATACCTATATCAGAGTGCAAGACCCGCTCGTCAAGGGACATAGCTTTCCTAGACTATGTCTTCAATACCTCCGCTACTGCTCCCTCCATACGAACAACTACAACCTCTTCTCCTTGAACAAAGACCTCTTCTGCTTCTTCAAATCCACGCGCCTTGAATTGCATACGCTGCCCTTTTGTGACTAAAACGATTTTCCCTACATCTGAACGCCCAAATGGAATAATCACTTTAGCGGTCCGACCAGTAAGATCCGAAGCAGTAACCTCGCTGGAAATGTGTGCATATCCGATTCGCTTGATCACATAATTTCCGCCGATCCCAACCGTTAGGCCAACGCCCAGCGACGCAAGCAGTCGTACAGTTTCATTCACGTTGGCAAAAGGAAGCAGCACACCACACATACCAAAGAACGCCGCAAACAGAAAGATTGTACGTACTGAAAATAGGTCAACCCAACCTGCTACTACATCCGAATCCAGATCCATATCGGCGTCCAAGTCGGCATCCAGATCCAAGTCAGCATCAAGATCTGAGTCACCCCCTCCTATCAGGGAAAGTAAAACAAACACCCCACCAACAATGAGGCTGATCCAATACAATGCGTCCATTTTAAATCAAGTACAGAACTACACCTGCAACCGAATAGCGCACCAAGGGGTCCCTATCATTTCCATCTCTTTTATGCCTTGCTCTGCAGAGGGTACACGCCCTCCATGGTTCCAAAACACCCCTTGTTCACGCCACTGTTTGATACATCGTGGTCTCCGAAACCTCGCAAACAAAAAAAAAGCCGAGGCACCCGGAGAAAAACTCCATGACCTCGGCTGAGTACTCTAGCTCGCTTGGGCGCGAACCTTAGGAGAAGGAATTGTATCTCAAACTGTAACGCAAAATGAGCCTCACGGGTGTTTCACCACTCATTGCCTGCTTCAGCAACTCCAGACATGACTCCGCGCCCCGTCAGCGATTGGTTCTCTCACCAGATCCATCACCCCAAACCCCGTCGAGCAACTACACCGGTGCAGACAAGACCCATAAGTTTCTGATGCCATTCCCCTGATTAGCGCACAGGCGTCACCGCTGCCACATCCTCCTCTCTGGTTCGAACGCGAATAATGCGCTCGGCCGGGAACACGAAAATCTTACCGTCACCGACATTACCTGTGGCTGCAGCGCCACAAATCGCGTCCACGGCAACATCGACAAAATCGTCAGAGATACCTATATCAATCATGATCTTGTCTTGTAATTCCATTTTCGCGGTCGTTCCGCGATACGTTCCAACCACTTCTACTTCACCGCCATGCCCACGCACTTTAGAAACCGTCAGTCCGGTAATATCTGCTGCATAGAGAGCACGAAGTACGTCCGACAGGGTTGATGGCCGGATGATTGCTTTTACGAGTTTCATTTTATTTGATTTTTTTATTTGTTGCCGTTT
Source organism: Rhodothermales bacterium (assembly GCA_965220365.1). Lineage (GTDB taxonomy): Bacteria > Bacteroidota > Rhodothermia > Rhodothermales > Bin80 > Bin80. The sequence goes on along the minus strand of OZ244823.1, from coordinate 1,656,293 downwards.
TTGATACCGTTGACGCGTGCGGGTGCCTCTGTCTCATGAAGTAGAACGGCTCCTTCTCCCGTTGCATATGCTTCTTCTCCATGCGCCACGAGATCCATCCCCAAGCCTTCATCGAAGGATTCAGCCCGCAAACCAACCACTAGTCCAATCACCTTCAGAATGACATATGTCAACCCGCCGCTATATACTGCAACCGCCGCAACGGACAAAGCCTGGATTCCAACCTGTCCGAAGTCGCCGCTGAAAAATAGCCCTTGGACATCTCCTCCAAATGCTGTTGTTGCCAACATTCCTGTCAACAATGCCCCCATAATTCCTCCCATACCGTGGGCGGCAAACACATCTAAAGAATCATCCAGGCTTGTTCTGGTGCGCCATTTGATGATAAAATAGCTCGGGATTACTGCAATTGCTCCTAGGACGATCGCCCCTCCAGGACTCACGAATCCCGCAGCCGGCGTGATGGCCACCAAACCAACAACGATGCCAGTGGCAATACCAACTGCCGTAACTTTTCCTGTGGTAAACTGATCTAATAGAGTCCAGACAAAGACTCCTGCGGCCGGGGCAAGCAACGTATTGACAAGTGCTAGAGCAGCAATTCCATCTGCCGCAAGCGCACTCCCACCATTAAATCCAAACCATCCAAACCAAAGAACACCAGCCCCTAGGAGCACGAAGGGGACATTATGAGGCAGAAGTGCTTCCCGTCCATAATCTTTGCGCGGGCCCAGCACCCGTGCAGCTACTACCGCCGCAATTCCTGCATTTACATGGACAACTGCACCGCCGGCAAAGTCTAATGCGCCGAGTTCACCGAGCCAGCCACCTCCCCAGACCCAGTGGCATACTGGTGCATACACGATCAGACCCCAGAGGCCGATGAATATGACATAAGGGATAAATTTCATTCGCTCTACGACTGCACCAGATATGAGCGCAGCAGTAATGATGGCAAACGTTCCCTGAAATCCCATGAAAAGCATATCCGGAATTGTACCATTAGGATCCAGCCCAACACCGGTCAGAAAGGACATTGAGAAATCGCCAAACCAGGCGTTCCCCGAACCAAAAGCAAGCGAATATCCAGCAATCGCCCACAGCGTGCCGGAAACCCCCAGAGCTACAAAGCTCATCATCATTGTATTGAGTGCGTTCTTAGAACGGACAAGCCCCCCGTAAAAGAACGCCAGTGCAGGAGTCATCAGCAGAACAAGAGCCGTAGAAATCAGCAACCACGCTGTATCTGCACCGCTGATAGAAGCTACCGCATCTGCTTCCTGGGCAAAAGCTGAGAAAGGCATCAGCAGACCCAATCCTGCCAATGCATAAAGTTTTTTATAAGGCATTGTTTTCCAGATTTATTAAGGACAAAACAAGTAAAGACCTTAATAATTTAGGAAAAATAATTATAATGACCAAACAATTCAGGATTTTTTGCAATTTTCTGTCTATTTTCAAGAGAAATTCTCGTTTTCGGAGAGCAAACAACTCCTAGACACTGATATATATCCAGTGGAGCCGTCTTCCGCTTTGATCTATCTGGTAGAGAGGTGGGCTGCTACTCCTAGTCGGAGTTCATGATGAACAGAGGGGCATCCTGGAGGTCCTTGAAATTGGGGCGAAGCCGCTTGACATTATAGAATTTTTCGATATCCACCACTTTGTGCGCTCCGTTGATCACTTCCATTGAAATATTTCCATACACTCCATTGCGAATATTAACCAGACGCCCCGATGTGCCTTCCAGAATTAAATCCAAAGCTAAATTACCGTACGCCATTGGTACAACAGAATCCAAGGCATCCGGTACCCCACAACGTACCAGATACCCCAGTCGCTGATTCACAACATTGATCCGCTTGCCCTGATTATACGCTGGTGATCGTTCCTTCAATTCTTTGCCAACCCGATCCCCAATTCCTCCCAGCTTTGCATGCCCATACTGATCTTTCTCCGATCCCAAAAAGGACATCTGATCGTCCCCTTTGATTTTTGCCCCTTCAGAAACCAATGCAACAGAATAGCGGCTAGGATGTCGATTCCGGTCATAGACCATCAGTTCTGTTAATTGATCTATGTCAAAATCAATCTCGGGAATCACACAGCGGTCTGCTGCACCAGCCATCGCCGGCAAAAGTGCCGAATAACCTGCATAACGACCAAAAACCTCAATGACTAGAAAACGCTCATGTGAGCCCGCGGAAGTCCGCAATGTATTGGCCAATTCAATCGTCCTGGTCACGCATGTGCCAAACCCGATACAATAATCCGTGCCCGGCACATCGTTGTCCATAGTTTTGGGGATTGCCACGACCTTCACACCTTCTTTATGTAAGCGATAACCATAGCTAAGCGTGTCATCTCCCCCAATTGGGATGAGATAATCAATGCCAAGGTATTCAATATTCGAGAGCACCACGGAGGTGACGTCATTTATCTCGTCCTTGAACTGATCACGCAAGTGTGCCGGCAGTGTACTCTTCGGCAGGTGGCTTGGCCGTGTGCGTGAGCTATGCAGGAATGTCCCTCCTGTGCGTGCAGCAGCATTCACTATCGGCTCCTTGAGTTCCTGTACGCTTCCTGAGTTGTCCGCCTCGGGATCCTGAACAAGATCAACCAGCCCTGCCCATCCTCGCTTGATTCCAAGTACTCTGTATCCCTCGCGTAGTGCACGAACGGTAACAGCACGAATCGCCGGGTTCAATCCCGGCACGTCACCGCCACCCGTAAGAATTCCGATTGTACCCTTGTATGCCATGATGAATTTAATTTCAGTAAGTTGATTTCCTCGAAAATTACGACACGATACGCAATCGGTTACATCGTTTACAAAATGATAATCTTGGCAAATCCGTTTTTTGTGCAAATTCGGGAAGATTTTTTCTGATGAATCGTCTAAGCAGCTAAAGAATTTGATATTTTTCAACTCATGCGCTATACATCCTACTTCCCGTGCCTTATTCTACTCTTGAGTGGACTGCTTTTTGTCCAAAGTGGTTTCGCCCAGCGAGGACCACGTGGGCCACGTGCTAACCCACCAGAAATGCAGGAGGCCCTCATTGACACACTGATCTCCACGCTTGAGCTTACGGATGAGTTAGTTCCGGCGGTTCGTGCGATCTTGGAAACCCGAACAAATTCGTTGATGGCACTTCGCCCCGAGCCCGGCGGAGGTCGCGGCCAGTTTCAGGCTATGCGTGCCCAACGTCAAGCTATTGATCAGGAAACCGAAACCGCGCTTGCAGCGCTTTTGACGCCTGAACAAATGACCTCGTATCGAAAATTTATGGAGACTCAATCCCGAGAACGAAGACAACAAATGCGTCGCAGAAATCAAGAGGATCGCCCATAACCTCCACCTTTGATTATAGATGGATCCGCTTTGCCGCTGGAAAAAAGATATTGATAAAACGGCCTTGCATCAAAGAAAAATGAACTATAACGTTGAGTCGTGAAAAAGTGGGAATCATTTCTTCAGATGAAATCTTGCTTGATCGCGCACGAAAAGGAGATCAGAATGCATTTCGCGAGATACTTGAACGACATCAACATACCGTGGCTCGTACCGTTGCCGGTATGCTTGGCAATACCTCTGAAGTGGATGATGTGGTTCAAGTGGTCTTCATTCGATTTTATAAAACACTTCACCGATTCCGCGGAGAGGCAGCCTGTCGCACTTACCTCACACGGATCGCGATTAATGCATCCCTCGATGTCCTTCGACGACGAAAAAACCTGCGTTCACGATTCATCAGCCGGGATGATGAAAGTAAGACGCTGCCAGAACCAGGAGCCTATGATTCTGAATCAGAACGCTTTGATCGGATACAACTCATTAACTCAGCGATGAATCAACTTAAACCCCATCACCGTGCAGTCGTTGTGCTTCGATTGATTGATGGATACTCCGTCATCGAAACCGCTGAACTACTTGGGATCGCCCAAGGTACAGTGATGTCCAGATTAAGTCGTGCGACTGCTCATCTACGCACGATCTTAGGCCCCATCCTTGAAAAAGAGAATTAGACCAGTCATTCCTCCTATGCAAGATCCTCGCTTACATACCCTGCTCCAGGAAGCGGCGGAAATCAGTGCTGAATCTAGCACTCAGCCGTTCCTTCCCGATCGAGTCATGCGAAAGATCCGAACAATCAATCCGTCGGAAGAGCAGTTTTTTCAAATGATCTGGTTTGCTTTCAAGCCCGTCATCCTTGCAAGTGTACTCTTCGCCTTGGGGTTTCTCTCCTACAACACATTTATCAGCCGTAGCTATGAAGTCCCCCCTACAACGACAGAAATTGTCTTCGGCCTGCAACCCCTGACACTTACAACCGCCTATTCCACAGATTTAGACGAATCCCCGTCAACAATCCCATGAGTACTCGTGTTAAATCGTTGGTCGTCCTTGGATGCACCTTAATTATTGGAGTTGCCATTGGTATCCTAGGAACCAGTACTTGGCAACATCGTCGGAACGTCACTTTGTCCGAAACTCGAGTTCAAGGTGGATTTGCACGCCACATTGAACGAGTCATTGATTTTCAAGATGAGGAACAACTCGCAGAAGTCAGAGCCATTGTACGCCGCGCTGAAGAATCATTGATGCAACAACGCCGACACTGGATTGACAGCCTGACCGTTCACCGCCAGATCTTAATTGCTGATCTGCAACAGGTTCTCACGCCAGAGCAGTGGCAGCACCTTGAAGTCTGGCTGGATCGAGAACAAAAGCATCGAAGAAACCGACGAGGCCGCTCATCCGGTCAGCGCCGCTCATCCCGAAAGGATTCTTCAAACCAAAAACCCTAATACTGATCTAAATCTGATGCGATTCTCTATCATCGTGACCGTTATCGTGATTGCCGGTGCCTCGCTCTGGTATTTCAGCCGGGGCTCCGCTGAACCTGTCAGCCCTTACCGGTTTGTGACACTCGAGGAAGGCGATCTTGAGTCGGTTGTTGCAAGCACAGGAGCACTGGATGCTGTGACAACGGTCCAAGTTGGTACCCAGGTTTCTGGCATTATTGCCAGCATTTATGTCGACTTCAATGACCGCGTCTATGAGGGGCAAGTGATAGCCCGGATTGATACCACACTCCTGTGGAGTGCTGTGCGTGATGCTGAATCCAATCTGGAGCGAAACCAAGCGCAACTCCGACAAGCTCGGCGGGAACTGGAACGGTTGCAGCCCTTGTACGATCAACAATTCGTGACCGAGGTAGACTATTACCGGGCACAGTACGACCTAGACATTGCTGAAGCAGCAACCAACAGTGCGGAAATCAGCTTGGATCGTGCTCGGCAAAATCTGAGTTATGCTACGATCATAGCTCCAATTTCCGGGACTGTCATCGAGCGGAATGTGGATGTTGGCCAGACAGTGGCGGCTAGCTTTTCCGCACCTCAGCTTTTCCTGATTGCGGACGATCTCTCCCGTATGGAAATCCTTGCGTCCGTAGATGAGAGCGACATCGGGCAGATCCAGGAAGGACAATTCGCCCGATTTACCGTTCAGGCATATCCTGATGAACTATTCACCGGAACGGTCCGGCAGGTACGTCTACAGTCAACGGTTGAAGAAAATGTGGTGAATTATACCGTTGTCGTTGATGTTGAAAATCCTGATGGACGGCTTTTGCCCGGAATGACAGCCACCGTCGATTTTCTGATCGAATCCGCATCCAACGTTCTCAAACTACCCAATGCTGCACTGCGTTTTCGGGCAACTCCGCAAATGTTTGAATCCATCCGTGCGCGCAGAGAGGCGGCGGGGGGAGATGGACCTGATGGCAGTGCACGCCCAGGAAATGGACCCAATGGCAATGCGAGTCTAGGAAATGGTACCCGACCTGGCAATGGCAGCACATGGAGCGGCGGTGGAGCAGGTGGCTTCGGAGGAGGTGCAAATAATTTCACCATGATCTGGTATCTGGATGAGAATAGTGAACTGATGGTCATTCCCGCACAAACTGGAATCACGGACGGCCAAATGACCGAAGTGTCCAGCTCACGCCTTCAACCTGGCCTGCAAGTCATTGCGGGAGTCACGCAACGGGAAGGTGAAGACTCGAATAATCCGTTTCAGCGTGCCCAACAACGTTTTCGTCCAGGAGGATTTTAGTCCATATGGAACGTGAGCCAGTGATGCAAACGCAGGGATTAACCAAGGTTTATACTATGGGTAAGACCGAGGTACACGCTCTGCAGGGGATTGACCTGACAGTCGAACGGGGCGAAATGATTGCAATTGTGGGGGCCTCCGGCTCAGGGAAATCTACTCTGATGAATATCATCGGCTGCCTAGATTACCCTACCTCGGGGACCTACTTCCTGGATGATGTACATGTAGAGAATTTATCCCGCAACCAGTTGGCCGATATTCGAAACAGCAAAATTGGCTTCGTTTTCCAGGGTTTTAACCTGCTTGCTCGAACGACTGCTCTGGAAAATGTTGAGTTACCTCTTCTCTATGACCGATCCCGGCGCAAAATTCAAGTTCGAAAAACGGCTGAAAAAGCTCTTGAGCGTGTTGGACTTGGGGATCGCATGGACCATGAACCTAGTGAGTTGTCGGGTGGTCAGCAGCAACGTGTCGCCATTGCGCGTGCACTGGTAACCAATCCATCCATCCTTTTGGCCGATGAGCCGACCGGCAACCTAGATAGCCATACTTCTATTGAAGTTCTCACTCTGTTTCAGGAACTTCACGACCAGGGAATGACAGTTCTGCTCATCACTCACGAATCTGACGTAGCGAATTGCACGCAACGCATTATTGAGTTGCGTGATGGCAAGATCATTCAGGATAAACAGATTCAACCCGTCAAAGCACATGAGATTTCCCTATAGAAACTGCACGAAGTACCTGACTCTTATGTATCCATGAAAGCTTCAACACTCATCAAGGTTGCCTCCCAGAGCATTTTGAAAAACAAAATGCGTACACTCTTGACCATGCTAGGGATTGTCATTGGTGTTGGTGCTGTCATTGTTATGGTCGCCATCGGACAGGGTGCACAATCCCAGATTCAAGAGCAAATCAATACTCTGGGGACCAACATGATCGTTGTCACCCCGGGTGCCAGCAGCCAGGGTGGTGTAAGCCGGGGTGCACAAAGTTATAATCGCCTCACTGTCAAGGATTTTGAAAAAATTAAACGAGAGAGCCTGATCATTTCTGCGGTTTCCCCGGTCGTGTTTAGTCGAACACAGGTTATTGGAGGTCAGGGAAACTGGCGTACAACCATTAATGGAGTCTCAACAGATTACCAGATTATCCGGAATTGGGACCTTAAGTATGGCAGTTTCTTTGACCAAAGTGAGCAGCGCCAGATGCGACGTGTCATCGTGCTAGGGCATACTGTAGCAGAGAACCTCTTTCCTGGAGAGGACCCCGTCGGACTGACCGTACAGGTACGTAACGTTCCCGTGCAGGTCATTGGCGTCCTTGAACCCAAGGGGCAAACCGCCAGTGGTACAGACCAGGATGATGTGATTTTTGCTCCCTACACGACCGTCCAAACCCGACTCAGCGGATGGAGTCGCATATTCCAGATTCTAGCAAGTACACCCTCATCACGTGATATTCCTGCGGCACAAGAAGAAATCCGGGCTATTATGCGGGAATCTCATGGCCTGGCACAATTTGCCGAAGATGACTTCACTGTACGTAACCAGAACGATCTCGCTGCAGCCGAACAGGGAACCACAGAAGTCATGACCATGCTTTTGGCCGCGATTGCTTCCATCTCACTCCTCGTTGGAGGAATTGGAATCATGAACATTATGCTCGTATCTGTGACCGAGCGCACCCGTGAGATTGGAATTCGTATGGCCATAGGCGCCCGCGGACGGGATGTGCTGACTCAATTTCTTGTTGAGAGCATTGTCATGAGTGTGTTGGGCGGCGCAATTGGAGTTGGGATTGGCTTTGCTGGCTCAAGCATATTGAGCCAGTTGACGGGCTGGAATACCGTTACCTCCCCTACCACCATCATGGTTGCACTGGCGTTTTCTGCGGCTGTTGGCATCTTCTTCGGCTTCTATCCTGCGCGTAAAGCTTCCGCACTGAACCCGATCGAAGCGCTCCGTCACGAATAACCGCACCCTCTCCCTGTTCCTCTCTCTGAGGGGATAGAACCCGCCCACCACCAGTCTCTCACAGAACTGCGCGATGGAGTCTGTGCACACAACGACCGACTCCCAGGCAGAAAAAGCGAGGGGACACCGTGGGGAGAACGAACGCCGCACCCCCCAACTCAAATGCTACCGACCAACCAAGCAACAAGCAAGATACCTGCGAGGAGGCCAAGTGCTTTCTTAACCCGCCTTCCTACTGTTTCTTTCCTCCTGCACTTCCTTACGGATCGTATTGGCAAGATTCCTCAAGTCCAACATGGTTTTACGAACACGAGTACCCGCGGCATCTATCTCTTTGTCGTGGAACTTGGTAAAATCGGATTCAGCGCCATCAACGATGGTCTTAAGCTCACTATATCTATTCATCGTGGTTTGATTGGTAAAACGTTTGGTTATGAAAACTGTGTAATATAGAGTCGATCCCCAGAATAAAACCCACCAACTAGGGTAGATCCTCCGAGCATCCGCTCTTAAAAGTGGAATATACGCAATCTGTTCAATATGTAACCTAATTTCGACCCAATGATCCCTTATTTACTGTACCGGGATAAAAAATGACCTTATGCCGGAAGATATCAGCACGGTATTCCAACATATGGATGCCTAAATTCGTGGAATCTGTTTTCAAACTGTTTTTAGAGAGATTTCTGCACTGAGTTTCCTAGGAGGACTGCACCGCCTAGGGAGCTCCAAGAGTCCCCAACGCAATTCTAGGAAGCTCACGCTTTCTTGGGCATATCACTGATCAGTCCCCATTTTCGGAGCCCCTTTGTGATACAGGTAAAGGTGGTCGCAGGTCAGCGTTCCAAATCCATTCCAGAATCCCGTTCCTCTACGTCACGAAGTTGCCCTAGGGGTTGAGCAGAGATTCCCTGATCAAGATTCCTCTTTGTAACCATGGACGAGGAACTCTGGTCTTGACTCTGACCGATCAACTTAGATGACATTTCCTTTTCCTAGATACGGGCGTAATTGGACACCAGCCAATCATGCATCGACGGGATCGGGATAACATAACGCCCGTCCCTCTGATCAATGATCCCCTTTTCCTCTGCGCGACGAAATAGTGCATCTGCTTTGTCTTGGCTGTACTCTTGGATTAAGAAGGACATAATCTCGCGAAGCTGCACACTCTCTCCGACTGAAATCTCACTAAATAGTCTTGCAAGGGATTGGCGCTCTTCTTCCGGGAAACCTTCGGCCCGTTGCTTATAATACGCAGTCCGCCCCGCACGCCCCGCCTCTAGGACGGCATTCAATCCCTCTGCAGTCATCACCGTCTTGTCTGCGTGCAGTTGATCCAGTGCAGGCTCTACATACGATAAGATGTGCTGAGGCCATCCGTGGGTTTCTTTGGCAATCGCATCAATCCATGCAGTTGTATCCCCCGTAGCTTTGCCGTCCTCCGTGAGCCAGTCGCGTAGAACTGCACGTTCCGCTTCCTTGCCCAACGCCCCTAATTCCACTCTACAACGCTTCGCAAACCGTGAGATCCCAAGCGACTCAAAAGTCTTTGTCGTTGGTCCTAGGCCTGCCGCAATCAAGATGACGGGTCTATCCAGTCTGCCGTTATGAATCGCGTTGAGCAAGCCCGTTGCGATTCCATACTGATCTGGTGGAAGGGGAGAGATAGTGGTCTGTAGCATTTGTGCTTCATCCAACCTGAGCAACAGGGGATCATCCCCTCCCCGAAGTATCTCCAACGTTGTACGCGCAGGCAGTCCAGATTTAATACCAGCTCTCACAAGGGAACCAGCACCAACCTCTGCGGAAGCCTCTGTGACACCAGGGCGTTTTCCCAAGCCGAGAGAGTGGAGTAATTCATCAGAATTCCATAGCGCTCGCGGGTTTACCTCTACGGTCTTCCACCCTAGATCCTTCACCAGTTCACCACATTTACAGAGAAGTGCAGTCTTTCCTGCACCAGGAGCACCCTGAATCAGAAAGGTCGTGCCAGAATCCGCCTGAGTTGCACGCTCTACAAGTTCATTGAAATCCCGCAATATCCGCTTCCTGCCATGAAAATACTTCGCACGGCCGCGGTCAAACGCTGCGGTCACGGGGCCGGGTCTCCGGGATTTACGCATGTTTCTATCACATTCAGGTGGTCAGGAAGACATAAGTTATTCACGAATATCACGCGAGCTTGTTCCTTGTCTATTCCCGCCACCAATCCATCCTGCCCCGAACTTTTTATTTTTGAACTGTCCCCCGAGGTCAGTTTGTCGCGATTTTGCCGCTTTTGAAGGTTCTAATTATTGCGGCCTATTTCCATGACACATTACTGTGGCAGTAATAAAATTTCCTGGTGCATGATATTTTGTCCTGTCACGCAATTGGTTTATCATGTATACCCAATTCCTGGCCATACGCTGCAGCATATAAATCGGTAAGAACCTATCAACATGGAGATACATCCGTGCAGTTGTCCTTTCGGAATGGTAATCATAAATGTTACATCGAGAGTTCGCACGAAGTCTTGAGAGTGACCATCCTATGGTTAATTTTTCTGGGTCTTCAACAAATATAGTGAGAGGTGTTTGATTTGTGAGTAATTTTGGCAAAATCGGTTTGACTTGGGAGATCCCATCAGGCTGATTGATGGGTCTATTGTCCAAGTTTTTCTGTATCTAAATCAGCCGATATTCCATGAGTGTAGAATTTGATGAAATCAATGATGTGTATGGCATTGCGTCTCCGTGGCAGATCTCCAAGATCACGACGGATAAGGAATCTTGCAAGGTTTTTCTTCATGTACGTTGCGAGGATGAATCTACGTTAACCTGTCCCAAGTGTGACCGGGTTTGTCCGGTCTACGACCGGCGTCCTCGGACCTGGCGTCATCTGGATACGGGGACGTATCACACGTATGTGGTCACTGCCCTTGCTCGGGTCAAGTGTACGGAACATGGGGTTCGTACGATCGCGATTCCGTGGGCGAGTCGAAGTGCCCGGATGACATTTTCGTACGAGGCGATGGTGATGGACTGGTTGCAAGAGGCGAGCATCTCGGCCGTAGCACGCTTGTTGGGGCTGAGTTGGACCGCGGTTGACGGGGTGATGCAGCGTGCGGTTGAACGAGGGCTTGCGCGAAGGTTGGAGCAGTCGTTTACCCGGATCGGCATGGATGAGACGTCCTATAAGAGAGGGCACAAATACATGACGGTGGTGTCGGATTCCACGACTGGCACGGTACTCTATGCAGGTGAAGGGCGGACCAAGGCATCTTTGAAGCACTGGTACGATCAACAGAGTCCAGACCAGCTGGCCAAGATCAAAAGTGTAAGTATGGATATGTGGCCCGCGTAGATCAACACCACAAAGGACTGTGTTCCTGGAGCGGAGCAGAAGATTGCGTTTGACCGATTTCATGTTGCGAAGAAAATCGGAGAAACCGTGGATCAGGTTCGTCGGAAAGAGCACAAAGAATTGATGCAACAAGGGAATCCGTACCTCAAAGGCACCAAGTACGATTGGCTGACGAACCGGAAAAACATGTCCACAACTCAAAAGAAACGATTCCAGCAATTACAGAACAGTTCGTTACGTACCGCCAGAGCATGGGCACTCAAAGATCTGTCCCAGAAGTTGTGGCACTATGTCCGTCGTACCTGGGCGCTCAAGGGCTGGAAACGTTGGCTGAGTTGGGCGGTGCGATGCCGACTTGAACCAATGAAAAAAGTGGCCAAAACCATTCGAGAATATCTATGGGGAATCATCAATGCGATCGTTCTCAAGGTGAGCAACGGCCCGGCGGAAAGCATCAACAGCCGAATCAAAACCGTCAAAATCCGCAGCCGTGGCTTCCGAAATGTTCAGCGCTTAACTCATGCCATCTATTTCTATCTGGGAGGACTCGATCTCTATCCAGAAAGTGTCCGAAATAGACCCGGCTCACTAAAATAAGTGAAGAGCCTTAAAAATAGGAGTGCATGCCCGCGCGAGTGCAATGGGAAACGCATATATCCCCCTCTCGTCTGGAGCTGAGGCAGCCTATTATAACCCCGCTGGCCTTGCCCGAATCCAGAACACGGCGATCAGTTTCAATCACACTGCCCTGTACGCAGACATCGGCCATGACTTTGTGGCGGTCTCCCATTCTTTCGGTCGTCGGGTTGGCACCTTTGCGTTTTCCCTCACCGCCCTATACACGGATGCAATGAAAGTGCGAACTCCCCTACAGCCGGATGGCACGGGAGCTACATTCCGTGTCTTTGATTATCGTGCTGGCCTGAGTTACTCCCGTTATTTAACAGACCGTATCAGTTTTGGGGGTACATTCAATTATATTGAATCTACGCTAGCCAGCGACTTTGTATCATGGGCTGTGTCAGCAGACATTGCAGTGCTGCATGTCACCGGATTTCGGGGGTTCAGTTTTGGAATGATGATTTCAAATTTTGGCTCAGAATTAACCTACGTTAATGAGGGCTACCCACTGCCTAGCGAATTTACTTTTGGTCTGAGCATGGATGCCATTCAGACCCCACGTACGCGGCTGACACTGAGTACCACTGCATCTAAACCTAATGACGGAAAGCCGCTCGCACACTTAGGGGCAGAATGGAGTTATGCAGACCTTCTTCAATTTCGTGCAGGCTACCAACCCAATCACGATACCGGACAATGGTCATTCGGTGGTGGACTCGCTGTGACGATTGCACGCACACGTCTCAATCTTAACTATGCCCTCAGTGATTATGGTGAGCTTGGGCTAGTACAACGCGTTGGAATGGATGTCTTCAGGTAATCCGATGAATGGTGACTGCTTCAGACCTCTGGTCCATTTTACACCTCCCAGGTGCTGGGCCAATGACCCGAATGGGTTGATCTGGAATGACGGAAACTACCATCTTTTCTATCAACACAATCCCTTTGAAGCAAAGTGGGGACATCTCTCATGGGGACATGCAATCAGCAGGGATCTGCTGAATTGGGAACACTTGCCTGTAGCATTGGCTGCAAAGGAGAATTTGATGATCTTCTCGGGGTCAACTGTATGTGACCAATTCAATACAGCCGGCTTTGGCGAAGGGGCCTTAATTGCAATCTACACGGGTCATCAATCCGACTCCGGGTTGGAAACACAAAATATTGCCTGGAGCACTGATCAGGGACAAACCTGGACGAAATACAGTAATAACTCCGTATTGGACATTGGATCACGCCACTTCCGGGATCCCTCTGTACATTGGCACGCCCCCACGCAAAAATGGATCATGACCGTCACGTTGTCAGAAGCTAAACAGGTACAATTCTATGGATCGTCGAATCTAAAGTCATGGTCACATTTGAGTACATTCGGACCCTGTGGTGCCACTGATGTACTGAACTGGGAGTGCCCTGAGTTGCTGTATCTTCCCGTCCAGCACAGAAATGGAGACCATCGTTGGGTACTAAAAGTGGATGTAGGCTCAAATGCACAGGCGGGGGGCTCTGGAGGCCAATACTTTGTGGGTGAATTTGATGGTGAGGTATTTAAAACAAGTCAGAATACAGTTCTGTGGCTTGATGGTGGTGCTGATTTTTATGCCGCACAGTCATTCAATCATCACCCCGGCGCCCTACCGATATGGCTGGGCTGGATGAATAATTGGGCGTATGCTGATGTAATTCCAACCGAGTCGTGGCGCGGGCAGATGTCTTTCCCACGAGAATGCGCCCTGATTTCGACACCGGCTGATCTGAGATTAGGACAAAGAATTCCCCCTTGGACATCAAAATTACGTAAAAAACCTGCTTTCGAATCGAACGGCTCTACAGTTTCACCCAACTCGCCTGTGGTCTTGCCGGTGACAAGCGAAGCTTTCGAAATTCGACTTGCGCTCAGAATCGTCAATGCACATCGTGCCGGGATTCAATTAGGCGCCGTAGACGCTCCCCATACACTTATCGGTTTTGATGCCGAGCAGGAGTCTGTATTTATTGAGCGTAATCAGGAAGGCCATGTGCCGTTTCACAGCTCTTTTGCCGGCTGCCATACTGCCCGCATCTACCGTGATTCAAACGCTTGGATACATCTAACCATCATCGTTGACCGTTGTAGTGTTGAACTGTTCGCTGACCCTGGCGGCGTGGTCATCACCGATCTGATTTTCCCAGAGAGCAGAGGCTTAGGGCTATTTGCCGAGGGGGGAAGTGCAGTGACCGAGGAATTGGTAGTCTATCCGTTGTATCACAACCAACACCTCTGTCAATGACCAAACGAATGGCCCATATTTAAACCAAGCCCTTACAACATGGATGGATCTCTGTGTCCAATCAGTCTCATGCCTGAACATAGGGATACGTTTAGCTCTCCTAAGTCATCCACTGGCATCTGGACCGGAAAATACTCGCTCAGTCTGGAGATACGTCTTGAACCAAACTCTCCATTCCGAATTTCGAGATGGTCTCCAATGTCTCGTGCACCTCGTTCCAAGTCGTCGTATAGTTGATGACACACATCCTGAGCGCTAATATTCCGCCAAGACGTGTTGATGATATGAACGCATGGTCTTCCCAGAAGACTCGAGCGAGTACGGTCCTGTTGATTGTTTCCAACATATCCTCGTCAAGATCGGTGTTCTCGGGATTGACGCGGAAGCACGCAATTCCCAGTGCCACAGGTGCCAACATCTCTAAGACAGTACTCGCCTCAACATACTCCTCAATTTGACGCGCGAGCACCATCCCATGCAATTGGGCACTCCGAAATGCGGCCATACCGAAGGTTTGAACGGACATCCAGATTTTTAATGCCCTAACGGAACGGCTAAGTTGCAAGCCTCTATCCGAAAAATTTGGATGACCAGCACCCCAGATCGTGTCCTGAAGAATGTCACACTTGCCGACAAACGCCCGCTCAAGGGTACGTAAGTCCTTCACCATCAGGCCCCCCACTTCATAAGGTTGGAAAAACCACTTATGCGCGTCCAGCACAATTGAATCTGCACGCTCAATTCCACGCAAGATATTCCTACCTTCCTCGGTCACCATGACAAAGCCCCCGTGAGCGGCGTCAACGTGAAGCCATATATCCTGGGCCTCACAATAGTCCGCCATCGCTTCCAGCGGATCAACAGCTCCGCAGCTGGATGTCCCAGCGTTCGCACATACCGCGATGGGATTGAATCCGGCAGTTCTGTCCTCGGCTACGATCTCAGCAAGCGCATCCATGTCTATGCGGAAACGCTCGTCGGTCGGAATCATACGAATACAGTCTGGACGAAGACCCATAATCCTAGCCGCTTTGATGAGCGCACTGTGGCTCTGGTCACTCATATACAGAGTACCCCGTTCCGGATTGCCCGCAGTCTCCCGCGCCGCAACAAGACCATCCAGATTTGCCGCCGAACCCCCACTTGTCAACACGCCTCCCGCATTTTCTGGATAGCCAATCCAGCGCCGAAACCAATCGACCACGACAAGTTCTAGCTGGCTCGGACCACTCGAAATCAGCCAAGAGCTCTGGTTGATATTAAATCCGGCAACCATGAAGTCAGCCAAGACTCCAGGCCAAGTGGGCTGGGAAGGGATAAATCCGAAACAGCGCGGATGGTCTAAGCGCAGCGCGGCAGGAAGGATTTCATGTGCAGCCTCCTCTATCACTTGCAAAGCCGAACGGCTCTCCTCGGGCGGGGGCTTCATCAATTGATCCTCAAGATCTCGCCGGAACTCTCCCGCCCAAGCACCTTCTTCGGGCAAATTCTCAATGCGCTGCACTACCAACTCTGCCGTTTGGCGTGCAAGTGTTAGCATCTGTTCCGGCGACATCTGGAGATCGTTTCCGACTCCATCATTACCGTCTGTTACTTTGTCCATCAAATGTCCTCGTAGGTGCAGAAATCAAGTGTGCTGGATTAAGAAAGCAACGCGGGTATAAACATAATAATAAACAACTGATCCAACACTATATTTATAGCCTCTGCACAGTATATCAATACAGGAAACCCTGAATGAGCTCAATGATGAAACCATTCCACCTCGTCATCAACGGCAAGAAGGTCCCTACCGGACGATGCTTTGAAGTGTTGAATCCCGCCAACGAAGAAGTAGCCGGACTTGCATCACTGGCAAGAAAGAAAGATCTGGATGATGCCGTGCGGGCCGCCCAGATGGCATTCGAAAAATGGCGCGAAGTACCCGAATCCCAAAGACAGACAGCATGTCTGGAAATTGCATCGAAAATTGAGGCAAATGCCGAAGAACTTGCCCATATCCTGACCGCTGAGCAGGGCAAGCCCCTAAATGGTCTCGGCTCACGCTGGGAAGTCGGCGGCGCGGTAGCCTGGACCCGCTATACGGCCAGCCTTTCCCTTCCGGTGAAAATTCTCCAGGATAACGATGAAGGTAGGGTTGAGCTTCACCGCAAGCCAATCGGTGTCGTAGGCTCAATTACTCCCTGGAACTTTCCGGTCATGATCGCGATCTGGCATATCGTTCCTGCTGTTCTCTCGGGCAACACGGTGGTGAGCAAGCCTTCTCCCTTTACACCCCTATCAACGCTGCGCTTGGTTGAACTCATGAATGAGGTACTGCCAGAGGGCGTGGTCAACTGCATCGCAGGCAAGGACAGACTGGGGGCCGCAATGACAGTGCATGAAGGGATCGGCAAAATTGTTTTCACCGGTTCCTGTGCAACTGGCCAGAAGATCATGGCGAACTCAGCGGAAACCATGAAGCGACTGACTCTTGAACTCGGCGGAAACGACGCCGGAATCATTCTTCCAGACGTCGACCCAAAGCAGGTTGCCGAAGGGCTTTTCTGGGGCGCATTCATCAATAGCGGCCAGACCTGTGCGGCGTTGAAACGTCTCTACGTTCATGATGACGTGTACGACGGGGTCTGCGGCGAATTGGTTGATCTCGCCCGAAAGATGAAGGTTGGCGAGGGGACGAACGAGGATGTTGTCTTGGGACCGATTCAGAACCATAAGCAGTATGACATTGTGTCCAACTTGGTGCAAGACGCGAAGTCCAAGGGACGTGTGCTCTTAGGGGGAGACCCTGGAGAAATACGGAAAGAAATGGGTGGAAGAGGATATTTTTATCCGCTCACGATCATAGCTGACTTGGAAAATGGAGACCCTCTAGTTGACGAGGAACAGTTCGGACCCGTTCTGCCGATTATCCGCTATCATCAAACCAAAGAGGCAATTGAGAAGGCAAACGACAATCCAAATGGCCTCGGAGGTTCGGTCTGGAGCGGGGACATAGAAAATGCAAAAAGAATAGCAAACCAAATGGAATGCGGCTCGGTTTGGATAAACAAGCACGGAATGATCCAGCCCAACGCTCCTTTCGGCGGGGTAAAACGCTCTGGTTTCGGGGTCGAATTCGCAGAGGAAGGCCTGAAGGAGTATACGGATATTCAGGTTATCTTCTCCTGAGGTGTCTCGACACTGCGATCCCTGCCATACATGGTAACTATGCTGGCTCCCATGCCATTTTTGAGACTCTGATTCTCCAAATACAATTTGCTTTGGGAATTCGCCGCGATGCATTCGGGAGAATATCTCCACGTTTCCAATCTATTTGCTATATTAGACCCTATCGGTAGTAGCGATCTGCCAAATGTTTGGCTCAAAACCGTATATTCGTAAACTACTGGCACGTAAACACATTCCAACAACTTGGTTACAATGAAATTTACCTACGTTCTTTTTCTCACACTCGCTCTGCTGATCACCGCTTGTGGTGGTTCTGATTCTTCCACGGATATGGACAGTGACGCAGAAATGCACGAAGATGGTGCCATGATGGACGATGATGCCATGATGGACGGCGATGCCATGGAAATGGAGGCTGACTCTGCTGATGCCATGGAGATGGAGGCTGATACGACCGACATGATGGAGGAAGCAGCGGAAGAGGGAGCAGCAGAAGAGGAGAGTGAAGAAGCTGAAGAGTAGTAATCCGTATCGTTTCAGATACGGATCGCTCCTGCCCCACACAGTTGGTGCACTGAACTGACGTCTGAAAGTGCGCACGGTGTGTTGCTTGGCCCGTTCTGGGCGTAAGCTGGTGCACCGTGATTAATCTTAGGTCGTGATCGTGTGGATGACCGGTTGACGTTGCAAATGCTCCGCGTCATTCATAACGCCCTGGGCATGCATCTATGAAGGTTCAAAACCCGTCGCTTGTGCCCTTTCGGCATTGGGCAACCAGCGATTCTCCGTGGGAATTAAAATATGGGTACGCGCGGGCGGTAAGAAATTTGCAACATATTTTTGTTTCCGGCACGACGGCAATTACCCCTGAAGGCAATGTGGTTGGCAAGGGTGATGCTTACGCGCAGACCCACCATATCCTCTCCATTATTGCGGAAGCCCTTCACGAACTAGAGGCATCCCTAACAGATGTAGTTCGTACGCGGATGTATGTTGTGGATATTGATTCGCATGCGGATGCTGTCGGCAAAGCGCACGGTGAAGTCTTCAAGTCAATCCGGCCGGCCGCAACGATGGTGGGCGTTGCTGGGCTGATCGCCCCTGAATTGCTGGTTGAAATTGAGGTGGATGCCGTCTTGTCTACTCTCCCAGAGCCACAGCTTCCTCAAAACGCACACTGACCAGACTGGAAACTCCTTCCTCCTGCATCGTGACCCCGTAGAGACGATTCGCCATCTCCATGGTTCGCTTGTTGTGGGTGACCAGAATAAACTGCGTCTCCGAAGAGAAACGGTGAATCATCCGCATAAAATGATCTACATTGGCATCGTCCAAGGGTGCATCTACTTCATCCAGGAAACAGAATGGACTCGGTTTAATCAAATAAATTGCAAACAGAAGAGCAATCGCGGTGAGTGTTTTTTCTCCGCTGGATAGCTGCGCAATACTGACGGGGCGCTTCCCACTTGGCCTTGCTATGACTGCAATTGGGGATTCCAGTACATCATCCGGCTCCGTCAGGTCAAGTTCGCACTTCGCTTTCTCGCCAAAAAGCTCACAGAAGAGTTTCTGGAAATTTTCCCGAATTAAAACATAGGTGTCAAGAAACTGCTTGGATGCTGTGCGATTGATTTCTTTGATGGTCTGTACAAGTATCTTTTCCGCCTCCTCCAGGTCTGAGCGTTGTTCCATCATGAATTCCAGTCGCTCATTCTGCTTGTTATATTCTTCAAGCGCTAATGCGTTAACATTCCCCATTGACTGCAGCTTACGCTCGGTCTCCTGAATCTCCTCTCTGAGGACCACATCGTCAACCTCCTCAAACTCTGGCATTCCAGAAAGCTCAAACTGATATTCCTCTCTCGCACGAACCTGTAGATCTTCCCTGCGTGCTTTTACGGCACTGTATTTTATCTGAATATTCGTCTCTTCTTCTTTTCCTTCCTGAAACGACCTCTGTGCTTTACGTACACGTTCATTCGTCCGCTCCAGTTCAAGTCGTAATTCGCGCTCCCTGGAGCTATCCTGCGTATTGATCTCATTCAAATCTTTACGACAGGTACGTTCTATTTTAAGCTGCTCCGCCAACTCGCTGACCTGAACAGATGCATCCTGCTGCATCTGTATCAATGCAGCATGTTCTTCGTCATGTACTTCTGCCTGATTATCTAGACGCAACTGCTCCTGCTCCATGCGCTGCAAATCCCCTTCAAGGCGCTCACGCTTAGCTACGGCCTGCACTGCAGCAGTGTGGGCATTCAGGTACGTGTTCTGCATTTCTTCCAACTGCCCCCTGCACGATTGAATTTTTTCATCTATAGATTTGACGCTCTCCTCTGCTTCAGAGAGCTTTTTATCAATATGGATGAGCTGACCGCCACCCGGCTGCGCCTCCTCTTCCAAGTTAGCGATCTCCTGTGCAATCTGATCCTGCCTGCGTTTGAGTGCTACAAGTTGGCCTGATCCCAGTTCGCGAATCTGAGTGTACTTCTGAGCGGCACGGTCGGCCTCTGAATACAGCCGCTCCGCTTCACGGGCCTGATCAATCACTTCAGCTAAACCGATTTGACGCTGTTCTTCGTGTAGTTCTTCGAGAGTAGATTTTGCATGATCAACCTGTACCTGAAGCTCTGAGCAGGCATCTTTCGCTGCCCGCAGACTATCACGCCGGGATAGATGTGAATAGGTTCCTCCCTCCTCGCTTCCACCGGCGTAAAGAACGCCGCGTCCATCTATCCATTCTCCCTGTGAAGTGATATACCGATATGCTCTCCCCCCTTCTTCATTGAGCAAATGCCGGGCTCTGTCAAGAGATTCAACGAGTAACACATCCTGAAGCAGAAGCTCAGCAACCGGTCTGTAGACCTCATCACTTAGCGTAACAAACGTCAACAGGGCATCCGACGGGTGTTCACGGGAACGTGATAGAAGTGGAATATTCTCCAAGATGATAAAATAGGCTCGCCCCATATCTTTTGAGCGTAGCTGCTCAGCGGCCATCTTGGCGACACGTTCCGTCTCTACGACGATACAGCCCCCGTACGGCTCAAGGGCAGCTGCCAGAGCTGCCGTGTATTCAGAAGCACAGGTAATCAGATCGCTGAGCGTAGTAACTTGGATATCCTTTGCCTCTGTCAGTAGATGACGGACGGCATCGGGGAAAAAATCATAGGTGTTTACCAGGTCTTCCAGGATCTTAACCTCTGCACGCTTGGCAGCAAGTTGCCTCTCCGCTTGCCCCACTTTGTCTTCTGCGTGGGAAATTTCTTTCTCCAGCGCTGCGTGTGCAACTTCAGCTTCCTGGCGTGCAACCCGTGCGCGATCAAGTTTCCCCTGTGCTTCTTCGAGTACCTTTATAGCATCTTCAGCCGCCCTAGAAGCATTTCTGTTCGCTTTCTCTTCGGACTTCCATGTATCTTCAAGCCTGTTCTGCTCTTCTTTTAAATGGGTGATCTGCCCCTGTAGACGATCAGAGTGACGCTGGTGGTTGAGCTTTTGCTGATCAAGATTCTTTACCGTCACTTCAAGAGCCCCCCTCTGGAGTTCAAATGCCTTTAGTTGTTCACGTACGATATCTCTTTCGGTCGAAGCCTGATCCAAGAGCTGGGCCGTTTTGTCCGCTTCCGAGAGTGCATCCGAGAGTTCTCTTTCTGTTGATTCCCGCTGTCTTGCCAACGCCTCCCGTTCGACGACTGCTGCTTCCCGCTCCACCCTTAATCTATCAAGGTTCTGTACAATCGTTTGCTGGTTCGCCTCCTCCAATCGCAGATCTCCTTCAAGTTTAATGATCCGTTGTTCATGCTCAACAAACGCCTGTCGATTTCTTTGCGCCCTCTTTTCTTCGGCGACAAACCTAGTGCGCAACGCTTCAAGCTGCGCCTCACTGGCACGTACCTGCGCAGTCAGGCCAGCACAGGTATCTGAAATCGTGATGATCTCGTCTTCAAAATTTTTCTCCTCCGTCAGTAGGCGAGAATACTCAAGCTTGAGCAAGTTGATCTGAGCTGTACGCAATTCCGCTTTGTAACGCAGATAGCGCTCTGCGATTGTAGCCTGTCGTTTCAGGCTCCGAACTCGCTTGGAAATTTCATCTGTCAGATCCCGGACCCGTGCAAGATCCGACTGCATCTGATCAAGTTTACGAAGTGCATCCCCTCTTCGCTTCTTGTATCGCGTGATGCCCGAAGCTTCCTCAAACAGCCGACGACGATCCTGAGTGTTTTCGGATAAGATCTCATCAATCATCTTCAACTCAATGACTGAGTAAGCTCCCGCCCCCATTCCGGTATCGGTGAAGAGATCCGTAATGTCTCGGAGCCGGCACTCTACACCGTTGAGCAAATACTCCGCTTCTCCAGACCGGTACAGGCGTCGTCCCAAGATCACCTCTGAATACTCAAGAGGTAGCACTCCTCGAGTATTTGCAATGGTCAGCTGTACTTCCGCAAGCCCGACTGCACGGCGACTGGTCGTACCGTTGAAAATAACGCTGTCCATTTTGCCCGATCGTAGTACACGGGCACGCTGCTCTCCGATCACCCAGCGCAGAGCATCCACAATGTTTGATTTTCCACAACCATTTGGACCGACAATCGCGGTGATTCCAGGATCAAAATGTAAATCCGTCACAGAGACAAAGCTCTTGAAACCCTGAATGGAAAGCTTCTTCAGATACATGCTTTTTTTTTCAATGAGAATGGCCGGTATTTCGATACCGGCCATCCCACGGGCTTCAAATATAGGACAAGATTCCCAATGATCCCACGATCAGCGAAAAATTTTTATCATGCATCCACTCCATCTTCCGCGGCCAAGGGCTCTGTTTCCATCACGAGCCCGCTGGCATCCGGCGCCACATCTAACATCACGATTTGACCTGCCGAAACCCAGCCGGACAGAATCTCTTCTGCCAGTTTATTTACGACCTCACGCTGGAGCAGACGCTTTACCGGGCGAGCTCCAAATGCCGGGTCAAACCCCGCCTCCGCCAAATAATCTCTGGCATCGTCTGTCAGCCGAAGCGATACCCCATGACTCTCCAATGCCAGTTGCTGAATCCGGGCGAACTGAATCATTACAATCTGGCGAATGGCCTCTTTGTCAAGTGGATTGAACAGAACGATTTCGTCAATGCGATTCAGAAATTCCGGGCGCACACTCGCTTTCAACAGATCCACAATCTCACGCCGGACTTCCTGAGCATTAAACGAGGTCCCGGCCTCAATTCGCTGACGAATCAAGTCACTGCCCAAATTACTGGTCATGATGACTATCGTATTCTTGAAATCTGTTGTACGTCCCTTGTTATCGGTCAGACAGCCTTCATCCAGGACCTGCAACAGGATATTAAATACCTCGGGATGCGCCTTTTCGATCTCATCCAACAGCACCACCGCATAAGGACGCCGCCGAACCCTCTCGGTCAACTGACCTCCTTCTTCGTACCCGACATATCCTGGCGGTGCGCCGATCAATCTGCTTACGGTATGGCGTTCCTGATACTCACTCATGTCAATACGTATCAGTGCTTGCTCGTTATCAAAGAGAAATTCCGCCAAAGCTTTGGCCAGCTCGGTCTTACCAATCCCGGTGGAACCAAGAAAGATGAAAGATCCTATGGGCCGCCCCTGCTCCTGAAGTCCTGCCCGTCCCCTCCGTACAGCATGAGCGATGGCCTGAATTGCTTCGTCCTGACCTACCACACGACACTTCAACTCATCCTCGGTCCGAAGCAGCTTGACACGCTCACTTTCCATCATCCGGGAAACCGGGATACCTGTCCACTTTGAAACAATCTCAGCAATATCTTCCGCATCCACCTCTTCCTTCAGGAGTGCCCCATTTCCCTGCACCTCCTGAAGTCGGGACTGGGTCTCGTGGATCCGATTCTCCAGTTCTGGGATCGTACCATGGCGAATTTTTGCCACCTCTTCATACTTACCTGCACGGACGAGCGCTTCATCTTTAATGCGCAGCTCTTCGATCTTTTCTTTTGCTTCCCGGATGTCCGAGATGAGTTTCTTCTCTTCATCCCACCGTGCACGTAGACTACCCCTTTCTTCTATCAGATTCGCAAGTTGCTCCTCAAGTGCGGCAAGTTTTTCCTTATCCTTCTCCCGCTTAAGCGCTTCACGTTCAATTTCCAGTTGCCTGATTTGACGCTCCAGTGTATCCAGCTCTTCGGGAAGGGAGTCAATCTCCGTTCGCAGACGCGCCATCGCTTCGTCAACCAAATCGATCGCTTTGTCCGGTAGATGGCGATCTCCGATGTACCGGTTACTCAATTGAACGGCAGAAATAATTGCTGCATCGTTGATCCGCACCCCATGGTGCACTTCATAGCGCTCGCGGATGCCGCGCAGGATTGAAATGGCATCATCCAGTTGGGGCTCACTCACCATCACTGTCTGAAATCTGCGCTCCAGTGCTTTGTCTTTCTCGAAATATTTTCGATACTCATCCAGTGTCGTGGCACCGATAGCACGTAAATCACCCCGTGCCAAAGCTGGCTTCAGGATATTTGCTGCATCCATCGCGCCTTCCGCTGCCCCGGCCCCTACCAGTGTATGGATTTCATCAATGAAGAGCAGGATCTCCCCACTCGCATCCGTGACCTCCTTGACCACGGCTTTCAGTCGATCTTCGAACTCCCCACGATACTTGGCACCTGCAATCAGCGCACCCATATCCAGCGCATGCAACCGCCTGGATTTTAATCCTTCGGGAACGTCTCCCTGCACAATTCGGATCGCAATCCCCTCTGCAATTGCCGTCTTCCCTACCCCTGCTTCTCCAATCAGAATGGGATTGTTTTTTGTCCGCCGCGACAAGATCTGCAGTACACGCCGAATCTCTTCGTCACGCCCAATCACGGGGTCAATTTTACCAACCTCTGCTAATTCATTGAGATTCCTTGTAAAGCGTTCGAGAGCCCGGTAACTATCTTCAGCATGCTGATCTGTCACGCGCCGATTCCCACGAACACTCTTGAGTACTCCCAGGATTGACTTTTTTGTGATCCCCCGACGGGCCATCGCCTGACCTACGGACCCGCTGGTTGCAGCTAAGGCGATCAGGAGATGCTCACTGCTTACAAAATCATCCTTTAATGCTTTGGATTCTTTGAGGGCCTGATCAAACGTCTGCTTCGTCCCACTGGTCAGGTAACCTCCTTCAACCGATGATCCTGTGACCACCGGCAAGTTTGCAAGCAACTGATCCACCTCACTTTCCAGCCCTTGAAGATCTGCTCCTAGTCGCTGCATGATGGTGAACCCAATGCTGTTGGGATCCGCCAAAAATGCTTTCAGCAGGTGGGCTGAATCCAGCCCCTGATGGTTATTGCCTGCGGCAATTTCCAGCGCCTTCTGAACAGTTTCACGCGCTTTGACCGTGTAATTATTTAGATTCATTGTGCTGTATGTCGTTTTGTCAGTGTGTTTTCGTACATACACAAGAATCCAAAAGTATTCCGCAGCTCAGAATAGTGACAACTTGTCCTATCTGACCTCCAGATCCGAACAGAATACGGACAATTACAGGGGGATTCGGCATGAATAACATGTCCTGCTGCCAATTTCTGGAAAAACCTGACCGGCATTCCCTCCCCGATCCAGAGATGTGCGAAACCAAAGGGACCCCTGACGCCCCTATTGGAAATCGCTCACAAATCGCTGACATGTGTTCTCTTCAATATACATCATCGGCACGGCGGAGCAGACCTCGGTTTCTAGCCCGACCGTCATTGCCCCCCGAACCCCAGAAGGGAGATCTTGTGTCGGTCAAGCCGTCTCCTGCCGGAAAAACCCCGTACTGCTGGGGAAAGCTGCTCAAACCGCTCTATTCGGAAAATGGGAGCCCGCTGGAAAGCTGGATGTGGCCAGTGGAGCGCCTGACTGATCAAGAATTCTCTAACCACATCAAAACTGAGCTGCTGCAACGCGATAAGATCCTGGCCATTGACGAGGCTCTCAATATGTACGGAGTGACTCTGTTGTTATTATTTCCCAAGGCATTTCACAACATGAAACCTCTGAGCGAATACACGGCCGAGCAGGTCAAAGAGGCTCTGCAGTAGACAAAAAAGGTGAACCCTTTGATCATATCTGCGAGAATGTGTCCGAAGCTGCGCAACACTGGGTGAGAGAGTGGGGTGAAGCAGTTTGAGAAACGCTTCTATTCCCGGGCAACGACAGTGGGGATGTGGCTGCGTATGGATGAGGGCCTAACCCTGAGTGATCTAGAGCCCGCTTCTCCAGCACTGGCCCTGGGAGCGGGTCATGCCCACATTGACCCGTCTTGAGAGCTCCTATGAGCGCATAAAGGAAACTGACCACAAGAGGCTCTGGGGTTTAATCTGGAGTTCCCCAAGGAGGAGTGCCAGGCGACCTACGATTTTATCGTGAACGGGCGGATTCCAGAGCGTATGAATGAGCTGCTAGGCTGTTGCAATGGAACATTGATTGCGACATTTGGGTGCCACGAAAACATCTGGAAAAGGAGGCGGGTGCCGCTGGCCTCATCACCAGTAGAGCGTATCCGATGAGTCGGACGAAGAAGGACGTGGATATACCCTGTATAGAATCGGTGGTGTCTGGACTACCAGACTTTATCCAGGCGCTCAAAACCAGACTCCGCGAGCGGCAGCGTTCAGTGGCTGACCACCTCGTATGAGGCTATCTAGACGAATCTGATGCGCCGAACGTACTTCCAGTGGAGACACGCCCTGCCAGCGTTCTTCTTGTTGATCCTGCGCCACCTAACAGACGCGCCGCAGCATAAAAACGATCCGAATTCCCAGGATTGCAGGATTTTTTTTTGTGAAACCCCGGGGTTATTTGGAATTCTCGATGTTGTGTAGTAAACTGACCGCGGTTTGATTTTTCACCTTAACAAAATCTTTCTTCAAAATGAAGTTTTTACTCAGTTTGGCATGTATGTGCCTATTTCTGTTCGTTAGTCCAGAAGTTCAGCCGAAAAAAACAAAGGATGCAAATGCCCAATATATTGATATAACCTGTAACGGATGTCGCACGCAGGTTTGGGAGTCTGAAGGTGGTTCTTATATGCGCATATCGTGTAATGATGGATCTTGGTGGAGTGGATTTGTTCCGGGTGATGGATATAGTGGAACAGTGTGTGGGAGCCCAGCGTAGCGAAGCGGGTTGCGTATAATGGATTCCATTTCTTATCGCTGCATACCCGTTAGGTGGGGGTATGCAGCGATTTTGTTTATTTTGCCGATCATTGCATGTCAAAACGGGGAAACTCGATTTGAAGATTCTCCGGTCATTGATCGATTACTAGATTCCGCGCCGCAGTTCGTGGTCAATACGGACATTGAACCGGAAAGATGGGAAGCTACAATCCAAGTGGGGATTCCAAATGATTCGTTGATACTGGGTAGACCCGCTCATATGATTGTGATTGATGATAGTCTTTATATCTCTGAGGAGTTCGGACATAATATATTTGCGGTAGGAGCGGAGGGATATATCAGCCGGAAAATTGGACGATTGGGAAAAGGTCCTGGAGAGTTTACGGATCTAAATGGAATGCAGTACAGCGGTTCGCACGTATTCGTTAAGGAAATGGAACGTGTACAGGTATTCACGGAGACATTCGAATATGTCGACTCGTTCTCCTCCTTGGATTTTATGCTGGGTACATTTTCGATTTCGCCCGATTATATGTTTCTGCAATGCCCGGGGAACCCATTAGGAGAGGATTGGATTGTTTGTGCGCGCAGTTTATCGCCCCCGTATAATTGGATTCCGTCTATTAAATTGCTTCCTCATCTGGATATTCCGAATCAAACGGGGGAAAACAGCAACACTATAACCGTTTCTCCTAGTGGGGATCGAATTGCCTTGGCATACATCGGATTCCCGTATATCTTCATTTACGATAATCAGTTCAGGCATTTGCGAACGATTCGATTCGAGGGAAAACAGGTTCATGATTTTCAGCCTAGTGGTTTTCCTGCTGGAGTTCCAGCCATAGAAGATGCCTTCACACGGGGGTTTATACCTGTAATCAAGTTCATCAATTCCCGCTATCTAATTACAAGATCCCCCGAAACCGATCATTACATTTTCGATTTATCTGAAGATGATTATAGGCTCGAAAGAAAAATCATTTTCCGCCCCATCAATGACACAGAAGACAGAAGAGATATTATCGCAAATGACTTCCTTCTGTATAAAAATCATTTGTACATATCAGATCCTTGGGAAGCATACGTTTATGGTTACCCGTTCAACCTAGAGTGAGGAGAGCGGCCGGAAAATCATTAGAGACGATCTGATGACCTTGTTTGCGATCAGTGGCCTGGATAAGCATCCGCTCTTTGATCCTGCGCCATCTCTGGGCATCTCTGCGGGCAGATCGTAGCAGTTCCGGTACCGCGTCGTCCAAGTGGGCAATGTATTAAAATTTATGGCCCTACAGCTGCGCGCCTGGCACATGGCTGGCGCGGCCATTCTGCCCGATCATATAACAAAACTCTGGAAGTGGCCGGATTTCGGCGCGACCGCGGGAAGATGCGTGAAACCAGGGTAATCCCGAAACGGCAAGGCCTGCTGCACTCAGCCGTGGACCTTCTCCTGGCACAAAAAGACCTGGTTTTCTGATGAAGCCGATGTCACCCCCACAGCCCTAGCCCTACTCCACATCAGAGGAGCGGGGTCTCCTATACCGCCCACCCCTCACGATACTCCCGGGTCATGAACTCATGCGAAACATTGTCACTGAGCACCTTCATGTTCTCAGCATCCCAGGTAATCTGCTCCCCGGTACGCAACGCAATGGTCCCCAAACAGGTCGCTTCGGCGAGATCTGCAATGTTTATAAAGCTCCCCCGGCTTTGCTTGCCTTCCCGAATTGCTTCCATGTACTCATCTACAGAATTTCTCACCTCTTCTACGGGCCTGCTTGCTGGCAAGGATCCCTGCAGAGCAGTCATTCTGCTTTCGGGCAGAAGTCGAAAATTGGTCCCAAGGAAGTTCCCGATGATCGTTCCATATTCTCCCACATAGAGTACTCCCTGATTGGGGAGTCGCTCACCCGGCGCCAATAATCCCTTAGCTATGCGTGGCTTCATGCCACCGTCGTACCAGAAAATATCCAAATCCTGATGCTCAAAATGTACCGTACTTGCCGTCGGAAACGCGACTTCCGAACGACGCCACTGACTTTGATTCCCCACAATGGTTGCTCCAGTGGCCGCATTGGACTCCACGCGAACCACCGGGCCTGGGTTCAACATCCGGTAGGTCCTCCATAAACTGTATTGTCCCATATCTCCCAGACAACCACTACCAAACTCAAACCATCCCCGGAAAAGTGCATGGGTATAATCAATGTGGTAGGGACGGTCAGGCACACATCCCAGCCATAAATCCCAGTTCATACCATCGGGAACCACCATTTCCTCTTTGGGATTTTCAATCCATCCTTGAGGCCATATAGGGCGATTCGACCAATTATGTACCTCTTTCACCTTCCCGATCACCCCCTGATCCAGCCATTCCCACAGCTGATAAAGTGCTGGATCATTGTTCCATGCCATAAGATGAGTGGTCACACCGGTTTCTTTGGCAGTTCGAACGGTATGGTGCACTTCATGCAGTGTATTGGCGAGCACCTTATGGGAAATCACCGCCTTGCCTGCCTTCATCCCCGCAATATTCACCACCCCGTGAAGATGCTCAGGCGTCATGTCAATGACGGCATCAATACCCTCAGACTCGGCCAGCATCTCTCTATAATCCGCATAAAGCTTTAGCCCTTCCCAATCACCCTGCCCACGCTCGTTCGCATAATACCCCTCAATCATCTCTTTCGCAGCCATAAGCCCGGCCCGAATACCGGTTTCGGATCCCCAGTTGGGATTGCCAAGAAATTCACGTATTGAATTGCGGAGGCCATGCGGGCTCCAGTCGCGATAATCCTCCGAGTCCATATTGGGATCACAGATTGCAACTACATTGAGATCCTCCCTTGGCAGCCAATCGCCCATCAACTGACGTAAGGCCTGCGTCCCACAGCCGATCAGTGCGACGTTGACCCGATCGCTGGGAGCAGTACGGCCCGGCCCACCAAAAACTTGTCGGGGGAGCACCGCGGCAACAGATGCGGCCCCGGTAGTGGTTGCGATAAATTCGCGGCGGTTGAAATTTTTTGTTTGTGACATGACCCTCTAAAGTTGTTGTGTACCTGATCTACAAGTTAGCACAAATGATTGGCTTTTGCACGATCAATCACCTCAAAACCCGATTATCACTGTGTCTGGAACTTAAACCAGGGCAGAGTAAGCTGATCTAATCACCCATTCAGGTAAATCGTGCTTATTTCTGCTGAATGGGGTTCATGTCTACTACGTGGAACACCCTATATTTGTAGATCCTCATGAACAACAAATATTAAGATGGTATTTCGATTCCGCGCTTTCCTGGCCCTATCTGTTCTCTTTGCCTGCTTTGGTCATTACCGAGGCATAGCCCAGGAAGTAACGTATCAGGAGCCCTTCCGACCGCAATTTCATTTCTCGCCCGCCGTTAACTGGATGAATGACCCCAACGGGATGGTGTATTATGATGGAGAGTACCACCTTTTTTATCAGCACAATCCCGAAGGTATTCAATGGGGGCACATGAGTTGGGGGCACGCAATCAGCACAGATTTGGTCCACTGGACGCACCTGCCACTTGCACTCCCGGAGACGGATAGCACGATGGCGTTTTCGGGAAGTGCTGTGGTAGACTGGCAAAATACGTCCGGCTTTTCTACCTCCGAAACCCCTCCCTTAGTTGCCATCTATACCGCACATTATCCTACTCAGAGAAAACAAGCGCAATACGTTGCTTACAGTAATGACCGCGGACGTACATGGACATTCTACGAGAACAACCCTGTACTTGATATTGGGATGGCAGATTTCAGGGATCCAAAGGTGTTCTGGTATGCCCCCGAGGAAAAATGGGTTATGGTTATCGCGTTATCCCTTGAGCGAAAACTACATTTCTATGCATCCAAGGACCTAAAGGAATGGGATTTTTTAAGCTCCTTCGGACCTACTGGCAACGCAGACGGGATCTGGGAATGCCCCGATCTATTTGAGCTGGATATAGAAAATGAGCTGGGGGTGTCGCGCTGGGTGCTTCAAGTGGATCAGGGAAGCGAGGCAATTGCGGGAGGATCTGGTGGCCAATACTTCGTGGGACACTTTGATGGGACAACCTTTACGGCGGAGCATTCGGACACACGCTGGGTGGACTACGGCAAAGATTTCTATGCTGCCGTGTCTTGGTCGGATGTACCGGCAGACGACGGACGTAGAATTTGGCTGGGATGGATGAACAACTGGCTATACGCAAACGACATTCCAACCCACCCATGGCGAAGTGCACAAAGTATCCCACGGTCATTAACCTTACGGCGCATCGACGATGAACTACGCCTAGTCCAGCGTCCCGTGGAAGAGCTACAAACCTTACGCCAGAATCATTTGCGGATTGAAGATCAGATTCTCACTGGCACCATGGACCTTGGAGAAGCGTTTGCCGGGAAGTCGATGGAGCTCCTGGTCGAATTCGAGATCGAAGATAGTGAGGAAGTTGGCCTCCGTGTACATGCTTCAAATGACGAGGCCACCGTGGTCAGTTTTAACACGCGGCGCGGAAACGTTTCTGTGAATCGCCGCAAGTCCGGGAACATAGATTTTCACCCGACCTTTTCGGGCCGTTACAATGGACCTACTCAGGGAGATGATCGCCGAATTCGACTGCATATTTTTGTAGACTGGTCCTCCATCGAAGTATTTGCAGAGGATGGGGCCGTTGTGTTTACGAACCAAATCTTTCCGGCAGTGGAGAGTGATCGACTTGAACTCTATGCGAAAGGAGGTCCGGCACGTCTGGTATCGCTTGATGTCTGGACACTAGACTCAATCTGGGAATAGCCTTGATGCCGTCGAGAATACGTTTATACCCTAATTCCATAGATATATACGAGGAATCAGAGGACGATCGGATTTCGCTCTAGGTTACGTGCAATGAGCCACCTATCCCCGGCTTGAGCCTGTAACCTCTAACTCATCAGCGATAAGACCGTTACTGCTCAGTAGCTGGCATCGGGGCGACCCGTGCACCACTACTGGGCATGACGAGTCGATTTTCGTCAAACGGCTGGGTATATGAATGTTCACTGGAGGCTGCTTCATAGTATTTATTCCCCCTCGCCCCATCTGAAAATCCGTATCCTTCAAACTGGGATGGAACCGTCAGCCCGTCAACGGTCACGTAGCCTTTATAATACAAGAGGGTTTCTGACATACTCTCATCTAATGCCGGCCGACCCCGACCAAACGTGGACCGATACCGGAGAGCACTGACCATATAGGTCTCGGGATGAATGTAGAGTGTGTAATGATCTCCTGGAGCGTCCCCCACACCATCATCGAATGTTGCGCGCACGAGATGATGCTCTACACTGTCCAGGAGTGCCGGAGCCAGTACTTCATAACGAATCCCCGGGTCGGCAAGAATAAAGGGGATGGACTGAAAATAATAGCCGGTGGTGGCCATAAAACGGGGATTTGTCTCCAGTGAATCAGGGTAAACCCATGCATCGGTGCCATCCCATACCATTTGAGCTCCATCTGGGGCTGGCTCGCCTCCCATGGACAAGACATCGTGATATACCTGACGCGTTCGGTTGTGAGCGACCATTTTCGATTCAAGTCCACCTCCGAATCCCCAGACATAGCTGCTCGTCTCGGCGTTGTGCCAGGCATCTAATCCTCCATGCGCCTCAATCGCACGCAGCAGCATCTGTCCCCCTTCCGTCGCCATGAGACGCGCCTCTGTCTCTTCAGTCAATGGATTGTCTTCAAGTTCATCCGTCGTGGACGAATCCGTTTCTGGATTGCTGCAGCCGAGGATGAGCATCAAGGCAAAGAGGACCGTACTGAATATCCGCATCAATTTGGTAGGTTATTTGGTTGGAGTTGAAAATATAGGGAATTCTATCCATCATTCATCATCTCTCGTAATGTCAGATTCAGTCCTACGCATCGCCTCGATTCAGATGTGTTCCGGTCAAGATATTCATGCCAACCTGGAACAGGCGAAGTATCTCATTGAAGACGCGGCAAAACAGAATGCACAACTTGTGGCGCTTCCTGAAAATTTTTCGTACCTGGACCGGGAGGGGAAAAAGATTGATGCAATTGAGGATCTTGAAAACGGACCTGCCGTGCGACTGCTACGGGAATTGGCCGACTCAAACTCCATCTATATTGTGGGCGGTACAGTACCGCTCCTGGCCAATGAGCGTGTCACGAACACCTGCCTGGTTTTTGGGCCTGATGGTCAGATTATCGCACGTTACGATAAGATTCATCTCTTTGACATTCAGTTGGATGAAGCACATTCGTTTATGGAATCCCGTTACATTGAAGCAGGAAAAACTCCCGTCACGTTTGAAGCGCTTGGAGCAACCATGGGACTTAGTATCTGCTACGACCTGCGCTTCCCTGAACTCTACCGGGTCCTGACAAGTCGTGGGGCACGGGTTCTCTTTGTGCCCTCTGCATTTACGTGGCGTACCGGTGCTTATCACTGGCTTGCCCTGCTGCGGGCCCGTGCGATTGAAAATCTTGCCTATGTCGTTGCACCCGCCCAATTTGGTCGCCATAATGCAGAGCGCGAAAGCTTTGGACACTCCGTGATCATTGATCCATGGGGGCAGATTCTCGCACAGGCCCCCGACCGAGCGTGTACAATCACCAGTGAACTGAACTTCGCCTACCAGGATCAACTTCGTGAACGCCTACCCTGCTTAAATCACAGACGCATTTGATTGTGATCGAGCTCTGCCAAGATAGCTTGCAGGCCAGATTGTGAGGAGCATCAGTGGAACTGGATCAAAGCGACCCGGATTGCCCCCATTCTGGGATCTTCTCTCATTTCGTTCCTGCCAAGACGGCTGAACTCCAATTGGTGCTGTGTCAGAATATCTACAACCTCCCCATTCATGCCTGCTGCAATATCTCTCACCTCTGGATCGTCATAGCGCTGCATCTGAATTGGCATATTTAGAAGAGCCGTAAAACGTTCAAAGAAATCAAAGACAATCTCTGCCTTTGGAACACCAACCAGAACGTGGTCCGGTACCGAATACTCGAATACGAGGCAGCCACCGGAGGTCTGAAGTGAGGCCAACGTGTGCCGATAAACTTCTTTGGGAATGTAATACGAAATCCCTTCTGATACGAGTAGCGTGGGAGCATCCGAATTCCAGCCCGCATTTCTCAATATCTCAGTCAGGGACGGAATATCCGCCAAATTAGCCGTTAAAAATGACACGTCAGGGCCACCGATCTTTTGGTTGATCTCTTCCTTGAGCGACATATTTGCCATGTCCACATCGAAAAAGTGTGCCTTTGGATAACCTTCTGCTAGATCAATGGATAATGGATCCAACCCACCTCCTAAGTGGATGACCTGTGCAGTGGGGTTTTCGTCCAGATACTTGCGACAGCACTTTTCTACACCGTACTTTCTGTTGAGAATTTCCATAATGATCTCGTCATGGATATCCTCAAACTGTATCCTAATCGGATCGGCAGCCGATAAATCAATGCTACCCAAAAAAGCGCGTGCTGCCGCACCGTGATAAATACCCTGATTTGCAAAAGACAGCACAAATGCAGACGTGGCAGGAACTTCAATCATCTTTTTTCTTGACTCAATCTGTCTGATAGAGTGTGAAACGGTCCAAGCCTCAACATATCCATTCCCAAAAAACTTCTATCCCATACACCCCTGAGCCCTGGGAATCTTGATTTTAGCGCCTCACTCAAGGCCTGATGGCATTGGACCAACCGTATTTTCACCGAAAAACACTATATTTAACCTCATTTAAGAAATACTTGGACCATGCCTTATATCCTCCGCGCATTTTTTGCACTTACGCTTCTGATTACATTCCCTGTTTCGGCACAGGACAACTTGATCAGTGAGACCGATTTTTCCGCTCTGAAACTGCGTAATGTTGGCCCCGCATTCACTTCAGGTCGCATTGCTGACCTTGCGATGCATCCTGAAGATGACAACGTATGGTATGTCGCCGTAGGCAGCGGCGGGGTGTGGAAAACGACCAATGCCGGGACCACCTGGGAGTCGCTCTTTGACGGCCAGGCATCCTATTCAGTCGGGGCTTTGACCCTTGATCCAAGAAACCCGCATACCGTTTGGGTAGGAACAGGAGAAAATGTCGGTGGACGGCATGTCGGCTACGGCGATGGTATTTACCGTAGTGATGATGGGGGGCAGACATGGAAAAATATGGGGCTAAAGGAGTCCGAGCATATCTCCCAGATCATTGTTCATCCCGACAATAGCGATGTAATCTGGGTAGCCGCACAGGGTCCACTCTGGAACAGTGGTGGTGAGCGTGGGCTCTATATGAGCACCGACGGTGGTGAATCATGGGAACGTACACTTGGAGACGATGAATGGGTGGGGGTTACCGATCTGGTTATAGATCCACGGGATCCCGCAGTCCTGTATGCCGCTACGTGGCAAAGACACAGAAATGTAGCTGCCTATATGGGAGGTGGCCCCGGTAGCGGACTCCACAAAAGTACTGATGGTGGACAAACCTGGACCCCTCTGACCAAGGGTATCCCAAAATCGAACCTGGGAAAGATTGGGCTCGCGATTTCTCCACAGAATCCCGACATCGTCTATGCAGCCATCGAGCTTGACCTGACGACGGGTGGCATCTTTATGTCTGCCGACCGCGGAGCGTCTTGGGAGAAGATGTCTGATGCGGTCAGCGGTGCAACCGGCCCACACTACTACCAGGAGCTCTACGCCTCTCCGCACAAGGAAGGAACGATCTACCTCATGGATGTGCGGGTTCAGGTGTCCCACGATCACGGCCGCACTATTTCACTTCTGGAGAATACGACGGATAAGCATGTAGATAACCATGCAATGGCATTCCGGATGGATGACCCAGACTATATTCTCATGGGCACGGATGGCGGGCTTTTCGAAACTTTCGATGGTACGGAGACCTGGCATTTTATCGCGAATTTGCCAGTCACACAATACTATAAGGTGGCGGTTGATGATCTGGAGCCCTTTTATCGCATCTTTGGCGGGACGCAGGATAATGGTTCTCACGGCGGCCCTTCCCGAACAGATAACGAACACGGCATTCGGAATGCTGACTGGTTCAAAACACTTGGAGGGGACGGACATCAATCTGCAACTGAGCCTGGAAATCCAGACATAATGTACGCGCAATCACAGCAAGGACGATTGCATCGGGTGGATCTCCTCACCGGAGAACAGACCTTAATTCAGCCACAGGCTGGTCTCGGAGAAAAACACGAACGTTACAACTGGGACGCTCCTATCTTGGTGAGTCCACATGTTCCCACCACCATCTATTTTGGATCCTATCGCGTGTGGAAATCAACGGATCGAGGAGACAGTTGGACGGCAATCTCTGGAGATTTAACCCGTGATCAGGAGCGGCTCGCCCTTCCGATTATGGGGCATGTCCAGAGTTATGATAATCCCTGGGATCTCAATGCCATGTCTGTCTACAATACGATCACCTCGCTAGCCGAGTCCCCCCTTGAAGCAGGCCTTCTGTATGTCGGTACCGACGACGGCCTGATTCAAATTACCGAGGATGACGGCCAGAATTGGCGAAGCGTGGAGGTTGGCAGTATTGATGGAATTCCATCCACTGCATTTGTCAATAACGTGTATGCTGACCTGCACGATGCCGATGTTGTCTATGTAGCTCTTGACAACCATAAGTTTGGAGATCTCTCTCCCTATTTGATTAAGAGCAGTGATCGTGGCCGCTCCTGGACATCCATTGCCGGGGACCTGCCTGACCGAACACTGATCTGGCGCATCGTACAGGATCATGTAAACTCGAACCTGCTCTTTACCGCAACTGAATTTGGGATTTATTTTACCCTTGACGGAGGAGACCAGTGGATTGAGGTTGCATCCGATGCAACCATTTCATTCCGCGACCTCATGATCCAGCAACGGGAAAACGATCTTGTTGGTGCATCATTTGGACGTGGATTCTTTGTTCTTGACGATTACTCTCCGCTCCGCGATGTCAGCGCAGAATTACTTTCCCAGGATGCTCATCTGTTTACACCGCGTACTACCAGACTATATGTTGAGCGTGATGTAGCGGGAGGGTCACAAGGGACCAACTACTATGCCGCCCCAAATCCACCCTTTGGCGCAACGTTCACGTATTATCTTCGTGAAGGATCAAAGACGCTTCGGCAGGCTCGTCGGGAAAGAGAAAAAGAGGTTGATCCCGGTGAGGATGTTCCATTTCCTGGGTGGGATGCGCTCGAAGCGGAGGAAAATGAAGTCCCCGACAAGGTTTATGTGGTGGTCAGAGATGCAGCAGGTCAGGTCGCCGGGCGTGTTTCGGGAAGTACATCCAAAGGGATGCACCGTGTTACCTGGAACCTGAGATATCCTTCTTCCGCAGTGGTCAACCCCGGGAGTACAGGAAATAACTCAAGCCAGTACCTTGCTACCCCCGGTACCTATTCCGCGACATTGATACGTGTCAGTGATGGAACAGAATCTGTCCTGTCCGGCCCTGTCACCTTTGAGGTCGTTCCGCTCCGGGAACCTGCACTTGCGGGAAAGACCCCTGATGAGATCAATGCACATCGGGCCAGAGTTGCTTCGCTTATGCAGCGCGCCAGTTTACTCTCAGGCTCTGTCGCAGAGCACCTCGAATTACTTGAGGCAATGCAAGCCGCACATCTACGTGCCCCGAACCCCTCCTCTGATCTAACCACAGAGCTGCACGCTGCGCGATCTGCGCTCCTTGAAATCAGTCTGAAGCTGAGTGGCTACGAGTCAAAAGAGGGCCCGGGTGAGCGGGATGCTCCTACGGTCATGTCAAGACTGTTTGTTGGACAAAGTGGGCTCCGAAATACCTACGGACCCACAGCACTGCATTTGCAATCACTGAATGCAGGGGAGACGCAACTAATCGAACTGGAATCCGCACTGGCCTCCTTTGAGGAAACCGTGCTGCCTGCTGTGACTAGTGCTCTGCAAGCGACCGGTGCACCTCCCATCAGAGAATAGGAGACTATTCTCCAGGAACGGCGATGAGTTCAAAGGTGATCACGAGTTCATCGCCGGTCCTGTAGGCACCAAACATCAGGGAGGGTGGTTTGAGACCATAATCGGTCATCAGCAGTGCGTGTGTTCCCGTGAAACGAATGCTCCCGTCTTCTTGACTAACTCCCTCCACGGGAACCAGGATCTCTTGGGTTGTCGCCGCAATGGTCAGGCTTCCTGTCGTGTTGAGCGTGAATGTACCGTCATCTGACGCAACAAAATCCGACACGGATGCAAGCTCATATACGATCTCCGGATGCTCGTCAGCTTTGAGTGCCCCATACATACCCCGATCCATGATCGGGCTTTTTTTGCTTTTCATCATCTTTGACGGCACAACCAGTTGTACCCCCGCCACACTGCCCTCTTCATTCAGACTTACAGTGCCATCAATCTGTGTTGCATAGACACGCCACTCTGGTGTCTGATTTGACGTGCCATCCACATGTAAATTGCTCTCAGGAGCTATCGTGTATTCCGTTGTCTGTGCATATACCGGTGCAACCAATATTAATACCAGAGTAAGCACATAAGCTAAAAATCTCAAATTCAAAGAAGGCATGACCTGTTGACGATTTGGTGATACCAATTTTAGGCTGACCAGGGTAGAATTGTTTCAAATTATATGGTAACGCTTACCTGACTTATCTATCTGAGGAGATTTCGTGTCAATGACTTGATCCATGAATGGGTATGGTTCCAAAAATAGTTGGGACCATACCCGAAAACACTACGGAAGATTCCCCTCAGGAACAAGTTCATACAATATTCGTGAATATCTTAGAACTTCTGGCCCCCTCAAGTGTGATAGAGCCATGTGTAGATCCCAGACACATTCCCCATCTGCAGAAGCGTTTGACCGCGGACCCGCGAAATATTTTCACGGGCGGGAGGAGATGTTGGTCAAATTTAGGGATATACTATGGCGGTCAAAACAAAAAGAAGCCGGTACGATCTTCCTAATTCAAGGTGCTCCCGGCGCAGGAAAGACTGCACTCCTACATGAATGTGAAAAACTGGCACGAGATCAGGAATGGAAGACTGCGAAGATTTCTTCATTGGCCTTTTGGAACCCCACAGAATTGCGAAGTTCTTTGGGCTCACGGGGGATATGGGGGCTTACAGGTGGATCGCTACAAATTGGGACGGGTGTGTTTGGCAAGATCGGAGCCACAGTTAGCCCAGAGAGTGAGGCAATACTGAAGCGCCTTAAATCTGGTAAGAAACCATTACTGCTCACACTGGATGAAGCACAGACATTAGGTATGAAGGATGAGATTCCTGCAGGCAAAAGTGGCACCGTACGCTATATTCTTAACGCGATTCATAATGGCGACGTGGGTCGACCCGTTATTTTGGTCGCGGCAGGACTAGGACCAACGACAAAGGCCTTCGGGGAATTTGGAATTTCAAGGTTTGAAGGGGGGGCTCGTGTGGAACTGGGGGCGTTAGGAAAGGAAGCAGAACGTGCGATTTTACATGATTGGCTCACGGAGGACGGCAAAGCCACGGGAGATACAACTGCATGGATTGGTGCGATTGCCAAAGAAACCCACGGATGGCCTCAGCATATCTTATCCTATGTGAAACCAGCGCTGGATCAACTGCACGCAGACAAAAGGGAGATGACCGCAGAGGGGTTGAATTCAGTCCTGGAAGCAGGGCACGCAGGGCGGACTGCGTATTATAAGCAACGGGTGGATGATTTTCGTGGAGATCAGTTACACTGTATAGCAAGAGCAGTTGTAGATATTACACCGGGTAAACCTGTTGAATACAGAGATATTATGTCTTCACTAACGATGGAACATGGTGACAGTGAAGCGAAGCAACTGTTCCAACGCTTTCTCGAAAAGGGGGTACTGGAGAAACGGGGGCTAGGATATGCCATCTCGATTCCCTCAATGCATGATTGGCTGGTGTCCAATTATGTCCGAGAATAGATCAAATTTCCTCTCGAGACGCCGCATATCCCGAACTAGCTTAAATTTTGGGAATTATAGGGCATCGTTGATGCCATCAATTTGACGGATCACTGGGGTCTCTATCGAAAACGCCCCTCCTCGTCCAGTTGCCCCAATCCCGGAGGCCAAAATATTTGCAGACGCATTGAAGTCTGCATGATCCGCATGTTCACAAGACACACACTTGAATCTGCTTTGTGTTTGACGGTTTGATTTATTTACGTGCCCGCACGCGTTACACGTTTGGCTGGTGTAGCGGGGATCGACACTTACCACCGTCGCAAATTTGTAGTCGCAATACTGGTTAAACCTGCCGTGCGAAGCGTTGAGCATGGAGCGGTTCAAACCGGACTTCGCTTTGACGTTCTTGCCCGGGTTCTCTGCCGTTCCTTTTGCACTTGCCGTCATGTTCCCCAACTTCAAGTCCTCGCGGACTAATACCTCCGCACGGTTGGCGAGAAACCTGCTGTGTTGATGGCTTTGATTCTTGCGGCAATTTGCCTGCTTACGCTTCCACTTGGCGATCTTACGCTGGGTTACCCGTCTGCGATTTGATCCTTTTTGCTGACGTGCCAACTTGCGCTGGTATCGCCGTATACGTATCTCTTTCTTGTCCAACTTGGGAATATCCAGCATCCCGCGTTCACCTGCCGTATCCGTCCATGCTACGTTGTACGTGTTCAGGTCAACGCCAACGGCAATTCCGTTTTCTGTCCGCTTCGGTGCATCAATCTCGTAACATACAGACACTTTCCAGTACCGACCTTCTTTCTTTACCGTAGCCTGAATTGGTTTGCCATCTGGATATGGATTACCCCCTTTGCGGCGCAGCTGCATCCAGCCGACCTTCGGAATGAATAACCGACCGTCCTTGATCTTTACGTTGTCGGGGATCGTGAAGGATGGACGCTTGCCATACTTGGAATGAAACTTCGGATGTTTGCGGACTCCCTTGAAAAACCCCTGCCACGCGTCTGCTTGATGCTTGAGCGAATATCTGACGATCCCGAATGAGTATTCTGGAAGCCAATCAATCTCCTTTCGTAACTGCGTGAACTGCTTGCCAAGCGAGAAGAATGATACAGAGGGTTTTTTGCCGTCGGATTTGCTCGCCTGCTCGTATTCCTCTTTGTTTTTTGCAAGGAAGTAGTTCCATACGAACCTGCATGCACCGGCTATAGCAGCGAGTTTTCTTGCCTTTGCCCGTGAACCTGGGATCAGCCTGTACTCAACCCCGCGATATTCCTTATCTTTCTCCTTGTCAGGCATGGCATCAACCGAACTGATGTTATGGTAAGCAATGGGCAGGATGGCACTCCTGTTCCATTGTGTCTGACGAAAGATACGCATTTTAAGGGAATAAAACATACTCAACTATGCCGTATAATTCCCTAAATTTTCCCATAAATTCAGGCTAGGATATCACCCACTTCGACACATATGTTCGGCAACAGCACCGTAGATGCTCAGCAGAGCGGAAGAACCTATGAATGGCATGGAGCACCTACTTGGATATTGCGATAGATCATCACAGATTTTATGGTAGGACATGTTCCGGCTGGTTGTGGCTACATTAGCTTGTTTCTTTCCATCAATCAACCAGGGACCGCCCTGCTATAAAGTCTGTTTCAAAGGTGCAAGCCCTTTGGGATAGAAAATCTCCCCAAACCGCCCACGCTATACTTGCGACCATAAATGGTGTCGGATCATTATGTTGAGTAGGCAATTGCACGAGCACAGATGCCCCGATGATGGAAGGCAACGTGAAATTCAGCATCAAATTCCCTGACTGACCATGCTCAACCAAGCCGAGCATCTACGATATTCACGGCAAATCTCTCTGGATGAGTTAGGAGTTTCTGGACAAGAAAAACTCAAAGAATCCTCCGTGGTCATTGTTGGAGCAGGTGGGCTTGGATCCCCTCTCGCCCTCTATCTTGCCGCTGCAGGCATAGGACACCTTGGGATTATTGACTTTGATGTTGTGGGAATAAGCAATCTCCATCGACAGATACTACATACCGATGAATTTATCGGAGAAGCAAAACTTGAGTCAGCTCTTGCTGCCCTGAAAGCCCGGAATCCGTATGTCAAAATCACCCGGCATGGTGTACGGTTGCAACGAGATAATGCAATGGAAATTCTTGGCAACTATGATGTTATTGCAGACTGTTCAGACAACTTTGCTACACGTTACCTTGTCAATGATGCTTCTGTGCTTCTTGATATTCCGAATGTCTATGGAAGTGTATACCAGTTTGAAGGACAGATCACCGTTTTCGGGGGTGCTAAGGGTCCATGTTACCGCTGTCTACACCCTGTCCCGCCTCCTGCAGGCCTCATCCCAAGTTGCGCCGAAAGTGGTGTGCTGGGAGTCTTACCGGGTATCATCGGCACTCTACAAGCCAGTGAGGTATTGAAATTACTGCTTGGCTTGGGCCAATCGCTGATTGGTCGAATGATCCTGATCAATACGTTAACTGCAGACTGGCAAACGATTGTAGTCCCTCAAAAACCTGACTGCCCACTCTGCGGCGAATCTCCCACGATTGATGCACTCATGGATTATGAGGAGTTATGTCCCTCAATACCAAGCATCCAGGCAAGTGAATTAAAACTGCTCAAACGTAGCGGCCTCCCCTTCTTCCTTCTTGATGTTCGGGAAATACACGAAGCGTCCGCCGTGACTATGGGTGCAGACCTGCAAATTCCGTTGGATGAATTATCTGGCCGATTGTCAGAGATT
Source organism: Rhodothermales bacterium (assembly GCA_965220365.1). Lineage (GTDB taxonomy): Bacteria > Bacteroidota > Rhodothermia > Rhodothermales > Bin80 > Bin80. Next base: position 1,613,872 of record OZ244823.1, on the reverse strand, counting down.
ACCGCAGATTTCAACGACCGCGTGATCGTACACTGCCAAAAAGGTATTCGCTCCAAACACGCGGTACAATTACTGCAGAGTGCAGGATATACTCAAGCAGCGAGCCTGGATGGTGGCATCCTGGCTTGGATGGAGCAAGAGGATCGGTAACCGCTATGCCACTATGAGCACGATCCAAGGAGTCTGGAAGAAATTTCTATGACGCTTGGGCCATATTACACTCCCTGCAACCTCACTGGTGAGCTTTCTGTACCAAAAAAGGGCCAATCATCAAAATATCCATACGGGTATTCTTGAAGCAGTTCACTGCATCCTCAGGAGTACATACGATGGGTTCTCCTCGAACATTAAAACTGGTATTGATGAGAACAGGGCATCCCGTCTTGATTTCAAATTCCTGTAGTAACTGGTAAAATAGAGGATTATCCTGCCCGCTCACTGTTTGAACACGGGCAGAGCCATCGACGTGAGTCACTGCTGCAATGGGCGACTCTATATTCTGCTGCCTCTCCAGACCATCTCCCTCTATGTGGGCCCCCTTGACCTGTGCGGTCAAAAGCATATACGGGCTTTCATTTTGGAGATCAAACCATTCACTGCTTTTTTCTGCCAGCACTGCTGGTGCAAAAGGTCGAAAACTCTCTCTGAACTTGATGGATTGATTCACATGTTGCTGCATAACCAGGTTTCGGGGGTCTGCTAGAATACTACGGCTTCCCAGTGCACGTGGACCATATTCCATTCGCCCCTGAAACCAGCCGATCACGTTCTGATCTACCAATAATTCAGCGCCTCGTTTGCATAAAGCATCGTCATCCAGCTCCTCATACGAGAGCGAGGCCTGATCCAGTACCGTACGAATCTCATCCGCTGTGTACGAGGGTCCTAATGTGGCACCCTTCATTGTATCGCGACTGCCCACCTCGCGGGGAGATCGCATATATTGATGCCACGCCATCAATGCTGCGCCCAGTGCGCCACCCGCATCCCCGGAAGCAGGCTGAATCCATATTTTTTCGAAGAATCCTGACTCCAAAATTTTCCCGTTCGCCACACAATTCAAAGCAACCCCACCTGCCATACAGAGCTTCCGCTCGCCTGAAACCCTACCTGCCTGCCGAGCCATTCGTAGAACCGCACGCTCAGTCACAACCTGGATGGAACGAGCAAGATCAATTTCTTTGCGTGTAATTGAAGATTCGGGAGTTCGGGCAGGACCATCAAAGAGACGCTCAAATTCACGGGAGTACATCCGTAGCCCCCACGGAAAAGCAAAATATCGAAGGTTTAGTCGATAGGAGCCATCTTCTTTCAAGTCAATCAACTCGTCAAGGATCGTTTGTACGTACTTCGGCTCTCCATACGGCGCCAGCCCCATCAGTTTATATTCCCCGGAATTCACCCGAAAACCACAATACCCTGTGAACGTGCTGTAGAGTAGCCCTAGCGAGTGGGGAAAATGAATTTCTTTTTCAAGTACGAGACGGGACTGATGGCCGACTCCGATGGAAGTCGTTGCCCATTCCCCCACCCCGTCCGTTGTCAGGATTGCTGCCTGATCAAATGGGGATGGGAAAAAGGCACTCGCGGCATGGCTTTCATGGTGTTCACAGAATAGCAACTTCCCATGAAAACCTATCTCTTTACGAAGAATTTCCGGGATCCAGAGACTTCGCTTCAGCCACACTGGCATGGCCTTCAGAAAGGATGGAATTCCACGGGGAATACTGGCCAGATACGTCTCCAGGATCCTTTCAAATTTCTGAAACGGCTTATCGTAGTATGCAACCGCGCTAAGTTCTTCCGCTTTGATTCCCGCATAATCAAGACACCAGGTAATTGCATTCACGGGAAATGAAGCATCATGCTTGATCCGTGTAAAGCGCTCTTCCTGGACAGCCGCAAGGATTTCCCCGTCCTTTAGTAGACAGGCAGCTGCATCATGATACCAACAGCTGATGCCGAGAATGTAGGTCATGTTTCCGACCAAGCCGCCAGACTGTCACGTAATTTTTTAATTTCTGCCTTGGCATCTATCTCTTTTTGGCGCTCAAGCTCAACCACTTTGGCAGGTGCATGGCTGATAAATTTTTCGTTCTGCAGTTTTTTCTGGACCCGAAGCAGAAAGGCCTCTTTCTGGGACAAGTCTTTGGTCAGACGCTCGCGCTCTTCTGCCGGATCAACCATGCCTTGGACATAAACCACTGCAGATCCCACTACCGTAGAAGTACTCTGAGGTGGCTTCGGAAGATCTACTCCCACATCCAAACGCTCTACGCGGGCAAGCTTAGCGAAATATTCTGTATGGGTAATCATCACCTCAGTCAATTCCGACTGCTCTTCTGATAAACTCAGTGTCACTTCTATCTTTTTCCCAGGAGCGACCCCATAGCGACTGCGAAGATGCCGGATTGATGTAACGGCCTCTTGCAGAAATATGAACTGCTCCGCTCCAACGGTATCACGTTCATCGTTAGCAACTGGCCACCTGGAAACCATACACGCCTCGTCTTCCGCACGAGGACGAAGACGATGCCAGAGTTCTTCCGTGATAAACGGCATGAATGGATGCAGGAGTTGAATCAATTGCTCATAGATCTCCACGGCAAGTGCAATACTCTCCTCGGACATGGCCGAACCAGATTGGGGTTTGACCAACTCCAGGTACCAGTCACAATAATCACTCCGAAACGTCGTGTACAGGATGTTTGCCGCTTCATTCAACCGGTAACGGACCAGTGCTTCTTCCACAGATTCGATACATTCAGCGAGCCGCGTGAGCATCCAGCGTTCGACTAATTCAAGCTCTTCGATTGATCTGGTGCGCTGATATTCTTTTCCAGATTCAATAAACCGCCCAAAAACATTAAATGCATTCCAGATCTTGTTGGAAAAATTCCGTCCCATCTGAAAGCCCGCGGGATCGAGCCGGATATCCTGGCCCTGTGCACACAGGATCGTGAGATAAAACCGAACGGCATCCGCACCATACTCTTCAATCAATTCCAAAGGATCAATCCCATTCCCCAGACTCTTGGACATCCAGCGACCAAGCTTGTCCTTGATCATACCGGTAATAAATATATCCCGATAAGGCACCTGCCCGGTAAAATAGAGCGAGGCCATAATCATCCGGGCAATCCAGAAAAACAGGATATCGTACCCCGATACCAGTACATCTGTCGGGTGAAAGTATTCCAGATCGGCCTGAGTTTTCGGGTCTTCCTCCGGCCAGCCAAGCGTAGCAAACGGAAAGAGCCAGGATGAAAACCAGGTGTCCAGCACATCTTCTTCCTGGACCATACCTGGCTCCGGTTGCTCGATCGAAACCACGAACCCCCGAGCTTCATCAATCTCGCCCCTGGAATCCGTGTAGTACCAAACCGGAATCCGGTGCCCCCACCATAATTGGCGGCTGATACACCAATCCCGGATCCCTTCCAGCCAGCGAAAATACTCGTTCTCCCATCGCCGCGGATAGAACTTGATCGTCCCATCCCTCACCGCAGTGATTGCAGGTTCCGCCAGCGGCTTCATTTTCACAAACCATTGACGAGACAAAAGCGGTTCTACGATTGCCTTCGAGCGTTGTGAGACGGGGACGGTACTTTTATACGGTTCGATTTTTTCAAGCAATCCCCCTGCCTCCAGATCCTTTACGATGCGTTCACGCGCCTCAAAGCGATCAATACCGGCATACGGGCCACACTCCTCTGTGAGCGTTCCATCTTCGGCAATTACACTGAAGATCTCCAATTCATGTCGTTTTCCCACCTCAAAATCATTCTTGTCATGACCTGGAGTAATTTTCAGCACCCCTGTTCCGAACTCCTGTTGTACATAATGATCGGCAATCACAGGGATATTCCGTCCAGTCAGAGGCAATTCTACCTGCTTATCAACCAGATCTGTATAGCGTTCATCCTTGGGGTTCACGGCAACGGCTACATCACCCAGCATCGTTTCCGGGCGGGTGGTTGCTACAACAATATGCCCAGATCCATCCACCAATGGGTAACGGATATGCCAGAGAAACCCATCGCGCTCAACATTGTCCACCTCTTCGTCAGAAAGTGCCGTCCGATCTTCTGGACACCAATTTACCAGGTAATGTCCACGATAAATAAGCCCCGCCTCGTACAATTTCACGAAGACAGTCTGCACTGCCTTCACATATCCAGAATCCATTGTAAACCGTTCGCGCTCCCAGTCGCATGAGTCTCCTAAACGGCGTTTTTGCTGCAGAATCCGGTCTCCATATTCATCCACCCACTCCCAGACCTTTTCGATAAAGGCTTCCCGTCCCAGATCAAAACGACTTTTCTTTTCCTCTTCCTTCAGTGCGCGCTCCACAACATTTTGCGTGGCGATCCCAGCGTGATCCTTGCCTGGCATCCACAATGCCTCTCTACCCTGCATACGACGCATCCGAGTCAATGCGTCCTGGACCGTATCCTGAAGCGCATGCCCCATGTGCAGAGCTCCCGTCACATTGGGAGGCGGCATCATGATCGTGTGGGGTGGGCGCCCACTCAAACGATTAGCCCGAAAAAAATCTTTGGATTCCCAGTACTCATACCAGCGGGCCTCTGTCGTCTTGGGATCATAAGGCGATGTACGCCCCCTCTTATCTTTCATTCCACCGTATATCGTGTTAAAAGATGCTCTTATGAGGTATCCGCAAAACGTTTCCGCATCTCATCCAGAGAATCTGCGCCGAATTTTTCCAGGAATGCGTTGGCGATTACCCAGGCTACGGTCGCCTCCGCTACGGTAGATGCCGCAGGGACACTGGTCACGTCACTTCGTTCATAGCGCGTAGGCTGGGGCTCACCGCTCGCCATATCCACTGTACCCAACGGTTTGATCAATGTGGGAATCGGTTTCATGTACCCCCGCACAATGATCGGCATCCCGTTCGTCATTCCACCTTCCAGTCCACCTGCACGGTTAGATCTGCGCTGATAATCTTGTGCATCATTCAGATAAATTTCATCGTGTACTTCCGAGCCCGGCCGTGACGTATTCGCAATTCCATCGCCGATCTCCACTGCTTTCTGAGCCTGGATCGAAAGAATTGCCTGGGCGAGTTGCCCGGTCAATCGTCGGTCCCAATGGACATAGGACCCCAATCCTGGCGGCACTCCCGTCACAATCACTTCGTAAACTCCTCCGAGTGAATCACCGGCGCTTTTTGTCTCCTTGATATGATCTACGCACGCGTTGCTGAGTTCTTCATCAAGTATACGCACCTGGCTCTGGTCTGCCTGATCATTGATTGCCTCGGCACCATTGCTTAGAAGCTCATTCCTTTGTTCGTACCAGCTCTCCTCATTTTGCCAACCGACCTTCCCGATCCGAAGTACGTGACTCCCTACCTGTATCCCAAATTCTTTGAGCAATTGACGAGCGACCGTACAGCATGCCACACGCATGGCTGTTTCACGTGCACTTGCGCGATCGATTACGGGTCGAATATCATCAAACCCATACTTGCGCACCCCTTCCAAATCTGCATGGCCAGGACGTGGCAAGGTAACCGGATCAATCCCCTCTCCATCCCCATCAAGGGCCATCACCTGTGGCCATCCACTCTTATCGCGTGTGTATGCTGCATTATCCAACCTCAGTGCAATGGGACTGGCAATTGTTTTGGAGAAACGCACGCCCGAGTAAATATGCACCTGATCCTGTTCGAACTTCGCCCGCCCTCCACGTCCAAATCCCAGCCAGCGTCGAGCCAGATGGCGATTAATCATCTCTGCCGTGAGTGGCACTCCTGACGGCATCCCCTCAACAATTCCAACCAGCGCTTCACCATGCGATTCGCCAGCGGTTAGGTATCGCAGCATCAGAAGTGCATCAGCGGTTTATTACACTGAGAGATACCATCCGCGGAATATTCCACCGGTCTCGAATGGATAGTCGCGTCGTTTCATCAGCATCACGCAACTGTTTGATTGCCTCCTCGACCGAACTGACCGTCCGCCCATCAATACGCTCAACCAGTACACCTGCTTTCAGATACTCCATTTCTTCCTGACGCGTCACCCGCTGTATGATTATACCTTCGAGGTCCCCATACTGTGCCTCATCCTCCTCCGATTTATCCCGCACAACCAACCCCCACTTGTCTAGGTACCGTGCAGTACGTGCCTTGCGGTCCGGGCGATAGCCCATTTCGAGCAACCAGGAAGAAACTCCTGGATGGTCCTGTCCAAGCAGCTGGAGCTGCAGACTATCCACCTGCCCATCCCGCCAGTATGCGATTCCCACTGTGGAATAGGGATGCTTCAGAAGGATCGCACTTTGTAGTTGATTGGGCCTGTTCACTGGCCTTCCGTCTACTTCAAAAATCACATCTCCTGGACGTAATCCGGCAATTTCTGCTGCACTTCCAGTGTAAACCCGATCCAAAAATACACCCCGGACCGCTACCATCCCCAATGCCTGGGCTAGTTTTGCGTCAACATCCGTAGGGACGACCCCCATGTAACCACGTCGAAATTCACCGAATTCAATTAGATCACTGGCAACACGGACGACGAGATTGACCGGAATGGCGAAGCCATAACCTTCATAAAACCCACTGTTCGTTGCGATCGCTGTATTAATACCGACAAGTTCTCCGCTTAAATTGACTAATGCGCCACCCGAATTCCCGGGATTTATTGCCGCGTCCGTCTGAATAAAATCCTCCACGCCAAAGTCTGCATCAATAATATTCATGGATCGTCCCACCGCGCTGACAATCCCTGCCGTGACGGTTGAGTTGAGTTCCAGAGGATTCCCGATTGCCAGAACCCAGTCTCCCAGTTGCAGTGTTTCTGAATCTCCAATGGTCATGGCCTGCACACTCTCTCCCGGGCTCAGAACAATCTGAATGACTGCAAGATCTGTCGAGCGATCAACTCCAACCGTATATGCCTCATATTCCCGCTTATCGGCAAATAGGACATGTAATTTCCCCGCATTCTCAATGAGGTGATGGTTGGTCACAATATGCCCCTGTGGGGTAATGACGACGCCACTCCCCTCGCTGTCTCGAATCATATCTGAATCGGACCATAAATAGGAATGCCAGCCCGATTCGGTACTCACCGAAACGACCGACTCAACTGCACCACGGGCAACATTGCGAAATGCACTGCCGAGAGTCATGGCCGGTAATAATTCCGATTCTGATGGTCCCTTTTCTGTCTCAGCCCGCTCAACGAGGCGAATTTCCGGCCGTTGAGATTCTTGTGGAGGACGATCAATAATGAGCATGACCAGGATTCCCGCCAATAATCCCACACCGACCAGGCTGATCCCGGTCAGAAGCGAAAAAGGCGGGCGGCCCATACTGAATCGATATGCTGTTGTTTTCGGCTTATCCATCAGGAACGCTACTCTGTGCCGGGTGGATTGTTTCTGTCGAGTGCCAGAATTGAATCGCGGGCCGCCTGCGATAGCGCCCTGCGATCCATGCCAGATGTAGTCAGCAGTGGTCCGATCCGCAGCTCTATATCCAGTCGGCGAAAACCCGCTAGATGGCGAGTACGTCCAACAAAATTATCTGGATACCTCGGGGAAACTTTGGTGAGTGCCGTACGACCTTCCGCACCTTGAACTGCATTCCCATTCACAGCGATTACATCCATGAATATTGGTTGCAACCGCCCTTGCCCCCAGTCTCTGACACTTTCAAAAGCTCCCGTTTTGAATGGTAGAAGTGTGACTCCATCCCCAGTTGTGCCCTCCGGGAATACCAGAACAGAGCCCCGTTGACGGAGCCTGTCTCTGATTTGGGAAGCAAACGTTTTTACCTTCCCTCTTCGACGGCGGTCAACCAGGAGCATAGCATAGCATTTGCAGATCCATCCGATGATTGGCCAACGCGCAATTTCTGCCTTTCCTGCAAAGCAAACATCAAGTTGTGACGCAAGAATGATCGGATCAATCACAGTCAGATGATTGGACACTCTCAAGGTGCCTGGAGACAATTTTGCGTCATTGGGCGCTTTCACATGTATATTGTAAATACGGCAGAATAGACGCGCGGCTACGCCCTGGCGCATCATTCTGTACGCCAGTCGCTCCGCACCCGGGCGTAGGCGTACCCCAATACTTGTATGAATACTAACGATGATCGTCACGATCAACGCACATATCATGCGTAACCAAACACGCATTCTTTTTACTGTTTCTTACCAATAAATCCTGATTTCGATACGACCTCCCACGAAATCCAATGCATCCGCACAAAAAAAGTGATCCAGCTTCAGCCCTCCAATCCGTGGATGTGACCTTTGCCCTAACAGGAGACCCTAAAACAAATTCTCGCGCACTACGTCAATTACATTTGCTCTCTGAGTTGAATCTCAGTATCCTTGTACTTGGGCTTGGGGATTCGTCAGGCATAGGAAATCTCAACATTCAAAACGCAACGCTTCAGTATCTCCTAAAACCAACCGGAAAGGGCCCCGGTTTTTTCTGGCGTGCTCATCGACAATTTGAGTCAGCTTTGCGCAATGTAAAATCAACCGTCTACCATGCGAGTGATTTGTACACACTACCAGCAATGCATCGCGCCGCCAGCCGCCACCAAGCTCATCTGGTCTTCGATTCGCGTGAATTATATACTCACCTCCCTGCGGCAATCCGGCGACCTTGGGTGGGAACAACCTGGAAGGCTATCCAGCACCTATACATCCGCCGGGCAGATTGCGTATACACCGTGAGCGAAAGTATCGCCCAGCATCTCCAGAAGCATTTTCGACTCAATACTGTCCATTTAATGCGCAACGTTCCGAGGCCACAGTCCTTGGTCCCCAAAAACTCTCTGAGAAAGCACTTGAATCTACCCTCAGACACCAAAATTGTTCTTCATCAGGGAAGCCTGCAACAGCACCGAGGGGGAGCTGCGATGGTCGAAGCAATGCAGTATACCGACGATGCCGTTCTCGTTTTTATGGGAGGTGGCCCACTAAAGCCAGAGATTCAACGACAGGTCAATGAGTCGAAGCTTGATTCAAAGATTCGGTTTATGGACCCGGTTCCACCCGATCAGTTACTTTCTTTTACTGCCTCTGCCGACCTTGGCCTAACGTTCCTTGAGGACTGCTGTCTCAATCACCGATATGCACTCCCCAATAAACTATTTGAATATCTAACAGCCGGCATCCCCGTCATCGCCAGCAATCTTCCCGAAATTGCACAGATTATCGAAAGATTTGATGTGGGCTGTGTCGTCCCTTCTGGAGATGCAAAAGCATTGGGAAATGCGTTAGATCATGCGATCAAAAACCCTGAACTACGTCAAAAATGGTCTCAGAACACACCTCATGTTCAGGAATTTTTTAACTTTGCTACGGAATCGGAACACTTCATTACACCTTACCGACGCCTCCTGAACAAATGAGCTTATACCGAATCCTCCTCGCGGTAATACTGATCGCTGGATGTACATCAAATGATGCAACAAAGCCCATTGTAAATCAGGCAGAGCAGATACTGTCTGCTCCGATGAGTTGGCCTACATTTGATGAAGCGGTCGCAACGGCCTCAAAAACAGGCAAACCCATGCTCATTGATATCTATGCTCCTTGGTGCGGTTGGTGTCGGAAAATGCAAGAGGAAGTCTATACCGATGCTGCTTTGGTTGCATATGTTCAGGACAATTTCGCTTATGGACGGCTGAATATTGATGATGCCGAAACGCTTCACAGCTTCCTGGGTCATACCCTTTCATCCCAGGAATTGGGTTACAGCTTGGGTGCAGAGGGTACCCCAACGACGGTATTCCTGCAAAGCGATGGTGCTTACATTGCAAAATGTGTCGGCTATTGGGCAAAAGACGATTTTAGCAAGGCCTTGCACTACGTGGGGACTGGAGCCTGGCAGGACCTACCTTACCAGGAGTTCTCCCAGCTTTAAGTGCGAACTGCGCCGCCCGAATAGACTTCTGGACGTCGGTCCCTCAGGAATAGCTTACGGGCATGGGATTCTGTACAGCGATGCAGATCCAAGTCGGCATACAGAATGAAGGGCTCACTTTCTGGGGCCCGGGCAACGACTGTACCCTCTGGATCTACAATGAATGAGCCCCCGCCAAAGGTCAATACATCTTCATCTCCCGTTCGATTCGCCAATGCCATATAGTATCCATTCTGGAATGCTCCGACTCTTAGTTCGGCTTCAAACAGTCCTTCAGGCCACTCATTGAGTGCGCCGGCCTGAGGCACGACCACTAGGTCTGCCTTCTGCAGGGCTAATGCCCTCAGGTATTCACTATAATGCCGATCATAGCAAATGGCTACACCAATGCGACCCGCAGCCGTATCGTAGACCGGAGCCTGTGTGCCGGCAGCGGTATAGTAATCCTGTTCATAGAATCCCTCGTACTGGGTGATATGCATCATTTTTGTAACCCCCAAAAGTGTGCCGTCTGCGTCAATCACTGGTGATGCATCAAATGCGGCATCGCCTTTGCGTGCATATAGATTCAGAACGACCACGACCCCCAGCCTTTTGGCCGCTTCACAAAACAGCTCTGTTGTCGGGCCTGGGATCTCTTCAGCCAGTGATAATGGAGGCAGATCATTCCCTTCACATTCCGCATAGCACTGCTTCCGATGTTGGGGATAAAATGGTGTAAATGCGAGCTCTGGATAAACAACCAGATCCGCTCCCGCCTGCGCAGCTTCTTCCAGTGACCGCAACCCTTGAGTCACGTTAGTACTTCGATCATCGGTAGCAGAGCATTGAATGAGTGCAAGTTTCATGATTGAATTGATTTTGGTTTCTTCTACTCCTGAGCAGGTGAGAGTTTTCTTGAGGATCTTGCAAGCACAAATCGAGGTATCCCCGCGAAATCCTGCTTCACTTGAACCTGTAAGCCCCTGTACTGCTCAAATAGAATACCTACAGACTCTGCATAATCGGCATGAGTTTCCAATGCAAGAACCCCTCTGTGGTCCAACAAACCATCCGCAATATGTCTGCTGATGGCCCGATAGAATTTGAGCGGATCCTCTCCACAAAACAGTGCCGCCTCCGGCTCATAATTCCGAACCATCCGAGGAAGCCCTGAACGCTCAGGATCTGGAATATACGGAGGATTCGCAATGACCAAATCATATCCGCTACCCACTGAACGTATAAAGTCTGTTGTCAACAAATCTGCAACGATGCACTGAATCTCGAGTCCATTTTGGGTCGCATTCGCTTTGGCAATACGCAGCGCAGATCTACTGATGTCACATGCTGTCACGTCTGCATCTGGGATTGCCTGCTTCATGGCCAGTGCAATACACCCGCTCCCTGTGCCAATGTCCAGAACCCGAAAGGGCAACTTTTTCCCGATAGCTTCAAGAGCAACTTCGACCAGTTGCTCTGTTTCGGGTCTCGGGATCAGAACCTGGGGTGAAACCTGAAGATGGAGTCCTCTGAATTCAGTATGCCCCGTGACATACTGCACCGGCTCATGCGCAGCACAGCGTTCTGCCATTTGTAGAATTTTGGCTGCATGAGCTTGCTCCAACCGGTCGTCTCCATGAGAAATTAAATGGGCCGGTCTGCACTGCAATACATCACAGAAAATCCATACACCTGTGCGGCGTGGATCGGACAGGCCAGCCTGCTCCAATAGCCCTTCTATTTCTTGAAATAACTCTTTGATTTTCATCACATGATGCTCCCGCGGTCAACCGAGGAGTGAACGTAAATGCCCCGTCACATATCAAAATGATAGTCGCTCTCCAAGAAACATACGCTCTGCCTAAACCCCAGATGAGGAACGGTTGAAATCTCCTGACAAACCTACTTCTGAATCCGTACCTTCACAACCATTTGCCCTTCTTCCTCATCTTCGGTGACCCCGAAAAGTAAGCCATCCTGGACGATGACCCCGGAATGGATGTCCAAATTGAAGGGGAGGCCTACCTCTCCCAAAAATTGTCCTTCCGCATTAAAGATATCAAATAGCGAACCTGAGTCCCCGGACTCACTGTGCATCACCCATAAATTCCCTTCGTCGTCACGGAAAAAATTTTCGACTACGGGCTTATTCCTTGGATTTCTCGCTTCATCAATCGTCCCTCCCTGCTCGATAAACCAATCAAAACGATCACGGATTTCTTCTCTGTCTGCACTGGTTACCGGGATCGGTTCATATTCCTTGGTGACCCGTCGTAGGGGTGTGCATCCGGCTGTGATTTCAACCAATTCGTAGGTGCCTGTGTAGAGTGTCCACAAGTTTCCATTCGCAGAAAATACCCAATCAAAGGATCCTTGGAACGGTACGCCTACGCTATAATTGCCACCTTCTGAATCATTATGCACGAAATAATCAATTTCTACAGGACTTTGCGGGATCGCGATCGTATCAATGGGAGTGAATGATTGATCAAACCGAGCTAACATGACCTTGGTATCTTCTTCTTCGTAGTCATAGCATAACGACATGGCATTATAGTGCCCCATTGGGTCGAACCCGCCTGGATAGGGTCTATAGCTCCATCCCGTCGTGTTAACCCGTTCCGTACGCAAGTAATTTCCCTCTGCGTCCAGGATGGTGAGTTTGCCCAACTGCATCTCCATAACCCAGATCTCACCCGCTTCACTGACATCAACTGCAGAAGCTTCTTCAAACTCTCCCGGTCCAGACCCCTCGGATCCAACTGTGCGCACAAAAGCCCCACTCGAATCGAAAACATGGATTTCCTGTGTATATGAGTCAAGGACATACAAACGCCCTTGTGTATCTACATCCAAGGAGAGAATTGATGCGAAGAGAACTGAGTCATCTCTGGCACCAAATCTCATCTCTTCAACAATCTCCCAGCCCTCTTCAGGTCCCCAGAGCGGATCACCGGTGTTATGGATGACGATTTCGTCGGAGGTAAGAGTATCTACTATACCGATACACGAACCGAAAATCTCAGGATCCGCAGAACTACACCCGAAAGCGAATAACAAGCCAGCTGAGAGGGCTGCCGTTATGATTGGGGATTTAAGCATTCGGCAAGGCCAGTACAGAAGATCGCATGGATAGGAAAGCTATCGTTACGAACAGGGCTGGTTTTAGTTGCTGGTGAAGCCTCTCAACTAGACTTTGGTCTGCGGCGCTCAGCTTTTTTTCTGGGCTCCGGTGCTGGTTTTTGCTCCATGAAAGCTGTGCGCTCTCGGATCCATTTTTGTGAACTCTGGGCCCACGGCTGCCTCCATGGTGGTTTTGTTTCCCTGGGGGCCCGTGGATAAAGGCTGCCAGTAGATTGAGCAATGCTCTTCTGGTTCATTTTTGACGATTCAGAGGGTAAATCAGGATGAAGAATCTAAGAATTAATGGTTCACGGTAGGCGTTTTGTGTATTTCGAATCAATGACTACTCCCTGTTTCTATGAACATAACTTTATCCACGGACTGCTAGGGATGGGTAAAATACTCAATGGCCCGAAATCCGCGGGGGCCGGAATAGTCTTGGGTTTAGTGATCCCTTTCCTGCCTCGCTGAAATCTGTTCTTGCAGCTGGGCAGCCAGTTCCTGCCCCTCGGCACGTTGGGCTGGGGTCAGCTCCTTCCCCAGCTCATCTCTTGCCTCTCTGTATGGTTCGCCTTCCACGCTGGCAAGAACGTACCAAGCGTAGGCCTTTATGCGATGCCGGGGCACGCCCTCCCCGTCGCGGTACATCCTTCCCAGCTCGTATTGCGCCAGTGCCTTTCCCTGTTTGGCGGCTTTCCGATACCACTTTGCGGCCGAGGTGTGGTTCTTGCGTACGCCGAACAGCCCGTGTTGGTACATCATCCCCAGGCTGTATTGCGCGGTGGCGTGGCCTTGGTCGGCGGCTTTCCGATACCACTTCGCGGCCTCGGCGTAGTTCTTGCGTACGCCGAACAGCCCGTGTTGGTACATCCCTCCCAGCTCGTATTGCGCGTCGGCGTCTCCCTGCTCCGCAACTTTCTGGCACCGCTTCACGGCCTTGGCGTGGTTCTGGGGAACGCCCTCCCCGTCTTCGTACATCTCTCCCAGCCTGTTTTGCGCGTCGGCGTGTCCCTGTTTGGCGGCTTTCCGATACCACTTCGCGGCCTCGGCGAGGTTCTGGGGAACGCCCTCCCCGGCATCGTACATCTCTCCCAGGCTGTATTGCGCGTCGGCGTGGCCTTGTTTGGTGGCTTTCCGATACCACTTCGCGGCCTCTGTGTGGTCCCTGCGTACGCCGAGGCCGTATTGGTACACCGCTCCCTGGCGGAATTGATCCTCGGCGTCTCCGCGCTCTGCCTGCTCCCCGGCTTCGTACATCTCCCCCAGGCTTAATTGCGCCTCTGCGTGTCCCTGTTTGGCGGCTTTCCGATACCACTTCGCGGCCTCTGTGTAGTTTTCTGGCAGGCCCTCCCCAAAGTAGTACATGCATCCCAGCGCGTATTGCGCACCTATGTGTCCCTGTTTGGCGGCTTTCCGGTACCACTTCGCGGCCTCGGCGTGATTCTGGGGCACGCCCTCCCCGTTTTCGTACAGAAATCCCAGGTTGTTTTGCGCTTGTGCGTCTCCCTGCTTGGCGGCTTTCCTGCACCACTTCACGGCTTTGGTGTGATTCTGGGGTACGCCCTCCCCGTTGTAGTACAGAAATCCCAAGCTGCATTGTGCGTGTACGTGGCCCTGTTTGGCGGCTTTCCGGTACCACTTCGCGGCCTCGGCGTGATTCTGGGGCACGCCCTCCCCGTCGTAGTACGTCGCTCCCAGGCTGTTTTGCGCTTGTGCGTGTCCCTGTTCGGCGGCTTTCCGATACCACTTCGCGGCCTCGGCGTGGCTCTGGGGTACGCCCTCCCCGTTGTAGTACAGAACTCCCAGGTTGTTTTGCGCTTGTGCGTCTCCGCGCTCTGCCTCCTGCCGGAGTCTCTTGACGGGGCCTGGGCTTACTGCGGCTCGGCCAGTGCTTCGCTTTGTGCCCTTTCGTGGCCTCCGGGATGGGGGTGATCCCCACGCCCGCACGAACAGCTGGACGATCCTTAGTACGGTATGCAGCCCCACTTTCATGTGTCGTTGCCCTGCGGGCGGTCTGGTTGCCTGCTAAAATAGGCATTGCTGTAAATTCGGCGGCTTTGCGCGGTTTGGCCTCCCCGGAGCGATCTCTCGCGGCCTTCGTGAGCGTTTGTCGGGGTAGGGTGCACTCCAGGCAAAATGAGCGGGCGTGTTTCCGGTGCACCGGCCCGAAATCCGCCTCATGTGCGCACGTTGCCGTGCTTGATCTGTGTAGGCCGCTCCAGTCTTAGATCCCACTCTTCCCACGCTTCCCCGGTCTCCCACGCCCTCCGCCCCTGATAGCCTTTTTTGTACCATCCTACACGGGCGTTGAATTCTATTTGATCCCCTTCCTTGATCCCCCCTGCCCATTTGCCGACCGTGAGCCACAGATGGTCAACCGCTTCGCATTGGGCCGTTAGGCATTGAATGTTTTTGAGCAATACGGTGTCAATATCCGGCCCCCTGAATGCTCGCTTTTTGCCATGTCTGCCAACGTCCGCCCTGAATCTATGGCGCTGCCCCTTGATTTGCTTCCACGATTTCTGGCGGCTCATTTTGGAGGTGACTGGAATGGTTAGGGCATGCCTAGTCTGCCCACCGGTTTCCAGCTGCGTGGTTCGTTGGGGCGGGCTCGTTCTTTCTGGCAAATGTGGCGGACGCGGGCGGCAGACAATCCGTAGTCTGGGGCGATGGCCTTCGGGGCCTCTCCGGCCCGGACGCGCTTTGCGATCTCCCGGTTGCGGGCCTGGTTGTTGGGCTTGCGGCTCATGTGTGGTTGACCTCCACCTGCAGGCAGTAGCGGGCGACGGCGATCCGGGCTGCTAACAAAGCTGAAAAGAGCTCTCATCATCATTCTAATGTTTGGTGATATGACGGCATAAGCCTTTACCGTCATACGGTTGGGGCTGCCCCCACTATTGGAACAGAGCTATGAGCATCATTACCCCCAACAGAAAGGACATTAGGGCGAACGGGATCAGACATCCCAAGGTACAGTACATCCAATGCCCCGATGCCTGTGAAAAAAATCAACACTTAATCCAGTTTCTTTGGGATGTCCCGCCTGGTGTTGCCCATTGCTTCTGGTGGATTCTGTTTTAATCCCCGTTAGCTACCTGTACGAGAGTTCTATTCAGTGACAAGAAGGATAACGTATTCCTCCGTGCTGAGTCAACCCGCACCCCAATGCTTCCGTGGACAGTTATTGGGTTTTCTGAATCTGTGCTCGTACAATCACTGCCCCACCATCTTCACTTTGAGTAATCCCGTAGAGTAAGTCATCTCTAACGATTGGGCCAGGATTTATTTCTAGCGCAAAAGGAAACCGTACCTCTCCTAAAAAATATCCCTTGGCATCAAACACATCAAACAGAGTACCCTCTTCCTCGGAGGTGATCGTGGTCCGCATTACCCAAAGATTGCCATCGTCATCACTGAAAAACTGTCTTACGACAGGCTTATGACCCGGAATTCTGTTCAGATCAATAGTTCCACCCTGATTAGTGAACCAACGAAGATTCTCCCGAGCTTGGACTCTGTCTGCACTGGTCACAGGAATCGGTTCAAGTTCTTTGGTGACCCTCCGCAGAATTCTACCTCCAGAAGTGGTTTCGACAAGTTCATACGTTTTAGTAGATGTAGTCGCTAATGTCCACAGGTTTCCATGTGCAGAAAATAACCATCCAAACGCTCCCTGATATGGAATTGAAGCACTGATACTTCCCCCATCAGGAATATCATACTCGAAAAAATCTCCTTCCACAGGGGATTCGGGGATTGCAATCGTATCAATGGGAGCAAAGGATTGGTCAAATCGGGCAAACATCCTCCGACTCTCAACCCCATTATAACATCTGATCAAGGCATTGTAGCGCCCTACTTGATCAAATCCACCACTGTAGGGGACTTCCGTCCAGCCAACAGTATTGACCCGTTCCATTCTCTGGTAATTTCCCTCTGCATCTAGGATAGTGAGTTGGCCCTTGCGCATCTCCATAATCCAAATCTCGCCGTTTTCGCTGACATCTACTGCGGAGGCTTCTTCGAATTCCCCTGGCCCTGTTCCTCTTGCTCCGACTGTACGTATTAAAGCCCCAACGGAATCGAGAATGTAGGTTTCCTGCGTTTGTGCATCAAGAACAAATAAATTACCGTGGTGGTCTACATCAAAGGAGCGGATTGATCCGAAAAAAATGGGGTCATCCCCTGTGCCACTACCAAATCTCATCTCTTCAACAATCTCCCAGCCCTCTTCAGGTCCCCATAGCGGGTCATTGGTATTATGGATGACAATTTCGTCAGAGGCAAGGGTATCCACTACGCCGGTGCATGAACCGGAAATTTCAGGATCCGAAGAACTACATCCGAAAACGAAAAGCGAGCCCATCAAGACAGATAAAACAGCGAATCTGGAAAAAGGATTGAGCATGGTCAAGTGAAAGAAATCAGGCAAAGAATTGCTACTAATGAAGATAAAGAATGCCCCGCTTAATGACCCGTGAGTAATTCTACTCACAGAACTGCATGTACAATCTCAGTTCCTATGAATCTGTGCACTGACGATCATTGTGGCACCGGATTCATCTCTAGTCATCCCGTAAAGTATACCGCCCTGCACGACCGGTTTAAGAGCCACGATAAGAGAGAAAGGAAGGCGTATTTCTCCCAGAAAATAGCCCTCGGCATTAAAGATATCAAACAGACGATTTGCGTCCTCAGGACTGGTTCCTGTTCGTAAAACCCAAAGATTTCCCTCTTCGTCACTGAAGAAGGATTCGACGACGGGCTTCTGCCTCGGAATTCTACTCATATCCACCGTCCCACCCTGGTCAGTGAACCAACTAACTCTCTGACGGAACTGTTCAAGTTCTGCACTGGTCACTCGAATCGGCTCAAAGTCCTTGGTGGCCCTCCGAATGACCTTCCCATCCGTTGTCATTTCAGTGAGTTCGTAGGTTCCAGTATACAATGTCCACAGATTTCCACCCGGAGCAAAAGTCCAATCAAATGATCCCTGATTCGGTATCGTTAGTGTTGTACGAGCACGACCATCATCGCTGACTAGTTCAAAGAATTCAGCTTCAACAGGACTCTTTGGGACCGCAATGGTATCAATCGGGGTTGTGCCCTCATCAAACCGAACTAGTAACTCTTCAATGTCTTCGCCCTCCTGCGAAAAGATCAGAGCATTATAGTGTCCCATCCGATCAAAACCACCGGGATAGACCGTATAGAATCGACCGACGGTGTCCAATTGCCATGTTCTCTGATAATTCCCCTCTGAATCTAGGACGGTGAGTTTACCATCCGCCATTTCTACAACCCAGATCTCGCCGGTGTAGCTGACATCAACTGAGACGGCACTCTCAAATTCTCCAGGGCCCCCTCCCTTTCCTCCGACGGTGCGTATCAAAGCTCCGTTTGGATCGAAAATATGGATTTCCTGCGATTGGCGATCCAATACATATAAGCGGCCCTGCTCATCTACATCAAAGGATCCAACCTGCCCGAATAATACGGTGTCTTCGCCGATGCCACTTCCATACCTCATCTCTTCCACAACCCCCCATCCTCCGCCATATCCCCAAAGCGGATCACCGGCATTTTGAATCACGATTTCTCCAGAAGCGAGCGTATCCACCTTGGCAGATCCTCTATCAGTCATGTCCGAGTCTGAAGATCCGCATCCAACAATACACAGTGAGTAAATCAGGGTAAGAAAAACAAGAATTCTGTAAGGAATGTACCGCATAGTAAGTCTAAGGAGTAAATTTCTGGTGAAGAATATAGGGCTGTTGTTGTCCGAGGACGAACGCATTGTTACTGCATAACAATACAATGTTCCGTTGCACAAGGCATCCCACCTGCTGAGTAACGGTTCACGAATTCCTACCTTTCCTATATGGGCAATTTTCCTGCCAAACTAAAATTTCACAGACGTATCCAGTATGTTGAGGAAGGGATGTGAACTGGCTTTTTCATAATTTTGGTAATGTGGACAGATACTATTGTGCCGGACCTGGAATTGTTTGTCAAAATAGCTATTGTGTAATCGTGACTTGAATTGATTGGGAATTATATTGAGTGCAATGAACGGGAATTACCTCAACTCTCGCCCAAATCCCAGAAAAAATGCCGATCGCTGAGCGACCTCTATCTTTGATCCTGAAACCAGAGTAAGATGACCCGGAACCAATTATTCTTGCTGTAGTGTCCCCCGCTCACTCAAGTTTGAATAAGCTGAGTGATACTAAAACCAAGTACCGCAACGCAGACGGCAATAAAAATTCATTTAGAAGAAGACATTGCTTACCAAACGGACATCCTCCAAGATGTCTCCCGGACTTTCGCATTGACCATTCCCCAGCTGCCTGACCCGCTGGGAGTCGTGGTGGGCAATGCCTACTTGCTCTGTAGGATTTCAGATACCATTGAGGACGAAGAAGCGCTCTCGCCATTGCAAAAACGTGAGTTCTCAGATCGCTGGATCGGCGTTGTTGAAGGCAGTAATGATGCGCATGCCTTTGCACAGGATCTTTCTGGTCTGCTCACACTCTCGGCAACTGAGTACGAGCACGACCTCATCATCAATACCCCTCGAGTCATACGAATTACAAAGAGTTTTACTACATCTCAGCAGCAAATCCTCCAACGCTGTGTGAATATCATGGCAGATGGCATGGCCGTCTTTCAAGAAGGCGCTAACCTTAAAGGATTGAACGACCTTGAGCATTTCAACAGTTATTGCTACCATGTTGCGGGAGTTGTCGGCGAAATGCTGACCGAGCTGTTCTGCGACTATTCCGACGAGATCAATGCGAAGAAGAAAGAGCTCTTTGCTCTATCATCTTCGTTTGGGCAAGGTCTTCAAATGACCAATATCCTCAAAGATTTGTGGGAGGATCATAACCGTGGTGCGTGCTGGCTACCACAAAGTATTTTTCTTTCCTACGACTTTGATCTCGGCTCGCTATCTAGAGATCATACGGACCCTCGATTTATCCAAGGCTTAAACGAGCTCATTGCAATTGCAAGGGGGCATCTCAATAACGCCCTCCAGTACATCCTTTTGATCCCGCCTCACGAAACCGGAATCCGACGTTTCTGCCTATGGGCACTCGGAATGGCCCTTCCGACTCTGCGGCGTATATACAAGAGGCCAACTTTCAAGAGTGGTCAGGAGGTCAAAATCCCGCGGCGTACTGTCAAAGCCGTCGTCGTATCTACGAGTGCACTGGCACGCTCCGATATCGCCCTGAAGACTCTATTTTTCTTTCTAGGCCACAGCCTGCCCCGTGCCTAACTTTGCCTCCCTTTGAAGAAAGGTAATTGAAAATTCCCCTGTATGATTATCTAGAGCCCACGCGGTGACAGGAAATTACTGAGATGTTGGGCTTGCCCGCCCGTCTTTTCATCTACAATATGGATCCTCGCAACAAAATTTCTGTCTGGAATCTAGCACATCAAGTGTTTAGTTCTGTCTCCTCTGGAAGACGAAAACGAAAAAAATCGCGGGCGTTATTATAGCAGATATCCTGCAGGATTTTCCCCAACCAAGGCAAATCATACGGAAGCTCACCATTGTGAACCTGTACTCCGATCATGCTACAGAGAATGCGGCGAAAGTATTCATGCCTTGGAAAGGATAGGAAGCTTCTGGAGTCGGTAAGCATGCCCACAAAATGGCTTAGCAGCCCCATGTTTGCAAATGCCGTCAACTGGCGCTCCATCCCGTCAATCTGGTCCATGAACCACCACGCGGTTCCAAACTGAATTTTTCCTGCGGTGGGATGCTCACAGAAATTACCACACATTGAGGCCAAAACCTCATTGTGAGTCGGGTTCACCGAATACAGGATGGTCTTGGCCAATTGATCGGTTGCGTGAAGCCGGTCTAAAAAGCGAGAAACGCCCTTTGCGATTGCAAAATCGCCAATTGAATCGTAGCCGCTGTCTGGTTGAGGAGCACGGGAATTGTTGTTCCGCAAAGCAGAAAGATGAAATTGCTGGGTCCATCCAGCCGCATGGTCCATCTTCGCCAGTTCGTACAGTAACCAATTCTTAAATACAGCGATCTCCGAGTCTGACGGTTGAATTTGCTTCAATGTACGGTCGAAAATTCGCTGAATATCAGCAGATGTATAGTTTTCAGCAAACAACTCTTCCTCTCCATGATCACTGACCATGCACCCGTTTTCGACAAAAAAATCATGCCGTAGCTGCAGTGCTTCTAGTAGATCATCTGGAGAGGCGATACTCAGATTTGCGGCCTCCCCGAGGGCAATGATATACTCGCACCAGACTGATGGATCGTGAATCTGAGATGCCTTGTCTGTCCGAAATCCAGGTACAACAACCGGTTTCTGACTCTGCTGAGCAATCACAGCATGCGCAGAAAGATCCTCAACCGGATCGTTGGTCGTGCACACAACATGTACGTTCATTCGATTTAATAATGCACGGCAACTGTACTCTGGAGTTTGCAAGAGCTCTGTGCATTGGTCATAGATTTTTTCAGATGACGAGGGTTCTAAAAGGGTTTGAATCCCAAAATATCTCCGCAATTCCAGGTGTGTCCAGTGATACAGCGGATTCATGATCGTGTAGGGAACAGTGCGTGCCCAGGCATCGAATTTTGCCCGATCCGATGCAGGACCAGTGCAATAATCCTCATGAATGCCATTCATACGCATCGCACGCCATTTATAATGATCTCCTTCTAGCCACGCATGCGTGAGATTTTGGAATCTCCGATCTATCGCAATGTCCTCAGCTGGCAAGTGACAGTGATAGTCAATAATCGGCATCTCCGCTGCGTATTCATGATAAAGTATTTCCGCTGCGTTATTGCGAAGCAAAAAATTCTCGTCAAGAAATTCTCTCATAAATCGTCAATGCTTGGTGATAAGTATTTTGGCCTCACTTCCCCCACCGTCTCTCTGCCAAACCGTAGCCGCTACGCTATTGCGAGTACGCCGAAAGAGCCGTTGGACATTTCCATGTCGAAATATACCGGAAAAGCTGTTTACCGTACAGAACCTCTACGACAAACGGGCGAAACAGGCGTTAGCGAATAATCTATACGACCGTTACTACATCTCGCACAGGTTGAATCTAAGGAATCCAAAATGGGGTAAAATTGCAGAGCTGTTAATCACTGACCAAACTGCACGGCAAGCTACATGACCCGAACTAGAGATTGGATTTCAGCATCCGAGATTATACGATTGGAACTTACTGAAATTAATCTGAGATTAATACCTTGGTAACAAATTTGTGTCTAAACTTGCATCGTTCTTAACAACCTTATATTTTTGAAGCACATCTCGTAACCCTAACCGTCTCTGCCAGCATGGCACTTGCCGTAATGATGGTTGTACCAGCCCTGACGGGGGCGTTCAGCCAGCAGGAATCAATGCCTGTACCTCAAGAAGCCTGTGCAATGGGTGACGGTAGTTGTTGTCCATATTTCGATGCGGTTTGTGGATTGAATGGCCAGAATTGCGATGATAAGGAATACACCAAGGGTAGTTGATCAGGCCGTGTATTGGAATAAGGTGACACCGTTTCGTCGTGCGACAATATATGTCTTGGCTATTTTGACATGTGTCGGATGTGGCGACTATAGCGTAGCAGATCAAGGCCATCATGTAGTGCCTTCAGTATTTTCTGCAGACACTCTTACTTCCTATCAACTTAGTGGGAACGTTTTTAGCAGTTCGGAGAATCTGGGCCGTCCAGCGTCAGTTGTTGTGGCAGAAACACGCTTGTATGTTAGGGATAGTGCCAGTCCTACTTCTCGTAGCGTTCTAATTTTTGATCGGAATACGGGTCGTTTCCTTAAATCTGCTGTGGACCAGGGGGGAGGTCCACTGGAGATGAACCGGTTGAGGTCTCTTGACTTTAAACCCGGCCGTGACACTGGATGGCTCTACGACGCTTCACAAAGAAAATTCCAATTTTTTGCGGGGGATTCTCTGACGGATCAGATCGTCAGATTAGAGGACTCTGGCTTCGTTTTCGGAGCGGTGACCGTAACGGGAGACAGTATTGCCTCCAGTGGGGCTTATGAGGCTGGTAGATTGGCAATCCATTCACCAAGTGGTGATTTTGTCCGATTTCTGGGACCTGCTCCACCTGGTGACCCAAACATTCCTGTGCCAGTTCGGAATCACGCGTACCAATCGTGGCTGGAAACAAACTCAGATGGGAGTCGTGTGGTATCTGCCGTATGGAATTCAGATCGGATTGAGATATTTGGTTCATCTGGTCTTTTGAGTTTGACTCAAGGGCCAGGATTACATGAACCGCAGTATACGGTGCACAGTGACCAAGAGGGAAATTCATGGCATAGTCTTGATGATGAGACAATTATCGGGTACCTCAGTGTAGATACAACGGATGAATATATTTTTGCACTGTATTGCGGTAGAACTATGGGATGGTCAAGAGGAACTGGCACAGGAGTTGCGTGGGGAGATAAAGTGATTGTATTTGACTGGGATGGTGTTCCCCACGCCATTCTCTACATTGAAGATGGTGCGACCAGGATAGGAATATCTGGAGACGGCACAGAGTTGTATGCGATCTATCGCCGTCCAACCCCTCTGATTATACATTATGAAGTACCAAAGATCGGTTGAGATTTGATTCAATGAATAGGATGATGGATGATAGATGATACGAAAAAGTGCTTTCTTTCCATTAAATATCTTTCGTTTTCGAGATGGGTTTCTCGCGCGCTTTAATGGAGTAATGCCAACAAACTATTTTCTCATGAAACTGTGGCATTGGTTACTGAGAGTATCTTTACTGTCAGTAGCGCTAGTGGGGTGTGTTGACTCTGATCCAATACACCCTCCTAGTCCTTTTTTAGTAGAGTTTTCTATAGACACTCTCCTTGTGCATGAGCTGCAAGGAGAGTTGTTCATTCGCGACGATTCCCTAGGGATACCTACGGACATCGCCGTTGGGGAGCAGTTTGTGTTCATAGGAGATCCGTATGCGGATCAAGCGGTCTCTATTTTCGATAAGGAATCGGGGAATTTTGTAGCAAATACTGCTCCCAAGGGGGAGGGGGCTGAAGAAATATCCCGGTTGAAGGCCATGAATTTTACGTCAGGGAGTAACTCGGGGTGGCTCTGGGATCCCCCAGTAGAAGCAAAGTATTTTGACGGTACATCAATAACTGGAGAGTTAATCCGACTGACAGGTGGGGGATTTCCCATGGATCCAGTATGGGTCGCTGGGGATAGCATTGTTTCCTCTGGGCTATATGAATCCGGTAGACTAGGGTTGTATACTCCTGGTGGAGAGTTTGTTAGGACGATTGGTACTCTTCTTCCAGGAGAAGCATCTGACCACATAATTTCACGGCAATACGCCTACGAAGCCATCTTGAGGACCAACTCAACGGGGACCAGAATTGTAGCTGCGTCACTGAATACAGACCGACTCGAGATTTTTGACACTTCAAAAATGCTTCACCTTGTACGAGGACCAGGATTCCATGAACCCGTTTTCAGCGTCCTCGACATTGATTCCGACGGGAATCCTCGTACGTTTATTGAAAGCGAAACAGTTCAGGGCTATGTCAGCATAGCGGTTACGGACCAGTTCATCTTCGCCCTATACTCTGGTCGAACCAGAGCCTGGGTTCGCCGTCAAAGCTATTTCTCTCCACCCGGTCAAACCATCGTTGTTTTTAACTGGAATGGGACTCCTGTGGGAGTACTTAACCTGCAAGATGGAGCGGTGCAAATAGGAGTTTCCCGAGATGGACAGCATATCTACGCGATTTACCGTAGACCACTCCCGATCGTCTTACGCTACGAGACCCCTACCTTGTACCAGACATCGTCTGAGTGATATCTCTGGCAGTCCGCTGGAGAGAATCTCTTTGTCTTGCACCGCCAGTGATTTAACAGCCGGTTATGAATTCAGGGCTGTATGGGTATGGTGCCATCAAAACAGATTCATACTTCTGTATAGTTCCTATTTCGCGATCTGGTCAATCGGATTCTCTCCCAGAAATACTGCATTGTGGATTTTGTCTGCAAATAGACCTCACCCAACGAATAAGATATCATGGTTTTGGGGAGGGGATTATGTGATCCAATTTGAGAAGGTTTTTCTTGAATACAGGGATTGAAAATTGCGGGGCAAGGGGACGCAGGAAAGCTTGCCCTTGCCCCAATCTTTTGACTGATCGGCTCTACCGTGATTGTAATTAGGTTTGATCCGTGGCGCTTTGTAACTTTCGGTTTCATTCCAATCTTTTCTGTATGGCTGCGTCCCAAGGCAAACAAAGAGGGAGGCTTGGTAGAATATCGACTGAGTCCGTATTTATCTGTCACCTTCGGCCGTTGGTTGAGAATACGCAGAGGATACGACCATAGTTAGTATGCGCTGGATACGGGAATAAATGCCAGGACGAATTACAATTTTGATACTCCTCATTTCAGCCGGCTGTGCTCAGACAGGGACTGTGGACGTCATTAAACTCGGTCATGGACTTGACACCAATCATCCCGTCCACCATGCCATGGTCTTCATGCAAGAGAGATTGGATAGCTTGTCCGGGGGCACTCTACAGATCCAGATCTATCCAAGCCAACAGCTTGGCACGGAGCGCCAGCTCCTAGAACTTCTGCAGCTCGGGAGCCTGGGTATGACAAAGGTTGCTTCGGCAGTACTTGAGGGGTTTGCACCAGAATACAAAGTGCTTAGCTTACCGTACTTGTTCCGTGACGAAACTCACCGCTATGATGTGCTCGGAGGAGAAGTTGGACGAAAAATCCTGTTGTCAAGTGAGCAGTATTGGTTGCGAGGTCTTACTTATTATGATGCCGGAAGCCGAAGCTTCTATACCAAAGACCGACCAATCTACTCGCCAAGTGACCTGGAGGGACTGAAAATTCGTACGCTAGAGAGCACAACCCAAGTGAAAATGGTCAACAGCCTGGGAGGATCCGCAACTCCGATCGCATGGGGAGAACTCTACACCGCACTTCAACAGGGGGTAGTTGATGGCGCGGAAAATAATCCGCCCTCGTTCTACACCTCCAGGCACTACGAAGTATGCAAATATTATTCACTCGATGAGCATACCGGGCTCCCGGATGTACTGCTGATCAGCACGATCATATGGGAACGCCTGAATCCACAACAGCAGTCCTGGGTCCAACAAGCAGCAGATGAGTCTGCTGAATACCAAAAGAAGCTCTGGAAGGCAGCGACTGACGAAGCCTTGCAAAAAGTACAGGAGGCTGGCGTGGAGGTTATCTATCCCGACAAAACACCCTTTGCAGAACGCGTACTGCACCTATATGACGAGTACCAGGACACGCCTGAAATCTTCACCTTGATTGAACAAATCCGTGCGACCGTGTCATGTGATTCACTGGGAAACTGCTCAAATGATTCCCCCTCCTCTGAATGACAACCTCCAATCCTACATGACCCATACTCGAAAAGTATTGGATCGGTCTCTATCGACACTTGTTGCGATACTCATGGCCATACTGGTCGTGGATGTACTGTGGCAGGTTTTTACACGTTTTATTCTAGGAGACCCTAGCTCATGGACGGAGGAGATGGCACGGTACCTGATGATCTGGGTGGGACTCATCGGTGCCGCCTACGCTGCGGGCCGCCGAATGCATCTCAGTGTTGACCTCTTACCGGGAAAGCTTACAGGAAATCGGGCACACATTCTGCGCATCCTGATTGAATCCTTCGTACTCATCTTTGCGCTGGCCGCCTTGTTTGCCGGAGGGCTACGCCTAGTGTGGGTCATGCTCACACTAGGTCAGACATCTGCCAGCCTGCAGTTACCGCTGGGATATGTATATCTCGCAGTCCCTCTCAGCGGGTTATTCATTGCCTGGTATGCAATCCTAGACCTCATGGGCGAGGTAAACGAACTTCGTAATGGAAACCGTTGAAATTTTCGTGCTTGTGATCTCCTTTGTAGGACTGCTCCTGATTGGGGTTCCGATTGCCTACAGCATTGGACTTGCAACCTTGGCTACCATGCTGGTTACCATGGGAACGTGGCCCTCGCTCACAACACAGGCACAGCGCATCGCGACGGGACTGGACAGCTTTGCTCTACTGGCAATCCCCTTCTTTATTCTCGCCGGCCAGATCATGAACCGAGGCGGAATGGCCCGGCGACTTATTGATTTTGCACGTGCCCTGCTCGGTCTTTTGCCAGGAGCACTGGCGCATGTAAATATTCTGGCATCCATGCTCTTCGGAGCCATCTCTGGATCCGCTGTGGCCGCCGCCTCTGCAGTCGGCGGAATTATGACCCCCCAAATGGAGAAAGATCAATATGATCGCAACTATACCGCTGCCGTAAATATTACCTCAGCAACCACGGGGCTCCTGATTCCCCCCAGTAATATCCTGATTGTGTACTCACTCGCCAGTGGAGGTGTCTCGATCGCAGCACTGTTCCTGGCTGGTTATCTCCCGGGAATCCTGGTCGGACTCTCCCTGATGGCGGTAGCTGCCATCATTGCACTTCGGCGAGGATACGGTGCTACACAAGCTTCCGGGATGAGAACAGTTTTGTGGCGGTTTCTGGATGCAATCCCCAGCCTAACCCTGCTCGTGGTGGTCATGGGTGGCATTGTGGCCGGCTTCTTTACCGCCACAGAAGCTGCAGCCGTCGCCGTACTATATGCGCTAATCCTTGCCCTGATTTACCGGGAAATCACCTTTCGGGACCTCCCTCAAATCTTCATTGATGCCAGCGGTACAACAGCTGTTGTCCTACTTCTCGTTGCAACCTCGGTTGGCATGTCGTGGATTATGGCCTACGTCAATATTCCACAACAGCTTACCGAATCGCTTTTAGCCCTAACCGATAACGGGATTGTCATTCTACTGCTCATCAACGTGATCCTGCTATGCGTGGGCATTTTTATGGATATCACGCCCGCTGTACTCATCTTTACGCCTATCTTCCTGCCGATTGCAATTACGCTGGGAATTGATCCCATTCATTTTGGGATCATCATCGTTCTAAATCTTTGTATCGGGCTATGTACACCGCCGGTGGGGAGTGTGCTTTTTGTTGGGGTCGGGGTGGCTGGAACTAGAATTTCGGATGTGACTCGTCCACTTCTACCCTTCTTTATTGCAATGATCGTAGCCCTCATGGTGGTTACCTACTTCCCTGGTCTAAGCCTGTGGTTACCTGATCTTTTCCTCAAATAACCAAGAAAAAAGAGAGGACGACTTGTACCAAGAATGAGTTATCGTTAATCGAACCTTGTTTAATTTTGCGAGGAGTTGCAACTTTTCAATGCTTTTTGAGATTAAATCCGTGTACCAAGTGGTCCAAAACACCAAAACACCTTACCTGAACCACTGATGTCACAAACCTTTTCTGTTACTTCTTTGGTATATGAAAATGGTACACTGGCGGAAGATTGGGAAGTTATTAAAGAAATCTAGTTTCTTTGAGGAACGAAACTCTCGTTGTAGTTCTGCTCTCCCTTAACTATTTCGACACTTTCGTATATAAGGATTCAAACCAACGGTGCAACCATGAAGTCTACAATCCAAATGTCCTTTCTCATTATCGTCGAGGAAGATACCATAGGCTACCACGCTTATGTTCCTGCCTTAAAGGGGATACATGTCGCAGGTGATACCGAAGAGGAAGCAGCCAAAAATGCAGAAGATGGGATTATCTTGTATATGGATTCCATCTTAGAACGGGGCGATCCTCTGCCGACCGGATTTGGTGTAATAACTGAACCAGAGGAAACTACTCCTGTACGCACCCTCCATGTCAAGACCCCCCTTATTCAATGGGATTCCCAAAGGCAATACGCGACCAGATAAAAAACCTTACCGCAAAGGATCTAATTAATGCGCTTGTAAAAGATGGCTGGGAGCAAGAAAAGAGGCGAGGAGCAATTCAACATTTTTATCATCCAAACCGGGAAGAAGGAAAAAACAGAATTGCCATTCATTATCATCCCAAAAAGACATTTGGAATAAGCCTTCTTGAACTTCTTATTGAAAATGCGGGCTGGGATGAAAAAGATTTAAAACGATTGAAATTGATCAAAAGGATATAGAAGGCAGAAAACCAAGCGCAGTTTGACCGCGAGATAAACACTCCCAACCAGTGTCCCCAACACTTAGGCAAAGTCTACGAACTACCTGACAAACCGGTAACAAACTCAAAGTACGGTGGGATTACAATCCGTGAAGTGCTACATAAGATTCTGTTCCAGAGCAAATCCAGGGCAAGATCAAATATTCAGAAGCCGAAAAAATCTGAGAAGAGTTACAGTTTCGGTTATAATTCCTTAAAGAAAGCAACGTGATAGAGACAATACTCCAGTTCGGAACTGGCCGTTTCTTAAGGGCCTTTGCAGATTGCTTGATTGACGAGGCTCGTAAGTCTGGACACTATAATGGCCGTATCGTAATGGTTGCCTCAACCCCCAGCGGGCGTGCCGAGCTGTTGAATAACCAAAAGGGACGTTATACCCTATGGACTCGCGGGCATAAGCAGGGTGAATTGATTGATGAATTTCATTCGGTAACCTCCGTGAGCCGTGCCCTGTCTGCCAGCCAACACTGGAACGACGTGCTTGCTGTTGCAAAAAGCCCCCATCTGGAAACCATCCTTTCCAATACTACAGAAATCGGCCTTTCTCTCCAAGACAATGATCCGCAATCCTCCCCCCAATCCTTCCCTGGACGGCTTTGTGCTCTGTTGCATACGCGTGCAGAATTTTTTGATTATGCAGATTCAAGTCGTGTCACCATCCTGCCGTGTGAGCTGATTGACAATAACGGAGACCTGCTACGCGATTTGGTAATGGAACAGGCGCAGCGCTGGAGCTTGGGAGCACGCTTCACGGATTGGGTTCAGCATTCGATCCTATTCTGCAATACCTTGGTGGATCGCATTGTACCTGGACTGCCTAGAAAGACTGAACTAGAAGCAGCATACTCCCGCCTCGGCTACGAGGATGAACTTCTTACGGTCTGCGAACCATACCGGCTCTGGGCAATTCAGGGAGATGAAACCCTGCATGAAAAGCTAGGCTTTTCCAAGGGCGCTGATGGCGTGGTTATTGCCCCAGAAATCTCCCCTTATCGAACGAGAAAGATCCGATTACTCAACGGGGGGCATACGCTCTCTGTACCCGTAGGACTTTTGGCAGGATGCGAGACCGTACTGGATAGCATGAACCACCCGGCAGTCAGCAAATTTATCGAGTCACTGCTACGGGATGAGATTGGTCCCGTATTGCCAGTCGATCCTGCCACCGTGACCCCCTACATTGATGAGGTACTCCAGCGATGGCAAAACCCTTATATGTACCATCGTCTGATTGATATCACCCTTCAAACCACAACAAAACTCCGACACCGGGTTGTACCAACCCTTGTGAATTATTATGAGGCATATCCTGCTGGACCCGCTCCCAAGCACATCGCACTGGGCTTTGCAGCATGGCTTCGTTTCATGCAGGGAATTTCCGAGTCTGATGGTACGATCTACAGCCGCTTCCAAGGCAAACTGCATCCTATTCATGATGATCATGCAAAACAATTTCAAGATTGGTGGCCGGCGGAGGATCGCTTGATTCCAGACTTTGTGCAAGAGGTTTTATCCAGTCAGAGTCTGTGGGGAATCTCACTGAACGATCTACCAGGGTTTACTGGAGCCGTGCAAACCAGCTTGCAAAAGATTCTTGATCATGGTATTGAGGCAGCTCTGATTGGCACACAGAGGCTGCAATAACGTTAGATGCGGTGCCTTCGGCGTGTCCTATGAACCACGAATTTCGACTTTACAATACCCTTACCGGAAAAGTTGAGCCTCTGTCTTTGATCGAGCCCGATCATCTGCGCTTTTACAGCTGCGGCCCGACGGTCTATTCCTACGCGCATATCGGCAACTTCCGTTCTTTTCTGACTGCAGACCTCATTTTGCGAACTGCCCAGGCTATCGGCTGGAAGACAACCTATGTCACGAACATCACCGATGTAGGGCATCTCACCAATGATGACACCATGGATGCCTCTGGGGAAGACCGGATGGCCCGTGCACTGCGCTCTCCTGAAGGAAACCGGTTTGCAAACGTATGGGATTTGAGCCGTCACTACACGTCTGCCCTTCAATCTGACTGGCAAACGCTGAATTTGCTAGAGCCGGATGTCCGACCACGAGCAACCGAACATATACGGGAACAGATCCGAACGATTGAGCAACTTTTATCCTGCGGAGCCGCATATCAAACCCCATCCGGTGTGTACTTCTCGGTTGAAAGCTTTCCAGACTATGGCAAGCTGTCCGGCAATAAAGCTGCAGAAGCGCTGGAGCTTGCAGTGCGCGATGTGGTCATAGATTCCGAAAAAAAAGACCCGCGTGATTTTGCACTGTGGAAGACAGACGCAGAGCATCTGATGCAATGGTACAGTCCATGGGGATGGGGATTCCCCGGGTGGCATATCGAGTGCTCGGTCATGGCGCAGGCCTACCTTGGAGACGAAATTGACCTGCATGCCGGGGGAGAAGACCTGATCTTCCCACATCATGAATGCGAGATTGCCCAGACAGAAACATTGACCGGACGTCCCCTTTCCAGGCATTGGGTACATACACGCTTCCTTCAGGTGGAAGGCAAAAAAATGGCCAAGCGACTCGGGAATTTTGTCACCGTCAAAGACCTGATACAGGAGCGCGGTGTCCCCCCGCTCGCAGTGCGCCTCGCGCTGATCAGCGGACAATACCGCAAGCCCTTTAACTTCACTTTTGCAACACTTCGGGACAGCGAACGACATGTAAAACGGTTCCAGGAAGCCTTTGAAATGGCGAAAGAGGCACATGACCGCGGTGCAGAAGATGCAGCAACCGTTGCGGAAACTCTCGAAAGCAGACGCCAAGCCATTCTGAATGCATTACTTGACGATCTAAATACGCCTGCTGCAATCGCTCAGGCATTAGACGGCGCACGCACGATCCAAAAGCACAAGAATGAACTTGGTACCCAAGCCTATCAATTCATGAACGAGGTTTCGGATTTATTGGGTGTTGTACCTCAAACTGCAGAACTCCAGGGAGTAGCCCAAAATGGGGTCTCAGCAATCAGCGAGAACCTCGAACAGGGATCGTCACCGGACCCGCAAACAAGCGTGATTGAACAGCTTATCCAGGCACGTACAGCTGCACGGAAAGTGCACGACTTTTCTACCGCTGACAAGATTCGTGATGAACTACTCGCAATGAACATTGAAATTAAGGACAGCCCCAGTGGCACCTCATGGCACAAAAAAAGCAATATCTAAAACAACATGCACTTTCAAACGATTGACTTTAGTACCGTAGGCGGAGGATTGGGGCGAATGATGGAACGGTTTGTAGACTCTGGAACACTCACGGGAGATAAAGACGAAGATGCCTTCATTGCTGCAAGCCCTACTGCAGCAATCCTGGGCCTGCTTTTCGATCAGCGTGTACGTGCTGAGGTTGCCTTTACCGGAGCAAAGCGCCTACACGACCGCCTCGGACATCTTGACCTAGCGATCATTGCGGATATGAATGAGGAAGCACTACGGATAACGTTTGCAGAATCACCTGCGGTGCACCGCTTCTCTAATAAGATGGCCGACACGACGCGGAAGGTCGCACGCTTCCTTGTGGACAACTATGACGGTAAACCGGAAGGGCTGTGGAACGATGGAGCGGCCGTTGAAGTGATTGAACGGCGGATCAAGGCGATGCCGGGTTTTGGAGCCGGTAAGGCTGCCAAAATCAAGTATGTTCTACACTACTTTGGTTTCCGTGACTTTTCCGGTGAATAAGCTGCCTGAGAGCAGCCCTGCTATGCTCCATCTGGATACAGTGGCAGAGTAATCTGCATTGTGGTTCCCTGCCCTAGTTCTGTGGTAAAGCTGATCTGCCCTCCAGAAAGCTCAACCGCCTGCTTTGCAATGGCAAGTCCCAACCCTGCCCCACTTGTTTTCGTTGAAAAACTGGGCTCATAGATTCGATCCTGTGCCTCCAGCGGAATCCCGCTGCCGTTGTCAATCACCTCGGTAATGATCTGGTCTTCCTCCACTCTGGCCGTGACGCACACCTTTCTCTGATCTTGGTCACTCACTGCCTCCAATGCATTCTTGACCAGGTTTATATAGGTGCGGCGTAACTCGTTCGGATCCCCTTGAACGGTCAGTGGGGTCTCAGGAAGTTGTAAGTCCAACGTCACTGCAGCAGATGCCTCTGCCTGCATGAGAGTATGCGCTTCGCTCATCACCTTGCGCAAGTCCAGTGTCACTACTTTCCGTCTGGGGAGTTGGGCAAAAGAGGAGAATTCGTTGGCGATATGGGCCAATGAGTCGATCTGTGCAATGAGCGTAGCAGTCGTGCGCTGGAACTGCTTTTTGAACCGGGACGGATCCTTGTCTCCGAGTGAGCGCTGTAAATGCTGGATCGACAGCTTCATCGGTGTGAGCGGATTTTTGATTTCGTGGGCGATCTGGCGGGCCATCTCTCTCCAGGCTAACTGGCGCTGTTGTCTAGCCAACTTCTGCCTGCTCTCTGCGAGCTGCCCCTGCATCGTATTAAAAGTATTGACCAGTGCTCCAACCTCGTCGCGTGATTCCACTGGCAGCACTCTTTCAAATTTTCCTTGTGCGGCTTCCTCCAGTCCCTGCTGGAGCCTTGCAATCGGCCGGGCGAGTGCACGAGCCAGTACGGATCCAGTAAACATCACCAGAATTCCCAAACCCAGCATTGCGCCAAACAGATATGCGAGCGTCCGTGCACGCTCTTCTTCAATCCGCTCCGCTTCCGGCAGGGTAGGCACGGACAGAACGTATGCAGGATTTCCATTTAAATCCAGGATGGCACGATAGCCCGCCGTGTATTCAAACTCACCCAGTTTATGATCCACAAAAGTGAACCGTTCTGCACCCTCATAAATAGCACTGAAAACTTCCGCAGGAAGCCGTACATCCACAATACGATCATCAATCAATTGACGGCGGCTTGCTGCAACAAGCTGTGTACCACGATAAAGATTCAGATCTAATCCAACACGGGCAGATAAAGAATCAATATTACTGCGCTCAAGAGCTGCGACGCTATTTTCTCCAATTCTGCCTTCAGGTACCAGTGTTGACTCAACACGCTCCAGATGTTGGCGAAGCCAACTTTGAAGCGCTTTTTCATTTTCTTCCGTAACCACGTTGTATCCGGCAATCCCAACCGGGATGACCGCAATGACTCCAAGTAACAGGAACGCATTCATCACCTTGTCTTGATACCTTAGTCGCGCACGGGGGATGAGGCCGGTCTTCCACTGCATCACATACCCGAACGTGCAGAATGGAATGCACAGGATCAACCCGCCAACAACCAGTCGAAGGAGATAGTAAAGATGATCAAACGCTCCATCAATGGTCATTCGTGCTGCAACAACATGACCGTCTCTGTGAAGATAATAGGTAAGATATCTGCTGCTCTCTCCCGCAGATCCCTGCCCCCATAATGCTCCATTCCGAGTTAGGTCTGAGGCAACTTCAGGATCTAGTTGATATTTGGAAAACCGATCTCCGAACGTGCGCACCAACCGCCCATTACGGTAGGAAGCCAGAGACAAATCTTCGTATAAATCAGGGGACCCCGAAGCTGACAAAATTCGCAAAAGCGGCGTATTCGCTTCTTCGGGTACGATATGCGGTTGTGCCCGAACCAGAACCCATCCCTCTCCGATTGCTGCAAGCCCTGCATATTGATATCGGGCAGCGCCCGTTGATTGAGGTTCAACAAATGTATAATTACTCGCCCGTAATTCAATCCCTGTGCCTAATTCTGCCAGGAGGTCCTGAGTGGCCTCGGAAGACAGTGCGGCACTGCCACTACTGTGAAGTTCTTCACCGGTAGCAGACAAAAAGGTTACACTGGCATCATATGCCCCAAGTGACGAAAGAAGGGAACCACCCAGCAGCTTCTCTGCTTCTGCTTCAAGATCTCCTCCAGACGCGAGAAGATCGTGAATTTGAGGATTTCGTAGCGCTTCCTCCACCACTTCACGGACCGCCAAAGATACTTCTGGACTACCCGCCTGATCAAAGGTAGACACTGCATGCGCAACGCGATCCTGCTTGCGTTGATTCAGGGCGTCGTAGTACACCGGGTACAACAACAAACAAAGTGCTAATGCGGCAGGGACTGCCCGTCTGGCTGCAAGCCAAAGGTATACATCCGCTTTCGTAGCCCATACGGCAATGTACAGGCATGCGATCATCAAACTCAAACTGAGTATCCAGGGACTCCATTGAAGCCAGTCCAATACCATCACCATCACTACCGTTACCGCACCCGAAACCCCCAGACAAATACGCCCTGGCTTCATCTTGAAACCCGTGGTAAGACCGGCAGATACGATCAGAACAATCCCCAATGTCAAAAGAACCAGGGATGCATACACAACCAATTCCAGAGAGCTTGGAACCAACTCGCTACGCCCTGTATAGCTGAGTGTGGAATCCAATACGCTGGCATGTAAGACAGCCACCAAAATTGAGGCCAGTGCCAACCCGACTAGGATCCCAATTCCAAAACGGATCCATACAACACCCTGATGATTAGTGGACGGCTTTGAACACGCATGGGCATATCGGAGCGCCACCACACCCAGAATAAAAACACATAACGAACTGATGAATAGATCACCCGTCGTGCGCATGAGTCCACCTCCTAGTGTGGAGGCCAGATGTACCGGATCAAACAGTGGACTCAGCGGAGCCTTACCTGTCTGATACCTTGCCGGTATTTCCAGGTACAGCCAAATAAAACGGCCCAGCCCCAGTGCAGCTGTAAAGACCATCAAGCGAGTCAAACTCAGGTTCGCGTGACACCATCGCCAAATTCCCCATAGAAACCACAAAACCAACAATGTCCCACCCAAGGCCATCAGGTTGCCGTAGAATACCGCCGTTGCGGCAATCAATTTGACCTCAGAAGGTGGTGTAATGACATAGCTTCCAAGTGGCTTCCCGTCCAGAGATTGAAGTAGGTTCTCCCCGAGCGTATCCCCATAAGCTACCTGGATGTCCAATCTTGCGCGACGCCTCCAAGTATCTACAATATCATAATCTTCTAGAACCGAGTTATGTACGGGAGCCCTTGAAAAGAGGTTCTGCGTCACACGTATCTTACCAATCATCGCATCCCCTACAACGAGCGGCTCCCAGAGAACCAATGCCGTACGCCAGTCATCATCCCGTATAATCCTCCAATCGGCATGATTCATAGGTGGCTCTCCCACCAATGGGATGCTTTCCCCCCGCCATGCAATCAGCCGCATCTCCGTGTCATAAATGGACAAGGACCATTGATCTGGAAGTCGAATACTCTCCAACTCTCGAATCAGTGTGGCGGAAGGAATACTCTCCAGCGGTAGCGTATGATTTGAAGTCAACCGAACCGCTTCAGAAGCAATGACCTGCATTGCCCTCTGAGTATTCGCAAATTCAGATTCAATTAGCTCTCTCGAAGCAGTGACCGCTTCCTGTTGACGTAGTTCACTTCCCTGCCCAACAAGCCCAACATGAACCTGCTGACCAACCCAAGCCAACAGAATCACCAACAGAAATACAACTGCAACCCCAATAAAACCCCTGTGTCGCGACGGGACCTGCATCAGGAACGGATAACTTGTATTGCCATGAGCCTGTACTCTGGAAAAATTCCCCCAAAACGCAGATAGAAGCGGAGGCCCTGGCGCTCATCGCGTACAGAATAGGATCCTGTAAGCCACCATTCTTCGCCCTGCGTCATGCTGTGATCAAGCCTAAACCCGTCAGGCGAATATTGACGAAAGAATTTTTCCAAAACATAGAGCGCCTGGGAGCGAGTATAGCGGCGGGGCTGCTCCAGCAGTGCGAGTTCCAAGTAGTCCTCTGCATGACTCACTAGTGCCCCTGCGTTTCCCTCTGAAAGATATTCCAGGATACCCGCAACGTCCAGCGTATCTGTTTGTCCCCAAGTAACCCCCGACGGAATGCCAAAGATTACAAGCCAACAAACCAGTATTTCAAACTTTGCGATTCGGGATCCGATCATCTTGTGTTAGACAGGCAGTAATTGAATCAACTACCATATTCGACATTGCGTCACGTGTCTGCGTTGTCGCTGTTCCTGAATGTGGGGTCAATACCACCCTTGGATGGCGACGGATCACTTCAGGGAGATCTAAACTAAATACATCCAATCCCGCCCCCCAGAGCTGTCCCGATGTCAAAGCATGCGCCAAAGCAACCTCATCAACGACTTCAGCGCGTGCTGTGTTAATAAGGACAGCAGAACTCTTCATACGCTCTAATGAAGCTGCATTAACCAAATGGCGGCTATCTGCATTGAGATCGCAGTGCAACGAGAGCACATCACTGATCTCGAAAAGCTCCTCCTGTGTGCGCCGCACGGCAGTGGTTTCACGCTCAATCGTCGGATTGGCCCGCCTACGATTGGCATAATAAATATTCATCCCGAATGCATGTGCCCGGCGTGCAACAGCAGCCCCAATCTGCCCCATTCCAATGATGCCAAGTGTTTTACCGGAGAGCTCAAATCCTAGTGGCATCGCTTCCGGCCCCCGACCAAGGACTCCTTCCGCTTCTTTAAGCCGACGAGTCACCATTAGCATCAGCGTAAGAGCCAGTTCAGCGGTCGCGGATACGACGACACTGGGAGTATGTGTGACGACGATCCCGCGTGCTTGTGCCGCTTCAAGATCAATATTGTCAGTCCCGACTCCAAACTGCGCTACGATTTTGAGGTTGGGGGCACGATCAAGGAATACGGCATCAACCTGATCGTACGGTGTCGTTACAACCGCATGTGCCTCACGCAGATCCTCGTCGGGAATGAACGCTTTCAGGTGTCGTACCGAGACAGAATAACGATCCCGGAGAGGCTCCAACACATCTTCCGACAGCATGCAGGCGATGACTTTATAGGATGCCATGTTCAGAGATTCATTTACAACAGTCCCTTTTTCAATTGCCCTACCGCATAATCACAGGCACGCGCAGTCAGAGCCATATAGGTGAGCGAGGGGTTTTGGCAGGCAGAGGATGTCATACACGCGCCGTCGGTTACAAACAGGTTGGGGACATCATGACACTGATTGTATGCATTCAGTACACTGGTTTCAGGATCGCGCCCCATTCGGGCAGCTCCCATTTCGTGATTCCCAAGACCCGGCGCATCCTGCCATGTGTCGTAAGGAGTGACCTCTTTGGCTCCGCTGGCTTCCAACATCTCTGCAGCGGTCTCCATCATATCCTTTCGCATCGCCCGGTCATTGTCGTCCCGAGTTACATGGAACCGCAGCACAGGAAGCCCCCATTGATCACGCTCGATCGCATCCAACTCACAATAGTTATCATAGCGTGGGAGGGTTTCACCAAATCCACCCAATCCCACGCTCCAATTCCCTGGTCTGCGAAGGCGATGCTTGAATTCTGCTCCAAAACCGGCCATACTATGGCCGCGCCCCCATCCCTGTCGACTCGCTGAACCCTGAAATCCGTATCCGCGCACAAATGCAGGATGATGCGTCTGCGGCCCCAAGTTCCGAAACCTTGGTATATAGATTCCATTGGGGCGATTGCCCTGATAATATCGGTCCTCATATCCCTCAAATACCGCATTCGCCCCGACATGATAATGATGGTCCATGAGATAATGCCCCAAGGTCCCACTGGTATTTGCAATCCCATTTGGGAAACTGCGACTACTGGAAAGCAGCATGATGCGTGCCGTATTCATTGAGGATGCACATAAAAAGATCATGCGTGCATTGAATGTCCTCCGCTCCCCAGTTTTTTGATTGATTGCATCTACGCCCGTAGCCCGGCCAGTTGTCTCATCATAATTCACCTGACATACCAGACTGTCGGGTTGAAGCGTGAGGTTCCCCGTTGCCTGTGCTTTGGGGAGTGCAACGCTCACCGTACTGTAGTAGGAACTGGTGGAACATCCTCGTTCACATGGGCCGCAATAATGACAGGCGAGACGATTTCCTATGGCTTCCGTGAGGGTCGCTGTTCTTCCTATAGTAACCGTACGCTCCGGGAAGTGCGCCTCTATACGTGCTTTCAACATCTGCTCCACCACATTCATCTCCATAGGTTTCTGAAAAATTCCATCCGGTAAATGAGGCAATCCTTCTGCCTGCCCACTCACACCAATCGTTCTCTCCACATGATCATACCATGGCGCTAGGTCTTCATACCGGATT
Source organism: Rhodothermales bacterium (assembly GCA_965220365.1). Lineage (GTDB taxonomy): Bacteria > Bacteroidota > Rhodothermia > Rhodothermales > Bin80 > Bin80. Next base: position 1,574,576 of record OZ244823.1, on the reverse strand, counting down.
GGCCAATCAATCCCATGTCCATCCTCAAGATTTGCCAGAAAATCTATGGGGCTGAGCCGATAGCTCTGCCGTGCCCACATTAAGGATCGACCGCCGACCACATTCGCCTGAATCCATGTATAGGGTTCTTCTTGAACATAGGGATGTTCCGAATCACGCATAAAAAAATGGCGCGTACTCTCGGAAAATACGTAGGTCTTACGTTGTATCGGGTAGTGCTCACGAGCCGTAGCCGGAGGCACCCTGCCTCGATGTGGTAATTCCCATGGATGTTTATGCTCCGTAATATAATCCTCGACGTGCCTGACGAGTCGCCCCCGCTCCAAAACCAGTGTCCTGAGACCAAGTCGACAAAGCTCCATCATGGCCCACCCACCCGACATCCCAGAACCAACCACGATCACATCAAACTCCTCTTTCGATTGAAAATTCATTGACTAGGTGAATGAACTAGAAGAGAATCATGGAATTTGCTGTCCTTGGAAAATAAAGCCATCATATCTGCCCTCCCTAGAAGATGGAAATTATAAAAATTACTGTCATCTCAACCAGATCAAATACCCCCGCGAGAGGAGTTATCCTGCCTCCTTCGGCACGCAAAGCAGATCAAGAAGTGTAAAAAGGGAAAAAAACCAGATGTAATTTCCCCATGCTCCATATATCTCTGCCTCCAGTTTGAATTCAAAAAAATCAAGTGCAAACCCGGCGACAAAAAGACCGATGGCCATAATTACTCCAAGCCACCATATGACACTCCGGTGTTTGATCGTTTGCTGGATAGGATACAAATACAGGACTATGATTAAAATTATCGTAACCAGTGCCCCGTACAGCAAATTCATTCCGCTGAGACCATCCCACGGAGGAAAACAGTAGGACATAAAGCACACTAAGGGAAGCCACGCAGAAGAAATAATCCTTTTCATATTATTTCTTCCTCTCCCTCCTCAATCGGAACTGGACGACCCCAAAATGACCATTTGTAGCGTCGGTTCTGCTCTCGAGCTATTCCATGAATTACTGGTGTCCACAGACCAATCCACCACATATAATCTCCCCAGGCTCTTTCCAAATCTGTTGAGAATTCATACGTTTTTATATCCCATCCAAACAGCAGAAGCACTACTACGATAAACAGTCCAATGTATGATACTATACTCCCGGGCTCAATCTTTTCCGCTACAGGAAAATACAGATAGATAGCCATAATTAAGATTATCGTAACCACTGCACCCAAGAATAAATACAGGCTATACCCTCCATCTAAGCCTCCCCGCTCTAAAGCCCTCCCCAAATCCCAATAGTATCCCCAAAGCCCTATCAAAGGGTAAAGCAAAGAGCAGACAAGTCTTACAAAGATTTTTTTCATTTGGCAAAGGCTATTGCCGCACCTCGCTTGCACCTTTTTCATCCTCAATCGGAATTGGACGCCCGAACGCTGAGAATTTATAATGCTGTGACCTGAATGCCATATTGATAAGTGACAAAAAATAAACCATCCAAAATATATATCTCCCCCAGAGTTTTTCTATCTCTGTTGAGGATTCAGACCATTCCAGATCATTTCCAATTAACAGAGCAATCACTGCGAGAAATATCCCAACGTATGATACGATGCTTCCAGGCTCAGCCTTTTTCGTTAGAGGGATATACAGGTAAATCGCTACAATTAAAATTAGTGAGACCACGCCACACCACAATAATGCTATGCTATATTCCCCGTCTAAAACTCCTCGCTCTAAAGCTCGATTTAAACCCCGCCAGTACACCCAAAAACCCCCTATAGGAAAGCACAAGGAAGCGATAAGTCTTCTAAAAGGCTCTTTCATCAGGGAAGAATTAATTTACCTTACCTACCCCTATGGTAATTGTGCGCTATCGTATATATTCCTGGCATGCAAAGGGCAAAAAATACAACGGGGGAAGTATCACATAGTTCGGTGCGAATTCATCGTGCCCGATTCTTTAAACCCTGAAGACAACTCAACAGCTTTATCATTCCTAGAATGATCATCAGTCAACTACATGGCGAAAAGACAGCGACCTACTACGGTTGAGGAATATATTTCGGCAGCTCCGAGTGAAGCGCTGCCACATTTGCATAAGCTTCGCAAAATTCTTCGAAGTGTTGCTCCAGAAGCCCAAGAAGTGATTAAATGGGGGACTCCCTTCTTCGTGGAGCCTCGCTTCCTGTTTGCCTACTCTGCGCATAAATCACACATGAATTTTTCTCCGCACAGCGCATGTCTGGAGCCCTTCCGCGAGGAACTGGCAAACTACAAAACCACGCAATACAGCTTGCAGATCCCCTATAATGAGCCCCTTATGGAGGATTTAATTCGAAGGATGGTAGAATACTGTGTTGGGTACGTGAGTCAACGGGAAGACCATAACTTCTGGTAAGACAGGCTTGAATGTAGCCATTGTCGTTAATCTGACATCCATCATCCATGAAAGGTAGCCCCAAATCGCTGTTATTCTAATTTAGATGTGCTCCCCGCGAGTCAGCCAGCATACCATTGTCTGAGGAATCACCCAGCCATTACCCTTCGCTGTTAAGATCAACTAAGAACCTGCCAGGAGCCTTGCCCTGCATTTTAGCTCGGCAAACACTCTCTATATCCTCTAAACCAACTGTTCCCATCGAAAGCTGGTCGACCTCATTTTCACCGATGAGTGCGTGCAACCGTTGCCAAGCGGTCAATCTGTCCTGCACGGATGCCGTATTTGAATCAATCCCGGCAAGCGTAATGCCGCGGAGAATGAGTGGATATACGGTTGTTGTTAACTCGGCACCCGCCGCATTCCCAGAAGCAGCGATACATCCATGACGCCTCACTTGGGCCAGAGCTGCAGCCAATACCTTTCCTCCTGCAGCATCAATCACACCATCATACAAAGCATGCTCAAGTGGTCGACTGGCTTTGATCCGGCCGATCGTTTTCGATGCTCCTAAGCCTGAGATTTTGTGCCATAAATGTGAACTGTCGCAGGACGCTATTACGGTGTATCCGAGACTTGCGAGTAATTTGACTGCAATCATCCCCACGCCTCCCGATGCACCCGTAACGAGGATCTCCCCACTCTTAATCTGATGATTTTCCAAGGACATTACACTCAACATTGCCGTGAGACCTGCCGTACCCAATATCATAGATGTGCATGTGCTCATTCCTTCAGGAAGCTTCAATAAATACTCGGACGTAACCGATTGCAATTGCGAATATCCTCCACTGTATGACTCCCCAAGTCCGCCGCCGGTCAGAACGACCCGATCTCCTGGCACATAGCTATCAAGCTCAGACCTTAAGACTGTACCTGCCAGATCAATTCCTGGCACAAACGGAAAAGGTGCCCGGACGATTTTACCCACTCCTGTAACCGCTAATGCATCTTTGTAGTTAATCCCTGAATACTCCACCGCAACCGTAATGGAACCTTCTGCGATGGATACAGACTCCCTCCATTCAATTGAGCATCTACCCGGGGCCGTCAAGATTAGTGCTTTGTATTGATCTGACATTGTGAACTTATTTGTAAAGCTGAGTACTATTCTGCAGAGGGTTGAGCACTTCACTCCCATGCGTTCCAACCATATTCAGAATGCATCCTATCATTTACGCTTCATGGCTGCCCTTGTGGTAAGCCTGATACTCGTCACGCTATGCTTCAAGATTCCCCTACGATTCGATCCCGCCCCAAAACCATGGAGACTGAGTCTCCAGCCTCATGGCATCAGTACGGGAATTGAACGGACAATACCTCTGCCCCCCACTACCGACACAAGGTCAATCGGATCCACTACCGGGACAGATGCTGCCGCCTCTGCGTCCGATGAAATCATTGCCCAAGAGGACACGATTCCCGAAATCACCCAGCCCTCACCCCGTAAAACGTCTGCTATTCCTGTACTGGATCATGCGGAAATTATGCCAGAAATACAAGGTGGACTGGGAGCATACTACATTCTGATTAATTATCCACAAGAAGCTATTGACCAGGAGATTGAAGGCAAGGTGACACTCACGTTCACCGTCAATTCAGATGGTACAGTAAGTGACATCCTAGTCTCTCAGCCCTTGCATGCGCTACTTGATTCTGCTGCCGTACAAGCATTACGCCGAACACGCTTTATCCCCGGTCGACATCTAGGCAAGTCTGCTCGAATCCGAATGCGTCTACCGGTTCGCTTTGAACTCATTGATCCGACGGACTCCACACGAATAAACCTATCACCGCCGGAATAGACTCCGAAGCAGTGAGCGCATGAATCCTTGAAACATCCCACGAATGATTCGCCCGAATTCTGATCCAACGGACATTAGACCGGTGGATAAACATAAGATGCTCCCAATCCCAAAGGAATCCCCAATACCCAATACAAAACGAGAAACGCTGTCCAGGCAATCAGGAACGTGACTGAGTAAGGAATCATGATGGAGGTTAGTGTTCCGATTCCCGTCTGCTTAAAGTATTTCTGACAGTAAACAACCACCAGGGGAAAATACGGCATAAGTGGCGTGACGATATTGGAAGAAGAATCTCCAACCCGATAAGCCGCCTGCGTCAAATCCGGAGAGATCCCGACCTGCATTAACATGGGGACAAATATTGGTGCCAGAAGTGCCCATTTTGCAGATGCAGATCCCACAAAGAGATTCACAAAGGCAGTCAGCAGGATAATCCCCATAATCGTGATGGAGCCGGGTAACGCCAGTGCCTGTAGTGCGGCCGCTCCCTTGAGTGCCAGCAACGCCCCAATGTTTGATGAGCCAAAGGCATGAACAAAAAGTGCGCAAAAGAAGGCCATCACGATATAGTACGCCATCCCGTTCATCGCCTTTGTCATTGCATCCACCATATCTTTGGACGATCTAAATACCCGGGCGACATACCCATATACGACCCCCGGTACGAGAAACAACAGGAAGATGAGCGGCACAATGGACTGCATGATGGGTGCCTGAAACGAATTCAATGACCCACTAGCATCCCTGAACGGAGAATCAGACGGTAGTAAGGTCAGAGTAAGCACCACGATTCCAAGCAGCATCACTCCGGTGGCCCACCAGAATGCCCTCGATTCTGTCCCGCTAATCTGATCCATTCCTTCGGATTTCTCAGCATCCTTATCTACCGGCGTGTTCCTCCGAAGACGAGGCTCTACGATACGATCTGTGATATACCACCCCAGGGCGATGATCAATCCGCTGGAGGCCATCGTGAAAAAGTAGTTGCAGAGGGGGTTGACCAAAATGGCTGCATCAAGAATCTGCGCAGCCGGCTGTGTGAACCCTTGCAGAAGAGGATCAAGGGCAGATGGTAGTGGATTGGCACTGAAGCCACCTGAAACACCTGCAAAAGCCGCGGCTATTCCGGCCAGTGGATGGCGACCGGCCGCCTGAAAGATCACGCCCCCCAAAGGAATAACCAGCACATACCCTGCATCTACCGCACTGTGACTCAATAACCCGACCAAAACGACTACTGGGGTCAAAAGCCCTACGGAGGTCTTTGACAAGAGTAATTTAATCCCCGTATTGAAATATCCCGCCTCATCAGCCACTCCCACACCAAGCATTGCAACCAGTACCACACCAAGTGGAGCGAATCCGGTGAAGATTGAAACCATCCGACTCATAAAGTCGGTGATGGCACTGCCGGTCAATAAGTTGTTGATCACCAGCGGTGCGTCGGTGCGAGGATCAATGACCGAAGAGAAGGAAAAATTCGATAAAAATGCACTTAGGATCCAGACCACAATCAATAGCAATAGAAAAAGCATTGATGGATCTGGCAATTTGTTGCCGACCACTTCAATTCCCCTCAGACATCGGTCCAAGAAGCCTTTCGTCGGTTCAATACTAGTAGTTTGATTCATGGATTAGAGGAGAATGGGGGAGCTAAACTTAACATCTGCAGCTCGATCAATCAAAATCCCATCGCGGCATGGATCGGAAAACACCTCGTTTGGAATTCTGTAATAACAGGTTGTATTGAAATCGATCGTTTGAACTCAATGAACAGATCGCCTTCTGGACAAGGCTTGTCTCACAGACAAGGCGAATCTGCATCGTGCAAAGGGCAACCAAGCCAGCCAAAACAATAGCAATCCCAGTGGTTGTGCAGCCAGAATATACCACGGCCACGGCCCCAGAAAATCCAGAAGAGAACCGGCAGGCGGCTTCTCCATCATGTACATATAGTTGGCTCCTATGAAATAATTGAAGATCATGATTATCAATGCATAGACATTGATCCAAAGGAGACTGTAAAGTATACCAATCTTTCGCGGCTTTATGCGCCATATTACAATCACGTAGACGATATGCAGAATGAGTCCACAATGAACGATCCAATAGGATATGAACAGGAGATGCGGAAATGCTTCAGTTAAGTCAGGAGTCAGTACTGCTTGCCCCGTTCCTGCTACGATCAAATAGTAAAATACCTCAATCAAATGTTTGGGAGGTCGCCGCCAAAATAAAACAGGCAGAATGAGTGCAAAAAGATTGCAGACGTTTAGTGGCAGATTCTCGCGCCAATCAAAACTCCCCACCGCCATTCGAAAAATAACTGAGCTGAGAATTCCAGCACAGACGAGGATCGAAAGACCCCGCAGGACCCATAGCTGTTGATCTGGATTTAACCTCCTGCGAGCAAACAACGGAAACCACACGCACAGACCGATCACCATGAATATGATCAAAATGTGCTGGAGTCCGAAAAACTTGATCCCCACTGTTTCTGTCAGAAATACCATGCCCCGCTCCGAACGGACGACTCATTTCCTGCAAAAATACTCTACAATCCCTTACGATGTGCCAATTCCTTGTTCCGGCACAAAGTTTTAGAGAAATGGCGAATCGGCTACAACATCAGGACTCGCGTTACCCCACAAGGTAGCCCTACCCCGCACTCATCTGTGATTCCTCCGCCCTACCTTTCGCCCTTCGTTGTCCGGTAACACCCCATCAGTAAATTGCACGTAGACCTTAAATCTGAGGACAAGAGGCTCCTATCCGTCGAATCACATATAATTGTGGAATAATTTGTACTCAATGCCATTCAATGGCCAGTCATGCATCAAGAAACGATTTCAACAGAGGCGATTCGCCAATCCTTTCCCGCGCTACAACGTGAGCATAATGGACACTTGGTCGCCTATTTCGATGGCCCGGGGGGGACACAGGTGCCCACGGTGGTAACCGATGCCATCGTAGATTATTTGCTCCACCACAATGCGAATACACATTGGGCATATCCTTCAAGCATCGAAACAGATGCGATTCTAAACCGTGCTCGTGAAGCCTTTGCCGACTTCCTCCATTGTCAGCCTACAGAAATTGCGTTTGGTCAAAATATGACCACCCTCACGTTTCACGTCGCACGCGCTTTGGGACGCTCCTGGCAACGTGGGGACGAAATACTCATCACTGATCTTGACCACCACGCAAATATTGATCCCTGGAAGGACCTCGCCCGGGAGCACGGGTTTGTCATACGCTCCGCAAAATTCAATCCTGATACTGGACAACTGGATCTAGATCACCTCCGAAGCCTGATCTCTGGACGTACCCAGTTAATTGCGGTGGGAGGTGCATCAAATGCACTGGGGAGTATTCATGATATAAAAACAATCACCCAACTGGCATACGAATCCCAGATTCTTTCGTATGTGGACGGGGTGCATTATGCTCCGCATGTTTTGTGTGATGTGCAGGATCTCGGATGCGACTTCTTTGCCTGTTCTCCTTACAAATTTTATGGCCCCCATGCAGGAGTACTTTATGGCCGTCATGAGCTACTTGAACTCCTGGATATCCCACGCCTCAAGCCAGCGGGTTCGGAAGCTCCAGAGCGCCTGGAAACCGGCACGCTAAGCCATGAGGGAATTGCCGGGTCCGCTGCAGCGGTTGACTTTCTTGCATCTCTGACTCCTGGCCAATCTCGGCGTGCAGCACTTGAATCCACCTACTGCATACTTCATGAGCGTAGCCAACTGCTCTTCAAGCATTTATGGGAAGCATTATACGACATCGATGGTGTCACCTGTTATGGACCATTGCCATCACAACCCCGCACACCCACCTTGAGCTTTACCGTTCAGGGGGTTACCTCCGAAGAGGCCTGCAAACAATTAAGTCATCACGGCCTCTTTCTTTCACATGGTGATTTCTACGCCACCACGACTGTTGAAAAACTGGGGATTGAGGGGCTGATTCGGGCAGGAATTGCCTGCTACACCAGTAGCGAAGAGGTAGACCGGCTGATTGCCGGCGTGAAGAAACTCAAGGCGTGACCTCGCTCAAGATTCCCCAAGTAACGAGAAAAGCCCCGTAAATATCATGACATCATAGAGCGCGTGTGTCCAGGCAACAACGGCAAATCCGCGGACCAAAAAGACAATGCTAAAGACCAATCCAAAGATTGCGCGGAAAAGAAATATATCCAGTGCCCAAGGATCCCCATAGGCACCAAAGTGATGCATCGCGCTGAAACTGAGTGCGCCGATCACTGCGGCAATGACGTACATCAATCGTCGCCGATCTGGAAAAATCAGCCTCAGCACCAGAAAAGCTCCACCTACAATCAGTACCCGAAATAACAACTCCTCATAGATCCCGGCTCCGAGGGAAAGGACTATGTTCGTCGCCATCCCATGGGTTTCCCCATCCTGAATAGTCATCAACGGAGAGAGTAGTAGTTGCGTAATCCCTGAAACAAGAAATCCCAGACCGATTGCATAAACAATGCTCTCCAGAATGATCAAGCCAGGATACCGAGTACTGAACGTAACTTTCTTTTTCCGTTCCCAAACGATGATACCAATCCCTATAATCAGAACTATCCCAAGTAAAACGAGCTCATGGGTAAGTCCAACTCTCGAAAAAATGCCTTTGAGCACACCCTCAGAAGAAATACGGATCTGAGAATCTCTACCCATGTTGACCCATATGATCCCCACTTCATAGAGCATCACAAGGGGTAATGCCATCAGGAATCCCCAGGTTGCCGTACGAGTGGCCCGAAAATACCCTTGGATACCTGCACGCTCTGCGGAGTCTGTATACTGGAAATCGTCTTCACTCATTATCCAATTCCATCAATGCCTGCTGTAATTCTGCACGATCTTTGAGTGCTTGTAATTGACTACAAACCGAGATCCCCTCCCTGTACATCTGTTCAGCATCCCCTGGGCGGCCTAACTCTATGTACAACTTCCCTAAGTGATAGTAGACTCCTGTATAGTCTTTATCGACCGACAAAGTGGCTCTATACCACTTCAAAGCTTTTTCTAACAGCCCCTGTTTCTGGTACTCGAATCCGAGAGCAAACAGGGTAAATGGATCCGATGGATCCGCCTCATGGAGATCTAAAAGTAATTTTATTCGATCCATGTGGTTCAGATTGCCTGAGGGTCAAAGTTTAAGAACCGTGATCCTCCTCTCGGATCGATTCGTGTTTACCAGCTTCCGCCAGCACCTCCTCCGCCAAAACCTCCTCCTCCGAAACCACCACCAAAGCCACCTCCAAAGCCGCCACCCCCACCAAAGCCACTTCCACCAAAGCCACCGCCACCACGACCGCTGGCATGTCCTAACAGAAACATGAGTGGAATCAAACCATCATCACCGTAGTGACGCCTATGGCCACCACCTCTCCCTCTGTTTCGAGTTGACATTACAATTGCGAACACCACAATCATCAAAAATAGGATTCTCCCACCCCAATCACCACTTCGTTTTGAAGATTGTCTAGGTGGTAAGGATTCGGCCGTGTATTCACCTGCCGCAGCTAGCATGATTGCATCTACCGCACTGACCAAACCAGCGTAGTATCTACCTTCTCGAAAATCCGGCACGATAATATCGCGTACAATGCGGCCGGCCAACACATCGGGAATGGCCCCTTCCAAACCATACCCAACTGCAATGAATACGGAGCGATCACCAGTACTGACAACGATCAGGACGCCATTATCCGTCTCTGACTGACCGACTCCAAGAGATTGACCCAATTCCGTTGCATACTCGGCTATATCCTGCCCCTCTAGTGATTGAAGCGTACGTATCGCAATTTGATTCGAGGTGCTGTTCTCATATGATCGTAATACAAGGGACAACCGCTCTTCCTCCTGTGCAGTCAGGATCCCGGCATCGTCCACAACAATCCTCTGCTGCTGAGCTAGGATTTGCTGAGGAGTAACAACTAATACAATAAGGAGAATCCAGTTTTTGATGCTGCACCTACGAATCAAAATCAACCTCAGGTGCATCTTGTGCACCACTCTCCGCTTCGAATGAAGATCTGCGGCTGTGTCCGAACATACCGGCAAAGACAGCTGCAGGGAATTGGCGGATTGCTGTATTATAGGATCGTACGGCACCGTTGTAGCGTGTACGCGCGGTATTGATACGATTTTCCGTCCCTTCTAATTGTACCTGTAGATCACGGAATCCCGCTGTCGCCTGCAACTGCGGGTAATTCTCGCTGACCACCAGCAATCTACCCAGAGCGCCTGACAATTGGGATTGTGCCTGTTGGAATTGTGCCAGACTCGCGGGATCACGAAGATCATCTGCAGACACATTGATTGATGTCGCTCGAGCGCGTGCCTCAGTGACGGCCTGCAGCGTTTCCTGCTCAAAATCCCCAGCAGCCTGCACTGTACTTACGAGATTCGGAATCAGGTCTGCCCTCCGCTGATACGCGGTTTGAACATTGCCCCAGGCTTCTTCAACTGCCTCTTCCTGGCCAATCAGATTATTGTAGGTTCCACAACCTGCACAGCCTGCAAAGCCCACGAGCAGAATAACTACGATTAATATCAATGTACTTGGGTTACGCATATTCAAATTATGGTTTTTCTGTGCGTACGTCAATTGAGTCCGGTGGTTTCGGAAATTGAGTCCAGATATTCCTGCAGGATGATACAGGCTGCAACCTGATCAACGCTCCCCTGTCCCTTTTTACCATGCCAACCGGCCAGCCGAGATTTGGCTTCCTCTGAGGTATAACGCTCATCCCAGCGTATGATTTCCACATCAGGCAGGTATCTATGCAGTTGATGAATATACCGATTCACACGCCGAGTGGCTTTCCCTTCCGTCCCATCTTCGTTTAAAGGCCAGCCAATCACGATCGCACGGATGGACTCCCTCTCATGAAGAGAAATCAGCTTCTCTATGGAAGATTCAGGGCTACAGGTATCCAGAGGTTGTGCAAACAGATGCAGCGGGTCCGCCACCGACAACCCAACTCGCTTGGTCCCGTAATCTACAGACACAATCCGCGGAGGTATTTGGATTCCCTTATTCTTCAAAACGATAGACACCGCGGATGTTGTCAACTCGTTTGACACGCTCAATCAGACGTTTGAGATGCTGCAGATCACTGACCTGAAGGATAATCGTACCCTCAAAAAAGCCATCCTCGGTCTTCACCGTGATGGACAGGATATTCGTCTTCAGGTTTCTGGAAATGACCGTGGTCAAATCATGAATAATGCCGACCCGATCCTCTCCAATGACACGAAGCCCGACAACAAACCGTACATCTTTCTGCCGGCTCCATGTACACGACTGGATGCGATCTGGGTGATTTACCAGTAAATGTGCCGCATTCCGACAACCTGTACGATGGATATTTATGGAACCGGCTTTACTTGTATATCCAAAGACTGAGTCACCTGGAATCGGGTTACAGCACGAAGCATACACCGTTGCCAAGCCTCGAATGCGCTCTCCATTGATAAGTAGTGCCTCAGCACCGCGGTCCTGCGCGTGTTCAAGAAAGGAAACGGAGGGTTCCGGCGAAACTTCAATCTCTTCATCAAGGTCGGGGGAATCTCCCGTGCGTAGATACTGGATGAGATCCTGTACATCCAGAAGACCGGAAGAAATCTCATAAAACATCTGTGCCGACGTCGAATAATTAAATTGAGATGCCAGCTGTATGAGTTCATCTTCCGTTAGTGAAATCCTTGCACGCTTCGCTTTTTTCTCCCAAAGTTTCCGCCCATACCGTACGGCCTCCCGGCGTTCCTCATTAATGCGATGACGGATACGGCTTCGCGCCTTGTGCGTGACCACAAACTTGATCCATCCCGGGTTTGCCGTGATCTTCTTCGACGTAATAATCTCAACCTGATCGCCGCTCCTGAGCTTGTGCGATAAGGGTACCATCTTGCCATTAACTTTGGCACCAATACAATGGAACCCAATATCAGTATGAATCTGGAATGCAAAATCTACTGGTGTCGCCCCCTTGGGGAGTGCTTTCAGATCTCCTCTTGGAGTGAACACATAAATCTCGTCCGTATAGAGATCCAGGCTGAACTCCTGGACAAATTCCGTTGCCTGTTCCGCATCCGGGTTCTCCATAAGATCATGAACCCAGGTGAGGAATTGATCCATCTTGGCATCCATTCCATCCACTCCCTCCTTGTATTTCCAGTGTGCAGCTACACCACGCTCAGCGATTTCGTGCATTTCCTGCGTTCGAATCTGAACCTCTATTCGATGTCCATCCGAATCCAGTACCGTCGTATGCAGGCTTTGGTACCCGTTCGATTTGGGCACGGAAATGAAATCTCTAAAGCGCTCAGGTATTGGTTTATATAGGTCTGTCACGATAGAGTATACCCGCCAGCAATCTTCTTTCCCTTTTCCCCCGGCAGTTTTTAATACTATCCGAATTGCAAATACATCATAAATTTCCTGCAACGGTTTATTTTGGGCCTGCATCTTTCGAAAAATCGAATACAGGTTCTTGGATCGTCCCTTGATTTCAAAATCAAATCCTTGCTGACGAAGGCTGGTACTGAGCGGTTCAATGAAGCTGCGGACGTGCGCCTCCCGTTGCTGCCTGCTACTCTTGAGTCCAGAAACGATTGCAGAATATGCCTCTGGCTCAAGAACTTTAAGGGCCAAGTCCTCCAATTCGCTTTTGATGCGTTGCAATCCAAAACGGTGGGCCAGAGGTGCAAACAGACGTAATGTTTCCGTAGCAATCTTGAGTTGCTTAGCCGGAGGAAGCGACTCTATCGTCTTCATGTTGTGCAGGCGGTCGGCGAATTTTACAAAAATCACACGTACATCCTGGGCCATAGACAGGATGAGCTTACGGACATTCTCAGCCTGCCCAAGGGCGCGGTTCGCGTAGATACCACGAATCTTAGTTAGCCCATCAATCAACAGAGCCATCTGTTCGCCGAACTCTGCCTGCAGAATTTCAATGGTGAGGTCGGTATCCTCTACCACATCATGCAGGAGTGCAGCACCAACACTCGTGTCATCCAATCGAATTTCCCGGGCGACAATACGGGCAACTTCGAGTGGGTGTGAGATGTAGAGTTCGCCGGATGCGCGTATGTCATTTCTGTGGGCCCAATAACTGAGCTTAAAGGCCCGCCGAATCATTGCCTCATCAACAACGGGGAGGTACTGATGACAGTCCGCAATCAGGTCATCCAATTGCTGCCCGTATGGCTCTGCAATTGCGATATCAAGTTCCTGAAGAATTCCCGAGGCTTCCAACATCTTGGCGGCACAATCTACCCACTTGTGTTGCAATTATAATGCAAACGCAAAAAAACCCGCTGGGATCAATTTCCGAGCGGGTTGATGATTTTTTACCAATGTACGGAAAGTACGATTCCTACGATGGCGTACTCTCTTTTCCGCCAGTTGCCGATTGATCCGACTCGGGCTCGGCAGAGTTCTCGGCATCATCCGCCGATGGTGCATCTTCTACCTCTGGTTCGGCATCCTCTGTCGATGCGTCTTCCGCCTCTGGTTCGGCATCCTCTGCCGATGCATCTTCTACCTCTGGTTCGGCATCCTCTGTCGATACGTCTTCCGCTTCTGGCTCAGCATCCTCTGCCGATGCATCTTCTACCTCGGGGACAGTATCCTCTGCCGAAATATCTTCTGCCTCTGGTTCGGTGTCCTCTGCCGAAACATCTTCTGCCTCTGGTGCGGCATCCTCTACTGATACATCTTCTACTTCGGGGGCAGTATCCTCTGCTGATGCGTCTTCTATGTCCGGTGCGGTATCTTCTGCCTCAACAGGCGAAGAAATAGTTGCTGCATCAGCAACTTCTACCTGCCGGGAGGTCGGGCCTCTACGCCGACCTCCTCGGCGTGTGCGACGGCGACGTGTTCGACCGGTTTCGGCAACCGAGTCGTTATAGTCCACCAGTTCAATCACGGCCATTTCTGCAGCATCCCCTTGACGCTGTCCCAACCGAAGGACCCGGGTGTAACCACCAGGCCGGTCACCTACCTTCTCAGAAATCTCATCAAAGAGTTCTGTCACCGCCGCCTTATCCATCAGATGACGAAAGACCTCTCGGCGATTATGCGTCGTATCTACACGAGCCCGTGTGATCAATGGCTCGACGTAGATGCGCAGCGCCTTGGCTTTCGTTAGGGTTGTCGTGATCCGTTTATGTCGAATCAGCGCCCCGGAAAGTGCCGCCAAAGTTGCCTTGCGATGCGAGGCAGTCCGACTGAGCTTGTATCCCTTCTTGGCGTGTCTCATTTTAGTAGCTGACTAAGAAGCAGCCGGTCCAGGAGCAATCCGTGAAAGATCCATATCAAAACTCAAGCCACGTTCTGCAAGCAAAGCTGAAAGTTCTTTCAGAGACTTATTTCCAAAGTTACGGAACTTCAGCATGGTCGCTTCATCGTGACTGACCAAATCTCTGATCGTTTCGATGTTCGCAGCCTTCAGACAATTCTTTGCACGAACGGACAATGGAAGGGTGTCGACACTCATTTCAAGCTGCTCTTGGATCTGCAGAATATCGAAATCTATTCTCGACGATTCAATGGTCGGCACCTCAACATAATCCATGTCTATAAACGGATTAATATGATCTTTCAGGATGCTGGAAGCCTCCTTCAAAGCATTCTGTGGAACAATCGAACCATCAGTAGCAACTTCCAATTCCAATCGCTCATAATCTACACGCTGCCCCACACGAGTAGGCTTCACAGTAACACGAACACTCTTGATCGGAGTATAGACCGCATCCAGAGCAATCACCCCTATTGGATCCGTGTCCCGCTTGTTCTCATTGGCCGGGACATATCGACGACCCGTCTCTACCCGAAGTTCGACACCGAAATCCACTCCCTCAGAGAGTGTAGCAATATGATGGTCCGGGTTCAACACCTGATAGTCATTCGTGGCTTCACCAATATCCTGGGCCGTCCAAGTGCCGGGACCCTTGATCTTTAAGTTGATCAATCCACTCGCAAAATCCATTGGCCTGAAACGAACCCCCTTGAGATTCAAGATGATATCGGATACATCCTCAGCAACTCCCTGAATCGTCGAGAATTCGTGTTGCACCCCATCAATCTTCACCGCAGTGATCACTGTCCCCTGAAGCGAGGAAAGTAGAACCCGCCTGAGAGAGTTGCCGATCGTCTGGCCAAACCCACGTTCAAGAGGTTGAATTACAAACCGTGTAAAGGTGGGGGTCACCTCTTCCGTCAGAACCCCCGCCGGCATTTGAATTCCGTGTCTGCTCATATTCAACAATTGAGTTCAAAAAATCACAGTTGATTACTTAGAGTAGAGCTCTACGATCAACTGTTCCCGAATATTCTCCGGTATATCAGAGCGCTCAGGGAAATCTAGAAACTTCCCGCTCAATGCCCTCCGATCTGTTTCCAGCCACGAAAACACGCGGCGGTTCTTTTTTATATTTTCACTAAATACGGGGTTTTGTCGACTCCGCGGCCGCACCGAAACAATATCTCCTGGGCGCAGCTGATAGGAGGGGATATCCACAACTTGGCCATTGACCAGGATGTGCCCATGCGTGACCATCTGCCGTGCCTGCCGCCGGGTTGAACCAAACCCGAATCTGAAGACCGTATTATCCAAACGTGCCTCCAGAAACCGGAGCAAATTCTCACCAGTCACCCCCTTCTTGCGGGCAGCCTTTTCAAACAGGTTCTTGAACTGCCGTTCCAGAACCCCATAAATATGCTTTGCTTTCTGCTTTTCTTTTAACTGAACAGCATACTCACTTTCACGACGACGCCGTTTCTGGCCGTGCTGTCCCGGCGGATTCGGCTTGCGCTCCAGTGATTTACTGGGACCAAAAAGCGGTTCATTAAACCGCCGTGCAATCTTCTGTTTTGGTCCTCTGTAACGGGCCATGATTGTTTTTTACTCGAATCGGTGATAAAGAAGTCAGACACGCCGACGCTTAGGCGGACGACAACCATTATGCGGAATCGGTGTCACATCGCGAATTGTTGTGATATCCAATCCCGAAGTATTCAGGGCACGAATGGCGGATTCACGTCCAGAGCCAGGCCCCTTGACAAATACGTCTACACGCTTTAATCCCAGATTGACTGCCTCTGTCGCTGCAGTCGTGGACGCAACCTGCGCCGCATAGGGAGTACTCTTACGGCTTCCTTTGAACCCCTCCTTACCTGAAGAAGACCAGGAGATACAATTCCCATACTGGTCCGTAATGGTGACAATCACATTATTGAATGTCGCCCGGATAAATACCATGCCATTTGATTCAACCACCACCCTCTTCTTCCCAGAACGACCTGGACCCTTACGCCCCTGTTTTTTTGCCATTTATATATTCCGTAACTACTTGCGTGGTGCTTTCTTTTTCCCGGCGACGGTCTTCTTGCGTCCCTTGCGTGTCCTTGCATTCGTTTGCGTTCGCTGACCACGCACGGGTAGGCCTCGCCGATGCCGTAAACCGCGATAACAGCCGATGTCCATGAGCCGCTTCACACTCATCTGGACCTCGGATCGAAGCTGGCCCTCAACGACATAGTGATCTTCGATCAGGCGGCGGACTTTTTTGGTCTGTTCTTCTGTCCAGTTCTCTGGGCGGACATTGGGATCCAACCCAACCCGTTCCAGAATTTCCTGTGCACGAGAGCGTCCCACACCAAAAATGGACGAAAGTGCAATCTCACCGCGCTTATTTGGCGGCACATCAACTCCAGCTATTCGAGGCATATATTTATAATCCTATCCCTGCCGCTGCTTGTGCTTCGGGTTCTTTTTATTAATGATATAGAGACGGCCCTTGCGTCTGACAACCTTGTCATCCGCACTCCGCTTCTTGATGCTCGCTCGTACTTTCATCTCTGATGTGTGTAAGTGGCTAATTTTCCAAGCAAAGTTCAGTGGTACGCACTACAAGCTTTGCAGGTTCCTACTTGTAGCGATACACAATCCGACCTTTTGAAAGGTCAAAAGGTGAAATTTCGACCTTTACCCGATCACCAGGAAGAATTTTGATGTGATACATTCGCATCTTCCCGGCAAGCAATCCAAGGATTAAGTGTCCATTTTCAAGACGTACCCTAAATTGGGCGTTCGGCAAGGCGTCAGTGACTTCGCCGTCAAGTTCAATTGGTTTCTGTTTAGCCATACGTTAATGTTTGTGTTCTCTCATAGGGAGCAGGAATAACCTCCTCAATATATTCAAAAGTCGTAAGTACCTCTGGGACGTCTGCACGAACACAGATCATGTGCTCATAGTGCGCCGAAGCAGTGCCATCGGCGGATCGGATCGTCCAGCCATCTGAATCTACAGTGATTTCAGACGTTCCAAGATTTATCATTGGCTCTATACACAGCGTCATCCCCGTTCTGAGGCGGCGTCCTTTGTTTGGCCTGCCAAAATTGGGGACCTGCGGAGACTCATGCAATTTGCTTCCAATCCCGTGGCCAACCAGTTCCCGCACCACCCCTAAGCCCTGTGCCTGACAATGAGACTGAATTGTGGAACCAATATCTCCAATCGTCGCATGGGGGATCGCTGCTGCTATTCCCAGCATTAGAGCCTCATGCGTTGCAGTGCAGAGCCGGATTTTGTCTGGATCCAGATCTCCAACCCCAAATGTATATGCACTATCACCAAAATAACCGTTCAGGTGTACTCCACAATCAATAGACACCAAATCTCCTTCACAGAGAGTATAGCTGCCCGGAAATCCATGGACCACTACATCATTCACCGATATGCAGAGCGCGGAAGGGAACGGAGGGAGCGAACCCATACGATACCCCTTAAATGCTGGCTCCGCACCATGGCTTCGAATAAAATCTTCAGCGATCCGATCAAGTACCTGGGTTTCCTGCCCTGGAGATATATACCCGGCAACCTCCGCCAACGTTTTTGACACCAAATCCGCACACTCGCGAAGCAACACAACCTCATGAGGGGTTTTCAGCATACTCATCGGGACCTCCCTCGAATACGGCCACTTTTCATAAACCCGTCGTAGTGACGCATTAAGAGATGACTCTCCACCTGTTTCAACGTATCCAGCGTTACACCAACCATAATGAGCAGGCTCGTCCCTCCAAAAAACTGGGCAAACTGCTGCGTCTCTGTTAAACCAAGCTGTACCGCAAATGCAGGAAGAATCGCTGCAAACCCGATAAACAGTGAGCCAGGAAGCGTGACACGCGTCAGGATTGCATCAATAAATTCACTGGTCTGCTTGCCTGGCCGGATTCCAGGAATAAACCCTCCCTGACGCTTCATTGTATCGGCCATTTCCTTCGGATTAACCGCAATCGCAGTGTAGAAATAGGTAAAGAATACACACACGAAAAAGAAAATGATGGAGTATCCCCAACTGGTGAAGTCCAGAAAGAGCGCCCCGAAACGCTGCATCAGTTCGTTATTTGGTGCAAACTGTGCGATGGTGCCCGGTACGAACATGATGGACTGTGCAAAGATAATGGGCATCACACCTGCGGCATTGACGCGTACAGGTAAGTATTGGGTGGACCCTCCATAGACCTTACGTCCAACCACACGCTTCGCATACTGCACTGGAATCCGCCGGGTACCCTGCGTCATCAGAACCACAAATGCAGTCACAACCACCAGGACACCTACTTCAAAAAGGACAAGGAAAAGATTTGCCGATTGACGCACTTCATTGATGAATGCCTGAGGCAAAAATGCAATAATCCCAACCGTAATGATCAGTGAAATCCCATTACCAATCCCGCTTTCGGTGATTCGCTCCCCAAGCCACATGACAAACATGGTGCCCGCCGTCAGGACAATTACGGTTGTCACCATGAAAAAACTCTGGGGAATCACGATTGCAGATGGAACCGTTCCCCACAGGAACAGGCTGTAACCAATTGACTGCAGCATTGTAATGCCTGCCGTGCCATAACGCGTTAACTGCGTTATCTTTCGGCGCCCTTCTTCTCCTTCACGTTGAAGTTTCTGAAAATACGGCACTGCCGCACCCAGAAGCTGGATAATGATGGAGGCCGTGATGTACGGCATAATCCCCAACGCGAATACACCCGCTTGGAGGAAGGCCCCCCCCACAAAAAGATTGAAAAATCCAAATAGATTGTTTGGATCTCCCTGTGCAAATGCGTCCGTGAGTGCCGCAGCATCAATGCCGGGCAGAGATACATATGCCCCAACCCGATAAACGATTAGGATCCCAAGGGTGTAAGTTATTCGCTTGCGCAACTCATCAATCTTCCAAATACTGCGTAAGCTATCGGCAAATCCCGCCATTCAGAGTTCTCTCGACTGCGTTAGTTGGCTGACAGTTGCTGGATTGATCCACCTGCTGCCTGAATTTTTTCTTCTGCTGACTTACTGAAAGCATGAACCTCAATATTTAAGGCAACGGTCAGTTCACCACCTCCGAGGATCTTAATTCGATCATTCTTGCGGACTAAACCCGCTTCTACCAGTGAATCTGGCGTAATCGGTGCATCCGCACTCAGCCTCCCGGCTTCAACCAGCGAGCCCAGCTGACCTAGATTCAACACATTATAGGACACCCGGTTAGGGTTTTTGAATCCAAACTTGGGAACCCGACGCTGAAGCGGCATTTGGCCGCCTTCAAACCAAGCCGGCATCCGGTGATTGCCGGTGCGGCTTTTTTGTCCCTTGTTTCCTCGTGAAGAACTATGCCCTCCCTTACCGGATCCGACACCTCGACCAAGCCGCTTATTACGTCTTGTTGAGCCCTTCGCGGGTTTTAGCGTTCCTAGATTCATGTATCTATTCCGTTTCCTGCTCTTGAGCAGTAATCTCTTCAATCTTGACCAGGTGAGACACGCTGTCTACCATACCCCGAATAACCGGGGTATCACGATGCGTCACCGAATGATGCAGGCGACGCAATCCTAAAGCTCTCATCGTCCGGCGCTGCCGCCCTGACGAACCGATCAAACTTCGTGACTGAATAATTTTGAGTGACATCATTTTATCCTTCAAATACACGATTCAGAGGAATTCCACGACGACGTGCTACCTCCAAGGGATGCTCCAAACTCTTGAGTGCATTCATGGTCGCTGCAACCTGGTTGTGTGGATTGCTGGTGCCAAGCGACTTGGACAACACGTTGGTGATCCCTACACATTCGAGGACTGCACGGACTCCGCCGCCTGCGATCACGCCCGTCCCCGGGGATGCAGGCTTCAACAACACGCGCCCCGCATCTTTCTTGCCAATAACCTGGTGAGGGATCGTGCCTGTCTTGGTCACCGGAACAGAGATTAGATGTTTTTTTGCATCTTCTGTCCCCTTCTTGATTGCGTCCGCAACTTCATTTGCCTTACCAAGTCCCGTACCTACATGGCCCTGGCCATCACCAACGACGACCACCGCATTAAATGAAAAACGGCGTCCACCCTTGACCACCTTGGCCACACGTTTCACCTTGACCAAACGATCAATCCACTCCGTCTGGTCCGTGGATTCACTGCGGTTACGCTGCTGATTTTGCGTTCTTTGCATTGCGTCCTATACTTTTCAAATTAAAACTCTAATCCACCCTTACGTGCGCCTTCAGCCAACGAACGGACACGTCCATGATATCTGTAACCGTTTCGGTCAAACACGACTTTGCGGATTCCATGCTCCGCCGCACGTGTAGCAAGTCGCTCTCCTACAACCGAGCCTGCATTTACTGGAGAGTCGGCCTCATGCCCCTGGTCGAGGGTAGATGCAGCAACAAGTGTTCGACATGCGTTGTCATCAATCAATTGTGCATAAATATTGCGATTGCTCCGAAATACGGTCAATCTAGGACGATCTGCCGTCCCATGTACTTTACGACGAATGCTACGCTTGGTACGGAACCTCCGTACTGCTTTAGCTGATTTGAACTTGCTCGTGGCCATATCTGCTGATCAACTATTTAGAAGCTGTTTTCCCAGCTTTTCTTCGAACATACTCATTCACATAGCGAATCCCCTTACCCTTATAGGGCTCCGGTGGCCGCAGGGAACGGATTTTGGCGGCAACCTGTCCAACTGCCTGCTTATCAACCCCGGACACCATTACCTTGGGATTCCGTCCGCGTCCACCCCCTTCAGCGGTAATGTTGACTCCCTCAGGAGGTACAAAGTAAATGGGATGAGAGAACCCGACTGCCAATTCCAGTACTCCTTGCTTGACTTCTGCACGCGTTCCCACTCCAATGATCTCTAACTCCTTCTGGAATCCTTCCGTGACTCCCTGGACCATGTTCGAAAGAAGCGAACGGTACAGACCATGTATGGCACGATGGCGCTTCTGGTCCGTTGGTCGTTCAACCTTGAGCATGTTCGCATCCTGCGATAAAGTCAACTCAGGCGAAACCTGAAGCTGCAGCGTTCCTTTGGGACCCGTCACCGTCACCTCGTTACCTTTGGAGATGCTGACTTTAACCCCTTCGCTGACTGCAATACTTTGTTTTCCAATCCTTGACATCTTAAAACACGTGTGCGAGCACTTCACCACCCACATGAACGCGCTCGGCTTCTTTATCGGTCATGACCCCCTGTGACGTAGACAAGATGGCAACTCCAAGCCCATTCTCTACACGAGGCAACTTATCTGCTTTTGCATACACCCTCAAACCCGGCTTGGATATCCGCTTCATTGATCGGATCGCGCCATTCCCATGGCGATCATACTTGAGAAAAATGCGCAGACGCCCCTGACCTTCATCGTCAACGTTCAAAAATCGCGCAATGTACCCTTTATCCTTCAAGATCTGAGTAATTGCCCGCTTAATTCGGGATGCCGGAATGTCTGTGTACCTATGCCCTGCCATCTGCGCATTCCGCAGTCTGGCAAGGTAGTCTCCAACCGGATCTGTAATAACCCCCATTTGCTTACCAACTTGATTTACGAATTCCCGGAATTTTCCCGGCCCGGGCCATATCACGGAATGCAATTCTTGACAGACCGTAAACTCTGATATACCCGCGTGAACGTCCCGTCAGTTGACACCGATTGCGCAACCTTGATGGACTTGCATCACGCGGAAGCATCTGCAGACCCTCATAATCCCCTCTGGCTCGCAGCTCTGCTCTGCGCTCAGCATATTGCGCAACCATCCGTTCGCGCTTTTTCTGTCGGGCTATAACACTCTTTTTTGCCATGTACTCTGTTTTCTTTCGTTATCAGGCAGCTGCGCTCTGTCGACGTACAAATGGCATCCCCAACTCCCTGAGAAGCGCAAAAGCTTCTTCATCCGAGGATGCACTTGTTACAAACGTGAGTCCAAGACCCGATATGCGCTCAATTTGATCTACATTGATCTCAGGGAAAATAATTTGCTCCTTGATTCCCAAAGAGTAATTTCCTCGACCATCAAAACTTCCGTCAGGGACACCACGAAAATCCCGTACTCGTGGCAAAGCCAGCGTGATCAGCCGGTCCAGGAACTCCCACATACGATCTCCGCGAAGCGTGACACTGGCACCGATGGGCATTCCCTCACGAAGCTTGAAATTCGAAACACTCTTGCGTGCACGCCGCACAATCGGTTGCTGGCCAGTGATCCGCCGGAGCTCATCCACTGCACCATCCAATAGCTTTTGATTCTGGGTTGCCTCACCAACACCTTTATTGACCGTGATCTTGACTAGGCGTGGAACCTGCATCCGGTTCCCGTAAGAGAATTGCTTGGTCAACTGCTCAATAATTTCTGATTTGTATCGCGTCTTCAAACGCGGTTCATACTGTGCCATAACCCTAGTTCAATTCCTCTCCCGTTGATTTTGCATAACGGATCCATTCTCCCCGACCCGTTTCCGGGTCTTCAATCCGTTTACGCCCGATTCGTGTTGCCAAGCCATTGCTGTCCACGGGCTGTACATTGGAAATATGAATGGACATTTCACGCTGCACACGGCCACCCTGTGGATAGACCTGATTGGGACGGGTATGACGGATCCGCAAATTGACCCCCTCCACAATCACACGTCCTTCGTCAGGAAAAACACGAAGAACCTTCCCAACGTATCCCCGATCCCGGTCAGGACTTCCCTTGGAAGCCGTGATTGACTTTGTCAACATGACCATGTCTCCTTTTTTGACATGGGGTTTCTTTGTTTTTCGTCGTGATTGACCCATAATTCTCTAAATCACCTCTGGAGCCAGGGAAACAATGCGCATATACTGTTTCTCGCGCAATTCCCTTGCCACCGGTCCAAAAATTCTAGTACCTCTGGGCTCTCCCTGAGCATTCAGCAGAACCGCTGCGTTTTCGTCAAATCGGATGTAAGACCCATCCGTACGACGCAATTCTTTGCGTGTACGCACGACAACGGCTCTGGATACATCCCCTTTTTTGACATCCCCACCAGGAATCGCAGACTTCACAGAGACCACAATACGATCTCCGATCCGTGCATAACGCCGGCCGCTTCCTCCCAAAACACGGATACACAGCACTTCTTTTGCACCGCTATTGTCCGCTACAGCTAATCTGGACTCTTGTTGTATCATCGGATTGGCTTATTTCGCGCGCTCCACAATTTCCAACAGACGCCACCGTTTCTTTTTGCTCAGCGGTCTGACTTCATTGATTCGCACCGTATCGCCCTCGCGGGCCTGTTCTTGCTCGTCATGTGCGAACATGCGTCCGGTTTTCTTGATAAACTTGCCGTAAATCGGATGTCGGACCTGACGCTGAATACCGACCACAATCGTCTTGTTCATCTTGTCACTAAGAACAACCCCGGTACGCTCTTTCCGGGAGGACCTTTGTACATCACTCATGTTTATCCTCGGCAGCCTGCTCTTTAAGAATTGTTTTCAAGCGTGCTAGAAAGTGACGCTTTTCTCTAAGTAGCATTGGGTTCTCCAACTGTGCAATGGCATGTCTGAATTTTAATTCGGCCAACTGCTCTTCTTCTTCACGAATCCGCTCCTGCACCTCCTCGATGCTGAGGGCTCGTACTTCAGCTGCTTTCATGGTCATCTAATTCTCCACATAGTCAGGCCGCACAACAAACTTGGTTTTGATTGGCAATTTTTGCTGAGCCAGCCGCATGGATTCCTTTGCAAGCTCAAGGGGGACTCCTCCACCAATCTCGAACAGGATCCGACCGGGATGAACAGGAGCCGCCCAATGATCAATGGCACCTTTGCCTTTCCCCATCCGAACCTCTGCGGGCTTGCTGGTGATCGGCTTGTCGGGAAAAATTCGGATATAGACCTTCCCGATGCGCTTCATACGCCGAGTCATTGCAATCCTCGCAGCTTCAATCTGTCGGCTGGAAATCCGTCCTGGCTCAAGAGCCTTGATCGCAAAATCCCCGAAATTCACGCGTGCACCGCGTGTTGCATTCCCTTTGATCCTGCCTTTTTGTTGCTTGCGGTACTTCGTCCGCTTTGGCATCAACATGGTTCGTGTCTCTCTTTACCTTGGATAACTATCGTCGATTCCCACCTCTGCGACCACCGCCCTGACCGCCTGCACGGACTCCACGACCACCACGGTTCCCGCGACGGCGATCCCGTGCCTTACTGCTCTCACTGCCTCGTCCTCCCGTCTGCATCTGACGCAATTGCTGGCGCTGGGCCTGCACGTTTGGACTAAGATCCGGGCGCCCGAGTACCTCACCACGGTAAACCCATACTTTCACTCCCGTGGTTCCATAAATCGAATACGCGGTTGCCTCTGCGTAATCAATATCTGCACGGATCGTGTGCAGAGGCACACGCCCCTCCAGATACTGTTCAACCCGCCCCATTTCGGCGCCGCCAAGCCGCCCACTCACTTTGATTCGAATCCCCTGTGCTCCCATACGCATCGCCCCTTGGAGTGCCTGCTTCATGGCACGCCGGAAGGAAATCCGGCCTTCAAGCTGTTGCGCTACATTTTGTGCAACCAGGCTAGCATCTAATTCTGGCCGTTTGATCTCATTGATATTGATCTGGATCTCCTTGGTTGTAATTCGCTTGAGTTCCTCACGCAATTTTTCGACTTCCTGACCTCCCCGACCGATAACGACACCTGGTCGACTGGTATGGAGCGTGAGGATGATCCGCTTCGGTGTGCGTTCAATCACAACACGACTGAGACCAGCACGCTTCAGCCGAGCCGTAAGGTAGCGGCGCAGTTCTTCATCCTCGAAGAGCTTGGCAGCAATATCTTTCTTTCTGGCATACCAGTTCGAATCCCAACCCCGGATAGTACCGAGACGAAAGCCAACTGGATGTGTTTTCTGACCCATTGATTAAGAGCTACTAGATTTTAGCTTGAACAGTTACGGTTAGATGGCTCATACGCTTGCGAATCGGGTGTGCCCGACCACGAGCGGCGGGTCGAATCCGTTTGAGTACAGGGCCTTCATCCACCCTGATTTCCTTCACGAAAAGATCATTCTCGTCGAACCTCTCGTCTGGATTTTTATCCATGAGATTATGTACCGCTGAGCGGATAGCCAAGGATACAGGCCTGGTCGCAGCATGCGGTAGAAAATGCAGCGTATTCAGTGCCTCGGAAACCGATTGGCCCCGAACCACATTGACAATGCGCCGCATCTTGCGCGGCGAACTGGGAATATATTTACGTATTGCGCGTGCCTCCATGATCAATTAGCTCCCCCGTCTGTCTTTTTTGGATCCGGCGTGACCACGGAAATTTCTCGTCGGGGAAAATTCACCCAAGCGGTGCCCCACCATATTTTCGGTCACATAAACCGGAATAAACTGTCTCCCATTATGAACCGCGAAGGTATGACCCACAAAATCTGGAGTAATCATAGATGCACGGCTCCAGGTTTTTACTACCTTTTTCTTATCTGTCTGATTCAACTGGTCCACCTTACGTTGAAGCTTATGGTGAACAAAAGGTCCTTTCTTGAGAGATCGCGCCATGGTTATCTGCGTTTTGCGTCACGTCGACGCACGATGTACTTGTCTGAAGCGGACTTACGCTTGCGAGTCTTATATCCTTTGGCCGGAACCCCCGAAGGAGAGCGCGGATGTCCCCCACTCGCTTTTCCTTCTCCACCACCCATCGGATGATCAACCGGGTTCATGGCAACTCCCCTGACCTTGGGGCGGACCCCCATCCAGCGCCGACGGCCGGCTTTGCCCAAATCAATATTCATGTGATCCGGATTACTGGTCGTACCGATCGTTGCCCTGCATTCAGCAAGAATTCGACGAACTTCACCACTGGGCAGCTTCAGGGTAACATACTTGCCCTCGCGAGCGGTCAACTGGGCAAATGTGCCCGCAGAACGTGCAAGCTGAGCCCCTTTACCAGGCTTCATTTCAATTGCATGCACGAAAGTCCCCACAGGGATCCTTCCCAATGGCAGACAATTACCAACCTCCGGCGGTGCATCAGGACCATTTTGGACCTGCTGATCTACGGCAAGCTTATCCGGTGCAATGACATAACGCTTGTCGCCATCTGCATAGACCAGCAACGCGATCCTCGCCGACCGGTTTGGATCATACTGGATGCTTGCAACGCGGGCCGGGATGTCATCCTTATTACGCCGAAAATCAATCACCCGGTAGCGCCGCTTATGCCGCCCTCCCTGATGGCGCACCATGATACGCCCGGTAGAGTTACGGCCGCCACGGCGTTTGACCGGACGCAAAAGCTTCTTTTCCGGCGTGCTGTCGGTAACCTGATCAAAAGCAGATACCGAGCGCTGACGCTGCCCAGGAGTAACCGGATTTAGTTTACGAATTGCCATCGTCCTATATACTCTCGAAGAAGTCAATCTGCTCACTGTCCGGCATCAGCGTCACAATCGCCTTTTTATAGCTGGCGGTTCGTCCGAGTCTGACTCCCTGACGTGTCATCTGGCGGCGATACTTGCCACGCACATTGATCGTACGTACTTCCTTGATCTTGACCGTCGGAAATCTCTCCCGTACAGCCTGCTTGATTTCGATTTTATTGGCCTTCGAATCTACGATAAACGCGTAGTGTCCCTCTTCCATCTGTGCGGAGAGTTTCTCGGTAACCAAAGGCCGGATCAATACTTGTCGACTCATGGCAATCAGTTGCTTAGCGTTGAGGCCCAAAGATTACTCCATACCGCGAGGGCATCTTCCTCACACACCAATATCCGGGATCGGAGAATATCCTCGGTACTCACGTTGCGTGCTTCACGTACCACAACGCGGTCCAAATTTTTACTGGAGCGGAATAGCTCAGGGCGATTGGAAGCCGTCACGATCAATACCGGCTGCCCCTCCAGTTCCAGATTCCCCAGAAGAGTGAGCAGTGCGCGCGTATTGGGGGATTCATAGTCCAGAGGGCTCACCACGCGGATCGCATCTTCGCGAGCCTTGTAGCTGAGTGCGGAGCATCTGGCATTGCGCCGCACTTTTTTACTTAGCCGCACATTATATCGATGTGGCCGAGGGCCAAAAATTCTCCCACCACCTCTTCGAAGCGGAGAGGCCGCATTCCCGGCACGCGCCATCCCGGTACCTTTCTGGCGGTAAAGCTTACGGTTTGATCCTCTGACTTCTCCCCGCTCCTTGGTTTTATGGGTGCCTTGGCGTGCTGCCGCCTGTGTTCTGCGCACATCCAGCCACAGAACATGATCATTGGGGTCTACACCAAAAACTGCCGTGTCAAGGGCAATCTTGCGACCTGCAGGCGATCCATTATGCTGATAAACGTCCAACTCCATGCTTTCAATCAGCCTTGTTTAAATAGTTCTACCACTCCGTTGACCGGCCCTGGAATCGCTCCGCGGACCAATAAAAGATTATGCTCGGGAATAATGCGGGTCACATCAAGATTTTTGACCGTGACACGTGCGTTTCCCATCTGACCTGCCATACGCATTCCCTTGATCACCCTTGAGGGATCACTGGAAGCGCCAATGGATCCAGGCGCACGTTCGCGGTTATGTTGTCCATGGGTCCGGTCATTCACCCCGTGAAAGCCATGACGCCGAACAACCCCCTGAAACCCTTTCCCCTTACTCAATCCCGCAACATCAATCATCTCCCCCTCCACAAAAACATTCTCTACACGAACCTCGTCTCCGACCTCCGGCATGTCCCCGTCCCACTCAAACTCCTTGAGTACACGCTGAGGAGGAACCCCTGCCGCCAGGAAATGGCCATTCAGTGCTTTGCTTGTCCGTCGTTTTTTACGAGCACCAAATCCAAGTTGGACGGCATCATACCCGTCCTGACCATCTTGCCGCTTGACCTGCACAACGTGGTTTGGGCCAGCTTCAATGACAGTGCAGGGGATATTATTGCCTGCTGCATCAAAGATGCTGATCATGCCAACCTTTTTACCAATCATTCCACTCATTACCACGCGAAAAGGGCTACTTCCGATTATACCTTGATTTCCACATCAACACCACTGGGAAGCTCAAGCTTAAGCAGGGCATCCACTGTCTTGGTGCTGGTTGAGAGTATATCAATGAGACGATTATGGCTCCGGCTCTCGAATTGCTCCCGACTTTTCTTATTCACATGCGGGCTTCGTAGTACGGTATACACCGCTTTTTTGGTCGGAAGTGGAACAGGTCCACTGACCAAAGCACCGGTCGCTTTCACCGTCTTAATGATTTTCTCCGTGCTCTTGTCGATCAACGAGTGATCGTAGGATTTGAGCTTAATACGGATTTTTTGCCCTGTCATGATCAGGCGTACGTTTTAGTCAAGAATTTTGGTGACGACCCCGGCACCGACTGTCCGGCCGCCCTCACGGATCGCAAACTGCAACCCCTGCTCCATCGCCACCGGCTGGATCAACTTCACCTTGAACTGCGTGTTGTCCCCAGGCATCACCATCTCCGTTCCCGAGGGCAACTCAATGTCCCCCGTCACATCCGTCGTACGAAAATAAAACTGCGGACGGTACCCCGGGAAAAATGGCGTGTGACGGCCCCCCTCGTCCTTGCTCAACACATACACCTCACACGTAAACTCCCGGTGAGGCTTGATCGAACCCGGATGTACAATCACCTGACCACGCTCCACGCCATCCTTCGCAATCCCACGAAGCAATAAACCCACATTATCCCCCGCCTGACCTTCATCCAGAATCTTCCTGAACATCTCCACACCCGTCACCGTCGTATCCGTCTTCTCCTCACGGATCCCTACAATCTCCACCTTCTCCCCCGTGCGAACAATCCCACGCTCCACACGGCCCGTCGCAACCGTCCCACGGCCCGTGATCGAAAACACATCCTCCACCGGCATCAAAAACGGCTTGTCCTTGTCCCGCTTCGGCGTCGGGACATAACTATCCACCGCATCCATCAGCGATACCACCGTCTCTTCCCATTCCGACTCCCCGTTCAATGCCCCCAGCGCAGAACCCTGAACCACCGGAATGTCATCCCCCGGAAATTTATACGCCTCCAGCAACTCCCGAATCTCCATCTCCACCAGCTCCAGAAGCTCCTCGTCATCCACCAAATCCACCTTGTTCATGAACACCACGATGTACGGAACTCCCACCTGGCGCGCAAGCAAAATATGCTCCCGCGTCTGCGGCATCGGACCATCCGATGCGTCCACCACTAAAATCGCTCCGTCCATCTGCGCTGCACCCGTCACCATGTTCTTCACATAGTCCGCGTGGCCTGGACAGTCCACATGCGCGTAATGACGGTTCCCCGTCTCATATTCCACATGCGCCGTCGCGATCGTGATCCCGCGCTCACGCTCCTCCGGTGCATTGTCAATCGAATCAAACGAACGGATCTCCGTCCCTCCGTAGCGATCATTCAATACGCGCGTGATCGCCGCCGTCAATGTCGTCTTCCCGTGGTCCACATGTCCGATCGTTCCCACATTTACATGGGGCTTCGTACGCTGAAATACTTCCTTTGCCATTGGTTAGCTGAACTAAAAAGCTGGTTTATGTTGTTGTTTAACTTGCTTTACCGTAACTGGAGAGAATCACTTTCTCTGCCACTGATTTTGGTGCAGGCTCATACGATTCAAACTGCATCGTAAAGATTGCTCTCCCCTGGGTTAATGAGCGCATATCGGTCGAATAGCCAAACATTTCCGAGAGTGGCACCAATGCCTTAACGACACGGGCGCCCTGTCGCTGATCCATGGACATGATCCGCCCCCGACGACTATTCAGGTCACCGATCACGTCTCCCATATATTCTTCCGGCGTAACGACCTCCACTTTCATGACCGGCTCCATGAGAACAGGATTCGCGCGCCTGGCAGCACTTCGGAAGGCCATTTGGCCTGCGATTTCAAACGCATTCTGATCGGAATCCACTTCATGATGCTTCCCGTCAAGCAGCCTCACCTTAAGCCCCTCCACAGGATATCCTGCAAGTGGCCCATGATTGACTGCATTCTTGATTCCTTTCTGAACGCTAGGGATAAATTCTTTGGGAATCGCTCCACCGACAACCTCACTGACGAATTCAAATCCGACCCCGCTCTCATTTGGAGCGATCTCCATCTCAACCACGGCAAACTGACCGCGACCGCCTGTCTGCTTCTTGTGGGTGTAGCGTTCGAGTACAGGTTTCCGAAAAGCTTCCCGGTATGCGACCTGGGGCTTTCCAACATTCGCTTCCACCTTGAATTCCCGGCGCAGCCGGTCTAAAATGATTTCCAGGTATAATTCGCCCATCCCCGCGATAATGGTTTGACCAGTTTCCGGGTCAATGGTCACCTTGAAAGTTGGATCTTCTTCTGCAAGTTTCTGCAAGCCGGTCGAGAGCTTGTCACTGTCTGCTTTGGTCTTGGGCTCAATGGCGATACGGATCACTGGATCTGGAAAATCCATCTGTTCCAGAATCGCGGGAGCACTCGGATCCGAAAGCGTGTCGCCAGTCTTGACATTTTTGAGTCCTACCGCTGCTGCGATGTCACCGGCCTCGACCTGGGCAACATCTTCACGGTCTTTGGCATGCATAAAGAGCAGTCTTCCTACCCGCTCTTTGCGCTCGGATGTAGAATTATAGACCTGTGCACCCTTCTCCAATGCTCCACTGTATACTCTAAAGAACGTGAGCTTACCGACATATGGATCGGTTGCAATCTTAAATGCAATTGCAGAGAATGGTGCATTCGCCTGTGGGGCACGCATCACTTCTTTTCCAGTATTCGGCTGAATCCCGGATACTGGCGGAATATCCGCAGGGCTGGGCAAATAATCAATGATTCCATCCAGCAGGCGCTGAACTCCCTTATTCTTAAAGGCGGATCCACAAAAGACCGGTGTGATATCCAGATTCAGCGTTGCTGATCGGACTGTCGAGCGAATCTCATCGGCGGTGATGTCTTCGCCTTCCAGATATTTCATGAGCAGATTGTCATTATGCTCTGCTACAGACTCCAGAAGTAGAATTCTCCAGTGCCTGGCCTCCTTGCGGAGGTCCTTTGGGATATCAATAACATCCCACGTGGCTCCCTGGGTCTTGTCGTGCCATATGATGGCTTTGTTCGTGATGAGGTCAATCACCCCGCGGAACATTGCACCAG
The DNA here is from genome assembly GCA_965220365.1 of Rhodothermales bacterium. Taxonomy (GTDB): domain Bacteria; phylum Bacteroidota; class Rhodothermia; order Rhodothermales; family Bin80; genus Bin80. The sequence continues at coordinate 1,542,825 of OZ244823.1, read as the reverse complement.
CACCGATGGGGATCTGTACAGGAACCGGATTCGCCTTCAGGCGATCCTTCATGGAGTTCAGAGCATTCACAAAATCCGCCCCCGTGCGATCCATCTTGTTGACGAATGCAATCCGGGGTACCCGATACTTATTGGCTTGCCTCCATACCGTCTCGGATTGTGGCTCCACGCCTCCGACCGCGCAGAAAAGTGCGACGGCTCCATCCAGGATCCGCAAAGAACGCTCTACTTCAACAGTAAAGTCGACATGCCCCGGCGTATCAATGATGTTGATCCGGTACTGATCGTCATTCTTATTCCAGAAGCAGGTGGTCGCAGCACTGGTAATCGTAATGCCCCGCTCTTTTTCCTGCTCCATCCAGTCCATAGTGGCTCCACCATCGTGCACCTCTCCCATCCGGTGCAAGCGCCCGGTATAGAATAGTATCCGTTCTGTTGTGGTCGTTTTGCCAGCGTCAATGTGGGCCATAATCCCAATATTGCGCATTCGGCAAAGTTTTGAATCCTTGAGTGAGCTCATTGGAATCACTGCCATTACAATCTGAAGTGAGCAAATGCTTTATTTGACTCTGCCATCCTGTGGGTATCGTCTTTCTTCTTGACTGCAGCCCCCTCTCCACGCGAGGCAGCATGCAACTCTGCAGCTAACCGATCTGCCATAGAGCGATCCGACCTTTTCGAGGCCTGTTCAATGATCCAACGAAAGGCCAGTGCGGTTCGACGCTCTGCCCGCACCTCAATCGGGACCTGATAGGTTGCCCCACCTACGCGCCGACTGCGCACTTCCACTAGAGGAGCCACATTCTCAACCGCCCGCTGGAAAATTTCCAATCCGGGCTCTCCTGAACGCTCTTCCACCTGAGCAAACGCATCATAAACTATTTTCCGGGCAATACTCTTCTTGCCATGGAGCATGACGTAGTTCACAAACTGCGCCACAAGTGGGTCACCGTATTTGGGGTCCGGCGTTATCGAACGCCGCTCGGCTGATTTTCTACGCATGGTTCATAAACAACTGCACGCTGCAGCTAACTGTCTAATTCTGACTATCTCTTTGGCCGCTTTGTGCCGTACTTCGAACGGGATTGTGTCCGATCTTCTACACCGGATGTATCCAGCGCACCACGTACAATGTGATACTTTACCCCTGGCAAGTCCTTTACGCGTCCTCCGCGAACCAGCACGATGGAGTGCTCCTGCAGATTATGCCCCTCACCCGGGATATAGGCAATTACCTCAATCTGGTTTGTCAGACGCACCTTGGCGACCTTCCGCAATGCGGAGTTCGGTTTTTTCGGTGTTGTGGTATAAACACGCGTACATACCCCCCGGCGCTGCGGGTTTCCCTGCAGTGCGGCCGCCTTGGTCTTTTTGACCTTCGGATGGCGCCCCGTTCGAACAAGTTGCTGTATTGTTGGCACTTAACTATAAAAAAAATCTTTCAGAGCTAGGTAGTGCTGCGAGACCTATATCGCAGGATGCCGAGCCCGATTATTGTACAGCCTTTCAATATACGGATTTTTTTGAATAAAGTTGCAAATCCTTGCATCTTTTTTGATTTTTTAAAGCCTCTTCAATCAGGTAGAAACCTCTGCCCCTTCCCGTTTCTCAGTAGATTCTGTCTCGAGTTCTTCACTCTCTGGGGTTTCTTTACTCTCTGGAATGCCATTGAGCGAAACGTACTCTCCAAATGGACGCTCTCCCAGAACCTCTACCAAGTCGCGTGGTCCCAGAACTTCTTTTTCCAAAAGCAGCTGTGCAAGCTCTTCCAACCGATCCCCTTTCTCACTCAGAAGATTCCACGCTCGTTGACGTATCTCCTCAATCAAATCACGTACCTCCTGATCAATCATGGAAGCCATCGTCTCTGAGTATGGCTTTTCAAACATAGGGGTTCCATCACGGCGACGCGTCATGTTGAAACTCACATGTCCAACTTTTGCGCTCATCCCGAAATCTACGACCATTGCATAGGCCGTCTTGGTGATGCGCTCAAGATCATTCTGTGCTCCTGTGGAGAGCTGTCCGAATTTGATCTCTTCTGCAACCCGTCCTCCCATCATCATGGTCATCTGATCCATGAAGGCCTCACGCGTGGTGATGTAGCGTTCATCCGGCAGAGACTGAGCATATCCTAACGCGGCAAGTCCCCTGGGGACGATGGAAACTTTGATCACCGGATCCGTATTGGGCAAATACCAACCCGCGATAGCATGCCCCGCTTCGTGGTAGGCAACAATTTTCTTTTCCTCCGGCTTAATCAACTTATTTTTCTTCTCCAATCCCCCGATGACACGATCAATTGCCTGCTCAAAGTCCGTCATCTCTATGGCCTCTTTGTCAAAGCGTGCGGCCAGCAACGCTGCCTCATTACAGACATTGGCGATTTCTGCACCCGCAAAACCCGGCGTCTGCGAGGCCAGAGTTTCGGGCTCCACATCTTCGGCCAATACAAGGTCCCGGGTATGGACACGGAAAATCATCGCCCGTTCGAGTCGATCCGGCCGATCAATCAAAATTTGCCGGTCAAAACGTCCAGGGCGAAGCAGTGCTGCATCCAAAACATCCGGTCGGTTGGTTGCCGCCATGATGATTACACCTTTATCGGTGTTAAATCCATCCATTTCGACCAGAAGTTGATTGAGCGTATTCTCCCGCTCATCATTACCTCCCATCATCATACTGCGTCCCCGGCTGCGCCCAATCGCATCAATCTCATCAATAAATACGATGCAGGGGGCTTTCTCCTTTGCTTTCTTGAAAAGATCACGTACACGGGCAGCACCAACCCCCACAAACATCTCAACAAAATCACTACCACTGATGGAAAAGAACGGCACACGTGCTTCTCCAGCAACTGCCTTACCCATCAGCGTCTTCCCGGTCCCGGGGGGGCCCACGAGGAGCACTCCCTTTGGAAGTACACCCCCAAGCTTTGTGAATTTCTTGGGCGTCTTCAGAAACTCGACGACCTCTGCCACTTCCTCCTTGGCCTCTGCCAGGCCTGCCACATCTTCAAACGTAACCGTTGGTTGTCCTAGGGACTCGAAAAGTACGGCTCTATTCTTGCCAATATTGAGCACCTGAGAACCTGGCCCGGCACGTCGGAGAATGAAGATCCAGAGAGCAAGAATGATTGCCAAAGGCAAGAGCCATGCAAGGGCTCCGCCAAACCAGTTGTCTTGATATCTGGCTTCATAGCTAAGCGTCTGACCTTCTTCTTGGTTGGCCCTTTGCTCCTCAAGAAATGCAATTAGCTCATGATTTGCCGTCTTTGTTGTAACGAATGAGGCCGGATCTTCCGGGCGGCTGAGAAATCCCCGATCCGTCTCAACCTCACGTCCAAGCGCCTGTACACCTGACTCGCGTAGAGTCCCCGTGACTTGGCGATCGTTCTGAATTATGACTTCCTCCACATATCCCTGCTCAACATACTCCAGAAATGTACTGTAGGGGATCGCATCTGGACCTTGGCGCCCGAATGAAAACAGGATGTTGATCAGAAGGAATCCGAGCAAGACCACATAGATCCACATGTAGCGCCCCCGGCGTCTGGGCGATCGGTTCAGTCGCTCAAGTCTGTCAGTCTCCAGATTTGGATCGTGATTTTCCGGCCTCATGGAGAACTGTGAGGAATGCTTGAAGAATGGAGTCATGGCAACGGACTTATACGCACGCCAATCTGCAACTGTTTCTCTGATGGCTGCAGAAAGATTCTATCGCACTCATTGTGATGGGAACTCAAATCCCAAACAGGAGGGAGCCGCGTCGTCCCCGATCCCAGATATCTACAACTATTTCGTCGCCCCTACAGACTTTACCTGATACTGGACGGAGAATTGTTCAGAGACACCACATTCTCAAGCTCACCGATTCAACCATCCCTTCCATGGTTCGACTGGTTGATGCTTTGTTGATTTCAGTGCGCACCTCGTAAAGAATGAATTTCCAAAATTTATACCAGTGGTAGTTTCCGTTTGTCGCTTTATGCAGAGATACTGTACCTTTGGGCCTGAACTCCAGTTTTGAGAAAGGCGTCACTGCTCCAAAAATATTTTTCCGAGACAGACGCAATGCAAATGATTCACTTTAAGCCAGTTGCTTTTCGCGGCAGTGCCCCATTCATCCTGATCTTTGGAATGATGTTGATTGCAGGTTGTGATAGCTCTTTTGTACCGGATGTAGAGCCTGCGCTTTCGGAGGTTCGGGGAAAGCGGGTTGAAGCCGTGAAAGAATGGTATTACACGGCCCTTTCCAAGGAGCAGAGCGCACCTCCGGTTTTGCCAGATGGGGCGGCAGGGAAGATAGGGAATGACAGTACCCTTGCGGCAGTATTGGCTGCGATGGTTCGCAAGTATCCGCCGGACTGGGACAAAATGGAGACATGGAGCGATGACACGGGCGGGTATCTTGCTGCCACGCTACTGGGAACCAGTGAACCGACGACCAGTCCATCGGACCGCCGATTGTCGGTGATTCGCACCCTGATTGCGGATGTAGATTCAGATGGGAAGATTCTTACGGGCCTATTGGTCGAATTTGTAGGTATCGGGCTGGAGGCATCCCTGTTCCAAGACTATGTGAGGATGTGGTTGGCGGGTGATTTTGATGAACTGCAGATCATTGGTCGCCGAATACTCAATTGGGTACGCGTCTACTCAAGCGTTTTTGTATAAGCCTGACGAGAAACCCCAATCAATCGCGATGAAGTTAGCCCGAAAAACGGGTACTGGGAAAACGAACACGGAATGGACTTGTTGGATTACAGATGGATACTCAATTGAGATGTGCAAGCCTGTCCCCGTTGGGATGCCCGACTCTAGTGAATGTGCTGAGACGGAGACGATTGAACTTTCATGTGTTGAGTCGTTCGGTGGCGGACATGGTGATGGGGACGAGAGTGGTGGTGATGGAGGCAGTGGGGGCGAAGATGGGGAGGATGGTGAACGAGGTGGTAGTGGTGGTAGTGATGGCGATAGCTGTAGTTTGTGCAGCGGCGATGGGGATGAGGGCGATGACGACACCGATGAAGATGAAGGAAACGAGGAGAGGTTTAGACTGGCCTGTGACCCGTCTGTTCAGAGGGGGAGTGAGGGAGTTTGCGAGGTCATTTCGGAGAGTGATTCGATTTCCGTAGAATCATTCACCTTCAATTGGTCTTCCAGTTTCGGAGCACAAGGAACTGGATATTCCTGGAGAGGGATCGCAACGGAAACGGCCAGTATTACGGTGACCGCCTCTACCGGTTGGGTACAAACGGACACCATTGAAGTAACGGCCAGACAATGGAATCCGCCTTCCAAAAGATTAGACACCGAAGCCAAGTTTTCGGATCTTCCTCGGCGTCGTAATAGTACCAGTGTTGGTTTCTATCGGTTAACAGGAAGTGCTTCGCCCACAAGGGCGATTTCGAATGGAACGGGGCCTTGGGAAGGACGCTTCTACCTAAGGTCCAAGCCCACCATCCAAGGAGAACTTCATGTTGCAGAAGACTATAACCCTGATATAACTGACCTACCAAAGTATCCGCTGAATGGTACCCTGTGCCCATCAGTCCGGCAGGGAAATACAATTTCTTCCGCAAATTACTCGCATGTCAATAGCGAGTGTGGAACTTCAAGTGCATTTGAAGGGCTTCTGCCTGAGATCATCCGGCACGAGAAAGAACACGCAGCAGGGCACCAACAATGTCTAGACAGTTACACGACGACAAAGATTTTCACAGATCTGGAGAAACTGACGGGCACTCAGCAGGAAATGCTCTCCGAGACCTCGACGAACCCAAATGGCTTGTGGGTCGTTTACTGGAACAAGCTTATGGCTGCCGGAGAATGGGCTTCGGACATTAACTACTCCAAGTCCTTTTACCGATATCATAGTCAATGGATCTATAGCACTTTCACTGGGGGAGGTCATGGTGCAAGTACCCCCTGTTAGTTCTAATTACCCACACGAATGATCAAGATATTTTCTACTCACCATCACACCACAGGGCTTGTTGTGGTTTTCCTTGTACTATGTGGCCTTGCCTCATTGGCATCCGCCCAACAATCTGATTTGCCTCCCCATAGGCAGGGCAAGATCATGGAACGCGGAGAATGGAAAGCCCCTACACCGGAAACGGCAATGAGCAAACTCCTTGACGCGGACGGATCGGAGCAAATATACTGGGCAGTGGCAGCTGTGCTGAACCAGACATATAAGTCATATTCTCCTACAGAACTGGACGCATTTGCTACTGAGGTCGGGAGAATTTTTGTTGAAGGAGACGATTGGCCAGCGTTCAATGCCGCAACGGCCCTGAGAATCGCAGATAGATATGATATAATCATCGAAATCTACGAGTCCAGAGAGCCGGGATCCAATAGCCCCTCCACGGGCGTACTATTTAATATGTTAGGAGACACTGGCGAAAAAGGTCTTGACTACCTAAGGAAGGTTCTTTCAAATAGCGAGAAACCCCAGATTTGCAACGAGAATCCTCGTAGCGGGATCATATACCCTGAATTAAAACTTTGTGATCTTCAGGAAGGACTCTGGTGTAAAGCCGGGTTTGAGCTCATTGGTTATTCTGGAGGGCCAACCCAGGATGACTGGGATAAGCGCTGTTATCTTCCGCCTGATCCCATGGGATTTGGTGGGGTCAATGAAGGCTTATATGATCCTAGAGATCAGTAAATGTGCCCATCCTCGATCCTTTGAATCGGTTCCTTGAATTTGGGTTATTCGGCTTTGATCAGATGGCCCGAATTCCCAACACCATTTATAGGATTTATTCAAACTATTGTTGTGTACCCTGTATCCGAGAGATCCGTGCATCATCTGGAATCCGCCCACTCAATTAATGATCAAGATATTTTCTACTCACCAGCACACCACAGGGCTTGTTGTGGTTTTCCTCGTGCTATGTGGCCTTGCCTCATTGGCATCCGCTCAACAATCTGATTTGCCTCCCCATATGCAGGGTATGATCATGGAACGCGGAGAATGGAGAGCCCCTACACCGGAAACGGCAATGAGCAAACTCCTTGACGCGGACGGATCGGAGCAAATATACTGGGCAGTGGCAGCTGTGCTGAACCAGACATATAAGTCATATTCTCCTACAGAACTGGACGCATTTGCTACTGAGGTCGGGAGAATTTTTGTTGAAGGAGACGATTGGCCAGCGTTCAATGCCGCAACGGCCCTGAGAATCGCAAGGAGATATGATATAATCATCGAAATCTACGAGTCCAGAGAGCCGGGATCCAATAGCAGTCCGTGGATAAAGTCGGGATTCTAGGAATTCTAGAATTGGTCGTGTATATTTCAGTTGTACTTTTTATGTCAACTTTGGGGAGTCGATTCATGGCACTAGGTAAACGTAACCGTGGTTCACAAGGGAATCTGTTTATTTCATCTTCTGAGCTCTGTTCTTCCTCAAATGCATTTTACGACGCGTTAGATCGATTGCTTTGCAAGGAGGGTTTTGATGCGTATGTGGAGGAGACTTGTCGGAAGTTTTACGCGGATGGAATTGGTCGCCCGGGGATTGCTCCGGGGGTCTATTTTCGGATGTTGTTGGTGGGGTATTTGGAGGGATTCGGTTCGGAGCGCGGGATTGCTTGGCGTTGTAATGATTCGCTGGCGCTGCGGAAATTTTTGGGTTATGATTTGACGGAGCGTACGCCGGAGCATAGCACCTTGTCAAAGACACGTCAGCGGTTGAGCGTAGAGGTCCATCTGGCCGTGTTTGGTTGGGTGTTATCCTTGCTGAAGTCATCCGGCTTGTTACGCGGGAAGACGTTGGGAATTGATTCGACGACCTTGGAGGCGAATGCGGCAATGAAGAGCATCGTTCTTCGGGAGAACGGGGTGAGCTATCCTGCATTTTTGGAATCTTTGGCAAAGGAATCCGGCATTGAGACTCCGACGCGGGAGGACTTGGCCAAATTGGACAAGAACCGCAAAAACAAGGGATCCAATCGGGATTGGGTGCATCCAGAGGCGCCCGATGCACGCATCACGAAGATGAAGGATGGCCGGACCCATCTGGCGCACAAGTATGAACATGCGGTGGATCTGGAAACGGGGGCGTTGGTTGGGGTGACGGTTCAAACGATGGATGGCGGGGATACGGCTTCCCTTGCGTCCACCTTAGATGCGGCCACAGAGCAATTAGAGGCGTTGGATTTGACGGTCGAGGAGGTGGTTGCCGATAAGGGGGATCACTCCAATGCGGTGATGGTATCGCTTGCAGATTGTGGGATACGCAGTTACATCAGTGAGCCAAAGCGTGGGCGTCGGAACTGGACAAAGAATCCGTGTGCTCAGAAGCCGACCTATGCGAACCGGCGGCGGCTCCGAGGCCATCGTGGAAAGTCGCTGTTGCGTCAGCGGGGAGAGAAAGTGGAACGCGCATTTGCGCACCTTTTGGAGACGGGTGGATTACGCAAAGTTCATGTTCGAGACAACCTTGAAATTATGAAGCGGATGGTCATCCAGGGAGCGGCCTTTAACCTGGGTCTTTTAATGCGAACGGGCTGTGGTGTGGGGAAGCCGAGAGTCCTGCAGGGGAAGAGGTCCGTCCAATTGGCACTGGCGGGGGTTTAGCCCCTCTCTGTTTTGCCGTTTTTTGGCAAAATATAGCCGAAATCACGCATTTTCAGCGGTTGAGCACCGACAGGGGGCGTTTTGCCATACTTGATCCTCAAAATGAGCAAAAAGAAAACCTACGCGGGAATGCGTCATCATAGAGATACGATCCTGAAATAGGTGCTTTATCAACGGACTGATAGGCCCTCCACAAGCGCACTGTTTAACATGTTAGCCGACACTGGCGAAGAAGGTCTTGACTACCTGAGGAAGGTTCTTTCAAATAGCGAGAAACCCCAGATTTGCAATGAGAATCCTCGCAGCGGGATCATATACCCCGAATTAAAACTTTGCGAACTTCAGCAAGGACTCTGGTGTGAAGCCGGGTCTGAGCTCATTGGTCATCCGGGAGGGCCAAGTCAGGATGACTGGGATAAGCGCTGTTATCTCCCGCCCAATCCCCTGGGAACTGAGATCATTGAAGGCTTACATGATCCTAGAGATCAGTAAATGTGCCCATCCTCGATCCTGTGAATCGTCTCCTTGAATTTGGGTTGTTCGGCTTTAATCAGATGGCCCGAATTCCCAACACCATTTATAGGATTTATTCAAACTATTGTTGTGTGCCCTGTATCCGAGAGGTCCGTGCATCACTTGGAATCCGCCCACTCAATTAATGATCAAGATATTTTCTACTCACCATCACACCACAGGGCTTGTTGTGGTTTTCCTCGTACTATGTGGCCTTGCCTCATTGGCATCCGCCCAACAATCTGATTTGCCTCCTCACATACAGGGTAAGATCATGGAAAGCGGAGAATGGAAAGCCCCTACACCGGAAACGGCAATGAGAAAACTCCTTGACTCAGACGGATCGGGGGAAATATTCTGGGCAGTGGCAGCCGTGCTGAACCAGACATATAAGTCATACTCTGCTGCAGAACTGGATGCATTTGCTACTGAGGTCGGGAGAGTTTTTGTTGAAGGAGAAGATTGGCCAGCCAGAGATGCCGCAATGGCCCTGAGAATCGCAGATAGATATGATATAATCATTGAAATCTACGAGTCCAGAGAGCCGGGATCCAATAGGCCCTCCACAAGCGCACTATTTAACATGTTAGCCGACACTGGCGAAAAAGGTCTCGATTACCTGAGGAAGGTTCTTTCAAATAGCGAGAAACCCCAGATTTGCAATGAGAATCCTCGCAGCGGGATCATATACCCCGAATTAAAACTTTGCGATCTTCAGCAAGGACTCTGGTGTGAAGCCGGGTCTGAGCTCATTGGTCATCCGGGAGGGCCAACCCAGGATGACTGGGATAAGCGCTGTTATCTTCCGCCTGATCCCATGGGATTTGGTGGGGTCATTGAAGGCTTACATGATCCTAGAGATCAGTAAATGTGTCCATCCTCTATCCTGTGAATCGTCTCCTTGAATTTGGGTTGTTCGGCTTTAATCAGATGGCCTGAATTCCCAACACCATTCATAGGATTTATTCAAACTATTGTTGTGTACCCTGTATCCGGGAGATCCGCGCATCACCTGGAATCCGCCCACTCAATTGTTGCATCACGGACTCCGCTTCCCGAACCGTATTAAACAGCCCGAGTCCAACTCTGAATTCGATCCCGCCCTGCACTTCTGCCCCATAAATGTCGAGCGCCTGCTGAACATCCTGGAGCGAGCGACCAAAATTTATGACGAACGCCTTTGCCATTTCATGATCTTCGTAGGTAATCAGGTGAATCGTATATCCCCCCAGAGACCAGTCAATATTCCCTAAGCTTGGATCATTTTCTATCTCCCGACTTGAAGATTCTTCCTCATTCAATGGTTCCTGAACGGCTCCCTGTTCTGCTTCTGCGTCCTGTTCGGCCGCTACCTCAGCTTCCTCACCTGATACAATCCCCACTTGCTGCGAACCGGAGACATCAATCCTCTCATATACAACTGTCGCAGAGTCCTGAACAATCCCCGTTACATGCAACGAATCGGTACCGACTTCGCCCACTATATTCAAAGAGTCTACTTGTGCAAGTGAATCACTATCCAACGCTAGTCTGAGTGAATCAGTGGGACTCAGTTGCTGTAGAGACAGTGAATTGGCAACACGCTGCAGCGAATCAGCAACCGCCAATTCACGGGCTGCCAGAGAATCCGCAATGGCCTGACGCCGCCTCTGGTCCTCTTGAAGCGCTACCAACATGAGGCTGGAACGATCCGCCTGAATAGAATTTGAATAATTGGATCGAATATATCTGAGGAGCATTGGCAGAGTTAGTAAACTATCCTCTGCCGTTGCCGTCGAGTCCATTCGCGGATAGAACCCGGCAGCTTTCAGTCTTGTTGTACTCGTAGAAACTGGCATCTTACCCAACACATCTACACTGTCTTTGGCGGCCCACTCAAGGTAGGCTCTGCCTGCTGCGTACAGTGCTCTTGGGGCTACGGGAGTCGTAGTCCATTCCAGCCCAAGTTCAAACAGATCGTTGATGACCTCTTTACTGACTCCTTGTTGCCATTGTGCCTGAGAATTCTTGTATGCCGTTTCTGCTATCGTTAAAGAGTCCGCAGACGCATGATCAGGAATCGGGCGCCCTAAACGGGTATGGGCCTGATTAGCGAGATCTGATTCCGGGTAGTCCGAGATAATGACTTCGTAGAGGCGATTTGCTGCCAAGGTATCTCCCAGTGTCCTTTGGACTTCAGCCAAAGCGTAATAGGCTCGCTGCACGACCGACTCATCCTCGTCCTCTTCAATCACCATTCGGTACCACACAGATGCCGAGTCGGGGAGATTCATAGACAGAAAGAGTACATTCGCCAATTCATATCTCGCATTTGCCCGATCCGTCAGCATTGCGTCAAATTTTTCCTGGGTTCTCGGCACCGCCGACACATCCACTGTCGGCATGACCCTTCCCACACTGTACTGTTCTCTGGTATCCCCGCCTGAATCGTCCGTTCTTTCTTCCGCCTGCGCCGCCTCAATCGCTGCAATACGACGCCAGTTTGGTGCCAGCGGCCGCTCACCCCAGATTGACAGAAAATCTTGTCGGGCCTGCAACATCCGCACTTCATCTTTATGATAGAGAAACCCTGCCTCCCCCTCTGATCCAGCAACCAGCACTTCGGCACCGAATCCGTAGTTATCTTCTATGATTGCTCCGCCACCTCGAAAGGCGGATTCAGACTGGCGCTGGCGCATTTCACGTTGCATCTCTTCAATTTCTTCTGCCCGGCGCTTGCGCAATTCTGTGACAACCGCTGCAAAGCTGCTGTCATCCAGGGTTCCGAGATACAGCAACGAATCCATCAATACGATTCTGTCAAGCACCTCGGAGAAGCTCCCAAATATCCGGGCCTGATCATCACTGTCGGTAATCGCGCCCGGTGAGGGTTTGGGAGGGATCGTGATGGTCCGACTTGATTGCTGTCTGCTGCCGGGGGGTTGGATGGCTCCGGCTGCCGTATCAAAGTGTGCCGCTGCATAGGGATAATCCGAAAATACATCCCTGTAAAATGTGCCGAGTGCATAATGCACCCGTCCACGTACCTGGCTCCCACCCGCGGTGGGATCATAGAGCAATTCATCATACTCTTCAAGTGCCTCACTGTATCGGCCTTGTGCAGTCAGGATACGCCCCCGCAGGTATGCCAGTTGCGCCCGATGTTCATAATTCTTGTCATCACGTTCCATGCGCCGCAGCCTCCTCATTGCCTCATCCGGATCAATATGATCGGAAAGGATCCGTACTGTACTGTACTGCGCTGCATACGAAAGCTCATAAAATGGCTTATGGCGCTGTACCCGCTCAAATGCGGCGACCGCATCCATATATCGCCCCAATTGTTCCAGTACCTGCCCCTCCAGGAACTGGGCTCTGGCAGCCAGATCTTTGTCCCGAAGGGTGGCTAGCCCTGTCTCCAGTTCCACAGCGGCTTCTTCCCAGTTCTCATTCTGCACATGCAGTTCAGCCAGTGCCAACTGGTAGTGAGGTGCCCAACGACTTGACAGGTCTTCTGCACTCAGAATCGCCTGTAAGTGAGTAAATGCTTCCTCGTAAACACCACTGGCGATCAGGGTCCGAGCCAACCAAAAATTCGCCTCATCCCTAAGAGGAGAGTCCAACTCCAGAATATCGTTGAACTTTTCCTCTGCTCCAACAAAGTTATTGGTGAAAAACCATGCCTTCCCAATCGTCATGATTGCATCGTCAACCCACTTTGATTTGGGATGCTTGCGAAGAATATCTGCACTCTTGGCTACCGCATCTTCAAATGGCTTCTGTTGCATGGATGCCTGATCACCGTGCCCAAAAAGAGGCAGGAATATATCCTGATTGATCGGTTGAAGCCTCATCCTGTCCTCAAAGCCCCGGATCCCCTCAGAGAGTGAGCGCTGCGCATTGTAGTACTTGTTGTAGTACGCAGAAAAGTCGTTGAATCTGGATCCAAGGAACGATGTGCTACTGCATCCGGCAAGGAATAGAAGCACGCAGAGAAGAGCTGCAGGGGTATTGCGCATCATGTTCAATCTACATAGCTCACATGAACTAGGTTCGTGCGGCCCTTCCGGGGAAGTGGCATACCAGCACAAATCACAATGGTATCCCCACTCCTGATATACCCTTCACTAACTAACGTTTGCTGAACCAGTCTGACTCCTGCATCCGTATCACTCTGAAAGGGAATCTGGAAAGCTTTTGTACCCCACAACACTCCAACCTGACCAATGACATGCGGGGAATCCGTAAATGCATAGACAGGCATTTGGGGACGATGTCGAGCGAGTGCACGAGCAGTGGCTCCAGATGCAGTTAAACAAACCAGTGCTCGCGCACCTACATGCGCAGCCAGTTCACAGGCAGTTAAGCTCACCGCATCCGTGACATCCTGAAAATCTTCAATTGAACTCAACTCTTCCGGGAGTCCACGGCTTCTTTCCGGCAGTGCATACCAATGCTCTTCTGCCGATCGAATGATCCGAGCCATTGCCTTGACCACATGTGCCGGATGATCACCGACAGCGGTTTCTCCGCTCAGCATCACTGCGTCCGTACCGTCGAGAACTGCATTCGCAACATCACTCGCTTCTGCCCGTGTGGGGGCATGACTCTCAATCATGCTCTCCAGCATTTGCGTCGCAGTGATGACAGGCTTACCGGCCAAAAGACACTTATGTATGATCTTTTTTTGTGCGTGGGGGATAGACGACATAGGCATTTCGATTCCCAGATCACCACGTGCAATCATGATGCCATCACTGACCGCCAGGATTTCGTCAATGGATTCAAATGCTTCGGGCTTCTCAATTTTCGCAATGATGCCTGCCCGATGGCCTGCAGCCTTCAGATGTTTGCGAAGATGTACGACATCAGTCTCATTACGTACAAAGGACAATGCGATCCAGTCAACATCCAGATCAATCCCCACTTCGAGGTCTGCGAGATCTTTTTCAGTCAATGCAGGCCCACTCGTACGCACACGGGGAAGGTTCACGCCCTTTCGTGATTTCAAAATGCCTCCCACCTCTACGCGTGCATGAACCTCTTCCCCTGAAATTGACATGACGGTGAGCACTAATCGACCATCATCAATAAGGATCTGTCCTCCAGGAGCTAGATCATATGCGAGTGCATCATAGCTCACATAAATATGCTCCTCCGACGAGATATGCTCTACCGAATTAAATGCAGATAGCGTCAATCCCGCTCCATCGGATAGCATTACAGAACCACCTTGAACAACCCCTACCCGAATACGCGGTCCCTGAAGATCCTGTAATATTGCAACTTGTTTCCCCTGTTCTTGCGCTTGCTTACGAACGAATTCAACAACCTTTCGATGATCTTCATGCTCTCCATGTGAAAAGTTCAGACGAACTACATCCGTGCCTGCTTCAATCAAGGCGGCGATCGTATCACGATCATTTGAAGCCGGCCCCAAAGTCGAAATAATCTTCGTGTGGCGGTGCATCGTGGAGGGAATCATTAGGGATCTGCGTTTGATTAGTATCTTTCAAAAGGGACGCATATCTTACTTGAACCCCTCTGCACCTAATCTGCTTCCTAAATCTCAAACCTATGCGTTACTCTCTGATCATTTTTGCTCTGTTCCTGGCCTCTAATCGTGTGCAAGCACAGGAACACCGCGCCATTGAGTTTCCCGATATTCCTGGATTTTACACCCTGACCTGTGACCTGCACATGCATACTGTTTTCTCTGACGGCAGTGTCTGGCCAGACATCCGAGTTGAAGAAGCACATCGCGATGAGCTGGATGCGATTGCGGTGACAGAACACCTGGAATATCTCCCGCACAGAGCTGATCTTCCTCTTCCCGATCATAATCGTGCCTTTGAAGTCGCAAAGGCGGCAAATCGAGACCATCCACTGATCATCATCCCTGGAGCAGAAATTACACGTGCCATGCCTCCTGGACACGTCAACGCCATATTCATTACAGATGCAAATGCATTGGTCGCAAATCGAGGCGAAGCTGCAATTGAAATCATGGAGGTCTTTGAACAGGCTCGGGAACAGGGTGCATTCACATTTTGGAATCATCCTGCCTGGACTTCCCAGCGTGCGGACGGAATCGCAGAACTGGAAGATTTACACAAAACCCTCATTGACGAAGGTTTACTGCACGGCATTGAGGTTGCCAATCAGTTCACATACTCGGATGAAGCGCTCCAGATTGCCCTTGATCATAACCTGACCATCATTGGTACCAGTGATATTCACGGACTGATTGACTGGGACTTTGAGGTTGCCCAAGGAGGGCACCGTCCGGTGACGCTAGTATTTGCGGAGGAGCGGACTGCAGAAAGTATTCATGAAGGGTTGAGAGCTCGTCGAACCGTCGCCTGGCACCGAAACACGCTGATTGGTCGCGAAGCTGAACTCCTGCCTCTCATTCATGCATCCGTTACCGTTGCAGGGGCTGAATTCAGGCCTGGAACATCTGTACTGAATGTCCTATTGGAAAACCACTCCGATGCCCGATTTCTACTACGGAACACCTCTGATTTCACATTCCACGAAGATGCGAACCTCGTCGAGGTTGCACCTCATACCCCGACGGAGTTCGTACTGAAGACTTCTGGACAGGATGCGCCTTACCTGGTTACCTTTGAGGTTTTGAACGCAATCATCGCACCTGGTATGCACCCCGAGATCACACTAACGATTACCCTTGATCCGTCATCTCAGTGATCAGGTAGCGTGACTATTAAGCCGTTGACGGCGACTTAAGGATAGCAACAAAATCAATAATATCATGAAACGTCCTATTCCCCTTTTATTCTTGCTTCTCGTAGGCTGCGTCACCACCCAGAATCTTCCGGTAGAAGATCGCTCTCGCACCTATGATCTAGATTATGACATTGTTTTTGACGCGACTGTACAAGCGCTTGCTGAACAAGGATTTGCCGTCATAGATGCTGAAAAGGACGAGGGAATTATCAATACCGATTATCGGGCACCAAGAGATCGGTTTGTATCATTCTTTGTTGGAGACACACGTATGAAGGTGACGGCACTGATTTCCGAAACTCCGAATGGGACACGAGCCCTGCTCAATTTTGAACTTCAGGATGTAAACGCAGACCCGAATTCGCCCGACTACACTCCACGAAACCTATCTCCACGTGCTGCGCGAAGATATTATCAAGATTTCTTCAATTTGCTTGACAACTATCTGGCGCAGTATTAGCTGATCAGATCCATGGGCCGGTGATGGCTAATGTCAAACCGTCCCACTGAATATTGACAAACAGGGTCGTTCCATCCGGTGAGAAGGTTGCACCGGCCAACTCGGAGTTACTCACCGCATTGCGAGCAAACTTGTAGATTTCTCCCTCTGGTGTGACTCCAACAAGAAATTGCTCGTCGGACCCATCCTCACATACGATTAGATCTCCCCAGGGAGTGACCGTCAAATTGTCCGCATTCTCAATCAAACCAGGATCATTGGGTTCAATAAATAACTCGAGCCGATTCTCTAAGGGAACGAGCCGCCAGATCTGGCCACACTCAGCACTCCCTCCATTGGTGCAGGCGAAGTAAACGGCATTATTCCCGTACCACATTCCCTCACCGCGTGCAAACCGAGCTGCGCCCTGATCAAATCCTCGAAGACGCAAGTCATCCAACGGAGCTTCAATATCGTCCAGATCTATCCAACTGACCTCCATCTGTGCCCCGACCGTTACGGTCTGTTCCTCCCAATTACGCGTGTCAAGGCTGGGCCTGCCTGTCACTTGAAGCGCCTGCAATTGACCTCCGGCTTCCAGATTTGTGGGGTCCTGCGGAATGAAACGATAGATCAGACTATCATGCGTATCCTCCGTCTGATAGATGATGCTGGTCGCCGGGTCAACCGCCACTGCCTCATGATTAAATCGACCCATTGCCCGAATCGGGGTCGGGCGTGCAACCTGCGGTGTTACGCTTGCGGGGACCTGAAAGACGTAGCCATGATCTTTGGCAAATCCATCTCCTGCCAGAGTAGTGATCTCCTCACATGTGATCCAGGTATTCCATGGCGTTGGGCCGCCCGCACAATTGCGCAACGTGCCAGCAAGACTCAAATACTGAGATACCAACTGCTGCGTTGCAGTGTCATATACCAAGTTCGTCGTTCCACCAAGCGCTGGGCTTCCTTCTGTACCTGCATCATACAGGAGATCTGAGTTAATCCGGTCTAACAGCATATTTTCTGCCCCGAATGGACCCATACCCGGATCTGCACCTGGATTAACCTCATGATTTCGAATCACAATGGTTTCCCCGGCAGGGCCGGCAAATGTAGCCATGCCATCCGCGGCACCCGGCACATAGAACCCGTCATCCATCAGATCCCCCATACGGGAGACAATCTTGTAACTGAATGTTTCAGGCAGATCCATAATCCCTTCTGGATCCGATACCAGAGGCCCAAATCTATCTCTCGCTCGCACAGGGAATCTTTGGCATCCTACCAATGATTGAAGTCCGGCAAAACCAAGTGCAAATGCACCAGATGTCTTCAGAAACTGACGACGAGAAGCAACTGAAATCTGATTATTGGAAGATGGCATTGATATAAGTTCAATGGTGACGAAACCCTTTAAGATTGAAAGAGCACATGCAATTTTCGATCTAACATGTGCGGAAGTTTAATGTGCCAAGTTTCTGCATAAATTCAGGCACCTATTCCAGCCAACTGGCTCACTTCACTTGGCATACATGTCCTACATCATTACGCAAGATATGGAATCCCTGACAGTCGAAACTTTCCTGACTTCTTCTTGGGAATCAGCACCTGTTACGTCGCTTTCGGCGTGTAGATGCCTCCTCAACTACGGCCTGATTGTCTCCATCCTAGCGATCCAGAGCCCACTGTTCAAATCAGACGTGTAGATATACCCTTTGAAGATCTGAGCTCCCCAGGTCATAGGCCACCCCGGTATCATGGACTGTTCGTCCGTGGTCATAACATGCGCTATTTCCCGGCCCTGACTGTAAAGATTGCCTCGCAGTTCTCCACTAATATCAACCACACGTAGTCCCCCCTGATAATAACCCACATACAAACGATCCTCTTCTACCCACACATTGTGTGTGCCTGCATCCGGTACTTCATACCGGGCAACCTCTACAGGAGACTCCATGTCTGACACATCCAGAACATGAATGTAGCCTCTGGCATCTATCGGCTTGCTCGCATCCCAGTTGTCTGGAAAGATCTCATCTCCGACAAATAGATATTGGCCGTGCCTCCATGCGACATGAGTATTACCTTCTGGATAGGAAAGCCGACTGACCATGACCGGAGCCGTCTCTGTGCCGCCGTGTGATCCCGCGCCTACATCCAATATCACGACCCCATCATCCCAGTACGAAAGGTATGCATACCCCTGTTGAACGATCACATCATGCAGGGTTTTCTCCTCTCTATCCAGCTCCCAGCGACCGACTTCCTTTGGATGAACAGGATCTGAAATATCAAGAATATGGAGCGCACTCGTTCCGTTGTGGCATGCATAAACAAGATCCCCCTCAATCCACACATTATGGACACCGCCGGTAACGGTCGCCGTGTACTCTGAAAGAATTTCGGGATGTGCTGGATTCGACAAATCCAGAATTACAATTCCATTGCGCCGATTAGAGGCACCTTCACGCGTAATCACCGCAAGTCGATTACTCTCGTGAATCTTTACATCATTGATCCGACGAGCATCCACCTGGATTGAATCAGTCAAAACAGGGCCTTCTGGATTGGTTACATCAAAGACTTTCATCCAGTCATGCATAAAGGTGCCGATATACGCATAATCACGGCCATTCACGCCTTCAAATACCCATGTGTCTCCTGAATTATGATGTGCAATCGGGCCACGACCGGTAACTACCAGTGTCTCTTTGTGGACTCGAGGTTCAACGGCTAAAATGAGGGACCGCTGAATGTTTTCTCCAATGTTTGCAGTGATCGTGTAATCAATTGCCTCCTCCGCCACAAAGACTCCTTCTGCCCCTTCACTTTCCATGAATGCTCCACCACCCGATGCCTCCCACGATGGATAAACCCCTTCCACCTCCTCCCCATCCTCATCGACTGCCTGGACACGAAAACGTACAACATCTCCCTGTCTCACGATATACCGATTTTGTGCAATCTGATAAGAGACCGCGGGATTCGGTGAAACCTCTAGGTCCATGTAAGCCGTTGTGCCAGCCGTCCGAATCGTCAGTGTGAATGAACCTGGACTCTTTGCGTGAATACGACCGTCCCGGTCTACCGTTGCAACTGTAACATTACTACTGAAAAATCGAATACGGCCTTCTGGAATTGAGCCATTTACCCCCACTTCAATGGGCATACTCGTCCCCGAGAGTATTGGAGAGACCGGCACGCTGACAACAAGTTCTGCACCGCCGCCCTTCTCAACGGTAATCTCTGCATATCCTGGCTTTCCTCCCATGATCGCAACGACAACCGCACTGCCGGGAGCTAAACCCCGAACTGCCCCACTCTCGTCAATCGTCGCAATGCCTGACTCGGCAATATGCCACCTGGTCTCTAATCCCGTAATCGCTTCGTCATCTGAGTCATATGCTTTTGCCGAAAAATTCGCAGTCTCACCTACCTTTAGAGAGGCTGATCCCGGTGAAATCTCAACCCGCTCGGGAAGAGGCGACTGAAAACTTACCTGTATGAGTAATCCGATGAGTAATAGCTGCATTGGCTGGCGGTCAGTTACACTGCCCTGTAAACTTCTACTGCCGGACGCATGATCCACAGCCAATAAAATTCAAACCCCGTGAGCAGTCACCAAAGCCATAACATCTGGAATGAGTCCCGCCGGGTCTCACTTCTTTCGATCCCGATCGTCGCGACTCAACTAGGGCAGATCAGTAACGGGTTTGTTGACGTGATTATGGTAGGACGCCTGGGATCACCGGAACTCGCTGGAGTAGCTCTCGGCAACGCCACCTATTTCCTGTTTGCCCTGATCGGAATCGGAATCCTGTTGGCTGTGGGACCGATGGTTTCACAGGCGTACGGTGCTGGAAAGCACGATCCCATTGGACGCACTACACGGCAGGCGCTCTGGCTGGCTACGCTCCTATCCCTTCCCATATTACTGATCATGTGGAATGCGAAATTGCCATGGAACCTCATGCAGCAAGATGCGGCCACAATGGCCTATGCCGAAGGGTATCTACAAGCCGCAATGTGGGGGTTCCTCCCCTTTATGTGGTTCAATGCACTGCGCAACTTTGTAGAAGCAATTGCTCGACCGCTGCCGATCACCATCATCATTGTGATGGGTATCCTGCTGAATATCGGAGCAAACTACGGGTTGATGTTCGGCAATTTCGGCCTTCCCCGTCTTGGACTCACCGGAACTGGATGGGCAACCTGTATTGTCCACTGGTTTATGTTCACTTGCATTGCCCTGTATGTTGCCTTTAAGCATCCTTATCGCTCTTACGGAGTACTGCGGAAGCTCCGAACTCCCGACTTCGGCTATTTTCGCGAACTGCTGCGTGTGGGACTTCCGATCGGAGGATCCATTGGACTTGAAGTGACCCTTTTCAGCGCAACCGCCTTTTTGATTGGGACCTACGGTGCGGTCCCAATTGCCGCCCATCAGATTGCCATTCAATGCGCTGCGATCACCTATATGGTGCCTCTGGGGATTGGGCTTGCAACCTCTGTCCGGGTAGGCCAAAACATTGGGGCCAAGGATTTTTCTGCCGCAGCAATTTCAGGGTACGCAGGCATGGCTTTGTCCCTCATCTTTATGTCCTGCGCAGCACTCCTGTTTTTGCTTGCTCCGAATTTCATCGTCAGCATCTATCTGGACACGAATGATCCGACCAATATCGCAACCACCTTACAAGTGGTCAGCTTACTTGGTATTGCAGCACTTTTTCAACTCTTTGATGGGCTGCAAGCCACTGCACTGGGAGCGCTAAGAGGCCTGAAAGACACACGTATCCCAATGGTAATGGGATTTATCGCCTACTGGCTGATTGGCATGCCAACCGGCCTCGGACTCGGATTCGGTCTAGGGATAGGTCCAGAGGGATTCTGGTGGGGGCTTGTCATTGGCCTGTTGGCCGCTTCCATCATGTTTACGCACCGATTTGTCCGTATGACCAACCGATTGAAAACCGGCAACCCTCCCCTGTCGAATTGATATTCGATTAATTTATTGTGAAGATTTGTTGAATTACTGAATAGAATCCGAGAATACGGTCTAAAGTTTAGAATTATGTCGTAAATTCGCTGCGGTTGAAACGGTTTTGCCCTTCAATGCCTCAAATTTTTCCGAAGAAGTCCAACACGCTTCCACACCTGTCCCTAGGTGCACTGCTTGGAAGCGGTGTTGTCGTGGTGTTTCTGGTGTGGTACTATTTCTCACCCGAATACACGGATGTTGGCTACGCACCCGAACAACCTGTATCCTACAGCCATCGTGTCCATGTAGATCAGTTGGGGCTTGATTGTCGATATTGTCACAACTTTGTGGAAATTGCCGATGTCTCAAACGTGCCGGCAACAGAAACCTGCATGAATTGTCACGAAGTTGTTCTTCCGCAAAGCACAGACCTCGCACCGGTGCGAGCCAGTTGGGCAGACAACTCATCAATCCCATGGGTCAAGGTTCATCAACTACCAGATTATGCCCAGTTCAGTCACGCAGTGCACGTAAACAACGGGGTCGGCTGTGAAACCTGCCATGGCAGAATTGATCAGATGGATGTGGTACGACTTGAGGAGCCGCTTTCCATGGGGTGGTGCCTCGAATGTCACCGGGAGCCGGAAAAATACCTCCGGCCAAATGAAGAAATCACTACGATGGGCTACGTACACAGCGCCGGGTTCCTGGAAGACAATTTGAATCGCATCAAACAGGAAGGCATTCGCCCACCAACGAATTGCAGTGCCTGCCATTATTAGTCGGAAACGTGTTATGATATCTCTTCCAGTTATTGGCGGCACTCCTGCGGACTCCGAGCAAAAGTTATGGCGCAGCCGCCCACACCTTGATCAGGATCCCGGCTTGATCGAACAGGTCTCTGAGGAGTTTATTCCTGGGGCAAGCAATGCACCCACCGGGAGTAACCGCCGCCACTTTATGCAACTGTTGGGCGCATCCATGGCCATGGCAGGCCTCGCTGCCTGCCGCCGCCCGGTGGAAACCATTATGCCGTTCTCAGACCGCCCGGAAGAACTCATTCCTGGCGTTCCGATGCACTATGCGACCGCAATGAATTTTCGCGGAACCGCCCGCCCGCTCCTGGCAAAAAGCTACGATGGCAGACCGGTCAAAGTTGAAGGTAATCCAGATCATCCGAACGCTTCAGGATCTTCTGGTGTCTTTGAACAGGCCTCCTTGCTTCAGCTCTATGATCCTGATCGCTCAAAAACCATTTTGCGTACCGGCTCGCCCGTGAACTGGGGGGATTTCCTGTCTCTGTGCCAGCGATTCCAAACACGAAATCGACGTGTAGCTGTGCTTGCGGCACCGGACAGTTCGGCAACACGTGCCCGCCTACAGGCTCAAATTGAGAGTCAGTTCCCGAATACGAGATGGCTTGATTATCGCAGCGAAGGAGATGATGTTGAGACCCTTGGGATTCAGATGGCCTGCGGGCAGCCACTACAGCCAGTCTATGACTTTGCAAATGCCGATGTTATTGTAAGCCTGGATGCAGATTTTCTTGGCCCCCATGCCAAAAACGGTACTTGGAACACCTCTTCTTTCGCTCAGGGACGCAAGCTTAGTGGTGCCCAAGACCAGATGAGTCGACTGTATGTTGCAGAAAGCACCTACACCGTAACCGGCACTATGGCTGATCACCGCAGGCGGATGCGGTCGGATGTCATTTCTGATCTGGCAAGCCAGATCGCCACCGCACTGGGGGTTTATTCCGGGGCAAGCCCCGACTCGTTTGCGTCCAGCATCGCCAGAGATCTGCAAACAACCTCTGGTCGCTGTATCATCGTTGCCGGCGAAACACAACCTGCCGAGGTGCATGCACTCTGTGCACTTATAAACCATGCCCTTGGTGCCGTGGGTACAACCATTACCTTACTGGACACCGGAGCCCCCACTCAACTACCCCAGTCACAGACCCTCCCTGCACTGGTAGAGGAAATGCAGGCAGGACAGATTGATCTGTTGCTGATGCTGGGAGTCAATCCGGTCTATGACGCTTCCCCCGAGTTGAATTTCCAGGAAGTGATGGGGCGTGTCAGTGACACCGTCCATGTCGGTATGTATGTTGATGAGACGGCCCGGGCAAGTACCTGGCATATCCCCCTGACCCATTATCTGGAATCGTGGGGAGATGGTCGTTCATGGGATGGAACGCTCACACCGATTCAACCACTGATTGCCCCACTGTACGAGGATACGCGAAGTGAAATCGAAATTCTCAGTGCACTTTCAAGTGGGCAGTATACCAGAGGGTACGATCTGGTACGTGAAACCTGGACCTCTGTATTGGGCGAGGAAGATTTGGAAACTGCCTGGCGCCGCGTCCTGCATGACGGCTATCTACAAGACACCGACTATCCTTCGGTCACCACCGAACCTGCCTTCGACGGACAGCTCCCCGAATCCGATTCCAGCCTTGAACTCGTGGTCAGACTGGATCCCACCGTACTTGATGGCAGCTTTGCCAATAATGCCTGGTGTCAGGAACTCCCGGATCCGGTCACAAAAATTGTATGGGATAACGTTGCCGTACTAAGTCCAAAGACCGCAGAAGATTATGGACTCGTCTGCGAGTACTCGAAAGGTCGTTACTACGCTGATGTCGTTACGCTGACCGTCAACGAACACGAGGTTGAACTTCCAATCTGGATCCTACCCGGGCATGCAGATGACACCCTATCGGTTACGTTGGGATATGGTCGCGACATCTCTACGACGCGGCCCGAGCGGGATACCCCCTTCTGGGACACGGATGATGCAACGGATATCTACGCCCGAGGGACTTTGGCCACCGGTGTGGGAACGAATGTCGCAAAACTTAGGAATTTACTTGCGCAACCTGTCTCCACTGGAGTTCGACTCGCGGCGACGGGACGCAAGTGGACCATCGTTACAACACAGGACCACGGCATTCTGGATACAGAAGCCCGCCCATTGATCCGCACAGCAACAATGGAGGAGTATCAGGCTGATCCGGCATTCGCCCTGCAGGACGAAGCTCTGACGCCTGGCTCCGACGTAAAGACGGACTTTTCCGATTACCCTGAACCCTGGAAAAATCAGCACCCGACCAAAAGCCCTGCCTTTCGTGACAGCGATTACTGGCAGAACCAGTGGGGAATGGTCATTGATCTGAATGCCTGTACGGGGTGCAATGCCTGTATTGTTGCGTGCCAGGCGGAGAACAATATCCAGGTCGTCGGAAAAAAAGAGGTTGGCAACGGGCGCGAGTTGCACTGGCTGCGGGTTGACCGGTATTTTATCACCGAGGGCGGGGAAGATCTGGACGTAGATCCTCAAGTCGTCATGCAACCCATGCCCTGTCAGCACTGTGAGAATGCGCCCTGCGAATCGGTCTGCCCGGTTGCCGCAACCGTACATTCTCCCGACGGCACCAACCAAATGATCTACAACCGGTGCATCGGCACGCGTTACTGCGCCAATAACTGCCCGTACAAGGTTCGCCGGTACAATTTCTATAACTGGTCCAAAACGATCCCGGAAACGGTGCAGATGGCCCAGAATCCGAATGTGTCGATTCGATTCCGGGGAGTGATGGAAAAATGCTCGTTCTGTGTGCAGCGAATTCGCCAGACACAGAAAAGAGCTGGGCTGGAAACCCGACCATTACATCGCGATGAGGTTGCCACCGCCTGTCAGCAGGCCTGTCCGGCCGAAGCCATCACCTTTGGTGACCTCAATGATCAGGAAAGTGGGGTCAGCCAAGCGATGCGAAATCCGCGTGGCTACAAGCTGTTGGCCGAATTGAACATTAAACCAAGAGTGTCCTATCTGGCCCGTGTACGTAATCCAAATCAGGACTTGGAGCCTGCGGGATCACCATAACCCTAGAAAAGATCTAACTGCAACGTGTCTGCATCGACTGACAAGACTGTAACGCTTCCCGCGGAACCGCCACTGGTTACCGGGAATCTGGGGTTTCATGATATTACCCAGTTAGTCTCCTATCACACAGAAAAACGCCCCCCTTCCGTGTGGTACATGGCCATTGCCGTGTCCTCCACACTGCTGTGTGTTCTCCTACTGATGATTGCCTACCTGGTATGGAACGGGATTGGAGTCTGGGGCAATAATAACCCCGTAGGATGGGGATGGCCTATCGTTAACTTTGTGTTCTGGGTTGGTATTGGGCACGCCGGAACCTTGATCTCAGCCATCTTATTCCTCTTTCGGCAGCAGTGGCGTACGGCCATTAACCGAAGTGCAGAGGCGATGACCCTCTTTGCAGTCATTTGTGCATTGCTGTTTCCCACTATCCACGTAGGTCGGATATGGGTGATCTACTGGACCCTGCCCCTTCCCAACCAGATGGAGATGTGGCCTCAGTTCAAAAGCCCGCTTCTCTGGGATGTGTTTGCCGTCAGCGTTTACTTCATGGTATCGCTCATATTCTGGTATGTCGGTTTAGTCCCAGATTTAGCGACTCTGCGTGACCGGGCTCGCAACGCATTCCGCCGCCGTATTTTAGGATTCTTTTCTCTTGGCTGGACAGGTGCAAACCGCCACTGGCGTAACTATGAAAAGACCTACCTGCTCCTCGCTGCACTTGCGACTCCATTGGTCTTGAGTGTACACTCTGTGGTTTCTTTTGACTTTGCGGTGAGCATTATCCCAGGTTGGCACACCACTATTTTTCCGCCCTATTTCGTCGCGGGGGCTATTTTCTCGGGGTTTGCGATGGTGATGACTCTCCTGATCCTCGCGCGAAAGATCTATGGGATTCAAAACATTATTACCATGGATCATCTGGAGAAAATGGCGATTATCATTCTCCTTACGGGATCGATGGTGGGTTTTGCCTATATCACCGAATTCTTCATTGCTTGGTATTCACAGGTTGAATATGAGCAGTATGCGTTCCTGAACCGGGCAACTGGCCCCTATGCGTGGGCATATTGGACGATGATGTCCTGTAATCTGCTCTTCCCGCAGTTCTTCTGGATCAAGCGTCTGCGACGAAGCATCCCATTCCTTTTCCTGACCTCGATCGTTGTAAACATCGGAATGTGGTTTGAGCGGTTTGTGATCACGGTGACCAGTTTGCACCGAGACTTTCTGCCAAGTAGCTGGGATTACTTTAATCCAACGATCGTAGACGTTTTGACACTCGTCGGATCGTTTGGTCTCTTTATGACCCTGTTTTTGATTTTCCTTCGCTACTTACCCATGGTCGCCATGGCAGAGGTGAAGATGGTGCTGCCGGAAAGTGATCCCCATTACTACGATCAGCACGAATCTGAGAGCGAGACCAACTAACCTGTGAGTGCAATGCTAAAGAAATTGATCCAGAGCGTGAAGGCAACCATGGGGATCTATGAAGCCCAGAAAAATGGTGTCTATGGATTGTTGGCTGAATTCCCTAATCCAGGGGTTTTGATTTCTGCAGCTCGTGAAGTCCATTCGTCCGGCTATCGTCACTTTGATACCCACTCTCCTTTCCCGATTCATGGAATGGATCGTGCGATGGGACTAGGACAATCCAAAGTTGGATACATTACCCTCATTGGCAGTGCAACTGGACTGGGACTTGCGACATGGATGCAATGGTGGACCTCCGCCGTGGACTACCCTTTGAATATCAGCGGGAAGCCCTTCTTCGCGATTGAGCCATCGATCCCGATTATGTTTGAACTCACGGTGCTGTTCTCTGCGTTGTTCGCGGTAGGTGGGATGCTGGTTTTGAATGGGCTGCCCCGCCCCTACAACCCACTCTTTTACTCCCGAGGATTTTCGCGCACTTCCGATGATGCATTCTTTTTGCACATTGCAGCAAGCGATCCGAACTTCGATCTGGATGAAACAGAATCATTGCTCCAGGAAGCAGGTGCAAAGACGGTCGAGGTGATTCATGACCATGGATACTCAGAACTGCATACGGCCTAGGATGAAAAAGGGCTCCCTATTACTTGGAATTGCGATCCTTCTCGGCGGTTGCCGCGGCAGCCTGAAAGAGGATCCGCCCATCCATATCAATCCAAATATGGATGCTATGGAGCGGTTTGAAGCTCAGGAGGCCAACCCCTTCTTTGAAGATGGTCGTGCTATGCGACCTCCGGTTCCCGGGACCGTAGCCCGTGGCATGCTGCGGGAAGATGTGGCATTCCACACTGGACGGAATGTTGATGGAAGTTATGTGCCGGTGATGCCGGTGGAATATACCGTGGAGTTTGCCAACCGTGGACGGGAACGCTATGATATATACTGCTCAGTCTGTCATGGCGCGGCCGGAGATGGGCAGGGAATTGTAATGGCCGGCGGGTACGGGTTCATACCCATTGGTTTTCATAATGACCGCTTGCGTACCGTTGAGGACGGATACCTCTATGAGGTCATCACACAAGGAGTCCGAAGCATGCCTGCGTATGCGCAGCAGATCCCGATTGCAGACCGGTGGGCCATTGTCGCGTATGTAAGAGCATTGCAGCGCAGCCAGAATGCAGACAGAGATGATATCCCGGCTGATGAGCAAACCAATTTTTAGAATACGCCTTGAAACGAGGATCTATGCGTGACGCACTGCGAAGCAGCTCGCTCTTGATGAAGCTTATTGATCCCTTGGCATCCACCAAGAGTGATCAGTACCCCTTTACCGGTACATCTCGTAGCTACATCATTCCGGGGCTTGCGGGTTTGGTCATAGTTGTGACAAGTATTGTTGTCGGCATGAGCGAGGCATTTCTTGAGCAATTTTATTTCTCTTACCTAATCGGCTGGACTTTCTGCCTCTCCATTGCCTTGGGATGCCTGTTTGTCGTGCTGATCAAACACCTTGTTCGTGCGGAATGGATTGTTGTCCTACGACGAATCCCGGAAGCGGCTGCGGTCTCCTTCCCGCTTCTTGCCATCCTGTTTATTCCCATCCTGATCGGCATATTTGATGCTCACGGCCCTTATCACCACTGGACGGCGGAAGGCATTGCTGATCCAACCAGTAAGTACTATGATGAGGTCTTGGCCGGGAAGGTTGCTTATCTAAATATCCCGTTCTTTCTGTTTCGGATCACGTTCTATTTCATTGCTTGGATCTTTATCTCTTCACGCCTGTGGAGATTATCTCTGCTTCAGGATGTAACCCGTGATCCAGATATCAGCGCCCGCCTGCGCCACCTGAGTGCCTGGGGCTTACCGCTGTGCGCCATTACGACTGCATTTGCATCGTTTGACCTGCTTATGACATTGTACCCACACTGGTTCTCAACCATATTTGGGGTCTACTTCTTTTCTGGAGCGTTCCTGGCTGCCTTTTGCTTCACCGCACTGTGCATTGCTGGACTGCAACGGAGAGGGATGCTGCGTGGAGCCGTGACAGCTGAACATTATCACGACCTAGGAAAGCTTATGTTTGGGTTTGTGGTGTTCTGGGCCTATATCGCGTTCAGCCAATATATGCTTTACTGGTACGGTGGAATTCCTGAAGAGACCGTCTGGTTTAAGTATCGACTCCAAAATGGATGGGAGACCCACAGTGGGATCCTGCTGTTTGGGCACTTCATTGTTCCATTTCTGATTCTTTTACCTCGTGCCATCAAGCGCTATTCGATTCCCCTTGCCATCATCGCGGTGTGGCTTTTGATTATGCAATGGTTTGATATTCACTGGCAAGCCATGCCCGTACTGCATCCAGACCAGGCTCAGTTTCAATGGCTGGATCTCAGTTGCTGGATCGGGCTTCTGTGTGTGTTCATTGCAGGATTCCTGTGGCGCCTCAGTCGACATGCGATTGTGTGCGAAGGAGATCCACAATTAGGCAAATCCCTGCATTTCGAAAACGCTTAGCGTATCCGTCATGTCTATTGAGTCTGAAGATAGAACCTCTGACCGACCTCTTGTCCAGCACGAAGCCATTGCTGCAATCCCTCTTATTTCTTTTGTGGTTTTTCTGTTAATTGGGCTTGGATCGTTAACATTTTTGGCCTCATACTGGTTTAAGTATGAAGCGGAGCAAGTGGAGCTGGGACTTCCGGCTCAGGCCTCGTATCCAGAACTGGAACGGTTACGGGTTGCCGGACTCCGACAATTGAATCGCTACGAAATGTTAGAGGATAGCACATTCCGGATTCCAATTGAACAGGCCATTATGAGAGTATCAGAAGAGTTTCCCGACAGTGTCCGTATCTCTGAGGAAATGCTACCCTAAATGCACAAAGGATGTATCGCCATACTTACCCTTTGCATGTACTCGGTTTCTGCGCAAGCACAATTGACCGAGCAGGCTAGCCTTGCGTACGAAGGAGTTGGGCTCACTCCTCGTTTAGGGGAGCAGATCCCGCTTGACCTCGTATTTACGGACTCGCACGGCGAAACCGTCACCTTGAGAGAGTATTTCCACCAGGATCGCCCTATCGTCCTTACGTTTGTATACCACACCTGTCCAATGCTGTGCAGTGTACTTCTAGATGGCGTTACGCGAAGTCTGGACGATGTGCCATGGACACCTGGAGAGGGCTACGAAATGGTCACCGTTTCATTCAGCCCGGAGGATACACCCGAGCGAGCCGCTGAGCAGCGTGCCCGTTACCTTCGGCGGCTTGATCAAGAAGAAGCCGAGTGGCATTTTCTAACGGGCAGCGAAGATGCGATACAGGCATTGACGCAGGCAACAGGGTTCATGTTCAAGTGGGTTGAAGAGCAGGGAGAATATGCACACCCCGCTGCGGTGATTGTTCTAAGTGACGAAGGGGGCATCACTCGTTACCTGCCGGATCTCGTGCCAAGGGGGCGAGATCTGCGTGCCGCGATCGTGGAAGCTTCCGATGGAATGGTTGGCACTCTGCTAGACCGGGCCTTCCTCTATTGCTTTCAGTTCGATCCAACATCCAACTCCTACGTACTCGTGGCACGGCGTGCTATGCAGGTTGGAGGTGGAATTACAGCTCTGCTCCTCATTGTATCGCTGGGCCTATTATGGATGAAAGACACGAAAAAGTCTGAGTACGCATGAGCCAACAGACTTCAATATGGCTTCCAGAAGCTGCATCCACGATTGCAGGGGATGTTGATGCGCTATTCTACTTCATCCTCGTTACCAGTGTGATCTTTTTCGTAGGAGTCGTCACGACCATGGTATTCTTTGCCTGGCGTTATCGCCGGCGCAGTCCAAATGACCGCCCCGAGCCTGTCTACGAAAATAAACTGGTGGAAGCCTCGTGGATTGTCATCCCTTCTATTCTTGTAGGTGTCGTTTTTGTATGGGGATTCAAATTGTTTCTGGAGCTCGGGATTGCTCCCCCAAACTCCTACGAAGTGAACGTGACTGCCCAGAGATGGAGTTGGAGTTTTAGCTATCCGAATGGAGTTATCTCTACCGATCTTCATGTTCCGGTGAATCGCCCAATCAAACTTCGTATGAGCAGTAGCGATGTCATTCACAGTTTTTTTGTCCCCGCTTTTCGTGTAAAAGCTGATGTGCTACCAGGACGCTACTCTTACGTATGGTTTGAAGCAACAAAAAGAGACACGTTTATTATTGCCTGTGCAGAGTATTGCGGCACCGCACATTCAGATATGTACGCTCGAGTGATCACCCACTCGCAGGATGATTTTGAAAATTGGCTGGTAGAAAGTTTACCCGATGACAACTTGACGCCTGCACAAAGAGGCGAGCTTCTTTACTCACAGCAGGGCTGTTTTAGCTGTCATTCGCTGGATGGAACGGCCGCAGCGGGCCCAACTTTTCTTGGGCTGGCAGGAAGTACGAGAAATTTTACAGATGGCACGAGCGCCGTAGCTGATGATAACTACCTCCGCGCTTCGATTGTAAATCCTGCATCGCAGATTGTTGAAGGCTATGGCAATTTGATGCCCCCGCTATATACAGGCCTGTCACCCGAAGAGCTTGATGCACTTGTAGCATTCATAAATGAGCAGCAGTAGGTATGAGTGACGAATTACATAATTATTTGAACGCCAGGAAAGGCCTCTGGTCGTGGCTCTCTACGACTGATCACAAGCGCATCGGAATCATGTATGCGATCGCCTGTGGTGCATTCTTCCTTTTGGGGGGCATCCTCGCAACGTTTGTGCGAACGGAGCTCGGAGAACCCGGAGAGACAATCCTCGGACAGGATCAATACAATCAGGTATTCACGCTCCACGGCGTGGTGATGGTCTTTCTGGTGATTATTCCTGCGATCCCCGGAATCCTTGGAAATTTCGTTCTTCCCATACAGATCGGAGCCAAGGATGTGGCATTCCCCCGACTGAATCTGGCGAGTTGGTATCTCTTCATGGCGGGGGCGATCATGGCGGTTTGCGGGTGGTTATTTGTCGGAAAGGTGGATACCGGCTGGACCTTCTATACGCCCTACTCAAGTGGAGCATCGAATGCAGTACTCTGGCTGACTTCGGCCGTCTTTGTCGCCGGCTTTGCCTCCATCTTTACAGGTTTGAACTTTATTGTGACAGTGCACAAGATGCGCGCTCCCGGTATGACATGGAACCGGCTTCCATTATTTACCTGGGCCATCTATGCGACGGGGATTGTTCAGGTACTGGCTACACCGGTGATCGGGATCACAATGGTTCTTCTATTCCTGGAAAAGCTGTTACAGATTGGCATCTTTGATCCAGCTTTGGGGGGAGATCCCGTTCTCTTTCAACATTTCTTCTGGTTCTATAGCCATCCGGCAGTCTACATCATGATCCTCCCGGCGATGGGAATTATCAGTGATCTGATTGGGACGTTCTCCAGGCAACACGTCTCTGGATACACCTTCATTGCCCTTTCCTCGGTTGCGATAGCGTTTCTGGGTTTCCTTGTCTGGGGTCATCACATGTTCGTATCGGGCCAGAGCGCCCTCTCTTCGATCATTTTCTCAATGCTCACTTTCCTGATTGGAATCCCGACCGGCATCAAGGTCTTCAACTGGGTCGCCACCATGTATAAAGGGTCCGTATGGCTGCGAACTCCAATGATCTATGCGCTCATGTTCCTGTTCCTGTTCACGATTGGCGGCTTGACCGGAATTATGGTCGGTGTGCTGGCGGTGGATGTGCACCTACATGACACATATTTCGTAGTGGCACACTTCCATTATGTCATGATGGGAGGTGCGCTCATCGGTCTGATTGGAGGCCTGCACTATTGGTGGCCAAAGATGACTGGTCGGATGTACAATGAGACCGCTGGAGTGATTGCGGCGATCCTCGTATTTATTGGGTTCAATCTGACCTTCTTTACCCAGTTCTTCTTGGGCACCAAGGGAATGCCACGTCGCTATCATGATTATTCTGAGTTCCTGCAGACTTATCCGGAATTTGCAGCACTGAATATGGCATCTACGATTGGTTCCTACATCCTGGGAGTCGGATTGGTGATGATTCTGATTTACGCACTGTACTCACTGTTCAAAGGCCCAAAGGCTACTGCAAACCCATGGGGAGCCTGCACACTTGAGTGGACACACACCGGCCCGGTTCCAGATGAACATAATTTTCACGATACACCTCTGGTGACGCGTGGCCCCTATGATTTTCATCTGGCGGATGATGTTTTTGGCCAAAAAACGACTCTTAAACGATGAGCAGTGCAGAGACCACACTGAAGCACTATTTCGTTAGCCCCGAACAACAGTTCGATGCAGCGAAGTTGGGCATGTGGCTGTTCCTGGTTACAGAAGTACTCCTGTTTTCCGGGATGTTCGTGGCTTATGCCGTCTACCGATCCTGGCACCCGGAGGTATTTCTTCAGGCCAGTGAGTTGTTGGATTGGCGGCTTGGTGCGCTGAATACGGTCGTTCTTCTTGCTTCAAGCTTTACAGTTGCTCTCTCCATCCACTTCGTGCAGAAGGGAGAGAACGACAAAGTCGTTGTCCTGCTGGTCATGACACTCATATGTGCAGCGATCTTTATGGTTATCAAGTACATTGAGTATGAGGGGAAGTTTTCCCATGGGATCTTCCCCGGGGCTGGCTTTGAGCCACACGATATCGTTGACGGCAAAGATTATTCCAAGTACGATATCCCATTCGCGCCGCAATTCTTCAGCATCTATTTTGTGATGACGGGTATACATGGTGTCCATGTGCTGGTCGGAATGGGTCTATTCGGATGGCTCATAACGCGTGTCGCTCGCGGCCATTTTTCCCCTCAATGGTATACCCCGATTGAGTTGACTGGACTGTATTGGCACTTGGTTGATATCATCTGGATCTTTCTTTTTCCATTACTCTACCTGATTTAGAGCTTTATGGCACAGAGCCATCATCATATCATTCCGGTGCGCACCCTTGCTTTGGTTTTTGGCGCGCTTCTGTTTCTCACTTTGATCACGATCATCACCGCCCAAGTTGATTTAGGGATCTTGAATATCCCTCTGGCATTGGCTATCGCGGGCTCCAAAACCATTCTGGTCATCTTTATCTTTATGGCCCTGAAATACGACAATCCAGTCAATATGCTGACTGTGGTCCTTGGGGTTGTATTTGTCGTTGTCTTCCTGGCACTCACACTTGCTGACACGGAATTTCGTGGCAATATGGGGATTACAGAGCCTGGGACTACAGAACCTGCTTTCATCAAACCGTCCCCGGAATAATCTGATGCAAAACCCCACACGCCATAAGGCAATTGGCGATTTTGCCGGTATGTTTCGGATTATCTTTAACCACTGCCTTAACAGCTGGAATTAGCCTGAACCGCTTTGCAGATGCACTGTATTAATGACCAGATACTGGGAGTATCCCTGTCTTAAATTTTAAGGTGCCCACTTTCGATTAAACTACCCTTATGTCATGAGAATTTTATTTGTCAGTCTCTCTGCCCTGCTTGTTCTAACCTTGAATGCATGTGACAGCTCAAGTAACGATCAAGTCTCGGAAGTCGCCATTGGCCTCGCAGCCCCCCTGACGGGTAGCTTGGCTCGTACTGGACAGGATATGCGTGTTGCGGCAGAAATGGCTGTCGCTCTTGCAAATGAGAGCCTTGCCGAGGGAAACCCACCCTTTCGACTCTTGTTTGAGGACACCAAAAGCACCACTGAAGGTGCTGAGGATGCGTTCCGCAGCCTTATCTCTAGGGCTGTATTTATCATAGGGCCCTATACCTCCACCAATACAAATCATATTATTCCTCTCATTGATGAAGCCGGTATTGTTACCATTGCCCCTGCTTCTGCCGCACAAGGATTGGCCGCCAAGTCTGATTGGCTCTTCCGATCTTCACTTACTGTTGATATCCTAATACCAGCCGGGGTACGTGCAACCCAAGAATATCTCAACTACCAAAACATTGGGATCTTATCCAATGCAGATGATCGGTTTTCTCAAAGCGCCGAGGATAAGCTTGTTGAAGAGATTAATAAAATCAGTGGAGTGTCCATCAAAGTGAAGCAGGCTTTTAACCGATCGGGCGGTGACCCTGTACCCGATCTGACACCTCAGATTAATACACTTACCAATGCAACCCCGAATCTGGATGCTCTTTTCTTTTTCGGGCTCGCTCCTGACCGCCATAACTTTATCCTGAAAGCTCACGAGTTAGGTGTTACAGATCTACCATTTGTGATGACACTATTGAGTTCATCTGATATTCGTTTGGCCCGCGAATCGGCTCCATCTTCGACCGAAGGCATTCTGGCACTTCACGTATGGATTGCACGTAGCAATCATCCTGCAAGCCAAGCGTATGTAAAAGATCATCAGGCACGATACAATGAGATCCCGAGTGACGTTCATGCACGGACGTACGCCGCAGCGAATCTTCTTTTGAAAGCGATCATGGAAGTTACTCCCGAGAATATTTCCAACAACACAGTCAGGGAAAAACTATCTGCAATGCGTAATGTAGATACGATTTACGGTCCATTTTCCTTTGATGACAATGGTGATGCTGTATTCACTCCATTGGTCGGTATTGTGCGCGGCAATAATATTGAACTCCTTGATGATTAGCAACTGACGTTTTGCCTTACCTGTGGTAAAATGTCTTCTGACTCAAGTAAAACTCGGTCCCTAGAGAAGCAACGGCTACGTTCCTTCTGAGAGGGTTCCCGTTCTATTCTGAAGTATATGGGAGGAAGGTCTTTGACTGCAGGAGCGTGAAAAAAATCACCTGGCATTTAGCAGAAGAGATCACCCGGGCATTCCAAGGCCCTGGTTGACTTATGCTCCTTTTGCCTACGCTTGACGGTACCTGCTGTAAGCCTCCATTGCCCGTTTTCTTCCTTCTCCTAAATCAATAATCGGAGTGGGGTAAGGCTGATCAGGAGAGAGAGTCCAGGACTTGGGGACCGCCTCAAAATAACTTAGTGCATCCTCGTGAGGCAACAAGTGTCCCTCGGCAATAAATCTGTCTCTGTAACTGTGGTCAGGGTCAAATTTCTCGGCCTGAAGCTTCGGATTAAAAACTCGAAAGTATGGCGCAGCATCAGGACCTGAACCCGCCGTCCACTGCCAACCCATTGCATTGGCAGCAATATCCCAGTCAATCAAACACTCACGGAACCACTGCTCCCCGATCTTCCATCCGGTCATCAGGTGTTTCGTTAAAAAACTGGCTGCCAACATACGGGTACGATTATGCATCGTACCCGTCACATACATTTCGCGCATTGCGGCATCCACGATCTCGATCCCCGTCATCCCTCGCCGCCATGCTTCCGCATCCTCGTTATCCTCGCGCCACGGAAAATTATCCCACTGCGGTCGCCAATTCTTATTGACAATATGAGGGGTATGGTATAGGAGGTGATAGGCAAATTCACGCCAGACTACTTCTTTCAGAAAATGCTCCGCCTCCTCTTTATTCCCTGTTTCCTCCCATGCATGCTTACCAGCATGCCAAATCATTCTCGGCGAAATTTCCCCGTAAGTGAGATTCTCAGACAACCTTGAAGTTGTTTTCTTGCCTGGATAGTCTCTTTCTGATTTATAACGATCGATGGAGTTTTCGATAAAGCGCTCAAGGCGTTCATAGGCAGCCTTCTCCCCCACTCGTGCAAAACGGGAGACCACTGCAGCACCATGGTACATCTCAGCACCAAGCTTCCAGTCAGAGAGCAAATCACTGCCCGGCCAATCCTGAGGCGGCGATAAATCGGCTGGAGCACCTAAAGGAGATGATATCTGCCGATGGCGTACTGCCCGCCAAAAAGGGGTATAAACCTGGTAAAAACCACCGGTCTGCGTTCGCACGGTCCAGGGTTCAAACAATAGACTGGAATTCACCTGATGGACGGCCACCCCATGCGTATTTAAGCCAACCCGCACCGCTTCATCTCTCTCTCTAGACTGCAGATCATACAGCTTGGACCAGACAACATGTTTGGCACCCGTCTCCCGAATCAATGCACGAAGAATTTCCAATGCGTCCCCACGCCGGAGAAGTAGACGGCTGTTCTGCTTTTCGATACTCGCTGCCAACGAATGTAAGCTCCCTCCAAGCCGCCACTTCGGTGCTGCACCGTAAGTAGATTCAATCAAAGGATCAAGGATAAATACTGGCCAAACTGGACCCGGCTTCTCAAGTGCAACGTGCCACGCCGGTTGGTCAATCAAGCGAAGATCGCGACGGAGCCATAAAATGTTCCCTCCCTGCTGAGCTTTCCCTGACCTCATTCGCGTCCTCTGGCAATCCACACCTCTATCATCTCAACCTATATCTACAGTGAGATCCATGCGTTGGAGTATTTTGCAAGCACTCTGCAGACGCGAACTGCCTCCGTCAGCGCTACTCAACGGTGATGGTCACGGGTTCTGACATCACGGGCGGATCATGAGGGGTATGGCTGTAATCTCCCAGGAGTAACTGAAGTGTATAGGTGCCGGGGCCTAATTCCAATGTGGTTTCTGTCTGCCCAAGTCCAAAATGGATATGAACTGAATCTGTCGGGATCGGCATATCCATAGACGGTGCGTCTACCGCATTCACCAATAGGTGGTGATGACCCGAGTTAGGGAATTCAATGCCGGCTGGCGCGACTCCCATACCGGATAAACCAAATTTAACATTCACCATGCCACTCTGTACGACATCCCCATCCTCAGGCGTAATGATATACACAACCGCATCTTCAGCCGATTGGGATCGGACATATTCCGTTTCCGTCTCGGACTCTGTTATAACCTGCGGCTCAGATTGGCAGGCAGCAAGGATAAACAGTGGCACTATCCAGTACAATCTCATAGATCTAATGGTCTGATTCAAACACAAAGATACACTACGATCAGTAACTAACGGGCAACCCTGCACGACAATCGGCGTTGCACAGCGCCAAGAATTCCTATGACAACTTGGTTGAGCTCGTAACTTTCAGCCCCTCTGAAACCCAATCTCTAGGTCGCCTGATTGGTGCCTGGTTACCCAAATCATCCGTCGTGGGACTCGATGGCCCACTCGGGGTAGGCAAGACCTGCTTCGTGCAAGGACTAGCCCAAGGACTTGGCATCCCCTCAACAACCCATGTGACCAGCCCAGCCTACACCCTGGTTCAAGAGTACTCTCTCGGGAGTCGTACACTGGTTCACATTGACTTTTACAGGCTCAGCACCTTGACGAATGCAGACTTCATGCTCTTCCAAGAGCTGTTTGAGAACCCGAATCACATTGTAGTTGTCGAATGGGCATCCAAATTCCTGTCCAAACTGGTCCCCAAATTCCTAGAAATTTCCATCTCACTTGGACAGAATGAAAATCTGAGAAACTTCAGGGTGTCCTCTCCTTCTCCACATTACATGGATCTGCTCAATAAACTGTCAAATCATGCGAACACTGGTTTTTGACACATCCGGTCCATCTACTACAGTCCTGATCACGGAGGGGTATCAGCTATCCACCAGTTGTATTCTCCGTGATCGCCCTGCCGAACATTTACATGAGCAAATCCATACAGCCCTTGAAAATTTGCACCTCACTCCCCAGGATCTCGGCCGTATCGCCGTAGTTATTGGCCCGGGTTCCTGGACAGGATTAAACATTGGGGTTACGGCAGCCAAAACACTGGCACAGATACTGGAAACTCCTCTGGTACCAATCTATACGCTCGATGCACTGGCAGCGAGTTGTTCTAAACCTTCCTGGGTACTCATGAATGCCGGGCGTAACCGGTGCTACTATGCGCGATATTCAGCGTCCGACTCCCAGGAAATGGCAGTAGGCTCCGTGGATGCCGTGATCCAACAAATCCATGCAGATTCAAATTCAGTCCATATTCTTGAATATGGTGATACCTTCAAGGAACGGTTTTCGGGAAATGACAAGTACCTCTCCATAGACCGTCTCCGGCCGGAAGCTTTAATTGCTGCCATGAAAACTTCTGGCAGTATCGAAGGTGCGGACATCAAGTCACTCACCCCTGCCTACCTGCAGCCATCTCATGTGGAGCAAGATGCATCTCACTGATCTGATCTATGCGAATTTTAGGGATTGATACTTCCTGCGACGATACGGGGGTGGCTGTCGTGAAAGACGGACACGAAGTGCTCTCAAACGTTATTGCATCGCAATACGAAGCGCATGACCGATTTGGAGGGATCGTCCCCGTGATCGCAGCCCGGGAGCATACAGCCAAAATTAATTTTATTCTTGAGTTGGCACTGGAAAAGGCCCGGATCTCTTTTTCGGACCTTGATGCGGTCGCGGTTTCTCATCACCAAGGACTGATGCTTTCCCTGGTGGTTGGAGTCTCTGCTGCAAAGTCAATTGCCTTGGCCTGTGGTATCCCACTGATTGGAATCCATCATTTGGAAGGACATATATATTCCAACCTTATGGGCCGCTCCAATGAACTTCGTTTTCCGTTTCTGTGTCTCACGGTTGCAGGAGGCCATACGCTCCTGCTCAAAGTGATTTCTCATGGCACGTACGAGTTGCTTGGCCATACACGGGATGACGCTGCGGGCGAAGTGCTTGACAAAGTGGCTCGTCATCTGAAACTAGGCTACCCCGGTGGAGCAGCCATCGAAAAACTGGCAGAAAAAGGAAACCCAAATGCATATGATTTCCCCCGCCCACTGATCAACAGCCCTGATGGAGAGTTCAGTTTTAGTGGCTTAAAAACAGCCGTCATTGCAGCAATTGACCGAGACCCCGATCTGAATCAGGCGGACCTCTGTGCGAGCTTCCAGCAGGCAATCATTGATCTATTGGTTTCCAAAGCCATGCGGATCGCCCAGGAACACCAACTCCGCCAAATTACGCTGGCCGGTGGCGTTGCATTGAATACTCCCCTTCGAAAAGCACTGCAATATGCCGCAAAAAAATATGGCTACGAGATTTTCACTCCAAGAAATGATTTGTGTATGGATAACGGTGCTATGGTTGCTGGTGCAGCCTACTTTCTCTATCAGGAACGGGGCGCTGACCCACTCAGCATTGGAACTCGTGCCAATGCCCCACTCGGAACGATCGGAGTACGCTATCGCCACGAGAGTAAGTACAAATAACCACCTAAGTGCCGTAAAATCCTTTTAGTCGTGGATAGAGTTCCTTGAACTGCTCATGTAGGCCAGCATACACGGGTTCTGCATCTCCGGGAAAAGATTGCTCGTGAACAGAAATCGTTGAATCACAAGCTGCCTGCACGGAATCCCAGATACCTACGCCGGTCCCCGCTAACAATGCTGCTCCCATTGCTGCCCCTTCGGTTACTTCGACCACGCTCAGCGGGTGTCGCATGATATCCGAGAGGATCTGCCGCCATAATGTGCTTTTTGCTCCACCACCGGAAATCCTGATCCGCTCAGGAGCCGACAGTCCCGCGTCGTGGAGAAGCTGCAAATTATCTCTTAAGCCGTAAGCTACCCCCTCAAGAACCGCCCTTGTGAGATGACCACGGGTATGCCGAGAGGTGAGCCCGATAAAGCTGCCCCTGACCAGTGGATCAGCATGTGGGGTACGCTCCCCACTGAGGTAAGGTGAGAAGAAAAGTCCTTCACTTCCCGGCTCCACCCCTGCAGCTTCTTCAAGTAATTGCTCAAACGAAATATGGCTTGCAAGTGTATCCCGATACCATTGAAGGCTGCCCGCCGCACTGAGCATGACGCCCATCATATGCCAAGTTTCGGGAACCGCGTGTGGGAATGCATGGGCACGTCCGAGTGGTTCGGTACGTGGATCCTTCGACGGAGCAAAAACAACCCCGGAGGTCCCCAGAGTCACGGCCCAGGTGTCGGGATGAATTGCTCCTACACCAACTGCTTGTGCGGCCTGATCTCCGCCCCCTGCATAAACTGGTATTCCCTCTGGGAGGCCCGTCTCCAATGCACCTTTTCGATCAATAATGCC
Organism: Rhodothermales bacterium; assembly: GCA_965220365.1. Lineage (GTDB taxonomy): Bacteria > Bacteroidota > Rhodothermia > Rhodothermales > Bin80 > Bin80. The sequence continues at coordinate 1,502,281 of OZ244823.1, read as the reverse complement.
TGTAGCCTCGGTACCCTCATGTGTTGGCGGAAACCAGGCTTCCGGAATCTCAAGGTCTCTAAGCAAGTCCACTGCCCAGGTGCGAGTTGAAAGATCCAACAGCAAAGTCCCACCTGCTCCCGCCCGATCTGTTGCATACGCACCGCTCAGCTTCCAGCGGATATAATCTTTGGGCAATAAGACTTGAGCAATTTTTGCATAACATTCCGGTTCCTGATCATGAACCCACAAGAGCTTCGGTGCCGTGAAGCCCGTAAATGCATCATTCCCTGTGGTTGCAACAAGGTGCTTCAACCCTACTCGTTCACGGATCATTTCGCATTGCTTTCCAGCCCTGCCATCATTCCAAAGCATGGCTGGGCGAAGTACTTCTCCGTGGGAATCCAGCAAGACCAAGCCATGCATTTGGCCGGTCAACCCGATCGCCTGTATCGCTGTTGCATCAACGGACAACAGAACACTGCGAATACTCTCGCACATGGCGTGCCACCAATTTTCGGGATCCTGTTCGCTCCAGAGTGGATATGGGCTGGATAACTGATGTTCATTTGATGCCTGTGCAAGGACGGTGCCTTCGGAATTGATACAAACGGCTTTGGATGCAGTGGTGGATACGTCCAATCCGAGAATACAAGAGAGTGCTGACATAGAAGGGTTAAGGCGTTAACTGCGGATAAAAGTGTAATTTAAGGGAATTATGGAGATACCCTCCTCTTACGGATTACGCCAATATGTGGGACTGTTCCTGGGTCCCCTTTGGTTGATCATTGTTCTTTTCCTGCCGCCACCAGATGGCCTTGCAGCAACCGCGTGGTACACAGCAGGGCTCGCACTGCTGATGGCGACATGGTGGATCTGTGAGTCTATCCCCATTCCCGCTACTTCGCTTCTACCCTTGGCGTTATTTCCCATTTTAGGTGTCCGTACCCTCCAGGAAACCGCAGAGCCTTATGCCCACCCGATCATCTTTTTGTTCATGGGAGGATTCATGATCGCCTTGAGCATGATGAGATGGGGATTACATCGGCGGATTGCCATGTGGATTATCGCGCGTGCAGGTACAGGACCACAGGCTTTGATTGCAGGATTCATGATTGCAACCGCAGGACTGAGCATGTGGGTGAGTAATACTGCCACGACCTTGATGATGCTTCCCGTTGCCCTTTCCGTCATTGCACTGGCCGATACTGAGAGTAGCAGTGAACGGTTTAAGCACCACTTTGCGGTTGCATTACTGTTAGGCGTTGCCTATGCAGCAAACATAGGTGGGATGGGGACCCTCATTGGCACCATCCCCAATGCATTTATCAGTGCATTTTTCGAACGCGAATACGGATACACGATCACTTTTACGAAATGGCTATCAGTTGGGGCTCCAATTGTTTTGGTTGGTGTCCCCATTGTGTTTTTCATGATTACAAAGGTTCTCTATTCATTTGCCAAGAATGATCTGGTTGGAAGTGCTGACTTGATTGAACGTGAGCGGGATAAGCTTGGCCCGGTGAAGAAGGGGGAGAAAATTGTCGGTATTGTTTTTCTGATTACTGCACTACTCTGGATCACACGTCCCTTGCTTACTCCGTGGATCCCTGGGCTCACGGATGCCGGGATTGCGATGATCGGAGGCTTATCGCTGTTTGTTATTCCCATTGACTTCAAGCGGGGGATTTTTGTACAGGACTGGGAAACCGCAAAACAACTGCCATGGGGGGCATTGATTCTGATCGGAGGGGGCCTTAGTCTGGCAGGTGCTGTTTCCGGGAGTGGTCTTGCTGCCTGGCTCGGTGAGTCACTGGAACCTCTGCAGCGGTTCCCAACGATCCTGATTATCCTTATGACAACCGGGATCATTGTTTTTCTTACAGAAATCACCAGCAATACGGCAACCACAGCAACGTTCTTGCCTGTCCTAGCTGCTCTGGCGTTGGCCGTTGGAGAAAGCCCTTTACTCATGGCAGTCCCTGCGGCCTTGGCAGCCAGTTGTGCCTTCATGCTTCCCGTCGCTACACCACCTAACGCGATTGTTTACGGGAGTGGGCGTGTTACCGTCTTTGAAATGGCACGTGCAGGTCTTGCACTGAACTTCGCTTTCCTCCTGTTGATTACCATCTGCGCCTATTCCCTGATCTTGTGGGCATTTGGAATTGAGACCGGAACGATTCCAGAATGGGCAATGTAGGTTCCCTCTATCACCCTATTTAAATCATACAACTCGATCGAAAATGAAACGCTGCGTCACCTTCGGGGAAATTATGCTGAGGCTTTCTACCCCAGGATTCCAAAGATTCACCCAAGCGTCGTCCTTTGATGCATGTTATGGAGGGGCCGAAGCAAACGTTGCTGTCTCCTTGTCCCAGTATGGAATCCCTATCACGTTTGTATCCCGGGTGCCATCCAACGAGTTGGGGACCAGTGCAATCCGGGCTATAGCGGCATTTGGGATTGACACACAATTCATCCGGCGAGGGGGTGAGCGTTTGGGTATCTATTTCCTGGAAACAGGTGCATCTGCACGAGCAAGCAAGGTCCTCTATGACCGTGCACATTCGGGAATAGCTTCTATCACGCCCGGAATGATTGACTGGGACGAGGTCTTTTCTGAAGCGGATTGGTTCCATTGGACAGGAATTACACCTGCGATCTCCGAAACAGCCGCATTGACTGTCAAAGAAGCTCTTGAGGCGGCCAGCCGTCATGACCTGACGATTTCGGTTGATCTCAATTACCGGGGACGGCTATGGAAGTGGGGAAAAACTCCCGCAGAAGTTATGCCCGGGCTGGTTTCTTTCTCTGATGTGATTATCGGCAATGAAGAAGATGCCCAAAAAGTTTTTGGGATTCACCCTGAGGGAGTAGAAGTCCGAAGTGGCCATCTGGATGCTTCTGCATACGAATCGGTGGGGAGACAACTGATGGAGATTTTCCCGCGCTGCAAACGTGCAGTGACCACACTAAGAAGCTCGATCAGCGCTTCACATAATATCTGGTCAGGCGTTCTATGGAACGGATCGGAACTCCTCCATGGACCTACTTATGAGGTCACGCCAATTGTTGACCGGGTTGGCGGAGGCGATTCGTTTGGTGGGGGTCTCATTTACGGGCTCCTGTCATTTGAAGGAGATGATCAGAGAGCCCTGAATTTTGGCGTTGCCGCATCCTGTCTCAAGCATACCATCCCGGGCGACTTCAACCAAGTAACCGTGGCAGAGGTAGAAAAACTGCTATCCGGCGATACATCTGGGCGAGTTAGCCGCTAATCTGCGGGTACGACGAATCCTAGAGGTTGACTCTGTATACCCAAGAGGATTCGAGCTCCTGACTTTCTAATCCGTAGTCAGGCACCGAGAGAAACCGGCCGACGAACCACCATGGACCGGTATTCCCCTCAAAGTCAGTGCGCGTCTGCAGGCTCTAACCTCACCACCGGTGTCAAGCCCCCCTGCCGGTCATCAATAGCCAGGTAGATGTAGCCATCCGGTCCCTGGCGGACATCACGGATACGGCCTCTGCCAAAGTGTAACGTCTCCTCCTGCTCAACCTCTTGACCATCAAGGGTCAGACGCGCCAGTTGTTGGCCCGACAGGCCGCCCACGAAGAAGTTGCCGCGCCATGCGGGAAAACGATCCCCGGTATAGATCAACAACCCTGAGGCGGCGATCGACGGCACCCAGAAATGTACGGGCGGTTCCATCCCTTCGCGGTAGATTCCTTCGTGGATAGCCGTGCCGCTGCGGTAGTTTACCCCATAGCCGACTACGGGCCATCCATAGTTGAGGCTAGGCCGTATCAGATTGAGTTCATCTCCGCCTTGGGGGCCGTGCTCATTGAGCCATAGGTCGCCCGTTTCCGGATGGATCGCCATCCCCTGTGCGTTCCGATGCCCGTAGCTCCAGATCTCTGGTTGTGCCCCAGCTTGGCCAGCGAAGGGGTTATCTGTAGGGACGCGCCCATCATCGTGGATGCGAATGACCGTGCCGTGGTGGTTGGAAAGATCTTGTGCCGGGTGAGCCTCCAGGTCTCCCTGAGGTGGTATCTGGCGGTCTCCGACAGTAATAAACAGGTAACCGTTCCCGTCGAAGACTAGGCGAGAACCGTAGTGTCCCCGTCCCCGCGAGTCTGCCTCAAAGATTTGCTCGACTTCGGTGAGGCGGTCGTCTTCAAGTCGGCCTCGCACGACGGCCGTCGTCGCCCCTTCGGTGTCAGCCAGGGGCTTTGAGTAACTGAGGTAGATCAGGCGGTTCGACGTAAAGTCTGGATGCGGAACCACATCAAGCAGTCCGCCCTGGCCCTGAGCCAAGACCTCGGGGACTTCGGCTACCGGCTCCTCCAGTAACCTTCCCTCCCGAACGATCCGGAGTCGCCCCGGGAGTTCGGTGACCAGCATGTCGCCCCCGGGCAGAAAAGCGATAGACCAGGGGCGTTCGAGGCCTTGGGTTACCGTAACGACGCGGTAGTCGTGGTAGGCAGACCGCAGGACCGGTGTCTGCCCAGAGGCTGGCAGTGCGCTGGACAGAATGAACCCCATGACCATGAAAACAAGGGCCTTACGTATCATCTTTATATCCTCGTTTGGAGCGTATAGTATGTGTTTTGATAGGGGATGATGCCGGTGTAATATGCGGCAACACAGGCGACTTTCGGCCCGGCGATCATGAACCCCCTGCAAGCACTGCGTGTTCCGCCTCTGAGTTGGCGGCCAGTGCTATCCATTACCGGAACCACATCTGCCGCAAGCTCATGTACCCGCCCTTTAAGTAGCATGTAATTAGGCCGGATACATTCCTGGAGGAGATGGAAACAATGTTTGGGCTACGGTCGAATTTCTCGGAAAGATGACGTCGTGGAACTGCTCGAGATACTAGAAACATTGCGGCCTGAGAACCGCTACCCGCGCGAAAAGCTGGACTGGGAGGTGAGCGGCGATGGGGTATTAGCTCTAGGGAGCCACATAGGCCATAAATTCTTGCGATTACTTGCAAAAGGTTGTAAATATGGCCGAAACGACGTAAACAGAAAAACGTCCCAGAATTGCTGCTTTCAACGTTTCTCGGGACGTTTTCGGTAGTATGCCCGGGAGGATTCGAACCCCCGACCTTCTGATCCGTAGTCAGACGCTCTATCCAGCTGAGCTACGGGCACATGACAACGGCCCCCTTGCTACCCTGACGTTATAAAGCTGTTCCAGGATTCAACACTTGATATCATCATCGCCGGTGCCGGATTAGGCGGCACCTGTGCGGCTTTATATTTGTCTGACTCGAAAAGAGTCGCCCTACTCTCGGGAACTGCTCCGGCAGCCTCTACAGTTGCTGCGGGACTGGTCAATCCATTCGCCGGACAGCGGATGGGAGGATTCTGGAATGCAGGTGTTGCGTATGAGGATTTTCTGCATACATTATGCCGCGCAGGCGCACTTGAGACCTTTAACCCATGTGGCATTCTGCGCCCCGCTCTCAGCGAGGTTCAGGCTTCGCTTTTTCGCGCAATTTCCCTAGAGAAACCTGGCTCATTTATCTGGCTCCAACCTGACCAGGTAGATGGGATGTATCCATCTATCACCGCCCCATTTGGTGCAGCAATCACAAAAGGAGGTGTGGCAGATATACCACAAATGTTGGATAGTCTGATTACCTCACTGCCCCCCCGCTGCACGGTGATCCATAATAACCTCGCCAATTGGGAAGATCGTGGTTCGGAAGTCACTGTAATATTGGACTCGGATAGATCCCTGAAAACAAAAAAGCTGATTCTCGCAGTCGGTGCTGGATATCAATCCATCCCAAAACTGAGGAATCTGATTCTTCACTGCACCAAGGGACAGCTGGTTCACGTATCCCTCTCAACCGAGATCCCACTTCCAGTCAGTGGATACGGTTACGCGGTTCCAATCAAGAATGGACTGATTCTTGGAACCACCTATGAGCACGCACCGTGCGATCTGAAACCGACCGAAGAGGGAATTGCAAAAATTCTTGCTCTAATCCAACAGATGATCCCCTCTGTGGCATCCGCAAAAATTTTAAGCGCATCTGCAGGGATCCGGGTTGGAGTTCCCGGAACTAGGCTCCCGATGGTCGGCCCACTGACCAGCAATGTCTGGGTCCTGACTGGGCTGGGATCAAAGGGGCTATTGCTCGGATCACATATTGGACGGAACCTAGAAAATTGGATGACAGATCCTTCAAGCCTGCCCGACGAGTTCCGTGTACAGAATAATTAATGCATTTAAAGCGTAAAACCCTTTTGATGGGTGATTAAATCACTCTTCACCTTAAATTTGAACTCAATCAATTTTCTTCCTGATGGCTGAAGTGCTAAATACAAATATCGCTGAGATCCTTGAGGATTCAGCAGAAAATCTTTTAACACACAAGTGTACCACGATCCCGCATGAGAACCTGCATTTACCAGGACCTGACTTTGTTGACGAAGTCTGGGCAGGCTCAGACCGGAACCCTCGTGTACTCCGCTCTCTGCACACCCTGTTTAACTCAGGGCGACTAGCTGGGACAGGTTACGTATCTATTCTTCCGGTTGATCAGGGAATTGAACATTCTGCAGGTGCTTCCTTCGCACCAAATCCAGTGTATTTTGACCCCGCAAACATTGTCCGACTGGCGATTGAAGGGGGATGCAACGGTGTGGCTTCAACTTATGGGGTCCTAGGAGCCGTGGCACGCAAATATGCACATAAAATCCCTTTCATCCTGAAGTTCAACCATAACGAGTTGCTGAGTTATCCCAACTCACACGATCAGATCCCCTTTGCAAGTATTCAGAATGCATGGGATATGGGTTGTATTGGTGTAGGGGCTACCATTTATTTTGGATCTGAGGGTTCTAACCGGCAACTGCAGGAAGTAACCGAGGCCTTTGCCTTTGCACATGAACTTGGGATGCTGACCATTCTATGGTGTTATGTACGCAACAGTGCTTTCAAGATTGATGGTGTGAACCACGAAGCATCTGCCGACCTTACCGGTCAGGCCAATCATCTGGGCGTGACCATTGAAGCCGATATTATTAAGCAAAAACAACCTACCTCGAATGGAGGGTATGCTGCATTGAATTATGGCGGCTCCAGTTACGGCAAGTTTGATGAACGTATTTACACAAAGCTGGCCAGTGACCATCCGATTGATCTTACCCGCTATCAGGTTGCCAATTGCTATATGGGACGTTGTGGACTGATTAATTCGGGTGGTGCATCCGGGGCAAACGATTTACAGCAGGCTGTCAAGACTGCTGTGATCAATAAGCGTGCTGGCGGCATGGGGTTGATTTCCGGTCGCAAGGCATTTCAGCGTCCGATGGAAGATGGCGTTGGTATTCTGAATGCGATTCAGGATGTCTATCTTGATTCATCCGTCACCGTCGCATAGCGTGCGCTGGATTTATTGAGTATATTTTCCCGCGATATCTGATCAGAGAAGCCATACATAAAACTTGATCGGCCCGGTACGGGAGAGATTATCTCTCTGCATCAGACGCAAAGGGGATGGAACCTCAAAAACTTGACCTCCTCGGTATCGTATTGCAGAAGTAGATTGATTGAATTTCAACGCAATACGAACCGGAGTGAATGATGACGGCAACCCGACGCGATCACTTCGATTTGAAGGGTTTTTATGCTGGGCTCAGTTTATCCTTTTCTCTCGGATCGTCTGAGCCATTCAGATTTGTTCAGTGGTACTCGCGACATTCTCGCTGCAATTGCTTGGGCGAGGGACTGGGTAAATTCCGGTTTAAGTTCCCCTACCCACTGATATTTTTGTTCCTTATTGACCTCTTGGAACGTGAAGGTATGATCAGAATTGTCTAGGCATGCAAGTACACATTGCTGCCCAGAATCGGGCTCGAAATCCATAATACGCCAATCCGAAGGTTTCGTAGATATGGACATACGTCGAAAATTGTTTTCTTTAACTGGCACAACAATCTGAATTGTCCCCTGCTTTGGATCGGATAAAGGAAGAAACAAGAAAGATGTCTTCCCTCTCAATCGGACACTATCGCATTTAGGTGTAACGCAAATCAGAAACTCTTCGCTATCTGATTCGGCACAGTGAATTACCGTTCCCATCGTTAGCTGCCTCTGTTTTTGACCTAGCACCTGCCGAAAACTCATCGCTGATGCAAGTCGGCGATCAAGGTCACCACCGTTTTCTGAACCTTTTGAGAATCCATGAGACAGAATGTCAAATTTTTTGTTGGGATTCAAGAGACGATTTTCTCCATCTTCAAGCCCGTGTCCCAACATGTCCAATACTTTCGCTACGGGATGCCTTTCTTTAGAACTGAAAATCACCTTATCATCTTCAAATGTCCCCGAAAACCAATGTTTAATTGCCTCAATTCCTGCCGGACTTGACTCGGTAATAGCGTCGTTCATAATACCGTGAAGCTCACTGGCAATTTGTTCCACGATATGCTGCTCTGATTCTTGGGGATGGTATAGACATGCCCGATGTGTCAGGAATGCAGGATCAAGATCTGATCCAAATCGCTCCAGAACCCTGTAAATGTTTTCTCTCACTGCGGTTAGTGCGGTCATTACCACACTAGGCAGAAGTCCTTCAACTTTATTCGTAAAATCACTGATAAGCCGATCGGGTAAATCTCCCTCACTCACCACACGGTTAGGACTGACATCTACAGTATGCGTACCATCCTTTAAGTATAACACGATCCGGCAGGCACCAAAATCAATCATATGGGAACTACGATTTACGGGGGTATCTCGACCGTTTGTTTCGAATCCCTCAATGTTATTCGCTATCTCTTCAAGAATTCCCCCTGGATTATTTTCTCCAGTATAAATCGCAATCAGCCGAAGTTGATGTTGTGGCCCCTCCGAAAGAATCTGTTTCAATAATGGCAAAGCAGTATCTCTAGGTCTTTGACCCAGTCGCCAGTCCAGGATAATAATATCCGCACGCGATATAGTCTTAGCAAGAATATCATCATGCCCTTCCTGTGGCGATACGACGCCGCAGACCATGCTATTACGGGAAAAAGAGGCTGTGATTTGATCAACGTTGAGAGATCGAAGTTGCTGTTGGTTCCCCGATTCCCCCCCTGAGGTGACAGTGCCTGAACTCGGGGTTTCTAGATTGCCGTGTGGTGGAGGAGACTGGGGCAGACTAAGTTCATCGTCAACAACAATTGCCGTCAATAAGAAACGTTGGGCAATCTTCTGACAATGCTCTGCAAAATCACTCATCGGGGCTGTCTTCTTTTTCCTCATCCTTAATCGGCTTGATCAGGAATGTTGTACTCCAATCCCGTACATTCTCCTCAAGAATCAAATCATATCCAATCTCGCGCAGCGTTTTCTTAGCGATGTATAACCCCATTCCGCGACCTTCGGGCTTTCTCGTGAATCCAAGGTCAAAGATGTCGTTCCTATCTCTGACATGAACACCCGGTCCAGAATCGGATACGCGAATTAACTCCTGCGATGCATCAAGTTGGATTTTACGCTCATAACGCTCGTTCAGACCTGAAAGCCAGTAGATTGCATTGTCCATGAGGTTGACAAACACAGGGTAGAAAGATGATCGATATCCTCGCACCTTAATGGTAGCAAATGAGTCTGTCTGAACAAACTCAATACGATGTCTGGACAGACGCTGACCAAAAAGTCGCATCAGGAAATCAAATATTTCCCCCCCGTGAATGTTAACCGCTCTGCGATGGAGTCTCCTTTGTAGCGGTGCAAATAGGCTAAGATACCCATCAAGATGCTCAAAGCCATTGCGGATATTTTGATAAAGAGGCAACAATTCATTATTCAGATTGGCCCAAGGTTTCAGACCCCGAATCCCAGATCTAACGGTCCGAATTGCAGCACCAAACTCATGGCTTATAATCTCAATCGCCATACCAAGTTGGGCAAGTTGGAAATCAATCGCGGCCTGCTCCTTCAATGCAATATTGCTTTCCTCAATGGCTGCAAGTTCATCAACAATAGATGTATCACCTCGGAAATTGATGGCATCAAGCTGTGTTCGAACAAACTCAAGTTTCCGCAGCGCAATTTTTTCAGCCTCTAGGATCTGTATTTCTAAAGAAGAACGTTCAATCATTAATTGCTGCTCATCCAGATCTGAAAAATCTCGCTGATTAAACTGCGTCGTTACATCACGAATGGTCGTTTCAATATCCTGAACACATTCTCTGATTAGCGTCCGAGTAGTATCAGAAATGATTTTAACTTTCTCCTCAATATCCTGACGCTGCTTCCTAACCTCTTGTCTAGCTTTTCCCGCAATATCCTCAAGAACCGATTCCAAGCGCTCTCTGGCAGTTACATCAATCCCAATCTTGTCCACTTCTATTGTAATGGTACTTTCGATAATATCCCGAACCTTGCCTATCCCCTCACGAAGACTTTCAAATGCTTCTTGATAATCATTCCATTCTCTTGCCAGACGCTTACTCATACCTATTCTCGGTTTGGTAATTCGATAGCCATTCTCCAATTCCATCAATGAGTTTCTTGCCGAACGTTCTATCTCTAGGACTCGCTTAACCGCACGCTTTTGGTCCTTATCACTAGCTGCTTGCCTGACCCGCTCTTCAACTTCTACCATTAGTTCCATGGCTGATTCATGTGGCTTCTGTTTCTCTATCTTCTCAAAGAAACCACGCAACTCATTCTCGAACTTATTCCGTTTAGCGTTAACCTTCTTCGCCCTCGCCCGTCGGTGTCGTTCAGCTTCTTCCAATTGTTGCTTACGACTTGTAAATCTCTCGGCATAAACTCCTTCCTCACGAAAGAAATCTGCTGCAACCTGAACAAGAAAATTCTTGAGGATATCTCGCAGATGTCGATATGCTAGGTTTTCACGAAATCCCTCGCGACCTGCTTTCTCGCTGAGATGTGTATTGTGAATAGAGTCGACTTCCACAATACCAAACATCTGTCGATAGGAAAAATAGTAATAGGACGCACTCTTTGTGCGCCGGAGTTCAATTTCTAGCCAATCATAATCCGTGGTCCCATACGGCTGAATACGTACTCCATCACGGTAGATGTATAAACCTCCAATTTTTCTGGTCTTTGATAGCATGTGGGCATGCTCAGTGGATGGTAAGGTCGAATGCCTTGCTGCACCCTCAATTGCAGCAAATTTGACATGAAATGGACCGCAGGCAGTCTTCTTTCCTTTTCCGCCTTTCCAATTGATTACGTGGTCTTCTCTTATTTCGCCGTACACAGACACATTACCCCTGAATTGCCCCCTATCGTCAAATTTTCCCCAAATCCGATGATCTGCATTTTCATATTCGGCACGGGTAAAAAACTTATCCGAATCGATGAGATCTTCATAACTTCCATCCGTATCGTGGACTCTGAAAGCAGTTTTGATGACCGGTTTGTCTTCGGTAGCAAATGACGGAGTGGTGAAACCCAATAATGCTTCCTGTATCGGTGCTACCTTATCTGCATTGGGACTCTCGGCTATGTCATATTCTAGGTTTTCATCCAAGGGGAGAAGATAAAAGTGAGTACCGTGACCTTGGTTGAGAAGCGAAAGTTCACCTATGTGGCTAAAGAGCCTTAATGGATTAACGCCAAACTTGTTAAGGTTATCCTCCATTTGTTTCCTCTTTTTCTCACCCAAAATCTTAATCAAATGGGTATTCATGTCTCGAAAATGAGATACCATTTCTGCCACATCTCCATCACCTGGCAAGCTACCACCGGGAAATGTTCGAAGCGGGATCCGAATATCTTGGAGACTCAGGCCAGGACACTCAAAGATCTGCCAATTCAGAAAAGCTGCTGTGAGATCGGATAATACCCCGTTACGTTTGGCACGTGTGAGAATCAATACCTGTGGAGCAATGGTCGCGATAGCGAGCCGACCAATTCCTTTTTCCCCTAATACAGGTCTCTTTGATTTGGTTACGTTGCGGGTCACACGATCTTCGTCACTCTTTCGTGTGATACTGGTCTCTGTGGCGACTGTAAGCCACTTTTCCTGGAATTCCTCTAATTCCATCCCAAACCCATCATCCCGGATTACTAACAGCTCCTCACTTCGATAATAGTCGACCTCAACTTTATCTGCATCGGCATCGTGTGCGTTCTTGAACAACTCAGAGATTGCTGTGGGAATACCCGCAATCTGCTGCCTACCCAGCATGTCCAATGTTCGGGCCGCAGCCTTAAAACTCGCTTCCATCGCTGTTCAACAAGTGCCTATATTAGTTAAATGTTCTCTAACATGAAACCCAATGGTTTTAGCCAATCTCACTGGAACTGCATTGCCAATCTGTCGTGCCTTAGAATTCAAGTTACCAGAAAAAGAGAAGTCCATTGGGAAGGTCTGGAGGCATGCAGCTTCTCGCACGCTGATCGCGCGGTCCTGTTCAGGGTGACCGAAACGGCCATTGGAATAACTAATGCATCGTGTCGTGAGTCCAGATGCGGGTCGGTCCCAAGACATTCGGCCGTACACATCAGTGTATCCTCCAGATATACGGTGGCAAGAAAGCCGAAGGTGATCAGGCCAATCTCGATGTCCGCCACCCTCAGAAGTTGCCTGAATTCGTTTGATATTCAGTGGTGACAGCCTAGCAGCCCGATGATCTACAATACGCGGATGTTTTTCACCCGCTTCAATTTGGGGGAGATCACCAATCCAGTCTCTTACAGTTTCGAACTCAGGGTTAGCAGTTCCTGGACCGTGGGTATTGGGAGGAAGATTAACCACGCCATGCCGACTTGCCAACAGTAGAAATCTACTACGGCTTTGTGGTACTCCGTACCGCTTCAAGGGAACTGAAGCACATGCTGGCTTCATATATCCAGCACGCTCCAATCCTTGTAAGAACTCATTGAGCGGTTCCGACTCTGGGCTCACGTTCTGAATACCCGGGACATTCTCTACGAAGACGATATCAGGTTTGCATCGCTCAATGAAACGCAGAAACTCAAGGATTAACGGAAATCGTTCGTCCTCACTTGATTGCGGGCGAATCGTATTCTGTTTAGAGAACGGCTGGCATGGAGCACAACCGCAAAACATTACGGGATGAGGCCTTGAATGGTTGACTAATTCAAAGATAGTTTGCTCCTTTACTTTTCGGATGTCCTTGGATATGAAAGTGGCTGCCGGAAAGTTTAGTTGGAAGGAGCATTTAGCATCCGCATCCCAGTCAAGGGCAAACGCTATCTCCATCCCGGCATCCTGAAATCCTTGACTGGCACCACCACAACCAGAAAAGAAGTCGAACACCTTTACTGGCAGATTGGTATCGAGGCTAGATTCTCTATGAGGGTTCATGAAGAACAGGATAGTGATGCAATATATTAGTATTGATCATCAACACTGCGAACACAAAAAGATTACACTCGAATGATCTGATTAACTTCCACAAAACTCTAATTTACGCATAGCGAGGGGAAAAACGAGATCCTTTCTTTTACCAGTGAAATGGGATGATTTTAGACCCTACCGTAATAGTTTGAGCGAATGTGCCTTGTATCTTTATACTGAGATCTAAATTGCCCACCTGGGCGGGGGATGTCCCAAAGTTAGTTGGGTTTGGGGGGCGAACGTAAGCTTCTACTGATCGTCTGTTTTTTAGTTTTCTGGTGTCGTTTCAGCGCTCGGATCAAGATTTCCCATTGCCAGTCTTTCGGGACTGGGTTCAGGGATCGTTGTTCGATTTCCAGACATGCGGCAGCAATCCATCGTTGGCGTTGATCCGAGTTCGTCCATCGTGTGACTCGCCGTGTGGTGTGCGCCAATCTGCTGTTGATGCTCTCAATGATATTGGTGGTCTGGAGCCCAAGTTTAACACGAGGCCCCATTTTGGGGCCTTTTTTAGTTTTTTTTTTCGCCTGACCTTGGCCCCGAACCTTTGATTCCAGCCTGCATTGGCCCATTTCCTTTTGCGTCGTTCGTGGATTCGGACGATTGTAGTGCCATAATGCGTTTTCTGTGGGAACCTTCGCCGGCCCCCTTCGTTTCCTGCCATCATGTTTATCCGAAAAACCATGACCCGGACCATGAAGGACGGAACCACCTATCATGCGTTCCGGCTCGTTCACAATGTCCGCTACGGCGCCAAGGTGAAGCAGGAGACGCTCCTGCATCTGGGAAGTCAATTTCCGGTCAAGGAATCCGACTGGCCTCTGCTCTGCCGCCGGATTGACGAACTTCTCCAGGGGCAGGTCTCGCTCCTGCCGCCCTTGCCCAAACCGTTGGAGGATCAGGCCGAGGCCATCGTTGGGCAGTTGTTCGCCAAGCAGGCCGAGCGGCTGCGACAGGCAAAGCTGGCCCAGGGCGAGCCACTGGATCCGAGATGGCACACGGTGGATGTCGCCTCTACCCGTATGAGCATGGTGCGGAGTGTGGGGGTGGAACATGTGTCCTTGTGGGCCCTGAACCAGCTGGGAATCCCGAAGCTGTTGCGGGGCCTTGGGATGACTCCCAAGACCCAGCATGCGGCATTGGGGGCGATTGTCGGACGCTTGGCCAAGCCTGCTTCCGAGCGCGCAACCTATGCGTGGCTCTGTAACGAGAGCGGTCTTGGGGAATTCCTGGGAGGATCGTTCCAGCGCATGAGTTTGATGCATCTCTACCGGGCCTCCGATCAACTGGTGAAGCACCGCGATGCGATTGAATCGCAGGTATTCACCGAAGCCATGTCCCTGTTTGGATTGGGATGTACGGTGACGCTGTTGGATCTGACCAATACCTATCTGGCGGGATCGGGATCTGCCCAATCGTTGGCCAAGCGTGGGCGGTCCAAGGAGAAGCGGAATGATCGTCCTCTGATCACCTTGGCTCTGGTTCTGGATGGGAGTGGATTTGTGCGGCGCTCAAAGATCTATGCCGGCAATACGGCAGAGCCGGAGACCCTCCAAACGATGCTCCAGGAAGCGGATGCCCCGAACGAGGCCATTGTGATTATGGATCGGGGGATTGCAACCGCGGAAAACGTGCAATGGCTTCGCCAGGCCAAGTACCGATATCTGGTGATGAGTCGGGAGCGGGCCCGGGTCTTTGATCCAGCAGATCAAGAGGTGACCGAGTTGGATAACGGCGTAGAACTGTATGAGGTCCGGGACTCGGAAGAGGTCCGGGTCTATTGTCGTTCGAGCCAACGGATCAAGAAGGAGCAAGCCATGGTGGCACGTCGTCGTGCGAAGTTTGAAGCACAGCTCACGCAGTTGGACCAGGGGTTATCCCGACCGAAGACGACGAAGAAGCTTTCGCGGATTTGGGAGCGGATTGGACGATTCAAGAAAAGCAGTGGTGGGATTGGACAGCACTACGACATTGAGGTGATTGCCGATGAGAAGCAAGAGAAGGCGGTGCAGGTGAAGTGGCGTGCGCGGCCGAAAGCGAATTCGATGTGGACCGATCCCGGCACCTACAGCTTGAGGACCAACGTCATGGAGCTTTCCACCGCTCAGCTGTGGCAGACCTATATCATGCTGACGGATCTGGAAGCCGTGTTCCGCTCGCTCAAGAGTGAGTTGGGATTGCGGCCTATCTTTCACCAAACCGATCAACGCACCCAAGGGCATCTGTTCATCACTGTGCTTGCGTATCAGGTCGTACAGGTGGTGCGAACCTACCTGCGGCAACAGGGAATCTCCTGGAGTTGGACCACCATTCGCAATGTGCTCTCGTCCCAACGACGGGCTACCATCCATCAAACACGAAACGATCACGTAGCCCTGCACACGCGCCTCACCTCGGATCCCGATGCAGATCAACGCGAAATTTACGAGGCGCTGAAGATCGATCCGCGTCCACTCGAAACGGAAATCACCACGATCTGAACAGACCCAATCCATGCCAATCGGTAGTGCCCTAATCGGCCTGAATCGGGCCGAAAGCCCCCGCTCAACGCTGGAATCAGTATTTTATGTTAAACTTGGGGGAGTCGATCCCGCAGTTGCCTGGGGATGCACAGCTTGTGGAGGGTCAGCGTTTCTTCCATGCCCTCGTTTAAGCTGGCGGCGGCGGCCGGGCATGAGTCCTGCAGATCGGTCTCGAGTTTTGTCAAACGCTCTTTTGCTTCGGTATACGTGGATGTGGCCTACGCAGCTTCCATTTGATGTTTGACCTTCTCAGCATGGTCTCGATCGGTGATCTTGGAGACGACATTTTCCCGCTTGTGCCACGGGCACCGTTGGATCAGTGCCTGATCTCCAAACACCTCACGAACGCCTTTGTGCAAGCCCTTGGCGCCATCAAGCAGCACCAACAAGGAGGCCGCCGACTGAAAGCCGCGTTCCAGCAGATCCTGCAGCAACGCCATCACACAGGCATGGGATTCGGTTTTGGCTTCCGTGAACCCGAGAATCACTTTCTTTCCCTCTACGGTCAATCCCACGGCCAACAGGATCTGATCCTCTTGTAAGGTTTTGCCGTCAAGCAGCAGGGTCGCAAACGCCATCTCATCAAAGCGCCGGTTCAGGAAGGTCTCCAGTGCCTGGGTCGTTTCCCGGATAAACACGCGCCCGGTGCTCGAGCCGCTGAGTCCAAAACTCTCCGCCAGATGCACGGCCACCTGACCATACTTGCGCTGAGACAGACCCAACAGCACACTGCGTGTCAATTGCTGTGCATGACCGGATTCGGCCTGATGCAGACATTGGTAGGTCTTCAGCGGGACTTCCTGATTCGTCTCGGTGTTGCGGACCCGGGGAACCTGAATCGGCACCTTCGCCCCGTTCCAGCGAATGGAGCCCGGGTTCGTCCCCCAACGCTGACACTTCGTCTGGGTGTGGGTCCAGCGAACCCCGCAATGTTCGGATACTTCGGCCTCAAACAAGTGCGGAACCAACTCCAAAAACCAGTCCGGGTGGCGAAGCAGCCGGGCAACATTTACCGCATTCCGGGGTAGAGTCGTGTCAAGATCGGTGGAAACCGTCGTCCGAAGTTGGGTTGACATAAGATTACGCGTCTGGGGAAGGTTGTGTAAGGGTACGGTGCAATTGTGGAAGATACGAGGCGTGTCGCACACGGCGCAGCCGCGGTTCAAGTTCCAGCAGTGCCGCACACAGGCGCATTCGGCTCTGGTGCACCGGGCCCTGCGGCAGACTCCGGCCTGCACGCACGAAGACGGCCTTCAAAGAATTCAACACGCGCAGGCCCCGATCACTGCGCAACAGCAGGCCGCTGTGCTGGAGCGTGAGCGTGGACGAAAGCGCACGCCCAAGCACGCGCCCCGAAGAACGGTTCACCTGCGTCAATTCCTCGGTGATCTGCTGCAAACTTGTATGGGCTTCAACGACATCGCAGCATTGCCATGCCTGTTGGAGGCGGTGACGAAATTGAAGTGCCTGATCGGGATCCAACCCGCTCAGTGCTTCGGCCATGACCGTATTCAGACAGCGCTGCACCCACACCCGGGGACCCCACACCTGCGAGACCGCAGACCGCAGCGCCACGTTCCCTGGAAGCGTGAGCAGAAGGCCTGGCCCCAGTCCACGGGTACGCAGATCATCCAGCACCGCTTCCATGCAGGATTGATCTTCAGGACCGCATTCGGTCACCGTCACCATCCGCCGATGTCCCTGCAGGTTCACGCCCATCCCAATCAGGACCTGAAGACCCAGAACATATGAGGGCGCAAGCCACAAATGCACCAGCGACTCGGTATGCCAATCTCGGCGCTCCAGCATCGAAACCGCCGCTTCCCAGCAGGAAGAAGGATCCGGCGGAGGCTCAGAAAGCTCCGGGGCCGGATCCGGTGCGACAGCAGCCGAGACAGCAGGCGGAGACACTGCCGAGGGAATCCGTTCCGTTAACATGCGCAGAACATCTGCATAATGCCGAACCAGTTCCAGATGTACCTCCTGGGCAGACTCTGAAAAGGGCGGCGAAAAAGAATGTGGAGGTTGTATGTTGCTCATTAAGTAGGGACGTTTGAGGGGTATAGGATGTACCCCCCAATCCCAACTAACTTTGACACATCCCCCCTGGGCGAGCACGGTAGGGACCCAGGTTACCCTGGGCCCCCCGTACAGATCCGGACGTGCGCGTTAACGCATCCGGCTCCTCCCTAAGGTTGCACTTCCATGCTTAACGGTGAATCGTCTCGCCGGCCAGTCATGGCGTATTCTCAGTTTCGGCCAATAGCGTTTCGTCAGCACTTCTAGTTGTTCCTTTGTCGTGCGATCCTTCTGGGATCGACGTCGCAGTGTACACAACCAGATCCATTTCAACCTCCCATAGCATTTCCGTAAATATCGGTAACTCCATGGAACGGCGTAGTAGTTCAGCCAGCCATTGAGCACCTGTCCAAGCCATTTCCCCGTGTCATGCACCGACTCGTGCATCCGGTGTCTTAGCTCATCACGGATTCGGTTGAGAAAGCGCGTCATGCGCTTTGCTATTGGTTTACGCCCCAGTCCAAAGCCTCCCGCTTGGGTTTTACGGCAGTAATGCGTAAATCCCAGAAAGTCGAAGGTCTTGGGACGACGCTCTCCTCGTTTCCTACAATTTCCCTCCGCATGACGACCAAACTCTATCAGCCGTGTTTTGTCTGGGTGCAGACTCAATCCAAATTTCTCCAATCGTGTCCGCAACGCTTGTAGAAAACGCTCCGCCTCCGCCCTATACTGAAAACACACCACAAAATCGTCCGCATAGCGTACGATATACGACTCCCCGCCGATCTTGCGTGATTTGCGCGCAGACTCAAACCATAAGTCCAGCACATAATGAAGGTAGATATTTGCCAAAATCGGCGAGAGCACCGCGCCTTGCGGGGTGCCCCGCTTGCTTGCCTGCAAAATACCTGCCTCGATTACCCCCGCCTTCAAGAACTTCACGATGAGACGTAGCACCCGCTGATCTGCGATCCGATGTTCCAGAAAGCGCATTAACCACTCCTGATCCACCATGTCGAAGAATTTGCGGATGTCTGCATCCACCACATAGTTTACCTGTTGGCGTTCGATCACATATGCTAAGGCATCCAGCGCATCATGGGCGCTTCGGCCCGGCCTGAATCCATAGCTGAACCCGCGGAACTCATGCTCATAGATGGGCTCCAAAATACACTTTACCATCGCAGTCTGGACGATTTTGTCCTCTATTGCTGCGATCCCGAGCGGTCGTGTTCCCCCATCTGGCTTCGGGATATTTACCCGTCTGCTTGGGGTCGCTCGAAACGTACCTCGGTGCACGCGCGTGCATAGATCAGCTATGTTGCGATCCAAATTTGCGCTGTACTCCTCCCACCTCTTGCCGTCTGCCCCCGGTGCCGAATCCCGCTTGAGTGCGTAGTAGGCCGCCTTCAGCGATTCCTCGTTGATGTGGTGTAGTAACGTTGTAAGTTTCTCCTTTGGGTTCCGTTTAACGAATTCCCGTATCCGCTCAATCCCCTGGTGCACACGACCCCACTTCTGTGCGTGGTGTGTGGTAGTATCTCGCAGATTCCCCTCGGGTAGAGACCTTCGCTCCAACAGCTCCGCAGATGACTCCTTGTTCGCTGGCTTCTCGGCTACTACGTCTCTATCTGACTTCTCCATCTCGTGCATCCTAGGCGTCGGCTTCTTCTGCCTTCCCTAAACGGCCCCGTACGACAGCAGGGCAAGATGGAGACCTCCCAGGTCCCGACAAAGTGCGTACTTGCGTCCATGAGATCTTCGACACCGTGGGCCCGTATGTCCTCTCACCATAACGATGACATACATGTTGCCTTCGACTATTGCCACAGCCTCGGCGACCCAGATGATGACCTTTTCGGTGCTCTATAACTCCGGCCACACGTACCGCTACCGACGCTTCGCGTTGACCCTCACGAATCAATACGCACGGCTTGCGGAAATATGTGTCTGGTTCAAACTTCATATTGCAGGACTTTCACCCGCTACACTTTGCCAGTTAGCCTGGCGCACGGCAAAATTATCTCAATACATATATATCATGAATCTCTTATAAAGAGCCCCCTTTGCAAGGGCCTTATGATATGAAGAGTTAGTTCCCAAGCAAGGTCTAATGAAAAGAGGGCGCATTTTTGTATCGTCCGTCATCTTTTCATTAGACCTCTGCAATTATGCACAAATCTGTTTATCTGGGGCTGGATGCCCACACTCGTACCTGCGTTTTGGCGGCAATGGATTCGGCGGGGCAGTTGCTATCGACCAGGGAGTTCTCCACTTCGGAAGCTGCCCTGATTCATCACATCGATGGAATTGCCGCCCACGAGAAGTACTTAGCGGTGGATATCTTGCCGGTTGGATCGCCGGTGCGCTCCGCTCGCATGTGACCGAGCTGGTCGTATGCGATCCTCGTCAAAATGCACGGATCAGTCGCAGCGGGAATAAGAATGACGTGGAAGACGCCTACAAACTCTGTTGTTTGCTTCGCATGGGCGAACTGAAGCCGGTTTATCACTCCGACGTGTCGCACCGGGTTGATTTTAAGATCGCGGTGCAGCAGTATTTGTCTTTTCGGGAAGATCATGCCCGGGTAAAACGGCAAATCAAAGCCAAGTATCAGCAGGCGGGACTGGTTCGTACGGCTGGCACCAAACTTTTTCATCCGACGCAGCGCCGTCATTACCTTGGTCAACTGCCATCAAAGACTCGGCAGCAGATCATGGAACACCTGTATACGGGTTTGGATGCGACGGGGGCCCTGCGGGAGAAGGCCCGTGCAGCCATGATTGAGTGGGGACGGCGTTATCCAGAAATTTCACAATTTCAGCGGATGCCTGGCATTGGCGTTGTGGGAGCTCATGTGTTCAGTGCATTGATTCAGAACCCACACCGGTTTGCCACGAAGCAGCGCCTCTGGCGGTATTGCCGACTCGGGGTGATGGAACGTAACAGTGCAGGAAAACCTTTGGCCTATAACCGCCTGGACCGTTCCAGACGAGGATCTCTGAAAGCCGTGAGCCATCAGTGCTATGTGTCTGCTCTGCGCACCAAAGAGCCCAATGAAGTGTCGCAGTTCTACGAAGCCTCCCTGCGGCGCACGGGAAATCCGCTGCATGCACGGCTCAATACACAGCGCAAAGTGCTGGTCGTACTTTGGACGATCTGGAAACAGAATGTAAGCGACCAACCCAACCTTTTTTCTCCACCACCTACATCCGCGGGGATCGTGCAGACTGTGGCGAATCCATAGTGCGCTGCGACGAATGCTTGCGGATCCGGGGAGCCGGGATATGCTCCAGCGTTAATTTACGCTCCATAATATGGAAGCTCAAATCAAGGATAGCAGCCCGGCCTTCTTGCCCCATAAGACATTAGAGCCCAACCAAGGGACTCTCCAAAACGAGTATGGCAGCTGGATCGGCGCTTGTTCCATCGTCTCGCTGATCCGCGTCTAAAGCAGATCGAAGCACCGCACAGAACTGGATTCCCACGATAACCTACGGATCCGTTCCCCTGGTTGTAGCTATGCGCCTGTAAAATTTCGTACGTTTTGCAGGATGGGGGAACTACGCTTGAAACTTATCTTTTCAAACGAATTATCGCTTTGGTTAGAGAAGGAGGGTTACTGCGCCATCCGACGGTACCGTACATATCTAATGGCTATCGAAATCAGATCTAGGTTTCTTCTCGTTGCTATCGGCACTGTGCTCCCGTTTCAGATGACACTTCTGTTTCTTTTGGACAGACGAGAACTACTTGATTTTGGAAAAAACCGATTGGATTAGGCTAGTCTTTTGACACAGAGCCCCTACAAATAGTCGAGCCGGCGGTCTATGCATTCAGGAGCTTGTTGTGGAATATTCGGTAAATTTTTAACCACTTAATAGGGCTGAGAAATCACAGGGAATGTAACCTCTCCCATTATGATGTTTCTTGTACCACAAATTCTGTATAAGACTAACAGAAGCGTATGCCATCAAACCCTCAAATGAGTGACCTGATCTCAACGATTAGCTCACATAACAGCATTGCTGGAGCGAGATTTCCCAGAAAACTGAACACTAATACGCAAAATTAGTGCGCCCAGAAAACACGGAAAACACTATGCTACTCAGTATCTCAACTGTTGAGAGAGAGTTTTCAATAATTATAAACCTAGCTGTCCCATTGCTTAAAGTCTTCATATCGTATCGCTAAGCGTTCTCTATCAGGATAATCCTGTTCTCGTTTTGGGAGCTCAAGCTTCCTACCTCTAAGTTGTTTGAGTACTTCAAGCATTGGACCGTCGTTTTGATCAAGCAGGCGTTTTGAGACATGAAGTCTGTAGCCAGGATCAATTCCTATAAGATGGCTGTCGAAGGCAGCATGATGGATTTTGGAGAGTAGCAATCCGTTTGAGATTACAGGCTGGCCAAGTCCCGGATTCGTGTCGGAAATTATATGAGCTGCGTCAAGCAAATGCCTTTCGGGGATACCGGATAACGCACATCGGCCTTTATAGGCAGCAAAAATTGATTCGCGGAACTGCCCTTGGTGAATCCGCTTTTTAACCGTTTGGAATGCATAGCGCCTCTCCTCCAAGCTCGGAGTCTCAACAATTTCATCCCTACGATCATCGGGTGTACAGAAACATATCCTCGCTTTCTGTGCAATTGGGTTCCAGTCCATAACAAAAGCGGGCATTATCGCTTGATAAAGCCCCGGAGCGATTCCAAGCAGATAGATTATGGGAATCTGTTTTTCGCACGCTTCCCGAAGCCATCTGTTCGGGGTAGCATCAACGCCTCCCGTCATAAAATCATACTCAACCGATTCCATGTTCTTGAAAAATTTTTCATGAACGTTTATTTGATCCTCATACCATACGGTACGACCGGTTCGGGGGATCACGGTTCTGATTGAAAGAAGGAACTTCATTTCTTTTGGTTTGAAAATCCCCCTTGGACGACTCGCAAGCGATATATTTGAGCCCTCAAACAAAAAACCTTCATTAATTTTCGCCCATGGGATGTGATTATATACCGCCTCAAGATGTCTGACCCGCCTAAAGGCAGCTATTCGAATACGGCTGTCAAGGTCAGTGTGCGAACTACCCATAGATACGAAATTATATACAGGATATGCTATAATACGGTTCTACCGGCATTGTTGTGGATAGAGGTATAGCAGTCTGTGGATAATGCCCCCCAGAAGATTGAGCAATGCTTTTTTTGATTTATTCTGGCCCTTATGTTGGTAAATGAGGTTGAAAAGCTGCGAAATAGCAGTTCATGGCAAGTATTTTGTGCATTTCCTGTCAGCTACATGTTCCCTGTTTCTATGGACAGGCTTTATCCATAAACTGCTAAGAACTCAAAAGATATTATCCATACTGATTGTACCCAAGCCCCCTGACAAACGGCTCCTTGTGCAGCAGGTGTCGCAGTTCCGAAAATTTCGCCGTATCCCATTCAATCACATTCGCAACTGCTTCGTCCCAGATCTGCCGAACCTCACACTCGCCATCACGGAACTGTGGCACTTCCATATCTGCGGTGCGCCGCCAACAATCGGCTAGGATATGAACAATTTGATCGTCTCTCAAATTAGGGACTCTCAGGTTCACAGTCTCTTTTGCACTATAAACTGGGAACTGCAACTTTCTTCCTGGAAATCGCATGATTTGCAGGCGGCCTGCAGTTGAGTTGAGAAACACTGCGGCAGCTTTGGCCTGATCTGGGGTTAGATTCGCTACTGGCATCCATCCATTTCCTACATATTCCTCCTCGCCTGCAACCGCCGTAAGACGAGCGGTACTGATGTCCTGGCCGGCCGTAATGAGAAGATACCCTGCCTTTTGCAGCATTTTGGTCGTTTCTGGATGCTCTTGCTCGTTAGTGATAGATCCCTGTGTGACTTGTTTTTTCGGGATCCAATACTCATCAGGGGTAGCCAATATCCTAGTCTGTCCCTCGGCTCCTTTTGATTTCAATATGGGGAAGCTGCCCGGGGTATCAGGAGTTGAGGATTCGAAACTTCCCCGCAGAGACCGTCCCGTAGCTGCAGGTGACATGTTCTGTTCGCTCAGACGCGGCAGATTCTCCATGTTTGCAATTTTTGACGCCTGTCTGGCCAAATACGGCGACCTCCAAACCGCCGCCGACCAGTCTCCCTCTTCTATATGCTCAACAGGCCACTCAGATACTTCCCCCCAACCGTCTGGGATTAACCCCTTTGAGCAGCGTGAAAGACATTGATGAAGATCAGTAACTTCGCCTTCGTCTAGTGGGAACTTGTCAAGGCTGATGATCCGAGTCGGTGGTTTTATGCCCTCAAACCGCTGGGCGAGGATGATACTTTCGTTAATATTGGTGTTCTGGCTAAGATTAATCTGATCCGGGACATGGCTGGTGAGGATCGTGTGAATATGAAAACGTTGAGCTAAAACCCTACGCTTGGTCAGCCCAGCAGTGGCAGTTAGAGCGATAGTGGGATTTATCATTCCTATAATTCCTTCAGACTTGTCCAAGCATCTCTCGGCTAGCGCAACAAACATAGAGTCAATAGAGTTCTTGTCCGCGAATCCTGACATTTCTGGATCGTGTTCTGTTAACACGGCATCTAGACTGTCGATCTTCTGCCGCATCTTCTTTTGAGCCTCACTTGGATACTTCTCCCCCATCTTACTTCGGTTTGTAAATGGCGGGTTCATCACCACCAGTCGTACGCCCTTGACCGAATTAACTGAATCTTCAAACCGCGGATCATTATTTTCCGACAAATGCATACGCTTGGATTTTAGTCGGTTAAGCTCCTGATAACTACGATTCAGATCCCCAAGCTTTGGTATGATTGCTCGTTGCCCCAGCAATTCCAAGGAGCCTACATCCACACCAGTACCAGCCTTTTGAGGACCATAAGGTATTTGATGGAGTCTCATCTTTCGATAGCTGACTGCATGGTTACCAGCGATCAATTGGGCGGCAGCCAATTGTAGTGAGACAGGATTGATATCAAGTCCAGAAATCACCTCCTCAACCGCCAGCTTCTGCAATTCCCCAAGTCTTGAAATATCTGCACCCTGCTCCTTTGCGCGTCGCTTCATTTCGGTCAGGATGCCAGCGAGTAGCGTCCCAGAGCCGCATGCGAAATCGGTCGTACGATGGTCCATCCACGTCTCGTCGAGCGTCCAATCTGCCGCCCCCCCCCCATTTTTTCTCTGAAACATCCAGCACCAGCTTAGCCAGTAGCGAAGCCACGGGAGGACGGGAGAAATACGCACCATCTGATGCCTGATTCCCCATTACTTTATTGAATAGCGGTCCAGCATGATCCGCACCGAGATCAGCATAGCTTTCAGCAATGCGCTCAGCTTCAGCAGCAAGGTGTCGGAGGGCACGGTTTAGCCCTACTAAACGTCCAGAATCCCGAACAACCCTGATAACTTTAATGGCAGGAACCATTACTGGTACGAAATCATATTCTCTGATGTCATTCCACCGATCATAAAGTTTTGTGGCGGCATCGGTGTCATTCTTGATGGAATCCATCGGAAAGATGTTCGGTAGCCATCCGCCAACTGCGATGCGTTGATGCAACATGGAAGCGTTCATCAGAAGTAATGACGCAATGGTACAACCGTCCGCTTGTTTTTTGCGACTCTTGACATCCAGCGCATCCAATCGGAAATGCCGATCCAGTACTGGTCCCAACTCGTCCTGCCTGAGATACTCTGTCGCCCCCTTGATGCTATCCTGTAGAATGTTTACGTCACGCTCCGCACGGTCGTGAATGAGACCTGACCTTTCCAGAAGATTTACAGTAATGCCGACCGTGTCAGCACGGTCAAAAAGTTCTGGAGAAATTATTCTCTCAGTTTTTTTCCTTTTCTTGCCCGCTGTATCAATTTTTCGACCAACCTTACCATTGAGCATCTGCCTCCCCTTCTTTTTTGACCGATCAAGGTTTACCGCTCCTAGAGTACCGTCAGTCTTCGACTTGTCACGCTCAATTCTATTCTCCCGTATTTCAATACTCTTGTCCTCGTTCAGCCGCCCAGATACGATTCTCTCGGGATCAGGCCTGAGCGGGTGATCTACCTTGCCCAATTTGGTGAGTTTATCCTCAGGCTTTGAATTTCCTTTCAGTACTTCCTCAACATCATCCACCACCTCGCCTGGTTTGCCATAATGGATAAAATACTCTACCTTCCCATTTTCGCGACCCAGTATCACCATGGTAGCCACATTCTCAGGAGGCGAAGATGGGATGTAGATTTGGATCAGTTCACTCAGTTCACCCTCAATCCGAGTGTCATGTGCTCGGAGTGCCACCAAAATCTGTCCTAGCTCCTTCCAACCATCTTCAGGGCCGCTGTTTCGAAGCCATGTCTCGGCATCGGTGTCAGGTGGTATCACGATCGGACAGATGATGTAGCCCCTTTCTTTGCCAGGCGAGCGACGCATTACCCGTCCGACAGCCTGTATCACATCAACAGGAGACTTCCGAGCTTCAAGAAAACCGACGGCCGATAGGGAAGGAGCATCTGTACCCTCACCAAAAATTCCAACATTGATAATTCCGTGCGGTTTAGCCTCTGTACCTGCCGCTAATTTCGCTTTTGCTTCCTCACGAGCAGCGACCTTGTGCTTTGCATCAAGATGCTCCAAACGATAGTCGGCCACCGGTTCTCCAATCTTGGCTTCTGCGAGACGACGTTGGACCCAGTCCCGTACTCCCTTGGACTGTAGGAGCTGAGTCATTTTCTTTGATTTTCTGATGGTGTTAACAAAGTTGATTGAGGAAGTGATGATGGTGTCGGATTGGCGAAGGGCACCACCCATCACCAAGGCTAGTGCCAAACCCCGCAAGGAATTGGTGACAGATAATTTTTTATCACTCCCCGCTGCCATATTGTTAGCGACATCATATGCATCTTTGTCGTTCACGCCAAGTGCAATAATCCGATAGTCAGACAACCATCTATTCGTGACAGCATCCACATAGGATTTGCGGTAGAGTTCTACCCCGAACACTGCTTGGTCATCCATCGTTCTGACCATCCAGTTATCGTTCTTGTAGGAACGCCCACCCAAACTGTAAACCCTCGGCGTAGCCGTCTGATAGACACGAAACTTTGCAGGAAACCGGTCTTCGTCATGGACGACCGTGAAATCACGAAGCTTTTGTTCTAGTTTTGGAATGCGCCGCAGGCCAGCGGTTCGATGAGCCTCATCGGCGACTACAGTTGAGAGTTTTCGCCCAGAGTCAGCTAATGCAGTCGCAATTTGGTGACTGGACTGATAGGTAGAAAAGATGACCCCAATTTGAGCCTGATTCCTGGCAACTTCGTCCATCCACTCTGCGATTTTGGGCGGATCGGTTGTTACGAAACCTTTGACTTCAGATGCGCTCCTTTGACTTATATCCAGTGTAGGGTCAGTAGATAAGTCGGAACCCGAACCGGCAGTAGCATCAGAACATACAGCGATTGCACGAATCGCCCTTTGGGCATGAGTAAGAAATTCGCGCCGCAATTGAGCAACGAGTGCAATGGAGGGACATAGGACCGCCGAAATCTCTCCTTCCTGAGTAAGTTCTTCAATGATTCGTAAAGCTATACGGGACTTACCCGTTCCACATGGCAGGATAATTCGCCCGCGTGCTTTGCCGGTAGGACCACTAGCCATATCTCTCAAGACCCTAACGCTTTCGCTGACTGCTTCTGCTTGCATACAGTCTCTCGTCTGTATTCCACCGGAGTCACCATGTGGGTGGGATTCAGGAGACGACGACCGACTCACTTCCTCATGTTTGAATAGTTCACTCTTGAGGTTGAGAAGCTTTAACGGCTTCTCAGGATCAACTTCAGGATCAACGTTCTTACCAATACTAACATTGCCGTTTGTAACGACCCAGCGTTCAGCCCAGAGTTTATCGGCGGACATCGCCTTGAAAGTAGCAAGTCCCCTTAAGCTGATAGGAGCACCCCTCCCATCATCGGATAGCTTTCTAGATTTACTTTGAATCGCGACGTACTCACCGTCACTGCGACGCTGCGCGACAATATCAATACCGAGATCTTGAGTGCTTTTGTAATACTTTTCAAGATCAGGCCAATCCTCCCATCTCCAGCATTCCTCAATGTCCCAGTCCTTAATGAAAGCGGCGCATTTGACGATGAGGTATTCCAACCATTTGCCGTCCGTTTCCCTCGGAGACATTTCCTCGATTTCTTTTAAAGCTGCTTCAATTCGATCTTCGGGATTCATTTGATTTTGATTATTGGCTTACCAATCCGTTATTATGACAACCTGCCATGCCATACCAAGAGAAGTTCAGTTGCAATGTCTTACCAAATACACTGCAGGCTGCACGGTATTATCACTATTCTCTATCCGAACAAAATTTAGGGAATGATACGCCAAACTGTAACAATAGCGAACGTGATGGTGCGTGTTTGGACTTCATCCCATGTCCCGTTTTGGGTAACATCCTGCAAGAGAAACTGCCCTTGGAATGAAAATGAGATTTGCATGAGACCTGTTTTACAGGAAATGGATGCTGACTCACCAAGAAGACTCATCTGAGACACAATTTGAGATATGATTCTCCAATTTTTGCCCCCAATCAATCTGAGGAAATACGATCCCCAAAAAATCGCCACCAAAGCGCGGAGTTTTCTGGCAGATACTAATTCATTACTCTGCCTCCATACACCTTCGCGCACATCAGAAGAACGTATCAGCGTGATAGCTTTCCACTGGAGTGCTCTTTCAACTATCCTCAAAAATCACTGCTTTCTGTTCGACCTCCTTGGGAGCAACGACGACAGTGTCGACAAGTTTGTCATGCCAACCTTGCCTCCTGGCATCAAGTGCTATCCATATGTACCCCAAGAAGAGGGGAAGCGCGGAGATCAAATAGGCAAAATATCGCCCGGTCACCGGGACTGAGTCCCAAGCACCCACATCTATTTGGGCAGAGTCCATCAGCCTTTCAATGAAACAGTTACGGTAGTCATGGTATCACCTCGTTTTCGGGCAAAGCCAAATGTAAGGAATCCGGGAAAATTAATGTGGCTCTTCCCCCGTTTGTATGGGTAAAACGTTGGGTTTGATTGTAAATGTAAGGAGTGTGGAGAGAATTCGCGCCCATTTCTTGCTTGTTCCGAGTGATCCATCACGATTTTATTTTTTCACTTCATTTTCATCAACGATATGTCCGTACGACCGAGAGACATCAGCCGCCTGTTAGGCGTTCATTCACCGTGGGAGGTTTCCGATGTGACGATTGCGCACAAGACGCGGGAAGTCCAGATCCAGGTAACCTGTAAAGCAGGCCACCGATTTCGGTGTCCAGAGTGCGATACCGAGTGTCCGGGCTATGATCAGCGTCGTCGGCAATGGCGTCACCTGGATATGTGCGCGTATCGTACGCTGGTGGTCGCGGATCTTCCTCGCGTGGAGTGTCCCGAACATGGAGTGCGCACGGTATCGGTTCCGTGGGCGGAACCGAAGGCTCGGTTCACGGCGGAGTTTGAATCTCTGGTGATTGATTGGCTGCAGGAGGCGAGTGTATCGGCGGTGTCGCGTTTGATGGGTGTAAGTTGGAACGCGATTGACGGGATCATGCAGCGCGCGGTCGAACGGGGCCTTGCACGCAGATCGAAGCAGCACATTGCCCATATTGGTGTGGACTGATTCCGCAAGCGTCATGACTATGTCACCATTGTGTCCGATCCCAAATCAGGCACGGTGCTGCATGTAGGCGAAGGTCGTAAGAAAGCCTCTCTTCAGGATTGGTATGCCGGGCTTAGTTCGGCGCAGTTGGAGGGCATCAAGAGCGTGAGCATGGACATGTGGCCGGCGTATATCAACGCCACGTTGGACCATGTCCCTGGAGCGGATCAGAAGGTGGCCTTTGACCGGTTTCACGTGGCCAAATGCTTGGGAGATGCCGTGGATAAGGTGCGACGTCAGGAGCACCGGGCCCTGATGAAACAGGGACAGGAAGACCTCAAAGGAACGAAGTATGACTGGTTAACCAATCCCGCCAACCTGTCTCGGAAGCAGAAACTGCGCTTTCAGCAGTTGCGCACCAGTACGCGAAAGACGACCCGGGCATGGGCGATCAAGGAAATGGCCCAGCGGTTATGGCATTATGTGCATCCCACCTGGGCGCGCAAGGGATGGAAGCGATGGTTGTCCTGGGCCATGAGATGTCGACTGGAGCCCATTAAGGCCGCCGCCAAAACCATCAAAAAACATCTGTGGGGCATCATCAATGCAATCATCCTGAAGGTGAGCAATGGACCCGCGGAAAGCATCAACAGTCGAATCAAAACCGTCAAAATGCGCAGTCGAGGCTTTCGCAACAAACAACGGTTTGCAAACGCCATTTACTTCCACCTGGGAGGACTTGATCTATACCCCGAAAGCGTTCAAAGATGAGTTTACCCACTGATAAAGGGGAAGAACCATTAATGTTTAAGGTAGCCTACGACGAAACAGTGATTAGTCAACAGTACTGTCAATACGGCGATGGTACTAGGTTTATAGGATTTTTAGGGACACAAGCGTCCGAATATACCACTGATAAAAAGTGCCTGATACCTATATTTGTCCATAACTCACGGAGAAGCGACTGACATTTCTGGAGGTTCTTCCCAACTTACTGCAACGAATTTTAGGCCAATCCAGAGGCTGACATCACAACCTCCGCCCGTTGCCCATTCTCGGAAACCACATGCAGGATCCAAAGCATACGTCAGAATTTGACCAGTACACCGCTCATTACCCCGAATGGGCCCGAATACTGGCACGTAAGTATTTCACCAAGACGTTAATCCAGTTTATCCTCCATGGTAATGTCCGCGATCTTGTGCGGCATGAAGACCCTGAATCCGGCAAAGTAGATTATGTCGGATTGGCACACTTTCTGGTAAATGAGCTATTCGCCGCCCGAGATATTGTAGTGCTTTATGACCGGGCGGCTGGAATTCATTTCCTTGACACGGAAACACAAAAAGATTTCAACCGCGCGGTTTCGGGGCACGACAGCCTGTTTGGGACCGAATTTGCTCGAAAACGACCCCGAAACCCGTCGCAGGTCCTGTCCATCCTTGACAACTACTTCCGACTACGCCTAGGCTCCAGAAAAAGAATCGCCTGCATTATTGACTATGCCGAAACCATTATTCCCATGGCGGAAGCATCCATGTATTCCGCTGAAGATCGAAGTGCACTCGTAAATCTGCAGCGCTGGGCACATGATCCGCTGTTCCTGGAGCATGACTTTACAATCTGTCTGATTACAGAAAATCTGAGTGACCTCAATCAGCAACATGTACAGAGTCCCTGGACTGCCGAGATAAATATTCCCCTCCCTGAGAAAGACGGTCGCCTAGCTTTCGCAGAGTGGTCTACGAAGGATTCCACCTCTCTCTTTGAGCAGCACTCCGACCTTGGCCTGGAAGAGTTTTCACAAAACACCCCTGGTCTCGGATATACCCAACTGCAGACCATCCTTGCCGATACGTTAGAAAATAAAACCTATCTCAGTTTCGATCATCTATCTAAACTCAAAAAATCTTTGATTGAAGAATCTGCGTTCGGAATGCTGGAATTCGTTGAATCAAACAATGGCCTGGATGATGTAGCCGGGTATGCTGAAGCAAAAACTCACCTGCGCCAAGCAGCATCTGCACTACAACAGGGAATGCACGAAGTCATGCCAATGGGGTATCTGGTGAGCGGACCGGTTGGGACAGGGAAAACTTTTATGATCACATGCTTCGCCAATGACATTGGTGTGCCCATGGTGAAGCTAAAGAATTTTCGCTCACAATGGCAAGGGCAAACGGAAGGAAACCTAGAGCGGATCTTGAATCTTCTGGAAGCTATGCCACCGGTTGCTGTTATGATCGACGAAGCAGACGCAGCACTGGGAAATCGGGATGCGGCGGGAGATTCGGGAGTCTCTAAGCGTGTTTTCGGGCAGATTGCCTCCTTTATGAGCAAACCGGAACACCGCGGACGAATCATATTCTTTCTGATTACTGCGCGTCCAGATCTGATGCCAGTGGATCTCAAGCGCCAAGGACGAGCGGAAGAGCATATTGCACTCTTTTATCCATCTACCCAGAAAGATCGCCTCGAACTGCTGCGCGTCATGATGCGCAGAACAAAGATTGACCTTCCTGAAGAAGCTGTCCCCAAAGCTCTGTTGAATGGAAAAACAATCTACAGCGGAGCAGATATGGAAGCCCTATTGACGCGTGCCAAATTTCGTGCAGCTGCAATTCACGGAGACCCGCGCGCCGTCACAACCGAAATCCTGACCTCCGTTGTTGAAGACTTTGTTCCACCGGAAAATAGTGAGGAAAAAGAACTCCAAGCCTTAGTTGCTGTACTGGAGAGTACAAGCAAGGAGGCTCTGCCCAAAATATATCGGTCTATGGATCGTGCTAAAATTGCCCAACGTGTGACTCAATTGAAATTGCAGATCGCATAAATATGCTCTCAATTAGCATACGTCGTATATTGTCTGCCCATTTGTCGCAATTTACCTATGCGTGTTAACTACTCTACCTTTGCTGTCGCTATATGCTGCGTTCTGTTGATCAACCTACCCATAAAGGCACAGGTCAATAGCGGAGAGTCTATTCCCGATGTGACTCGAACCATTGCGCTTACCAACGCACATGTTATCCAGTCTCCTGGCCAGATTCGAGAACGAAGCAACGTAATCATCCGGGATGGCCTGATCGTAGCAGTCGGACCCAATGCAGTGATCCCCTTTGATGCAATTGAAATACCAGCAGATTCTCTAACCGTTTATGCCGGCTTCATCGATGGTCTCTCGCATACAGGGATTCCTCAACCGAAACAGCAACCTGAGCAGGAACGCCCCGACGACCCAGCCAACCCGCCGAACGAGTTAGCAGGGGTCCTACCACACAGAGATGTTCGCGGTTTACTTGACCCTAAAGATAAACGCATTGCCTCTATGCGGGAATCCGGCTTCACCGCTGCGCATGTTGTTCCCAGGGGCCGTATGCTGCCCGGCTTGGGGGCAATCATCCTCCTGGGAGGTGATACTCCAAATGAGATGGTGTACCGCGGAGAGACTGCCCTGTATGCACAGCTCAGCGGAGCACGTAGAATGTATCCAGGTACTGACATGGCAGTCATTGCTAAACTGCGCCAGCTGTACAGAGAGTCTGAGCGACGTCACCGAGTTGAACAGTTATACAATGAGAATCCAACTGGCCTCGAACGTCCTCGCTATGATCCGGTCCACTACGCCATGTTCCCTGTGCTGGAGGGGAATCGGCCTATTTTCTTTCAAACCGACGGGGTTCTTGATTTACACCGGGTACTGTCCGTTCAGAAAGAGTTGGGTTTCCCCGCGGTGCTGACTGGCCTCAGTCAGAGCTTTGATGCCATCGATAAACTAAAGTCAGCAAATCTGCCCCTCCTATTGACTCTCGAACTCCCAAAAGAACTCCAGAAAGACAAAACGGAGCCGCCAACTGACTCCACAAGAGCTACCCCAACCGATGCGCCGATTGCACTGCCTGAGGTAATGCATCTAGATTACGATCCAGATCTGCGGGTCACCTCATTTACAGACATTGCCATAGAGAAGGAAAATTTGGAAACCCGGCGTCATATGGCCTACAAGACCCACGTCAGTAATGCCGCTACGCTTGAAGCAGAGGGACTCTCCTTTGGATTTTCAACTGGAGGTGCCTCTCCCTCTGACCTTTTGACTAATGTGAGAAAAATGGTCGGTGAAGGGCTTTCTGAGACCGCAGCCTTGGCAGCCCTCACCACCACCCCAGCGGAAATTCTCGGACTTACGTCCAGTATGGGAACCGTTGAAGTTGGAAAAATGGGGAACCTAGTGGTCACAAAAGGATCCATCTTCGACGAAGACGGAGAGATTCGGTACGTCTTCGTTGATGGCCGTAAGTATGACGTGGAACCACCGAAAAAATCCTCCGGTACCGGTGGCGGAGCAGGAGCCAACCCCGCTGGAACATGGTCGCTGACCATCTCCTCGCCAGATGGTGAGATTGCGGGGACGCTCACGATCAACGGCTCAGATGATGACTGGTCTGGCACCTTGATCGTGGAAATCGCACCGGAAGCCAGCCCACTTGAATATATTGCTCTGACTGATAATGTGCTGACCTTCTCCTTTAATGCAGGAGGGTTTGGTACAATCAATTCCTCGCTCACATTAGACGCCGATTCAATGAATGGCTCTTTTGATGTGCCAAACGTCGGTCCGGTATCGGTATCCGGTACGCGAACATCGGGCCCTGAGAAGTCAACACAGTTCTATGACTGATCCAATGAAGCTAAAAACCGTTTTCCTTGTCGCACTACTATCGATTGCGATAAACTCTGTAGCGCAAGAAATACCCACCGGGGACCTGTTGGTCCGCAATGCCACCGTACTAACCATCACGAATGGGACCCTAGAAAACACAGATGTATTGATCCAGGACGGGATCATTACAGCTCTAGGGGAGCAGTTGAGCGCATCTCAGGAGATCCCTGTGATTGACGCCACGGGCATGTATGTCATGCCTGGAATTATTGATGCACATTCGCATATCGGCATTAGCAATGTGAACGAATCGTCTGCACCCGTCACGGCCCAGGTATCCGTTGGAGATGTACTCAACCCCTATAGTATTGCCATCTACCGTGCTCTGGCAGGGGGAGTGACCTCCTCTCATGTGATGCATGGATCTGCCAACGTGATTGGGGGACGGAATGAAACGATTAAGCATCGATGGGGACTTTTGGATCCAGATGAACTACGTATGGCTGGAGCCCCACGTACAATCAAATTTGCCCTTGGTGAGAACCCTACACGAGTACACGGCCGCGGAAACAACAAACGTCCTGCATCCCGTATGGGTGTCGAATATGTGCTGCGCGAGACTTTTGCGAAAGCACAGCGCTATCAGGAAGCCTGGGCGCAGTATGAAGAGAATGCAAAAACAAATCCGCGTGCAATCCCTCCTGCCTATAATAGCCAACTGGAAGTCATGGCAGACATCCTCAATGGTGATATCCTGATCCACTGTCATTCATACCGTGCGGATGAAATTCTAATGCTTCTGGGGGTACTGGAAGACTTTGGTGTTGACCAAATCACGCTACAGCACGTCAATGAAGGTTTTAAGATTGCTCCCGAGCTTGCCGAGTTCGGAGCCAGTGCCTCTGTCTTCGCTGACTGGTGGGGGTACAAATTTGAGGTGTACTATTCAACCGCCTACAACGCAGCAATCTTGACCCGTAACGGCGTACTCACCTCCATTAACTCGGACTCAGGAGAACTCAATCGTCACTTGTACCATGAAGCGGCAAAATCGCAGAAATACGGCGACCTCAGTGATGACGAGGCCCTAGCGCT
Source organism: Rhodothermales bacterium (assembly GCA_965220365.1). Taxonomy (GTDB): domain Bacteria; phylum Bacteroidota; class Rhodothermia; order Rhodothermales; family Bin80; genus Bin80. Next base: position 1,466,997 of record OZ244823.1, on the reverse strand, counting down.
CATCACGATCAACCCGGCAATACAACTTGGTATTGGTGACCGCATTGGTTCTATTGAGGTGGGCAAAGAAGGAGATCTGGCGATCTTTGACCGTCACCCACTTTCGGTTTATGCAATCAATCAAAAGACGGTTGTTGATGGCATCGTCTACTTTGATATTGAAGCGGACACCGATGATATGCGCTTGATCGTAGATCCTGAAAGCACCGTTGATACGGTAGTCCTGCACTCACACGACGATACACACCAGTGCCTGTACGAAGGTTCACTGGACCTCTACGACTTCCTGGAAAGCAATTAATGATGTCCCTATTCTATTCACTGCTTGTTGCTGTCACCTTATTGCTTCCACCGTCTCCAGAGAGGATGGATACAGTGACTGCACTGACCAACGCGCGTATTGTTACCGTCACTCAGGGAACCATTGAGAATGGAACGATCCTGGTTCAGGACGGCAAAATCATTCAAATTGGCGCAACCGTAGATATACCGGAGGATGCCAGGGTGATTGATCTGGCGGGATTGAGCGTCTATCCCGGCATGATTGACTCGGGGACGCAGATGGGGCTTGTAGAGGTGGGGTCACTGCCGGAAACCCGTGATGCTTCAGAGCTCGGTGATCTGTCACCACAAATGAAAGCCCTCACCGCAGTCAACCCGAATGGTGTTGCCATTCCAGTTACGAGAGTTAGCGGGGTAACAACCGTCCTCACTGTCCCGTCCGGTGGCATGCTTCCCGGGCAAGCCGCGTTGATCAACCTTCATGGCTATACCCCACAACAAATGTTTGCCGGATTTGAAGGGGTAATCCTTCGGTTCCCCGCTACAGGTCGCAGAGGTCGATTTGATTCCCGGTCGGAAGAAGAGGTGAAGAAAGCAGCAGACGAAGCCATGAAGAAGCTCAATGACACTTGGGACAGTGCAGAATTACATCATCGGATTGACTCTACCTATCAGACCCGCCCAGAAGATGGACGTAGACCTGAATATGTACCTTCCATGGAGGCGCTGAGAGAGGTCATCCAAGGGGAACAGACACTCATTATTCAGGTCAATGCAGCGAATGACATCCTTGCTGCTATTGAGTGGGTTCAGACCCGTGGTATTGACCGCGTGCTCTTCAGCGGTCTTGCGGAGGGATGGCGTGTCGCGGACAAAATCGCCGAAGCTGGGATTCCATGTCTGGTTGGGCCAGTTCTTAGTATCCCGACTCGGCAAAGTGACCGTTTTGACAAAGCATACAAGAATGCGGGCCTCATGCATGCAGCGGGTGTGAAAATTGCTCTCCGCTCGGATGACACTGCCAACGCACGCAACCTGCCCTATCATGCCGGATTCGCAACTGCTTACGGATTGCCCCTGGAGGAAGCCCTTCGCGCGGTAACCATCAACCCTGCTGAAATTTTTGGTGTGAGTGACAGGCTCGGATCCCTTGAAGTGGGCAAGGAGGCAACGTTTTTTGTTGCCGATGGAGACCCATTTGAAACAGCAACTACGATCCATCATGTATTCATTGCCGGATACGAAATCCCGATGGAAAGCAGACATACCCGACTCTACGAGGAGTTTCTGCAACGAAGTCCCGGCCTGCATAAACATGATCAGAATTGATTTTGTCTCTGAAAATTCACTGTAGCAATTAAATGGACCGTAAATGATTTCCCTTTTCGCTTCGCTCATGCGCCTGCCGGAAGGAAAATGGGTGTGCATGACACAAACTTAGGTTACATAACAAGCCAACTTTGTGAACTCCACCAGTAATTCGATTGCAGCTTAAAATCCAGCCAACATTGAACCTCGTGGAAAGGAATTTGAAAAACATTCTGTAAGATTTATGCCTTCAAATTCCGAAAAGACTGTGAATGCGAAACTTGCAGAGTGCCTGAGAAGCAAGCATCCAGGCTGGAATGCTCGTGCTGAACAGACGAACGTGTTCGTGGAGAAGATGAAGCAGCCGGATATCGTTGTTTCACATGTGGGTGCGCTCACCGTAATTTTGGAAACCGAATTTTTTCCTGCTGCTACGGTGGAGTCTGACACGCACAAACGGCTCGGACAGATTATCAAGCTTACCAAAGAAGAGGTGGAGCAGTGTATCGCAGTCAAGCTGCCCGCATCTCTCAGAGAGATTGAACAGGAAAACCTTGATTCTGCGGTACGGAATGCACGTTATGTTTTCGCAGTTTTTACCTATGATGGCCAAGAAAATTTATTTGGCGAAAATGAGCGGTGGCCAAATAGCGGATGGCTTGAAGGTGGTCTGGACGATTTGGCAAATTGCATTGAGACGGTAGCTTTATCCGAACGACGGGTTGCAAAGGGTGTCAAAATCCTGGAATTGGGAGTCAGTCAAGCAGCAGGATACTTACAGTTTCGTGCTCCGAACTACATCCTTGGGCAACTTGCAGAAAAGCTACATCAGGAAGAAGGAGAGCAAACGACTCGAATGGCCATGGCCATCCTGGCCAACGCGGTGATCTTCCATATGCGCCTTGCCCGGCTCTATCCAGAAATCAACTACCTCGAACACTACAAGAATGAGCTTGGAACAATTATCAGATCAAAGGTGATTGGATGTTGGCGTGATATTTTAAACATCAATTACTGGCCAATTTTCAGTTTGGCATCTGATCTTTTCAAAATATTACCCGAGAGAGATGCACAGGGCGTCATCGATATATTGGAACAGATGGCCTCCGAATTGGAACGCTTCGGTGCTGCAGATATTCAGGACCTGTCTGGGCGTATGTTCCAACAACTCATTACAGATCGCAAGTTTCTGGCCACCTTTTACACTCTGCCAGCTTCTGCCACACTTCTGGCCGAGTTGGCGGTTTTTCGTCTCAGCATTGATTGGAGTGATCCCGAACAAATTACCGCACTCAGGACGGCAGATCTGGCCTGTGGAACCGGTGCACTGTTGGGAGCAACTTATCATGCGTTTGCATCCCGTTATCGGCGAACAGGTGAGGACGATGGGATACTGCATGAAAAGATGATGGAGTCAGTGTTGATTGCGGCCGATATCATGCCTTCTGCCGTGCATTTGACAGCCGCAACCCTCTCTGGAATGCATCCCGACAAAGCGTACGGCCACACGCGTATTATCACTATGCCTTATGGAGAGAACGGGAACGAAAACGGGATCTCTATTGGATCCCTTGATCTGATGCAGGCGGATGAAACGCGCGCCATATTCGGCACGGGGCGCAAAGCTTTAACTGGGAAAGGTGCCATGGCAGATGATCCTGAGGGGGCTGTCGTGGAAGTCCCGCATGGTTCTATGGATCTCGTCATTATGAACCCTCCATTTACACGACCAACCAACCATGAAGCGACTGACGTTCCCATTCCTTCGTTCGCCGGGTTCAGAACAAGGGAAGAGGAGCAGGCGAAGATGTCTTTACGTCTTAAAGAACTCAAGAAAGGACTAGCCACTCCAGCGGGGCATGGGAATGCGGGGCTTGCGTCGAACTTTATTGATTTAGCGCACGCAAAACTCCGTTCTGGCGGCATTCTCGCTTTAGTCCTTCCAGCCTCATTTATGCAGGGCAAGGCATGGGAAAACGCGCGTAAATTGATTTATCAGCACTACAAGGACATTCTTATTGTTGGAATTGCGACCGATGGGAGCACTGACCGGGCCTTTTCTGCGGATACGGGTATGGCAGAGGTACTTCTGGTTGCGACCCGCAAGAAAGAGAACGACAAGGATCTGAGTGATATTTTTGTGGTGAATTTATTGCGTCGACCCCGAACTCAACTGGAGGGCGCGATCATTGCCAAGATGATTGAACAAAGTCAGCACGATCACACTCAAGACGCAGGGAAGATCCAGTTGACTAAGACAGAACAAGCTGGTAACTTTTTCCGATCCAGGAACTGGATTGGTCTTGGTATTCGAGAGGCTTCATTGGTCATATGTATGAACTCTCTAGCCGAAGGCAAACTGCTATTACCTCGAATGGGATCGTCGGTGTCTATACCTGTCTGTGAGCTCGGAAAACTCGGACATCGGGGCTATTTGGACCGGGATATCATTGGCCGAACCAGTAGCGGAGAACCACGTGGACCTTTTGATCTCGAGACTATATCTCAGGCGCCAGAGTATCCGATCTTGTGGGGGCACGATGCTAGCCGTGAGCGACAACTGATCGTTCGTCCAGACCGGCAGGGAACAAGTCGAAAGGATTTCCGCAAACAGGCTGCGCAGTTATGGTTTGACGGAGCATCCCGGTTGCATTTTAATCGTGATTTTCAGATCAACTCTCAGCCACTGGCTGCTTGTATAACAGAGCAGCCTTCCCTTGGAGGAGCTGCATGGCCGAATTTTATTACTGATAAAAAATGGGAGATTCCGCTAGTGCTTTGGGCTAATACGACTCTCGGGCTGATCTCCTTCTGGTGGGCTGGAACAAGACAACAGCAGGGACGAGCTCGACTCACAATTTCACGCCTGCCTCGGCTCTTGTCTATTGACGTGAAAATCTTTAACAAGGAGCAATTGGTACTCAGCGAACAAATTTTTAAAGATTTTCGTGACCGGGACTTTCTTCCCGCGAATGAGGCCTACCAGGATGACTCACGCATCGCACTGGATCATGCGGTGCTGATATCCTTGCTGGGGATTGAAGATGACCTGCTCGATAATCTTGCAGTCCTTCGCGAGCAATGGTGCACTGAACCCAGTGTCCATGGAGGCAAAGCTACGAAACCGGATAGGTGATTTCGGAGGGCCACAATGCTTCAGTATCTCCTCGCGAAGACACCCGCACGGTTCATGTAGGTATGTGATTGGTTTTATCTTCCTACTGTGGGAATTACTGTCTAGCGACAATCATTCTGAAATTTTTGGCGTGAATAACAGGCTCAGGTCACTTGAGATAGGCAAGGAAGAAATGTTTTTTGTTGCCGATGGAGGCCCATTTGAAGCAGCGACCACGATCCACCATGTATTCATTGCCGGATACGAGATCACAATGGAAAGCAGACATGCCCCGACTCTACGAGTAGTTTCTGCAACGAAGCGCTGACCTGCATAAATATGGCCAGGACTAGTGCTTAGCAGATTTGACGATGCGATACCCCACATACATGGAGTGACGGAAACCATGTTCTTCGATAATTCGGTCATGCACCCACCGTTCTCTTCCATTGTGGAAATTTGGACTTTTATCTACAACTCCACATAGAACCACAAAACAAAAAAGGGCATCCCCCACGCGTCAAGGGATACCCTTTTATTGCAAAGTTCAACAAAGGATTATTTTACCAGCGTCATTTTGCCGCTCAGACGATGTCCGGCAACATTTAACTGATAGACGTACGTACCAGAAGTCAGCTCGGTGGCATTAAAGGTAGCGGTATACTTGCCGGCAACTAGGTGCTCATCAACGAGTGTGACAACCTCTCTACCGAGCATATCATACACTTTGAGTGTGGCTAAACCCGCATCTTTCATCTCAAACTCAATATTGGTCTGAGGATTGAACGGGTTCGGATAGTTTTGCGACAGCGTAAATCCATCTGGGATTTCAACTGGATCACGCTGAATGCTCGTCACTGCGCCACGCATGAATTTTTTAACCGTTGGCTGTCCGCCATTAAATATTCCTGCGTAGGCGTAAATTCCGTCAGATGAAAACGCGATGGCACGGGTGTTCTCACCAGCGTAATCAGTAGGTAAATTGAAATTAAGGCTGTCCACAATTTCATCCGTGGTAGGATCAAGGCCGTACCACGTCAGGAATGTGTAGTTAACGGAATCAGCAGCACTTCCGCAACAATCTCTTGCATGCCCAAAATAGACCACTCCGGTGGTTGGATGACGAGTACTGGATTCAGACGTGAGTCCTGGATGGACGATTCCAGTAGAGTCAAGAGGATTAAAATTGGTCGTATAAGGCGAAAACTCATCGGAACGAGTAAACTTAATCAGGCCAGGAGCCTGCGTTGCAACCGAATTAGCCCAATACACAGCATTCCCGTCGGCGGATACTTCGACGTTACGGCCAATCCCCCACTTAAGTGTATCCGTGACAAGTCCCGCAAAATTAAAATCGGTCGTGTTAATCAGTATACCAGTTCCCGGGGCACCCACATTGGCAATGTATACATTACCATTATTATCAATCCCAGGTGACGCATGAGAATAGTTATCGGTTACGAGCCGATCCATAACCTCCCCGGTCTTGTGATTAAACCGGTATAAAATGCCACCAGCCGCGGCTTGCCGAATCGCGACAATTATATTGCCATCGATATCGGTTTTCATTCCTCCGACAAAGCCACCTTCCCCAAAGGAGCCGAGAGTGTCCCCTTCGATAACGTGAATGGGCTCCATCGCCAAAGTCCCATCCGGATTGTAAATCCAAATTGGACCAGAGGTGAATGAGTTTCCATTTGCATCCCTCAAGGTATCACCATCCATACTCAGCGCGGGAGTACGAGTGAACTGATCAACCCAAATCTTGCCCTCACCATCTACTGCAAGGCCGTGAGTCGGGAGGGTAAAGGATGAATCTGGCGGAAATGGTCCCATATCAATCCAGTTTTGGGCACTTGCAGTACCACTTATGAAAAGAATTGACACCAAAAAAACCGCTTTGCGAATCATGGTAAAAAAGGTCATGGTAAAGAAAATATGGTGAATGGTTAAGAATGAGAAACTTTGCTGTAGACAGCATAAAGTAAAGTGCAAGCTAAAAATTTCGATTACCCTCTTGGCGGGTAGCAATCCGGATAATTCCAGAAGGATAAAATTCGGTGGAATTGGTTGCAGCATAAAGAGCGTCTCCCGCTCCCCAAGCAAACCTGCGGACCACCTGTGGTAGTACGTTTGGATACAACTCTGCCACCGCCCCATCAGGTTCGATCAGGGTGACAGGATCAGGTCCATCTGTGCCAACATACAATTGTCCAGTAGATGAAAACGAGAGAGCAAACGCAGTATGTCCGCTTTGGGAGGTAATGTTTATAATCTCCTCTGGGATACCTAGATCACCGTTGTCGTCAATGGGAAAACGCCAAATCGTGCTGATCTCATCCTGAAGGCTGGCCACATAGAGGAAGTCTTCAAACAGTGCGATATCCCGAACGTCTGCTTCAAATTCATGCATCTTCACAGACTTATCCTGCTCAATGCTGTATATATCTGAGTTATTCCCCGCAGCCCATATCCGCCCGTTCGCATCAATCGTTACGGTCGTTAATCGGGTAGATTGATTTGGTATCACGGCAAACACTTGGAAATCGGATCCCTCTCCCGTACTCTGGAATACGGCTCGAACCGAACGAACCCCATATAATGAGTTGTCTGGTCCAAATTCAATGTCTGCCCATGGGAAGGGAGAACTGAGATAATCAGTTCGATCTCCCTCGGGAGTAATTTGGATGATCCCAACTGCAGCTCCAAAAGCGGTCAGCGAAGCATACAGGTTTCCTTCGGAATCAGTAGCAATCCCCGAGATATCTTCAAAATCTCGAATATCACCGAATTCGACAAAGGGAGGATCCAAGCGATACGGGAGAGTATTACTGAAATTCTCGGCACCCACGACAGCCATTCGAAGTTCCAATTCGGGTTGAGGATTATTGGGGGCAAACACACGAAGCTGGGTTGCAGAAGCTTCCAATACATCCCCGCGATCTGTACCAAAATACACGAGATTCTCATGGGGTTGAATTGAGAAATTGTTGCCCGTAATCGTAACTGCATCCACTCCAGCAAGCGCACGGCCTTCCGGCATGATACTTTCAATCACCGGGTCAGGCAAACTGGAACGGTCTGGATCGTAAAGACTAGGTGCAGTCCCTGAGTCACAACCCCCGAAAAGAGCTGCACACAGTAAACCGCCTGTCAACAGGGCGTGACGCCCTAGCCTATAGCGAAAATCGTATGGCGAGACGTTGTACATTCGATAATATTCCAAAGTCGGTGTAAGAATAATCTGCACCGAAGCCAAACCTCCGAAGGGACTGCTTCAGCCCTAACCCAAAACTGATTCCCTGTTCATCGGTGGGGAAGATATACCCCGCACGAAGGATGAAAGTATTTAGAAAAACATACTCCATTCCAATTCTAATCTGCTCCGAGAAATCGCGGGGGTTTGAAGCGTCCACAGAAAACAATAATTGGTGTACGCTGGATTCTTGATCAATAAAATCCATCATATTCATCGACAAACCAATATTTAGCGTAAGCGGCAACGCAACACTCTCTTCACTGAATGTGATCTCTGGTGCGAAATTGCGAGCACTCACGGCAAAATTAAGACTGCGAAAACCTGTCTTATACAAAACGCCAAAATCATAGGCAAGAACCCTCTCTTCCACATTCTCACGTTCATATTCACCTGCTCCATTTATTCCCGAAACGGAGTTTGCTAGATATTGATTTACTAACTTGAAATGCCCACCCACAGAAAAGCGCTCTGAGAGTTTGCGCGCATATCCCACCCCAAAACTCCACGCCGATGGTGAAAAGGTCCCTACATCCAAAAAACCCTGGTCATTATCAAATCGTATGGTTTCCTCCAATTCACCATAATCCACCATCACGAGTGAAAAACCAATAACTCCCAAACGCCCACTCCCCGGGCGAAAGGAAATACTTCCCATGGAGTAATTGATTTCAGCAATCCACTGTGTTTGTCCAACTTGAATATCCAGATTGCTCTCTTGCCATGCCATCCCGCTGGGATTGTAAAATAACGAAGCAGATCCATGCTCAATTGCAGTAAGTGCATCCCCCAAACCAGCAGCCCTAGGACTTACGGACACGGACAAAAACTTCATCGCGGTCTGAGCAAGTTTTTTCTGCTGTGCTGAGGCAGAAACTGCCGTAAACAGCGGCAAAAGGAGCAGTATGTACACCCATCGTTTCATACTACGGCTAACGGATGATGACAAATTTCTTGATAATCCTCTCACCCGTATCCAAATCGGTGATTACCGCGATATACACACCACTGGATACAATCTGCCTAGACGATGTCGTATGATCCCAAAACTCATCCCCACTTCCATCGGTGTGCTCAATCTCATCCACAAGTTCCCCCAGATCCGTGTAAATCGCGATCGTACAGCGACCTGGAATATTGAAAAACGCCAGTTTATCTGTCTGGTCTGGAAAACGAACGAGCGGGCTTGAGCTAATATTAAATGGATTCGGGACAATCCGAAGATCAGATAATGACTCACCAGCCGGTCGTTTTAACCGCGTGGGGGTGTAGGTCTGTGTCGCATACCGGGAACTGCGTAGTGCCCGTCCAGGTGGTGTGAGCCCTGTACCATCATTTTGACTCGCACTCTGTACAGCAACAATATAATAGTAGTAGTCAATTCCACGAATCGGGGTTGTATCATCGAAACTAACGTCACCGGATGAAGCAGCGTGTACCAGCGTATAGGTGCTGTCATAGCGACCTTGAGCACGATAGATTTCCCAACTGTCCGGTAGAGGCTCCGCTGCATGGGGGGACCACTCCAAGCGGATACGATCCCCTCCCCCGTCCACTTCAAAAACACTTGGCGGGGCAGGTGCACGGGGAATTGTATAAGCCGACGCATAATTCGCAATCGCTCTCCGAAACATCTGGAACAGCGAGTCCCGACCGGTGAATACCCATTCATTTTTTGTCATCGTATGGGCCTGACCATGCACATCAAACGTAATCGGTGCACTATCATTCGCACCAGAATCCTTGTAGGCCCGGCCAATAGCCAAATTTGCCTCTCGACTCAACCCTGATGCTCCCTCTGCTACGACGATTTGAACACTTTCTCCTGGAGCTAATGTGTAGGGGCCATAGCCATTGGCATTGGAAAATCCACCTGGTGTCCCTAGACTTGGATCTCCAACGGGATCCAAAAAACCAGGAAGCCCCGAAGGCTCAACCACATCCGCATGGCGAGGGGATTTATGCCCTGCAGACATCACCCCGTATTCAACCTCCATTTTCGTCGGATTGAATGCATCATTTTGAGAGGTATAGGGATCGTCAGAACCAATCCAAGATGTCGTGCTCGGCTGACTCGAATCATCTGTCCGGTCCGAAGGTGAGGTATCTGCATGCAGTGTGACGACTCCCACAAACTGGGAGGCCCCCAAACGACCCGTGGTATCAGTAGGTGCGATGTTAAGCGCCGGCAGAGCTTGGGGTAAAATCGGTCCTCCAATGTTGTCATAAGCACTAAATGGCGGGAAATTTCCATGCCATACAAACTGGGCCCGAAAATCTTCCCCTGGAGGATCTACTTTAACCCCATCCCCACGAGTATCCAACATTGCATTTAACCCCCAACTTGTACCATTTCCGATAACATAACGGGTTTCCTTCGCCACGGAAAGGCGCCACTGAAAAAAGAAATAAACTCCCTCCAATGTTTGATTCGGAAGTTCTATCTCTGGATCATCATCGGTATTCCCCGTATTCGTGAACGTATATTCAAGGATGTGGTAATTATCGTGATACTCCTGAGTAAACTGGAGAATCCTCCGCTCCATCGTGATGCCCAGGAGCGTATTCGCCTCATTTACAATCATCACATCCGCGTCAATGGACGGATCACTATAATCTGTAACCATGGCGGCCTCCGGCTCGGTAATCGCACCATCCACTAACACAGCTGTGGGAGACAGACGGCTGATCAGTTCAAATCGTGTCGGGAAAAACTCTCCTCCTCCAGATACGCGTGGACCAACATGCACCACGCGATGTGGATAGTTGGTTCCGAGATCGTCCGTTACATTCACTGCACCAATCCACAATGCTTTTGCCGCCTGCATGTCCGTAAACCTGTAAATACCAGGCCAGCGGAGTCCATCCTGCTGTTCTCCCACAAAACCACATACCTCACACTCACTCCCTACTTCGGAGTACCAGTTATGTAAAGAGCCTGCTGATAACCATTTATTGATAAACTGGGCCTGAACAACAGAACCGGGGATCAAGATCATAATCAGCGCCGACAGCGAGATAGATCGAATCATCCAAGTTGTGACAGATTGCATCATTAGCTAAAATGACAGTCGAATTCCCCAATAAATATCACGCGGGTCCAGAAACGTAAGAAAACTCTGATTCGGCATATCAATGTAGGCCTTGTCTCTGATGACCTGATCCACGGTTTGCGAGTCTGCAGCCCTCCAGGCACCATCACGATAAACCAGATATTGCCGAGAATCAAATTCCCAATAAATCACCCCTTCCTTAGGAGCAGTAATGCTCTCTCTCGCTGCAATTCGCTGCATCGGCTGATAAGGCACAGAGTATTTACGATAGGCCCCAATCTTGTCATTCCCGGGGATATTGGTCTGGTAATCATCCGACTCTGGAAGATGAAGTGACCTTAAATACGACAACTGGTCGTTCCCGTCAATGAAACCATTAAACGAGAGACGGCGGGCATTGAACACGTTGAAGATATCCACAAACAACTGGGCACGCTTACCAGCAATCAAGATATTTTTGGTGAAACGCAAATTTGCATTCCAGTAATCGCGAAAAGAAACATTATTGATCACACCTGGGACGGCTCCGCCGCCGGTCCAGGTATATTTTGATCCCTGCTGCCAAGTACCAATGAGACTAATTCGCCAGTCGCCAAGAATTGCATAAGAGCCAACACGAGGACCAAAGTCAGTTGGCGTTAGAAAATCCAAGTTGAGACGAGCATATGGCATCGGCACGGGCCTTGACGATGCACGGCGCCGCTCAGTATCACTTTCTGAAAACTCTCTCTGTGCGGTTGGATTCTCAAAATTGCGTCGTAGACTGAAATACCCAGACGTAAACACCATGTACGTATAGTTCACAAAACCCTGTACCCACCGCCCCCGATTTCGGGATAATGTAACCTCAAATCCACGAATATCCTCAAATGAATTCGGCTCATTCACCGTATAGTTTACCTGTCCATCACGACTGATGTATTCCGTGAGATAAGGCTGAAGTGAAACATCCTTATAGTAACCAGCCATCCGAATCAACAACTGATCAAAAAGAGATTGCTCGTAGCCAAGCTCATATGCCACAGTCTTGGGTAGAGGATTATTTGGATTAGCGATCCTGCTAACCTGTCCGGTTTCCGTAAACTCCCGCAACAAAAATAAATTATTGGGATCGGGCAGGGATCGAAAATGACCATAATTGAAGTAGAGCTTACTATACTCCGTAATCGGAAACGAAACCCCCATCCGAGGGCTCAACGTAAAGATGTGACGCGTAGATTCCTGGGTTAATAGCGTGTCAATACCCGGGGCAAATCTCGCACTAAACGCAACACTGAAAGGATCAAACTCATACCAATCCCCTCCTGCGTGGAAGTAATCCAGTCGGAGCCCAAGATTTGCGATCATCCCGGAAAATTCAAGCTTCCCCTGCGCGTATGCGGCTCCCCGAATCGGTGTACGGTCCCATTGAGAATGAGAATTACTACTTGGTAGAAAAGCATCAAAACGCCCGTAATTCACTTTGGAGTCCGAAAGATTGTACTCAACCCCCGTCTTGATTTGCAAAAACCGGTTGAGTTGACTCGTGAGATCCCCCTTTATATTGTAAGCCGTTACTAAACTGGTATCCCTGGCATTGCTCATGCCCACACCAGTACGCATACCATCTACCCCAAAGGTGGGCCTTGGCTGAAACCCAAATGGCGCCTCATCAAATCCTACTCCACCAAAAGTTACAACAGGCGTCTCGTCTCGTAATCGCCCCGGATTGGTGTCATACTCCGAGCGAAAAGCGTTGATACGTACCTCATAGAAGGTAGAGGAACTCAGGGTGTGTGTAAATTTCAACCCACCCATAAAGTTATTGACTTCTGTTGGTGTCCAGTAATCGGTTGAATAAATCCTGGAATCAATAAAACTGACACGACTCAACTGCCCTGCAATACTAAAAGAAGAGCGAAATATCCCGGGCTGTCCAGCTCGGCTAATTGAAGTACCTGTGATACGACCTCGTAGCCCCTCAAATGTGAGTTTCATTCCGGGTTTGAGATCCGCGGTCAATTTCAGGTGACCTGACCATTCCTGGTATCGATCCGAATTCAATGGAATCAGATACATACTCTGATCAGCGCGAACCGAGGCATAGAAACGGAGCCCCCCCAAATACCGGTTTAAATAGGGAACTGGTCCACCAAGACCAACATCAATATTATAGTCTGGATTAACGACCTCCATAGCCTTTCGGTGCTGCCATAAAAAAGCTTGCTGCAGGGCCTCGGGGGTCATATCATTCGAAGGATCATCGTCCTTCAATCTTTCCTCTGCGATCGCGATCCATCCTTCAAACCGTGGGTATTGTGCTTGTGTAAACTCGTCCCATCCCCCTGCTTCCGTGCCCGCCCACGCGACATCGGGATCTGTAAATGGACGAATCCAATAAGAATTGGGATCATCTGCACGGGGCCCAAAGTGTTTCTGCGCAGGGGCGCTATAGCGGATAATAGCATCCCCTGAATAGCGATCTCGCCCCCCTTCCTTGGTCACAATATTAACAACACCTGAGCGAACATTCCCATACTCTGCATTGAACCCCCCTGTCTGAACCTGTACTTCCTCCACAGAGGAAAGACTGATGCTTGTGTACGGCGCATTATTGCGTTCATCCCTTAGGGTCAGGCCATTGACCATAAATGAGAGTTCATCCGAGCCGCTACCACGCACAGAGAGACCTTGAATTCCAGCCTGCAAACCAACCACACTATTGATGCTGGAAACCGGTAGAGCCTCAATCTGATCAGACGTCACGTTTAGCTGGCTATTTGATACGTCTGCCTGCACTACCGGTAATTCTGCAGTCACGATCATCTCTTCAAGCCCCACCGCATCCTCTGTAAGTTGGAAATTTACGGTTGTGGTTTGCTCAATATTTACCCGAACTCCCTCAACAATTTGGGTGGCAAAGCCAATAAATGAAGAACGAATGGTATACGTACCAGGAGATACATTTAGGATGGCATAGTACCCGTCCAGATCAGAAGTAGCCCCCTGAAAAGTAGTGGGAATGAAGATGTTGACACCAGGCAGGCCTGCTCCAGATTCATCAGTTACCCGACCGGCAATTTTGCCAGACTGAGCAAATGTGCTGCACGCTGATAAAACGAGTAACAGAGCTAATGCGTGTAGAATTCGCATCTCAAGAGCAGGCTGTCGTACCAGCCGCTGTATCATTAATGGGCAGTTAGTATAGGTACTTAGAACTATTTTATTACTACATTTTTCCGAATTCACAAAAAATTCACAGTCGAGATACAGATTCTCCATGATGAAACCTGATTTTCGACTCGGGGGAAGGACTACCCTCCAATACTTTACACTTATGCCCTATCGAAATCCCACTATTAGTCTAACGCCTTGGAAGAGTCTCTATACCCTACTACTGGATACCAGCCCCTCCAGACTCTCTGCCCCCATAATCACCCTCAATTAATGAGGCGAGTCACACCACTGACGATTTATTGATGGTAAACATATTTCTGATCTGGGCTACCTATCCTGGATCTAACGCACAACTATAAAAAAAACCCACCGCTCACAAACAGCCTTCCTCCAAAACCAACTTGGTTTGAAGCTAAGTAGATCGAAGATCGTCCAACGTCGGAAGGGGCCTCCGACGCCCTGAAGATCAATGCTCCGTTCCCACGGGGGAGTTCCTGCAAAGCTACCTAAACTACTACCGGGCAACTCGGATTGAGCCAGTCGGCAACTATTGACCGCCCAGAATCAGGGGTAGGCCATCTCCCCCACCACCAACGATTACAGTTTTGCTATTGGGTGAATTTGCCAGTTGCTGCGTAGCCTCAATTCCCTTGAAACGCAGAAATTGTGAAGTAAGACTTGCCGTGATAATCTGCTGATATGCGGCTTCACCTTCTGCTTCAATGCGCTTACGCTCCGCTTCAAGGCGTTCTTTTTCGATGGTAAATTCGTATCTCTCGGCCTCCTGCTCCTCTTTCAACTTATTTTCGATGGCGATCTTGATTTGATCTGGAAGCCGTACATCTCTGATCAGAATCGCTTCAATGATGACATGTTCGCTCTCTACGCTTTCCCTTACTCTGGCAAATATCTGATCCTGCAACTCCGTCCTCCGGCTGGAATAGAGCTCCTCAGGAGTAAACTGACCAATGACTTCTCGGACCACGCTACGAAGCTCTGGACCAATGAGCTTTCGGAAATAATCAACACCGTATTCGATATGCAAAAGTGGAAGCGTCTCCGATCTCGGCCGCCAGCGTACGGAAATATCCGTACCGATTGACAATCCGTTTGAGGAAAGAGCCTCCATATTCTCAAGTCTCTCTTGCACACGAACATCGTACTTGATTACATCGACCCACGGTGCATGGACCTTGAGTCCCTCATTGTAGATATTCTCTATATCCGTTCCTCCGAGGGGAGAATAGCGAACACCGGCCTGACCTGAAATCAGTGTTGTTGTCATGCAACCGGCAGCCATTGCACCGACAACAAGAACGACCGCTACGAGTATCGCCCCTCTTGTCAGGAGACGAGGCATATTTGGCATACTTGATCTGTTATTCATTTCTTATCCTTAGGAAATCTGGGGATTCGTGGGAAGCGTTTATAACGATTTACTTAATTACGAGTTGCAGTGTTACGGGTTGCAGTGTTGAATTCTCTCCTTTGGTATGCGACAGACGCTTGAAAAGCTTATCGGCGAAGGTTCTGTTGTTCAAGAGAACATCAGATTGGCCCCCTATACAACCATGAAGGTAGGAGGTCCAGCGGATTTTTTTGTAGAGACAACGAATGCAACCGTACTCGAACGTGCAATAAGGGCCGTCCGAGGATTGGACCTACCCTATTTCCTGCTAGGCAAGGGAGCTAACATCATTATTGGAGATGGCGGCTTTCGCGGGATCGTCATCCGTAATTCTGCCGACCACATCCACTTCGACGGAGATTTAGTTACCGCTGAAAGCGGTGCGACAATGTATCCGGACCTCATCGAACTCACTGCAACCCGATCCCTTTCCGGTCTTGAGCACTATGTCGGGATTCCCTCAACCGTAGGCGGGGCGCTCTGGCAGAATCTCCATTTCCTTTCTCCCGCTCCGGCTCGTGAACGCACGATGTTCATTGAAGAAGTCCTAGAATATGCCGACCTCCTTACGGAAGAAAATGAATCCAAGCGTGTCGGTGTTGATTATTTTGAGTTCGGGTATGACAAATCCATCCTGCATTGGCGGGATGACATTGTGCTGAGCGCGACATTTCGGCTCCAGGAAGCGGATCAAGCAAGTATATACAGAATTATGAAAGAAAATCTGGCTTGGCGCGCGTTAAGGCATCCTGACCTAAAAACGGAACCGAGTGTCGGATCTATCTTCAAGAAAATCCAGGGAATTGGAGCCGGAAAACTCATTGATGAATGTGACCTCAAGGGAACCTGTTATGGAGGCATGACGATCTCACACCTCCACGCCAACATCATCGTCAACTATGCAAATGGAACTGCGGCAGATCTCCAGGCACTGGTAGCCTATGTCAAAAAAAGGGTCGCCCAACAGACAGGATATCACCTGGAAACAGAAATTAAATTTATCGGCGACTTCCATCCTCCAACCAGTGGAAAACCTGTGTTTCTGCCTCGACCAAAAGGCTTGGTTACTGCTGAGGAACTAGCCGCGCGCCGCACATCATGAGCATGCCCAATAAGCCAGCGAGTTGGATCACTGGAGCAAAAGCTGTACTGCTGAAGGATCTCCGCCTTGAACTGCGTAACAAATCCGTACTGGGCACACTGCTCGTCTTCGTATTAAGCACACTGTTTTTAGTCTTGTTTGCTACCGCAAGAGAGGATCTTGGCCCCCAAACGAAGTCGGGCTTACTTTGGATCGTAATTCTTTTTACTGCAGCATTAGGGCTGGGACGAGTATTTCTGTCTGAGGAAGAACGTGGAACCGCAATCTTTTTGCGCTTGCATACACAGGGAGGGATGGTTTATCTCGGCAAACTTTGTTACAGCTTCCTGACGCTTCTGTGTGCGAATGCTGTTTCATCTGGGGTATTCCTGCTGCTGCTAAATGTTGAGGTAGCATTACCTGGGCTTTTTGCTCTGACGATTTGTCTGGGCACCCTAGGTCTTGCGGGAGCAACCACACTTCTGGCGGCAATTATTTCACGAACGGCACGCGGGGGGCCGCTCCTTCCCGTTCTACTCTTTCCCCTTTTGATCCCTTTACTGCTTTCTGCCGTTGAAGCGACTCATCTAAGTTTTACGGGTCAGTCTTTTACCACAGATGGAGGGAATGCAGCCATTGGGTCCTTGGTTACCATGGTAAGTTTTTCAGGTGTCGTAATTGCCGCGTCTATTCTTCTTTTTGACTATGTCTGGGAGAACTAAATCAAGTCTATGCCTCGCAACTACAAGAGAACACGCCTGATCATCATTGTTTGGATGACGCTCGTTCTCCTTGGAGCGTTTTCTTTTGCCGGAACGTGGTTGAATATCCCACGTGTAGCCATGCTGGAGCACACGGCTCGGAATTTGTATTTCCACGTTCCGATGTGGTTTACCATGATGGCATTGACGGCCCTTTCCGCCGTTCATGCCATTCAATGCCTCCGAACGAATAACCCGGTGAGCGATATCAGATCCAGCACTGCTGCACTGGTTGCGATTGTGTTCGGGCTGTTGGGATTGGCGACAGGTAGTATGTGGGCACGTTTCACCTGGTATGAAGGGACGAACATATGGTGGAATTTTGATCCGAAACAATCAATGGCCGCCGTCCAGGTGCTGATCTACGGTGCATATTTTGCCCTTCGAGGTGCATTAGATGATCCAGCCAAACGAGCACGGATTGCAGCTGTCTATAATATTTTTGCATTTGTAACCGTACCTTTCCTATTGTACGTTTTGCCACGTCAGTTAGAGAGCCTGCATCCCGGTGCTGAAGGGAATCCAGCATTCAGTGATATTACCGATCCGATTATGAGAATCGTATTTTACCCCGCGGTGATCGGATTTATTGGTTTAGGGTGGCTGCTCTACACTCAACGCGTGCGGTTATCGCGTGCCTCTGCCACACTACAGTCTATCTTGGAAAAGGATTTGTAACAACATCATGCTCTCTCTGCTACTACAAACTTCTGGTTTTGAAGCTGCGATGCTGGACAATGACAAGCTGATGGTTGTCTTGGCCGTTGTCCTAATCATCTGGCTGGGGATCGTAATCTTCATCTATGCGACAGATCGAAAAATCAATCAAATTGAATCTTCGATCCAGCATCTTCTCGAAAACGAGAAGCCTGCCGAATAGGCTGATTCAACTGCTATTTGGTGGACAATCTGATTGGGAAAAAAGAATTTTATGAGGGCTTTGGGGGTTGATTGCCGAAAAATAGAACCGTCGTTGAGCGTGATACTTCAGATGCAGACAACCAGTTGGAATGATCGCAGTAGAACCAACAAACCGAGCCCTTTAAACGCATGCGTAAGCCTCGCACCATTATCAGCCTGATTGCCCTTGTGGGATTTGCGTCTCTGCTTCTGTTCAGCTTCGGCGAACAGGTTGGTGGCTATATGCATTTTTCCGAAGCTGAGGCTTCAGGGACACGTGCCCATGTAGTCGGTTACTGGGTGCAACCGGAGACAGCTCACTATGACCCGGAAGTCAATCTCTTCACATTCCATATGCAGGATGAAGAAGGGACCGTGCGAAAAGTCCACTATCGTGACACAAAACCGGCAAGCTTTGAGAATGCGGAAAAACTGGTCGTGGAAGGCCGTCTGAACGGAGATATTTTCGAGGCAGAACATATCCTCATGAAATGCCCCTCCAAATACAGCGAAACCAATACGCTCAATCAGATTCCTCCCGCCTGAATACGCCCAATTCGCGTACTTACACCTCTCTCATCTGATATCCCTGATATCTATTCCTCGGAGAACATTCGAGAGAATAGAATTGGACACCGCCAACGATCAGCTGTCCTCTGTGTGACCGATTTTGGAGCATACTGATTCGAAGCTGCCTGCGCCTCAATCAAGTTCGCTTTGATATCGTACAACTTGTGGAAAACTACCCCATCCTGTTCCGTGATCCGATTGCTGTGTTTCTGCATTGTCCTTGCCGTTCCATGTAAGGCACAGGAGTACGCGTTCTCCATCGCACGCGTCAAATACGGAGGTGGGGGGGACTGGTACAGCGATGAACAGTCACTCCCGGAGCTCCTGGCTCATGTCCGAACTGAAACCCTGGTGAATGCTGCGCCAACACCGGAGGTTGTTGAACTTTCGAATAATCGATTATTCACCTTTCCATATCTGTACCTGACAGGACATGGCAATGTCGTATTTACAGAGCGGGAGGTCACCCAACTTCGTCAATACCTAGAGCAGGGAGGTTTCCTGCATATTGATGATAACTACGGTTTGGACGAAGCCATTCGCCGTGAAATGGCCAAAGTGTTTCCCCAGCAGGAATTTGTCGAACTCCCCTTTGACCACGCAATCTATCACACTCATTACTCATTCCCCAATGGCCTGCCAAAAATCCACGAGCACGATGGCAAACCACCCCAGGGATTGGGGCTATTTGATCGCTATGGCCGCCTTTGCGTGTTCTACAGCTACGAGAGTGATCTAGGCGATGGCTGGGAACCTGAATCGGTGCATGACCTTCCACCAGAGATTCGCGAATCTGCTCTCCAAATGGGGACCAATATCCTGGTATATGCCATGATGGGGAGTAATTGACCTAATTTTATTCATCATTCACATGAGTCATCTTTTATCACAGGACACCGAAATCCACGCCGCGATTGAACGGGAAGTCCACCGCCAGAACTACGGCCTAGAGTTGATCGCTTCGGAAAATTTCGTATCCAGAAGTGTCATGCAGGCTCAAGGCTCTGTCTTCACGAATAAATATGCCGAGGGGCTGCCTGGCCGACGCTATTACGGCGGTTGTGAATTTACGGATGTCGCTGAGGATTTGGCGCGCAGTCGTGCAAAAGAACTGTTTCAATGTGACTGGGTCAATGTGCAACCACATTCGGGGGCCTCCGCCAATGCTGCCGTTTACCTGAGCTGCCTGAAACCAGGAGACACCTTCCTTGGCCTTGATCTTGCACATGGCGGACACCTGACACATGGAAGCCCTGTGAATTTCTCGGGCATCTGGTTTCAGGCAACATATTATGGGGTGAACAAAGATGGACGTATTGATATGGATCGCGTCCGGGACAAAGCAAAATCCGTCAACCCCAAGCTGATCTCCATTGGAGCCAGTGCATACTCGCGTGATTTTGACTATGAAGCATTTCGGGCAATTGCCGATGAAATCGGTGCGCTCCTGTGGATGGATATGGCACACCCTGCCGGATTAATTGCCGCCGAGATCCTGAATGACCCTTTGCCTCACGCCCATATCGTCTCAACAACTACGCACAAGACACTTCGTGGGCCTCGTGGAGGAATGTTGCTGATCGGACGTGATTTTGAAAACCCTTTTGGCAAGGTTGCCCCAAAGAGTGGCCGTGTCCGCAATATGAGTGAATTGCTTGACTCTGCTGTCTTTCCCGGTATGCAAGGTGGCCCACTCGTACATGTCATCGCAGCCAAAGCGGTTGCCTTCAAAGAAGCTCTGCAGCCCGAATTCGTTGAATATGCGCGACAGGTGCAAAAAAATGCAGCCGTCATGGCACAATCCTTTTTGTCCCGTGGCTATGATGTTGTGAGTGGAGGAACCGATAATCATCTGATATTGGTTGACCTTCGCAGTAAAAATCTTACTGGACGAGATGCAGAGCGTGCTTTGCAGGCAGCGCATATCACGGTAAATAAAAACATGGTCCCCTTTGATGATAAGAGCCCATTCGTCACTAGTGGGATCCGGTTGGGAACAGCCGCTGTTACGACACGAGGATTTAAAGATGCCGACATTGAAGAAGTAGTCATGCTGATTGACCGTGTCCTGAATGCACCCACCGACGAGTCTATCCGGCACAAGGTGAAAAACGAAATACACGCTCTCTGCGAAACCCACCCCCTCTACGACTTTGTGATTGCGTAAACCCTATTCACTTTGCCCTGAGACCGGATTCATTCGTCATCATACCCCCGACAGAATCAAGCTGAGCGCATGCCTCATGATTGGCACTGAGTTCCCGTGAATCACATTTTTCTGAACCGACTAGACTAGGTTTTGTATACGGATGTCACCCTTACAAAGAGATTTATGAAGGTCGGAAAAATAGACAAATCGGCCTACTTACATCATTCAGGCTTATCGGAAGAAATTTACGATATGGCCTTGGTATCCGGTGAGCAGGAAGGGATCATAGATCCTGAAGGTGGGGAGGTCGACTGGCTTCTGGATATGCGGATCCCCCTCCTTGATGGGAGTATCGCCTCCAGGCTTGGTGATCTGATCGCCGATCGGGTGCGTACGACTGGTTGTAGACAAGTCGCTGGCTATGGATTTGGCGGCAACGCGATGGTCTGCGCAACCATTCATGCCGATGGGTATCCACATCTTCTGGGCGGCTTCATCCGGTTGCAACGCAAACCACATGGGCGGCGGCGCCTCATTGAAGGACCGCTTGATCCTCACCTTCCTGTCGTGCTTCTGGATGATCTACTCAATAGCGGAGCGACCGCACTCCGTGCACTTCATCAACTCAGACGTGAAGGATTTAAGGTGGTGGGATTTTTTACAATCTTTGAATTCACCTGGGGCAATGGGCGGGAGAAGCTCGAAAAAGAAGGGTTATGGGTTGATACACTGATGGAGTTGGCACTCAACCAAAAGAATACGGGGAGTTCTGACTTGGCTGTTCGTGTTTAAGGATAATGGGCTTCAATTGGCGAAGACTATTTCGGCGCAGCAAGGCCGCAAAAAGCTCCACTGCGATTCAACAAGCGGAGACACAGGCCGTCGCTGAGCCGCGAGAAAATGTGTTACCAGAGGGCAGCGAAATGTCCTTTCTGGATCACCTTGAGGATCTGCGCTGGACCATTATCAAAGGGGTTGGCGGAGTGGTTCTCATGACCATTGTTGCGGCGATCTTCCATGACTGGGTCGTAGACGTGATTCTCATGGGCCCCGCCAAATCGGACTTTATTACCTATCAGCTTCTAGGCCTTGACTTCGCCGACCTGCATCTACAAAACCGTACGGTAACCGGCCAGTTCTTTGCGCTTGTAGGTATTGTGATGGCGGTGGGGCTTGTCGCCGGCTCCCCGATCCTCATCTACTATTTCTGGAAATTTATCGAGCCAGGACTCTATCCAAAGGAAAAGGCCGGCATGAAATTTATCGCGGCCTTTGCAACATTCTTTTTTGTAGTTGGGATCCTGTTTGGATATCTGGTCATTACTCCTCTGGCACTCAATTTTTTCAGCAATTTTATAATCTCTGATATTGTCCACAACGAATTTGATATCACCCGCTATTTCAGCAGCGTCACCTGGTGGGCTTTTGGAGCCGGTATTCTTTTCGAACTCCCTGTTGTGATTTACTTCCTCACAAAGCTGGGCATTGCGACCCCCAAACGTCTACGTGCGGTTCGCAAGTATGCGTTTTTGAGCGTTTTCATCATCGGAGCGATCGTGACACCTGCGGACCCTTTCTCTATGTTTGCTGCTGCCGTACCGCTGTATCTACTCTACGAAGGATCCATCATCGTTGCCGCTTGGACGGAGCGTAAGAGAATTCGTGAACTCAATAAAGTGTTCGGGGATGACAATTAACTCACTTGCCCCCAAACCCACAGTAGGGTTCGCATCCCCAGTACGGCACAGATCAGCGTCACCAGAATTCCCAGCCCCAAATACCAACGTGGCATTACGACAGCCTTTTGTCTGGTTGCCAATAGCAACACAAATCCGGCAATGAAGGGCAACAGCAGCCCGTTCGCTGCCTGCGCAGCAATAATGATCTCCAGGGGGTTGCGCCCATAAAATGCAAAGCCCATCCCGGTTAGCAAAACAGATATCCAGACAAAGCGAAACCCTGTGTGTTTGGGATCATCCGGCCATCCAAAAATTTCACGGACTCCACATGCCGCCGCCAAAGGTGCTGTGACTGCGGAAGTAATCCCAGCTGCAAAGAGTCCGATGCCAAAAAGCAGCTCCGCAAATGGACCTGCCGCCGGTCGGATGACTGGAGCAATCGCTGCAACGGATCCCACGGAGCCAGTCTCCAGCGTTGCACCTGCAAGCAGAATTGCAACAGAGACAATCCCTCCCAGTGGCAGGAAAATTGCCATCCCCGTCAACTCACGCCGCCAAGCAAACTGCGAATCAAAGCCGGTCCAGTACTTTTTGGCGGCACTCCCATGCAAAAAAAGGTTGTACGTAACAACGGTTGTGCCTACCAGTGCAATCGTGCGCACCAGCCCACCCTCTGGAATTCTCGGAAGGATCAGCCCCTGAAATGCCTGTTGCCAATCAACGGGTGCCAAAAACATCGTGACCAGAAATACCACACTCATTAACAAAACCAGGCCCGCCAAAACTTTGGTCGCAGCACGCAGCCCCAAAAAGAGTACAATTGCTGCCAGCCCGCCAACCAGAAGCACCAGTACATCGTCCGGTACCGCCATCAGGCTACTCATACCTGCTACTGCCCCCGCAATATTCCCTGTCTCAAATGCTGCAGTGCCCGCCCAGAGTCCCAGAACAACCAGTGAAATCACCACCCATCGTATTGACGAATCCTGCGTATACCTGCGGAGTGCCTCTCCCATACCGAGGCCGGATAAAATTCCCGCCCCGGCTGTAAAGGATTGAAGGATAAATGTAGCACAAACAGAAAATAACAAGACCCAACCCAGCGCGTAACCAAAATCAATCCCTGCAGTCGCACAGGTCAAGACTGTGCCGGGACCTACAAAGGCTGCGACGACCAAAGAGGATGTTCCCAGTTGCAACCGGGATCGTTTCATTGAAACCTCGTGCTACGAGATGGTCCAAGTATCCGCAGCATGCAAGAGTACATCCAAGTCTCCTGGACCACGCTTCTCTGTCACGGTCGTAATCTGCTCCTGTAAAAGCTGCTCATACGTGGGCCGCTCTTCGCGGAAAAGGACACCAAACGGACGCGGCATATCTGGTTGCTGGGACATTCGGCTTACGATCCCTGAAAGCTCCAGACTGTTTTCGTCATAAACAATGGCATCCTCTACCGAGAAGTGTCCCGCATCAAGGTCGAATACAACGGGGTTGAATCCGTCCAACCGGACCCCCTTGGTGTCCTTCGCAAACAGCATAGGTTTGCCATGCTCAAGGTAGATGGTTCGATCTGCCTTTGTTGCCTTTTCCGTGAATTCAAAGAAAGCGCCATCGTTATAGATATTACAATTCTGATAAATCTCAATGAATGCACTCCCTTTATGTGCATGTGCACGCCGAAGTATCTGAGTCAAATGTTTGGTATCCCGATCCGCCGTTCTTGCCACGAAAGAAGCGGAGGCGCCCAGAGCAAGTGAAAGTGGATTAAACGGAGGCGCAATAGACCCAAACGGGCTACTCTTGGTCACTTTCCCGATCTCGCTCGTCGGACTGTACTGCCCCTTGGTCAATCCATAGATCTGGTTATTAAAGAGCAGGATCTGCAGGTCCACATTCCGGCGCAGTATATGAATCAAATGGTTGCCTCCGATGGACAAGGCATCCCCGTCACCCGTCACAACCCATACATCAAGGTCCGGCCGCGAGGCCTTCAATCCAGTGGCCACAGTTGGAGCGCGTCCGTGAATGGAATGCATTCCGTACGTTTTCATATAGTAGGGGAATCGACTTGAGCAGCCGATCCCACTGATGAACACAACATTTTCCCGTTTTACTTCCAGTTGTGGCATCAACCGCTGAACGCTAGCCAGGATTGCATAGTCTCCACAACCTGGACACCATCGTACATCCTGATCGCTCGCGAAGGCTTTGCGATCAATTCTGGGTTTTGGCGGACCTGGCCTACGCGGCCCTCGGCCCGGCGGCAAGGTTGGCTTTCTAGAAGGAGGTAACGTCGGCATCAATGATGTTTTTTACAGTGGTGAAGAGCAGCATCTACGATCTCACTCGCCTTAAACGGTTGGCCCTGAACCTTATTCAGACCAGCAAACGGCAACAGGAAACGATCCCGCAGAATACGAACCATCTGTCCCTTGTTCAATTCAGGGACCAGATGATGCTCAAAATGTCCCAGTACACCTCCTAGGTCAGACGGTAGCGGATGAATATAGCGTAGCTGTACGGTCCCCGCCTTCAATCCATGATCCCGCAACCGATCTACCGCCGTCTTGATTGCCCCTTCGGTCGAACCCCATCCAATAATGAGTATGTCTCCTTCAGAATCACCATATACCTCAATCGGCTGAATGAACTGAGCAACCCTCATCACCTTGTCCGCACGAAGGTTTGTCATGAATTCGTGATTCTCTGAATCATAGGAGACTTCTCCCGTCTCGTGCTGCTTTTCCAGGCCGCCTAAGCGATGCTCTAAACCTGGCGTGCCGGGCTTTGCCCACGGCCTTGCAAGCGCTGTCTCATCACGCAAATACGGAAGAAATGTCTTATGGCCGTCTACCACTTGGTTGGGTTTGTGGGCGAAAGAAATCGAGAAATCCTCTAAATCCTTGGTCGATGGAATGCGCCAAGGCTCAGAGCCGTTTGCCACATATCCGTCAGCTAACAGAATCACAGGGGTCATATGGCGCACGGCAACGCGACAAGCCTCATAAGCCGCATGGAAGCAATCTCCAGGGGTTGACGCAGCAATAACCGGCAATGGCGCTTCTCCATTGCGACCATACATAGACTGAAGAAGATCACTCTGTTCCGTCTTGGTTGGCAGTCCTGTCGATGGCCCTCCTCGCTGCACGTTAATAATCACCATGGGCAGTTCCATCATCACTGCCAATCCAATCCCCTCCGCCTTGAGTGTCAACCCGGGACCACTGGTTGCACAGACTCCCAGATTCCCACCAAAACTGGCCCCAATTGTTGCACCGATTGCCGCAATTTCATCTTCAGCCTGGAAAGTTTTTACGCCAAAATTCTTATGCCTGCTTAACTGATGAAGCAGATCTGATGCGGGCGTGATGGGGTAACTGCTGTAGAACAGATCAAGATTACTTTTATTACTGGCTGCAACCAATCCCAGAGCAAGAGACTCTACGCCACGAATTGCACGGTAAACTCCTGGTTCAAGCCGTGCGGGAGCAACCTTGTATTGAATAATAAAGTCTTCCGTGGTTTCGCCGTAGTGAAACCCTTTCTTCAATACATGCACGTTCGCATTCAGAAGTTCAGGACGACTGGCAAACTTGTGGGACAACCAGTCCAGTGCAGGCTCAAGTGGGCGTGAGTACAGCCATAGGGTCAGCCCCAGCGCAAACATATTTTTGCTGAGATCAACAACTTTTCTATCCAGACCAAAGTCCTTGAGCGCCTCCTCGGTCATCCGTGACAATTCAACCTCAAAAACCCGATAATTCTTCCGTAACTCTTCATCTTCCAAAGGGTTGGTATCCCCATATCCTGCAAGTTTCAGGTTATGGGGTTTGAATGCATTCACATTGATCACGATCGCTCCGCCGCGTCGAACACGGGATAGGTTGACTTTCAACGCAGCCGGATTCATCGCTACGAGCAAGTCAACCTCATCGCCCGGAGTTCGGACATTGACCGAACCAAAATGTAGTTGATAGCCACTCACACCGTAGGTCGTCCCAGCTGGGGCGCGGATTTCCGCCGGAAAATCTGGCAAGGTTGCCAAATCATTCTGTGCAAAAGCTGTTGCTAAAGTGAATTGGGAGCCTGTCAGCTGCATCCCATCACCAGAATCCCCCGCAAAAAGCACGGTTGCTTCGCTGAGGGATTTTACAGATTTTGTTTCAGTAGCGATATTTAGAGAATCATCCTCCATTGGACTTCCAGTACTTTAACGGTTTCGTCAACGTTAACTGCTCTATTCAACTACTTGTGGGTCCACGTGTTGGGGGGGCTTATATACCTACAGTGAATAGTGCACTCTGGTTCTTTTTGGTGTTTCAACGCCCATCGACCTGATCGCAGGATTGCCTCGTAAGCAAGAACGGATGCTGATGTGCATACGTATCCCTGAACAAGCATCCGATTTCGGGTTACAATTTTTTACGGGCATGGCATCATTGGACAGAATGTTATGATAAACGATGGGATGGGCCACACCCCATACTGTCGTGTCCGTGTACCCACTGCTTTGTAGAAACGTTTCGTGCGAGCCTATTTCATTTTGGGTTACAATCCCCGCGTGCTGCGTATACTGTGGGCGGGAATACCTGTTATGACTTAAAACACCCTGATTGATATGCTTCACTATACTTTGGTCACTGAGGAAATTTCGGTCACGGTGTCGCCTGTCTATCTCGACGCAGAATCGAACTACTTTCTGGACCGATTTGCATTTGCCTACTATGTAATGATTACGAACCATCGACGCGATCCGGTTCGGCTCCTTCGAAGATACTGGAATATTCGGGAAAAGGATCAAACTCCCAGAGAAGTTGAGAGAAGAGGAGTTGTTGGTCAGCAGCCCCTCATTCATCCGGGAGAATCCTACCACTATAATAGCTTCTGTATTCTCAATTCTTTTGAGGGAAGCATGGAGGGCAACTACACAATGGAGACGGAAAGTGGCGATAAGTTCTTGGTTGAGATTCCCAAATTTGACCTGAAGGCCCGGGTAAACTAAGGGCTCGCGAAACATTTACCTATTCGCCAAAGATTTTGCGTAGTCAGGTATATAATCCACCTTATTTTCGTGGGCATACGCACGCAACACCAAACCACAACCGGGATGCCAATCGCTGGTGCATCGTGACGAGTTGCCTGGATAAGTTGTTTTCGTGTGCTCTAATTCCGTGATGATGCCAATGTGTCACTCATTGGAGGGAGGACTGTGCTCCGTGGGGCCCTCGCACGTACCATGTATGCCTCTAAAAAACCTCTGTGCTCATCTGGAGTCTCAACCGCCTCAACAATGAGTTCATGATCAAGATGATTCACTCGATCGCACGCAGCGCGCAAAGCATCCATTGAGATCTTGAGCGCCACATCAACTGGCATGCGCTCTGGATTAATATCCAGGCCATACCAACCCTCATAACCGTGCATCTTCAGGACATAGAGGCCAGCCTCCATTTGCTCCGGTGAGATCAGGCCAACATTCAGGTCCTGGTCGTAATTTCCCAACGGCTGGCTATTCCAGTGTGTATGTGCCAGACGTCCTTCGGATAATGGCCAACTCAAAGCATAGGCAATATCTTCGAAACCCATAAGCAGGTGTCCAATTTCAGGATTCATACAAACCAGTTTATGGCCTTCCTCAAGCAGGTTTCGATTGTCTGGATGCTCCAGCATTTCTTCAACCTGTTTGCCGAGCAGTACACCTTCCGGGGTCAAACTATATAGAATTCGTCCCCTTGGCTCGTATGGCTTCGGCTCAAAGGCAACCCGTGATCCCGGGGCTGCATCTAGTGCCTCTGCCAATCCCTCGGCAAATCTTTGGCGCATATGGGCCATGTTGATGCCAAACGGATTTTCATACCCATCAATTCCAGGCCATACGACCGAAAAATCACACCCCAACTCCTGCCCCAAGCTTAATGAACGTGCTGTTCTGTCAATCGCCATCTGACGCAACCTATCATCAGGGTTTGAGAGAGAGCCGAATTCGAATTCCCCATCATAGAACAGCAGTGGAATGACCGTTAACAGTCGAATCCCCGTATCCCGTGTAAAATCCTTCCAGAGGGACAGGTTGCCCTCATTGATTTCGTTCGGATAATGCGCTTCCAGAGCGTGTAGGCCGTAGTCCTTCAATGATGCTGCGATTTCCAGTCGAGCCTCAATCGATTCATCCGGCTTGTACTTGGCATGAAATCTCGAATCCGCCGGCGAGAAGAACCAGATTCCTGCAGAAAATTTAGGCTCCAATTCAAAGGATCTTAAATGGGAGATCAGATCTTCTCCTGTTCGGAGCGTGGCCTGACCACGTAAATCAGTAAGGGGCATCCTTAAGTACTTTTTATCGTGAGATTGCGCTGTATTTTATGTGGAGTCGAGATCTTCGTTCAGTCCTGAACTTTGGACAATCCAGCGAAGAACGGCATCCAACTCACCCTGCCTTTTACGGGGATAGAAGCTCGATTGACGACCCCAATAATGCACAATCTACACATTATCTTGGCATTCGGAGCAGGGTACGCACAGGACTGTGAAATTCCAAACAGAATTGCCGATGTGTCATAAGGCTCCGAACCCATGGTCAGGGATCATCCCTCTCATTGGGAAATGCAAGCCCCTTCGCGTGATTCTCCGGTATAACATATCTGGTATGATAGTCCAGCCAGTCTGATGAATGGCGCTGGTAAACCGGATCCTCCTTTAATCGTCCCGGAATCTCATCATACGTGGGGTCTGCGTGCGAAGGTAATGGGCGAAGCGTCTTAGAGAAAGTGGTGTTATAGTCACCATCTTTCACCCAGCCATCTCCGATCAGAACAAAATCTCTCTCTTGATCCCTTGCTGCTAGATTTACCTCGGTAAACTGTAGCAGCATTTCATCTCCTGCATTCATGATGACGTATCGATCGTCCACCTGCTCCAACAGTGGCAAGACATCCCCAAAACGCGTATGGTAACCAACAAGGTCACGCCAGATCTGTGCGGTACCACTCAAAGTATCGTATACGGGTAGTTCGGGAGAAGAGCGATCTTCTTCATTCACGACTGAGAAACCGCGATACCTGAGGTCTGCATTCGCAGGAAGCATATGCGTCACCTGCAAGGCCGAATCATCCAGCTTTGCAGCTGTATACAATGCATCCCAATAGATCTCCATGTTCGTATGTAAACGCAGCCGCTGAGCGCCTGAACTCCTTGCTACCGAGGCCAAATCAACCAGGACAGTTTTTGACTTACCACTAGGGAATCCCAGATTCGCATGTACTATTTGCCAGGACCCATCGGGCAGTTGTGCTTCCAGACGTAATCCTCTGGGAGGGGAATGCGCTCCCTGACTGATGGCGACGTTGATGGAACTATCTGTTGGCCGAATCCAGCCTCTAGCAACCAGCCAGGCATCCTGTGGGGTCTCTTCATTGATCTCCACCTCCAAGTAGTGATCCCTGGTAATCCCCTGATAGTCACCACGTCCAAAGAAATCTGCATAACGCTCATCCTGGACAAGTACGGTTTCCAATATATCCTGGCCGCGGTCATTCCATGCTCCCACAACAGGTACGAGCTCAGAAGTAAGATGGATTTTCAACTCCGGTGGAGGAAAGGCAAATCGTTCATCCACAAAGATCTCTGTACCAACAGGGTGATCCACAACCATCAGAGATACATGATCGAAAAAATGGGTCTCCCATAACTCTGCGGTTATCCGTACATCATAGTACCCATTCCGAGGCTGCAGTTGATCTCCCTTGATCTTGACCCAGTCTTCCGTGGTCATGACCCCTGCAGTCTCCTGTGCATTGATCCGAAGTCCAAGAGGAGAGCGCCAGATGAAGTCCGTAACAAACGTCACTTCTTCTCCATTCCAGGTAAAGAGCCATGGGCAAGATCCTTTTAAACGTTGGGTCGCACTGACAATCTCGTCCGACAACAGATCAAATTCCGCTTGCACCGATCCATTGGGCCATGTAATACGTGCAACATCTGCAAGCGACTGCTCTCCAAGCCCAAAGTGCACAATCGGCTGGGTGATGGGCTGCTTCTGGTACAAGAGCCCTGCGCGGATCTCAACCTCTCCACCAATTCCAAACGAGTTGATGCGCTGATCTCCTACTGCCTGTGCAGCACGGGGTTGAATCTGTTTCCAGTGGTATCCTTTCGATGTTAAGATTCCATAGCGTATCGGCCGGCGGTCGGCACTTAGACCGACCATATCCAGTTGCCCTGCAAACCGCGTAGCACTCAGCGCGTACGTTTCCAAATCTACGGAAGCCCCGTATGAATAAAATGCGTAATCATGATCCTGTAGGAGAATCTGAGACTGACCTTTTGTGGTCACTACGATATCAGTTCCCCCGTTATTATCCAGGTCTCCGGTAAGAAGCTGTGCTCCCGCCGCATGTAACGCCGTCTCAAAGAGTACATCTACGGCTGGCTCGTTCCCCAGAGTTACACGAAGGATTCGCCCGGTATCTGTAAGTGCCAAAAGTTCTATCCTGCCATCACTGTTGCTATCGGAGACTGTTACATCCAGAAGGTTGAGGTCCTCAATGGGGCTTGACATGGAGATGAATCGACCCTGCCGTTCGTTTGCCAGCACCCTCAACCCTCCCTCGGAGTCTATCAGCGCCGCGTCGGGATCACCATCCTGATCCAGATCCGCCCAAGTAAATGCATGGATCCCAGAATCGACTGAAAACCATTGTGCCCGCTCAAATGTACCATCCCCATTATTGCGAAGCGTCAGTAGTCCGTTTTCGGCATCATTCAGAACCAGATCAATATCTCCTTCCAAATCAATATCTGCCGCCCAAACCCCCGTATAGGCTGCACCAGTCAGGGTTGCGCTCAAATTCAACTCGCTTGTTACATCTGTAAACTGTTCCAACGAATCCTGACGTAACAGGCGCAACCCCTCAGCACCAGCCAGAACCAGGTCCGTCCTGAAATCAAAGTCATAATCCACCCCGACACCAGCATCATGTCCACTTACGCGGGGAGCTTCCCACGCTTCTTCGCGAAGCGTCCTGACTGAATCCATCCCAGCATAAAAAATTGCCGGCAACGCAGCATTCCCTAATGCAATCGCAGAAATCCATTCTTGAGATGAGTCCGAAGTAACCAACTGCTGGTCCATTAAAATTTGCAGCGAGTCATCTCGTGGTGCAGGAGATGAGGAAGGATTCGCCAATCGGATAAACCGTGTGACCGGATCCCCTACCCGTTCAATTGATACACGTACCTCTGCCAAACCCTGGCGGTACTGCGGCTCGCTGAGCAAAATATTACGCAGAAATGTCATTTGTATCGCGATATCCTCCTCTTGGGCCGAGTTTCTGAGCAGTTCAATCTGTTCATTTACTTCTTCGCTCCATGCATAGGAACTGAGTTCATCCAACAGTTCTAGATCCAGGGCACCCAGGGAAGCTGATTGCTGAAGCCGCTTGAGTAAAACGGAGGTATTTCCCGGAGCAGCGCTGACAAGTTGATTCATCAATGATCTGCTTTCATCCGAGCCTTCAGGAAGCAGCTCAATCAGTTCAAAGAGTGCACGTATGTTTAGCGAATCTACCGATACAGCCCTGCGTAGATAACGCACTTGCACAGAATCATCGCCCATCATTCGTGCGTGAGCTGCCGCTAAAAGCAGGATTTCGCTGTTCGTTGAGTCCAGTTGCAGGGCGCGAGCCAAATGCCCTGTCGCCACATCCAGTTCATTCTGGCGCATCGCCATCAATGCCAAGTTTGCCCAGGTAGCCGGCTCTCTGGGAGCAAGTTCCGTGACCAGTGTCAGCTTTGCATTGGCACGCAGGTCTTCGCCCACCTCCATCGCAGATACTCCTGCGTAGAAAGCACTAACAACACTGGTATACTCTTCAGATCCCGGACTGGGACCCTCTGAGCTTCTACACCCAAACGTCAAGATTACAAGAATAAATGGGATAGTCAATCTCGTACGGTCCATAAAAATCAGCAAGCAGGTTTCCTAGGAAAAGCCATGTCAACGCAAACGTAAAGTCAATTGTTTGAACGAGGCCCAAAAATCACGGCGAAAACTTTATAGAATCCAACAGCCCATCCACGGTAAATACTGAATAGGATGAGCAGTGTGCATTGTTTCGGTATTTGGCGGAGTTGTACCCAAAGAGTGGGGATTACGAACGAGCCAAGGAAAATATCGGGGATTTGGCTGGCAATTGGAAAAACTGACAAGCCAACAGGTTCAACCGCGATATATGATAACTCACGCAATCATACAGATGGTTCCGTGCATGAAGGCCCATATACCATTGACCAACTTGATAAAATCAGCGCTGAGCCCAAGCGCACCTTAGAAAAAACTAAAGTTCGGAAAACTCCTGGCTAATCACCAACCCGCATGGCACCTCGGAATCAACACATTTACCTTAGCCACCAAGCCGAAAATCATTCAACGCTTTCTTCATCGACAGTAAATGCGATCCAATCGGATGGATCTCTGACGATGGACTCGTCACTAAATCACGCAATGCATTGACGGGCGAGCCTGCGGATACAATCGTCTGGACTAAAAATGAATTGTATACGTCAAGCGTATATCACGGCCCGGTAGCGGCACAGTTTCTTTCAGGAACGAAGTATGTGCTCTGGCTAGCGTATTGCCGAGATTCAAGCCCTGCAAAGAGATGCTTTGAGCCATAGAACCCGTGATCAAACGATAACGCACTTTGGCATCAACCATGATATAGCCGTCCGTGTGTTCTTCCGTCGAAAATACCCGCTCCTGACTGGCAATCCGTCTCACAGATAGATTCGCCACAAAATTGTTTACCGAATACTGCAGCGAAGCTCCCAAGCGTAACGGTGGAATACGGGGCAGATAATCATCTCGGGCCGTGAGTTGGCCATTCACGTAATCCCCCATCAGTCCAAGTATAATGTGAGTATTTCCACTGTGGAACACCTCTATGTCTGCATCTACTTCTATCCCTGTAATTCTGGCTCCCGCCTGAGCAGTCTGAA
Organism: Rhodothermales bacterium; assembly: GCA_965220365.1. GTDB lineage: Bacteria > Bacteroidota > Rhodothermia > Rhodothermales > Bin80 > Bin80. The sequence continues at coordinate 1,433,284 of OZ244823.1, read as the reverse complement.
GAACTGGATTCCCATCTTCCATCATACCTGTCGGGGCATGATAAATGAAATTATCCGATTGATTCAAGTATCCCGTCAATGTCACATGTACAGGCTCCGTATTGAGGAATCCAGAAAACGTAACATTGTTCGTTACCTCAGTCTCAAGGTTTTCATTCCCTATTTCAACAGAACGTATAGCTGTGTGTAGCCCATCAGAATACAGTTCAGTTATGCTTGGAGCCTTCGCTGCACGTGCGAGACTCAATGATAATGACAGTTGATCGCTTACTTCGTAGTTCGCCCCTCCACCCAGACTCAGGGATGAGAATGACCTTGAAGCCTTGCCATCAGGGTCATGAGACTGCCACTGCATTCGACCGCTGAGTTCCAATCTCAGTGAACCCAAATCGATCCGCTCCATCGCAAAGATGCCCAACTTAGTCAATGAGGTTGCAGGCAAACTTGAGTGGCTTCCCGAAGGGTTTAGATCACGCTGTTTCATTTGTACTCCTGCAGTCCCTTTCGTCGACCGATGGAGTGAATGATCCAATTCAACGCGTCCCTCCCACTGATTATTCTCATATACGGCCCCTATCTCTTCCGATCCCGATTCGAGGTGCTCAATTTCGGTGTGCTTATAATCAGCAACGCCAAATCTGAAGCGCAGTCCCTCAATAGCTCCATCACCAAAGCGATAGGCTCCTTCTAAATCGTACGTCACGGAGTTCAGATCAATGGATACTTCGTCGCCTTCTTCTTCATCGTGACCATGCTCGTCTTCATGCTCATCATGCTCTTCCTCATCAAGATGGTCATCGTCATGATGCTCATCTTCCTCATGTTCGTCTTCGTGCTCATCCTCATGTGCTCCATGTGCGTGCCCAGGAACACCATAATCCGAATTGTGGAAGCTAACAGCTGCTCCGATATAGCCACGCTTCCCAAGCCAGGACATCCCAAAGGATCCCCGCCCCAGCGAGGTGCTTGAGTTTTCGATATGGTCTACCATTTCATGCCCTTCCTCATCATGATCCTCATCATGATCCTCATCATGATCCTCGTCATGATCCTCATCATGATCCTCATCATGGTCCTCATGCTCTTCGTGATCTCCTTCGGGGTTAAATGACGGCGTAGAAACATCCCCTGTTTCACGTAATAAGCCATGAGCGCGCCAGACAACATTCCCAAATGCACCCGTAAGACTTCCACCTCCTCCTCGTTCATTAGAACCCAGTCCACCCCTTGCCATCACCATTCCCTCAATGCGATTCACCGGACGCTCATTGGGAACTCGTCCATCAAGGATATTCACAACTCCACCTGTGATATCACTTCCGTACAAGAGCGTTGCCGGCCCTCGAATAATCTCAATTCGTTTGGCATCAAAAGCATCTGCACTCACGGCGTGATCTTCACTTTGATCACTTGCATCACCGATCGCTAAGCCGTGCTGAAGAACTTTGACTCTGCTGCCTCCCACTCCACCGATAATCGGGCGGCTGGCCCCAGGGCCAAAATAGGTTGATGCCATGCCCGGATAGTTCTTTAGGGATTCTCCAAGACTGACCCCATCTGACTCAAGAAGATCACTATCTGTCAGGACATTCACTGGATTGACCAACTCCGAACGCGTCAGAGCCGTCGGCCCTGCCGTGATAATCATTTCCTCAAGACGTACATGCAACAGAACTTCGATATCTACTTCAATAGTCTCGCCTACGACCACTGTGACTCTTTCTGAATTTCGTCCCCAGAGAGGGCTCTCAACACGCAGAAGCACCGAACCTGCCGGCACTTCTTCAAAAACAAACTGCCCCGATGCATTGACCCGCTGCGAGTAATTCAAACCAACCAATGTAACCGTAGCATCGGTTACAACTGTCGCATCATCGGTTACATAAACGGTACCTTGAATGCTCCCCCATTCCTGCGCTTTCACCGGCAAAATTCCCACCATTGCCACAAGTACGCCAACAACGACGTAGTATAGATTTTTCATCAGAGTTTATTGATTACCCCCAATTTTTTCTAAGTGTCCGTGTCCATTATGCTATGCCCATCCGATCATTGCAACACGAGTTGATCCGAGTGACGTACTCTTATCCTTGCCTTGAATAGTGGCATGAGAAAATCAGTAAGAAAATTTTCCTCCAGTTGACCGACGCAGTAACCGGTCATTCGGAATATTGTTTCTTGGCAAAATTCATAGCCAAAGTTGAACCCGTCAGAAATAGAAACCACCCGAGCAACGGGTAACAACCAATATAAGCCCCTGCAACTGAATATATTTTTGCCGAACTCTTACGGGATCAGTCTCAACCTGCTGAAACGGAAATTTAAACCCCAAGTTCCAAGCTACCAGTTGGATTATCCAACCCTACTCAAGGCAGAATGGAGAAGAGACCTCGAATCTCTCACTTTCCTAATAAATTAATCTCCGAATGCGTTCTTCTGTCGGTGGATGAGTGCTGAACAAAGACATTACACCCTTTCTGGCAACAGGCATTATGATGAACATATGGGCGGTCGCGGGATTCGCATTCATAGGTGCCTTTGCTTGAAAATTTTCAATCTTCACAAGCGCGCTGGCTAACCCTCTTGGGCTACCCGCTATTTCCGCACCAACTCGGTCTGCTTCAAACTCTCTTGAGCGGGAGATTGCCGCTTGGATCAGCATCGCAGCAATTGGTGCAAGAATCAAGGTTGCCAAGAAGCTGAAAATATTGTCTCGCCGATCCCCACCGCCTCCAAAAATCATAGCAAACTGCGCCATCTGTGCAACCATAATGATGGTTGCCGCGAGCGTGGCGGCAATTGAGCTGATCAGGATATCCCGGCTTCTAACGTGCGCCAACTCATGTGCCATGACTCCTGCCAATTCCTGCGAATTCAGATTCCGAATCAAGCCCTCGGTGGCAGCAACTGCGGCGTTTTCGGGATTACGGCCCGTCGCAAAGGCATTGGGGGAGTCATCTAGGATGACATACACCCTAGGCATTGGGAGCCCTGCATTTTGCGCCAAGTGCTCCGTCAGGCGATAGAGCTGATGATCGCTGCCAACTTCCTTGGCCCGATACATTCTCAAGACAATTTTGTCAGAAAACCAATAGGACCCAAAATTCATCATAATTGCGATGATGAATGCAATAAGTAGTCCTGCTTGCCCCCCAAGAGATACGCCAATCGAGAGTACTAAACCACTGAGACCTCCTAGCAGCAATACTGTTTTGAAACTACTTGCCATTACAAATTGGGACGATCCGATGCGAAACATCGGCTACGATTACGCAAAGATGAAGTTCCGCTCACCTGTTTGTGCAATGTGACGTAAGAAACCACAGCAATTCCATGTCCTAGGCTCTAAATCCATAAATTCTGTCTCAATCTTACAGAAAACTGTCTGAGTCCTGTAAGTTAGCGCCCGACGCTCATGAAAATCCTGGTGAGTGGTTCGACTACGAGCCTCTCAAGCACGCCTGATCAACGCCGTCTACCACTGGAGCCGCGTGGCCATCCAGCACGATCCCATCAGCAAAGCAAAGTACAAAACCCTGCGTGTCAAGTAGCCCGGGGGATTTTCACCCCCGGGCTCTCACAGAACCGTACGTGAGCCTCTCAACTCATACGGCTCTTCCCATGCAGCCGTTCTGGAATTGAATAAAGGAGTCCCATAAAGAAACTGCCAGTGCACGAATAATCCGGAGTTTTGGCGTGCGCGTTTTTGTAACCAGTTCCATGCCCGAAGCCATCGTCTCCGAAAGCGTTTATACTTCCGCATAATCCACTTTGTCAGGTGGTACTCGATCTGCCCCAAAGGCCTACGTAGACCTGATTGGTAAAACGCTCCATAGTAGTCGATCCATCCGCGTACCGTGGCATTGATCTTGCCCGCGATAGACTCCAGTGTTAAAGGACTCAACGTGCCCAGTCTCCAACTCCGTATGGTGTCCTGTATGGATTGTATTGCCTTCCGACTGATCGCCGGAGTAAACCCCAGACGGCTCCTGCCCGTCCGTGTCCCAACCCTCCGGGGACGAAACGTGTACCCCAGAAAGTCAAACGACACGTCTGGATACGTGCCCTCTCGACCGTCTTGTTTGCAATAGACGATCCGGGTTTTATCCGGGTGTAAGGTTAAGTTACAGGCCGAAAATCGATCCCGGAGTATCCTCCAGAGATGTTGCGCCTGCGCCTCACTCGTGCAGTGGCACACAATGTCATCCGCATAACGCTCGAACGGAATGTCTGGAGCGTTGAGCTCCATCCACCGATCAAATGCGTAGTGCAGAAACAGATTCGCCAGGAATGGACTGATCACCCCGCCTTGCGGGGTGCCGACCGTTCGGGCCTCTTCCCGTCCGTCTGGATGTACCACCGGAGCTTTCAGCCAGCGCTCTACATAGAAGAGCACCCACTTCTGTTCCGTATGCTTGCGGACCGCTTTCATCAGAAGGGCATGGTCAATCGTGTCAAAATATGACTTGATATCCATGTCCAGTACCCACGCCCGCTGCCAGCAACGCGTACGCGTGCGCCGGATCGCGTCGTGGGCCGATTTCTTCGGTCGATATCCGTACGAATCGGGATGAAACACCCCTTCCAGGATCGGCTCCAGTACCTGCTTTACCACCATCTGTGCCACCCGGTCAGCCACGGTGGGAATCCCCAGCCCTCGAACACCTCCGCTCGACTTTGGAATATTCACCCGGCGCACCGGCTTCGGATGATAACTCCCCGATGCCATCCGATTCCAGATCTTGTAGAGATTGTCTGCAAGATTTTCCTCAAATTCGGCGATCGTTTGGTCATCAATCCCCGCCCCTCCCTGGTTCGCCTTTACTCGCTTCCAAGCCTCCCAAACTTGGCGTTTGGTCACCGGAAACGGCTTTGCGTTTTGCGCGGAAGTCCTCCCTCTTGGTTGCTTCGTTGCCGTTCGCTGTATGGGTCACCCCCTTCGCTCCACTCCCATTACAGGAGCTTCAACACTACTATGGGATGATCCGCCCGTGTGGAGTGCATTGGTACTCAATGCCTTACGGGTACTGCCCGCTTGGCATGCTCCCTTCGCAGCACCCCGACACGTTCTCACGTTCCGTACAATGGCCTGAATCACAGTCTCGCCATGTATATGCCGGAGGTCAGTAGACCAGTAAAACAGGTCCCCGTCTACCTTATCCCGAAGTTGCGTACCTACCCCGGTTTTGACCATCATCTTAGGCTTTCGACATGTCATCCATGGTTCACTCGCGTTCGACTCTGTGATTCACAATCGCGGTAGGGACCCGGGTTTCCCCGGGCCCCCCGCACAGATCCGGACGTGCGCGTTAACGCATCCGGCTCCTCCCTCGGGTCGCACCGTCGTGCATGACGGCATCGGATGCCGTAGCTGGTTGTCCCGATGGAACACACTTCTTCCATCTCTGTGTATGGAGTGTGTTCGGTTCTCCCAGCTTCCCCTCGGGTGAGGCCCTTCGCTCCAGCTGCTCCGCAGGTCCCCCCTTGTTCGCCGCCTTCATCGCTACTATGGCCTCATCTGACTCCTCTATTGCGTTCATCGTGGGCTTCAGCCTCTTCAGCCTTCCCCACGCGGTCCCAATTCGCTCAGGACACAATAGAGGCATCCCAGGTCCCGGTAAAATGCGTACGTACGTCCCTGAGTTCTTTGACACCGTGGGCCCACAAGATCCCTCGCCTTTTCGGGATTTTGTATGTTGCCTTCGACCGTCAGGACAATCTCGGCGACCCAAATAACGAACATTTCGATGCTCAATAGCTCCGGCCATACGCACCACTACCGACGCTTCGCGTATCCCCTCGCGGAAACACCCGCACGGCTCGTGGAAGTATGTGATTGGTTGCATCTTCATACTACGGGACTTTCACCCGCTACATTTTCACCAGTTAGCCTGGCGCACCCTGACAGGCTCCTAAACCTGCCTTTTCCCGACACGCTCACCACGACACCTCTTTAATGTCGCAGCTGTGGGTGGTTTGCAACCTCCGCCTGTACGGCGATTGCGAGGGGCCCGCCCTCATCCATTGTACAGCTCGGAATACGGAAGTTAAGTCATTACATCACCTCCACATCCCTTCGTGACACACGCACGCGGCCACAGCCACGGCCGAGCCCTCCGGTCGGTCGCAGACCGCCTGCTCGCCATCGCCTGTGCAATGCTTCGCTACCAAACATGCTTTGACAGCAGCCGAGCAACCGCTGCTGCCAAATTGCTCCAACCAGCCGGGTAACAAGGAGACGAAAAGAATGAGTTTTGCAAAACCTCCAATCTTGAAAATATTGATTGTCCTGAAGGCGTTCCAGAGCGTTTTTTTTTGTATCGGGATTATTAGTTTTGCAAGAACCTTGGAATTCAATTCAAAAATGGAAGCCCATAGAAATCACGTAAATCTCAGGTCAAACAAAAAATTAAAATCCATTAAATTTTCCCGTTTTGACTTGCATAAATGGTAGGAAGTCTCCCCCTCGCAAATACATTGCCGCTTCATCTGTTCGGCCAGACCTCTGCTCAAACAAAGATCGTCTGCAACCTATCGTATGCGCCGTTGCTCAACTGGAAGACAAAGCCCGTAGACCTTACATCGAAAAAAAGCTTAACTTAGCATTCAGGAGGTGTCTATATATAGTTGCTGTCTGTGCTTTGAACTAAGTCATCACAAGACATAATGATCTGTATCTCTTGTAGTCGAAAATAATGAGAGGCAAAGTACAGTTTACTCTCTGTGGTAAAAGCCAGAATCCTACGGTCTGCATCAAGCATGTCCTGATCATCATTGGTCTTTGGGTAGCTTACCTGCCTACCTCCGCTTTGGGACAGGAGCAAACCCCAAAAATTCAAATCCATACCCGAGCAGACCTCCAATCATTATCAAATTCGAACGTACAAGTCCTTGGAAAAAATAATCCGGGAGAAATAAGCTCTCACCTTATGATTCTTCCTGGTAAACCAAACGGAGCAATCCATCCGTCTGGATTCATCAGTGTGGGCGGCGAGGATCCATCTCAAGGGGCATTCTTTCCGCATACCCCCCCCCCCCCGATTTCTCTTCCCTGGGCTTCAAGTGCTGGTGCGGCAGAACCGTCTACATATTCAAGCAAATTTGCAGGAAACAGATTGGGAAATCTACAACGAGCGATCGGTAATGCACAGTATTTCGTGACGGTTCTGGAGGGAAATTCCAGAACCGTCACTGTGAAGCTTGGTAGCCTACAAGTTGTAAGTGATATAACGGTCACGATTACGGGCCATGAAAAAACGGGCCTGACAGTGACCCCAACAGAACTGACGTTTACCCCTACAAACTTGGAGCGGCGACTGACGGTGACTGCAGATCAGGATCCCGATGATGGCGATGAAGAAATAACCCTAACCTTCACATATTCGGGAAGCGCTGGGGGTTCATCTCAAGAAGTTGTGAAAATTATAGATGACGAACGACCGTTTGAACTTGCGCCTTGGTCGCTTGGGGAAGGGAGCAAAAGGACTTTTAGCGTTGGACTTCTATCGGCATTGGGACCGCCTTCGGGTGATGTTGAATTCACGATTACCGGACACGAAAACACAAAGTTACTCCCAGATCAAACGAGATTGACATTCCCGATGAATTCCTGGCAGCAAACCCAACGACTGGCATTAGGAACGGAGGTAGATCGTGAGTTTAAGGACGAGACCATACCCCTGACATTCACGGCATCGGGGGGAGACTATACCGGCTTGAAATATACGGTGGATGTGACAATTTGGGATGTGCCCCAAAATGAGCTTTTGATTCCAGAAGGATCTAATATAAAGATCCATCCTTCTCTAAATGGAACACCTTCTGCATCTGACCTGATCGCCACCTTTAGTGGTCATGACAACACGAAACTAACGATAGATCCAACGGAGTTGATCTTCAGCAAAGACGCTTGGTACCCTTGCATAGCTGAACGTTGGAATGGCCGAGTATTAACTAATTGTACGTGGCCTGAAATGGCACTTTTTGAGGCAAAGGAAGATCTTGATGATGTAGATGAACTATTTGTTGTGACTTTGACCATCACAGGGTCACCGAGTGAACCTTCTTACCTTGGCGCGAAAACGTCGTATTACGTACGGATTGAGGACGATGATGATCCTGGACTGGTCGTGACTCCGTCAGCTTTGACGATTGATGAGGGAGATTACAAAACATTTACGGTGAAACTCTCGGACCCACCTTCGGGGAATGTGGGATCAAATGATGTTACGGTTACGATCCCTAGCCATGATATTTTAACAGCGAGTCCCGCTAGTCTTACATTTACCTCTTTAGACTGGAATCAGGAGAACACGGTGACGCTAAAAGCAGAACAGGACGATGATTTTGCGGACCATTCTGAGACAGTGTGGCTAACGGCAAGTGGGGGCGGATATGATCGAGAGCGTGGAAGTGTTGATGTGGAAATCATTGATGATGACACGCCCGGCCTTAAGGTGACTTCAATACCAGTAGAAGTAAAAGAGGGAAAGTCGGAGACCTTCAAGGTTGAACTTGAGGCGCAGCCATCCGGTTGGGTCAAAGTAGTTATTTCCGTGACAAATCAGGGGACAGATGGAGAGTTAGATCTGGATCCGGTAACCCCGGATACGCTGAGATTCCACCATTCAGACTGGAACCATCCGCAAGAGGTGACGCTGACAGCAAAGCATGACGATGATTCTGACGATGAATCAGAGACGCTTACACTTAGGGCAGAAGATAGTGGCTACGACGGGATTTCGGAAACAGTCAACGTGACGATTAAAGACGACGACAATCCACCAGAAATTGTTGTAGGCACATTGATAACTGTTACGGAAGGAGATACGAAGTCCTTTGCTGTCAAGCTTACCAGAAAGCCATCCAGCAAGATAGATGTCGTCATTTCCGTAGATCAGGGTACAGACGGAGAGTTAGATCTGGATCCGGTAGCCCCTAATACGCTGACATTCGACCCTTCAGACTGGGATCAGGAGAAAACGGTAACGTTGACGGCAAAACATGATCCTGATTTTAACGATGAATCAGAAACACTTACGCTCACAGCCTCGGGCGGCACCTTAGATACAAAAACAATCGACGTGACGATCGAAGATGACGATAAGCCGGATCTTGTGATCAATCCAACATCGGTACAAATAGATGAGGGCGACTCAGAGGCTTTTGAGGTTAAGCTTGCAGCGCAGCCTCCCGCCGATGTAACGGTGGTAATTACAGTGGATCTAGGTACAGATGGAGAGTTAGACCTTGATCCGATCAACCCTATGACACTGATATTTCTCTCGTCAAACTGGGACGATGAACAAATAGTGACGCTGACAGCAAAGCAGGATAATGATTCTGATGATGAATCAGAAACGCTTACCTTGAAGGCAGAAGATGGCGGGTATGATGGGGTTTCAAAATCGGTCATGGTCACAATCACGGACGATGAGATGCCTACGGTAAGCTTATCGGCAAGTCCGAACCCGGTGGACGAGGGAAGTTCGGTGATGGTAACGGCGACGCTGTCCAAAGCGTTGCCCGCCGCGGTGACGATTCCGCTGACGCAGACGCCGGGCACGGCAGAGAAGGCGGACTACGGCAGTCTGGCATCCATCACGATTGCGGCCAATGCGCTGACGGGTACGGGCACGATTACAACCGTGCGGGATGCGGATTCTGACGATGAGACGTTCACGGTGGCCCTAGGGGATTTGCCTTCCGAGGTTGTGGCGGGAACGCCGTCTTCGGTGGGGGTCGAGATTACAGATTTGGATACGCCTACGGTAAGCTTATCGGCAAGTCCGAATCCGGTGAAAGAGGGGAGTTCGGTGACGGTAACGGCGACGCTTTCCAGCGCGTTGCCTACTTCGATGACGATTCCGTTGACGCTGACGCCGGGTACAGCAGAGAAGGGGGACTACGGCAGTCTGGCCTCCATCACGATTGCGGCGAATTCGCTGGAGGGTACGGGCACGATTACAACCGTGCGGGATACGGATTCTGATGATGAGACGTTTACGGTGGCCCTGGGGAGTCTGCCTTCCGGGGTTGCGGCAGGCACGCCGTCTTCGGTGGAGGTAACGATTACGGATCTCGATACGCCTACGGTAAGCTTATTTGCAAGTCCAAATCCGGTGGACGAGGGAAAGGCGGTGACGGTGACGGCGAGGCTTTCCCGCGCGTTGCCTGCCGCGGTGACAATTCCGCTGACGCTGACACCGGGCACGGCAGAGAAGGGGGACTATGGCAGTCTGGCCTCCATCACGATTGCGGCCAATGCGCTGGAGGGTACGGGCACGATCACGACGGTGAGGGATACGGATTCTGACGATGAGACGTTTACGGTGGCCCTGGGGAGTCTGCCTTCCGGGGTTGCGGCAGGAGCGCCGTCTTCGGTGGAGGTAACGATTACGGATCTCGATACGCCTACAGTAAGCTTATTTGCAAGTCCGAATCCGGTGGACGAAGGAAAGGCGGTGACGGTGACGGCGACGCTGTCCCGCGCATTGCCCACGGCGGCAGTGATTCCGTTGACGTTGACGCCGGGTACGGCGGAGGCGGGGGACTATGGCAGTCTGGCCTCCATCACGATTGCGGCCAATGCGCTGGAGGGTACGGGCACGATCACGACGGTGAAGGATACGGATTCTGACGATGAGACGTTTACGGTGGCCCTGGGGAGTCTGCCTTCCGGGGTTGCGGCAGGAGCGCCGTCTTCGGTGGAGGTAACGATTACGGATCTCGATACGCCTACGGTAAGCTTATTTGCAAGTCCGAATCCGGTGGACGAAGGAAAGGCGGTGACGGTGACGGCGACGCTGTCCCGCGCATTGCCCACGGCGGCAGTGATTCCGTTGACGTTGACGCCGGGTACGGCGGAGGCGGGGGACTATGGCAGTCTGGCCTCCATCACGATTGCGGCCAATGCGGAGGCAGGTACGGGCACGATTACAACCGTGCGGGATACGGATTTTGACGATGAGACGTTCACGGTAGCCCTGGGGGATTTGCCTTCCGAGGTTGTGGAAGGAACGCCGTCTTCGGTGCTGGTAACGATCCGTGAGAAGCCTGCGGTACATCTATCTGCAAATCCGAATCCGGTGGACGAGGGAAGTTCGGTGACGGTGACGGCGACGCTTTCTGGAGCATTACCCACTTCGGTGACGATTCCGCTGACGCAGACGCCGGGCACGGCAGAGAAGGGGGACTACGGCAGTCTGGCCTCCATCACGATTGCAGCCAATGCGCTGACGGGTACGGGCACGATCACGACGGTGAAGGATGCGGATTCTGATGATGAGACGTTTACGGTGGCCCTGGGGGATTTACCTTCCGAGGTTGTGGCGGGAACGCCGTCTTCGGAGGAGGTAACGATTACGGATCTCGATACGCCTGCGGTAAGCTTATTTGCAAGTCCAAATCCGGTGGACGAGGGAAAGGCGGTGACGGTGACGGCGAGGCTTTCCCGCGCGTTGCCTGCCGCGGTGACAATTCCGCTGACGCTGACACCGGGCACGGCAGAGAAGGGGGACTATGGCAGTCTGGCCTCCATCACGATTGCGGCCAATGCGCTGGAGGGTACGGGCACGATCACGACGGTGAGGGATACGGATTCTGACGATGAGACGTTTACGGTGGCCCTGGGGAGTCTGCCTTCCGAGGTTGCGGCGGGATCGCCGTCTTCGGAGCTGGTAACGATTACGGATCTCGATACGCCTACAGTAAGCTTATCTGCAAGTCCGAATCCGGTGGACGAGGGAAAGGCGGTGACGGTAACGGCGAGGCTTTCCAGCGCGTTGCCTGCCGCGGTGACAATTCCGTTGACGCTGACGCCGGGCACAGCAGAGAAGGGGGACTACGGCAGTCTGGCCTCCATCACGATTGCGGCGAATTCGCTGGAGGGTATGGGCACGATTACAACCGTGCGGGATACGGATTCTGATGATGAGACGTTTACGGTGGCCCTGGGGAGTCTGCCTTCCGGGGTTGCGGCAGGCACGCCGTCTTCGGTGGAGGTAACGATTACGGATCTCGATACGCCTACGGTAAGCTTATTTGCAAGTCCAAATCCGGTGGACGAGGGAAAGGCGGTGACGGTGACGGCGAGGCTTTCCAGCGCGTTGCCTGCCGCGGTGACAATTCCGCTGACGCTGACACCGGGCACGGCAGAGAAGGGGGACTATGGCAGTCTGGCCTCCATCACGATTGCGGCCAATGCGCTGGAGGGTACGGGCACGATCACGACGGTGAAGGATACGGATTCTGACGATGAGACGTTTACGGTGGCCCTGGGGGATTTGCCCTCCGAGGTTGCGGCGGGATCGCCGTCCTCGGAGGAGGTAGAGATTACAGATTTGGATACGCCTCCGGTGACGCCTGCAGTACATCTATCGGCGACCACGCCGGTGAACGAGGGGAGTTCGGTGACGGTGACGGCGACGCTGTCCAGCGCGTTGTCTGCCGCGGTGACAATTCCGCTGACGTTGACGCCGGGCACGGCGGAGAAGGGGGACTATGGCAGTCTGGCCTCCATCACGATTGCGGCCAATGCGCTGGAGGGTACGGGCACGATTACAACCGTGCGGGATACGGATTTTGACGATGAGACGTTCACGGTAGCCCTGGGGGATTTGCCTTCCGAGGTTGTGGCAGGAACGCCGTCTTCGGTGCTGGTAACGATCCGTGAGAAGCCTGCGGTACATCTATCTGCAAATCCGAATCCGGTGGACGAGGGGAGTTCGGTGACGGTGACGGCGACGCTTTCTGGAGCATTACCCGCCGCGGCGGTGATTCCGTTGACGCTGACACCGGGCACGGCAGAGAAGGGGGACTATGGCAGTCTGGCCTCCATCACGATTGCGGCGAATTCGCTGACGGGTACGGGCACGATTACAACCGTGCGGGATACGGATTTTGACGATGAGACGTTCACGGTAGCACTGGGGGATTTGCCTTCTGAGGTTGTGGCGGGAACGCCGTCTTCGGAGCTGGTAACGATCCGTGATACGCCTACAGTAAGCTTATCGGCAAATCCGAATCCGGTGGACGAGGGAGAGGATGTGACGGTAACGGCGACGCTGTCCCGCGCGTTGCCCGCCGCGGTGACGATTCCGTTGACGTACCGGCCCGGGGCTGTTGATCCCGCGGAGACGGGGGATTATGGCAGTCTGGCCTCCATCACGATTGCGGCGAATTCGCTGACGGGTACGGGCACGATCACGACGGTGAAGGATACGGATTCTGACGATGAGACGTTCACGGTGGCCCTGGGGGATTTGCCTTCCGAGGTTGTGGCAGGAACGCCGTCTTCGGTGCTGGTAACGATCCGTGAGAAGCCTGCGGTACATCTATCTGCAAATCCGAATCCGGTGGACGAGGGAGAGGATGTGACGGTAACGGCGACGCTGTCCCGCGCGTTGCCCGCCGCGGTGACGATTCCGTTGACGCTGACGCCGGGTACAGCAGAGAAGGGGGACTACGGCAGTCTGGCCTCCATCACGATTGCGGCGAATTCGCTGGAGGGTACGGGCACGATCACGACGGTGAAGGATGCGGATTCTGACAATGAGACGTTTACGGTGGCCCTGGGGGATTTGCCTTCCGAGGTTGCGGCAGGCACGCCGTCTTCGGTGGGGGTCGAGATTACAGATTTGGATACGCCTGCGGTTATTCTCCCGAATGTGTCTTTATCGGCAAGTCCGAATCCGGTGGGCGAGGGGAGTTCGGTCACGGTGACGGCGACGCTTTCCAGCGCATTACCCGCCGCGGTGACGATTCCGTTGACCTACCGGCCCGGGGCTGTTGATCCCGCGGAGCCGAACGATTATGTTCCGGTTTCGGAGATCACGATTATTTCAGGTTCAGGCAGCGGTACAGCCGTAGTGCGTACGACCCCGGATAACATTTCTGAGGGAGGCGAGCGTTTTGTGGTGGCACTGGGCACACTGCCCGCGGATGTGGAGGCTGGTCATCCCTCGGAGGTCGAGATCACGATTATCGACGATGACGATCCGCCCCCGGTGGAGGTGACCTTGTCGGTGGATCCAGAGGTAGTTGACGAAGGGGATCCGGTGACGGTAAGGGTAACGCTGGCGAATCCGCTGGAGACTGCGGTGACGATTCCACTGGCGTATACCCCCTATACGTCCGAGCCGGGAGATTATATCGAATTAAAACAGGTGACGGTTGCCGGCGAAGAGACAGAGGGCACGGGGCAGATTGTGACGATTGCGGATACGGACACGCAGGATGAGCGGTTTATCGTTTCTTTGGGGGATCTGGATCCGGCGGTTCTGGAGCCGGGTCTGGAATCCTCGCATTGGGTGACGATCCGGGACCGGGTTCCGCCAGAAGTTGTTCGGGTGGATCTTTTTGCCTCTACGAACCCGGTGGCTGAGGGAGAGGCGGTGACGGTGACGGTCAAACTGTCCGAGGAGTTGCCCGCCGCGGTGACGATCCCTCTGGTGCTGACTCCTGGCAGCGCAGATGCGCAGGATTACCATGCAGCCGCTCCCATGCAGGTGAGGATCGAAAGAGAAGAAACGAGCGGGACCTATGTGATCCGGACCACGCCCGATGAGATTGATGAAGAAGATGAGACCTTTACGGTGCGGGTGGGTGCGTTGCCGGAGGGGATGGTAGCTGGAGATTCGCTGGATATCACGATCGAAGATGATGATGCGGTCGGCATTGAGGCGTCGCCATCGATCTCGCTGTTGGAGGGAGGCACCGAGGAGTACAGATTCTCGCTGGCCTCCGAGCCACTGGGCGCAGTGACGGTGACGATGGATTGGCCTCGGGGGACGGATCTGACCGTGAGCCCGATCACCCGGATCTTTACCCCTTCCGACTGGAACGAGCCGCAGCAGGTGACCCTGACGGCGGACGAGGATGATGATATTTCTCCTGACCGGGTAGAGGTGACCCTGCGTGCAACCGGGGCCGATTACACGGGCGAGGTGCATGTGCTTCAGGTCACGATCATCGACAAGGATACGCCGGGGATTGTTGCTCCGCATGCGGTGAGGATCGAAGAAGAGACAGACTCCGAGTTCGGGGTTCACCTGTCTGCGAAGCCTTCGGGCACGGTGACGGTGACGGTTTCTGGCTTTGCGGGGGAGCTCACTGCATCTCCAACGCGTCTGAGCTTTACGACGACGAACTGGGAGACTCCGCAGACGGTCACGCTGACGGCCGGGCATGACGATGATGTTGTGGATGATTCAGAGACCCTCACGTTGACGGCAGATGGAGGTGGCTATGCGGGGATTGAGCATCGGGTTACGGTGACGGTGGAGGATAATGACGAGGCGGAGATTGTTGCCCCGGCGGAGGTGACGATGGCAGAGGGGACCCAGTCCGCGCTTGAGGTTCGCCTGTCTGCAGAGCCTTCGGGCACGGTGACGATAGCGCTCACCGGCCATGCGGGGACGCAGTTGACGCTGGACCGGGCCTCGCTCACCTTTACGACGACGAACTGGAAGACTTCCCAGACGGTCACGCTGACGGCGGCCGAGGATGACAATGATGAGGAGGATCAGGTGCGTCTTTTGCTCACGGCATCCGGGGGCGGTTACAACGGTGTCTCTCATACGACCCAGGTTACGATCACGGACAAGGGGCCCGTGACGATTTCGATCTGGAGTCAGCAGGGATCCGAGAACGCGGGGCGTCTTCAACTTCCCATCGAGCTCAGTCGTGCGAC
Organism: Rhodothermales bacterium; assembly: GCA_965220365.1. GTDB lineage: Bacteria > Bacteroidota > Rhodothermia > Rhodothermales > Bin80 > Bin80. The sequence goes on along the minus strand of OZ244823.1, from coordinate 1,417,593 downwards.
GGATCAGGTGGTGACGGTTCAGTATGCGAGTTCGGATGACACGGCGGAGGCCGGTCTGGACTATACGGCCTCGCGCGGGGTGGTGATCTTTGATCCGGGTGCCACCCGGGGTGTGGTGGAGATCGCGATCATTGATGACGAACTGCCGGAAGACGATGAGACGTTCCGGGTGACGCTGTCCAATGCCCGCAATGCGACCATTGCGCGAGGCACCGGGACGGGGACGATTCTGGACGATGACCAGAGTGCGGCGGCTCTGCGGGTGGAGGATGCACGGGTCCTGGAAGAGGAGGCAGAGGTCCGGTTTCGGGTCCTGCTCTCGCAGCCGCAGCGTGAGATGGTGTCGGCGCAGTACCGGACCCGGGATGGGACGGCCAGGGCCGGCGAAGACTATCAGGCCTCTTCGGGGGTCGTCACTCTGGCTCCGGGAACGACCGAGGCGATGATTGCCGTGCCGCTCTTGAAGGGGGGACTGGATTGGGGGCAGGAGACGTTCACATTGCATCTGAGTTCCTCGGAGCATGCCCGGATTGAAAAGGCGGTGGGCGTGGCCACGATCCAGGAGTCAACGACGGTCAGTGAACGGGTTCTGGAGGCGTACGCGGCGCGATTTGTGCGGACGTCTTCGGTGCAGGTGGTGGAGGCATTGGGCGATCGGTTCCGCTCGGCTGCAGACGGGGCGGCGTGTACGGCGCTCGAGCGTGCCGAGATGGCACAACTCTGGTATTCGAGATGGGATCCGTCTCCGGGCGAACTTCTGGCGGGTTGTCGCATGTCGGAAAGCATGCTCCTGCCCGGCGGATCTCTCAGTGTGTGGGGACGGGGTGCATTCCGGCAGTTCAATGGTCAGCAGCCCTTGACGCTCCGGGGCGAGGTGACGACAGCAATGCTGGGGGCGGACTATCGCTGGCGTGGCGGCTGGCTGGCGGGTGTGCTGCTTGCGCACAGCCGGGGAGACGGATCGTTTGAGGTAGAGAACGAGTCAGGAGACATCACCTCTGCGTTGACGGGCATCTATCCGTATGTGTCGTACACGCGTGCGGGCTGGGAGGTATGGTTGAGCGGGGGAGCCGGACGTGGACAGGCTGAGGTGTCCGAGTTAGACGCAGAGATGACGACACGGTTTGGGGCGATGGGAATGCGGGGGACGTTGGCCTCTGGTGGATCTGCCCGGCTCCGCTATCACGGCGATCTTCTGGTGACCGGTGCGGAGATTGAAGAGCATGCCATCACGGCAGAGGTGGTCCGGGTCCGGGTGGGATTGGAAGCCAGTGCACAGATCACCAAAGGTATACGTCCCTACGTAGAGGCAAATGTGCGGCAGGATGGTGGCAGTGCGGAAACGGGTACGGGGCTGGAATTGGGGGGTGGCGTGCGGTTTGCAAGCCCGGCGTGGCGGTTGCGGGGCGAGGTGCGGACGCAGGGGCTGGTCATGCATACTGCAGACGGGTTTACCGAGTGGGGATTCTCGGGATCCCTGCAGGTCGGCAACCGCTCCGAGGGGCTGACGATGAGTTTGCGCCCATCATGGGGACGCGCGCAGGGAATGTCCATGTACCGGCAGCAGACCATACTGGATGCGGTACCCATCGGGGCGGGCAGACAGCGAACGGATCTGGAACTGGGTTATGGGATTCCATGGAAAGAGGGGACGGCACGGTCCGTGATGGGAGTGACACAGTTGCCCGGAGGAAGGATGTATCGGCTGGGCGGCCAACTCCGCCCGTGGGAACGGCTCTCCGTCTCCATCTTTGGCCTGGCACACAGACGCAATGCAGCACCGGGAGACATCGGCGTGAATGTGCAGGGAATGCTTCGGTATTAGGTGGGTGTGGAAGAAATGGAATCGCGAGATATAAATGGGATGTCCAGACACGTACATAAATCGTCTCTGAACTATCGTTGAGTGATAAGCTATCTGACAAAAGTTCGGATGGATGCTTCTCCATACAACTACGCTACCACTCTTCCCTATTCGATAAAATCTTCCGTCTCATACAGAGGACAGATCTCTAGTTTACTGGCTTCAAGATATGGGTTGGGGTACCGCTTGATTCAAGCGATAGCCTCATCCGTATCCTTCACTTTCCATATCCAATACATGGACATCAAATCCGAAGTAGGATTAAACGATCCTCTAGAAACTGTTCGTGAGTCGCCATCAAATCGTACACATACCATGTCACATGTTGGGCACAGCTCAGCCCATCCCACATAATCCCCACTTCAATCAACGCCTAGCGTAGGCATTCATAAATGCAAGCAACTCAGTGGAAAGCATGATTCCTGCACCCGAATCTCCTGATGCGCGCACGAAGACAATCACTTCCATGATACCAGCTTTGGTTGATTCCCGAAAATGATGATCATATCCAGATTTTTGCATCGGAAATAACCACTAGCAGTCCGTGGATAAAGTCTCCCAATAGATTGAGCAACGCTTTTCTAGTTCATTTTTGACTATTCAGAGGGTGAATCAGGATGAAAAATCCAAGAATTAGCCATTCACGATAGTTATTTTACATATCTCCAATCAACTACAGACTCCCTGTTTCTATGGACATACTTTATCCACGGGCTGCTAGGACAGCATTCTGCAGCAAATTAAAACCAGTATCCTAACCTTGTAGATCTCAGAAACTATTTTCTGCAAGGACCGCGTCAAACTCCTCTTGTGTATCGTGAACAATCACGGTACCACGCATACTGTAATGGGCACCACCGCAGAGCTGCGCACAACTGATCTCCATGTCTGGAGAAGCATACACTTCAGTAATACCGGCTTCGTAGAGTCTTGTCAAGACTCTGGTTGATAGCCGCTGCCCCTCTTCCGCAAGCATCGTCGAATCAGTCGGATTCGGGTAGTCTTGCATCGCGATCCACCGATAGGGTGGATACTGAGCCCGACGGCGCTCGTCATCCGAGATCGGCATCACCTTTGCCATCTGCTGCCGGAATTCACTGGTGGACATTTTGGGGACAAACCAGACTGGAATTTCCAAGCCTGGGATGGCATCCTGTTTTACACGCATGTTGGGAAGAGCAAAGCTGTGGATAACATCCCTGGAACTGAGGTTAACGATCACCGGGCGATCCTTCACCAGATGAAGAGTATTGGTGATGATGACGTCATCCTCGCCTCTCGGATCACTGGTGTCTATCTGGATCGGTTTCGTAAGCGTTGTAAGACCAAACTCCCCATCGGCACCTGGATAGACCACATTCCAAGCGAACTGCTCTGCAATCATATTCACGATCGTTGACTCTGACTCTTCAGGAAAATCATTCTTGATCGTGGCCCATATCGGCAGTGCAAACCCCACCAATAAGACCGCTTCAGCAATGACTACCCCTCCTTCCAGGTATGAAGAGATCTTGCTCTTTACTCCCGCATAAATGGCACGGGGATGCCGCTTCGCATTGAAACGCCATAAACAGTAGATAAAGAACGGTGCCCAAATCAAAAACAACGCCAACATGAGCCAGTGTACCCAGCTCATCATTACATCAATTGCCATTCCATGCCCCGAGGCATCAAGTGGCATTCCCATCCATTTACTTAAATCGTTCATGCTTTGGCCAATCTAGTTATTAGTCAACCAACTGATCATCACTTGGATGACCTGATATTCCTTCTGACTCCAAAACCTTTGCACGGCGGTGAACCTTGAAAAAAAACGTCCCGATGCTCACCCCCACAAATCCAATCACTGTAAGCAGAGATGCCATGGAGAAAACCAGCGCACGGATCATTCCAGAATTCGCACTTCCTGTGCCAAGACAATATTCACACGCCAAGACTGGCGCTGCAACTGCGAACAAAGCAACAAGAGCTATTCCACGCTTCATGTTAACTCCCTGAGTTTACGCCAAAATGTGATACCGTATAAAACAAGACCAATCCCGCAGATGAGCGCAACCAGCCCCATCCCTACCATCACCCCGCTAATATCTTCCATCCCACGGATTAACGCCCATAATCCAAACATGAAGCTCACCGCCGTTGCGGAAACGATGAATACGATATGTATGGTCTTAAGCGACATACTCGGGCAGAGGTAATTTGGCAAACACTGCAAGAGCTTCTTGGTCAGAATGTGCCGCGATAAAGAGTGCAAACATGGCGATTAAAAAAATCCCCGACACGAGCAAGACCCATAAGATGACCTGCTTCTCACTCACCAGATGCATGAAATACAGCGCCACCAAACTAGCCTTCACGGTAGCAATTACCAGAGCGATCAGCAAAGCAGGTACGAACGAGATCTCCAGATACGAAACTGCCACGGTTACAACCGTCAGTATAGCAAGAGAGGCAAAGACCAAGAGATACACTTTTACATGCCTCCTGATGTCCTCCATAGTCATTTCTTCGGCCATTTCAACGCGTTTATCTGCTTAAATCTTATATCAAATAAATCATGGGGAACAGGAATATCCATACCAAATCTACAAAGTGCCAGTACAGTCCGGCAACCTCGATTCGATTCGTAAAGTGGGCCTTCGCACGCGGTGTTCCCTGTTTCCACAGTTTCGTCCCTGGACCCCAAAAGTATGCATTCAACAAGATCCCACCGGTGACGTGGATTGCGTGCAATCCGGTAAGCACAAAGTAGATGCCAAGAAAATTATTCGTTGACGCATACCAATGGTGATCAAACTTGTCACCATACTCAAACGCCTTTACAACCAAAAATCCTAAAGCTAATAGGATTGTGAGTCCCATGTAAAGCTTGTAGCGATCAAATCGATCCATCTTGAGCGCCACCCAAGACATCACCATGGTGACACTGGACGCAATCAGGATCATTGTATTTAATGTTGCCAGAGGCACATTCAGGATCTGATCTGCACGCTCAGCCATCGTGTCTGTACCATACATCATCATCCCTGGCCATGCATCCGCGCCAATTCTTAAGAATACATAGGCAGCGAACAGGCCTCCAAAGAGCATGATCTCCGAAGCCAAAAATAGCCAGATGCCCAGCTTCGCGTTATTGACGCCAGTATCTGGGCGTGCCGTTACCTCATAGGGAATCTGCATTGGTATACCTAGGATTCGACAGTTTTATCAGTATGGTCGGGGAGTTGAATAGGTACTCCCTGGGGGCAATAATCAAGCTCATGGCCGGGTACACTGTATTCATACGGTCCATGATGCACCGTAGGAATGGTCGCAAAATTTCCATGCCCGATTGGGGGAGTCGGTGCAGCGGACCATTCCAGTGTCGTCGCTTCCCAGTGATTATCTTTCGTAACCTTTTTGCCCCATTTGATGCTCGCCAAGAAATTATAGATAAACGGGAGCTGGAACAAGAGCAGGACAACGGCAGACACTGCCATAATTGAATTGTAATGGATGACTCCTTCCGTAAAGCTGTAGGTCAGTCCACCATCAAACAGGCGCCGTGACATCCCAGCCATGCCCTGATGAAGCATCGGGAGGAAGATGCCGTTCATTGCAATCATGGATCCCCAGAAATGAATCCGACCCAGTGTCTCATTCATCGTACGCCCGGTAACTTTGGGGTACCAATAGTAAATGCCCGCGAAGAGTGCAAAGATGGTCCCCGGTGCGACTACGTAGTGAAAATGTCCAATCACGTAGTACGTGTCATGTAACGGAATATCCGTTGGAGCCAAGCCAAGCGGAAGCCCTGTGAGTCCACCAATCCCAAACATTGGTATAAAACCCACGGCAAATAACATGGCAGCATTAAAGCGAATAGATCCTCCGAAAAGCGTAATGAAGAACGCGGACAAAATCACGACCGAGGGGATCGAAATGATCATCGTCGTCACCTGGAAGAAGGCGCTGATCGCAGTCCCCATCCCGGTAATGAACATGTGATGTGCCCATACAATGAAGGAAAAGAAACCCAGGAATATGACGGAGTACACCATCAGTTTGTACCCCCAGAGCGGCTTCCGGGTATTGTTTGCCAACACTTCAGCTACGATCCCCATTGCTGGAAGGATCAATACATATACCTCTGGATGTGCCAAGAACCAGAATAGGTGTTGCCACAAGAGTGGGCTCCCGCCGCCTGCAACCTCCAATGGCCCATCTGCCGTGACGAGTCCACTCGGCAAAAAGAAACTCGTCCCGATGAGCCGGTCCGCCAGCTGAAGGAAGCCCGCTGCCTCCAGTGGAGGAAAGGCCAAGAGCAGGAGGAATGCAGTGACAAACTGCGCCCAGACAAAGAAAGACATCCTAAAGAAGGTCATTCCCTCCGCACGCAGCTGAATAATCGTCACCAGAAAATTCACCGCACCCAGTAGCGAAGATGTAATCAACAGCACCATCCCCCAGAGCCACATGGTCTGGCCCACCGTCTCAATATTCGCGAGTGGAGGATAGGAGGTCCAGCCGGCTTTGGCGGCCCCCTCAGGCACGAAGAAGCTGGCAAGCATGACAACTCCACCCCAGAAATAGAAATGATAGCTCGCCATATTCAACCTTGGAAACGCCATATCCGGCGCACCGATCTGCAATGGAACTACATAGTTTCCAAAAGCACCCACTGCTAATGGGACAATCCCCAGAAACACCATGATCGTACCATGCATGGCACCGAACTGGTTATACATTTCTGGTGTGAGCGCCCCGAGAAGAGGGATTTCTACGCCGGGAGATGCCAGCTGCCACCGCATAAGTAGCATGAGGCCAAATCCAAACAGCAAAAACAGCATCGCTGTAATCCCATACTGGATTCCAATGACCTTATGGTCCGTCGAAAACCAGTACTTACGCCAGAATCCCTCCTGATGGGCTGAATGAGAATGATCTTCTGCCATGAGGTACGTACCTGATTAATAAGCGGAAAAAGCCTGTTTTACTGGTAGCTGACCGAGGCATCAGCCATGGCACCGTCTGCCACCGTCACAGCCATCGTCTGCTCTCCCAGTTGTTCATGCCAAGTGGTCAGCGTATAGTCCCCATCTGGGAGACCTGAGATCATGAAAGATCCGCTTGCATCTGTCGTCGCAAAATACGGATGATCCAATACGCCAATGTAGGCCTGCATCCAACTGTGCACATCGCATTTGACCGAAATCATCACCTCCGGCACCAAAAAGCTTTTCTCCAAGTAATCTCCAATTCCTGGTGTGGATTCATTAAATCCTCGATTTTCTTCTGGAACTGGATGTACGTTATGCTGGAATGGATCACTGTTCTCAATACGAATTGTTTGACCGGTTTGCAGTCCCATCACACGAGGCACATACATGCATCCTTCCTGATCCATGACTGCAGGTTCTGATGGAGTCGGATATGCGTAGCCTTCCGGCAATCCTGCACTGACGTACACAAATACATTCTGAACTGCACCTTCATTAACAAGAAGGTCTTCACTAAGCGCTTCCGTGTCGCGCTCATCTGTACAATCATCATTCATACGTACAGGGGGACGCTCAGCGGGCGTTCCCGTAAACATCACAGATCCAGAAACACCTCCCGACCCCATTGGGGTCATTGCTGCTGTTTCCGTAGCATCATCGCTACCAGATTCCTGACTCACGTCTGTCTCACTTGCGCCACCACCACATGCCGCGATGAAAAAGATCAAAAGCGTGAAAATTGCCGAAATTCGCATTGAAAAATTGGTTTGATTAAAGTTTTGCCTTCAGCGAATGCTTTTAGACGCGAAGACACGCGAATATACGCGTTCTTGACCAAAAATTACCTATAATTAGTCAGAAAAATCGCACGAAACCCCGCTTTCATGGACTGGGTCTGGGAACTTTACAAAAAGTATATCACCAAAGCCCTGATCGCCGGGGGGAATACGCATCCGACAGAGGCAGAATTGGAAGCAGCATTTGTGAAGGCACTCGCAGCATCATCCATTACGATTCTTGTACAGGAACCCTGGATGAACTCCGTTCGATTCAAAGGACTCGCACGCGCTCCCCTCTCCGAAATGACTGAACTGCTGGAGAATCCCATGGAATGGCTCCGGCAGCGTTATGGTGGTGGTAAATTCAAACTCAACTTTCATGAGGGGTGGCATTTTGTTGCTACGAAAAATTTCAAACCAGAGGGACCCCACCTGTGGAAGGATGCACCAGAAATCTCTTTCTAAGTGGACGCATTGACTCCAAATCTCCCCCGTGACCGCGAACGCGTCGTTGTTTTTTTGGGGTTTTTGACCAGTGAGAAGTGCCGAAAGGCCTGTTCAAGGCATGCGCAGCCGGAGATGGTTGCCGCAATGCTGACTCGTCTCTGGTTTGAGGAAATCTATGTGCCCAGCGAGACCGCAATAGACACCCTCAAACCTGTGCCAGATCCTGATGACTGTGCACGTTTCAATGGCTGCTTCAGTACAGAGGAGTTAACAACACTGGAACGGTTCCACGGCTTTTTTGAGTTGCGTCTGAATTTCTTGACCAATCAGGTATACGGGAAAGCATTCTTTCCCGAAAATGACAGCTGGCGAAGCCTCATTGAGCATGCCCGACATGTTCTCTCGGAACTTGATCCAGATCCAGAATGGCTCCGATCAATGCTGGAGGCTATGATTCAAAACCTCCAGAAAGGAGAATTAATGGAAGGACTCTGCAACCCCCGCCTTCTTTTGTCCCCAGAAGCACCTGACCACCGACTCTAAACTTCATACCTTCCTGCTTCCACAAATAGCTGGCTTATTCTCTGATTCCGAATGGAATGAGGGCTCATAACTGTCTGTCTATCTTTCGAAGACAGTGCCCCAAAATAGAAGTGGACACTCGGAGATGAAGCCGCCCGATCTGCAGACTACATTCCAAGTTGCCCTTTCACGGCATCCATCACACCCTCATTAATCTCGGAGAGACCCTGGTCACGGGCATAATCCTCAATGTTGCGCTTGACCATCGGCTGGATGTAGGGCGGGATGGCTTCCAGACGCGTCAAGGCCTCCTGCGTCCAATGAAGAGCCGACTCAGGCTCTGCAGCAGCCATCGCATCACTGATGACTCCCGTAAACGGACACCGCCCCCCAGAGGATGACTCCGAGGTCGGTTCCTCATGACTCACCGCAAGACTTGAGCGCAGCGTTTCCATAGGCTCCGCCGGGGCAGTTCGGCCACCGATCTTGACTCCCAATGAACGGACCATCTGAGTCTCCGCCTTATTAGTCAGCATGGCCATTTGTACATCACATGAAGGACACTCATACACAATTGACATCGTGCCGTCAAAGGGGCCGCGCGTCGAATGCAGGCTCATCGGCCGGTCACAGGGTACACAAAGAAATTTCATAACGATTTCGTTTTGGTCCAGGAAAATACCTGCTCGGCAATGCTCAAGATGGCAGCCGCCGCGGGTTGGGATTGATGGGTCTGCAGGTACGATTGACCGTGATCCAGGCAATCTGCAAGCCGAGGATCAAAAGGGATCTCTCCCAGATAAGGAACACCATGCGTCGCTGCCAAATCCTCAACCATGGAAGTCCCTGGAAAGAATTTGTCTTGATGACCACAAGCCGGGCAAACGACTACACTCATATTCTCAACCACACCCACCACCTCGATATTTGCAATATCCGTGGCCATTGAAATAGACCGGCCAACCACTGTCGTCGCAACAACGGATGGCGTTGAGACCACGATAGCGCCTGCCAGATTCGGAAGCAGATCAACCAAGTTTTGGAGCCGTTCCGCTCCTGGAGGTAAATCAATCAGTAACACATCAAGGTCTCCCCAATCCGTATCCGAAAGCAACTCCCGCAGTGCACTCATCTCAACCATGGAGCGCCAGGTATACGCGCCCCGTTGCGAGTTCGCATCCCACACCAGTGGTGTCTTTTCATCCGGCAGAAACATCCCCATGGACATCACCGGCACATCAAATTCATTCCGGGCAGCCGTCATCGAACCATTCTTCGGGGAGGGTTTGAAGTCTAGAACTCCCATCATTCGTGCCATACACGGGCCATTCAGATCTGCATCCAATACACCTGTGCGTATCCCCATTTTGGTCAGCGCATCTGCAAGGGACGCGGTAACAGTACTCTTGCCTACCCCACCCTTTCCACTCATCACCGCAATCATACTCCCGATCCGCTTTAGGCGCCGACCAAGCCGATCATGCTGCTCCGCAACCTGGCCCATCACATCTGAGCCGCCATCGGTCGCTATATCATTGTAGTTCTTCACGAATCTGAACTCTCTGTTGCCTGCTCCTTAATCATCTCCTCCATCAACTTCAGCCCCTCCTTGATTCCTTCTTCCGTAATCGCCAGTGTGATCAAATCTGTCTTGCGATCACGTGCAACTGCCTCGATCCGTTCTTTGGTACGTGTACGCATAAACCCCTCTGGAACTCGCCCAAGCCGCACATGGGCATCCGGCGCCCACATGAATTCCCCATCCTGGACCAGATCCTGCATGGCTTTTCGGACTGGGGCATCCCTGGATCCGCCATCATGTTCCCCTGGAGTCTTTAAGTGTCCCCCTGGAGTGAGATTCTGCAACTCTTCCGTAGTCCCCGCAATCACACTTCGTACCATATCCAGAGTTATGGTTGGAATGCGCTGAACACGTGCGCGCTTTTCAATCTGCGCTTTCGCACGACGCATCTGATAGCCGTCGGGGATTGTTCGAAGTTCTTTCAGAGCATCCTTGCTCCATTTGAGGCGAACATCGTCAAACGTACCTTGCTCCTCTGTTCCCCCCTCTAATTTGGCTAATTGATTAATCGCGTCCTTGTCCAGCTTCTGAAACGCTTCTGCAGAACTGCCGCACACCGCACACCGCACCGGCTCAAAGTCCCGTGCAACATACCCACACTGACTGCAAATCCATGTGATGGAGTCCTTTGCAACAATCTCTTTGGTTGCCGTGTCTTCTGCAATGATTCCCATCTTGATCATGGACGAGCGAGGCAGAATATTTCCCATTGCCTGCTCAACAATCTTGCGCGTGATCACGGAATGGCCCCGTTCCATCGCCCACCGATGAATCGTGGTACGCGCAATGCCACGCGCAAAATCAGGTGCCGTGTTCAGGAGCCTGGTCGCCGGCTCGGTCCATAACATGGACTCCTCCGCACTCACATCTACAGGAGGGATGTAGCGCTGACTTGAGAGTAGAATATTACAGGGGGCCTGACGTAGAAGATTTTCTGTGTTGCTTCCAATATCCATGTCTTCATCGCTGTGTACACCAATACGCCCCAATACCAGAAGCCATGGGTTTTCACGCCGAACATACTGAAGCATCTTCTCAAACGCCTTTCCATCCAGAAGCGTGATCTTCAGATCTACTCCCGAATCAGCTGCGATCCGCCTTGCAATATCCAGATGAGACTGATATATCTTTGCCAGCCCTGTATCAATCACCTCTTCATGCAGTTGCTCCTGCTCCTTGAACTTGAAGACCTTGGATGCCTTTTCAGTCAATACATTGACAATGCTGTTGAACATTGCATAGTGCAGATATGGATCATAGACCGATACCGCTTCCACTTGCCGCCCCGTCTTACGACCAAGTTCCAGCGCCGTACGCAGCCCCGCAAAGGATTCCGGGCTGCCATCAATCCCAACCACAATATTGCCCTCTGGCTTCCCATCTGCAGTGACATCTTCAGGATCAACCTTTTTGATCACCAGCGTATCTGTCCGGACCCGGCGCGTGACACGCTCACAAACACTCCCCAGAACACTATCCTTGACGGCACCCAGCCCCAAAGCTCCCATGATCACTAAATCATAATCACTGTCCTCAATATCCTTGGCAATTACTTTCCAGTTCTTACCATCATACATCTTGGGTTCAAATGGAATTCCCGCCTCTTTGCATCGCTCTTCCGCAACGACCAAATAGGAATCACTGATGAGCTCAAGTCCCATGGTGATCAAGGTGTCGTGGATTTTGCGCTGCTTCTCCATCGCATCCTCAATCAGATACTCCTCAGGAAGCGTATACTCCATTTGCTTGAACCGGTAGTCGTGCATCCGTGCAGCATAGGCATGACTCGCAGTGATGGTTGATTCAAACTGCCCTGCAAGCTCAATTGCCATGTCAACCGAACTGATTGAATGCTCGGAATTGTCAACTGGAACAAAGATCTTCTTGTACATGGGCTCGGCGGAGTTGCCGCAAATCAATAGGTGTAAGGGATCCGGTCGCGCACATACCGAAGTCGATCAATGACGTAATCCATTTCCGAACGATCACTCAGTATCGCTGCATTCAACAAGGCGGCATCAAGGAATGGCTCACAGGATGAAAGATCATTCGACTCCTCCATACAGGTAATGAACCGACTAAGTTCATAACGAATTTTTACAACTTGATTACGCAGATCCGAATCCGGGTCCTGCGCGGCGATCCACCGACTGAGACGCCGAACCTCTAATCCAAGGATCGGAGGCACCATCTGGCGGAACTGCTCTACCGGAATATATTGGACTTCGTTTTCAACCATTATGGGGATACAGAAATCTCAGCGGGGGTATCTTCAGGAATCGGTTGGATTGCATCAAATTCACAAGCAACCAAGCATTCTGTAAAGTCAGTGCAGGTATCATCAATCATATAGATCGGATCACCGACGTGGATCGCCGTAATCGGACACATATCTATGCAATCATCGCACGCTGTACACGCCTGTGTGATATAGTATGGCATTACTATACCAGATGGTTCGGCTTTTGGTGCAGGGGCGGCATCTTTGCAAACCCTCCAGATCGCTTCATCCCATTCAATGCACCACTCATGACTTCGGTAGTGATGCTTCCAATCCCCCTGCTTCTGGCATAAGCTTCAACCCCTTTACGTGTCTTGCTTCGGATAAATGTAATCGGAATCCGCATCAAACGCTCTTCTGCTGATTGGTCCCAGTGCAACACGGACTCCGGCAAGGAAATGCCGGTGGGCTGATAGGTACACGCAGGATCTTCGCTCAGATAATCACCCGTCGCCGCAAACGCACGACACCGGCAACCACCACATAAATCCTGGAACTCACACTTTCCACACCGCCCCTTCAGCTTTGCCGGCTCTCTGAGTTCCGCAAATACAGACGAATCATTCCATATCGTGGTGAATGATTGGCTGAGCACACTCCCCGCCACCACATCCATATAAGGACAGGGCGTGACATTCCCCTCCGGCGTAATCCTGCAATACTCGGTTGCTGCCATGCATCCACCACTCTCCATCCCTCCACGCCCTTTCGTATAAGCGATCTGTTTAAACTGAGGGGCGCACTTGCTGCGCACGAGCATCGGCCGATAGTCATCCTGCCAGTCAATCAATCGTGAGAGCATGGACTCTGTAGCCGCAGCGGAGAGATCAGTCATGCCCTGCCCCCGACCCGTCTGCACCAGAAAATACAGGTTGAACGACCATGCACCGTGCTCACGCGCAAAATCCAGGAGTGCAGGAATCTCGTCGTAATTCTCCTCCATCACGGTCGTCTGGACCAGAACCTCCAGTCCTTCTTCTTTGCAAATTTTGAGTGCACGCACGGAATGCTGCCATGCATTCCGTCCGCCCCGGAACTCGTTGTGACGATCTGGATCCGCGGAGTCTATACTGATCCCAACCCCGCGAACCCCACATTCGACCATCTTTTGTGCCACTTCGCGTGTAATCAGTACGCCATTCGTTCCCATCACAACCCAGATTCCCATCCGGCTTGCTGCTTCTGCGATCCTGTAAATATCCTTCCGGAGCAGCGGTTCGCCACCTGTGAGAATGAGCATCTCCGTGCCAAGGCTCTGCATTTCATCCAGCAGGTCCAGACATTCATCGGTAGTCAACTCACGCTCCGCAGCCCGGCCTGCCGATAAATAGCAATGCGGACACTGTAAATTGCACTTTTTAGTGAGATTCCACGAAACCAGTGACGGTATGTACGTCTTCGCTCTCACCTGTTATGTCTGCTTTCTGCGGCGTGCCCGTAAGCGTACCAGCCCGACTATGGCAATCTCTGCGGCCAGCACAATCAAGAACCACTTCGCCATCGGAAGCGCCGCAGATTCCGTCTCCATCGGCTCCAAATACAGATGATACCAAGCGGATAACCCCCGCTTATTGCCGCGCTCTGCGTTGAAGCCATCCCATGCAGAAAAAGAGATCGGTACAAAGGATGACTCCTGCATGGTGTAATCGCCCAAGGTCCTGGAGCCTTTCATCTGAACCGTCCATACTCCGTCTTCATATGCAGCAGTTCTCTCCAGTCCAACCCCATTATCTGTAATTCTCCCTGCCCCCTGCCCCGTCAATACAGCTGCTGAATCTGTCGCCAGATCTGTATACCAGATCGCCATCGGAAACTTGGTGTCTCCAAACATAAAGTAGGGGCGCTCCAGTCCCTCTGGAGTACGGGAGGGAAGCAGTACGGCCACGGCATCGGACCAGCCCTCCATCAACGTATCCGGCTGCATGGGATCAAATATCGGAATCTCAATTGCCGGATGGTTCATGCCTTCGGCTTCTGCAGTCATATCATGCCATTGAAGCTGGATCGCGATCTCCGAGGCACTGTAGACTGCCTTGACACTGATGCCATTGACACCCGGATAGAAAGCCCGTCCAGGCTCAATGACCTGACCCACAATTGGGAAATATGTCTCGGGTGCACTCGCAAATAACTCGTCTCCCAACTCCAGTTCACCGGTCTGCCCCTGCACACTGACGACCGTGCCATATTCCGGCGCATCTCTGGACAGTGACCATACATAATCCACCAATGCCCACCGATCTTCCTCCTCACTGATCGTTTGCAGGTAAGAGGGCATGGGGGTCCCGTTGAGCCCGGTCATAAACGTGCGATAGACATCTTCTCGTGTGGCGCTTGCCCGGTATGTCCACCGCTTCGTCATGTCTGCTGGACGGATTGGGAATCCCCAGTCATCTACCAGTTCGGGAGCACTTGGGCCATTTCCACGCCCATTCAAACCATGGCAGTCCGTGCACTGATTGGCTTCAAAAATTTCACGCCCATGTGCCAGATGTGCCGGATCCTCTGAATAGGATGGGGCCCGAGGAATCTCCACAACTGTCGGATTGCCGTAAGGGCCATCAAACGCAGGCTCGAACGTCTTGAGGTAATACGCCAAGTTCGTAATATCGGATTCTGGAAGAATCCCCTCCCACGGCGGCATGCTTGTGTAGGGCATCCCGAGTCGAATGCTCCGCTTGATATCTTCGGTCGTCGGGAGTTCACCACTCTCAGTAGATCGGAATTTGTAGTTTCCTGAAGTAAAGTCCCGGGGAGTCGGTCGCAAATACGGGGTGGCAACCGCGTTTGCATCGCCCTCGTACCCGTGACAATGCGCACACTTAATATCATAGACCTCCTTCCCCTCCGCACGCTGCACTTCCGTACCGAGATCATTCTCCTGCTGTGCAAGCGCAGGATGCGCAAACCCAATCAACAGTAAAGGCAGTAAATATCGCATCTTGTTCTCCGGTTAATGCGGCATTCCTTGTGCCCGTGGTTCAAATCCCGTGTACTCATACAGGAATAGAATTACATCCCATATTTCTTCTTCGGTCAGAAACAACTCCCAGGCTGGCATTGCACTCGACCAGGGAGTTGACTCGGAAGGAAGTCCAGGTGCTCCTTTCGCGATGCGCCAGAATAAATAGGATTCCTGGAGCATGGCTATCGTCGTTGCATCATTGAAGTTTGCCGGGATCGGATCATAACCATGTGCAAACATTCCAGCTCCCTGCATATTATCTCCATGACAATAAAAGCAGTTCTCAAAGTAAATCCGCCGACCATTGTTGACATGCTCAGCAAAGGCAGCTTCATCCGTATGCTCAAGCTCACGAAAAGGATTATTGGCCGTCGCCAAATTAATTGAATTGCCTTCGAACGTGATGGAGGATGGGGGCGGTGGATGGATCGTCCGACTACTGGTGGGAGGCTGCGGCGCCTCATTCATACTGACATACGTCCAAGCGGCTACCGCCGCAGGAATGGCAAGCAGAACAATTACCAATGCGATCCGATACTCTTTGTCCACCATAAATCGCACGATAGACCGCTGGGCCTGCACTAATTCCTCGTTGTCTGCCGATAAATAGGCCATCAGTGCAATCGTAATGATCGCCATGAACAGCACGATAATCGAGTTGGGAAGCGGTGGATTAATCCCATACGAGAAAGCAGCCCAGAGGGCAACCCACCATATCCCCAGCCAGGCCAGGCGATTGAGCTTAATCCAGCGCGTAACGACGAGCTGAATGACAACCATGGCTGCCACAATTCCTAACAGTACAAATAAATTCATCGTGCCAACTAGGTCAATTCAGGGAGCCTACATAGATGCCAGATAATCCACCAATGCCTGCAGTTCCGAAGTGGAAACCTGTTCATAAAAATTATTTGCATCCAGCATCGTTGACATCACTCCCGGGATATATCCTTCGGCGACGACCTCATCCGGGTCAACAATCGCTTCATAAATCTCCGCCCGGGACATCCGTTCTCCAAGACCCTGGAGCGTGGGGCCTGCCCCTGCGGTCCCATCCAATGAATGACAGGTATTGCATAGGTAGGCTGCAAAAAGCGTCTCTGCATCCCGGTTGTCGCCGACCGCGACGGGGGCAGCTGCCTCCTGCGCCGGTGCCTGTCCCTGCCACTGCAGGGTAGTTTCCATAGTCACACTTGGTGTTCCACCAAGAGACTGCAGATAGGCAATTACAGTCAGAATTTCCTGATCGGTTAACGCAATCGGAGGACGGGCAACGTTTGGCATTCCAGCCACATAGCCCTCCACCACATAGGCATTGGGATCATACATAGATTCAGCCAGATAATCAACATCGCTCTGCCCGGGAACGCGTTCGGCAGCAATCGCCCCGATATTATCCAGATCAGGAAAACGCAGCCCCGTCCCATGATCCCCTACAGTATGACACGTCAGACAGGTTCCTTTGCCAGCGACGATCTCTTCCCCGATTGGGATCATCTCCTCAATCGTCAGATTGCTGGCGATTGCGATATCCTCGGGGGGATCGGTTCGTTTCTGGGGTACCCACAAGCTCACGTACCAATAGAAGACGCTGACCACGATCGTGAATCCGAATATTTGCAGGGCCTGTTTCACGGGATTACTGAACTAGTTGGTTGATTATCACGCGGGGGCTGTTGAGGTTGACGCTTCCTCCTGAGCCCATCTGGATCCAGATTTGGGCTTCCAATCTTTTCTCCCGGAAAGACCAGCCAGGAAGAAGACAATGGCAATCAACAGGAAAAAGACGATCACAATTGCACTGACCACCCCACCGGCGAATCCTAACGTAGGTGTAAATGCATCCACCGAGGTATCTCGCATCACACCATAGACATGCCAGTGCTGTCGCATCCCTGCACGTACATATCCCATCAGTCCCATTAGCCAGGTAAACGTGATGGCGAGGAAGAAAAGGGCATACTGACTCCGGGCAGAGATTTTTCCCCATACGATCTCGCCACGGGATTTTGCATTCTTGAACAGGAATATATCAATCACAGTCACAGAGATCATAGCAAACAGTACTGACATGACCTGTGGCTGGCTCAGCCCAATCCGGGTTTGAGCATCTACAAAGTATCCGTACACGCCCAGGAAGACCACATAGATCACCACGGCCGCAAAAATTCCGAATTGGATCCAGTTACCGGTTTTTGCCCACGAAACTGTTGCTTCTTTATTTGCACGCCGATAGAGCAAAAAGCTGACATAAGTCGTGAGGATCAAAAGATTTACGGCTGTATTCTTCGCACTCATCACCCCCAGCACGTTCAGGATGGGATGGTGTGAGCCGCCCATTGCACGAGCTTCCTCCACCGTAGCGACGAGCGAGTGCGGCGTTGCCCACACAATAAAGCAAAGGGTAATTACCCCCAGAAGATACTTGATAAACCTTCGAAAACGCTCTGCACCCGGAATCCGGGCCATACTCAGCCAGAGGTAGTAATTTGCTGCCAGAAATAAATTGCCAATCAGGACGGCCTGCACTATGAAGAGCCATGAAAATGTACCCCCCATTAGGGTGATCCCAAGACTCTGATCATATGCATAGATCTCTACCCCCAGCCAGTACCCCGCGAACGGAAGTGGCAACAGCGCACAAATCGCGACAAAAATCCCGATATATCCCATCCAATCATAGTGCGCCTTGGCCTCCAATGTCTTCGCACCCAGGAACTTGAACGCACCGTATGCTGCCCCGATTGCACCACCAAACGCCACATTCGCAATCAATCGGTGGATGTTGATCGGCATCCAGGTATAGTTATTGATTGCCTCCCAGAGACTGGTCAGGTTCCCCATATCGTCAATTCCGTTGGGCGTGTTCATGAACGTCAGCCATGCATTGGCAATGAACATGATGGCTGTACCCACCAGGTTGAGCATCACCCCAATAAAGAGATGCAAGCGTGGAGAGAGTTTGCCCCAACCGTAATAGTATGTATAAAGGAAGAACGCTTCCAGGAAAAAGAGCAGTACATAGGGCAGAAACGTCCAACTGAATATCTTGACCAGATACTGTGTCAGTGCAGGATAAAAAACCAGCAGCCCAAACGTAAGCAGTGCCCCGAGCGTGGCCGTGAACGAAAATGATACGGAAAGGAGCTTCGTGAAGTCGTAGGCCAACTGGTCATAGCGCTTGTCCCCCGTCTTGTATCCGATGAATTCAATCACCAGCGCAAACATGGGGACGGCCAGCACAAATGCGGCAAACATCAGGTGCAACTCTGCCACCGCCCACATCAGCACACGACTACTGATGAATGGCAACGTCCGGTACTCAGGATCTGCCTCCTGCGGCATCCCCCACACGGGGCCCACGACCAGGGCCAACAACAGAAAGGCTATCAGTCCCACAGGGAGACCCCACCTCCACGCGCTTTGATATCTTGTATGTACTACCGGAATTTGATCTGTGATCACAATGGAGACAGCTCTGTTGAAGAGACGGTTAATTTCGATCAAATATACAATGAATTTCGAGTTCGAACAAATCCTTCCGCACGCTGCAGCCCCGCGGTCAGTGGGGCGCCGTGCGGAAGTCGCTGCAGGAGCTCATTGAATCCGCATCTCCGGCAGCGGTCCGGGCGGAAGCGTACCTGTCTCCCGGTGGGTGGGAGTGCCGATCCCGGCTGATGACGATAAAGGTCACGGATTTTGAGTTCGAGGCATTGTCAAGCTTGGCAGAAGTGACTGGCCTGACAAAATCCCAGATCATGCGCCTGACAGTGGAAGTGTCCCGCGCCGCGCCACTCTGGAATCAGACAACAGAGAACACCTCCGAGGACGATCGCTTCGTCCAAGGAGAGTTATTTTTGGATGATGGATATCGTTGACCTTTCCCTGTCCACTCGCTCCATCCGGGCTACAGGTCCCGGATTTACCATGATCACCATGCTAGAAACCCGCATCAATTCAAATTTCGTAAAAAGTAATACATTAGGCACGATTTACTATTCACCAAACTCATTTTTCAACATGAAGTACTTACTTTCTTTGGCATGTATGTGCCTGTTTCTGTTCGTTAGTCCGCAAATTCAGTCCCAAGAGGTACCTGCTGATAAGACTCGTGTCCATATCGACCTAACCAGTAATAGTGCATCGTGCAACGGGTGTACGACAACCTACAATCCGATTACCGAATATATGACTATCAGCTGCGACGATGGCAGTGGTTGGCGGGGCACTGTTCCAGACTTCAACGGCACCGTATGCGGCGAAGACCTAGGATAATCTGAATGACGTTTCGCTCCTCTGATCCCCGCATACCCGTTGAGTGGCGGTATGCGGGGATTCTGTTTCTGTTATTATCCTTTACTGCATGTCAGAACGGAGAAACAACGCTTACTCGATTTGAAGATTCTCCGGTCATTGACCGCCTGCTAGATTCTGCCCCGCACTTTGTGGCCAATACGGACATCGAACCGGAACGATGGGTGGCTACAACTCGATTAGGGCTTCCAAATGATTCGCTCATTCTGGGTAGGCCCGGTCACATGATTGAGATCGATGATAGTCTTTATATCTCTGAGAGTTTGGGATATGACATCTTTGCGGTGGGAGTTGATGGGTACCTCAGCCGGAAAATTGGCAGGCAGGGACAAGGCCCTGGAGAATTTACTCATATAAGAGGGATGCAGTACAGCGGTTCACACGTATTCGTCATGGAGATGGGACGTGTGCACATATTCACGGAAACGTTTGAATATGTAGATTCGTTTTTCTCTCTGGATCCATACGTGGATAGATTTTCAGTTTCGCCCGATTATATATTTCTGCAATGTCCGGGAGATCCACTAGAGAATGATTGGGGCATTTGTGCTCGCAGCACATCGCCCCCGCATGACTGGATTCCAGACATCGAATTGCTTCCTACTCTGGATCTTCCGAATCAAACGGGGGAAAACGGCAACGTGGTAACAGTGACTCCAGACGGAGATCGAATTGCCTTGGCATATAAGGGGCTCCCGTATATCTTTGTTTACGATGATCGGTTTCGGCATTTGCGAACGATTCGATTCGAGGGAAAAGATGTTCAAGACTTTCAGCCTTCGGGTTTTCCTGGTCAAGTTGAAGTTCCAGCCGGAACGGAAGCATTCACGCGGGACTTCGTAGGTACAATGAAATTTCTCAATTCCCGTTATCTAGTTGCAAGAGTACATAGACTTGACATTTATATTTTTGATCTGTCTGAGGATAATTACGAGCTTGTAAGAAAAATTATCTTCCGCCCCATTAGTGACCCGGAAAAAAGAAAAAATGTTGCCGCTGCAGATTTTCTCCTGCATGGAGATTATTTGTATGTGTCTTCTCCCTGGGAAGCGTACGTGTACGGCTACGAGTTTGACCTGGAGTGAGGGAATGGGGCCGGTAACCTCCCATCAATGCACGGGGGGACTCCCTACCATTTATGCAAGTCAAAACCGGGAAAAATTGATTGATTTCAAATTTTTTTATTTGATCTGAGATTTACGTGATTTCTACGGACTTTCCTCTGCAGATTGATTTCGTTTTTTTCGGGTTATCCGGCTGGTTGTAGCAATTTGGTAGCAGCGGTTGCTCGACTGTGGTCAAAGCATGTTTGGTCCCGAAGCATAGCACAGGCGATGGCGAGCAGGCGGTCTGCGACCGAGCGCAGGGCTCGACCATGACTGTGACCGCGTTCCCGGAGAGCTTTATACTTGGCTTTGCTGATGGAGTCGTGCTGGATGGCCACGCGGCTCCAGTGGTAGACGGCGTTGACCAGGCGTGCCTGCGAGGCTCGTCGTCGAACCACTCGCCAGGATTTTCCTGAGCGTCGGGTGACAGGGGCGACGCCACACAGGCAGCGTAGCCCCCTGTAATCCCGGTTCTTGACCAACCCGGATGCCTCCGAGAGGAGCGTTGCCAACACCGTGGTTCCGACCCCGGGCATGGAGGAAAGAATCTCCACATCGTGCAATGGATTCCCCGAAGCGGTCGGCTTGCTCTGGACTTGTTCCGGTTCGTGCGAAGCGCTGGGAACCGGGGTTTGATCCGATGCAAGGATCACTTCCATGGCATGCTGAGCCTCCTGAACTTGTTGCTCGATCAACGCGAGCTGCTGCATAAGAAGCCGGATGCGTGTGGTGGCCGCCTCCAAGACCCCGGCGGCGATCGTGACCGGCTGGGCCCGCAAGTATTGGAGCACCTTCTCTGCATTCAAACGCCGAATCCGGTGTTTTTTGAGCACTTTTTCCACCGAAGAGAGGCGTACCCGGCGAGCACATGTTGGTGTGGGAATGAGCGTCCATAGGGCCATCAATACCGGAGAGAACAGCGGGAACCCAAGTTCCAGGAACTGCGGAAAGTACCGCCAGAGCTGGGCGCGGACCTGATGCGTAAGCCGAGTGCGCTGACTGGTGAGTTCCTCACTCATTCGCGACCACTCGCGCAGCTGGACGATCTTGGCATCCAGAGGATCCAGTTCACGTAGACAGACAGGATCGGTCCGGAGGGCATCGGCAAGCACGTGTGCATCCCGACGATCATCTTTGGCCCCTGCAGGTGAAAACCGATCCCGGAAGCGGTCCAGTTGTTTGGGATTGATGGAAAAGGTTGGAATCCCTCGATCCAGCAGACTGTCCACCACGGGACCGTGTGGGATTTCAATGGCGACCCCAAGCTGCGCGGCAACACCGCCTGCACAGGCAAGTATCCAATCCAGCAGCTGGCTGAGCCCCTCTCCAGAGTGGGCAAATGCACGTTCGCCCAGAACGGCGCCCTCCGAGTTCAAAACGCAGACCTGGTGCGACTGGGAGCCCCAGTCGATCCCTGCAAAAAAAATCGGTTGAAATTTCGTCGACATAATTGAGTATCTTTTAAGTGAAGAAGATCGCGGGTCGCCGTGACGTTCCGTCTGTCCCTGTATCGGTGCTCTATGGCACAAACTCCCTACGGGGCGTGCATCACGGCACTCCCTAGGGCACAGTTCCCCCCCAGGCGCTCAAAGGCGCAGGGGGCACTTGGTTGCTCCCAGGGAGGTACTCGCGGTGACAGATGCAAAACACAAGCTCGAAAACGCTTGTGATCTCGGAAAGATAAATCAAGCCTTGTCTTTGGCTGGATCTCGAATCTTCAACTTCGTTAATCACTCTTACAGTGAGCTTGGCTAAGCATCACCTATAAGATACAGGGGGCAGGGTAGTAATTAGTCACTCCAGTATAATGCCCGCAGGGCGATCCTCAGCCTGTGGGCGACCACTTAAGTTGGGGGGAAACGCCCGCTCCCAGGCTGTCGCCCGTGCTGTCCGTGCTGTCCTGGCTGTGCTGGGCTCCTGTGTCGGCACTGACTCCAGCAACGCCTACGACTTCCTGCGAATGCGTGCCTGCGGGCGCTCCATCGTGCCTGAGCTTAAGAAGCGAACCGGATACTCTGAGCGCCGGATCCGGCGCGCGCTCCGGGCCCTCGAATCCGCCCAGGCAATCAAACCCCGGTACTGGGATCACTCAACCGTAGAGTTGAACCCGCCAATCTCGATCCTTGAGGAGATGAGGCAATCAAATTAATCATTTCTATTTTGTGGTTCTACCGCGAATATTGTGGATAGAGGCTAGATCTCTGCAAAAGAAAAGAATTAATCCTTTGTAATGAGTAATTCGTTGTGCACCGAGAAAAAGATATCAGGATGACTACGAGCAGGACAAACTCAACCAGCCACAATTGCACTGCCACAAGGTCTGCACGGCAACGAATCTGGTCGATATCGCCGTAACACAGACGAGGCAGAAACCAAAACCCTGGAAGAATGTACACCCGTTTGGCTCCTTTTCTTGAAAGACATGATAGATACACTTTCAATTGCTCGTAAACTTTCCAGTTCGGGGGTCAAGCGAGAACAAGCTGAAGCAATTGCGGACGTTGTTGCCGACGCGGTTGATCAACAATATGCAGATCTTGCCACCAAAGATTTTGTGCGTAACCAGATCAGCATTGTACGTGGCGAGGTAAGTAACTTGCGCGGCGACATGAATGCCCAGATAGGTGACTTACGTGGTGACATGAACGCCCAGATAGGTGACTTACGCGGCGAAATAGGTGACTTACGCGGCGACATGAACGCCCAGATAAGTGCACTCGAAACTCGGCTTGTCCGCTGGATAGTTGCAACGGGCTTAGTCGTTATAAGCCTTTTGGTCGCCTTAGCGACCATTTTTTAGGTGCACTACGGGTGAGGTTCAATATATTCGATTCCGTGTCGGGAGTCCTGTATCTTCACCATTTCTTCGGTTAACATCTGTGCATTTAGTCTTGATATAGAGGCCGTACATTGATCTTAGATCTTGTAGCAGGGATATTCCTGATATTGCTGAATTCCTTAGTGGCATAGCGGTATCACTGTAGATCTACAACAGAAGGCATTTTATCTTTTTGGTTCTATCAGCAACAATGCCGATAGACCTGTTTTGTTATTCGCTTAAATTAGCCTATTATTTACGGGAATTCCACCTTCTGTTGGTAGCATGCTCCAAAGGTTTAACTCTTGGCTCGACGAGTACCGTGAGGTCGCCTTTGATCTGATTCGGATTTACTTGGGTCTTGGATTACTTGCACGAGGGATACTCTTTCTCATCAATGCTGCCACCTTCGTTGCACTGTTGCCCGAAGAGGCACCGGCATGGCTGCGTGCTGACTGGGCACATCTCAGTGTAGCGGGGCTCCATATTGCAGGGGGGTTGGCGATCACGGTAGGCATCTGGACCCGGATTGCTGCCCTCTCACAAGTCCCAATTCTTTTTGGCGCCGTTTTTCTGAGTCTGGGAAGCCTTTTTTCGGCGAATCAATCTCTGGAGCTCTCTTCGCTTGTCTTCTTCATCCTGCTTCTGGTTGTAATTTGTGGCTCTGGTCGCTGGAGTATTGATCACAGGATCCGAGCTTCGCAGAATGAACTCCAGCGTATCCTGGCAAAGCTTTATCCCTTCCGCTCACATGCCTTTGATCTATTGCGCATGTACCTGGGACTTGGATTGCTCGTACGGGGTATGCTCTTCATTGCAGATGCGAACAGTTTCCTGGACCTGATTGGAGCAAATCCTTCGGACATGCTCCGCTCGACGGTCCTCTTGCATTACGTCGCCCTCTCACATCTACTCGGTGGGTTCATGCTACTCACCGGACTGCTTTCCCGTGTCGGAGCACTCATCCAGATTCCGATCCTGGTTGGAGCCGTATTTGTAGAAGAAATGTCTGGCGGGCTGACTGCAGGAACTCAGGGCTTTGAAGTGGCTATGCTGACCCTGTTTCTTCTGATTTTGATTTTCCTCT
Source organism: Rhodothermales bacterium (assembly GCA_965220365.1). Classification (GTDB taxonomy): domain Bacteria; phylum Bacteroidota; class Rhodothermia; order Rhodothermales; family Bin80; genus Bin80. The sequence continues at coordinate 1,392,849 of OZ244823.1, read as the reverse complement.
ACGGATCCGGGGATATCTCAAGCGATCACTACTTCTTCCGGCAGAGTCCTGGCCCCACTCCAACCCGCACGACCGTGTCCACACATGCGGCAGAAATTCTTCGTCAGGACGTCCCCGAGGACCGCCAATTTGCTGACCCTGTCGAGATTCTCGCTGTCCCGGAGGCACTTACGTCCGAAGAATCCATCAACGAAATCCTGTCTAATCCTCGCATTGTAGCCCAAGCGCACTACAGCTTCTGGGGCTGGGCCTTGTTCCTGCTTGACGTAACTCCGCACCCAAAAGAAATTACATTCAAGGATGTACACACCGGGAAAATTCTACGTCGCAGCAAGGATCCTCGTGTACTTCAGCAATTCAGGTATCGTTAACGCCTGTGCGCTGGAGGTACTCATCCTCCTTCGTACGCATGATTTGCTTTTCTTCAGGCGTGCTGTCGTGATACCCTAGAAGGTGAAGCAGCCCGTGCACAATATAGCGGCAGGCCTCCTGAATAAACGTTCCCTTATGGGCTTGGCAGTATTGCTCTGCAAAATCAAGACTGACATACACCTCCCCTTCGATCGTTGGTCCATGACCGAGTGAGAAACTCAACACATCTGTATCGTAGTCTGCACCTTTCCACTCTTTGTTCAAATTGCGAAGCTGTTGAGCATGTGTGAGGATGATGCCCAACCTTCGAATCTTCTTCTGCTCCCCTTCCAGCACCCGGTCAACAAGTCTCTCCACCAGATCGGGGTCCAACTCCAAGCGTGGATGCTCATTGCCTACGACGACCGTGTTATCTGGTGAGAGATCTGGCAGATCAGGCCAATAATCTACTTCTTCAGCCTTCAATTGAAACGTCCTCGTCTTCGTCGAACTTAAAGCCTTCCAGGATCCCCTCTGCCATCAGGAATGAGATGACACTGTTTGAAATCTGACTGGGCATCTTGGTGTAGTCCATATCCAGTAACCGCCGATCATAATTGGAATAGACCTGGCACCAGGCGGTCGCCTGTACCACGAGAGCATTCACAACATTGTGACCTTTCGCATAGAAAATGACCTCCTGGAAATCTTCCTCGGCCACTAGCCCGGTGCACCCTACCAAGTGGAGCTGGCAACTGGCCGTCTCGGCGGTGATGATATGGCCGGGGATTTCGTCTTTGAGATCCCCAGGAAATTCCACATCAACCGAAATCTCCAGCTTAACGACCTCTCCAAGATTTTCGTTCTTAATCTCGTAGCATACGACTCGATCCTTCCGAATGGGCTCTGCACCCAACGTACGACCGATGCGCTCGAAATCATGCTCCTGAAATTGAAAACTCATATTCGACATCTGGTGTCCTAAGGCTACTGAACCCCATTCTCATATTCTGGATCCAGAAGTACGGAATCCTGTGGGAGAGACTGGTCCATATTTTGGGTCCCATCAAGGGAATCCTCGTCAAACATCCCCATCACTGAGGCGCGCATCTCTTCTGCGGTCACATTTCCTTCTTCCCCAACGGATTCCCGAATTTTATTTTCAAATGCCGCCGCCCCTTCAAAATCGCCAGCCTGCAGATATGCAGCTCTGATGGTCTGCAAAAACGTGAAGACATAATCATCAAACCCTTGGGCACTGTTTAGATCCAGCCGGTGCATCAGCAGAGGTTCTGACTGTTTGAGTATCTCTAACGCCTTTGCATACTCGCCTGCCTCCTGGTAAACGCGTGCGGTATAGATGAATGAGACGTAGTCCCCGGGAATGGTCGTAAAGGGGATCTGTTCGAGCAAATGATCCATGAGACCCATCCCTTCATCCACCTGCCCTTCCTGAACCAGTGTCGCCGCCGTCTGGGCAAAAATATTCCTGTAATTGTCCACCATCCGTCGGATATTTGCATCATAGTAGACCTTGGGGTTATTCAGGTTCCTGAATCTGAACGTTTTGAGTCGCTCCGGTGTCACTCCTGGTTCAACCCTGCCCAAGGGGTCATCGTGACGGATGGGCACAACACGCATCGCCTGGCCCTCAAGCTGCAAGTAATTCTCCAGATCAAGGCGTCCATCAGGGGAAACCGTGACCGCAAAATATACAGGACGTTCCCAGCCATCTGCGGCTGCGCCAAACACAATATTGAGGGCCGCAATGTCCGCACCGTAAAGAAGGTTCACAGGCTCACCTGTTTCCGGGTTGGCGCCATATGGTCGACCGTTCAAAACCCAGGACATTGAGGTGTCAATCATGCTCCGGTCCACCTGCCCAATAAATACCTCGGACTCTTCCGATAACAGCGCCGGGTCAACGGGCAAAGTCACTGTTCTCGGCTTGGATAAGCGGGGCCCAAGGTCATCAATATCTGCATCAGATAAATTAATCGGCAAGGGCGCCGACTCCCGCGAAGACTGGTGTTTCAACTGTCGTACATACCAGGGCGTGTTCAACAGGGACAGGTTGGCTACGCGGACATCCCTCCGAACTCCTTCGACCTCCTGGGCATACCAGAGAGGAAACGTATCATTGTCTCCGTTGGTGAAGAGGATTGCATTCGGCGCAACACTCATCAGCATATTGTATGCGTAGTCTGGGGCAACATAACGCCCTGAGCGGTCATGGTCGTCATAATTTTCGATGGCCATCCAGCCAGGCACCGCCAGGAAGATCACCGGAGCTGCAACCCAGAGAAGACCGCGGAATTTTTCTCCAAAATTCCCCAAAGCATCCAGGACCAGCTGCAGAAGCCCGGTAGCGCCAACCCCAATCCATAGGCTGAAGGCGAAGAAACTGGCGACATAAGAATAGTCACGCTCCCGAGGTTGCAGGGGAGTCTGATTCAGGTATAAGATGATGCCCACTCCGGTCACCAAAAACAGCACCAGTACACTGAAGGCACGTCTCCAATCCCGATGGAAATGATAAAACATCCCGAAAAATCCCAAAAGCAGCGGAAGAGCAAAATAGCGATTCCGGCTTGCCCGCTCGCTGGGAGTCTGCTGCAGGGTTTCGTTTGGACCTTCAATCAGCGAAAACCCGGTGATTGCACGTGCCCCCTCCACATCACTCTCCCGCCCTGAAAAATTCCACAGGAAGTAGCGCAGATACATATGCCTCAACTGATACTGCCAGAAAAATTGCGCATCGGAGTCATACTGCCGATAGATGCTCACATGTTGTGGGGCCACAGAATGTCGTCTTGGAAACAGTTTTATGTTATCCTGATCAAAGTTTCCAGTTTGGTTATTGAAATTGGGTCCACTCAAAATTGGAGTTTCCCCGTATTGCTCCCGCTCCAGGTAGGATACGATAGCTGCCGGTGTTTCTGGGTCGTTCTCATCAATCGGTGGATCGGCAGCACTGCGGATGAAGATGACTGCATAGCTGGAATAACCGATTAGTACCATCAAAAGACAGACGGACACCAGGTTCGCTGTTTGCTTTTCCCGAGTATGTGTATACCACACCGCAAAGAGAACTACACCGACAAAGAGAAGAAGTGCTAACAGTGGTTGTCCGGTCTGCCCGGCCAATCCGGGTAATTTTTGGATAATCCCGGGATAAATACCAAGAAAGACGACCGCAGCAACAACAAGCGACAGCAAAATGGCTCTCCAACGCGCTGCTGATTCCCAGTCGGGTCGTCCACTGACCGTCCAATTTTCCTGATCATACTCAACGAAAAAGAAGATGAGTGCAATAAAAAAGAGTGCCAACAGGCTCAAGAGATGCACCCCAATCGCAAGCCCAAACAGATAAGCCACAAGTACAAGGATACGGTTCGCACCCAGTCCCAGACGATCCCGCGAATTTGCCAGTTCCTCTCGTGCCATCTCGCTCCACTTCATGATCAGCCAAACCACCAGAGCCGTAAAGAGCATGGACATCGCATACACTTCTGCCTCTACGGCATTAAACCAGAACGAATCGGTGACTGCAAATGTGCAAGCCCCGACCACGCCCCCAAAATGATGCATAAACGTGGCGGTGCCTTCGGTTTTGGACGGTATAAATTCCCGCAGCAGACGAACAATGATCCAGTAAGTCAGCAGAATGGTAAACGAACTGGAGAGCACGGAAACCATGTTCACTGATAATGAGATCAGATCATCTGGAACAAACATGGAGAAAAGACGACCGACCAACATGTAAAATGGTGCGCCGGGCGGATGCGAAACCTGCAGTCCATGTGCGATTGCAATGAATTCTCCGGCATCCCAGAAGCTTGCTGTAGGTGCAACGGTCAATACATATAGTATCGTTGCATAAGTGAATACCCCGATGGATACAAATAGACCTGCACGTTTGGAATTCATATTGTTGTTACCATGGTAGACATGGGCGCATTTAGACCTGTGTAACTCTGGCAAGGGACGCGTGTTGCCAACCAAGTATTTTCCAACGGCATCAAAGCGGAACGCGGGGCATGGCATTACCATTTATTGGCACAATGGCCAAAGCCTATGAACCGCACAGAATTGAGCAACCGCAGGAAATGACTTTCGTGGTCATGGGCGGATACGGTGACGAGCATGGGGCGCAAGCTGGATGCAAATCATATACGCACGACGCAATCGTGTCTCGGTGAACATCCAGTCCAACGAAATAACGCGAACCGCAAGAAGGAGCTGGAGATAACATAGGAATTACGAGTTTGTTTAAATGCCAATGGGATAACGCCCGGCGATGGAGCCTTCAATGCTATGATGTCTTGACCCTCCTTCTCTGGCCAGAGTCGATTTATCAAAAAGACCTCAGATTATCTGGAGAATCTCCTACCTTGGCAAAACCGAAAATGGTAGAGAGTCCCTCCGATACTTCTCTTAATTTTGAACCGAAAAATCTCCGGTGAAAGACAGGTATAAGTAGTGTCTGGCCATAGCCCCGATCTCGGGTTTATGGCCAGACACTAGGTAAAATGACCATGGCAGGAGTGCTAACGAATTTAGTGAGGATGGTTCGGCTTTTTGCTGTCTAATTAGTGGGGTCCCAAGCGCTGCACCCAGACTTGGTAGGGCATACTGGCGATGAGCATCCACTGTAAATCCAGATCAATCCGCAACAGCACGGTACTGGAGAGTGCATCCATATGGGAGAAGTTGGTCGCGTCCTCAATGGCGTTTTCAACGAGTATCCGCCGGGCATACCGGTCGACAAGCGTTGCGGGTTTCTCTTCCATGCGATTGGTGATCAGAAGCTTTGGGTTCTCGTGACCGAGTCCTTTGGTGGCAATCTGGCACAGGGGCCCCGGGGAGTTCCGTACGGTGACCAATTCGTCTAGGACACGGGGCGTGGAACTGCAGAAACGTGGGGCATTCTCCCCAAAACTGTCATCAGAGGATCACGAAGAGGGATCAAGCATGAGGGGAAATTCATTTCACCTGTAGTTTCGGGAATTCCCTCATGGGCCGCGTTTCATTTCACACACTTGGCTGCAAGCTGAACTTTGCGGAGACAAGTAGTCTAAAGCGACAATTCGAATCCCACGGTTTTGAAACCGTCGGGCAAAAAGACATCTGTGATATTTCGGTCATTAACACCTGTTCGGTGACGGCCGAGGCAGATCGGAAGTGCCGACAGATTGTACGACGTGCTCATCGGCTGAACCCCGATGCATTCATCATCGTCACCGGATGTTATGCGCAGTTACGCCCAAATGAAGTGGCAGCAATTGAAGGAGTCAATGCAGTGCTCGGCAATTCGGAAAAAGCACACATTTTTGACCTGCTGGAGGATTTCTCCCCGAAAGCGTCTACGCAAGTCAGTGTCTCCTGCACCGGCAATACAACATCCTTTGATCCTGCATTGCTATCCGATGATCGCACCCGTGCATTTCTGAAGGTACAGGACGGATGTGACTATTCCTGCTCGTTTTGTACGATCCCCATGGCTAGGGGAAAGAGCCGATCAGCCCCTGCAGATCAAATTGTTGATCAAGCCAGACAACTCGCAGATCGGGGCGTTAAGGAAATTGTTTTAACAGGGGTCAATATAGGACTCTATGGCCAAGGCAGCCTTGACCACCCCACAAAATCAAATCTGCTCCAGTTGCTACAGCGATTGGCAAAGGTGGACGGGATTCTTCGTTACCGTATCTCTTCCATTGAGCCCAACCTGCTCACAGACGAGATAATTGACTTTGTTGCGGATACTCCTGTGATGGTACCGCATTTTCATATTCCCTTGCAGAGTGGAGAAAACTCGGTACTCGGGGCCATGCGACGGCGTTACCGACGAGAAGTGTACCAGCAGCGGCTGGAATATATTCATGCACGCATGCCCGATGCTGGAATTGGCGCCGATGTGATTGTTGGGTTTCCAGCGGAAACCGCCGATCACTTCACAGAGACGCGTACTTTTTTGGCAAACCTGCCGGTCACCTACCTTCATGTCTTCACCTATTCCGAGCGTCCTGATACTGCAGCTGTCAGCCGCTCTGAGCAGCATAACGCTGTTCCTGCTTCGGAGCGTGCATCTCGCAATCGAACTCTCCGGGAACTCTCCCGGCGTAAACAAACCGTGTTCCAAGAACAATTCCGTGGCCAGATCCGGCCAGTGCTCTGGGAACGTAACACCTGGTCTGGCAGAATGCAGGGCTATACAGACAACTATATCCGTGTTTCGGGCCCCTTTGACGATCGGCGTGTTGGATTAGTAGAGCATGTCCAGCTGGGCACCGAAAATACAGCCTTCGTTTCCTGACTATCCGCTACACGCAGCTTCTACATCTGCAATCGTTTTAGGAATTGGGGGGCCTAAAATTCGATGCCCCTCTGGCGTTACTACGATATTTTCCTCAATCCGTACTCCGCCAAAATCCCGCCAGTCAGCCAACCTGTCATAGTTGATAAAGGCTTCGTGACGCTTTTTATTCCTCCACTGATCAATCAGCGGGCCGATGAAATAGCACCCCGGCTCAACCGTCAATACGAATCCAGGTGCAGGAGCTCTTCCAAACCGGAGGGATCTAAAACCAAACTGTTCACTTCTTCGGATCTGATCATCATAACCCACCAGATCTTCCCCCAAATTTTCCATATCATGAACATCAAGCCCCATCATATGCCCTAATCCATGTGGGAAAAAGAGTGCATGCGCCCCAGCAGCTACCGACTCATCAAGATCTCCCCGCATCAGACCAATCTGCTGAAGCCTGTCCGTCAGTACATGTGCAGCCACTAAATGACTACTCTGGAATGGCCGACTTGGTTGAATGCTTAACAATGCAGAGGTCAATGAATCCAGGACGGCCTGATAAATCTCACGTTGTTGAGACGAAAACGTACCTCCAACCGGATACGTCCTTGTGATATCACTTGCATATCCCGAAACAGTTGCTGCCCCACTATCTTGAACAACCAGATCGCCAAGTTCCAAGCGGCGGTGATAATGATGATTATGCAGAACCTGTCCATGCTTCGTCAAGATACATGGATACGCGAGACGCCCACCGCCGCTAATTGCAATTCCTTCGACAAGACCAGCAAGTTCACGCTCGTATTTTCCTGGCTGAACCGCCTGCATCGCTGCACGATACATCTGTTGCGTAACCGTCAGCGCCGTTTCAATTTCTGCTAATTCCCGAGCTTCCTTGACCGACCGCTGCGCAACAACGGCACGAACAAGCTCCTCTGAATGCCCTCCAGAGGACTGCTCCAACTCTAATTCCAAGAGCTTTTCCAGTCCACGGCTGATTTCTGCTCGATATGGCGACAAATAATGTATATCTCGCCCTTGGGCAATGGCTCTGGAAAGGACTCCTGCCAAGCCAGATATTTCACACGCATGCTCCGCACCGCAGAGCTCTCTTAATGCACCTAAACCCGGCTGTGAGCCAGACCAAATGACATCATCTACCGTAGGCTCTTTGCCGAAAATTGTTGTCTGATTCTCATCTACATCAATCACAGCGAAAAATTCTGGCCTATGAATCCCTACGTAATAGAGAAAGGTACTGTCCTGCCGAAAGGGATAGATATTATCCGCATAATTCATTGGGCTGTCTACATGCCCGGGCAAGAGCACAATCCCACCCCTCAGAGACTTTACCAGTTCACGACGGCGTTCAAAAAATACATCAGCTTCAAACATGAGGCTCAAATGAATTATGGAGGACTTCTTTTGACTTGCTTCACTTAGCGACTCAGCGGACAAACAATTTAGGGATTTTCCTGTAGTAGGGGGTCAATTTTGTATGATGATCATGTCCTTCGTTCGATACGCAGCACTGGTCTTAGCAATTACGCTATTCGCTACCTGTAAAAGTCCCACAGAACCGATGCCCCCAGAACCTGAAAATAACCCCGTACCCCGCGAGGTGGCCGAAGATGATTATACCAGGCTTCCAGATGGTCTCAAGTACTATGACTTTGAGGTCGGAACCGGCGATCCAGTAAAAAATGGAGATCTTGTGACCGTGCATTACCACGGCTGGCTAACGGACAACACGCTCTTTGACAGCTCCCATCTTCGAAACAGCCCCTTCTCGTTTCAAATTGGGAACGGCCGGGTTATACAGGGATGGGAACTGGGAATCCTGGGGATGCGGTCAGGAGGGCAGCGCCAACTCGTGATCCCGCCTGATCTTGCCTATGGAAATCGGGGACAAGGCAGCATTCCACCAAATGCAACCCTGATCTTTGAGGTTACCCTCCTATCTATTGACTAATCGCTGCCCCCTCCTCCTGAAGTACAGAATCCAGTGTTTCGACAAGTCGTACCGCGTTGGCTTGATCAAATACCAGTGGGGGCTTAATCTTCAACACGTTGTGAAGCGGCCCATCCGTCGAAATCAGGATGCCCAGATCGCGCATGCGGTCTGCAATATAACTTGCCCCCTGGTCGGCTGGCTCCAGAGTTTGATGATCCCGCACCAACTCTATCCCCAAAAACAATCCCCTCCCCCTTACGTCTCCGATCAACGGATGCTTGCTTTTTAGTTTCTCAAGAGATTGTTTTAGAAAAGTACCCGTGACGAGTGCGTTTTCCTGCAGCTTTTCCGATTCAATTACATCCAAAACTGCCACCCCCACCGCGCATGAAACCGGGTTCCCCCCAAACGTACTGAAGAATTCCATCCCGTTATCAAATGAGTGAGCAATCTCAGCAGTGGTCACAATGCCTGCCAATGGATGACCATTCCCCATCGGCTTACCCAGAACAACGATATCTGGCGTGACCTCCTGGGTCTGGAAGCCCCAGAAGTCACTGCCCATCCTTCCAAACCCCACCTGTACCTCGTCAGCGATACAAAGGCCGCCTGCCGCACGTACATGTGCATAAACTGACTGCAAGTATCCCTTTGGCAACTCAATCTGCCCTCCGCAACCAAGAAGGGATTCGCAGACAAACGCAGCAATTCCACCCGGAACCGAATCAAGTTTTGTCTTCAATTCTGTTGAATACTGCTGTGCCGCGTCACCTCCACGAAACCGCCCTCTATATAGATCCGGGACCGGAGCCTGATGCACATGCGGGGGTGCACCCGTTCCACCGGGGCCATCAAACTTGTATGGGCTGATTGCAATCAGTGAACTCAAATGACCATGATATGCGCCCTCCAGAACCATGATATCCTTCCGCCCGGTGTGTGCAAACGCCAGACGCAACGCCAGATCGTTGGCTTCACTCCCCGAATTGACAAAATAGCAGACCTTCAGCGGCTCCGGCATGGTCGCGACCAGCCGCTCCGCATAATCTACCAATGTTTGATGCAGATAGCGTGTATTGGTGTTCAGTACGCGCATTTGCCGGATCGCAGCTGCGTTGACACGCGGGTGGCTGTGCCCTACATGGGGGACATTATTGACGGCATCCAGGAACGCCCGACCCGTCTCATCATAGAGATATTGGCGGAATCCACGTACAATCTGTAGCGGCGTACGATAGGAAACGCTGAGATTGCCCCCGATACAATCTTGTCGCCGGGACCAGATTGTTTCAGTGAGAGGCTCTGGCGGAGGCAGCAAGTCATCCCGAATCCCGAGAATCAGGTTGGGATCCGGGCAGATCGACAACCACACATTGCGCTGGCTTGCCGGTGCTACCCCCCAGTACTCACCAGACTGCCCCAACAGATCGGCAATCACCTGAAAATGTAAATGAGGAGTCCACCCTCCATTTTCCTCTGGTACTCCAAGGTTGGCAAACTCCTCGCCCTTGGCAATTTTCTGTCCCGGTCGAAGCTGCTGGATCGAATCCTCACTCAAATGACCGTAAAGCGTGTAAAACCTCCCCCCTTCCATCGTGTGTTCCAGGATCACTAGTCCTCCAAAATCCATTGGTTTCCGGCTGAAGGAGAGACTATGTACTCGTGCTGCAGCCGGAGCATAGATCGGGGTTCCTGCTTCCTTGAACAGATCAATCCCCAGATGAATCGTCCGGGTCTCATCAAACGCATCGTTTGCTGACCGGTAGTTTTTTGATGTGTAGACGATCCGGGGCTCATTATAGCGTCCGACCCCGATTTCAGCGCCTGCACGACGGATCCGCCTGAACCATGCTTTTGAGGCTTTCTTTGGATCAGGCTGCTGCTCCAAAGGCTCAACCAAAGGACTGGTAACACTCAGATCCATCACAAGGGGATCCTTTGTGCGCACATCCGGCTGCATAACCGGTGCAAATGTTTGCTGGCGAAGATGTGCAACCATGCGCATATTCTTTGGGCAGGGCTCCATACTACAGGCAGATCGCCACCGATATTCCGCCAATGATGGCGATTCTGTTGATAGATAGTTAAGTAGGGACCATGCTCCCTCTTCAGATACGCGGAGGTACTCATTCTCAGGTTCCAGTGACCCTCTAAAGGCCGAAACCAGCACACTAGAACAAAGCCGCGCCTTGATTAGTCCGTGTAATACTGAGAGTTCCGATTCCTCCAAAGGATAGGCTTCATGATAACCGTGCACAACCTCTGCTGCTGCTCCCACTGGATCTACCTTGCCCATCATGATGTACGTTGCTGCGACTGCAAGTTCAATCATGGTCGTTGTGTGCAGCGTATCTCCAAAATCAATCAATCCACGAATACGGGCCTCATAGCCTGTCCCCTGAACGACTACATTGTGGTCATTGGCATCGTGATGGATCACGCTTTGCCGAAGTTGATCCAGGCCGGGAAGCGTCTCACTCTGAAAGAACTCCAGTGCGTCCTCTACGAGCCTGCGCCGTTTGGCATCCTGGATACAGTCCAGGTATTTGGCAAAATGAACCGCCTTGCGAAGATCCCAGGCATAACTTCGATGTGCGGACTCGTGCTCAAATCCTTCCATGGTCTGGTTAAGGGATCCCAGAAATCGCCCAAAATCCCGGAGCAGTGGCCCCAGTACAGGCCTGACATTTGCGAGTACGCGTCCATGGAGCCAGGTAACCATCCATAACTGATGCTGCCCCTTTTTTCCTTGCACAACGACTTTTTGATCGCCCGCTTGTGTGGGAACAACAGCCGGAACATGGTGCCCTTGCCCATTCACATCCAAATGTGACAGCACCGCCTGCTGAAGATCTACGTAACTGGACTCCGCTGCTGCATTGGAGAGCTTCAGAACGAAGGTGCCATCGGCCGTATTGACACGAAAATTCTGGTCCAGGTGACTGGGAAGCTCGGTTACACTGCCCTGTAAGCCAAAATACTCCTGTGCCAGAGCCTGAGCTTCTGATGCTGAAAAGGTTGGAGCCGGATGTTCAATCATCTGTAACCGTACGGCGATTGCGTAGCTTCGGCGAATACTGCCTTATATAACTGGACGCACCTCTTTGCTTCATTGGACGGGAGCGCTTTGAGCGGTGGTCTGAGATTCATCCACGCATCCTGCCCGGTCAAATCCTGCATCAATGCTTTCAGGGCAGCAATCATGGGCCACTGTTCAACCGTCTTTCGGATTCGGCTGAGATGCTCCTGAAGCAAATCTGCCTCAGGAGACTCCCACTTAGTTAACAGATGCGCAACCAGCGGCGAGGTTACATTTGCCGTTGCACTGATGCAGCCAGCCCCTCCCGCTCTGAGCGTGTCCAGTAAAAACTGTTCACTGCCTGCAAAGACCTGTATCTCAGGAAAATTGCGAATCATGGCCCGAATATTTCCCAAATCACCACTAGAATCTTTGAATCCGGCGATGTTTCCGGGGTATGCCTGAATCAGACGTTCAACGAGATTGGGCACAATGGGAGTTGCACTCATCTTCGGGAAGTGATACAGATACACTCTAATCCGGGTACTCCCTATTGATTGAAACAGGTGATCATACGAAGCAAACAGGCCATCCTCGCTTACATTTTTGTAGTAGAACGGGGGGAGAACGAGTACGCGTTGCACACCGGTGTCCAGTGCATGCTTTGTCAAATCTGCTGTATCTGTCAGAGCACAACAGCCTGTCCCTACGATCAGTTGATCGGGATCAACACCGGCATCCAGGACCGCATCAAGGGCTTGTTTTCTCTCCGCTGTGCTCAAACTATTCGCCTCCCCTGTCGTCCCCATCAGGACAACTCCCATGGCACCACGTTCCAAGAGCCAATGTACATGGGCACCCAGACAATCATGATCTATCCTCAAGTCCTGATCAAATGGAGTAAGACTAGCCGTCAGCACTGAAAATCCTGTGTCCCGAGACATCAGAGTAGTTCGTTTGTGAAGTCTTGGATGCCGCCCTACACTACCTTCGTTTTGTTGCTCCAATCAGAGCCATTCTACATGTGCTTCAATTCCCGTACCAAGTACATGGGCTCTGGCCTTGCGCTGGTATTTTTCCTCATAGGCCATTGAAACAGCTTCGGCGACCGAATGTGCATCTTGGGTCCGTGCCAGATTGATTGAACAACCGCCAAAGCCACCTCCCATCATCCTCGCTCCGAAGACTCCAGCAAGCGATTCCGCCTGCGCAACCATGTGATCAAGTTCCTCACAACTTACTTCATAGTCGCTTTTCAGGCTTTGATGCGATGCAGAAAGTATGTTTCCCAATAAGTCCCAATCTGAACGGACTAGAGCACCGCATGCCTTCCTCACCCGCTCATTCTCATGAAAGACATGTTGAAGGCGCCTCCGCAATACAGATTCCTCCAGATGATTGATATGATGACGTTGTATCTGGCGCAGTGAAGTGATCCGCGGATCGGTCGCCTTGATGTGTTGCAGGGCTTTGTGACATTCCGCACGCCGTTCATTGTACTTTGAGTGGGCAAGCTTTCTCTTTACCCGGCTATCAATCACAATAAATTGTGCATCCCGATTCTGAATTGGAATATGCTCCCACTCCAGTTTCTCACAATCCAACAAAAGTGCATGGTCCGTACGGCCAACGCGGGACACAATCTGATCCATAAGCCCGCACTGCACTTTCGCGTACTCGTGTTCTACGGTCTGACCAATCCGAGCGAGATCAAGCGGATCCACGGGGGTATCACGGAGTTTTTCCAGTGCGAGCCCTGTTGCCATTTCCAGTGCGGCCGAAGAGCTGAGGCCTGCCCCCAGGGGGACATCCCCCAGAATTAACATCTCGACAGGTTCTGGTGGAGGCAACTGCTTTATCATGCCTGCCACATACGTTGCCCAGTGCGTGTGCGGCACTTTGGGCCACCGTCCAAGCCGGTAGGATAAGCTCTCCTGATAATTCAGTGATCGAAGTTCATGGAATCCAGTTGAGCTATGACCTGCAGCGACATAAACCGCCCGATCCAGGGTCATCGGCAATGCCAATCCACCATTATAATCCGTATGCTCTCCGACTAAATTGACCCTGCCGGGTGCACATGCGATCAACAATGGATCTGCACCGCTGCGCCATCTACTGAACGCCTCCCTCACACGCTGTTTGGTATGAAATATCTCTAACGCCATCACTGCTACGGTTTCAGGCCCAATTTAATCTATCCGACCGGTCGGAGTCCCCTGGACTTCGTCAACATCACCGTTGACGAAACTTGATCACAATACCAACTCACTAGGAGTTGTGACACAAAGTTTCCCGGCGTAAAATTTGATTCTCCCAAAGTACTCACTGGACACCGTACAACGATTTCCTCTGAGGTGCGATCACGAAGAAGGGATTTCTGCCTACGCATTATCAGAAATTTTGCGATCCGTAAACGTATCCCCCCTCTAACAGATTCACGCTCCTGGAGTCTTCAAGTGCCAGTTTCATGTAAAGGCACCCACTTTGTCTGCAAACTTGACGAACCGAAATGGGTTAACTCGTGAATTTTGACCAATTGTAAAATTTATGCCATGCTTCCCACTCCATTTTATTCACGCCAATTAGCCCTTTGCGAGAGCATGGACTGGACACGCTGGAGCGGCTATTATGCCCCCCAGTCCTATCAACTGCAACACGAAAATGAATATCACAGCATCCGCACTGCAGCGGGTCTGATCGACATCTCCCCACTTTTTAAAATTTCAATTACAGGCCCGGATAGTTTGGCACTCATGAATCGCATCGTCGTGCGTGACCTTTCCAGGCTCAAAGAAAATCATGTGGCATATGTAGCATGGTGTGATCCAGATGGGTTTGTTCTTGGTGATGGCGTTGTCATGAGACAGGATACAGAGACCTACTTCTTCATGTGTCATGACCCTACTTTCGGTTGGGTAGAAAAACACGCCGCCCACCTCAATGTTACCATCACAGACGAAACGAAGTCACTTGCCGGCTTATCTTTGCAGGGGCCTCATTCCGCTAAAATACTCTCCCATGCAGGTGTAAAAACACTGTCTGGTCTCAAATACTTTGGGGCCACACATACAAGCATCAATGGTACACCAACCTGGATATCACGAAGTGGCTTCACCGGAGATTTAGGCTATGAACTGTGGTTCCCCAGCGATCAGGCATTGAACATTTGGGATACACTCATGGAATCTGGATCTGCATTTGCTTTGCGCGCTGCAGGCCTCAAAGCCATGGATGTATGCCGAATTGAAGCGGGACTGCTGAAACAGGGGGTTGATTTTCACAATGCATCGCATGTACTGGCTCGTGCGCAGAAATCCACGCCCTATGATTTGAGGCTTGGTTGGATGGTGCACCTGGATCGTGACCCTTTTGTTGGACAGACCGAACTTCGAAACGTACAGAACTCCACGCATACGATGGTTGGCCTGGAGATTGACTGGTCCCAGACGCGAGATCTATACGAATCAAGAGGGCTCCCTCCTGCTCTACCCGTAGAGGCATGGCCCATGTCGGTTCCACTTTATCGGGACCATGCACGTCAACATCAGGTCGGCTATGCAACCAGCGGAACATGGTCTCCTATACTTAAGAAGTATATTGCACTAGCTACCATCGAGACATCCTATCTATCCGATTCCGTGCAAATTGAACTTACAGTAGAACATGCACGTCACTGTGTGGACGCGCGCATTGTAGAACCGCGATTTTATGATCCTCCCCACAAGCGAGCACCTGTGGGATGAACACCTCCTGGGATGCCGTGATCATAGGAGGAGGTCATAATGGGTTGGTCTGTGCGGCCTATCTGGCACGTGCGGGGCGTAAAGTATTGGTCGTTGAGCGCCGCGATGTCCTAGGGGGTGCAGCTGTATCTGAAGAGGTCTTCCCCGGGTTCACGTTCTCTGTAGCCTCCTACGTGATCAGTCTGTTCCGCCCACGGATTATTCGCGAGCTGGAGCTGGCGAAATACGGTTATCACGTGATCCCAATGGATTGTGCATTCCAACCCCTGCATGATCATCACGGGCTTGCACGCTGGAGTGATGCTTACCGAACCTACTCAGAGATCAGCCGCTACAGCCAGCACGACGCTGAAAATTATCACGAATTCAAACGCACCCTAACTCGATTAGGCCGCATAGCTGCTCAGATTATCAATCGCCCAGCTCCTACAGGACTCAAGCCTCGGGACCTACATATACTTACGGAGCTACTGCAATCGGTTCGAGATCTTGAGCAGCATGAGTTGCAGCAACTCGTGCGATTACTTACACTGAGCGCTGTAGATTTCCTTGACGAATGGTTTGAGTCAGAGATCCTCAAGGCCCCCCTCTCTGCAAGCGGAATCATCGGCACCTTCCAGGGAGTCCGTTCCCCGGGCACTGCCTATGTCCTCCTACACCACTATATGGGGGAAATTGACGGCGCCTTCCGATCGTGGGGCTTTGCACGGGGAGGCACCGGAAGTGTGAGCCTAGCCTGTGCAAAAGCAGCCCAGGCACACGGGGCAGTCATTCGCACGAACGCTGAAGTGACTAACGTGTGTGTCCAAAATAATCGCGCAATTGGCATTGTTCTGGCTGATGGCGAAGAAATCAGTGCCCACAGAATCGTGTCGAACCTTGACCCGAGGCGGACACTGACAGGATTGGTAGATGCTGCACATCTGCCGGAGGATGCGGCAGATGCACTTACCCGTTTCAAGTATCGGGGAAGTAGTGGTAAAGTGAATCTGGCTTTGAATGGCCTCCCGAACTTTACTTGTCGGCCAGGCGTGGGGGATCACTTGAGAGGTGACATTGCAATTGCTCCAAGCATTGATTATCTGGAACGTGCGTTTGATGAAGCCAAGTATGGCGCGTTTTCATCCCGTCCCTTCATTAACGCAGTGATTCCATCACTCACAGACCCCTCTATCGCCCCGCCAGGTAAGCACGTGATGTCGTGCTTTGTCCAATACGCCCCCTACGAGTTGGCGGATGGGCCAGAAGCTTGGAGTTCACAGCGCGAAGCATTCGGACAGGCCGTGTTGGATACGCTTGAGGAATTTGCTCCAGGACTACGCGACCATGTGGAGCACATGCAGATCCTGACTCCTCTTGATCTGGAACGTGATTTTGGGTTAACCGAAGGCAATATCTTTCATGGAGAACTCAGCCTGAATCAGCTTCTATTCCAACGCCCTGCCTGGGGATTAGCTGGATACCGAACCCCGATACGGAACCTGTGGATGTGTGGGTCAGGTACACATCCTGGCGGTGGTGTAATGGGAGCCAGTGGCGAACTGGCAGCAAAAGCGCTTTTGCGGGAGCGGATCTGATGCAAAAGCCTGATGTCATTATTATCGGAGCCGGAATCAATGGCTTGGCGGCTGCAGCCGCCCTATCCAAAGCAGGTATGGAGACCCTCGTACTTGAAAAGAGGGCTGTCGCCGGTGGGCTATCCGCATACCATACGTTTGGAGATAGGTATCGGATTCCAGGATTCCGCCCCTACCCAGGTGGAACGGTGAACATGCTGAACAAAGCACTAGGATTGACATTGCCCGAGCCGACTTCCAATACAACTGCGGGACTCCGGGATCGTGAGTTCTTCGAGGTCGAGACCCTCCCTGCTCTTGCGGATGCCGGGAATGCATTAAAAACACTGCTTGGCGTTCCTCTGAGACACGCTTCACTGCGGAATAAAAGTGCTTGGCTGACCACCTTGTTCCAAATGCGGATCAAAGATTTGGCCAGATGGATCCCGCTCAGTTGCGCAGATCTCTTTGATGAATTTGATTTCCGTGAGACGCAACGCTGTACACTGGCCGTTCCCCTGTCTGTGCGCACCTTTGCAGGGCCTCAGTCACCATTTGGAGCGCTCCAACTGCTGCTTCATGCGACCGAAAACGTTTCGAATGGGCATGCTTCCTTGGCGGCGGAACTGGAAGCCGTCGCACGTTCGAGCGGAGCCGTGCTCCGAACAGGCACCCAGGTCAAACAAATTCGCTCCGACTCCAAGGGAGTCCATGTATTGCTGCAGGACGACACCCCCATCCACACCAGATTCATTCTGGCGACATGCTCCCCCGCAATGCTTCGCAACCACTTACTGGATCCTGCCCTAGTTAACCAGTGGCCCCCAGTCCGATCCCGCGGCACCTGTGCAGTGCTTGCACTCGCAATGGATGGGCTCCCGGACTGGCTCTCATCAGCCCGGACGCGCGTGACTCCCGGCTTGATCGCACAGGAGCGAGCCTTTGACTATGTCAAATACAAAACAATCCCTCCACAGCAGACGCTCGAAATTGTCGTACAACAAGAGGAAAGTACCGTGATCATCTACGCGCTACAAACCCCTTTCCAGACAGGTGACTCGTGGGCTGAACCAACACGGGCATTATTGATTGAGAGAATCCTGAATCAACTCCCTGACCTCAACCGACCGATCCTTGCAAAGCAGCTCTGGGTACCAACGGATATAGCAGACGAATTTGGGGTGCCTGGCGGACACGTTCTCCATTTTGAGCGTGATCTGGATCAATTACTGTTTCCCGCTCCTGATTGCCTGTTCCCTGGTGTATACTGGTCGGGCCACTTTGCCAATCGAGAGCTTGGGCAGATTGGTGCCGCCGGGTTGGGAGCAGCACGTAAAATCATGAATAAAAGAAACCACATGCCTAAACTCTCGTAAAGAATTTAGTCTTGATCTTTGCTCCATGGAACGTTTTCTCGCACTCATACATCTTTCTCTGGCCATCATACTGCTTGGATGCCAGCAAAACGTGCGTTCTCAAGCGCAGCTGGCTTCGCCGGAGTCGACAGCCGCGGTCAATGACTCAATTACGCTTAGCCGACAGACCGCTATCACACGTGCCGTAGAAACTGCAACCCCTGCCATTGTCAGCATCAACGTCATTGAATTGCAACAAGTCCGCTATCGGGATCCATTCGCGGATCTTTTCCAGGATCCCTTCTTCGGACAGTTTTTTTCTGAACGGAAATCTCGAATTATTGAACGACGTGTCCAGAACCTGGGGAGTGGCTTCGTAATATCGCCAGATGGCTATATCGTGACCAACCATCATGTGGCCGGGAATGCAACCAAGGTGACCGTATCGCTGACCGATGGGCAAACGCTGGATGCGGAGTTAATTGGAGCCGATAAGGCGACGGATCTGGCACTTTTAAAGATTTCTTCAGATCGCCCCTTGGAGTATTTACGTTTTTCCGAATCCCCCGAACCCATCGTGGGAGAATGGGCAATCGCCTTGGGGAACCCCTTTGGACTCTTCGAAGCAGCAGCTCCCAGTGTGACGGTTGGGGTCGTCAGTGCAGCCGAAAGAGACCTGGGAAGCAAGGATGGACGCATCTACCATGACATGATCCAAACAGATGCTGCAATTAACCGCGGGAACTCCGGTGGTCCACTCATCAATGCCCTCGGTGAAGTGATCGGTGTCAATGCAGCAATCTACAGTGAAAGTGGAGGATCCGTCGGTCTGGGGTTCGCAGTCCCCGCTGCCAGAGCTCAGAGAATTATCAGTGAATTGCGTGAAACCGGCCAAGTTGACCGCTCCTATTATACAGGAATTAGTTTCGTAGCCGTAACCGCACAGATCGCTGAAGCTCTGGAACTGGAAGATACGCGGGGAATTTTGGTTGCCGATGTAGATTCGGGTTCCCCTGCCGAGGAAGCCGGCCTGCTTCCCTATGATCTCATCGTGGCACTTCAGGATGAGCCGATCTCAAACCACGATGACTATGTTGCCCGAATATTTGACTTCAGGCCGGGAGATGTGGTCACGTATCATGTATTGCGAAATAATCGCAGGGTACAGTTAAGCTTACAACTTGGACGGCGGGAAGGTTGATCATCGCATCTCACATCAAATCCAGCTGTCTGATTCTTGTCTTCTGCATTCTACTCACAGGATGTCTTCCTTCCTCCTGTCACCGGATAGAATCGCAGGCGATCTCCCCTGCAGATTCCCTATCTCGGACCATTGCAGCCGGGATCCTGCCTGATACCCTTGCACCTCCAGATGTAATTCGTCGAACGGATCTAGAATATCCTCGGGCCATACTCTTTGGCAAAGATGATCGAATTTATGCGAGTGATACGGAGAATGGACGCATCTTTGTGTTTGATCTTAACGGTGCCGTTGAGATCTCTTTCTCGTTACCCAATACTACTTTCCCTTACCTTGCCGGATGGAAATCTGACTCCCTCATTGTCTTTGATCCAGAGACGCACCGATTCCATTTTGTAGTGAACAGGATGAGTGTGGACTCCATCGTTGTTAAAAAAGCACCTCCAAATTCATTACAGTATGTTCTGGCGAACGAAGACAAGTTGTACCTCAAGGCCGTTACACGCGATACAACCCACTTCCTTTGGACATTGGACCGAACTGGAAATCCGATCCAAGAATCTGTTCTATATGGATCTTCTTGGGAGCATGCAGGATTTCTGCGTAACTTTGGCGATCAACTTGTCAGTCTGAGTGGATTCTACCCATGGGCTTTGATCTGGACAGAAGATTTATCGGACGGCCCCGACACGCTGCGGTGGAGGGGCTTCGATTCACCGATGCTGCGACGTACCTATGCATTCGATCAGGGACAGGGACGGGGCGCCCCCCTCATCACCAGCTCAGCGGCAACAGCGGGGGAGTTCTGGTTCGTGCTGAATCAGCGCGCCGGATGGCTTCGTGTGGATGTCTATGACCGCTCAGGAATGCTCCGACACATACTTATAGAAGCCGACCCTGGTTACATCAAAAACTTTTACCCGATCGATCTGGCTGCGAAGCTGAACCCGGATGGGACCTATCAACTGGCAGTTGCACTTGTGGCACCGGAGCCCTCGATCCGGATGTATCTATGGACACCTCCAACACAGACATGAATACAGTGAGCGTTAAGCGTGAAGATATCAAGACACTGGGAGATCTAAGAGCATCTTCTTACAAAGTGGAATCCGTCAAGGACGAACTCCGCCGGAATCTGCTGAAACGCCTTCATGATGGGAGTGAAGTATTTCCAGGCATTCTTGGATATGACCGGAGCGTGATCCCTCAACTTCAAAATGCAATTCTGAGTCGTCATGATATTCTTCTTCTCGGGTTGCGGGGTCAGGCAAAAAGTCGAATACTCCGACTGATCCCCCTCCTGCTTGACGAATATATCCCTGTGGTCGCCGGTAGTGAGCTCAACGATAACCCCTTCTCTCCCTTATCGAAATTCGCATGTGACCGGATTGCCAGCGAGGGTGAGGAAACACCGATTGCATGGCTTCATCGGAGTGAGCGCTACGCGGAAAAACTGGCAACCCCGGATACATCGATCGCCGACCTGATTGGAGATATTGACCCGATTAAGGCTGCGCACCGGCGACTTACCTATGCGGATGAGGAAGTGATTCATTTTGGAATCATTCCACGTACAAATCGCGGGATCTTTGCCATCAACGAACTCCCTGACCTGCAGGCACGGATTCAGGTGGGCCTGCTCAATATTATGGAAGAGCAGGACATTCAGATCCGCGGATTCAATGTACGCTTCCCCTTGGATCTGATGATGTTGTTCAGTGCCAACCCTGAAGACTATACTAACAGGGGAAACATCATTACCCCGCTCAAAGACCGCATTGATTGTCAGGTGCTGACCCATTACCCGAAAGATCTCAGCACTGCATTGGCAATTACCAATCAGGAGGCTTGGCAGAATCGCGGTGGTGTTCGTGTGACCATTCCAGAATTTATCCGACAGGTGATTGAAGTTGCGGCGTTTGAAGCCCGTGCAAGTGAATACGTAGATCAAAAATCAGGGGTATCTGCACGGATGACACGCTCGGCACTTGAGGCCGTGATTGCAAATGCCGAACGCCGGACAGTTCTTCACGAACAATCCCAGATCTGTGTCAGGGTCAGTGACCTCTACTACGTGGAATCGGCGATTACAGGCAAACTGGAACTTGTGTACGAGGGGGAACAGGAAGGTCCACAAAAAGTCGCGCGGCTTCTCCTTGGGCGAGCTATCCGAAAAGTGTTTGCCGACTATTTCCCCGACCCCAGCCTCAAAGGAAAGGGACGCGAGACCTACGGCAAAATCCTGGAATGGTTTGCCCAAGGGAATACCTTAACCCTGGATCCTGAATCGTCCGATGCGGCATTTAAGAAGTCTCTGCGTACGGTTTCGGGGCTAGACGAAGTTATTACCAGCCAATTCGGTCCTGCTAAAAAACAGCGTATCTCCGCGAAAGAACGCTGGATTCTCAAGGAATTTGTCCTTGAGGGGCTGCATCAGGCATCTATGCTTGGCAAAGAAGAGCAGACCTATTCCGACATGATGGGAAGTATGCTGGGATCATTGGAACCTGGTGATGAGGAGCCGGATTTTGAATAACCTTGGCCAGATCGTACGCGGAAGATGTCTGCGGACGCACCACGAACACACACAGATCACAGCAAAAGAAAAACCCCGGGCAACCATATAAACGGCACCCGGGGCAACCAAAAAACAATAAAACAATGAAAACCCCCACAAGGTACGAACACGCCTCCAAAATTCCAACCCCCTCACCCAAGTTTAACATAAAATACTGATTCCAGCGTTGAGCGGGGGCTTTCGGCCCGATTCAGGCCGATTAGGGCACTACCGATTGGCATGGATTGGGTCTGTTCAGATCGTGGTGATTTCCGTTTCAAGTGGACGCGGCTCGATCTTCAGCGCCTCGTAAATTTCGCGTTGATCTGCATCGGGATCCGAGGTGAGGCGCGTGTGCACGGCTACGTGATCGTTTCGTGTTTGATGGATGGTAGCCCGTCGTTGGGACGAGAGCACATTGCGAATGGTGGTCCAACTCCAGGAGATTCCCTGTTGCCGCAGGTAGGTTCGCACCACTTGTACGACCTGATACGCAAGCACAGTGATGAACAGATGCCCTTGGGTGCGTTGATCGGTTTGGTGAAAGATAGGCCGCAATCCCAACTCACTCTTGAGCGAGCGGAACACGGCCTCCAGATCCGTCAGCATGATATAGGTCTGCCACAGCTGAGCGGTGGAAAGCTCCATGACGTTGGTCCTCAAGCGGTAGGTGCCGGGATCGGTCCACATCGAATTCGCTTTCGGCCGCGCACGCCACTTCACCTGCACCGCCTTCTCTTGCTTCTCATCGGCAATCACCTCAATGTCGTAGTGCTGTCCAATCCCACCACTGCTTTTCTTGAATCGTCCAATCCGCTCCCAAATCCGCGAAAGCTTCTTCGTCGTCTTCGGTCGGGATAACCCCTGGTCCAACTGCGTGAGCTGTGCTTCAAACTTCGCACGACGACGTGCCACCATGGCTTGCTCCTTCTTGATCCGTTGGCTCGAACGACAATAGACCCGGACCTCTTCCGAGTCCCGGACCTCATACAGTTCTACGCCGTTATCCAACTCGGTCACCTCTTGATCTGCCGGATCAAAGACCCGGGCCCGCTCCCGACTCATCACCAGATATCTGTACTTGGCCTGGCGAAGCCATTGCACGTTTTCCGCGGTTGCAATCCCCCGATCCATAATCACAATGGCCTCGTTCGGGGCATCCGCTTCCTGGAGCATCGTTTGGAGGGTCTCCGCCTCTGCCGTATTGCCGGCATAGATCTTTGAGCGCCGCACAAATCCACTCCCATCCAGAACCAGAGCCAAGGTGATCAGAGGACGATCATTCCGCTTCTCCTTGGACCGCCCACGCTTGGCCAACGATTGAGCAGATCCCGATCCCGCCAGATAGGTATTGGTCAGATCCAACAGCGTCACCGTACATCCCAATCCAAACAGGGACATGGCTTCGGTGAATACCTGCGATTCAATCGCATCGCGGTGCTTCACCAGTTGATCGGAGGCCCGGTAGAGATGCATCAAACTCATGCGCTGGAACGATCCTCCCAGGAATTCCCCAAGACCGCTCTCGTTACAGAGCCACGCATAGGTTGCGCGCTCGGAAGCAGGCTTGGCCAAGCGTCCGACAATCGCCCCCAATGCCGCATGCTGGGTCTTGGGAGTCATCCCAAGGCCCCGCAACAGCTTCGGGATTCCCAGCTGGTTCAGGGCCCACAAGGACACATGTTCCACCCCCACACTCCGCACCATGCTCATACGGGTAGAGGCGACATCCACCGTGTGCCATCTCGGATCCAGTGGCTCGCCCTGGGCCAGCTTTGCCTGTCGCAGCCGCTCGGCCTGCTTGGCGAACAACTGCCCAACGATGGCCTCGGCCTGATCCTCCAACGGTTTGGGCAAGGGCGGCAGGAGCGAGACCTGCCCCTGGAGAAGTTCGTCAATCCGGCGGCAGAGCAGAGGCCAGTCGGATTCCTTGACCGGAAATTGACTTCCCAGATGCAGGAGCGTCTCCTGCTTCACCTTGGCGCCGTAGCGGACATTGTGAACGAGCCGGAACGCATGATAGGTGGTTCCGTCCTTCATGGTCCGGGTCATGGTTTTTCGGATAAACATGATGGCAGGAAACGAAGGGGGCCGGCGAAGGTTCCCACAGAAAACGCATTATGGCACTACAATCGTCCGAATCCACGAACGACGCAAAAGGAAATGGGCCAATGCAGGCTGGAATCAAAGGTTCGGGGCCAAGGTCAGGCGAAAAAAAAACTAAAAAAGGCCCCAAAATGGGGCCTCGTGTTAAACTTGGGCTCAGATTTGTCGCCGCCCCGACTAGGCCCCGAATTTGAGCGCCAACCGCGATCCTTCAATCTGAGCAGATTTTACCACTTAACTGTATCTCACTTTGGAACGATACGGCCATCTGGAGTAATCCTCTCATTGTCGGCGGGAGGGCTTGTCGGGAAATTGGAAATTGGAACATCAGGATCCCGATCCTTGGGGACATAATGGGAATGGTTGCCGTGAGGAATCTCAGCATATTCGTTATCCCCAAAAGGATTCAGAACACTTTGCATCACGAAAAATAGCAGGACCGCTCCCACAATCAGTAAAAATACGCGGAATCGGAGTCGTGCAGGCGAAACCTTTCGTGGATTTTCGGCTATTTCATGTGATTCAGATGATGTTGCCATTTTCTTTGATCTCCGCATACTTCGGCTCTAAAAATAGGATGATCGGCGGACTAGGAACGCATCAAGGGCTTCTAAGTTTTTGGGGGGGCATTTTGGATTCCTAACATTACCTGAACCCGAGTTGGAGACTCCCTTACTGCCTGTTCTATCAGTTTACCAACGCTGTCCCTGATGCGTGTCCTTGTTATTATTCCTGCATTTAACGAAGCCGCGGCAATCGCTCAGGTAATTCAAGATATCCCTCACGGACTTGCTACCGAAGTCGTCGTTGTTAATAATGCTTCAACCGATGCTACGGAAAAAAATGCGTCCAAGGCGGGAGCAACTGTACTTCACGAAGCCAGACGCGGTTATGGCTATGCCTGTCTTCGCGGACTTGCTTATGCATCAAGCCGAAACCCCGACGTAATCGTATTCCTTGATGGCGACTATTCGGATCACCCCAATGAGATGTCCTCCCTCGTCGCCCCAATCCAAGCAGGAACCCACGATCTCGTGATTGGCAGCCGCATCAGGGGGGTGAGTGAACAAGGTGCTCTTTTACCACAGGCACGCTGGGGAAATCGCCTAGCTTGCCTGCTGATGCGGTTACTCTGGGAAGCTCGCTACAGCGACCTAGGTCCCTTCCGAGCCATTCGATATCAGTCCCTGATGAAGCTGCATATGCGTGACGCCACCTTCGGCTGGACCATTGAGATGCAAATCAAAGCACATATAGCGGGCTTGCGTATCACAGAAATCCCGGTCTCCTATCGGAGACGAGTGGGGGTATCCAAAATCACCGGAACCCTGACAGGAACCGTAAAGGCATCAATAAAAATCCTTGGAGTTATCTTCCGATTTGCGATCATATCACGTCATCTACGTAAAAGACTGGCCCCGTAACTACTTCAGATTGCAACCGCATGTCTTCTTGTACGTAAGTGCGCTTTCAAATTCGATTCAGCATGAATTACGATATCTGGTTTAATGGAAAATTTGTCCCTCACGAAGAGGCAAAAGTTCATGTGCTTGCACATGTGATTCACTACGGTTCAAGTGTATTTGAGGGCATTCGTGCTTACCAGACGAAAAAAGGTACTGCCGTATTTCGTCTTCGCGAACACATGCGTCGTTTACTGGATTCTGCTAAGATCTACCGTATGAAGCCTCCTTATGATCTGGAAGCTCTCCAGCAGGCAGCAGTTCAAACCGTCTCCCGGAGTAACCTAAAGTCCAGTTATATTCGGCCTATCATGTTTCGAGGACGGGGCCCAATGGGAGTGAGTCCATTGGATAATCCCGTCGAAACTGCCATTGCAGTCTTTGAGTGGGGACCATATCTTGGAGCAGATGCCCCGGAAAAGGGGATTGATGTGCAGGTGGCTTCCTGGAACCGATTTGCCCCGAATACCGTGCCAGCTCTTGCAAAAGCAGGTGGAAACTACATCAATGCCAGCCTAGTCAAGATGGATGCTATCCTCAATGGGTACGAAGAAGGAATTATGCTAACCACCAATGGCTATCTTGCAGAAGGCAGTGGGGAGAATCTGTTCGTTGTTCGGGACGGCGAAATTTATACGGCACCGACAGCCTTCTCAATCCTGCCTGGTATCACACGATCAACGGTGATCCAGTTGGCGACAGTTGCAGGGATTCCGGTGCATGAAGGAAGTATGCCACGTGAGGCACTCTACGTTGCAGATGAGCTATTCTTTACAGGCACCGCTGCCGAGATCACCCCCATCCGCTCCGTAGACAAATATGTCATTGGTGATGGAACACGTGGGGCGATCACACAAAAATTACAGGAAGCGTTTTTTGACATCGTTGAGCAAGGAAACGATCCATTTGGCTGGCTCACTCCTGTTCCCAACTGACCTCAGTCGGTTCTTGTCTCAACTTCGAGACAGTGTTTTTTTGGAATTACAAATATTCCGGGAACAGTGGCCACTGCATCCTACTCAGGAAAATGCGGGACATGGGCATCCCGTATCAGATCTTTCAGCAAGTTACATGCCTAACGCCTGTATCTCCAATGCACCCACTACTGCCAGAAAGACCCGCTGGCTAAATGCTTCGTGCACCAGAGATATGATTCCAAAAAATCCGCTGCAGTGCCAAACTTGCACTAAGACGCTTTTAAAGCCAAGACCACCCTGGTCTGATCCCATTCGATCACCATATCTGCTCCATCCTCATTTTCCTCGAAACGAATCGTAAATGCCTCCCGGATTGAATCCAACCGGGTGGCTGGAACCACAATCCGTAGTACATCCTCTTCTTCATCGTACTGACCTATGCCATTTTGGCCCAAAGCACGGTTCATAATCAGCGTCCACTGCGTCTCATCCGGGATACTGAAGAGTGAATACGTTCCCGCTGATAATTCCTGGTCGCCAACTTGAACATCACCAGTAAACGTGATTTCTGTGGCCTCATTGGCTGCGGTACGCCAAAGCTCTCCAAATGGAACCAGATCCCCAAATATTTCACGACCCCGCTTGCGCGGCGAGCTGTAGTGTACTTTCACATAAGCATCCCCCAACTGCGTACGGGCCAACTGAAGTGGACTCAGACGAAGCTCCTCGGCAGGGATGTGAGCCGTGTTCCAGTCTTCCTCATACAGGCTTTCGTCAATCGCCGGAATAATTCGAAGTGCGTTCTTGTAGTACACCTTACGCAGAACTTCATCGGGTAAGTCCAACCCGTACATCATCCACCAGGCGTGACGCTTCCGATAATAGGGGAAGAATTCATCGGCGGTTTCAAAGAGACGGATATAGGTGTGATACTCGGCAGCGTTCCAAGAATCCTTACCCATCAATACACGATCCTGATAATCGATCATCCACTGCCGCGCAGTATGCGGCTGACGCCCGAGCTCTGCAACTACAGCCCCCAGCTCTGTATAGACATTCGGAAATTCATCCAGATGCTCTCCCAGTCGCTGCAAGTCATTTCCCAACCAACCAAGATGTGCATTGAGGAAGATCGTCTCGGGATGTTTTCTGAACACATTCCACTGCTCCTGGATCATCACTTCCCAAGATGGGTCTGCCTCCCGCTTTCTTCCTGGACGCTCCTTTAACTCAAACCAGCGCTCGTTGTATCGGTCATGGGGGAGCCAGAATTGTGGTGGGTCTGCGGTATGAATTAGGACCGGAATACCCAACTCCCCACACTTTGCCCAGATTGGATCCAGTCGCGGATCGTCCGTTTTTAGTCGGGCTCCGCTCGAATCAAAGACCGTCATCCCCAGATTTTTGAATATTTTGAGCCCCGCAGCACCATTCTGTACATCTATTTCCAGTTGTGCTGCAGCAGCCTCCCCGAACCCAGTCTCATCAATTCTCGAAAAATCAATGTTTGCAAAGTGCACAAATCTGCCCGGCGCATGTAGATTCGTGTTTTCAACCTTTTGCAATAGATCCTGACCACTACCCCCACTCAAATTGACCATCGTCACTAAGTTCAAGTCATCCATCGCTGCAACCAATTCACCTATTTCTTCCTTGGATGCTGTACCGATTCGCCATTGATGCCCATGTGCATCAACAAAACGATATTTTGCTTTCGTCAGTAGATTTTCTTCAACCACAAGCGTAGAAACGGGGGCGTAGTCCTCCCATTGAAGGGTTTGCCCCTCGGCCTGAAATACAATGAATGTCAGGGAGAGAATAATCAGAAGTCGGTGTGTCATGACGATTGATTGAGTGCAATGGTGGGCTGATAGGCGATAGAATATACGCCAGTACCTTAGTTTCTTTGTACAACCATTCAAATCCGTTTCTGTTGACTACACCAATGTCCGGTCCACTTTCCCAGCGCACATTCGAATTATGTGCTCCATTCTCGCCGTATGGAGATCAGCCAGGTGCGATCAAGGCGCTCACTGAGGGACTGATTCAAGGAAAAGAACACCAGACGCTGCTTGGTGTGACGGGATCCGGGAAAACATTCACGATCAGTAACGTGATCCAGAATATCGGAAAGCCAACCCTTGTTATGAGCCATAACAAAACGCTGGCTGCTCAGCTCTACGCCGAGTTTCGGCAGTTTTTCCCGAACAATGCTGTTGAATTCTTTATCTCCTACTACGATTACTATCAGCCCGAGGCCTACATCGTTCGTTCCGATACCTATATAGAAAAAGATCTGTCCATTAATGATCGAATTGATCGACTTCGGTTAAGGGCAACCAGTGCCCTGGTATCCGGGCGCTCAGATGTGATCGTAGTGGCAAGTGTTTCCTGTATTTACGGCTTGGGCTCCCCCAAGGAGTATCAATCCCAGATTGTCCAACTCGTACCCGGCCAGGAAATAGAACGCGGGGACCTGCTCCTGCAGTTGATTGGAATTTTTTATAAGCGCAATGACATAGAACTCCAACCCGGGACATTCAGGGTACGCGGAGACACAGTAGATATTTATCCCACTTATGCGGAAGATATTGCATACCGTGTCCTCTTCTGGGGAGATGAGATTGAACAAATCACCATGATCCATCCACTCACAGGAGAGACCCTTGAACAGGAACACGCAGCGCTGACCATCTATCCCGCCCGCATTTTCGTGACACCAAAGGAACAGATCAATCGTGCAGTCGCTGCCATTGAAGATGAGTTGCAATGGCGCCTGGCAGTGCTCCGACAAAGAAGTCAAATGCTGGAGGCCCAGCGCTTGGAGCAACGTACACTTTTTGATCTTGAGATGATTCGTGAGCTGGGCTATTGCTCAGGGATTGAGAATTATAGCCGTCATATGACCGGATTACCTGAGGGACAGCGTCCATATTGCCTCATGGATTACTTCCCGGATGATTTCCTTCTTGTGGTTGATGAGAGCCATACGACGATTCCGCAGGTACGTGCAATGTACAATGGTGATCGAGCCCGCAAACTCACGCTGGTTGAGCATGGCTTTCGGTTGCCCTCTGCGCTGGACAATCGACCAATGACGTTTGAAGAGTATGAAGAGCGGCAACACCAAACGATCTTCATGAGTGCAACCCCGGGAGACTATGAGCTCATCAAATCAGAGGGAGAATTTGTTGAGCAAGTCATTCGTCCCACCGGCATCCCCGATCCGCCTGTCTTGATCCGACCCAGTGAACATCAGATTGATGACCTCCTGGAAGAGATCCGTAGTGTGAACCGACGCGGTGAACGAACCCTGGTTACGACGCTGACAAAACGCATGGCAGAAGATTTGACGGACTATCTGGAATCATTTGGAATCCAGTGCCGCTATCTCCACTCAGACATCGATGCACTCACAAGGGTTGAGTTATTGCGGGACCTTCGACTTGGCGCATACGATGTACTGGTGGGGGTGAATCTGCTTCGAGAAGGACTTGATCTCCCAGAGGTATCTCTGGTAGCAATCATAGATGCTGATAAAGAAGGCTTTCTCCGAAGTGACCGTGCGCTCATCCAGACAGCTGGTCGTGCCGCACGCAACACCAATAGCAAGATTATCCTTTATGCAGATAAGATCACCGGAAGTATGCAGCGAATGCTTGATGAGACCAACCGCCGCCGAACAAAACAGCTGGCCTATAATGAAAAACATGGTATTGTCCCGCAGACGGTGCACAAGGACCGCCGTGATGTACTACGCGGAACCGTGGTCGCTGAAGAACGCGAGCCTGGAGGACAAACACCACTCGTCCATCCCTCGGAAATCTCTGAAATACCACAAGAACTGGATGATCCCTTAATCAAAATGCTCACCGAAGCGGAGAAGCGAGATCTGATTAAGCAAATGAATATAGAAATGCTTGAAGCTGCCGAGAAAATGGAGTTTGAAAAGGCCGCAAGACTTCGAGACACGATCATCCGTACCGAAGCTCTTCTCAAAGATGGAACATAGCCGAAGCAGGATGATTACAGCGGGGTTGTATATAACCTGATATCAGATCAATGAAGAAAGGAATCCATCCAGACTACAGCCCGACCAAGGTGCGCCTCGCCGATGGAACCGAATTTGAGACGCGGTCAACAATGCCGTCCGAGCAATATGTGTCTGACGTCGACAGTACGAATCATCCGTTTTATACGGGACGTCGGCAATACGTAGACACCGCGGGTCGCGTCGAAAAATTTCATCGCAGGTACGGCAAAAAAAGTGCCAGCAAATAGAAATCTTTGTGTATTTGAATATTTTAGGGGGCGGACCGTAATCTGGTTCGCCTTTTGTGTTTCGTACAGTCATGGACGCCATCCATATCATTAAGAAGAAGCGTGAGGGCTTAGAGCTTTCATCCACTGAGATTCAGTATCTGATTGAAGGGTACACTGCAGGGCGTATACCTGATTACCAGATGGCAGCGTTTCTGATGGCTGCGCAGCTACGTGGCATGGCCCTGAATGAGACGACCACACTGACCCAGTGCATGCTGAATTCGGGGAGGATCCTGGACTTCTCTGCCATTTCTACTCCCGTAGTTGATAAGCATTCAACGGGTGGAGTTGGGGATAAGATTTCCCTCGTGCTCACTCCAATTGTTGGAGCGTGCGGAGTTCGTGTACCCATGATCTCAGGTCGAGCTCTAGGACATACAGGAGGGACACTTGATAAGTTGGAATCTATCCCCGGGTTTCGTACAAACCTGCAAATCCACGACATCTACCGCCAGATCCGTGAACTTGGCGTCGCAATGATTGGAGCAACCAAGGAAATCGCTCCGGCTGACCGCCAGTTGTATGCCCTGCGGGATGTAACTGCGAGTGTCGACTTTATCCCCTTCATTACCGCCTCAATCCTGAGTAAGAAACTGGCTGAAGGCATTGATGGATTGGTGCTTGATGTGAAACTCGGTCGCGGCGCTTTTATGAGAAAGAGCGAAGAGGCACGAGAGCTCGCCGAGACCCTGGTAAATGTTGGAGAACACTTTGGGATGAACACGATTGCCTGGCTTACCAATATGAACATTCCCCTCGGGCACGCAATTGGGAATTGGCTCGAGGTTGAAGAGTCTATCAGCTGTCTACGTGGGGAAGGTCCCAAAGATGTGCTTGAGTTGTCACTGAAGCTGAGTGGTGAAATGATTGCGCTCGCAGGTCTGGCCGGGTCACCTGAGGAAGGTGAGGAAACGGCACACGCTGCAGTGCAATCCGGCCACGCATTGAATTTTCTGGCGAAGATTGTAGAAGCCCAGGGTGGAGACCCTGCTGTCATCCATGATCCTGCACTTCGTATGCGTACCCTGGAGCCTCAAACCGTCACGGTCCCGCTGGATATCAGCGGATATGTGAGTGATGTAGACGCATTCACACTTGCTGAAATCGGAAACAGCCTTGGAGTCGGAAGACTGGTGATTGATGACAAAATCGATCCTGAAGCAGGAATCGTATTACACCTGCGTCCAGGCGAAAGAGCCGCACCCGGTCAACCACTGGCAAGTTTCTATACCCGAAAGGCTGATCAACCTGAGCAGGTGGCACGTAGTATCTTTGACACCTTTACGTTCTCGAAAAAACCTGTCGCTAAACCAAACATCCTTATTGATCGCCTCACTTTTGAAGGATGGGCATCTAATTCACGAGAACATAATTTAATCTCGCAGAGTTAGGTATCTTACGGTTTAGCTAATTTTCTTTTTAACATGTCTCTCTGGACCCGATTCAAACGTGCGATTCGATCAATTTTTGGGGGTGCCATCTCTTCCCTAGAAAACCCCAAGCTAATTCTGGAGCAGAATATCCGGGAACTGAATGATCAGGTCCCGAAAATGAACGAGAACATTGCGACCGTAAAGGCCAATGTAATCCTCCTGCAAAAAGAACTCAAACGTGTCCAGTCCGAAGTACACACATTAAGGTCAAAGATCCAGTCCGCAATCCAAGGTGGGCGTGACGACCTTGCACAACAGCATGCAGTTCGATTCGAAACCGCCCAGGCAAATCTAGTAAAAACCCAGGAACAGCTCGCTCATGCAACTGCAGCCTATGATAAAGCACAACAGGTCAAAAAGGCGTTCATGCGCGAGCGGCAGAGAAAGATTGATGCTGCTCAGGAAGCCCTGCGTGCAAGCGAGCGTGCGAAATGGCAAGCAAATGTTGCCGATGCACTTGAGAAATTCGAAGTAGGCGGGATTGATCAGACGCACGATGAAATGATCCAACGTTTGGATCAGGAAACGGCCAAAAATGAAGCACGTATCGAAGTTGCCATGGATGCCGTGGATCTGCAGGCGATCCGCCTGGATGAAGAAGCTGAAGATTTGCGAGCCGCCGAACTGGTGAACCAGATGAAACGCGAAATGGGGCTGCTCTCTGAACCAACAACGGATTCTGGACGTATTGACGTGGAGAGCTCCGAGGAAAAGACCATGGGGCGTACACGCAACCGGGAATCGTAGCGATGCCTGAAGAGGAACGCGCACGTCTTAAAGAACAATATATCAAAGAGCTTCGAGAGCGTAAGCAGATCCGTCGTACGATTGAGTCCGCCAAGAAAACACAGGCCATCAACGATGCTCTGGGTGCCATGGTAGATACTCTGGCTAGCGCAGGGGATACTGCAGACGAATTTACAGCACGACTGGATGCTGAGACAGCTTTGAATGAGGCCCGTCTCGAAGTTGCGTTAGAAGACGAGCTGCCACCAGAGAAAAAATCGGCCACTGATTTGGATGCAGTCCCTCAACCCCCCGAACCTCCCGCCAAGACCATCGGTCCTATACTAAAGGCTGATACCCCCGACAAAGACGCATGAAAGAGGGAGAGATCAACTATACCCGCGAGACCTTCCTGCATCCGTGGAATTTATCCTTCCTCACCATTGGGGCGGGGGCTGCACTTGGACTCAGCTTCATTGGAGGCCCAGTGGGAGATACACTCTTTCAATCCATACTGACGGCAATCATTGCCTTTGAACTATTGGCCCTAGGATATATGCCCCGTCACAAACGATTTCGAAACCTTATCCGTGCCAAACACGCAGCAATCGCTGCCAGACCTCCCTCTCAACGCGAAATGTATCGGCAGCTCAACCGGGCAAATCAGCGTCGTTACATTCGGTTAAAAGATCTGGAAAAAGAATTGCAGGCGAATTACCGCAAGTTCAGTTTCGCATCTCAGGGGATCCTTGAGAGCCATACCGCCAAGATCGAAGGACTCATGACTTCCTGCCTGAAACTCATGTTTCAACAGGAACGCTATACCTCTTTTGGTCAACACAAACGTGAGCAGGAGCTTACCACAGCAATTGCCGCCGTTGAGTTAGATTTGGAAAATGCCTCTGAACCTGTTCGCAATATCAAACTTCGACGACTGAAGGTATTGGAGCAGCGTAAAGAACGCTTCAAACAAACCCAAGAGCAACTGGAAATGATTGAGGCGCAGGTCGCTACAATTGAAGATGTCGTGAAGTACATCCATGAACAGTCGTTGACCCTGAATAACCCCGAAGAAATCACCTACCAGCTTGACCTTCTTCTCTCCGAGGTTGAAGAAACCGAAGCTTCTGTTTCTCAAATTGAATCTGTCTTTGGACCGGAGGAAAGTGAGAATGATTGGGAAGCTCGGGCACTGCAGTCCAGATCCCGTACCTGATCGCCTGCTTCACGCATGGCCCTGTCCGTAATAATTAGTACTCTCTTTTTGAGTGCGTTCTTCTCTGGCACAGAAATCGCATTCGTCGCTGCGAATCGCCTACGCGTCGAGATGCGTGCACGTCGCCGCGGCGTTCTCGGGCACTTGGTCACTTTTTTCTTCGAATCACCTACACGATTACTGACCACCACCTTGGTCGGCAATAATATCGCACTGGTCATTTTTTCTACGGTCATGGCACTCGTTCTGGCCGAGCCACTATCCCGCTATGTGGCCGGCGAGAGCCCTCAGTTGATTGTTCAGACACTCATCGCTGCGATTGTGGTGCTGCTGATTGGCGAGATACTTCCTAAAACCATCATGCGGGAGACTGCAAATCGAGCAGTTTTTTTTCTTGCGATCCCGCTTGCTGTAACCTACATCGTACTCCTGCCCCTCATTCTCCTGGTTGGCTGGACATCGCAGCTACTTCTCAAGGGACTCGGTGGTGCATCTGATCAGCTTACCCGCTTTTCCCGCCGTTCGTTTGAAAAAATGATCGAAGAGAATGTAGAGCGCGGATCTCTTGACCTTGATGCCGAGGAAACAGAGATGCTCACCAATGTCTTTGGGCTGCACGCAAAACGGGCGAAAGTATGCATGACACCGCGGACGGAGATCGTATCTATTTCTGAAGACACTTCTCTCGAAAAATTTCGGCAACTCTGTGTTGAAAGCGGGTATTCCAAAATACCGGTCTACCGGGAAAACATTGATACGATTGTGGGCATTGCCTTTGCCTACGATTTATTTGAGAGCCCCGAGACTTTGCAGCAGGTCGTGCGCCCCGCCCGATTCGTTCCAGAATCAAAGCCCGCCAAAGAGCTTCTTCGAGAATTCAGGGACAGTCACCGATCCATTGTGATTGTCATTGATGAGTACGGTGGAACTGCCGGCTTGATCACACGCGAAGACCTCCTGGAAGAACTCTTCGGTGATATTCAGGATGAGTTTGATACGGAAAAGGTGACCATGAGCGAAATAGCCCCCCATACTTACAGGTTCAGCGGGAAAGCCGAAATCGATGAGATCAATGAACGCTTTGATCTAGCGATCCCCACGGGAGATTTTGAAACCATCGCCGGGTTTATTCTTGATCATAGCGGCGCAATTCCCTCCCCGAACGACCGCTTGGTCATCGGCGCCTTCCGAATCGAGATTCTCAAAGCCTCACGCAACCGGATTGAACTCGTCCAGCTCTCCCCTATTGATTAGGATGATGGGGGCTTGCCCTCACCGGAAGACTCCGTATCTCCACCAATTGCTGATCGCATATCTGTATCCGCCTCAATATT
The DNA here is from genome assembly GCA_965220365.1 of Rhodothermales bacterium. Lineage (GTDB taxonomy): Bacteria > Bacteroidota > Rhodothermia > Rhodothermales > Bin80 > Bin80. Next base: position 1,357,282 of record OZ244823.1, on the reverse strand, counting down.
GCGCAGATTATAATAATCCATCACTCCCAATTGGCCTTTGCGGAACGCCTCCGCAATTGCTTCAGGAACCATTGCCTCGGCTTCCACAACCCGAGCACGAGCTTCCTGTACACGGGCGATCATCTCCTGCTCGAGCGCAACGGCGGCCGCACGCCGCTCCTCCGCCTTGGCTCGCGCGACCTGTAGATCCGCCTCCGCCTGGTCAGTCTGCAGCTTTGCACCAATATTCTCGCCAACATCTACATCTGCAATATCAATGGAAAGGATTTCGAACGCAGTCCCTGAATCTAGTCCCTTCGCTAGTACGGTCTTCGAGATAATATCAGGGTTTTCCAGTACTGCAGCATGCGAGTCGGATGACCCGATAGTAGAAACAATTCCCTCCCCCACCCGGGCAATGATGGTTTCCTCGCCGGCTCCCCCTACGAGCCTCTCGATATTGGCACGTACAGTGACGCGCGCAATGGCACGAAGTTGTATCCCATCTTTCGCGATTGCGGAAATGGGTGGGGTTTCGATGACCTTCGGGTTCACGGAAACCTGAACCGCCTCAAATACATCCCGACCGGCGAGATCTATTGCCGTTGCACGCTCAAACGGCAGGTCAATGTCTGCTTTATCCGCCGAAATCAATGCATTAATGACCTGTTGAACGTTGCCCCCAGCCAAAAAATGTGCCTCCAGTTTTGGAGTCTCAGAGGGAATTCCAGCCTTGTGTGCCGTGATGAGTGGCTTCACAATCCGATCCGGGGGAACCCGTCGGAGTCGCATTCCGACCAAATCGCGAAAGAGTTTCAGATGAACACCTGAGAAGATTGCTGTGATCCAGAGTCGTACCGGAACGAAGTACAACAACAGGATGACACCAAAAAGGATCAGCAGAATGATAATAAAGCTGCCTAAGTTCAATAAATTCTCCATTTGTTTCGTCTACAGGTTTTTTCTGTTACGGAATGCTGTCGACTGAATACCGACCATGCACACCACCATCCTTGGATACCAGTCGTATGTCAGTGATACGTATTGCCTTCGAAATAGATTTGCACATGTCGTAGATGGATAACGAAGCAATGGATACAGCCGTCAATGCCTCCATCTCCACTCCGGTGCGTCCACATGAAATAACCTTGGCTTGAATCTTCACAGCATGCATCTTTTCATCAAATGAAAACGAAAGTGCGACTGAATCCAATGGAATCGGATGGCATAGTGGAATCAGTCGAGCAGTATCTTTCGCTCCCATGATCCCGGCCAGCTGCGCTGTGGTCAGTACATCCCCTTTAGCAACACGCTTCTGCGTCAGTGCCGTGTATGCATCAACACCTAGTTGTACAACCCCCTCCGCGGAGGCACTGCGTGTTGAAGAAGGCTTCCTTGAAACATCTACCATGTGGATGCCACCTTCATCCTCCAGATGAGTAAATTCCGGCATTATAGAATCGTATGATTTACCTGATACCTGACAGGGGTTCTTTTGTCCCTGTCCCAAAATTTTCGTACAATTCACTCTAATGTAACGTAATCACGCCTGAAGTATCTCCCAAATGGTAGGATACTTCTGAATGTGAAGCGATATCGCAATAATTCCACCGATGATATGACTGAAATTTCAACTCTCTGTGACTTACTTGATTTTGGCCTAGCCCATAACTCTGGCATTGTTGCCTCTACCAAACGAGAGGGGACATGGACCGATACGGATGTGGCTTCATTTCGAGAGCGTATGGACGCCTGTGCTGCAGGTTTTTACAGCCTGGGCATACGAAAAGGGGACCGGGTTGCTCTCCACTCGGAAAACAGCACCGAATGGCTCATTGCTGATCAGGCACTGTTATCACTGGGAGCAGTCAGCGTGCCTATCTATACCACCCAACCCGAAGGACAAATCTTACACATCGTTCGTGATGCTGGCGTGCATGGATATATCGTATCGTCCAAGGAATTGTATGATCGGTGTCCTGGTGAGATGATGCTCAATTCGGACTTGAAATGGGTAATGGGAGTCCTCGGTAGATATACCGATGATATGCTCACCATGGAGGATCTGATTGAGCGTGGCAAAAAACAGCTTTCCGAGACACCAGATCTGCTCAATGAGACCAGAGCGGCGGTGAGCAGTGACGATCTCGCCACACTTTGCTACACGTCTGGTACTACTGGTCAGCCCAAGGGGGTTATGCTCACGCATGGGAATCTGACGACCAATGCGCTTGCATTGGCCGAGCGATTGCCGTTTGACGTTCCTGCACGTGTCCTGTCTTTTCTCCCTCTTTCTCACTCACTGGAACGCGTTGCCTCTACCTTCTATCTCTCTCAATCTTGTCCCATCTACTTCATTGAAACGACCGATGAGCTGATGGAGGATATGCAACATGTGCGCCCGGCACACATGACGACGGTGCCTAGATTGCTTGAAAAGGTTCACGCAGGTGTCATGGCCAAAGCCGTAGCCGAGAAAGGAATCCCAGGAATGATTGCCCGGTGGGCCTTTGGACACGCGGAACGGTTTGACCTTGAAAACCCCAGTTCAGGTTTGCAGGACAAGCTTGCAGACAAGCTCGTCTACAGTAAAGTACGGAATACACTCTTCGGTGGAAATCTGCAGGCACTGACCAGCGGGGGTGCTGCGCTGTCAACGCAGGTGCAGGCTTTTATCAATGGCTTGGGCATTTATTGTGGCCAGGGATATGGTCTAACTGAAACCTCTCCCGTAATTACCCTCTACGAGCGCAAGAAACTTCGTCCAGGCTCGGTCGGAACTGCGATTCGAGATGTAGAAGTGAAGATTGCTGAAGATGGAGAGATTTTGACCAAGGGGCCACATGTGATGCGTGGATACTACAACATGCCAGAAGAAACTGCAGAGACGATTACCGATGACGGATGGTTGCACACCGGCGATATTGGGAAGCTTGATGAAGATGGCCACCTGTATATTACTGATCGAAAAAAACAGCTCTTTAAACTTTCTACCGGAAAATACATTGCTCCCGTACCGATTGAAGTAAAACTGGCCTCGGATCCCCTCATTGAGCATGCCGTCGTGATTGGCCCTGATTTCAAGTTCTGTGCTGCCCTCATCGTCTTAGATGCCGCCTATGTAGCAAATGCTTACGGACCTGAGCCGGATGTAAAAATCCTGAATGACGCAGTCCAAACCGTAATCGATAAAGTGAATCAAGATCTGCCGCCCTGGGAGCAGGTGAAGAAGTTTCATTTGATCCTTGATCCATTCACCATTGATGCGGGTGAACTCACACCCACGCTGAAAGTGAGGCGGAAAAATGTGTTTGCGAAATACCAAAAAGAAATTGACGAGCTGTACTCGTCCTAGTCAGCGGTATTCATCACTTTCCCGCGCAACGGATACGGAGCATCGCCGTATGCCACGGCCGTGATATTTCTTCCCCGATTATGAAACTTGACCTGACTCCTTTCGGCATTGAAGTCAAGGACATCCGACGGAATGTAGTTCCGGCGGTGCTGTATGAAGATGCTCTGCGTAATGAAGCCACCGCAGCAATCACACAAAGCGGTGCACTGGCCATTACAAGTGGAAAACGGACGGGCCGCAGCCCTCGGGATAAGCGTATCGTTAAGATGCCTCCAAGCGCAAGCGATATCTGGTGGGGCTCTGTAAATCTACCCATTGATCAGCATACCTTCGAAATCAACCGGGAGCGAGCTCGCGATTATCTCAATACCCGCGAACGACTCTATGTTGTGGATGGCTATGCCGGATGGGATCCCCGCTACCGTATCAAGGTGCGCATCATTTGTGAGCGGGCGTACCATGCCCTCTTTATGCGAAATATGCTGATTCGGCTCAGCGATGAGGAGTTGAAAGCCTTTGGCGAACCAGACTATGTCGTCTATAATGCCGGCATGTTTCCAGCCAATCGCCACACGACCTATATGTCCTCCAAAACCAGCATTGACCTTTCTTTCGAAGATCAAGAGATGGTCATCCTAGGTACACAGTATGCCGGAGAGATGAAAAAAGGCATCTTTACGATCATGAATTATATCATGCCCCGTAGGGGAGTATTGTCTATGCATTGTTCGGCCAATCAGGGAAAGGACGGGGATGTCTCTCTTTTTTTCGGGCTCTCGGGAACAGGAAAAACCACGCTGTCTGCGGATCCTGCCCGTGCATTGATCGGTGATGATGAGCACTGCTGGACAGAAAATGGGATTTTCAATATCGAGGGTGGCTGTTATGCCAAGGCCATCAATCTGGCGGCTGACCAGGAGCCGGAGATTTTCAATGCAATCCGCTTTGGTACCGTTCTGGAAAACGTTGTTTTTGATTCGGTCACACATGCCGTGGACTACGCAGACACGACTCTGACTCAAAATACCCGTGCCTGTTTTCCCATTGAGTTTATGCAGAACGCACAGATTCCCTGTGTAGGGCGGCATCCGTCAAATATCATTTTTCTCACATTTGACGCTTTTGGGATTCTACCGCCGATTGCACGCCTGACCCCCGAACAGGCAATGTATCACTTTATCAGCGGCTATACCGCCAAGGTTGCGGGAACTGAAATAGGGGTAAATGAACCGGTGGCAACCTTTTCTGCGTGCTTTGGCGCGGCATTTCTGGTATGGCACCCCGCAAAGTATTCCGAGTTACTGGCATCAAACATTGAAAAACACGATGTAAATGTCTGGCTTATCAATACCGGCATGGTTGGGGATCGAAATAAACGAATTCAGCTTCGATATACCCGCGCAATCATTGATGCCATCCATAACGGAGACCTGCTTGATGTACCCACGGTGCGCGAACCTGTTTTTGGGTTGGCAATTCCTACGACATGCCCCGGTCTGCCAAAAAATCTCTTGTTTCCCGAGAAGGCATGGTCTGATCCAGGTGCTTACCAGGAAGCAGCCCAGCGCCTGGCAATCCTCTTTACTGATAATTTTGCTCAGTACATCAGCAAATGCTCCCCCGAGGTTCAGTCTGCTGGTCCCCTGAGTAATTAGAGCTCGGAGGTGCATTTCTCCCAAAGCAGATGATCCCATGGCACGCTGCATCCACTCGGGAATTGCTGTGTTCTGAAAACACGGCTTACTTCGTTGGTTCTACCGGGATTTCTTAGATGCTACAGATTCGGCGGGGAGGCAATAAGGGATTTCGGTTGAACTGTGAAGCTCTCTGTCACGCCCCATGCTCACACTTCCCTGTGAAAATTTTGGGTTACACCCGTGAAGCAAGTAAGTATCATCCGGCATATATCGCAGAGACTATCTTGTCCTGAGCCTTGCAAAAGGGGGATATCCAGTCACCTGCCATCATAATTGCTCTCGACAAGGCTGTAGTTCCCCGGTACCAATACCCAATACATCCTCCTGCCATTCATTTCCCTCTGTATCAAACCGATACCTGTGGCTTGTATAACCTGCAAAGATTCCGAGTCCGTTCAGCACATTGGCGTATACAGCGAGACGGTTACTACTTTGGAAAATGTTTGGGGTGTGCAAGAAAATGTCATGCAGTTCAAGTGATCGCTCGTATGCGAACAATTCCTCACTGAGCGCCGTGAGCACAAGCATAAAATGAGGACTGATTGATTCAAAGATTATCGGCTCAAATGTGATTTCAAATTCTTTTGTCGTAGCCTCAAAGAGTTGATCGGAAAAGAAAGCAGTCTCATAATCTTCTTCTAGATCAGGGATGGTCGGATCATCAACAGCCTCTATGTAGGCATAGAACGAGGGCGAGTTACCCTGGAAGGAAAGCCAGTCATAACCAACCGAATAGCCAGGGTCATCTTCGATTCTTAGCCCCCCGGTATCGTCCTTGCAAAATGGCATAACCTGGTAAAGATTGAGACGATAATAATTCTTGCCTGGCTGATCGGCTAACCTGAGACGCAGCCTGTAATGCTCTGCGGCGGAAGAATCTATCCTCGATATATTTTCCATTTCCAGAAGTTCGCTTTCCAGAGACGGCGCACGAGAAGAAGCCTCGACCAACGGAAAACCGTCTACATTCACATGTACCTTGTACGTCTCATCACTTATCGGGTGATGATTATGTATCGTCCGATAAACTCCGCGATCAATGTGCTGTAATGTATCACGAAAGCCATCTTCTCCGAAGATGATAACACTGGCATCCGGTACCATCAGCTCGCTTGGCTTTGAAATATCTGTTAGAGGAACACTCTTGCCCACATGCAACTTCCATAAGCTATCGGGAGAAAAATGTGCTGTTACTACAAGCTTAGGCTGGTAACCGCCAGGAATATCCAAATCAACGATCGTTTCGCACCCACACAATAATATGAAGAGAAGAATTCCTATCCACTCGCGCATCACCTAAAACCTCCATTGCCAAGAAATGGCGGGAACTAACTGCAAAAAGCTCAGCTGCCTATAGGAAATAAGAGTTTCACCGGTCAGGTTTTTTCTTGGATAGACGAACATGGGGTTTTTCCGATTGTAGGCATTGTACACCCCCACACTAATCGTGCGTTCTCCCCAAGACCTTTGCTTGTTGAAGTTCACGCTGATGTCAAGGCGGTGATAAGCCGGTGCTCGGGCTGAATTAACTGGGCCAGTGTCTAACAAATCATGATGACCACTTACATAGCGACCTATAGGAACCCAAACTGGATAACCGCTGCCGTACACCCACACAGCTGATACCTGTCTCGTATTTGAGAGTTGATACCGCATTACCACCGAAACATCGTGGCGACGATCATACCCATCAGGAAAGGGATGCCCCTCATTGAGAGCCTCAAAACGTCTTGTAGTCTTTGCCCAGGTATAGCCTGCCCATCCTGTCAGGTATCCCCTTTTCTTTTGAAGAAAGATTTCCGCTCCGTGAGATGCTCCTGTGCCAATCTCTAAAATATCCGGCCAATCCAGGAATGCGGACCTATATATGTCTGCTCCAGTCGTATATTCAAGGTATCCCTTCATACGCTTGAGATAGCCTTCAACTGAAAGCTGATAGCGCCCGTCTTGGAAACTTTTTAGAACCCCTGCCGCCACCTGATATCCACTCTGAGGGGGAATACGATCCATACTCGGAATCCATAAATCCTTAGGCAATGCGGTGCCTCCCCCCGTCAGTAAATGTATGTATTGCTTTGACCGCGCAAAAGAAGCCTTGATTGCGGTCGTCTCCGTAACTCGCACATTGACGCCCAACCGTGGCTCAATGGAACGGAACCGTGAATACTGGGCAGCATAACCTGAAAATCGGAGCCCCGCAGTCATTCTTAGAGCATGAGACAGTTGTATCTCATCTTCAGCGTACAGTGCCATTTCCCGGGAGTTAATCACTCCTGACGGTGTCTGCAGCAAGCTGACGGGCAGCCGACCCGACTCTTCCAGTCTCGTCTGAGTAGTTCCTGGGCTAAAGCTATGCAAAATGCCCTCTGTTCCAAAACGCATGTAATGCCGAGGATTTGGAACATACTCAAAATCAATCTTTGCTATCCAATCAATTATTTCAGAATGCCACGATCCCTCATATTTGATGATACTGTTATCGCTATCGTCCAAAGAACGCGTACCTGAAGAAAAGCGATACTGTATGACACCTATAAGCGTATTGGCAAACAAGCGATCACTAATGAGCCGGTTCCACCGAAGAGAAGCTAAACGATTGTGCCAACCTAAATCATAATTAAGCTGGTCATCCGAACCCAGATTAGGAGGAGTTGACCGCTTTTCGTAGGAGAATTTATCCTGACCGGCATACGTGCTTAGATAGATCCGATCTCGCTCCGATAAAATATAGTTCGCCTTAAAGTTTAAGTCATAGAATGCTGCACCATATCGGGTACGTTTGCGTTGAAATGGGCGCAATAACTGATCTATGTATGTACGTCGGCCAGCTACTAGGAAAGAGACATAGTCCTTCACGATGGGCCCTTCAAACATGATACGTGAGGAAACAAGGCCAATTGCACCCTCCCCCTCGAAACGTTTCAAGTTTCCCTCTTTCATCGTGTAGCTGACCACCGACGAGAGACGTCCACCGTATCGCGCTGGGAACCCCCCTTTGATCAACTCAACACGTTTCATTACTGCAGAGTTGAACACACTGAAAAATCCAAACAGATGATTGGGATTGTAAAGCGGAAGTCCGTCTAGTAAAATAAGATTCTGATCCGCACGCCCGCCTCGCACATACAGTCCACTGCTACCTTCTACGCCTGACTGAACACTGGGCAATAGTTGGAGCGTTTTCTGAATATCAATTTCTCCGAGAATCACCGGCAGTGTCTCAATTTCTTCTATTGTTATCTCGTGGCGACTCATCTGCACATCATCAAGATCATTTTCCCGTTCGGCGATGACTTCTACATCTTCCATTCTCACGACACGAGGTGCGAGTGTAATGGTCAATGTGGTATCTGCATTAAGTTCAAGGCGATGCCAGGCCGGTTCATATCCAACATGTGAAACCAACAGCAAAAGGGACCCTGGGGCTGTGGTCAGACTATAGAATCCATACTGATTTGTGGTAGTACCGATCTGGAGTGCCGGAATATACACGCTCGCGCCAAGAATTCGCTCTCGACTCGCTATGTCCTCCAAATAACCGCTAATCGTTACAGACTGGGCAGTTACCAAGCCGAATTGGGTGCTCCACAATAGTAATACCAGTAGGCCCCGGTACAACCATCTCATCGTCACTATACTGTAACTCCAACAATTTAAGGCAGAGATGTGGCGCAACACCCAAACCGGCCCCATCGTATTTTTTGACAAGAAATCAGAAAAAGACATGCAGTGCTATCCCCCGTGCAGGAATAGCACCAAAATGGCCCATATGATCTATAGATAACCCAACATCCACGGTTAGAAATAACCCCTTTGAGGAGGTCTTTCTACCGATTTGAAGTTCCGCACTACCACCTCCCGTAAACTGATATAGCGTCGGCAAAATTGGTTCTTGGTCTACTACAGGGAATTTATGTCGACCTACTTGCCCGAAGACTTTGAACCTCACCCTCTTCTGACCCCTAACAGGATGGTTATACCGAACAGCGATACGACGGATATTAATATCAGTGCGATCGCGGCCATCAGTACCGACACCACCGCCGATATCTGCATCAACCATAGCCTGAATGGCCCCATAGCGGACACTTAATCCCCCGGTATGTGGTTGTGAGAATACAAGTCCCACACCGATGCCAGACTGAGCATGCGAAGGCTTTACGAAACAGCCAATGATCAGCAAAGCAACAAGGAGCAGGCCGACAAATACCCCTCTGTCAAAAATTTTGGAAAGCACACAATGTAATTCTACCATGCTTGCCTCACGTTAATATGCAATAATGAGTAAAACGTCCAGACCATTACCCAACAACCGCTTGGTCTAATTTCATTGTCTAGAAACATAGGTTGAGCATGAGCGGGTTCTAGCCACACCATCATACGTACCGTTTCCTGAATAGCTGCTAGATATCCAGCCTCTTATTTTGTTCGCCTTTCGGTTTATACCTATGTTCCAGTCCAATGTCTTCCTCACTTCTGAAGCGTTGTATTTCGTTTTGGTGTAACTCCCTTGAGTTACACCAACCACAAACGTAAATCTCCCCCACGCTGCTTCAGTCGTCACGACTTGCTCCAAATTATAATCCATGTCTAAGCGCACCCAATTTATGGACGTACGCCACCATCGAAACCATGCTTTTCTCTGACTCTCAATTTCCGAAGTCGCCGACGAGAATATACGCCAATGATTAATCCATGCCTGTCCTTTAACACGCCTCCGGCCATTAAACTCTGATTCACATTCGTCCCTTTTATCGGATGAGGAAGATTTGTTTACTAATTCTATACTTGATCTCTCTACTTCAAAGACTTGAACACTAGGATCGTGGGATGTTTTCTGGGTTAAGACAGTGTTATCGTGATTCCTCAGGGAGATGGAACTCAAGTAATCGGCATTGGCTTCGAGCACTTGATATACATAGTTTCGCGTAATCTTATAGACCATATCTCCAACCTGGAATTCTCCTTCTGGATTTAATACAGTCGCGAAAAATGGATCTTCTACGACCTCTAGTTCGTCGATATCTCTCCCTAGTTCTTCCGTAAGTCTCTCAGTGTCAGACCTCAGAGATATGAAATTGATCGCTGCCTGTACAGAATCCAGATAACTATCTTCTCTGTTAATGATGGATTCCATGAAAACTCGAAATTCATCGGTGTCGTCGAAAACAATCCGGTTATCAATAACTGATGGTGGAATAATTCCATGTGGGATGATGTTTTCTTTGGACTGTTGAGCCACTGGCTCGGTGATTACGCCAGTAGAATCACATCCAGCTATCAAGGCCAGAAATCCCAGAACGGAAGCAGTGACCATGATCCGTGAGATGAAGAAATGAGAAAAAACCGGAGGGCAATATATTGCATTTGTTGACCGAATTTTTCAAGTGAATGTTTCACGCTATTCTGCCTGCTTCTAGAAGAAGGTGCAAAACGTGAGCGATGCGCAGACTATACAAAAGTTCGATGGATCTGGGTTCCTCGTAAATTCCAGCAGAACTATTTAAACAAGTTTGCGCTTATGGGCCTCTCACCGATTACTCAATCACTGTTAGATCGAAAAGACGATGACTTGAGGAATAACCGGCGAAGATGCCGCGCCCGCCTTCAAGGTTTGTATATACATTGGCCGGCTCTCCAAATCCGTCGAAATCCTCCTGTTCTTCAATTGAGCTATGGTATTCCACATATTCAGGACTCAAGGCTGTAACGAAGAGGATCAGAGTCGCTTCCTCAAGATCTCCCAGGTCTGGTGATATTTGCACCTTGATATCAAAATCAAGGACTGGATCATCGACAAAACGATCAGAAAAGACTCCAAGGATACAATCAAAGTTATCGCCAAACGCTACGGATACGGGGTTCAGGACATCGCTAAATGAACAGAACCAGCGTGGACTGTCATGCCGCATGGGTAGACCATAAACCGAATATGTTGTCCTGCCCAGAAAACTCTCCTCAGGGAATCCAAGAAAAATGCCAAAACTGTAATAGTTGAGACCCGGGCGATTCTCCAAACTAAAACTGACTACATACCCTGAACCCCCGAAAATGTCAGTAGCGTCCAGTCTCGAGATCCCTGCATCCGGAATGATTGGAGGTGTAGGGGCCATCGAAATGGCAGATATGGGACGAAGTCCTGGAGCTTCGACTACGATGCGGTAGGAGACATTTGCTTTCGGCTTGCGTAACTGTGATGAGACATACCAGCCATCCTCTCCTCCATCATGGACCAATCGGGCAACAAGCGTCTCTCTCCTGTATACCATTACCGTAGCATCGGCTAAAAACGCGTCGGATGTATCACGCAAACTCCCGATCGGAAGAGTTTTTGTGACTCGTGCTGACCAGACCGAATCTGGAGAGAATTTACTGATGATGGCGAGTTCGGAATCGTAATCCGGCGGATCAACTTCGATCACCGTTTCACAGGCCGACAACAGGACCATACTCACCACAATCGGCCAGATTAATCGGAAAGAGGTCATCTTTGATTTTCTGCTAAATTGGGTCCGAGTCCGCCAAAGAAGGTAAAGGAGCCTTTTTCTTGCCTGAAGCAACTAACCGCCAATATTATCTCAGAAAGCAGCACTTTGTATTTTGACATAGCTAGAAAGACAACTGATAGCTGATGGAAGGCACGATTGGGAGTATCGAAAACTTCTTGAAGATCACATCACCATTATCATCACGATCAGCAAAAATACTTATCGCATTCCTTCGGCTGTACGTGTTATGGGTGCCCAAGGTCAGAGTGCGCTTTACGCGTGTCATTGTTCGATGAATACGCATCCCAATGTCCAGCCGATGATAGGCTGGCATCCGTGCGCCGTTGCGGGGGCTCTGCACACGATACAGTGCCGTCCCCTCACCTCTTGTCAATGGAAAAACAGTCGGAGCGGAAGATTCAGCAACAAGATGTCCGACCGGCAGCGTAACCGCCTGACCTGTACCATAAACCCATGTTCCACTGATATCAAACCGGGCGTTGAGTTTGTGGCTGATTACCAGCGCGACATCATGACGGCGGTCATAACGGTACGGGAACCAACGGCCATCATTAATTTCATCGAACTTCCGGCGACTCCAAGATAAAGTATAACCGATCCAGCCTGTCGTTCGCCCTGATCGCTTCCGAAAAAAGACCTCTCCACCATAAGCAACGCCATACCCCGACACCACACGATCTTCCCAGATCCCATAGGTGGCATCGAAATAATTGGCACCATCTTCATATTCGATCAGGTTATCCATCTTCTTGTAATATCCTTCCAATGATAGTTCGAACTTTCCGTCCCCGAGTACCTGAACAGCTCCCCCTGCAACCTGCCATGATTTTTGAGGCAGGACTTTTGCCGTTGCAGGGACCCATAGGTCTGTAGGCAGAGACAATCCACTGGTCGTTGCTAACAGATGAATATACTGTTGCATGTATGCCAGAGAGGCTTTCAGACTGGTTTGTGCACTCAAACGCCACAGCGCTGCAATCCGAGGTTCTATTGAAACATAGCTTCGCTCTTCAATCAAGAAGCTCGATGCATGCACGCCAGTATTCAAACGGATCCGAGAACTAAGACGCCAATCATCTTCGATATACGCCTGGAACTCTCCCGCCCGGAAGCGGCGATTTGAGGAAGATGTCGAATCCCTGATGGTACCACCAACCCTGAAGATCTCCTCATAGGCACCCGTGAGGAAGTAATGCTGCAGTGCGCCCACCCCGAAACGGATACTGTGATTGGCACTCGGGATAAATTCCAAGTTCACACGTGCATGCAGATCGCGAATGCCAGACTCGTACGAGTCTTTATATTGAGAAGAGTAGGTTTCCCCTATATCGTATCGGTATTCGCTGTCAGCAAGCAGCGCGTAATCGGTATAGCCTACCAAAACATTTGAAAACAGTCGTGCTCCGAAGATGTGATTCCATCGGATGGTCGCCGTCAGATTGCTCCAGCTTAACCCGCTTCGATCCTCATCGTCACTCCCTTCATACTTGTAATAAGAGTACAGACGATCACTCCCTGCATAGCCGCTTAAATAAATTCGGTCATTAGCTGAGAGAATCACGTTGGTCTTTACATTAAAATCATAGAAATAGTACCCAAAGTCTTCTTCATCGCGATTGAGGAAGGGGCGGACGACTAGGTCGGCATAGGATCGACGTGCGGAGATTAAAAAAGAGGCACGATCACGCTTTATTGGCCCCTCAAGTGTCATGCGGGATGCCAGAAGTCCAATGCCCCCCGTTCCTGAAAACCGCTTCATATTCCCCTCTTTCATGGTGATATCAATCACTGAAGATAGTCGCCCACCGTAACGTGCCGGGAATCCCCCCTTGAGCACACGGACATCCTTGATGGCATCGGAGTTGAACGTGCCCAAAAATCCAAATAGGTGACTCGGATTATAGACTTGGGTCCCGTCGAGGAGATATAGATTCTGGTCTGGTCCTCCCCCGCGCACGTAAAGACCCGTTGAACCCTCTACGCCGGACTGAACTCCAGGCAGAAGTTGGATGATACGTAAAACATCCGACTCCCCCAGGAGCGATGGAAGATTCTCAACATCTTGGACCGGGATCGTTATTCCACTCATCTGTGTTGTCTGCAGTGCAGATTCGGCAGGTGCAGTTACTTCCAGTTCCTCCAGAGATAGTGTAGCAGGTACAAGCGAGATGTCCAGGACAAGGTCCTCCTGAGACGAATAGGTCAACCGTTGTGTGGTGTATGCGACGTGACTGACGACCATGCTTACGCTGTCACCAAGCAGTGTCAGGCTGTAATAGCCGTATTGATTGGTCGTGACTCCTATGTCTTGAGCAGGCACATACAACGCCGCTCCGACGACCAGCTCTCCGGTTTCAAAATCTGTTACGGTTCCACTAACCGTAATGGGGCTCTCCTGAGCAGACACAACTGGCAGGCATAGACCAAGACCTATGATTACCAGCAAGATCGGGATCTTGTGCAGATCAATCATTTTGGAGCCAGGATCATGGGTGACCAATCTTCCCTACCGCTACCATATTCTCCTCTTCATCTAGGATACCATAAGCTCTTTCCCGGTGAACAGGCATGATTTTGACCATCATTGGCAGCAACATTCCCGATTCAAACTTTTCAACAGCCAGACGCAACAACCATACCGGAGGTAACACCAGCACAGCATCCCCGGCTAAAGCTTCAACAATCAGCCACTCACTCTGAGTCACACCCTCTGGACTGAGCCGTATCCACGGCGCTGACTCGTCATCTGCTACCATGGTGTTGAATCGGGCTTCTTGTCAGGGATGTCCAGAATAGCTGATCTTTCTACTCATCAAGATAACACAACGCGTGGCGGCAAAAGAGAACATGAATACGCTGGGCGCCCCATATATCCGTCCTAATTCATCACTTCGCACTAGAGGCAAGTAGATAAATGACAGCCATTCGTACGGCAACACCGTTCGTGACCTGATCAAGGATCACAGCCCGTTCATGCTCTACAACTTCATCATCTAACTCAACTCCTCGATTTACCGGACCCGGGTGTAGCACGATCATATTCGGACTCCGGTCCATATGATCTGCCCTTAGCCCATAAAGGGCATGATATTCGCGCAGAGACGGGACTAGACTCGCCCCAAATCTTTCACGCTGCATACGCAGTGTTATCGCTACATCACAGTCTTGGAGTGCGTCGTCGAGATGATGTACGACTCTAACTCCCAATTTGTCTATATGAACGGGCATGAGGGTCTGAGGGCCACAGACTGTGACGTGGGCACCCAGTGTCGTGAGTGCAAAAATATTTGATCGTGCAACACGGCTATGTGCAATATCCCCGATGATTGATACACGCAGATTCGAAAAGGACTCATAGTGCTCTGAAATTGTCAGCAAGTCAAGAAGCGCCTGAGTCGGGTGCTCATGAGCTCCATCCCCTGCATTGATGACACATCCCTGGATACAACGTGTAAGAAAATGGGCTGCGCCAGGTGAATTATGGCGAATCACTGCCATATCTACCTTCATCGCCTCAATATTTTGAGCTGTATCACGTAAGGTCTCGCCTTTGGACAAACTGGATCCTGATCCGCCAAAGTTGACCAGATCTGCAGATAGCCGTTTCGCAGCGAGTTCAAAAGAGATACGCGTTCGTGTAGATGGCTCAAAAAACAGGTTTGCAATCGTGAATCCGCGCAAGGTCGGAACCCGCTTGATCGGGCGTTCCAAGACCTGACGGAACTCTTTCGCTGTCTCAAGGATCAGATATATTTCGCCGGCACTGTACGTTGATAGGCCAAGTAGATGCTTATGCTGGAGAATCTTTGAATCGATTTGTGAGCTTGCACCTTCCATCAGTCTTCCCCCCGTTCAACTAACCAGACACCATCACGATCATCGACTTCACGAAACTGTACACGCACCTCTTCCCTGAAAATCGTGGGGACAACACGCCCAACCATATCTGCACGAATAGGCAACTCGTAATGCCCTCGATCAATAAGCGTGAGAAATTGTATTCTCGATGGCCTCCCTAAATCTGTGATTGCATCCATCGCTGCGCGTACGGTACGTCCGGTGTACAATACATCATCCACTAAAACCAGGTGTTGGTTCCCTACGTCAAACGGAATATCGGTCGTTCGCATTTGTGCCATGCGGGGCCTCTTACGAAAATCATCGCGATACATCGTTACATCCAGTGTCCCGGTAGGAACTATTACACCCTCTAGGTCACGTATAAGTGCCTGTAGCCTTGATGCAAGATAGACACCACGCCGATGCAGACCAATGATTGCAATCCCGCTATCGGGATCCCACGATTCAATTACCTCTCTAGCCAGCCGGATGATTGTCCGCTGTACATCTTGCGCGTCCATCAAACGCGCTTTGACGATATCTGAAGCTTTCATGCGTATAATCTAAGCACTGACATGCATCTTTCAACGTCTTCACCCGATGGAAAATACTAATTCAGTCAACTCACTCAAATACTTGGACCCTGTCACGGTCTCCCGGCTAAAGAACATGGAGATGCGAGCCCGCCTAGTTGT
This sequence comes from Rhodothermales bacterium, assembly GCA_965220365.1. Classification (GTDB taxonomy): domain Bacteria; phylum Bacteroidota; class Rhodothermia; order Rhodothermales; family Bin80; genus Bin80. Next base: position 1,341,207 of record OZ244823.1, on the reverse strand, counting down.
TGAAGGATTTATTACTGGCCTGCATAAGAGCCCTTACCACGGATTCTCGGTTGAGTTCGCAGAACACCGACTTTATAATCCGGGAGATGAGTTGAGGCATGTGGACTGGAAGGTCTATGCAAAAACAGACCGTCACTATGTTAAGCAATACGAGGAGGAAACCAATCTGCATCACTACGTCGTTCTGGACACATCAGCTTCCATGCAGTACCGCCACACTGGGCAGTTGTCAAAGCTGGAATATGGGGCATATCTGGCGGCAGCATTACATTTTCTGATGATCCTGCAACGAGATGCGACGGGACTTTTATCCTTTGACTCTGAACTTCGGACGTTTCTCAGGCCGAGAAGTACGATGCGCTATTTACGAGAAATTCTGTTACATCTGGAACGCCTAGTAAAAACCAGAAGCACAGAGACCTATACCGGAACCGCACGTGCGCTTCATCAAGTTGCAGAACGGGTTCGGCGACGATCCCTGATTGTTGTGATTTCAGATCTGATTGAAGAATCTGACTCTCAGGAAAATATCGTCCGTGCATTGAGACACTTGCGCCACAGGGGGCACGAGGTGCTCATCTTTCGCATACTTGAAAGAGAAACCGAAAAATTGTTTAATCTTCCCGACCACCCCATGATTCTAGAAGACATGGAATCCGGCTCAGAACTCTCTCTTCACCCCGGACAGTTGCGTGAGGCCTACATAAAGCGTATGAATTCACTTACCGAGATGCTCAAACGTCAATGCCTAAAACACGCCATTGATTACGTTGAACTTGATACAGGCATTACGTACGACAAAGCACTTGTAGCGTACTTGAATAAGCGTAGGACCCTGCATTAGGCGAAATGGATGGAAGTCCTGCTAGAAGATGGGAAACCCCTGTCTATCTCGGGCGGTCCTTCGGAGAACACACCCTCTAACTTTCATTTATCCGAAGGAGCAGAATCCAACCGTCAACTTTAGGACATATTTCGTGTCCTTCGTGAGTATTGAACGCGTGGTTTATAATTGCAGTACAGTATAATTCTTGAATTCAGCCTGTCGGGCCACCGACTCGAAGCTGTACAACAGTGAAAATATGTAGGAAGGCCCCTCTGAAACCATACCCTCATGAATGCAAAATGCACCTTGGATTGATGAATCTCTCGAGAGCAAATTCGCCCCTACCGCAGCTGATTCAAGTCCATCTCCAACTGCCGACCCGTCGGTGCAGGTATAGACGAACTTCCTATGATACACTGCGCCGATGAAGAGTAGAAGCGGACTGCGTAGCAAAATTGTTGTGTGCACCTCCCTCCGGCGAAATTTTGGATTGTCACCGATTTAAGATTTGTTCGCTTCCAAACATTAGGAAGTCGTTAAATAAGCTAATCTGGGTATTTTCTCCCTATATTCCCCTAGATTTTTTTCAATAAAACATTTCCTTACCTTTATTGGGCGCAGACTTCAGCAGCAAGTTGAGTGATTTATGGATCAAATCTCAAGCTCTAATATCCTTTCGTTTCTCGGTAAACTGAGCCGACCATTCATTCCACGAGTGAATCGCCTAGCCACGGTGATTTTTATTGCGAATGTGGGATTGCTTGTGATCACTGGTTTGGCTTTATCGGCGACATACATTACTAACTATATGAACGGGGTTCGAGAAGAAGCCCGTAGCACTGCAGAAAAGAATGCAACCCAATACTCCGAAGTTTTTGCAGATATTGGCGAAATTTCTATTGCAAGCGTGGCACGGACGGCCGATGCGTCCCTGAACGCACCGATGACCGCCCAAGCATTTGTGGCTGCTTTTCTAGTCAGTTCTGCCGCTGAAGCCAATTACGATACCTCCTACGTGATTCAAATTTTGACCTCCATTACCGAGGAAACGGTATTGGATGAATTCTGGATTACCGACAGGGAAGCCCTGTCCTACCTCACCAATGTTCGCGGGCCAGATGGCGCTCTGATCCCTTTCCGATTCGCAGAAAGTCCGGTTGAACAACCGCAGGCATACAAGTTCTACTCTCTATTGAGCATACCACCTGATTCATTTGGTGTTGTTACGCAACCCGCCCAAGTGCGTGAAGTAGATCGAGCTGTGTATAAATATGTCGGCACCAACGGCGTAGACCACGAACGAATCGTACAGGTCGGAAATTTATTGGATTTCGGCAACGATGAGTTGCTCAGTCAGACACATGCAGATGAAACTGCTGACGTATCTGCCGTAATTGAGGGTAATCTATCCGCCAATATGCGGGTAGTCGGTGTCATTCTTGATCACTTTGTCGTTGCTTCTATCGCTGCAAGTCGCGGTGTTGATGCTCTGGAAGAAAACTTACGTAGAATTATACAGCACACTGCCATCGGCGAAATCACGATAGCTGACCGTGAAAGCCAGGTATTGTTTTCCGAAAATATCTCTGGTGGATCACGACTGATTTCTCTTGAATATCAAGAGGAACTGGACGATTTATTGACGCATCAATGGGTGGACCACAGCGGAGCAAAAATCCATCGTGGCGATTCGTCACAGTACAAGTACGTCACCGTTGCTCGTCCCAATAGTCCATACATAGTTCAGGTCGGTCTTCCGCTTGTCCGAGGAAATAGTGCCAGCATCTTGAATACTGTGTATCAGGAGCAGGCGGAGGTACTTGTTAGCGAAGGGCGTCCCGAAGCACTTTGGTTTATTGATTCGGACGGCAATACGGCAGCGGCAGCCGAATACTCCGAGACAAATGATATAACCGAAATGGAGGGAGCTTGGCGTAATCCCTATGATCTGCGTTCAAGTACTGCCATCCAGGTCATTGAAGCCGCCACCGAAAGTGGCCGCTCCAGTAGTGCCGCACGACTTGGGCTAATTGATCGTGATCAACGAGGGCTCTGGGTTGCCTCACCCGTTGCAATTGGAGAAAATCGGATCGGCACTGTCTTAGCTTTCATTAATCTGGACGATACCGCGGCCGATATCTGGAGTGGTATCCGCCAGGGACTGCTTGTCACGCTACTACTGTTGGTATTTACTGCAATTGGCAGCTTTGTCGGAGCACGCCTAATTACGCGTCCCATTGAAAAAATTGCGGAATCTGCACGTTTTGTTGAGAGCGGTGAACAACCTGATGAAGAGCTGCTTGGAAACGTTCTGGATCGTGCGGACGAGATTGGGTCTTTGGCTCGGGTCTTCCAGGACATGACGGTCCAGGTCTTCAGTCGTGAAGAAGTGCTCGAAACTCTAGTAGCTGAGCGCACCTCTGAACTTGTCTCTGCGAATAATGAACTCCGACTCGCCCAAGAAGCCATCAATCAAGACCTAGAAATGGCAATGGTTGTGCAAGCCGCCCTAGTGAGAGACGGAAGTGTGGATCTCCACAACTTCAGCGCTTCTGCGCGGATGGAGCCTGCATTGCAGGTCGGCGGGGATTTTGTGGATTTCTTTGAAGATGGGAACTCCCTAATCTGCGTGGTCGGAGATGTATCTGGAAAAGGAGTGGCTGCTGCTCTTTTCATGGCGGCTTCACAGGCAGCAATTCGGTTTGCAACCAGCGAAAGTAAAGATGTAGCCCAGATTTGCCAGAATGCAAACAACCGGCTCTGCCAGCAAAACCCAATGGGACTCTTCGTGACCGTGCTTGTGGCTAAGGTGGATCTAGATACTGGAGAAGTGACCTATGTTTCTGCAGGTCATGAACCTCCCTATCTACTGAACAAATCACAGCGTTCGACCGTATCTGGAACTGGAGGGATTGCCATGGGAGTAATGGACGGAATCGACTATAACTCGAGCGTGATTCAAATGCAGCCCGGGGAAATTTTATTCTGCTACACGGATGGCCTGACGGACATGGTTAACCTTGCTGGAGAGATTTATGGGAAAACCCGGCTTGAGCTATCTTTAGATGATGCTCCAAATTCCGGCCCCACAGAGATCATGAACCATGTATGGGATGATATCAATAAATTTTCCCACGGGACCGCAGCTGCAGATGATCGAACTTGTTTAGTGCTTCACAGAAAAACCATTTCAAAAAAAACAGAAACAACATGATTGCGACCGATTTTCATGTCCAGGTTGCTGCACGTGTATCAGAGTTGCGCGATCTTGCCGCAATGGTAGAAACCTTCGGTGAGACGAATGACCTTCCTCATAGGACTATCTTTATTGTAAATCTTGCTCTGGAAGAACTCGTTACCAACACACTTGTACACGGTGCATTTGAAGAGGGTGTTGAGCCAGAAATTGCCATTGATCTCAGTATTCGCGATAATCGTGTGCACGTAGTGGTTGAATCGAATGGTGGCAAGTTTGACCCCACAGAAGACACCGATCCTGATCTGACGAGTGAACTGGATGCTCGGCCAATTGGCGGGCTTGGAATCCATCTCGTAAAAACTCAGGCGGATAACTTCTCCTATGAGTTTGTTGATGGCATCAACCGCCTGATTCTGGAGTATAACTTAACTTAGTGCCTGGAAATTCTCAGATTCCTGAGACATTGTAATGCTGACTAACCAAAAAATTTACGGAGGGACCAACAGTGGCTAATAATATTGAAGTGCTTGAAGAGCACGAAGGAGATGTACTCATACTGACCCCAGTGGGACGTGTTGATAGTTCTAACGCTCCCCTATTTGAGCGCATGATCAAGGACCGCATCGACGATGGAGAGATGCATATTGTTGTTGACTTTACCAAGCTATCGTTTATCAGCAGTTCTGGCATGCGCGTATTACTGATCGGAGCAAAAAGTATTCGATCAAATCAGGGGAAGCTTGTCCTTTGCAGCATGCGTGACAGTATCCGGGAAATATTTAGTATCAGCGGATTTGATACCATCATTCCCGTAGTAAAAGATCGTATTGCAGCTATTGACGCTAGCCCAGCCTAGGCTTCCGCGTCTGTGAGACTCAGCAGCTATAAAAATTTTTCTACGTTCATTTTGAGGAGGAATTCCCCACTCATCAGGTGTTCTGTGGTAGCCTGATGGAATCGTGCTCCGTCGTAGATGCTATGTTCCGTTGCGTGTCTGGATTTGCGTGCCTATTTGAAACTTGTACCTGTTAAGGAATTCTTGTTATCCGGCAGGCAACGTGACTTGACCTTGAGCCCGTGCGACGCTTAAATGCACCGAGACCATTTTGCTTGGGAAGCGTCAAGGTGCCTCTGGGGCTCTGGCGAATCATATAACACTGGTCCCTAATTCAGATGGCTCTTCCCCGTTATCAGTGGATAGACTCATCTACGGACGCCTTGGAGATATAGATCAAGGGGAAGAGTTGTTTTGCAAAACAGTCTAAAACTATGAGACAAGGGTTGTAATCGTTCTGATTCTGAGTATCGGTGTGGTCGTGGAAGTATTTGCGCAGATCAACCCGTCACTGCCCAACTCGTCATTTATAGCAGGGGTGGTCTATGTATAATTCGTAGACGGAATATCGCCGGATAGTGAGATTCAGAAGTTAGGATCAAGAGTAGTGGTGTCTAACGACCCGTTTGAAAAGGTAAGTTTCAAGCGCACCTCCCCCATCCTGCAAAACGCACGAAATTTTACAGGTGCATGGCTACAGCCAGGGGAATAGATCCGTAGACTATTCCGGGAATCCAGTTCTGTGCGGTGCTTTGATCTGCTTTCGACGCGGATCAGCGAGACGATGGAACAAGCGTCTATCCAGCTGCCATACTCGTTTTGGAGAGTCCCTTGGTTGGGCTCTAATGTCTTATGGGGCAAGAAGGCCGGGTTGCTATCCTAATTTCGAGCTTCCACATTGTGGAGCGTAAATTGTCGCTGGAGCATATCCCGGCTACCCGGATCCGCAAGCATTCGTCGCAGCGCACTATGGATTCGCCACAGTCTGCGCGATCCCCGCGGATGTAGGTGGTGAAAAAAAAGTTGGGTTGGTAGCTTACATTATTCTTCCAGATTGTCCAAACGCGAATTCGCCATTTCTCTCCTCCCCCAATGAATTTCCCGGATTCATTTTCGATTTTCAGGCCCAAATCCCCCCGATTTTGGCCTAAAGCCGCCTGATTCAGGGCAAAATACGTGCTTTGGGGCGATGTTTTGTCAAATCCCCCCAATGTAGTGGATTTTTTGCGAAATCTATCCCCAACTCGCGCATTCAACCCTCCCAAACATCCCCTCTGCTTATGTAGTGCGTGGCTATAAACTACGTAATTTTGGAAAATTTGCGGTACGGATGCTCGGCGATTTTTTTTTTTGGTGATGCACTTTCGCTGCCGAACGCACGGGTGTGCCTGGACATCAAGAAGTTTTCCCTTTTCAAGGGCTCGATGGAGCAATTTGGTTCTGGTTTCCACGACCATTTGACCTACCTCGGCCTCTCCAATCAATGGAATCCAATGGCGCGTTCAAGGATTGTGGTAGGACTCGGTTACGCGGCTCTTCGCAAGCGTTTCTGATCACGCTTCATCAAGAACTTCCCGATCTGGCACAGGTTGGTCGCGACCATACTTGCGGCGACGGTTCGTGCAAATCCGTCCTTGCCTCCTTTGGTTCGCACCCGATCTCCTCCATGATGCTCCAGACAGTTCATTCGCGATTCAATGAGAGCATGTTGCTTCCGGGCCTTCTTGAATTCGGGCATGGATTCACGCGCACGATCCGCTTGATTGCGACGGCCTTTCTTGGGAAGAACCGGGTGTTCCACCAGAGGCTGGATGGCTTCCAGGTTTTGCTGGGAGGAAAAGCCACGATCAAAGCTGATGGTGTGGACGCTCGGAAACCGGGCCGTGATCTGTTCCACGACTTCCTTGGTAATGTTGACATCAAGGTCCTCCCACATGATCTTCCACCACAAAATCAGGCCGAGTGTGCATTGACTGATCGTGACCGGAACGCCCAGTTCCACTTCTTTGGGGCGCATTTGCGGATCCAACGAGTATGAGGTGCGTGAAGAGAATAGATCTTCTCCTCATTCGGGATCTCCTCTTTCTCCACCAAACGCAATCGAACCTGCTCATGAAGCTTCTGGGCCTGTGCAGAGATGGGTTGCAGTCGTTGCACCCATCCCGAATCAGGAAAGTGCTCTCGGACGAAGGCCTCCAACGCTAGACACTTGTTGATGCGCAGCGTACAGAGGTTCAGATACGCCTTGACCGCTTCGGGGTTGGATCGATATTGCTTGGCAGATCCAACCCGCCGGTAGGCGATATACAGGGACTGTGTCAGATAGCTCAGTTGCCGCCAGCCCGTCAGCGGACACATCCGCGACGGTATCAGGGCGGCCCATGCCTTGGCAGACCGCTTCATCCACGTCTGCGTGGCATCATAGAGCAACCGCACATCCATGGGAAAGCGAACTTCGGTTTCCACCACATACGAATCACAGCTGACCTGTTCGGGCCCCGCCTCAGAGGGCGCCATCACCGCGTACCCGAACTCAAGGATCATCGCATTAATGCGTTGCCAGCTGGACGCACTCACCAAAGACACATTCTTGATGATGGCCTGCCGCTTCAAACGGACCGTGTGCCCATCCAACAGATCCAGTTGCAGCATCTGCCGCAAGCTCTGGTGCTGATTCGCCAACTCCGTCAATCGGTCAAAGTCAATGTTCAGTGCCTGTTTCATGAGCAACAAAACAAAGATCATCCAGTAACTCATCCCGGGACGGCCCGTATCCTGACGCACCCCGTCCCCCACCTGGTCCTGGATCACCTGCAAGATCTGGTCTCGCGAACCCGGGCGCTGCCAGATCTCTTGCAATGCACGGAGAATACGGGGAATATCATCCCGGGAATCCACATCAAGTTCAATCTCCTCAATCGGAACCACTCCAAGGGTGGGAGACCGGTTTATGGTATTTCGCATGATCAAAAATAGTTGAAGATTTTTCCGAAACCAGACCGGCGGCTTATCAAAACCGGCCCTACAGTCCCTTAAACGCAGAACCACAACAAGAATTCCCGCTTTTGCGAACATTCCCCGAAAATCTTCAACCTCCCACGGACAGACCCCAATACAAAAATATGAAAACAAAACCCGAAAAGAAGTACCCAAAACCCCATAACCCAACAAACCATAGCCCCGATTTCGGGTTTATGGTCAGACACTAAATACTCAATTCCTCTCAGTTACAGGGAATTCCTGTCGCCCGTCCACCTTTGGATATCGGGGGGTATGACTGAGGCATTCGGATTTTCGTTGTTCAGCTTCCGTGCAGGCGAGCTTCGATGGCGAAGTTCTCCAATTTCTGCGACTGCATCCTTATCTGTGCTGGCTCCCTAGCAGGCTTTTTCTGACACTTTTCCAGGAGGCCGGCCATCCGGCAAATGTATCCTGAGTACTGCCAAAAATCCCGCGTCCCACCATGTCGAATACATTATTCTGTGCTACGGTAACCGGTCGATCACTGACTGTGACCAGAGAACGTTGATTTGCAGAAAGGTCTCCATTGTCGATGGATTTGCCGGGCTCCAGCTGAGGTATCCAGCGTTCCGTGCGGGGCATGACTTGCAGGGCAGGCTAATATCTCAGCGATCCCTGCACATTCACACCAACATTTCCGAGTGCCGCATCCCGAACCTGTGCCAGGCCAGATAAAGAGAATCTCACCTGCTCCCACGGATGGAATTCCCCTCCTACCCGGTACATCATGCCCTGCTGTAGCTGGGTCATCCCCACAACAGACCGGAACGTGCCCTCTTTCCAGGGAATCCCATAGCCCAGTTCCAGTTCGGTCCGACGCGGATTTGCTCCACTCTGCACTGCATCCAGGATCGTCTGCTGCCGATACATGGACATCCCCTGAGCCCGCCCCCATGACGGACGCAGCCGCATCATCAGTCCTTGGGATCCACCTCCCACCTGCAGCGACCCGGACAACCCCCACTCGGTGAACCCGTCTGCGGTATGCAGGACCAGCCGCTGGGTGTGCACCTCTGCCCGCAGGCGCCATGCCGGATAGGCCACGCGCAGGCCACCGCCGAGCTCCAGCCCGATGCCGGTCTCTGCACTGCCTCCATCCTGCCGCACATTCGCCTCAATATAGGGACGCAGATCGCTCGTGATCCGTGCACTGGCTTCCAGACCTGCCCTGACCCGATACACCTCTGCAGTAATGTCATGCTCTGCAATCGTGGCATCCGTCACCAGAACATCACCCTGATAGCTCAGCCCTATCGACCCCCTTGATGCCAGATCCCCCCGAACCCCCATCGAACCAAATCTGGACACCAAGTCGCCTTTGAGCTCCAATACTTCGGCCGTGCCACGCCCGGCTCCCGCACTCAGCCATACATCCATCCCCCGACGTGTATATGATACATACGGATAGACCCCCGTCAACGCCGCCGTGATCTCGCCGGACTGCTGATGGACCTCAAACGATCCCTCTCCCTGACTATGGGCCAGAAGCACACCGGCCAGCCACCCGGTTCTCCATCGATAGTCCGCCCCGAACATTCCGGTGGTGACTTCTCCAGAGAGCGTCAATGGACTACGACTATTGAACTGACGGAATGCGCCACGACCCCATACACCGAACGAGCCACGAGCCAGCGGCCTGCTCTGCGACACGCGGCATCCCGACAACAACTCGCCCAGAGATGGATCCCATCTCGAATGCCAGAGGTAGGTGGTCTCTGCCCGCTGCACCGCACCGCATGCAGCCCCGTCGGCGGGGGAGCGGAACCGGTCGCCGAGCGCCTCTGTGATCTGTGCCGAGACCGTCCGCACAAACCGCGCCGCATACGCTTGCAGAACTCCCTCACTGACCGTCGTGGACTCCTCAATGGTCGCCACCCCCACCGCTTTGGTAATCTCCGCATTCTTTGCAGACACCAGATGCAGATGGAAGGTCTCTTCCCGCCAGTCCAGTCCATCCTTCAGGATGGGCACCGCAATCATGGCTTCCATCACTCCCGGAGCCAGAATGACCACACCGGACATGGCCTCATAGTCTTCGCCCGCCCGGGCGGTTCCGTCCTGCGTCCGGTATTCTGCCGACACCATCGCAGGCTGCGGATGCGACAACACGACCCGGAACTGGACACGGCCCTCCTCCTCGCTGACCCGTGCATCGTCAACGCGAAGTTTGGCGCTCCCGTCATCGTCCTGAATCGTGCCGATGCCAACGCCGCGGTCAATTTCTGCATTCGTTGGATTCGACAGCGTGACGCTGAATGTCTCCTGCTCTTCTGGAATATCATCATCCATGATTTCGATTTCAACCACGCCCCGGGTGGCACCAGGATCAAAGATTACAATCCCCTGGGATGCCGTATAATCATCCCCCTCCACTGCCGTTTGATCGGACGTCGCGTACCGTACCGTGACCGCCTCCTCGGCAGACCGGTTCAACTGAATGCGCAACTGGAGACGCCCTTCGTTTTCAAGTCCGGCATCATTAAAGATGGAGATGCTCAGCGGCGCTTCATCGTTGTCAAGGATGGTGACCTGAGTCGTATGGGTCGCGTCGTAGCCCCCTCCGGTGGCCGTGAGAGTCAGCGCCACTTCATCATTGTCATAGTCCGTATCCTCTTCCGCAGCGGTCAGCATGACCGTCTGCGGCGCTTTCCAGGTGTCCGGGGTAAAGGTCAGCGAGGTCCGGTCCAGACGCAGATCCGTCCCCACGTGCCCACCAAGATCGACCGTCACTTCGCCCGATGGCTCTGCCGACAGGCCTACCATAAGCACTTCCGCCTCTCCCTCTTCAATCTCAATCGCATCCGCGGCCACAATCTGCGCCTCATCATTGTCGATGATCGTCACCCTGACGTCACGGGTGATCCCCGTATATTCTCCTCCGATAGTACTCAGGGTGAGCGTCACGGGGTCGTCCGCAAAATCATCGTCCTCGCCGGCGGTCAGCGTGATCGTCTGCTCCGTATCCCAGGTGTCGGGCGTAAAGGTCAGTTGGGTCACCGAAACGGTCAGGTCCTCCACGGCGTTCGGAACCGTCAGCGTCACCGAACCGGAAGGCGGCGTCACCAGTGCAAGGCCAATGGTGGTCGACTCCCCTTCTGGAACCGTTGTCCCAACCGGTGCCTTGATCCCCGGGTGATCATTTTCAAGGATCGTGATCTGGATCGTTTCGGTGATGCCGGTGTAGCCTCCTCCGATCGCATTCAGCATCACCACCACTACCGGATCATCCTCCCGATCCAGATCCTCGGCAGCACGGAGTGTCACCGGCTGCGGCTCCCGCCAGTTCTCCGGCGTGAAGGTTCGCCGGACAGGATCCAGTGTCAGATCCGTGCCCGCATGCCCTGTCAGATTGACCGTCACCTCACCCTCCGGCTCCGAGGTCAGCGAGAATGCAAACCCGTCCTCGCCTCCCTCCACGACCGATGCCGATGGCGGCACCGCAATCCCCGCCTGATCATTATCACGGATCGTCACGGTGACCGACTCCGGATCCCCGCCCTCTACTTCGGAGGGCAACTCTCCGAACGCTACCGTGAAGGTTTCGTCTTCCTCGGCAATATCATCGTCCGTGATCGTGATCCGATAGGTGCCCTGCTCCTCTCCCATCTTGATCCGCACTTCCACGGGCACCGGTGCCTCATAATCCTGTGCCCCCGCACTGACATCTTTTACGACTAATGGGATCGTCAGATCGCTCGTAATCTCTTTATCCTCCGGCAAGGCCACGGTCACCGTGACCTCCCCGCCCTCTTCCACAGCACCGGGCGGCACCGACAGATGCACTTCCGCCGGTGGTGGCGAATCATTGTCCAGAATGGTAATCTCTGCCGAAACATTGATGCCCGCCTCGACCCGATCCGGTAACTGATCCGCATCAATCGCCACCGTAAAGGTCTCATCATTCTCCGCCGTCTCATCGTCAGTCGTGGCCAGATTCTCCGATGCCCCCAGCTCCCCCCTCGGAATCGTGATACTTTCCAGCTTGGTATAATCCTCCTCCTCCGCTGGATCGTCCCCCACAGAAGTATACGCCAGAGGGATAATTACATCCGTATTGCGGGGGCCGGTCATCGTGACGGTGATCGTGACCGGGTTCCCCTCCTCAACCTCGTCCAGAGACGCCGACAAACTCACCCGAACCGGTATCTCATCATCGTCCCAGGTGGCCGTTGCCGTTACTGCCGTCACCGGACCGTAATTGCCAAGATCGTCCGTGACGCTGTTCGCACTCACCGTTACCACCACATCTGCACCTCCCGCCGGTGTGATCGGTAGCGTGTAGCTCGCCCCGCTGCCGCTCAGCGCCCCCTTCGCGCCGCCGGTCACCGTCACATCCGACGCCAAAAAGCCCCTCACTGTTCTATCGAACGTGAAGCTTGCCGTGAATGCGGCCGTGCTGTTAATCCGGGCCGGCACGGCAATATCTACCGTCGGCGGCGATGCGTCCCACACCGCCGTTGCCGTTACTGCCGTCACCGGACCGAGATTGCCAAGATCGTCCGTGACGCTGTTCGCACTCACCGTTACCACCACATCTGCACCCCCCGACGGCGTGATCGGTAGCGTGTAGCTCGCCCCGCTGCCGCTCAGTGCCCCCGCCGTGCCGCCGGTCACCGTCACATCATCCGCCAACACAAACCCCGTCACCGCTTTGTCAAACGTAAAGGTCGCCGTGAACGCCGTCGTACTGTTGATCTTTGAAGGAACTCCCGTGATCGCCAGCGTCGGCGCCAATGCGTCCCAGGTCGCCGTTGCCGTTACTGCCGTCACCGGACCGGAATTGCCAAGATCGTCCGTGACGCTGTTCGCACTCACCGTTACCACCACATCTGCACCCCCCGACGGCGTGATCGGTAGCGTGTAGCTCGCCCCGCTGCCCGTCAGTGCGCCCGCCGTGCCACCGGTCACCGTTATATCCGCGGCCTCAAACCCCGTCACCGCTTTGTCAAACGTAAAGGTCGCCGTGAACGCCGTCGTACTGTTGATCTTTGAAGGAACTCCCGTGATCGCCAGCGTCGGCGCCAATGCGTCCCAGGTCGCCGTTGCCGTTACTGCCGTCACCGGACCGAGATTGCCCACCTGGTCGGTCACGCTGTTGGCCGCGACCGTTACCACTACATCACTTCCCCCCGCCGGTGTGATCGGCAGCGTGTAGCTCGCTCCGCTGCCCGTCAGTGCGCCCGCCGTGCCACCGGTCACCGTCACATCATCCGCCAACACAAACCCCGTCACCGCTTTGTCAAACGTAAAGGTCGCCGTCAGCGGCGCCGTACTGTTGATCCGGGCCGGCATGGAAATATCTACCGTCGGCGGCGATGCGTCCCACACCGCCGTTGCCGTTACTGCCGTCACCGGACCGGAATTGCCAAGATCGTCCGTGACGCTGTTCGCACTCACCGTTACCACCACATCTGCACCCCCCGACGGCGTGATCGGTAGCGTGTAGCTCGCCCCGCTGCCGCTCAGTGCCCCCGCCGTGCCGCCGATCACCGTCACATCATCCGCCAACACAAACCCCGTCACCGCTTTGTCAAACGTAAAGGTCGCCGTGAACGCCGTCGTACTGTTGATCTTTGAAGGAACTCCCGTGATCGCCAGCGTCGGCGCCAATGCGTCCCAGGTCGCCGTTGCCGTTACTGCCGTCACCGGACCGAGATTGCCCACCTGGTCGGTCACGCTGTTGGCCGCGACCGTTACCACTACATCACTTCCCCCCGCCGGTGTGATCGGCAGCGTGTAGCTCGCTCCGCTGCCCGTCAGTGCGCCCGCCGTGCCACCGGTCACCGTTATATCCGCGGCCTCAAACCCCGTCACCGCTTTGTCAAATGTAAAGGTCGCCGTGAACGCCGTCGTACTGTTGATCTTTGAAGGAACTCCCGTGATCGCCAGCGTCGGCGCCGCTGCGTCCCAGGTCGCCGTTGCCGTTACTGCCGTCACCGGACCGGAATTGCCAAGATCGTCCGTGACGCTGTTCGCACTCACCGTTACCACCACATCTGCACCCCCCGACGGCGTGATCGGTAGCGTGTAGCTCGCTCCGCTGCCCGTCAGTGCGCCCGCCGTGCCACCGGTCACCGTTATATCCGCGGCCTCAAACCCCGTCACCGCTTTGTCAAACGTAAAGGTCGCCGTCAGCGGCGCCGTACTGTTGATCCGGGCCGGCATGGAAATATCTACCGTCGGCGGCGATGCGTCCCACACCGCCGTTGCCGTTACTGCCGTCACCGGACCGAGATTGCCCACCTGGTCGGTCACGCTGTTGGCCGCGACCGTTACCACTACATCACTTCCCCCCGCCGGTGTGATCGGCAGCGTGTAGCTCGCTCCGCTGCCCGTCAGTGCGCCCGCCGTGCCACCGGTCACCGTTATATCCGCGGCCTCAAACCCCGTCACCGCTTTGTCAAACGTAAAGGTCGCCGTCAGCGGCGCCGTACTGTTGATCCGGGCCGGCATGGAAATATCTACCGTCGGCGGCGATGCGTCCCAGGTCGCCGTTGCCGTTACTGCCGTCACCGGACCGGAATTGCCAAGATCGTCCGTGACGCTGTTCGCACTCACCGTTACCACCACATCTGCACCCCCCGACGGCGTGATCGGTAGCGTGTAGCTCGCCCCGCTGCCGCTCAGTGCCCCCGCCGTGCCGCCGATCACCGTCACATCATCCGCCAACACAAACCCCGTCACCGCTTTGTTAAACGTAAAGGTCGCCGTGAACGCCGTCGTACTGTTGATCTTTGAAGGAACTCCCGTGATCGCCAGCGTCGGCGCCAATGCGTCCCAGGTCGCCGTTGCCGTTACTGCCGTCACCGGACCGAGATTGCCCACCTGGTCGGTCACGCTGTTGGCCGCGACCGTTACCACTACATCACTTCCCCCCGCCGGTGTGATCGGCAGCGTGTAGCTCGCTCCGCTGCCCGTCAGTGCGCCCGCCGTGCCACCGGTCACCGTCACATCATCCGCCAACACAAACCCCGTCACCGCTTTGTCAAACGTAAAGGTCGCCGTCAGCGGCGCCGTACTGTTGATCCGGGCCGGCATGGAAATATCTACCGTCGGCGGCGATGCGTCCCACACCGCCGTTGCCGTTACTGCCGTCACCGGACCGGAATTGCCAAGATCGTCCGTGACGCTGTTCGCACTCACCGTTACCACCACATCTGCACCCCCCGACGGCGTGATCGGTAGCGTGTAGCTCGCCCCGCTGCCGCTCAGTGCCCCCGCCGTGCCGCCGATCACCGTCACATCATCCGCCAACACAAACCCCGTCACCGCTTTGTCAAACGTAAAGGTCGCCGTGAACGCCGTCGTACTGTTGATCTTTGAAGGAACTCCCGTGATCGCCAGCGTCGGCGCCAATGCGTCCCAGGTCGCCGTTGCCGTTACTGCCGTCACCGGACCGAGATTGCCCACCTGGTCGGTCACGCTGTTGGCCGCGACCGTTACCACTACATCACTTCCCCCCGCCGGTGTGATCGGCAGCGTGTAGCTCGCTCCGCTGCCCGTCAGTGCGCCCGCCGTGCCACCGGTCACCGTTATATCCGCGGCCTCAAACCCCGTCACCGCTTTGTCAAACGTAAAGGTCGCCGTCAGCGGCGCCGTACTGTTGATCCGGGCCGGCATGGAAATATCTACCGTCGGCGGCGATGCGTCCCACACCGCCGTTGCCGTTACTGCCGTGGACGGACCGAGATTGCCCACCTGGTCGGTCACGCTGTTCGCACTCACCGTTACCACCACATCTGCACCCCCCGACGGCGTGATCGGTAGCGTGTAGCTCGCCCCGCTGCCCGTCAGTGCGCCCGCCGTGCCACCGGTCACCGTTATATCCGCGGCCTCAAACCCCGTCACCGCTTTGTCAAACGTAAAGGTCGCCGTCAGCGGCGCCGTACTGTTGATCCGGGCCGGCATGGAAATATCTACCGTCGGCGGCGATGCGTCCCACACCGCCGTTGCCGTTACTGCCGTGGACGGACCGAGATTGCCCACCTGGTCGGTCACGCTGTTGGCCGCGACCGTTACCACCACATCTGCACCCCCCGACGGCGTGATCGGTAGCGTGTAGCTCGCCCCGCTGCCGCTCAGTGCCCCCGCCGTGCCGCCGATCACCGTCACATCATCCGCCAACACAAACCCCGTCACCGCTTTGTCAAACGTAAAGGTCGCCGTGAACGCCGTCGTACTGTTGATCTTTGAAGGAACTCCCGTGATCGCCAGCGTCGGCGCCAATGCGTCCCAGGTCGCCGTTGCCGTTACTGCCGTCACCGGACCGAGATTGCCCACCTGGTCGGTCACGCTGTTGGCCGCGACCGTTACCACTACATCACTTCCCCCCGCCGGTGTGATCGGCAGCGTGTAGCTCGCTCCGCTGCCCGTCAGTGCGCCCGCCGTGCCACCGGTCACCGTTATATCCGCGGCCTCAAACCCCGTCACCGCTTTGTCAAACGTAAAGGTCGCCGTCAGCGGCGCCGTACTGTTGATCCGGGCCGGCATGGAAATATCTACCGTCGGCGGCGATGCGTCCCACACCGCCGTTGCCGTTACTGCCGTCACCGGACCGGAATTGCCAAGATCGTCCGTGACGCTGTTCGCACTCACCGTTACCACCACATCTGCACCCCCCGACGGCGTGATCGGTAGCGTGTAGCTCGCCCCGCTGCCCGTCAGTGCGCCCGCCGTGCCACCGGTCACCGTTATATCCGCGGCCTCAAACCCCGTCACCGCTTTGTCAAACGTAAAGGTCGCCGTCAGCGGCGCCGTACTGTTGATCTTTGAAGGAACTCCCGTGATCGCCAGCGTCGGCGCCAATGCGTCCCAGGTCGCCGTTGCCGTTACTGCCGTCACCGGACCGAGATTGCCCACCTGGTCGGTCACGCTGTTGGCCGCGACCGTTACCACTACATCACTTCCCCCCGCCGGTGTGATCGGCAGCGTGTAGCTCGCTCCGCTGCCCGTCAGTGCGCCCGCCGTGCCACCGGTCACCGTTATATCCGCGGCCTCAAACCCCGTCACCGCTTTGTCAAACGTAAAGGTCGCCGTCAGCGGCGCCGTACTGTTGATCCGGGCCGGCATGGAAATATCTACCGTCGGCGGCGATGCGTCCCACACCGCCGTTGCCGTTACTGCCGTCACCGGACCGGAATTGCCAAGATCGTCCGTGACGCTGTTCGCACTCACCGTTACCACCACATCTGCACCCCCCGACGGCGTGATCGGTAGCGTGTAGCTCGCCCCGCTGCCCGTCAGTGCGCCCGCCGTGCCACCGGTCACCGTTATATCCGCGGCCTCAAACCCCGTCACCGCTTTGTCAAACGTAAAGGTCGCCGTCAGCGGCGCCGTACTGTTGATCTTTGAAGGAACTCCCGTGATCGCCAGCGTCGGCGCCAATGCGTCCCAGGTCGCCGTTGCCGTTACTGCCGTCACCGGACCGAGATTGCCCACCTGGTCGGTCACGCTGTTGGCCGCGACCGTTACCACTACATCACTTCCCCCCGCCGGTGTGATCGGCAGCGTGTAGCTCGCTCCGCTGCCCGTCAGTGCGCCCGCCGTGCCACCGGTCACCGTTATATCCGCGGCCTCAAACCCCGTCACCGCTTTGTCAAACGTAAAGGTCGCCGTCAGCGGCGCCGTACTGTTGATCCGGGCCGGCATGGAAATATCTACCGTCGGCGGCGATGCGTCCCACACCGCCGTTGCCGTTACTGCCGTGGACGGACCGAGATTGCCCACCTGGTCGGTCACGCTGTTCGCACTCACCGTTACCACCACATCTGCACCCCCCGACGGCGTGATCGGTAGCGTGTAGCTCGCCCCGCTGCCCGTCAGTGCGCCCGCCGTGCCACCGGTCACCGTTATATCCGCGGCCTCAAACCCCGTCACCGCTTTGTCAAACGTAAAGGTCGCCGTCAGCGGCGCCGTACTGTTGATCCGGGCCGGCATGGAAATATCTACCGTCGGCGGCGATGCGTCCCACACCGCCGTTGCCGTTACTGCCGTGGACGGACCGAGATTGCCCACCTGGTCGGTCACGCTGTTCGCCGCGACCGTTACCACCACATCTGCACCCCCCGACGGCGTGATCGGTAGCGTGTAGCTCGCCCCGCTGCCGCTCAGTGCCCCCGCCGTGCCGCCGGTCACCGTCACATCATCCGCCAACACAAACCCCGTCACCGCTTTGTCAAACGTAAAGGTCGCCGTGAACGCCGTCGTACTGTTGATCTTTGAAGGAACTCCCGTGATCGCCAGCGTCGGCGCCGCTGCGTCCCAGGTCGCCGTTGCCGTTACTGCCGTCACCGGACCGAGATTGCCCACCTGGTCGGTCACGCTGTTGGCCGCGACCGTTACCACTACATCACTTCCCCCCGCCGGTGTGATCGGCAGCGTGTAGCTCGCCCCGCTGCCGCTCAGTGCCCCCGCCGTGCCGCCGGTCACCGTTATATCCGCGGCCTCAAACCCCGTCACCGCTTTGTCAAACGTAAAGGTCGCCGTGAAGGCCACCGCAGAGTTAATCCGGGCCGGCACAGAAATATCTACGGTCGGTGCTGACGCATCCCAGATGGCCGTCGCCGTTACTGCCGTGGACGGACCGAGACGGAAACTATAGTCGAAAACACGGTTCGCACCCACCGTCACCACCACATCACTTCCCCCCGCCGGCGTGATCGGCAGCGTGTAGCTCGCCCCGCTGCCGCTCAATGCGCCCGCCGTGCCACCGGTCACCGTTATATCCGCGGCCTCAAATCCCCCCACTGTTCTATCGAACATAAAGCTCGCCGTGAACGCCGCCGCAGAGTTAATCCGGGCCGGCATGGAAATATCTACCGTCGGCGGCGCCGCATCCCAGGTGGCCGTTTTCGTAACCGCCGGAGACGGACCGGAATTGCCGATATTGTCCGTGACGCTGTTGGCCGCGACCGTTACCACCACATCTTCACCTCCCGCCGGCGTGATCGGCAGCGTGTAGCTCGCTCCGCTGCCCGTCAGTGCCCCCGCCGTGCCACCGGTCACCGTTATATCCGCCGCCGCAAAGCCGGTTACCATTTTATTAAACATGAAGTATACCGTGAATGCGTCCGTGTTGTTAATCCAGTCTGGAATGATGAGCCTTACCCTTGGCGGCGCCGCATCCCAGGTGGCTGTCTCGGAAATATCTGTCACCGGACCGGAATTGCCAAGGTCGTCCGTGACGCTGTTCGACGCGACCGTCACTACTACATTACTCCCACCTGTCGGCGTGATCGGCAGACTGTAGCTGGAACCGCTGCCGGTCAGTGCGCCCGCCGTGCCACCACTGACCGTCACATCATCCGCCAACACAAACCCGGTTACCGCTTTATCAAACGTGAAGCTTGCCGTCAGCGGCGCCGTGCTGTTAATCCGGGTCGGCATGGCAATATCTACGGTCGGAACCGCCGCATCCCAGACCGCCGTTTTCGACACTGCCGTCGCCGGACCATTACGGAAATCATTGTCGAAGACACGGTTCGCACCCACGGTCACTACTACATTACTTCCCCCTGACGGCGTGACCGACATTCTGTATCTGGAGCCGCTGCCGCTGAGCGCCCCCCTCGTGCCGCCACTCACACTCACATCCCTCGCCACAAAGCCCCTCACTGTTCTATCGAACATGAAGTTTGCCGTGAATGCGGTCGTGCTGTTAATCCGGGTCGGCATGTCAATATCTACGGTCGGCGGCGCCGCATCCCACATGACTATTGCCGTTACTTCCGTCGCCGGACCGGAATTGCCAATGTTGTCTGTGACGCTGTTGGCCTTGACCGTTACCAACACATCACTCCCGCCCGGCGTCGTGATCTGCATTCTGTAGATCGCCCCGCTGCCGATCAGCGCCCCCGCCGTGCCACCGATAACCCTTATATCCGCGGCCTCAAAGCCCGTCACTATTTTATTAAACGTAAAATTTACCGTGAATTTGCCCGCGCTGTTAATCCAGGGCGGCACGACCATCGTTACCCTTGGCGCCGCCACATCCCAGGTAGCCGTTTTCGACACCTCGCTCGCCGGCGCCAGGTTCACCCCGTCCGTCGCACTGTTCGCATCCACACTCACCACCACATCCGCATTCCCCGTCGGCGTGATCGTCGCGCTGTAGCTCGCCCCACTGCCCGTGAAGCCGCTCGCCGCTCCGCCCGTCACACCCACATCCGCCGCCACAAACCCCGTCACATCCTCACTGAAGGTAAAGCTCGCCGTGAACGCCGTCGTACTGTTGATTTTCCCCGGAACCCCACCGATCGCCAGCGTCGGAACCGCCGCATCCCAGGTCGCCGTTTTCGACACTGCCGTCGCCGGACCGGAATTGCCAAGGTCGTCCGTGACGCTGTTCGCCGCGACCGTCACCACCACATCACTTCCCCCCGACGGCGTGATTGGCAGACTGTAGCTGGAGCCGCTGCCGCTGAGCGCCCCCGCCGTGCCACCGGTGACCGTTACATCATCCGCCAACACAAACCCAGTCACCGATTTATCAAACGTAAAGCTTGCCGTCAGCGGCGCCGCACTGTTGATCCGGGCCGGCATGTCAATATCTACGATCGGCGGCACCGCATCATTATCCCTAATCGTTACCTCGATATTCACGTCCTGCCCGCCATAGTCGCCGCCAGAATACTCCGCAACCAACATCACTACATCATTCTGTATATCATCATCCTCATCTGCGGTCAAGGTCACCGACTGCGCTATAGTGTAATTATGAGGCGTAAATATTATCGTCTGCGGGTCCGGTGGGATAGTACCCAGAGCTGTGCCTATATATCCGGTAATCGTTGCCGTCACATCTGATGTCGGTTTAGTAGGCAGGGATAGAACAAGGGCCTCTACCGAACTTCCCTCGTCAATCGTGATTTTTAAAGCATCGTTATCATCAATGAGTATCCCTACATATGTCTGTACACCATCGTATTCCGCATTAGAGGCATCTAAGGATAACCACTCAAATCGATCTAAAAAATCAGTGTCCTCGTCTGCCGTCAAGGTCACTGACTGCGCTATAGTGTAATTATGAGGCGTAAATATTATCGTCTGCGGGTCCGGTGGAGTAGTACCCAGATCCGTACCTGCATGACCACTCAGTTCCACTGTCACGTTTGTTGATGGTCTAGCACTTAGCGACACATCAAAGGTCGCAGTACTACCTTCCGTTATCTTAACATCTGATGGATTCGCTATGATCGCTCCGACATCGTTATCTTCAATCGTCACCGTCACATCCGTAGTTACCCCGTCATATTCCGCATCCGAACCCGTTAAGGTCAGGGTAACGTCATCATCCTTAACGTCATCATCATCATTCGCCGCAACCAGCGTTATCTCCTGCGGTGTGCTGTAGTTCGTAGGCGTAAATATTAAGCTCGATCCACCCGCCCGCGGAGCTGTCAGATCCGTGCCTACAAGCCCACTCATCGCCACGGTCACATCTGAAGACGGCGCTGAACTTAGCGATACCCCAAAGGTCGCAGTACCTCCCTCCGCCATCGTGATCGCCGCTGACGGAGTCACTGTGATCTTGACCGGATCTTTGATTACAATGGCACTCTTGCAGAGGGACTTTTTAGAATACACATGCGAACACGCATGCTTCACTTCGGTATTCGTAAAACCTACAATTTGCCAGATTAACTTCTCGTCCCCTTCGTCGTCTATGCCATCATCTTTTATTTCAATTACGACCTCGGACTTAAGTTTGTCCTCGCCAAACCTAAACCACCTAACATTCCAAGGTCCCGCATGCCTCAGAGGCAAAGCAATGTCGTGTTCATTGGCATCGGAATCAGGGTCGTTGCTAAGGATCTGAAACTCTCTCACCTCGCTTTTTGGCAACGGCTTAGTCAGCGTCATCGTCAGCGTTGTTGAATTTCCCTCAAAAACCGGGTTTGGGGATGCCGATAAGGTTACAATCTGCTCTGGCTCAACATCCTTGATCGTAATGGCACAAGTAACGTCGTCACAGGGAATGCCAGGAAGCGAGATTCTTGTTTGTTGTTCAGCATGTCGCACCGCATCCGGCAATCGTGACTTCGGATACCCTACATTAAAGACCTCATCTGGTTCGGCCTCAAAATCTGTCTTGATGACGACCGTATCTCTAGCGATTGTTGTTCCTTTGGGAATCAGAATCCCTCCAACCCACAGCGTCTCAAAATCATCCCACGACGTATAAGCAAAAAGTGGGTCGGACCTTGGTGCCGCATTGACATCGATACTCACATCTTTCTCCAATGCATACGAAAGCTCCAGTTTGACCTCCACCGAATCCCCCTCATTTTGCGTTGTTGGCGAAGCAGTTAATTTCACCACAGGCCTATCCTGAATCGTAAACGTGACAGAGTTATCCGATCCCTCAAGTACCTCAACTGGCCAGGAATTGACATGGGCGGAGCAAGAAGAAGGAGTGCCTAGAGGCGGGGACGGATCCAACGTGACCGTATACTGCTCATCCTTATCATCATCATCCACTGCACGTAAAATCTCATATTCCGTGCTTTTTTCTCCCGCTTTGATTACGGCGGGGCATAACACTGCTGATTGTCCAGATGTCGGAAGGTCCTGAGTCATTAACAATGGAATTGCAACAGTATTCGGCAGTATCTCTGAGATTTTCACCTCTATTCTTGCTGCAGGGTTTTCGCCTTCAAGCACAATTCCCGGTGAAAGCAACTCTAAATTTACCTCCACCTTATCATTGTCCCTGATGGTAATCTCCACATCTTTTGGAAGCCCTGCGATCAAGTCTGACTGGAGAGTGGACTCATCAATTACGACCATGAATGTTTCATCCTCACTATCCTTGGGTATAGGAGCCTCATCAGGAATGGCTATTGTTTCGGTCCCTGTCGTACTATCTGCTGAGATCGTGATGAAATCAACATCGTCATAATCCGTTGGCTCTGCTGTCAAAGATGTTCCAGGTGCCGTCTTGTCACGATACGTCAACGGAATACGGACCTCCTGTGAATGTGCATAAGAAAGTTCGGCGGTCACCGCTACCCCACCTGGTGAACCCTCGAAAACCGGATTCGGGCTCGCAGACAATGTTACAGTCCGCTTACTCCCCTTAATGATTAATCGGCGACCAGCCGTCACACGCTTTACCTCCGGCGGCAATGTTCCAAACACCACGCTGACTTCTTCATCTCTCCCGCTGCCATCTATGATCGTCTCAAGTGTACCAGATGCCTCCACAGTCCCCGCCTTGATCTCAACCTCAAGTTTTTTTGGAGCCTGTGGACGAACAACGGGGTTTTTGCCGGAATTCCAATTCTGATCATACATTAGAAAAGGGATCGTCACATCACTTGATAAAGTCTGTGAATTCAAAAACCTTACCGTCACGGTGACATCTTCGCCTTCGTACACCGTCTCTGGAGATATATCAAATTCCACTTTCTTCGGCTCATATGCTGTCACCGCAACCTGATTCGGTACATCTGCACGAACGCCGGATGACAGGTTACCCGTATCCATCACCACCCTAGGCCTTTCATCACCATTATTCGAATCTGCAGTCGTTGAAATAGTACTCGTCCCCCCTAGATCACCTGCAGAAATCGTTATTGCCGTTGAAACAGATGCGCCGCTGTGCCTATCTTCTATACATACATCACTACATTTATAATCTATCGTTGCCGGAATCGTCACATCGCCTGACAGTGTAGAGGAAAGTATGGCTGCCATCGTGACATCCTCCCCCTCTACAATCAGGTCTGAAGGTGACTTTAAATCCACCGTAGGCGTATTCCATATCATCGCCTCTATCCCAATCTCGTGCGGCGGACCCGTATTATCAACATCATCTATTTCTGAATTGCGTGCGACTTTCACTACCACCTTCTCGGATGCGGTCGGTGTAATCGGCATCGTATAGGTGGAGTTGCTTCTACTCAGTACTCTCTTCATGTCACCGGCTACACTTATATCCTCGGTCTCAAAGCCTGTCACCGTCTCACCGAAGGTAAAGGTAGTTGTGAACTCGGCCGAGGGATTGATCGCATTGGGCACCGATATGGTCACGTCTAGGGGTGTTGCATCCCAAATAGCCGTGGCCGAAATCGCCGAGATTGGCCCAGTACTGCCAATGGCATTTGTCACTGAATTCGCCCTTACTCCCACCGTTACATCAGCATCACCATCCGGTGCGATCGGCAGCTTATAGGTCGTCCCGCCTCCCGAAAGATTCCCCTTAGAACCACCAGTTACCGTCACATCTATAATATCAAAGCCTGCTACATCCTCACTGAAGGTGAAGATGGCCGTGAACATGGTCTTGGAGTTGATCTTGTTGGGGATATCGCTGATTTTAAGTGTTGGCCTCTTCGTGTGGATTGTGATTGGGAGTGAGCAGTTTGAAGGTCGACACCCAAATTTTCTCAATTCCTCAACTGCAGAACTTAAATGTGTAATGCCGGGGAGAAATAATCTTTCCGTCCCATGATCAGTATCCCCATTATCCATCCCGATTCGGGTACTGGAAATTTTCGCACTCTTTGGAAATTGAAAATTCCAAAAATGGTCATTTATATCTGATTGAAGGGGTTCCCATCTAGGTATGTTGTAATCTTCCATCATAGCAATTGAAGATGAATGGATTGTGGCTTGGATAGTTAATCCGCCCTCTATAATAACATCTGGGATCGCTCTCACACCATGCCTATCCAATACCTTTGCATCCTTGTCTCCTACATCACTCTGGGGCTCTGTAGCCATCGTAAATCCACTATTGTCTGATGCATTACCCATCAGGGAAAACATTCCCACCTTTGTAAATGAGTCATCCGGCCCTATCCTCACCGATATTCCCCGGCCCGTATCAAAAACATTTGTATCTATGCCGAATCCAGATATATGATCATCAAGCTCTCCAACCCTGGCGGTGGTCAACTCAAATCCAGATGTCCACCCCATATTAGGGCTTACAACCTGCCCTTTGTCATCTGCTGCCACACGATGGGCTATCCCGGCCTGCTCGACATATACACCCGCGAACTTCCGGCTAGCTTCCATCAAACTCAACTCCGCAAAATCCTCATATTTTCCCCTCTGTATCTCATTCTTACGGGAAGTTTCTGACGGGGCAACTTGATCAATATGGAGCGCCGCTTGAATTCGATGGTGTTTGGCATCTTCTAGGTCAAGGACGATTAAGGGGAGGACACAAAGTAGTAACCTAAACATCACGAGAGTCTCCTAACCTAAACAAGGGAAATTTAGAGGAAGAGTGACGGACAGTCATCAGGAACCGAAGCATTCACGGATACACCCGTAATTTTAAAAACATACTCTCCGCAGTAACCAGACGAATTTTAAGCGTTCTCTTTTCGTCCCGTCTCATTTTCCTCAAAGATACAGTAAAAAGAAAGGGAATTATAGTGAATAGTTGAAAAGGCTCCGCTCATTTCAGGTCGGTTTTCTGCCGTTTCTCTACCTGGTCATCCCTGCGCAGCACCACTTTCCGTACCATCTCACGCATCGTCATTCCCCCGTAACGCTCGTTCCGGCATGGCTCGTCTAGCATTGCGTCTAAACGGTCTTTCGGATTCGACTTGGATTGTTTCTCGGGTGGCATGTTTTTCATGAGATTATCAGCAGGGTAAAGATGGATGTGGCTGTCTGCTTCGCTCTTCGTCAAGAAACATTCCCCAAGCCTTCTTGCCTTTGCGCAAATTGCAGTTTCCGCAGAGTGCATTCCGGTTGGATATATCATCTGGACCACCTCGGGATTTAGGGATGACATGATCTAAATGTAAATCTTCTTTTCGAAGGTCACTTTTAGAAGAGCAGTAAGGATTGGCACACCTGTGACCCTGTTTTTTCCAGAGTACCAATCGCATACGGGCGTCACTCATAGAGGGGGAATCCGTACGCTTCGGGGGTTGGGTCTTCACCTGCACAAACGTATCGTCGAGCGACTGATTCAGTCCTGCATATTTAAACAACTGGTCTCGCGTAACGGTAGCAGCTACTTCATCAATATCAATGCCGATCCAGCGACGTTGCAGAGATTCCGCAGCTACACATGTTGTTGCACATCCAGCAAAAGGATCCAATACCAAATCTTCTTTGTTGCTTGATGCCTGTATGATCCTCTGATAGAGGGCTATTGGCTTTTGGGTTTTCCAACCTGTGCTTTCTTTCGACTTTCCCTCAACTCTTGGTATGTCCGTCCAAATGGAATCCATTTTCTTTCCTTCTTGCTCATCCAAGTATCTTTTGAATCTTGGCACATTCCCTCGTTTAGTCTGCACCACCCGACCATTTGCAATTTCTTGATCCATCCGTTCTTTAATCCACCTCCATGTCCGAGTTACGCCCATTACTTCATACGTGCAATTTGATTCTGGATTTTGTGTAGGATCGGTGAGATCAGTCAAGGCATACCGCCTGCCATCTGAATCAGTTTTGGAGTACTGCTTTAGCGTTTTTTTTTTGTCCAAGTTGTTCAGATCATATGGTACTGTCACTGCGTCTTGGTTCCAGATAAACTTACCTGACTTGGAGTATCGCAAAATAATATCTGAATTCTTAGATAGCCCCTTCGTTGAACTTTTGTTACCCGTTGTTCTGCGCCACACAATTTCATTCCTGAAATTATTTTTGCCAAATACTGCATCCATCAACAGCTTTAGATAATGGCTTGCAGTTGGATCACAATGCAGATAGATTGACCCAGTGAGTTTTAATACCCGTTTCATTTCAATCAATCTCGGTGCCATCCACACAAGAAAAGCAGCAACACTGTTTTTTGTTTTCCCCGTGTCTACTTTCCCTGTCTGCCTGTCAATACTTCCGCCTTCAATCACCACCGCAGCCTCAATTAACTCTTTGATTGCTGGATAGTCGGTCGCGATCAAATCATGCCATTCTTTGGTTACTTCATCCCATCTCCAACGATCTTCAAACTTCTGCCCAGATGCTTTGGATTTTAATGGAGCATTGAACTGCCTCTTTTTGTTGAACGGGGGATCCGTTGCAATCAGATCAACAGAGTCACTGTTCATGCCACGGAGAATTGGAAGGTTGTCATGGATGAATAGCGTCCGATTTTTCCAGTTGGCACGATTTTTCGGGGGGGGGGGGCGGGCGTCATTATGCGACTAGGTCTTTATACTTCAACCGCTTCCCGGCCATGCCCCTGACAACCGTTGCCATTTGGTCAATGGTATCCAGTTCTCGTAGATTGTGCTTGCCGGCAAACTGAGTTACGTAGCGGTTAAGGTGTTTCTTGCTTAGGTGATGGTAGGTGCCATGATAGGCACGCTTCAGAACCGCCCAGAATGATTCGATGCCATTTGTGTGAGCGTATTCTCCCAGCACAGTAGATACTGCCCACTGTTTCTGGCTGTGATTTACAGATGCATGGTTGGTCAAGCCTTCATAACTGCTATGCTCATCGGTGAATACTGAAGCATCTTTGGAGCGGTTATCATTGATGAACTCCTGCACCGTTGGCTTGGTGGTATCCTCAATCACCTTCGCGGTAATCTGATTGGTCTTACGATCTTTCACGCCCAATACAGCACTCTTGCCAACAGTACCCCGCCCAGCATTGAGTTTCTTGTCCTCATGCTTGTTGGCTTCCTTGCCACCTATGTATGCTTCGTCTACCTCTACCGGCCCTTCAAACTCATTAATCATTTCCGGTAACAAGCCTTCGCGGATACGGTGTAGCATATGCCACGTATTGGACTGTGCAACACCAATATCTCTATGCAGCTTCATAGAGGATACCCCTTTCAGGTTTGTGTTCTCCAAGTAGAGAGCCCATACCCATTTCCTTAATGGCAGATTAGAAGATTCCATCGCCGTTCCGGTCTTGACGCTGAAATACTTCTTGCAATCCCGGCACCGGAATGGCATGGTCTTGTGTTTGCACCGGTATACGTTCTCACTGCCACAGCGCAGGCAGCACAAATTACCGTCTAGCCAATGCACTTTCTCGAACCATTTTTGAGCAGATGCTTCATCGGGGAATCTTTCAGCCAATTCTAAAAACGTGATTCCTTCTCGGTAGGAACGTCCTGGGCTAGCCATAATATACAACCTCAAATTTGTTTTGTCTATTATCTTATACGTAGAAGAATCGAAGTTGTTTCAACTATTCACTATAATTCCCAAAAGAAATGCCACCTGCCTGCACTCATCCGTAAGCGGAAAGCAGAAAATTTTTTGGGAAAGAAACTTGTTATGGTTATGTCTGAGAAAATCTTTTGTGCTGGACCTGTTCCTACACTAACGGTTCTATCCGCAAGTTCGCCATTGTAGTGGAATTTTTTGTTGAGATTTTCTGTCCCCCATTTTTCAGGGGTTGTTAGAGGGGTTGAATTTGGGAGCTTATTCTACACTTTGGCGTCTTCTTTTTTTTTGCGTTTGGCCTTGATTCGCCGCGTATTATTTCCGAGCGGGAGTTCCATGATCTGGAAGATTTGGCGCTGGAATGGTTTGAGGTCCTGATCTTGTTTGAGCAGGATACAGTGGGTTTTATTCTGTGGCAGTACGGTTGTCACGCGCCTGTGCTCATTGAGTTTGGTTTTGAGCGTTCCCCAGCTTTTGTGGATCTGTTTCGCGCCCAATTTGCTTCGAATGAGATGAACGGCATGAAAGGCCAGAATGGACAGGAACAGATGTGCTTCAATCTGCTCATCCTGGCTATGATAGATTGGACGGAATCCGAGATCGGATTTCATCGTTCGGAACGTGCGTTCAATCTCGCCCAATTGCCAATAGGTCCGTGCAAGCTCCTCACAGGGCCATGCTGTGTGACTGGTACGCAGCACATAGCCTCCAAACGCTTCCGTACAGGCATCATAGGCAGACCGACGGGTAAGAAGAATCTTTTCGGCATGTGCGCTGTCTTTTTTCGGAATCACCTTGACCTCATACTGATATCCAACCTGCTTGTATTTCTCAAGGAGTCGACCAACCTTCCGTTGGATCACTTCATGGTTCTTCGGACGCCCGGGCACGGTCAGTCCTTCGTTTAAGTGCGTGATGGCGGCCTCAAATCTGGTACGCTTCGTGGTCATGATCTGATCGCCGAGTGCCTGCCGGGCCGCGCTGTGCAGATACACGCGTCGTTCTCCATCTTCCTGCTCAAGTTCCCATGCACGTACCTGCATCTCGCTGGTCGTCTGAAAAACCTGATCCGGTTCCCGGTCCGGCACCGGGGGCGTCTTTGTGCGCTGCACACAGATCCAGTTCAATCCCGCATCCTTCAAATACGTCAAATTTGCTTCGGTAGCGATCCCTGCGTCCATAATGACCGTGGGGGTGCTGCCATTGAGCTGTTCAATCGCCGTGCGCAAGGTCTTGGGTTCACTGGCATTGCCGGGCAGAATTTCCGCTGTACGCGGAAACCCCGAAGCATCCATCGTCAAGGCTAAGGTGACCAGCGGACAATCTCTACGCTTTTCCTTGCTGCGACCATGGCGTAAGAGAGCTCCCTTTTTGCGCCCCGTATAGTAGGTGTTCGTCAAATCAAAGAAGGCAATGGATTCGGTAAAGCCGAACAATGCCTTGGTGTTACCAAAGAGTTCGTCCATCACCGTTTTTCGATGCTTGTAAAGGCGGGCTGCGATGCGATAAAGGGTGCGATCTCCTGGAAGCTTGCCGTGGAGTAATTCGATGATACTGGAGCGTTCACACATCCATTCATAGGTTTGCCGCTCACTGCCCGGAGACAGCATCCGCCCCACCACCAGCGCGAGGGCCCAGTTGATCTGATCCTGGTTGAACTTCAAGGATTGCAGAATCTGTGGAAACCCCAGCGTGCGCAGGGCACGCAGCGCCACGCGCTCGCCGCCAATGGTTCGCGTGTCGGTATGATGGATCTCATGAGTCAGGATTGCATCCCGATCATCGCGCGGAGCGTGGATATTGTAGCCCTTGTTCTTGAGTCGGCGAAGGATATCCTGACCGGTCTGGAGCAGGGCTTCATCCTCCATGGGCAGGCGTGCGTATCCGCGTAATTCGTCCATGACAAATTGCATCAGCGCTGACCATTGTTCTTTGGGGAGGGGAAAGTCTTTGCCGAGATTGAGAATCGTCCGCTGCTTGGGACTCCCCTGGACACGATGGGATTCAACCAGGGAATAGGTACAGGCTTTTTTGCCGGATTTAAGGGTCCGGGGTTTGGTACGGATATACATCAGGAGCGGGGTTGTTTGGGAGGGTTGAATGCGTGGGCTGCGGCAATGTTTCGCAAAAAATCCACTACATTGGGGGGATTAGACAAAACATCGTCCAAAAACACGTATTTTGCCCTGAATCAGGCGGTTTTAGGCCGAAATCAGGGGGGTTGGGGCTAAAAAATCGAAAATTAACCCGGGAAATTCAGTAGGGTCGGAGAGAAATGGCGAATTCGCGTATCGGCATTTGTATGGGATGATTCAATTTTGGTTTCTCACTGAATCAACCGAGGACTTGCATGGAGGGAGATATCATTGTGGCTGATTTGATCAGAACCAGTTTGTGATTAAATGACGACTGGAGCATTGACAAGCTGAGACTGTTGGAAAAAGGAGTTCAAATTTTATGGCTCTCCAGCTATTACTGTGAGTTGATGTACATAATTCCCCCAGCTTATCCCGCCCCACTCTTAATTTGTGCAATTCAAGCGCCTGTTTGCTAGATTCACACCGACATAAGAAGAAATGATGTCTGCCATCCCCATGGATCTGGAAGTCTAAAGGGAATCGGAGGAACTACGATAGTCTCATCTATCCTTCGTCATCATCATAGTCCTCTGGCATCAATACAAATTCAGGATACGCATCCACGCCCAACTCGGCGGCATCCTGTCCAAGACGCTCAACAGATTTTGAAACACGGGTTCCAATAAGAACATCTATCAGCTTCCACACTGCAAATGAAACAGAGAACACAAAAGCTCCAATTACCACAATCCCCAAAAGCTGGACTCCAAAGCTTGTCCCATCTACAGTAAATGCAACCGCAACCGTTCCCCAAATCCCTGCAAAGAGATGCACGGGTACTGCACCAACAACATCATCTATCTTCATCTTGTCCAACAACTTGATTGCCAAGACACAAACTACACCACCGACAAAACCAATGAGAATGGCAATCCCATGGTGATGCATGGTGGGGGCAGCTGTAATGGATACCAATCCAGCCAGCGCACCGTTCAGGATCGCAAACATGTCAAATCGACCCAATATTGGACGCGAAACGACGATCGCAGCAAAGAGTCCGGCAGCACCCGCGAGATTTGTATTGGCAAGAATTCCTGCAATACTGATCGCATCAACGGTTCCTGCCAAAGCCAATTGAGATCCGCCGTTGAATCCGAACCAGCCAAACCATAAAATGAACACGCCCAAAGTTACGATCGGGATACTGGAGGGTGGAGTGGGATTTACACTACCATCCTTCTTGAATTTTCCCAAACGAGGCCCCAGTATGATTGCCCCCGCAAGTGCAGCCCATCCTCCTGTACCATGAACAATCGTTGAGCCAGCAAAATCCGAAAAGCCTAGCTCATACAGCCAACCCTCTCCCCAAGTCCATGCACCAACGATCGGATATATAATGGCAGTCAAAACAAGTACGAACGAGAAAAATGCCCATAATCGGATCCGTTCCGCCAACGCACCAGACACGATCGATGCGGTAGTAGCCACAAACACCATCTGAAAAAACCAACCCGACATTTGGGAATACCCACTGTCTACGACCGCCTCTTGTACACTTGTATCCCCACCGACCAGAGCGACTTCTTCCGGGGTAGCATTGAAAAACAGCTTAAAACTCCCAATGAAGCCGGAGACATCCGTATACATCAGATTATAACCGATGATATAGTAGGCTAAGCCTGCAATCGCATATAAACCCAGATTTTTCAGGCAAATCACGGATGCGTTTTTGGTGCGGACCGACCCAGACTCCAACATCGTGAAGCCGGCCGCCATCCACATTACAAGGGCCCCCCAGATAAGGAAAGCAAACGTATTAAGAACAAATTGTGTCTCAGGTACCATTTTGAAAAATTGAAGTGATTCTGGAATTATACAAAATAAAAATGGGAATTGGCACAAAAAAGGCGTAAAAAATGCTGCCAAGTCTCAAAATATGGCTCTTCCCCCATTTGCATGGGTAGAATGTTGGGGCCTGTTGTACATGTAAGGAATGTGAGTGGAATTCACGCCCATTTCTTGCTTGTTCCGGGTATTTCATCACGATTTTATTTTCCACTACATTCTCATCAACTATCTGTCAGTACGACCGAAGGGTATCAGCCGCCTGTTCGGCATTCATTCTCCGTGGGAGGTTCCCGATGTGACAATTGCGCATAAGGCGCGGGAAGTGCAGATCCAGGTAACCTGCAAAGCAGTCCACCCATTGAGGTGCCCTGAGTATGATGCCATATGTCCAGATTATGATAAGCGTCGTCGGCAATGGGCCATCTGGATATGTGTGCGTACCGCACGATGGTGGTTGCAGGTCTTCCATGTGTAGAGTTTCCTGAGCATGGAATGTGTTCGGTATCGATTCCATGGGCAGAACCGAACGCTCGGTTTGCGGTGGAGTTTGAGTCTCTGGTAATGGATTGGCTGCAGGAGCCGAGTGTGTTGGCGGTGGCGCGTCTGATGGGTGTGAGTTGGAACGCGATTGATACGATCATCCTGAAGGTGAGCAATGGGCCCGCGGAAGGCATCAACAGTCGAATCAAAACCGTCAAAATGCGCAGTCGAGGCTTTCGCAACAAAAAAAAACGATTTGCCAACGCTATTTACTTCCATCTGGGAGGACTTGATCTATATCCCGAAGACGTTCGGAGATGATTATACCGACTGATAAAGGGGAGGAGCCAGAGTACTACATCAGTAAGCGTGCATGCCCACCGACTTTAGGGCATCGTAGACCACAATCACGGATACAGCCACAAAAACATCATCTCCCAAACCAGATACGCAACCCAATCCAGCTACGAATCATCCGGGTGGGCGTCACCTCCACATATGATAGCCAAAACAGCCCAGCACTGCAACAAAATCTGGGACTGTATCGCTGTGCCATGTCAAAATCAATGATCCCTACAGGTCACGCATGGACATGCTCAAAAACATGAGCCGGAGGAAAATGACACTTTAGAACATCACCATAATGACAGTGCATCGACATCAAGGAACTCCCAAGATTCGAGTCCACGTTCCGCGTTTAGATCAGCCGATATCAGCAAATAACAGGTGAAATCGTCACCGAGTTGGTCAAGAGCGTCAAACGGAATTTATTCGATCGGGGTCAACGAAATCAGAAGCTCTCCTTCACCACGAGAAAGCTCACTGCATCCGCCAGATAACCAGAAGCTCGGGGCGAAATTCATCCTGCCCATCAACTCCCAGTTTGTTCGACCAATACTGAAGCTCGACTCCCACATGAAGCCAGTTTGGTGACTTGAATAGATTGCCCACATCCCATACCAGCTGTGGCTGCGCCAAGATCCATGCTTCAATCGTTCCCCCGTTGTCCTTGCGCTCTACTGCACTGATGTACTCGGCATGGCCCATGAATGAAAAAGACTGGCTCCCAATATTGATTACCTTGAGCCAACTGATATCAAACATGAATCCAGTATCATGTTGTGTTCCGTCACTGTGATCCACGATTGCGGCGAAATCCGTATTCACGAAGATAAATCCAGGGATATTCCACGAAAGCTGCACACCTGGCAAAAACTTGAGAACGTTGACATCTCCATCAAAGTTCAAGCCACCAACCGCGGAAACGTCTACGATGGGGCCTATCTTGATGTCCTGACCAAAGAGCTTGCTGAAACTCAACGATGGATACCACTCTCCATAAAAATCTCTATCGTTAAATCCATCATCCGAGTCATCATCCAAAAAGTCAATGAAGAAAAAAGTCCGCCCCAGCTTCCAGCTACCTGCGTGCTGGAACGTTAGGATGTTCGTTGCATGATGACGTCCTGAGAATGGATTCAACAGGCTACCCCTCTGATATTGAAATTCCATCTGTGCGGAAGCAGACAAAGGCTGCAGTCCAATAAAAACGGTCAGGGCTAGAATGCCTGCCAAAAGTCCTTTTTGATTCATCTTATTCTGAGTTTGTGTTTTCTGATGTCCTACTATGTTAGCACCTTACACTGCATCCACTCGTGAAATTTGTGGCACAGCATGCCGCAATGCCTGCTCAATCCCCGCACGTAATGTCATGGTACTCATCGGACATGTACCACAGGCACCGAGTAACTTAAGTTCCACAACCATGTCATCTGTGATTCTGTGTAGCTGAACCTCCCCACCATCAGCAACAAGATAAGGACGAATTGAATCAAGTCCATCTTCTATTTTCTGGCGAAGGTCGGCATCCATATTTGGATCATATCTGGACATCACAGCACGAATTTTTGAGTCTATTGATACTCAATAAGTGGAGATACAGGAGAAGTTTCCCTCTCTGCCAATGACGTGACGATCCTATCTGCAATAGATCGGAACGCCTGGGCAGCTCCACTAGAAGGCGCTGATAACACAATCGGGCGTCCCTCGTCACCTGAAACCCGCAGAGGTTCTTCCAAAGGAATCTTACCGAGCAGTGGAATACCGGTTTCGGTTGCAAGACGGTCAGCTCCACCATCTCCAAAAAGAAAATACTTGCGCTCGGGAAGATCTGCTGGGGTAAACCAAGCCATGTTCTCAATAATCCCAAGAACGGGCACATTTACCTTCGAAAACATCACCAAGCCTTTCCTTGCATCCGTCAGAGCCACTTTCTGTGGCGTTGAGACAATGACGGCACCGGCTAACTTAACAGTCTGCACAATCGTAAGCTGAATATCCCCCGTACCCGGCGGCAAATCCAGCAAAAGAAAATCAAGATCTCCCCACTCCGCATCATTCAGAAACTGTCGAACAGCCCCGGAGACCATTGGGCCACGCCAAATCACGGCTTCAGAATCATCCACTAATAACCCCATTGAAAGTACATGCACACCGTGTTTGATGATTGGAACGATTTTTCGTTGATCATTGACACGCGGTTTTTCTCCCTCCAGCCCAAACATCACCGGAACACTTGGGCCGTAGATATCTGTGTCTACCAGTCCCGTCCGATAACCTTCCGCTGCAAGAGCTACGGCGATATTCGTTGCTACAGTACTTTTGCCAACGCCCCCCTTACCTGAAGCAATGGCGATCATATGCCGGGCTCCGAGCTTTACCTGCTTTGCACGCCCCTTGGAATAGGTCAACTCAATTTGAACCTCCACATCCTCCCCAAACTCAGACCGAATCGCTTCTCTACACTGCTGGGCAACCGTTTTGGAAAATGTATTCTCCGGCTGGGAAATAGAAAGCTTGAATGCGATGGATCGGCCATCAATCACGACATCCTTTACAGAGCCAAGCCGGGTAATGTCGCTGTCCCGCTCCGGGTCACGTATCCTGCTCAAGGTCTGATAAACAGCCTTACGTCTGATCGCTTTTCGATTCATTCCTCTCCATACATCAATGATTCGATGAGTTGATTTGCATTTCTAACGTCTTCTCTCCACAAAAATAGGGAAATCCGATTCCTGTTGATACCGGGCATACTGTCCTGATTCGCTATGTGCATTTTCCCATGTAGTAGTCAACACAGCTTCAAGTTTGATCACTCTTTCATGTCTGCGGCTACTTTACTACACCCGTCTTGAAAATTCTCAATGCCATACCATGACATAGCCCCCACGGACTTACTGTGATTGATTCTTGTCTCAGCGCGTTCATCACTTCCAGGAAAATCAAGATCGCAGCAGGGAATACATCAGCCCTGCCTCGGAGCTTTTCCGGGTTCAGAGCTAGAACATCATACGTTGTCATAGGAGTCAAGAGCTCCAGCCAACACTGAACCTGAATACATGAGAGTTTATCCGGGTGCTCCTCTTTCACCTGGAGCTGTTTCCAATTCGGGTTCGATCTGTCAAATTTTATCGGAAGTTCTCCCGAAGTTAATTCATGTTGCAACTCCAGTAAAAGGCGATGTACATCTGATGCACCGACGAGGAGCCCTGTTTGACTTCCCGAAAAAGGTAGCTCAGCCAACGATTTTTTAATGAATTCTGTGGCCCCTTTCAGTTCCTTGGGATCAGGCGGCTGCGAAGAAAAATATCGTTCTTTAATACGTACGGAGCCGATATCCAAACTGAATCGCTGAAGGATGTGACCATCCGGCATTCCTTCAACAATTTCTGTCGAGCCACCACCTATATCACATGTGACGATCCTATCCACAACATTGGGCAGCCCCGAAACTGCCCCTTCATAGCTCAAATCTGCTTCCTGATCTCCCGAGAGTATCTCATAGTGCAATCCCGTTCGTTCTCTTACGATCGCAACAATTTTATCGCCCGTATCCCGAGAAGCACTGGTTCCTGCTACAACGCACCTCTCCACTTGCCAATGCCCCGCTGTGGAACGAAATCTCTGTAATGCCTGAACAAGACGTTCGACGGCCGCTTCTCTTAGAATGCCGTGCGCATCTACCCCTTCTCCAAGCCGAATCATTCGCCGCTCTTCCACAAGTGGTTTCAATTTGCCACTGGAAGTCAACTCAGAGATCAGAAGCTTTGCAGCGTTTGTCCCGACGTCAATAGTTGCAAGCTTCAAGCTCTACCTCAATAATGATCTTCCAAATAGACGAATACTCACGATTCTGAGCCACCACAAAGGTACAAAACCTCTGAAGATCGGTTGTTATTGGGAGACAGTGGAAACCCCAGAGGACGCCCCAACTGTGATTGCAGCACCTTGCCTCTGGACTGGAAACATTGCAACTCCCCATCGCTCAGGATAGTCAGGCTCACCTGAATTCCAGTCATCGTACGCGTGAGAACCGTCCGATTCATAATGCAGTCTGTAGACTCCAGGCGCCAGCCTGAGAAATTCAATCTCCTTTCGATTCTTTGAAGCCCCACCTGCATGTACAGAACTGTCATAGGACATCTGCCACTGTATTCTTGATTCTCCTGTACTTTCCTGCTTTTCCAGCCATGCGATATCATATCCATTATCAGGACCTGTAATCTCTCCTAAAGCATAGAGTACCACCGCCGCCGTATCCTCCACGATGAAAGGCTGTACATGCTGCTCATCATCCCCAACCTGGGTGATACGGATGATCGGATCACGCTGCATCCAGGGATCAAACGTAGAAACATCTTCTGTATCGGAGGTGCTTATGTGTAACCCCCATCCCTGAGGATAAAACGGAGGATTCCCCACCCAACTACCGTAGTGATGCGCGCTGTTTGTCACTGCAATGGCACGATAGACACCCGGGGAGAAAACACGTTGGCCTTGAAAAACTCGATTTTCTTGTATCCCTCCTGCCCAGTCTGTATTATCTCGGGAAAGCTGCCATACTATGTGCCCACTCACTGCATCCTCAATGCGTGAGTAATCTACCGGCTGCACCTCGTCCTGGCTGCCTAGTTGGCCGATCGCATGAATCTCAAATTCTGCAGGACGATGAACTTCAAAAAGAATCTCTCTCTTTCTTCACCGCGCAGAGATACGGCATCCCATGTCTTATTGTCAGAGTTGCCTCCTAACGGACGTGTGATCGTTCGTAGCGCATCTTTATTATCCGGTGAATGAATGATCACGCGCCACTTTCGGCGATCCTTTCGAAACGTCAAATTTGAACGACGTTGAAGCTGACCGTACGAGGCAAAATTTAAAATGTACGAACCTGAGTCCAGCACCAATTCCTCTTCATCCACATAAGCGATAGACCCGTCCTGTCTCGTATTCGCGGCATTCATGGACCACATAACTTCTCCCGTATGAGCACGAATGATCCAGGAATATGCTGCCAGCCCAGTTGCTCCTTGACGTT
Source organism: Rhodothermales bacterium (assembly GCA_965220365.1). GTDB lineage: Bacteria > Bacteroidota > Rhodothermia > Rhodothermales > Bin80 > Bin80. The sequence goes on along the minus strand of OZ244823.1, from coordinate 1,303,452 downwards.
CATCAATGGAGCCAACTGCATCAATAACAACCTGCAAAGGTCCTGAGACCTGAAAAGCCTGCTGTTTTAGTTCACGAACATCAAGGTCGGAGAGCATGATCGCTCCATGCGGTGGTGGGGACTCAGAAAAGAGCCTCACGACTATCAGGAAACCCAAGAACACTAATAAGATGACCTGAAACCGACTCCAATTACTCATGATCGTGAAGTATGACTACATACAGGCCCTTACGGTAACTCCCGTAGCAAAGTTGCTCTCTCTACCTGTCTGTAACAATTTTTTCCAAGTTAGGTAATAACTTGTTCCAGGCACTTTATTAACGGGGTACCCAAATCAGTTTTTCCAGAGTTCTTTCAAGAAAAGCCCTCGTTGTACTGTTCAAGCGTTTGTGGCGCTGGATTCCCCCTATTACATTTGCTCTGTTTTTCTGCGGCACGATCATCTTTGCCTTTATGGACGGTGTCGGCGACGCGGCTCTGGTGAGCACGAAAATTCTCTATCAGGCAGCATTGGCAGTCTGTTTTCTTTGCTTGTGGATTACCATTGCACATGCGACTCGGAACTCACGCCCAACACCCGCTCAAATATTCTGGCACATAATTCTAACCATCCTGCCTGTCTGTGTTTTGGTCGTTCTGATCTTACAGATTCCGGGGGATTTTTTAGAAGCCAATATCCCTGCCGCCCCGATCGTCCATGTTAAGGGTGCTCTTTTAAGTATGGTCCTCGCTGGACTGAGCTTCATTTTGGTCCAGCGATTCGGACGCTTGGTCCGGTTTCGACGCACCCGACGAAGTGAGCGCAATTGGTATCTACTGATCCTTTCTGTCGGTCTCACTTCCGTGGTTATCGCCCCATTCCATCATCATTTTGATGTCTCATCCTCCCCCGTCGATGCCCCCTTGGCTATTCTTTTAGGCCTGACAACCATTGCTTCAATCCTATTCATTTTTTTGAATACGATCCGTCTTGCATGGATTATCCGCCTGCCTGTGAAGCAGAAGATGGGAGCACTCGGCTTAGGCATTGCCGTGGTTTGTTTGACTGCCGCCACTTTACTACTTCTGTTCAGACCTGATTTGGCCCTGAGTTCAATCACTGAGTTGTCCCCTCCCATTGAATACCTGATTTTTTACAGCCTCCCACTCACGGCTATCATTGTTCTCTGCATCACCTTTGGGTTTGTCTACGCGCTGACCTCCGTGCTCTCCCTAATTTTCCATTTGCCCACTATTGGAGACTATCAGCGAAGTGTGGATGAGATGGCTGCTATGCAGGCACTCACGGTTTTGGTGCGTGAAGTCACAGATCCTGAAAAACTCTACCACTGGGTTGTCTCAACACCCGTCGACTCGGGGCATGGAAAAGCAGCATGGCTGACCATACAGGAATTGGAGTCCGGGTCCCTGAAATCCCAAATTGTAGCTGCACAAAACATCGATGCATCGCTTGCGGATGACGTATGTGACGTGGATGCTATCCACGGTGAAGCTGCAAGAAGATGTGCTTTGGTTTCCATTCAAAATACATCCTCTGACCGCAGAACCCAGAGAGGTAAATCAGGCGGAATCATGAGCTTGTTAGCGGTTCCACTCGTAACTCGCACCGAGGTGCTTGGAACCCTGTTTGTTTCTCGCGATGTTGCCCATGCTTTCGAGAATGAAGACATTGAATCCATTGGTGTCTTTGCATCACAGGCAACGCTCGTACTCGAAAATGTCCGTCTTTTGGAAGCAAAATTTGAGCGTGAACGCCTGGCAAGTGAGCTTGCTATTGCACGTGATGTGCAGCGACGCCTGCTACCTCAGGCAATGCCCAAATTCTCTACCCTGAGTCTGGCGGCCTCTAGTACCCCAGCCCAGGAAGTTGGCGGGGACTATTATGATCTCTTTGAATTGGGTGAGGAAAAATTAGCCTTTATTATTGCAGATGTCTCAGGTAAGGGTACCTCGGCAGCATTCTACATGGCTGAAATGCAAGGGATTTTTCAAGCGGTAGCCCAAATTGCTCCAGATCCTCATGATTTTCTCTGTCATGTGAACAAAGCATTGGGGCGATCACTGGAAAAAAATGTTTTCGTAACCGCGATTTATGGGATCCTTGACTGCAACTCCGGCGCGATCTCCATTGCACGTGCGGGGCACTCCCCTGCGGCATTTGTAGATGTGACCGGCCGTACAACGCTTTTACGATCCGGCGGATTAGGAATCGGGTTGGATCGCAGTGAATTATTTGCTCAGACACTGGAGGTTAAGCAGCACGTATTCAATCCTGGCGACTTGGTTGCCCTGTATACCGATGGCGTGACCGAAAGCCGAAACCCTGAAGGGGAAGAGTTTGGATATGACCGCCTCCTGCAAAGTATTCAGTCTGCCCGATACGAGCGTGCGCAGGGAGTACATGATGCTGTACGTCAAACGGTAGACGAATTCATAGGACCAGAAAAAAAGTATGTTGATGATCTCACCTTATTGATCATCAAGTGGCATGGCTCTGAACCTGTAATGCATGATGCCGAAGACAACCCCTTGCTTTAACTTAAGACCATTACCTACTATTGACTGCAATTGCCTATGAGTAATTTTTCTGTTGCATTCCGGGATGCTGGTACTGCCACCATATTGGCTGTATGTGGAGAGCTAGATGCCCATACAGCCCCCGAACTGGAGTCTGCCATTAAAAAATGTCGGGATGAGGGAAAGTCGAACCTCATCGTAAATGGGAGTGAACTTGACTACATCTCCAGTGCAGGGCTCGGCGTATTTATGGCATTTATTGAAGAAATCCGCACTTTAGGCGGGGACATCAAAATATGCGCCCTGAAACCGAAAATTTTCGATGTATTTGACCTTCTGGGATTCCCCAAGATCTACCATATCGTCGAAACAGAGGAAGAGGCCCTGTCCCTCTTCAAACAAGGGATTCAACCAATACAGGGGAACTAGCCATGGGCCGCGCGTCCATTACTCATACACTCGTTGTACCCAGCGAAACACGACAACTGGCGAAGGTGCGAAATTTCGTCGTGAAACATGCCCGTCAGGCAAACGTGAATGAGACGCACATTGAGGCGTTGCGCTTGGCTATTGACGAAGCCTGTGCCAACGTGATCGAGCATGCCTATCACGGCAATCCAGACAAAGAAGTGTCCCTTGCCATGACCATTGAACCAACACGAGTGGTTGTACAGATCCGTGACCGTGGGCATCCTTTTGATCGGACAACCTACCAGCGACCCAACGTAATAGAATTATCTCGCAAACGTAAATCTGGAGGGCTCGGCGTAGATATCATCCGCCGCCTGATGGACGAGGTGGAATATCTTAATCATGGAGATACCAATGAAATCAGATTTGTTCGATTCCGTCAGTCTCATCGTGATGGCCTTCGGTAGCATAGCCTGTGTAGAGAGACACGATCCCAAACGTGAGCGGCTCCGCCCGTGTTCGCTCAAATCCACATTGTTCCAGCCGCATTAAAAAGTTCTGTCCACTCGGAAAAATTTCAATTGAATCCGGCAAATATGTGTAGGGTCCGGTGACCCCGGAAAGCATCCGCCCGATCCTTGGAAGTGCCCACTTGGAATACATTCTGTAGAGCATCCGGATGAGTCGACTCTTTGGCTGACTAAACTCAAGCACGACTAGCGGTGCCTCGGGTTTTAGAACGCGCTTTATGGACCGCAAGCCTATATCCAGATTGGCAAAATTGCGCACCCCGAACGCCACGATAGCCCCATCAAAACTATTGCTCTCGAATGGGAGCTGTTCCGCCGAGGCTTTGACAAAGTAAATGCTTTCTGTATCGTAGCGGGACAACTTTTGTCGTGCTATCCGCAACATTTCATCAGAAATATCCACCCCCACAATTTCTTCCGGTTCCAGCTCAAGCATTGCGAACGCCACATCGCCTGTCCCGGTAGCAACATCAAGAGCTCGTTTCTCGAACTGATTGCCCAGCCGCCGGATCGCCGCGGTGCGCCATATGCGATCCAAACCAAAGCTGAGTACACGATTCAGTTTATCGTAGCGCTGCGCAATTGCATCAAACATGTCCGCGACTTCTGCCTCCTTTGATTTATTCTCTCCCACAGGTGGGTAATAGCGCATCAATTGTAAAATTTTAGCCGGTTCTCAACGCTCCCGTCTTGGCTCACATCAGAGACTGATGAGGCATCAACAACAAGCTTCTGATCATTTCATTGAATCACGATTCAGGTACAACATACCACCTTGCGTCAACCTCTCCATCGTCCTGTGATCATCAAACAAGGTTATACTTCCTGCGTTGCAGTGTAGCTGAATCGCCGTCTACCGGGCTCTGCACACTCCTGATCCAGTGATGACAAAAGAATTCCTTATTGATGTAGATGGCCAGCGGATATCAGTGACGCAGTCTGGGGATCAGTTCTATGTGCTTGACGGGAATACCCGTGCATCGCTTGTAGAATTGCGACCGAGTGTCTACAGCCTTGTACTCGAAGGCAAGAGTCACTTGATTCATGTGGAGGAAGGACTGGGGGCCTTGATGACGATCAATGGGCAGACTGTCAATTCTGGAATTGTCAGTAAGCGCTCTGAACTCATCCTTCGCTACGGACAGCAAAAAGGAATTCAAGAAATAGTCAATGAACTCCGGGCCCCCATGCCGGGATTAATCATGGACATCATGGTTCAAGTGGGCGAAAAAGTTGTTCAAGGGCAGAGACTGATTGTACTTGAAGCCATGAAAATGGAAAATGAACTTCGGGCTCCCTGTACAGGTCGAGTCAAACACATACATGCTCAGGAAAAAGATGCTGTAGCGCTTGATGCGATTCTTATCGAATTTGAGTCATGAACATACTGGTAACGGGTGCGACTGGTTTTTTGGGGAGTGAGTTGGTGTATCAACTCCTGGAGACAGGATATCATATCCAGATTTTCAGACGGGAAACCTCCAAATTGGACCTGTTGAGCTCTGTAGTAAATGACATTGAGCATGTGATGGGCGATGACATCACAGATCTGGATGCACTGCGCAGGGCAATGAAAAACGTCCAAGTTGTTTTTCATGTGGCCGGCAATGTGAAATTCGGATCCAGATCCCTCAACCACGTCAACGTACGGGGGACCGCAGCGGTCGTAGATGCTGCCAGGGAAGCGGGAATTGAGCGATTGGTACATACATCTAGTGTTGCCGCGATTGGGACCTCTGAGGGGGTTGTTTCGGACGAGAGCACTGAATGGCAGGACAAGCCCTGGCCCTATGCGCAAAGCAAATACATGGCCGAACTAGAAGTGCAGCGTAGTATCGCTGAGGGACTTGATGCAGTGATTGTCAACCCATCCTTGATCCTGGGGCCGGATCGTAGTGAGAGGAAAGCCCTGAATATTACCCATGACTATGCACTTAAAATTCGTGCAGGAAAGATGTGGTTCTATCCCAGTGGCGGAACGAATGTTGTAGATGTGACGGATGTTGCAGCCGGCCACCTCGCAGCATTGGAGCATGGGCAAACAGGCGTTCGCTATATCTTGGGAAGCGAAAATCTCAGTTGGGAGTCCATCATCTCCACCTTGGCAGAAGCTCTGGGTGCCAAGCCTCCAAGGATCCCATTACCTTACAGTGTGGCCCTCGCGGGAGGGAGATTTATAGATTTATTGAGTCTCATGGCAGGGAGACGATCTCCTATAGGACGATCCACCGTGACCTATGCCCTGAAAATGCGTGAATACTCAAATAAGCGTGCCATCTCAGAACTTGGATGTTCATTCCGTCCCTTTTCCGAAACAGCTCAACGGGTTGCAGATTCGCTGAGCCGCTAAGGAGAGTTCTCTATCTGCGCTGATACTGCAATTTGTAATGACCGCCCCGGTTCAGCGTACATGCTGTGAGGGTATGTGTACGTCGCGTCCAGCAGGTTCCTGATTCCGATCTGAAACGATATACTATTCGTCTTCATGGCCTGTATCCATATATCTGCATTCACCCATGCGGGGGAATCAAAGAAAGTACCATAAAGCTCTGTCCCCAATGAAAAGAGGTCTAGTGGACCCTTCACTGTGGCATGAACCCGTGCCCATGTAGACAACGAGGTCTCGGAGACTGGCGACGAGGCATACGCGGCTACCCACCACCACGAACCGCGAACAAGCGCAGTCATACCACGAATATGGGCACCCTCCACTTTGCGTGTAAACGTCATAAGCTCAGCAGAACTTTCAAACCCGTTCCACCTGACTCCCGCATCCGCCTGTCTCAGAACGCCCCTTTCCGACTGCGCACGACCAGTTCCTGCGACCAGTTGCCAGTTACTGCTGAGTTGCCAAGCCAAAAACGTCATTCCTCCCCAATGACTATGATCAGGATCCAACCTGAACTGCCCCTCAATCAGCAAACGTGAAATCCGATGCAATGCCGTAACAAATACGCCACTCTCTACGGATGAGCTTGCATCATCCTCTCCTTCGGCGAGGTGACTCAAACTCACGCTTTCTGTGTAACGATAAATATCTGCGCCAATGTTCAGACGTAGATTTTGCAGCGGCAGAAGCGTGACTGTGATGGACCCACTCTGCTGTTCTCTATGCAGATCATCGTTTAGCTGCTGAAGCGCCGCCGTTGCGACCACTCCCTGCAGGAAACCAGCCTTTTGAGAATACCTGTACTGTACGATCCCCGCATGCTGGCGGATATCCCCTCCAGTGAACTCAAGGTCCTGTAGCCAGCCACCACTTCCTGAAAGACGGTGATTCGGGCCCATCCGTATCCCGACGCGTCCGGCAATATTCCCCGAACGGATTCCGGCCTGCTGAAGAACTCCGCTTCCATCTGAATAATTGCTCGCCGTCTCATAGAGTCCGCTGAGCGTTCCATAAACCCGGGACCAGTTGCGATGAAATGTCATTCCTGAACGTACTCTCCGTGTTCTTGAATCATAAACCAGTTCTGCACCCGTTGAGGGCTGCTCAGGTGTCTTGAACTGGATTGACGCATCCATTCCAAGACCTAGGTTGTACGGACTAGGGATGACCTCTGAGTCTTCTAAATCTGCGATCAATGTGCGCGACATTGAGGGATCAATCAATCTCACTCCATCCAGATAAAAAGATTGTGGAGTGAGCTCTGACTCATACAAGGTATACTGAAACTCAATCGCACTCATTCGGCGAGGTAATAGACCTCTAAACATTCGTGTGGGCCACCCACCCTGTGAGTTTACGAACACATGTTGATCCGGTAAATCATAAACCTCGGGGATTAGAAGGATTTTCAGCTCTAGATTATCCTCAACCTCAACTGACTCCTGGAAAGCAATATATCCTTCCGCAGATACGGTGAGTGCATACTTCCCGGGACTAACACCGGTAAATTCGAAGTAGCCATCTGACCCGGTGAGTGATCCATGCAGTGTTCCCGCCAGCAAAACGACCGCCCCTGAAACTGGAGTCATCGTTTTTGAATCCAGAACTGAACCGGTAATCCTATGTGGTGATTGGGCGAAAACACAGTTCAGACCAATACAAAAAACAAGACACTGGAGTGTCAGAAGTAAGGGAAGGCTCCAGAGCCGTGCAGCATTTAGTAAGGACGGGCTCGCTTCCATTGGCTCAAGCACGCTTGACCAAGTGCTTCGATCGGTTTTGACCATACCTACCGGCATAACAGATCCTTGATGGTGCGATGAAGACTCCTGCCAGTATGTAGAACACTCTTACCCGCCTGAGTAGCTTGGATGCAGTGACTGCTACATATCTGAATTGGCAAAAACCAGTTTCTGCTGTACCTAACGGGTCACGCCCCAGTTGATGCTACCACCCGGAATTACCTAGATCATCAACGGAGCGCGATATCAGATCAATGCGGCGCCTACCACTCTGAGAAAGAGAGAAGTTATTCCCCCTACCCCTTACGAGACCGTTTGTCAGATATTGGTAGGCGATTGATGATCGTTGAAGGACATTCAGTCTTGGGGAGTCCACTACTTCGTCAGACGGTTCGAATTTGATTGGCAACCCGGAGGCAGCAAACGTAATCTTCCAGGAATTCCCCATTTCAATCGGAGGCCCATATTCGGGGACCCAATCTTTCAACTCATCACACAGCCACGGGTAGCGCCATAAGATATCCGGGAGTGTTGGCCCCAATGGAACGGTGACTTCAAAAAAAGGAATCTCCCGTGACATAAGCTCTGGAATGGTTAGGTCTGGATTTCCCCTCAACTCCAGATACAGAGACGCAATATCGATCCCAACCAGGTTGAGCCCATTATAAATTTCATGATAATTGGGGGCTGCGCCTTTTAGATGATCATCATACCAGGCATTAAAGGCCTCGCTCAACATAAGGTTGATTTCCAGATGCAGGTGTGCCCGGGCACGATTGACTCCCCTTCCGGTGTAGCCCATGATGCCAATGGAGTCCCCTTGGTCAACTTGATCCCCGATGGATACAACAACACTTTTCAGATGAGCATAAAGGCTGTAGTACGGTGATTGCCCCCACCTGTGCTCAACGACAATATATCGCCCGTAATTCGAGCGACCTGCCCCTTCGTTCACATAAACAACTTCGCCATCTGCAATCGCTCTGATTTCATCCAGCGGCTCCCCTCTTGATGTGCGTCTTAGTGGACGAATATCAATACCTTCGTGAAAGCGGCTGTAGATCACTCCCTGACTTGTACGACGCACATTCCGTACAAAGCCGTACTGTCCTGCCGTCCAGCCGGGCTTTTCATTAGGCCTTGGCTGACGATACGTTCCCATATAGAATTCCGGTCCACCACCCCGGAAAAATGCATCATTATCCGTGGGTAACACAATCGAAATTCGGGAGTCGTCCTGGGCTATAACCCTTGGGGATACAACCCCCGAAACAAGAAGAACAGTGCACGCTACCCCAACCAGCATTCGGTTTTTTGAAAACACTGATACCCAAATCTTCATGTCCATGATCTTCTATAACCGGTGAAAATAGGGAATATGATCTACACTGGTTGTACCGGATAATCCGCACAAATATTACCACGTGCTATTTCAGTCAACTTCCGCTTAAGGATCGTGCGACGAAATGCGCTGATGTGATCCGTGAACAGGATCCCCTCTAGATGATCGTACTCATGCTGGATTACGCGGGCAAGAATCCCATCAACCGTCTGGGTGTGCTCCTGCATATTTCCATCCCGGTAGGTGATCTGTACAGATTCTGGTCGAAATACAGGTTCTCTGATATCCGGGATGGAAAGGCATCCTTCTTCAAATTCTTCTTCATCCTCTGATTCCCAGGTAATTTCAGGGTTAATGAATACCATAGGTTGCTCGGGCAAATTATTCCTCACATCCTCCGGCATATCCTCCTTCAACCCCGAGACATCTACAACAAAGAGACGCTCTAATCGCCCAACCTGCGGGGCGGCAAGGCCAATCCCTTCAGCATTATGCATCGTCTCAATCATATCGACAATCAATTTTTGAACCTCTGTGTCAACAGATTCGACAGGCTTGGTTTGTTGACGAAGAATGGAATCACCAAACAAACGAATTGAGAGTATCGCCATGAATACTACGGATCCACCCGAGCGTAGACACCCGTAACTGTTTCCTCATTGAATGTTACGACCTCGTAGGGTTGCGCATTCGGACCCTCCATTCCTGGCGATCCAATGGGCATCCCCGGTACCGCTATGCCTGGTATATCGGGCCTCTCTTCAAGCAATTTATGTACATAAAGAGCCGGCACATGGCCTTCCACTATATACCCGTCTACGACTGCGGTGTGGCATGAATGTGCGGCCTGTGGCACCCCCAGTTCCGCTTTGATTGAACCCATAGCCCGCATATTACGGGACTCCACTTCGAAACCGGCGGCCTCCATATGCTCCGCCCACTTGACGCAGCACCCACACGTTGGAGATTTATAGACAACCATCGTTGGCTTTGCCTCCTGGCCGCCTGGCCGCAAGGTAAATCCAACTACGGCAACAGCACAAAGCCCCATGCCTGTCAATACTATTAAGATGACCCGCTTCATGATTTTATTCGATTAATACGTTATAGTTGGACAGCCGGGAAGGATCCACATCAGAAAGAAGGTCATACACTTGTCCACGTTCTTCCGCGTCCTGGAACATTCCTACCAGTTCTTTGGATTTTGTGCTGAAAAAAATGTCGAAGACATATTGCCTAGACTGATCATCGTATAGATCAGACATAGTTTGTAAAACCTCCAATACTTTGGCACGTGCAGCCTCCATGTCCAAGGTAAATAAATCCAATGCCTCCATGTGATACTGATAATACACTTGGCGAAGGAGACGCATCCGCGGACTTGTCATTTGATCTACAATCCGTGCACGCCCATCAACATCTATGGTGCTCCATCCCACAGCATTCGTAGCTACGGCCAACTGCTGGATACGCTTGGCTTTCTGAAAATGTTGTTCCCCACCATATTCACTGAACGAATCATAATCGTAACCCAGCATAAGATAGGCATAGTAGTCCAGTACAGATGTAAGTCCATCGAATCGCTCGACTTCAAATACCAGGGGGGTTCCTTGTGAGTAATTAAAATCCCACGCCTCATCATTGATCTGCAACATGGGGGTCTTTGCCATGGTCCCGTATATTGGACGGGTGCTGTTCAAAATCAGTTGTGCTCGAAAGGAAGTCAACGTAAAATTCTCTTGAATCACAACCTGGATGGAACACTCAATGAGTTCATGCACCTCAAACTGATCCTCCGTCCAATTATTGTTGTTCATATAATCCTCAATCTCCCCCTCCAACTCATCAAGAAACGAAAAGCCTGAGCCCTCAAGTTGCCGATAGTTTACCTGCGCGGTACACTGGAATTCCTGAGCAATTGGGGCAGATACAAATCCCGCTAAAACACAAATGAGGCCAATCTGTCGCATCATCGTTTGGTTTTGATACCAGGGCCTAAGCCGGATAGACTGGTTTGACATATACAAAGCTCCATGACTCAAAAGGCTCAGTAAATCCTCCTGATCTCATCAAGCATGAACTGACAGAATCCCTCTTCATTATACCACGTACGAAAAACAGGTTGATCGCACTTGCAGTTCCTGCCAGTTCAAATAATTGATGCGTAAAAACTGCTTCCTGCCGCCCGTACAAAATTTGGCTCAATTTGTTCGTTCATTGGATATCCAGCCAGTGTAGGAGATTACATGAGCGTGAAGTATCCCTTACTAAAATCCAATGGATTAAAAGATGCACGTACTTCCAGATCCAAATAATGCAGAAGCCGGAACTGAAGCCCCATCCCGAGCCCAGCCGACCAGTTGCCACGATAATCTGGGCTTACAACTACTCTCTGTACAAATCCATACACGTAGAGAACCTTGAAGTATGAAGGTACGGTCAGGAATCCATCTTGCATGTACCAAACGGGTTGGAGAATTTCTGCATCGACCCGAACATGCGCCCCCCCGCCCAGAAATGCTTCATGTCCCCTGGGAAGAACTAGTGACCGGCTATATACCCCTGCACCACTTTGAGACAATAGAGACGCACCCAGTATCATGCTCGTGTTCCACCTCCGGGAGATGGACCAGTACTGATTGAGTCTCATGTAGAGACCCGTCCGACTTGGATCACGTTCTCGGATCACATCTGCGCGTCCATATACTCCAAGAACTGTCCCTCTGTTTGGCCGCACATCCCGTGTATTCTGCTGCAGACCTAACGCGAGTAGAACGCCTATATCCACACGTGTGCTACGCTCCCATTCGGCAAGGGATTGACGTGTATCTCTGCGATATGGAACTGGATTCTCATCCAAGCTGAACCACCGTGTCCGCTCACTGCGTACACCTGCAAGGATGCTGGCGTAACTGTGACGCACGTTCGCTTCAAAGCGAAGTGGGAGAGTAAGTATCATTCCAACTCCCGTGGATTGCTCTCCATAGGTGATATCCCGGATGGTTTCTTTTCCATCTTCCTGCGTAAGGACTCTGGCAACGGCAACATCAGGCTGATTATAGACATCAATCGTCGCGATCAACGGACGAAAGACTGCACTCACCTCTGCCCGCGCCCAGAGCTTTCGTGCCTGTAGCGTTGTCTCCATCGCATAGGTCAGGCGGCGAAGAGGATCACTCCCATGAATCCCCAATCCACCACCCAGCCCCAATCTTCTTTCTGGAGTATCATTTGACCACACACCTACCGGTAAAAACATTCGAGGGAAAAGCCTCTCCCCCAACCTGTACGGCTCGTGGGAGAAATCCTCCGGCAGTTCCAATCTGGGGGAAATCCCAGGCAATTCACTTACGGGCGTAAGTGATACCTCAACTCCCTCTTCTGGGGCAAATTCCACAGCCACAACATTATAGTGCTCATGCTGGTAGTCAACATAAACGAGGATGCGATTGTCTTCAGAAAGGATTGGGTCTAATGCCCCATACAGAACATCCGTAAGCTGCAAGGTACGCTTCGATTTCAGGTCATGACAAAAAACGTTGGTTACGCCACCCCACTCTGCGGTAAAGAGGAGATATCGTCCATCCGAACTCCATGAGAGTTCACGAATCGCTGCGTCATCCATGAAAATCCATGGTTCCAACACCCCACTTGAGTCCGCACGATAAATTACCTGCTCCCGATCGTGTCGAACCAGAACAGCAGTGGTTTCCGCAGTGGGCGCAATCTGGATAAGATCTGCCTGACTTCGGCCGCGAATCGTCTGAATACTGCCAACCGCATCAACTTCAATCCAAGTGTTGCGCTGTCCATCATTTTGAAGTGCCCAAATACCAGAGGAACTTTGTACGGGAGCATGGGCACGAGCTCCGTGAGTTAGACGTCTCTCCCGATTCTCAGATAAATCGTACTTGAATATATCTGCAGATGAAGCCAGCGTTGAAAACCGATCTGGAACATAGCGGGAATAGAGTATGACTTTGTCTGCCACACTAAACCACGCATCTTCAGGTAACAGGACGGGATGGATGCGTTTCGTAGCCCCACTTTCAATATCCAGACTATACAGTCCCGGAGTTTCATTGAGTCCTCTCCTGTATACGACAAGCGTCGAATCGTTCAGCCATTGCGGCCGGCGCTGCAGGATACCAGGACTCTCTGCAATGGGATCTGGCTGTCTTGGACGTCGATGGACTTCTGGAACAGTCTCCTGCCGAAACTCACTGACTAATTCATCTAAAGGCTGCCCGGTGGTACGGCGTAAATCCAGCCCCGTTGATCGGACTGGGTTACGATAGCGCCGGGTCCGCATCTTTTCAAAAAAGAGACCCTGATCTTTTGAAAACTGCCAGGCAAAAAAGTTGGCGCCTCCGATATAGTGACGATTGGCATGAAAACCATAACGGGACGATTCAAAGAGCTGTGACAGGCTCCATGGGCGTTCGGATGCCGCTGCGGCTCGGTACTGCATCTGAAATCGGGCATCCCTCAGCCGTCCCGCACTATGGGAGCCTGGGCTCTCAAAATAAACTGCAGCCCCTTCATTCAAGCCCGGTGGCAAAGACAGATTCAGTGCGCGCGCAGCATCGGGAGCAAACCAACGAAGGATCTTTCCAAGCCCCCACGATCCACTTGCCTGCGCTTGTGTGGCATGCACCAGTTCATGCGTCGCAACTGCTTCAATCCAGGAATCGGACCTTGTCCCTATCCGGTTCCCCTTGATATGAGGAACTTCGATCTCTTGTCGAAATGGATGGGTATGAACGTATCCGTTGGCCCGATCGTTGGAGTTGTTTATGACCACTGGCATCCACATCTTCCCGGCCAACCCGGAAAGAGACTGTGCCTCGGGGAGTGTTCGCTCCAAGATGAATGCAATCTGCCAGGCCTCTACCTCACTTCCTTCTTCAAAAATGATCTCAAAATGCTGCGTTTTATGAACGCGGTATTTACTCCCCAGCGGCCGCACAACAGGTTCGTAGTATTGCCCCAGAACAGACGAGGGGACCAGAAATGCAATCGTAAAAGCAATCAGAGATTTTGACACCCTGTGAACCATACGAACAAAGATTGGAACGATTGGACGCGAATGTTCAATTACTTCTCATTGAACCATCATAGACCGGGAAGTTACGATTTCGGATCAGAACGGGCGCCCATTCTTATGCCTCTGAATTACCTTGAGTTTCGTTGTTTGTTTTTGCTCTGCATTCCTGTAGCCTGACTACGGACCCATGACGACCGCAAATAAGATGTCATTTGACTACTCAGGGTACACGAAAAAATAACTCATCCGAAGAACTTGTCGTGGTGTGCCAAGGGTTTGTATTTCGAATGCGGTAGGATGATGCAGTTCCCTTGCAGTGCGTTGGGATAGGCTCCAGATGAATCCAGTTCACCCACACAAATGCCCGTGAAATAAGCCATCGCCTGCCAACCTATACCTGCATTCGGGTAAACTTTGATCGGCACTATCAGCCCCCAAACCAGAATTATCAGGTCTCTCTACAGATCAGCAATATGCCACACAGCTCTATCCAATTACGACAGTTGAGCCGTTGCCTGGCTAAACTATCCATATCGGTCTTCGGGTACAACCATTCACTGACCGAACTATCCAAAAATCCAAGCTGTGCTAATTAATTGAGAGCGTGATCGTCAGTGCAGTGCCGATAATGGAGATGATGACAATCAACGCATTGATCTTACTGTTCAGAACATCAATCTTATTGTTCAGAGTCTCTAAGCCACTTTGTAATTGGGAGATTATATCTGAAGATGCCATCTTCTTTTGGATTTGCAAAAGCTCGTGGCTTTCACTTGATGTTAACCTGTCACCCTTACTCAACTGACATAGCAAGGTGAAGATACGCGTAACACTCTAAGTCACCTGTTGGAACTCAGACTAGTTAATTGAGAGCGCGATCGTCAGTGCAGCACCGATAATAGAGATGATGACGATCAAGACATTGTACTTACTGTTCTGAGCATCAATCTTACTGTTCTGAGCATCGATCTTACTGTTTTGAGCATCAATCTTATTGCTCAGAATCTCAAGTCCACTTTGTAATTGAGGGATCATATCTGAAGATGCCATTTTCTTTTGGATCTGCAAAAGCTCGTGGGTTTCACTCGATGCTATCCCCTCTGACTCAACTTACATGCAAGGCAAAGGCACGCGTAACACTCTAAGCCACCTGTTGGAACTCAGGCTAATTAATTGAGAGCGCAATCGTCAGCGCAGCACCAATGATGAAAATGATGACGATCAGCACATTGTACTTAGTGTTCTGAGCATCAATATTGGCTTCAGTCCTGCTGCTCTGAGCATCAATCTTACTGCTCAGAATCTCGAGTCCACTTGGTAATTGGGAGATCATATCTGAAGATGCCATTTTCTTTTGGATCTGCAAAAGTTCATGGGTCCCACTTGATGTTAGCCCACCCCCCTTACTCAACCTACATAGCAAAGTGAAGGCACACGTAACACTCTAAGCCACCTGTTGGAACTCAGGCTAGTTGATTGAGAGCGCGATCGTCAGTGCAGCACCGATAATAGAGATGATGACGATCAAGACATTGTACTTACTGTTCTGAGCATCAATCTTACTGTTCTGAGCATCAATCTTATTGTTCAGAGTCTCTAGTCCGCTTTGTAGTTGGGGAATCACATCTGAAGATGCCATTTTCTTTTGAATTTGTAAAAGTTCATGGGTTTCACTTGATGCCAGCTTCTCACCCTTACTCAACTTACGAAGTAAGGTAAAAGCACGCGTAGTTTGACTTATATCGTCGTGGGCGATTTGCTCTGCCATCCAATATAATAAGATTTGAGTTGGATTGTTTCCTTGTGGGATACTTAATGATGCGGGAGCAGTTCCTCTGAATCCGATGACCTAAATGTGGAGAAAGAGCATCAGATTTAGAATGGGAGATACGGGCAAATATCTTATTATGGCGAAATATAAATTCCTAGAGAGCCTCTGGTATAGAATAACACTTGGGGGAGGTGTGACTTTCAGAATTATCTTATGCCCGGCAGAATATCCGGGTCCCAGAAGGAAGCGGAGGGGGAGGGATTCGAACCCCCGGTAGGCAGTACCTACAATGGTTTTCGAGACCACCCCGTTCGACCACTCCGGCACCCCTCCGAAAATCCCCGTGAACGAATACGAAAAGTGGTTTGTTCGTGATTATACCGATGCAGGCAATACGCTGCGAATCGACTCCGGCGCATTCTTGAGTACAGCACCAAGCTTTTCAGGCTCGCGTCCACCCGCTGTAGCAAGCTCCGGCCGACCCCCGCCGCCACCACCAATCTGGCGTGCAAAGTGACCAGCAATCTTCCCTGCATTCACGCCCTTGGATAATAAGTCATCCGTCACAACAGCCACTAAATAAGCTTTTTGCCCCCCAGGATCCCTTGCACCCAGGATCCCTACACTGGATGCTTTCAGGCGCTGACGAAGCTCCTGCCCCTGTGCCCGTAACATATCCATATCTGCATCATCAATCTGCCCGGCAGCCAAATGGATGCCATCCACGGTGACCATATTGCTCAGCACTCCTTCCAGTTGTGCGGAAAGTCGCTCATGACGAAGTTTTTCGACCTCCTTCTGAAGGGAACGATTCACTTCAAGAAGCTCTGCCACAGATTCTTCAACAGGGCGCTTTGATCCTCTGAGCTGCCTCCTAGTTTGCTCCAGTGAAGCCCGCTCCCGGGTCACCATATTGACCGCATCCACTCCCGCAATAGCCTCGACGCGGCGGATCCCCGTGGCAATTGACCCTTCAGATTGCAAGATAAAAAGCCCTATTTCACCCGTGGCTTGCACATGAATCCCCCCGCATAATTCTACCGAGAACGCTGGGTCGAACGTAACCACACGAACCACATACCCATACTTCTCTCCAAAGAGTGCTGTTGCCCCTCGTGC
Source organism: Rhodothermales bacterium (assembly GCA_965220365.1). Lineage (GTDB taxonomy): Bacteria > Bacteroidota > Rhodothermia > Rhodothermales > Bin80 > Bin80. Next base: position 1,286,584 of record OZ244823.1, on the reverse strand, counting down.
CAATGCTTCTTTGTAGGGAACCTCTGGATCAATTTCCGCGGTGATATTTCGCTGTATCTGCTCATTGACCCGATCCTGAACACGGCGGAGATCTTCCACACTCACCCGTTCATAGTGGTTGAAATCAAACCGTAGATGTCCTTCTGCTACCAGCGACCCCCTCTGCTCTACTCCAGGCCCCAGAACCTCTCGTAGTGCAGCATGCATCAGGTGTGTTGCCGTATGATGCTTCGCAATGCGATGACGGCGCTCCGCATCTACAATAGCCAGCACTGGGCACTTCAGCGTAGATGGGAAGCGTTCAACCTTGTGAGCAACCTGACTTCCTACAACCTGCGTGTCTGTCACCTGGATCACTTCGCCATCGAAATTCAGCGTTCCGGTATCTCCAATCTGACCTCCTTTTTCCGCATAGAAAGGGGTCCGATCCAGCACGATGACTCCCGCATCTTCGTCAGATGCAATGACTCGTGCTCCCTCAAGAGCAGTCTGCTCATAGCCAACAAACTTCGACTTGTGGCTCTTGGGTACCTCTCCGATTGGCCGCCCTACCTTCAGTTCTATCACGATCGGACTAGCGGATACTGCAACCTTCGCACTGCGTGCGCGGTGCCTCTGCTCTGCCATCAACTCTTCAAAGCGTGACATATCAACCCGGCGCCCCCGCTCGCGGGCCATGAGCTGCGTCAGATCAATGGGGAACCCATAGGTGTCATGCAATAGAAATGCAACCTCTCCCGGGATACGGCTCAGCTTGACAACCGAGATAAACCGGCGAAGCATTTCGTCTGGCTCTGCCCTGTCCATCGTACTTGCGTAGGCTTTCCGCAGGAGATCCTGGACCGAGGCATCTTCCCGTAATCGGTCCACAAACGCGTCCTCCTCCTCGGAAATGACCCCATCTATGTAATCACATACCCGATCAAACAGTGCTAACCCACGTCCCAGGGTGTGCAAGAATGCACGTTCTTCCCCGCGAATATTTTCTGTGACAAGCTTGTCTTTAGTCTGCAATTCCGGAAAAATCTCTCCAAGAGATTCGATCACAACCGGCACCAGGCGGCAAAGGAATGGCTCCTTGATATTTAGTGTGGTATACCCATAGCGTACCGCTCGGCGCAGGATCCTGCGAATCACATACGCCCGTCCCACGTTCCCGGGGACCACCCCATCGGCAATCGCGACTACGATCCCGCGAATATGATCTACGACCACCCGCATTGCCACGCGAATTGCATCTATGTCCAACGCAGAATCAATATCATCATAGCCTTGGATACCGGGGATCGGTGTCAATTCTGCCAACTGATCCAAAAGCTTCTTGAACGCATCTGTATCATAGGTGCTGATCTTGCCCTGCATCACCGCCGCGAGACGCTCCAGCCCCATCCCCGTATCTACATGACGGGCGGATAATGGGAGCAGGTTCACTGGCGATTGGGCAGTGTCAGTCGAGGCACTTTCGCTGGCCGATGGTTCGTTCACCTGAGCGTTATACTGAATGAACACTAGATTCCACAGCTCAATCACCGTTGGGAGATCGCCATTCACACATTCATGCCCGGGAATTTGCTGACGCAATTCATCAGGGCGCAGGTCAATATGGATTTCGGAGCAGGGACCGCAAGGGCCTGTCTCCCCCATCATCCAGAAGTTGTCTTTCGTGCTACCATACAAAACCTGATTCTCGGGGAGATAACGTCTCCATAAAGTGGCAGCCTCTTCGTCCGCGGCAAGATTCAGGGCAACATCCCCCTTATGCACGGTTGCATACAATCGGTCCTCGGGAAGTTTCCAGCGGTTTACCAATAGCTCCCAGGCCATGTCAATCGCTTCCTCCTTGAAATAATCCCCGAAGCTCCAGTTGCCGAGCATTTCGAAAAAGGTATGGTGGTACGTATCATGTCCCACCTCTTCAAGATCATTATGCTTTCCAGATACCCGTAGACACTTTTGGGTATCTGCCGCGCGAACATACGACCGCGTTTCCTGCCCTAGGAAGATCTCTTTGAACTGCGCCATCCCCGAGTTGATAAAGAGCAGCGTAGGGTCATCCGCAGGGACCATAGAGGCACTTGGAACAATTGTATGCCCCTTCTCACGGAAAAACTCTAAAAATTCCGCTCGAATCTGTGCAGTGCTTTTGTATGTCACCATAGAGAGAATAATTCAGAATCTCGTGGAACGCCCAACGGGGGAATCTTGTGCCTTTTGGCGAAAACAGAAGATCTCCAACGAGCTATCTGCAACTTGGCTATGAATTGTTGCGTAGGGCAGATTCAGCATTTCAAAAAAAAACCGATCCCAATGTACGTACATCCCAAATTCATTCCGGCCGCCTTGACTTTGATTATGGTTACGACCTCGGTTCAGGCGCAGATCACACTTACCCCAGTTGACGAGAAGTATGCTGTTGATGAAGTTCGTGACCTCATGGTCAGCGTCGAAGATGCCGATGTTACCGTCAATACGTCTGATGTATCCACTGTTGAGGTGCAAGTTACTGTGGAAGGTAACGACCGTGACAAAGCGATGGGCTATTACGAGAAGCAAAATTTCAGTGTCAAACTTGACGGTGGAACACTGCATGTACATTCAAAAAGAGAAAAGCCCTACAGAAATTCGTATGACTGGCGTAACTCAGCACATATTCATGTAGCGATCAACATGCCACCCAATATCTCCTCGAATATCCGTACCTCTGATGGAGACCTAGTCATTGATGAGTTAATCGCTGGAGCAACGATTGTGACCAGTGATGGAGATATTGAAGCTACATGGTTAGAAGGAACTTCTGTTTCAGTTAAGACCAGTGATGGAGATATCAGTATTGGAACTGCCTCCGGCGAAGAAATCGCTATACAGACTTCAGATGGAGACATTGACGCTGACCGGCTAGAGGGCAATTCTATTTCGGTCAAAACCAGCGATGGCGATCTCAAACTGGGCGATGTTGTCGGTGACCTACGAATTCAAACCTCTGATGGAGACATCCTGATTGACTCCGTAGATGGAAAATTGGATGCAAAAACATCCAATGGCGATCTTATGATCGGTGAAATCATCTCATCCGGCGCAGAAGCACGAACATCCGATGGTGAGATAAAAGTTGGGAAGGTTACTGGAAGTTTGACTCTCAGAACTAGCGATGGCGATGTGGAATTAGGACTGATTGACCCCGAAAACATCAGTGTGACAATCTCCTCTGGTGACGCACTCCTTTCAATGCCACAGGATCTCCCTGCTACATTGAATATCAGAGCACAAGATGTAAGGATGAATTCTTTTTCAAACTTTTCGGGAGATCTTGATGACTCACGAGTTGACGGGGACCTCAACGGTGGTGGAGCACTCATTCGAGTACATACATCTGATGGCGATGTCGTCATGTGTCCGATCGGGCATTGAGCTCTCTTGCCAACTGGCAGGACGCCCCACCCATGATCTGGAATTCCACGCAGTGAGGCGCCAAGTCCAGCTGTCTGAGACATCTTGGCCCCTTACTAGGCTTGTTTTAGGCAGTGCTGAAGGTGTTCGCCAAGTTTCCCGAAGGCCGTACGGAGATATGACTCTCGCTCCCTCTGAGAATTATAATATCTCAAGTGCCAAAGCAGTCCCTCCCCCCGTCCCATGACAGAGTGCTGCAAGACCCAATGATTTTCCGTGTGCTCTCAGTGCATGAATGAGTGTCACGATAATTCTGGCCCCTGAGCATCCGATTGGGTGCCCGAGCGCGATTGCCCCCCCGTTCACATTCAACCTCGCGCGGTCAATCCCCAGTTCCCTCGCAAATAGCGACGTGCTCAAGGCGAATGCCTCATTATTCTCATAAAGATCAATATCTGCTATCTGCATTCCTACGATATTCAACACACGCTGCGAAGCCTCAATCGGTGCCTCTACAAAACGCTCCCAGATCCCTGCAGTCCAAGCATGCCCTAGGACACGAGCAATAGGCTGTAGCCTGTGGCCACGCACAAACTCCCCGCTTGCAAGCAAGATTGCAGCTGATCCATCACTAATCTGGCTGCTGTTTCCAGCCGTCAACACACCATCTTGCGCAAAAACCGGTTTCAGTTTGGAAAGTGTTTCTACAGTGGTTTCTGGTCGAACTCCTTCGTCCTGTTCAAGAATTCCCTTTTTTGTGGGGATGGGGGTGATCTCTGCTTTGAATCGGCCTTGCAGGGTTGCCGAATGTGCACGTGCATGAGATTCGGCAGCTACTTCATCAAGCTCCCGGCGACTGATCTGGACTCTTTGTGCCAAGCGCTCTGCCTGCACACCCATAGACTCCCCATTGATTGGATCTGAAAGTCCATCCTTGTGTAGTAAATCAATGACCCCCTCTTTCGGCTCAGACAAGTATTTATATCCCCATCGGGCCTTGCTTGAGAGTGCGAACCCCGTCTGGGACATGGATTCAACTCCACCTGCCAGAATCAAATTCGAAATGCCAGACTGGATGAAGGCAGAACCCATCATCAAACTCATCATCCCCGAAGAGCACACCATATCAACGCCAACTGCATCTACGGAATCAGGAATTGACGCATGCTTCGCCGCTTGACGTGCGACCAACTGCCCATGACCGCCTCCTAAAACATGCCCCATCAGAATCAAGTCCACCAACCGATCCGATACCGCTGCCTGATCCAGTACTGATCGAAAAACTGGAGCCGCAAGAATGGCAGGGCTTTGTGATGAAAGCACGCCTCCAAAACGCCCAATCGGGGAGCGTGTGGCACTCAAAACGAAGATATCTTTCATGGTTGGACTACTTGGATAAACATCTAAGCTCCCTCGGCAGAAGAGAGCAGTGTGTATCAAAGTTAGAGAATAATCAAACATGCTCGGTTTGAGCATGTACATTAGAATCTGTATCTGCAGTTACGACCATACCCTGCACTTCAACCCAGCAGTACATATTGGGTAACAATATTCATGTTAACCCAAGTTTAACACGAGGCCCCATTTTGGGGCCTTTTTTAGTTTTTTTTTCGCCTGACCTTGGCCCCGAACCTTTGATTCCAGCCTGCATTGGCCCATTTCCTTTTGCGTCGTTCGTGGATTCGGACGATTGTAGTGCCATAATGCGTTTTCTGTGGGAACCTTCGCCGGCCCCCTTCGTTTCCTGCCATCATGTTTATCCGAAAAACCATGACCCGGACCATGAAGGACGGAACCACCTATCATGCGTTCCGGCTCGTTCACAATGTCCGCTACGGCGCCAAGGTGAAGCAGGAGACGCTCCTGCATCTGGGAAGTCAATTTCCGGTCAAGGAATCCGACTGGCCTCTGCTCTGCCGCCGGATTGACGAACTTCTCCAGGGGCAGGTCTCGCTCCTGCCGCCCTTGCCCAAACCGTTGGAGGATCAGGCCGAGGCCATCGTTGGGCAGTTGTTCGCCAAGCAGGCCGAGCGGCTGCGACAGGCAAAGCTGGCCCAGGGCGAGCCACTGGATCCGAGATGGCACACGGTGGATGTCGCCTCTACCCGTATGAGCATGGTGCGGAGTGTGGGGGTGGAACATGTGTCCTTGTGGGCCCTGAACCAGCTGGGAATCCCGAAGCTGTTGCGGGGCCTTGGGATGACTCCCAAGACCCAGCATGCGGCATTGGGGGCGATTGTCGGACGCTTGGCCAAGCCTGCTTCCGAGCGCGCAACCTATGCGTGGCTCTGTAACGAGAGCGGTCTTGGGGAATTCCTGGGAGGATCGTTCCAGCGCATGAGTTTGATGCATCTCTACCGGGCCTCCGATCAACTGGTGAAGCACCGCGATGCGATTGAATCGCAGGTATTCACCGAAGCCATGTCCCTGTTTGGATTGGGATGTACGGTGACGCTGTTGGATCTGACCAATACCTATCTGGCGGGATCGGGATCTGCTCAATCGTTGGCCAAGCGTGGGCGGTCCAAGGAGAAGCGGAATGATCGTCCTCTGATCACCTTGGCTCTGGTTCTGGATGGGAGTGGATTTGTGCGGCGCTCAAAGATCTATGCCGGCAATACGGCAGAGGCGGAGACCCTCCAAACGATGCTCCAGGAAGCGGATGCCCCGAACGAGGCCATTGTGATTATGGATCGGGGGATTGCAACCGCGGAAAACGTGCAATGGCTTCGCCAGGCCAAGTACAGATATCTGGTGATGAGTCGGGAGCGGGCCCGGGTCTTTGATCCGGCAGATCAAGAGGTGACCGAGTTGGATAACGGCGTAGAACTGTATGAGGTCCGGGACTCGGAAGAGGTCCGGGTCTATTGTCGTTCGAGCCAACGGATCAAGAAGGAGCAAGCCATGGTGGCACGTCGTCGTGCGAAGTTTGAAGCACAGCTCACGCAGTTGGACCAGGGGTTATCCCGACCGAAGACGACGAAGAAGCTTTCGCGGATTTGGGAGCGGATTGGACGATTCAAGAAAAGCAGTGGTGGGATTGGACAGCACTACGACATTGAGGTGATTGCCGATGAGAAGCAAGAGAAGGCGGTGCAGGTGAAGTGGCGTGCGCGGCCGAAAGCGAATTCGATGTGGACCGATCCCGGCACCTACCGCTTGAGGACCAACGTCATGGAGCTTTCCACCGCTCAGCTGTGGCAGACCTATATCATGCTGACGGATCTGGAGGCCGTGTTCCGCTCGCTCAAGAGTGAGTTGGGATTGCGGCCTATCTTTCACCAAACCGATCAACGCACCCAAGGGCATCTGTTCATCACTGTGCTTGCGTATCAGGTCGTACAAGTGGTGCGAACCTACCTGCGGCAACAGGGAATCTCCTGGAGTTGGACCACCATTCGCAATGTGCTCTCGTCCCAACGACGGGCTACCATCCATCAAACACGAAACGATCACGTAGCCGTGCACACGCGCCTCACCTCGGATCCCGATGCAGATCAACGCGAAATTTACGAGGCGCTGAAGATCGAGCCGCGTCCACTTGAAACGGAAATCACCACGATCTGAACAGACCCAATCCATGCCAATCGGTAGTGCCCTAATCGGCCTGAATCGGGCCGAAAGCCCCCGCTCAACGCTGGAATCAGTATTTTATGTAGAGTCAGGGGGCGGCGCGGTACTCTTAGGATCCGGTGGCTCATCCGTCACTTTCGTTCCGGGCCTCAGTCCGGCTTCCTTAACCCCGTTTCCGCCCCCTGCTCGTCGAACCGGACGTGCGGATTTCCCGCATCCGGCTCTCAATCGGGCGCATGCCCTTCGCCCACGGAAGGTCCTTCATCTTCCGCTCAAGACGCACGATCCCATACTTCTCGTACAGAATCACATCCGAAAATCGCACATATTTACCGGACTTCATCTTGTGCTTCCGACAGAACCACTGTCGCAGCCGCCAAGCCGCGTGCCGATCAATCGATGCATACGCTGGACTGACCTGTCCCAATGTGAAGTAGTTCGCCCAGCCGGACAACATCCGGTTGAGTTTTGCCACCATTTCCTCGGGAGATCGTAGTCCATAGCGGGCATCCGTTTGCTCGCTGATTCGACGGCAGATGCTCTGGACGCTCGCCTGGCTCGGTCGGGTGCCGATATAGCGACTCCCGGACTGACGACGATAATTCCATCCAATTCGGTACCCCAAAAAGTGCAATGCCTCTTCTGGACACCGTAAGCATCGGGTCTTCTCCGCATTCACGATGAGCTTTGCCTTGTTGAACAGTCGCTTGGCAACTGTGAGCATCGTCTGTGCAGGCGCATGGCCCAAAATGCACAAATCATCGGCGTGGCACACAATTTCCGCGGAGAACTGTCGGGTATACCCCCACAGCTTCCAGCCAAGGATGAAGCGGCGCATGTAGATGTTGCTCAACAGTGGCGAGATCGGACTCCCTTGCGGGGTTCCTTTCCGCGTCTTACGCCCCGGGTTGGTGGTGCATTTGCGACCCTGCTTATCCTGGATCACCACCGGCATCACCAGCCACGCCTTGAGCAGCCGCAGCATGCGGCCATCACTGACTCGACGCGCTACGCTTCGCATCAGTTCTGCGTGCGGGATCTCCCCAAAGTAATTCGATAAGTCCAGGTCTACCACTTCCCGGTGCCCCTGATTGAGCAACCCGTGGATCCGGCGTACCGCATCCTTTGCGCTGCGTCCAGGACGATACCCATACTGTTCCGGCTGCAAATCGGCCTCAAAGATTGGCCAAAGTACCAACCACGCGGAGGTTTGCACCACGCGGTCCCGGACCGTAGGAATATGTAATGGACGAAACTTCCCCGGCTGCTTTTTCGGAATCAACACTTGACGCACCGGTTGCGGTGTGTACGTGTCCTCCCGAAGGTCCTGCGACAGTTCCCTCAACCACGATGCCACACCGTTGGCCTCAATGTCTTGGATCGTTTCCCCGTCCACGCCCGCCGATCCGCCATTGCGGCGTACCAGTGCCCACGCTTCCCAGAGAAAATCCATCCGCCACACCTTGTCCGCAAGCGCATGAAATCGCCGCTCAGGTTCTTCCTTCGCTTTCGCATGGAGGAGGTGCTGGAAAGCCTGAACCCGAGTTGACCCTCTTAGACTCTCGTCAGTAGTCATGTCCCTTTTTCCTTTACCTGCCATGCCCGATTCAGGACCCCTTCCCTCGACAGGCATTACCCTGCGTCTTCAGTAATACGGGCCCATCCGCCACCCTACCGGCCCGGCCTGTCCCTCGCAGGATGCCAGTTTGCCTCGTGCAAAGGCACCGATAGGGCTTCCCGTGTTGCCACGCTTTCCATCTTCCAGACGTGCCAGCGTCAATACCCCGGCGAGACATGTCGGTGCATACATCGTTCGCTTCCCGATCACATGGCAGACTTCCCCATATTAACGGAAGGTCGTCTCTCGCATTACCCGTTTCGAGGCCTGCTCGACGTTCACGCGTGTTCTGGCCCGCCTGCTCGCTAAGCCACCTTAAATGTGGCCCGTTTACTCCGAAGTGCTTCATGCTATGTCGTTACCTCCATAACACGCTACGAATGCTACCATTTGGAACGATAGTTAATGGGCGGGTTTCGCACCCGCTAGGAAAACGCGCCTTTCCACGGCGCACGTTAAACTTGGGCTATGGATTGCCATGATGGCTCACCACAGATCACCTAAAACTAAGGCTCTTCCCCTTTATCAGTGGGTAAACTCATCTTTGAACGCCTTCGGGGTATAGATCAAGTCCTCCCAGGTGGAAGTAAATGGCGTTTGCAAACCGTTGTTTGTTGCGAAAGCCTCGACTGCGCATTTTGACGGTTTTGATTCGACTGTTGATGCCTTCCGCGGGTCCATTGCTCACCTTCAGGATGATCGCATTGATGATGCCCCACAGATGTTTTTTGATGGTTTTGGCGGCGGCTTTGATTGGCTCCAGTCGACATCTCATGGCCCAGGACAACCATCGCTTCCAGCCTTTGCGCGCCCAGGTGGGATGCACATAATGCCATAACCGCTGGGCCATTTCCTTGATCGCCCATGCACGGGCCGTCTTTCGCGTACTGGTGCGCAACTGCTGAAAGCGTATCTTCTGCTTCCGAGACAGGTTGGCGGGATTGGTTAACCAGTCATACTTCGTTCCTTTGAGGTCTTCCTGTCCCTGTTTCATCAGGGCCCGGTGCTCCTGACGTCGCACCTTATCCACGGCATCTCCCAAGCATTTGGCCACGTGAAACCGGTCAAAGGCCACCTTCTGATCCGCTCCAGGGACATGGTCCAACGTGGCGTTGATATACGCCGGCCACATGTCCATGCTCACGCTCTTGATGCCCTCCAACTGCGCCGAACTAAGCCCGGCATACCAATCCTGAAGAGAGGCTTTCTTACGACCTTCGCCTACATGCAGCACCGTACCTGATTTGGGATCGGACACAATGGTGACATAGTCATGACGCTTGCGGAATGAGGTCTCGTCCACACCAATATGGGCAATGTGCTGCTTCGATCTGCGTGCAAGGCCCCGTTCGACCGCGCGCTGCATGATCCCGTCAATCGCGTTCCAACTTACACCCATCAAACGCGACACCGCCGATACACTCGCCTCCTGCAGCCAATCAATCACCAGAGATTCAAACTCCGCCGTGAACCGAGCCTTCGGTTCCGCCCACGGAACCGATACCGTGCGCACTCCATGTTCGGGACACTCCACGCGAGGAAGATCCGCGACCACCAGCGTACGATACGCGCACATATCCAGGTGACGCCATTGCCGACGACGCTGATCATAGCCCGGACACTCGGTATCGCACTCTGGACACCGAAATCGGTGGCCTGCTTTACAGGTTACCTGGATCTGGACTTCCCGCGTCTTGTGCGCAATCGTCACATCGGAAACCTCCCACGGTGAATGAACGCCGAACAGGCGGCTGATGTCTCTCGGTCGTACGGACATATCGTTGATGAAAATGAAGTGAAAAAATAAAATCGTGATGGATCACTTGGAACATGCAAGAAATAGGTGCCAATTCTCTCCACACTCCTTACATTTACAATAGAATTCAACGTTCTACCCATACAAACGGGGGAAGAGCCAAAACTAAAAGCGCCCCGATACCGAAAGGTACCGGGGCGCTTCGTTGAACGCTTGAGTAGCTCGGCTACTCTGTCTGCTTTACTTCACCAGTGTCATGCGACCTGTTTTGACATACCTGCTCTCCGCTCCTGTCGCAATCATCCGATACAGATAGGTCCCTGAGGCAAGATTAATCGCATTGAGCTCAATGCTCCGATTGGCTCCTGCTTCAAATTCCTTCGCTGGCAATGTCATCACTTCGCGACCCAGCATGTCTACAATCTGCAGGCTTACCTGTGCCGTCTCTGGAAGGTCAAACTGGATCCGTGTCGACGGATTGAACGGGTTCGGGTAGTTTCCATGCAGCGTGAACTCCGTCGGAAGTTCTTCCGCGTCTACGACGTTGGTCACCACAAAGCTGTTAACCCGATTGCCATTCACATCTACGCCGTAGACCTCCAGCGCAGCCGCCATATTTGACAGGTTCAAGATCAAGGCCTCGCCTTGGCGTCCTGACAGATCCAGCTGGAACACTACAATCTCCATGTTGTCCTTTCCGGTCACCTGAAGGTTGACAAAGTCCGGCTCAAACTGGAGGTACCTCGTTGTCTGATCAAATGCAAGCTCCTTGGTCACGATCCGGTCCAACTGGTTACTGTTGTAGGGATCAAGTAAATTGACATTTACCTCCGCCGCATCCCCAGAGCCATGGACCAGGATCGCCTCTACCATATTGGTGGCAGTGGACATCTTCCTGGTTTCAATCGTCTTCACCGCATTATTGACAAGCGTGCCATGAGCGATTACCGCATAGCTCTTATCGGCCTGCAGCGTTGGGAGTTCAACATTGATTGCCTGCCCGGCAGGAGCGCCCGCCGGCTGGAGCCGCACCTGATGCGATCCCGCGCTAACCATCGTATACCCGGTCGCACTCTGGAAGGTCAGTCCAGAAAGAAGCGGTGCACCATCCAAGGACACATCCACTGGAACTGGTATGACTGCGTTGTGAATGAACTGAACCTCTGCCAACCCACCTGTGATTTCATCCCGATGAATCGGATTCTCAACCCCATTCGCGGCAACCCCCAGGATTGCACATTTTCCAATCTCCACACTCTGCTGCGTGAGATTCAAGACGCCATTCACGTATCCGTTTTCAGCAAACGACTCTTCGTCCGTCCCGTTGATCTGCATCCCCGCCAATGTCGCATTACTCCAATCACAGTCCCACTGCACAATCCGCAGGCGGCTGTCATCAAACACATTCACCAGTCCGCCTGCAGCAATACGAATATGGGGATTCTGGTCTGGTGCATCTTTGAACTCCACCTTCCAGAAGATGTCCGCATGCGCATCAAGCGTCAGTGAACCATCCTGTGTATGAACCACGATATTATCTGCGGGCCAAGACGGCATCATATCTTCAGATGCCATCACTGGAGTAACCGTGACGGGCATCGCTTCCGACAGATCATCTGCGAGTTGCAGGACCAGTGGGCGATAATGAACCCGATCCCCATCCATACCTCCAACAGGAAACAGGTAACCACCGCTCGGTTCACCTCCACCAGAATTCCCATGTACCACATGACGGGAGATTCCAGCGACCACATTTGAACGGCGAGAGCCTCCTGTGATGACGTTGGCACAATTTTCGTCACTGTCACAGGTTGTCAGAGCATTATTCCGTCCCCTGACATCCTCTTCAATATTCGGGTTCTTCACAGTCCATGTACTATTCATGTCACTGCTAATGACTCCATCCGTCAGGGTCAACGTACTGCTGGCACCTTGACTCACACTGTCGCTAAGCACAAGACCCGCCGAATTGTTAACCAAGACATTCCCCAGGTCTAATTTAGACGCTGAACCAACTGCTTGGGCCTCTTTTCCTGAGAACTCAAGATCTGCATTGAGCATCTTGTCCGAACCCACCTTGACGGCTCCGAAATGGAAGTCTCCTTTCAGGACTATCGAGGTATTTGCGTTTGTCTCAAACCGGTGGGCACCATCGGCCACCATGAAGTCACCCATGACGGTGAATGTATTAGTACCAGCTAGCCCCGTGCCATCTTGATGTCCACCATGTTGCGACCCCTTATTCTGCATGAAGTCGCCCATGACAGTCACACTTGACTTATCCCAGACGCGCATCCCTCCGGTCTCGCCGAAAGTGAGATCACCGCCAAATTTGAGGCTATTATTCTGGTTCACATAGATCCTGGCAGAGTTGAGCTCAACATCTTTTGTGATGGTGATGGCGTACCCGTCAGCCTTGACGTCACCTTGGTCATAAAATTCAACCGCTGCGTCATTCATCGCTGCCAAGCTGTCAATCACCACCTTTGTATCATGGAAATACAGTCCTCCGCCCCAGTTGTCAGCACCTTTCGCATCCTTCTTGGGGTTCCCGGCCCCGTCCAGCACGACCGTGTCGAATGCCTCCCCGGTGATAAAGGTGTCCTTACTTCCCCTCGGCACGAAAACCTTACCCGTCACTGTCCCCGCAGCTTTATCTGTCTTGCTAACCGTCAATCTCACATCAGGTCGATCGCCTCCTGCCAAACCATTAACGGCCGCTGTGAAAACCGGACCTAACTGAAGCGCACCCATCCCCACATCAATCGTTCCTTCTACGCCGACCTCGGCCTTTGCGGTGTCATTCGTATAGATCCCTTTGGGGTTCTGCCCCAGCACATGGAGTTCCCCACCACCGGTTATGATCTTGCCTACTTGCTTGCCACCTGTTGCAACTTTCACGGTGCCGTGCACCATCACATTATTGCCGTTGGAATGCAGTTCCCCGTTGTCGACCATGACGAATGGGTCAATACCGGACACACTACTTGGCATACCAATCGTCAGATCCGAATCGTCTCCTTTCAGATGCAGGTGTCCCTTGAAGATGTGGACTCCCTCAACGAGGGATTTTGCCTCGTCGACGATAATGACCGCATCTTTATGGTCTACTGCCACTTTACGAGGAGCGAACCACTCAAGGCCAACGGTGCGTTCTCCTGCCGTCACATACTTCAGAATATAGCCATCATCTTTCGTAGCAGCATTGGGCTTCGGATCCTTCGGATCCGTGCCAATACTTCCCGGCCTGTTCGAATCCAGTCTCAGAGTGCCATCCGCCACCGTAAGAAGAGTAGTGACCCTCAGCGTCTTCTCATCTGTATCCGTATCAATCAGCACCAGCGCTCCACTGCAGAGCCCCAGATTAGTCACGGTAATCGATTCTGAAATTCGCAACTCCTTCCCCTCGTCAACATTTACGGACAGATTCATCACTGAATCTCCCAGATCTATCTCGTCCGAGTCAATGGTTGCGTACGTGAGGTTGTTCACGTTGGAGTCGCCGGCCAAACTGCCTTCCAAGCCATCTCCCTGGAGGACGAGCGCGCCTTTTACCTCGACGTTTCCATCAGAATCAAGCTCTCCGTCTTCGGTAATATGGACGGTAGTGGCCTTGAGTGTCCCTTCTTCCTCCACCTCTACATCATCTGCAACGACCACGGTAGGAATTGTCAGCGTCTTTCCCTCAGTGAATACGACATCCCCTGAAAGCATGACCTTATTTCCATCTCCCAATCCAGGGGCACTGCATACGTCGGCCTCAATGGTTGACATCGCAGCCGACCCCATCATGATTTCTGCATCTGCATAGACGAACACATCTCCTTCAACGGAAAGATTATGCGCTCTGGGATTGTCTTTGGCATTTTTCGTATCTCCTGGCTCTCCCCCCAAGTGGATTCCTCCACTATCTTCAATGATCAGGTCTCCCTCCACCGTGGACATCCTGTTTCCACTGCTGCCTATGCTAAAGAGTGCCTGAGTGCTGCTGCCAGATTTCAAATCAAGGTCTCCCTCAATGGTATTGGATGCACCAGCAAATTCCACACCAGAACCCGTCGCGCGCTCAAAATCCTTGGGATCCGAATTCGGAGTACCAAACATGGCACCAACACCGGCATCCCCATAATCCAGGGCTACGTCCCCTTCAATCGTTGCATTCATCTCGAAAAGAACCCGGGCATCATTCCACTGCTGGACGTTTCCGTTCACCGTGACGGCACTTCTGAAAATGACGTCCGTGGTAATGTCCTCTGTCCCACCAACACTTCCTACGGCAACGAGGTTGCCGATTTCTCCCAGACCGACACAGACATTCCCGGCGGCGACAGCATAGAGATCGTTCTCGACCGTGCCACCCCCTGTGACCATCAGGCAATCATCTGCGGTGAATTTGTCTTTGGAAGGGGGAATCGCCGTGTCTGGATCATAATCCCCTGGTTTAGGCAGCATGAATCCAGAAGCACCCCGCTCATCACTAGTGTGGGCGATCCAGAGATCTCCCCCGCCATCAATGGTGCCCTTGACCTCAAATTTTCCAATCATCTTGCCCGGCGCACCTTTCTTCAGTCGGACTCGCACATCGGCACCCTCTCCGATGGTGAGGGTCTGTCCGCTGTTGACGGTCAGTTCATCCACCGCAAGGACTGAGGTCATTGTGTTGTCTGGGTCATCCTCCGCAATCGTCAAATCTTTTCCGACGACCAGCTTATCAATAGAGGGAGTTCCCGCGACTTCAATTTCGTCGAAATGGACGCTGACATTTTTATGGGTCATAAGACTGCCCTCATCGGTCAACTTCACTGATTCCGTAAAGCTCACGGCACCTTTCGCTGCGGCGCTTCCTCCCCTCACATAAACTCCAAGGGTTACCGTCTTGCCGATCGTGATAGCATCTCCAATGGTTGCGGTCTCTCCGACTCTTCGGATACGCACCAGAACGGTATCGTTTGCTCCACCCGCCGCTCTAAGCGCAGCTTCCAGTGTACACGGATTAGCGGGATCAATGCAGTCACCAGAACCGCCACCACCACTCGAAACGGCGTAGCGGTGCTGGGCGCCTATAGTCGCATTTGCAACGTTAGAGGCTTCTCCCGTACCAGTACTGTTGATGGCACTGACCCGGTAATGACGTGTCTCTCCCTCCTCAGCCTTGTCGTCAGTATGGGTAACATCCGTACTTCCCGTATTGGCTACCAAGTCCTTCCAAGTTTCCCCTGCGTCAGTAGAGACCTCAATCTTGTATCCCGTAATGGCAGAGCCTCCATTCTCCGCTGGAGCAGTCCAACTCAACTTAATCTCCCCCCCCTCGGAACTGGCCGTCAAACCGGTAGGCGCACCTGGCACGGCTGCACTAGTGGTTGCATTTGCAACGTTAGAGGCTACTCCTGTGCCAGCACCGTTGATGGCACTGACCCGGTAATGACGCGTCTCTCCGCGGGCAAGCCCTTTGTGAGTGTAGGTCAAATTCGCGTCTCCCGTATTGGCTTCCAAGTCCTCCCAAGTTGCCTCTGCGTCATCAGAAACCTCAATCTTGTACCCGGTAATGGCAGAACCTCCGTCCGCCGGTGCAGTCCAAGTCAGAGTGATCTCGCCTGCGTCTGCGGCCGCTTCGGCTGCCAAGTCGGTGATCGCACCTGGCACATCGTGCGTGGTCGCATTTGCAACGTCAGAGGCTGCTCCCGTGCCAGCACTGTTGATGGCACTGACCCGGTAATGACGCGTTGCTTTGTTGTCAAGCCCCGTGTGAGTGTATTTTACATCCGCATTTCCCGTATTGGCTTCCAAATCTGTCCAATTCGCCCCTGCGTCAGAAGAGACCTCAATCTTGTAGCCAGTAATGGCAGACCCTCCGGTCATCTCCGGTGCTTCCCAAGCTAGAGCGATGCTGGCTACGGCTGGCGTGGCTACCAACTTGGTCGGCGCACCCGGCACGACTGCATCAATGGATACAGGCGCAGATGGGGCAGAAGCCGCTCCCGGACCAGCATCATTGACGGCGCTGACCCGGTAAGTGTAAGTGGTTCCAGAAACCACTGGACTGTGAGTGTACGAATATAATTTCTGCGTCCCCGGTGTTATCAAGTCAGCAACTAACTCCTCTTCTTCCAAGGTCTCCCATTTTGCCCCTGCATCAGCAGAGACCTCAATCTTGTACCCAGTAATAGTGGAGCCTCCGTCTTCAGCCGGCCCATCCCAGGCTAGAGTGATCTCGCTCATGTCCCCGGCCACCGTGGCTGACAAATTGGTAGGCGCACCTGCCTTGTTTGATGAGACGGCACTTGCAACATCGGAGGGATTCCCTCCCACGTCGGAAGAGTTGACGCTGACACCATTAAGGGCTCTGACCCGGTAATAGTACTCCGTCCCATCGGTAAGCTCTGTCTCAGTCCCATCTCTGTAGGCCGTTCTCGTATAACCAGTCGCCAATTCGGTCCAAGTTGCGGCGGTTGGATTCGTCGCATCATAATCTGTAGACCTTTCAATCCTATAGCCAGTAAGAGCTGGTTCTCCGTCATTCTCTGGTGCGGTCCAGAACAGGTCTATAGCTTTTTGCCCGTTCACGGCCACGGCACTCACTTCAGTGGGGGGGGCTGGTGGGGCCAGTTTAACACCTATAAGGTCGGAGCGGGCTCCCGTGCCAGCACTATTGATGGCACTGACCCGGTAAAGGTGCGTGACTATAGGATCTGCTACAGTCTGCGCCAACTGAGTATAGGTCAAAGTCGCATTACTCGCTGCCAAGTCCGACCAGTTCAACCCGTTGTCCGTAGAGGTCTCAACTTGGTATCCAGAAATGTCCAAGCCCCCGTTATTTGCCGGTGCAGTCCAAGATAGAGCGATGTCGCTTGAAGTCTCGGTGTCTGCGTTCGCCGTCACCACGGCTTTCAAGCCGGTGGGCGGACCGGGCACATTGTGCGTGGTCGCACTTACAGAGGCGTACTCTCCCCCGTCCGCGCTAGCACCATTGACGGCTTTGACCCGGTATTGATGCGTGCTTCCGGGCTCCCAGCCCTCGCCTGTGCCCGTGTCAGTGTAGGTGTACTTCGTCTCCGGCGGAGTTGGGGCTACTGGAGTCAATGCCGTCCAAGAATCCCCGTCGGTAGAGGTCTCAAGCACATATGAGGTGATTTCCAATCCTCCGTTATTCGCCGCAGCTACTGGGCTCCAAGATATATCGATGCTGGCTCCGGTCCCAGCTGTCGCAGTGGCTGCCAAGTCAGTGGGCATATCGGGCACATTGTGCGTGGTCGCAGATACAACTCCAGAGGGATCTCCCTTGCCCTCACCGTTTTCAGCACTGATCCGGTAATGGCGCGTGATGTTATAACTCGGAGTCAGAGAAGTAAGATCGTGATCGAAGCTGAACTTCTCTCCCTCTGCTGTAGGTACTGTTGCACCCGTCAAATCCAAGTCAGCCCAAGTTGTCCCTGCGTTATCGGAGACCTCAACACTGTAGCCCCCAATGCCTGTTAAAAGCGGCAAACCTCCGTTGTTCACATCAGCTACTGGACTCCAAGATAGAGTGATGGTGCCTGCGACCGCAGCCTTCGCCTCGGCTAGGAAATCAGTGGGCGGATCGGGCGGCGAGTATTGCTGTGCAGATGCACCAGGAGCCATGATCAGCATGGCAAGCAGTGCTACGCAGCCAACCCTGAAAAAATTAGTAACGTACTTCATGTGATGTATTTGGGCCTCTGCCCGTTGAGTTATGAGTTTGGTTTAGATTTGAGTAGAACGGCAGGAGAGATACCCAAGTTGCAATTAGGCAACCCTAATTCGATCTTAGGTACGGTACCCCCGTACTCCCTCTGAGGGATTACACGCTAAATAACGACTACGCGTAATCCCTGTTTGAGATTTTGTTTTACAAGTGTTTCTTCAGAAAGTTGAGAAATTTGCCAGTTAGTTGGGAGAATTTCGCTGGATTGTAACTGCAGTGCCGAAACAATACATCCAAAGTGGCCCAATCTATGTTAAGTTGTTATTAATAGAGCGATCCATTCAAACTGATCCCGTCCAACAGTGACTCGTATCTGTTTGATCCAATCACAAAGACGTAAACTCTCATGTAATCCCACGGATCCATAACTGGCGACCCATTCAATCATCCGAACTTGACCAACAACGCTGGCCTGTGAAATTAACGACTTGTTCTATGGAATAATACCATACACAGTGCCAAGGTGCAAAAACCGCACCTGTTCGGCCAAGAATTCTCCCCGATCAGATGGAATGGGGTGTTGAAGGGACGAAGGACTTCTGCCTTGACTACTAAAGGAAGCTCTGATCAATCCTATTTTGGAGGAGGAGACATACTCGGACATGAAATGCGGCCACGGAGGCTGTTGGCATCCTAAATGTTTTCTATTTGTCCACCGCCAGATACATTTTTCAGGCGCCAGACGCGCCATCGGTGGCGTTTGGGCAGAGCTATCCCGCGATCGCGGGAGCCCGCAGTGAATCACGAGCCAAATAAAAGTTGGCCAGAGCGAGCAGCGTGTAGACCTGTACCGCATTCTTGTCCAAGCCGCGGTAGCGCGTCCTGCGATAGCCCCAAAGATGCTTGATCACGCCAAAGGTATGCTCAACCCTGGCCCGGGTCCGGTTACTCTTCCTGTTGAAGGACTGGTCCGCACAGTTGAGCTTGCGCGTTCTGGTTGCCTTACGCAAGACACGCCATTGCACACCCTGCGCTTCTGCCTCTGCCTTTCGCTGCTTGCTCACATAGGCTTTGTCGCCGTAGATGACCTTCTCCTGGCCGTGCAAACACGCCTCCATCAGGGTCGCATCATGGACGTTTGCAGCCGTGACCTCCACACGATGCACCAGACCTTGTGGATCGGTCCCGATATGCTCCTTCATACCGAAATACCACTGATTCCCCTTCTTCGTTGACTTCATCTCAGGATCACGCTGCTTCGCTTGGTTCTTTGTTGACGACGGCGCCGAAATGATGCTTGCATCCACGATCGTCCCCGCTTTCACCAGCAGACCTCGCTGTTCCAACAAATCCCGACTCAACTCAAACAGCCGCCGCGTCAACCCGTGCTGCTCCAACAGATGGCGAAACTTGCAGATGGTCGTCTCATCGGGCGCGTGACCAGCCTCCACATGGGCGAATACGCGCACCGACACGTTGTCGTACAACGCATCCTCCATGCCCGGATCCGAATATCCATACCACTGCTGCAAAAAATAGATGCGCAGCATCGTAGCCAACCCAATCGGCGGACGCCCCTTGTCACCCTTGTAGTAAAACGGCCGGATCAAGTCCAGCATCGCGTCCCAAGGTAGGACCGCGTTCATCTCGGTCAGAAAACGCTGCTTCTTCGTCTTCTTGGTACGATCCCAGTAACTCGCATCTTCAAATGAAACCTGTCGCATGGCTCGGTAATCAATGTCTGTGGTCCAGAAAAAGAGACTATCCGGATTAATCAGAGTTTCCTAAAGAACAGACCCCGTCGGGGTTCTCCCGCCGGGGTCGTATAAATGCTCACGCTTACGATTCAAGTCTATGGCCTTCCCTGTATCTGCAGACTCCTTTCCATCAGGGTACCCCATTGATCTTCCATCCAATTCACATTGCCCGCGCTTACTCTTCAATCGGTTCCAACCGTTTTGGCAGCCACTTATGCTGGCGGTTCTGGATGCCCCACTACCCGCCGGGAGATTGTACGTGTTGTTCTTTTATAGATGACGATACCCCGCCAGACATATCACCGGAAACATGGTAGATGAAATACACAAAGTGTTTGCCAGTTGAAGACATGCTCCTATCCACATGCACAGCATTAATTTATTTGGCAACAGTCTAAGTCTGTAATTCCCCAGAAGAAATGTGGCCATTGAAGCGAAGCAGTAGGCTACGAAGCCGAGATGTCCACGAGTCACACGATTTTCGCCCATCCCAACTTCACATCTCGTAGTGATATGAAGTTGGGGCAATCGTATTATCAAAACCCCTGTCTTCAATACCTTATTGAATCAAATAAAGAATAATTCAAGTCGCTGATGCGATTTGCCAGATGACAAGAACTTGTGAATTTTACACTGGATAATATCGCTCCTACCCACCAGAAGTTGCCTTCTCCTCATCTTCTTTCAGTTGGTCTACGTACTTTTGAAGAACATCCTTAAATGAAGGAAGGTTCGTGGCCATCCACCGACGAGTAATATTCCACTTTGTCTCGGGACCATCTAAACTGAAAAACGGCTCGTTACTTTCGAGTATAATGCGAGTCCAATTATCCTCCTCCGTCCACGACACAGTCCCTGGCAACTTTGCCATTTCACGATTAATCTCCGCTTGATGCTTCTTCAGTTTGTCAAATCTTTCTCGACCAAGAGACAGAAACACTTGAACCTTCCTGTTTTCAGCCCTAGTGGCATAAACGACGCCAGGGAGCCCGGTATGAAATGATCTCCACCGGCCGGTCCATCCGCCCTTCCCGACTTTATGGATATCGCCCTTTCGTAGATCTTCAACCAGCGGTCGGTAAAATTCTGCATAAAGAGTAGGAGATGATTTCTTGTCAGAACGCGATGCCGCATCCCGAGATTGAGATGGCTCAACCACCGTCTGAAAATCAGCGTAACATACCTTGTTAATACGATAGGCCTGCACCTTAACGGCATACACATTGATCGTGTCAGTTTCGTTTAACCATTCTAGGATACTGAGATGATATGGATCAAACTCTCTGGCTACCCACACCAAGATATTAGCGTCTGAATTGGCAGCGTACCCCAACAATCGAAGACAGTGTGAATGATCCGACCTACCAAGTTGATTTTCAATAACTACGCCTTCCTTAGTTCCAGCTTGACGTGCATAAATATCTACGCGACCGGCAGACGGCAACGTTTTCTCTATCTGCACATCTTCCAATTCCATACCCAATGCTTTATTTAGCCTGCCAATATGCTCAGACAGCCATGGAGTAAAGTTCTGGGTTTCGTGAGCCCAAACCTCCCACAAGCTCCCCACGGGATCAAGCGAGCGTATTTCTGGCGTTTCTTTTTTTTTTGACATCTCTACAGGGGCAAATTATTTTCTCATTTGGCACGTCGCTCACCATTGACAGGCGAGAAGGCGTAAGATACAAATTTCCCCAGTATTACCAAAAGAGCATTCCGTAGGGTTTAGATTGAAAGTAGGTGCTCAATCCACCCAGCCTGATCACCTTCACAAACCAAGAAATTGGGTCAACGAATTTTTGACAGATCTCAATCAATAGAGAAAGGACGACCTAAACCAACATTTCTAGGAAAAATGACGGAAGATGGAGATGCAATTTGTGGATCCCCCTTAGTCTGAGAGCCAAGTACAATGGCTCTCGTCAAAGTGTCCTGAGTTGGTTAACTTGAGGGTAGTGCGCAAAATACCCAGTTGATCGTGGAATTCTACACGCTTCGGGAACTCAAGTGTCTCTCTGGGAATAGTGACTCCGCATATTAATTCTAATCAATCTCTGAAGACATGCAGACAGACATTCTCATTGCAGCGGTAAACCTCATGGCTATCTTTGTTCTCTCATTCTAGCATTGGAATGCTTCGGAAACTAAGGTTTCGATCGAATGAGTCGGAAACTCCCAATAAATCCAGGTAGCTACTGTAGTGTCCTTATTATATCAATGATTATTTAGAAATCTCATTCAAGGTCTTTTTGGCCCGCTCAACCTTTCGGAGAATCTCATCAACTGACTTGGTCCAGACCAAGGGCCTTGGATTCTCGTTATAGGTCTTGATATAGTTATCAATGCATTGTTCCAGATCGGCTACCGACGTAAATACACCCCGACGAAGCTGCTTTTCGGTCAGCGTGGAAAAGAAGCGCTCCACCAAGTTTAACCACGACGAACTGGTCGGGATGAAGTGCAGAAATATCCGCTTCTTCCGCTCAATCCATTCCATCACCTTGGCATGCTTGTGGGGGGAATAGTTATCCAGGATGATGTGGATCTCTTGCTTCTTCGGTACTGCACGCTCTACCTTACGGAGGAATCGCAATACTTCTTGATGGCGGTGTCGTTTGTACGTTTCGCTGATTACCGTACCGGAGGCCATCTCCAGTGCTACGAAAAGGGAGGTCGTACCGTGTCGCTTGTAGTCGTGCGTCATCGTTCCCGCACGTCCCCTCTTCAACGGCAGGCCAGGCTGGGTTCGATCTAGGGCCTGGATAGAACTCTTCTCATCATAACTGAACACGACTGCATTCTTGGGAGGATGGAGATAGAGACCTACGACATCCTGAAGCTTTTCTTCAAAGTGAGGGTCTTTACTCACCTTGAACGTTCGGATCAAGTGTGGCTTGAGACCGCACGATTGCCACACACGGTGTACAAAACTATGGGTGGTCCCTGCCTGCCGGGCCATGGAACGACAGGACCAGTGGGTGGCGCCTGGTGGATCTGTCTGTGTCGTAAGACGAATCACTTCACTACGTAGCTCCCGTTGCGTCTTGGAACACTTTCCCCCGTGGTTGCCGCCCCGAGGACGTTCCTTTGTGATGCCGGCCAATCCCTCGGTCGAAAAACGGCGACGCCAACGCCCAACCTTGTTCTCATCGGTCCCCAAAGTCTCCGCAATCGCCTTGTTCGTCATTCCGTCCGCCGCCATCAGGATCATCCGTGACCGCTCATGCAACCGCACAGATACGCTGCGAGACCGAGACCATCGCTCCAAACACTCACGATCCGAATCCGATAGTTCAAATTTTACAGCTATGCGCATAGTTTTTAGTGGTATAGGTGGAGAGGTCTCTAAATATAATTCAGATATAATTGATAATCAATATTATATATAGGATGACACACTACTTTCATAAATAGTGCCCGAAGGGGAACCTTCAATTCTATACCAGAGGTTCAACCTTACATCTTGCTCAAACTGTAACAGAGAGTGTACTTCTAAATGCCGCAGTCGCGTGTACCACAGGAAACATCCATTTCCACGCGAATGCTATTTCATCGAATACGACTCTTGTCTTCTGCGGCTGTGATCGGATCTGTCATGGTTCTGCTCCCCGTCCTTGCCGATGCCAGCGGTGTCGGAGGTGTCCGGGTCGCAACATCCACTGTTTCCAAGATCGTTGGGCTACTCACTGGTGATCTGGCTACGGCTGCGTTCCTCTTAATTATTGTGCTGGGCGGTCTCGCCTGGTGGGTGACCCGCTCCAGCCGCGCTGGCGAAATCCTCGGCCGAACCGTGATGGGAGCCGTAATTATCTTTGGAGCCGTCCAGATCAGTGAGTTCTTTTCCTTTCAGGGTGCTGTCATCTGATGGAGAACCCCCGTGAAGCATTAGAGACGGCTCCCGTGCATACATCCCTTCAGCGTCGCCCCACCATGGGCGGCCTGCCACAGGATGTATTCCTGTTGTTGGCGATGATCATGATCACGATGGCGATTGCCTCACGCCTGGACCCGAAAGTTTTGGCAGGATGTGGTTTGGCGTACTTGGCCCTGCTGCCCCTGCTTCGGAGGGTATTCGAAAAAGATCCATTCTTCATGGCTGTGGTGCCGCGAGCTTTGAGGTATACCCCACGCTATCTGAGACAGGAAAAAGAGGTCACGCGTCACTGGCGTGACCGCTCAACAAAAATGCGTTAATGGATCCACTGACATTCGGAATCGGCACAGCTACCGGTGCCGGGACAGTTTGGGCGATCAATCGACTACAGCACCTGAAAAGGCCAGCCGAGGGGCTTGGAGACCTTCTGGGCTGGGCATTCCTGATTGACGAAGGGGTCATTCTTATGAAAGACGGATCGTTTGTAAGCGGATTTGAACTTGATCCTCCTGATCTGGAAACGACCAGCGCAGCAGAAGCAAACAGCGCCAACGATACCGTTCACGATATGCTGATGCTTCTGGGGGAAGGATATGGGATTGAAGTGAATGTGCATCGAAAACACAGCACCGAGTACCCGATCCAGGAGAATCACAGCTTCCCAACCGCCTCCCTGCAAACCATGGAGCATGAGCGGCAGAAGCAATACCAGAAGATCGGTAGCCATTATACCCTCAGGCGCACCGTCCTTTTTACCTACACCCCACCGCGTGAGCTTTGGTCACGATGGGAAGTTCCTATGGTTCAAGGGGCTCAAAAGGGATTTGATTATGCACAGACACTGTCTGGATTCAACCGCACCCTAAGTGAAGTTCGTGCACTGCTGGCTGGGCGGTTTCAAGTAACTCCATTAAGCAGCAGTGAGCTCTTGACCGAGTGTCACGGTGCATTCACTGGTCAGAATGGGCAGGTAATGTCTCTTCCAAGCAGTTATCTCAGTCACACACTTGCCTCCGATGATTTTCAGACGGGATTTTACCCGGTAATTGGAGGACAGTACCTCTTTGTAGTTACGATTACTTCACTCGGAATGCAGACACAGGTAGGAGACGGAGCATTCTTTCATCGTATTGAGGGCGAGGGTCGATGGCATATGCGATTCATCGGCATGGATCGGCATACAGCCGGGCGTCGCATCAAGCGACTGCAAACCAGTTGGTTCCATCAACGACGGGGATTGCGAAAACTGATCGCGCCCGAGGAGGATGGGTTTGAAGATCAGGATGCCGCAGCCATGCAACATGAAACTGCCTCCGCACATGCGGAATCTGCCAGCGGCCGTGTCCGATTTGGATACTTCACGAACACCTTCATCCTGCGTGACCGGCAGATGCAACGCGGTCTGGCACGCAGTCAGGCGCTTTTACAGACCTTACGGGACCAGGGATATACCTGCGCCCTGGAAACAATCAATGCAACCGATGCCTTCATCGGGACCCTCCCCGGCCATGGCTATGCCAATCTTCGTCGTCCCCTTTTATCCAGTCGCAATATTGCACATTTATTCCCGGTTTCCGCGCCATGGAAAGGAAACTCGACCTGCCCCAATCCCATGTTCCCGGATGGTAGCCCCGCACTGGCCTGTGCGCAAACGTCAGGTGGTATGCCATTTCTCGTGAACCTGCACCAGAGAGATGTAGGGCACACGCTCGTCATCGGAGCGACCGGTGCGGGCAAGAGTGTGCTCGTTGGATGGCTGGCACTCAATTTTTTACGTTATCCAAAGAGCCGCGTCCATGTCTTTGATATAGGAAGATCCCATCAGATCCCCTGCATGGCTGCAGATGGGGTTCACTTTTCATTTGGAAGTGCCAATCCGCTACAGCCTCTTCGCCATATTCACGAAGAAACCGAGAGGTTGTGGGCATTGACTTGGCTGGAGACGATCTATGACCTTGCAAGCGAGTTGCCGAATGCAGATGGACGCTTGGCACTTGCAGATACACTTAATCTTCTTTGTCAATCCTCGCCAGAACACCGAACCCTGTCCGCGTTTCATCTTCTGCTGCCGCAGCCGTTGCAGAGCACAATAGTACGGTATACGGCAGACGGCCCCTATGGCCGACTCTTTGATGGGGATAAAGGAGCAGCGGCTTCCGCGCGTATGCAGGTCTATGAACTAGGTCAAGTACTGGACAAGGGAGACGCAGTTGTAGTTCCCCTACTCCTAGCACTGTTTCGATCTATTGAACGCACACTGGACGGGTCCCCAACGCTGATTGTGATTGAGGAGGCCTGGGCCGCTCTCCTGCGGTCCCGTTTTGCAGAGCGGATCAAGGCTTGGCTTCTGACACTTAGAAAACAGAACGCCGCCGTCCTTCTGGTCGCCCATTCACCGTCTCAGATTGCCGCCCTCCCCAACGCAGCCCTGATTACGGAGTCATGCCCGACGAAAATTATTCTCCCCAATCCCGAGGCGCGGACCGAAGAGGGAACAGCGATGTACCGGGCATTGGATCTGAGCCCGCGTGCAATCCATGTGGTTGCCTCCGCAAAACCCAAGCGAGAGTATTTCTATAAGAGTCCAGCGGGAAGCCGGCTCTTTGAACTGAATCTAGGGCCGATCGCACGCACATTACTCATGCCACTGCCCGGCATGAGCGTGGAAGACTCTCGTGCCCACATTCAGGAAGCCATTCATAATCACGGACATGATTTTCTTCACCATATCAGATACTCATGAAGCGCTTACTGTTATTGATCCTCCTGATTGGGAGTGCGACCGAAAGCCGGGCGCAACTCCCTGTCGTTGACGTAGCCGTTCTGGCAGAAACGATCACAACCGTTGCTGAGCTTCGCCGACAAATAGACTTGCTCTTAAAAGAGGTCGCCCTGTCCACAGAAATCAAACAGAACACCCAATCGCACTTGCACAGGTATGAGCGCGCTCTGTCAAAACGCGGCCTTATTCCGACAGAGGCGCTCGGGACGTATGTTCGGAAGATCAGACAGGCACATGAGACGGCCCGTGGCATGACCTGGGAGCACCCGGAAGTATTTCGGGGGACCTTTTTGATGTATGAAAATCCACCGGATCCGCTGGCAGCCCAGAAGGCTGCGCATGAACAAACGATGGCGACACTCCAGGGGACGCTCGCATCGCTGCAGATTCATAATCACTCTGTTGATCAGGCACACGAGGAGTTGGAGCACCTGAAACAGGAAATCATACATGCCAAGGAGCCACAAGAGATGCGTGATGTACAGGCGAACCTTCAGATTGTGCATGCCCGCGAACTGTTGCTTACCCGACAGGCATTCATGACACTGGTTAATCTGGAGGCAGTCCGGGCTGCTGAAGCGGTCAGTCAAAAGGCACAACAGCGCATGCGCTATGACGCGTTCGTGGGAAGCGCTGAATGGTTAGGAGATCCTACCCGCTATGATGTGAAGCACTTCTTGAGAATGCCCGAAACCCCATAACAGGTACCGAAACGGCTCAAAACGAAGCATTTCCAGTGATCCGACTGCATGCAAGCGCAACAAGCCATACAGAACTGTGCACCCGCAATGTTTTTCGATTGTGCACAGGAAGTTTTTCGACTGACCACAGAGGCTTGGCTGACTCGTGCGCTGGATGCAGCACAGACACTCTTTCTCAGTTTAGCACTCCTGGAGATTGTGGTAACCGGTTATATGGTTTGGGCCGGCCGCAGAAAACAGGGTGGAGACCTCATCAGCCAGTTTGCCCTCAAGATTGGCCTTTTGGCCTTTGTACTCGGGCTTTTATCCACCTACCACAGATGGTTGCCCATGATCGCACAGGGGTTCGGGGAAACCGCAGTTTATATCGGTGGCAGTGATGTCTCACACCTATCCCCGACCCATCTTCTAAATGTTGGGCTGAGCATGCTGCTCAGCGTTATGCAATCCGTAGGGTTGACTTCTGATCTTGTGACCTCTCTGGCTGTGATTCCGGCACTCATCATGCTGCTGTGCTTTGTTGCACTTGCAGCACATTTGCTTGTGACGATGATTGAGAGCTATGTGGTTGTCACGGGCGGACTCTTCTTTATTGGTTTTATGGCGTTTCGTGGGACAGCTCCGCTTGGCGAAGGATTCTTGAAGTATGTGGTCTATGTCGGAGTCAAGCTGTTTTTCATTATCCTGATCGCGGGGGTTGCTGCCTCAATCGGAGATGATATGGTGGCACTCTTACAGTCATACGACAATCTGTGGCTGACGGCCTTCGAGCAGCTATTCTCTCAAAATCTCAGCGGCGCTGCGGATGCGGTGTCTTCCCGGCTGGGGTTTCTATGGTCCATGACAGCTGTGGCCATCTTGTTAGCGGGCCTGGGGCTTCATATGCCTGGACGGATTGCGACGCAGTTGAGCCGTAGTCTGACAATCAATTTCAAGCGTGCACTTGAGAACCTGTAATCATGGCAAAGGAAGGCCATCCATATCTGGAGGGGCGGTACGCATTCGAGCGACTCTTTGGAGACCTTGCCCGAGGCAGACGCTCCTGGCAGTCCGTTGCCTTTCTTGCATTGCTGCTGAATCTCGTGCTCACTACGGGATATATCCATCTGGCTTCACAGCACAAGGTGGTCCCGTATGTGGTCGAGCTGGATGCGCTGGGTGAGATGCGCGCGGCGGGCAAACTATCAGTGCGCGATGTACCGGAGCGAGCAATCACCGCCACGCTGCGCAGATTTGTACACAACTTGCGAACGGTTCCTACCGATGCCCGCCTATTGAATGTACGCTTACAGGATGCACGTACACATGTGCATGGCCGCGCCGCAAAGACACTGGTGACTGACCTGGATCGTGACCGGGAAAATCTGGAACGCATGCTTGAGCGTGGGGACACCCGCTATGTGACCGAAATCAGCAGTGTTCTGAAGGTACCCGGTGAAGGGATCCTGTACCGGGTATCCTGGCGAGAACTCCTCAGGGTTGGGCATGAAGAGCGCGTATCGGCGTACGAGGGGCATTTTCAGGTTCGGGTTGAATCTCCAGAAGATGAAGAAGCACTGGACAGTAATCCACTTGGCATCTACATCATGGACTATGCACTAACCGAGGTGAGTACGCTCTAATTGTGACTGAGCCTAGGTATGAAAGCGCTATATACTCGTCCTACCCGGCGAGAAGAAGGGTTGCGCCTGTAAAACCCCTGAACTTTGACACACGATGGGGCATCTTGGAAAAACTGGATCTCTGTCCTTTCACATCCGAAAATGCACTGTCCACAATAGCGGAAGAATCTTTATTTTAATGCCGACACCGAGTTCGTACATTATCCTTTATCGGAACCTATCTTTTTGTCCTGAAGTTTGCTGCTTTACCCATGGATATGTTGTAAGCCCTAAAATGGGTACATTGAAGAAAGGGCATCTCGTCCCTATATCCGAGATTCTGACTGCCTCATCCGGTCGGGGGCTGTTTGGCGTTCTAAGTATTTATATGGATGCCCTGATCACATCGCTGAAGCCATGCCGGGAAGCTTTGTACGAGTGGAAGTTAATGGCACAAATGGGTGTGCAAAAGATAATGCGGCGATAAAGGTGTTTAATTGAACCCGTAATCTCACAGATCTATTGACCATGAGTACAGCAAATTCAACTATTGAAGACTTCGTGATCATTGCTTATCTGCTCAAGAAGGCAGCGGAAGAAGGAAGAGGATTGACTCCCCTGCAAATTAACAAGCTGGTTTACATTTGCCATGGGTGGGCATTGGGAAAGCTGAACCGACCACTGATTGATAATCGCTTTGGACAAATAGAAGCTTGGAAATATGGCCCGGTGGTTCGGGATGTATACTACCGCCTGAAGCGATGGAAGGCAGAAGAAATTACCTATGATTCCTTCTGTGAAGAATTTGGCTCATACGGATTGGGGACGGTGCATGCAAAGGAGTTTCTCTCAGGGAAATTGTATGACCTTGAAAAGAACGATCCTGAAGTATGCAAATTGTTGGATGTAGTCTGGTACGTATACAAGGATCTGACGGGGGGACAGCTAATTACAATAACTCATAAAGAAGAAACTCCATGGCGAGAGCACGTAAAGTATGGTATGTTTCACCGAGTGGTTCCCGGGATACATATTCCTGATTCAACAATAGCTGATCACTACCGGATTAAATTGCAAAACACGCCGGAGTTGTCTGATGTCTGAAACAGAGCTCCGCATAGAAAAGAAGCTCGAGAAATTTCGTGAAGGGGCCTTGCCTCACGCACCTGAAGAAACCAGAACGGATGTATTGGCCCCACCTAGCAGCCCGTGGATAAAGTATGTCCATAGAAACAGGGAGTCTGTAGTTGATTGGAGATATGTAAAACAACTATCGTGAATGGCTAATTCTTGGATTTTTCATCCTGATTCACCCTCTGAATAGTCAAAAATGAACTAGAAAAGCGTTGCTCAATCTATTGGGAGACTTTATCCACGGACTGCTAGACACTGGACTACCCAAATCTATGAAGATGAGTACAAACCTTTGCCTACGTGGTTAAAGAGTTTCATAAAGTACGGGATCATTGTTGTGGCAATCCTTATCGCCCTGAACCATGGCTCTAAGCATGCACGAAGTTCACTGTGTCAGTGGGGCTGGCAGAAATTCTGTGAGGTTGAGCAAATCCTTCCAGAATGATCCCATTTTGCGGCATAATTTCCATGTAGCCCTCTTCGAAATGAAAAGGGAACATCCCCCAAGATCTTCGACACGGCATAGGATATTTGCGTGAGATATCACGGAATTACGGTGAACCATCTTTCCTGAAACGCAAGCATAAGTTTGAAAAGCACCAGATTCGTATTTCCATTCTTTAGCCTCCCAAACGCTCTTCATTTTCAGGGGACTCTCCAATGCTCCTCAGCAACGAATCATACTGATCTTTATCTTTTTTCTTAATCGTATCAAGCACGAAATTTACCACCTTGGGAAGCTCCGGAATATCGACCGGTCTCATGCTCCTGTCAAAAATCTCCTCAAGGTGTGAAAGTTCGTTATTTATTCGGTTTGTCAACGCGGTTGCCGTTTCATCATCTCCAAAGAACTTGCGCAACCTCTCTAGGTCTAATGAAAAGATGCCGGACGATACAAAAATGCGCCCTCTTTTCATTAGACCTATACTCGAGAATGTCACGTAGCCATGGAGTAACACCTCCTATGCTTTCACAGAAATTGCAGTCCCATAAATGTCCATATCGGCTTTGCTCATGCCCAATCGCTGTGCTAATTCGTGCCAGTTTTTTACAGCATGTGCAACCTCAGCCACAATACTTTTCGCGGCATCCGGTTTGAGCGCGAAATAAGGGGCCGCCCTATATGCGAGCTCCAAATCGGCATCTGGACCTTCCTCAGAAATCCATGTAGTCAATTCACGAGCTTTCTTGTACCTTGGCATCGGATTTAGATCATATGCAGGTGACAAACGCCATTGGTTATTGCCCGCATATAGAAAGCCGTGATTGCGCAGGTGATCGTCCAGATTACTAATCATTACGCCGAATACAATCCGTCGCCAAAGTTCATGCAAATCGTTTATCGGCGATATGGAATGCATGCGGATACATTCTGCAATATCTGTGTAGGTTGCACTGTCACCATCTTGCAATCCCAATAGGCTCATAGCGGACAGGAAAGGAATGCGCTCTTCGCGAACTCGATCAAATCTTTGGATTAGGGCAACAGGTAGATTCCCGACCATTTGAAGATTGCCTTTAGCGACATTGATTCCTGCTTTGTCTGCAAGCATGAGTGCAAGAATTTCTCCGTGCGGAATGCTGTAGTCGTCATCTGGTTTGGGGAACTTAGCAATAGCCAGAGATCCCTCGCTGTTGATAACGGCTGATTTTGGGCGGGCTCCGCCAAGCGGAGAGCCTTCATTAAGCAGAAGCCTCAGGTCCTCTGCCGATTCCGTATTCGCTTGAATGGCCATCGCAGCATTCAACAGGGCAGGGAGCGATATCAACGGAGGCACAGTACGTTGTCCAATGTTGCGACAAAAATCAGACTCACCATCGCGCATAAAGCGAAGAGCACCAATTCTGGTGTAGTCGTTTATTGCCTGCAAATAGTCAAGCTCTGAGAGCCTTCTGTTGTCGCCCATCTTTCGAAATGCACGCCGAATCAGTTGCCTCCCCCAACGGTCAGGTGCACAGTCTCGAATCGCACCTGGTAGTGCAGTTTTTTCCGAAGTCCAATAATGTTGCCGTGCGGCCAGTTGTAAGTTCACGGGATCAAGCGCAAAGGCCTCACGATAGGATAGCCAGGAGTCTGTATACTCAAACAGTGAACTTTGGCGATGGGCTTTTCCAAGATAGCGGAGGTGACCTACAAGATGTGTCTTCCCACCAAATTTCACATGGATTTCAACGACTTCATTCATGGTCTCATCTTTACTTGACTTCCCGATCTGATGCGCCTTGGAAGCCGGTCTTCGTCCAGATCTAAGCCGAGTGTGTCATTCGTGCGATCAGCAACCTGTCCGAGGCGCTTGACCAGCCCCAGGACCGCCAACACGGAGAGATAGGCGCCCATCGAAACTGTTGGATCCCCTTTTTCTATCCGAGCAAGTGTGCTGCGACTCAAGAAAGCGCGTTCAGCCATGGAGACCGTTGAAATACGACGTTTCTTACGTGCGACGGTAATGTCGGTACCTAGTTTCGTTAAGGCTTTTCGAGCAGCAACAGGAAGTGTTGAGACTGAAAGTGATTTCATTTTGTGTTTTTAATGAATTATAATAATCTACAATGGATTATACATAAATCATTAACCTCTGTTTCCGTGGTATAAAGCTAACCACACATGGGTAAAGTCAAAGGAGGCCCTGACCAATGTGCCTCTGATTATTCTCACGAATTCGACCACTGATTCCTACCGAAAACAATTACCAAAACAGCGCCTTGAGGCGAAAATGTCCGATTTTCAGGCCCCTAATTCGCGATAAATTGCGTCTGAACGTAGTTAAGTACGCTGTAGGCGCGAGAATGCATCGTGATTTCTGAAACCATGTCAGATGCGTCTTGTACTTGGTCTCCAAAGCGGAAGGAATTAACCTTAACCTTCGGCTAGGATTCGCAAGTTTGACTCCACACCATGTCATTCCCCAGGCAATAAAACATATCTGGTCCAGCGTGTCCAATGGGCGAATATTGTGTACCTGTAAACCATGCCAGAGAGAACTCGCGAAAGTCCTCCAATCGTCGGGTTTGGTCACCTGTTGCGTTGGACGGGCATCTCGTCAAAAGATAGACACGCGGAGACACTTTTACAGTTTTCAAAAGGTTCGATACAGTACCCCAGTTCAAGTTTGCCGCTGTGTCGGGATGCGTATCAATAAGCGATCACGGATTTGTTCATGTATATCATATTGTACAGTTTCTTCCAGTTGCAGCGTCACTGCCATTGCGAAACGAATCTCCTCGTCTTGACTAAGACCACCCCCAGATGTATCACGGCACTGAACTCTAATCGGCAATGTTGCGTCATCTGCAAATTCAGTTACCTTGTTTCGTTTGTGAACGAGGCGTCGGGACCATATTGTTCCGCGTGAAATCAGATACTTGTTCGGAGGGGCCGATTTCATGCCAAGTCCCCATTCATCGTCCTTTTCTCCATCTTCCTGCATACTGCCATCGGCAGCGATAGCCTCAAGGGCGGCCAAACGATATCTTGCGCGAGTTGGCTCAACAGGTGAAAACCACGCCAACGTAACCAGCATTGATCTACCTATCGTATCTCCTGACAAGAATGGGGGTAAAGGCATATCAAATATGACTCCCCTGTCCTTCTGGATCCTACCAAGTCCCACAAGCGTTGCTCCGTGCAGCGGAGCCTCGCTCATTAACTCTGGATTCAGGAAACCATAACCGAAATGACGTACCACTTCCTCTGCGGCTTGCTGGTGGCGCCCATTGAGCCTCGCGCGCTCTGCCTCATAAAAAGTTTCCGCCGCTTCGGGCCATATAGCCCCATTGACTGCCAAGGCTCTGGTCAACAACGCCAAGTCAGTGCGAGAAAGTTCCTGTCCATCATAGGGGCCATCCTCCTCAGTAAGTGCAACTGCCGCATTGATCAAAGAGCGCGTGACAAGTGCGGCAGCATAACTCGTCCCCCTTGATCGTGAATGTGTAGATATCCCTCTGTTGACCCCTGCAACCATTAATCCAGTCTGCACAGTTTCTTGAACGACACGCAGCCCCAGTGCGTGACCCCTCGGTAACAATTTAATTTCATGCTGCCCTCCAGTTGCGATCAAATCTGGCTTTATACACCGGAATGGGCCAAGACCAGTTCCGGTTGATATTGCAGGAAGAATCTCGCCGGGCTGGCAAATTTCAACGGTTCTCGGGGTTACACCCGTAGTAGACGGATCCGAGTCTAGTGATGCAGCGCCGATAGTGAGCACATTTAGTGCCTCACTTGGTGACAATAGGGTACGTTCGTGACGCTGGCGTCGTTGGGCAGTACGCACGAGACTTTGCCGATCTGAGATAGAGAAATTTTCAAAATCAATTGATGTCATATCCTCAATCTCAAGGTCACCTGGAATGTTGCCCGCAGACACAACGAAGAGCACTCCAACTTTGTGTGACCACCAGTCAAGCAGGCGCGCAAGTGAACTAATGCGTCCGGCAAAATGACCGTGGCGCACCCCTATAGAAAAATTGACAACAAATACGTCTGGTGCCAACGGGGTGTTGCCCCCGAACACACGCTGTAGCGCTACATGGACTACATCAACAAAAAGCCGGTCATTTGGAGACGTGGCATTCTCCTCCGTGTCAATCAATACAGGGATCGCCAAAACGCGAGAGTCAACAAGAGGCTGGCCGTCCGAAACGAGATCTCCCCGCAAAATTAGGGAAGCCATTTCGGTTGCATGGCGTCGTGTGGAAACGACTGAACGCCCAACTAGGTCATGGACATCTTCTATAGCGATGCCACCATCAAGAGCTGGATGTCTGGCAATTGGTGTTCCATCAAGAAGGAGTGCACGGAACGCACCGTCGTTCTCGAAGCGTCCAAGATTATGGACGTCAACATCCATCGGACTGGATCGTGAAGGCAAAGACTGAGCAATAGTTTGAGCCAATACGAACTGAATACCATCAAGCGTTGCGATACCGCCAGGTGTAGATGGCTCGTTGATCATTTCGCGCACGAACCTTGCAGCAAGGCCTACAAGCAAAGCCTCGTAATGAAAGCTCCCCTCATGGATACTACTGCGATCAATGACCCGTCCACCCATTTCCTTGATCCTTGCTTCCGTATTTCGCCTCCACTGCTCCCGTAAGTCTTCGCTTCCAGTTGGCCAGTGCTCGATTTCGACTCGTACCTCCTCGTCGGCATCAAACGGAAGTCGATTTTCTAATTCAAGACTGTTCTCGGCTGTCAGTCGGTCTTCAGGGCCCCAAGCACGCAAGTCAGCAAGCAAATCGAATAAGTGCCACCAAGGAGTATAACCGCGCTCGGCGTCATTTCCTCTTTGATATCTGCGCCACAGGCGAAGGAGTTCGTGGAATGTGCCTAAAGTCGGCATGGTGGCATAGAGCGTTGGATTCACCTGATCCTGCCCTTGGGAAATTAGATCATCTGGCAACACATGGTCTTTCCCCAATTCAAATTCTGCGAGGACTTCCAAGCCGACCCGCCTTGCAGCGCGAGCGAAGTCGTTGATTGGTACGGCGGTAACGAAAACGAGCGCTCGTTCCGGTGCAATTCCGAAGGGATCACGCCGCAATTCAATTCCTGCATCCTGACGCGACAAGGCCGCTTCAAGCCGATGGAATTGCTGACTAAATCGGTTAACCTGTTGGGCTCGGCCGGTTCCTATTGGAGATGGAGGACGTCCCGGTGAACCTGTCAATCTGCGAACGGGCCGTGGATTAGGGAGACACAGGATTGGACGATCTGCCATTAGTGTGGTAAAGACTCTGTTGATCCGGTAGTTTGGATCTTGCTTTCACACGATCCTCAACAAGCGTTCGGAAGGAGATTCTGCCTTGTATCAGTGCATACCGTCGGTGTAGATCAAGAAAAAAATCTTCGGCATCCGAAAAACTTTTTGGAGCAACAACCGAGCACAAACGCTTTGCAGTGTAACCCGGCTTATCGTCGAACTCACGGAGGCGATAAGCAAAATAGGCAATCATCTGTTTGTCACTCGGATGATCCAGTTTGAGCCTGACTTCAAATCGACGCCATGTGGCCCGATCAAGCAATTCGGGATGATTGGTTGCTGCGACTAGCACGCAATAGGATGGAAGATCATCAAGTTGTAACAAAAGAGTGGTGACGACCCGCTTGATTTCTCCAGTTTCATGAAGATCTCCCCGCTCCTTTCCGATTGCATCAAATTCGTCGAAGAACAGAACGCAGGGCTCGGTACGAACGAAATCAAAGAGCCTTCTAAGTCTTTTTGCTGTCTCTCCGAGGTAGCTTGTCATCACCGTATCGTACCGAACTATAAAAAGCGGTAGTGCTAGTTCAGACGATAAGCTCTCCGCTAGGGATGTCTTGCCATTTCCTGGTGGCCCGAAAAGTAGAACGCGGTGTCGAGGTTCTATACCATGGGCACGTAGAACATCCGCGCGCGCTTGTTCTTCGATAAGTTCCTGACAAGCCTTGCGCGTGGATTTTTCTAGAAACAAACTTGACATGGGACGCTCAACGTAGCGACGCTGAATCCCACCCGAACCATCCCGAACTTTTATACTGCCCGCATGAAACGACGAGTTGCTTTGTGACTTGGATAGCGTGGCCAGTGCCCGTACGATCCTTTCAGCCAACAGGTCATGCTTTTTGGAGCGCTCGTTTGCCGCGATTTCTTCAGCGATCGTGCGGACCGATTCTTGGTTCCCGCTCACGCCTGCTTTCACAAGATCAACAATCAGATCACCCCGAGCCATGGAAATGCCGTCATACGCGTTGACTAAAAAGGTTGCTACTGTTATCGGTAATATACAACGGATAACGGAGAAAACTACCCGTTTTGTCGAATTTTTCACGGATTGTCGAATTTTGCCGTGTCGTCGAGATCGGTTCGCACATGAAGACGTCTGTCACAGTCGGATTGCCAAGTGCAAATATTCTTGTGGCATCCTCAAAGAATTTTTTCTGCCGTATACGGGCCAATTAGTCCGATGTTAGGACTGGAGAGGCATTTTAATCGGAGAACTCTGTCGGGCGAAAAATAGAATTAACTCCGTTCGGTGGATGCGCAGTTTAGCGAAAATCCCCATTATGAAAGGTTAACCCAAGTTCAACATAAAGTGTGGGAAACAAGCAACAGCTAAACTTTATCATCGCATTCCCTACGGTGTCAAGATCTTCAGCAAAATTCCCGTTTCCCTCTTTCATGTCTCAAAAATGGGGGCCTGCAGAACATCTGGATGGAGGAGCGCTGCACAGAGAATCAACAGCCTCCCCGCGCGCACGATCTGGTACACCAGCTCTCCGCGGCGGTTCTATCCGCTGAAAATGATCGCGGCTGAAATGACGAGTCCGGCAAAGCCGATCGCCCAAATGAGGACCGTGTACTTTGTATTTAGCGCGTCGTGTTGAGCATCGATCTTGGACTCCAGCCGCTCGATTACATTTGTTGCTGCCATGGTCTCAATTAGTTCTACGAGTTCGTGAGTTTCCTCCGAAGATAGCTTCACGTCCTTTGACAGCTTCCGGAGAAGCGAAAAAATGCGCGTTGCGTCCGGCTGCTGTTCACTCATCACTTGATCACAAACCCGAAAAAAATGGCATAGTTCCCAAGAAAGATACGACAGTTACTGGAACTCGTGTCGCTCTCCCAGGCTTATCGCATCCTTCCAGATGCAGTAAGCCTCTGACCTCGAATTCGTGGGAACCAGTGGCTCACCGTAGGCGCTGCAGGGGCCACCGAGGACAACGGTAATTGAATGAACCCAGTGAAACCCGTGTCAATTATACATTCGTATTCCACGCCAGGATGTTCGTGTCTTGTCCCACAAATATGGAGGTTCAGGCACGCGTTACCCTCTCCGTCGTAATGTCCAATTCCAATCGGATTGCTGCCGTCCAATGTACCGCGCTCCAAGCGAAGTCGATCCGCCTATTTTGATTAAATGAAATACGCCAAAGGGAGCTTCTTTTCGTGCCTCCTCAAGAGCTAGTTCTGCATATTTGCCCAAGTAATGGCTCCCTGTTAAGACATCTATTGCCACATATTGCCCCTCGTTTGATAGCTCAAGTTTTTCCTGCAAAGTTTCACGATATATGCGTTCCGCTTCGTTGGCAATTTTCTCTGGATCAGTAAGGACAAATTTATCGCTCATATGACCCTCCAAGTAGGCACTTTGGTGTTCCCAGACGCGTAGTATACGAATCTAATGCCAAAAAGTCTCTTTCCTGCCTACGGATGTTCCAGTGCTTCTATCACGGTTTCGTAGTCTTTGATATTTCCGTTTGCAAGTTTGCGCGCTCCCGGCGAATGAATGACCACGAATTTTAGGTTCACACCTTGAAAAAGATCAACTACATAGATATACTAATGCGGTCAATCGTGACTCGTATAGGTAAAAGATGGGCATAGCGCTGTATGGAAATATGAGAGGATGGAAAGAGAATACTCAGAACAGATACAATAGGTGTCCTCCCCCTTGAAGTTTGATTAGCTTCTCAGTACGCGATCCCCCTACCCTTCCAATTTGTTCAAACGGTAGCACTCTGACCACCTGATTTGCCGCCCATGTGCGTATGCACAGGAAACTATCCAACTCCCGGTCGTGGTGGGCAAAAAAGAGTTCGAAGCTAGGGTTTGTACCTATCTAACACTACAACAGAGGCAGTCGCTGGAGCGTCGGGCACAGAGTGTGGGGATGAGCTTATCGGCTTTTTTGCGGGATCTCATCACGAACTCCAAGCGAACTGCCGAGGAGATTTTGGCCCGCGAATGGGTATCGGTTGCACTCCAGCTTCGAAAATTGCAATCAGATGATAGCGAAAACACAGAGCTCCAAGAGATTCTGGAGAAGCTTAAACAACTCATTCAGCGCACAACTTTGGGGCGGAATACCGATTAAGAAACTCGATGATTTGTGCAAGTCGACTGGCACATAGCTTTCGTTCGGTCGCCCGCTATCTGGAGTCACCTAAATCCCATCGCGAAGATCGTGTCCGGGTTGCATGGATCGAAGGGCGCAATGTGATTTCTGATGAAAACCTTCAGTCCGCCGCCCGGGAAATGAACCTGATTGCAACAGCAGATCCCCGTGCCAAACGCCCAGTTCTGCACATGTCCATTTCCTGGGCACCGGATGATGATCCGTCCAGAAGTCAAATGACGGAAGTATCCGACCGGGTACTCGCAAAGCTCAACCTTCAGGAGCATCAGGCCATGCTGGTTGCGCATGGGGATGAGCACTATGCGCATGTGCACGCGATCGCGAATCGGGTCCACCCAATCACCAGGCGAACCCGCGATTTGGGCTTCTTTTACAGGGAAATCGAGGAAACACTGCGAAAAGCGGAGCGCGAAATGAACTTCCGCGAAACGCCAGGGCATTATTACCAGCTTCCAGGACAAGATCCCCCAGATCGCCGCGAATCGCTTTCCAAACAGGCACACAAAGCGACCCAGTCTCGAGGAGAAGTGCCTTTTCAGGTGCTCGTACGTGATACTGCAGAGGCAGACTTCAATGCAGCGGACAGCTGGGAGAACTTACATGCACGGCTTGATCAGCATGGACTCCGGCTGCTCCCCAGTGGAAGAGGTTTGGTGGTAACTGATGGTCATGAATACGCAAAATGCAGCAGCGTTGCCAGGAACGCCTCTCTACGCAAACTGGAAGCACGCTTTGGCGAATCCTGGCGCAGTGCTGAGGATATCTCGCTGGATCAACAGGTCCAGAAACTCAAGCGAGTGAAGGTTGCAGACCTGACGGCAATCGGCAAACAATCCATCGCCAAGGAATTCATGCAGTTGGATAGGAAAGCACTTGGACTCAAAGCCAGACTGAGCCAGGCAGTCTATCAGTCATTGAAGGTGCTGGCAAATGACGAAAGACAACGAACGGATCTCGGACTCTAAACCCGGCAGTTTTCGAGAGCGCGCACAGAAAGCCTCCACGGATCATATCCGTAAAGAACTGGAACCGGTTCTTGAAACACTCAAAGAGAATCAAATAGATCTGCAAACCTGTGTCCGTCAGATGAAGATGCTT
Source organism: Rhodothermales bacterium (assembly GCA_965220365.1). Taxonomy (GTDB): domain Bacteria; phylum Bacteroidota; class Rhodothermia; order Rhodothermales; family Bin80; genus Bin80. The sequence goes on along the minus strand of OZ244823.1, from coordinate 1,246,742 downwards.
CTGCATGTCCAACAGGAGCCCTGGAAAAAAGCAGGGACGATGTTGTGGGGGATTGTTCTGGGCGTGCTTCTGTTTGCACTGCTGCAGCCCAGAGTTCAGCATACCCATGATGCGTGTGCACTGGGGAGTAGGATTATGGCGGCCTCGTCGACATTATCTGACTCCGAACGTGCCCTGATCGAAAGAATCACCAACGAGTGACTTTGCCTGTCCCGTAGCAATAGATCTGTGGCATCCGGTATACAACTGCGTACGACTTCATCATCTTACAAGGTGGCTTAACGTGCAACAGAGTACACTTCTCGCAGCTTTCTTGCTTATCAGCAGCCTGGCACAGGCACAGCAGCCAGCTCCAGAGCGCATTGTAAATGTATCCGGCCCCGTTCAACCGGCCATTGATCAGCAGATCTCCAGCTTCAATACCGGAGGGCGAGCAGATGTACTCCGACAGTCCGATGTGTTGATTTATCCGTACGGGATCTATCAGCCCGTCCTGACCTGCACGGTGCTCCGCGCATGCATCGTCGAACTTCAGGCAGGGGAAACCCTGATCAGTCTGATTGCCGGAGATGACCAGCGGTGGTTGATTGACCATACTGCTACAGGGGTGGGAGCAGAAACGGCAATCGTCTCGGTCAAGCCAATTGACCACAATATCACGACGAACCTCATTATTTCCACGGATCGCCGGGTCTACCATATCACCCTTGACAGCCCGCCATATACCACGAAAAGGAACGAGTACAACCCCCAACATCAGTACACGCGGCACATCCGATTTTATTACCCTGCTGAGCCCAAATTCGCATCTGTGCCCACGCGCGAACAGGCAAATCCGCCCAATGGGCTTTCCCTGAAGAAGTTGAATCACCACTACACTTGGCGGGCAGAAAAAGGATTTCCTTGGGTCCCCTCGGCAGTATTCGATGATGGCGAGCGCGTTTATATACAGATTCCATCCCATGCCTACTCAGAAGACCAGCCGCTTCTGAGCATTGGAACACGCAGTAGTGAGCGCGTCGCTGACTATATCGTACGTGATGGATACTTCATTGTAGATGGACTTTTTGAGCAGGCACGGCTGATTACTGGTGGGATCGCACGTAAGGGCCTCTTTCGAAGAAAACGGCATACGCAGCGCGCCCTGCACCTCTACAGAGCAAAATGATCGGTAACCTGAGCGAATCCGAAAATGAAGGAGCCGAATTTGTTGATCCGGTTTCCGTTACACGATTATCCAAGCGAAATATTCTGGCCCTGGCGCTGAGCCTAGCAGGAGTATTACTCGTATTGTTTTTCAGTAGTCGCCGACAGTCAGCAGAACCGAGCACAGAGTACGAGTTGGCCCCATCTCCTGCCGTAGATGTACTCACATTGGCACCTGTCAAACCGCGTACTCCCACGCTCAGTCCCTGGGAGCCCTCTACATCAACACGCCCAGAGCGCACAGACGAGCGAAAATCTACCTATGATCAGGCGCGTCAGTCCCGTGGAGTTCTACATGTTTCGAGTATAGTGAATCCAGACAGTACCCAAAAAGCTTCCATCGTCGCAGAAGAAGAGGATGGACTGATCCTTCTGGAAGGCAGCGTAATCACGGCCGCTCTTGAAACAGGTATACATACGGGCCGGCCAGGCCCGGTTCGTGCACGGGTGGTGCGGCCGGTCCGGGACTCCAAACGGCTGGAGCAGGTGCTGATTCCAGCAGGTACACAACTCATTGGTGCAATGGAAGGAACGCTTGCAGGAGAAGAGCCACGGGCCCTCATTGTATGGAATCGAATGGTCTTCCCAAACGGAGAAACCAAGGATTTACCGGGGCTACCTGCACTTGACCAAAGTGGTGAAGGGGGATTGCAGGACAAGGTAAAACGCCATCGGGTCCAGCGGTTTGGCAGTGCAGCGATGTTAGCCCTGATCGGGAGTGCCACTTCCATCGCCACCGCCACAACGGCCGGCAGTCTTGTGGGCGGCTCGCTGGCATTGGAACTGTCCCGCACCGCATCCGGTCAACTGGATCGCGGCAGCCGCCGACAGCCGACGCTCATCCTCCGTCCGGGGTATCAGTTTCTGGTGTACGTGTCCAGAGATATGACGTTTGCGGGGCCGTACGTTGAATAAAAACACACAGGAGCGACTCTACGGCTGGACCGCTCCCCGCTCCCTGGGAATTCAAAGTGTGTTCACGCTCCTGATTCTCTTTCCTCTTGTGAGTTGTCAGATCACGCTTACCATCATGACACTCATTTGGGGGCCACCTGCTACCGCCCCTCTCCTTCCGTATGAGCTCACACGGGCAATCCTTTTGAGTGCGGCAGTCGTGGCAGCGCCCTGGCTGCTCCGACCCTCAATGCGTGCGCCCCTCCTTCCACTCATTGTCGCACTCTGTCTGATGAGCACCGAACCATTATTCAGCCCACATCATGTATTTCTGGCGATTGTGCGTGCCCTGGATAGACCGGAATTGATGGGAGTTGTCATTGGAGCTCTTGGGGTCGGTGGACTGATCGGAATACTTGTGGCCCGGGGAATCATGACACAGACTGCTGAGCAGCTTTCGCTGGCCAAAGGCTCCACAAAGTGGGGAAGTGCACATGCACTGAAGAAACCTGCCAAAGGGCTCCTCCTCGGAAAGATGGGAGCCGAATATCTGCGATATGATGGGGATGGACACCTGCTTACGGTAGCAGCAACGCGGAGCGGAAAGGGAGTCGGAACCGTCATGCCCAACCTCCTGAATTACGAAGGCAGTATGCTGGTCACGGATCCAAAGGGAGAAAACTACGCAGTGACCGCCGCCTGGCGACGAGATTATCTGGGGCAGAAAATCGTGGCACTGGATCCCTTCAAGCTCGTCGAAACGTGTGATACCAAAGTGGCATCCCTGAACCCCATGGATTTTATTGACCTTAATGGAGAGGATTATGTGGAAACGGCAATGATGCTTGCTGATATGATGATCGGTCGAGGCCATCAGACCGAAGAATCTCATTGGAGGATGGAAGCAAAAGGGTTACTGCTGAGCTTCATTCTTTATGTGGCAGAAAGGGACGAGTTTAAGGATGAACGACACCTGATCAAAGTACGCAGTCTTTTGACACAGGACAGTGAGGGGATGGATCAGATGCTGAAGACAATGAAGAAAAGTAGCCTGCCCCAAGTAAAGGAAGGGGCCTGCCGGATTGAGCAGAAGGCCGATCGTGAGCGTAGCGGTGTCTTTTCCACCGCGCAAAGCCATACCCATTTCTTGAGTAGCCCCCGAATGCAGCGTGTGCTTACGAGTACAAGCTGCGACCTAGCAGATTTACGGCATGGAAAAATGACAGGATACATCATTCTCCCCCGGGAATACCTGAGTACATTTGCTCCGTGGCTCCGCCTTATGATTAGCAGTTGTTACTATGCCTGCACTCATGATGCTACAAAAAAACCTCGTCCAGAACAGCGAGTGGTCTTTCTCCTGGACGAATTTGCCAACCTTGGATATATGCGGAATATCAAGGAGGCAGTGTCCCTGGGAGGTGGTTACGGCCTGACGATGTGGCTGATCCTGCAAGATCTGGCACAACTCAGGCGGGAGTATCACAGCGAATGGGAAAGCTTTTTGGCCAACTGCGATGTGATCCAGGCGTTTGCGATACAGGATCCATTCACAAGCCAGAAGATTGCGCAGCTTCTCGGAGAAATGTCAATCTGGCAGCGTAGGTTGAATAAGGGGGATCGGCATCAATTCGGGCGGATGCGTGCGGGTTATGAAGAGGGGAGCCGCCCGCTGTTGAAGCCTGACGAGCTGCGAAGACTCCACCCTGCCCGCCAACTGCTATTCGTACGTCCATACCAGCCCGTGGCAGCAGATAAGTTCGTTTACTACAAAGATCCATTAACCGCCTCCCGTGCCTGCCCGAATCCGTTTGCTGGTTAATGTCTGCGTCGGGAATCAGTGACCAGATTGAATAAGAACAGGTAGTTGTTTTGGTAGGGATAATCATGACAACATTATTTAATGGGAATTATATACAATAGTGCCGATGGCACTCAAGTTCTGTTTGCTCTTTCATCACCTGTCGCCCGATTGCGGGCTTGCGCTCCGCATAGACAGGTCTTACATAGGCTCCAGAGCCGTTATAGGACGCCATCCCCGACGCCCTGATATTCAACGCAGCGTTATAGTCTGCGTTGATAAGGTATTCGCACTCCTGACAACGGAATACGGATTGCGACACTCGATTTCCTGCATCTACATACCCACACTGGTTGCAGGTCTGGGATGTATAGGCGGGGGGATCTTGTGTACTGCCCCCCGCTCGGATAGATACTGCTCCAACTGTCCCCAGCCCGTTTTCAGGATCACTCGATTCAGCCCTGCTTTCTGCTTCACGTTCTTGCCAGGATTCTCAACCGTTCCCTTTGCACTTGCGGTCATGCCTTTGGTTTTCAGGTCTTCCAGAAATACAAGTGTAGAGGTCGTAGTAATATCCATGGCAATGTGTCGCAGATCATTCCTGCGGGTATTCGCAATCTTACGCTGATGCCGTGCGATGGTATGTTTGGTCTTTCGGTACTTGCAACTGCCAACCGTTCGTTTGGCTTGGCGACGTTGCAGTTTCTTGATTCGCTTGTCCAGGTGAGTGGTATCCGTCAAGTAGTGGATCTGCCCGGTGCTGTCAGCCACCTGCCCTACGTTCCGGTCTACGCCAATGCCACGGCTGTCAGCCTGATGCTCTACGGTATCCACTTCATAGCAAACTGTGATATACCAGTTGCCATGCTCTTCAAGGATGCGGGCAGATTTCGGTACCGGATTGGAGTAGCGTCTTGTGCGGTGATGCGCAATCATCTTCATGTGTACTCCCTGCTTGAGCCGGAAGTAGCCATTCTTGGTGAACCGTGATCCACCGAATACATCAATAGCAAAGGTCTTCTTTGCTTTGCCTTTCTTCTTAAAATTGGGGAATCCACGCAGTTTCTTTTCTTTCCCCTTCTTCTTGGGCGGGGAGAAACTATGTGTTTTTTTGAAGAACCGCTTGTACGCATCGGACAAATCCTTCAGTCCGGTGCGAGTTAGTACCTGCGGATATTCCTTCAGCCACTCTGCCTCGGTGTCTTTGTGTACCTTGTACCATTTGCAGAAATCAATATACGAGGTCTTGGACTTGCCCGTCTCCTTGTAATCCTGTTTGGCTTTGCCTAGTGCGGCATTCCAGAGATACCGGTTGGCTCCGGCCACTCCATGCAGGAACTTGTATGCTTTTCTAGATCCCCGCAATCGGTAGCGGATATTTACGTAGGAACGATTTCCTGCTTTCTTCTTTGAACCCTTCACGGGCATGGCATCACTCGTCTGATGTTATGATAAGCAATGGGCAGGATTGCCTTCCTGCTCCATTGTGTCCGTATACCAGCTCATATTGAAAAGGTTCCACTTTTCATCGGCACTATTGTATATAATTCCCTATTTAATCTTGCAAAAAACAACAACAAAAGGCACTTTTTAAGAACAAATCTGTACACCGGTAGTCCTAAACACCAAGTCACCTTACCTGAACCACTGATGTCACAAACCTTTTCCGTTACTGTTTTGGTATATGAAGATGGTACAATGGCGGTTACTGATAGCGATATTACGGGGTTGATAATTGAAGTTTGTACATTCAACGAGTTGTTGACTGAACTTCCACAAGTTGCTTCTGACTTGCTGCAGCTAAACCATAGTTTGACTGCTGAACAAATAGAAGAAATCGTGTTGCGCATAAAATTTGAATTCAACAAAAACACTGTTCGTCAACAAAAGCCTCGTCCTTCGGCTCCACTACCGGAAATGTTTTGGAGTAGCAATGAGTTCTCACATTCTCTACGACAATATGCGTAAGTTATGGCGGGGTACGAGCGGAGGGTCTTGAAACTGCTAAGGGAGAATGGTTTCTCTGTAAAACGCAACCCCTCAGGTAGTCACGTAATTTGGGGTAAAGACGGTGCAAATAACGTATCGGTCCCGGCAAAAATCAAAAAGCGCCATACGGCGAACGAAATACTCAAACAAGCAGGAATCAGCCAAAAAGTTTAGATAAATCTCCCTCTCTCTTTGGCGATTAAATCTTCGACTGGTGTTCAACTAAATTCTGCGATACTATACAACCAGTTGAACGGTAACAAATCAGTCCTTAGCACAAAGGCAAAAAATCGAGCGAAGTTCGATCGGGTAATGAATACTCCCAGTCCGAACCTTCGCTACGGTGAGCTTACGCCTATTGAAACATTGCAACGCAGCGTGAAATTCGCACCGAAGCAGGAGGCGAAGGAAGAGAAATCGGATGCTCAAACCGACTCCAAGCTGCAATTAAGTACATACTTTCCCAAATTGTCTACCTTGATCCCAAATAATCATTACCCTGCTCATCTAATAAAGGCTTCCAGACTCATTTAATTCGGCTCATATCCTGAACAGTGAAGCCGCTTGATGTCCAGCCTGTAACCTTTACGATCTGACAAACACGCCGCGCCTTCCCAAAGCCGGCAATCACGACCACAATATTCACTGCACGAAGTACGAGATGCCTCTGATCAATGCCGCGTGCTCCCTCCCGAGCAAGATCACTCAAGCGCTCCAAGGCCTTATCAGCGTCTTCGCCGTGAATCGTGGCACATCCGCCAGGATGGCCGGTGATCCATGCATCCAACAGGTCTTTCGCTGATCCATCGCGCACTTCACCAACAATAATCCGATTGGGGGTAACACGTAGACTGAATTTTACAAGCTCTGTCATCCCAATCCGAGAAGTAGTCTGGAGTTGGAGCGAGTCAGTTGCCTGAATCGCGAGCTCAGATGTATCCTCAAGGATGACCAGTCGCTCCTCTGGGAAAGCACTCACAATGGCCTTCAGGATCGCATTGCAGAGCGTAGTTTTTCCGCTGCCCGTGGGACCGGCAATCAAAATATTCTGGCGGTATTCGATGGCCGACATTAATGCTGAATACTCATTCGGGGTTAGCATTGCGCTCTTCACATAGTCGCACAGGGTGGGAATTTGCCGACATGGTTTACGGATATTAAAAGCAGGACCAGGGGTCAGCGGGGGGATGAATCCCTGGATCCTGCATTTCCCAAGATCGGTTTGCGAAACCGCCGCTGCCAAAGAAGGATGATCCCGATCAAAACGATTTGAAGTGATTGTGGAAATAGCACGAAGGAAAGCTTCAGCGCTCTGGGGCAGTAGTGTCACAGAGGTAGCAATTCTTTGTCCGGCAGAGGTGATTGCGCGTACCAGCAGATCTGGATTGATGTAGACCTCTTCAATATTTGGGTCTTGGAGAAGTGTGAGCACCTGAGCACCCAAGTACTGACGAATCAAAGCACTAAGGCTTTCTGAATCCATGACCAATCAAAACATAGTGCGGTGGAGATCCACAAGGGACGGGGCCATAATATCTGCTGTCATAACTGAGCACACTGTGTGTGCTGAGCAGAAAGCATGTACCGGGAGACAGCACATGGTCCCCTATAGCATTCGGCAATCGCCTTCCTCTTCGGTCGCGTTCGTATATGGGAGTCTCAAAACTCCCATACCCTTTGACTTGGATATACTGGTCGGAAACCAACACGGTATCTCCCTGCAAAGCAATGACTGGTTTCCCGATTCGGGTTGAGCCGCCAGGGCAGGTTCCCTGACGCAGGTACCCGCGCTGAACAGCAAATTGACCCAGCGTATCGGGAAGACATGTGCGGAGCACATCGCCACGTTTGAGATTTGCCACTTTCGTTACACGATAAAAGCCAAAGGGCAATGAAGCCGATGTGTTTGCAAAAAGAGGCAGACTCACCCTGCCGATAGGTAAGGATTGGACCGCAACCGCAAGCAGGGAAAGACCACAGATCGCGAGAACACCCATCAACTGGAGCTTCGAGAGAATGCGGTGCCGCATTCAATCCACAATCTCAAATTCTCTTAGCCGATATCCAACTCCCTGTACCTTGAGAATATGCTTGGGCTCTTGAGGATTTTCGTCCAGTTTGCACCTGAGTGCATATGCATGACGATCAATGGTCCGCGTTTGCAAGTCGTGCGGGACCTTCAGGACCCGAACATTGAATTCTGCTCTTGAAACTGCACGTCCTTTCCGAAACGCCAAGTGACGCAAAACCTTCCACTCCATCGGTGTCAAATGCACGGGCTCACCATCCTTGTGTGCGGTACGAGTTTCAAAATTGCAGAGGGTACCGCCTACTTGAATCCGCCTCGGCTGATTTCCGCCATAGTGTACACGCCGGCAAATCGCTTTCGCCCGGGTCATTAACTCATGCGCATTGAAGGGCTTCCCCATGTAGTCATCTGCACCCGCTTCCAGGCCGCGCACGCGGTCTCCCACGGAATCACTCCCTGAGACCATAATGACAGGGGTATGACAGCCATACTTCCGCATCCGTCGTACGAGTGTGATGCCATCCATGCCCGGCATGGTTACATCCAGGACGGCCACATCAAGAAAGTCTTCGGATTGCATGAAGGTTGCGGCATCATAGCCATTGGATGTGATGGTGACTTGTGCTCCCTCTTTCTCGAAGACCCGCTTGATTGCTCTGGCAGTTGCATCATCATCTTCAGCAATCAGCACTTTGGAGAATGATTCCGGGGCTGCTGTATAGATCATTTTGGGTCAAGAAAGATGTTTTGTGGAAGAATGATGCGGATGACCGTTCCCACCCCCACCGTGCTCGCTACCTCAATCCGCCCACCATGTGCATGAACAATTTCGTGGGCAATCGCGAGCCCCATACCATTGCCGGGGACCGTAGAATTTCCTCGAAAATTAGGCTTGAAAATATGGGGCAGGTATTTTGACGGGATCCCATATCCACGGTCTCGTACTCTGAGCTGCAGTCCACTGGATTGCAACTCTGCAGCGATCACAATCTGAGTGGGCTGGCTATAGTTGACTGCATTATCAAGCAGGTTGGTGAGTACGCGCCCCAGAGCAGGCCCATCCCCCCAAATGGAAGGCAGTTCTGTTTTTGCGTGCAACCGGAATGTATAACCTGGATGCAACTCCTGATAGATGGATGCTGTGTCTTCAAGTAAGGCTACGATATCTACTTCGCCGTACCTTTCAGAGGTTGCATGATTTTCGAGTACACTGCGTGCGATTTGGACAAGGCGATCAATTTGATCTGCGATGACCGCGTGACAGGCGTGACGTTCGGGATCATCTGGCCTCATCGTGCGCAATCGGTCATTATAGAGGGCAATCGCGTTCAGAGGAGTTTTCATGTCGTGGGACAAGCTTGCAAGGCGTAGTTGGGTCATGGGTTTCAGTTAGCTTTGTGTTCTGAGTGAAGTCCAGAGCTGTGAAGACGAACTCTGGCAGCAAAGGAGGATTGATGAGATCATTTTTGGTGCTTTACTCATGGATTGATACCAGAATGATTGAAGGTGTCTGGAGTATTTTCTTCACATATAATATATATAATTTATATCTAAATGCCAACCAACCTGTAACGCTATAGAAACGATTGGAGAATAGATTGCCGGAACAGGCTGAAGAAACTATCTCTGTCGGGGTAGATTTCGTGGAGCTATGTGTTCGGGTCGGTATATATTCAGACCCAAATTGCCCACTCAACGAGATCTAATTTGGTGGGCAAACTGATCTCGATGTACGAATGGTCTTGCAAGGGAGCGGCACCAAATCTAGTCGAGCCTGGACGAAGTGCAATGACACCGGTGGTACTAAATGTCCCCGGCGAATTCGATTACTCCTCCACACGGAATGCAAACACTGTCTGTGTTTGATATATCTCCTCTGGGCGCAGAATTGAAGAAGGAAAGTTCGGCTGATTCGGTGAATCCGGGTAATACTGAGTCTCCAGACAAAAACCCGACCTTCGTCCATACCGTACTCCATTCTTGCCCGTAATACTTCCGTCCAGGAAATTACCCGTATAAAATTGCATCCCTGGTTTGGTGGTATGAACTTCGAGAATACGGCCACTCTCTGGTTCTAGCACCGTTGCAGCTAGCATCAGATCTCCCGATACACGGTCAAGTACAAAATTATGGTCATACCCTCCCCCATATCGCAACTGCAGATCATCGTGATCTATCTGCTCACCAATCCCTTTCCCTGCTCGAAAATCAAACGCCGTTCCTTCCACAGAACGAATTTCTCCGGTTGGAATCAGCGTTGAATCAACTGGTGTGTAGTGACTCGCAGCTAATGTTAAATGGTAATTCTCTACCGATCCCCCTCCTGCTAGATTGAAATAAGCATGCTGCGTCAGATTGACCGGTGTGGCTTTATCGGTCGTTGCCTCGTAGTCAACAACAAGCCTGTTGTTCTCCGTGAGCAGATAGGTAACACGTACATCAAGCGTACCCGGGTATCCCTCCTCTCCATCGGCACTGACATAGTTCAGGGATACACCCACCTGATTCATGTCCTCGATGATTTGTTCTACTTCCCAGTTCACTTTGTCGAATCCTTTTACGCCTCCATGCAAATGGTTCGGACCATTGTTGCGAGCCAAGGTGTAGGTTTCCTCGTCCAGAGTAAAGGAACCCCCAGCAATACGATTGGCGTAGCGGCCTACAACCGAACCGAAATACGGGTTTGCTTCAAGATAACCAGTCAGCGAGTCGTGCCCCAGTACAATATCCTCTATAAAACCATCCCGATCGGGTGTTGCCAGAGAAATTAGCGTTGCCCCATACGTGATGATCGAAGCCTCAACACCCGCGGTATTTTGCAACCGGAAACGCTCGACCTCCTCCCCATCCGGCAGCGTGCCAAAATGCGTTCGTTCTACCATTGGTACTGGTGATTCAGAAGTTTGACAGGAAACTATAACTGCCAAAGTAATAATTAAGGGATAGGTACGCATACGTATTCGCCCGTTATGACTACATAATCAAGACCAGATCTTTTCATCGCTCCGGTCACGTTTGCAAGTAATCTATGTCCCGGAGAGATATCCCCTACAGAAATACAGAATGGTTAGAATTATCAAGATGCGTGGACGATAGCTCAGATGAGTCTCTAATGGGGGCAAGTTCATCATCCTCAAATTGACCGCGAGGATCCATACAGTTAGTGATCCAGTTTCGCTCTGAGTCCACATGACTAAATGCTGTTCTACATTCTTTAACAAGCGCCGCGACACATTCACCGTACTCCCTCCAGTCGTCTTCATGTTCTTCATCCACCGGCATATCAAAGGGAATTGAACAAGATTCAGCGTATACACCAAGGGTGTTGAAGACGGCTGCAGAACTAGTCAATACGTCGAATCCATACTTACTAATATCTGGATTGTCTCTTGAAAAAACATAGTCAATGTCCTCGATGAGTCCAGATTTTATGCTATGTCGACGTATTTCTGAACCGACAACGCCCATAAACAAAAAGACGCCCTCTTTATCGGGTTCCATATGAATCGCGACCAAATCTCTTAACTGGCCTTCAAAACTTTCTTCCGATTTCTGCACCGATGAATCCTCTGAGCATCCGATTACCAAGTGTACCAAAATCAAAAAAAGAGCAGAGTTATCGAAAAAACGAGACAAGGTATTAGACATGGAAATTAGAAATTATGTGAACGGCTTAACCCTTTTCTTTTATCACTCACACTACCTGAGCATATAGGATCACCTTCAATCCACTTCATTAATCGAAGAGTCGATAATGTGTTTCGTGTGTTCGGAACCTCACTCCACTTGTTAATAGATACTTATGCAGGTCACGCTGCAATCAAAAATGATCGCAGGTGTCCCCGAGAATGTCCACAGAGCGTGAAGTGCGCACAACTCCTCTCGGTAATTTCCCCAACATTTCTCAAAAAACATAATAACTGCCATAACTAACCAGATCACAGCAAAAATATTCAATATGCACTGACACGCAGGGATGCACCGGCCGATCTACGACTCATGGCGGGTCCATGCGCACATGCCCACGTTTTCAAAGGGAATTATATACGTGAGTAACCCAAAAAGTTGCAACTATTAATGATGGCATTCGTATATTAGGTTACTCACATACAGTAAAATACGATGCACAAACAGAGAACCGGGCCAGGACAATCTTATCGACAGGGGCTTTCATGGATTGAACTCCTGAAGATGTTTCCCGATGATGAAACAGCCGAAAAATGGTTCGCGAAGCAACGGTGGGGAAACCAACCCACCTGTCCTCATTGCGGCTGCGATAATGTCCAAATTGGCACGAAACATCCAACCATGCCCTATCGATGCAGAAAGCGGTCATGCAAGAAGTTCTTCAGCGTTCGTGTTGGAACGTCTATGCAGGACACGAAACTGAGTTACCAAGTATGGGCAATGGCGATTTACATTCTGGACACAGGTATCAAGGGAACGTCCAGTATGAAGCTGCACCGCGACCTCAATATCACACAAAAGACGGCGTGGCATTTGGCCCACCGCATTCGCAAATCGTGGGACACAGACCTTGAACCGTTTGCAGGACCAGTTGAGATAGACGAAACCTATATCGGTGGCAAGGAAAAGAACAAGCACGAAAACAAGAAACTCAATGCAGGACGGGGGACCGTTGGGAAAACAGCCGTCGTAGGAGCAAAGGATCGTGGCACGAAACGCGTACGGGCAAAGGTGATCTATGATACTACTGCAAAGACGCTCACAGGCTTCGTATACACCGCTTCACGCCAAGAGGCACAAGTATACACCGATGACGCGAAAGCGTATCAAGCGCTAAAGAGAGCCGCTCACGCGACTGTTAAGCATTCGGTCAAGGAATACGTAGACGGTGAAGCCCATATCAACGGCATGGAGTCTTTTTGGGCGCTGTTGAAACGTGGCTATTATGGCACGTATCACAGAATGTCACCGGAGCATCTCCAGCGCTATGTAGATGAGTTCGTTGGTCGACACAATATCCGGGGACTGGATACGGTGGAGCAAATGGAGGAAACGGCTAGAGGTCTTGTAGGCAAATTACTCACCTACAAGATGCTTACCCGGAAAGTTGGGGCAAGATCATAGCTCAATGAGCCCCCCCAACTTTCGTGCCAAAACAATATGGACAGGGGACAATCTCCCCATTATGCGGGGGATGAATTCAGATACGATCGATCTGATCTATCTGGACCCTCCTTTCAATAGCAATGCAGACTATGCTGCTCCCATTGGTAGTCAAGCCTGTAGATTCAGATTGATGTTGCCAGGGTAATCAGATTGATGTTGCCAGGGTAATCAGGTCGATGTTGCCAGAGTAATCAGGTCGATGTTGCCCACCTCGGGTGGTCTATAATCCGGTTGATATTCAGTGCAACATTGATCTGCGATTCGCAGCAGGATTTGTTGTTGGAGCGGAACTTATTTCCCGGCATTTGTGGCTTTGGATTAAACAGAGCTACCTATGCCACAACAACGAATTTGCATGAAGATCATTCGAGATGTGCTGCGTCACTATCACGGTGACCGGTGCAGTAAACGTCAAATCGCGGTCCATCTGGGTCTTTCCCGGGGAACCGTCCGCAATTATCTTCGCCGCGCTGCGGAGGCGGGCGTATTCTGGCCCCTTCCCGAAGGACTCACGGACAAGGAGTTGGAAGCGTTGCTGTTTCCGGCAAAGGAGTTTCCGTCCGAGCGTCCTCAGCCGGACTGGGCTGCGGTTCATAAGCAGTTATCCCGGACGGGGATGACTTTGGAGCGGTCCTGGCACGCCTATCGCCAAGCGCATCCGGATGGATATAGCTACGGGCATTTTTGTGAGCGGTACAAAAATTGGAGCCAGAAGCATAAGGTGACGATGCGGCTTCATCACAAAGCTGGGGAGCAGCTTTTTGTTGACTATGCCGGCGACACGATTGAGATCACGGACCCCGAAACGGGCGAGGTGCGCAAGGCCCAGATTTTTGTTGCCACCCTGGGCTGTTCCAATTATACCTACGTGGAGGCAACGCCGGATCAGAAGATTCGCAGCTGGATCGGGGCGCATGTCCGGGCGATGGCGTTTTTTGGCGCGGTGCCTGCGATCGTGGTCTGCGACAATTTGAAGGCCGCCGTGGTACGCGCGGATCGCAAGTCTCCCCAGATTCAGCGTACCTATCTGGATTTCGCCCGTCACTATAACAGCAGGATTTCACCTGCTCGCGCAAAAAAACCTCAGGACAAGAGCCTTGTCGAATTAGCCGTGAAATTTGCAACAAGCAGGATTTTGACTGCGCTCAAGCCCCGACAGTTTTTCAGCATTGCGGAGCTCAATGAAGCCATTGCACCCTTACTGGAGCAGTTGAACGAGGTGCCCTTTCAGAAGAAAACAGGCACGCGGCGGAGTCAGTTTGAAGAACTCGACCGGCCTGCCATGCGCCCGCTTCCAGAAACGCCGTACGAGTTCCGGGAATGGAAAAAGCTGAACGTGAACATTGACTACCATGTTCAAGCCAATTTTGCCTATTACAGCGTGCCGTACCGCTTGGTTGGCAAGAAAATGGATGTGTGTATCGGCGAAAACCTGGTCAAATGCTTCTACAAGCACGAATTAGTGGCCACACACCCGCGCATGAAGGCCAAAGGGGGCTTTAGCACCCACCCAAATCACATGCCGGAAAGACATCGTCGTTATCGCGATCGTGAACGTTTGCTCGAGCGTGCGCGCGCCGTGGGTCTGGAAACCGAGCGCTTGGCCCAACAACTGCTGGGGCGCCGCTCCCACCAAGAGCAGAACTTCCGCGCAATCCTCGGCATTCTGGGACTCCTGGACCGCTTTGGCGCTGAGCGCCTGGAGTCTGCATGTCGTCTTGCGTTGTCGCTGGGGCCGCGTGCGCACAATTATCCAACCGTGTCCTCCATTCTGCAAAAAGAACGAGACTTCCTGTTTGAACCCGCCCCCTGTACGCCACAAATCCTGCATGATAATCTTCGGGGCGGAGATTATTATGCCGCCAAACCCAAAAATTCATCCAACAATGCCACATCATCCAACGTTTGATCAACTCGAAAAACTCCGCTTTCACGGGATGGCCCGTGCGCTGCGCGATCAGTTGGCGCAGCCCGATATCAACCGCTTATCCTTCCTGGAGCGTCTGACGCTCCTGCTTGATTGCGAAACCAGCGACCGAGAAAACAGAGCCCTGAACATGCGCCTGCGTCGGGCCAAATTGCATCAGGTCGCCTGCATGGAAGACATTGATTACCGGACGCCGCGCGGACTCAACCACCAACAAATGTTACAACTGGCCAACTGTGACTGGATCCGCCGGCACCTGAATGTGATCCTGACGGGGCCCACAGGAACCGGGAAAAGTTATCTGGCCTGCGCACTCGCCCACAAGGCCTGTCTGGAAGGCTTCAACGCATGCTATCACCGCTTACCCCGACTCCTGGAAGAATTAAGCATTGCCCGGGTAGACGGCCGATATCTGAAAGTGCTGAACAAACTCAAAAAACTCGATGTCCTCGTGCTGGACGACTGGGGACTCAGTCCGCTGACCCAAACCCAACAAGAAGATCTCTTCCAGATCCTAGATGATCGAATCCAGAAACGCTCAACCATTGCAACAAGCCAGCTGCCCGTCGAACACTGGCACCAGTCCATGGCGAATCCCACCATCGCAGATGCTATCCTGGATCGACTCGTACAACCCGCTTACCGCATTGAACTCAGCGGCGAGTCCATGAGAAAACAACACACAAACACCTAAAATCCCGCGCCATGAAACAACCACGAAACACGCTCATTTGAACCCGAAACCAACACAAAAAAAACCGCTCCAAAATAAATGCCGCACCCCTGGCAACATCAATCTGATTACCCTGGCAATTTGATCTGAATATACACAAGCCGCAGGAGCTGAATTCAAAGATACATGGACACTCAGCGATATAGACTTAGAATGGCTGGACTTGCTGCAGAACAAGAACCAAGCTTTGTGGCGCGTGATTACGGTTGCATTGACCAACAGCGACAAATCCTACTTGATCTACATGGCTCCCCGGTTACTGGAGATGAAGCGCATCCTCAAGCCCACTGGCAGTATTTACCTGCACGTAGATCCAACTATGAGCCACTACCTGAAGATTATGATGGATGCGATATTCGGGAGAAAGAACTTTCGGAATGAAATTATATGGTGTTATAAGGAAAATGACACCGCTACTAAACATTTTCCTCGCAAGCATGATTCGCTACTTTTCTATTCCAAGACCAATAAATATGTGTTTAATGTACAAAGAGGAGAGATAACAGAAGCACAACGGAAGCGATATAATCACATAATAGACGGGGAACGATATGCGAATATGAAAGGAAAGATGAGAAAATTGGAAGGAGGCGCAAAAATTCGTGATTGGTGGGAAATACCGATCGCACAATCGAAGGAACGTACTGGCTTCAAGACACAGAAGCCCCTCGCTCTCTTAAACCGCATTATCAAAGCATCCAGCAATAAGGGCAACTTGATCTTTGATCCATTCTGTGGCTGTGCTACAACCTGTGTAGCTGCTCATCACTTAGACCGTCAATGGATGGGAATAGATATATCAGGTGTTGCAGCAAGGCTTGTAGTAGAACGAATCTCGGAGGCTCAAGGAGTATTATACAAGGACATTATCCACCGAACGGATATTCCCAAGCGAACTGATCTTGGAATACTGCCCCGATACAACTGCAGAGAAAATAAGGCAAAACTTTATGGGATTCAGGAAGGTAACTGTCCTGGATGTAATGAACACTTTCATATGAGGAATCTCACGGTTGACCATATTATCGCTCGCTCCAAAGGTGGAACAGATCATATTGACAATCTGCAGTTACTTTGTGCTCACTGCAATAGCGTTAAAGGAAATCGTGGCATGGAATACTTACGAAAACATCTACGATTGGAGGCATAACTTCGTATATTACTCCCCATGAAACAGAAGAAGAATACAACCAAGAAAGCGTCTGTGCCTCGTGGCCGTCCCAAGAAGGACTTGGCAGGCGTACAGCGATCAATTCCTTTATCTGCTGAAGAGATTGCGAAAGCAATCCTGAAGGCACCGCCTGGATCAATCAAAAATCGATAGATATCCGAGATATTGCGCCCTGGGCAAACTCCAGCTTTGGGTTACTCAGGTATATAATTCCCTTTTCAAACAATATTCAGAGCAGAACTTCATTATTCATGTAACTACAGAATTAGAATAGTACCAAAACACTATCGTGTACGCCACTCATGATCATCGGACGATCACAAATGGTTTTTTGTCAGAATCGTCAAGCAATAGGAATTCCCTGTAGAAATCAAACAGTATACATGATACATACTAAGCACATGTATAACAATGAAGTATTTCTATTGCGGAGCGGGTACTTTGGTCGTGATACTGGCACTGGTACTCTGGAGACAGGCAGACAGGCCTGCACCTGGGGAGCTTTACACTCGCGCAGCACATGATTCGTCCGTCGTCGCGCGGGCCATCGTGAGTGATAGTGCGGCCAGCCCCCTTGCAAAGCAGCTGGTGTCCGACCTGCTTACGCGTGAACTCCTCGTACGCATCGAAAAGACGGGGCGCTGTGGTGCAGTCATGGATCACTACGATGCCCTGAACCTCCGCCTGCAGGCAACCAAAAATCTTCTCGAACAAGCCTTCCTCGCTGCACGGCCAGTGCAGCTGTACCAGGATGATCAACTCCGCTGCTTTGCCTATTCCGTTATCTACCACATTCCACTCCCCAAGCCGATGAACTGGCGGAATCATCTGCTGACGAAAGTCCCCGTGCAACTGACTCTTATTCATCCAATGGAAGATTTCAAATACTTCAGACATGAGCCAAATGATTAAAGTACTCGTGACCGCTCTTCTTGTATGTGGTACTGTGCGAGCCTCAAACGCGCAGCAGTTTGATCAACTCACACGCCCGGTTGCCACGCTCACCGACAGCACACAGATCTGGGCAATGCTGGATGCACTCCTGATTCCAGCAATCGGACATGTCTATCAGGCAGATGTCGTGGATGTGACCGCCAATGGGTTCGGTCCCAATGATCTGGTGATCCTCTACCCCTCCATGGAGACCTATGAGATCGGCAGCGATGTGCCACACCTGCTTCAAACATCCATGAAATCATGGGAGATCGCCGCCGACTACCGGCTTGATGCCACGCGCCAGGAGGCACTGCGCATTCCCTCGGATGCCCATCTGCATCAGGATGCACGCGCAGCGCTCACCGGAGATGTACTCAGTACGGTAGCCCGCTATTATGGAGGTGATGCATTTGATCTGCGCATGTCACAGGATCCCCAAGGTGTACGCCTGGAAATCTGGAATTATGACCCGAAAGCCCTGCACTACCGGGAACCACCCAACCCTGTGAGTCAGGACACGCTCTGACAGAGATTCCGATTCGCAGCCCCCGCGGTTGTGATGGCTTTCAAAGATGCTACGGGCTGCATTGAGACCTACGCGGAAGAGAGGCAAGTCCGTACGCGTCCATGCGAATGAACATCATCCTTTTTGTGATCCTGGTGGCATCCCCCGCCTATGCACAGGCCGTGGATACCGAAGTGCGTCTTGAACTGCACGTTCCGCAGGCTACCTGTGCGCTGGTGATTCAAGAGCATGTGGACTTTGGTGCGGTTACCGGGCAACAGGAGATGCTCCGCCTATCCCCATCGTCCAATCGACACCAGACACCCGGGCAATTCACCCTCCTGGGGCAATATGCCTCGGAGTACATGGTCAGTATTGATTTTCCGAGCCAAATCACCGGTCCGGGAACCCCGCTGGCCTATGAGGGACAGTGGGAGCAGGCAACCGTAGCTACCGGGTCATTCAAGACGATCCCGGGATCGGCATTCCATCAATCTGCAGGAGGGGCCTTTGAACGACATTTTCGTGTCGGGGGCCAGATCCGTGGACTCTCCATGAACACACCACCTGGCTTATACAGCGGACAAATTTCAATCACCACGACCTGTAACTAATCATGAAATCCATCATCATACTCTTCGTTTTGAGCCTCTGGTGGGCCGTTTCCATGTTCGGACAATCCGCTACGGTGACGGCATCCATCTCCCTCTCCACCCCCTCGCCATCGTGCACGATCTCTGCGGTCTCCAATCTTAATTATGGCACTGTAGAGAAGCCGGGCAGTGGTACCGGCTCAATCGTCATAAATGCCCAGACAGGTGCAAGAACCAGCAGCACGGTATCCATCAGCGGCTCCAGCAGTGTAGGACAGGCGCGCTTGAGCGGATCCAATGTGGCCAGCTACAGTGTAGCGCGGACATTTCCGTCCACGCTGACCAATTCCGGCAGCAGCCTGACCTATGCGGGTACATGGGCGCAATCCTCAAGCTCAAGCAGTAATTATACCGCCGTCAGTGGCACCTCATACAGTGGAACCTCCGGCGGTGCGGGATCAACATTTACGCATTTTTTTAGATTCGGCGGCACCGTGAGTGACATTACACTCAGTAAAGCGAACGGGACCTACACCGGCACTATTACGGCTACCGCAACCTGTAACTGAACATGCAACGATACATCCTTTTTGGGCTAATCGCCTTCTGCGGAGCCGCTCAGGCACAAACCAGCGGCACGATGCAGGTGCAGCTGGAGGTACTTCCAAGAGTATTGACCGTGAGTGTCAGCAGCAGCCACCTAGATTTTGCGCAGCAGCGCGCAGATGCAGGGGCGGTTACCCTGGACCCGGCAACCGGGCTTGCCAGCCATAAGGCAGGCGGCCCCCATACGATGGGAGAAGTGATCGTACAGGGCCCGGCCGGGGCCGGGTTCCTGGTGAGTATTGATCCCCCGGTCACACTCCAACAGACCGGAACCCGTGACGAGGTCCGCTTTACCCCATCCTGGGCCCAAAGCAGAGGCTGCAATCAGGGAGCATTCATGCTCGTCCCTGCAAGGCAGACTTCTACCGGAATGCTTGGCAAGGACGGATGCGCAGCCCTCCGCTTTGGGGGAACGATCCACCTCCTGGGAGCAGCTCAGGGCCGCTATGCAGGGCACCTCGCAGTCCGAATCACTCCCCTATAGAAAATGATTCGGCTACTCCCCTGTTTTCTGATCGCATGCACTTGGTTACCATGTCAGGTGCATGCCCAGGCCGCACTCAGTGTGACGCCCGCCTATGCCGTGGTGACCAATAAGCAGCCATATGGAGCATTCGTATTGTCTAACCAAGGGACGGAAGGAATGGAAATCACCATCAGCGCCCACTACGGCGTAATTGCATCCACGGACTCCACCACTGCCGTGATGCTGCAGGAGGCAGGAGAGTTGGGAGATTTATCCCAATATCTGACCTTTTTTCCAGACCGGTGCATCCTGTCGGCAGGCGGGGAGCAGATAGTTCGTTATCGAATTCATGAAGCCCCCGAAGGAGCGCATATTGCACTCATGCACTTCGCGATGCAGGAGCGGGGTGCCATTGTGGACGGACAGATCCCCTCGGTGGCCAGCGGACTCAGTATTGTATACAACCTCGTTGCACCTCTCGTCTATCTCCAGGGAGGAGGAGTGCCGGTTCTGTCTGCCCGCTTCCTGAAAAGTACATCAGACGAATTGTACTTGTACCTGGAGAATCACAGTCGATGGCCCTTCCTGGGAGGAGTGCGTGTGATCCAGAAAGGGCAGCAACTCGGAAGAGCCGAGTCCGCCGTCTATACGACACGCCTGATACGCATCCCTGTAGCTGAGCTTCCCGAGCAAGGCCCGTTACAACTGGAATTTGACGGGGACTACACCGGGTTATCGCGAGCAATCAAGCGTTACCTGAATACCCCGGGTCCCATCAACCTGAACTGGTATTGATGCGGCAATGGGCACTTTGGGCCATGCTGGTCTTCTCCATTTTGCACACGGCAACCGCGCAGGTGCTGATGGAAGTGCCCCTTCTGCTGGAACTGCCCGGCAAAGAACAGCTAATCCGGGCATGGTATGATGGAGAGGAATTTCTTGTGGAGGGCAACGAGCTCTTTCCGGCTCTGGGGTTCACCGTGCAGCGTACGGAAACGGGATTGGAAGCATTGGATACGCTGCATCGCTATGCGTTTGTGTGCTCACCTCCAACCGACCCATCGTGCAGGATTCTCATGACTGATGTGCTGGACCGGCTTGGCAGCGCGTTGCATTTTGATCAAAACCGTCTGCACTTGACTGCATCCTCGGTTGCGACCACGTTTGATGTCCGCTCGCTGCGAACACGCCAGCGCAGCTGGGCAGAGGTTCCAGGACCTCACCTGTTTGGTCGAACACGCCGTGTCTGGGGTGGAATGATGGTCAATTGGCAGCTGCGCCAAGATGCATTTGGAATTCATCCCTATCTCCGGCTCACCGGCAGCATTTTGCATGGCAGCGTCGAAGCAGATCTGGGTCGCAGTCATTCATGGGTTTACCGGTATGACTGGCCAGAGCGAACGTGGTTGACTCAAATAGAAATAGGTCGTGATGCAAATGGATTCGCTGGAATTTCTATCACGAATGTGCCACTGGCAAGGCAGCGCCTGCACCGCGTGCAAAATCTCCGTGGGCAGTCCGCCCCGCATGCGCTCATCCAGGCAGTCATCAGTGGCGAGGTCGTAGATCAGGTGCAGGCGGACGCCGAGGGATACTATGAGCTGAGTGCCCCCACATGGTACGGAACCACAAAACTGGAAGTGCACACCCAACCGCTCGGAGGACAGCATATGCGATCGGATCCTCACTACCTCTTCACGCCAACCTCCCTTGTACCACCCGGCAAAGTATTCTATCAACTGCATGCTAGCGAGCAGCACTCTGCCCTGGATCTGCAGTACGGCATGCACCCGAGGCTGACACTCCAAAGTGCGCTGGGGCTGCATGACAGGTACCCGGAGGCATCCGTCGGCTTCACGCTGAGCCCAATCACATTCTTGGCACTTGATACCGAAGTACGGATTCCGTCTGCGCACTGGCTGGCTACGCTTCAACTCTGGCGCTCAGGGGTTCAAATCACCGCTCATCTTGATGGCTGGCAGCACCAATTCCAGAACCTGTATGTGACTGCATCAGCCAGCAAAGGCCCGATCAGTGTACTGCTTCAGGGCACAAAATCATCCTTTTTGACATCCTTCACAGAATGGGGTCAGCGTCTATCGTTACATCCCGAAATCTGGCTTCATGCCCATAGCGGACTGATGATGCAGGCCAGTTGGGATGTTGACCGGCTGTATAATGCAGAAAGAGAAACACATCACCGCTGGCGTTTTGCCACAGGCTGGGCATTCCCACTGCTTCGGATCATGGGATTTGCAAACCAGGACCATATCCAAAAAGCCTATGGCGTGGAGGGGATCCTGACCCTTGGGGGTCCATCCCTGGCGTTCCGCCTGGGATGGGATGCCGATCACCAAATGGCAGTCGGCAGCCTCAGCCTCCAGATCTCATCACCGTTCGGGAGTCTGTTTGCCCGGGGGCGTCGGGATGCACACGGAATCTCGCATTCGCAACAGATTCAGGGGAGCATGCAACTCTGGGACACGGTGAGGCTTGCCCCATACGGTCATCAACAGAGTGCCACAGAACTTCGAATCTTTGAAGACACCAATGGGAACGGTTTGCAGGATCTTGCCGAACCGATCCTGTCCCATATTGATGCAGAGCTCTATCAGGGTGGGTGGACACGCCTCCGAACAGGTGCGCTGTATGCGGCTTATCTGGAGCCCTATCAGCGCTACCAAGTCCGCATCCTGGAGGCATCCATCCGGGATCCAGCCCTTCACCCTGCCACAGGATTGGAGTTCAGTTTTACAGCGGATCCGGGGCAGAGCAAGATCATCCATGTACCGATGCAGCGACTGATTCCGGTAACGGGAGAGATCACCGGACTAGATCGAACACCGCTTAGGCTCAGAGTCCGTCTGAACCAGGCAAAGACAACGGATGTGTATCGGGATGGCGGGTTTACCTTGCACCTACGCCCCGGACACTATACCCTCACGGTCGTGGATATTCTGGATCAGGAGCCGCTCGCCGAAAAGGTGATCGAAGTTGGCACCGACCCACTTTACGTTGTGGTCGATCTGGAAAAGGACCGGTAGTGATGCGAACGAGACTCACCCTTCCGATCTGTATGCCAGTCCATAACTCGACGGCTTCCGATCTTCCACACCGCCCTGTTGACACTGCATGATGCAACGAGCAGGGCGATCAGGTGACTGCGACATTTTTATGCAGACAAACTCATCAACCAACCAAAACTCATGACAGAAACTTTGCGGGACTCAACGCTTCTTCCACAGGAGATACAGACCTTTTCGATTCTTGAGCTATTCAGCCAGGCAGGGGGCTTCCAGTGGCCAATTTTGGCAGTACTGACGGCCGGACTGATCGTACTGATGCTTCGGGTTGTACGTCTTGTTCGGGATCATCTGGCTGCGCGACCACTCATGCGGCTACGTCTGGACTCCATTACCTACGCTGCACTGACAAACGCACAGCGTAGCGCTGCCGACAGTCTCTATACCCGACTTCTTTTGGGAATGCTGCAGCTTCATCGCAATCCCGAGGCCATGGGCCGGGAGGTCAGCGATGTAGCAACTGCAGCACATACTGCATATCAACGGACACAGCGGATCATCAACTACTGCTCCAGCACCGCCGGCGGGCTCGGCCTACTGGGTACGCTGGTTGGAATTTATGCACTCTTTTCTGCAGGCACACGCGACCCCCAAACCATCTTCGCAGGAATCGCTATCGCAGTTGTCTCTACACTTCTGGGTATTGTGACCAGCATCCTGTTGGAGTTCTTTGAGACACTGATGCACGGCCATGTGAGCCGGTATATCGAATCTGCTCAGGTGTGGGCGCAAAAAGTGCGTAGTCGCGTGCTTTTTCTTTCTGAGGAAGACGCATGAACGGGTCGCTGATTGTGCGGCTGGTAGATATCACACTTCTATTGCTACTGAGTCTGATGGCTGCCGCCAGCTTTACGACAACGGGGCTCGAGCCTCCGTTCACCAATGAGCTTGAGGAGGAAGGAGTGCTCCCGGACCCGATGCAGATCGGGATCGCGCCAGACGGCAGCATCCATACTCAGGACGGAATATCCATCACCCTGGAGGAGTTGGAAAGCCTTCTGGACCAGTGGCCTGCCGAAGTGGAGTTCATCGCAGATGCAGAGGCACCTGCGAGTAGATTGCTTGCGGTACATGCCGTTGCAAGGCATCTAAATCGACAAGCCGTATTCAGGGTGCGGCAAGGACAGGGAGGTGCGCCATGAAGCGGAGTAGTGGACATTTTCTTCGATTTATCGACCTTGGTCTGTTGCTGTTGCTTGCGTTTTTGTCCATCGCGGAACTGAACCCCACACTGCAGGTCCCCCTTCCCGGAAAACCCGGAAATCCCCAGGAGGTCATAGCAGCGCGCGTGGTATTTAACCAGGATTGGGAAGGGATGCTGACGCGCCTGGACCGATCCGAAATACTTTGCCAGACAGCAGGTATCGTGGAGCTTGGTGCGTGCATGGAACAGTATGCATCTATGCGATTCTTGCTTGCCCCCGTGGAAGCTGCGACCGTGCAGCAGGTAGTGACCCTACTGGATCTTTGCAGAAAAGCTGTACATCTGTGCGAGATCGAGCCATTACAACCATGAAAATCAAAACACAGGAACGACTGCTTGCGTGCGGCATGACAGCCGCCCTCCTCCTTCTACTGGGACTGATTGCAACTTGGGTAGAGCTGCGAAGTCAGCCTCCAAAACCGCGGCAACTATCACTCACAGAGAGCTTTGCATCTGTGACCAGCCACCCTTCATCTGTTTCACCGAGCGTGACCAAACCGGCGGTACCCGTTCCCCGAAGGCGGACTCCCCAGATACCGGAGTCCATCCAGTCGGAGCGATCGGTTTCTGCTCCAGCCCAGCGCGTACTTCCTGCTACTTTACAACTGCAACAGAAGGGAATCCCATTAAAATCTGCACACAGGGATATTGGAGAGACCTCGGTGGCTGTGACTGCAAGGGTTTCAAGGGCCTCTTCGGCATTAATTCCCTCGCAACATGCCCAGATGCAACAGAACCTGCGCCAGACGCCTCGTGCAGTAGCCGAGGTAACCGGAAGAGCAGACCCTCTGGATATGTCCACGGGAATTGAGCGTCCCCCACATGCAAACCGTGTTCTGAAAACCGAAGAAGCAAAAAAGATCATCCAATGGATCCGGCTTACGGAGTCAGATCTCCCACCCGGAATCAAGCGCCATGTAGGGTATCAGCCAGGGAACTTGAGTGCAACCGCCCTCCTCAAATATGAGGGCGAACCCTGGGAGATTTACCTGATGGCTCGTATGCCATCAGAAGAATTGCATGTCGTGATTGTTCGGGGCAGTGCAACATACTATGTCATAGACCCGAGTTTTAAGCGGGATGGGCGACGGTTTCGATTGGGCGTTGCCCGCCGAAGTGATGGTCAAATCACCGGGGTCACCTCGGAAGAGCACGCGGCATCCAGTAGCGAAGCGACAGTCCATTACGATGTATTTCTCGCGTGGTGGGATGAGTTGCGACTGACATTGCAATGAGAATTTTCGCCTTTACGCTTGTGCTTCTTATCGCCGGCTGCAGTGTACCACCAAGGATTGTGGAGCCTCCCACACCTGCCAGTCGCCCCATGCTGCCCGGGGTAGACAGTACGCAGATCCAGATGGCCTGGCAGCTCGCGGAAGCGTCTTTCGCGCGCGATGCCGAAGCTGCTGCACATGCGGCAGAAGAAGGTAGACAGCTGGCCGCGCTTGCGGACAGCTTCCTCTTGTCAGCGCCCGTATCACAAACTCGAGATACGGCCAGAGCGCTGGTTTTATTTCACGCGGGGGTGGATTTACTCGGACAATACTCTGAAACCGACAGCTTACAGGCACTCGAACTACTCAAAAATGCTGCGGCAAAGTTTGAAGAAGCTCTTGAAGCGGACGCATTTGATAATGAGGCGAGGCAGTGGCTGGCTCGTGTGTACCAAACTTTGGCAGAGCGATTCCAACAGGCTGGCGCAACCCAGGACCAACTCCGCGTACTGCAACGCCTCGTTATGTGGAACCAGGATCGGCATGATTACATCGCACTTTTGGCGGCGGCGCAAGAAGGAATACTGACCGAAGCATCGGGGATGACTGCGGGAGCCTTATGGGAACGTGCTGCACAGGTTGCTCTGGACGATGTAGAGATGGGGTTGAGAGAGGTCCCGGATTCGGCCGCCCTGTTTGCGTACCATGTGCGTGCAAGCCGGGCATTTGTAATGGCCAACCGCAGTTCGCTCGCGCATGCATCATTAAGCAGTGCGCACCCTTGGCAGCGCACTAAAGAGGAGCGTGCACTCATTCATGCAGACAGCATTTGGTTGGTCTGGGATGATGGGAATCTAATTGCGCGCAAGCGCTTTGATGCTCTCCTCAGCGAAGCTTCCACGAATCCAGAAAAAGCAGCCGACGGCCTGCTCGATTTGCTTGAGAATGTTCAGACCCCGGATGCTCGGATACAAGTACGCCACCAGCTGGCACTGGCCAGATATGCCTCTGGTGCAGAGGAGCAGGCAGTCTATTTAATGCAAACACTGGTGGCAGAAGATCCAGACCAGAGAAACCTTGCAGAAGATTATGCAGTCATGACGTACAATCTTGCACAACAATTACGCCGCGGGGGAGACCTGCGGGGTGCCCTCGCCTATTTATTGCAATGCGCATCCCTGGATGCACAGATCGCGGCCAGAGCTGCATTTGATGCAGCACTTCTTCTGAGAAACAACCTGGACGCGGCCATCCAGTATGCACACATGGCGGAAGCGCGCATGGAGACACTTGAGGAGAATGAGCGAAGCGCGTTGTTTCGGTATCTGGCAGAGTTGTACCGAAGAAATGGAGATCGTGAACGGGCCAAGGAATACATCGGATATTTGGCTGATAGCCAGAAAAACTGACAGAACCAGTACCCGAGAATCTTCTTCTCCTTTCAGCGTTTATGAATCCGTTGTTGTTGCATCTGCAATTCGACTCAGCAACTCTTTCCGCCCCCTTCGGTCAACCGCAGACGTTACAATGATCGGCAGTTCTGCTCCATGCGCACTCAGTGCCTCTTGTGCCGTTCGAATACTTGTCTGAATTGTATTTCCAGACAACTTGTCCGCCTTCGTAAGAACCAAAAAACGTTCTGCATGCGTCTCGCTCAGAAGCAGCATGACTTCCTTGTCCAGATCCGTGGGTGCGTGACGACTATCTACGAGATGAAGCACAGCGCTCAATGAAGCACGTTGTGTGAGATAAGCCACAATATTTCTCCTCCACTGCGCCCTTGCTTTTTTGCTCACCCTTGCATAACCGTAACCCGGGATGTCCACGAAATACATCTCATGGTTCACCTGATAGAAGTTAAAGGTCTGCGTCTTGCCTGGAGTCGCACTGATTCGGGCCAGAGATTTTCTCCGACACAGCATATTCAAAAGAGCACTCTTCCCCACATTTGAACGTCCAATGAAGGCAACCTCGGGCAGCCCCTCACCTGGCATCTGTGTCAGGTTTTCCGCACTCTTGACAAAAGTGATGTGCCGAACCTCCATCGATGATGCATTCAAACCCCTGCACTTCGAACCGCTTCTCCGATATGCGCCGGGTTACGAACAATATGGGCCCCTGCGTCTGCAAGCGTTGCAAATTTATCTTCGGCCGTGCCTTTACCACCTGCAATGATAGCCCCTGCATGCCCCATTCGGCGTCCAGGGGGGGCGGTTGCACCAGCAATGAACGCAACTACTGGCTTGCTTATATGAGCCTTGATATACGCCGCTGCATCCTCTTCATCTGTCCCTCCAATCTCTCCAATCAGAACAACGGCAGCAGTTTCAGGATCCTCTTCAAACAGTTGTAATGCGTCTATGAAACGAGTCCCGATGATTGGGTCTCCGCCAATTCCAATCGCAGTGCTTTGACCATATCCCTCGCGGGTAAGCTGATCAACCGCCTCATACGTCAAAGTCCCGGACCTGGAAATCACACCAACGGGACCCTCAGCAAAAATCATTGCCGGCATAATCCCCACCTTGGCCTGCCCGGGAGTTAATAGACCCGGACAATTGGGTCCAACGAGGCGGGTGCCCTTGGACTTTGTGTAGTGGAACGCGTGAACCATATCCTTCGCAGGAATTCCTTCCGTAATGCACACAATCAATTCCACCCCCGCCTCCGCGGCCTCCATGATTGCATCTTTGGCAAATGCAGGAGGAACAAATATGACCGAGGTATTGGCACCTTCCGCAGCAACGGCTTCGCGGACCGTGTTGAAGACTGGACGGCCCAAATGCTGCATTCCTCCCTTTCCCGGAGTAACCCCCCCAATCACCGTCGTACCATATTCGATCATCTGCTCTGCATGAAATGATCCTTCTTTGCCTGTAAACCCCTGTACGACTAACCTTGTGTTGTTGTCAATTAAAATGCTCATCAATTAATCTTCTGATTCAATGTACACGAAGAATGCACGTTATCGTAATTCCATGATTGCCTTGCCAGTAGAGAGCAAGGTTGATTCGCTAAATGGTGCCCCTAACAACTGCACCCCTACGGGCAGCCCCTTCGTTGTACTCCCCACAGGAATGGATATCCCAGGGATCCCCGCCAAATTTGCCGTCACCGTATAGGCATCACTTAGGTACATCTGAAGAGGATCCTTGTCTCGCTGTCCAATCCGCATTCCTGCAGCCGGGTTTACGGGGGTTAAGAGCACATCAACCTCCTGCCACGCCTCATCAAAATCCTTGCGAATCAAATTACGAACACGCTGCGCTTTCCCATAATATGCGTCGTAATAACCGGCTGAAAGTACGTACGTACCCAACATGACCCGCCGTTTCACCTCAAATCCGAATCCACTGCTTCGGGTACCTGTATACATGTCTTCAAGGGAGTCATCTTGATCTGAGTATCGAAGCCCATACTTGACTCCATCGTAACGGGATAGGTTACTGGATGCCTCTGCCGCTGTGAGAATATAATACGCTGCTACCCCATACGCCGTATGAGGTAGTGAGACTGGTACCAGATTTGCTCCTTCCGATTCAAGGGTGCTTGCAGTCTGATCCACAAGTTTCCTGACCTCAGGGTCTAGTCCTTCCCCGTAATACTCTTTTGGTAAACCGATCCGTAATCCACGGATGGATTGCTTTTCCGGGAAATTTACATCGGAATAGGATCGATCCATACAAGTAGCATCACTCGGATCACTGCCCGCCATATGTGAGAGAATCTCTGAGGCAACCTCGGCACTGTGGGCAAAAGTACCAACACAGTCAAACGAAGATGCAAAAGCGACCAGACCGTAACGGCTCACCAGTCCATACGTTGGTTTCAGTCCCAGAACCCCACAAAAAGCTGCCGGCTGGCGTACGGATCCTCCTGTATCTGTACCCAATGCAGCATGACACATCCCAGCGGCAACGGCAGCAGCAGATCCTCCTGAGGATCCTCCCGAGACGTACTCCAGGTTATGGGGGTTCAGCGTGGGGCCGTACGCGGAATATTCGGTGGTCGCCCCCATTGCAAACTCATCACAGTTCGTACGCCCGATAAGGAGTGCGCCAGCACTACGGAGTCTGGCAACCGAAGTAGCCTCAAATGGGGGGCGATATCCCTCAAGAATTTTTGAGGAGCAGGTTACCGGCCACTCGGTTGTACTCAGTACATCCTTTACGCCAAGCACCAGCCCCATCAGTGGCAACCTCTCTCCCTGGGCGAATGCCTGATCGATCGTTTCCGCTGATTGATATACAGACTCAGCGTCTACGTGCGTGAACGCATTCAGGGAAGGGTTTTTCGCCTGGATTGTATCCAAGGCGAGCTGTGCAATCTCCGCACAACTGGTCCTTTTTTCGAGTAAGGCACTCCTACAATCGGCAAACGACGGCAAAGCCATGTGCGGTTCCTAGGACGTGCCAAGGCCCAAAAATTACTTAGACGGTTCAGGGGTAGGATTTGCCTGAACAGGCTCCTGCTCCTGGGATGGGGGAGCGTAGCTTGGAGGATTCTGCTGTGCCGGGGGACGATACGCGGGAGGACGATCTTCAACGGTCAGCTCACGACTAATCTCGCTCGTGGCCGACTTAAACTCCCGGATTCCTTTCCCGAGTCCACGTGCCACTTCGGGGATACGCTTGGCCCCGAATAACACCAAAACAAGCAGAAGTATGACGGCTATTTCCCAAGGTCCAAGTCCAAACATGACGCACTCTCGGTTGTTGTGTAATTAGGCAGAACTATTCAGGAATACAAAGACTTGTACTCCATGTTCCCTACGATCCATATATCCTGTTCCGCATCAATAAGGGCAATGATCCCGATTTGAACATACTTCCATGTCTCGATCCTCCCAAGAACTAAGAGCATGTCAAATTGACACCCGCGTCAACGAAAGATATCAGGTACGATCTATACCTGTAATTCCCGCCAATTCGGAGATGACAGGCAAACCTTCTCTAGTTTTGACATCCAACGCCGCTGTACGGAGGTAATCTCAGATTTTTACTGCTCGAGAATCGTCCGAAAAGAGACAGAACACCGTGGACACTTGAGATTGAAACAATTTTGATTTTATCTGATATAAATGTATAAAATACATTATTTTTAAGATTTTTTAATATATCCTTGTATAAAATTTTAAAAAATCTTTAATTAAATGGTTATGAATAAGCTAAGGACTCCAAGATTGAAACCTCTCCTTAATGACCTTCCGCCAGGGTTCATCGTCGATGCAGCGTGGCTGAGGGCTAGGGGAATTAACTCAAAGTCTATACATCACTATGTCAGTCAGGGATGGATTGAGCGTATCGTTCGTGGAGTGTATTGCCGCCCACTACCAGAAAATGCCCAGAGCCGCCACAAACTATCATGGCAGGCAGTTCTCGTGTCACTTCAACAACTCATGGGATACAACGTGCACCTAGGCGGGAAAAATGCTCTGGATCTTGCTGGATACTCCCATTATGTGGTGATGGGGGAATCACAGCGTGTTCACTTCTACGGCGATACGCCTTCTTGGCTTAAACGCCTACCAATGACGGATCATATCGTCTTGCATAACTCCACACTATTCGGCGGCGATCCAGTGGGCATTGTCGATGGTATTACCCCATACAAAGAAATCAGTTGGAC
This sequence comes from Rhodothermales bacterium, assembly GCA_965220365.1. GTDB lineage: Bacteria > Bacteroidota > Rhodothermia > Rhodothermales > Bin80 > Bin80. The sequence goes on along the minus strand of OZ244823.1, from coordinate 1,215,624 downwards.
CGTTGGAGTTTGGAACTGGCCTATAAAAGTATCTTGTCCAGAGCGTGCAATCCTTGAATTGATTGCAGAATTGCCAGGAAGCATAAGCTTTGAATATGTGGAACAGATTTTCGAAATCTTGATGACACTACGGCCTGAGCTTCTAATGACACTCCTGAAAGCATGTCGCAGTGTAAAGGTTCGGCGGCTGTTTTTCGTTTACGCGGATTTATACCAACATCAATGGCGAAAACACCTGGATACCGATCAAATTGATTTCGGCAGCGGGCCTCGCGCCCTCGTTCCAGGTGGAAAATTCCACCCCACCTATCACATTTCCCTTCCGGAATTTTTTGTAGACACTTCATACGAAGATGACTGCATCTTCTAAATATTTTGATCAAATTCAACTGCTGATGGAGGTGTTGCCAATCGTCGGGAAAGAATCATCATTCGCACTCAAGGGTGGCACGGCCATCAATCTGTTCTATCAGGACATGCCAAGATTATCTGTAGATATTGATCTTACATGGATACCAGTCGCTGACCGTTCGTCTTCGCTCGAGGACATTGATAATGCACTTGACCGCATTGCTGCTTCGATTAGGGACAACTATTCTGAGATCAATGTCCGTCGTGCGCATATAGCAAGGATCAGTAATCCACGAATCTTCGTGGCTAGCGGCGAAACGTGGATCAAAATTGAGACATCCACGGTAGCGAGAGGTGCTGTACTCCCTCCACGTACAATGATAACATCCAAAGCCGCGACAAGACAGTTTAAATCAATAGAAATGGGTGTTATGTCTTTTGAAGATGTATACGCTGGTAAGATCTCTGCAGCACTTGATCGGAAGCATCCACGGGACCTGTTTGACATCATGGTACTTTACGAGAACGAGGGAATGTCAGATGACCTTTTCCGTGTGTTCATGGTGTACGTTGCATCTTCACGCCGACCGATGCACGAATTGCTGGCACCAACAAAGCCGGTGAGAAAGGACTGGTACAACGACGAGTTTGAAGGCATGAACTTTAAAAAAATATCTCTGAAAACATTGATCGAAACCGGGCAGCGACTACACGAAGATGTTGCCTCACGGCTTACAGGTGAGATCACAACCTTTCTGCTTTCACTTCATGATGCCGAACCAGATTTTGGATTGATTGGACTTCCCCATGCTGCAAAGCTACCCGCGGTTCGCTGGAAACTATTCAACTTGGAAAAACTGAAACGAACAAATCCAAAGAAACACGCGGAACAGCGTAGTGCACTAGAACAGCTATTCCGATGAAGAGAAGATGGTGAAATATGATTAATGGATTCCCGAACAAATAACTGACCCGTCAACCCGGTGGTACGGCACATATCGGCAAGCGCCAAGACCTCGTGTCAGGCAGTGCTAACCCCGAAGGAATTGAATGCATTCGAATACGCAAATTGTTGTCGTCCTTCTTCTTGGTCTGTGTTTTCTGGGTAGTGCGGGAGAAAAATCGGTTAGGGAGAATTGGAGTGAGTCAGCGAAACCCAATATCGTCTTCATCTACATTGATGACCTGGGGTGGACAGATGTTGGATTCAATGGCAGCACTTACTACGAAACACCAAACATAGACCAGCTTGCAAGTCAGGGGATCATTTTTTCGCAGGCCTACGCAAATGCCCCCAACTGTGCCCCAAGTAGGGCCTCACTGATGACCGGACAGTACACACCACGGCATAAGATTTACACGGTGGGGACCTCCAAGCGAGGTCAGAAAGAGGACCGCCGTATGATTCCTGTTCCAAACACAGAAAAGCTGCCGCTCCATTATACGACGCTGGCTGAAGCACTGGGCGACGCAGGATATGCTACCGGCCACTTCGGAAAATGGCATCTGGGAGACACCGGATTTCATCCTGAAGACCAGGGCTTTGATGTGAATGTTGGCGGATATAGAAGTGGGTCACCGCGCGGAGGGTACTTTCCGCCCTATAATAATCCAAAACTTGTCGACGGTCCTGACGGTGAATACCTGACGGATCGCCTCACAAACGAGGCCATCGCATTTATTGAGCAGAACAAAGAAAGGCCGTTTTTCCTGTATCTGTCTCACTACGCAGTGCATACTCCAATACAGGCGCAGGCGGACATTATAGCAAAGTATGAGCGCAAGGCACCCGATGGAGATCAAAAGAATCCTACATATGCTGCTATGATTGAGAGCACTGATCGTAGTGTGGGGAGCGTGTTAGAGCGGATTGCAGCGTTGGAGCTAACAGACAATACACTGGTCATCTTCTATTCTGATAATGGTGGAGCCGTCCAGGCTACGTCCAATCAGCCGCTCAGGGGCTACAAGGGAATGTTGTACGAGGGCGGTATTCGCGTCCCGTTGGCTGTAAAATGGCCAGCAAGAATCACGCCTGGTCGGTCGGATAGCACTCCTGTAATTGGAATTGACTTTTACCCTACCCTCTTGGAGATAGCTGGTGCTGAGTCCCCGGCACACAATGTGGATGGAGTAAGTCTCGTCCCGGTTTTTACCGGGAATGGCGGTCTGGCAGCGAGGAGCCTCTACTGGCACTTCCCGGCATACCTTGAGGCACCAAAGGGAATGCCCGGACCGTGGCGCACGACACCGGCTGGGGCGATGCGTAGTGGAGATTACAAGCTGATTGAATTCTTCGAAAATGATGCGCTGGAGCTCTACAACCTGCGCGAAGATCCGGGAGAGTCCACCAATCTGGCTGACCAATTACCGGAAAAAACAGAACTGTTGCATGAGAGACTCAGGGACTGGCGCGAAAAAGTCGGAGCCGATATGCCAACGCCAAAGTAGTTATCGGTATGCCGAGACAGTAATGATGCTCTGTTCAGGAATCCCCACTCCCCCCTGATCCATCATGACTCGTCTGATTCAACGTATTGCCACTGCCTCCAGCCCTTGAGTACAGGAAAATACAAGCCTAAGAAGATGGGGCGTCCATCTTCCATGCCCTGCATCGCACGTGCATAGGCCTCCATTTGGGGACGATACCTCTCCTGCTGATTGTCTAAAAACCAGTCCACATCGCTTCCAGTATGCGTGCTTGTCTTGTAATCGACGATCCAGCGCCTGCCATCTTCCACGAACGTTCGATCCAGAATGAAACGCTGAACTCCCACTCCCGTGGCAACAGTGAGTGCATATTCCCACTCATCATGCTCGTGTCGTGACAGAATCCAGCGCCCCCGGCTGTCCTCCACCGTATTGACCAATGCCTGCTTCACTTGCACCAACGCCTCTTCCAGATTCTCTCCCTCCAACCCCTCGTGATAAAGAGCATTACGTAAAACATTCTCGCTGAAATCTACCCTGCCCGGAAGCCGCATCTCCTGTAACATCCGGTGAACCACGTTCCCGACTCGTCGCCGCAAATCACCTGCCCACTCAAAAACCGGTTCGCGATCATCTTTTTCATCCTCAAATCGCTCCCGCTTCGCTTTCCATATTAACTCCTCAGGCGGATCCACAGGCTCCCAGTCAGCGGACAAACGAAGCAAGGGGATGCCGACATTTACCTGTCCAGTGGTATCTTTCGCACCCTCTTTCCCCCGATGGTCCTTCCATGCTTTTGAGAATTCCGGCTCTGCCATTTTCCATATTTTGGACAGAAGCACACGCGAATCCGGCGGTTTCACGTCATCATCTTCCGCTCCCTGATCGATATGCCCAATGAGATGCAGATTTTTTCGAGCTCGCGTGGCCGCCACATACAAAAGACGTGTACTCTCATGGTCTCGTCTCTTTTGCTCAATGGTTCGCAAGTATCCATAGGCAGCATCCTTTTGGCCCCCCGTCTCCTGAATCGGTGCCAACAATAAATGGGGATGATTGCCATCGTTGTATTCCCGCCACATCAGAAGGCGTGAGTCGTCTGTCCTGGTTTTATATCCCAGTCCCGGTAATATGACCGTATCAAACTCTAACCCCTTGGCCTTGTGAGTGGTGAGCAGCTGCAACTCCCCTTTTGCCTCTACATCCGAGGGGGCAAATAGGCGTTTGACATCTCCCATGAATTTTTTCTCGTCCCGCAAGTCGATACCGTCTACCGACTCCTCAAGAAGATTCAAATAGGCCATTGCATCTTCCAGGTCTGTTTGTGCCCCAAGGCATGCGGGCCCGCTCAGAGCCAGCCATGTACCTTCGATCCACCTCCGCACAGGAAGCCGGCCCTTTAGCGCACATGCACCGCTGAGGATCGGAAAAACGCGCTCCAAGCGTCGTCTGCCGTCCGGTGACAACTGCTCTTGACGAACGGGAATAAGATCCAGAATCGCGGTATCAAAATCATCTCCAACTAGGTTCTGCATATCCGCTAAGGTCAAGCCACACCATGGCGCTCGAAGTACAGAAAACCAGGCAATGCGATTGCCCGGATGAAGCAGCGCCTGGGTCAATGCCATCAAATCACGAACTACCGGGCGCTCACCAAGCGGATCAATCTCAACCGATCGAAATGTGATCCCACGTCTGTGAAGCAGCGCAGTGATGTCTAGCAAATGCCTGCGTGCCTGAACAAGTACGGCAATGCTTGCATCCGGCTGCTGCAATCGGGTTTCTTCAATGATCTGGACGACCTTTTCGGCCTGAGCTTCCGAATCATCGCGAAAAAATGGATGGATCCTGATTGTACTGCCATCCATGTCGATCCTGTATGCGCTGGAAGGACTGTACGATACGCCACCAGTCACCGTATCCTCGACTTGCGGAAAGGCCTCACCCAAGACTTCATTGACCCAACTTACAATCTCCGTGCTGGAGCGAAAATTCGTCTCCAATACGAGAGGTCGGAGACGGACAGGCCCCAATCCATTTGTTTGAGCACGGGAGAACAGGCTCACCTCTGCCTCCCGAAAACCATAAATAGACTGCATCGGATCACCGACCAGAAACAGTGTCCTGTCATCGCCTGTCCAGTCATGGACAAGACTCTCAAACAGTTCGTACTGACTCTGGGATGTATCCTGAAACTCGTCAATCAAAAGATGCCGAACCGCAACATCTGGAATACCTCCCTGTGAACCCGACAATACATGCGCCTTCATTGCTTCCTGAGCTGCCAGTGCAATCTCTGTAAAGTCAACACACCCATCCTCCTGAAAGACACTGCGAAGCTGAGCCACCGCCGCTGGCAGAAGATGCATTAGTGCTTTCAAAACTTCCCACTGCCTCTCTCCATAAACTACCGGTGGTAACTGTCGCAGTTCATGGAGTTGCGTGATAGTATCCTGTTCAAGGTGAATCCCCTGGATGCGCTCCTTTGCATCCTTCTCTTTGGGTGGAAGGCCCTGTTTCACTGTATATCCCCTGCGACGCTTACCCTTGCTGGTCAAAAGTAGCTCTGCAATCCCAAGCCAGCAGGGAAGCGCCTCAGCAGAAGCATCCGGGAGACCTTGAAGCTCAAGACAGGCACCTATCGCACTTTCCCTATCCGCGTCTTGCAGATTTTTGGCTGCAAAACGGACCAACTCAACCATTTCCTCTGCATGATCCTCTGGAAACTCCTCCACCATACAACCCAGCGCATGCTCAACGACATGAGATAACGCTGACTCCAATGCCTTCCGCGTCGTCGCAAGCTCCTCCCCTTTTCCAGCCACATGACGCATCCACTGATCCCGACTGCCTAGCATTGCACCCAATAGCCTCTCCACCTTGCCCATATGGTTGTCAAGGTGCCTCAAAAGAACAGCAATCGCCCCCAGTACATTCGCCGGTACCCGATCATCGAATAACAACTCCAGCGTGCGACGCGCAGCCTTTTGATGCAGATGGCGTGCGTCCTCTTCCGGCTTTAGCAGTGCCCCCATGCGGGAGACCCAGGGCATCCTGCGAACCAGTAGAGAGCAAAGCGAATCAATGGTCTGGATGCGCAGACGTAATGGGTTCTCAATCAGGTGCCAACCCCGCTTGTCGTTGTGCGCAAGTGCTCGTCGGGCTAGATCCCATGTATGCTTCTCGTGCCGGGCTATTGGCGGCACATCCGCAACTCTCTGGAGTGCGCGGATGATGCGGTGTCGCATTTCAGCAGCCGCCTTGCGCGTAAAGGTGATGGCAATAATCTGCTCAGGATACTCTACCCGGGCCAACAGAACGAGATACCGCTGGATCAAGAGCTCTGTCTTGCCGGAGCCGGCAGGCGCCTGCACAATGAACGAGGCACGCGGATCTAGTGCATCCAGACGCTGTGCGTGATCTGGAACCAAATTACTCATCCTGCTGCGATGATTCTACGGGAGAACTCCCGACCCGACAAAACGTGGTCAGCTTACAATGCCTGCAGGTCTGTTCCGGTATTTTAGGATCAACTATCGCGTGTCCGGCCTTGTAGTCCCGTCCCAGGGCGTTGAGGGTTTCTCTCCAGTGCCCGATGAGTTCCGGCAAAGGCTTCTTGCTGACTTTAACCCCCCTATTCCCGATGTCCTGATTTGCGATCCCCCTGAAATTTACACTACCCATCATCAGACTGCCAAAGGAAATCCCGGCGATGGGCGAATCTGCCACGACAGCATAGATCGGCAACTGCGGATCATTGGGGCGCTCCCCATCCCAGGAGGAGACGCGGCAGTCCCCCGTCTTGTAGTCAAGGATAAATCTTTCTCCACTCTCGAGTAGATCAACGCGGTCTTCTTGGATACGTATATCTATTCCACCTACCGTTACATCCTGCCCCGCTTCGCCTTCGTCTAGATCTGCACTCGTACTACGTGTATCTATTCCGCCTACCGTCACATCCTGTCGCTTTTCCTGCTCGAGAACCGTAAAGGGTCTCCGCTCTCGCTCAAGTGCCAGCCACTCCCCAATAATGTTCTCTAATCGCGCCTGTTCTACACGTAGGAATCGTTCATTTCGAAGGACTTTCCGAAAAGATGTCAGCCGATCAAGCTCCCCGCGTACAACCCCCCGTACAAGATCTGCCTGTTCCTGCTCTGAGAGGGCTTGCAGCGCCGCCTGCGTCCCCAGCCCTTGCCAAAGTATGTCCAGGATGCGATGCATGAGTCTGCCGCGATCCCGGGCGTCCAATCCCGACTGAGCTATACCGGGCACGATTGCCCCAAGGCGTAGCTCCGCAAATGCTCGAAATGGGCAGGCCGCCTGCAACTTGAATAGATTCGTCCCTCCCCTGACCTTCCCTTCGGCGAAGGGGAGTCCCTGGTGGTCCTCAATGATTTCCATCTTTGAAGAGCGTTGAATCCGCTCTCCGAGACTTTGAATGGTATCAACGTTCAGGTCTTTCTCCGACACTTCAGGCAATCCTGCAAAGAGTGGACTAACCCTTCGATCCGTATCCCCTTCACGCCTGGGATGACTGACCACAACCATCGGAGCACTCTTCAATAACCGATCTGCAAGAGTTTGGGCGTGCTGCAGCGTCCCTTCCGGGGTAGAGCGCCATAACCCTTTTCGACGCTGCAACCCTATAGGCACAAAAGGAGCCGGTGCACTGGGGGGCGGCCAGGCGTCATCATGCATTCCGATCATCCAGAGATGATCAAATGACAAACCCGTCGCTTCCAGGACCCCCAAGATCTGCACCGGGGCAGGCTCCGTCTCGGGCTGAAAAAGCTTACTGGAAGCCATGCGGCGAAGGATGGTGACGGCCCTTTGACGCGTGATGCTTCCGCACACACCATCGAGCTCCACCAGTGCGGACACCAACTCTTCCCATACCGTGTACGCCTGATACTCCGGGCTGATTGGCTGCCAGTATCCGGGCCAACCGATACCTTTTGATTTTGTGAAGCCACTTTCGTCTTCGTTCCGAATCTCCGACTTCCCCGACTGCAATAATTGTGAGAGGGACTCCGCCCATTCGCTGGGTTTTTTCCTGCCTCCAAGATCTGCGTACTGCGCCTGCCATACACCAAAAAGTGAGGCAAGCACCGGGCAATGATGTAACGCATTCTCCTTTTTCGCCAAATAAATAAGATCCCTCAAGGTCACGTACTGCTCTCCACGATTTCGCAGCGCCACATCAAGAAGGGCACGTGAGGTGCGCTCTTTGGCGAATCCTGGCAGAAAGGGGGACAAAAGAAGGCGGCTGGCTTCCTCTATGGGAATTTCCCGCGGATCTATTGAAAGAATCTGCAATGCCGATTGGATGATTGGATAATCACCGACCGGAAGGCCTAGAGAAATATTGAAAAGCCGCTTTGAATCTTGATCTGGACGAAGCCATGTCTGCGGATGAAATACCTCGGCAAACACGCGCTCAACATGACTGCGGAGATTCTTAATGTCTGGTACGATAATCCCAATACGAAAGGATCTTTGTGCTGCTTCCGGGTCGTTCTGCAGAATACGGCGTGCCCATTCAGCCGCAATACGGATCTCTCGGGAGGTGTCGGAAACACCTAAGCGAAAACTCTTTTCTGCGCGGTTGGGCATGGGGGTTTCCTGTATCCGCGTCCCCCGCTTTTGAAGAGCTTCAAAGAACTGCTCCCGTGCTGGCATCGGCTCTAGAAACCCACAGAGTTCCAGCTCTTGAGGGATTTCAACTTGCCCCTCGTTCACAAGACGGACTACATGTTGGGAGAGTTCCGCGGCCGAGAACCATCCATTCCGATCGCATCGGGCCCGAAATTCCAAGGCCCACTTCTGGAATGCTCGCGAATCCTCAGAAGTACTCCATTCTGCCCCCTCCAATGGCAGGCGCCAATCACAGATCAACTTCCAGGAATTGGCAGCCAGCTCCGAGGTCGCAGAGATATCAAGCGGCAGATGCCTGGCCTGTGAACGTAGAATATCCTCCCAGATTATTTGCTCCTCTGCGGGACGAAGAGGGCGAAGTAAGGGCGGGTCCGATTGTGAATATATCCCCTCTTCCCACAGCTCGGACATCCATACCTTCAGTGTTTTCACGGAGGCACTTGGCCAGGTGTGGCGGTCCATCTCCTGCTGCTGCCAATCGTATTCCTGACGACGTGCACGAGCCAGTCGTTCCGTTGCCGCAATGACCATCATGAAAGGATTAGAGAATTATGCAGATACACTTGTTCGCAGCTTTCGTAAATCTCTTTGCAAATCCTGTGGCTTAAAAAATAACTCATCCGAAGAACTTGTCACGGTGTGCCAAAGGTTTGTATTTCGGATGCGGTGGGATGGTGTAGTTCCCCGGCGGGTGAGGCGATTATGCTCCAGATTGATCCAGTTCACACACATGCCAGTGACATAGACCACCACCTGCCGGACCATACCTGCATTCGGGCAAATTTTGATTGGCACTACCAACCTCCAAGCCAGAACCATCAGGTCCTCCTACAGATCAGCAATACGTCACACAGTCCCAGCCAATTACGACAGTTGAGCCGTGACCTGACTAAGCTAACTATCCAGACCGGTTTTCGGGCACAACAATTCACTGACCGAACTATCCGAAAATCCAAACTGTGCTAATTTGTGTATTGAGATGATTTTGCCACCTAGTGAGATTCAAATTGCCCACCTGGGCGGATTTTTTTTCGGTCTGCGTTTTGCATTTATTTTTTGTTCGTATGAGTCTGTTTTGTGATTGTTTCTGTGGATCAATCCGACGGGTTCGCCATCTGCTTTCGCAGGGACTCTCCTTTGAGTTCAATGCGGTAGGCAGGTTGTACGAGTCGATCCAGGAGGGCATCGGCAATCGTTGGATTGGCCATATTTTGATGCCAGTGTTCTACGGGTAATTGACTGGTTGCGATCGTCGATCGTTTTTGGATTCGATCATCCAGTAGCTGGAAAAGATCTTCCTGTTGGGGTTGAGATAACTGGATCAATAGCCGAATCAAAACCGTCAAAACACGCGCACGCGGATTCCGAAATAATGAGCGGTTTGTCAACGCAATTTACTTCCATCTCGGAGGACTTGACCTCTCCACCTGAATGTCGTAAATCTTATGTTCTCGCAAAATTAGCCGAAGAGCCAAAAATTATATATATTGTGTCGCAGTTGCACGGGACGGCGAAGATCCCTAATGCCCGTGCAATGATATTCTTTCACTAAAACACAAGATGAAACCATGACATACTTTGTTCGGGGTCTGAAAACCCTTCTGCCCCCCCATTTTTCTATTAGCCTTCGGGCTACTGATCGCGGGCTGTTCTGATTCGGCGATTCCTGAAATTGAGTTGCCGGAACAGAGCTCACTTGATACGCCGGAATCATACCTGAAGGAAATCGCCAAAGCCCAAACAAATCTATTTGCTCACGCGTCAAGCGCTATGCGCGAAATGGATGAAGAGGAATTTGAAAAGGTGATGCGCAACGCTGAAAAGGTGCTGGAGCGTTCGCCAGTTTATAAGCACTATTCTCAGGCAGGCGAAGACTTTGAAGTGAAGAAGTTTTCACAGGAGGAGTATGTGATGCAAGGTGAATGGTACGAAGAACATCGATCCGATTTCCTGGATGCGCTCAGTCCCATTATCTCCCCGGAAATTATGGAGGAGATTTCAGGGTTGATGAATGAGTTTCAAGCGGTGTACGGCTCTGCAGATATGGATACAACCGGCTACAGGGCGATCATGCAGAAAGCAAGCCAGGATGCATTAGCCTACGAAGCTGGTAGCTGCAGCAATCCACAGCAAATTACAGTCAACCAAGCCAGTATTTTGCCCCTGCCGTCCATGGCTACCATTATGGGGCGGTTTTGGGGAAATGGGCCATGCAAATCATGTTGCATAGAATGTTGCGGATGTGCAAATGCGTGCGAATCTGGAGGATGGAAAAGATTCGGAGATGCTTTCTGGACTGCGTTATCTGTTTTTGGTACCTGCTATGGCTATGCATGGTACACTGGTACCTTGTCCCTTGGTGGGTGTTCTTTTGCCGCAATTGTAGGTTATGATATAGCCATGATCAGAGCAATATGGTATCAGTTTACATGTGACAAAAATTGCAGGAAAAATCCGGCTTGTGTGCAATGTCCAGCAGGAATCGACGAGTGGTGGCCTGGTACTGATTGTTCGACCGCGGACAGATGGTAATATCTCCCATGATCCAAATAAAGAAATTTGTTGGGAGACTTGCTATTCCGGCATTGTCCCTTCTGATCCCTTTTCGTTGGTATTTGATGACATTTGACGGGGCTTACAGCAAGATGGACTTCTCATCGGGAGTAGTGGTTTCAATAGCCTTGGGCGTGGCCATTTTCATGTATGAACCTATAGCAAAAAAGATTGAGCGTTTTAGCATGGCTTGGTTCTTGGTGCTGCTTATCTCGGTAAGCCTTTTTGTTGGTGGATGGATAATAGCTGACCCTTATTTCCTACGCCTTCCGCTTACATATAGAGCTTGGGGAGAATATATGCTGGCTTTTGGCTTTTTGATACCGATTATCCATTTCATATTTAATTATGTCGGTAAACCTAGAGAAAAGGAATCATTTTTCAAGCGCATACGGCTAAAGCCAACCGATAACGCTCACGTATAGGTCAGGTACGGCAACGTGCTTTCTACCCACGGATGCGGGGGTTTGCCCTGCATCAACCCTACTCCCTGACGGCATTTCAGGGGGTAGGGTTGCTCTGCTTTCGACTGGAGCGGGGCTGTTTCAACTATTCCCTATAATTCCCTGGTATAGATATCATAGCATGACAGGTTCCTCGCCGGACCTTATTCTCCAGTACTAAACCAACCCTTTACTTGCTATGAGACTTCAACCTTTACCCTCTTCCAGGATCCGTTACTACGCTGGTCTGGACGTTCATCGAGATACGATTTCAGCATGTATCTATGATGGCGATCGGCGTCGAATCTGTTTCGAATCAGAGTTTTCCACGCACAAGCTCAAAAAGCTCAGCAACTTCGTTGAACATGTTCATGGCAACTACGGTGAGTTCCGCAGTTGCTATGAAGCCTCTTCTTGCGGATATGTGCTGTATCACCAACTCCGGGAGTTGGGCGTGGATTGTGCGGTGATTACACCGGGATCTGTTCCTCGCCGTCCTGGAGATCGGATTAAAACGGATATCCGGGATTCCCGAAGGCTAGCCGAGTACTTTGCTGCTGGTTTACGGACGGAATGCTTTGTTCCCGATCGGCAATTTGAGGCAGCTCGCGGGCTGGTGCGAAGCCGTAAGGGGTTGGTCAAAATCGTCCACCAGACCAAGATGCGTGGGATCCATCTGTTGCAAGCCCGGGGACAGACCTACAATGCGGGAAAAGATTGGACAAAGAAATTTATGGCGTGGTTGAACCATGTGAATCTGGAGGAGCTCAACGATGAACGTGCGCTGCGCAGTCGCCTGGCGGAGATTCATTTCATGGAATCTCAGATTCGGGAGGTTGAGCAACAGATTGGCGAGACCGCCGAGTTGCCCAGGTTTCAAGAATCTGTTCGGACCCTACAGGGGGTTCGGGGGATTGGATCGATCACGGCCATGCAGTTGGTCTGTGAGATTGGTGATTTTACCCGATTCAGCGGGCCCACTGCTCTGATGGCGTACTTGGGGCTGGTTCCCTCCCAACATTCATCCGGGAATTCAATCCGCCACGGGAGTATCACAAAGACGGGGAACCGTCATGCACGCAAGGCGCTGGTCAGCGCGGCTTGGAAGTATACGCACTGTCCCCGCGTCAGCGTAGCACTTCGAGAACGGCAAAAGCATTGCAGCGCCAGAACGGTGGAGATCAGTCAACGGGCACAAAAACGTCTGTATAAACGATACCAAGCGCGCATCCAACGCACGTCTCCGAAGGTCGCAATCGTTGCGATCGCACGAGAACTGACTGGTTTTTTGTGGGGTGCTATGCAGCCAGTTCCAATGCAATAATTCCCCGCAGATGATTATGGGAAAGGGTCTCCGGGGTGAGGATAGAGAAACCATGTGTCCTACTTTCGGCAGCGATCATCGTGGATCCGAGTGTATAGATCATGGCAGCTCAGACGAATTCAATATCAAGCATCGTGGCCGTTGGCCTAATATGCGCATACCAGATTGATCCATCGTCGTAATTTCCCCAGGGGCCCCTTTCCCATGATCATCTGTGACCAAATGTAACCAAAATCGCAAATACCGCCCGTAGTTGGAACCTGTCATGCTATACCAGTAGGACTCTCCGAGACTGGGAGGAGCTTGTGAGGCGCTATGTTTTTTTGTAATTTACATCAGAATGAGCCTTTTGCAAAAATCCTAAAATCGGGGATTTTTTCAAATTGATTTTTTTGATGTTTTTGGATTTTGCCTAGTTTATCGGGGGAGTTTCGGCAGGATTTATCAGGGATTGCCTTTGCCTCGCGCCGCAGAAGAACAGTGTTTTCGGGGCGAAAAAAAACAAGGGCGGGAATCCTCCAAATTTCGTATTTTTGAGGTGTGTCCAAACCCAACAAAACCTGGAGGTTCCGATGCCCTTTACGTCAAAGATACGAGGATTTTGTATTTCCTGTCAGCAGGAATTGTTTCCCCAGGTGGTGCAGCAGTATGGTCGGTTACCGAAGCGGTACCAGATGCTGCTGTATGTGTTCGAGATGATCGGGGTAGAGGATTTTTTTTCCCGCCCTGCGTTGCGTGCGAGGGGGCGTCCGTTGGCCCATCGCGCTTCGCTTGCTCGGTCGTTTATCGCCAAAATGGTGTTGAATATTCAAACGACCTCCGCGTTACGGGAGCGCCTTCTTTCGGACCAGACCCTTCGGTCGCTGTGTGGTTGGTCCCGCCCGCGTGATGTCCCGAGTGAATCGACGTTTTCCCGTGCATTCAAGGAATTTTCGGAGGCAGAGTTACCAACTCAGATCCATGCGTCCTTGATTGAAAACGGCTATCAGGAGCAACTGGTGGGGCATATTTCCCGAGATTCCACCGCCATTGAAGCGCGTTTGGTGTCGAAGAAAAAGAAGTCTGACTCGGTAAAACGCAAGCGTGGGCGTCCAAAAGGAAGAACGTCCCAAGGAGGTCAAACGACTGGAACGCCAGCGTACCATGAGCTTGGGGGAGATGGTCGATGATTTACCGAAAGAGTGTACCGTAGGGTCGAAGCGCAATGCGAAAGGGTATCAGCAATCCTGGACGGGATATAAGTTGCACATGGACGTTGCGGATGGCGGGGTTCCGATCAGTTGTCTGGTCACTTCAGCATCTCTGCATGATAGTCAAGCCGCGCTTCCATTGGCGAACATGACGCAGCAACGAGTGACCTATTGCTACGATCTCATGGATAGCGCCTACGATGCGAAGCACATTCATGCCCACAGTCGTACCTCGGGGCATGTGCCCATCATTGATCCGAATCCTCGGAATCGAAAGGCAGAGCATCTCTGTGAGAAGAAGGCACAGCGGATGGCAGGGTATACACCAGCAGAGCGTGTGCGCTACCGCGAACGTTCCACGGTAGAACGAGCCTTTGGACGCCTCAAAGACGAATTTGGCGCACGGCATGTCCGCGTGCGGGGACATCAGAAGGTGATGTGCCACCTGATGTTCGCCGTGATCGTGCTCACGGTAGATCAATTGCTACGGATGGTCCAATAAACTGGACCATTTCGTGCCAGCAGGAAGAATTCAGGCACCCTGAACTACAGATGCCCTGGCAGCGGTGTGGAAAATCTGCACAGATTCTCGACAAAATTGACCCCAGTGAGGCCGCATTGGAGGCAAGCCACTGACAGATTCGTGAACCGTACAGAACCTGTATCCATCATCCACACAGTTTACGTAAATTGAACCAGATTTATGCTTCAATGTACCCTCAGAACCCGTTGAATAAAAGAGTTTTGCAAGAAGCTCGAATGTGCAATTTAGCTTATGGAGAAGCGACTTGGCAGCTTCGACGGTGAATCAGTCTGGTATTCGCGTGTTTTGTGCCCTGGAGGGTTGTAACGCATGATTTCGGTTTCGTGTAGAGCTGCCACGATCTAAAAACGCGTGTTTATCGGTAAGATGCCGAGGATCGCAAGAGAATTTCGTGGGTTCTCCAACCGTGCCAATCGCTTCTCCATAAGCCATGACTCAAGCCTGCACGCGGGTAGTGATCAAGGGGGTTTCGATGTGCAGTGCCGCCCACAAAAAGCCGACCAGTTCGCGTGCGATGGCGGTGTTGGCGACACATCGCGGCTTGGTCTGACACAGTTTGTGAAACCGTTTGTAGAGTCGGCGTTGCGCCTTCCAAGTCACGGCGGCGACCTCTGTCGACACCGCTTGTTGTCGTTCGTTTAGCTGCCGACTGCATCGCGGAGGCCTTGCATACTTCCATGCGGCAGAGATGACGGCATTGCGCACATGGACATTCCCGGTTTTGGTGATGCCCCCCGTTTTGTACGATTCCCCGAGCTGTGCTCGCTTGGCACGAGGCCTAAATAGGCCATTAACTGACGTGGATGGGAAAAACGCCGAAGATCTCCGAACTCAAACACCAGCGTTAACGCGGTCACCAAGCCGATCCCTCGGAATGCCATCAAGACCTGAACCGGCGCTTGATAGCGAGCTCGGGTCGCAACCGCTGCCAGATCGGCCTCAATTCTGTGCACCTCCTGTTCAAGTTGTTCCAACTGGTACAGATAGGTATGAAGGGTAATCTGATCCATCTCCCCCATCGGCACAGCACGAACCCAGGTGTGAAACGTCTTCGTCCAACGGGTCTTGCCTGGATACTGAAACCCACGCATCAGCAAAAAAGCCAGAATTCGCTGTTTCACCCGGGTGAGGGTTTCTGTCAGATTGCCCCGACAACGCAGCAACGATCGGATGGCTTCCTGATCCTCATCTGGAATGTGAATCGGTGTCAGTAAGTCGGCCGCATATCACGTCGCCAACTTTCTTGCATCCCGCCGATCCGTCTTGACACGCTCTCCAG
The DNA here is from genome assembly GCA_965220365.1 of Rhodothermales bacterium. Taxonomy (GTDB): domain Bacteria; phylum Bacteroidota; class Rhodothermia; order Rhodothermales; family Bin80; genus Bin80. The sequence continues at coordinate 1,199,855 of OZ244823.1, read as the reverse complement.
AACGGCGGGGAATCGAGGAGGGCGCAACCACTTCGCACAAAATCCCTCGGGCGTCCAGGGCACGTTGTAAACCAAAGCCACACGAAGACGCTTCATAGCAGGCCCGAACCCGGCCATGGCGCCCCTGAACCTTCTGGAAATACTTCAATACCTTGGGAAGGTCATGCGGCAATTCCCGCTCGTCCAGAATCTCACTCGTAAACGCATTGTAGACGCACAACACGATCGTCTTTTTGTGCACATCCATGCCAACGGCGATGGAACATCCAGGTGTGGAAGAATTTGTGTAGCTTTGCATAGGTCTATTCTCGGTTGGTTGATAAGTGAACTCATGCCAATCTAACTCAACCAGCCGGGATAGGCCTACTATAAGATCTGAAAAATGCCACCCGGTCACTCATTCAAGGCGATCTCCAGTGCCTGCTCGAATGCATCCAGCGTATGTGCAACCGCTTCTGAATCGTGAGCTGTTGACAGAAACCAGGCCTCATACTGGGACGGGGCAAGGTGTACACCACGGGGAAGCAGGGCCCGAAATACCCTTGCGAATAACTCCGCATTGGATGCAGAGGCCGATTCCCAATTCGTCACGGGCATCTCTGTAAAGAAACAGCTGAACATGGTCCCGACCCCGTTGACCTGCATGGGAACAGATTTACGGGCAGCAATTGCGGTCAGCTCCTTTATCAGGGATGCAGCCTGAAAAGACGCCCGTTCCCATGCATCCCCACGCAGTCCTGACTCCAGTGTTGCCAGGCCAGCCTGCACGGCAACGGGGTTGCCAGAGAGTGTACCCGCCTGGTAGACCGGTCCCTCGGGAGCCACCTGTGCCATGATATCCGCTCTACCCCCATAGGCCCCAATCGGAAGCCCGCCACCGATCACCTTGCCAAGCGTTGTTAAATCTGGCGTGACCCCGTACAACGACTGTGCACCACCGGGATGGACCCGGAACCCTGTCATCACTTCGTCAAAAATCAAGAGCGCCCCATGAGCATGTGTGATTGCGCGTAAGCCCTCCAGGTAGCCATCCGCGGGGGGAATCACTCCCATGTTCCCGGCGACTGGCTCAACGATCATGGCTGCAACCTCTCCGGCATACTGACCCAATGCCTGCTCAACCGCGGAGAGATCATTAAACGGAACCATGACGGTGTGCTCTACGGTGCTCTTTGGGATTCCTGGACAATTCGGCAACCCCAATGTAGCCACTCCGCTGCCTGCCTCTACTAGCAGATAATCCGCATGGCCATGATAGTTGCCGACACACTTGATAATCTTATCCCGTCCGGTGAATGCCCGTGCCAAACGAAGTACACTCATTACCGCTTCCGTACCGGAGTTGACCAGACGTAAACGCTCGATCATCGGCATGAATGATTGAATTTTATTTATGAGCCGTGATTCATCCTCGGTACATGCTCCAAAACTGGTTCCTTTTGCGGCGGCGGCGTTGATTGCTGCAACCACTTCCTCATGCGCATGCCCGACAAGTAACGGCCCGTAAGACAACACATAATCGACGTACCGATTCCCATCTACATCCTGAACCCATGCACCTGAGCCCCGCTCCATAAAAACTGGCGAGCCGCCGACTGCCTTGTAGGCACGGACTGGTGAACTGACACCGCCAGGCATACAGGCCTTAGCAGCTGTGAAGAGTGCATCGGAGCGTGTGCGGGTATACATGGTTAAGCCTTACGGATCGGTTTATGATCATTGTACTCGCTCAAAGAGCTTTCCGCCGCCAATATAGTAATCCGACCGAGTATGCCCTCTCTTGTAGTTCAACGGCTGAAAACCCCCTCCTGTCACGCATGCGGAGCTGGTAAGTGAGCTTTCCAAGTATTTGAGCGTTAATTTTGACAGGTCAGTCTCATGTCTTGCCGCTCATTTAAAAGCGGTCTAGGTATTTTCGAACCTTCCATTCATCGAATCATTTTTTATCGTCCCATGCGAATTTTCTACGTATGTCTTCTCGCCTGCCTTGTTGGTGGCAGCGGCGGGACTTCACCCCAACCGTTAACCGTTAACAAACTTTTTCGCAGCGGGGCAGTGCTTCAGCGTGATGCTTCCGTTCCCGTCTGGGGAACCGCGGCCTCCGATGCAGTTGTCACGGTCTCTCTGGACCAGGATGAACAATCCGTACGTGCAGATAGCGATGGCAACTGGCTTGCAACCCTTGAACCACGCCCTGCTGGTGGACCGCACCGACTGATGGTTGCAACAGCTACAGATACCCTGGTTGCCGAAAATATCATGTACGGGGATGTCTGGATCGCGTCTGGGCAATCTAATATGGAATGGTCTGTGGCCAACTCTGCGGATGCCGAACGGGAAATCGCATCAGCTGATGATCCTCTGCTGCGCCATTACAAAGTCCCTCGCAGCTGGTCCTATACCCCCGAAGATACGCTCGCCGGTGGTCAGTGGCATTCTGCCAGCCCAGAGCATGTAGGAGCTTTTACGGCCGTTGGATATTCATTTGCCCGGGAACTTCGCACATCCGCCGACATCCCGATTGGGATTTTGAACACGTCCTGGGGCGGCAGCCGCATCGAAGCCTGGATGGATCCCCCCGCACTTGGAATGGATAATGCGCAAATCACACAGATTTGGGAAGCCCCAAAGGCCCGTGCAGACAGCCTCACACGAATCTTCACTGAAGAGCATGGCGCCTCTGCGGATACGGATGTCGGCTTTGAAGCAGACGTGCCTATCTGGGCAGACCCAGACCTTGACGATACAGAATGGATGGAAATCCCGGCTCCTGGAGCCTGGGAAGCAGGAGGGCTCGAAGGATTAAACGGTACTGCTTGGTATCGTACCAGCTTTGAGCTTGATACCGTTCCTACAGGAGCAGTATTGCACCTCGGCATCATTGATGATCAGGATATGACCTGGGTCAACGGCCACTTGGTTGGAGAAACAGATCAGTACCTGATTGAGCGGGAATATGCGATTGAAGAAGGCATTCTGCAGCCTGGCATCAACCAGTTAACCGTCCGCGTACACGACGTCTGGGGCTACGGAGGGTTGGTGGCTGGCGATTCCAGACTCGCCCTCCAATGGCCCGAAGCAGAGGTGGATCTGGAGGGAACATGGAAAATTCGCGTGGGGCAGTTTCAGATCGATCCCGGAGGAAGTCCCAACCAGCTGCCGACACTGCTCTACAATGCGATGGTTCATCCGATCCTGGACTTTCCGGTCACAGGGTTTATCTGGTACCAGGGAGAATCCAACGCCGGTGATCCTGTAACTGCCACCGCCTATGCAGCACAGTTCCAGTCCATGATCACCCGGTGGCGTACGTTGTGGGAACACGAAAATGCACCGTTTCTGTTCGTGTCTCTGGCCAGCTTTTACGAAGCACAGGATGAACCTGGGGAAAGCAACTGGGCAATCCTGCGTGAATCTCAGGCTGCGGCAATGGAATTGCCGAATGTCGGCCAGACCATCACGCTTGACATTGGTGATGCAGACGATGTTCATCCAAGAAATAAACAGGATGTAGGATACCGCCTCGCACTCTGGGCTAGGCGCCTCGTTTACGGGGACCAGATAGTGCACTCTGGACCCATTTACCGTGAACATGCCATCGAAAATGGAAAGGTTTCCATCTGGTTTGATCATGTTGGGGGTGGGCTTGCCGCACGAGGTGGTCCCCTTGGAGGATTTGCCATCGCCGGAGCGGAGGGAGAATTCGTATGGGCGGATGCCCAAATCCAGGGGGACTCCGTAGTAGTGTCTCACCCAGATATTCCGAATCCAACCTCAGTACGGTATGCCTGGGCGTACAATCCGACTACAGCAAACCTGATCAATGCTGAAGGATTGCCTGCCGCTCCATTCCGAACCGGGCGCTAGTTTTAACAAAGTAACCCTTACTCGTGGATCACCCTCTTCCGTCTGAACCCCAGCCTAGTTCTCGCTCACGCGGGCTCGTCCTCAAGCGCGTCGCTGCGATTCTGGTCTTCGTTCTTGGGAGTGGCTTCCTCGTATATATCGGGCTGACACGTACTGAAGTAAGCAGGGACTACCTGCGCCAGGAGATCGAATCCAGATTCGCCGAAACCTATACGGGGAGGATTGCCATTGAGGCGATCACCGGGAACCTCCAGCGCACGATTCGACTGCATAACGTCGCATTTTATGATGAACAGGAGCACCTGTGGCTGCAGGTAGACGAGATCTTTGCGCGTCCCAACTGGAAAGGGGTGCTGGGATGGCGGTTTGAGCCCAGCACCCTCCGTATCACGCGTCCCACACTGCACCTGCGATATAATGCGGACAGCACTTGGAATCTGGCTTCCGTACTCACACGCAGAAAAGCGACCGGCAGGGCTGCCGAATGGGAGTCCCAATCTGCACACATCTCAATCTCAGGCGCTACGATTGCGGTGTCCTATCAGGAGCACGCACCCCCAGTGATTCAGTCAGGGTGGTTGTTCGATTTGGCGGAAGCGGCCATTTCCGACATCGCCCTGGAAGCCGAAATCAGCATCGAACCCGATCGAAACCTGCTTGCGATTGAGTCACTCCAAGCCTCTATCGATACGCTGATGGTAGAGGCCAATGGAGAACTACTGCTGCTTGAACGTGAACAGCTGCATATTAATGCTCTGACACTATCTAGCACAATCAACCAGGCAACCATGTTCGGCGTACTTTGGCTCGACGCGGAACTCGCTGACATCTCCTTGCCCCAAAGCTATTTCACCCCCGGCTTTGTCCATGCCATTGTCCCTAATGTGCTCCTCCCCGATTCCCTGTCTCTGAGCGGACTGGCTCACCGCGATGGCGCACAGTGGTCACTACAAAATTTTGTTGCATTTTCTGATCGCTCACGTATTGTAATCCCCTCCTCCAGTGTCCATGCTGACAAAAATCAGGTATCCTTCGAGGCTTCCGTCGGCCCAAGCACCCTTGATCCAGCAGACCTGTATGGCATGATGGATTCAACCATGTGGCACGGTGGAGTCATCCAGGTTGAAGGCTCTGTGGACGGAAGCAGTGCCCTGGATGAGTTTGAGATTGCAGGGGGCATTGATATTACGACGGAAACTGGCAGCCACGGACAACTTCAAGGTACAGCCCGCCATGATACTTTGTGGACCTATGATGCCGGGTTGACTGCAACCGATCTCAACCCCTATGATCTTACGGGAAAACAAACCTTTAATGGTACACTCAACGGGCATCTCTCCATTGAGGGGACAGGGATTCGGTCGCCCTCTGCGTCTGCCTCACTGGCCCTTTCCCCTTCTGCGGTTCGTGAACGGGCACTTGACAGTCTTTGGATGGAGGGCACCCTCGTCGGCAGCCAGTTAAATTTCAGCGGATTTGCCCTTGAACAAAGTTCTCGCGTTTCGGCCGAGATTGCGGCGAATTGGAGCAGTAAAAATCTCGTATATGATGCCCAGGGCGAACTGACTACGTTTGATCTAGGGGCTTTATTGGTCGTTCCCGAGCTTGAAACCGGGCTGAATGCAGACTGGGAGCTCCGTGGCACAGGAACCAATCTGGATGATCTCTCTGCTTCCATCAAGATTGATACCGATCCATCTACCGTGATCTGGGAAACCGATTCGCTTTCTGTGCCACCAACCAGGTGGGCCATCACGCTGCACGATACAACTACCACGGATCCCCGCCTCACAGTGCAGGGAGATGTTCTGGATCTCGAACTGTCTGGCAAGATTGATCTGATTTCACTCAACCGGATTGGCCCCGCTTGGGCGGATGCCTTTTCAGAGATGTTTGACCGGTTTGCCTCTCATCAGAGATCTGAGTTGCCCGGTACATCTATTGATGGCGGGATGTCGGATCCGCCGCCTGAAATTCGTGAGAGCGAACCGGGGCCGCAACTACCCCCTATTGATATGGCTCTTCATTGGGAGCTCCACGCACATCCTGCCACCGAGGCGCTCTTGCCTATGCTGCCGACATTTTCCAGCAACAGCCGCGGGAGTGTAGATATTGTGGCCGACCACGAAACGTTCCGTTTAAGATCTGAGCTGCAGGACGACCGGTTCATTCTGAACAACCTCTCAGCTCACCAAGTCGAAGCTGCACTGACACTCACAGCTGATTTGCGGCAGGAAATAGAGTCGGGCTGGGAAATAGATCTAGATCTGGTTGCCGATTCCTTGGGCGATCACCGTGTCACCCTCAAAGTGCCGCGGATCTCGGTGAAACAAGATGGGAGAACTGGAACCGTGGATATCTATACAGGCGATGAAAATACATCTACCCAAGGGCATGTGTCCTCCGGCATCCAATTACTTCCAGATCGGGCACGGATACAAATTCAGAATGTACAGATTTCCGTTGGAGATGCTGCATGGAGTATCTCACAGCCCGCAGACATTGATCTGTTTGCGGATGCCGCGGTGCTGACTCCACTGAGACTGGAGACCCTCAACCCGTTCCTTGAAGATGTGCAGACCGTTACCGTTCAGGGCAGCCTCTCAAGCCTTCCGGCCGACACCCTGAGGTTGAACCTAGACGGGGTTGATCTGAATCACCTATCAAACATCTTTGAACTGAGGCGCCCCTTAGGTGGACAGATTGATGCAGACCTTTCCTGGACCGGGCTCTGGATGCCGGAAATTACCGGTACCTTGGAGGTTGACACCCTTACGTTTAATGACCGACTGGTGGGGCACCTTCAGGCTTCAAGTATCCTCTTGCCAGGTGGTTCAGACCTAAGAGTCGCCATGATCATCGACTCGGTCGGAGCGGCGCCGATAGACCATCTCTATGCGAGCAATCAGATGGCGGTGACCGGAAATTTCGTTGTCCCCGGCCCCGAGAGCCCTGGAGCCCTTGACATTTTTATGGACGTAGAGCGCCTGGATGCGTCATTTTTGCAATTGATTTTGCGGGAATTTGCGGACTTTAGAGGTGGGTTTAACGGGACGATCACACTGACAGGCCCTCTGGATAATCTCAGTCTCGGTGGATCGCTTGATTGGGAAAATGGCCACTTTGGGATTCCCCGATTCAACTCATCCTATGAGGCAACGGCATCGGTTGATCTGGTCGAAGATGTCATCCTGGTGAATCAGCTGATCGTGCAAGATCCAGGCGGAGGGACTGCGACGCTTGAGGGGACAATGGACCTGAATGATTTTCAATTTCTGTCCTTTGATGCATTGGCGGACCTTGACTCGCTGCAGATCATGAACGTGCGGACCCATACACGTGACCTCGCCTTCTATGGTGACATCCGCGTGTCTGGGGACGCGACATTAACCGGCCCCGTCCACACTTCTTTCCTGCGTTCCGATAACCTAGTCGTCACTCCGCAAAGTGAAATCTATATCCCAATCCGGGAAGCGAACACCGCCCATGATCCTGGATTCATCGTGTATGTGGATCCCACACGCCCTGTAGAGGGGCAGTTGACTTCCTTCCGGCAACGTGAAAATATCTTGGGCGAGCGCCCTGAAGGAGAGCGTCTATTCCGGGACGGATTAGATATGGACCTCAATCTTGTTGGGCCACCTGGATCCAGTATTCACCTTGTCATTGATCCACTCTTGGGGGATGTGATTAATGGAATCGGAACGGCTCGCGTACAGATCCAGCGAACCGGAGGAGATGTGGCCACCTACGGCTCCTTTGAGATTTCTTCTGGAGATTATCTCTTCACAGCAGGGGAGGTATTCATCAGACGCTTCCTGATTGACTCCGGTACAATTACTTGGAACGGAGAACCTCTCAACCCGGTACTTGATATCCAGGGAGCCTACCGCACTCGTGCTTCGCGCAGCGGCCTGCCTGAAGATGTGGGTGGAGCCATCAAAACGAGTCTGCCCGTCATTGTGAATCTGGATGTATCCGGGACCTTGAATGCAGTCCTGATCGACTTGGCATTGGAGGTTGATCAGAGGCAGAAAGCCATTAGTGATACACCGCTTCTGGACTCCTACCTGAACCGGCCAGATCTCGCAGCAGAGCATGCAACGAGTGTTTTGCTCACGAATTCTTTTTTACTATCGGCCAGTGGCACACGTAGTGGGATCTTGGCAAGTTCTGCCGTGAACAGTGTCTCCAGTCTTGTAGTGAGTCAACTGAACCGATATCTGAGCCAGGTGATTCCACAGGCGGACTTCAGATTAGGAGTACAAAGTGATGAGACGGTTCAGGACCTGGATGTATCTGCAGATATTGCATTCAGGCTCCTGGATGAGCGCCTGCTGATTCGTGGGCAGGGAGTCTACCGGGGGCTGAGCACGGAAGAAATTGCTCCACAGGGGCTTGAAGGGGAATTCATTGTGCAAATTCAGTTGAGCCCCTCTGTAGCAGTAGAATTCTTTTACCGGCGTGAAGGGGATATACTGAGCGAATCTCTCATTAACCGAGAAACCGGGCTCGGTCTCAATTATCGAACTGAATTCACCTCCTGGCGGCGCCTGCTGCGGCGACAGGTTCCCGAATCACAGGAAGGTACTGGAGAGGGCAGCGATTCGTAATGGGGATCCACTAAGGGGCCGAGATTCATAAAAAAGGGCACACGATGAACCCACCGTGTGCCCTTTGAATTTATGCGATCCAAATCGACGACAGGATTTGAATCAGACTTGGAGCTACCCGATGACGGATGTAGTCTGACGGCTGTTGTAGTACTCGTTCAAGACGGATGCTAGAACCAAGCGGATTTCTTCCGATTCGGCTTGTGTTTCATTGCGGGCCAAAAAATCTTGCGCTCTGACGCCGCCGATGGTGTGAAGTAGTGCCAATGCCAGCTTGTGATTTTGATCAGACTTCGACTCCTTGTAAATTTTACGCAGCAATGATCTTTGGTCACTCAAGTCGAACTTGTCGCGATAGAGAGTCGCTAATACGATTGCGTTCTTCAGTGTCTGTTCACGCACTGACTGGTACTCTGAATCCAGTGAGGACTCAATTTGCGCGGCTGCAAGATTCCAGCGAATGTCGTCATTTTCAAGAACGCTTGCAACATCCTGTGCAAAAACGGGTAGGGCGAGAAGTGCTGAAAAGCAAAATGCAAAAAGGGTTTTCATGGTTTTATCGGGTTTGTGATGAAGTTGATGACTCACTCTAACTGGCCCTCTACGGAAGCGCTTCCATAAATGTTACACCAAATAATTGTGAATTTTTCGTGAAGAATTTTAACAAGATTTTTTTTGGGTATGCCCCCTTATGATATCGATGAAGCGCTGCATGCTCTCAGGGCCTCAGACCCTTGCATGGCCAGCCTGATTGCCCGTGTGGGCCCCTTTGAACTGTTATTGACCGATGAGTGGAGCCCTTTCCAGGAACTGGTACGCTCTGTGATCTTCCAACAAATTTCGAGACACGCCGGAAGAGCGATCCAGGGCCGACTGTTTGACCTGTTTGGCGGCCATCCTGAACCTGGTGCTATCCTTGAGACCCCGCTCGGCACACTCAGATCAGCAGGACTCTCTCAGGCAAAGGAGAACACAATTCGCAGTCTGGCCGCAAGTGAAAAAGATGGTACACTGCCGGATCGAACACGCATCCAGACCTTAACCGATGAAGAGATCATTGAAGCACTGACAATGCACCGGGGGGTCGGAATCTGGACGGTTCAGATGCTCCTCATTTTTAACTTGGGGCGTCCAGATGTGTGGCCGGTCACCGACCTGGGGATTCGCCGCGGATACAAAATCGCTTACGATCTGGAGGATCTCCCCAAACCCTCAGAACTTCGCTCGTTGGGGGATGACTGGAAACCATTCCGAAGTGTTGCCAGCTGGTATCTCTGGCGTGCGAACGACCTGTAAGTCAGGTGGGGGCTCAGTGCTGAGTGCCGCTTGGCCAATCATGTTTGACAGAGTTTCCAAAATAACTTATAGCTGTCCAGAGCCTTGGGAAAATTGACAGCATTTATATTTAACCGCGCAAAGAATGAACCGATGTCACAACTCAAAACTCAACCTACCAATGCGAGCGTCCAGGAATTCCTTAAGGCACTGGCGCGCCCTGACCAACAAGCGGACAGTAATGTTCTACTGCGCATGATGGGGAGTGCCACAGGGGATTCCCCGAAGATGTGGGGACCCAGTATTATTGGCTTCGGCCAGTTTCGTTATCATTATGCATCGGGCCGGACTGGCGAGTGGTTTCGAGTCGGGTTTTCTCCTCGAAAAAGAGCCTTCAGTATCTACCTGTCCGGTGGACTGAGTCACCATGAGGCCGCCCTGACAAAGTTGGGCAAATATACCCGGGGCAAGAGTTGCCTCTATATCAAGCGGTTAAGTGATGTGGACCTGAATGTTCTAGATGCCATGATTCAAAAGGCATGCTCGCTTGCCGAAGGCAGTGTGTCCACATGACCGGGACCTGAAGCTGGCAAGAAAATTTTTGATGCCTTTCGTCACGGGGATTTTCCGCCAGCAATAAAACATTCGCCGACCAACCCAGCAATATCTCGGGATTCCTAGCAGTCCGTGGATAAAGTATGTCCATAGAAATAGGGAGTCTGTAGTTGATTGGAGATATGCAAAACAACGATCGTGAATGGCTAATTCTTGGATTTTCCATCCTGATTCACCCTCTGAATAGTCAAAAATGAACCAGAAAAGCGTTGCTCGATCTATTGGGAGACTTTATCCACGGACTGCTAGGCAGATGCGGCTTGTCTACCCAGACCAAACTGCACCTGAATCATCCTGATCGAACAGATTGAGTTGGTTACTTGGATTCCAGATAAATAAATCGGTACGTAATGGCTCTTTTGATTCATTGAACTTGTATCGCCTGCATGTCATTTCAAAGAGATTTTTCAGGAAACTTGCCCACTCCCCTTCCCCGCGCATCCGGTGCTTAAACCGTGGATCATTGAGCCGCCCCGAACGAATTTCCTTGATCCGACCGATAATTTTATTCTTGCGCTCCGGCATCACCCGATCCAGCCAGTTTTCAAAAAGCGGGGCGACTGGTCCCGGCAATCGAAGTACAATGTATCCGGCCCGCGTCGCTCCTCGTTTGGCAGCAGCCTCAAGGATCGCCGGAAGCTCCTCGTCCGTCAAGCCTGGAACCACAGGAGCGACCATCACACCAGTGGGAATCCCCGCTTCAGAGAGTGCCTCAATCGCATCCAATCGACGTGCTGGAATGCTTGTGCGGGGCTCCATGACACGGGTAATTTCACTACGCAGCGTTGTAACCGAAACCATTACCAGTGCTAAATTCAGCCGAGCCATCGGGGCCAGGATATCTATATCACGTGTTACGAGATGGTTCTTTGTAATAATGCCGACTGGATTACGATGGTCTGAAAGAGTCTGCAGGCAGCCACGGGTTAATTTAAATCGACGCTCTGCAGGCTGGTATGGATCTGTATTTCCAGAAAGTGAAATAACGGTTGGTTTCCAGGAACGCTTCCTCAATTCCTTGCTCAAAAGCTCAGGGGCGTTTTGTTTAACTAAAATTTTTGTCTCAAAGTCAAGTCCTGCACTCCATCCCAGATATTCGTGACTCGGTCGTGCATAACAATAGATGCAGCCATGCTCGCAACCACGGTATGGATTAAGCCCCCAATTATATCCAACATCTGGAGAGTCATTGCTCACGAGGATAGATCTCGAAGTATCTTCAAAGAACTGAGTGGAGGATTTCCTCAATTCACTCGGCTCAAGAGCATCCAGGTCCAGCTCTATGCTGACCGGATCAAACCTAGTGGGAGGATTCGTGGCTGTAGCACGTCCTCTCGGGGCTGGTATGGTTGGCTGTTCATTCATCATGGTACCCAAGATGCTATTTATGGCGTACAACCTTGTTCTGAGTATGATCCTCCCATTAACTACTGCTGATAGGCCATGAAGCAACTTCTGTATACGGTGTCTGTGATTCTTGCAGCGGCCTTACTTGCACTTATTATCACGGGTTTATTCGTTGATGAAGTCCGCTATACGGCAACTGCACGCGTAAAGGCTCCGGTCGCTGATTCATGGACCACCTTTCTGGATCCGGGCCGACAAAATCTCTGGCAACGGAATCTGGACTACATGGAAGCCATTGATGGTGGCCAACCATTTGATCCTGGTGCATCTTTCCGTATGGAATTTGCTAACGGCAGTTCCCGCCTCGAAACGGTTACATCTATCATCCCCATGGAAGAATACCGCGCAGAGATTGAAACCGAACGCTATTCAGGTTACCGTTCTGTTACGTTTCAGACATTAGGAGAGGGATCCCGCATACAACAAACCATCGTGATGCATGGATCATCATTTATCAGCAGGGCGATCCTGCCTGTGATTCGTCCACTGATGCAGCGCGATCAAATGGCTGCCCTGGATAATCTAGCGGATCTCATTGAGGCATCCCCCTCAATAGACCCACAGCAGGGGTATGAGCAATAGGGTAAACACCGTGCGGCTGGATTACGGCTCTGAAGGCCTGCCTTTGAACCTTGAAGGGCTCAATGCCACCGTACTGCGTCCGCGCTACATAGAAGGCCTGCCGGATGAACATGCAGCATTCCTTGAATCTGTTCGGAATCCTTACGGTACGCAACCGCTTCGTGAACTCATCACCGCCGGTGAATCCCTTGTAGTTGTGATCCCGGACATTACCCGTGCACTTCCCAGCGACCGTCTCCTACCATGGCTTTTTGAAGAACTCAGAGGAATCAAACCGGAGGATGTTACCATTATTATCGGGACAGGCACGCACCGCGGCAACACGCATGAGGAGTTACTTCAAATGGTTGGTCCAGCGATCATGGCCAGATACCGTATAATCAATCATGACTCCCGAAATGCCAGCACCCTACTCCGTGCGGGTCGCAGTCCCTACGGTTACGATGTTTTCTATACGGCAGACTATGTAAAGGCGGATCGTCGAATTCTGATGGGATACATTGAACCGCATTTTATGGCAGGGTTTAGCGGAGGCTACAAGGCAACCTTCCCGGGGATTGCCGATTTGAATGCCATCCAAACTTATCACGGGTTCACAAATATTGCCCATCCAAAGAGTACCTGGGGCATTCTGGAGGGGAATCCAACCCAGAACCATGTTCGTGTAGCCGGAGAATTGCTGCCCGTAGATTTTTTGGTGAATGTGACGCTCAACACAGACCGGCAGATCACAGGATATTTCTGTGGAGAAGTCACCTCTGCCCATGAAGCGGGATGCACTTTTTCCAGAGAGACCGCAATGGCCCGTGTTACGGAAGCCTTCCCGATTGTGGTCACGACCAACAGTGGTTTCCCCCTTGACCTAAACCTGTACCAGAGTGTCAAGGGAATGTCAGCCGCCCATCCCATCACGACAGAGGATGGACTGATCATCGCCGCATCCCGGTGCAATGATGGATTCCCCGAGCATGGTGCATTCAAAAGTCAACTGCTTCGCTGGGCAAGCGTTGAGGAAGCCTGGGCAGCGATCCGAAGCCCTGATTTCAGTGAACCGGACCAGTGGCAGACCCAGAAACTTCTACAGATCCTGCGGACCTGCCGCGTCAGTCTATTCAGTGAGCTGGATCCAGAACTGGTTCAAAGAGCTCACTTGATACCTATTGAGGATGTGCGCGGTGCGATTGATGCTGAATTGGCACATCTGAACAAGCCAGATACACCTGTTGCTGTGGTACCGGAAGGACCGCTGACCATTCCATACGTCGGCTAGAGTCCAAGTACGCTCTGAAGCTCCTTGATCATAAAATTTGCAACGAAGCGATTTCCTGCTGCATTTAGATGAACACCGTCGGTGGTCAATATCCCGTCATAGGCCTTGTCTGGATTCTGATCAACCAGATAGGCTTCAAGAGAGACCCGTAGATCACAGAGATGTACCTCCTTTTCTTGCGCGATACCGCGCGTAAGTTGCGCGTATTCTGCCAGGCGTAGATTCACTTCTGCATCACTTTCTGTGTCCTCTCCAATTACACTGGGGGTACACAAAAGTACGGCCGCCCCACTCTGCTCAATGCGATCAATCAACTCCCCGAGACCTTCCTCAAAAGTCTTGGGATCCGTCCCGGTGACATGATCAAATTCGAAATGATGCCAGACATCATTGATTCCGATATAAATCACGACATGCGTTGGCTCGTGCGCCAGAACATCCTCGTCCAGCCGCGCCAAGAGGTCAGGCACCTTATTGCCGCTGATCCCGGCACCAAAAACTTCGATCTCCGCATCAAGCACCTGCAACGAATCTGCAACCAGCGTGACATAACCGCCTGGATTTGCACCTGCCTCCGTGATAGAATCGCCCAAAAAGATGATGCGTGACTGCGCCTGACCAAGCTGAATGGTCATGAGAGAAAGAAACAGTACCAAAGACATACTACGCATGGTGGAAGGTTTAATTGTTATTCGCATAGTGAAATCTACAAACCAAATTTATATCCTTCCCAATCACCATCCGTGTATTTGCTGTGAGGGAGCAATTTCGAAAAACCCGGCGCTGGGGATTACGCACTTAAATACACGAAAATAGACCGATCAGCCATCCGATGGTGAAATAAACCGGTAGCGGATGATCGGGGGATTTATGGCTTCCCCAGTAGGTTCATCTTCTGGATCATCCGCCATATACAATCTCCCGTTCCCGATAGCCTCTGGTGCTTCTGGAAGCCATGTGCTGACAGCCGGGAAATGATCCCTATGACTGGCAATGACTGCTCCTGTACCCAAATCAGATTCGGTGCCGCCATAGACGATCATACGTGTCTCGTTATTGAGCGCGTACACGCCCCGCACGGATGTTGCTTGAGCCTCTGCTTCGCTAATCATCTCGGTAACCCTCCGAAAATTAGACTGATCCACCAGCTCAAAATCCGGGAAATCCTGGGTCCGCTCTACGAAAAAATCTGGCATATATCGGGGAAGCTTCGTGGGGGACAGCCGGGGACTTGCATCAAAACTTTCTGAATACACCCACCAAACATCGTCGTCAAAGCATGCCATAGCAGCCCCTTCATTTGTCATCATAACGGATGCCCGCTGTGGAAACTCTGGAAGAGGAAGCGAAAATTGATCCATGAGGGTTAAGTCTGGACTGTAGGCCCGAATGGACGTGCTATCCCAGACGTCACCAGGCATAGCAAATATCGTGTCCCGGTGTGAGCAAATACCCCTTGTATTTGTCGCAAAATCCCTGTCGGTAATGGCTTGAGCACATTCTCCATCCTGATTGAAAACGATTACCCCCTTGGTATTCAAAACGGCAATATGCGAATCATTCAGAAATGAAGCGTGTGAAAAGAAATTGAATGCTGCTTCTGGATTACAGTCGGTAATCGCCGTCTTCCGTATGAACGCGCCGTCCGGGGAAAACAGATAGACACCCCGGCTTTGGTGATCCAGCACCAAGAGCTCTCCCACAGAATTCACATCCAGCGTCCACCTAGTACCAAACAGCACCGAATGATCGAACTGGATCGTATCCTCCAACACAAAAAGGTCTCCAAAGTCCGTGTGAATAGGGACCAAGACCTGGTCAACCGTAGACCTTGAGTTGCAGCCAGCGATCAAACAAATCAACAGCCCAGGTATACAGAGATACAATAATGCAGAGACGGAGAATTTCATTGGAGAAAAGCTTCTTTTATTTATTTCCGTTGACAGACCACACCCCTGAATGCTGTACTGAGATTGAGTATGTCGTAAACGGATACGCGGTCATGTTTAGTATACATCCCTTCGCGTGGCAAATTCCTCAAGACGAGCTATGATCTGCAAGGAGTGCTCTTGTTTATCGGATCTAAGCCTGTACTTGGAACCGCAAATACTGAAGCAGGGCCATAAGTCCACGTCTGCAGATTGAAATATACGTCGGCAAAAAGAACGGAGCTACCAACCCTCTCATCTCACTGACAGATGTAAATCTTATGAACAGCTTTGGCACAACCAGTAACAAACCTCGCTACAAAAATACACCCCTAGTACTCCCACAAGCCCTCATCTTGTCGTTCACCACAATAGATGAAACAATATAAATTTAAAAAAGTACTGCACTGAGAGAATTTACTAAATTAATTTATTTAATTGTATCGCCATGTATGAACGCCAACATGTGCAAGAGGTCGTCAAACTCGTAACAGTGAGTTCAAACAGGCGCATTATTGCCATGACGGGCCCTCGACAAGTCGGTAAAACAACGGTCGCGCTGCAGGCATGCATTCGGTTAGCTGAGATGGGGTTTTTGTGCCGCTACTATTCGTCTGACGACCCGACTCAATCGGTGCTATCCGACATGAGAGGATAAGTAAAAATAAGAGCATCTCCATTGATACCTTACCCGATGAACAGGCACTTGTTGACATATGGAGGAGTGCCCGGAGGGCGTCTTTGCAGTCAGAACACGGACTCGTACTCTTTCTGGATGAAATTCACCTGATACCAAACTGGTCCCGTATTCTGAAAGGCCTATGGGACAGAGACCGCCGAGAGGATTATCCCCTCCATGTTGTGATTTTAGGCTCCGCCGCCTGGCGAATGCTAACTGGAACTGGCGAAAGCCTGACTGGCCGATTTAGATCTCTGCCAATCACGCACTGGGCATTTCATGAAGTCAACCAAGTATTTGGATTAGAGACAGACGAATATATTTTTTTCGGCGGCTATCCTGGGGCATTGTCCAAGGGATTGGATCCTATGAAGTTGGAGGATTGGCAAAGGTATATCCTGGATTCTATCTTGAGACCTGTCACAGACAGAGATATCATGGGGCTTGAGCATGTCAGAAAACCTGCTCTGATGAGGCAGTTGGTTGATTTAGCACCCCGTTACTCCGGTCAATTGATTTCCTATAACAAACTGCTTGGCCAACTGCAGGATGCCGGCAATACAACGACCATTGCGCGTTATCTTGACCTGCTTTCCGATGCATACATCTTGGCCGCACTGTCCCGATATGCACCCGCTCCGCATCGGACAAGAGCCCCTTCCCCTAAGCTGAACGTGCTGAATACCGCACTCATGACTGCACAGTCTGGGTACTCGTTTGAGCAAGCACGGGCCGACCGATCCTTTTGGGGCCGTGTTGTAGAAAGTTCAATAGGTGCACATCTTTACAATACCCGAGGCCCAGCGACTCGGATTCATTTTTGGCGTGATCTCCCTTATGAGGTTGATTATGTTATTGAACGCGGGCCCCATCTGGTAGCTATAGAAGTAAAGAGCGGAAAATCACTGACACACCAAGGTCTGGACGCGTTCGAAAAACGTTTCCCACGCGCAAAAATTTTGATGGTGGGGCCAAATGGGGTCCAGATCAATGAATTTTTTTCGCTCACCACCGAAGAATGGATCGAACAATTATGCATTCCCCCGTAAAGCGTACTGTCAGTCTGATCGCACCGGAAAGCGATAAGCGTTTCGGGCAAGAGGGTTTATCGCTGAGCGATTTTGAATCTGACCACAGCTATGTGGTCCTAGGAGAGCCAGGGATGGGTAAAAGTACGGAATTCGAGATGGAAGCTGACCGGATTGGTACCATGACTCCGATCCCGGCACGACGCTTTATCAGAGGGAAACCCAAAAATCATCCAGAATGGAAAAATGGACCACTCTTCATTGATGGATTAGACGAGGTACGTGCCGCAGGAGGAGATCCAAAAAAGGTGATCGACAAGATCGTTGTGCAGCTTGAAGACTTAGATATTCCTCAATTCCGCCTTTCTTGCAGATCTGGTAGCTGGTTAGGGATTGGAGACCAGGAAGAGCTTGATTCACTCTCAAACACCCTCGTACTACAATTGAACCCGCTGAATCATAGTGACATCAGGCAGATATTATCTCACCGGTGTGATCATGCCGACACATTCATCACGCAGGCCTACGAGCGCCGCCTGGAACTTTTCCTTTCGAATCCGCAATTACTCGACTTATTGATAAAATCAGTCAACGCCGATGGATGGCCTGACAGTCCAAGCGCTGTATTTGAGCACGCGTGCCAAGAACTTCTCAAAGAACAGAACCCCAAGCATCGTGATGCTCATTCGGACCACTTGCAGCCCTCCCAGGATGCTGTCCTGACCACGGTCGGACAACTTTTTGCACTTATTTTGATTACCGGTAAGGGGGGATGTGCAATAGCTGATACAGATGACCCCGATACCCTCTCCCTGCGTGACGTAGAAGATCAGGATCGTACTCTGCTTCACGCAGCCTTTAATTCGGGACTCTTTGAGGGGCATCCCTCCTATCGAACTCCGATCCATCGTCTTCCGGCAGAGTATTTAGGTGCCCGGTATCTTGATGATAAGATCCGGCGGGGCCTGAGTATTCGTCGTGTATTTGCCCTGCTTATGGGATACGATGGGATCCCCTTTCCTGATCTCCGAGGAATGGCTGGATGGCTGGCTGCCTTAAACTCTCAAGCAAGAGCAACTCTGATTCACGCGGATCCGATTGCAATAGCATTTAACGGTGACGCAAGTAGCTTTAAACCCGAGGAGCGACGGCAACTGCTTGAAAATCTCGAACGCAGTATCGATTCCAGATATGCTTGGCCTTCAGCAGCCTCTCTTGGCGCGTTGGCGGGCAATCAAGGCGTATCCGTAATCTGGGAATTAGCCAACTCGCACACTCGCTCAAAAAACAGGCAGGCGCTCTTCTATATGCTCCTCCATGGCGTTTCGCAGATGAGTGCAATAACATACACAGAGAACGAGCACTTCCCCTCAACACATTTAGAGGATGATTGCAAAAAAATATTAGAGATCATCTACGATTCCGGATGGAAGTCAAATGTGCGCTGTGAGGCACTTCGCGCCTTGAATAAAGTGCTCACCGGCAGCCCGAATCGTGGCCCTATCCTGCGGAGACTTATCAAAGATTTAGATGAAAACAGCTTGCCAGATCATGGCAATGACCTGCGAGGGACCGTGCTACATCTCCTATACCCCGGAGAATTACATCCTGAAGAGGTATGGGATTACCTCGTACCCCGCCCCGTTCCGTACCAATATGATATTTACTTGGAATTCTGGAGTACGCTTATTGAGAGATCCCAGGAAGAACAGGTCCGAGAGTTACTCGACTCACTTTGCAATCGTGCTTCCGAGGTCCTGCCCAAATTGGCAAGCCATAGATTAGCAGATACTGTCCTCACACTTCTCGCACGGGGATTGGACTTATTTGGAGACGAGCTAAACATTGAGGAGTTGTATCGATGGTTTGGCCTAGTTGAATTTGACATTTATTCCTGCCAACTGGTGCCTAGACTTAGCTCAGACCAATCGTATGGTACCTATAACCATGACGCGAATACTGCAATCCGAAATTGGCTGAGTGAACGTGAGGTAATCCAGTGTGCGCTTATTGAACACGGCGTGTTGATGAACCAGCCCAATATCGGAAACAAACTTCTTAATAAAACGGTGGGGTTAAAATTCATTGGTGAGGATGCTCCACCCGGGTTTCGTTCGTGGTGCCTTGCGCGTGCAATCGAACTGTGGGACTCGGAGAAACAGAATCTGGCAAAAGAGCTTGCGTTTTGGTCTATACGACACGAAGAAGGCTGGGGCATGCCCTTATCCGATGACGAGGTAGCACAGCAAGTGTCAGAGATGCCCGGCTTACGCGAATGGAATGATCTGCGCTTGCAAAACAGGGCTCAGGCGGATCTGAAGGAAGCCGAATGGAAAAAGAAACCGGCGGACCCGTCCCCGTCCCGTTTTGACCGCCGGAAACAGCGAGCCCTTAAATACCTCCACGAGCACAAGAAAGAACTCGCAGAGGGACGCTGCCATTCCGAAATATTCCGCGACCTTGCCCGCGTCTATTTTTATGCCCCTAATGAAGCAGGCAGTCATCCACGGGATAGCCTGCAATCCTATCTGAATGGCGATCAGAGCCTCGCTCGATCGGCACTCGCAGGATTTCGAAATTTGCTGAAGCGTGATGATCTGCCGGAGCTTGAAGAAATTGCAGAGTTCCATAAACAAGGAAAATCGTTTTATCTCGCGCTCCCTTTCTTGGCAGGAATAGAGGAGGAAGAACATGAGTCAGGTGATGTACTGAGTCAGCTTTCCGAAAAAGAAAAACGGCGGGCATTAGGATTTTACCTGATCACAGATGTACCTCACCAGCGGCATGCTCCCTTTCCCTTAGTCTATCAGACCGCTGAATCGAATCTGTCAAAATGGTACAAGAAGGCCCTCAAATACTGTCCAGAGGCTGTATCCGACTCGCTGGTCGCGATACATAACGCCTGCGTACGCTCCAAAAGCCCACCAAATCAGCACCTGTTTAAGATGGCTTTCGACGAGGCATATACCTCCGTGGCCGAGCTCTGTGTCAGGAAAATGTTCACAGTATTCCCTACCCGATGTACTAGCCGTCAATTAGAATCTTTACGCATTGTTCTCTGGGCTGCGATTCTTACTCAGGGAATGTCCGATGAAGAATTGAAGAAACTTGCCTTGAGGCGACTGAAACGCAAGAAAATGGATATAGGTCAGCAAAGCCAATGGCTCTGTGCAGGATTGTTTGTGGCGCAGGATAGCTTTTTGCCACTACTAACGGACTTTCTGGCCAGCGGAGATGAATCTCGTATACGCCATATCATGAATTTCCTTGAACCAACTGGTCATAGACATTCTCATCTGCTAACTGTTATTAATGACTGGAAGTCTCAGGAGATCTCTCACCTCCTTCGAACCTTGGGAGAACAGACAAAACCACGTAATTACAATGAATGGGGCGGCTTAGTGAGCAATAAGCAGATGATTAGTGAACATGCTGGAGTTCTCTTTACTTCTTGTATTCAGGCACTTTCCGAACGTATTGACGACGATTCAGCTCAAGAATTGGACTCGCTGGTGTCCAACCCAGACCTGTCAGCCTGGGAATCCATTCTACTGCGGGCTCAAGATGATCAGACCCGATTGCGCCGCGCGGCTAATCGACCGAATCTAGACTTAAAGCAGATTCAGAAGACACTCCAAAACGGCCCCCCTTCAAGTGCTGCAGACCTGACTTCAATAACCGTTGACATCCTTGAAAAACTTTCAAACGATATACGCAATGAGAATACCAGCGACTGGAGACAGTACTGGCACTGGGATCAGCAAACCGGAAAGCCTACAGATCCTCAAAACGAAAACTACTGTCGTAACGCCTTACTTTCAGACCTGAAAAGAATGCTGAAGCAACACCAGATTGACGCGCAACCAGAAGGGCAATACGCGGACGACAAGAGAGCAGATATCCGTGTGTCTTTTGGCTCCAACCTTGCAATTCCGGTTGAGATCAAAAAAAATTCTCACCGTGACGTATGGCGTGGAATTTCTGAACAGCTCGTGCCAAAATATACCCGAGACCCAAAAGCCGACGGAAATGGTATCTACTTGGTATTCTGGTTCGGAGCTGAAAGAAAGTATATGAAAATGATGCCTCCTCACGGAGTGCTTCCGAGTAAACCGGAAGAACTCAAGAAACTACTGAAACAGGGACTCGACCCGATACTTAGGAATAAAATCCATATCGTTGTAGTTGATGTAAGCCCGGGTGGCAGATATTCATAGGCCTCCGACTGTTTGTAAACTTTGGGAATGTTGATTGCATTCCCCTCTATCCAAGCCTCCCTAATACTATTTTGAGAAACCGCATCGTTCTAGGATCGTTAGCGAGGACGTATTGAGATGATGATTGCAGACATCCAATCACTAGTCAAATCTACCTTTAACCCGACCGTTAGAGCGGGAAATGCCCAGCATCCCTGCAATAAAATCGCCCGTGTAATGCAAATGGTTCATCCGCCCCTTCTTCGAAAAAGTACTTTCGTGTGGTCTCTAACGGCCCTGACAATGTTTTTAGTACAACTCTGTGCCGCACAGTCGGGTACCGTGACGTACACGCGTACAATCAAGATAGATATCGAGCTCCCCCCCGAAATGGCGCGGTTCCAGGAAATGTTTCCAAAAGCGGATTCTGCGCTCTACTCCATGGATTTCAACGATGCATTTATGGCCAGTATTCGCCGCGTTGAGGAAGACGATAAAGCCAATAGCAATGATCTTAGCAGCTCCACAGTTGATGGTTTGACAATAAAAATGCGTTCTTTTGGGCCCGGTGGTGGTGGTGCTCCAAACCTCATCACCTCAGTGACGGATATTGACGAAGGCCTGTACACGGATCATTACCGTTTTCTTGGTCGTGACTTTTTGATTACGGGCGAACTGCCTTTAATAAAATGGAAACTCTCCACCGAAGAGGGGACCTTCCTTGATCGTCGTGTAATCAAGGCTACAGCTACCGTGGATTCCGTGTCAGTGGACGCGTGGTTCACACCTGAAATTCCAGTACCACTCGGCCCAGAACACTATGGAGGGCTCCCCGGTCTCATTCTCGTACTATCCATTGATGATGGCAGTAAGATGTACGAAGCCAACACAATTACCCTGGACACAGACATCGAAATCACAACCCCCGAAAAGGGGCGAAAGATGACTCAAACGGATTTCGATGCACTTGTGGAAGAGCGTATGCAAGAATCTATCTCCTCTGGAGCAGCAAGAACCATTATTATCAGACAATAGCACTGATACATGAACCCTCGGCCCCTTTTAGGAATCACATTTCTTCTTTTAGTGGCGATTCCTTCGGCTGCTCAAACCGAGCGGTTTGATGTGAGCGGAATCGTGGTTGACCACGAAGATCTGCCCCTACCTCAGGCTACAGTGGTGCTGCTGAGCCATGCCGATTCGGTAATGGCAAAATTCACCACCGCGGCTGCAGATGGTCGTTTCACGCTGAGACGTGTGGTTGCGGATACATATATCCTGCAAATCACATACGTTGGTTTTGCGACCCTACGTCAAAATATTGAGATTCTTGATGAAGATATAGATGTGGGCAAACTGACAATGTCTGAACTCTCGGAGGAATTGGGAGAGGTCATTGTTAGTGCTGATCATATCCCATTTGTCGTAAAGCGTGACACCCTGGAATACAATGCCAACGCATTTGCGGTACGCCCGAATGATGTGGTAGAAGATTTACTCAAGCGATTACCCGGCATAGAAGTGGAGAATGATGGTACCGTGAAGGCACTGGGGGAAACCGTCGAGAATATCTTGGTTGATGGGAAAGAATTCTTCGCCGACACCCCTTCCGCCGTCACGAAAAACTTGCCTGCAGAAGCAGTGGATAAGGTCCAGGTTTACGACAAGGATAGCGACGAAGCAGAGTTCACTGGCGTCCCCGACGGTGAGGAAGAAAGAACACTTGACCTTTTACTCAAGGAGGATGCCAAGCAGGGACTCATGGGGAATCTATCTGGAGCTATTGGGGGAGAGCAAAGCCTGGGTGGGCGCTACGACACACGCCTGAACCTGATGCGCTTTTCTCCCAATACACAGCTTTCGCTCATCGGTAATGCAAATAACACCGGCCAGACAGGTTTTGGACTTTCTGATCTTCTGGGTTTGGTCATGGTCGGCGGCGTTACAGATGGTGCAATACTGCGCAATGCAGTTTCCCCTACAAATTCTGGTGGATTTATGGAGTCAGTCGCAATTGGACTCAATGCCGGGCATGACTTTTCCGAAAATAACTATTTGCGCGGCAGCTACTTTGTTGATCAATTGCAGCAGGTAAAAAACAGTACAAACCAGCGGCATGAACTTTCAGATGCAAATATCGCCGCCTACGGCGAAGGATCATCCGCCGTAGATTTGGATAATCTCGGACACAGAGTGAACCTCAATGCGCAGATACAGCTGTCTCCAGGACATCAAATTCGCTCCCGAGCTTCAGTGCGATGGAATTCATCGAATACTGAACAAACAGGGATTCAGCAGACTTTTGGCCGTCAGCAATTTCTAGCCAATGAGGCGCACAGGACGGTTGATCAACACGCTACCAGCCTCAGCGGAAACGGAACATTGACCTGGAGGAAGAAACTCTCGGAGAGGGGGACCAGCCTGGTCGCAACAACGCGATTCAGCCTGTCAGACAATGACGAAATCACCGCGCTATCCACTCGTACCAGCCTTGCCGGAACGGGTAATCTTATGACCTGGGAGGAAATTCAGCAAGACCAGGACCTATTCGGAAAGAGTGAAGAGGCGGATCTCAAGCTGTCTTTAACCCAACCACTGAAAAGCGGCTTTTCCCTCCTGGCATTCGGTGAACGGGACTTCTCTCGACGTGAAAATGATAAACGCTTCTATAACACGAGAAACGATGAACGTGTGCTAAACTCCCTACTCAGTAGTGCCTTTGAACGGACGTATACCTATTACAGAGCGGGACTCCAACTAAATCGCAAAGGAGCGCTCGGGTTTCTTACCCTGGAAGTTCGTTTACAGCAATCTCAACTTGACGGTACAATGAAAACCGGCCTGCCCCCTGTACAGGCCAGCTACACACATCTCTTGCCGCAACTACGGTACGAAAGGGTATTAAAGGAAAACCGAGATATTGAAGTAAGCTATCGGGCTGCGACTCGTGAGCCCTCCCTACGAGAACTACAGCCGTTTACGGACAACAGCAATCCACTTCGGATATACGTCGGGAATCCCGACCTTGAACCTGAATCCAGACACACGTTTTCCGGGCAATTTAAGTCCTTCGATCCCTGGACACAACTCAATATATTTGCGACCATCAGAACAACCTATGCACGAAATCAAATTGTGCCAACGCGAATTATTGATGAATCGCTGCGCCAAAGCGTCAGCGCGGTCAACTCTGATGCAGGCTGGACCACCTCGGCATTTACGAATGTGGGCATACCGATTCGACCGCTCAATATTGTGGTGAGATGGAACAACAACCTGACCATCACTACCGGTTCTGAGTTCATCAACTCAAATGAGAATGCCTCTCGGATCTTGCGTAACCGCTTGGGACTTTCTATCTCGAACCGAAATCAGGACATCGTTGAACTGAGGGCTAGTATTTCCGGCACCTATAATGATCTTGATTATTCACTCAATACAGACCTGAACCAGCGCTACATTAACACATCGTATTCATTCGATATAGAATGGCACCCGGCATTCAATTGGACGATCGGCACTGAATTTCGATATCAGACATACGATCAGGATGTATTTGGAAACGTCGAGAACAAGGCGCTGATTGACCTTTCTTTTGAGCGCTTGTTCATGAATGAGCGTGCTTCGGTGGGAATTGAGATCAAGGACCTGCTCAACCAGAACCTGTCTGTAGCCTTCAATAATTCTGCGAGTTTCATTTCTGAGCAGCGTACAGAGACGCTTGGCCGCTATATCATGCTGCGGCTGTCCTACCGTTTGAGTGCACTTGGAGGGGGGCTATTCAAGATTTAGCCCGAGCGTAGAACATCACACACAGAATATTCCCCAACCGATGGAGGCTTGTGTCATGTCTTTCCAGCCTCTCGTACTTTAGAAAAGATTCTACGACTACTGCGGTTTCTCTTTCTACCTGATGGCAAATCAACGACAGGCATAACCTCCTGACAGGGGTTCCTTTGCATGTCGAAATTCGAACCATGGCGCTGTGATTGAGTTCGCAAAGAGGTGTATGTATTCCTGATCTACTTCAGTGGGACATGAGATGACTGCCATAAAGAATATTCCTGCTCTCGTAAGGCGACTCTGTGCGTATCCCCGAGAAACAGAATGGTTTGAATTCAAGTCCAGCGACGCTGACCCGAAGAAGCTCGGCCCAAACATTTCTGCAATCGCAAATGCAGCCGCAATTTCTGGAAAATCTAGTGGTTATATCATCTGGGGAGTTCAAGATGGAGATCATCAGATCATTGGGACAAGATTCAAGCCCGATTCAAAGCGAGTACAAAAGGACGACCTTGATCACTGGTTACCCCAGAGGCTCGACCCTTCAATAAATTTCCGCTTCCACACAGATAGCGTAGATGACAAGCCTGTGGTAGTGCTATCGATCCCCCGTGCACTCAACCGACCCGTTAGATTTGACGGGGAAGCATATATCCGCGTAGGATCTCATACCAGAAACCTAAAAGATTTTCCAGAAAGGGAAAGTCTGCTTTGGCGTTTGTCAAATAGTAGAACTTTTGAAACAGGGATTGCCATTGAATGTGTGCAAAATTCTGAGGTGCTCGACTTACTGGATTACGAATCATATTTCAATCTAGCGAAGACTCCGATACCTCCACACACACCGAATCTACTCAAAGCACTGCAGCGCGAAAATTTTGTACGTCCACGTGACGATGGATCGTGGGACATTTTGAATCTGGGCTTCCTGGCATTTGCACGAAACCTGGGAGACATAGACTCACTGCGTCGTAAGTCAACAAGGATTGTCAAATATTCGGGGACAACAAGATACCATGAGAGTCGTCAAGAAGAACTTCCAATGGGTTATGCAACGGGATTTGCCAATATTATTGATTACGTAAATAAGCTTGCACCCACTGATGAAACTTTCAATGGTGGGATCAGAAAACAGGAACCACGCTTCCCGACTCTTGCGGTTCGGGAAGTGATTGCAAATGCACTAATTCATCAGGACTTGACCGAAAGAGGCACTGGGCCATTGGTTGAAATATTCGAGAACCGCATAGAAGTGCTGAACCTCGGTGCGCCTCTGATAGACTCGAAATATTTTGTAAATGCCCCTCCAAAATCACGCAACGAGGCGTTGGCTGCGCTCCTTCGAAGATTTGGCATTTGTGAAGAACTTGGTAGTGGCTGGGACAAGATCGTGCATGAAATTGAGATGCGACAATTACCAGCCCCGCGAATTGACGTAATCAGCGACAGCACACGTGTTACGATTTATGGAGCCAAACCATTATCTAAAATGAATCCTGCCGATCGTATACGGGCTATTTACCTACATGCTTGCTTACGGTATGCGGATGAGGGAGCCAGCATAACTAATACTACCGTTAGACAAAGATTTGGCATGGACCGACGAAACAGTGCTAAGGCATCACGGTTCTTGCGTGAAGCCTTGGATGCTGGAGACATTGTGCCTGCAAATCCAAACACAGGCCGAAAATTCATGGAATACCATCCCTATTGGGCAGGAGATGTTGCAGATGATCAGGGATATAACGCGACAATTCGCACGTCGTGATTACGATTAACATGTGTCAGCACTGCTTTCATCTCTTTGGCAATCACCGGGCCCGACTTACCTCTTTGATTCTCTATGGATAGGATCAAGCTTTATTTGATGGTTATTTTCACAAACCACCAAAAACAACACTGATCAGACCCTAAATCCCCATTCTAGGCACACTCAAGGGGATTTCTTTATTTGACGGCTATTTTCACAAATTAGCAATAACGGCACCAATCGGGCGTTTAATCTCCACTTCAGACGCTTCCAGTGGAGATTTTTTATTTGACGGTTATTTTCACAAACCACCAAAAATGACGCCGATCAGATCTTAAATCCCCATTCCTGACACACTCAGTGGAGATTTCTTTATTTGATGGCTATTTTCACTAACCACCAAAAATGACGCTGAGCAGACCTTTAATCCCCATTCCTGACGTACTCAAGGGGATTTCTTATTTGATGGCTATTTTCGCTAACCACCAAAAATGACACTGAATCAAGTCTTGATTGCCGCTAAACACCATTGGAATGTTGCCGATGATCTATGCGTGGGGACAGAATTCAGATTACCTTGTGAGTTAAGCCGTCTTCAGTCTGTATTTGATTCGCCATTACCATCTTACGGATCAAGCACAAAGCTCGCTGGAGTTTTATCGAATTCTACGACATGAACCCACCATAGTCCATCAGACGCGATCAGCATTGTTGCCAGACGAGAGGGGTACAGATTTATGATATACCTAGCGAAAATCCCACACGAGACATATTGTAATTTAGACCAAAGCAAGCCCGTGTTGAATCACTCTCCGTGCTAACTTCCTTATATTGTTACTAGGAAGACAGCGCTCTTGCTAAATCACGATTTCTCCGCGATCATGCGATCAGGTTTTGACTCTATCAACCTTTTCTTTGTGCAGCCAGGTGGTAGATCTCTAATCCGCCTGACGCCACTCTGCATCCTGCTGCTCCTCGGGGCCTGCTCATCTAACCTTGAATCAGATCCCGATATACGTGCCCGCCTCCCGGAGCGTGTTGACTATAATTTCCATATTCAACCGCTGTTATCCGATCGGTGCTACGCCTGTCATGGCCCCGATGACAATGCACGCGAAGCGGACCTGCACCTGTATACCGAAGAAGGGGCACTCGTAGCAGAGTTGCAATCTGGTGGACATGCGATTGTACCGAAGAGGCCTGGTCGCAGTGAACTGATGCGTCGGATTACATCCAGCGACCCGGAAACTGTCATGCCTCCGCCTGAATCTAATCTGACGCTGTCCGATTACGAAATCGCCCTGATCAATCGCTGGATCAAACAAGGAGCTGAGTGGAAACCTCACTGGGCGTTTATTCCACCAACCCTACCGCCAATCCCCTCTGTGCAAGATCAGATATGGCCAAAAAATGATATTGACCGCTTTGTACTGGCACGCATTGAACGAGAGGGACTCGTTCCTGCCGAAGAAGCAGATCGTGAACGTCTCCTGCGACGCGTTACACTTGATCTGACTGGGCTACCCCCGACACTTGAAGAGATTGACAACTTCCTGGGTGATATCGCACCAGGAAGCTATGAGCGCGTTGTTGACCGTCTGCTGGACTCCGAGGCATATGGAGAACGAATGGCAACTGAATGGATGGATCTTTCCCGCTACGCAGATAGCCATGGTTATCATGCCGACGGGATCCGAACGATGTGGCCATGGAGAGACTGGATCATCAAGGCTTTCAATGAAAATATGTCTTACGATGAGTTCGTGACCTGGCAACTTGCCGGTGATCTGCTACCGAATGCAACTCGTGAACAGATTCTAGCCACTGGGTTCCACCGTAACCACCCAATGACGGCCGAAGGCGGTGTAATTGATGAAGAGTACCGGCTTGAATACGTCGCTGACCGCACAAATACAACGGCCCGAGCATTTTTAGGTCTCACGATGGAGTGTGCCCGCTGCCATGATCACAAATTTGATCCTGTTTCCCAGGCAGAGTACTTTCAGCTTTCCGCCTTCTTCAACAATGTAAATGAATTGGGCATGACAGGAGATGATGGGAATGCTGGCCCACTGCTGATGATGCCCACACCCGAAGAGGAAACAGTACTTGAGCAAAAACGTGATCGAATTCAAAACCTGGAAGCTGCACTGATTGCGCGCGCCGAGGAAGTCAAACAAAAAGGGCTGCATGCAGATGTGCAAATGCCAGAGAATGCCCTTGACTCCGAGTTGGTCAGTTACTTCCCGTTTAACCAGATATCAAGCGACGTAACCCCGAACATGGCATCAGGGGGAAAAGAAGGTAAAACCGGTGGCGGCACCCTGACTTTGGTCAAGGGGCAGTCAGGGGAAGCCGTGACTTTCGACAGCGACTATGATTTTCTTGAGGTTGCCGAGGCAGGAAATTTTGAGCGGATTGATCCGTTTTCCGTTGCGGTATGGATCCGACCCGATACGTCTGGAGCCTACACAAGAATTGTCGGCAATGCCTTCCACAAGAACACGTACTGGCGGGGATGGGAAGTTTATCTTGATAGCCTGAATCACCTGTCTGTCCGACTGATTCACGCACTCCCGCATAATTACCTGCACGTCCGCTCCAAAGAACCTGTCGCAGTCAGTGACTGGACACATACAGCATTCACGTATGACGGATCAAGCCGGGCAAACGGCGTTCAGCTTTATTTGCAGGGCCAGCGTGTTCCAACCAGGGTTGAGTATGACAATCTCTACAAGAGCATCCTGCCTGTAGATGGACTCTATCGTCTTACCAGTCGACCGCTGCGCATCGGGCGGAGTTACCGCGCGTTTGGGGGCGATGATGGTATCTTTATAGGGGATATGGATGAGCTAAGAATCTATACCCGGCAACTCACTGCCCCTGACATTGCAGTGTTGGCCAATACATTTGTACAAGGCGATGAGTTGGCCGTATTTCTGAATTACTACGATCAGCATTACCAGGAGTTGCTCAAGCAGCTCAAGGAAGCTCGCGCAGAGGAGGAAGCGGCAGTCAGCGAAGTAATGGAGGTTATGGTGATGGAAGAGATGACCGAGCCAAGGCCCACTCATGTCCTTGAGCGTGGCCTCTATGACCAACCTCGAGAGCAAGTTTCCCCGGGAACCCCTTCGATCCTTGGCAGCCTACAGGACGACGTCCCTCCTACCCGCCTTGGGTTAGCCAAGTGGCTCTTCAGCCCCGAGCAACCGCTGACTGCACGTGTCACCGTGAACCGCTACTGGATGATGTTCTTTGAACAGGGGCTCGTATCGACACCAGAAGACTTTGGGAACCAGGGTGCCCTGCCCTCACACCCGGCATTACTGGATTACCTAGCCGTCTCTTTTGTAGACTCCGGCTATGATCTCAAGGCACTCGTCAAGTCTATTGTGATGAGTGCGACCTATCGCCAATCCAGCGTTGCGCCCCGGGAATTACAGGAACTGGATCCCACGAATATACTTCTTGCCAGAGGGCCACGCCATCGTCTGAGTGCAGAAATGGTCCGGGATAATGCCTTGGCAGCGAGTGGCCTATTGGTCAATCAGGTCGGCGGTCCCAGTGTGAAGCCCTACCAGCCTCCGGGATTATGGATCGAGAAAGGGAATTTTTCGCAATTTCTGCTGCACTATAAGCAAGACGAGGGCGAAGCGCTCTATCGCCGCAGTTTGTACACCTTTATCCGGCGAACTTCTCCTCCACCAACCATGCTGGTTTTTGATGCTCCAGATCGGTCTACCTGTTTTGTCCGGCGCCAGAATACGAATACCCCGCTCCAAGCATTGGTCCTCATGAATGATCCGCAATTTGTTGAGGCATCACGCGCATTGGCCGAACGCGTCCAGCGAGAGATCCCTGGAGATATAGCCCTTCAGATTGAGCATGGCTTCCGGCTTGCTACCGGGCGCCACCCCAGTGAAAAGGAAATCAAGCTCATGACGGACCTGCATGCCCAGGAAAAAGAACGCTTTGCCGAGCGCCCTGCCGATATTGACTCACTCTTTACCGTCGGGGAACTGGTTGCTGATGCGTCTCTCGATCGTGCCAATACAGCTGCACTGACAATGGTTGCACAACTTATCTTGAACCACGATGAAGCCTACACCAAGCGTTGATAGCCACCATGCATGAATGTCATAATTACGACCAGCAGTATACCCGCCGGGATTTCCTGACGCGCACGACGCTCGGACTTGGTGCGGCAACGTTAGCCTCGCTCCTCAACCCAGTGTCCTCCACTGGTGCACAGATCAGCGGCGATCCCGTGCCAGGAATCCTCGGAACAACACACTTCCCTGCACGGGTCAAGCGTGTGATTTATCTGCTGCAAAGCGGAGCGCCATCACAATTGGATCTCTTTGATTACAAGCCTGCCCTAGAGTCTTACCATGGTGAGGAACTACCATCATCTGTACGTGGCATGCAACGGCTGACCGGTATGACTGCTGGTCAGAAAAGCTTCCCGGTCGTGCAGTCTCCTTTTTCCTTTGCACAACATGGAGATAGCGGTGCATGGGTCAGCAACCTAATGCCCTATACCTCCCAAATTGTGGATGAACTCTGCTTCGTTCGCTCCATGCACACCGAGGCCATTAATCATGACCCCGCGATCACGTTCCTGCAAAGCGGCTCTCAGCAGCCCGGCCGACCTTCCATGGGTTCATGGCTGAGCTACGGTCTGGGAAGTGAAAATGCCAATTTACCCTCGTTCGTGGTACTGGTCACCAAAGACAAGATGGGGCAGCCGCTCTATTCCAGATTATGGGGAAACGGTTTTTTGGCATCGCGACATCAGGGCGTGCAGTTTCGGGCGGGCAAGGATCCTGTGCTTTATTTGAGTAACCCTTCGGGAATCACCCAAGGCGATCGTGAACGACATATGCGTGCACTGCGTGAACTCCAGGAATTACAACTGCAGAAACTCCAGGACCCAGAGATCGAAACCAAGATTGCACAGTACGAAATGGCCTTCCGTATGCAGACATCTGTGCCGGAGGTCACCGCCATTGAGGATGAACCCGATTCAACCTTTGCACTCTATGGGGACGATGCTCGGGAGGCGGGCACATTTGCAGCCAACTGCCTGTTAGCACGACGGCTTGCCGAACGCGGCGTGCGCTTCATCCAACTCTACCACCAGGGCTGGGACCACCATGGCGGACTCTATGGTGCAATCCAGAATCAGGCCAGAGAAACGGATCAGGCCTCGGCAGCGCTGGTTCTGGATCTCAAGCAGCGTGGATTGCTGGACGATACACTCGTCATCTGGGGCGGCGAGTTTGGGAGAACCACTTATTCACAGGGGCGCCTGACTCGGGAGGGGTTTGGGCGAGATCACCACCCACGCTGTTTTACGTTGTGGATGACCGGTGGTGGAATCAAGAAAGGGTTCTCCTACGGTGAGACCGATGAGCTCGGATACAACATTGCGCGGAATCCTGTGCATGTGCATGATTTTCAAGCAACCATTCTGCATCTCCTCGGTGTTGATCATGAGCGTCTTACCTTCCGACATCAGGGACGGCGATACCGCCTGACCGATGTTTTCGGAAACGTAGTCCATGACCTTCTGACCTAATTTTCTCGGAAGTTCATCCTCTTGGCTACAGATCTCACTGCAGGCCTTAGAGATTGAAACCAGGATTGCTCCGCACAAAATCGTCTCCCGTATATAGATGCCGGAGGTCACGCTGCTGAGGAATCGTCCACCAATTACCATACGCGGATACCGGGTGTCTCACGATATTTGTGTCTCTCACCACTTAAAAATTTTACGGGGAGACCGTAACTGGAACCCTCCACCCACTGTTCAGGACAGAGCCCTGTTAGTTCGGTGACCCAGAACGACTGGCCAATAAGCGCTGCAGAGCAAGTCCCGATTCATGCGTTGGATCTAACTCCAGTAGTACCTGCACCACCTCACTCGCGCCAGTCCAGTTTTCCCGAAGCACATGATTGCGGGCTAACTGCAATTGATGTTCAGGAACCTCCGGCTCTAAAAATGCCGCCCGCTCAAAATGCTCCTCTGCAAGCCCTAATTGCCTCTTGTGCTGGTATAGAATGCCCAAACGGAAATGTATACTGGCAGACTCTTCAAGGTCATTGGCAGCACCATAGTAGTCCACTGCTTCATCTAAGCGCCCCTGTGCTGCAAGCACACTCGCTGCATAAGCATATGGCAAAGCCAGATAAGGGTACTCCTGGAGCAGTGCGAGACTCGCCTTCAGGGCGAGGTGGTACGCATGCTGTTCGACATAATGTGCCCGCAACTGATCCGTAGCAGCAAACCATGTCAGTTCTCCATCATCCAGTGCGTGTGCAAGCTCCTCCGCTATGGAAGAAGTCTGCATGGTATCCAAGCCTGCGTCCAGATCCGCATCCAGTGGCTGGAAAGGCCAGGAGTTTAGAAGTTTCTGCAAGCGTAACTCCCCAAAAATAGAATCAACCTGGGTGAAAAGTACTTCCGACCGAGCAACCTCCCTGGGTACATAATTCAATAGCTGGCCACCGATCCGGGACTCGTATACCGCATCATAAAACGCATCGGCAAACACAAAATACCCCTCCAGATTCGGATGCAGATGCTCCAGCATCAGATCGGATCCAATAATATTCTCATTCGCCCGTTCCCGTAGAAAACCTTGGGTCTCAACAAGTATCACTCCTGCACCTGCAGCCTCCTCCCTGATGATCTGATTCACTTCTTCTGTCGCCCGAAACCGCAATTGATCCAGAT
Source organism: Rhodothermales bacterium (assembly GCA_965220365.1). Lineage (GTDB taxonomy): Bacteria > Bacteroidota > Rhodothermia > Rhodothermales > Bin80 > Bin80. Next base: position 1,166,123 of record OZ244823.1, on the reverse strand, counting down.
CTTTCGCCAGAATATAGGCTTGGCGAGCCTGGACATAGTCTCCCTGCATATCCAACAGCGCTCCTAAAGCAAACCATGATTGCGCGGCCATCGAGTCCATTGCAACGACTTTGCGCATTTTTTCGATGGATACGGGCAGGGATTCGGCACGCAGCGCCTCCTCATAGGCTCTTTCCCACTGACCTGAATCGGTGGAAGGCATCAGTCCACTTTGGAACGGAGGATGGGTGCGTTCATTGCTGGCTACCGTACCAATAAATACCGGTATGCCACGTCTCTGGTATTTGTTCAGGATACCGCGCAGGTTTCCCCTGAACTGCCGGATCCCAGCCTGATACGTGTCCGAATCCAGTTCAATCTCCTGTCTTCGAACCATTCGTTCCATCAAGGTTGATGAACCGTCCCGGTTCCGGCTTACCACTTGTGCAGCCTGGCTCAGCCCACTTCGAATCAACTGGAGTGTGCGCCATGACTGAAGCCGGAGATACAGATTCACTACCTGACGGTAACGTCCCAGGGATTGTGATGAACCTACACCGAGTGCCCCATAGAATTCATTATGGCCGGCATAGATCAGAACTGCATCTGGAGACTGGTCAAGAATTTCATCCACCTGATCCAAGATCGTGTAGGAATTGACGGCTGCCATCGCGACATTGACCAATTCCACCCTGCGCTCAGGCCAAGTCTGCTGAAGGCGCTGCTCCAGCATCCGGGAGAAACTACCCCCATAGTAGTATGGATAACCAGCAGCACTGGAGCCCCCCTGGACAAAGATCCGCAGTGTGGTACTGTCTCTCTCTGCGCGAAAGACATCATGTAGCCCTGTTGGGACCTGGACTTCCTGATTGAAATAACGATGGGCAACTTCACGGTTCAGAACAAGGTAATCCGGGGCAGCCTCTACCGGCACAAATAGAGGGTAATCCTGACCAAAACCAATGATCCGAAGTCCGCCCTCAACCAGTACAAAAAAGAGTACCGGGATGCTCCACATCAGCACGTAAAACACCCACTTCCTTTCTATGCTGTCTCTTTGAGACATCAGCGAATCAGGGCCACAGAAAGTGCTATCGGGCCGGATTTTCCTGTCATTCGGACAGTATACAAGCCGCTTGAGAGCCCTCCGGCCTCAAAGATGATCGAGTGTACGCCCGCAGATATGTCATCATTCACGAGCGTAGATACTCGGCGCCCGAGTACATCGTAGACCTCAATCTGAATCTTCTGAGGCTGATCCAGACTGAACTCCAATGTCATCTGATCCCGAAATGGATTCGGATAACTGCCCCTCAAGGAGTATTCCGGGGGTGTCGGGGTTGGGGAAGCAGTCCCTACCGTAATCAGCCCTGATGCGGGTGGGGGCAATCTCTTGGATGTATAGATATGAAACTCGCCCGGCTGGAGTTCCTGGGGTATGCCTCCGGTCACATTCAGCGAATCTCCAGAGTAGTAGTCGTACCAGTAGACTGGAGGCGTGGAGAGTCTCACGGAGTTCGTCGCGGGCAAAACTCCAAAATTCCCGATGATGACTGCCTGCATGTCCGTCGCGTCATGACGGAGATGAATACGTTTTACCGACCCGGATAACTGCATAGACACTTCGGTTTCGGTACTGCGGAAGATTGGATTTTCCTGCCTGATTTGAAGAAGAGCCGACCATGCATCGTACAGGCGTTTTCGCAGAGGATCGTCGTAGTAATTCCAGCGGATTGGCTTGCTGCCTGTCCGACTCGGCGCAAACGAAGGGCAATCTCCCGGTCGCAGACACTCTTCTCCTTGCATACCATACCCATACCCCAGTTCTCCAAACTGCCACAGCATTCGAGGACCCGGAAGCATAAAATGGAATGCTCCAGCCATCTTCAGACGATCCAGCGCGATCGGCAGGTGCCGGACATTGTACGTACCCTGATTAGCAACCAACGACGGTGAACAGGTCTCTCCGCCCCCCGGGGAACGCTCACATGCCCCGTAACTGCGCATCTTGTACATCATCCACTGCTCATCGTGACTCTCCATGTAGACAATGACATGCGGTAGATCCCAATCTCTGCCCCCATCTCCGTAATAAGCTCGTTCAAAATTGCTGTTCTGCCCCTGATTATACCCCATGAGTGCTTCTCCAAACGGGTGAGTCACATTACTCCACACCATCATTCCAGGGTATCCACGATCCTTACCGTACTGGGCCAATTCTCTTTCTTCACGCTCCCGTGTCCAGTGCTCCAGGATAATGTGTGCCCGGGGATTCACTGCCCACATCGCGTCAGCCATTCGTTTGATCAAGCGGATGCGGGATGGATCATAACTATCCCACGCGGCATAATCAGGCCCGGTATCACGCTGAGTAAAGCCCTTGGACAAATCAAAGCGAAATCCGTCAACGTTGAATTCCGTCAACCAGTATGCATTCACACGATCCAACCAGTACTGGGTGTAGAAATGCTCGTGATTCAGGTCAAAAAATACATTGTACGCGTGCGTGGGAGGAATATTGATCCATGGGTTTGTGTCCGAAGTGCCATAAAGTAGGATCAGGGGGGAAGGTAGATCCACATGGTTGTACACCACATCCAGGAACACGGCAATCCCACGCTCATGGGCAGCATCAATAAATCGCTTCAGATCATCCGCAGGGCCATAGTACTTGTCCGGGGCAAAGAAAAAATTGGGCTGATATCCCCAGTTCAAATTTCCTCCAAACTCAGCGATTGGCATCAACTCAATAGCATTGATGCCAAGCCGCTCCAGATATCCTAACGTATCTGTCAGCGTTGCCCAATCATGTGCATGTAGAAAATCCCGAAGAAGGAGTTCGTAGATCACCAGCTCTTCGGGGGCTGGGGCAGCGAAGTCCGTTACTTTCCAGGGATAAGGAGACTGCCCGGTCTGCAGGACAGACACGGGGCCCTTTGTCCGCCCATGAGGATATGGTTTCAGGTTCGGGTACGTACTTGCAGAAATAGACGTATCATGGCTCGGATCAAGGATCAGCGTCGAAAACATATCCGCAAATCGCAAATCGCCATCCGCCAGATACTGGTAGCCGATCTTCTGTCCAGGCGGCAGATTTTCGATCGGTAGCCACCAGTGTACACTGTCAGGGCGGGGGGCATCCCGATACATCAGCCCTGTATCTACGACCTGCCAATCATTAAAGTCGCCGATCGCATGCATGAAACACTTCCCTGGCGCAAATACGGAGAGTGTGGCTTTGGATGGATCGGAAGGATCATAATTCACGCCATCCTCAACGTTAGCCGGGCGGGGACGATCAACCACTTCGGGGGGGATGGTTCCAACGGTTTGCATCACGGTATTCCCCATAGCGTCAACGGCCGTAATAGTGAATTCCAGATCACACAGTACCGGGCTGCTTATGGGATAATTGAAAATTCCATCATCGTAGAAGGGAAGGCCATCAAATTCATCGCCATTGACCCCGACCGTCAAGCTGGTGATTGTGGTTGAAGAAAAGACTCCTGCACTAACCGCGGTGACAGCCCCATCATCATTCCGATGCCTAGCCATTTGAAAAACCATTGGATCCGTAACATCAATAATGGAATTATTGTGTTCGTTTGGATTGATCTGATCATTCAATGGATCCGTGATCCATGCATTGTTACTGCCCGAATCATTAACATGCACATGCACCTTGTACTGGTAGGAGCGACCTACCTGCAGTGAATGTGTATACAGCCATTGCCCGAGTTCACTATCGTAGGACATCAGGGAGGGCGCACCGGCTGCAATACGCCCACCACTGTTGGGGCCCCAACCATTAAACTCGCCCGGCAAAAACGCCCGCACAACGCTGCGATCGGGAACCCAACGGAATGTCACATCCAGAGACTGTCCATGACTTACCCCATGAACTGCCAGTAATAGCAGAAATGCAAGCGTGGTTTTATGGATGGGTCGAGGTGTACTCACTGCGTCCTAGTAAGAAAGGATTGCCCGGCGGATACGCCGGACAATCCTTCTTGATTCATTCCTAGCTCACCCGAAGGGTCACGCACCTGAGGTGCGTCGTTTACAACTTCGTTGAGTAGTCTAATAATTTATAGTTGTGGAAAAGTTACTTCACCAACATCATTCGCTTTGTGACCGAATAATCGGGCGTCTGCAAACGGTAAATGTATACTCCACTGGCCAATTGCGAAGCATCAAAAGTAACCGAATAGTTCGCAGCCTGAAGCATACCATCCACTAGAGTAGCGACGCGTCGTCCCAGAAGATTATACACATGCAATTGAGTATTTGCCTGACGGGTCAATCCAAACTCGATCACGGTCGTCGGATTAAATGGATTAGGATAATTTGATCCCAGCCATATCTCTTCCGGCAATTCTGTACTCTGCTCAATAGATGTCGAAAAGGCTGGATTCTCCTCGTGTGGGAGGGGACCAGGGGCAAGCTTAAATGAGTGCATCGGCAACTCATACGTTGCAGGATACGACCCGTCACTGTTCCTCGGGATGAAGTGAACTCGATTGCGTCCCGGCTCACGGGTATCGGTACCCGTCTCCTGAATGCTAGTGCTCTTCGTACCGTACATATAACGATAGGTCATGATGTTATATGACGGGCCATTGACTGTATAACTACCTGTATATGTTCCGTCTCCATCATCATCGGTAAGCAGGAGCACATCCCATGCGGGGAGAGTATGAAGATTCTCCCTGTCCGCAGCCTCTACCCCCTGCGAATACGCCCAAATCGGATCTCCCAGATGTATGGATACAGAGTCTGTGCCAGGCATAAAGGGTTGAGCCTCGTTATCCAATGCTTCCTGCATGGTCAGCGAAAACATCACCTCTATAGATTCGCCAGGAAGTATGACGTTGTGTGGTGTCACATCGTTGAAGAATGCCAAATCCAGCGGCTGTAAGCCGCCCATAAACTCGAATTCACGGTTCACACCAGTGCGATGTCCTTCCTCCCAACCACTCGGTGGCTCAGTTCCGAAGGCCTCCATGAACGTCGCATCGTTAAAATCCAGGAAGTACTTGTATCCCTGTTTTATTCCGACCGGACGCTCCAAGGCCACTGGAGCTTGGAAGATTGCACTGCCAGGCTCCTTGAACATGTAGCAATTATCTGGAGTGTTTGTAGCACAATCTCTCCACCCATTAAAATCTCCAAAGACCCAAAGCGTATCACCGCGTGCCTGATCAAACAGCCCAATCGCCTCAAAGGCGCTCAGGTCCACACCAAAGACGACCTGACCTTCTACAGGTAAATTGGGATTGGGGGCTGTATTTCCAAAATAGACCCAATGAAGGGTAGTGTCGGCACTAGGCACGGTGAACATACGGTTGTCAGGGAGACTCGCTCCTTCTTCCCATCCAACCATATCTCCATGTGCGATGACAAATTTATACGGCTGCGCCGTCCCCGCCAGTGAAGCAGGATAGTATGCGACTCCAGAATAAATATTATATCCAGGCGCACTGTCATCCGTGGATTCACGGTCGAGAACCACATTTGAAGATCCCCAATCAAGAGGGCCAACCACGGTTTCGTCATTTTCATCTGCAATGGGTGCGCCCCGAACTCCAATAATCTGGTCGGGAGCAGACATTGCAGGATCATAGTTCTTATCTGATGCGATCTGACCAAACATAGCAACCCGGTACCAGACCGCGATCGAGTCCGTTTTGGCCTCCCACGGCATCCAGTTGTAGCCGTGATTATCTTCGTCAGTACCACGACGCCCCGAGGCTCCGTGCCAATTTGCCTGCCCTTGGAAGAAGTGCAGTCCCAGGTCTACATCACCTTCCCCCGGCATAATCCGCGGATTTGGGTCTGCCTCCCACCCATTTAATCCTGCGTCCTCCAACTGCTGAGAATAGAACTTATGCTGAAGTTCGGTCGTGTCCGAAATCTGAAACGTGACGTTCCAGTAATCACTGTCCTGACCATCGGTACCTTTTTGGTTCACGAGTTCAAGCGTACTCGCTGCACTCCAGTCAATGATGCTGCCATCCGCCAACGTGTCCGGTGCCGTACCACCATCTGTGCCGCCCGCACCACGGACTTCAATTAATCCCATCCCGTTTGTCGTATCCGGGACGGAAGCCATATTTAACCGCATGGTAACGGTGCGCTGAGCCTGTGCCTCAGTCACAAAAAATGTGCAGCAAATCAGCATGCACACCGGAAAAAGAAACTTTCTTGTCATGAAACGTACCCTAAAGATTGTGTTAAGATCGTGTGAATATACTGCAAATTTCTAGAACAACAATGCCATGGATATACGATTGACATCATTGAAATAGCGTTGTCGTTCGTAGGCATAGTCTATTACAATACCTACGGCACTGAAATCATACCTGAGGCCGGCACCCAACGAAAGTGACCGGATGCTATCCTGCAGAAACAATTCACTGTACCCCGCGCGGACTGTAACCAAATCTCCTAGAAGGCCAAGCTCTGCCCCCAGGTTTGCAAACTGGTTGCTGTTATTCGGGCTGAGAACATCGACTGCAATCGTTACTCGGACCTGATCGGCCTCGTATAATTCTCCTGCCAGCCCAATCCGCATAATCAGGGGGAGGTTATAGGAGTCCACTTTGAGGTATGCCCGATTACTCTCATTATTGCCCCGGTTCACCGGGTCAATATCTGCAACGACCAATAAATCATCTCCCGCCATCTCCATCTTGGTGCCAAAGTTGGAAATCGAAGCTCCCAATCGGATTCCCCTGAACGGGGTCACAAACACTGTCCCGAGATCCAACGCCAACCCGCGAGCCTGGGAGTGCCAAATCTGTTCTGTAATCATCTTCGCGGATGCCCCGAATGCGAACCGCTCCGTAAGACTCTTGCCCCAGGAAAGGGTAAAGGCATATGAAGAGGCATCAAACGTCTCTCCCGTCCCTTCCTGATCCTCTACGGTCGTTACCCGCATCTCCGGGGTCCCCATTGCCGTAACGGCGGCCCCGAGTGTACCGAACCTGGTCGGGAAGGCGGCGGCGGCATAATTGAAATTGATTTCCGCTAACCAGGTGGCATGTTCGGCAGCAACCGATGAACGTGTTAAGAGTCCCAATCCAGCCGGATTCCAGTACATCGCTGTAACATCGGCGGTCACCGCAGTGACTGCCCCACCCATCCCGGTTGCCCTAGCACCAACCGGGATACTCAAAAATTCTGCTGCGGTCGTTCCCTTTCGGGTTACCTCTCTGGTCTCATTTGCAAACTGGGCATACGCAACCGTCTCGATGGAACACATCCAGAGAAGAATCACCCACAAGTAGACAGCCTTCTCCATTATTTGATGATGGCAAAGGTTCCTGTGGTCTCGCCCAACGTGGGAGCTTCCACATGATACAGATAGACCCCATAAGACACCGTTAAGGCATCTGAACTCTGTAGATCCCAACGAATGGTTCCGTTCATTAATGCACTCGCTGGATCATTCACCCCTTCATTCAAATGCAATGTCCGAATCAGGCGCCCGCTTACGTTGAAGATGCGAAGCGTACATTCAGGAGGCAGATTAATGAAATGGATTGCACGCTCTCCTCGTCCAGTCGAGAATGCATTCAGTTGTTCAAACCGGTTCGTCGCCACATACGGGTTGGGAACAACCCGAATGCGGGCCAGAAGCGAGTCGGGATTATTCGTAGATGCAGAAGGGGCTGATGTCGCGAATTCAAACACATCCGACGCCAAAAATGGCTTCCGTGTAATGATCGTAGCCACATCCCCTTCGGAAGGATTTGCCCCACCCTCTACAGTGAAATTCATCCCGATGCGCCAGGTAAACTGGGGATCACCTCGACCACCGACAAACGTCTCGTGAATTAGGATCAGGTCGGACTCCCGCCGATCACGATCTGCACTGAAGGTTGCCGGTGTGGTCGCAGTCGGACTGACAAAATCACCCCCCGTCAAATCCCAGAATGCATAGTCCACTTCCACCTTCTGGCTCCCGCCAGCCCCATCAGGGTCCAGCCGATATACACGTACATTCGTAGGCCGTTCTGGAAGTGAGCGAAAGAACGATACATCCAACGCCGTTGACCTCCCCTCACCAGGGCCGACCACTTCAACCTGGTAATCCGCGGGATTGCGCTGACCACTGGTGAACCCTGGAGAGATGTACGGATCCAGGGCGATCGGAAAAACTGCATCATTACTCCAACCACTGAGCGAAGAATTCATTCGCACGAGCGATTCGCCATAAAACTGGAGACTGAATCCGATAGGATTCCCATCATCATCCAACGATGGGAATTCCGAATCAACTCTCCATGCATCCGAGTCACGGATCAGAATCCGACTCTCATCAATATCTGTCAGCGTAAAGGTGCTGGTCGTGATTGTATCCTGTGCAAACCGCCCTCCAGACAGTAGCGTATCCGTGAACGAAACCCGATAGCGGGCACCTTCTCGGATTGCGCGAGGATCAATAACCGTATAGCCAATCCGACTGGAAGTAGATCCCCTGACGCGCGGCAAGTAGCCGTTGGTGTTTTCCAGAGTTGCCTCCTGGTATCCGGCTACAGGGGCCGTGGGCGTTGCCACGACGACATTGCGCCCGGTCTCGATCGTCCCGTCTGCGAGACGTCGAATTCTTACCGGTGTCTCCGTTGGAGAGATATTCGCAGAGGCTGCTCCATAGTCATAGGCAGTCACGGCATAGTAATAGGTGACTCCATTGGTGACCGTTGAGTCCACGAAAGCATGCGCCAGACCGTTGTTTCCCTCACCGGGACTCACCCGATCATCTCCCATATAGAAGCTGACCCCGTTGATCGCGACCGGATGAAATCCTCCAATACCATCAATCAGATCAAACTGAGCAATGGGCTTGCGAAATGTCAGATTCCCGCGTCCGTCTGTGATCTGAAGGGCATCTAAAAAGGCGGGATCCGTTGCTCGATACACCCGATAGCCTTCAAAGTCCTTTGAAGGTAACCCGAGGGATCTCAGAAAATCATCATCCGACTCTTCGGATTTCGAATCCCAGTACAGGGTCACACGGCCATCCCCTTCCACCGCATACACCTCGGGTGTAATGGGAGCCTGTGCAAACTGGTAATCTTCCTGGTATGCATCTAGGGCATTGTCGCGCGCCGCAAGTACTTCCTCCTGACCAATTCCAAGCTGCACCGAAATCGAGATCCGCTCGGTCTGCCCCGCCTTCAACGGAAATAGCCCACTGGAAACCGTCAGGTCATTATCTCCTGGATCAGGCTGCTCCGTATCAAATTCACCTGGAAGCAGGTAATTAAAAAACAGGAAGCGGTCACTTACACTGCCGATCGCCAAGGTGTTGGCGCCAAAGAGGCGCACATTTGTGATTCCGATCTGATCGGACTCGCTCACATCCGTCACATCAATATTTTTTTCTCCGGGGAAGCTGGTTCCCGCCCCCGAGGTCGGTTGGCCGTCTCCGTCTCCAAAGTCCCCGCTGAACTCAATCCCGTCCAGACCGGTATCGTTCTGGAGCAGGATCCAGTCCTGATCATTATCAATCCCATCCGCCCGACTCTCATCAATCATTTCGTCCGTCCCTTCATCAATACCTTCATCTACGGCTCCATCTCCATCATTGTCCAAACCATCCGCGTAGGCTTTTCCCAGATCCTCTGGACCAAGGTCATAGAGCAGGATGCCAGCATCCTGGATTAGGTAGCGCCTGTATGGATCGGATGCCGCCGCATCAACCATCGCCTGTGTAACCACTGGAGATCCGGGCTCACTGAGATAAGGATAGGCTGCGGACGGCAGAACGTGAGAGTCATCATTGTCAATATTATCGCGGAACGGCAGTCCAACGGTTTCCTGGGTCACGTTGATGAGATGAACCACAGGACGACCTCCCACTTGTTGCATGGGATCATTTTGAGGGGTCGGGGGCCAGCGGAGCCATTGATCTGACGCAGCAGCCAAGACCATTTCCTGCGTCACCAGCGGCGCCCCCTGTTCTCCATCATTATCATTGTCAATATAGTCTGCATATCCGACCCCCCGCTGTGTTCCAAAGGGCACATGTACCGGACTTTCATCAATAAGCCCATTCCCATTGTCATCAACCCCGTTCGCAGGCAGTTCCCCAACCAGAAATGCCTCTGGAACAATCGGGCTGTTGCACTCTCCATTATTGGCCGGACATTCGTCAGAAACAGAACCATCCCCATCGTTATCAATGCGATCGGTCGCATTTCCTGGGGTTTCGAGCAATGCAATTCCAACCGTGCCTGCTGGATCGGTGCCAAAATTCTGATCTCCGATTCCGTCTTCATCGGTCATGAAGGCGACATCTTCCAGTAGGTCAAAGAAAATGATATCGTCCCCGCAATCTCCCGCGACGCAGTCTGCCAACCACACGGCCATCCCTACCTTATCCAGATCCTCTGTGCCATCATTCTTTACACCGTAGATCATAAAAACGATATCATCTACCAGAATCTGTGTCCAGGCCATGACCCGTGTCTCAATGACAAGGCCAAGACCGTAGCGGCTGGGATCTGTTGCATCGGGGGAATAGGTACCCCGGTAGCGATCATACTGATCATCGCCAGCCTTGAAAAAGAATTCCTGATCCGCGTTGTAAATGTCTCTTCCAAAAAATCCATTCCAGGAACCGCTCCACCCCGGGTCCACGGTATCCTCCAGCTTATCCGGCCAGAACGGGGGCCAGCTGCTGGGTTCATCGCTCTGAGCAATCCCAAGCTCACTGCCCGCAGGATTCACGTAACCACCAACAGGCTCAAAAGTCCAGGAGGCAGTACCGCCCGTATTATTGCCACGAAAATCGGATACATCTAAAATCCATACCCTTTCTCCGGTATCCGGGCCGGTATTGGCAGTGGTTTCCGCTCCTACCCAGAGCTGCGTCAATGCCACATAACGACGATTGGTATTCTTGGGCCATTCGTACCAGAAATCTCCTGGAGTCCCGCTTTGCCCGGTCTGTGTCCAATTTGTGATGGTCGCCCGGATATTATTCCCATCAATGTCATCCCGGCGCCGCTCAAGTGGATCTACGCGCTCTTTGCTAGGCACATGATTCCGATCAATGACTCCTTGAGCCTGCACCTGGATCCCTCCCAACGCGATCAAACCCACTAACAAAAATCCACGCATCATCAAAACTGCACCTTTATGCCGGCGTGAATACGCCGAGGTTCCGAGTAGTGGTTGGGGCGTGTAAAGTATCCGTGGTCTGCCGACTGGATTGGAGCAGAAAACGTCACACCGGGAAGGCCAGTATCTCCGTAGACCGAAAGCGCATTGCGACGATCCAGAAGATTGAATACATGTACGAATACGCGAGGGCGAACCGGCCCGATCGTGAATTCACGATAGAGATCAAGATCAATCTGATAGGTACTGGGCTGGCGGCGTGCATGCGTTGGAAATTCTGGTTGTACATCCGGTCCAGCCAACGCCGCCTCCTCAAAACTGGGGGTGTACGGGAATCCCGATCCCCAAACCATCAGAGCAGAGGCTCCCCATCTCTGTCCACCTAAAAAGATGGATCCAGCAACTTTGTGCCGCTGATCCCAGCCTAGCGGTAGCAAGGCTAGTCGTGGCTCCTCTTGATTGCCGGCGGCAAAAAATTCTTCGGTTGGATCCGAATTCGATCCTTCAACCACCTGATAGGTGTAGTTTACATCAAAGCCGTAATGGTTTTCGAAGGCGCGTGAGAGTGCGAGAGTAAATCCTCGTGTATTCGCATAATCCCGGTTCGCGTACACCACGTAGGTTACCCCGGGCAACTCTGTTTCGATCAGTCGAGAGGTAGATACCCAGCTCCGCACATCGCGGTTATAGGCAGTCGCCTTCACGACCACGGTTCCGATGGCCTGTTTAAACCCGACCTCATACATCACCGTACGCTGTGCATCCAGGTCGGGATTCCCAAATGGTCCGTATCTGCCAGTTTGGCGCGGGATCTTGTACCCGAAATTTTCGAAGAGCCGATTCAGCGTCGGAATCTGCAGGAAATGTCCCCATGAAAAGTGAATGACTCCTTCTTCTGTTACCGGATATGCAACCCCCAGTCGTGGAGAAAACTGAAGCTTTGGCGTTGATGACATCCACCAGTAGGTTTGCCGATCCTCGCGCGTGAGTCGATTTTCATCGTCTTCTTCATCCTCAGTAATCACCCCATCCCCATTCGTGTCCCGATACAGATTAACTTTTTTGAATGGATTGAAAATATTTGGATCCGCAGGATCTGCCGGCACCTCTGCCCGTGCATCAAAGTAATCCATGCGCAGCCCCGCATTCACAATAAAGCTCTCATACTCAATCTTATCCTGCAGATAGGCGCTGAACGTGATTGGAGATACATCATCAAACCGGCGATAGGCGAAGGACTCAGAGGTGGGAACGGCAGGTTGAAAGGGCTCCAGGACCTGCCCGGTTTCGGAGATCGCCGGCACGATGCCATAATCTTCAAACTGCAACTGATCCAACCGGGCTTCAAACCCAACCTTGACCAGATGAAACCGGGTTATTTGACTGGTGAAATCTCCTTTGACGAAATAACTCCGTGTTTTTCGATTAAAGCGTCCAAGGTCCGTCCCACCACGGGCAAACTGGTTCCCGCCCGCTTGCACCTGCTCCCATAGCCCAGGAGAGATCTCAATGGAATCCGGCGGAGTGATCGTAAAATCGTTGTATCTGGCATCGGAGATGTCCGTAAATCGGTAGCGCTCGGCCTTTTTTTCAAAGGTTGCAATATTGAGCGTATAGAAGGTCTTTGCATTGATCAGATGGGTATACTTCAGCTTCAGATCAATGCCCTGATCATAGATCTGAGGGACTCCGAACGGAGCCCAGCGATAATACTGGTAGCGCCCTCCCAGGTCATTTGCCTCCGAATTGGATCCAAGCCCAATCAGGTTCACGAACATGTTACTGCGCAGTTGAATTCGCAGATTAGCCTGCCAGCTCAACTTTTCCCATGTGTTCATTGGAACCAGCGTTGAATCTGCACCCGTTCCATCAATATTATAGAGATGAGCTCCGTAGAGCCATCCATCATTGGCAAAGTAACGGGCATTGGCATATAGCGTAACCCGATCCTTCAGGACTGGCCCTTCAATAGATGCATTCAAATTATTGTAGTGCGTGGGAGCAAAGGGCAGGTACGAATACACATCTAACTGGTCGTACGGAAAGCCCTGAGTTAATTCATCCTGCCGGGTTCCCTTCAGGAGTGCGTCTGCATCTCCCTGCGGGACCAGATATGTCCCTGTATATGCTTCGACAGAACCTCCAAAACGGTCATTGCGCCCTTCTTTGGTGACGACATTGATGACTCCACTCATTGCATTGCCGTACTCGGCGTTGAACGTGCCGCTGATGACCTGCAATTCCTGTATCCCCTCATTCTCTAATTGGAGAGCGGTGGATCCATCATAGGTGTCCGTGACTGGTACTCCATCCACCATCACAATAACCTCACTGCTTCGTCCGCCCCGAATATGAAACCCTCCGCGCTCGGTGACACCAGCCTGTACGCTAAGGACCTGTCCTAATTCCTGTACAGGCAAACGATCTATCGTTTCAGCGGTAATCCGGGCTTCGCTGCTTGTCACATCCTTACGAACTCGGATTGCCTCGGCTCTTACGACAATTTCCTCGCCTTCGATCACTTGCTCCTGTAGTTCAAAATCAACCTCTGTCGTCAGATCTACGCTGACACGCACTCCTTCGCTGCGCTGCGTGGTAAACCCTACAAAAGAGGCTACTAATGTGTAGACCCCGGGCCGTACCCCGATGACGACGTATCGCCCTTCTATGTCCGTAACTCCCCCCTGAGTCGTTCCGTCAATGACCACGTTCACTCCTGGTAGCGGCTCCCCATTGCTACCGTCTATCACCAACCCCGTAAGCTTGCCGGTAGTCTGGGCTTGCACAGGATGCGCAAACAGAAATAGTCCCCCGACCAGCAGCCAAGCCCAATACGCCATCCGTCTGGACAATTGGCTGTTCCTTTGAGATATACTCTGCATAATGGGCCAGGTGATTTTCCCGCAGCTTTTCTTCACGAAAGAATCAATTTACAAAATCGTTATGTCTCTGCAAACCTTTCATTCGGTGTGGGAATTGGGGTCGTATGCCTAAACGTATCCACCGCCCCCAGCCAACCATTGTCTCTCTTCCATGATTTTCGCGGCATATCCCGCCATCTACTATAACGTTTATCCCGCAGGAAAACGGGGCTAAAAAAGAAGGCGCCTCCGACGTGCTATTCAAGCACCTGATCAGGATAATCGCTCATAGTTTTCTCTAATGATGTTTTCCATTAAAAACAACTCATCCTCGCTCAAGAAATCAAAATGAGACTTTCTTTTGTTCACAGACAATCTACCGTTGCTTTCAAGGCAAATCCGGATGAACAAATCTATCAGACGATCAGGCATATCAATAACATCCTGTATCGCCTTTTTCGTACTGTCGTAACTCACAAGAAACCTTAACTCCTCTATGAGTTCACTATCAATGGCTTGAATGACAAAATCATACAAGGCTTCCGCTTGTGATGTCATATCGATGTAACGATACCAGTGCGCCGTATCGTTATGGACGGTCATTTGGACTAGTTCATCCAGACTGTATTCCACAAGTTGTCCCAAAGGACGTGAAAATACCTCTAAAGAATCATTGTAGCTTTCCTGATTATTCAGCATTACCGCAGATACAGGAAACATCAGACCTTCTGGAACCATTCCTTTAAGAGAGAAAATATTGTGGATCAGAAACCGGTGGATCCGGCCGTTGCCATCTTCAAACGGATGAATAAAAACAAAGCCGTAGGCTACTACGGCAGCATGAACAATAGCAGAGACACCACCGGACACCATAAGCTGATGAGAAGCTCGGAGCCCCCGCATCAGGTCAGGAAGATCCTCCGGCTTGGGACACACATAATGAATTAATTCTTTTTGATAAGAAATCGTCTGGCCCACATAGTTTTGAACCGTTCGATAATCTTCATTCATGAAACGTGGATCGACAATTTGATTCTGCAGGGCAATCAACGACTGCTTGTTGCAAAAATCCTGTTGGCGTGCCATCTCCAAAGACGCCATGAATTTTTCAGCCCGTGACGCGTCGGGCTTAATGTTTTCTATTTCAAAAGAGGATTTGGTTTCCTTGCTGTAGAGATAACTCAACGCTCTCCTAAGTAGTTGCGGAGGGTATGATTCGACAATCTTCTCGCATCTCTCTCGAAAATCGGTCTGATCCATTTCTCCAAGCTTCTCCGTTTTCCTAACGATAGGACAGAACTCCCTTGGTCCAAGCAAATTATTGATGACGCGGTGTCTTCGAGATTTTTCACCCCGAGAGAGTGTATAATAAATGTCCGATTCAAGCGCCTCCAAGTAATTCCCCCTAGACAAATCATCCATGGGGAGCCTGCGACCAGTTAAGAACTCGTAAAAAAACCAGATGCGACGAGCATACTTTCCCGTCGGCTTGGATTTGATGTAATCAACAAGTTCATCTTCCGCAACAGCATCGAAAATAATTTTTAAAGAACCCAGGTTTACGCCGTCATATTTCAGGGCAAATTCCAGATGGTCTCCTACTTTTTCACCGGGCCAGTATTGAGAAGGATAAATATCTTCAACTCTACCATCCTGTACTTTCTGCCGCCGACCACCTGTTGCCGCAACGAAGGAACTGTGCGGATTAGGCATTGCTGTCAACTTTAATCTGCTCAGGAGCCAAGCATAGCCTGCGGGTTGTCTTTCTAAAACGCTTATTTTCATGCACTGAATCTATAAAATCGTTATTTTTTTATAAAATAGTTACAAATCAATATTTTTTGTGAAAAATTATTGCAAAATATCATTTTTTGAGTAAAACAGTTACAAACTGTGATCCCTCTCATCCAAAAGGGGTGGTGCACACCCCAAACAATTGGAGTGCTCGTCAACACAACCGTGATATTTCGTTTCACTGTGCACTTCACGGGGGACTTAAAATGCCCGAAGCCGTTGTTTTGTATAGGCCAGTGCTTTTTTTGCTCTACGGGCTTTTAGGAATTCTAAAAGCTCCTCAGGATATAGCCCAACAGTGGCATCCCATGTTGACTCTATAATCACGCCGTCTTTGAGAAGAGCGTCTGGTTCATGGCTGAATCCGTGCCCTGTAACGTGAACATCTTAACGTGGACGTCCCCGTGTCGCTCCGCAAGAAGCTCCGTGTCCGTGCTGCTTCCGAGGGACGAAGCATCCGCTCCATCCTGATCGAGGCAGTTGTTACTCACTTGAACAAATGAACATTTGAACACATGAAGATTTGTCGCAACCTTTATAGCACCATCAAAGCGGAGGTACACCGGATCACTTTTCCAGACTACGGCTCCGCGGTCGTGGATCTTATGGCGAGCCACTTGGCTCCGCACCTGGATAACTGGGATGCCCTTGGTGGGCCCTGCACCGCCTTCGGTGAGCCACTGGTACCGACGAATCCGAGATCAGAGGCTTACAGCATCTGGAAGGAGGCGGTGAGCCTGGGAGAGCGACACAAGTTACTGTAACTGTCGTATCTTTTCGGGAACTACACCAAATTTTTCGGGTTTGTGACCAAGTGAATGAGTGAATCTCAACCGGACGCTACGCGCGTCTTTTCGCTCCTCCGCAAGCTGTCTAAGGACGGGAGGCAGTCTGCAGAGGAAACCCACGAACTCGTTGAGTTAATTGAGACCATGGCAGCAACAAATGTAATCGAGCGACTAGAGTCAAAGATCGACGCGGTGAACACCAAGTACACGGTCCTCATCTGGGCCATTGGTTTTGCCTCGGTAATCATCTCGGCTGCGATCATTTTCAGCGGATAGGGGCAGCTCGCCGGAGCCTAATCCCCCTAATTTTGCCTGCAGCGTAGTTAGATACACGCAAGCCCTCCGAAGGTGCTCAGATTCGAGTTACAGGGGGTAGGTTCAGCACAGGGAGGCGGAATCCGAGTTCGGTAAGGGTAAATAAAGCTCGTGGTTCGCAGGTGCGCGCATCCAGGTCCTTAGACGGCCTCAAATGGCCAGACCAGGAAAGCCTGCAGCGTGTGGTTGCTGATCGCCACCAAATCGTAGCATGTGGCCACGTGCTGCTCCGGCTCCTGGCCGTTACAGTCGCATGGAAGATATAATTCACTATCGGTAAGCTGACGGGGTGATCCTCTCGGGGCCGATCGGGTGTGACAGCTATGGCATCTGGACGAATTGCTGCCTGAGGGGATGGGGGACTAGGTTGACGATGCCGGCAGACGCGCTCCAGGCCTGGTGCTGGAAATGCCGACTCCAGAATACCAAGAGCTGGCAGATTACTCGTCAAGAAATACACTCTCATCTTCGTGAAGCATCTGAAATTCCAACAGGGCAGCCGCATGCTCTTCCATGATCCTCTCCACATCCACGCCAAATAGCCGCCCCAGGAGTTCATGATCCTCTATCGGCCTGACTGCTGAGACCTTTGCCTTTGGATATACCGCTGTCGGCACGAGGCTGAACTCCGCGATCCCCCATCGCTGGATTTTTCCCGTTTCTGTATCCACCTTTACACGGCGTCGCCATGCCCCAGGGGACCATGACAAGAGCCCCCGGGCTACCAAATCTGCCACAAATGCCTCATCCTTTCTGCGCGTATCCAGAACCACCTCTGCAAGGATCGTACTCCCTTCCAGATGTGTTCGGACAGGGTTTGCAAACCGCAAATTTGACAATCGGCGCGATGCCCTGATGATCTCTTTCGGCAGAATCGATTTCAGTGATCTGGAGATTACCGGGACCCCGTGATTGAAAGTTCCACTCGACGGACCTTCTTTCCAGAGGCGCAGATCCGTGTCTTTTGAAAAAAAGTGAACTCCTTCCTGCCCATCACGCTCTTTAAATTCGATTACGATTCCCCGAACCGTAATCAGATGCGCTTCATCTCCTGTTTGGGAATGAGCCGTGTCACCGATTCGAGTCAAGATTTTTGCCATTGTTCATGCGTGTTGTTGAATTCACATGCCACATTCACCCCCGACCTGATCCTCTTGGGAATTCGGCAATCACTCTGTCATCAATATCCACCGTACTTACCGGTGGTTGAGATTGCATGGAGAATATGCATAAAAATTGAATATTCTCCCGATTAACCGGATCCCAACACCAATGCCTGTAAGACATCCTCATGGATGATCAGCGAATACCTTGAAATCAGATCCGCATAACGAGCCAAACGATTTTCCCGCAACTTCTCTTCACGCAAAATTGAGTTTACGATATCACGTGCTTCAATAAACGTTTTCTTTCTGGGTGGGAATTGGGAGCCTACACGAAAGCGGATCCAGCCGGTAGAGATTGGATAGGGACCTACCAAGACCCCTTCCTCTGCACGAAAAAGATCCTCGGAAATCTCCCCCAGCATCCCGGCCTCAAAGAGTGCCGG
Organism: Rhodothermales bacterium; assembly: GCA_965220365.1. Lineage (GTDB taxonomy): Bacteria > Bacteroidota > Rhodothermia > Rhodothermales > Bin80 > Bin80. The sequence continues at coordinate 1,147,707 of OZ244823.1, read as the reverse complement.
ACCGGAGGGGGCATCCAAGTCACTGACCGCCTGGGCCGCTGTCTGAGTAGAAAAAATTTGCCAGGCAAGTTCAATTTGGGCAGGTTGCCGAAACTCCTGAGGGGATGCTGACTCATAGTAGGTGCGAGCTTCCTCTTCAGATATTTCGGGATAATCCAGTTGATGCAAGTGCTCTGCGATGTAGCGATCCATTGCATTTCTTAGCCGTTCCTGATAGACCAAGGTTAAGCGCAGGGGTGCTGCCTCGCGGAGCATTAATTCACCGGCAATCAGCCCCTGGGTAAAATCGCGGAGGTCCGTGATACTGCGCACCTGTGCACGCTGCCGGTCCGTCGTAAAGCGAGCATGAGCCCGAAATTCTTCGACCGTCCACTGCTCTTGTGGCGCACCAAAATACACGAGTATTCGCGAATCCAGACCATCTTCCTGGACGGGGTTGCCAGGAGTAATCCGCTCGTGCAACTGCGCAACCGTGGGATCTACAAATCTGATCTGAGCATCTTCGACCAGTTGTCGAACATAGTAGCGCCGGGCACGGGAACGTGCCCGGCCCAGGACATACGCTTCAAACAGATGGCGTTTCTCTTGAAATTCAGTTTCGGTAATGATTGGCCGCGTAAAGCGATCCTCTACTTGGATAATAAAGTATCCCTGCGGGGTCCGGACTGGATGGGAGATCTCTCCAATGGGAAGGGTAAAGGCCACATCCTCAAAGTCTGGGTCCATTTCGTCAAACGTGAATGGCGGCAGCAATCCCCCAGAAGCCTGAAGTTCGGGATCGTTAAACACTTCTTCTGCGAGTGCCTGAAAGCTCTCTCCCTCCAACAGGCGGCGGCGCAGGGAATCCGCTTGGACACGGGTCATTGCATACAGTTGCCGGGCGCTGACGGTGGACTGTGCACGTGCATACAGTTGCCGAACCTGGGCCTCATCCACTGCAACCGAGTCCAGCACCGTTTCCTCAACAAAGAGATCGATCAGAATACGCCGTTCTATGGTTTCCCTGCGCGCCTGATAGTGAGGCTCTTCTTCAATCCCTTCCCGACGCGCTTGAAGTACGGCCAAGCGCGTTGCTGCCATGTCTTTTACAAATGCACTCCGCCGCTGCGGGGCATCTTGAACCCCGGTTGCAAGCAGCCACGACTGGTATTGCTCTCGAAACTCACTTGCAGAAACACTCAGGTTGTCGGCGGTTGCTACGACACTCTCTTGCTCCACCTGACAACTGGTGAGTACAAACAGAAGCCCGATAAGAAGTCTCGGTTCTGGGCTCATTCGTTGAATCAACTGATTGAGCATGAGTCAGAATAATTCTGACTTTACAGTACGGGGTCTTCCAGAATTTTCTTGTAAATACATGCTTGCTCCACTTATCCTTCGGTGTTAGAGCCTGAAATTGTAGCTATGCCCTTATCTGTCAAACGATATTTTTGCAGTCGGCTTTGAGGTTTTTCAGGTATCGTATGCACGATTTTCTCTTGTTCTAATAATGAACGAACCACTTTGTTGAGTTGACCAGATACTCTCTTCTGTCCCAAACTTGAGGATAACTCATTTTTTGATAGTGGCTCATCCATTAGGAGACTGAGAACTTTCAATTCCAATGACTCTGGCTGTGACTCTGGCTGTGACTCTGGCTGCGACTCTGGCTGCGACTCTACTGCACGATACTCTAATAATGCTGCTTGGCCTACCATGTGAATAATGCGAACTTGGACTTCGAAACCCTCAGCATCAGTAAGATTCAACCCTTCACCATAATCAAACCGTACTGGTTGAATCTGCCCATAATTTATCGCAATATTGGAAGCATAGAGATGGGTCCGCCCGTTGGAATCAAGTACAGGGTTTAATCTTCCTTTGAGTCCAGGAATATAGCCAGTCCACTCAGGAAAGATGACCGCACCACCATGGCTCAATGACTTAAGTTGCAATGTCAGTTTTCGTTCCTCAGGTCTCCAGCCATACTCTGCACACGCGGCGAAACCCTCAGCAGCTGCATACACCGTCATGGGCAAATGGACTGAGTGTAATTCAACATTTGCTTTCCCCTGTTTGTCCGTTTTAGATCGTTTCCATGTGCCATTGGGAAATAGCACTAAAATGTCAACATCAGCCACAGGTTCTTGCCCCCAATATGCAGCCAAAGTATAGTTACGCGTGTGTGACCGTGCTATAGGAGCAAATCGCATTATTTCCCGCCGCCAGTTCTCAAGTAGTGTTGCTGGTGCTACTATCAAACACGGGTGTTGATTTTCGGATATCTCGGTCGAGAGGAAGGCAATTATCTGTACTGTTTTTCCAAGTCCCATTTCATCAGCAAGTATTCCACCGATTCCCTGTGAAGCTATGATTGTCAGCCACTGCAGACCGTCTTTCTGGTAATCAAAGAGGGTTCCCAAAAAAGAACTTGGTAGTGAAAGATTGTGTTTGTCCTTAAAACTTGATGCTTTTGCTGCCTGACCTGAGTTGTCCCTGATGATTTCGAGATTAGCGGAGAGCTTACGGATGTCCAGATACTGCCTGAGCGTAATCGGCCCCAAAGAGACAATTTTAGCCTTGGCAAGTGCATCACGGATTTCATCTAATGCGCCGGGGACAAGTGGATACCATTTACCTTCAAAAACGACATGATCCGCTGCTTGCGGGGAAATGTCTTTCAGGGGAACTGATATTTTCCTGCCGACAACTTGAATCCCTACACACAGTGGAGGAGAAATATCATCTTCTGTTGTGTCTATTATAATCTCTGCATGTAAGGGGTACTTGGAGAACACGATTCCACTAGAAATATCATTGCTGTTAAGAGATGGCAAGTTTCCTGTCTAGCGCAGTTCTACGGCAATTCGATAGATTTCGTCAGCTGTCGGGATTTCCAATTTTCCATCAGGGTAATGGACACAAAGACACCCATCTACGACTTTCCATTTTGCCTCAGATGGTGCGTATTTTTTGTTTTGAGAGGATTTCATTTGATATTTTCAACGTGTGACATCATCATCCTTTTCCACGCATTCCAAGTTCGCCATTTCATAGTTGTATCCAGCTAGAAGCGGAGCAGTCTAGCCTGAATTCCTGCGGTGGGATTTGGCAATGAAATGTAAGTCTGTTTAGAAAACTGTATCCGTAATGCTTTATTGCACAGCCATGGAATTTTTTGGCAAAATTCGGGATATTTTGTGGTGACTAGGCAGCTGGCTCTGGTTCTTGCTCGTATCCAGACCAGAATTTCGTCTTGACTGATGGTAATTCCCCCACTCTGTCGTCCCAAGTTACGATAGATCCTGCGTGCCTCACAGTTTCATAGCTACCTACATACCCTCTGAAAGCGTCGCGACGGCCGTGTGGATAGACGAAGGCTCTCCGGCTTCGGTCCAGGCGATGTAAACGGCGTTGCCATTCCGGGTCATACGAGGAACGCCGCTGGCCCGTGCCACCGAGGTAGCAGCCACCACCGAAGAGGCATCGGGGGTGCCGTCAGGGTAAACACGGCGGACGCGGATCTCGGCTCCGCCGTCGGTTTTCTCGATCCAACTGACCAGCGCTGAACCGTCCTGCAATAAGATCGTGTCGAGGCGCCCGAGGGGGAAGCCGTCGTCGATCTGAACGGGAGCGCCGAACGACTCTCCTTCGTCGGTGGAAAAGCTGAGCTTGATGCGGAGCGTGTCTTGGGCGGCTGTAAACCAGGCAAGGGCGACCTGCTCACCAGCCGCTGCTACGGCCGGGCCGTTAACCGGGCATCCCAAGATGTGCCATTGATCCTCATGCACCGTTTGTGGCGCCGACCAAATACCGTTCTGCCACCTGACAACCGAAATGTCACGTATTTCTTCGTCTGACCGATCTCTGTAGGCTACAACAATCCCGTTGGCAGTACGGGCTGCCGAGGTCTGGCAGCAATCACAAATGCGCTCATCAAGTAGGGTTTCGCCATAAAGCGTACCGGCATGATCAAGTGTAGCAGCGCGCAGTGTCATCGCTCCCCGCGACCCGTGACCGTCATGACCTCCCACAGTGTTACGTCCGTCGAGCCAAGTAGCAAAGAGCCGGCCGCCGCTTGAAGGCAGCATCGATATGAAGCCGTGTTCGGTCTGTGTACCATCCGTATGAGGAATCACAGACGGGCTCCACGTTTGGCCGCCGTCAAGGGATTGGGTCACATGAACATCGTAGGCATACGTTGCTTCCCCACTTTTAACCAGATAGTGCGCCGCTAGCGTACCGTCATCAAGCGAAATCAGCGAAGGAAAGTCGGCCCAATTAACGAACCAGTCCTCTCCTTGAGCAATGGTTTTCGGCGCTGACCACGCGTCATGTTCCAGTTTTGAGAAACGCAGGACATGCCCGCCTTCTGCGTGGGGTTCCACCCAACTCAGCAGCACGACTCCTTCATTGGTGGTATGCATCGTGGGCGTACTGCTTCCAGGACCGGCGGGCGAGGCGATGTCCTGAAACGAGATTGGAGCACCCGTCGCTGTGTCCAGAGAATGCTGTGTGCTTTCGGAAGGCGTGCAGCCATTGCTTGCAACGAGCACTCCGGCAAGCAGGAAGAGTAAAAACCGGATCGATGTCATGGGCAGCAATATGAATTGAAAAGCGATTGGGCCTCCCTAAACCGCCTATCCAGGATTGGCCCAAGAAGATTTATCCCGCTCTCTATTTCTTTCGTGTCCAGCGACAAAATTTCTTACAACTCCTGCAATCAAAAGTTTTGTCACTGGACATGTTTACTCACCAATTCAGCATGGAGCTTCTGAATATAGTGTACGAGATAATAGAATTGTACCGGAAAAGCACTGAAGTAGCGAACCAAGTTCGTAAAAGGGTGGATTTGAAATTACAAACACCTTCTACGTCAATTCATAAGGCCATGCTCTCTGAGGAACTCAACGGCGACCGCAGCACACTTTTCTGGTTCCTCAAGTTGGAGAAGATGGGTTGATTCGGGTAGAAAATCGTAATCCAATTTTACTACGTAACCCAGATCGAAGGTCGGTAAATAAGAGTAGGGCAATGTGGGGTCAGCTCCAAGAACTTTCACTGGACAATGGATGTGGTCAAATTCCACGAGTACAGAGAAATTCCCCGAGAACTCCATGATCCGTGCCTCATATTCGGGCGGGCAACACAATTCATATCCCTCGTCATCCTTGCGTTCGCGCAGCGTAGTTTCTGCCAGGAGTTTGTAAACCCCTGGCAGAACCCGCTGGAAACTCGGGAGGTAGGGAAGAATGTCGGCCAAGCTATCCCTGGTTGCAAATTTGTTTGTGCGCATCCGGGTTAACTCGGAAAGACGATTTGCAGCTGCTTCAAATTCCGCATATCCCCTTCCGCCCTTGCACAAAGGAGGATCGTAAAGGATAAGCGCCGAAAACAAATCCGGTTTACAAAAGGGCTGTAGAGCCGCAAGAGCCGAAACCGAATGAAAAATCCCCACACTTGGCTTGCTGCCATAGTGACGATCAATTGCACTCAGGATAGGATCAAAATCCTGCACAAATGCCGGAAGATTATGATTTTTAAAATCCCCAACAGGATTCCAGCCGTGATTCCTGAGATCAAATACGATGACATCAAAGTCATCTAGAAACAGCGACCAGAAGGGATAATAGAGGTCAATCGCGAGACCATTCCCGTGGCTTAAAATTAGGCGTGACCCTTCTGGGTTTCCATGACGCCGAATCAACACCGAGGCACCGTCATGCATGCGTACCTCGTGAACTGAGTGAGGGCTGGGGACTACCCAAACGTTGTTGTCACCGCCCATCTCTCGATTTCTGCTTTGACACCATTCCCGAAGAATGATCAAGGAACGCAACCAGAGGAGCACGTGAAGCCTCTACTACAAACCACAACTCCTCCGCCAAAATAAAGTAACTATGTGGCTGGATCCGAATAACGCACTACACGCACCCGCCAGTACCCAAATCAGCAACACCAAAAACGGTCGTACACACAACCACGGGATCCCCCGTGTCCTCTAACGGTGAAATCCACACCAAACAAGGCACAATAGTACGACACCGGTGAGTATCTAACCCGCGGCTTCAATAAACTCAACAGCCGCCTGTAAACTACCGAGATTTGCCACATCTTCGGGCGTGAAATTCACCCCGAATTCTTTAATCACTGCCTTACAAAAGGCAACGGCATCTACGGAGTTAACCCCAAGGTCCGAAAGCGAAGAGCTCAGTGCTCCTGGATCACTGATATTAAGATGTTGCTCTAAAAGAGATCTGAAACGTTGTTCAACTGTAGCCATTTTTTTTCTGTTTTGTTTATCGTTTACCCACGTTACCATTAACCGGGCGACCAAATATACAAAAAATAGTTTAACTGGCAAAAACTCAATATATCCTCGTTGGCCCTCCTATAATAAATGAAGTCGCACCGGGCAAAGAACATCTATCTTCGGGATCGGCAAGATCTACACTGGGATGGCTGATTCAAATCCTGTATAGGTCGGTGTACCCGGGGTGGGACTCGAACCCACACAGCCGCAATGGCCAACGGATTTTGAGTCCGTCGCGTCTACCAATTCCGCCACCCGGGCATCCACGCTTCTACTGCCCCTCGCCTACACGGATCCTATCCCAAAGCATAATGGGTATGAAATCGCAGAATCGCATCGATACCCTCCGCAAACCGGTCAAGCCCAAAATGCTCGTTCGGGGAATGGATCGCATCCGAATCCAACCCAAACCCCATCAGCACGCTGTCTAATCCCAATAGATGCTTGAAATCAGCCACAACCGGGATACTTCCCCCAATACGCGTGAAGTAAGGCGGGCGGGCATATACCTCCTCCAGGGCCCGCGATGCAGCAGCCATCGCATCACTTTGCCGGCCAATCAATACAGGCTGAGCGCCATGGACCACACGAAACTCCAACTGCATGGATTCAGGAACATTCGCCTGTAACCAAGCCTCCATCAACTCAGCAATCTCATTCGGATCCTGGTCCGGCACTAACCGCATGGAAATCTTTGCACTGGCCTTTGAAGGAAGGACCGTCTTGGCACCATCTCCGATGTAACCGCCCCAAATGCCATTGCAATCAAGGGTTGGACGTGAAGTAGAGGCTTCCAAAACGGAATAACCGGACTCCGTACGTGATGTATGGACTCCAACTTCCTGGACCCAGTCCACTGCATCAAATGGCAAAGTAGACATGGCACGACGCTCATCATCGGAAAGTGGCTGTACACGATCATAAAACCCGTCAATCGTAATCCGGTGATCTCCATCATGCATCTCCGCAATCAGCGCTGCCAGTGCATGGATTGGATTATGGATTGCCCCTCCGTACGTGCCCGAATGCAGGTCACGATCCGGGCCTGTCAACGTAATCTCCACATAGGTCATCCCCCGAAGCCCGTACGTAATAGAGGGAATCCCCGGGGCAAACAGACTCGAATCTGAAATCACCACCACATCTGCCGACAATTCCTCCTTGTGCGCTCTGATAAAGCCTGGGAGACTTGCGGAGCCGGATTCTTCTTCCCCCTCGAGAATGAACTTGAGATTCACAGGAGGTGTACCCACGGTTTGCATCCAGCACTCCAGTGCCTTGAGATGCATGAACATCTGCCCCTTATCGTCGCAGGCACCACGCGCATACAACACTCCCTCCTGAATGACCGCCTCAAAAGGAGGTGAGGTCCAAAGATCAAGCGGGTCCGGCGGCTGAACATCGTAGTGGCCATACACCAAAACAGTAGGACACGCCGGATCGACCATGATGCTCCCCACCACAATTGGATGCCCCCCGGTCTGGATTGCCTCAGCATCCTCTACACCCAGACCTTTCAGGTGATCTACCAACCAGTCAGCGGTCTGCACGACCTGATCCGAATAGGTTGGATCCGTACTGATGGAAGGGATGCGAAGCAACTCAATCAACTCCGCTACAAAACGACTTTGATTGGCCTGCGAATAAGCCAATGCCTTGGTTATCGAACTCATATCCATTGATTATAATTCACTCTCATCACGCCAACGAAGCAAACGCCAAGCCCGTGTCGTATCTGCACGTGCAAGCAAAAAATTCACGTTCCCATCCCCTCGGAAAACATCCCCATTATTCAGGGCAACCGCTAAATTAAAACCTCGCACCGCAACCGCTCGCCTCCCTTCGTCATATTCCTGTCTGGTAATAATTTGATTCCATTGTAACTGTACCTCTACAGTGCTTTCGAACAAGCGGCGGGTTGACTCCAGCTCCTGACCAAACCCCCACTCGCGCTCAATCCCCGTATCGAAATCCGTGTAAATGAATACGAAGGAAGAGTCAATTAGGGGTTCATAGAGCGACAGATCCCTCAGTTCGTAAGCATTGCGGAAGTTGGTGAAGTACCCTTCAATCGTCTTGGGGTCACCAAAAAGATCCTCAAACGGGTCTCCCTCTCCGATTGCCGGAGCAAACGGATTACATGCGCCACATAAAAACGGCAGCATGATGACTGCCAGAGCAGATATGTACGGTTGGCCGGATACCATGTAATTAGCTGGCAAACTCTGCCTTCAGGTCGCTCCAGGAATCCTCCGTTCCAATACTTTGATCACTCCACCTGGTAAGCATCCACAGACCATCTGCTTTCTTGGTAATGACCCATACCAGCCTACCTTGGAGGGTGTCTGCAATCTGCTGACTCCCATGTTTGATGAGCAACAGATAATGGGCATCCAGGATGTATTCTGTATCACTGAGCTCGGTCGTAGCGTCCTCCAGACGCAGGAGATTGCCAGAACTCCCCTTTGCAGCCTCTGCAACTGTGACAAAATACCCATTCTCCTGCGCCTGATCCCAGTGAATCCATTGATCTGGATCGCGTGCATATGCGGCGGCCGTAGGAGTGAACATAAACTCCTCATCCAGCGAGCGGCGGTAATTGGCAGCATTCAACTCCGCAACCGCAGCACGCAAATTATCAACGACAAGGTCGGGAGCGACTGGCTGCAGCCACGTACCTGCTTCACCAACCGGCGGCTCTGGTGTACGAGCGCCAAACACATCACAGGATGCCAGAACCACCAGAGCTATCCACGTGCTGCGTGCCATTTTTATTCAGGTGGCACGGGAACGGATTCGTATGGCGCTAGGGCCTCCTCAAACGACGCAGCACCTTCAAAAAATGCCACCACTTTGCGGATTACATCATCTACGAGCATGTCCGGGCAAGATGCACCTGAGGTGATTGCAATGGATACCGGCCGATGAGTCGGAAGCCAGTCAACCGTCGTACACACCTCCATGGCCGAATAATTGTAATGGTGGATCCGCTTCGCCCCAATCTCGTCAGATCCCCGTATAAAGTAGGTAGGAACAACCGAACTGCACAGCGACACAATCTGGCTGGTATTTGAGGAATTGTATCCCCCGACAACCAGTGCCAGATCAAATGGCTTCTCCAGCATAACGCGGGCAGCCTCCTGGTTTTCATGCGTTGCATAACAGAGTGTATCACTGGTATCCACAAAATGTCCTTCTTCCTGATAACGCTCTTGAATGGCAATTCTTAAGATGTCGGTCACCGCCTGCGTCTCCGTCACTAACATTGTCGTCTGATTCACGACGCCAATGCGCTCTAGGTCCCGGTCTGGATCAAACCCGTCGCTGTAGCAGTCCGCAAATCGTTCGTAGAAATAGGCACGATCTTTCTCGCCCCGAATCACCTTCCCTAGATCCTCGGCATCGTCCGTGTCCCGAATCACAATTACCGGCGCATGCTTATTCGCATGAGAAAAAGAGGCACGCGACTCCTCATGCAACCGCTTGCCATGAATAACCACAGTATAATCTTTGTCGCCGATTTGAGCACTCCGACGCCAGACTTTTTTCACGAATGGACAGGTGGTATCGTACGTGCGTACATCAACCCCGAGATTAGTAAGTTCTTCCGTGATTTCCAGGGTAGTTCCAAAAGCGGGAATGACAACAATATCATCTGGGGTCAACGTATCGAAACCGATTAACTGATCTCCCATGCTTGAGCGCAAAAACTGCATCCCCCGGCGACGAAGGTCATTATTCACCTGGGGGTTGTGGATCATTTCCGATAGCATAAAGAGGCGGCGGTCAGGATGATCCGAGATTGCACGATATGCAATTTCTACGGCATTCTCCACCCCAAAACAAAATCCAAAATTCCGTGCAATCCATACCTTTACCGGTCCAAAATCCAGGAGCGATGGCGAAAGATCCTTCTTGCGCGGATCTTCAGCCATGCGCGCCGTCTTGATCACTGAGATGATCGGACTGCGATAAAACTTGGGGATATCAAAACTTCGTGGCATGATTTAACCCAATAATAGGGAGATTACGCTCCGCCTTCCTTCATGATTCAACTACAGCCGCTGGCTGAGCTGTGCGCTCATCTCCCGTCTGAAGCTAGGATAACGATTTTCTTTGATCGCCTGACGGGCGCTGCGCATCAGCCATGCGTACAGCGCTAGGTTCTGCATCGCAGAAATCTGCAATCCCAGGATCTCATTACACTGAAATAAATGCCGTACGTACGCTCGTGTAAATGCCTGACTGACATAGGTGTTCAGACCACAGTCCAAGGGGCTGTAATCGTTAGCCCATTTACGATTTCGGATATTGATGACCCCCTGCGTTGTAAAGAGCATACCGTTGCGTCCATTGCGCGTAGGCATGACGCAGTCAAACATGTCGACACCACGGCCAATTGCTTCAAGCAGGTTTGCAGGGGTGCCGACCCCCATCAGGTATCGAGGTTTATCTGGTGGGAGAACTTCGCAGCAAACACGCACCATTGCATAGAGGGCCTCAGCTTCTTCCCCGACGGATAACCCTCCGATCGCATAGCCAGGAAAATCCATCGCTACAAGCTCTTCTGCAGATTCACGCCGCAAATCCTCAAACGTGCTTCCCTGAACGATTGCAAAGAGTAGCTGTGGATATCCGTACCGCGACTCCGTATCCTGAAACCGTGTCCGACTCCGTGCAGCCCACGCAGCCGTTCGCCGATTTGCTTGCCGCGCGTACGACCGGCTAATCCCCGATGGAGGACACTCATCCAATACCATCATAATATCGGATCCCAGCGTCCGCTGAAAATCCACAACCGTTTCCGGCGTGAACAGATGGCGGGATCCATCAATATGACTCTGAAACGTAGCCCCCTCATCCGTGATCTTGCAGCGACTCGCCAATGAGTACACCTGGAATCCTCCTGAATCGGTGAGGATCGGCCGATCCCATGCCATAAATTCATGTAACCCACCGGCTTCCATGATCCTCTCTGGTCCTGGCCGCAGGTAAAGGTGGTAGGTATTTCCGAGAATAATTTGTGCATCCAAGTCTTGCTTCAACTCCCGTGGAGATAAGCCTTTCACCGCTCCCAGCGTCCCCACGGGCATGAATACCGGCGTGTGAATCCTGCCACGCTCGGTTACAAGTACACCTGCGCGTGCATCCTCGGATGTGTGTGAAACTTCAAACTTCATTGGCTTCCGCGACTTCCGCGAGCCGATTCATTGCAACAAGCAGCCTTGCATGTGCATCTGGGGCAATCCCAATCGCAATGGATTCTTGCTCTCCAAGAACAAGAAGCACATCTTCTGGAATATGTGCCATATAGCTATCTACGCGATAATTCCATTTTCGGTAATATTGCAATGCAGGGATGATCCTGCAATCGGTCAGAGTATCAAGGGCCAGCTCAATGGATCTGCGCCCCTGAGAGACTCGGAGTGATGATTCTGTCAGAACAGCCCGAACCCGGGGACAGTATCCCAGGAACCCTCCGACGAAGACCAGGCCCACCAGCCCCAACTGAATCCCCCAATACCACATGGAGATACGCGGACTACTCTGAATCTCTTCATGCCAGAAACTCCAGGCCATAAACTGCATCACAACCGCCGCAACAACCACGCTGGAAATCGTAATCAGATACCAGGCCTCCGCCCGCCTCTCGCTCTCTGTACTACGTCGGAAGACATACCCCAAGAGAGAGCGACTCGCACACCACCGTGCTCGGCTAGAATAAACAAGAGGGGATGCCACGTCTACTGATCAAGTTGCCGCTGTAATGAGTCAAGCATTGCTGCCCTCTGGTCAAGGCGCGCTTCCAGGGCCAAGAGTTCCTGCCTCCTTGTCTCCAGCGCCGCAAAGCTTTCCGCAATCGCCTGTTCCCGCACCTCAAACGGTGCCTGTTCCATAAACCCCCGCTCCTCAAAATAACGCTTAAAGAGCCAGTTATGCTTCCCGGCCTCCATGAGTTCTGCAAATCGGAATGCCCCCAGTGACGCCCATTCTGCCATCGCTTCAACACGTTTCGTTAGCGTACCAATGCCAATAATGATTTCTTGAAGTGTATCTGCACTGGCCTGAACTGACTCATACAGGTTGGACTCATTCAAGAGCTGGGCAAATGTGCCACTCCCCGTATCAAGCTTCCCCAGGATGGACTCCACACCCTCGGTTGCCTGCGTAGCAAGCATGACCAGCGCCTCCGCATCATCCCCAAGATTTGCCATGAGACGCTCAGTTTCCTGTGCGGTGGCGACCATGCTGTTATATAACTCAGGATCATAGATGAGCTTGCCCAGGGTGCCTTCCCCTGCCCGGATATCATCAACAATAATCTCGAAGGAGGTCGCGGACTGCTCAAATCGTTGTACCGACGCGAGGGCCTTGTCGGTGATTTCGAAGAGATCAAAGGGGTCAATCCCCACAATCGAATCATTATTCTCCAATGGGTCGGGTTCACTCCCCGACATGGGGGGATTCACCAGCACCACGATCATACTACCGAGAAGCCCCTGGGTCTTGATCTGAGCCTGTGTATCCTGGTGCAGAATTGAGCGAGCTCTCGTTCGGATTCCCATGGTCACTTCAATCATGCCCCCCGGCCCACTGGGAAGGGTGACGCTTTGAACTGCTCCGATACTCACTCCCTGGAACTGCACGTCCGCCCCCGGACTGAGACCAGCAACAGAATTAAACTGTGACCGGACCAGAAACCGATCACTGAAGAGTAATGTCTGACTACCGACAATAAAAAGAACGGCCGCCAGAAGTCCTAAACAAATAACTACAACAAGACCGACACGGATTCTGGTAGACATTGCTAGACAGATTGATCTCGTTGGAAAGCAAATCGGCCCTCAATGTTGCATTGAAATGCATGAGAACTTCTATTGAAGCCGCAAAGCAGCATAGAATTATATCTGCAACAACTCACGAACCCTGTATCCATCATCCGAAAAATTCACGTAATTGCGGGTGCTGGCTTGCACGCAATTCATCTAGTGTGCCTTCGGCCAGCGTTTTTCCCTGGTAGAGAAACGCAGCATGATCTGCAATGATTTCAGCACATAAAAGATCATGGGTGATGGCAACGGTGGTAATGCCGCGCTCTGCTTTCAACCGCATGATCAGACTGGATACAGTTCGAACGCTCACAGGATCCAACCCGGTCGTGGGTTCATCACACAACAGAATATCGGGACTTAGTATGATCGCACGGGCAAGTGCAATCCGCTTTTTTTGTCCACCAGACAATTCGGCAGGATACTGCGTAGCCGCATGCGGAAGGTTAACCCATGCAATGGCCTCCTGGATCTGTTCGGTCCGCTCCGAGGCAGACATTTTACTATGCCGACGCAATACAAAATCTAGATTTTCTGCCACCGTCATTGAATCAAACAGTGCTCCTCCCTGGAATAGATACCCGATCCGAAGCCGCAGTGCATTCAGACTGGACTGGTTCAACTGATCCACCTGCTGTCCCTGAACCCATACTTCGCCCGAATCCGGTTCCATCAACCCGACCATATGCTTTAGCAAGACACTCTTTCCCGTACCGGATCCTCCCATGACTGCGAATGTACTGCCCCGCCGAACACGAACCGACACACCCCGCAAAATTTTGCGTTCTCCAAATGCCTTATGGAGATCCTTGATCTGAATCTCGTATCCGTCCGAGATATTTCCAGATTGGCGGCTTGTAAGCCTCATCATCAATTCCCGGGCTTTGATGCCTTCCCTCCATGGACACTAGGTTCAGTACACCACTGTTCACGTAGAATTACAAGATTTTCAAGCAGGTCGTCTTCATATCCCAGCACTTCAACCAATACGGCCCGGTCCAGTGCCTTGCGCACATCGTCTCGGTATGCTTCATTCGCTGGCAGAAAATTTCTGCCCTGAAAGTCGCTAAAGATCTTCTCGCTGAGATGAAGTTGTTTTTTCGTGAGCTGCGCAGCGTCAAGGGACAAGAGTTGAGGCAACCGTGCAATCGTGAGATTAGATCGTCCCTGTTGCTGCCGCGTTCCCGCCCACCAGAAGGAGATCAGCCCGAGGGTTGTATTAGCCCAAAGAACCAGCGGGGCCTCCCAGTACTTCTTGGTGAGAAAATTTGGCCAAGCTCTTCCCCCAAGCGATGGTTTTTCTGTCAAACATGCGGCCAGAGGCTGTGAATTCAGCCGAAAATCCAAGTTAAAATGGAGCCGGGATGCACCATCGCGCCAGAGCTCTGCGGCCTGTTTCCGGCAGCCTGCCCGGCTTCGTCCCTGCCTATCCGGCGCAACAATCAACTGTCGCTCCCGGCTAGCATTGTGCTTCCACAATACCGGATATTCCGGTGACCGAGTCAATGCCTCTATATCCAGTGGTCCGCGTGCTTCTCCGTCACTCGTTCGCCCATTGATATCCCGATGCAAGAAGCCTCGTCGTCCGAGGTTGCCCAGTTCACAAACCGGCAAAAACACCGCCGAGACCATCCGAGGCAGTAGCAGGTTGCCTTCTGCAAGTGAGTTCATGAAAACCGCCAGTGAGGGCTCTCGGATACCAACGCCATTCCAGCCCTTTGAACGAAAGACGCTGCCAGCTTCATGGGATCCTGTGAATCGAATTTTTTCTGCCCCTGTATCCATCCCCACCCGCTTCTCTTCAATCATGCGTGCAGTGACCAGTGCCTCCAATTGCGTCGTTGGCCTACATCGTAAATTCGCACTAACGATGTCGCTGTTGCCGTCATCTTTCACTTTCTTACGTGTGGCTACGAGCAATACTTCTGCCATTCCCGTATCCGCCGAAAAAGCCCTGTCGGTGCTCCCATCGGTCGCAATCCCTACGATCAGGATATCGGTATAATACTTTTGAATTAACGCACGTGCATTCTCCCAGGCATGTCCCTGGGCAAACGAGGCGGGAAGGACCAATGCTAGGATTCCACCTGGGCGAAGTTTGGCGTGCGCTAAATCAATAAAATTCGAGGCAAGCCCGGCGTTGCCATGACCGGCCGGAGAGACCAGTTCATTCCTGATTTCCTGGAGCCGTATCGACATTTTCGCCTGCTCCTCTTCCTTCGTTCGGAAGCCGGCAAAAGAAGGGACCGGGACTCCGGTCGCCTCATGGTTCGTGGGCCGGGTAAAGGGTGGATTCATGATCATAAGATCCATGGAGCCATGGGGAACCTCAATGACCGTATCCTGCGCATCATCTACCACGATCCCCTTGCCTGAGATTGCCTTTCGCCCCGTCCCAAAGAGGGATCGGGTCTGATCCGCCTGGATCAGATCAAGTGAACCAATGGAGATCCCTTGGTTATCCTCTTGATCTCCATAGGGCATGTTGATCACACATGTATGGTCGAAGGTTTGGTTCGGGTGCATTCCCGACAACGTGGCCGCCGTGAGATGGACGGCCGAAGGCATGATATCGGCGGCCGTCAGGACATTCTCCATCATTTTGGCATGCAGCAACGCGTCGTCTCCACCGGTCCGCCGATGGCGGGAAGCCATTGCATGATACGCCGCCGCCAACAGTGCACCGGTCCCACAGGCAAGATCGGCGATCTGGAGGGCCGTGACCTGTTCGGGGATGGCCCAATTCACCTGCAGACGGGAAACGGCCAGTTGTGCAAGGAGCGTGGACGAAGCAGGCAGCGTGTAAAAGGTGGCCAGAAACTTGCGGTCGGCAATGAGCTTCTGAAACATCCGTCCCGACAGATCCTGGATATCGGTCGCCCCAAAGTAATCCAGTCTACCTGCCATCGTGTTTAATCTGTCTATGATGGTCTGTGCTTCACGATCCGGCACGATGAGCAGCAATTCCGATGCCAGATAAAAAATCGGCCAGTAATTGATGGTTAGAATTTTTTTCCAGCAGTCCAGCACATCATACTTCAGAAATACTTCGTCATCATACTTGAGTGCACTAAGGGCCTCAATTTCTGGATGTAATCGGGAAAGACGCATATGAAAGATCACTGCATTGGCCAAAATAGCGATCGCCATACGGTTGGTCTGCTCCCCTTCCTCCTGATGTAGTTTTCCCGCGAGGCGAGTAAGAACATATCTGGGTGCATAATGCTGCAAATATCCAGCGGTCTCGCCCACCACCTCCTCCAGGATCTTGACACCTCTCAGCACCCGTCGCTCGGATAATACAGCGGACTCAATGCAACTCGCTAAATCGTCCAGCCCGCCTTCAAGCCATCCACTCTTCGGCCAGCGCTCAATGGTTTCAAATAATCCCTCCTCACTGCCATATGAGAAGACCGCGAATAAATAGCGTGCTGCCCGTACTGCAGCCCCCAGGTTTTCTTGCCCAACCTGTCGAAGCGCCACTGATAATTTTACTGCAATGCATAATTCAACCTCCTCTCCGGTTCGTCGGATTTTTTGACCAAACCGGGACCGTGCGTCCGACTCCACCGTATTTGCAGGATCATATTCCGTTTCTACAATTACGGTCAAGCCACCCTCATGAGAGATTACGATATCGGGCTGCTTTAATTTTGCAACAAATACCCCCGTCTGCTCCGCACCGACTGCCCAACCTGGATGCTTGCTGCGCAGGCATTCAGCAATCTTGATGTTTACAGCCTTTTCTGTATTCGTCGGCATGGATTTTTCCTAAAATACTGCGCCAAGATAAACATCATCCCGTCGCCTCTGGGCATAGAAATTGAGGGTGGGTTGGATCCGTTGAGGCACCGGAATTGAATCAAACTATATGCAGAAGACAGCCAGCCGCTGTGAACGGATGATCGCCTTTTTTGGTTCTGATACAAGACCCGTAATCAGAATGCAAAGCTCTCTTCCAGCGAAAAAATGCTTGCCGAATCCCATCATTCCGTTCTGGTATTGGATTCTCGGATAACTACACGCCCCTTTCGTCTTTCCTCGACCTATCAGCCTCCAAAAAGAATCAGCGAAAGACGAACCATCATGACATCTGCCAAAAGAACAAGCAGTGACCCGATCACCACTGCACGCATTGCTGCCTGCCCTACTTCGCGTGTCCCGCCTCGAACATGATATCCCGAATAACAACCAACGATGGAGACCAAAAACCCAAAAACACTGGTTTTTGCGGTTGAGAAAAGCACATCCGACAGACGAAGGCTCGAAAAAGCCTGATCAATAAACAGACGATAATCCAGATCGCTTGACAGGAGCGACTCTGCATATCCACCTAAAAGCGCGACAATATCACAGGCAATGGTTAAAAGCGGAAACATCACTACACATGCCAGAACACGGGTAATGACAAGATATTTGAAGGGCTGTAAGGCAGAGACCTCCAACGCATCAATCTGCTCCGTGACACGCATGGACCCCAGTTCTGCAGCGATTCCCGCCCCCAATCGCCCTGCCAAAACTAGCGAGGTAATGACCGGGCCAATCTCCTTGACTACGGACAGTGCCAGCATACTCGGAAGCACCGCTTCCGCACCGAACCGTGCAAGGGTACCGCGGCTTTGCATGGACAACACAATCCCGATAGAGCAGCCTGTGACTAAAACGAGAACGAGACTTTTCGATCCGGTCTCATCCATTTGCCGAATCAGCTCGCGTCCCTCAAACGGACGCTGAAACAACTGCCGGAACACCATCCCCGAGAAGGTTGCAATTGCACCTACTTCTGCAAGTATTTTCTTCACTCCACGCATTACCAAGTATACTGATACAACAAGCTAAGCCCCATCGCTCCCGCCTCCCCACGCATACGGGCAACGAGCCATGGATACAGTGCATATTCGATCACCAATTCCCTGTTGTTTTCAACGGAGCTATTGGAGGTGGTCGGTTCTTCTGTGATTGGCCATTTGACGGAGGCAAACAGTTTGCGGGATACATACTTCCCGGCCGTGAGCGTCACTCCACCTCCCGTTTCCGGATTGATCTGCACCACATCCAGTCCGAGCCCTGCCCCCGCTGCCCCTGCAATCAGGCTGGACAATTGCTGGAGCGCAAGATCACTGCCACTCTGAAGTGCTCCCCCTCCCCCTAGCTGAAATGCATCCGCCGCCGGCCGGCCCGTCGCCATATAAGAGATCATATCTGCGCGGTCAAGTTGCACCGGCTCGCTCCGCAACTCCAGCGTCAGCGACTCCGGCTCCTGTAAGCGCCCAGATGCATCCAACAGAATCGTTACCGGCGTATCCTGCCCGCTCCGGCTTGGAATATCCAGTGCCGCCTGAAGATCGAAGAATGGGTTGGTGGCGGCACCTGCAAACGCCACCCGGCCTCGCCGGATATCAAAGCGCCGACCAAACTGTCGCAAATAACTAAGCTCGGGCACAATACTTACAGTTCCATGAAGCTCCTGCTCCGCGTATGGCTCTTTACTCAAGGCGACCGATCCACTCAGTAATACAGTCATTTCGGGGTTCTGTAAACTGTGTAATCGCACGGTCCCGGGAATGCCAACCGACAAATCCATCGCCAGTGCGTCTACGAGTGAATAGGTCGTAGTATCCCATACACTTGCCCGAATGTTAAAATACTGCTCCAGCATTTGAAGATCCGTCTCGGTAAAGTTAATCATCCCGTCTGCCAGTGTCACCGGCACATCCTGAGGCCGAATGACGGCGCTCGTCATCTCGATATGACCCGTCAGATCTGGGCTCCGCACTGTCCTTCCCAACGCCACCGAGCCACTGACATCCGCAACGTAAGGAGCAGTATTCACCACCCGAAAGTCCCCCAGGTTCATGGCTAAGTCCACCCCTCCCTGGTTGGGCGTTCCCAACGTCACATGCCCCCTTCCTTCCGCAGTACCGCGACCACTGGAGGCATACAGGTTTTCGACATAAATGGTATCCCGCCGCAGCACTGCATCCAGCTGAACCTCCGATGGAGAAATCCCGAGCTGAGGTAACCGGGCATACCCTTCAGTCAGACCAAGCTCCCCACGGAGATTGGGCGAACTCAACGAGCCTATGATCCCAATATCTGCTGTCAGTTTTCCTCTCAGATTGCTGATTTCGTCCTGTGCTAAAAAAGGGCTGACCCATGCAAGATTAAACTTCTCTGCCTGCAATGTCAAGGAAGCATCGGGAAAAGAAACTTCATCACTCTTTTTCAATCTCAGATCAAGTGGCAGAAGGCCTGACACAGAGAGCGTACTCCCATCTACATGAACAAAGTCTGCTTCCATATCCAGCCCGCTCTCCTGGTAGTCAATCCGGGCAGCTACGCTCCCAACCTGCTCATTTTCTGACTCTACCATCAGATTCACCGAGCCCGTCAACTGCGGCGCGGTTGCAGGTCCATGGAAGAACAGATCTGCATTTGCAATTCCTCCGAGATCTGGTAGCCCCAGGATATCAGTGAAAGGAGTGAGTTGGACATTATAGATGTTCATCCCCAATCGCTGCTCCCCTTCCAGATTCAGGATTCCGTCCAGGGTAATCTCCTGATCCTGACTCTCTAGGACGAAGTAGCGAACTCTGATCCCGTCATCGGCCAGGATTTCTGTCGGTACGCCAAGATGCCACTCTGCTTCGTCCAGATATAGATCCAACTGGCGAAGCGTTCCCTGCCGCGCGGCTAAATCCGCCTCCCCTTCCAGGAAGAGAGATCGGCGATCATCAACTTCCATCCACGCCTCATATTGGATCTTGCCCTGCTGCTCTTCCAGCCGCAGCCATGTCCGCCGGGCAGACACTGTTGGGATGGACAGACGCTCCAGAACCACTTCTGCTCTGCTAAGCCGAGGCTTTAAATCATCTAGGGTTCCTTCTGCGTACCCGGATGCCTGAAACAGACGCATCGTACGCCAGATCAGAGGATTGGTCGTGACTCCAGCCGCCCACCGCAGCGAGTCATCCCGGTAGGTCAACTGTCCCCATAAGGTATCCGTCCCCCCGCCGACAACCGGTTGCCCTCCGGTCCACGCTGCAAGCAACTCTGGACTGATGATCTCTCCACTGAATCGCAGCGAATCAGATGATTCTCCAAAAAGAGAAACACCCCCCTGTGCACGGAGTCGACCGGCATCACTGGATAGATCAAACTGGCTTAACTGGAGTGCTCCACCTTCTAAAGTCCCTGCAACCCTGAACCGATCAAACTGCACGTTTCCGATCCTCATGCTGTCGGCTTCAACCTGTGCATGATAGATGGTCATGGTCCGGGGATTTGTCCCCTTCATGTCTACATCAAGGGATCCACTGAGCTGTATATCTGCGAACCCGAGATCGCCCAGAGATAGATTTCGGAGAGATCCCCGGACTTGAACTTCCCGCTCCAGTCCAAAACGTACATGCTCCATACGCACATACCCCTGATCGAGGGTAGCAGCACCCGAGGCCACAACTGAATCTCCGTGTGCTTTTATGTGCAGCTGTGCATCCGTAATTTCCAGTGCATTGACAACCGAGGAGTCCAGAGAGAAAGCAGCATACCCACCTTCGCCCCATTGCAGGCTATCGATGTGACCGGTAAGAAGGGTAGAGAAGGAATCCAGGCCGGCAAGAGCCCCCACATCAACCTGCTGGAACGCACCCTTTGAAAGATTTATGGTCGGCAAAGCAGCAAATGGATGTACACTCGCCTGTGCCTGAAATTCTCCCGATCCGATCATAAAACGACTGTCTATGATTGCCTCCTTATTCAACATCTCCAGAAAAATCACCCCGTCACTGATCGTTTCATGATTCATCGTGGAAGGCGCTACATACAGCTGCCCGCTGGCGTTTTGCATCCCCCTGCCGGAAAGCTGCAACTGGGCATTGAGCTCTGTTTCAATACCGATTCCCAGATCCCGTAAATCCAGACCCTCAATCTGCCCACTCTCCAGGACCCATTCCGGGAAACTGGCACCAAAATAGACCCCGCCCCCCAGTGTGACGCTACCCGATGGGAATGCGACATGTCCACGTACATCGAGATCCTGTCCCCCTAGGACCAGCTCCGCGTGAGCTTGTGTAACAGGAATCTGATTCCATGAAGACGGCTGCACCTCCATCTGGACCATGACGCTGTCTGGGGGCCAGTTGGTGGTGGACTCCACAGTAAGGCTGATCTGGCTGCTCATATTTTGCCGATTCATCAGGGCACCTACGTCCAATGCATCAACCTCAAGTTTTCCCGTGAGCCCGGACTCCTGACGACCCGCTTCCAATGCAATCCAGGTTGAGTCTCCCCGTAAGATGCCTGCAAGCTGGAGGATTTCATCTCTCGAATATAAACGCAGTTCTCCACCAGTTATCCCCAGCATTCCCAACTGCCCCGGCAATAATTCCATATATCCCTCCAGGGAATCTTTCCATGCTACCCTGAAATTGCCACTGAGGGCACTTTCATGCTGTGGATCAAGCACCCGTGTATTGAGATCCCTGAACTGACCGGCAAGCTGTCCCGATGCTGAAGAAGATCGGATCGTTCCTGTCAAACCCAGTGAGCCCAGAGCAAGCCTCGAATCCAGTTGCACCTGCATGATCCCCTTTCCCATATCCCCACTCATGCTTGCCGATTCAATGGGGACACCTGCAAGAACTCCCGTTTCCAGATTGCCTTCAATCCTTCCGTTGAGTGAATCCCAGGATATCCCGGTCACACGGCCATGAATAGACCCGGTCAATTCACCGGCCAGATCTGTAAACAGGTATTTCAGATTCAAATTCTCGAACGCCAAAGTATCCAAATGCACCGATGGCGTACCAAACTGTATACTCCCATGTACCTTCAGCACAGCCCCATTCTCTGATTCTCCCTCAAGTGCTAGATGCAGCGAATCTTCCTCACCCTCAAGCTCTACTGCTACCACAAGATCCTCTTCTATGTTTGGCAATAGGACATCCAGTACATCCGCAGAAAGCGGAGCAGCAACGACATCCAGGTTCATTTGCCGTCCCACAGATCCATGAGCACGGATGAGGGAGGTTGGACCACGCAGCAACAGCGTGTCTAACTGGAACAGCCCCTGATCCAACTGCAAGCGGGAGGCAGCTGACAATTGTAAGACCGCCTGCCGCCAAGAAAGATCACCAGACAGCGTGTCAACCTGGATTGCTGCCGGGGATATACTACCCCGAATCTGAATCCCGGAGATCCCAAGCATCTGATCTGCCAAATGGAAGCTGCCTTCCTGTATGCGGAGGGAGTCAATCCAGAGAAAACCAACCGATCTGGAATCCCCCCCCTCTTCGCCTGTGTCTGCAACCTGTTCGGATGGAGGGCTGCGGAAGTGGAATACGGGGGTCGTCAGCTCCATATGGCGTATATGGAGACGACCGATAAACAGGTGCCCCGGTGAAAGATTAACCTGTGCAGTGTCCACTTGGATCCAATGCCCCCCAATGCTCCCCTCAATGCCCCGCACTTCCAGTGAGCGCATCCAGAATCCATGTAATGAATCAAACGCGAACTCCGTCTCACTGGCATGCAATGTCCAGCGTGCCAACAGGCTCAAACACCATGGGGTCTGTGCAAACCCAAGTGTTAGCGCAACCCCAAGGATCACAAGCCAGCGGTTCTTAAAACGCCTGCCCGGTACTGAAATGGACATTAAAACGGTACCATATATTCCTTCTGTCATCCTGAGACCCACCGGCGGCTGCCAGCGCATCTTCAGATGATAGCAATTCAAGTGGATCAGAGTTTAGTTTGGCTGCAACAACCACCCGGATAAACCCGATCGGCGTATCCTATCGCAACCCTAAACCCGCCCCCACTTTGAACTGGCAGAGTGTAATCCGCCCAGTATGCCTGAACCCGCACTGAACCGGGACGTTCGCGTCCGGTCGGGATCTTGAAAAAACGGCCCTGCATAATTTTCTGTACGCCCGGAGGAGACTGCCCCTGTATCTGCAAACGCTGCCCCACACCACGGCCCACTCAGCCGAAATCGAACCCCTGCATCTGGACCAGACGGACCAAGTCGTTACGTCCCGCACAATTCCTGCAATCAGGCAACGTGTGTTGAGAGAACAAAGAGAACTTGACTTGCAGTTAAGTACATAATTCCCCAACTTTACTTCCGACAGACCCCATTCATTCATTCCACACGCATATCCCTGTGCCCTTGACCCTTTGATTTCCTGTGGATTCAGAATCACACCGTACAAATCCCTCACGACTTCACGAGATGAATGCAATTTTCGAAGCATGTTGGGGCTAGAGAAATATTTTTGGGAATTATAGGGAATAGTTGAAGCAACCCCGCTCAATTCAAAACCAGAGCAACCCTACCCCCTGTAATTCCGTCAGGGGGTAGGGTTTATACAGGGCAAACCCCCGCATCCGTGAGTAGATAGTACGTTGCCGTACCTGAGTTATCCCTGAGCGTTTTCGGTTGGGTTTAGCCGTATGCGCTTGTAAAATGATCCCTTTTGGGATGTATGACTTTTGAGCGCCACAAAGTGTATCATCGGTAAAAGAAGACCAAAAGATAGCATATACATGCCGGCCGCTCTGTATGCAATCGGGAGCGAAAAAAGACTGGAAATTATCCATCCAAAGACCACAAGATTTACGACAATAAGTAATGCAAAAAACCATGCTGGACTAAACCTCTCAATCTTGTTCGCTATGGAGAAATACATGAAAACAGCCGTGCACAAAGCTACCGTAACTACTCCGCCCAACAACAAATCCATATTGGTATAGGCCCCGTCAAATTCCGCCCAATACACACGAAAGGCAAGTAAAGGGAAGAATATCGAAACAAACAGCTTTCCAAAAATTTTTTTTCTTGTTGTCATCATTCCTACCAATTAGGTGCATTATCACAAGAAAGGCCCCATTCGTACTGAACCCATGCCTTTGGGCACTTAGTACATTGCGGAGATGCCCTACAATCACTTTTACAATTACTCAATCTCCATAATTCGTACGTTAACGCAATATCAAGATACACTAATGCGCCGAAGCTGCATCCTCCGATTCCTAGGCCACCGGTAAACCACCAAGTTGAAGCTGAACATCCAGCTCCCCCAGCAAAAGCCCACACAAATTGGCTCCCAAATCTGGAAGCTCCACTCTGTACGCACCCCTCTGTGCATTTGCAACACTCTATACAGCACGATCCGCACGGCGCACTTTGTTGTATTCCACTTCCCCCAAACCAACCCATAATAGTTGCAATGGACGGCATCGGTAAAATGCTTGCCTGACTCACTGTAATTTGCTGTGGGCTACTGCAGCTCAGGCTACCCGTTTCTTGCGCTAACGCATCTTGGCTTGCTCTGTGCAGGATTTCCCGCCATCCCGTTGTATCAACCTCTGCCCCGCCATGCACCGTAACAAATTCGGTTATCAAGCTCTGAATCTCGCCATATATTTCCGGAGAAATAATGGGACTGAGCGCATCTAAAAAATCCTGTCGGTCTGATTCATATTGCTCAGTTTGTAATCTGTATTCCTCTTCTGAAAACTTCCTCACTTCAAAATCCCCCTCTGCCTGAGAATAGTGCTTATAAACTGGCGAACGCTCCAGTACCTTTTCAGCGTTGCGCATCACCTTTTCAAATTCCTCTTCATCCATTTCGCGCATAGCGCTTGACGCATGACTGAATAAATTTGTTTGGGCTTTGGCGATTGCCTTCAGGTATGATTCCGGCGTATCAAGTGAGCTCTGTTCCGGCAACTCAATTTCCGAAACGGCCGAATCGTTACAGCTTGCGATCAATAGTCCGAAGCTAATGGCAAGCAGGGTTAGACAAACGGGGATCAGGCCCCGGGTAAGCGTGTGTTTCATATTGAGATAAAGGTTAAATGAACCGATAATATAGCAAATCTCTCAAAAAAATCAAAACGCGTACAGGGGATGATGAAAGATGTGCCCCCCCATGGGCATTCCGAACGGTTTGAGCCGATTGTGCGCTCTGTACCCCCGCTCATTTGCGGTCAATTTGCTCACGTTCATCTATTGGATCATCTCTGCGCAGCACCACTTTTCGAACCATCTCACGCATCGTCATTCCACCATAACGCTCGTTCCTGCATGGCTCGTCCAGCATTGCGTCTAAACGGCTTCTCCGATTCGACTTGGATTGTTTCTCGGGTGGCATGGTTTTCATGGGATTATCCGCGGGGTAAAGATGGATGTGGCTGTCTGCTTCGTTCTTCGTCAAGGAACATTCCCAAAGCCTTCGCAGATTTTCGTCTGTTACAGTTTGAACATAGACCGATCCTATTCGAAACATCATCTGGACCACCTCGTGACCTAGGGATTATGTGATCAAGTTCAAGATCTACAACTCTTTTTAGAACTCCTAACGAACAATATGGATTAGCACACTGCTGGCCTTGTCTTTTCCATAAGTACAATCTCATTTTATCAGGAGACATCAGAGTTATGTATGTTCTTACAGGTGGATGTTTTTTATCGAGAGAAAACTATTGTCTATCTCTTGATTCAATCCAGAAACATCAAATAGCCTTGTTTTCGTAATCTGCTCTGCCACAGGATCTATATCAATACCAACCCAGCTCCTGTTTAAGATTTCAGCAGCAACACAGGTGGTTGCACAACCTGCAAAGGGGTCAAGTACTATATCTCCCGGGTTGCTGGATGCCATAATAATACGCTCATAAAGTTTGACCGGCTTTTCTGTCTTCCAATCTGATCTTTTTTTTTCAACCACAGGCGGAATGTCCGTCCATAAGCATCCGTACGGTTCACCCTTATAATTTGAGAGAAGAGCTTTTCGTTTGGGACGTTTTGTAGGATGCCAAATGATTTCGCCATTTTCATCCATCTTCCGCAACTCTTCTTTGCTTACGCGCCATCCAGACGGACGCGGATTTGTCACGTCAATGTTTCTGCTCTCATCTTTGTATGTATAGCAAAGATTGGGACGGGGGCCCATAGAGGGAGCACGGAAGATAGGAGTAGCTGTACTGTACCTTCTACCCCGATCATCTATTTTCGGGAATTTCTTCTTTGCTTCCTCTTCAGAAAGAGTTCGGTAAACCCCATTATGCACATAATGTCCTGTTTTGGTATAGCGATATATAGTGTCACAGTCTTTCCCAAATGATCGTTTACTGTGTTGACTTCCCTTTGCCGCACCACCTGTACGATGCCAAATAATCTCGTCACGGAATTGATTCCGTCCAAACACTGCGTCTAATAGCAGCTTTAGGTAGGAATTGGCTGAAGAATCGCAGTGCAGATAAATACTCCCCGTAGGCCTAAGGATGCGATGCATTTCAATCAACCGCGGAGCCATCCATGCCAGAAAGGCGGCAATACTATTTTGTATCCGTCCGGTATTGATTTTCCCCGTCTTTACATCAACATTACCGTTCTCCACTATAACAGCGGTCTCAATCAATTTCTTAATCGTAGGATGGTCTGTTGCTATAAGATCATGCCATTCATCAGTGACCTCATCCCATTTCCATCTATCGTCAAATTGTTGATTCGCAGCTTTGCTTCCCAACGGAGCATTGTATATCCGTTTAGGATTAAACGGCGGATCTGTTGCGATAAGGTCAACAGATCCGCTGTTCATACCACGGAGAATTGGAAGGTTGTCATGGATGAATAGCGTACGATTTTCCCAGTTGGCACGATTTTTCGGGGGGGGGGGGGGGCAGACATCATGCGATTAGGTCTTTGTACTTCAACCGCTTACCTGCCATACCCCTGACGACCGTTGCCATTTGGTCAATCGTGTCCAGTTCACGCAAGTTGTGCTTACCTGCAAACTGGGTTACGTAGCGGTTGAGGTGTTTCTTGCTTAGGTGGTGGTAGGTGCCATGATAGGCACGTTTCAGAACAGCCCAAAACGACTCAATGCCGTTCGTGTGGGCATATTCTCCAAGTACCGTTGATACTGCCCACTGTTTTTGGCTGTGATTCACAGACGCATGGTTCGCTAAACCCTCGTAACTCTTATGCTCATCGGTAAATACCGAAGCATCTTGGGAACGGTTATCATTGATGAATTCCTGTACCGTTGGCTTGGTGGTATCCTCAATCACCTTCGCGGTAATCTGATTGGTCTTGCGATCTTTCACGCCCAGTACGGTACTCTTGCCTACTGTACCACGCCCCGCGTTGAGTTTCTTATCCTCATGCTTGTTGGCTTCCCTGCCTCCTATATACGATTCATCTACCTCTACCGGCCCTTCAAACTCATTGATCATTTCAGGCAACAAGCCTTCACGGATTCTGTGTAGCATATGCCACGTGCAGGACTGATTCACGCCTATATCTCTATACAGCTTCATAGACGATACGCCTTTCAGGCTTGTATTCTCCAAGTAGATAGCCCATACCCATTTCCTCAATGGCAGATTAGAGGCTTCCATTGCCGTTCCGGTCTTGACACTGAAATACTTCTTGCAGTCTCGGCAACGGAAAGGCATGGTCTTATGCTTGCACCGATATACGTTCTCACTGCCACACCGTAGGCAACACAAGTTACCGTCCGGCCAATGCACTTTCTCAAACCATTTTTGTGCAGATGATTCATCGGGGAATCTTTCAGCCAGTTCCAAGAGGGTAATGCCTTCTCTGTGTGAACGTCCTGGACTTGCCATAATATACAACCTCAAATTTGTGGTTCTTCACCCATTATTGTGATCGGGTCAATAAATTCAGGGAATTTTCGGTACATGGCGGCCCCGATTTGCTGTAATTTTTCATGTATTCATGGTCGTCACTCTATTATTCACGAAACATATAGATCGCCAATGGAAAAGAATCAAGGGGTGTACAAGAGTTTGGGGCTTGCCTCGCCGTGGGAGATTTTAGAGGATGCGTATGATGATGCGAATCAATTGAGGCGCGTCACGATCAGGTGCACAGATACGTCGGCGTTGGCGTGTCCGATGTGTAAGAAGCGTTGTCCATTTTATGATTTGCGCACTCCTCGTACCTGGCGCCATCTGGATACGTGCAAGTATCGTACGGAGTTGGTCGCCCGGGTTCCGCGCGTACAGTGCATGGGGTTCGGACGATTCTGGTTCCTTGGGCCTTGCCGAGTTCGCGGTTTACGCGCGACTTTGAAGACGATGTACTTGGATGGCTTCAGGAAGCGAGTGTGCTGGCGGTATCTCGCCAGCTTGACGTTGGCTGGAAAGCGATTTCCCGGATCATGGATCGTGCAGTAGCACGTAGACTTGAGCGCAGGGCCCCCCAGATTATTGCGCATATCTGCGTGGATGAGACCTCGTTCCGCAGGGGGCACAAATACATCACAGTGGTTTCCGATGCAACGTCGGGGAAGGTGTTATATGTGGGGATCGGACGTACGAAAAAGGTGCTGAAGCGCTGGTATATGGGATTGACTCCTGAACAGCTGGCGGGGATCCAGAGCGTGAGCATGGACATGTGGCTTGCGTATATTTATGCGACCTTGGACTGTGTGCCCGATGCAGAGAATAAGATCGCGTTTGACCGGTTCCATATTGCAAAGTATCTGGGGGAGGCGGTGGACAAAGTGCGACGGCAGGAGCACAAGCTCCTGCGCGCGCAAGGAAATCCAATCCTGACGGGAAGTAAGTACGACTGGCTCACGAACCCGAAAAATATGTCCACAACGCAGGCGAAGCGGTTTCAATCGTTAAAGAACAGTTCGTTGAAAACCGCCCGAGCGTGGGCGATCAAAGAGATGGCCCGAAACTTATGGCATTATGTGAGTCCTACCTGGGCACGAAAAGTCTGGAAAAAATGGCTGTCTTGGGCTATGCGCTGTCGTCTGGAGCCTGTCAAAGAAGCCGCCAGAACGATTAAAACACATCTATGGGGAATCATCAACGCTATTGTCCTCAAGGTGAGCAATGGCCCGGCGGAAAGCATCAACAGCCGAATCAAAACCGTCAAAACACGTGCACGCGGATTCCGAAATAATGAGCGGTTTGTCAACGCAATTTACTTCCATCTCGGAGGACTTGACCTGTCCACCTGAATGCCGTAAATCTTATGTTCTCACAATATTAGGTGAAGACCCAAATTTGTTCTATCTACTACCTTATACGTAGAAAGACCGAGATTTTTTTTTCAACTATTCCCTATAATTCCCATATTTTTTGTGGACGGATACTCCCAATCATCCACCGACTGGATGAATGCGTGGACGTGAGGGCGAGGTTCATCCATGTGCAGGACAGCTTTCCCAAGTCGGCCGGAACACTCGTTCTGCAGCCATCCCAGTCTGTTTTCAGTGCAGTTAAATTTATAAGTTTGAGTTCCGAACACGCACTATAGTTTTCGGCTGGACGCTATATTCCTCAAGGTGGTAGAGAGTACAATAGACGGGTTTTTATCTCCACCTGGGAAATTCACGTAGCAGATGTTGGACTCGCCTGAAAATAAGATCTCTCAGTATTTGTATGGGATGATTAAATTTCGGTTTCACAATGAACGGAGGAATTCTATAGAGCGTGATCCAGAACAAAGTTGACTCCATTGTTGCAGAAGCACCTCTGCAGGCGGTCAGGGAATTGTACGAATCGCACTGGACTTAAACGACCATCGAGATTGAGGAGGAATACATAGGCTCATGAACAAGGGGGGCAGAATTGATTATGAGGAGTTCCTTAATTTTGGGTCAGGAAAACAATTACTTGAACAATTCGAGATTCTTGCAAAACTCCCAATCTTGAAAATATTTATTGCCCTGAGGGCGTTCCAGAGTGCTTTTTGTGTCTGGATTATTAGTTTTGCAAGAACCTCATTCATAAACTAATTTCAGACATATGCCCCATACTGGAACTGGGCAGGATGCCCGTCAGGAACGCAACCGACAGATTGTAAAGCGGGTGGCCGCAGGAGAAAAACTGGCTGCTCTGGCTAGGGACTTCGGACTGACACCAGAACGTATTCGCCAAATCTGCATCAATGCGGAACTGAGGCTCGGAGATCTTCGGAGGGTACGCAACCGCGAGATCGTGAGGCGCGTGGCCGCCGGGGAACACTACACCTCCGTGGCCCAAGACATTGGGCTGTCCTCGACATACGTGAGTACCATCTGCCAAAGTATGGGCTTTGACATCAGACGCAGGCATGATCTCAAGGAACGCAACCGCCGAATCGTGGGGCGCGTGATTGACGGAGAAAAACGAAAGGTCATCGCAAAAGATTTCGGATTGACACCAGAACAGATCTCCGTAATCTGCAGGAGGGCAGGGATTCGCGTCAAAGATCGCCGACTAAGCACCAAAGACCGACAGGAACGTGACCGACAGATTGTGAAGCGCGTGGCCGCCGGGGAAACACGGACATCCGTGGCAAAAGACTTCAGACTGACACCTGGACACATTGGCCTAATCTGCAGAAACGCAGGACTGCACTTTGACGGCCAGCAACTCAACACCAAAGCCCGGCAGGACCGTGACCAACAGATTGTGAAGCGCGTAGCCGCCGGAGAAACACGGACATCCGTGGCAAAAGACTTCGGACTGACAACAGCATACGCCTCCCTAATCTGCAGACAGGCAGGGCTGCGCATCAAAGAATACAGACCACGACTGAGCACCAAAGAGCAACAGGAACGTGACCAGCAGATTGTGAAGCGCGTGGCCGCCGGAGAAACACGGACATCCGTGGCAAAAGACTTCGGACTGACACCGGCTTACGCCTCCCTAATCTGCAGACAGGCAGGGCTGCGCGTCAAAGAACACAGACTGCAACTGAGCGCCAAAGAGCGGCAGGAACGTGACCAACAGATTGTGAAGCGCGTGGCCGCCGGAGAAACACGGACATCCGTGGCAAAAGACTTCGGACTAACACCGGGATATGCTTCCCTAATCTGCAGACAGGCAGGGCTGAGCCTCAAAGATCGCAAACTGCAACTGAGTGTCAAAGAGCGGCAGGAACGTGACCAACAGATTGTGAAGCGCGTGGCCGCCGGAGAAACGCGGACATCCGTGGCAAAAGACTTCGGACTAACACCGGGATATGCTTCCCTAATCTGCAGACAGGCAGGGCTGAGCCTCAAAGATCGCAAACTGAACACCAAAGCCTATAGGAACGTGATCAACAGATTGAGCAGATCGTAGCCGCCGGGGAAACGCGGACAGCAGGCAAACGACCATGTGCTGACACTGGAACCGACTTCCATAATCTGCTCAATGGCAGGACTGAGTTTCCACAAAGGAAGCATTTCAGCCCCGCCGGATATAGCGGAATCAGCTGAATTGGGCGGGCCAAACGAAACAACAAAGCGGTCCCAACCTCTAACCCAAGTTCTACATGAGCCAGCGATTCCTAAAACGCCTGCCCGATACTGAAATGGACATTAAAACGGTACCATGCATTCCTGCTGTCATCCTGAGACCCACCGGCAGCTGCCAACGCATCTTCAGATGACTGCAAATCAAGCGGATCAGGGTTTAGTTTTGCTGCAACATCTAGACGAATAAACCCGATCGGCGTATCATATCGTAACCCTAAACCCACCCCCACTTTGAACTGGCGGAGTGTAATCCGCCCGGTATCCCTGAACCCGCACTGAACTGGGATACCACGTGTCCGGTTAGGATCTTCAAAAAACGGTCCCTCACAATTCTCTGCACGCTCGGAAGAGACCGCCCCTGCATCTGCAAACGCTGCCCCATACCACGGCCCACTCAGCCAAAATCGAACCTCTGCACTGGCAACCAAACGAGCCAATCCTCCGATCGGCTCATATACACCGTCCCCCAGAGTGCCACCACGGTCTTGTGTGCGGATTGCCTTGGGGCCGACCAGTCCTGTGCTCCATCCCCGCACATCATCTGCTCCGCCAATATAAAATCTCAAAGGATCAAAGCGATCTTCGGTAGGCTGTAGAAACTGTGTATCGATGACCTGTGTTCCTTCGGATGTGTAGAGTGTTCTGGACCTAGTCCCGCCTGCCCAGACCCGCCCTGCCTTAAATCTCCCACTAAAATTGACATCTCTGGAGAGAGGCCAATAGGCGGCTACCTGTAATTGCATCTTCAGGTAATTGACTCCAAATGGGCGGGCACCGAGCCAGGATTCAATTCTTCCACCCTGCTCAATAAGGGGCTGAAAGATCACTCCACTGGTAGGACGCAGCAAGCTGTCCGTCCAACCCAGCGTCCCGCCGAACCGCAGAACGCTCTTATCATATGCATCTGTTGAAGTACTGGTCGTGAAGTTTTTTGTACGGCTGAGACCATAACGCAAACTTAGTACCCGGGTCTGCTGCAAGCCATAGATGAACGTCGTCGATACTCCAACCTCGCGCCGATTAAAGCCAAAGACCTCCGATGACGCTGCTGCAAGCGGGTCCCGCTCATACTGAATGAACGGCTCCAAAATTCCTCGTAACTGACTGAAACCAAGATGGGGCTGCGTCAACGCAACCGCCCCGCGTGCAGATCGTCCTGCTAACGCACCAATCCCCGCACTAGCCAATAGACCGGTCTGAATTTGAGCTGTGAGAGTCAACGTTCTCGCGCCATCTAAAAAGTTGCGGTGCGTCCAGCGCCCCTCCCCGGTGACTCCCTGACGCTGATGATATCCCGTTTCCGCAGATATATGGCGGGGTCGTGCGCGCTCCAGGTTAATCCGCACCTCGACGGTACTGTCCTGTACCTGGGGCGGGGTTTCCACCTGTACCACACTGAAGAGCCCCAGCGCAAAAAGTGCCCGCTGCCCCTCAAGCAAATCCCGCTGAGAGAATACATCTCCCGGCTCAAAGGGCAGTGCCCTCAAAATGACGCGTCGATGAACAGCGGGAGCTCCTTCGACATCAACTCTGTCAATAAAACCGCGGGGACCGGTATCCACCTGGAAGCTGATATCTGCGGCATTGATTCCAGAATAAATATGAAAGGACGATGTAAGCGTGGCAAACGCATACCCTTGGTCCTTGAACCAGCTAAGTACCTCATCCTCGATCTGTACCAACTCGAAGTGGGTGAACACATCCCCGACCTCAAAAGTGGTTCGATCCCGAAAATCAATCCACGCTTCGCGCAACTCTGCGTCCAGTCTTGACGCCAAAAATCCCGATCCTGCATAAAACCCTACATCCTGAATGATCACTGGAGGTCCCTGTGTAATCTCAAAGCGGATCACGGCGGTATTGGACACTCGATCTAAGGTGGACGCAGCATAGTCAACATACATATGAGGATAACCAGCCTCCCGGAATGCCTGACGAAGCCGAACCACATCTCTCTGCAACTCAATCGGGTTCAGAGTATAGTCCTCCTGCTTGGTTCTGCCCAGTAATCTCTGAAGCCGATACCGGCGGGGGATCGCGTGGGTCGCAATCAATTGACGAAGTCCTGAGGCACTGAACCTGGGTAGATAGCGGTCTGCATCCGTATAACTGAACTCTACGCGTCGCACGGATGTGCTATCATTCACATCCAGGAGGTCTGACTGTGCCAGAACCATTGGCACGGACATGATCCCAAACAGGGCGAGTCCAAGCAGCCCCTTCATGCAATTCAGGCTGAAGCCTTGCGCTTTTCGTAAATAGGCGTTTTTCCCAATGAGATGGTCTCCTCTGTGATTGAGCAGACCCCAACATCCTTTACACTATGGATCTCGAACATAATGTCCAACATAGACTGTTCAAGTACGCTACGCAATCCCCTGGCACCGGTCCCCATTGCTCGTGCACGCTTCACAATACTGTGTAATGCAGACTCATCAAAAACCAGATCAACTCCGTCAAATGCAAACAGCTTCTGGTACTGTCGGATTACAGCGTTTTGGGGTTCGGTGAGAATCCGCATCATTTCGTCGTCCGAGAGTGGCTTCAGGGCAGCGGTTAACGGCAACCGCCCGATGAGTTCGGGGATCAACCCATAATGAACTAGATCTTCCGGTTCCACGAACTGCAGTACTGTGGTATCCGAGTCGTCATACCGTCGCTGAGGATTGGATGCGAACCCAATCTGATTTATGTTGAGTCGGCGGGCAATGATTTCTGACAGTCCTTCGAATGCGCCTCCGCAGATAAAGAGGATGCCGCTCGTGTTGATATTCACCAGACTTTGTTCTGGATGCTTGCGTCCCCCTTTGGGAGGTACACCTGCGACGGTTCCCTCCAATACCTTCAATAATGCCTGCTGCACTCCTTCCCCCGATACATCTCGTGTGATGGAGGCGTTGTGATTTTTGCGGGCGATTTTGTCAATCTCATCAATAAAAATGATCCCCCGCTCCGCATCCTCGACCTCAAATTCTGCCGCACATAACAGATTCGATAAAATCGTCTCCACATCTTCCCCAACATAGCCGGCTTCTGTCAAGGTTGTAGCATCACTGATCGAAAATGGCACGTCCAGGATCCGGGCGAGAGTACGCGCAAGCAGCGTCTTGCCAGTGCCGCTTGATCCCAGAAGAAGGATGTTTGATTTTTCGATCTCGACATCCTTGTAATCAGTCACAAACTGCTCCGAGTCTACGCGTTTATAGTGATTGTACACGGCAACTGCCAGAGATTTTTTTGCATATTCCTGCCCAATCACATACTTGTCCAGTTCCGCCTTGATCTGTTTCGGCATTGGCAGGCTTCGTGGACCCTTTTTCTTGCGAGGGGAGGAGCGTTTCACTCTTGGCCCCGACTTTTCTGTATCATTCAGAATGATCTGGGCATCTGCCACACACTGATCGCAGATAAATACATCCTGACCTGCGACAAGAGAATTCACTTCATCGCTCGTACGATTGCAGAATGAGCATGTGAGTCGCTCGTTATTTCCTTTATCACTCATCAGTCTGTTCTCCGTTTAGGTTGTCTGAATTGGGGGTTGGCAGGCGTGCATTCACCTGATCCAACCATATATCCAGCGATTTAGAGAGTTCACTGCGTATCTCTGGTTGATTAGACGCATGATTTTCCGATTCGGACACATCCGCAGCCAGATCATACAGTTCTTCGCTGCCATCTTCATAGAATCGAATGAGTTTCCAGTCTCCGCGCCGCACTGCGCTTGAGGGACTTCCCCCCTGGTTGCCATAGTGTGGATAATGCCAATATAGATCCCGCTCCGGGGCGCGTCGTTCAATCAGGAGTGGTAATAGGCTGACTCCATCGGTAAAGTCCGGCTCTGACAGCCTTGCGATCTGCAGTAATGTCGGCATAAAATCTGGACTGGTTACTGGTGTATCTTCCACCCGTCCTCCTTTCAGGAGTGCGGGCCAGCGCATGAGCAGTGGCTCCCGAATCCCTCCCTCGTACATCCATCCTTTTCCGGCCCTCAGTGGCAGGTTGCTGGTTGGATGTCCTTCCGAGGTAGAGAGCCCTCCATTATCTGAAGTGAAAATTACCATGGTATTGTGCGCAAGATCCAATTCATCTAATGCAGCAAGTACCATGCCGACGGCCTGATCCATCGCCTCGACCATCGCAGCGTATACTGCATGATTTTGGATCAGGCGTACTTGACGATCCCCCTCGGTGCCCCACATGGCTGGCGGCGCGGGCTTCGCCTCGTATTTCTCCTGCAGATCTGGCCGTGCCATGAGTGGGGTATGAACCGAATAGAACGATAGAAACGCGATAAACGGCTGATCCCGGCTCTCCCCAATGAACCGTACTGTCTCCGCCGCTAGCCTGGCAGGCAGATGCTCTCCTTCTGGACCATCCTCCAGTCGCGGATTATCATAGGGCACAAAATAATTCCCTCGCCCATAGGGGCCGCCCGCCTCCCAGCCACCGCGATTGACTTCAAATCCATGGTCTTCCGGGTAAGAGCCTTCCCCACCCAGATGCCATTTGCCTGCCCAGAAAGTCCTGTATCCTGCAGCCGAGAGTGCCTCTGCAACCGTAACCTCATCATGCGGCAGCTGTGGTTCATATCTGGCAGGCAATAGTGGCTTATTCCGCGTCCAATGTCTGGAGACTCCATCGGGTTGCGGAGCTCCAAAATAATCTGTCGTCGCCATCCGTGAGGGATACAGCCCGGTCAATATGCTTGCACGGGTGGGGCTGCAGACCGGCGCCGCCGCGTACCCCTGTGTAAATCGCACCCCCTCATCTGCCAGACGATCAATATTTGGGGTCTCATAAAATGTGTCCGGGTTGTAGGCACCGACATCCATATACCCCAGATCGTCTGCCAGAATGAAGACAAAATTTACCGGCTCAGTTACACGGCAGCCGACGAGGATCGTAAGGAATGCCAGGGCTCCAAAGAATCTCATAGTCCCAATAAAGAGTTCAGTAAATCGCGGTTATACTTGTCTTGTAAGCGACGCTCCCGGTACAGGTGTCTGGCCATCTCACACACGCGTGTGGTATAATACGCATTGAATCCGCCTCCGGCAACCACCGCAGCCAGCGGGATCACCTGTGCCAGTTTTAATTTGATCAGACGCATCCCGAGTACCCGCGCTGTACCGCGCATCGTGACCCCGACCGCAGTCTGCTCAATAGCAGTACGCGTATGCCGCTCAGCAAGTGCCTGTGCATGTCTACCTTCTTTTTCTTCTGCCTGCGTAGCCATCGTCAATACATTCAACGCATACTCGCGTTCTTCCGGCAGACTGATATCATACCCGCAGCACAACGCAATCTGCCCTGTGGCGCGGAGATTGAGCGCAACCAGAGCTACAATATCTGCCGCCAGCCCAGCCACTCCTGCAAGACCTGCAGCTGCGCCATGGGCCGCCGTCAAGCTCTGATAGCGCAAATCCAGACCACTGAGTACGTCATCTACTGCTTTCAGATCCAGACCCCCAATATCCGAAAATTCGCGGATATCATAGCCTTTTGCCTGAAATGCCGCCAGTGTAGCCGGGCGTGAGGTGGTGTCCTGAGCGATCTCATTGGTGCACGTCACGAGACCGGCCACCACATGTTCCAGCGTCCATCCGACCCCCGGAATCCGCAGGGCCTGTTTTGATAGTGCTTTCAGCGGCCGATTGACCCATTGCACTTTCCGGCGCAGCCATGATGGCTCTTCATGCCGCCAGGCATGAATTTCTCGCAGTACACGCTCTTCGTACGGACTGGGCTTCATCGCAGCTTGACCCGATTACAATTGCTTATACGGAATCATTGCCGATTGTTGTTAATTCGTGATCGGCCAGTATACCCCGAAACGCAATTGCCCTGTCGGCAGCGGATAGTCTGCAACCAACTCGTTCCCCGTCATCAACCCTGTGCCACTGGTCATATTCTCATAGAGTACATATACAGTTGCCGTGCGAATGCCTCCCTCCACAACCAGATCAAGCGTATAGGATGCCTGAACGGGGGAGCGTTCCCCGGACGGGATGACCAGTAGTCCGGTGGGAGCATGCAGAGTGCGGCTCGTCATTGCACTCCATGACCTGCCACGCACCGATACATCTAGTCGTAGATCCCCGGTAAACAGAACCGTACGAAATCCCAGCTGTCCTGACAATGCCCACTGCGGGAGGATGCGCTTTGCATTATAGCTGGTTCGACCCGTCTCGGTAAACCCGGCGTTTACGGCAGCATAGGCCCCACGGTCCGGCTCCGCTGCAAGATGCAGACGGATCCCGGCCCCGAGTGCCCTGTATGTATCCTGGACGACCTGTACGGAATCAACGGTGATCTCCCTGTAGTCCAGGATATCCCGGGCATCGGACATAAATCCGTAGGGCATGAGGGTGAGCCGTCCCATACGCAACCCGATTCCCGTATGTGCCAGCAGTACACGCCCTGTTCCGGCCTCTTTATTGACCAAATAGTCTCCCCATCCGGGCGCTACGGCAGGCCCAGCACTATAGCTGATCTCCACATAGGGCTCAAGGACGGATATGGATGCTCCCCATCGCAGACGACCTTGGGGGGACCAGTCTCCCGTCTGATTCCGTAGACCTGCCTGTGCGAGTAGATAGCCGGACTGCAGTCGCAGGGAATCCCCGAGTTGAATTTCAATCAACGAAGCCTGATATCCCTCTGGCAAGGCACTCCCTTTAGGGATCCGCTGCGTATATGCATCCATCCGCACGCGCAACCGGTTCCGATCGAACTTGAAGTCTCTCAGGAGGGATCCCCCAAACCGCCGGGCTGATGCCCCTAAACCTGCATAGCGGCCGGATTGGGTCGTCAGATACATTGAAGCCGTCAGGATCTGCGTTTTGAGTGTGGCCAATACATCATTCCGCACGGTTCTCCTTGTCTCTCTTTCACCAATAACCCCGGCAATCAGACGATTGTATCGTGTATCCTCCGCGCCCAATACGCCGCTGTGAGCACCTAAGCGGCGCTGATTATGCAGATACAGGAGTTCCAAGGACCACGCAGTTCGCTGGTAGCGTGTCCTGAGAAGAAGCTGTCGCTGCCGTTGCAAACGGCTCCCGGGATAATCCCCTGCATCCGAAGCACCTCCATAAGCAAATAATCCTTGCAAGCGACCCGGTTGATCAAACAGGCGGTTCCTTTGCTGTGCGTGCAGTGCAGTCACTCTCTGCAATTTATGGCTTCCCGCCTGATAGTGTAGCTGGGTATGCGGCCGAGATGTATCTACCGTTCGGAGTTCAGTTTGGATTCCTGTAATACCACCCGGTAAACCAGGATTTACTTCCGCCGATCTGAGGAGCGCTGTTGGGAGCAAATCATAACGACTGCGACCCGTCAGCAGGTCATCAAAAGGAATCGCCCCGAAATAAAGCTGAACCGACTGTGGGCTGAGTCCACGAATACTCCAGGCGGCCGGCCACGCAAATGTATTAAAGTCATACACAAAGCTACCCGGGATTTGTGTGAGCGAGGAAGTGATGTCGTGATGCGCCGTCAATACTGCACGGTTAAGCGTATCTTCCGCGGCACGAAATGACATAAATGAGCGTACGGTGTCCGCCTGAATCTGGGCGTGCACGACTGGTGCACTCAAACCCACTAGGCCAAGCAGGACCGCACGAAGCGAAAGGGAATTATATCGCTGAGTAA
Organism: Rhodothermales bacterium; assembly: GCA_965220365.1. Taxonomy (GTDB): domain Bacteria; phylum Bacteroidota; class Rhodothermia; order Rhodothermales; family Bin80; genus Bin80. The sequence continues at coordinate 1,108,651 of OZ244823.1, read as the reverse complement.
CAATGGGGCTTGATTGGAACTTTTCATGGTCTGGTAAGCACACGGGCGCAATAGGATGGAGTGCTGATCCGCCCAACATCACCTCTATCAATGCCAGGCCCGTAAGGGATTGTAACCCAAAGTCGGTGCCTTGTTCAGTGCAACACCGCAGTATTGAATACCGCCTGCTACCGGGTACACCTGCCAGAAAACTGGCAGGTCATGCCGATGGACATGGAACCAGATCCAACATGAAATCCAACTGGCCGTGAACGCCGCCATCTCCACATGCCAGCCCCTGCTGCCAAAATTGCTTGCAAAATAAAGAAATTCTTTACGCTAGACATCCAAGAAGATTTTTTTTCGTTCACACACATGAGGAGGCGAATGCACAGGCAGAACGGCTTGACGGCATGTATGCCATCCGTTCCAATCTGAAACAGGAAGCGGCCGAGTTAGTGACAACTACGTGTGTTTGTCATCCGTTGAGAGTACTTTTCGTACGATTTAACACCGCGACAAAACCGGGGGAATCGTACATGTTCTCTGTTTATGCTGGCTTGCTATGTGGAGTACATCAGCGCCGAAAGCTCGTACCAATGCTGTTTGCTGACGATGATCCACGGGGAAAAGCACAGCGCAAGAATGCAGTGGAGTTTGCTAAACTCAAGGCGAAAAAGAAAGCCCGAACCAGATACAACGAAGAAGACAAAAGGGCCATCCCCCTTGCAGTCTGATGGGCCAACTTGGGGAAACCTCTCGCCTGGTTATGTTCCCGAAAATGGGGCAGACGCTGGACAAGAAGTGACCATGATAGAGACGATTCGCCCTGAACAGCGGCAGGCACTTAAACTACCGGGATCAGGCCCTTGGAGGTCTTCGGCTCGCAGAGTTGAAATGAAATCCCTTGATACTCTTTCTCTGGGAAAAATCAATTCACCAAAAAACTCAAATTACCGGAGAATATCATACCTTGGCAAAACCGAAAATGGTGGGAGCCCCTCCGATACTTCTCTTAACTTTGAACCGGAAAATCTCCAGTGAAGGACAGGTACAACAAATCATTCCGCAAAGATCATCGCCTGCAATCTGGGCGATGTTCCTGTTCAATCAACCCGAGACCTGCTAAATTCAGAAAACCCCAAAGCAAGAAATTTCGCGAGGGGCCATGTCTTGTTAATTATTTTTTTGGGAATTATATACGTGAGTACCCATAAATAGTCCCCAAAATTGCAACAATATATATAGGGTTTCGTATATTTGGGTATTCAGACACAGTAAAATACGATGCACAAACAGAGAACTGGACCAGGGCAATCCTACCGACAGGGGCTTTCATGGAAAAAACTCATGAGGATGTTTCCTGATAACGCAACGGCGGAAACATGGTTTGCCAAACAGCGCTGGGGAAACGAGCCTATCTGTCCACACTGCGGATCAACAAATGTGCAGACTGGAGCAAGTCATCCAACCATGCCGTATCGATGCAGAGAGTGCAGGAAGCGGTTCAGCGTACGCATAGGAACAGTAATGCAGGATACCAAGCTGGACTACCAGACTTGGGCTATGGCCATCTATATTCTCAATGTAGGGATCAAGGGAACGTCCAGTATGAAGTTACACCGTGACTTGGACGTTACGCAGAAAACAGCATGGTATCTGGCACATAGAATCCGTGAATCGTGGAACTATGAACTGGAACAGTTTCACGGCCCGGTTGAAGTAGACGAAACCTACATCGGCGGCAAGGAAAAGAACAAGCACGAGAACAAGAAGCTGAATGCGGGGCGGGGAACGGTTGGGAAAACAGCCGTCGTAGGAGCAAAGGATCGTGGCACGAAACGCGTCCGGGCAAAGGTGATCTATGACACTACTGCTAAGACGCTCACAGGCTTTGTATACACCGCTTCACGCCAAGAGGCACAAGTATACACTGATGACGCAAAAGCATATCAGGCGTTAAAGAGAGCTGCTCACGCGACCGTTAAGCACTCGGTCAAGGAATACGTAGACGGTGAAGCCCATATCAACGGCATGGAGTCCTTCTGGTCGCTGTTGAAACGAGGCTATTACGGCACGTACCATAGAATGTCACCGGAGCATCTACAGCGCTATGTAAATGAGTTCGTTGGTCGCCATAATATCCGGGGCATGGATACGGTCGATCAAATGGAGCAAACGGCTAAAGGACTGTTTGGGAAATTGATTACGTATAAAACGCTTATTCGCAAAGTAGACACTCCAATTCAGGACTGATTTAAGTGGAAATTGTGAAGTGATTTAGACTTAGGTCATATGTCAGACACATACCCCCCCCCCCGAAAAGAAATTTTCATGCCCAAACGATATGGACAGGAGACAATCTTCCCATTATGCGTGGGATGAATTCAGATACGATCGATCTGATCTATCTGGATCCGCCCTTCAATAGCAATGCCGACTATGCTGCTCCCATTGGTAGTCAAGCCGCAGGAGCTGAATTCAAAGACACATGGACGCTCAGCGATATAGACTTAGAGTGGCTGGATTTGCTGCAGAACAAGAATCAAGCTTTGTGGCGTGTGATTATGGTCGCATTGACCAACAGCGACAAATCTTACCTGATCTACATGGCACCAAGGCTGCTGGAGATGAAGCGACTGCTCAAGCCTACTGGCAGTATTTACTTGCACGTAGATCCAACCATGAGCCATTACCTGAAGATTATGATGGATGCGATCTTCGGGAGAAAGAACTTTAGGAATGAAGTGATCTGGAATAAAGGATATCGTGGCACTCCCAGAAAACGCCGTTATCAGCAAGAGCACGATACAATTCTTATGTATGCTAATCAAGGTTATACGTGGAACAACCAAACCGTACCATACAAAGACGAGCGCCTGTCACGGTACAATAAGACAGATGAGAAAGGACGGAAATACGCATTGATTAAAAGACGACGAACTGACGGAACGGTATATTATGGAAAGACTTATCCAGATGGGAAAAAAATAGGGGATGTTATTCATATTCCTACTTTGTCCGCAACAACAAAGGAACGTACCGGCTTCAAAACGCAAAAGCCCCTTGCTCTATTAAACCGCATCATCCAAGCATCCAGCAACAAGGGGGATCTTGTATTTGATCCCTTCTGCGGTTGTGCAACAACCTGTGTGGCTGCTCACAATTTAGACCGTCAATGGATGGGAATAGATCTGTCCGGTGTTGCGGCAAGACTCGTTGTCGAACGAATCACGGATGCTCAGGGAGTATTATTCAAAGATGTTAACCATCGGACGGATATTCCCACACGTACCGACATGGGCAAACTTCCCCGATACAATTGCAAAGAAAACAAGGAAAAGCTTTATGGTCTCCAGGCGGGTTACTGCCTTGGTTGTGCTGAACATTTTCTGTTGCGAAATCTTACAGTTGATCATGTTATCGCTAAATCCAAAGGGGGAACTGACCACATAGACAACCTGCAACTCCTCTGCGGGCATTGCAATAGCGTCAAAGGGGATCGTGGCATGGAGTACTTGCAAAAGCATCTCCGATTAGCGGCATAACTTCGTATATTATTCCCAATGAAACAGGAAGCACACGCCCATGAAGCAACCAAAGAAGCAGTCCAAAACCAAGAAAGCCAGTAGGCCCAGAGGCCGTCCACCAAAGGATTGGTCAGAGGTAAGCGGGTCCATTCCTATGGAGCCAGAGAAATTTGCAAAGATTCTACTAAACACTCCCCCGCGGACGATTAAGAATCGGTAAAGAGCAATGCAGATGCCATTTCAGGAATGCCGATTTTATGGGTACTCACGTATATAATTCCCATTTTTTTGTATATTGCGGGCTCGCAAACGTCGGGGGCAATACGTTACCCGACACTTTCACAAAATTTTAAACAAAACGCTATTTTAAAATGACTAAACGTTTTCGTTTGGGGAGATCCTCCTCCCCCCCCCCATTTTTCATTTTTGACACTCTTCCTCGCGGTCTTCGCGGTGTTGGTAAGCGGTTGTTCTGACAACCAGATTGCCGAAATTACTTACGATGATGATCGTGAGGATGAAATGATTGTTGAGGATGCAAAATTAGTATCCGAAATTGTTGAATCTGACGAGTTCAAAAATTTGAATCAACTCCATCAGCGCAGTATGAATATGTTGTTTGATGCCTTGGATAATGGCGTAACGAAAGAATCGTTATCTAAGGCATTTAAGGCGGAAATTGGGATCATTGATAATGAAGGCGATACGATTCCATTATCAAGGTTTTTTCCAGAAGAACATATGATTGAAGTCCGTGAAACAGCAAGATCTTTGGTAGACAGATTCCCTGTATTTGCTGAAATTCAGAATGAACCCGGATTTTCAGAAAGATGTGAAATGACAAGTGAGCGTATTGATGGATTTTTAGAAAATTTGGATCAACTCAGGAATACACAATATCCCACGGCTTATCACACTCTTAACAAAATTTCGGATGAAGATGAAGGTTGTCAAGCTTGTGGTGGTGGCGAAGGAGCGTGCGGAGATATGATTAGAGTTTATGCGTGCGGATTTGTTGGGGCTTGGACGGGTGGTTGGGTCGGATTTGTAGGAGGCTTGTGGTTATGTGGATGCACATGGTGCGAAGAAGACTTGCCAAAGTGGGCGTGTGGGAGGGAGTAGATCATGTTTACGAGTATTTATGTTATCGCATTGTTGGTTGTAGGTGCGATAGCTTCAATTTGGAAACAAAAGCTATCTCCCATCCAAAATATATTGGTTACTTGCTGTGCATCAATCGTATTTGCTAGCATGTTTGTGATCTACTCGGATCCTTCATGGCTTTGGCTTGGAGTATTTGGTATCATTGCATACGGCTTCTATGATGCAGTCAAAAGGTTTAGGATGCACGATACTCATAGCCATACATAACGCCGTATCACGTGGGCAACATGGCATAAGGCAAACGCCACGGTTGTACACGGGTATGTTACTTTGAAGTAAGTCAGGTCGCGCATATATGCGTGCGGTCTGACTTTCTTTGAAGTTCACAGTTGACCAAGTGCGCGGAGATGGGCGGTTTGAGTGCGGTTGAGCGGAACGAAAACGACCGAGAATCGCCCTGGAGAACGAGGCGGTTTTTGCGCGCGTCAGCACGTATCAGGGGCTTATCTCTGTAGAAAAAAGTTAGTTTGAATACCAAGAAGACCTAACCCAAGGAAAACGCGCCTTTCCACGGCGCACGTTAAACTTCGGCTAACGAACCATCATGTGCAGGGGTGATACGGCAACCATAACCACCATGTCGTCGCTAGCCTGAATTCCCGAGGGGGTTCAGGCTAGTGGGGTTTGGGGCTTCCCGGTGGAAGAGTTCTGTGGTTGGAACGGTGAGGAATTGGACGCTCTCAATATTTCCTGTACCCAAAATGGGATTTGCACTCTGCCTCTGAGTAACTTCCCTGCTGGGTTGCACGTTGCGGCCATGCGGATCCTGAAAATCACAACGCATCTACAATCCACTGGCCTCCGGGATTGGACGGGCTGCACGACAAAGAGGGTTCACATTGGTGACTCCAACGACCCGTGAAATGAACCCAAGAAGCATTGCATGGCTTTGTTACTCATGAATATCATTCCCTATCCTACAACCGAAGACGCAAATACCCCAGATTCTCTTCGTTGAATGGGCGCTCAGTCACCTGGAATAGATTGTAGAAATGGGACGCGTCTCCAACATTACCGGCAATGAGCATGGTGAGTTGATCTGGCGTGATCGGCAACATGCTGCCGCCAAAGCGCATCCCGGCACGCACAAACGACAGGGGCAATTTTATTTTTGGCTTCGGCTTCATCCCAAGTGCTCGGGTGATCACATCCAACAACTCAATATAGGTCAATCGGTTATGACCCACAAGCGGAACGGTCTGTCCATGTGCCCCGGGGAGGGTCAAAGCCTGGACGGTTGCCTCCGCGACCTCTTCCACGGAAACAGGCTGCAGTTGATAGAGACCATTGCCGAATACCGGAAGAATGGGAAACGGCTTAATCAGAGTTCTCGAGAGCACGGTACAAAACTCTTCTCGCTCCATTCCCGGATCTCCAAAAATCAATCCAGGGCAAAGAACACACCAGTGATCAAGGTCTGAGTTCCGCACGGCTTCTTCGGCAGCCCATTTCGTGGTCTGGTACTTCGTTGCCCCGTGCTGTGAGGCCCCATTGGCACTCACGAAGACGAGCCTGGGCACGCAAGCTATCCTGGCAGCGTTGGCGACATTTTGCGTTGCCCGCGTATGAAGTGCTTCAAAGGTTACTTTTTGCGCTGGTACCTCTTCAATGATCCCCACCAGATGAACCACTCCATCCACATCGTCCATGAACTGCCCCAGAGTACCGTTAATATCTCCGCGTACAACCTCCACCTGTTCCCCTTCAAACCCCTCTGGAGCACCACCCCGTCGTACGAGAACACGAACCTGATAGCCTTTTGTCAATAACTCACGTAGTACATAGCGGCCAACAAAACCTGTCCCACCTGTTAAAAGTATGCGCATAGGATTTCAGATTTACCGTTACTACGCCTGCGATTCATGTATGATGCGTCCGCATAAAAATAGGAAGAAACCATAATGCGTATCATTGCCGGCAGTCTGCGCGGCCGTAAATTGGCCCGACCAAAAGACCTGAAAACGCGTCCGACTACGGACCGGGTACGCGAGGCATTGTATGCTTTGATTGAGGCCAGAATTTCGTTAAAGGATGCCCGGCTGCTTGACCTGTTTTCCGGCACGGGTGCTCTCGCACTGGAGGGGCTCAGCCGCGGTGCACACCGTGCGATTCTCGTGGAATCGGATCGCAAAGCTGTCAATGCCTCACGGAAAAATGCTGAACAGTTGGACTTAACCTCAAAATGTCATTTTTTATGTGCGGATGCCGTAATCTATCTGAAACAGTATCACGGAACTCTATTGGATCTCATTCTTGCCGATCCCCCATACGAACTTGAAACAATGAATGATCTCCCGGATCTTGCACTTCCCTGTTTGCGCCCTGGAGGACTGTTTGTGGTTGAACACGATACACGAACCCAATTTACCGGGCATCCATCTCTTGACACCACACGTGGCTACGGCCGCACGCACGTAAGTGTATTCCAGGCATAATTCCATGAAACTGGCTGTCTATCCCGGCACATTTGATCCCTTCACACTTGGTCATCTGGATATTGCGGAGCGTGCACTTTCTGTCTTTGACCGACTCGTGATCACGGTCGCCATTCACGCGGAGAAGTCAACCCTCCTGCCTCCAGAAATGCGTATTGACCTGATTCAGCGGGCCACTACTCACTTGGATGACATCCAGGTCATGAGCTTTGATGGCCTGATTGCCGAGCACGCAAAAAATTTGGGAGCCTGTGCGCTGGTACGGGGTCTGCGTACTTCCCGGGACTTTGATTACGAGTCACGGATGGCGCATACAAATCGCAGGATGGTTCCAGAACTTGACACGGTGTTTTTCCATACTTCTGCAGCCCACGCTCTGACGAGTTCCTCTCTGGTTCGCGATATCCTGCGATGGGATGGAGATATCCGCCCCTTTGTGCCTGCGGTGATTGCAGAGGAGCTCATGAAAAAATGATGTTCTGCTCGACTCCAATCTCTGGCGAAGAGCGGCCTCCTGACTCAAATTCGGCTCCGGCATTACCGCCCCGATTGGAAAAAATGGAACCACTAACTTCGGGCCAATTGGCAATATTCATTCAAGAATACCTAAGTTGTTTGCTCGTTTGGCAACCATACATGCAGTTCCAACCAGAACTCAAATTACAGGCTACCCACTACAAGAGATGAGCTTCTTCTTTTGCGAAAGTTTAAGCCTTTATCCGTCACTATAGCAGTAAACCAAAAAATCAAATCATGAATTATCCCATTAAATCAGTTGCTTTCTTACTCTTGGTTGCCCTGTTGGCTGCCGGGTGTGGCACCGATGCTCCTCGCTCCATCACGACGGTGTCTTGGGGAGGCTCGTATGGACAAGCCGTCAATGAGGCGGTGAATATTCCCTTCGCTGAGGAGACCGGCATCAATATTGAGATTGAGGACTATAACGGAGGCCTCGCCCAAATCCGCGCACAGGTGGAAGTTGGCACTATTCATTGGGATGTAGTGGATCTGGAATTCGCCGACGCGGTACGGGGATGCGACGAAGGACTTCTGGAACCAATCGACATCGACATATTACCGCCTAGCCCCGATGGAACACCCGCTATTGAGGATTTTGCGGCCGAAAGCCTGACCGAATGTGGTGTAGGCAATGTCTATTGGTCAAGTGTGTATGCCTATAGTGAGGCGACAATTCCTAGCCCCAAGCCTACCACCATGGCCGATTTTTTCGACCTGGAGACCTTCCCCGGTCGCCGGGGAATGAGGCGAGTACCACAGGTAAATCTCGAATGGGCATTGATTGCAGACGGAATACCCCTAGATCAGGTGTACGCTACGCTGGATACTCCCGAGGGAGTTGACCGTGCTTTTGCAAAACTCGAAACGATCAAGGACGAGGTAATCTGGTGGGAGGCTGGTGCCCAACCACCACAAATGCTGGCCGACGGGGAAGTGATCATGACCACCGCCTACAACGGTCGCATCTTCAACGCACAGGTGCTTGAAGATCAGCCGTTCGTAATTGTGTGGGATGGACAGATGCTTGATGTGGGACAGATCGGAATTGTCCGAGGTACTCCGCGCCTCAAGGAGGCCCTGGAATATGTTGTCTTTGCAACCCGTGCTGAATCATTGTCGCGGATCGGGACGCGGATCTCATATTCCCCCGTGCGGAAGTCCGGGATGCCACTGGTGACTACTCATGTGGTGGCTGGCATAGACATGGAACCACACATGCCGGCGAGCCCCGCCAATACACAGCGTGCCCTACGTTATAACTCAGCTTGGTGGGTTGACCATCAGGACGAAATGAACGAGCGGTTTAGTGCATGGCTGGTCAACTGAAGTCGTTTGCCGGTCAGGAACACTCGTGCACGGCGAGATCATAATTGGGCTTCTGTACGCCGAGGCCACTGCCCCCTGCAGATCCATTGGCTCGGTCATCAATACGAGCGTAGGTCATGGCCTTGGAAGTACTTGGCTTCTACATGATCCATCTGGAGAGTATCACATCCTTTCGAATTTCTAGCCTGATGGACGTTCGGTTCAAGACCTTCCTTTAGTCTCGTACTAAATCCATATTTTACCCGGGCAAACCTGAGCAGGAAATTGTCCCATGAAAGTTCCTGCTTAAGTTCCAAGAATACAAGGTGCGGCATTTTTCAGTGAGAGATCGTAATCCATTGCTGATCAGGCAAATCGGGTATGCCATCTGATAATTACAACTCATCGCCGGGCATTCTCTATGAACCCGACAACAGACCGCCAGTGTCTGTTTCTCTTGGCTTGGGACTGCAACTGATGATTGTGGGGCTCTCCATGACAGTTTTATTGTCCATGGTTGTATTTCGGGCCGGTGCAGTGAGCGAAGCATATTTAATCTGGGCTGTATTCGCTGCCATCGTAGTAACGGGTCTGTCAACGATTATGCAATCCACGCGGATAGGGCGCTTCGGGATGGGACATATACTCCTGATGGGAAGCACTGGAACGTTCGTTGCCGTTTGTATTGATGCGCTCAATAGCGGGGGAGGTAGCATGCTCGGCATCCTCGTTCTTGTCTCGGGCCTGATTCAAGTTGCCATTTCCCAGAAACTCTCGTTATTCCGGAAGATTTTGACTCCTACCGTCTCGGGAACCGTACTCATGCTGATTCCGATTTCGGTGATGTCAGCCGTGTTCAACCTGCTTGAGGATGTGCCGGCAAATCAGCACTTGCTGGCAGCTCCCCTGGTTGCATTCGTAACGGCTGCCGTGATGTGCGGCGTGTACCTTGTGGCTCGGGGGATACTTCGTTTATGGGCATCCGTTCTGGGGGTGATCGCAGGAACACTCCTTGCCGGTGTGTATGGCCTTTACGACGTATCCCGGATCATAGAAGCTTCATGGGTTGGATTGCCTGAGTTAGGGTGGCCTGGACTCAATATTCACTTTGGGTCGGCTTTCTGGGCACTTCTTCCTGGATTTATTCTGGCAGCCACCATTAGCTCTATCCGTACAATGAGCAGCGCTGTCGCTGTACAACGGATTTCCTGGCGCAAACCGCGAGCCGTAGATTATCGTTTGGTCCAGGGAGCCGTGGCCACCGATGGAATCAGTAATATGTTTGCAGGCCTTTTAGGAGCAATCCCCGGCGCAGCTTACTCGCTGGGGGCTTCCCTGACCCAACTCACGGGGGTTGCATCCCGCCATGTTGGCATCGCAGCCGGTTTATTATTATTGGCACTGGCCTTCCTCCCCAAGGTAATTGCCGCAGTATTAGCAATCCCGGGGCCGGTTTTTGGGGCTTACCTGATCGTAATGATGGCGATGCTGTTCATGATCGGGGTTCAGATGATCGTCCAGGATGGGCTGGATTATCAAAAAAGCCTCATCGCCGGTGTCTCGTTCTGGCTCGGCTTAGGGTTCCAGAGTCGCTTAATCTTTCCAGATCTCATGACCGAATTTGCAGGAGGCCTTCTAAATAATGGGATGACCGCGGGTGGGATTATAGCGATTCTGATGACCCTATTCATGAAGATGGCAGAATCCCGGCCAAAACGTCTCACGGTCGAGCTGGATCTTTCAGCCCTTACCCCACTCATGGCATTCCTTGATGAATTTTCAGATCACCAAAAGTGGGGACAACGGATGAAGGACCGCCTGGATGCGGTGGGGGAGGAAGTATTGGTTACCCTCCTTGATCAGTACGAAGCGGACAAGCAAACTGGAAAACGAAGACTTCTCTTGCATGCACGCAGGGTGCGCGGTGGGGCCGTACTGGAATTCATTTCTACGACTGGTGAAGGAAAGAATCTCCAGGATCAGGTCGCCCTGCTTAGTGAGCAGGCTGAAGAAGGTCTCCTCGAAAAAGAAATCTCTCTCCGCCTGTTGCGCCACTTAGCAGCCTCAGTACGCCATCAACAATACCACGGAGCAGATATTATGACCGTCCGTGTGGATCTTCCCAAGACAGTTGCTCAGCGTGCCGTGTAATCCAACAAAGCCCACTTCCAATCACCTCAATACGGGAATAATAAACCAGCACCCGGCGATCCAGGAGCGGCGAAGTTCACCAACCCCGACCAGCGACCATGCCTGAGAATCTCGAACCCGGCCTTTACGATGTCGTGTTGTCAGAAAGATTTTCCCAAGCCATTGAAAAAGATCCTTCCCTGCAGGCCCATAAAGACTCCCTGGGGGATGATACAGGTGTCAGGCTGCTCTCTCAGTATCTGAACAAACTCATTGAACGCACACTCGCTGATCAGAAAACAGCACAAGAGCAGATTGAACTGACCAATCGTCTGATTCAGATCATTGTTCAGTACGCCCCTGATTTGGTACAGGAATCAGATTTTGCGACCAGTGACCTGTTGAAAGAGCTGACGCGAGGAGTCTCCATCGATGAAAAAGTGCGAACCCGACGGCCAGGAATCCCGCTTTCGCATTCAGAACTACTTACCAACGCTTCGAACGATCATCGAATTGGATATGAACTAAAGCGGGAGATTGAATCTGCTGATGAGATTGATATCCTGGTCGCATTTATCAGATGGTCTGGACTTCGAGTAGTACAAGGAGCACTGCAGGACTTTATTGCACGGGGAGGTTCTTTGCGCGTGATCACCACGGCCTACATGAGGGCAACACAGCGGCAGGCACTGGACCGACTGGTCGAAATGGGTGCCAAAATTAAAGTCTCATATGACACGCGGAGAACAAGACTCCATGCAAAAGCATGGCTGATTCGCCGTAATACAGGCTTCTCAACCGCTTTTGTTGGTTCTTCCAACCTCAGTGCCGCAGCACAGGTGGAAGGACTGGAATGGAATATCCGACTCTCCAGAGTAGATGCCGGCCGAATTATTGATAAAATTGAGGCTGCTTTCAACAGCTACTGGCAAGACACCGAATTCACGACTTATGATAGCAGCACGGAATCCCAAAACCGTTTTGATGAAGCCGCTGAAGACGGGACATCAATCGGTGCCATCTCCAACCTGGAGGTTCATCCATACTCGTTCCAGCGGGAAATCCTGGAAAAGCTGGAAGTGGAACGCACAGTCTATGGTCGAACACGGAATCTGGTAGTTGCAGCCACTGGCACCGGCAAGACTGTCATAGCAGCACTGGATTACCGCCGACTACTCGCCAAGGAAGAAAACCTGCTGCGCCTGCTGTTCGTTGCTCACCGGCAGGAAATCCTGCAACAAACACAAAGAACCTTCCGAGAAGTTCTAAAGCATCGCAGCTTCGGAGAAACCTATGTGGCAGGATCATGCCCCGAAAAATGGACCCACGTGTTCGCCTCCGTTCAATCTCTGGCAAATTTTGACCTTGAAGAGATCGACCGGGAGCACTTCGGGATGATTATCATTGATGAATTTCACCATGCAGCTGCAAAAACCTACCAAAGACTCCTTGAACATTTTCGACCCCGCTACCTTCTTGGACTGACTGCAACGCCTGAGCGCACGGATGGGAAAGACATACTGATCTGGTTCGACGACCATATCGCCGCAGAACTGCGAATCTGGGATGCCATTGACCGCGGTTTTCTGGTCCCCTTTCATTATTTCGGGCGACACGACAGTGGAGATCTATCTGATGTACGATGGGTCCGGGGCAAATACGATGATCGGGAACTGAGCAGACTCTTTACCGCTGATGATGTCCGCGCGCAAAAGATCCTGGAGGCGGTTCGTGACCACATCGTAGATCCACTAAAAATGCGTGCATTGGGGTTCTGTGTCAGTATATCCCACACTGAATTCATGACTCGCAAGTTCAACGAGGCAGGAATTCCAGCTGCCTGTATTGTTGGAACGACTCCCAGAAAAGAACGGTCACATGTGCTCACTCAACTCAGAAAAGGCAAGATCAATGTCGTCTTTTCCGTGGATGTACTTGGAGAAGGTGTAGACATCCCTTCGGTGGATACGATCCTGATGCTGCGACCAACCAACAGTGCAACCGTTTTTCTCCAACAACTAGGGCGAGGACTTCGCCACTCTGAAGGCAAAAATTGTCTGACCGTCCTTGACTTCATCAGTAACAGCTCGCGGAGGTTTCGATTCGACCATACCCTCGGAGCAATGCTGGGGACAGCCTCAAGAAAAACCATCGAAAAAGCTGTCAAAAAGGACTTTCCTTTCCTACCATCCGGATGCGCCCTTGAGCTGGACCGTGAAAGCCAGGACGTCATCCTTGATAACCTGAAATCACAGCTTACCTATCGAACAGCAGAGTTGGAACGACTGCTCAAACATTTAGGAAATCGAGCAACCTTGAGTAATTTCCTGGATGAGGCAGAGCTGTCCATCGAAGATTTTTACTCCAGGAACCTCAGTTTTGCACTTTTAAGCCGGAGGGCAGGAATTTCCTCTTTCCCGCAGGGACCGGACGAGACTAAAATCGGCAAGAGATTGCGCCTGTTGATTCATGCAGATGATACTTCTCGCCTCAAGTTTATCTGCAGGGCTGCTGAAGGCAATCTAAATGTGACTGAGTTGCCAGAACGTGACCGGCGACGACTCCTCATGCTGCTCTGCCTGCTACTGGATCTGGAAGATGCCAACGACCTCATTGGCAACTACAGAAAACTTCTTGATCATCCTGCCATTTGCGACGAGCTAATCTCTCTAACAGATCTACTGAAAGAAGATATCTCGCATGTACGCTCCGATTACGCGATCAACCCAAGTATTCCATTGGATTTGCATGCAAAATATTCAAATGCGGAAATCGCAGCCGCATTCAATATGATTCAGGGTGGGCGAGTGCACACGATTCGGGAAGGAGTAAAATTTGACAACACAACAAACTGCAATCTTCTTTTCGTGACCATCCAGAAATCTGAGAAGGACTATTCCCGCAGTACGTTGTATCAGGACTACGCAATCAGCCCCGATCTCTTTCACTGGGAATCCCAGAACAGCACCAGAGCAGAAAGTAAACGAGGGCGCCGCCATACAGATCATGATGATCTTGGAGTGACTCCGTTATTATTTGTTCGAGCCTCCAAGAAAACCGATTCTGGACTGACAATGCCTTATCAGTTTCTGGGACCAGTCTCCTATCAATCCCATGAAAGCGAACAACCCATGAGAATCATTTGGAGAATGGAACATCAAATTCCAGCAGATATCGTTCGCACTGCCCGTATCGCAGCATAAGCGGATTATGACCAGAAGATCTCAAGCTTCTATCCAGAACGTCAAACTCAACCCTCTGGTACCGCCTACCTGATCGTTAGATACCCGCTCTGTGGTTCGATCAATGTCCTGTGGGAACAGGATGATCGCAATCAAAGTAGATGCCCCGTCTTGTCGGGATCAGTTTGATTTTCAGCAAAAAATGATACAACAGAGTCTACAAGACCAACCTTGAAGATCGGAAGGACGCTCAGTTCACTACTGTTTTAGTTTGCCTCCCCTGTCATGACCAAGTCGTCCTCTGCCTTTACACTCCTTGATTGGTTAGGGTTTACACTGTTTTGGTTATTCACTGCTGCGGTCCTTGCTGGCTACGGATCATTTGGATTACATCCAGAACTGCTGGCCCGAAGCCCTTCGGCTGCAAATTTTTACGGAACCGCATTCATACTTTTTTCACGCGGTCACGTGGTCTTGGCATTCCTGGTTCTCATAGCATTGCTGATTCCTCGCATCGGCTTCAAATGGCTACCCACATTGGTGGTTACGTGCGTGATTTCGTTAGGAATGGAGTTAATGGGAACCTATACCGGATTCCCCTTTGGCGAGTATGAATACACAAAACTACTGGGGTATCGCGTCGCAAATTTAGTTCCACTACTGATCCCCTTTAGCTGGTTCATGATGGCATTCCCATCATACGTACTGGCAAGACGAATCGCCTCGGGAAAGATCATGGTCTGGATCCTGGGTGCAGTCCTCTTAACCATCTGGGATTTAACGCTTGATCCTGCAATGAGCGACCTAACACCGTACTGGCGGTGGGAAAACCCAGGTCCATACTATGGAATGCCCTTGGTAAACTTGTTGGGATGGCTAGGAACCGGGTTTCTGATAATGGTCGGTTTCCATGTATTAAATGCCGGTAAGATCGCAGATCGCATCCCGACACCTGTCATGGAAATCTACTACATCACTGTGATCGTACTCTCATTGGGGATGACCCTCCTTGCAGGCTACTGGCTTGCCGGAATCCTGACCTTAGTCGCGTTCGCGGGAATCCGAATTATGCTCTATCGGAATAATACAGCACCAGGATTGGCGAGAACTCCATGACAGCCGTTGAGCTTGTGCGAGATGGAATGCTTAGGGGGGAGGACCTGACAAAGGGGTTGGGTATGACCGTGTCTCGCCCGCGGGGAAAACTGCTTCGTCCCCTAACTGCGCTTTGTTTCGTATCTCCAGAGCGACAAAATTTGCTCACCGAGGAGTTTTGGCTTGGATGCCTGGCGATTCAAATGGTGCACGAAGCATCCCTTCACCACGATGATGTACTTGACGGTGGTTTGGAGCGGCGCGGTTCCGCAACGCTCCTGGCACGAAAAGGAATAGACGCCTCACTGCTACTAGGTGATCTATACCTGACGAGTGCGTACCGAATAGCTGCAATGACCGGAATCAAGGAGTTCCTGACCGAATTTATTGGAGCTGTTGAAGTCATGGTTCGGGGAGAAAGTATTCAAGACAAACCTGCAACAGGAGTTGATCCTCGGGCGAAATACGAACAAATCGTACGTATGAAAAGTGGGGCTCTATTCGGCATTGCAGCCGCGCTACCCGGCTGGACCAATAATGCTGATTCTACAGCAGTAGAATTACGCGAAGTGGGGATTGAACTAGGAGTATTATATCAGATGGTGGATGACTTCCTAGATTACTGCCCTGCAGGCGATACCGGCAAGCCCAAGCTTCAAGATTTTAATAATAAGATCTGGACGTTTGTTTTGGGCGCCCGTGGAAACGAATGGTTTGAGCAATCTCCTGAGCAAGCCCTGAAGACATTTTTTACCACTGCCAATGGAAGACCGTCTATGGCCGGGGAAGCATTGAAGCAAATTCAAGAACGCGGGTCTGCACTTCTGAAGCAAATTTGTGATTTGGGAGCGCAACCTCCCCTGACAGAAATTTTACCTGAGTGGATCAATAAATGCAGTGATGCTTTCCGAGGTGGCAACCATGCTGGTTTAGCGGTACCCAAAAGATCTTCAGTGCCGTCCCCGTTGACGCAAGTCGTGACTACAGCACAAATTGCGATCCGTGCGCAACAACTTGGAGATATTTCAGATTGGCGACAATTTTTTGCTCACAATAGCCGGAGCTTCTCCTTTGCATCACGATTCTTTCCCCAAAAGGAGCGGTCTATGATCAACGAAATCTATGCTTTTTGTCGCTTTACAGACAATTTGGTAGATAAGGAGGGAGATGTGAAAATCCAGGCCTATGAGACCCTGGACCTATGGGATCAGATCACTCATTCAGCTTATCACGGATGCACTACGGGGATCCCCGTGGCTGATGTTGTCATGACCAGAATGGCAAACTTGCAAATCCCCTACAAATTGGTCTCCGAACTCATTCAAGGGATGCGTATGGATGTTGAGCCACAGGTTTATCATTCAATGAAAGATTTGCGCAGATACACCCATCGAGTTGCCTCAGTTGTTGGAGACTGGATTACGCAGGCATTTGGGGTCAGAGAACCCTGGGTGTTGGAACGTGCTCACGACTTAGGTCACGCCATGCAACTCACCAATATTGTACGTGATGTTGGGGAAGACATTGAAATGGGGCGAATCTATCTCCCCGCTGATCTCATGACATTACATAACATTACTCCAGAGTTACTCTTGGACCTCAAAGCGCGAACCAGACAGAATAACCAAATGCCTGATAACTATGTCAGGCTCCTTGAGGAGATTATGGCAGACGCTAACTCCGCTTATGAAAGAGCGTATGAAGGCATGCCTTTCCTCCCGCCCCGCTTACGCCGTCCGATTGCAATCGCTGCGCGGGTATATCGCGGGATTCACGATGAAGTGCGGGCTAATGGTTACAATAATCTCACTCGTCGAGCATTCACTTCGTTTCGGAAGAAGACCATGTTGGCACGCAAAGGGCTGAAACAACTCAGGCAAGTCTCTGAAACCCAAAATCAGTGATTCACGAACCTAACGTGCAAACTCCATCAAATGCCCCCTCCTGCGCGAAATATCGTGCCGTGGTGATTGGAAGTGGTTTTGGAGGGCTCGCGGCTGCCGTTCGATTACAAGCGGCAGGCATTGCGACCACCTTAATAGAGCAGCGCCCTCAACTGGGAGGAAGAGCTGGCCAAATTATCGATTCCGGCTATACGTTTGACACAGGGCCCAGCCTCATTACAGCACCACCACTGCTGGAAGATGTCTTTCAATCTGCAGGACGACATTTAGAAGACTATGTTACTCTTGTACCTCTTGATCCGTTTTATCGGGTCTGGTTCCATGATGGAACCTACCTAGATTACAGGTCTGATCTCGCACAAATGAAGGCTTCTATGGCCGAGTTTGATCCGCGTGATGCAAATCGGCTAGAAGATTTTTTCTCCAAGCTCAAACCTATCTATGAGTCCGTGATCACAGAAGGCCTCGGAGCACGCCCTTTTGACTCACTCCGTATGATGGCTGCATTTACCCCGCGTGTAATTCGTCTGGGTGCATGGCAGCCCGTAGCGAGATTTGTTGGACAACATTTCCGTAATTGGCGACACCACTTCCTCTACTCGTTCCATCCTCTTTTTCTTGGAGGTAGCCCATTTCGTGCTCCCTCTATCTTTCTCATGATCCCCTATCTTGAAAAAGAAGATGGCGTGTGGTATGCAAACGGGGGGATGTACAGTCTTGTTAAAGGATTTGCACAATTATTTCAAGATATCGGTGGTCAGGTCCGACTCCAAACCGCCGTACAGCGTATCGTTGTCTCTGAGGAAAAAGGATCACGCCCCAACGTCACGGGGGTCCAGATATTTGACGAACAGAAAAATACCAAGTCATCCCTCCCCGCAGACATTGTGGTCAGCAATGCTGATGTGGAGCACACATATAGCAAACTGCTGGATCATGTTGCATGTAAACGCTGGACAAATTCCCGACTGAAAAAAAATCATCAGTCAATGAGCTGCTTTTTGCTCTACCTTGGAGTGCGACGAAAATATCCGCAATTGTCTCATCACACCATAATCCTTGGACCGCGCTACAAAGGCTTGGTGCAGGATATCTTCGACCGAAAAATCCTGTCTGATGATTTCAGTATGTACCTGCATGTACCGAGCCGAACTGAACCGGCCATGGCACCTCTAGAAGGTGAGAGTATCTATATCCTTGTCCCCGTTCCAAATCTCGCTTCCGGCACAGACTGGGATCTTGCCACTGACTTGATGACTGATCGCGTGATCAGCGCCCTTGAGAAATGGGGACTGGAAGATCTGCGAACTTCAATTGAAGTCCAACATGTCTTTACCCCAAATGATTTTGAATCTCAATACAATTCCACTCTGGGGAATGCCTTTGGCATTGAGCCAAGAATCACGCAGACTGCTTGGTTTCGCCCTCATAACCGAAGCGAAGATGTAGAAGGCTTATATCTGGTAGGAGCGGGAACACACCCAGGAGCGGGGGTCCCGGGAGTTGTTCTGTCGGCTAGCGCAACGATGCACGCTATCCGAGAAGACTACGAGTTGTAGACAGAGATCGGCGCTTTAGTGAAACGCTCTATAGCAACGTTTTTGCAAGCGGTTGACATACGGGCACGGCGCACTAAACCGGAATGATATCCAACCTAGTGCATCCATAACAAAAACTCTATACTGATGCCGTGCCCGCGATCAGTTGTAACAATCAAGTCCTTGTCTTGTTCAAAAGCGTGCCGATACGTTTCGCTCCGCTTCCAGGTAAATCTGCGATATACGATCATTGGAACGAATTCTCTGAGACCGAGCGAGATTTTTGGAATGCCACCTTGGCGAAAATAAAACTTCAGTGGACCAGAGAGTCAGAGACTTTTCAGTTTGATCTTTACACCTGATATAAGGAGCCAAAAACCATAGAAAATCAGCTCTTGGAATATCCTGCCATCAGCAACTACACAAAACTGAAACACTTAAGTTTTGTGGCTCAAAAGTAATCGCCATTAGTTTGATACGGAAAGATCTTGTCACCCAAATGTCTGAATCATTTAACCCTCGTGTCGCATCTATGCAACCCTCTGCTACGCTCGCCATGGCCGGGCGTGCAAAAAAACTAAAACGTGCGGGAGCCGATGTGATTGCCCTGAGTGCCGGAGAGCCCGATTTTAATACCCCGGAGCCAATTGCCAAAGCGGGTATTCAGGCAATTCGGGATGGCTTCACACGATATACTCAGAATCCGGGGATGCCAGAACTGCGAGAAGCTATCTGCGCAAAATTCGCCCGCGAAAACAACCTGCACTATACACCAGACCAAATTCTGTGCTCCAACGGAGCAAAACAGTCGGTCGCTCTGGCTGTATCTGTACTTGCCGCAGAAACAGACGAGGTCCTGATTCCTGCGCCCTACTGGGTCAGCTACCCCGAAATGACCCGCTTCTCTGGTGCAAGCCCCGTCATTGCCCACACGACCGCAGAGACGCAGTACCGCCTGACTCCACAGGCTTTGGCAGGTGCCATTACTGAGCGTACGCGCGTACTTATCCTCTGCTCTCCCTCAAATCCCACAGGCTCGGTATATACCCAAGAGGAATTGAGTGCCCTCGCAGAAGTATTGCACGGACATGAAAGGGTCGTTGTCGTCTCAGATGAGATCTATGAGCATGTTATTTATGATGCAGTTCATGTTCCGATCGCCAGCCTCCCCGGAATGCAGGAGCGTACGATCACAGTGAATGGCTTTTCCAAGTGCTTTGCCATGACTGGCTGGAGACTGGGTTATATGGCAGGACCACTGGAGATCGTAAAGCAGGCTGCCAAGCTGCAGGGACAACTTACCTCCGCGCCAAGCAGCATCTCCCAGCGAGCCGGTATCGCCGCACTCAATATGGATAAAGAACCCATTCAGTCCATGGTACAGGCATTCCGTGAGCGTCGGGATTATTTGCTAAAACGATTACGTGCACTACCCGGGGTGAACGTTCCCAAACCCGAAGGAGCATTCTACCTGTTCCCGCAGGTCAGTGATTACTATGGTACGGTTGCTCCATCCGGCCGCGTCATCAATTCCAGTGACGACCTCTGCTTCTATCTACTTGAGGAGCATCTCGTGGCACTCGTTCCCGGAGCCGCTTTCGGGGACCCCGATGGCATCCGAATTTCCTATGCCTCCTCCATGGAAGATTTGCGAAAAGCATTCAACCGGATTGAAACAGGCCTAAAAGAACTGACCCGAAGTTGAACACTTTCGCGATGCACAGTATAAAGCGCGGATCATTTCCTCGCTCCCAATGCACTGCCTGCATCCCAATTGTTGACCCGTAACCGCTACCTGCTGCATGCCGGGCTATTCGTGGTAACGCTTCTCTCCACCGCCCTTACCGGCGCAGTGATGTTCATTGGTCGAAGTGTAGCCTGGGAAGCAGGAGATACCGTGCTCAATATTGGCGGAATCCCATTTACTACAACGTTTCTGGCTGATGCATTTACATTTGGTGGGGCACTGATCGCCTTTTTGACCATCCATGAATTCGGTCACTATGTGGCTGGCCGACTTCATCGCGTCAAAACCTCGCTCCCCTATTTCATTCCATCTCCCCTGATCGGGATTGGCACGCTTGGGGCCGTCATCAGTATCCGCGAACCGATCCCGAACCTGACAAAGCTCTTTGATATTGGTGCTTCGGGGCCAATTGCCGGGTTTGTGATGGTCTTGATCCTTCTGGTCTGGGCAATGGCAACCTTGCCCTCCCCCGAGTATATGTTTGGCGTTGGAGGGCATGAACCGCTACTTGACTATATTCGAGCGACTGGAAGATTTCCAGAGACCCCAATCTCTGATGCACCTCCAGGAAGTCGGCTGACTCTGGGAGCAACCCCACTGTACTGGGCACTTACACAGGTATTCCCAAATGTGCCTCCACTGTACGAAATGTATCATTATCCCCTCTTGTTCGCGGCTTGGTTGGGACTCTTTTTTACGGCACTTAACCTGATGCCCGTCGGCCAGTTAGACGGAGGCCACATCGTCTATGCGCTCTTCGGACCGAAATGGCACGCCAGGATCTCCCGTGTATTCATTTTCATGATGCTCTCATCTATGGCCGTGGGAGCTGCATTGGCGCTTCCCGGCATGTTCACTACCATGACTGGAAGTGAACTGATCGGAAAAATCTTGCTCTGGTTCATTCTTGGCGCATTTTTAGCGCTCTGTACACGTCGCGTATTTGATGGACGATGGTGGCTGATGACGTTGACGATTCTCGTACTTGCCTCCTTCGCATCGACAGTGCCGGACGTGTTGAACTGGTTTGGGTACTTTGGCTGGTTCCCGTGGTGCCTGCTGCTGATCTTTGTGGTGAAGGTAGACCATCCGCCTGTTCCACTGTCCCACCCCCTCACAAACCGACGGCGGCTAATCGGCTATTTCACCCTGGCCATTTTTATTCTGTGTTTCAGTATCAAGCCTCTTTACAGTGTATAGGTGTTACCTTGACACACACACATCGATTTATTTTTCTTCTGCTGATCGCTTACGGGACTGCTTGTGACTCTGTACCAGATTCACTCCCGGGGACTTCTGAACGACTCCCGCAGATCACAGAATTTTCGATCACCCCCCAACGCATTGACTTCAGCTTCCTAGACCAATCTGCCATTGAGGGCGATAGCGTGCATATCACGATCAAGCTCATGGTTGAAGTTGTAGCGCCAGGTAGCCCGGTAGCGCAGGTTTCTTACGCAATCTTGTCCACAGACACCACCGGGACCCCGCTCCGCACCGGCAGCCTGTCATCCAAGGGAGATAACCTCCATACCGGCAGCGCTAATATAACCTTGAGCGCACTGGATGTCGAGGATTACCCCGTCCTCGTCTATGCCATTGATGAAAATAATCGCCTCGGTGGTGAAGCTCGAACTACGTTAGAATATGTACGCACCTTTGAGCCCAGCTTTCCCCCGGTCATTGAGGAGTTGACAATTCCCGACAGAATCCAGCGACCTGCTGCTGGCGAACCTCCCCAAACCCTGACTTTCATTGCGGAAGTCTCCGATCCCGACGGACTCAAAAATGTGAGGACCGTGGAGTTTTGGAACGAGTCTGATCCCGGTACCCGATTCCCGCTTTGCGACGACGGGAACCTAAGTCCCTGCGGATTAAGTGTTGAAAGTGGAGATGTCAAGGCTGGAGATGGCCTTTATACACGTACCGTTTTCATTTTGAGCTCGAATAGTCTTGGTTTGAACACCTTCATATTTGAAGCAATTGACCGCGCCGGGCTGCGCAGCCAACAGGTCCGTCATACATTGGAGATCTACGAATGATATCTCGTGCACTCTTTGGGATGCTGGTAATCCTTGTCGCTCCGCTACAAGCACAAGACCTGGTACTTTCCCCTGGAATCCTTTCCAACAACATTACGAACCTTGCCGCGGCAGGTCCTTCGATCTGGGTAGGGCCCTATCTGAATGTATCACATGACGGAGGAGATACGTGGCAGGCTGTCGCTGCCGAACCGTTTCAGGATTTTTCAAACTCCGTCTATTCACTGGCGATCAGTAATCAATCTATCTGGGCAGGTGTGGGGAATCAATACACTCAAAGAGATAGTGAGGGGCGGTTGCAGAGAGTCAACGAAATCACTGGAATCCTGCACTCTCCCGACGGTGGAAATACGTGGAATTACTGGCTTCCTGCACCACCGGCTGACGATGATCCGGTAACCACCGGATTTCTTGACAACCCGGAAGATTCCCGGATCACCTACGGAACAGTTCCGCTCACCACACTACCCATTACCGTCCCGGCACAAGCCGCACCATGGGATTTGGATTTTGATCCTGACACCGAAACTCTTTGGATTGCAGGACAACTCGCGGGACTTCGTCGCAGCCCCGATCTGGGGCGAACCTGGGAGCGTGTCGTACTGCCTCCAGATACGACCTCCTACCTTGGACCGGAATTAGGATATGATTTCCCGTTCACGGTACAACCGGTCAATGTTGCTGTTAACATGTTTCATGGCCTCAACTTTCAGGCTTATGCCGTACTGGTTGATGAAACCGGCACGATCTGGGCAGGAACGGCAGGCGGCCTCAATCGCTCGGAAGACGGAGGCACGAGTTGGTATCACTACACAACAGAAGACGGTATGCTCGGAAACTGGATTATCTCCATTGAAGAGCAGCCCCGCGGAACACAACCCCCGGCGATCTGGATGACGAACTGGCCGGGGCGAGGAAGAGGCCAAGGCCACGGAATAGCTGTCACCCGTGACCAAGGTGCCACTTTCCAAACCGCTTTGCATGGCGAAGAGTGCTCCGACTTTGCGTTTGATGGCCCACGAATCTATGTTGCCTGCGAACGAGGATTATACCAATCCCGGGACGATGGGACCACATTTTTCTTCAAGAATGAATTCATTGACCGTGAGGATCCGGTGCGAAGTATGCGCCCTGACGCACGAGTATATGCCGTTGAAGTAACCGAGGATGCAGTTTGGGTTTCGTCACAGGACGGACTGTTCAAGAGTATAGACCAGGGAAATTCCTGGAGGATTTTTCGAACAGAGATCCCACTTGACCCAACCGGACTTCCAGCAATCATTCCAGAAGAGCGGGTGCCGAAGGTATCAACCTATGCTTATCCAAACCCGTTTTCACCCTCAACGGATCGCTTAGTCCGCCTGCGCTATGACTTGACTCAACCGCAGACGGTGACCATCCGAATCTTTGATTTCAGTATGACTCTTGTTCGAGAGATCTCCTCTGCAACCGGTTCTGCCGGAGCAAATGAAGTGGTCTGGGATGGTACAGATGAGCAAGGGGTGCGATTGGCAAATGGCCCCTATTTCTATGCCATTCAGGCGCAGGAGGATACGTTCTGGGGTAAAATCTTGATCGCCGAATAGAAATGAGATACTCCTTGTACTTGTGTCTTCTGCTGCTTTTGCCCGGCATAGCCACGGCCCAGACTGCCGGACAGATTGGTCGCATGGGATTTGGGGGCCGGGGAATTGCCGTCGGGAATGCCCTGGCTGGGGACGCATCTGGTCTTGCCAGCCCATTTTACAACCCTGCACTTGCCCCCTATATCAAGAGTCAGAGCCTTGGCCTCAGTGCAGCGCTGATGACACAGGATCGCCAGCTGCAATTCGTAGAGCTTCAGACCCCACTCAGACCATTGGCGGGTATTGCTGCTGGACTTATCCATACGGGGGTTCAGGATATTGACCAACGCAATTCAAGTGGCTACCATATCAGCATGGTCTCAACGAATGAATATGCTTTCTTTGCTGCCTTCGGGGTACGCGTGAGTAGCAAAGCTTCGATTGGCGTAGGGTTGCAACTATTTCGGAACGATTTACATAGTGACCTGCCAGCCGTCCAAACTTTTGGTCTTGATATTGGCGTAGGGGTTCATGTCCTCCCTTCTTTACACGTCGGTTTGGTTCTGGACGACCTCCTGGCAAAGTACAGTTGGGACACAATTAACCAGGATGGAGCTGGAGTGACAGATAAATTCCCGACGCGCTTGCGCATTGGAGCATCCTGGATCCTTCTGGAAGAGCGGCTACAACTTCTTGCCGAGTACGAATCAAGCTTTTCTGTACGACAGATCTGGGAACCTAGTGTTATCTTCACAGGAACGGCACCACGAGAAACCTTCGATGCGCGTGAGCTTACCCTCCATCAAAACCATTTTCGACTGGGTGCAGAATATACTCTGATCCCCCAGTTCGTCATTCGTGCCGGGATGGGACGACTGGAACAGTTCTCAGATGGTGGTCCGCGCCCCAGTGCAGGATTTATGGTTGAGCAGCCCCTGGGTCTTCTGGTCACACAGGTTGCGTATACCGTTGTGCTAGAGCCGTATGCTCTGGGCACAATGCATCTTATTACTCTGCGATTTTTTCTGTGAGCATGCGCATACTTGTAATTTTGGGACTGACCTTACTGGCCGCTCCCGCCATGGCACAGGAGACTGGTTTGAGTTTTCTGCGGATCGGGGTCAACGCACGGGCAGGTTCAATGGGTGATGCACAAGTATCAAATGTTCGTAATGCCTTCGCGACTTACTGGAATCCGGCTGGATTAGCCGGGGGGAGCAATTCCGCGGCCGGATCCCATCGCCTATGGATCGGTGATATTAGAGCCTATGACGTTGCCGCTCAGCTTCCAATTGGCTTTAACAGCGCATGGGGCTTGTCATTGACTGCTACGGATAGTGGTGATCTGGAGGCACGAACCCAGCCTGGAGAACCAGATGGCCTCTTCGGTGCCCAATTTATTAGTGCTGGAGTGAGCTATGCACGCGTCCTCAGTGGACTACGAATAGGAATGACTGCCAAATATCTTCGCGAGCGGATATTTGATACCAATGCATCCGGGTATGCAATAGATTTTGGGGTCCAGGCAGATGTCCTTGATGGACGCTTGAACTTCGGAGCAGCACTCCGCAATCTCGGCCGTATGAGTACCTTGGAAACAGAACGGACCCCCCTCCCGCGTCTAGCACAAGGAGGCATTGCCCTGTCACCACTGCAAATCATCACCGCATTCGACGAGGCCCGTCTCTTGGACTTGATGATAAATATTGAAGCCTCTCACCTGTTTGATGATCGCCTGACTCGATTACACCTCGGATGCGGAGTCACAATCATGGAGCTGGTTGACCTGCGTGGTGGCTATATCTCCAATGATGAACTGCGGGGCTATACTTTTGGGATTGGATTGTTCTTTGACAGCATTGATGCAGACTATGCGTACATTCCCTTCGAGGATGGATTTGATGGCCCTGGACATATACTGAGTCTTCTGTACCACTGGTAAACGATGATTCGATTGAACCCAGTTGCCTCCAACTCCCGTACTACAGATTTCTTCACACACATTTGAGGTATCATGGGAATCTTTAGTTGGGCACTTTTTGGACTTCTTGCCGGAGCACTAGCAAGATGGATCTATCCTGGACGACAGGGGTACGGAATATTCAAAACCATGGTCATCGGGATTATCGGCGGCCTTCTTGGTGGCTGGGCTGGCAGCGTATTTTTTGGTGTCGGTGTAGTGGGCTTCGACTGGCGTAGCCTACTCGTTGCCGTTCTTGGCGCGATGTTTGTGATCTGGATTTGGGAGCGGATTCGCAAATAAAGCATTCAATAAGAAAACAACAGAAGCGTAAGTGGCAAGTTCAGGTGTAGACTTCTCAAATTTCAAGCCCCAGGGAATTGTATCCTTCCTGTTGGGGTTGATTGCGGCATTTTTTGTCGGAGTCACACTGCTTGAACTCCGCAGTGTCCTTGTGCCTTTTTCTGTGGCACTGCTTCTATCGTTCATATTTCAGCCCATCGTACTCTATCTCAAGGCACGCCGAATCCCCATGGCAATTGCCTTGGTCGTCGTTTTTGTGGTGCTTGCTGCAGCCGCGACAATCATTGGATATGTCGTGTATTCGAGTGCACAGTCGTTGGCAACCGCTGCGGATCGTTATCTACCACGCATCCAAACGGTCATTGCAGATATTGAAGCACTCCTCCAGAGTGCTGCGGCAGTGATGGGATTAGACGAAGGTCGACTGGACCTGAGTCAGGTCATTGATCCATCTATCGTTTCTACATTACTTCAAAGCGGAATTGGCGAGGCGTTTACCTTTGCAGGAAATACATTTTTAGTCCTCCTGTTTATGCTGTTTATTCTGGCAGGAAGTGGCGAACTGGTAGTAAAAGTCCGGCGTGCCTATCCCGAGAGTATTGCAGCTCGAATTGCCTCTGTGACCGACAATATCAGCCAGCAAGTTCGCCAATACCTTGTCGCAAAGACATTAGTCAGTGTAGGCACGGGCCTGCTAATCTTCCTGGTCCTCTGGATCCTGGGGGTTGACTATTCCATCTTCTGGGGATTTCTGGCATTTGTCTTGAACTACATCCCTAACATCGGCTCGTTCGTTGCCGTGATCCTTCCGTTCGGCTTCGCATT
This sequence comes from Rhodothermales bacterium, assembly GCA_965220365.1. GTDB lineage: Bacteria > Bacteroidota > Rhodothermia > Rhodothermales > Bin80 > Bin80. Next base: position 1,081,428 of record OZ244823.1, on the reverse strand, counting down.
ACTGCAGTTTGATACGTTAACGATCCCCATCATAGCTGCGCTGTTGATGTGGCTCATCCAGATGGTCATGGGCAATGTTGTTGATCCAAGGCTCATGGCGTTCAGTCTGAACCTTAGCCCCCTTCTGGTGATTGTATCTCTCATATTCTGGGGATGGCTCTGGGGCGTAGCAGGTATGATTCTTGCCGTGCCGCTGACAGCAACGATAAAAATCTTCTTTGAGAATATCGACAGCCTACGGCCCATTGCAGTCCTAATGGGCTCTGTGAATGGAGCCTCGGACTCTCCAAAAGAACCGTAGGACCTGCGAAGTATCTATTCGCCTGTCTTTCTCACTCGGACTCCTTTTCTCCCGCGTGTGGGTCAGATGACACCTGAGATCATGTTCGCATGGATGCCGTGGTACTTGGCGTCATACTGACGCCGTTTTACGGCCAATAGTCCCCTGAACAAGAGAGAAGTTAGCCATGAATGCAGGCGGTAGGCACGGATCCAGAGAGACGGAACGTAGTAGCTCCCTAGACGGTAACAGCGTAGGTTGAGAAAGAGTATCTGATCATGCACCGCTAAGCTGGTTTTATAGATCCGTCATACTGATATCCATCCTAGCCCTGCAATTAAGGAACCACCACATGCCGTTGTTGGCTACAGCGGGTCCCAATAGACCCGTCATGCTAATATCCATTCCAGTCCGAGGGTTGTTTTACAATGCAGTTCGGGTGACGGCGTTGGCCATATCCGACTTTCGTCGGAGTCCCTCCAGCCAACTCGCCATGTTTCTGAACTGGACCCAAGGATCAAAGCGTTTCCAACTTCAGTGCATCACCCAATGAGTGCCTCCAGTTCAGTCCGGACTCATTTGGCCCTACTTAGCGGCAACCGATGCACTATGCCATCGTGCCAACAACTGCTTTTGGAGTATCGTGCCGACGGTCGCGGTTTTGTTCTGATGGGTGAAGCCGCACACATCGCTGGAGAGCACGGAGGAGAACGCAGAGGACGCCCATCGGCCCGATTTAATAAGGCGATGACAAAGCAGGAACGGAACTCACTATCCAATCTTCTGTTTGTTTGCCGAAACTGTCATGCAAAAATTGATGCACATCCTCATGGGGAGCAAGATTACCCTGTGGATCGCCTTCTTTCAATCAAGAACGACCATGAAAGCAAGGTTGCTGCAGCCATGGAGGAAGCGATGGCTACCGTGAGCTTCCGCGAACTTGAAGAGGCCACGCGGTGGGTAAACGAGATACCACCTCCACCACCGGAGCAGGACTTCTATAGAATATCCCTAGAGGATAAGATCCAAAAGAACGGTCTTTCAGTGTCATCCCAGAATATTATCCGTTCCCATCTTACGGCGACACCCCAAGTACGCTCATTTATTCAGTCATTGAGTCAGGACGATTCCGAATTCCCAAATCGCCTGATCTTTGGCTTCCTTGAACACTACTACAAGCTTCGCAAGGAGGGTGCGTCTTCTGGCGAAGACCTCTTCAATTCAATGTGTCTGTTCGCTCGGCGCGGATTTGGGAATCTCAAGATCCAATACGCCGCCGAGACCGTGTTGATATATCTGTTCGAAACCTGTGAGGTGTTCGAGCGATGATCCACCCAACCAAACACGTACCTGCGGAGCAAACCTTGCTCGGTGCCGGGGCCGTGATATTCTCCGAACTCCTGCAGCCCTGCACCGTGACGGGCTTGTGGGAAGCCGTTCGCGAGGCCAAGGCGGTAGGTACATTCGAGCGGTTCGTCCTTGCTCTCACAATGCTCTACTCACTGCGAGCAATACGGTTTGAAGGCGGGCTCGTCGTAAGGGGAACACCATGATCCAAGAGATCAGGGCTAATAAGACCTCGTTCCGCCCAGTCAGGTTCACATCGGGTTTGAATGTGGTACTGGCTGACCGTGTAGAGGAATCGTCCAGAAAAGATACTCGCAACGGATTGGGCAAGTCTACCCTGATAGAGATTATCCATTTTTGTCTGGGTGCCAGAGTTAATCGTGGACAGGGACTGGCAGTCCAGGACTTGATGGAATGGATATTCACGATGGAGTTTTCTCTCGGCGACGAACAAATCACCGTCACCCGGGCAGTCGCGAGCCCAAGAACTGTGACGGTTTCAGGTTTGGGTGAAAGCTGGCCAGACGTCCCTCCTCCCAATTTGATGCAGGAACGATCATTCACTCAAAAGCAATGGCGAACGCTTCTAGGGAAAGCATTGTTTTCGCTAACGACACCTGAGGCTCCGAAATACAACCCGTCGTTTCGCAGCCTCATTTCCTACTTCGTTCGGCGGGGACACTACGCATTTGGTGACCCCTTTTCCCATTACCCAAACCAAAGGACATGGGACATGCAGCTTCACGTGGCATTGCTACTTGGACTGGACTGGCAACGGGCGGTGGAATGGCAACAGATAAAGGACCGTGACGCGAAACTTAAGAGTCTTCACAAGCTCGTGGAAAGCGGAGATGTGCCCTACATCGGTGGCAACATCGGAAAACTAGAAGCCGAATATGTCACACTGTCGCAGGAGATTGAGGATAGCTCTCGTGCACTTGACAACTTCAAAGTTCATCCCCAATACGAGTCGATCCAGCAAGAGGCCAATCAGCTTACTGAAACGCTTCACGCTGCCACGAACGCGAACATCCTCGCCGCCCGGCGCCTGAAACTCTACCAGCAGGCCATCAAGTCAGAAGAACCACCATCGACGGAGTCAATCGAGCAGGTGTACAGGGAAATGGGGGTGGTGTTCTCTGAGACGACACGAAGATCGCTTGCGGAGGCAAAAGAATTTTACGACCTAGTCATCAAGGATCGTCGACGATTCCTAGAAAAAGAGATCTCCCGCCTCGAACAAAACATGACGGAGACACACGGCAAGATTCGGGATCTGACGGAAGCCCGTGCCGACCTCCTGCAGATACTCAGCCAACACGGAGCATTGAAGGAAATGGTCAAGTTACGTGAGCGGCATAGCACAAAATGTGAAGAATTAAAGCATGTGAGAAGCCAAATTAAACACTGGCGTCAGATAGAGTCTGATAAACGTCAGATTGCACGGGATAAGGTTGAACTTACGGATCTAGCTACCCGCGACCATCAGGAGCGCCGTGATACTTGGGCGATCCCTGTGCAACTATTCAATCTTAACTCTCAGGCACTGTACAAAGTGCCTGGGAGTCTAATAATCAACATGGCCGATTCAGGGTTCAAGTTCGACATCGAAATCAGCAGGAGTGGGAGCGATGGGATTGGTAAAATGAAGATATTCTGCTTTGACCTTGCGATTCTCGAATTCTGCACCAGTCGCGGCCTGTCTATTGATTTTCTAGTTCACGACAGCGAAATGTACGATGGCGTTGACTCGCGACAACGGGCGGCTGCCCTTGAGCGAGCACACGAGGTTACCGAGCGCACTGGTACCCAATACATCTGTGCACTGAACTCAGACATGGTCCCTTACGGCGATTTCCGTGAAGAATTCGCCTTTGACGAGCACGTTCGGTGCAGGCTGACCGATGGAGAAGAATCGGGAACATTACTGGGGATTGTGTTTGACCCACCTGCTCAGTCGTGAGGAGAGAACAACGCAATCACAGTCAACGCTACCCGTTGCTTACACTTACCCCAAATCCATCACAACAAACCCAGTTCAAGTCTAAATCGTGTTAGTTTGGAATATGGTCCCCTGAATTTAGCCACACGTGCCTTCACCTTACTTCGTGAGTTAAATGAGGGTGGCAAGTTGATACTGGAGAAAACCCTTGGATTTTACAAATCCAAAAGAACATGGCATCTTCAGGGCTGATCCCCCAGTCACAAAGTAACTTAGAGATTTTATACGGCACGATTGGTGTGATGGATAACAAGTACAATGTCTTGATCGCCATCATTTCCGTTGTCGGCGCTGTACCAACGATTGTGCTCTCAATCAACCGATGTAGTCTGGGCTTTTCGGATAGTTTGACCAGCGAATTACCTTGCCTGAAAATAAGCCTGGATAGTTGGACAGATTATGGATTCAACTGTCACAGTTAGCCAGAGCTATACGACACGGTGCATACCGTTTGGTAGGAGCTTGTCTATTTCATTCGCACTTACAGGAGTGAACTGGATCAATCGAATTTTCAGCCGGCAACTTCACGCTTAAATTGCTCTTGTGCAAGCCTGATCTGCCGCTCTACCTCTCTTGTTGCCGTTCCACCAAGGCTGTTCCGCGCATTCACAACTGAATCCAACTCCAGACATTCCAACACATCCGCCTCAATGGAGGGATGGCCTGTTGCATCTTTTCGATTGGTAATGATTCCAGAGGGATCCCTTCCTTCAGACAGATTGCAACCAAATGCCCTACTACATCGTGTGCCTCTCGAAATGGCACCCCCTTGCGTGCCAAATAATCTGCCAGATCTGTAGCATTGCTGAATGCAGAACCAGCAGCAGCTCTCATACGCTCTGCATGGACTTGAACGCCGGAAAGCATCGCGGAGTAAATCTTGAGGGACACCCGGAGGGTATCCGCCGCATCAAAAACCCCCTCCTTATCCTCCTGCATGTCTTTGTTATAGGTCAGAGGCAAACCCTTCATTGTCATTAGCAATGCCACGAGGCTACCACACACCCTGCCAGTCTTCCCTCGAATGAGTTCGCACATGTCAGGATTTTTTTTCTGGGGCATGATACTGCTGCCCGTAGTATGACTGTCCGGCAACGTGATAAAGCCAAACTCCTGGCTAGACCACAGAATGAGTTCTTCGCTCAATCTTGACAGGTGCACCATGGCAATACTGCTGAACGAGAGGAAATCCAGTACAAAATCCCGATCACTGACTGCATCCATCGAATTCAAAGCCACTCCCCTGAATCCCAATTGCTCCGCGGTTGCATCCCGATCAATATCAAACCCCGTCCCTGCCAGAGCTCCAGCACCAAGAGGCGAATCATTCATCCGCTCCAATGTCTGAGAAAGGCGCTCTGAGTCCCGGCTGAACATCGCGTAATAAGCCATCAGATGATGTGCAAAAAGAACCGGTTGTGCAACCTGCAGGTGCGTATAGCCCGGCATAACCACATCCAGATGTGCTTCCGCAAGATGAACAAACGTTGACCGGAATGCATGCAACTCTGCCTCAATCTGTTTTCCTGCCCTTCGCAGCCATAAGCGTAAATCCGTGGCGACCTGATCATTACGGCTTCGTGCGGTATGTAATTTTCCGCCCACGGAACCAATTCGTCTGGTCAACTCGTGCTCGATATTCATGTGGACATCTTCAAGCACGGGGTCCCAGGTAAATTTCTGTGCAAGAATATCTTCCCGGATCTCTTCCAGCCCTGTACAAATCGCTTTGCACTCCTCTTCGGAAAGAATCCCCTGAGACATCAGCATTGATGCATGTGCAATGGAGCCTTCTATATCCTCCAGTGCCATCCGTTTGTCTACATCTATTGATGCGCCGAAAGCCTGCACCAGCCTATCTGTTTCTTCTACAAAGCGACCGCCCCACATGCGCTTTGGATCACCCGGACTATGTTGTTTTTTCATTAAAGGGGTGGAGTTGTTTCTCCGTTAAAGGAATGCATTTCCTGTTACCAGCGAATAAAATAGGTTTCCTTACCGTAAATTGTCACCTCTAACTACTTACACGGCAGTGCGTCCCCTTTGCTTCTTATTCGTATCGCTGGTTCCCACTACGCTCGTAAGTGCCCAGTCCTCAATGCCCAGTTCAGAGCCGCAATCTATACCCATTGCGGCGGCGGCGTATACAGATGTAGCACCCGTACTGGATGGCACTGTGATTGGTGATCCTGCTTATTCACAAGCAACGCCCATCACTGAATTCTGGCAAACAACACCACAAGAAGGACAACCCTCAAGCGAGCGAACAGAAGTGCATCTAGTCTACACGGACCGTGCACTGTATGTGGGTGTGATCTGCTACGATCGTGAACCAGAAGAGATCATTGTCTCTGATACCCGCCGTGATGCTCCGCTTGATGAAACAGACAGCTTTCAGATGATCATTGATACGTACCTAGATGGGCAGAATGGTTTTGTCTTTGGTACGAACCCTGCTGGTATTGAATATGATGCCCAGGTGACCAATGAAGGTCAGGGAGCCTTCGGTGCACGGCAACAGACTGGCAGCGGTGGGGGCTTCAACATCAATTGGGATGGATCCTGGGATGTGCAAACCCGCACTACCGAAGATGGATGGAGTGCGGAATTCGAGATCCCATTCCGAACCATTCGCTTCCCCGCGACACGCGAGCAGACATGGGGAGTAAATTTTCAGCGGAATATCCGCCGGCATAACGAACGCTCTTTCTGGACCCGCATGCCCAGACAATATCAACTCAGCAGAGTCTCCAGGGCTGGCCATGTCTCCGGACTGATTGTCCCTCAACCCCGCAACCTCCAAGTCGTCCCCTATACGCTTGGGAACATGACTCGAACATTTGAGCCTGGAAACCCTCAAGTTGACCCGGATGTTGAGGTTGGTTTGGATCTCAAATACAGCCTCACTCCAAGTCTGACACTCGATGCCAGCTACAATACGGATTTTGCACAGGTTGAGGTCGATGAGCAGCAGGTGAATCTGGACCGGTTCAATCTCTTCTTCCCCGAGAAACGCCCCTTTTTCCTTGAGAATGCAGGGCTTTTCTCGGTGGGCGTCTCCGAGTTCAGTGGACAGGAAGTCGAACTCTTTTTCAGTCGACGCATCGGTATCGGACCGGATGGAGAACTGATCCCTATCCTCGGAGGAACCCGGCTTTCAGGACAGACCGCGGGAGTCAATGTGGGCCTGCTGACCATGCAGACCCGCGAGGTTGAAGGAACTGCCGCCGGGACGAACTTCTCGGTAGCACGCATCCGAAAAGACCTTTCAAACCGCTCTGCAGTCGGAATCATGGCAACCAGTCGACTTCATCTTGATGCCGGCGAATCCGTACCCGTGGAGGAAAATAATCAGGCCCTAGCTATAGACGGGCGATGGGGAATCGGTCAGTATACAACTCTTTCTGGCTTCGTTGCACGAACATTTTCACCACACTTGAGCGGAGCTGAGCATGCATTCAATATGAATGTATCCTATCTCTCAAATGTATGGCGCATCAATACGACCTTTACACAGGTAGCTGAAAACTTCAATCCAGCAATTGGATTCCTGAGAAGAAACAGTGAATACCGCAAACTGACCGGTCTCGTCCTTTATGCCTGGCGACCGGAAAACTCACTTGGACTCCTGGAGTTGCGCCCTCATGTAAGTTACCAGGGGTACTGGGACTTTAGGGGATTCCAGGAAGGAGGGCGCTGGCACATCGATAATCATTTTGAATGGAAGGGCGGATTTGAAGTCCATACCGGAATCAATCTTACCCGTGAAGGGGTCCAGGAAGAATTCGAAATTTCAGGCAAAGTGCGTGTCCCCGCCGGCACCTATGACCACAGAGAAGCACAACTCGTACTGATCACCAATCAAGGACGCAAAGTGAGTATCAGTAGCCGTGCGATCCTGGGAGGCTTCTTTGGCGGTACGCGTAGAAACGTGTCAACTACCTTCCGAATCCGTGCCAATGAGGCACTGACCACTGAGCTTAACTGGTCGTATAATGATGTGCACTTGCCAAATGGAGATTTTGTGATCAACTTATTCCGAACTCGACTTTCCTATTCATTTACGCCCCGACTGTATATTCAGGGACTATTTCAGTACAGCGACAGCGCAGGGGACCTGTGGTCTGCCAATCTGAGACTGGGTTGGCTTCAGTCTGCAAATACGGGATTGTTCATTGTCTTTAACGATGTGAGTGAATCCAGCCAACCCTTCCATAACAGCCTGGGGCGTACAGTCACCATCAAATACAGCCGACTTTTTAATGTTCTCCGATAGAATGCTACTCTTCGTCTTATGTCTTATCCCCTTACTTGGAGTCGTGCTTTCTGCACAAGCGCAAGCACAGGAGCGTGCGCCCCTTCATCAAGCTCTGGATCTGCATGCCGCGTCTGTTGAGTCAGATGTGATTGAGTGGCGCCGGGATATACATGCGAATCCTGAGTTAAGTAACAGGGAGTTTCGGACCGCTGCACTCGTCGCCGATCATCTGCGCTCACTTGGCATGGAGGTCCAAACAGAAATTGCTCATACAGGAGTGGTCGGATTCCTGCAGGGAGGCAAACCCGGACCGATTGTGGCCCTCCGTGCTGACATGGATGCGCTGCCGGTCACTGAAATGGTAGACATCCCCTTTGCATCAAAGGTCCGAACGACCTACAATGGGATGGATGTTGGTGTAATGCATGCGTGCGGGCATGACACCCATACAGCCATTCTGATGGGGGTAGCCAGCGTCATGGCCGCCATGAAAGATGAGTTGCCGGGATCCATAAAATTCATTTTTCAGCCCGCAGAAGAGGGGGCACCCGCGGGCGAGGAAGGCGGGGCAGAGCTTATGCTTCGTGAAGGTGTCTTTGAGGATCCCACTCCAGAGGTGGTTTTTGGATTGCATGTCTGGCCGGAACGGGTGGGACACATTAGCTATTTGCCAGGCCCCTTCATGGCTAGCGCAGATGAACTGCACATCACGATCAGAGGACGTCAAACACACGGCGCCGTGCCGTGGGGCGGAGTTGATCCGATCGTTGTTGGCAGCCAGGTTGTGCTGGGATTGCAAACAATCGCCAGTCGACAGCTTGACGTAACTGCAACACCTTCCATCATTACAGTGGGCACCTTCCATGGTGGAGTACGCAGCAATATTATCCCGGATGAGGTGAAGCTCACGGGGACGATTCGTACATTTTTGCCCGAAGTGCGTGAGGAAATAGAGGACCGGATCCGCCATACAGTCGAACACATTGCCACGAGCGCCGGTGCTACCGCTGAGGTCCAAATTAACTATGGATACCCCGTTACGGTGAATGATCCCGACCTAACCCTGCAAATGATTCCCTCTCTGGAACGTGTCTCGGATTCGGTCAGTCAAGCCGCGAAAATTACGGGGGCGGAAGATTTTTCCTACTTCGCGAATGAAGTATCAGGATTATTCATTTTTCTTGGCATCGCTCCCCCAGAGGCGGACCTTGAGACCGTCCCGAGAAATCATTCTCCCTATTTCTTCGTGGATGAATCAGCGCTCATAACCGGTGTACGGGCACTCTCAAGCTTGGCCGTTGATTATATGGTTGATCAGGGGAGTCAATAGCCAGGCAAGGGACTGCTTGCCGAACTTGGGCACCTTATCTGGAAGGAGGGAAATCCAATTCCTGCCGGGCAACTTTGTCTGATCGTCCTCTATAAACGGCTTCCAGAACTGAACTTCCCCCCTAAATTCTCGTCTGTTCGGTTGTATTTGAGGATTCCCCCTCTTCATCAAGGTCTTCGTCCCGTTTATTCGCGGTGATTTTCTCTGGATCGGGGTCAAAAGCGGGTTATTTTCATTGATTTCCGCCTGTTCGGTGGGATTTTCGGGTATTTTGTTGGGGGATATACCTGTCCATGTATGTTTTTGATTTAATGGGAAGTAAATGGCTCAGTATTTGCATTTATCCGAAATATTTCGTATTTTTATGGGAGTCACAACGCTTTTTATCTAATATAGTCTGTCCATGTTTGTCGACAAGATCCCCAACCGGAATTCCAATCCAACTTGGCTCATTCGTGAGTCCAATTGGATCAATGGCAAATCCGTCAAAACCACCCTCGCCAATATCTCCAAGCTCCCCATGGAGATCATTGAGGGACTTCGGATTCTCCTCGCGGGCGGCACCGCGGTCAAATCCGTTGAAGACGCCTTCACCATTCGCAGCAACACCCCGCACGGTCATGTCGCCGCGGTCCTGGGGATCATGAAACAGCTCGGACTGCCTGAACTGATCGCGCCGAAGAATTCCCGCTTCCGTCGATTGGTGCTCGGCATGATCGCCGCACGTGTGATCAAGCCCGCCAGCAAGCTCGCCACCAGCGCCATGTTGGATGTGCGCACCGCTGCCTCCACCCTCAATGAAGAGCTTGGACTCAAATGTGTGGATGAGGAGGATCTGTATGATGCGATGGATCAACTGGTCAAACACAAGACAAGTATTGAGCAGCGTTTAGCCAAGCGCCATCTCAAGGAAGGCGGCCTGGTGCTCTATGATGTAACCAGCAGCTATGTGGAAGGTCGGAAGAATGAGTTTGCCGCCTATGGCTACAACCGGGACAAGAAGCGGGGCAAGCAGCAGATCGTCATCGGTCTGATGACCGATCCAGAAGGTTGTCCGGTGTCGGTGGACGTCTTCCGCGGCAATACCGCAGATGTCAGTACGCTCGGTGCACAGGTGGCCAAGCTTCAGCAGACCTTTGGTCTCAAGCAAGTGGTGTTGGTCGGCGATCGGGGGATCTTGCAGCAGAAGCAGATCCAGGAAGAATTGATCCCCGTGGGACTCGACTGGATCACCGCCATGAAAAAGAATGAGATTCGTGCGGTGGTGGAGCAGGAATCGGTGCAGATGAGTCTGTTTGATGAGCAGGATGTAATGGAAATTCACAGTGATCTGTATCCAGCGGATCGGTTGGTGCTGTGCAGAAACCCCTTGCAGGCCGAGAAGAGCAAGCGGCAGCGGGAAGAACTCCTGATCAAGACGGAGAAAGCCCTGGACAAAATTGTCGAAGCCACCCAGCGCGAGCAGTGCCGGTTAAAGTGCAAAGGCAAAATTGGCGTACGCGTCGGGCGGGTGATTGGGAAATACAAAGTGAGGAAGTTCTTTACGCTGGAGATCGAGGAGGAACACTTTGCCTATAAGCGCGATGAGGCGGCAATTGCGAAGGCAGAAAGGCTTGACGGCTTGTATGCGATCCGTTCAAGCTTGAAACAGAAGCCGGAGGCGACCGAGTTGGTGGCGAATTATAAGCGTCTGTCCACGGTTGAACAGGCCTTTCGCACGATGAAAACGATCTCGTTGCGCGTCCGCCCGATTCATCATCGCAAGAAAAACCGGGTGATCGCGCATGTGTTTTTATGCATGCTGGCCTACTATGTGGAGTATCATCTGCGCCGGAAGCTGGCCCCGATACTGTTCGCAGAAGATGATCCAGCGGGGAAAGCTGCGCAGCGCAAGAATGCTGTGGAGCCGGCCAAACCCTCTCCCCAGGCGAAAAAGAAAGCCCGAACCAAACGGAATAATGAGGGAGAAAAAGTCATGAGCTTTGCCGAAGTAATGGACGAACTGTCCGCGCTTTGCCGTCTGGTTGTGGTACCGAAAATCAGTACAGACACCTCAGACGAAGTGGTCATGATGGAGGCCATCAGCCCTACGCAACAGCGGGTGTTCAAACTTCTCGGCTTCAAGCCTTAGGAAGCACTCGGTTGACAGAACCGAACAAATACCCCCAAAGGCCCCCTGCCGGGGCTGTCAATCTATCCGCATAAAATCCCCCAAATTGTTAGGAATATCGTATATTAGAATCGGCAGAAAGGGGGGAAGTTCAGCCAGAAGGCTCTCCAGCCTGAATCCTGTAAGCATCAAAACCATACCGCGCAGCTACGTTGCGGAGGGCAACTGCTCAGAAACAGGATGCTCCTCAGAGGGAGCCGGTTCAGGCTGACAGCAATGCAGTCCACTCAAGAATTTTTTCTGAAAGAGTAGAATGCCAATTACACCCCCCACAATCCCGATATCTGCCACATTGAAGATTGGGAAAAATGACAAATAGCTTCCACCAATCAACGGGATAGATGAAGACACCTGCCCATGCCAAATATCAAAGTGAATGAAGTCAACCACCCGCCCCTGAAAAAAAGGACCATAACCGAATATCATTCCATAAAACAGGCGGTCAATAATATTCCCAATGGCCCCTCCTAGGATGCATGCCAAACTCGCTGTATAAGGCAGATAGCCATTCCGAACGCGTAGCATGTAGATCACGATCAGAGTTGCTGCTATAATCGAAAACGCCGTGATCAGACCCGCGGGACCGAAATTAATCCCAAACGCCATCCCGGGATTTTCGGTGTAGGTAAACTTGAGCCAGCCTCCCACAAGATCAATAGCACCAAAATGGCCTGGATCCATGTTGGTGCGCACGATCACCTTCGTCGTCTGATCAAGGATCAATACCCCCGCTACAATCCAGAACAGCCGCATATGCGAACCTATCGCTTTTGCTTACGCTTGGCCTCAATCGAAATCTCTGTATGAGGTACCGCCTCAAGCCGCTCCCGGGAAATAGGATTGCCCGTCACCTTGCAAACCCCATAGGTCCGGTTATCAATGCGCTCAAGGGCCCGGTCTAAATAACCAATGTATTTTTTTTGGCGAGCCAGCATCAGATACAGCTTCTCCCGCTCCATTGCGTCCGTCCCCGCATCAGCCATGTGAAAGCTGTAGGCTGAATCACTCTCCGATCGCTCGCGTGAGTCTTTGATCTGAGCCTGCATCTTCGTTATATCGTCGAGTGCACGCCTGCGCTTATCAAGAATCAACGAACGAAAATGAGCCAATAATTCGTCGTCAAATGGCGTCTTAACGGGGCCATTTACTGGAAGCCCAGAGGATACTTGGGCTGATTTTTGAGCTGCCATGGTTTCACAATTATTCTATCTTCATGTGGTGAGGCTACGCTGAACGATTCACACCCAGCGTGAGCGACTCCTCACCAATATCAAAGCGTTCAATACGTTCTCCCTTTGGAGAATGAACGAAGTTGAACGTGATGGCCAACGTTTCGTTTCTGACACGGCCAACATAACGTTCAATGGCCGTGCGCAAAACTTTTGTTGCCTTGCAATCAACATGAATCCGATCCGTCACTGCAAATCCCGCTGACTTCCGCAGATTTTGAAGTCGATTAATACTTTCCCGGGCGAGCCCCTCATGAAGTAACTCCTCTGTAATTACGGTATCCAAAGCAACCGTATATCCATCCTCTTGACCTACCAGCCACCCCTCAACTCCCTCGGTTGTGATCTCAATATCTCCTGGGTGCAATTCTAGCTCAAACCCCTCCCCTGTGAGCATGACCCGATCACCTGCACTGTAGGACTCCAATTGAGCTGGTTCCAAAGCCAAAATCGCCTCCTTGACCTTGGGCATGTTCCGCCCAACTCTACGACCTAATTGACGGAAATTCGGACGGGCACTTCGCCGAACAATCGCATGTGACGCATCAATGTATTCAATCGTACGTGCATTCACCTCGTCCAAAATGATGGGTGCAACCAGAGAAACCGTTTCCTCCCGACATTTTTCGTCTACCACCACTAGTATCCGGCCCACAGGCTGGCGAATATTCAAACTGGCCTTGTTGCGCAGCCCGAGAACAAGAGAGGAAATCACCTGTGCACTCTTCATTCGCGCCTCTAGTGCAGCATCTACCAGCGCCTGATCCTTTTGGGGAAAACACGTCAAATGAACCGACTCAGCTGCATCCCGGGTATTGACCATAAGATGCTGGTATAACCACTCACTGTAATAGGGAGCAATCGGTGCCATGAGACGTGCCGTCGCCTCAAGGCACGTATATACCGTTTCGTAAGCTGCCCATTTATCATTATCAGATTCGGAGGCTCGCGTCGCTTTTGCGCTCCAAAAACGCCGACGGGATCTGCGGATATACCAATTTGAAAAATCCGTGATAAAACTTTCAACCGCACGAGCCGCCTTGGTCGGATGGTAGTTTGCCAGTGCCGCATCTACCAGTTCCACGGTGGACTGCAACCGGCTGAGAATCCACCGATCCAGTTCTGGTCGCTTGATCACAGATGGGGCTTCTTCTCCACCCGTATAGCCATCTATATTGGCATACGTCGCAAAGAAGCTGTAACTATTCATTAACGTACTGAAGAGTTTGCGCTCCACCTCCTTCACGCCATTGACGTTAAACTTTAGATCTTCCCACGGAGGGGTGTTACTCATCATGTACCATCTTACCCTGTCCGCTCCGTATTCCTTGATTAAATCAAAAGGGTCCAGCGTATTCCCTTTGGTCTTGGACATCTTTTCTCCTTTCTCATCAAGGAGAAGTCCACCGACCACACAATTGCGAAACGAGACCTCATCCATCACCAGAGCCGCAATCGCGTGGAGCGTATAAAACCAGCCACGTGTCTGATCCACGCCTTCGGCAATGAAGTCCGCAGGAAAACTCCGTTGAAATGCTTCCTGGTTCTCAAATGGGTAGTGCCATTGTGCAAATGGCATGGCTCCCGAATCAAACCATACATCTATGGTTTCCGGTACTCGCCGCATCGTCCCTCCATCTGGAGCAGGCCATGTAAGCTCGTCTACAAAGGGGCGATGAAGATCAATGTCTTCATCTTTATCCGGCAGCTGCTCCCCGCAGCGCTCACGTAATTCCTGAATGGAGCCAATCACCTCAATGATCTCAGGGTCCTGATCAGATACCCAGACTGGAAGGGGGGTCCCCCAGAAGCGACGACGACTGAGTGCCCAGTCCACATTATTGGACAGCCATTCCCCAAAGCGGCCGGATCCAATGGATGCCGGCTGCCACGCGATCTGATTGTTGATCTCTACGAGTCGATCACGAATCGCCGTTGTTCGAATGAACCAGCTCTCGACCGGGTAATTCATGAGTGGCGTCCCTTTTCGCCAATCATGAGGATAATTATGCACATAGCTGTCATCACGATGCAAAAGATCCCGTCCACGCAGATCCCGAATAATGGGTCGGTCTGCATCCTTGAACCAGAGTCCTCCCACATAAGGTATATCCGAAGCAAAATGGCCCCGAAGATCAATCGGATTCAGAACAGGAAATCCTTTCGTTTGCCCCACCTCATAGTCATCTGCTCCGAATGCAGGAGCAATGTGTACGATCCCTGTACCATCTTCAGTGGACACAAAATCAGCCGTTACTACCCGCCAGGCATTGTAGCCCTGGTCCTTGAAAAAACTGAAAAGTGGCTCGTAATGCTCACCCTCAAGCTCACTTCCACGCATCGTACGGATCACTTCATACTCCTCCCGGAGCATCTCCAATCGGGCCCGGGCAAGAATCAGATTGGATTCAGGCAGAGAGGCACAACGGACAGATACATACTCAATCTCCGGGCCTACTGCCAATGCTGCATTCGAAATCAGTGTCCAGGGTGTAGTGGTCCAGGCCAGGAAATACGTATCTGGGCGATCCAGTGATCGGAACCGGACGGTTATACTTGGATCCTGAACCTCCTTGTAGCCCAGACTCACCTCATGGGAACTCAGAATGGTGCCGGATCCCGGACTGTACCAATGAATCTTATGTCCTTTATAAAGCAGACCCTTATCATAAATCTGCTTGATCAACCACCACTCGGTTTCGATATATTTTGTCTCGAAGGTCACGTAAGGATGATCAAGATCAACCCAGTACCCCATCTGACGTGTCAGTTCATCCCATTCCCCTTTATAGGCCAGAACGCTCTCACGGCACTGCTGATTAAATTTTGCTATCCCGTAGCGCAAAATATCTTCCTGGCCGTCAAGCCCGAGGCTTTTTTCGACCTCAATCTCAACGGGGAGTCCATGCGTATCCCACCCTGCTTTTCGCTCAACATGGCATCCTTTCATGGTGTGATAGCGGCAAAACACGTCTTTAATCGTGCGAGCCATCACATGGTGAACACCCGGATGCCCGTTTGCGGTAGGGGGGCCCTCATAAAACGTATAGGTCGGTGCTCCCGCGCGTAGTTCAACACTTTTCTGAAAGATGCCTTCAGACTCCCACCGCTGACGGATCTCCCGTTCAATTACATGAGCATCAACGCGCTGAACTTCTTCAAAACCCTTCATCCCCTCTCTCATTGATTACCCTTGAGCAAGTTTTTCTACAACACCGGACATAATCGCAGCCAGCTTTGGCTCCGCAATACCTGCTGCTTCAATGACATCCTCTAATGTCAGGGGCTGTAGTGTATCAGGAAAGCATTCATCGGTGATCACACTCACCGCCATCACGCGCAAATTCATGTGTCTGGCGACGGTAACCTCCGGGGTTGTGGACATCCCCACTACATCTGCACCAATTGCCCGTAAGAATTTGTACTCCGCCCTAGTCTCCAGGCTGGGCCCCAATACAGAGACATACACTCCCTCGTGAAGCTGGATTGAATGGGCTTTGGCAACCTGAATTGCATACTGGCGAAGCTCAACATCATAGGGCTCGCTCATATCAGGGAATCGTGGCCCCCAGGCATCTACGTTTGGGCCTACCAGTGGATTGACCCCTTGTAGATTAATGTGATCTGAAAGCAGCATTACATCCCCACTGCGATAATCGGGGTTCATGCAGCCACATGCATTCGAAACCATCAGACTTCCAATGCCAAGTTTTGCCATGACACGAACCGGAAACGTCACCTGACGGGCACTGTACCCCTCATATACATGTACACGTCCTTTCATACACGCCACCGGGACCCCCCGGAGCGTTCCCAGAAGAAGCTCTCCCCCATGAGACTCCACTGTTGAGACAGGACAATGCGGGATTGACTCATAAGGAATCCGGTGTTCAACATCAATTTCCTGTGTCAATTGCCCCAATCCTGTACCCAGGATCAAACCAACCTGGGGCTGAAGTTCGGTACGTTCACGGATTGCGGCCACCGCCTCTTCTACCTGTGCAACCTGCGTTCCGGGATCGGGAATATTTTCCTTCATCTGATTAAGTTTTAATGAATGGTTTTCGTGGTCCAAACAGGGCAGAACCGACACGTATATGCGTGGCCCCTTCCTCAATCGCTATTTCATAATCTCCACTCATCCCCATGGATAATCCTGCACCTGTCAGATGTGCATATTTAGAACGTATACTTCGCAGCAGACGAAATTCCTCACGCACCCTTCGTAGATCTGGAGAGGCTAGCGTCATGAGCCCTACCGGCTGGAGTGACCCGTATTCTTCCAACTGCGCTGCAAGTTCAGCAATGTGGGTAGTATCTAGTCCAAATTTGGACGCCTCTCCAGACACATTCACCTGTATAAAACAGGGGAGTATACGACCTGCCTCCTCAGCGTGGCGATTTAGTGCTCGGGCTAGGCGGATGCTATCAAGGGCATGAAATTCTTTGGCATAAGCAATAACCTGGCGCGCCTTGTTGCGCTGCAGATGCCCAATCATATGCCAGTTTTGGGCGGGAAAGAGGGGAGCTTTTGCGACCAATTCCTGTACTTTGTTTTCCCCAAAATCTGTGAGTCCAGCCTCTGATGCCGCGGCAATCACCTCGGGAGGCCAGGTCT
This sequence comes from Rhodothermales bacterium, assembly GCA_965220365.1. Lineage (GTDB taxonomy): Bacteria > Bacteroidota > Rhodothermia > Rhodothermales > Bin80 > Bin80. The sequence goes on along the minus strand of OZ244823.1, from coordinate 1,064,194 downwards.
TCGTCACTGCAATGAGGGCGATCTCCTCTTCTCTGCGCCCTGCACGACGACAGGCACCCGCAATTTTTTCCTGCACCTGATTGATTCGATCACTAATCTGATTTAACATTCCAACAAATAGGTCTACCCCTCTGCGCGAAGTACGGCAAGTACCGATCGATCATAAATACTCCGGTTGCTTAGGAAACCGACGATTATGGTCAATCCAATCACCGCGGCAATCACTGCGAGAATGGACTGGCCCGCCACCACTAACGGAAGTTCAAATACTGTCATCGACAGAATCCAACCTGCTATTAAAGATAAAATCAAACCCGTTGCACAGGACAAGAATCCTAAGACCGAATATTCCGCCATCGTGATGATCAGAAGCTGCTTCCTGCTGGCTCCCAAAGTTTTCAGTAACCCGCTTTCCTCAATTCGCTGCAATCGGCCAATCAAAAGAGAACCGATCAAGACCAAAATCCCGGCAATGAAGCAGAAATATGCCATAAACTGGATTGCAAAGCGGATGCGATCCATAACTTCACGGATGATTCGAATAATCGCCTCCAGACTGAGTACCGTGACGTTTGGATAACTCGCGACCACCAGTGACTGCAGGGAGTCTGGGGCAGTGTCCCCTTCTCTGCGACTCGTAATCACATGTGTTTGTGGGGCCTCTTCCAATACACTGGTGGGAAATACAACATAAAAATTTGACCGCATCTGTTCCCAGTCAACCGTTCGGAAGCTGGTCACCACCGTGGGAACCAACCTCCCCTGCACATCAAAGACAAGTGTATCTCCCATATCCAACTCCAGCTCTGTCCGCGCAAAATTATCCTCTACCGAAATGGGAACGAAGGCGGAGTCCGGTTGATAAGCTCCAATAAAGGTGCCACTGGTAAGCGATTCGGCATCCGTAAGCTCCGGCCGATAGGTGGACCTGTACTCACGTGTCAGTGGCCATGTGCCCCCTCGGGTAGAATCCTTGACAAGCTCTTCCACCGTCTGCTCCCCAACCGCATGTAGTCGCATATTCACGATCGGAGAACTGTCAATGATTGGCCAATTCTGCTCTTCAATCAGACGTGTCACTCCATCCAATTGGTCATTCTGGATATCAAAAAAGATCATGTCCGGTCGACCGTTACCACCCACCACATCGATTTGTCCAATAATGGTGCTCTCACTAATCAGCAGTACCATGACAATAAATGTGCCCAGCCCAAGGGCCAGCATGACCAGGAGCGTCTGATTCCCGGGGCGATGCAAGTTCGCAAATCCCTGACGAAGTGGGTAAAACGGAACCCGGTTCGTCAGCTTGCGAGCGATCAGTATCAGTAGCTTTGACATGAGCACCAAAGCTCCAAAAGCAATCATGATTGCCACCGCATAGTAGGCGCTGGCAACCCAGCTTCCTGACTGGACCGCTGCGATCACAATCAGACCACCAACGATGATGATGTACGCCAGAAAACGGACACGGGCCGGTGTCAGAGGCTCAATACTTGAACGAAGTGCCCGCAAAGGAGACACCCCACGTACATCCATAAGAGGCAGGATTGCGAAAATTAATGTTACAAACAATCCTACTCCATACCCCATCGCCATACTTGACCATGATATACGAAACACAATCTCGAACGGCAAGAACGCACTGATGGCATAGGGGATAAATAACTGCGCCAACGCTCCCCCAAAACACCCAAGCACCCCAGCGATACATCCCAGCGTAAATGCCTGAAAAAAATAAATCGAAAAAACACTCCCGCTCCCCGCCCCCATACATTGGAGCACGGCAATATTGTCCAGACATCGACGGACATGTGCACGGATCGCTCCTCCAACCCCCAATCCACCCAGTATGAGTGCACCAAAGCCCGCCAAACCAAGAAACTGATTAAAAAATCCCAATACCTCCTCCCAGTTATCCCGCTGCTCTGCCACCGTATCAATACCTGCATTGAACCCCTCCGCATCGCTATACAAAGAATCGCGAATAGCCTCTGGATCTTCACCGGGAGAAAGCTTCACATAGACCTCATAATTAGCCATGGCCCCAAACCCCAGGAGTAGGGTATCCAATGTGCTGATGGGGACATACACGGAAGGCATGATGAGCATACTGACTTCCGTTTCACTCGGTGCACGCACGAGCGAGCCTGAGATTTCGTATCTGCGTCGACCAATCTGAACTGTATCCCCCTCGTGAATCCCCAGAGTCTGCATCAAACCTTGATCCACCAGGGCTCCCGATTTTTCCTTGAATCCACTTGCAGCCTCTGCGGGGTCAGACTTCAGTGACCCATAAAGTGGGTACGCATCTTCTACTCCGTGGACGCCGACCAGACGAGACTGGTGCTGTATCGGAAAGTAGGCCACCGACAACGTAGTGATCCTTCGAGCATTGGCAACCCCAATCGTATCAATGGCAGCCTGTGTGGAATCATCAAATGGCCGGTTGCTGGAGAACCGCATATCGGCTCCCAAGAGCTCGCGTGCATGCTGGTCAACACTGTACTGGAGGCTTTCTGATGTCGAGGACAATGCAACTAGCAGGGCAACCCCAACGATCATTGAAAAGAGAAAAATCAGCAGCCGACGTCGGCTTCCCTGACTTTCCCACCACGCCATACGAAAAACCCAGGCACTTCTCATGCCACTGCACGCACTCCTTCTGTGGCTTGATAATCCCAGGCAACCCGGCCGGCTTGAAGTTCAAGAATCCGGTGACATGACTGGGCAAATTTCAGGTCGTGCGTCACCACAACCAAAGCCGTACCTGCGGTGCGATTCAGATCAAGAAGCAGTTCTTCAATTCTGTTGCCCGTGGCCGTATCCAGGTTGCCCGTTGGCTCATCCGCAAAAAGAATGGCTGGACGATTAATGAATGCTCTTGCGAGGCCAACCCGCTGCTGCTCTCCCCCACTCATTTGAACGGGATAATGATGTGCACGTCCCTTGAGTCCAACCTCTGTAAGCAACTCCAGTGCACGCTTACGAGCACTCCCTTTCCCACTGAGTTCCAGAGGGACCATTACATTCTGTAGCGCAGTCAGGGTGGAAATCAGTTTGAACGTCTGAAAAACGAAGCCAACAAAATTGCGTCGAATTTCCGCCCGCTCCCCTTCGGAACAGTTCCCAAGGTCATTACCTGCCAGCTTTACGACTCCCGAGGTCGGTGAATCCAGCCCGGCACACAACCCCAACAGGGTCGTCTTCCCACTGCCGGAAGGACCCACGACTGCACAGACCTCACCAGCACCGAGGGAAAACGTAATATTATCCAGAACGGTCAGTAAGCGGGACCCACTTTGATATGTTTTCCTGACTTCGACGGTCACCTCTGGCACAGGGGCACTGGAGTGGGATTTTTGGGAAAAGTGAACACTACATGTGCCCCTTCTGAGGGGTTGAGCCTTCCATGAATCCCCCCGACTGGAGGATCGTGTTCAGGAGGTTGTTCCTTGCTTGAACAGCACCGTTTGGCGCTGCAGGGTTTGGTTGACGACCTGATAGAGCCGAATTCCCTCTCGGGTGGCCTTTGAGGGGAGAAGATATTCGGCGTTATTGCCCCGATCACAGATGACCGATGCCTCGACATTGCCCAGTTCGGCTAAAATCTGTCCTTCACTCAATCGCTGCTTTGTCCCAAACCTCGCATTATATCGGTGACGCAGAATCCGAAGCAGTGCAAAGGCAACAAAGCAGATGGCGATGTGGGCACGAACCCGCCGCTCGACCCAGTGAAAGATGGGGCGAATAGCCATGGTGTGTTTCAGGACCCGAAAGCCTTCTTCAATTCGCCAGAGTTCGCCATAATGCTGGTAGACCTGTGCGGGGGGCAGATCTTCCATGCTCGTCCAGACTCCGTGAAGCCCATCAAATTTCTTGTCGTGTTCAATTGCCGCCTCATCCAACCGGACGCTATCCTGATCTACTTTCAAAAAACGACCGCTGCGCCCGTGTCCCTTGACGCCCTGGGCAAGCCGTTTTTTGACCTTCTCGATCGCCTTCTGTCGCGCGTGCGCATCCTTGGTCGCTTTCTTTGGGCAGTATCGTAAGATCAGACGGCGACCTGTCAAGGTGTGTTCGGTCACCTTCCGACCCGAGGAAAGCGTGGTCCAGGATTGCGATTGGGTCACCGCCTTGGTGTCTACCTGGTTCATCGATCGCAGACGGGCCGCCACGATATAGTCACACCCCATGCTTTGTAACAACGCCAGATTCTTTTTGCTCAACAGGCCCGAATCGGCAACGACAATGATCTGCTCCAAGTCAAAGCGCGTTTTGAGCTCGTTCAAGGCCGGTTCCAGGGTCGTTACATCGGTCGTATTTCCAGGAAAGAGTTCATAGGTGACCGGAAGTCCCTCCTGGGTCTGCACCAGGGCCAGAACAACCTGCACCCGATGAGGCTTTCCATCCTTGCTGAACCCTTTTTTGCGAATCTCATCGTCGTTCTCACTGGCAAAACTGAGCGTGGTGACATCAAAAAACAAAACCTTGAATTTGCCTCCGACCATGCCCATGGTTTCGTCGGAGACCATCTGTTTTAATTGGTCAATCCGCGCATCGGTCACCGTGTCCATCATTCGGCAAAACTTTTCCACGGGTACGTTCACGCCGACCTCCTTCGACATCTGTCGGGAATGAGCCAGTTTACTATCCCCCGGTGCAGCCAGACGCAGCAGCACGGCCTGTTTGAACAATCGGCGCGACATCGCCTGACGCGAATCAAACACACGCGCAAATCCCATCTGATCATACAGCGTGCCAACGGCTTCATGAAACCCCAGACACAGCCGACGAAGTTCTTCCAGCTTGCGGGCATCTTCAATCACCAGAGGACCCGTATCCGGGGGGTGAGTCCGGGCGGCAACGACTTCCTCCGCATAGGATTCGGGCGGAAACAAAGAAGGTTTTCGCGCTTCCTGGAGTTTCGCCAACTCCAGCTCGGCCAGCTTGACCAGGGGCGCTACGGCATCCGGTCGGACACTGCCCATATGCTGGATGATACGAATGCGTGATTCGCCCTTCTTATTGCGATAGTTCTGCACAATCTGGACGGCGATGTTTTTGGTTGTTTTACGTTTGAGTTTTCGGACCCACATAGATCGGATGTTTGTGAAGTCACAAAATACGGGAAAAACATGATAAAAACAAAAAACTGAACACTACAAACGGGCCAAAGAAAAAAATCGCCCACAGCACACGGAAATAGGGTTTCTTGCGAATAAATACGGCCCAAACCGTCGAAGTCAGGATTACCTGCCAGCTTTACGACTCCCGAGGTCGGTGAATCCAGCCCGGCACACAACCCCAACAGGGTCGTCTTCCCACTGCCGGAAGGACCCACGACTGCACAGACCTCACCAGCACCGAGGGAAAACGTAATATTATCCAGAACGGTCAGTAAGCGGGACCCACTTTGATATGTTTTCGTAAGCTCTGTAACCTCAAGCATTCAATTTTTTAGAGTGTTGACCCGTTTTGCTCAGATTAGCATCGCCCTATACACGGTTATGTGCTTGTGTGTTCTATTACCGGTACGGCCAGTGGTTGCGCAAAACCTTGAGGGTACCCCAATTCGTGTACTTTTTTTGGGAAACAGCCTGACAGTCGGCTATGGACTTCTCCCAGAAGAGGCCTACCCTGCTCTCTTACAGGCACGCACAGACTCATTAAAATGGCCCGTAACCATCATCAATGCCGGTGTGAGTGGAGATACGTCTGCCGGGGGATTGAGACGGCTCGCCTGGCAACTGGAAGATCCACCCGACATCCTGGTTGTTGCCCTGGGGGCAAATGATGGTCTGCGGGGGCTCCCACCAGCGATGACAAAAAGCAACCTGACACAGATCATTCATCAGACCAGAGAGGCTAATCCTGACGTGAGTATTCTGATTGCTGGAATGCAGGTCCCTCCCAACTTAGGTCCGATCTTTCAGGAAGAATTCAGGGACGTCTTCCCTTCTGTAGCAGACGAAATGGATACCGAACTGCTCCCCTTCCTTCTGGAAGGAGTCGGCGGTGTCACCGAACTGAACCAATCCGATGGGATTCACCCCAATGCCGCCGGACAGCGAAGATTAGCTGATAACGTTTGGTCGGCTCTGACTCCATTGCTTCAGAAATACATTTCCCCTTAACTGGCACACTCGTGACAGGCTACTGTCAACCGCAATACCCAGTTGGTGGCCAGATCACGAGAAAATTGAGGTCCCGAATGAAAAACGGACCTGCAAATGCCTCATGGATCCACGCGCCAACCCAGCTCTTGAGAAATATCTACACCCGTACGAATTTCTTCTGGAAGGCGAACCAGTTTAATGGACGCTTCGGATCCCAATGTTCCGTCTGGCAAATAAATTTTCCCCACCGCTCTGGCGTAACGATCACGTATAACCTCTCGCTTGGCAACAATGTGAAGCGGCACTTCAACGGGGACCGGATTCCGATACTTTACATCAAGCCGGACCGACATCATGAATGCATGGAAATCTTCGATCAACGATACGCGCCCGATGATCTCATCCAGAATCGCTGCCTGCACCCCTCCATGAACAATACCTGGATATCCTTCAAAGGATCGGGGGACACGATAATGTGACTCCACCTCATCCTCTCCATTGTCATAGAAGGACATGTAAAGGCCGTGGGGGTTATTGCGACCACACACAAAACAATTATTGCTGTTTGGCTGCTTGTTCACCCTCAAACTGCCTTGACTTCAGTAATCAACTCCGTCACCGAATCCTTTGCATCCCCAAAAAGCATTCGCGTATTCGGCTCAAAGAAGAGCAGGTTGGGGACCCCAGAGTATCCCGGCCGCATGCTTCGCTTCAGAAATACGACGGTTTCTGCCTGATCAACATTCAGGATTGGCATCCCATAGATTGGACTTGACCGGTCATGACGGGCAGCGGGATTCACCACATCATTGGCCCCGATCACAAGCGCTACATCGGTTGACTCAAATTCGTGATTAATCTCATCCATCTCAAACAGCGAGTCATAGGGGACATTGGCTTCCGCTAAAAGGACATTCATATGTCCCGGCATCCGCCCGGCCACAGGATGAACTGCATATTTGACTTCTACACCTTGCGCCTGTAATACATCCGCTAATTCCCGTACCTGGTGCTGAGCTTGCGCAACCGCTAACCCGTAACCCGGCACAATAATGACTTTCCGCGCATAACTGAGCATGATTGCCGTGTCATCCGGTGTCGTAGATGTAATGGTGCGTCCATCCGCCAATTTTCCTGCTCCATCCTCATCAGAGTCGCCCCCAAAACCTCCAACCATGACTTGCCAGAATTTCCGATTCATGGCAACACACATGGTATTGGTCAACATGATCCCCGAAGCCCCAACCAGTGCACCGCTGATGATTAGAACGGTGTTTGACAATACGAACCCAGTGGCTGCCGCAGCCAATCCAGAGAGCGCATTCAAAAATGCTACAATGACGGGCATATCTGCACCGCCAATGGGGAGGACAATCAGAATTCCGAAGATCAGGGATAAAGCGGCAACAATCAAAAGACATACAATGAGCTCTCCACCAACAAATATCCATACGATGGAGGCAATGATCAAAGCCAGAAAGATCACCAGAACCACGTATCGGCCCGGAAACTCCACCGGATTTCCAGTCATCTTGCCGCTGAGCTTCAGGAAAGCTATGAGGCTTCCAGAAAGCGTGACCATTCCTATCAGGACACTTAGATATGCAATGGGAATGATTTCAATTTCCCTGTTCTGGCTTAGGGCCATCTGGACGATTTCCGCCCCTGCTACAAGCGCTGAGGCCAATCCACCCGACCCGTTAAACATGGCCACCAATTCAGGCATTGCCGTCATTTGGACGCGCTTTGCCATCACTCCACCTATCAACCCTCCAATCACAAGACCGGCAATCATCTCTATAGGTGTGAGAATTTCCTGGGAAAAGAGCGTGACAGTTATTGCAAGCAGCATTCCCAGTGCTGCAGCCCGGTTCCCAGCCAGTGCTGTGGCAGGGGACTGCAGTCTTTTCAACCCCACGATAAACAGGATTGCGGAGAGAAGATAGATCCCATTAACGAGTCCTGGAGGCAGCATTATTCAGTGGGTTTCTTCTTGAACATCCGCAGCATCCGACCCGTCACCATAAAGCCTCCTACTACATTAATGGTCGCCGCAATCAGGGCAGCAACACCAATCCATTTTGCCCATTGCCCTCCGACCATCCCCGCTGATATCAATGCCCCAACGATGGTGATTCCGCTGATGGCATTGGAGCCGGACATCAGAGGGGTATGCAAGGTCTGGGGGACCTTGCTCAATATCTCGCGGCCAATAAACATGGCCAATACAAAGAGCGAGTATGGAGTCATGAACTTATGATTTGATCATGCTGAGAATGCGCTCATGCACAATGTGTCCATCGTGACATACACAGGCAGATTTGAAGATTTCATCCTCAAAATCCGGTTGAAAAACCCCGTCCTGAATGAATTCACTGATCATTGCAGAAACTGTACGTGCATACAGAAAACTAGCATCTGCCGGCACAGTGGATGGGAGATTCGTATGGCCAATAATTTGAACACCATGGTGGACCACCACTTCATCTGCCACCGTCAGGGTGCAATTTCCTCCGCTGGCCGCTGCCAGATCAACGATCACGCTACCGGGCTTCATGGCTTCGACTGCTTTCTGACTCACCAAGGTTGGCGCCCTGCACCCCGGAATCAAAGCCGTCGTAATGACCACATCCGACTTGGCCAGATGTGGGACAAGCAGTTCCACCTGCTGCTTCGCCTTGGCATCCATCAATGCTTTGGCATACCCGCCTTCATCCTGCATATCTTCGATTTCGAGGTCTAATTCAATAAACTGAGCGCCAAGGCTTTTGACCTCTTCTCGGGCTGCTTCGCGAATATCATATCCCCATACGCGGGCCCCAAGCCTGCGGGCGGTCGCAATGGCCTGCAACCCGGCCACACCAGCTCCCAGGATCGTTACATTTGCAGGACGAACCGTTCCCGCTGCCGTCGTTAACAAGGGAAAAAATCTGGGGAGATAATTGGCGGCGATCAGTGTCGCCTTATAGCCTGCCAGAGAAGCCATTGCGCTGAGTGCATCCATCTTCTGTGCCCGCGAGATCCTGGGAACAAGCTCCATCGCCAACGCGGTCACCCCCCGATCGGCTAACTGAGCCATCCGTTCAGGCGTATCAAGCGGCTGGAGAAATCCGATGACAACTGCCCCCGCCTTCAACCTGTTCATCTCATCCTCGGAAGGCGGCCCCACCAGTGCAATAATATCCGACTCCCATGCTTCCTGCCCGGATACAATTCGCCCCCCTGCTTCACGAAATTCGTCATCGGTAACCTGAGCCCCTTCACCGGCCTTGGACTCTACCAGAATCTCCAAACCCTTCTTGGACAGAGAGGACAAAACTTTGGGCACCAACGCCACTCGCTGTTCTGCCGGTGCTGAGGCGCGAACTATTCCTAGGGTCATGAATCGTATAATTCAGGGGGAATATACAACGATCAGGTAGAATTCCTTGAGATCCGCGTCACTGAACTCGGACTATCCATTTTTCTTTTCAAAATCCCCCATAAAATCAATCAACACTTCAACCGATTCCAGTGGACATGCATTGTAAATAGAGGCACGGATTCCGCCAACCGACCGATGTCCTTTGAGTGCAACCAGTCCATGCTCCGCAGCCTGTTGGATAAACACCGGTTCCAGTTCTTCTTTTGCCAATCGAAAGGTTACATTCATATGGGAGCGAGACTCTTTCTCCGCGGTTCCCCGGTAGAATCCGGTGGCTCCTATTGCATCATACAAAACAGTGGCTTTTTTCTGGTTTACCGCCTGGATCCCGGGAATCCCCCCCTGTTCTTCCAGCCAGCGTAGTACCTTTTCGACCATATAAACTGCGTAAACCGGAGGCGTATTGAAGCATTTAGCCGCATGCGTACCATAATCTAACATCGTTGGCAACTCGGCATTGCGAGTCTCCAGGAAACTATCTCGAACCAATACAATCGTAACTCCGGCGGGACCAATATTTTTCTGCGCCCCTGCATAGATCAGTCCATAGCGATTCAACTCAAGTGGACGACTCAAAAAATCACTGGATGCGTCGCAGACAAGTGGGCAGCTCACATCCGGGGTATCATGAAATTGAGTTCCATAGATGGTGTTGTTGGATGTATAGTGCAGGTAGGCATCCCGAGGATCCAACTCCCACGATGCCGGATCTGGAATATAGTTAAAGGCAGACTCCGAACTGGAAGCGGCGATCCGACCATGACCAATCTTGCACGCTTCCACGTGCGCCTTCTTTGCCCAGGCTCCCGTCAGGAGATACGCAGCCTGCCCCTCAGGGGGTAGAAAATTTAGCGGTACCTGATGAAACTGCATTGACGCGCCTCCTCCGAGAAATAACACATGCCAATCATCCGTCAACCCCAGGAGATTTCCTATCCGCTCACGGACAGAGGTCTCAATTTCAATGTACGCTGGAGATCTATGAGAGATTTCCATTACAGATGCGCCCGTTTTTCCGTAGACAGGCAGCTCGTCACGAGCGGCCTCAAGAACTGGAAGGGGAAGCGTACCTGGTCCTGCCGAAAAATTATGCAAACGCCCAGATTGGTTTAAGGTCATCCGTTTAAAGTTTGATTTCTGAAACAGCTAATACGTCTTGAATATTTTTGAGCAAGCTTGAGAGTTCTTCAGGAGGTTTACCGACGACGCGGATTCGTGCAACAGCGGCATTCATGGAGCCGGAAAACACCTGATTTTCCATCTCTTGTACGTTCAGATTGCACTTACGTACCATATCCAGCACACGGGCAAGCACACCCACCTTGTCCAGGTGTCGAACCGTTATTAAATGTGTCGCCGAGGACTGCACTGCAATATTGACGCAATTTGGGACAACGCCAGTGTTCGCATACGTATCAATTACCCGTACAGCTTCATCCCCGGTAGCTTCCTGTGCCTGGGCTGTTGATGCCCCGATGTGATGGGTCAGGTACACAGAAGGGTGTTTGTGCAAATGTGTCGTCAGCGCGCCTGCCTTGTACGATGGCTCATCTGCAAACACATCCAGGGCAGCACGAATTCCATTCTCATCCAATGCTTTGAGCAAGGCGTTTTCATCCACCACACTTCCCCGTGTAGTATTTATGAAAAGCGCCCCTGGCTTCATTGCGGTGAAAAACTCCCTGTCTGCCAGATGAAGCGTCGACGGCGTTGCCGCTACATGCAACGAAACAATATCGGACTGAGCGGCAACTTCAATCGGGCTGTCTGCATAGCCTACTCCGAATGCTGTCGCGGATTCAGTGGTAAGTGAGCGACTCCATGCAACCACTTCAAGCCCGATGCCCTGCGCCATCTGGGCAACAAGCTGGCCAATTTTTCCCATACCTACGAGCCCGAGCACTCTACCTTTGAGCCCCAGTGCCTTGGAATACCTCCCTTTCTGCCATTTTCCTGCCCGGGCATCTGAGACATTGTCCGGGATCCAACGATCCAGCGAAACCATGAGACCAATTGTTAACTCAGCAACCGCACTGGCATTTTTGCCGGGACAATTCGCGACGAAAACACCGAATTCCGATGCGGCTTCCAAATCAATGGAGTCATATCCTGCTCCGGCCCGCACGATCAGCTCAAGGGATGATGCATGTTGAATCATGTTACGCGTCACATTGGTGGATCGTACCACCAGTGACTCTGTCCCATGGGTGACTAATGCTTCCTGCAGCTGATCCGCTGAACAAATTTCAACCACCACGGTGTATCCGGCCTGCCTTAGAGCCTCAATACTTTTTTCAGGCAATTTGTCGGCAATTAGTACGCGCATTACTCTGCAAAACGATGGATCAGAAGTCCACTTCGAAGCTTCGGCTCAAACCAGGTTGATTTTGGTGGCATGAGCTCGTGTGCATCCGACACGGCCAGCAATTGATCCATACTGGTTGCGAACATTGAGAAGGCAACCGCGCTATGCTCGCTTTCCTCCACCCGCTGCACAAGCTCATCTGTGCCCCGGATTCCACCCACGAACGTAATGTTTGGATCTGTACGCTGATCTGTAATCCCTAAAAAAGGCTCCAGGATAAATTCTCCCAGGCGGGCAACATCCAATTGATCCGCCACGCCGCTGCGCTTTGTTGGGGGCAGTGCAATGGTATGCCAAGCCCCATCCGCATACAGGGACACTTCCCCTCGACCAGATGGTGTCGCTCTTCCGGTGGACTTTTGGATCGCACCGACCCTGTCAATCTCCTGGATCAATTTTGCTGCATTTTGTACACGAATGACACGGTTATATGGCAGAATTCGTGTGCTGCCTGCCGGGAAGCATACAGCAGGAAAAAAATTGCTGCCTGACACTCCTTCCTGATCCCATGCCTGCCAAGCCGCCTCACACCGGTGATGTCCATCTGCGATATAGATTGGATCAACTCCTTCAAACGCCTCCACTAAACGCTCTGTGTCAGCAAATTTCCACACCGTATGCTGAATCCCATCCTCCGCCGTAAAATCAAATAAAGGCTCTGTTTCTGTGCACGCATCCATTAAGTCCATTACCGGTGCATGCTCCTTGAATACCAGATTCACCGGCTCCGCATGGGCGGCTTGTGTGAGGATATGGCGGGTTCGATCAGCAACCTTTGGGGGGCGAATATTTTCATGCTTGAGGATAGCCCCCCGCTTGTATTCTTCAACGGAGACGAGCCCATAGATGCCAACCTGTTCGTGCTCATCCATCTGGATGCGGTAGGCATAAAGTGAAGGTTCTGTTTCCTGGTAGCTGTGTTCGCCTGAGGCAAAGCGACGTAAATTCTTGGCTCCCTGCAAATAGACAGCCGTGTCATACTCGTCAATGCTTGGGCTCAGGTCAATTTCTGGGCGAATGATATGAAGGAAGCTTTTCGGGTTCCCTCTCGCCAACTCACGGGCCTCCGCTATACTGACGACGTCATAAGGAACACAAGCGACACTCTCTGCTGCATCAGCAGTAGGCCGAAGGGCGGCGAATGCCTTGATAATTGCCATTGGATAAAGATCAGGTTATGATGATATGTGAAGAAATGAATCAATCCTCGAATCTCGCCTTCAACAAAGAATGTGCGCTGCTGTGCCCATTTGGACGGGAACCTTTTTGAATGTAGAATTATACAACCTGTTTTTTCGCGGGGTGGAGCAGTGGTAGCTCATCGGGCTCAGGTTTCACTTTCGTCCGGTTGGAGAATACGCGATTCTCTACCCGTTATGTGGCGATGGTGTTTAGGGCTGCGTGCGAAAGGAAACTGGCACGTGAAATCTTGTCAAATTCGGGGAAGCCTGTTGCGTGGTAATCCCGAGCCAAGCCCCTCTGGGGAAGGTGTAGAGACTTAATGGCAAGCCCCTAACGGTTCGGCCGAGGGTGAAGAGAAAGTCCAGACCACAAACGATCCAACTGGATCGGCGATGAAAATCGTAGAGGGTAAGCATAACCCGAAGGTCGCGGGTTCGAATCCCGCCCCCGCTACTAAGCAAGACCGATCTCTCGCACTGCGGGAGGTCGGTTTTGTTTTTTCCTGTCGGACCCACTTGGGGACGATTGTATTTTTAGACGACGCCAGACACCTTCGACCTGTTGCAAGGCTGATGGGCCAGATCAGCCGCCAGCTTTCATGTGCTGGTGGTTAACGTGCAAGATTCTCACCCGCTACGGAAACAGACATTCCCAAGCACACGCAAAACTCTCCCATCTATTCAACACGAAAGCGCCCCGATACCACTAGGCATCGGGGCGCACTCTTTGGATTCCAAGTAGCTGAGCTACTCTGCATACACTACTTCATCAGCGTCATGAGCCCCGTCTTCTCATACCTGCTCTCCGACCCTGTCGCAATCATCCGATACAGATAGGTTCCTGATGCAAGGTGAATGGCATTCAATTCAATGGTGTGGTTCGCACCCGCTTCAAACGCCTGCGCAGGCAACTCTATTACTTTGCGCCCCAATACATCTATAACCTGCAGCGTCACCTGCGCCCTCTCAGGAAGATCAAACTGGATCCGTGTTGACGGATTGAACGGATTCGGATAATTCCCTCGGAGAACGAACTCTGTCGGAAGCTCTGTAATTTCGCCCTCTATTGAGGTGGAAACGGACGGAAAAAAAGCGCCCGCGAGGATATATTCTCCGTCTATGCCCTCTGCTGTGAATGATGTCCCATAGGCCGTCCTGAGGGTTCCCTCCTCATCATCGTTTGGATCATCAGGATTGTTCCAGTAATAGTCCACAAATCCTCCACCAGCCCGGGCTTTTTCAATGATTCTTGTTACGAAAGTAGTATCACCTCTAAGATCGGGGTTATAGATGACTACCCGACCCTCGCGCCATGCATCCAGTCCATGGAATACGACATACCCGTCGGGAGTTATAGCATAAAGATATACTAGACCATCTTTGAAAACTCCTCCATCTTTAGCATCTTTCCTGAACTCACCCTTCCAGTGACCAATCCCTGCAAATCCTAATGAATCAAAGAGTAGAGTAGACCACTCCGCCGCACCGTCTACGAACTGCTTCAGGCTCTCCCTGTCTACTACATCAGAAGCGGAGATTTCGGGAAATGGAATATTGGGGAGCGGTGTCTCCAGAGTACTCAAATCCTGGTGATATCCACCAACAACAATAAAATCGGTGTTGACTGTAGGTGCGAAGTAGCGCATGGCAAAGCTAGGCTTGCAAATGGCATCTCCTGAAGCGTTATCTGAATCATCATCGGGATCATTCCAACAATAGTCCACTTTAATCGCCTCTTCTTTGCCCGCTTCCAACATCTTCTTAACGACCTGAGTACCCCGATCATCTACCACTTCCAGTGCTACTTTCCCTTCTACGTTCCGATACTCAGGATGAAATATAATGGTGCCATCGTTACCATTAGGATCACTAGCTACCAGGTAAACGAGGTATATATTCCCTGACCAGTAATCACCGGATTCATCATAAATTGCTTCTCGCAGAACATTGCCTGATTCAACAGTCGTTATTTCCGAGGACACTGCTGTAGCCCAGGTGACAAAAGCCTTCAGTGAATCTTCATTCACCGTTCCATCCTCACCCACGACTGCACTGGCTGTAACCTTCGGTATCTGTGCCTGAAGTGAGTTTGAATCAGACAACCGAATCCCTGCCCCCAAAAGGACAACTGAGATCACGGCGACCATAAACTTCCTGCTAATTGACAACATCATCTGTAACCGTAATGGTTGGCTAAATTTGATTTGATTCGTAGGAATCCCTGCTGAACTCCCAATTCCTAGAAATGTTTATTGTCCTGAGGGCGTCCTAGAGTACTTTTTGTGTCTGGGTGATTAGTTTTGCAAGAACCTTTGGTATCGTGAAAATGAAATAACGCAAGACTTTCCTAACGGGAAGGAGTTGTAACAGTTTCATTTGAACAATTTCTCGGAAGAAAAATAAACGATCCAAGGTGGAAATCAATCTGGCCTTCCGCTTTTGGGTTTACACTTTTCTGTATCTTGAGTGACCTGTCGGTCTGTTAATGTTTCCTGTTCCTTGGTTGGATTTCTTCAGTGCACGGTGAATCAAATTGGGTGTCATAATGATTGCTCCGACCATGTCACGAGTTCATCGAGAACTCGTATTAGTACGAAAACTCATCGTAAATTGAGTTTCCGCCTACAACGTCTATAAACAAGTTTTGCAAGAGGCGCACCAGATGGATACAATCCATCGTCGATGAACGGAGTTGTTGAATCGGCAGCGGATTCCACCGGGGACCTCACAATTTGAACGCAATCATGCTTCTGTTTTATCCAGAAAACATAAACCCCAGTGATGATGGCAATTAATCGCCCTGAAGATGCCATTGCTATCGTAGGGATGGCCTGCCGCTTTCCAGGCGCACCCGATCTTTCTGCCTTTTGGGAGTTGCTTGAATCTGGTACGAATGCCGTCACAAAAGGAGATCCGGGATCTGGTGTTGGGCGTGTTGGGAAGCTTTCGGTTAGCCCTGACCCAAAACCCGCCTGCAGTTTTGGAGGATATCTTGACGGTGTAGAACTGTTTGATGCGGCTTTTTTTCGTCTCTCCCCTGTTGAAGCACAATTCCTGGACCCTCAGCAACGGTTGATGCTAGAGACATGCTGGTATGCCCTCGAAGACGCGGGGATCGTGCCAGAGACCCTTCAAGGCAGCCGCACCGGTATCTACACTGGAGTTAGCTCTGGTCAGTACTACGAACTGGTCCTGGGTGCGATTGATATTGATACCGTTGATCCGGCTTCCAGTCTCTACGCGGCGACTGGGAATGCTCCAAATACAGCCAGCGGGCGAGTCTCGTTTGCGCTTGGGCTAGAAGGGCCTGCAGTTTCGATTGACACGGCATGCTCTTCATCATTGGTTGCAATCCACCAGGCAGTGCGTGGTCTGCAGGGAGGAGACTCGGATATAGCCCTGGCAGGAGGTGTCAATATGGTTCTGTCAGGGATGGCCATGGAACTGCGTGCCAACGCTGGAATGTTATCTCCTGATGGACGTTGTGCGACTTTTGACGAAGCAGCAAACGGATACGTACGAGGGGAAGGGTGTGGAATCATTGTACTCAAGCGGCTGGCTGCAGCGGAGGCAGACGGCGATCGGATATGGGGTGTCATCCGGGCGACGGCGGTGAATCAGGATGGCGCCAGTTCTGGATTAACCGTTCCCAATGGAATCTCACAGGAACGTGTGATTGAAGCTGCCCTGCGACAGGCAGACCTTGAACCTGCTCAGATTGACTATCTGGAAACCCATGGAACAGGTACAAAGGTTGGTGACCCCATTGAGTTGGAAGCAATCGGGAATGTATATGGCTCGGGGCGTGCTGCCGATCAGCCACTTTTAATCGGCTCCGTAAAAACAAATATCGGGCATCTTGAGACGGCAGCCGGCGTAGCCGGCGTCATCAAAGTGATCCTCTCTATGAATAAGGGATGCATTCCCCCACACCTTCACTTTAATAAGCCGAATTCAACGTTAGCTTGGGAGGAACTCCCGATTCAGGTGACTGCTGAAAAAAATGACTGGCCGTGTGCTCCTGGACGAGTACCCTGTGCGGGAGTCAGTGGATTCGGCTGGTCAGGAACCAATGCCCATATTATTCTGCAAGGGTACGACGGGCAAAACTCAACTGCCAAGCATGCGGAATTGCAGGGAACTGTCATGGGACTGCCAAGGCAGGTTGCCATTGCACTGCCGCGATCCGTTGCACAAGACTCGCCGGAACAATCGGATCCCCCTGAGCGCAAACTGCGCATACTTCCCCTGTCTGGCAAATCAGATATGGCGCTCGTCGATGCTGCGAAGCAGTATCGAGCATGGCTGGGCAAACATGACGAAGAGCTTGACCCTGAAACAGAGCAGATCCTCCTCTCAAATATGTCATGGACAGCCTGTACGGGGCGTAGTCACTTCTCCCACCGAGCCGGACTCATCTATGATGATCTCACGCGACTGCGCGAACAACTGGATACTCTCATTGAGGCCGGCAAGGGATCAGATCCATGTCAATCGGAAAAAATTGGATTCCTGTTCACCGGCCAGGGAAGCCAATGGATCGGGATGGGGGAGGATTTATACAAAACCGAACCTGTAGCGCGCGCCATACTTGATCGTTGTAACGAAATCGTCCTATCAGAGAGGAATACGTCGTTACTAGATGTGATTTTTGGACGGAGCCAGGAAGACCTGTACAACACCGTCTGGGCACAGCCTGCGATCTACGCGATTGAGTGTGCCATTGCTGAGCTCTGGATAAGCCTGGGAGTTCGTCCTCAGATGGTCATGGGGCATAGCGTCGGAGAATTCGCCGCAGCTCATATTGCGGGTGTATTCAGCCTGGAAGATGGCCTCCAAATCATGATGAGGCGAAGCGAGCTATTGTCTTCACTTCCTGAAGCGGGGGCAATGGCGGCTATATTCGCTCCGATCTCCGAGGTAAAATCTGCCGTGCACGAACAAAATGAAAAGCTTCAGAGCGAACGATTGGGGATTGCGGCTACCAATGGAGCACATCAGGTAATCAGCGGATCCGTGGATGCAGTCCAGCTGGTGGCTAAACATTTCGAGGACAAAAATACCCGTGTAAGCTTCCTGAGGACAGATCAGGCGTTCCATAGCCCTTTGGTAGAGCCGCGCCTGGATGCGCTAGAAAAACTCTTTGAAGAGATTGAGATAGCCACGCCCTCAGTACAATTTATAAGCAATGTAACCGGCCAAGCGGTAGACCCTGACATGATCCTTGACGGGAGCTACTGGCGCCGACATGCCCGTGAAGCGGTTTCATTCAGCGAGGGAGTTCGAACATTTGCAACTCTGGGAGTGGACCTAGTCATTGAGGTTGGGCCACATGCCGTACTCGGACCTATGCTCTCTCTTGCATGGCCTAATTCACCAAAAGATCCGCTCAGAAGTGTTGCGCCTCCACGAGTACTGTCAAGTCTTCGGCGCCCTTTGAAAGATGATGCAGCTTCCACAGACCCATTTGAATATGGATTCTTGGCATCCGTGGCAACCGCGTATGAGGCGGGCGTAAACCTCTCATTTGAGGGATTATTTGCTGGTGAGACACGTAATCGTATTGCGCTTCCTGGATACCCATTTCAGCGTGAGTATCACTGGGTTGATGTCTCTAAACGGCGGAAGCGAAGCACTGACCATCCCCTACTAGGCGAGCGACACGAATCAGCCAGTGGTGAGATTTTCTTTGAGACAGAACTATTCCCGTCAGATCCGGCATGGCTGCAGGATCACAAAGTGTATGACCAAATTCTGGCCCCAGGCGCGTTTTACGGATCCTTGGCAATAGCAGCCTCTCGTTCCAAAAATGGAGGGGGAGCTGTACAGGATCTGCACTTTCATACTCCGATGATTTTTTCTGGGAAAAATTCAGAAGAAGGAAATGATTCTGATACGGGGCGCAAAGTGCAGACCGTGGTACGACCATCTGAGAATCTTCACCTCGTCCAGATTCTCAGCAAGGCAGAGAAGGAGACAGAGTGGACCGTACATGCAGAATGCCATGTGTCCACCGACTCCAATGCACCCCAAGCCCCTGAACACATCAATCTGGATCAATTCAGGAACTCAATGTCACCGGGGGATATTTCTGCTTTTTACCAGGACAAGGAAAATGTAGGGATCAACTTTGGACCATCCTTTCATACTGTTCAAGCGATCTGGATGGGCGACGGTGAAGCTCTGGGAGAGATCGTCTTGCCAGAAAAACTCGCCTTGAGTAATGTGACCGTACATCCTCTACTGCTGGATGGTTGTTTTCAGGTGATGGCGGCTGCACGTCGCACAAGCGCGGAGCAAGAGAAAATTACATACCTACCCTTTGGCTGCGACCGACTGTGGTTCTCAGGACGACTACCAAACCATGTGGTCTGTCATGTTCAAATGAACGAAGCCCCAGAGGAGACGAAAGGAACGTCAGATACATCCGCGGAGATTCTGAGTGGGGAACTGCGTATCTACGATACGGACGGTGCCCTACTCGGTGGATTAAACGGGTACGTTGTGAAGCGAGCAACGCGGGCGACGCTACTTCCTGCGGTTGACGATGTGGATGACCTTCTATACGAGATACTCTGGCGTGAAAACCCTTTAATCCCGGCGATATTGCCGGCAGATTTTTTTCCATCTCCCAAAACAGTTGCCGAGAACTCGGGGCTTCTGTTAACATACTTGGCTGATGAAGGGGTTCAGCCAGAAGAGAGGGCTGCTCTTCTGAATGACATGGAGTGGTGGGCTCGCTCGCGTGCACTCGCAACCCTGGAAGAATTGGGGTGGCAACGTGAGAAAGGAGAAACCATAGAATCGGAGGTTTTACGGAACCGTTTGGGTGTCCTCTCAGACCATGAGCGCGTTTTTCGGCGAATGCTTGAGATGTTGGCACAGTCCGAGATTCTAGAGGAGATAGACGGCTCATTTGTAGTCAGAGTTGCGTCAGGAGATCCATTGCCTGACAAAATGCCTGTAGATATGGAGGCATTCGCAGACGAGATGACTGAAAAACATCCTCATGGTGCAACCGAGATCGGGCTCTTTCGGCGTTGTGGGCCAGCCTTGGGCGACGTACTTCGCGGGCAGGCAAACCCTCTAATATTATTGTTCGATAGCGGAGATCCGACTCCTGGAGATCTATACATCAAGGCACCGGTGGCACGAGCAGCAAACCGTATCATGAAGGAGACGGTTTCTATGCTTATGAGAGAGTTGCCGGCTGAGCGTCGCCTCAGAATCATTGAGGTTGGTGCGGGTACCGGCTCAGCTACTGCCGCAATCCTTCCCGAGCTTCCAGAGGGGCGTTTTGATTATATGTACACCGACATCTCGGCGGTTTTCTTCTCTGAAGCGGAAGCACGATTTGGAGGGAACCCTATGGAGTACCGCCCGCTGAATATCGAAAATGATCCGGCAACCCAGGGGTTTGAGTTGCACAGCTATGACTTGTTGATTGCTTCAAACGTACTGCACGCCACAAGATATCTTCACGAGACGCTTGGATACTGTCGGGATCTACTTGCACCATCTGGTCAATTGGTTGCTCTTGAGAATATGTTTGGGCATGGATGGATGGATCTGACATTTGGACAACTGGACGGCTGGTGGCGGTTTGCCGACGATTATCGCCCTCATCATGTCATGGCTGGCCCGACGGTGTGGCGGCGTGCACTCAGTGATGCAGGTTTTAGTGAAGCGAAGGTTCTCGGCGTCAAAGAGACTGAGTCTGTCAGAGGCGACGAAAAGGGAGTGATCCTAGCCCAAGTCCCAGCCGAAATACAGGAGCGTACCGGAGTCTGGGTATTGGCAGGTGATCGCGGTGGTATTGCCCGGGGGCTAGCTGAGGATTTAGCCAAGCGTCATCAGGCAGTCGTACTTGTAGGTGCAGGAGAAGCAAATTCGGGAAATCATCTCCTGAAATTCAATGAACCTGGAGTTATCCGCGTCACCACAGACATACATTGTCGAAAATCGTGGGAAAAGTTGCTGCAAGGTATACCCAAAGACCTACCACTGCAGGGAGTAGCCCATCTCATCGCTCTTGATGGCGAAGGCCCGAATACTCCAACCCAGGAGATGGCACAGAATATCAGGCGGACCGTAGGGAGTGCACTTGCACTAGTGCAGGCAGTGATAGATACCAATGCAGTACCCGACAAAGGCCTATGGTTTATCACTCAGGGAGCTCAAGTGCTGGAAAAAGAGGCTGCAGGTCAGCTGGTTGGTGCGGCATTGTGGGGATTTGGTAAGGGTGTAGCACGGGAATTGGCTCATCTGCAGACGAGAATGATTGACCTGGATCCAGGCGAGGTGGCACCGGCTCCCGATTTGGTGGCCGAACTGCTCAATCCTGACCACGAAAATCATATTGCCTATCGTTTTGGACGACGAAACGCGGCACGCTTGGTCAGAGAGAATATGAGGCCGGAGCGCTTGAGTTTCCCGGATCAGTCGGCCTGGGTATTGGCACCAGACCCACACGGCATAATTGAAAATATTCAGGCTGAGGAGCTACCTCATCGGAATTTATCGCCAAATGAGGTTCGTGTTGCGGTCAAGGCTTGCGGCTTGAATTATTGGGATGTCTTTCGTTCTCTCGGATTCATTCAAGAAGACAACCTCGGCAGAGAGATGTGCGGGGATGTGCTTGAAGTAGGCGCTGATGTATCAAGGGTCTCAGTCGGCGACTACGTCGTCGGATTGGGGTTCGGTGCGTTTGCGTCAGAAATCGTGACCCACCAAGAACTGGTAGCGCCTGCGCCAGCGGGATTCTCCGTATCGGAACTGGCGACAATACCGTGTGCTTTTGTTTCAGCTGCGCTGTCCTATGAGCTTTCAGGTCTGGAGGCTGGCGACCGAGTTCTGGTTCATGCCGGATCGGGCGGTGTGGGATTGGCTGCGATTCAAATGGCCCAAGCTGCAGGAGGTGAAGTTTTTGCAACAGCAAGCGCTCCGAAGCAGGGATATCTGCGTTCGTTGGGGGTGGAGCATGTATTCAACAGCCGTGAGACCCGGTTTGGAGAAGAAATTCTTGAGGCCACAAATGGTGAAGGGGTTAATGTAGTGCTCAATAGCCTTACAAGCGAGGGGTTCATTGACGCGAGCCTGTCATGCCTTGCGAAAGGAGGTCGATTTGTAGAACTGGCAAGACGGGATATTCTAAGTGAAGAGGAAATGGCGGCCGTGCGTCCTGATGTGAGCTACTCCATTCTTGAACTGGATACACTCAAGAAAACCGACCCCGCCCAGGTTGGCAAGGTTTTCCGGAAACTATTAAGACGGTTCAATTCCGGGGAACTGAAGCCTCTCATTCACAGCAGATGGCCAATATCTGAAACGAGAGAGGCCTTGCAGTTCATGCGGTCCGCCCGCCATCTTGGTAAGATTGTTGTCACGACATCGGCACTGATGCGAGGGCAATTAAAAGCGGATCGAACTTATCTGATTACTGGCGGCTTGGGGGGAATCGGGCTTGCCGTGGCAAACTGGTTGGCGGATCATGGAGCAAAAGTCATCGTGCTGAACGGGCGGCGCCCACCAGGGGAAGATGCACAGGAATCAATCGATGCACTGCAAGCACGAGATATTACTGTGCAAGTAGCCCTTGCAGATGTGACAGATCCCGTTGCGGTGGATAAGATGCTTGCCGATCTACGGCAGGAATTGCCGCCCCTTGCCGGGGTTATCCATAGTGTAGGCGTATTGTCAGATGGCGGGTTGGAAAGCCAGACTTGGGAACGATTCCAGCAGGTGATGTGGCCTAAAATAATAGGTGCATGGCATCTGCATCATGCTACCGTAGACTGCGATTTGGATTTGTTCATTCTTTTTTCCAGTCGTGTGGGGGTGCTGGGGAATCCGGGGCAGGCAAATCACGCGGCTGCGAATGCATTTTTAGATCAGCTCGCTGCACATCGTCGTGCAGTTGGGCTTCCGGGTCAAGCGATTGCCTGGGGGGCTTGGTCAGACATTGGCGAAGCTGCAGAGCAAAAGGAGAGGATCGAGGAGCGGTTGGCGGCATTTGGCAGTCACTGGTTCACACCACAGCAGGGAATCGAAGTACTCAATAAACTGGTACGCACCGGTATAACACATTCCGCGGTCATGGCAATGGATTGGGAAATTTTCCAGAAAGCCATCCAAGATCGCCCGGCTTTACTGGAGGATTTGCTGGAGGATACCTCGGAAGCAGAGACTGAAGAGACGGTCTTATTGGAAGATCCTGTATCTCTATTACGTGGAATGCCAGCCGCCGAGCACAAGGACCTACTTGTATCTTTCCTTCAGCAAGAATTACAAGCAGTACTGCGACTGCCGAATACCCCCTCGCCCACCGTCGGATTTTTCGACTTAGGGATGGACTCGCTGATGGCCGTTGAGCTACGAAATCGACTCAACCGCGCATTTGCTGACGAGTATGTGGCGTCAAATACTGTAGTGTTTGACTACCCAGACATCAACACTCTTGCGGAGCATTTGGCCGATGAGTTAGGGGCACTCGGCGCTGCCCCCTCCCCGCAGCAGCAAAAACCCGTCACTCAACAACCGATCATACGCAATGAAGAGGACGACATCGCCGTCATAGGTATGGCCTGTCGACTTCCTGGTGCTCCAGACATTGAGGCATTCTGGGAATTGCTTGCATCCGGCGGCAGTACTGTTTCGGATGGGCGTAGTGACTCTGGCCCATGGAAGGGTATACTGGGGGATCCTGCTGCCGAAGATCCCCTCATGAGACGGGGATCGTTTCTGGATGGTTTGGCTCAGTTTGATGCGGAATTTTTCAACATCAGACCTATTGAAGCCCGGATCATGGATCCAAGACAGCGTATTCTCTTGGAGACCAGCTGGCAAGCACTCGAGGATGCTGCAATTGATCCCCATTCCCTCAGATCCAGCCGAACAGGGACATATATTGGCATAGGGGCTAGTGAATACCGCGATTTAATTGCTGCAAGCGGCCAACAATACAACTATCTCGGTACTTCTGCTAGTGCCGCGATCGGACGAATTGCTTTTTTGTTGGGACTGATGGGGCCGGCTGTAGCGGTGGATATGACCTGTGCATCTTCGCTAGCTGCAATTCACCAGGCATCATCTGGACTCCGACACGGAGAGATCAACCTTGCGCTGGCGGGAGGTGTCCAGGTGGCTCTTTCTCCTGAGGTCACGGGGTTTATGGCAGAATACAGCATGCTGTCGTTAAGCGGGAATTGCAGGACATTTGATGCAAATGCAGATGGCTTCGTTCGGGGCGAAGGTTGCGGTATCGTAGTTCTCAAGCGATTACATGATGCCGTGTCGGATGGGGACCGAATATGGGGGATCATTCGCGGTTCCTCCTTGAATCAAAATGGTGCCAGTGCTGCACTTACGGTACCGAATGGCAAAGCACAGGAACAGGTGCTGGAAGATGCGCTGATTCAGGCCGGGATTCCGCCCTCAGAAGTAGACTTCCTGGAAGTACATGGAACCGGTTCTCAGCTAGGGGATCCGATTGAGGTGAATGCAGCCGCCTCCGTATACGGTAGAGATCGTGAAGCAGATCGTCCGCTTCTACTTGGAACCGTTAAGACAAACATCGGCCACCTTGAATCAGCGGCAGGAATAGCAGGCTTTATCAAAGTGCTGTTAGCAATGCAGCGGGGAGTGATTCCCAAACATCTGAATTTTGAAAACCCGAACCCGTATGTGGATTGGAGTCAGTTGCCCGTTCAGGTCACATCCGAGAAAATGGATTGGCCAAATCAAACGGACCGCCCACCCCGAGCCGGAATAAGTGCTTTTGCAATCTCAGGCGCAAACGCACATGTTGTGGTGGAAGGTTACAATACATCAGGAGATCCAGAACTTCATGTTCCTGCAGGGCCTCCAGAATTTATTGCCGTCCCGAATCTGAATACGGGAGTAAATCTCCCAGATCCTGTAGACGAGGATCAACGGCATATGAGGCTACTGCCCCTATCCGCGAAATCAGACGAAGCGCTTCGAGCACTAGCCAAGCGGTACCTCCATTGGCTGGATACATACATCCCAAAGCCGTCTTCCGGGGGAGCTACAGAGATTTTGCTTTCAGATATGGCGTGGACGGCAGCAGTGGGAAGGAGTCACTTATCCCACCGTGCCGGCGTGGTATTCGAAGACGAATCTTCACTGCGAAACGACTTGATGAGAGTCGCCGATACGAATGGAAGATTACCTGTGCCTGAAAAAAGCCCGAAGCTGGCATTTCTCTTTAACGCAGAGGATAACCTTGGCATTGAAATGGGGATAGAATTGTATAGCACTGAACCCGTAGTGCGTGCAGTTCTCGATCAATGTGACGAGCTGTTGCAGGTAGAATTAGGAGGCTCCCTGCTGAATGTGATATCTGGAGGATCCGAAAATCTCCCTGATTCAAAGATGTGGCAATCTCCCGTGCTCTTCGCTCTGCAATGTGCCCAGGTTGCACTATGGGAGAGTGTCGGAGTTCGTCCCGATGTGGTATTTGGGATTGGTACAGGAGAGCTATCAGCTGCATATGCAGCCGGTGTTTTGAAGCTTGAGGAGGGGCTCACTCTCGCTGCGCGACGCACTGAACTGATGAATGGAAACCCAGGCAACGAGAATGCTCAAACTTTCCTGAATGGAGTACCATTTGCACCACCATCCATCTGCATGGTGAGTGGAGTAACCGGTCTGCAAGTAAATTCCGATGTGCCTCTGGATGCAGCATATTGGATCCAGCAGGCACGTTCATCTGTCGCATTTGAGCAAAGTATTGCGAGCATTGCGGAAATGGAAGTAACGGCTGTCGTGGAAATCGGCCATGAAGCGCTGTTGAAACCGAAGATTCTTTCGACCTGGCCGAAAATCTCAAAACAGACAGACGATGAACTACAGACAATAGTGCTCGCAGGCGCAGGGAAGTCAACGAAGGACACCATCAAAGCACCCAAAGAGAACTTTATGCATTCGGTCGCAAAGTTGTATGAGGCAGGTCTCAATCCCAATTTTTCAGGATTGTTCGCTGGGGAAAAGAGAAGTCGGATCTCGCTGCCGAGTTATCCTTTTCAACGTCGCCATTTCTGGTTCGAAAACTCTGACCCAAGTTCATGAGTCGACGGCTTGGGAGAGTTCCCTCCTCATCAAGGTGTTCCTCTTTGCTCGGAGATGGGCGAAACGGGGACAACGATTCGCTTAACGACGTTGTCGTTGCTTATGTAACCTAGGAGAAAACGAATAGCAAGGCCTTGTTGATGGCACCATCACAGGAAGAATGTCTCTCGTGAACAGGGTATGAAATATGCCAATACCAATATCACGTGATGTAGACCTTCGGCAACGGGCTTACTGCGCATACCGTCGCTTAATTGCACCCAATCACCCTTTGTCCCTCCATACTAAGCCTCTATCTACAACATTCACGGTAGGGTCAAAAGAATTTTGCAAACACAATCTTCTTCTATAGCGAACACGGCCACGATATATACATATACGTTGACTTGTTCTGATCCTCCTATTTCGTCATCATCCGCAATATTTCCAGAGATTCAGGGGATACTCTTGTGACCTGATCTATGTCCACGATCCTTCATCAACCCCTCCGCATCCTGGTGACAGGAGGTGCCGGCTTTATTGGTGCAAACTTTCTGCACCGGATTGTCCCGCAGCTCTCGGATACCGTAATCGTGAATCTCGACAAGTTGACCTACGCTGGTAACCTGCAGAGCTTACATGCAATTGAGAAGGCACCCAACTACAGATTTGTTCATGGGGACATCTGTGATCTGGATTTGGTGCAAAAATTGTTTGCCGAGTATCGATTCACAACCGTAATGCACTTTGCAGCTGAAAGCCATGTGGATCGGTCCATCCAATCCCCGATAGATTTTGTCCGGTCGAACGTTGTCGGGACCGCCTCCCTTATAGAAGCCGCCAAAAATTCCTGGATGCATACCTCATCAGACATGCAGGAATTTCGATTTGTGCATGTCTCTACAGATGAGGTGTTCGGAGCCTTGGGCCCTTCTGGTAAATTCTCGCCCGATACTCCCTATGCACCTCGCTCCCCCTATGCGGCTTCCAAAGCATCTGCAGATCACTTCGTTCGTGCATATGCGGAAACTTATGGTCTTCCAGTGGTGATCTCGAATTGCTCCAACAATTACGGACCCTATCAATTTCCGGAAAAGCTGATCCCGTTGGCGATTGTTCAAGCTCTGGACATGGATTCCATCCCGGTGTATTCAAAAGGAGAAAATGTACGGGACTGGCTTCATGTCAGTGACCATTGTGAAGCATTGATGTGCATGCTTCAGCATGGTTTAGCTGGAGAAACCTATTTGGTTGGTGGCTCGGGAGAATGTTCAAACCTGGAATTGCTGCGACTACTGTTGACCATTGTAGATGAAGAACTAGGACGTACCCCTGGGAGCAGTTGGGAACTCATCAAATTTGTCAAAGACAGGCCAGGGCACGACTTCCGTTATGCAATTGATGCGAGCAAACTCATGACCGAGCTGGGGTGGGTACCAAACCATACGCTGGCAGAAGGGCTGCGTGCAACCGTTCGATGGTACTTGTCCAATCGGTCATGGCTACAGTCTGTTATGGACGAGAGCTATCGTACGTATCTGAAAACCCAGTATGAGGTCGTATGAAGCTACTGCTGTTCGATATTGACGGAACCTTACTCAAACCCATTCAGTCCAGCCGTAGACATATCGAACATGTACTCGGGGAGCTTTGCGGTCAATCCATTTCAACACAGGGAGTATCATTTTCTGGTCGCACAGACCCACAGATCTTGGAAGAGATCTTACACTTGGCTGGGTTCGGCCCAGAAGAAACGGAGGAGCTTCTGCCGGTTGCATTAGAACGCTATATCACCCACGCAACGTATGTATCCGACGAGGCCGAATCCTCGGATGGTGTCGTGGAACTTCTCGAATACCTGAAGCCAAACAAATGTGTCCAGCTGGCACTGTTGACCGGAAATGTTCGTGTGACTGCATATCGAAAACTGGCTGCAGCCCGGCTGGATGACTTGTTTCCGTTCGGTGCATTCGGGTGCGACCACGCTGATCGAAACAAACTCCCCGCAATCGCCGCTACACGTGCTCTGAAGCACTGTGGAAGAACGTTTGTGAAAGATGACATTGTCATTATCGGCGACTCTGTACACGACATAACTTGTGGCCAGGAGATTGGAGCACTGAGCGTCGCCGTTGCAACTGGATTTACAAGCTACCAGGACCTCAAATCAGCAAAGCCCGATGTGCTGCTGCAGGATTTGACGAATATTGATGACTTTTGTCATCAGGCAGGAATTCAGCCGAACACTTGTTGAGCAACGTCTTTGACCACATTCATCTGGTCAATCAACTCCATATGGTCAATTGACCGGATGAGCCCCAAAAAGTTATCCGGCAAATTGAACGTTCATGTCTTCTAAAAGCGCATCACATGCCTGACTCACAATCAGGTATACCTCCTCAAAGATACCCGTGTAATACGGATCCGGTACTTCATCCTGCATAGACTCTGGATCAAACGTTCGCAACAATTTCACTTTATCAGCATAGCGACCTCGCTCATCCAGCGCCAATACATCTCTCAAATTGCTCCGATCCATCACCAGGATGAGTTCACAGTCTTCAAGGTCTTGTTTTGTAATTTTTTGCCCCCGAATGTGTCTGAGGGTAAATCCATGCCTCTCTGCAACCTGGCATACCCGTGAGTCAGGGAGTTCACCAAGATGCCAGCCACTTGTCCCCGAAGAGGCTACCTCAATCTCACGTTCCAAGTGGTGCTTTTTTAGCAAATGTTGAAAATAGCCGTGCGCCAGCGGACTTCTGCAATGATTGCCCAGACATACAAACATGATACGTCTAGGCTTCTGATAGGGAACCTTCATGCGTCTGTCTCTTTTTGGGTCGTTATGAGTTTGTGGAGAGTTCGCTTTAACTTTCCAAATTAATCCATGATCAAAGCTGATTTCAAGAGACCGCCAGATTCTCTATAGCCACAATAAATCTACATAGCAAATAGCGAAATGGGCAGTGGACAAGACGCGGTAATTTCTGTAGGAGAATATCTCTCCCGTCTACGCAAACACGTTCAGGATCATGGACGTTACTGTGTTGAGGGAGAGCTTTCTGAGCATGCAGCCCGAAGAGGTCATTGGTACTTTACGATTGCAGATGAATCGAGCTCCCTCAAATGCGTGATGTGGCAAAGCCGGACACAGTTCGTGGACTTTACTCCCGAACCTGGACAGCTGTTGCGGGTCTATGGCGCACCTACCGTTTATCCCAAATACTGCAAACTGCAATTTGATGTGCGCAAAATTGAACGTCGCCACACTACGGGTGAGCTTCAAAAACGCTTTCTGGAGCTCAAGCAAAAACTTGCCCAAGAGGGTCTCTTTGACGAAAGTGCAAAATTAGCGCTACCCCAAATTCCCCAACGCATTGGAATCGCAACTTCTGCAGATGGGGCTGCGCTGCAGGACATGCTTCGTATTCTACGAGACCGATTCCCCATCGCTGAAGTAATCCTAGCCCCCGTTCGTGTTCAGGGCTTGGGAGCTGCACCTGAGATCGCAGCGGCGATCGATGACTTCAACAGACTTGATCAGAACAAATGTCCTGACCTGCTCATCATCGGACGCGGTGGAGGCTCTCTTGAAGACCTGTGGGCCTTCAACGAAGAAGTAGTTGCACATGCGATCTACAACTCGAAAATTCCGATTATCAGTGCCGTGGGACATGAAACTGATACAACCATTGCAGACCTTGTTGCTGATCTGCGTGCCGCTACGCCCACACATGCAGCACAAACTTCCGTACCAGAACAGGCAGTGTTAATCCGAGAAATTCAGGAATATGAACAGCAGATGTATCGGACCCTGGAAACTCAGACTGGTTCAATGCGAAGACGAATCGCACAAATTACCGAATCCTACACGTTCAATATACCGATCAATCATGTCCGCGATGCACAGCAGACGCTTACGAAACAAACGGATCTGTTGTACGAGGCATGTAATGCCCGTCTCTTAACTCACAGGCATCGGATTGAATTGCTCAAGGAGCAGATTATTGGACTGAACCCCAACCAAGTTCTCATGCGCGGATATGCCCGTGTAGAACGAGATAGGAAAGTTGTGCGTTCTAGTCAAGAATTGAATAAAGATGATCTCTTGTCCATTCACTTTGCTGATGGGCATCGCGATGCTATCGTCTGCGACTAGTTCTGTTTTTAATTCGTAAATTTTTTGGTCCATAAAGACTTGGTTCCATTAGCAATAATAATTCTACCATAGCGGCCACGCTTGATCTTTCTCCTGGATCCCGACTTGACATCAAAAATGTTTCTCCGACGCTGGCAGAAATTAACAGTCCGTCCTTTTCTTCTTTCGGAAAAGTTGCCCTCTGCTCGTTGCACACCACGGCAGGATTCCTCGAACAATCCCTCGCTGCCAAGCTTGGGAATAACTCGGAGGGAGTTGATCATTTGGTTCGCTCCGCCCATCGACTCTTTCCAGAAGGTGCGCCTTATTGGCATGACCGGATGGAACTTCGCAATGAGCTGACCGCCGAACAACGAAAATCTGAACCTCTGAACGCAGACTCGCATCTAGCTTTCATCTGTCTGGGGCTGTGCAATTGTGCCCTCTACGAATTTGATCCAAACGATCCAATTTATTTTATTGATCTTGACGGAGAATTCCAGGGAACGTTTCGATCCAGAAAAACTCTCGCTGTGGGATATAACGAGACCCATTGTGTGCATGAGGAGGTTCTTTCGATAAGAATGCCTCATAAAGATCAGTATGCTTTAGATCTCAGCCAACACCTGAATGACCTCCAGGCACTTGCAAACAAACACAAAATTCATCGCGGCCTAGTTACCTTCGAATTAGACTCGAACGAAAAAAATGCCGGGATTACGGTCAATGAATACGAAACGCTACTGGTTGAACGGGACATCACGGACGTACTCAAGAACCCCCTGCGGTATATGCTTGACCACGCCTCCGAATTAGTACGGCATCCCCTTACACTTCCCGGCAAAGCCAAAAAAGTGCTCGCCTATGAACTGCATCTCGCAATTCGGGATGGTCTTCGACTAGCCAGCCGCAGTGTTTCTGCTGTTGAATACATGGTCGACCGCCTAGGTATGCGCTTACCCTTGCTGGAATCTGTGATTGACCGGCTGGCAACCCCTCTCGAAACCCGCTGGATGAATTTGGGAACTATTGCCCGCTTCCTCATCAATGCAGAGAACGAAGAGCCGCATGGCCGGATCACAACCGGCACCTACCAGAGTCCAATACTGATCCAATGGAGAAGGCCCGACTCAGATATGCGTAAACTGCGTGTCCGCCTGCTCCAGTTTGTATAGGTATTAGATCAAAGACCGTGACTGCCCCCCGTCAACATTCAGGCAGGCACCGGTAATCAGGCTTGCCCTGTCGGAGAGCAAAAATGCAGCAACATCGGCAATCTCTTCGGCCGTTCCAAATCGGCCAATGGGAAGGTTCTCTGCGATAAAGGCTTTCATGCCTTCTGGGTCACTCTTGACCCGCTTATCCCAGGATCCCCCTGGAAATCGTATAGAACCAGGGGCCAATGTATTGACTCGGATCCCATCTGAAGCCAACTCAAGTGCCATAATTTTTGCAGCACTCATCAGCGCTGACTTCGTCGTGTTATAGATGGAGAGTCCGGGGCCACCTGCTTCGCGGCCAAAAATGGATCCCACAAACAAAATTGCTCCCCCGCCACTGTTACGCATATGTGGGATTGCCGCCCGACTGGCACGTAAATGCATCTTCAAATTCAATGTCAATATATCCTCCCAGTCCTGATCCGATAAATCGGCGAATTTTCCACGGCGATTCCCACCAGCATTATTAATGAGAAGTTGAACGCTCCCATACTCGCTGACTGCCGCCTCAATCAACTCTTGCGGCTGCCCCGGAACCGTTAAATCCGCCGACTTTGCCAGAACGGGTACATCATATAACTGGGTGATCTCTTCCCGAGCTGAGGACAGCGCCTCCTCCCCACGCGCACAGATTACCAGCCGACATCCCTCTGCTGCGAGTTGCGTCGCAATCGCTTTCCCTAAACCACGACTTGCCCCCGTGACCACCGCGACCTTTCCTTTAAGTCCTAAATCCATCCTTATATTAATGTGTTAATATAGAGCCTTGCAAAGCTCCCAATCTTGAAAATATTTATTGCCCTGAGGGCATCCCAGAGCGTTTCTTGTGTCTGGACTATTAGTTTTGCAAGAACCTCTATATTTTAATTTAAGCGTATAATCTGGAGGAATTATCCTCGACCCGCAATTTTTGATTTTGGATATGTTTTGCATGACAACTACGGAGATTATACAACAAATGGCTCTAAATGGTGCTGACTGGCCACAAACAAATAGATCTACAGATTATTGCCGAGGACAGGCTTGTCAAGCCGATTGGAGTGCCGGGGCTTGTCAGAATTCTGCATAAAGTAAACTAATGTCTCCTAATTCATGATTCCTGTAACTACTCCCACTTCGCGACAGACACTGAACACGGACACACACCGTACCAGGGAAGAGCACCGAGTTGGATTGTATAATGGCAGTGATGTACCGACCGACCCTCGTTTAGTGAGTGAAGATTCTGATATCAGCCATATCAACCTGAACTGGAGGGAAGCAGACTTACCTCAGAAGGAACGTACCAAACATGTACATGGACTACATCCATATCTTGGAAAATTTATCCCCCAAATTGTCGAAGTGTTTTTACGCAAATACTTTCATGCCGGGCAAACCGTATTTGACCCGTTTGTGGGTTCAGGAACTACATTAGTCCAGTCTTGTGAGTTGGGCATCCATTCAGTGGGCTGCGACATATCCTCATTTAATGTGTTACTCGCAAACTCCAAAGCCAAGATCTATAATATTGAAGATGTTGAAAAAGAAGTTAATGACATCCTCGCGGAGGCAAGAGCCATTTCCGAACCATCTTTGTTTAAGACCGTCTCAAAGACTGACACAGAGGAAAATACTTGCAATGAATATTTGCAAAATTGGTATGCTCCACAGGCGTTACGTGAGCTTCTTTCATTTCGTGACTTGATCCCCAATTATCGTAATCAGGATATACTGAAAATTATTCTTTCCCGCTCTGCTAGATCTGCTCGGCTGACGACACATTATGATTTGGATTTCCCTAAAAAACCGCAAACAAAACCCTATTACTGCTACAAGCATGCAAGAATTTGCTCACCGGTTACTACCGCGTTCAAGTTTCTTCAACGATACGGCCGCGATACCGTTAAACGTATAAAACAATTTTCGCATCGCCGAAAAGATGTCAATGTTCGTGTAATTCATGAAGACAGTCGTTTTGTAAATCCTGGGAAAATTGATGGAATGGTCACCAGTCCGCCTTATGTTGGATTGATTGATTACCATGAACAGCATAGATATGCCTATGAGTTATTGGGCCTAAATGACCGCAGTTCGGATGAGATTGGGCCTGCTTTCAAAGGCTCAAGTAAAGCTGCGAAAAAAGAATATCAGCAATTAATATCAGAAGTGTTCAAGAACTCTTTGAAATACATGCCATCAGGTGCTCCCCTCATTGTGGTTGCTGGTGATCGGCACAACCTTTATCCAACTATTGCAGAAATGTGCAACTTGGAAGAAATCTGCGTAATCAAGCGTCATGTGAATCGAAGAACTGGGCGCCGTTCTGGTGAATTTTACGAGTCTGTTTTTGTTTGGATAAAATAGAATGGACAAACAGCATCAAATGAAAATTGCCATCCAGCACCAGATTAAAGACTTGATGGAAAATTTGATGACTAAGGTGCTTTACAAGGATCCATTTAAACCAGAAGAACACAAATCCCAGAAGCCCTTATACGCAGCATTGGTACCTGACGAGATCTTCAAGGGATCTCATTTTGAGAGACGATTCGTAACACCTTTTGGAAGTATCTGGGAAGAGCTTGCGGTCATCGCAGCTAATCATGGCTTGGGATCAGGGGAAAGAGGAAAATTGATTTCAGGAATGGTTAAACAAGGAAGACTACATCGCATTACGGAGACGCTAGACAAGTTGGAACATGAGAAAAGGCGCAAGAAGAATCGTATTCGCCCTGACTGGAACAAGGAAATTGCCTATATCCTGGAAGGAACGGGAGACTATATTCCCACTGAAGTGAGATGCGACTTATTCGTTACAGATGTCAAAGGTTCTAAAAAATTTGCTTTCGAATTAAAAACACCTTTGCCAAATAGCGATCAAACCAAAGTCAGCAAAGAGAAGATAATGAAGTTGTTTGCAATGGAGCCACGTCAAGTTGATGCAGCGTATTTTGCATTGCCCTTCAATCCATACGGAAAGCGAGAGCAGTACGATTGGAAATTTCCCACTCGCTGGTTTGATATGAAATATGACCCAGTCGTTTTGATCGGAGATGAATTCTGGGAAAAAATTGGAGGAGCAGGAACATACCAATCATTTATCAGCGCGGTAAATGAAATCGGACATGAATACAAAGAACGCATCTATCGTGAATACTTGGGTATTGAGCCTCCAGGGTGACCTTGGTGATTCTATCACCGAAAATCTAATAGACTCGCCATTTGCTGCGTGTGGGTCACGGAGTCGACATCCAACTCAAGATAACAGAGCTAAATACTCTTCTTAACACGCTGCTAATAATTCACCGATATGGATAGACTAATCTCAACGAAACAAGACTCCACATCCTGTCAGGGGGTATCCCAAGTAGCAGGTCGAAACCTAACCGACTGCTACACCCCAAGGGCTGCAATCTGGATAACTGCTAAATTTGTTTCTGAAGATGGAGTATGTATTACTTACCTTCCATAAATCATACCATGAAGAACGAACTCCCTGAAACCAACGACTCCCTTGATACGCTTATGAAGCGTCTTGAGTCTATTGCGAAAACATTATCGGAGGGTTCCGGTACGCTAGAATCCTCCCTGAAACAGTACGAGGAAGGGATTGGGCTTGCAAAGGAATGCTTGACGAGACTTGATGCGGCTGAGCAGCGTGTGACTGAGTTGCGCGAGGAGCTGGAGTCTGATCCGAATAACCCCGCCTCACTTACTGGCAAATCTTTCCCTCTCGACTGATGCACTCACCTCGTGAAACGATTCTACCTGACCGCTCAGATCAGGCTCGGCTCTGGGTCATTCCCCTTAAGGGAACCCACACAGACCTGCAGAATCTCTTCGCTCAAGTCCAACTTTTTCTTGAAGAATGGACCTCACACGGCCGCATCATCCAAAATTCATCGGTACTGTACTCAGATCGGTTTTTGCTGATTGCCGGTGAAATTGCCGGTGGTACGATTAGTGGATGTGGAATTGATGCCCTGATGAATGCCGTCGAAGAAATTTCTGGAAATCATCATTGCCGCGTACTCTCCTCCATGTTCATCTACTACAGAGCGGAGCACGGAGGAATTGATTTTGCCTCCCGGAGTCAGTTCCAAAAAATGATGTCCCAAGACTTGGTCTCTCCAAAAACGAGTGTCTTTAATCCTGGAATTCACACCTTAAATGCACTGCGGGCGGGAGAATTTGAGCTTCCTCTCTGCAACTCCGTTTACGCACGGATTTTTCGGATTCCCACCACTGCGTAACTCCCGGCTTCATGGAACCCGTATTATATCGTCCAGGGATTTTGCGTGAACGGACGCCAAAGCGAGCCGAAGTTGTGTACAGTGTCCTCTTCCTGATTTTCTGGATGGCGATTGGTACGCTGGGCTATTCGTTTCTGGAAAACTGGAGTCTTATGGATGGACTCTATATGGCGTTTATTACGCTGACAACCATTGGGTACACCGAAGTTCATGAGCTGTCTAATACGGGGCGAATCTTTACCATTGTTTTTGGACTCGTTGGGATAGGTTCGGTTGGTGTTGTAACATACAGATGGGCAAGGCTGCTCATCGCTGGAACCCTCATTCGAAATCGGCGCCGAATGTATATAATCAGACACATGAAAGACCATTATATCATCTGTGGGTATGGGCGTGTTGGGCGGGATGTTACCAAGACTCTTTTAAGAGCAAAGAAATCTCTTGTAGTGCTTGACCGAGACGAAGGCATCACCAAACACTTGAATGTGAATGGGATCCATGCCGTCAATGGCGATGCAGCTCATGATCATGCATTACTAGCGGCAGGAATCGAAAATGCGAAAGGTCTCATCACACTTCTTCCTGATGATGCCCAAAATGTATATGTGACCCTTGTCGCACGTGAAAAAAATCCAGCACTGTTCATTCTGGCGCGGGCATCTGATGCCGTGAATCGACAACGAATCCTGCAGGCCGGAGCTTCACAAGTCATCTCACCGGTACAGGTCGGAGCCGAGAGAATGGCCCAGGTTATTCTACGTCCTCATGTTGACCAATTTATGTCGCAGGTCTTACAGGCAGAAGACCTAGGGCTGGGCATGGAACAGGTAGTTGTACAAGCGGGCTCAAAGCTTGCTGGGAAAACACTCAAGCAGGTGGATTTCCGACAATCATGGGAAACGATTGTCATCGCAATGATCAAAAATTCTGACCAGAAAATGCATTTCTACCCAAAGCCTGATGATCTGATTGAGCATGAAGATATTCTAATCGTGCTGGGAAGTGTTGGAATGATTGAACGGCTTGCAAACGAAGGCTGTAAACCCCAAGACCAACTTTCACGTAAGAAGATATAACCTTGTTTCAGCAACCACATGCGCTTGCTTTGCTTACTCTGTATCTCGTTCTTGGCTCCTCTGGTATACGCCCAGGGCGGGGGCTACATTGATCAGGATGCCGTTGCAGATCTGCTTGATCTGCGCTTTGAAAGCCTCGATCATGTTCCAGAAGTTTTTTATAAGTACCATGTCATGGAAAATGAGCGTGGAAACAGCGCCCTCGCTCGAAACGCATTCTATCGAATTATTGGCGATGGGGACACCCGATCAGGGAGTCACCGGTCCATGGTTGTCGAGATGATTAATCGCCGACTCATGCAGACCTATACCGTCGGCGACACCATCATATATCCCACAGAGTTTGAATTGGACTTTAGGGCTTATTCCCCATTCCCACGCTATTACCCCGGAGGCAGAGAATTCGATAAACTCTTCATCATGGACAAAACGATCCAGGCTTTTGCTGCGTATGAATATGGACGATTGATGCGTTGGGGAATCATGAATACGGGCGATCCCAATGAAACCCCGACCCCTTACGGTCGCTACAACTTCAATTGGCGCGAAGAGTATCGTGTATCGTCGGAAAGCCCTGAAGACGAGCCCTGGGAGATGTATTGGGTGATGAATTTTCATCAGTCCAAAGGCATGCATGTCCATCAATATGAAATGCCCACGGGTGGCCCTCTAAGCCACGGGTGTGTCCGCCTAGTTGATGCCGATGCCAGATGGGTGTATCACTGGGGGGATACATGGCAAACGACAAGCACATCGGACGGGATTGCATCGGTAGGAGCAAAGATTCTGAAACAGGGGACCACAGTGCTGGTCATTGGACAAGAGCCGGATGGTAAACCGCAACTGTTTGACTTTGGTCGCCGCTATCCAGTCCTGAAGCGTGTCCAGCTGCCTGCACACCCGTACGACATACCACCTGGAACCCCGCAACAGGTTATGTTTGACAAAATCCGCAAATCCTAGGCGTTTACAGAATCTACTTGATTGCACGAAACATTCTGTTGCCGCGGATCTGACCGATCAGGAATGGGCTCCCCTGGCTATTCCATGAGAAGTAGACTGCGACCGCACGACCCACTACATGATCCATGGGGACGAATCCCCAGAAGCGGCTGTCCTCAGAATTGTCCCGGTTATCTCCCATGACGAAATAGTAATCTTGGCTAAACGTATAGGTATCCCGCGCTTGGCCATTAATGAGGATACGCTCTCCGTCCAGAGATGCGGACTGTCCCTCATAATTGGTGATCACTGTCTGATAGACCGACCAATTTTCAGCGGTTAGATTCACCGTCCTATCCTTTCCGGGAATGACTAGTGGCGCAAAATTATCCGTAGAATTATTTGCGTTCGCTGGATAAAGAGAAAAGCCCTGATTGGGACGTGCCCCCCGAATCACCGGGCGAACCTCCGTTACATAATCCCAACCAGCGACCGCTTTTGCTGCAGCATCCGTGGCCTGAATACGCTCTATTGTGGGATTCATCGTAGGGAATGCTTCCGAAATTCCTAATTCCCTCAACCGAGCATTAGGAAGCCGGACACGGGGATCCTCCTTGTAGACAAACCAGAGATGCTGCATAGTATCTTTGAACGGTTCTCTTGTCCCCTTAAAGAATAAGGTGTCACTGTTCACATGCACCACCTTGTCAACAATTGAAAGTGTATCCCCCGGCATGCCAATAATCCGCTTAATGTAGTACGTCTTTCGGTCAATTGGCTTGCCCTCATCGACCGGCCAGTTGAAGACAACTGCGTCGAAGCGCTTCGGGGCAGTAAACCCAGGAAACCTGGTCCAGGGAAGTTCAAATCCACGCAGATAGATTGGCGTAAAGGGAATTCCTAGCGTTATGGGCGATCTCATACCGTAGTGAATTTTGGACACGACGATATAATCTCCAACCAGCAAACTTTTCTCCATGGAGGGGGTGGGAATCCGGAACAGGTCAAAGAAAACTGCCCTCAGAATGACCATAAAGATGATCGCAAACACGATGGCATCCAACCACTCACGAATTGGCCCCTTTTTCTTCTTTTCCACAGGTGTCCCGCGGCGTTGGGACCGCTCTGTTGCACGTTGCTTCCGCCGCTGCTTCCTCTCAGATGATTCTGACATAAGTTGTTGATTCTTTAATCATTGACCCTGCAATAAACGTTGATCCGGCCTCCCAGGTTTAAGATTCGGCTCGGGAATTTCACGAATAAAATACTCTGCACCGTTGAATCCCGTCAAATACCACCTCTCCGCAAGCCGGTGATAATAGTAATCTACATAGGGTACCGGCTCACTTCGGCGTATCGCCGCACCCAGAAGTGAGCGCCGCATGCGATAGAGGAGCGAACGAAACTGATGATCTGTAGCCACAATGACTCCACGATCAAAGGGTCCCCCCACATCCATGACAATCATTGGAATTGAATCATTGACCACGAACCAGTACTCAAACTGGCTGTAATCATCCCTGGGGGGACGATCCTCTTGTTTTATTTCTACGACCGTTTGTGTTGGTGAGCCAAAATACGCCTCCAAATGAGCTCGTATTTCGGGGGTATCCACCGTGTCCATCGGCGTAAAGAAATTGTTGCCTAGATAGGACCACTGCACATCTTCAAATTGTGCCAGCCCATCTGGTTGGTCCGCCAAGGAAATAACTTCCCACGTATGAATCTCGCCTCGGAATACGGGAGGTGGTGCTTTCTCTCGCAGTCCCATCGTTTCTGCGATCCAATCCAAAAGGGAATCGCTGGCTACTTGGGATCGGGACAGGCCAAGGGGGAGGACATACTCTCCATTCGACTCAACATATGCCTGATAAAGCATCTGGGATCTTGCCTCTGCGTAAACAAGGCCCAATTGATCCCACGTAATCCGCCTGCTTTGCGCATAGGCATGTGATACGCAGGCAAAGAGGATCAGTACGACGAAGGTGCTGCACCTCATTGTGTTAATCCTCCATTGAGAGTACAGCTAGAAATGCTTCCTGCGGCACTTCAACACTACCAACCTGCTTCATACGTTTTTTTCCCTCTTTCTGCTTTTCCAAGAGCTTGCGCTTTCTTGTGACATCGCCTCCGTAGCACTTGGCCGTTACGTCCTTGCGGACTGCTTTGACTGTTGTCCGTGCGATAATGCGGCTTCCAATGGCTGCCTGAATCGCAACTTCGAACATTTGACGCGGGATGAGTTCCTTTAGTTTAGAGGTGAGCTTCCGGCCCATCTCATAGGCTTTGCTTCGGTGAACAATTGCACTGAGTGCATCCACAGGATCCCCATTAATCAGCACGTCAAGCTTTACCAGATCGCTACGTTGATAACCGGAAAATTCATAGTCAAACGAGGCATACCCCCGGGAAATGCTCTTGAGCTTGTCATAGAAGTCGAAGACAATTTCTGCTAAAGGCAATTGGTACTCCAGCGTCGCCCGCTCAGTCCCGAGATAGGTCTGATTGACGAACTCACCTCTTCGGTCAGTACAAAGATTCATGATATTTCCGATGTACTCTGTCGGGCAAATGATTTCTGCCTTTACAAACGGTTCTTTGATATAATCTAGTCTGCCTGCCGATGGCACCTTGTTGGGATTTTCAATGATTTCAATTTTTCCATCACTGGTTGCGATCTCATACTTCACATTCGGCAGGGTTGTAATAATATCCAAATTGAATTCTCTGTCCAATCGCTCCTGTACGATTTCCATATGGAGCAGCCCCAGAAATCCGAC
This sequence comes from Rhodothermales bacterium, assembly GCA_965220365.1. Classification (GTDB taxonomy): domain Bacteria; phylum Bacteroidota; class Rhodothermia; order Rhodothermales; family Bin80; genus Bin80. The sequence goes on along the minus strand of OZ244823.1, from coordinate 1,023,649 downwards.
CCGAAACCCAAATCCCAGTGCTGCCGAAGTTTCGGGCTCATACTCAATGGCGGAGTCATTGAGTTGCAGGCGTTCCAGGGACGCACGAAGGTCTTCAAAATCTTCCGTACTCGTGGGATACACGCCCGAGAATACCATTGGCTTCACTTCCCTGAATCCTTCAATTGCGGTATCCGCAGGCTGGCGTGCATGGGTGATCGTATCCCCTACGCGTGTATGTCTGACATCTTTGATGGACCCAATTACGTATCCGACATCTCCGGCTTTCAATTCGTCAGTTGGCTGCATTCCCAGTCTGAGCACACCAATTTCTTCAGCAAGGTATTCCTGACCGGTCGCCATAAATCTGATCGGCTCGCGTTTGCGGAGCATGCCCTGGAAGATGCGCACATAAGCGACTGCGCCACGATACTGATTAAAGATTGAATCAAAAATCAATGCCTGCAGTGGGCCATCTGATTTGCTTTCCGGAGCAGGAACGCGCTGAATCACAGTCTCCAAAAGCTCCAAAACTCCCTCGCCGGTCTTTGCACTGATACAGAGTATATCTTCCGCCGGCTCGCCAATCAGACTCTCAATTGACATTGCAACCACATCGGGCCGGGCTCCCGGCAAATCTAATTTGTTGAGGACGGGGATGATTTCCAGATCATTATCCAGTGCCAAATATAGATTGCTAATGGTCTGCGCTTCAATCCCTTGTGCTGCATCTACGACCAAAATTGCACCTTCACAGGCCTTGAGTGCACGGGATACCTCGTAGGTAAAATCAACATGACCTGGCGTATCAATCAAGTTCAGGGTGTATTCCTGTCCGTCCCTGGCCTGATACGTCATCTGGATCGCATGGCTTTTGATAGTAATGCCACGCTCACGCTCCAAGTCCATGGAGTCCAGTACCTGGTCCTGCATGTCGCGCTTTTCAACTGTACCGGTAATCTCAAGCAACCGGTCGGCAAGCGTACTTTTGCCGTGATCAATATGCGCGATAATGCAAAAGTTGCGGATACAACTCTTCTGTGAGGTCATACAACTGATTTGCAACCCGGGGTCGCCACGTTGAGAATCAAATAATTTGTGGCGTCAATGCTCAAGGCTTGCGCAATGATTCAGGCCTATGCAGGGTTACCCTGCCTTCTTTGTAAGTGCCCTGGAGAGGACTCGAACCTCCACGCCCGTATGGGCACAGCATCCTGAATGCTGCGCGTCTACCAGTTCCGCCACCAGGGCTGATGGGCGTGATACCATTTTGTAGGTCAAAGTTTCCCCATGAGTCTCTACAGATGGAACACGATGCACCATAAAATGGTTAGCAGGGCGTTTCCTCGGTAGCTCAATGGTAGAGCATGCGGCTGTTAACCGCAGGGTTGTAGGTTCGAGTCCTACCCGGGGAGCTTCCCTGCTGATGGTTTCGTTCGTTTTACAGGATAGCACGTCTCAGCTTTGACGGTACCCATTGCCTGGAGTCGTGTCAGTCTGCTAGAATTCAAGACCTATACAAACCCACCTCATAGTTCTTGTGCCGCTCTATGAAAAGCTTCATCAACAAACTCCTGAAGACCGGTTATACATCAAAAACTCGGAATAAAGACCGTGAACCACGATAAACTCGCTGAACTTATTGCACTGGGTGAAGGCACTACGCTTGAGTTCAAACGCTCTGGCGTGTCTGGACTTGGACAAGAGATCTGTGCGTTCGCCAATTCATCAGGCGGCAAGATTTTACTGGGTGTTACGGATGATGGGGACATTGTTGGTGTATCCGGCATCAATCGGCTGAAATCCGATATTCAGAATATTGCGCGTGCTGCCGATCCATCTATCCGTGTAGAGATTGAACTCTTGGCATCATCGGTACTCTGCATCAAGGTTCCATCTCAGCGTGAAAAGCCCTATTCGTTTGGTGGCAGATTCTATTTTCGGGAAGGCGCAAATAGTCAGAAAATGTCAAGAGATGAAGTCCGTAATTTTTTTGGTTCTTCCCCTTTATCAGTGGGTAAACTCATCTTTGAACGCCTTCGGGGTATAGATCAAGTCCTCCCAGGTGGAAGTAAATGGCGTTTGCAAACCGTTGTTTGTTGCGAAAGCCTCGACTGCGCATTTTGACGGTTTTGATTCGACTGTTGATGCCTTCCGCGGGTCCATTGCTCACCTTCAGGATGATCGCATTGATGATGCCCCACAGATGTTTTTTGATGGTTTTGGCGGCGGCTTTGATTGGCTCCAGTCGACATCTCATGGCCCAGGACAACCATCGCTTCCAGCCTTTGCGCGCCCAGGTGGGATGCACATAATGCCATAACCGCTGGGCCATTTCCTTGATCGCCCATGCACGGGCCGTCTTTAGCGTACTGGTGCGCAACTGCTGAAAGCGCAGCTTCTGCTTCCGAGACAGGTTGGCGGGATTGGTTAACCAGTCATACTTCGTTCCTTTGAGGTCTTCCTGTCCCTGTTTCATCAGGGCCCGGTGCTCCTGACGTCGCACCTTATCCACGGCATCTCCCAAGCATTTGGCTACGTGAAACCGGTCAAAGGCCACCTTCTGATCCGCTCCAGGGACATGGTCCAACGTGGCGTTGATGTCAAGTAGCCCGGGGGATTTTCACCCCCGGGCTCTCACAGAACCGTACGTGAGCCTCTCAACTCATACGGCTCTTCCCATGCAGCCGTTCTGGAATTGAATAAAGGAGTCCCATAAAGAAACTGCCAGTGCACGAATAATCCGGAGTTTTGGCGTGCGCGTTTTTGTAACCAGTTCCATGCCCGAAGCCATCGCCTCCGAAAGCGTTTGTACTTTCGCATAATCCACTTTGTTAGGTGGTAATCGATCTGCCCCAAGGGCCTACGTAGACCTGATTGGTAAAACGCTCCATAATAGTCGATCCATCCGCGTACCGTGGCATTGATCTTGCCCGCAATAGACTCCAGTGTTAAAGGACTCAACGTGCCCAGCCCCCAACTCCGTATGGTGTCCCGTATGGATTGCATTGCCTTCCGACTGATCGCCGGAGTAAACCCCAGACGGCTCCTGCCCGTCCGTGTCCGAACCCTCCGGGGACGAAACGTGTACCCCAGAAAGTCAAACGACACGTCTGGATACGTGCCCTCTCGACCGTCTTGTTTGCAGTAGACGATCCGGGTTTTATCCGGATGTAAGGTTAAGTTACAGGCCGAAAACCGATCCCGGAGTACCCTCCAGAGATGTTGCGCCTGCGCCTCACTCGTGCAGTGGCACACAATGTCATCCGCATAACGCTCGAACGGAATCTCTGGTGCGTTGAGCTCCATCCACCGATCAAATGCGTAGTGCAGAAACAGATTCGCCAGGAGTGGACTGATCACCCCGCCTTGCGGGGTGCCGACCGTCCGGGCCTCTTCCCGTCCGTCTGGATGTACCACCGGAGCTTTCAGCCAGCGCTCTATATATAAGAGCACCCACTTCTGCCCCGTATGCTTGCGGACCGCTTTCATCAGAAGGGCATGGTCGATCGTGTCAAAATATGACTTGATATCCATGTCCAGTACCCACGCCCGCTGCCAGCAACGCGTACGCGTGCGCCGGATCGCGTCGTGGGCCGATTTCTTCGGTCGATATCCGTACGAATCGGGATGAAACACCCCTTCCAGGATCGGCTCCAGTACCTGCTTTACCACCATCTGTGCCACCCGGTCAGCCACGGTGGGAATCCCCAGCCCTCGAACGCCTCCGCTCGACTTTGGAATATTCACCCGGCGCACCGGCTTCGGATGATAACTCCCCGATGCCATCCGATTCCAGATCTTGTAGAGATTGTCTGCAAGATTTTCCTCAAATTCGGCGATCGTTTGGTCATCAATCCCCGCCCCTCCCTGGTTCGCCTTTACTCGCTTCCAAGCCTCCCAAACTTGGCGTTTGGTCACTGGAAACGGCTTTGCGTTTTGCGCGGAAGTCCTTCCTCTCGGTTGCTTCGTTGCCCTTCGCTGCATGGGTCACCCCCTTCGCTCCACTCCCATTACAGAAGCTTCAACACTACTACGGGATGATCCGCCCGTGTGGAGTGCATTGGTACTCAATGCCTTACGGGTACTGCCCGCTTGGCACGCTCCCTTCGCAGCACCCCGACACGTTCTCACGTTCCGTACAATGGCCTGAATCACAGTCTCGCCATGTATATGCCGGAGGCCGGTAGACCAGTAGAACAGGTTCCCGTCTACCTTATCCCGAAGTTGCATACCTACCCCGGTTTTGACCATCATCTAAGGCTTTCGACACGTCATCCATAGTTCACTCGCGTTCGACTCTGTGATTCCCACCTGATAGGCTCCTACACCTACCTTTTCCCGACACGCTCACCACGACACCTCTTTAATATCGCAGCTGTGGGTGGTTTGCAACCTCCGCCTGTACGGCGATTGCGAGGGGCCCGCCCTCATCCATTGTACAGCTCGGAATACGTAGGTTAAGTCATTCCATCACCCCCGAGGTGACACACATACGCCGGCCACATGTCCATGCTCACGCTCTTGATGCCCTCCAACTGCACCGAACTAAGCCCGGCATACCAATCCTGAAGAGAGGCTTTCTTACGACCTTCGCCTACATGCAGCACCGTGCCTGATTTGGGATCGGACACAATGGTGACATAGTCATGACGCTTGCGGAATGAGGTCTCGTCCACACCAATATGGGCAATGTGCTGCTTCGATCTGCGTACAAGGCCCCGTTGGACCGCGCGCTGCATGATCCCGTCAATCGCGTTCCAACTTACACCCATCAAACGCGACACCGCCGATACACTCGCCTCCTGCAGCCAATCAATCACCAGAGATTCAAACTCCGCCGTGAACCGAGCCTTCGGTTCCGCCCACGGAACCGATACCGTGCGCACTCCATGTTCGGGACACTCCACGCGAGGAAGATCCGCGACCACCAGCGTGCGATACGCGCACATATCTAGGTGACGCCATTGCCGACGACGCTGATCATAGCCCGGACACTCGGTATCGCACTCTGGACACCGAAATCGGTGGCCTGCTTTACAGGTTACCTGGATCTGGACTTCCCGCGTCTTGTGCGCAATCGTCACATCGGAAACCTCCCACGGTGAATGAATGCCGAACAGGCGGCTGATGTCTCTCGGTCGTACGGACATATCGTTGATGAAAATGAAGTGAAAAAATAAAATCGTGATGGATCACTCGGAACATGCAAGAAATAGGTGCCAATTCTCTCCACACTCCTTACATTTACAATAGAATTCAACGTTCTACCCATACAAACGGGGGAAGAGCCATTTTTTTGATCAAGAAGGACTCATGCACTTCGATGAAAGTATCTGCCACAAATTTTCTCTGAGTATAGACCTAGATGAAAAAACTTGGGATCTATTCAGAACCCGTGCCAATATTCCCGCCGATATGGCTCCTGAGACCGCCCTGCACAACCTAAATCTGATCAACGAAAATTCCCAGGTTACAAACGCTGGCGCTTGGTTACTAGCTAAAGATATTCGCAAATTCCATAGCAGTGCAGATATTTCGTGCGGTTTATTTATGGGCACCGACAAAGTGCAGATACTTGACCGTTGTGACTTTCATGGAGATATCTACTCTATGATTGATGAGACCATAGCGTGGATCCTCTCTAAAATCAACGTGAAGTTCATCATTCGAGAACTGAAACGAGAAGAACGATCCGAACTCCCTCAGGAAGCAATTCGATAAGCGGTGGTCAATGCTCTTGCCCACCGTAACTATCGCTCAACCGCTAATGTGCAAATCTATCTATTCTCGGATCGGCTGGAGATCGTCAGTCCTGGTGGATTGCCAGCTGGCATGACCGAGGCCGATCTGGGGATTAAAAGCGTCCCCCGGAACCCACTACTATTCAATCTTCTGTATCGAATGGATGCAGTTGAGCATATCGGATCTGGCATCCGCTGTATTCGTGATCTCTGCCACGAACACAAAGTAGCTGAACCGATGATTGAAGCATCCGAAAACTGGTTTACCGTGACATTTCTACGCTCTAAAAAACTAGGCAGACATCCGGCAGATGCAACATCAGAATGGGAATTTACTTCGAGTCGGGACCAAGTTGGGACCAAGTTGAGGCTAAGTCGGGACCAAGTCAAACTCATTTATGAATGTAAAGGCGAAAGGACAGCCAGCAAACTGATGCAAGCGATTGGCAGAAGTAATCGGAGTAAGTTTCGAGAAAAAGTCCTCAAGCCACTTATGAAAGCGGGCCTACTGGAAATGACAATTCCCGATAAACCGCGAAGTAAAAATCAGAAATATCGATTGACAGCTGAGGGAAAAGTCTTTCTGACGTCCCTGCAATAAGTGGTACAATCACCTGTCTAACGCAGACCGGTCATGTGTAACTATGACAATTCGCTTTGCGGCATCGCTCGGATTGCACCAATGGACACGCCCCCATCAACCAGATAGGTCTGTCCTGTGATATAACGACTGGATTCAGACGCAAGAAAAACCACCATCCCATCTAAATCATTTGGATGCCCCGGGCGAGCCATTGGGATCCGTTCCTTCAGCATTGAAAGCCATGTCTCATCTTCATAGAGCATCCGGCTTTGCTCTGTCTTGAACCAGCCTGGGGCCAGACAATTAACCGTGATCCCATATTCGGCCCAGTCGTGCGCCAGAGACATGGTCAGTTGCTTAATTCCACCCCGGCTTGCACAGTAAGGCCCCATTCCTGCGTAGCCTGCAACACATGTAACGGAGCCAATATTGATCACACGACCCGAATTCTGTGACTTCATGATCTGCGCGGCTGCCTGTGCCACAAAAAAGGCCCCTCGCAAGTTCGTGTTCACCACCATATCCCAATCCTCCTCTGTAACTTCCAGGGCTCTGCGACGGACATTACAACCGGCATTGTTTACAAGAATATCCAGCCGACCAAAATGTCTCTTAATTGCATTAGTTGCTGATCGAATACTGGATGTATCCAGCACATCCAGCTCAACTGGAAGAACCCGGCGCCCAATCGACAAGATCTCCTGCTGTGTTTCCGCAAGGCGGTCTTTACTGCGACTAGTGATCGCGATATCTGCCCCAGCCCTGGCCAGTGCTCTTGCCATGTACTGCCCTAATCCACGACTCGCGCCCGTAACCAAAGCAACCTGCCCGGAAAGATCAAAAAGCTGTTGTGACATCGAAAACAATCTATTTTGTGCTCCACCTGAAACGGCCATGAGCTGGCTTTGGTCATTGGCCAACGTACCAGTTATATTACCACCGCAAAACAAGCTCCAGAGTATCCCGCAGATTATGTACTACAGCAAACGTGTCAGTCAATTGGAAGGTGGAGGTCCGTGAGTGAAAGAAAAAAAATCGGACACGCTCTCTGCATTGGGGCCATCTCCTGCAGCAGCTAATTTCCAACCTAGACAATCTTCACCTATACGGTTAATGGCACGATATTGCAAAACAGCACAACATCTAACCTTAGTTTTCAATGTGTGGAAGATCGTCTGTCATACCAACCAACTCATGACTCTTTTGCTGGGTGACGTAACTTCTACCAATACGCCTGCAGGTGTCGGCCTTGGGGTTACACCACAAAGATTCCTGCAACCAAGCACTATCGTTGAACCCGGTATTGACAATTTCGGAAAAACACATCAGATTGCACCTTCACTACATCCATAGCCCTAATGATTCCATTACTTATTCTTTTACTTGGCATTGTCATTGTCGTAGGCATGATTGTAGGCCTCCGAGTCAATGCTTTTGTTGCGCTGATTACCGCGGCGATTGTAATCAGCATTCTTTCTCCAGGAGAGTGGTCTATCAAGATTGCACGCGTAGCCACCTCCTTTGGCGCGACTGCAGGCAGTATTGGAATTGTCATCGCTATGGCAGCTGTCATCGGTGTAACCATGATGAGCAGCGGTGCCGCTGACCGTGTAGTACAGGCGTTTATCCGCTTTCTGGGGCAGGAACGTGGGAGCCCTGCATTGGCAGCCAGCGGCTTTGTGCTGTCCATACCTGTATTTTTCGATACCGTCTTCTATTTGCTGATTCCCCTGGCCCGTTCAATGTTTTCACAGACCGGGCGAAATTACCTGAAATATGTGGTCGCAATTGCCGCAGGTGCAGCTGCTACGCACGCCCTTGTCCCCCCTACGCCAGGTCCCCTGGTCATCGCCGAAAACCTAAGTATAGACTTGGGGACTATGATTCTGGTCGGTGTATGCGTAGCTCTGCCGGCCACCATCCTAGGGATATTCTATGCGGGTTGGCTCGATCGGAGAATGCCAGTTCCCATGCGTGACGTGCCAGGAGTTGAGATAACTACACCTGAACTCGGCCAGTTCCCGAACCTGGGGCTCTCGGTGTTGCCGATCGCTCTCCCGATTCTCTTGATTGCTGGAAAGACGGTGTTTCTCCCCCTTCTGGGCAGTGATACGGTGCTCGCCCGATGGATTCTCGTGCTTGGTGATGCAAACATGGCCTTGTTGTTGGCCGCCATTGCATCCACGGGGCTCTACATCCATATGCGCCGGCCTTCGCGTAAAGAACTCAGTACGGTGATTGAACAGTCATTGATGAGCGGAGGCTTAATTATTCTCATTACCTCTGCAGGTGGGACGTTCGGTGCCATGCTCAAGGAAGCACAGATTGGCCCTGCAATCAGTGGGTTGTTTGCCGGAAGCTCTGGGACATCAGGAATAGGCATGCTGCTCCTCGGTTTTGGGATTGCCAGCCTGCTTAAGTTTGCTCAGGGATCATCAACGGTTGCAATGATCACGGCCTCTGCCATGCTGGCCGCGATCGTCACGCCCGAAAGCTTGAATTTTAATGTCGTTTACTTGGGTACAGCGATTGGTGCAGGTTCACTGGTTGGGGCCTGGATGAACGACAGTGGGTTCTGGATCTACTCCAAAATGAGTGGCCTCACCGAGGTCGAAACCCTCAAGTCCTGGTCCGTATTACTGGTTATTCTTGGAATCGCTGCAGGTATAACTTCCCTGGTCTTATCAATCTTTCTACCACTCGTATAAAATAGAAGCATATGAATCGTTTCAGTAAACAGGTCACTCAAAACCCCCTTCAAGGCGGCGCACGCGCCATGCTGCATGCGATTGGCCTGTCCGAGGAAGATCTGAATAAAGCACAAGTAGGGATCGTGAGCATGGGTTGGGAAGGAAACCCCTGTAACATGCACCTGAATGGCCTGGCTTATCAAATCAAAACCAGTGTCCAAACACAGGATCTGATTGGATTGATCTACCACACAATTGGGGTCAGTGATGGAATTTCCATGGGCTCTTCAGGCATGCGCTTTTCTCTTCCCTCTCGAGATATCATTGCTGAATCGATCGAGACCGTTGCGTCAGCCCAATGGTATGACGCCGTGATTGCAGTGGCAGGCTGCGATAAAAATATGCCTGGTTCCATCATGGCCTTAGCCAGGCTGAACCGCCCCGGCCTGATGGTGTACGGTGGTACTATCAAACCCGGATGCTGGAAGGACAAACCAATTGATATCGTATCTGCCTTTGAAGCAGCCGGCCAACGTGCTACCGGTGCAATCAGTGACCAGGATTTTCGGGAGATTGCCCGTCACGCCTGCCCTGGAGCCGGGGCCTGTGGAGGGATGTACACAGCAAATACGATGGCATCCGCCATTGAAGCATTGGGGATGACGCTTCCGTTTGATTCCTCCTATCCCGCTGTCAGCCGGGAAAAGCAAAAGGAAACCACTCAGATTGGCACCGCCATTTATCAACTTCTCGAAAAAGATCTCAAGCCCAAAGATATCCTGACCCGGGAAGCATTTGAAAATGCCCTGCGGATTGTGATCGTCCTGGGAGGATCCACCAATGCTGCATTACACCTGATTGCAATGGCTAAAGCGGCAGAAGTCCCCCTGACACTGGATGACTTTCAGTCCATGAGTGATCGTACACCACTGTTGGCTGACCTCAAGCCCAGCGGACGTTTTGTTATGGAAGATCTCTATAACGTAGGCGGTGTACCCGCCGTCATGAAAATGCTCCTTGAAAACGATCTTCTGCATGGTGACTGCATAACCGTTACAGGACGCAGCATTAAAGAAAACTTATCCGAGATCTCAGACCTGAAAACCGGACAAGAGGTGATCCATCCTCTGGATGATCCCATTAAGAGCACTGGACATCTGCAAATTCTTTACGGTAATCTGGCCACCGGTGGTGCAGTCGCCAAAATTACCGGCAAGGAAGGGGAGCGCTTTGATGGGACGGCACGTGTCTTTGATAGTGAGGAGGAAGCGATGGATGCCATCCTTGGCAGCAAGGTCACCGCCGGAGCGGTCCTTGTCATCCGCTACTGTGGCCCGAAAGGAGGTCCTGGAATGCCGGAAATGCTCCGCCCGACCGGTGCAATCATGGGAGCTGGCCTTGGGACCGATGTGGCACTAATTACCGATGGGCGCTTCTCTGGAGGCACACATGGATTCGTCGTGGGACATATTACTCCGGAAGCCCAAGTCGGTGGGGCCATCGCGCTTATCGAAGATGGAGACCCAATCACGATTGATGCTGCCAATCACACCCTGACACTAGGAATCAGCGACTCCGAACTTGGGAAGCGCCGTAGGAACTGGACTGCACCCCCTCTCAAAGCAAAGGCTGGCATACTGCTAAGGTATGCCCATACGGTTTCTTCTGCCAGCGATGGCTGTGTTACCGATTCTTTCCCTGTAACCTGACGCGTGTGCACTGGGACACAAGATTATTAGGTTCTTCACCCATTATTGTGATCGGGTCAATAAATTAAGGGAATTTTCGGTACATGGCGGCCCCGATTTGCTGTAATTTTTCATGTATTCATGGTCGTCACTCTATTATTCACGAAACATATAGATCGCCAATGGAAAAGAATCAAGGGGTGTACAAGAGTTTGGGGCTTGCCTCGCCGTGGGAGATTTTAGAGGATGCGTATGATGATGCGAATCAATTGAGGCGCGTCACGATCAGGTGCACAGATACGTCGGCGTTGGCGTGTCCGATGTGTAAGAAGCGTTGTCCATTTTATGATTTGCGCACTCCTCGTACCTGGCGCCATCTGGATACGTGCAAGTATCGTACGGAGTTGGTCGCCCGGGTTCCGCGCGTACAGTGTCCAGTGCATGGGGTTCGGACGATTCTGGTTCCTTGGGCCTTGCCGAGTTCGCGGTTTACGCGCGACTTTGAAGACGATGTACTTGGATGGCTTCAGGAAGCGAGTGTGCTGGCGGTATCTCGCCAGCTTGACGTTGGCTGGAAAGCGATTTCCCGGATCATGGATCGTGCAGTAGCACGTGGACTTGAGCGCAGGGCCCCCCAGATTATTGCGCATATCTGCGTGGATGAGACCTCGTTCCGCAGGGGGCACAAATACATCACAGTGGTTTCCGATGCAACGTCGGGGAAGGTGTTATATGTGGGGATCGGACGTACGAAAAAGGTGCTGAAGCGCTGGTATATGGGATTGACTCCTGAACAGCTGGCGGGGATCCAGAGCGTGAGCATGGACATGTGGCCTGCGTATATTTATGCGACCTTGGACTGTGTGCCCGATGCAGAGAATAAGATCGCGTTTGACCGGTTCCATATTGCAAAGTATCTGGGGGAGGCGGTGGACAAAGTGCGACGGCAGGAGCACAAGCTCCTGCGCGCGCAAGGAAATCCAATCCTGACGGGAAGTAAGTACGACTGGCTCACGAACCCGAAAAATATGTCCACAACGCAGGCGAAGCGGTTTCAATCGTTAAAGAACAGTTCGTTGAAAACCGCCCGAGCGTGGGCGATCAAAGAGATGGCCCGAAACTTATGGCATTATGTGAGTCCTACCTGGGCACGAAAAGTCTGGAAAAAATGGCTGTCTTGGGCTATGCGCTGTCGTCTGGAGCCTGTCAAAGAAGCCGCCAGAACGATTAAAACACATCTATGGGGAATCATCAACGCTATTGTCCTCAAGGTGAGCAATGGCCCGGCGGAAAGCATCAACAGCCGAATCAAAACCGTCAAAACACGTGCACGCGGATTCCGAAATAATGAGCGGTTTGTCAACGCAATTTACTTCCATCTCGGAGGACTTGACCTGTCCACCTGAATGCCGTAAATCTTATGTTCTCACAATATTAGGTGAAGACCCGATTATTTTAGGTCCTACACAACTCGTCTACTATCTGGGCCACACCTTGGTGAAATACCTATACAATTGGCCTCTATCAGTGTCCGTGGATCCGAGCTTCATCATTTGTAGCGCTATCTGAATACGAGGAGCAGTTGCACTTTTTGTCACCAATCATCAATTCATTTGGGACATCCCTTTACCCTGTGCCAGAAATGATCCGACATACTACTTTATGCCATCCTAAATTTCGAACTTGTGTGAAGAAATTTACTCTAGAGATTTAGGCTCGTACTAACTAATAACATACCATAGATGTGTTTAACGTCAATTAGAATTTAAGTCGGCGACAATTCGTTTGAAAAGATAAGTTTCAAGCGAATTGTCGCTAGACAAGATGTGAATTTTTGATAAAAGGTTCTACCGGCATTTGTATGGAATGATAAGATTTCGGTTTTTCACTGAGCCAATGGAGGCATTGGGTGGAGCGTGATATCGTTGTTGATGATTTGATTCAATCGAGTCTTCGGTTAACTGATGACTGGCGGATTGATCAGTTGTTGTTTGACGAGCAGACTCGGCGCGTGGATGTGTACCTATCCCATTCAGGGGGGATCTCGAATCTTCAACTTCCTTAATCACTCTTAAAGTGAGCTTCGTCAAGCATCACCTATAAGATACAGGGAGGTGCTGGTATGTCCTGAGACGGGGGAGTCTGGGACGTTGTATGATCATCGTAGATCACGGAGCTGGCGTCACCTAGATTTACTTCAGTTTCGGTGTTTTGTGCATTGCCGGATTCCCCGTACGCAGTCCTCTGCAGGGGTGAAGACGATCTCTATTCCGTGGGCAGATGTTTCGAGTCGTACCACGTATGCGTTTGACCACTTGGCCATTGACTTACTGAAAACAACGAAGAACCAGTCGCAAACGGCGCAGCTTCTACGCTGCAGATTTGATGTCATCAACCGGATCCTGCATCATAGCGTTGTGCGTGGGCTGAAGCGGCGAAAACTGGGAGCGATTCATCATGTGAGTTTGGATGAGAAGTCGTATCAGCAGGGACACAAATACATGACGGTTCTTGGCGATGGCATTCTTGGTATCGTGCTTGATGTGAGCGAAGGCCGCGACCTCAACAGCGCTCAGACTGTGTTTGACCGTACATTGAGGGGGAAAACCGCTGCAGTGAAGACCGTGACCCCGGACATGTGGAAATCGTACATCCGCGTGGCCGCCACGCGTTTTTCGGGTGCCACGCTGATCCGTGGTCGGTTTTACTTGATCCAATATCTCAATAAGGCAATCGACCAGATGCGCAGGCGGGAAGTAAAGACTCATGAAGTGCTCAAAGGGAGTCGCTATGTGCTCTTGAAAAATGAGACGAATCGGACGGGAAAACAGAATGAAATCTTCAAAGCCATCCAAGCCTCCAATGTTCAGGTCGGCATCGCCTGGCGGTTACGGGAAGAGTTTAAGGCCATCTTTGGAGGCGACTCGTACGCCGAAGCGAGCACCTACTTCAAGTTGTGGCTTGAAAGCGTGAAAAACGCCGCGGTCCAAGAAGTGATGGAATTTGCCGAGATGTTTTGACGCCATTACGAGGGCGTGTGTAATGCACTGTGTCATGAACAGTCCAATGCCAAGGCCGGACGACTCAACGGGAAGATCCAAGAAGTAAAAACCGTTGGGCGAGGATACAGAAAATTCGAAAACCTCAGATCTGCAATCCTCTTCTTCTGCAGTGGACTAAATCTCTATCCACAACAATACCGGTAGAACCTGATAAAAATTGCTTTTTTTGAAATAATAAATTTAAACCTTATATTGGCCCCATTTCTGGGGTATACCCTCACTTTTTAACTAAAACTCTTTTTCAAATGATTGATTCAAAATTTTGGCTCTTCCCCCGTTTGTATGGGTAGAACGTTGAATTCTATTGTAAATGTAAGGAGTGTGGAGAGAATTGGCACCTATTTCTTGCATGTTCCGAGTGATCCATCACGATTTTATTTTTTCACTTCATTTTCATCAACGATATGTCCGTACGACCGAGAGACATCAGCCGCCTGTTCGGCATTCATTCACCGTGGGAGGTTTCCGATGTGACGATTGCGCACAAGACGCGGGAAGTCCAGATCCAGGTAACCTGTAAAGCAGGCCACCGATTTCGGTGTCCAGAGTGCGATACCGAGTGTCCGGGCTATGATCAGCGTCGTCGGCAATGGCGTCACCTAGATATGTGCGCGTATCGCACGCTGGTGGTCGCGGATCTTCCTCGCGTGGAGTGTCCCGAACATGGAGTGCGCACGGTATCGGTTCCGTGGGCGGAACCGAAGGCTCGGTTCACGGCGGAGTTTGAATCTCTGGTGATTGATTGGCTGCAGGAGGCGAGTGTATCGGCGGTGTCGCGTTTGATGGGTGTAAGTTGGAACGCGATTGACGGGATCATGCAGCGCGCGGTCCAACGGGGCCTTGTACGCAGATCGAAGCAGCACATTGCCCATATTGGTGTGGACGAGACCTCATTCCGCAAGCGTCATGACTATGTCACCATTGTGTCCGATCCCAAATCAGGCACGGTGCTGCATGTAGGCGAAGGTCGTAAGAAAGCCTCTCTTCAGGATTGGTATGCCGGGCTTAGTTCGGTGCAGTTGGAGGGCATCAAGAGCGTGAGCATGGACATGTGGCCGGCGTATATCAACGCCACGTTGGACCATGTCCCTGGAGCGGATCAGAAGGTGGCCTTTGACCGGTTTCACGTAGCCAAATGCTTGGGAGATGCCGTGGATAAGGTGCGACGTCAGGAGCACCGGGCCCTGATGAAACAGGGACAGGAAGACCTCAAAGGAACGAAGTATGACTGGTTAACCAATCCCGCCAACCTGTCTCGGAAGCAGAAGCTGCGCTTTCAGCAGTTGCGCACCAGTACGCTAAAGACGGCCCGTGCATGGGCGATCAAGGAAATGGCCCAGCGGTTATGGCATTATGTGCATCCCACCTGGGCGCGCAAAGGCTGGAAGCGATGGTTGTCCTGGGCCATGAGATGTCGACTGGAGCCAATCAAAGCCGCCGCCAAAACCATCAAAAAACATCTGTGGGGCATCATCAATGCGATCATCCTGAAGGTGAGCAATGGACCCGCGGAAGGCATCAACAGTCGAATCAAAACCGTCAAAATGCGCAGTCGAGGCTTTCGCAACAAACAACGGTTTGCAAACGCCATTTACTTCCACCTGGGAGGACTTGATCTATACCCCGAAGGCGTTCAAAGATGAGTTTACCCACTGATAAAGGGGAAGAACCAAAATTTTATCTCGTAGGAATTTTCCTCGTCCTTCTTTGCGCGGCAGGTTTTGCTGGGTTACACACACCAATTTCTACTCCTGATAATAGCGAACAGGATGAGTTAGTGGTGTCGCATACGGCCTTACTCCTTGATAAGGATGCTTCAATCTTCTCGGTCGACATGAAGCCCAAGGTATGTATTGTTTCAGGGAATCCAGGCCGGAGAGAGGAAAGAAGATTCCGACGTTGTATGACGGAGTCTGGTTGTGAAGAATGGGAACAATACACGGATGACGAGACCGGCGATACAGCAATGGTCTGTCAGGACGGACTAGAATAGCAATGTCTCATCTCCCAGGTTTCTGTTCCAAATCGGTTATCCTGATAATCTTGGCTTTACCGATTACAGTTAGCGCTCAGCACGGTACGGTTCGCTATAGCCATACTCGTCCCGTGCTGGCGCTTCCTGGGGATCAATTAGGTGAATTCCTGTACGGTCCCGAAGGAGCTGATCCCACTCATGTAACTATATCAAGAATTTTATTTTTTGACGCTCACAGTTCCCTGATGTATCCCTCCGATGATGACCCTTATGTGCCTGGTGAACGTACCGCTGACGGAAAAGATATCGGTTGGGAATTCATTGATTCCACATTCGTTCGTCATGATGAACTTCTTTTCGTAGAGTCACGTAAATTTGATGAGGGTCTCTTCTTGGTTGAGGATACTTTGCCTTCATGGTCTTGGAAGATTGCGCCGGGCGTTGAACGCAATTACCTTGGTTATCATGTCATGAAGGCAACATCTACTACTGAGTTGGGCGATATTGAGGCTTGGTTTACCCCCGAAATACCTGTATCTGCCGGACCAGGGTTATTTCATGGCTTACCCGGTCTTATTCTGATGGTAACCAACACTGAAATAGGTGAGGTCTATTCTGCAGAAGAAATTGATCTTGTGGCTCAGCCAAACTCCACTGGTCCGCCAGTCAGTGGTAAACAAGTGACACCCGATAAATATGTCCAGATTATAGAGCAGACGGTAGCCGAAGATCAGCACATGTGGGAGGTTTCACGTGACGCGATCATTAATGCGACCCCCGTCAAGGTGCGAGGGAATTGGTGAAATTTGGGTTTGAATCGCTTCGGTGTATTCTACTCGCCCAGACATCCGTGTGATAGCTGGCTTGTTCTTGACTTCACTGTCTTGGCCAGTTTTTTTCGACATATTGAGGATTGGTCAAATGATTCGGTACTGGACCCTCGGAGTATTTTTGATCGGGCTGATCTCAGTGGTGCCGTTGTCTGCTGAGGGACAATCCTACGGTGTAATTGGATTAGTGACCGACTCAACAGCTGGCACACCGTTAGTCAGTGCTACTGTGATCCTTCTCATGCAAGCGGATTCCAGCTTGGTTCACTTCACTACTACACGAAAAGATGGTGTCTTTTCGTTTCCGAAAGTAGCCCCAGAGCATTATATCTTGCAGGTTACGTACGTCGGAATGCAGACAGCCTATCAGCCATTTTTGATAGATGATCAGAATGTGGACCTAGGAAATGTCCAACTTTCCCCCAGCAACCAAGATTTGGAAGAATTCGTAGTGACTGCCAACCGGCTGCCATTTGTTGTTCGCGGGGATACGATAGAATATCATGCCATGGCCTTCGTCGTAAGGCCTATGGATATGGTGGAAGACCTACTTCGCCGTTTACCAGGTATTGAGGTGGACCCGAGTGGTACTGTGTATGCTCATGGGCGAACGGTTGAAAATGTACTGGTCGAGGATAAGGAATTTTTTGGTAATGACCCCACCATAGCCACCAGGAACTTGCCAGCAGAATCTGTCGACCGAGTACAGGTCTATGATAAAGCTTCTGATCGGGCAGAACTCACTGGCATTCCAGATGGTCGGGATGAGCGCACAATTAATCTCGAACTCACCGAGGAAGCCAAGAAAGGTGCATTTGGGCAAATCGTGGGTGGTCTTGGAGGCGAAAGCTCGCAGCAGGAACGTTATTTCACGCAGGCCAACGTGTTCCGCTTCACACCTAGATTGCAATTTGCCTTATTTGGTGGTGCCGAAAATGTGAACCAGCCAAGTTTTAGTGGATCAATGACATCCGCCATTAATCCTGTCACCCTGACTAAGCTTATTCCTGGTGGCGTAGACGGGTTGAGACGATCAGCCGTAGGAGGGGTAAATACGACGGTAACTCTGGGGGCAAAATCGGATATTAATGTGAGTTACTTCCTGGTGGATGGTCATAACAAAGTGATCGAAAATTCTGAACGACAACAATCATTAGGGAATAGCGAGTCTGCATTGAGTTCAATATCCGAAGATCTTTCCGATGGTATGCTTAGTCACGACCTTGTTCTAAATGCAGACTTCAATTTCGAGGAGGGGCACCGTATGGTGGTGAATGGTAACTTTTTGAATTCACGCTTAATATCAGAGCTCCAAGGTATAGAACACATATTCAGCGTAGACGATCTTACTCAGAAGATGGCTCAGACCTTTGTACATGATCGGATTGGTACAATGTCGGGATATGGGTCAGCAGTATGGAGTAAACGAATATCAGAGAGTGGTCGTAGTCTCGTTGTTGAAACGACCGTCTCAGCTGAGGAAGAGAATGAACTCCGCGACCTATTCACTGAAACGGATATACTCGGGTCTGGAGAATTACGTACCCCCGAGGAATCCCACCAACTGAGAGACTTGGATAGCTATACCCTCCGTAATTTCCAAAGGCTTGAGTTGATTCAACCCTTGCGCTCTGGACGCACCATCTCAGTATACTTGGAGCGGTCGAATTCAATACGGACGAAAGACCACACAAGGTCTAACCGATTGGGCGAGCAGTGGGAGGGAGATCTAGATCATAATTCAACCTTTAAGCAAAATAATTCTTATTTGCGACCTGGAGTGAATTTTAGTTTGATTGGATCGAATCAAATATGGTCTGTGACCGGGAATCTGAAGCTACAGCATTCTTGGCAAAAAGGACATGTCTCATACGAAAAAGAACAGCCCATAAGAAATTCCTTCACACATCTTCTACCATATCTTTGGGGACGTTGGGATATGGATGACAATAGCGAACTGAACCTATTCTATCGAACTGAAACTCGAGAGCCTTCAGTACGACAAATCCAGCCATTTGAAGACCGTAAAGACCCTCTTCGAATTTTCACAGGCAATCCAACGTTAACTCCAGAATACTGGCACCACGTGTTTGCAGACTATAAGATATATCAAAGTTATTCAGGTCTATCTTTCAATTCTGATGCCGGCGTGACATATACACACAACAGTATCGTGCGTGCTTGGACAGTTGAAGAGGGTGGTCTCCAAAACATCACTTACATCAATTCTAGCCCAACATGGGCAGCAGACGCCCAAATGAGCCTGGGAAAAACCATCCGAACCCTGGGCTTGGGTTGGAATACCAGCCTAAGAGCAGATCTGGTTTCAGGGTCAGAATTCGTCAGCGGAGTTGCTAATGAACGTCAATTACTGCGAATGCGTGCTCGCTTGGGTTTAAACTACTTTGTTGGTCGTGCAATTGAAGCTGAAATAAGAACAGCCATAACTTGGAACGATGTACAGTACTCCCATTATGATGCACTCAATCGCCGTTATGTCAATGTTCGCTTTGATAGTAACCTCAACTGGAGAGTAAATGCACATTGGAACATCAAGTCCTCGTTGGAATACCGCACATTTGATCGAACCGTCTTCGCTGGTCAGCCAAATATTGTTGATCTCAATGCCTCCGTATCCCGATTGATTTTTAGTGACCGTGGACAAGTAGAACTCTCTCTCCATGATGTGCTGAACCAGAACCAAATTGTCCGATTCGTTAATTCTGCTGCATATCTCGAAACCTCACAAATAAATACCCTTGGCCGCTACCTCATGTTAAAGGTTACATACAAACCTAAAACACTGTAAATAGCGAGCAGAAATCAATAAACTATGCGCTTTCAAATGCGCGACTGTTTTGTCAAGTCGGGGAGGTGAAATAACTACGTAAAACCTCCCAACTCACCTTCTCAGGCATCTACATGCCTGCACAGCTGGAAATCCCGAATGAGTCAGAGGACTTCTGAAGATTTGATATTACCCCTTCGATTCCCATGGCGGCTGTTCTGGAAGCCTTTCCCTTAACTCACCGATCAGTCCTTGTTCATAGGGACCTTGATACTCACGGGCAAAGAACCGGTCAAGCGCTTCATTTTGAAGCCGTTCCCACGAGGATTCTTCCTCGCCCGGCAGGACTGGATAAAAGCATGCCTGCACACTCTTCGCAGCACGATAATCACTGAATGCATCCCCAATCATAAGCATATGATCAGAAGCATACTGACCGCCTGCAAAGGTAGATAGCTGATGGGATTTGGGGCCCATCTCCTGGCCTGCAATCACCTGTACATAATCTGACAACCCATGCTCACCCCATTCCCGGTGCAGAGCATCTATTGGCGTACTGGAGGCGACCATCATGTCAGCCTGGTTTGCGGCTTTTGAAAGCACATCATGTACATAGGGGAATGGTGGAACTCCGTGCACCATCTCTGTTACTGCCTGATTGACTGCTTCGCTCCATGCTAATGCATCCACCAGCGCAGGGATACGCTCGGCTGCATCAGCAAGTGCGGGGTTTCCTAATTTTGGTTTTGTACGGATCCAGTCCCTGAGCTCTTCCAGAACCGGAATGGTCACCCCACGACGTAAAACTTCTGGGCGCGTACGCAACTGATCCATGACTCGCACCAGTGCAGGAAAGCGGTTCATGCCCCGGTCAACAGAATACAGATTCACAAACTCCCACGATTCCCTGGCAAATTTGCTGACGGCCTGTAAACCATAATGGCGGATCGTAACCGGACAAAAGCACTCCTTGTGTTTCACCTCCATTGAATCAAAGACGCAACCATCCGAGTCAATCGCAATCAAGAAATTCTTGCTTTTTTGTAATGGCATAGACGGAGCTTTCATTTGGATGGCACTTAAGCAGATATGAATCCTATGACGATTCTTGAGCAGGAATGAATTGTCGCAGATAGTTCACACTTTGCCTCAAAGCAGATATCCGCGATTCCAGAGATCCCTCATAAGCACGATCTTCAACTTCAACGCAGACGGCTCCATCGTATCCTGCATCTGTGAGAAAAGAGAAAAACTTTCCCCAGTCTACGTCCCCCAATCCAGGCAATTTGGGAGTGTGGAAAGAATTTGGTATGGACAGGATGCCAACCTCATTGAGCCGATCCTGGTCGAGCCGAACATCTTTGGCATGAATATGAAAGAGACGATCAGCAAAAGTGCGGATCGGCTCTAACGCATCCATATGCTGCCAAATCATATGAGACGGGTCATAATTGAGCCCGATGGCACTGCTATCCAGATCATTAAAGAGTCGGCGCCAGATTGCAGGCGAGTGGGCAATATTTTTGCCCGAGGGCCATTCGTCGTTGGTAAAGTACATCGGGCAGTTTTCGATCCCAATGCGAATTTGCCGCTCTTCTGCATAGGCAACAAGTGGCTTCCATACTTCCATAACCCGGGGCCAATTATCCTCAACAGAGCAATGCCAGTCGCGTCCAATGAATGTATTGACCGTATCCAACTCAAGCAATACCGCCGCATCTATCATCCGTTGGATCTGTGAGATCGAAACTTTCGCCTCCTCCGGATCTGGAGACAGTGGGTTTGGATAGTAGCCCAGTGCGCTGATTGCGACACCGGATTCAGAACTCAGAGCTTGGAGCGTTTGCGCTTTCTTTGGGTCCAGCGATTGGACATCTACGTGCGTAACGCCTGCATAGCGCCGCGTCGCCTTCCCTTTTGGCCAACACATCAACTCAACGCAATCATAGGAAAGCTCTGAGGCAAGAGAAAAAACTTCTTCAACCGATAATTCAGGCACAATCGCACTAACAAATCCGAGATACATTGGCTACGTAGGTAAATGACTCCCGAAAGGTACGGAAATCGGGATGATCACCGAGTCTTGCATCGAAGATGTCTTCAGTTTTTCTTTGTGACCGCGCAAAAATCTTTAAACCGATTCTGTGTAATGGGAATATCAAATACAAGCCCAATGACACTTGACCAGCCGCGTAGAAAATAATGCCAGCCATCCTCCACAATCAATGACCTTGCCTGTGACTGCCCCCTCGCTTGGTGAAGAAAGGGGCGCTCTCCTCGATAATTGAGTTCCCATACGACTCCACCGGGGGGAAAACGCACCGCATCTGTGACGGGAGATCCCGGCAGATCTTTCCCCATTCCCGTCGCATTGATCACCATTGAACACGGCGGAAGCTTAGAGACAAGCTGATCGCAGACCTGTGGCTGGCTTGAATGAATAAATTCTACGGTGGTTTTCCCTGAATCAAGCTGCCCGGCAACCCGGGCACAGTGATCGAGATTATCTACACGCTTTTCCACAACCTGAACAAAAGAAGGGGCATTCACTGCCTGTTGCAGCACATGTACAAGCAAGGCCACACATGCCCCTCCACCCCCAAGTACTAAAATTCCCGCTTCTTCATTGAGGTTCCACCAATTTGGAGGCAGAAAATCTGCCACGGCTAGTCCGCAATTTTCAGGGTCCACCGCATCCCCCCATAACTCTCCTCCGCGCTTATATAATGCTGAAACCTCCCCAGTCAGCTTGGATGCGGGCGTATACTGATTAATCAATTCACCCGCTGCACGCACGACGGACAGTTTATGGGAAGTAACCAACGCACCATAAACCTCAGGATTCTGCTTGAGACGTTGAACTGCTTTGCGATAGGTTTCCGGCGTCCCGTCAATAGGTAAGTTTACACCGCGCAGATTCGCCCCCTGGATCCCAAGTGCCTGTGCCCAGACAGGAAATAAGCGCAGAGACATGGAACCCTCGGTGCGGACACCAAAAAATTCCATAACCCTTTGATTTCCATTTTCCGTCATTTCGATATATTCAGATCTCACATCCTGCTGAATTATGCAGTTCATACGCCTACTTCCAATTCTGTTTCTTTTTCTCGCATGTAATTCTCCTCAAGAGGAGTCTCCAGATTACGACACTCTCCAATTGCCAGACCAGCCGAATATTCTGTGGATTGTAGCGGAAGACATGAGTCCTACGATCCCTGCATATGGGGATTCAACCATTCAAACCCCTAATCTTGATCGACTTTTCAATGATGGAGTGCGGTATACACGCATGTTTTCTGTATCGGGGGTCTGTGCCCCTAGCCGCTTCTCTATTGCAACCGGCATTTACACGACACGCGGAGGAGCCCAGCACATGCGTACCTCTTCCCGTCTGGAGTATATGGAACAGATTGGAGTCATCCCTTACGAAGCTACCCCCGATCCACCCGTACGCATGATGAGTGAGGTGATGCGTGAAAACGGCTACTATACCACGAACAACAGTAAGCAGGATTACCAATTCAGGGCACCCGTAATGGCTTGGGACGAGAATAACCGTCAGGCTCACTGGAAGAATCGCCCCGAGAATATGCCCTTCTTTTCAGTGATCAACATTGGCGTAACCCATGAATCCCAGATCTGGGTACGGGCAAATGATTCTCTTCTGATTTCATCTGACTTGGATGTACCTATCCCTCCGTATCTGCCAGACACCGAACTGGTTCGTGCAGATGTGCAGCGGATGTACTCAAATATTCTGCTCCTGGATGCTCGTGTAGGAGCGATCCTGGATGAACTGGAAGCTGACGGCTTACTGGAAGAAACCATCGTCATGTTCTATTCTGATCACGGTGGCCCTCTCCCGCGGCAAAAACGTCAACTCTATGACTCGGGCCTGCATGTTCCCCTGGCGATCAGGTTTCCAGACCGGCAACTCGCCGGATTGACGGATGAGCAGCTAATCAGCTTCATTGATCTAGCACCCACCGTCTTTTCTCTGACTGGAGCTCCCATGCCGGATTATCTGGACGGACAGGCATTCTTAGGTAATAAACGTTCGGAAATCCCCAGACAGTTTATCCACGCTGCCGCTGATCGATTTGACGCCGAGTATGACACCAAACGGGCAGTCAGGGATCATCGGTTCAAATACATCCGAAATCTACAGCCTGATCGCGGCTATTATCTGCCTGTTAGCTATCGGGAGCAAATGGCGACAATGCAAGAATTACTCCGCTTGCGTGATGCCGGAGAACTTGATGAATTTCAATCTCAATGGTTTCGGAGCTCCAAACCGGAAGAAGAGCTTTTTGATACCGAAACAGACCCGCATGAGCTCTTTAACCTCGCAGAAGACCCTGCCAATGCGGAGCGATTGGTCAAGATGCGCACCGAATTAGACGATTGGATGAGTGGCACTTCGGATCCCGGTACAATGGACGAAATGGATTTTGTCGCCTCGCAGTGGCCTGGCCATGTACAACCCCAAAGCTCCGCCGTGTCTATTAAAGTGATCTCCGGTGGAACGACTATCACACGCCCAACCGACGACTCGTTGCACTATAAGATCGCCCTTGATACGGATCATGTAGAGTCCGTACAACTGCGTCTGACGACTACGACTGAAGGGGCATCCATTGGCTATCAGATTCTTGAGCCCGGCGCAACCACAGCAGATCGCTGGCTATTGTACACATCACCCATCACGCTTCCTTCAAACCATTCCCTGAAGGCCGTTGCACATCGTATTGGATACGCACCTAGTAGCGTGGTCACGGTAGAAAATGATCTAAAATAGCCTACAGCAAAATCCAGAAAGATCTGCCCTGCCAGATCACGATGCTACATACTCCAACGGGTATATGAATCCGCTCTACAGCAGAATTGGGTGATATCCGCGCTCATCCTCTATGGCTGGTTCGCTACCATCTTATGTACGCGGCAACCATACCCTGTAAAATCCACCGGGATATACTATACCCTGCCGATTGCAGTATTGATTTTGATCAACACCAACAGCAATGGAGCCAGACCCTCCGATAGTATCAGAGAATCTGACTCCATCCCGGTCTGCAGGGGCAGCAGACACTCTTGCTAACACTAAAGCATGCACCAACTTCGCTTGTTGATGCACTTCCGCCTCGAACCCTTCAGGGCCCCTTTCTCAATCTTATTGGCTCCTAAGTGACCACCAAGACACCCTGCATGAGTCCATAGTGTCCCGGATAGGTGCAAATGAAGCGATGCATCCCTGGCTCAGAGGGAGCAGTGAAAGTGACGCGAACGGTCTCCCCTGGCTGTGCCATTGGTGTAGCGGCAAAGATGGCATCATCTTCAGGGAGATAACCACTTTCCTCCCCAGCCACAAGTGCGGCCATGCCAATCCGATTCACATCCTCATCACTGTTGGTCGTAAGTATGACAACATTGTGAACCATTGTTGGAAGTGTCGCAGTGTTCTCTAAGATCAATGTGACCTCGGCCCCTGCGGCGACCGTGAGGGTATCAACTGCATATTTCATCTCTTCGCCAGCCGGGCGGACCGTCAATTCAACGCTTTCAGATCCAGAAGATGCTTCTGTTGTTTCTTCTGTTTCTGAGGATGTCGTTTCGGAGTCTGAACTGCTCCCGCCGCAGGCCACAAACGTTACTGCAAAGATTAAAACCAGAAATGAGTATAAGAGGGACTTCATAATACCATGTTAAGTGAATGTAAGAAGATGCGGCAAATGGTAGTGCACGCATCGTGACCGACAAATATACGACCTGGAGGCGAAGATCCGGCAACAGATGGAGACATTTTTCGCGGATTCTCCAATTATTCAAAAATCCACTCGTAACATCAACTCAGCCATATCCTCTTTCGTTGAGCGTAACTGTATCCGTTGCCAAATGCCGCTGGTCTGTAGTTTTGTCGTACAGCTCAACGTAGTATGTGTTGTTGCGATTGCACGCTCTGACAGACTGTTGGCGCACGGCACTCAAGGGGAGACCCTAGAATGAAGGTTTTGGTATAGGCTGTTATTGGGGGTCCCAGTAGTAGAGTTGCAAATCGAAAATCTGCTTAAGGGATGGCTTGCTGAGTGGTGACTTGTGTCCCGCACTGTGGGATTGGGGAGATCCTCCACGTACGGGACCCGGCCGCAGCCCTGATGGATCACACGTTTGCCAATGCTCGTCCAGTAGGAATCACGAGGATGTCTTCTCTTGCCTTCAACTTGGAAAGGAGTCCGTCAAGATGCGAAGCGGAAAGAGGGCCCCAGCCCTCTTCATCCAAGCCGTGGGCGTTGAAGATCAGCCATCCGCCAGAGGAGGCCAGGAAACGATTAATCTCCTGCGTAAGAAATATGTCAGTATTCCCAGGACCGTGGCTGCTGCAGATTAGCTTCTTCTGCCCGGTGTGTGGCAGCGCGTTAATCTGCGCATAACCCGTCCGAAAAGCCTTCACCTGATCGGCAAGCCATTCCTCTATGGCAGGATTTGAAGCATTGTAGGGAAAGTTGAAGATGGCTTCCTTGGGCTCAAATCCATTCAGTGCTTCGTTGAAATAATCCAGGCAGCGCATGATCAAGTCCTTTGCGACCTGCAGCGGCACCTCGGTCAGATTCTGGTGCTTATACCCATGAGGCATGACTTCATGGCCACGTGCAACCAATTCGTTCCATAGTCCAAAGTCACCCACTGGAAAACGGTAATAGTCGTCGGGCGGAACGAAGTCATCATGGTGAGCCGTGGCAATAATGTTGATGCAGGCCGACAAACCGTGCTTCTCAAAGATCTTCACCGTTTCCAGACTCGATTTACGGAATCCGTCATCGAAACTAAGCGTGATTACGTGTGTCTCCTGCCGCTTGATCGTTGCAGCAAGTGCAGACAGTCCTACACTCTTCAAAAAGCTCCTGCGATTTATGGGATCCAAACGCATGGCTACTTTGCGGATTGTTTTCGAGACTCTATCAATCGTTCCAGCCGAGCCAAAGTGTCTGCATAGGTGGGATCGTCAATCAGATTGTTGATCTCCATTGGATCCTCTTCGTAGTCGTAAAGTTCGGCACCTGCATTTCCAGCATCCCATTCGGTGTACCGGAATCGCTGGGTGCGAATCGAGTATCCCATCACGTTCCAATCTCTCATTTCAGGATGCATCCATGCCGCCCTGCTCCGGGCAACCGTAAAGGCGGTAGTTCTGCCTAGGTAGTCCGTATCCTCCAGAATGGGTCGCAAGCTTGCCCCCTTGAGGTGCTCGGGTGCCGGCAGGCCCGCCAAATCCACCAGTGTGGGATACAAATCTACTAACTCTACTAATGCCTCTGTGCCGGAGCCTTTTTGCATCCCTTCCGGCACAGCGATAATCAGCGGGACGCGGACGGACCCCTCGAACAAATCGCCCTTCTGCCAGAGTCCGTGATGCCCCAGATGATATCCGTGATCAGAGACAAACACAACAATGGTATTGTCGTCCAGATCCAGTCGCTCCAGCGCATCCAGGAGACGACCCACCTGCGCATCCATAAACGATACTGAAGCATAGTAGGCCTGAATGATTTCGCGACGCTTTTCCATGGTCAGTTCGCGTTGTTTCGGTCGATCAGCCAGGGCCGCAATTGGGATATCACTTCGATCACCTGGCTGCTCGAGAACGGGATCGATCTGATCCATCGGATACAATTCAAAGTAGGAGGCTGGAGCCACAAACGGTGTGTGCGGGCGATAGAACCCGACCGCTAGGAACAGGGGCGTGCCTGTCCGAGATGGGTGTTGCTCTTCCATAATCCGAATAGCTGCAGCCGCGCCTAACTCATCCGTATGGGGTCCATCTTCCGGATCCACGCTCAGCCAGCTTAGCGTTCCACCATATTGGTTTGGAACGAGAGTATGTATGCGATCGTGAATCTCACGATCAATTCCGCGCGGATTTACGGTTTCGGACCACGACGCGGGATCATCCATACCGTCCGAGCCGATTTGCCCTGGTACACCATAGTGAAAGATCTTTCCTGTGCGGGCTACATGGTATCCGTGTTCCCTAAACCATTGGGGAAGTGTAGGAACGTCGGGAATATGTTTGCGGAAGCTGTCCTGATTGGACAGTACACGAGTTTGTTCTGGATAGAGTCCGGTCAGAAAGCTGGATCGACTAGGGTTGCAGACAGGGTACTGGCAATATGCGCGATCGAATCTCACACCGCGAGCAGCTAGTCGGTCGATGTGCGGGCTACTTACCAGATCATGACCGTATGTACCGAGATCTGTGTTTAGGTCGTCAACGGCAATGAAGAGGACATTTGGCGGATCCGATTCTTGCGTACATGACGCAGCAAACAACCCGAAGACAAGCATGATCGCTGGGAAAACCAAGCCGGACACATGGCAATAGCAATGTCGTGTCTTGCAGCTCATATCCGCAATTGGATTTGGGGCATGTTCGTGCGATTCAGTCAGTGGTTGGCGGATCGAGCACAAAGTGTGCGGAGCGTATCTCCAACCGGAATGAAACAAAGATAGAATTCCCCAAAGTATTTGGCAAGATCTGGACTCAGTTTCATCCGTGAATACCACAGTGCCGACTGAAGAAAGAGCCCCCACACTTTCGCGCAACCGAAACTGAGAGGTACTCTTATTATTTATTAATGGCAATTACGTACTTAACTGTAACTCGGCATCGGGGATGTGTCAAAGTTAGTTGGGGTTGGGGGTACATCCTATACCCCTCAAACGTCCCTACTTAATGAGCAACATACAACCTCCACATTCTTTTTTGCCGCCCTTTTCAGAGTCTGCCCAGGAGGTACATCTGGAACTGGTTCGGCATTATGCAGATGTTCTGCGCATGTTAACGGAACGGATTCCCTCGGCGGTGTCTCCGCCTGCTGTCTCGGCTGCTGTCGCACCGGATCCGGCTCCGGAGCTTTCTGAGTCTCCGCCGGATCCTTCTTCCTGCTGGGAAGCGGCGGTTTCGGTGCTGGAGCGCCGAGATTGGCATACCGAGTCGCTGGTGCATTTGTGGCTTGCGCCCTCGTATGTTCTGGGTCTTCAGGTCCTGATTGGGATGGGCGTGAACCTGCAGGGACATCGGCGGATGGTGACGGTGACCGAATGCGGTCCTGAAGATCAATCCTGCATGGAAGCGGTGCTGGATGATCTGCGTACCCGTGGACTGGGGCCAGGCCTTCTGTTCACGCTTCCAGGGAACGTGGCGCTGCGGTCTGCGGTCTCGCAGGTGTGGGGTCCCCGGGTGTGGGTGCAGCGCTGTCTGAATACGGTCATGGCCGAAGCACTGAGCGGATTGGATCCCGATCAGGCCCTTCAATTTCGTCACCGCCTCCAACAGGCATGGCAATGCTGCGATGTCGTTGAAGCCCATACAAGTTTGCAGCAGATCACCGAAGAATTGACACAGGTGAACCGTTCTTCGGGGCGCGTGCTTGGGCGTGCGCTTTCGTCCACGCTCACGCTCCAGCACAGCGGCCTGCTGTTGCGCAGTGATCGGGGCCTGCGCGTGTTGAATTCTTTGAAGGCCGTCTTCGTGCGTGCAGGCCGGAGTCTGCCGCAGGGCCCGGTGCACCAGAGCCGAATGCGCCTGTGTGCGGCACTGCTGGAACTTGAACCGCGGCTGCGCCGTGTGCGACACGCCTCGTATCTTCCACAATTGCACCGTATCCTTACACAACCTTCCCCAGACGCGTAATCTTATGTCAACCCAACTTCGGACGACGGTTTCCACCGATCTTGACACGACTCTACCCCGGAATGCGGTGGACGTTGCCCGGCTGCTTCGCCACCCGGACTGGTTTTTGGAGCTGGTTCCGCACTTGTTTGAGGCCGAAGTTTCCGAACATTGCGGGGTTCGCTGGACCCACACCCGGACGAAGTGTCAGCGTTGGGGGACGAACCCGGGCTCCATTCGCTGGAACGGGGCGAAGGTGCCGATTCAGGTTCCCCGGGTCCGCAACACCAGCAGGAAGTCCCGCTGAAGACCTACCAATGTCTGCATCAGGCCGAATCCGGTCATGCACAGCAATTGACACGCAGTGTGCTGTTGGGTCTGTCTTAGCGCAAGTATGGTCAGGTGGCCGTGCATCTGGCGGAGAGTTTTGGACTCAGCGGCTCAAGCACCGGGCGCGTGTTTATCCGGGAAACGACCCAGGCACTGGAGACCTTCCTGAACCGGCGCTTTGATGAGATGGCGTTTGCGACCCTGCTGCTTGACGGCAAAACCTTACAAGAGGACCAGATCCTGTTGGCCGTGGGATTGACCGTAGAGGGAAAGAAAGTGATTCTCGGGTTCACGGAAGCCAAAACCGAATCCCATGCCTGTGTGATGGCGTTACTGCAGGATCTGCTGGAACGCGGCTTTCAGTCGGCGGCTTCCTTGTTGGTGCTGCTTGATGGCGCCAAGGGCTTGCACAAAGGCGTTCGTGAGGTGTTTGGAGATCAGGCACTGATCCAACGGTGCCAGTGGCACAAGCGGGAAAATGTCGTCTCCAAGATCACCGATCGAGACCATGCTGAGAAGGTCAAACATCAAATGGAAGCTGCGTATGCCACATCCACGTATGCCGAAGCAAAAGAGCGTTTGACAAAACTCGAGACCGATCTGCAGGACTCATGTCCGGCCGCCGCCGCCAGCTTAAACGAGGGTATGGAAGAAACGCTGACCCTCCACAAGCTGTGCATCCCCAGGCAACTGCGGGATCGACTCCGGACCACCAATATCATTGAGAGCATCAACAGCAGATTGGCGCACACCACACGGCGAGTCACACGATGGACGAACTCGGATCAACGCCAACGATGGATTGCTGCCGCATGTCTGGAAATCGAACAACGATCCCTGAACCCAATCCCGAAAGACTGGCAATGGGAAATCTTGATCCGAGCGCTGAAACGACACCAGAAAACTAAAAAACAGACGATCAGTAGAAGCTTACGTTCGCCCCCCAAACCCAACTAACTTTGGGACATCCCCCATCCATCGGTTTGAGCATCCGATTTCGCTTTTTTTGGTAATTATATCCAATAAGTAGCATTTTCTTGTCACTACCGTAAAGAGATTTGCAGGTTGGTTGGCTCATTTGAGCTTTTTTTTCGTATAATGTACAGTTTAGAAACCATTCTGAGAGTTCCATTATGGCGCGCAATGTTGGGGAAGTTGCGAATCTAGTTATGGCCAAGCGCAAAGCGGACGAGTTGACAGAGGTCTATTCGTCACCACCGATACCAGTTCTGGAAATCGCGGAGCAGAATGGTGTCAACGTAATCTTTGCCAATTTTGGGTCTAGTTCGGAGCGCGTCGCTGGATATTGCGATTTCAGAAATGCCAAGCTGTTCGTCAATGCCGATGATGTCCCTCGGAGGCAAAGCTTCACAATTGCACACGAGTTGGGACATTGGGTCATGCATCGAAGTATTTTTGTGGAAAATCCAGAGACCTATCCAGTACTGCCGCGGTTCAGCAGGCCGAGTAATAATAGTCCGTATGAGAAAGAGGTCAACAAATTCGCCGCCCATCTTCTTGTCCCTGATCATCTTTTGCAGCCAGTTCTAAATCCAACTGTGAGTGCCGTTACGCTGGCAGACATTTTCTTCGTGTCAAGAACAATGATGGAAATCAGAATGAAGGGTAGATAGGAATGAGTGAAGGGCCCAGTGAGGGCGGGAGCGTTCGAATTGTTTTTCCAAGAGGGCTGGACGAGACGCCATCGCCCGATCCAGACGGCGGGAAACGTTACATCACCTTGTTTGATTCCCAGGAGTTGGAATCACGGACAAAATACGAACACTACAAGGGGGTTCAGCAACATTACAAACACAAAGGTCAGTGGTCTCGGTTCTTGTTGTGGGCCATTGGTGGTATGATTGGTTACCAAATGATCCTCCTAGTTCTTGTAGGATCTGGAGTGCTGAACTTCAAAGATTATGATTGGCTTTTGCCTGCCCTACTCGTCCAGAATCTGGCCCAAATTGTTGGTTTGGCAAGTTACGCGGTCAAACACTTGTTCAGTGACATAACGCTCAAAAACGGCGGTAAACGAAGTGGATGATTCTAAAGTTACAGTTAAGCACATAATTACCCTTAATTCCCAAAGTCACATTTGCACGCTTCACCAGCCCACTTGAACAGGAGTCTCTCCCGCTGGATAAGGATATCTTGGCAGCTGCCCCCTCACTCGCTACATGGTGATCTCTCCAGAAATAGACTCTGTGTCCGACTGGATTCTTCACCTGTTTCGTTATCCCGAACAACTAGAGTTAGCGTGTATGGTCCTGTTTTCTGGTCATTAATATCGAGTATCTGATAGAGAGATTCTTCCGACTGTGAACCGCTCTCCCTGTAGCTTACAGATACACCCTCTCCGCCCCTGTTCCGCCTGAATAAACGACGGACCCCACGACTAGTATCCTCAGGTTCCAGTTTGATTTCTACATCATAATCGGTTTTCCCCTGAGCATTTAGGGTTAACCCATAGATCTCGAAATATAGATAGATTGGCCATTCAGTCAGATATACATTCCGTGGCGCAGGCAGTATAGAGAGATCTTTACGAATAATTTCGTTCTCGTTCAGGGGGATCCCATTTTCCGTCTGTTCGACCGAATAAGCAAGCATAATATCGCTTAATATGACTCCGGTCTGATTGTAATCCGGTACCGTAATCTCTTGATCCAGAGCAACTATAGCCCTATCTCGTCCGATGACCGTCTGAACGACCAAGAGTTCATATGCGCCTGAGGGCATCTGCATCTGCTGCGTATCAACCCACAGATGCCGATCTGGAAATGCCACCACCTGATTAGTGGCTAAACCGTTAATATTTTGGGTAAACTCCGCGAGAGCCTCTCCCCGATCATCGACGAGAAATGTCCTGACATCTGCACTTACCTCCATCGTTTCACCCGAGTGATCATAGATGGATTCTAAAGGAATCCCATAGTTCGCAATCAGTTCTACCTGCTGTCCATCTCCCTTGAATGAGTTGACCAAAAATGACGGCTCAATCTGGGGACCGGATGCCTTTCTCCTCGGTCTTGTGGGCACTACTGTTACAGAATCTCGGCCTATTCCAATCTGGGCTCTCACGTTACCAGTTTCACAAGACTCTATGATTCTATCTGCCCAAATCTCGTACGTTACATCATTAATTTTGACCCGCATTGGAAAAGAACCGTCCGGGTCGTAAAAACTGAAGACTCGCGGCTGCCGTATGGACATATGCTCCATATGCTCCATGACTGTGCCATATAGGCTTTCGGGTATACCACTGGAATCAATAATTTTCCCATTGACGCTCAGCCCATTTTCATCACCTGCAAAGCGAATTTGTGCTGAAACACCGGCAGCCCAAAAAAATGCGAATAGTACTGCGGTAAAGGCATGTACGAATGTCGCACGTTTCATCATAGATACGCAGCAGTCTAGTTACAGAGGAAGCGTAGTGGCAGATTCCACTCAAAATAAGCTGGCATTGCTGCGTGTAAACCCAGCCTCAGGTCGCAGACTCGCCCCATGAATCATGGTCGGTCCGCCAGCGAACTATATTGTACATCTACCGAATTTCGGTACGTTTCTGTATGTCGCATTGTTTCACCAACTTCATTGGATTGGGCGACTCATTTGAAGTTACAGTTTGAGACATCATTCCTGTAATCAGGCCCACGTCCCTCGGAGTTCACTGTTCGATGGATTTTTTATCCAGACCTGATGGTCAATCCCTTTGCGTTGGTTAGAGTGGTATCTTTCGGCTAAATGACACCTGTTATGCAAAAATATTCTTTTCTGCTCTTACTCCTTCTGGCTGCCTGTGCGTACGAGCCACCAACCCCACCCAATGTAATCATTATGTTCGTAGATGATCTGGGATATAGTGATATTGGTGTCTATGGTTCACCCGACTATGCGACTCCGAATCTTGACCGCATGGCGGCAGAGGGAGTTCATTTTACGGATTTTTACGTGAGCCAAGCCGTCTGCTCTGCTTCTCGTGCCTCACTTCTGACCGGTAGCTACGCAAACCGTATCGGGATCCACGGTGCGCTGGGTCCAGGAAATTCACACGGGATCCATGAAGATGAAGTGACCCTAGGCGAACTCTTCCAGGCACAGGGCTATGCTACGGCAGCATATGGAAAATGGCATCTTGGCCATCATCCACAATTTTTGCCGATGGAACATGGATTTGATGACTATTACGGCATCCCCTACTCAAACGATATGTGGCCGTTTCATCCCGAGAGCCCAGATAACTGGGGAGATTTACCAACCATTGAAGGAGACTCAATTGTGGGATTCAATACAGATCAATCCCGCTTTACGACAGATTTCACGCTGCGCAGCACAGAATTTATTCGAGCTCAGGCATCTGCTGAGCGCCCCTTCTTCCTTTACATCGCTCACCCAATGCCACATGTCCCCCTCTTTGTTTCCGAAGAGCGTCTAGGTGCCAGCGGTGCAGGCATCTATGGGGATGTCATCCATGAGATCGATTGGTCAATGGGACAGATCCTGCAAACCTTAAAGGAAATGGAGATTGACGACCATACTCTGGTACTGTTTGCAAGTGACAACGGCCCATGGCTCAGCTACGGGAATCACGCCGGCAACTCCAGCCCTTTGCGCGAGGGAAAAGGAACCGCATGGGAAGGCGGTGTAAGAGTGCCCTTTATTGCCCGCTGGTCGGGGACCTTGCCTGAAGGATTATCCGTCACCACACCTGCTATGACCATTGATGTGTTTCCGACCTTGGCACATCTTATTGATGCACCACTGCCTGAACATCCGATTGATGGACAAAATATCTGGCCACTCCTAAGCGGTGAAACCACCGAATCTCCTCAGAAAGCTTACTTCTTCTGGTATAGACAAAATGAACTGCACGCCGTGCGCAGCGATCGCTGGAAACTGTATTTTCCTCACCGATATCGAACAATGATCGGACAAGCACCCGGTGCAGATGGGATTCCAGGGCGATATACACACCTGGATTCCGGACTGGAACTCTATGACCTTACTACAGATGTACAGGAAACACAGGATGTATCTGAAAACCATCCAGAGGTGGTTGAGCAGCTCAGTGTGCTGGCGGACAGCATGCGGGCAATGCTGGGAGATCGGCTGCACAATGTGGAGGGGACTCAGATACGGCAACCAGGACGAATTCAGCCGCACTGAATCAGTCACCATAATGATCACGAGAGGGCTTCGTGCGTCCAATGCGTTCTATTAGATCTCTGTGATCTGCACACAGAATTCATCTTTCTCATACAATCCGAAACAACAGGGCTTTAGAAAGTCATGAAGCACGATACAGGGGCTGATATTGGTGTAATTGGTCTGGCCGTCATGGGACAGAATCTGGTCTTGAATATGCATGATCACGGATTTTCTGTGACGGTGTACAACCGTACAGTTTCGACAATGGAAAACTTCATTGCCGGGCCTGCCGCTGACAGTTCTATTCAAGGAGTCCACTCACTTCAGGAACTCGTCGCCACACTCAAGCGACCACGGCGTATTCTGCTGATGGTCAAGGCAGGGGTCGTCGTTGATCAAACGATTGCCAGCCTGCTCCCACTCCTGGATGCTGGCGATATTCTGATTGACGGCGGAAATTCAAATTATCACGATACGATCCGACGCACAAACGAAGTTGAGGCACACGGGATATTATTCATTGGAACCGGAGTTTCCGGTGGGGAGGAAGGGGCCCGAACCGGACCGAGTATCATGCCTGGAGGTAGCGCGGAGGCATGGCAGCATGTAAAGCCTATTTTTCAACGCATCGCTGCCAAAGTAGATGGTTCTCCATGTTGTGAGTGGATTGGCCCGGATGGAGCGGGACACTTTGTCAAGATGGTCCACAATGGGATTGAATATGGTGATATGCAAATTATTGCCGAGTCCTATCATATCATGAAAGAACTCCTAGGGTTTTCAAACCTGGAAATGAGGGATGTCTATGCAGAATGGAATACGGGCAAGCTGAATTCGTATCTCATTCAAATTACCCGCGACATTCTTGGGCATCAGGATGAAGGAGGGAAATTTACACTGGACACCATCCTTGACTGCGCCGGACAAAAAGGTACGGGGAAATGGACAGTGGCAAGCGCTCTAGATCAGGGAACCCCGCTCACATTGATTGGCGAAGCCGTCTTTTCCCGGTTCCTTTCTTCTTTGAATGCTGAGCGTACTCACGCGTCGGGAACCCTTCCAGGACCTTCATCCGCATATGATCAAGTAGACACAAAGGAACTAGTACGTGACCTGCACGATGCAGTCTATGCCGCAAAGATCATGTCCTACGCTCAGGGGTATATGCTTCTTCGTTCGGCAGCCGAAACCTACAACTGGCCCCTGGACTACGGTAGTATTGCCCTGATGTGGCGAGGAGGCTGCATCATCCGTTCGGCATTCCTGGAGAAGATCAAAGAAGCGTTTGACAACCATGCAGATTTACAGAACCTTTTGATGGCTCCCTACTTTACCGAGGCACTCTCAAAAGCACAGGGAGCGTGGCGCCGAGTCGTTGCAACCGCGGCTTCCTGCGGCGTTCCTGCCCCGGCACTCAGTAGCGCGCTAGCCTTTTATGATGGTTATCGGCGTGCAAAGGGCCCCGCAAACCTGATTCAAGCTCAGAGAGACTACTTTGGCGCTCATACGTATGAGCGCGTTGATGGGGCACGCGGGAAGTTTTTCCATACAAACTGGACGGGGTCTGGGGGAGCCATAACTGCAGGAACTTACGATGCCTGACTCTTTGTCGAATCATATCATCGTGGATACCGATGCCGGCCCTGATGATCTTCTGGCACTAGGATATTTGCTGGTTCATCCAACCATCCAGGTGGAAGCAATTACGATCTCCTATGGCCTTGCTCATGCAGATCGTGCCGCAGTCAATATCGCCCGCGTTGTCGCGGCATTTGCCACAGGACATATCCCGGTATACATTGGTGATCCTGAACCATCGTCGGGAGATGCTGCCTTTCCCCGACGCTGGCGCAAGCTTTCAGATGATCTTCCCGGCGTGAGCCTTCCAAAGGCATTTATTCCTCCCGAAGAAGAGCATGCCGTGTCATTCCTGCAGCGCAGGCTCTCACGGGCTTCCCGGCCCGTCCGTGTACTGGCTCTTGGTGCCCTTACGAATCTGGCTGGTTTGACCCGAGCTTCTGCTCCGGCCATCCAGGAACTCGTGATTATGGGAGGAGCGCTTGCCGTACCAGGGAATGTTAATGACTCGGAAGAATTTATTTCACCTACCGCAAAGGCGGAGTGGAATTTTTTTGTAGACCCACTGGCTGCATCAAAAGTTTTCTCCTCTGACCTGCCGATTACACTGATCCCTCTGGATGCTACGAATCAGGTACCCGTCAAAATCCCCTTCATTGATCAATTCGGTAAAATGGCCCGCTGTCCCGTAGGGCGTATGACCACAAAGGTTTTGGAGTCGGTTCGCCCTTATGCAGAACAGGGTGTCTTTTACGCCTGGGATCCATTGGCTGCCGTGTACCTTGCCCATCCCGATGTCGTAAAATTATTCCGATTCCCCGTCACGGTAAAAACTTCCGGCCCTGACGCAGGCACCTCTCGCAAATCTGATACCGGTGACGAGTTCTCCGTTGCGATGGCCGCATATGGGGAGTTATTTATGCGCTATTTCGTCAAGCCTTTTGAGATTACTGCTCGAGCATATGGCTAGGAACCTAGATTGAGTACACGCAGCTCGCTGCTCTGGCAAACACAAAAGCAAAGTTTCACGAGAGAGGCAATGAAGCCACGAATCCTAGCCTTGACTTGTACTCGGGAATTGCGATATCCAGATGCCACTTATCAGGCCGAGGCATTTCGTGCGCGGCTTGGCACTCTATCGAAACTACTTTGGCTATGGGGTATGGTCGCGATCCTGCTGACAGGCTGCAGCACTATTAAACAGTCATTGCAAAATCAGCCCTGTGTTTTAAATGCGTCTCAGCCGTACGATACCGTTCATGTCGACCCTGCACTGCATAACATCACGCTGCATTGGAGAAATCCAGCATCCAACGAACCCTTCAAAAATACGCAGAACGTTGTGGACTGGCTTGAGCGTGCAGGCCATTCGGTCATTGCTGTCACCAATGCCGGTATTTTTGAACCGGGACTCGTGCCTACCGGACTTTATGTAGAAAAGGGCCAAGAACTACGTCCCTTAAATCTCGAGGACGGATACGGGAATTTCTACCTCAAACCCAACGGAGTATTCCTTACTCTGAATAATCGGTTCGGCATTATTGAATCTGCACGCTTTGGTGCGACAAAGCCTGAGGTAGATTATGCACTTCAATCAGGTCCTCTGCTTCTGCAGGATAGCAGAATCCATCCCGCCTTCACTCCAGGCTCCAAAAACTGCCGCCTGCGGAGCGGGATCGGAATATCCGAGGATGGTCAGGCAATCATTGCCATCACGAACGGTGCAGTCAACTTTTTTGACTTTGCGACCTGGTTTCGAGATACTGCGGGAGTAACCGACGCACTGTATCTGGACGGAGCAATCAGCATGCTTCATACAGGGGAGCACTCAGAGGTTTCAACGGAAGCTTATGCGGGATTTCTTGCGGTCACCAAAAAAGATCCGTAGTTGCCCCGCCAGGATTTGAACCTGGAACCTCCTGGTCCAGAGCCAGGCGCTCTGCCAATTGAGCTACAGGGCAATGGCCCCGTTTATTCTATGTCACTCAAATTGGTTCCGTTGGTGGCTCCCTTCAAGCTATCCTGATTCGATATTCAACCTATCCAAACAATGTGTGGTCGTCGAAGCAGAACCAGCGATTTACACAAGAAGTTGTACCTTGACCGTTTTATAAAATCACCATGAGGGGAAGTCCTGAATTTCTTGCTGATCTAATAAAGCGACCTTGGTCACCTACCGGGAGTTCTGGGCTTAGACCAGCCGGTCTTTTCATCGGTCAGGGACCACTAGCCCTGGAAATTACGGTTGCACATGCTGTGAGGCAGCCGAGTGATGGGGAAATCAGGAGAGTATGGAAAGCCCGACAAGGAAATCGCGGAGCTCCTCTGCTTCTTGTCATTCTGCATTCAGATAAGGCATCCTTGTGCGGTCCAATAGGTGAGGTCCCCCCTATCAATCACAACATGACTACTGGACAAGCTGAGCGGCTGTGCCGAAAACTGCTTGAACAGCCCGACCGCCATTTAGCGCTTAAACTACTGGACCAGACACTGCCTTCCTTCAAGACAAGACTTCCTGGACTCAGGAATGAGGGGCTGCTGGCCCTGCACGAACTGGAACACGGAACTCCGAAACGGACAGATCTGGAGCATGCTAGAAAAAAGGCTAAATCCGCCATAAATCTTCAAGGGCATGATCTCCTGGAAGCACTGGGTTTTTCCATAGAGCCACTGGACAATCTGACGAGCGTACTATGCAGCGATGATCGAAAAACGGCGCTTGCCGTGATGTTGCATAAGGATGAAGGGATAGAGCATAAAGAACAGCGTTTTAACCAGCTTTCTCCCGTGAGCTACGCATTTGCAAAAGCAGATTCTGAGAATCTTGACTGGATCATATTTACCCAAGCAAATCGGATTCGTCTCTACTCAACAAGTGTGGATGTGGGTGTAGGCAGGCGTGGCCGTACAGATACTTTTATCGAATGCCAGCCGTGGCTACTTCCCGATGAGTCGCTACATTATCTCTGGCTACTTTACTCTGCCGAAGCACTTACGCGCGGCGGCAGTCTATATGAACTGCTGGAAGGGTCTGAGCGCTTCGCGGGAGATCTTGCCAAACGCCTAAGAGAGCGAATTTACGAACACGTGGTCCCTGTTCTGGCGCAAGGAATTAGCCGTGCACGGGGCATCACAGCACCTGACACGGAAGAACTCGCTCTGACCTACGAGATGGCCCTAACCGTGCTATTTCGTCTTTTATTCATCGCTTATGCAGAAGATAGAGATTTGCTTCCCTATCAGCACAACGATGCCTACCGACGTAGATCTCTGAAGCAGAAAGCACAGGAAATGGCCGACGCAGTCGCAAATGATATTCCGATTGCCGAGGGAGCCACCCACTGGCGCGAAACGGAGCATCTCTGGAACGCCATTGCTAAAGGTAATACGGAATGGGACGTGCCAGCATATGGCGGGGCACTGTTTCAGGACGATGCGGCGGTTTCCAAGGCTGGTGCTGCACTGGCGAAAATCACGCTGCCCAATGATTGCTTCGAGACTGTCCTGCGCAACCTGCTCGTGATCCATACTCCAGAGGGAGTACCTGGACCGGTCGATTTTCGTTCTCTCGGCGTGCGTGAGTTCGGTACTATTTACGAGGGGCTATTGGAATCCGAACTCGCAAGAGCCGACATGGACCTTGTCCTTAAGCAGCGAAAGAAAGATAGCGTGTATGTTCCCGCTAAAAAGGATGAGACACCGGTCGTTCGAACGGGCGAGACCTACCTGCACAACCGCTCTGGTGCACGAAAATCATCTGGTAGTTACTATACCAAGTCTTTAGCTGTCGACCATCTCCTAGATGGAGCGCTGGAGCCAGCGCTGAGCGATCACTTCAAACGGCTGAATAAGCTGGATGAAACCGATGCTAGCGAGGCCTTCTTCGACTTTCGCGTTGCTGATATCGCCATGGGATCAGGCCATTTTTTGGTTAGCGCCATTGATAGGATGGAGAAAAAGATGGCGGACTATCTCTCCAAGCGCAATCTGCCAAGTGTCTTGAATGAATTAGAAAAATTGCGCTCCACTGCAAAAAGTCGCCTGAAAGATATCCAGAAAAACGATCCCATTGAAGATAGCCAACTACTACGTCGCCTCATCGCACGACGATGTATCTACGGGGTAGATCTTAATCCACTAGCTGTTCAACTTGCTCGGCTTGCTGTTTGGATTCATACATTTGTACCTGGATTACCATTTTCCTTTCTTGATCGCACGCTGATCCACGGCAATGCACTGGTCGGCGTAGGGACTATTGCAGAAATACGGAATATGTTCGAGGAGATCTCTGTACCACTTTTTCCTATTGATGCCCAGAAGCTGCTTGGTAGGGCAATGAAGCCCCTTCGACGCCTTGCTAACAGCAATGATATCTCTTTGGAAGATATTGAGGAAGCACGCACAGCACAGGACGATGTTCGCTTAGCACTTCAAGAATCGGAAATACTCTGCGACCTCTTAGCGGCTGCGCCGATTGACAATAGTCCAGCCATCAAAATAGTCCTTGACGAATGGGAAAAGCTTTCAGATCCCCTTCATATGGAAGATCCCAAGGTGCTGAGAGCGGCCAACAGCGCCCAGAAAGCCTTAAAACTTTTGGACGCAGTTCACTTTCCGATTGCCTTTCCAGAAGTATTTCTTGGAGAACAATCAGGCTTCAATGTGATCCTTGGCAATCCCCCTTGGGAGGAATCCGTGGTTGAAGAGATCCGCTTCTGGGCGCGACATTTCCCAGGATTGCGTGGCAAATCGCAGCGTGAGCAGGAGGCCGAAAAAATACGTTTGCGTGAAGAACGCCCCGATCTGGTTGCACTTTACGAACTCGAACGCGTCGAAATGGATCATCTTCGCAGAGTACTTGTGAGTGGCACTTATCCTGGAATGGGTAAGGGAGATCCAGACCTGTACAAGGCATTTTGCTGGCGTTTCTGGCGATTGTCAAATTCAGATAGAGGATACATTGGTGTTGTGCTACCACGCAGCGCACTTGCCGCCAAGGGATCAATGGACTTTCGTAAGACAATGTTTAGCGAAGCTGCAGATGTCGAAGTTACCATGCTGACCAATCGCGGAGAATGGATATTCGATGAAGTACACCAACAATATACTATTGGCCTCGTGTGTGCAAAACATGGAGAGGCTGAGGGACAATCAATTCATCTGCGAGGACCTTATACTGCGCTATCCGATTTCAAGGCAGGTACTTCAAAAAATCCTGAATCGTTTACATATGCAGAGATCCAGCAATGGAATCATACCGTTTCGCTTCCCCTCTTGCCGACTGCAGATTCACCTCAGGTATTCGCGCAGCTGCGTAAAGCTCCTCGCCTTGATCTGAAAAAGGGGGAAAAGTGGAGGGCACGCCCTGATAGGGAACTTGATGCCAGTATGCAGAAAGACCTCATGGACTTGGAGAGCAAGGAATGCCCCGAAGGCTTCTGGCCGGTCTACAAGGGAGCATCCTTCAATCTATGGACGCCGAATACGGGGACCTACTACGCCTGGGCTGATCCTGAACCTGTTTTGGACTTCCTCCAACGCAAGCGGTTTCGGGCGAGAAATAATCGACGCAGTGCACATTCCGAATTCCCTCCACAGCACCTGCAAAACCGCGAAACCTTGCCCTGCTACCACGCACGCATCGCATTCCGTCATGTTACAAATCGAACGAATCGACGGACGGTTATTACCTGTCTCTTACCACCAAAAATATTCATAACCAACGCCGCCCCCTATTTTCTGTGGTCTTACGGAGACGAAAAAGATCAGGCGTTCTTACTCGGAATTCTTTCTTCTCTTCCTCTTGACTGGTATGCCCGCCGCTATGTTGAGATAAATTTTAATTTTTTTCTGATCAATCCGTTTCCTATTCCCCGCCCTCCTCGTGAAAATATACTATGGCAGCGCGTTGTTCAGCTGGCTGGAAGACTGGCGTGCCCAGACGATCGTTTTGTTGATTGGGCTAATAAAGTGGATGTCGCCTGCGGTCCTATAGATGAAGACGAAAAGGAAGACAACATCCACGAACTTGATGCTGTGGTCGCCCATCTGTATGGCCTCAACGAAGCACAACTTATTCACATCTTTGAAACATTCCACGACGGTTGGGATTTTGATCAAAGACTCTCCGGCGTACTGCACCACTACCAATTCTGGAGGACACGATTATGACCTCTCCACGCATGAAAGTGAAGCCTGAACTTCTGCAATGGGCATGTAAACGCGGGCAAGTAGATCCAGAAAAATTGAGGAAACGGTTTCCAAAGTATAACGATTGGGAAAATGGCACTCTGCAACCAACTCTCAGACAGTTGGAAGAATTTGCCCGATTCACACATGTCCCCTTTTTGTTTCTTCTATTCCCAGAACCACCGGATGAACCAATCCCAATCCAGGATTTACGCACAATGGGAGATCAGAAGATTTCACGGCCCAGTGCCAACCTATTGGATACTATCTATATGTGTCAACAACGTCAGGATTGGTATCAAACCTTTGCTCTGGACGAGGGTGAAGAACCGCTTCCTTTCGTGGGATCCGCCACGGTAGAGAGTGATGTTGAAACTACAGCAAAGGAGATTCGGACTATGTTAAGTTTTGATGTGAAAGAGCGTAAGGAGTTACCAAACTGGACACACGCATTACGCTACTTCACTGACCAAGCGGACGATTTGGGTATACTCGTCATGATCAGTGGTATCGTTCGCAATAATCCACATCGAAAACTTGATCCTGAGGAATTTCGAGGTTTTGCTCTATCAGATGACCTTGCCCCCCTGATATTCATCAATGGGGCAGATACTAAAGCAGCACAAATTTTTACACTTGCCCATGAGTTAGCACACATATGGTTGGGAAAATCTAGCTTGTCTAATGTTACCCTTGATTCATTCTCATCCCACACCACTGAACGTTGGTGCAACCAGGTGGCGGCCGAAATTCTTGTTCCTATTGCGTCGCTACGAGAGAATTTTCGAGAAGACGTAAATCTGTCGGATGAATTACCACGGTTGGCCCGGTATTACAAAACCAGTACACTTGTTTTGCTTCGCCGTCTTCTCGAGATAGAAGCTCTGAGACGTAACACATTTATCGAACAATATCGCTATGAACTGAGCCGACTCGAACCGAGGAGGAGAGATGGAGGGGGAAACTTCCATGCAACGCTCAAGACTCGGGTCGGGCGGCGGTTCGGTACTGCACTGGTAGAAAGTGCACTTTCTGGCCAGACATTGTTCACAGATGCATTTCACTACCTAGGTATCAAGAAAATAACTACTCTGGATGCATTTGCAAAAAGTCTCCAAGAGGGATAAGCAATAATGTGTCTTTGGGATACTAATGTTTTCATCACTGCCTACCGATTCCATTACGGATTTGATTTTCATCCCGGGTTCTGGGAATGGTTGGTCCATGCCCGTGAAGTAGGACGAGTCTTTAGTATTAAGAAGGTGTACGAAGAAATCTGCCGTCAGGAGGACGATCTTGTCACATGGGTAGATAGTCTTGATGCCGGCTTCTTCCTTGGGAATCGCTCAGATAGCGAAACTCATCTGGAACGCGTCTCAGATTATGTGAAGAGTAAAAACTTTAGACTTTCTGACATCCAAAAATTCCTTGAGTCAGCTGACTACTATTTGATCGCGCACGCTCTGTCCAATAACTTCAAGGTTGTCACCCACGAAGTTTACAAAAGCTCAAAAGGCAAAATTAAAATCCCCTTCGTTTGCAAGAACCTAAACATTGAATGTATCACCCCATTTGACATGCTGCGCCAAGAAAGGGCCCGATTTATATGGCAGTCCTCGAGATGAACAAAGAACCTGTCTTCATTGACAATCGGGACGGGAATACACTGGCCCAGGCGCTCGTCAAGACCCTGAAGGAAAATGACCCGGAACAGGAACATCAAGTTTTACCACCGGATGAGTTGCGCATTGCCACCGCCTTCTTCAGCCCTGCAGGATTCTTCCACATTGCCGATCATTTAGCCAGCATCCCTGATGTGCGCCTGTTACTTGGAGCAGATCCCAGTAGCCTTCCGATTCCAGATCAAAAACGATTGGACGAATTACCAGATGATCGTAAGCTCCGACGCCTTAGAACTGCATGGAAAAACCAATCAGACATCCTCGCGCGGGAGCGAGACCAATTACCTTTCAATCGGACTAGTCGCGCAGCACTTGAAGCACTCACTACCGCCCTCCGAAGAGGCAACATGCAGGTCCGCCGATATACAAATGCATTTCTACACGCCAAGGCTTATATCCATTCTTCCACACCAGATGAAGGAATCATTGCTGGCTCGTCAAACCTCACACAGGCAGGCCTTACACAAAACCTTGAACTGAATATAGGTTGCTTTGACCCGACCATCGTTAATGAAGCCAAACAATGGTTTGATGATCTTTGGGAGGATGCAGAATCTTACGATCTGGCAGAGATCTATGAAGTGATCTTTGCACCCCAACCTCCATGGATGATCTTCCTTCGAGTGCTTTGGAAACTATACGGCAGTGAGATTGAGGAAGAAATTCAAGAGGATGACAACCTCCCACTGACAACCTTTCAAAAGCATGGTGTCGCTCGTGCACTCCGGTTGATGCGAGAAAGAGGCGGCGTGATCGTAGCCGACGAAGTTGGGCTTGGAAAAACATTCATGGCGGGAGAGATTTTGCAACTCTACAGCGATCGTCGCCAACGTGCACTGTTGATCTGTCCAGCTGCGCTGCGTGACAGTACTTGGAAACAATTTCTGAATGAATATGGACTTTCACGGAGGATTGAATGTGTATCCTTTGAGCAGTTAGCCAGTGACCCGCAATTGAACGACCGGCAACACCCCAATGCAACTGGGAAACACCTGCTGCGCCCATTAGAAGAGTATCAACTCATCATCGT
The DNA here is from genome assembly GCA_965220365.1 of Rhodothermales bacterium. Classification (GTDB taxonomy): domain Bacteria; phylum Bacteroidota; class Rhodothermia; order Rhodothermales; family Bin80; genus Bin80. The sequence goes on along the minus strand of OZ244823.1, from coordinate 978,680 downwards.
TGACGAAGCCCATAATTACCGTAATCCGAATACTCCGAGCCGAGCGGCAGCTCTTCGTTACCTCCTGTTTGGCGAAAAACGGGACCTACTCCTACTCACTGCAACACCGGTCAACAACTCCCTGTGGGATCTCTTCTATCTGATTCATTTCTTTGTCCGACAGGATGCTCACCTAGCCGACCGGGGTATCCTGTCAATCCGTCAACGCTTTCTAGAAGCCATGCGAACGGATCCCACAAGCCTGAACCCTGATTTGCTCTACCCGATCATTGATGCAACCACGGTCAAGCGAACACGCCAGTTTGTCAAAAATCACTACTCCGGTGATACTATTAAAGGGCCGGATGGCATTCCACAAGCCATCGTGTTTCCAAAACCAGAGGCAATTACCGTCCGCTATGAACTGGAAGATCAATTGCCTGGATTTTTCGATCAACTAGAAGAAGCCTTGGATTCTGATGTGGCCGGAAGCATTACATTCGCACGATACATGCCCGATGCTTATCGTGGGGAGAACCTGGATCCACAAGAGAGCGGTCATACGCGTGCTATGATAGGGCTACTGCGTTCGGGACTGCTGAAACGGTTTGAGTCTTCTTGCTTCGCCTTCAGGAAGACGGTTCAGAAGATGGTCAAGGAACATGACCGATTTCTTGATGCTCTTGAAAAAGGCTATGTCGTTACAACACTTTTCTTGCAAGAGATTTCCGGCGCGGACGATGACATCTTTGAAGAATTACTGGATCAAACCTCAGAACAGACCGATGCGAGAGATTACTATGTTGAGCGGCTAAAAAATGCCGTGATACACGATCGTGACATACTGTGGCACCTCGGAGAATCTGCAGCATCCATCACTACACAAAGCGATACCAAACTCAGGGCATTATCGGATGTACTCTGCGATATTGCGAGTCAGGCAGAGCATGAAGCATCCAGTGCCATTGACGAAGCACAAAAACGAAAGGTCTTGATCTTCTCCTATTTTTCGGACACTATTGAATGGATCTATGAATTTCTGACTCAGGAAATTGAAAATCGCGTCGAGCTCGCACCATACCGTGACCGGCTTGCCGCGGTAAGTGGCTCGCAAGAATTCAGTGGAATTTCCAAGGAGAAGGCTGTCTCAGGGTTTGCTCCCGTTTCGATGCAGGCAGGCCCTAGTGCAGATATGGATCGCTATGATATCCTGATTACCACAGACATATTGGCTGAGGGCGTAAACCTGCAGCAATGCCGTCATATCATTAACTATGATGTGCCATGGAACCCGATGCGGCTGGTACAACGACATGGGCGTATTGACCGAATCAACAGCCCACACAGGCGTGTATTTTTGAGAACTATTTTTCCCGTAGATCGACTGGACCAACTATTGAACCTAGAACAACGGATTCTGGGAAAACTGGCTCTGGCAGCTGCCAGCGTGGGGGTTGTAGCACCTCTTGAAGAAGGTGCACATGGCGATCAGGTCTTCACTGAAACACGCCAAGAAATTGAACTTTTGCTAAAGGAAGATCCCTCCCTTTTTGAACGCGGAGGAACGGTGGCAGCTGCCCAGACAGGTGAAGAATATCGTCAGACTCTGCGCAAGGCCCACAAAGATTTGGGCGAGAAAATTGCAAAGCTGCCATGGAAGGTCGGATCAGGTATGAAAAAAGGCACGCAGCGTGGACTGTTTTTCTGTGCTGTCGTCGGGCAGGATACCAAACATGAACGCACCTATCTGCGCTTCATTCCGGCAAATCGTGACTGGCAGCCGACTAGACAAACGAACACCATTATCCACGAACTTGGGACTTGTTTACGCATGATTGAGTGCGACGAAGACACGCCGATCTGGCAGCCGGAGGAATTTCATGAGCGTGTGTACGCTTTCTGGGAAATTGCCCAGAAGAATATCTGGGATCACTGGATGCTACAGACAGATCCAGCAAACCTGCAACCAAAGGTAGAGCGTATCAATCGCCAAGTAGCAGAACTTATTCGTGACCATCCTCCACATGACATAGACTCGGGTAAGACAAGACATGCACTCGACATTCTGGAATCACCTTGGCCGCGCCGAGAACAAACTTCGCTACGGGAGTGGTATAATCCCTACAAAGAGGAAACACAGGTGAAAAAACACGGATTGACGCATGATCTTGTGAAAAACATCCTTAAGACAGGCTTGGAGCCAAGTAAAGCTCCTCTACCACTCCCCCCTATTGCAAAAGAAGCCATCCAGCTTCTTTGCTGGATGGCTATTGAGTGCGACGATGAGGATAGCGCGTGATGCTTGAAAAGCCGTGAAGATTGGAATACAACCCTGACAGAGAGAAGGGAACTACCGCAACTTTATAGCCCTACCAAATGCAGGATACACTTGTGTAAGTTACACGAAGATCTGAAGTTCTATTCTGGAATAAAAGCCTTTGCACCGAAAAGGGGACAAACGATGCTCTCGTTTGAAAAGATAAGTGGTACTACCGGCATTTGTATGGAATGATTAATTTTTGTGTTCCATTAAACCAATCGAAGATGTGCATGAAATGTGATCGTGTTCTTACTGATTTTCTCCAAACCGGCGTGTAATCAAATGATACATGGAGCATTAACGAACGGTTGTTTGACGGGCAGAATCGGCGGCGAGGGAGTGTGTAATGGCACTTTGTCATGAACAACCCAATGCCAGGGCCGAACGAGTCAACGGAAAGATCCAGGAGGTGAAAGCCATTGGACAAGGGGACAGAAAATCCGAACACTTCAGATCTGTGTGCCCTTCTTCTGCGGAGGACTAAACCTCTATCCACAACAATGCCGGTAGAACCAGATAAGTTTCAAACACATCTCCCCCATACTGCAAAACGTACGAATTCTACAGGCGCATAGCTACAGCCAGGGGAATGAATCCGTAGGTTATTCTGGGAATCCAGTTCTGTGCGATGCTTCGATCTGTTTTAGATGCGGATCAGCGAGACGATTGATCAAGCGTCTATCCAGTTCGTTTGAAAAAATAAGTTTCAGGCGAATTGATGCTGGACACCAGAGAATGCCCACTCCTATCTTTACCTTCGTGATGACTGCGGGAGGCCTCGGCTGAAGAGGACCTCGACATCCGTTCCTGACACCAGGGAGCCGGCCGCGGCAGCATCCAGACCGATCCCGGCAGCGGATTCGCCATGCAGAAACGCCCGTACATGGCCACTGCTCCGCTCACGCAAGATCAATATCGGTTGGTTTGAGTCCGCATCAAGTATGGCCGATCCCGCAGGCCCAGTCAATTCGACTTCTGTCAAGACATCCGTCCAGTCCCGACTTTCGGGGATTGCGAATGCAAACCCGGCCCGTTGTCCCTCCCTGTCCGCGACCGATTTCATGTCAAAGTTGATAGAGAACAAAACATCGCCATTGGCTGCGCGGCCGACAAGCCGATGTGCTCCATCTCCATTGGGGAGGGATGGCGGCGCATTCACCGCGAATACCGGATTCAGATAGGGCCTGCCCACTTCATCGGTGCCGCCCCAGACCAGCAGGACAGGAACTGACGCTGTGACGCGCTTGGCCGATGCCTCCCGATCAAGTCGGTGATTCATCGCGATGTTGAAATTGTATTCACTGATCCATGCCGGCACGCAGTAGGACATCATGTCCGACTGTGTGAGCGGAACGAGAATATCGTTTCCAGATCGTGAATCAATTCCCCATGATCCAATCGCTGCATTTGCGTAAGGATATCCCCGATCCACCACGGAACTCACTCCACAGGGAGCATGATAGAGGCTCATGCTGTGGCCGAGTTCGTGCGCAATAGTGAGGGCCTCTTCGGGTTGACTTACGTTCCCCAGCCGCACGTAACTGGTCCATCCGTTAATCCAGGCAACCCCCCAGGCTCCTTTGGCTTCGCCGGAAATCGCCCCCATCCAGTACCCTGTCCCGCCCTCAACAGCACGGATTGCGCTCACTGCGTCAAGGAGATGGTCCGCGTCGTTGGATGATATCACGATGGACCGATGGGCCCTCACGGCGATGTTATTGACTGGTAGCAGGGTTCGGGTTTCTGAAAGTAACCTGTGCCCCTGAGGGTCCTGCACCATTTGCTCTATCAGTTCTACAGCGGTGTTATCGGGCTTCGTCTGCCAGACGAAGGGTACCATCGTAAGTTCCAACGTAGGCATCGTCTGAACGCCCACGGATACCCGTCCCGACTCGGGAATCCGGCGTACCATTTCGAGATCAGCATCTAATGTTCCCTCGGGATCAATGTCAATAATCATCTCCAGGCCAGGTTGTATCACCGAGCCCGGAATGCGAGTATTGGCGGAACGGTCCAGAGATGCCTCCGCATGGGCCAGTTCAGTTGGAATCGGGGTGGATTGACCGGGAATATCAACCGTATAGACCTCTGCTCCGTCGACGAACAGGGTCGCTCGTGCTGGTGGTATGCTCGCATCGGTACTTTGCGCCGAAATCGGGAATACGCGCAGAAGCGCATCTCTGCCGGCCACGAGTGGGATCGGGTACTCTGCCGATTGAATAGACTGGGACAGATACGCGGTGGAATGCTCCTCTAATCCACCACAGAAAGGTAGACGTAAACGCCGTGCAACCGTTGGCTCGGCGAGTGGAGAATCCTGCGCGATACACAGTCCCGTGCCTCTCGTCTCAAACCGAACAAGATTGGCAAGGTCGAGAAAAGTCGAAGGTATTGACGAGGTAAGTCCGGGATTATTGGACAAAGCCAACCATTGAAGAGCACGCATCTGACCGATCTCGGGCGGGATTGATCCCGACAAGTTGTTGTGGCTAAGTTTCAGTTGTCTTAATTTCTGCAACCTTCCCAAACTAGCCGGAATCTCGCCAGACAGATTGTTTCTTTCTAGATTGAGTTCCCCGGTCATGGTCGTGAGATTGCCCATCGAGGAAGGAATTGGGCCACTCAGATTGTTTTCATCAAAGGTTAGGATTCTGATAGATCGTAGGTTGCCGAGCCTCGGCGGGATCGTCCCGGACAAGTTGTTGTCCCCTGCATAAAGGATTTCCAATGAAGACAGGCGCCCCAACTCCGGCGGGATCTCACCCTCAAGCCGGTTCTCATACATCCAAATAACTTGCACAGCAGACAAATTGCCGAATTCCGGGGGAATCTTGCCGCTCAATTGATTATCGCTGATGCGCAGATCCAAAAGTCGAAACAGATTGCCCAATTCAGAAGGAATGGCTCCCTCCAGTTTGTTATCCTGCAGATGCAGAATATACAGGGGAAGGTTACCTAACTCAGCGGGGATCGGCCCGGAGAGCAGATTGCTCTCCAGATAGAGCTCCGTAAGTGTCTTGATTTCGCCCAGAGAGGAGGGGATGGCTCCCTCAAGCCAGTTGTAGGAAAGATCCAGCAAACGAAGGGCGACCATCTCCCCAAGTTCGAGCGGTATTTGGCCACGCAAATTATTGCCGAAGAGCTGCAATTTAACGACCTGCCCCAGATCGTTCACCGTCACGCCGTGCCAGGCTCCAAGGGGTGCGTCGGTTAACCATCCATCCTGCTTACTCCAGTTCACGCCACCGGTCGCTTCGTACAGCAACGAGAGGATTTCACGATCAGAGGAAGCAGGGCATTGAACATCCGTCCTGTCACGAACAGGAATCGTGGCGAGCCACTGCTGGAAGGTTCTCCCCGCAGGAATGCATAAACCCGTATTCGCATAACGGAACTCTTCCAATGTAAGCTTCGTCAGGAATGATGTCACTCGGCCCGAAAGAGGGTTGTCACCCATCCTGAGGATGGACAGTTGGTTCAGATCTCCGAGGGTTTTCGGAAGTTTTCCCCGCAGTCCATTGTTCGTAAGCTCAAGTACTGTCACGCGTCCAAGCGAGTCCGTGCTCACACCGTACCAATCTTCCAATGCCGTGTCATCACTAAGCCAGCCGGTTGAGTTGGTCCAGTTCGCTCCATCGGTGTTCTTGTAAAGTCCCTCGAGAACGATCCGATCTGCTTCATTGCAGTATGGTCCCAGAAAACCCCGGTCCTTTACAGTGCGCCAAGCTATAAAGTCCTCCGTTTCTGGAGCACAAAGTCCGTCGTTTACCCGCCAATAGAAGATCTCAAGTGCCTCCAATTTCAGGAACATTGGGGAGATTGATCCGCTCAACTGATTTCCCTCCAGGTAGAAATACTGAAGACTGGAAAGGCCTGCAAGTTCGACGGGTACGCGACCGCTAAGTTTGTTGTTGAACAGGTTCAGGAATTCAAGCTCTGTGAGTGCCCCCAGTTCGGGCGGAATTGATCCGGTAAAATTTGCACCTTCGAAGTTCAACTGGACAAGCTCAACTAGCTTGCCTAATGTCTTAGGAATCTCTCCCTGCAAATTGGAATTGCCCAAGTCAAGTTTCCAGAGCCGCACCAGGTTGCCGATCTCTGGTGGCAACTCGCCTCCGAGACCATTGGAGTGTAGATCCAATATCTCAAGATGCACTAGACCTGCAAGTTCCACCGGGATAATGCCCTTCAAACCGTTCTCTGGCAACATTAGAGCGGTCACTTGGCCGTCTTCATCCGTCTCCACCCCATACCATTGGTCAAGAGATGCGTCAGTTAGCCATCCATCTTGCTGCGTCCAGTTCACACCGTCGGTCGCCTCGTACAGCAACGAGAGGATCTTTCGATCCTCGGATGGGGGACATTCCACATCTATCCCGTCACGAACAGAAATCATGGTGAGCCACTGCTGGAAGGTTCTCCCCGCAGGAATGCATAAACCTGTATTCGCATAATGGAACTCCTCTAATGTGAGATTCGTCAGAGATGATGGCATTCGGCCCGAAAGAGAGTTGTCACCGATCCTGAGGACGGACAGTTGGTTCAGATCCCCGAGGGTTTTCGGAAGTTTTCCCCGCAGTCCATTGTTCGTAAGGTCAAGTACTGTCACGTGTCCAAGCGAGTCCATGCTCACACCGTACCATTCATCCAGTGGCGTGTCACCAAGCCATCCGGTTGAATTTGTCCAGTTTGCCCCGTCGATATGCTCGTAAAGTTGTTCGAGAGTGATACGGTCTGCTTCATTGCAGTATGGTCCCCTAAAATCCCGTTCCTTTACGGTGCGCCAAGCCATAAAGTCCTCCGTTCCTGGAAGACAAAGTCCTTCGTTTGCTCCCCAGTTGAAGATAAAAAGTTCTTCCAATTGCAGAAACATTGAGGGGATTGATCCGCTCAACTGGTTTTCGTCTAGGGCGAAGAACTGAAGACTGCGCAGGTCTGCAAGTTCGATGGGGATAGTACCGCTAAGTCTGTTGCTGAACAGGTTCAGAGATTCAAGCTCTGTGAGTGCCCCCAGTTCGGGCGGAATTGATCCGGTAAAATATGCACTTTCGAAGCTCAACTGGACAAGCTCAACTAGCTTGCCCAATGTCTTAGGAATCTCGCCTTCAAGACCGGTGTTGCCCAAGTCAAGTTCCCGGAGCCGTACCAGGTTGCCGATCTCTGGTGGCAACTCGCCTCCGAGACCGTTGGAGTGTAGATCCAATATCTCAAGATGCACTAGACCTGCAAGTTCCACCGGGATAATGCCCTTCAAACCGTTCTCTCGCAACATTAGAGCGGTCACCCGGCCGTCTTCATCCGTCTCCACCCCATACCATTGGTCAATAGATGCATCAGTTAGCCATCCATCTTGCTGCGTCCAGTTCACGCCACCGGTCGCTTCGTACAGCAACGAGAGGATCTTTCGATCCTCGGATGGGGGACATTCCACATCTATCCCGTCACGAACAGAAATCATGGTGAGCCACTGCTGGAAGGTTCTCCCCGCAGGAATGCATAAACCCGTATTCGCATAATGGAACTCCTCTAATGTGAGATTCGTCAGAGATGATGGCATTCGGCCCGAAAGAGAGTTGTCACCGATCCTGAGGACGGACAGTTGGTTCAGATCCCCGAGGGTTTTCGGAAGTTTTCCCCGCAGTCCATTGTTCGTAAGGTCAAGTACTGTCACGTGTCCAAGCGAGTCCATGCTCACACCGTACCATTCATCCAGTGGCGTGTCACCAAGCCATCCGGTTGAATTTGTCCAGTTTGCCCCGTCGATATGCTCGTAAAGTTGTTCGAGAGTGATACGGTCTGCTTCATTGCAGTATGGTCCCCTAAAATCCCGTTCCTTTACGGTGCGCCAAGCCATAAAGTCCTCCGTTCCTGGAAGACAAAGTCCTTCGTTTGCTCCCCAGTTGAAGATAAAAAGTTCTTCCAATTGCAGAAACATTGAGGGGATTGATCCGCTCAACTGGTTTTCGTCTAGGGCGAAGAACTGAAGACTGCGCAGGTCTGCAAGTTCGATGGGGATAGTACCGCTAAGTCTGTTGCTGAACAGGTTCAGAGATTCAAGCTCTGTGAGTGCCCCCAGTTCGGGCGGAATTGATCCGGTAAAATATGCACTTTCGAAGCTCAACTGGACAAGCTCAACTAGCTTGCCCAATGTCTTAGGAATCTCGCCTTCAAGACCGGTGTTGCCCAAGTCAAGTTCCCGGAGCCGTACCAGGTTGCCGATCTCTGGTGGCAACTCGCCTCCGAGACCGTTGGAGTGTAGATCCAATATCTCAAGATGCACTAGACCTGCAAGTTCCACCGGGATAATGCCCTTCAAACCGTTCTCTCGCAACATTAGAGCGGTCACCCGGCCGTCTTCATCCGTCTCCACCCCATACCATTGGTCAATAGATGCATCAGTTAGCCATCCATCTTGCTGCGTCCAGTTCACGCCACCGGTCGCTTCGTACAGCAACGAGAGGATCTTTCGATCCTCGGATGGGGGACATTCCACATCTATCCCGTCACGAACAGAAATCATGGTGAGCCACTGCTGGAAGGTTCTCCCCGCAGGAATGCATAAACCCGTATTCGCATAATGGAACTCCTCTAATGTGAGATTCGTCAGAGATGATGGCATTCGGCCCGAAAGAGAGTTGTCACCGATCCTGAGGACGGACAGTTGGTTCAGATCCCCGAGGGTTTTCGGAAGTTTTCCCCGCAGTCCATTGTTCGTAAGGTCAAGTACTGTCACGTGTCCAAGCGAGTCCGTGCTCACACCGTACCATTCATCCAGTAGCGTGTCACCAAGCCAGCCGGTTGAGTTGGTCCAGTTCACTCCGTCGGTATCCTCGTAAAGTTGTTCGAGAATGATCCGATCTGCTTCATCGCAGGATGGTCCCCTAAAATCCCGTTCCTTTACGGTGCGCCAAGCCATAAAGTCCTCCGTTCCTGGAAGACAAAGTCCTTCGTTTGCTCCCCAGGTGAAGATATAAAGTTCTTCCAATTGCAGAAACATTGAGGGGATTGATCCGCTCAACTGGTTTTCGTCTAGGGCGAAGAACTGAAGACTGCGCAGGTCTGCAAGTTCGATGGGGATAGTACCGCTAAGTCTGTTGTTGTACAGGTTCAGAGATTCAAGCTCTGTGAGTGCCCCCAGTTCGGGCGGAATTGATCCGGTAAAATATGCACTTTCGAAGTTCAACTGGACAAGCTCAACTAGCTTGCCCAATGTCTTAGGAATCTCGCCTTCAAGACCGGTGTTGCCCAAGTCAAGTTCCCGGAGCCGTACTAGGTTGCCGATCTCTGATGGCAACATGCCCGTGAGACGGTTGTTGTATAGATCCAGTATCTCAAGATGCGCTAGGCCTCCAAGTTCCACCGGGATAATGCCGTTCAAACCATTCTCTCGCAGCTTTAGAGCGGTCACTTGGCCGTCTTCATCCATCTCTACCCCATACCATTGGTCAAGAGGTGCGTCGGTTAGCCATCCATCGCGCTGCGTCCAGTTGTCTCCTCCGGTCGCCCTGTACAGCACCTCAAGAATCTCGCGATCAGAAAGGTTCACGGTAGGATCATTAACCAAGATCGTTGTCTCCCCAGAGGCCGTGGCAAGTGCGGCGGTGACTGTCGTTGTGCCGTTACTGACACCGGTGATTTTGCCAGTTGAATCTACCGTGGCTACGGAGGGATCGGAACTGGACCATTCCAAAGGGTACCCTGTTATAGGTTCTCCATCCTGGTCTTGAACTACTGCCTTGAGTTGAATAGTCTGACCAACCGAATTAAGCTGTGCTGTCTCAGGACTAACGGTTACCCCACTCTCATTCCCATAGCCCTCACCGCTCGCAATCAAAATCAGCCGATCCGAATCATCTGTAAAATCTCCATCTTCTCCCACCGTTACCGTCACTTTCTGTGGCACGCTCCAGTTTGAAGGGGTAAATATCAACACACTCTTGTTCAGGCTCGCGTCCGTTCCATCAGATCTCACAATCGTCACGGTCACATTTGCCGTCGGTTCCTCCGACAGGACCACCGTAAAATCTCCAGATTCTCCCTCTACAATCGTCATTGCCGCCGGGGCGATTTGCAACCTCTGCGCAAAAAGAGATGCAGGCAAAAAACAGAACATCACGAGCGCCAATGTGATAGATCTCATCTTGATGCCTATCTCACGTATAAAACACAGGGGGGGGGGGGTATGTTTATTATGTGTCATATTCAAAATGTGATCGCTCAAGACTTTAGGCGATGAGACTTCTGTGCGCCAGACGTTCTCCCAAAATAATAACCCTCGAGCTTCTTGCAAAACTCTCAGACTGGAGGATTTTTCGAGGTTTCTGGTTTCGCTGGTGCATCTTTGATCTGATCGGAGTTGGGCCTTGTTTTCCAAGCGGTTGGGCGGCCCCAAAACGAGGGCCCGGAGCCTCCAGATTCGTATCTTTGGAAGGTTGGATCTCATCAAAAAAAAACCGCGGAGGCTCCGATGTCCCTCAGAAAGAAATTACGAGGATTTTGTATTTCCTGTCAACAAGAGTTGTTCCCCCAGCTCGCGCAGTACTATGGTTCGCTTCCGCGGCGGTACAGGACATTGCTATAGATCTTCGAGATGGTGGAGGTGGAGCATTTTTTGCCCCGCCCTGTGCTGCGTGCGCCGGGGCGTCCGCAGGCACATCGCGCTTCGCTCGCCCGGTCGTTTTTGGCCAAGATGGTTTTGAATATTCCCGCAACGGCCGGGTTGCATGAGCGCATACGTTCGGACACGATGCTTCGGTCTCTGTGTGGTTGGTGCCGTTCGTGTGATGTGCCCAGTATCTCGACGTTTTCATGTGCATTCCAGGAATTTGCTGCGACCGCGCTGCCGTCTCGGCTCCATGAGGCATTGATCCCAAACAGCTATCGGGAGCATCTGGTCGGGCATATTTCTCGGGATTCGACTGCCATTGAAGCGCGTGAGAAGGCGGTACCGAAGAAAAAGAAGCCTGCCCCGGTGGCCCGCAAACGTGGGCGTCCAAAGAAAGGGGACGAACGTCCAAAGGCCCCCAACCGTCTGGCACGCCAGCGTACGATGACACTGAAGGAGATGTTGTCCGATTTGCCAAAAGAGTGCAGGGTCTCATGCAAGCGCAATGCGAAAGGGTCTACGCAGTTCTGGACGGGATATAAACTGCATATGGATGTTGCAGACGGCAGGGTTCCCATCAGTTGTCTGGTCACGTCAGCGTCCCTGCATGACAGTCAGGCCGCCATTCCATTGGCGACCTTGACGGTCCAGCGGGTCGATCACTGTTATGATCTCATGGACAGCGCCTATGACGCAAAGGCGATTCACGCCCACAGTCGGGCATCGGGACAGGTGCCGGTAGAGACGGGCCGCCGTGTTGTAGCGCGTATTCAGACTCGGGCGTCGGCTACAAAGCAGATCCAGGATACTGGACTGCGCGCACATCCAGTCATGGGTTTGTCGTTCACTGCCAGGAGAGAGCATCCGTCCCACCACCAGGATCGTAGCCCAGTGGATCTGACCCTGGTGAAAGTTCAGGGTTCGCAGGATCTTGGCAAACCCCAGCGTCTGCAGTGCCTGGAGTGCCACGCGCTCCCCGCCCACCGTGCGCGTGTCGGTATGATGGATCTCATGGGGCAGGATGGCATCTCGATCCTCGCGCGGGTCATGGATATCATAGCCCTTTTGTCTCAGCCTCTGAACGATGTCCTGCCCGGCCTGCACGAGCGCCTCATCTTCCAGGGGCAGGCGTGCGGATCCGCGCAGTTCATCCATGACCCGTTACAGCAGCGGCCATTGTTGCCTAGGGATGTTGAACTCTTTCCCGAGATTGAGCAAGGTCCGTTGACGTGGGCTTCCATGGACACGATAGGATTCGGCCAGCGAATAGGTATACGCTTTTTTTCCAGATTTGAGGGTACGGGATTTGACATAGACATACAGGGCAGAGTGGGGATGATTTTCGGGGATAAACGGTGGGTTGGGAGCAATGCCCCCGAAAAATCCCACTACATTGGGGGGATTTGAAGAAAAAAGCGAAAACTGTGGTGATTTTCGCCCAAAATGGCCCAAAATCAGGCTAAAATGGTCAAGAAAAGCGGAAATTCTCGAAAAATGAGACAGAATCCTGTCGCATTTGTGAAGTTGCGAAAGATGTAATTTCGTTGAATTCGTGCAAGACCAATTGTGCTACAGGAGGCTCGCAATTAAAATAAATGCTGACCACTCTCTCCAGAGCTGGGGATATCCCAAAGTTAGTTGGGATTGGGGGGCGAACGTAAGCTTCTACTGATCGTCTGTTTTTTAGTTTTCTGGTGTCGTTTCAGTGCTCGGATCAAGATTTCCCATTGCCAGTCTTTCGGGATTGGGTTCAGGGATCGTTGTTCGATTTCCAGACATGCGGCAGCAATCCATCGTTGGCGTTGATCCGAGTTCGTCCATCGTGTGACTCGCCGTGTGGTGTGCGCCAATCTGCTGTTGATGCTCTCAATGATATTGGTGGTCTGGAGTCGATCCCGCAGTTGCCTGGGGATGCACAGCTTGTGGAGGGTCAGCGTTTCTTCCATGCCCTCGTTTCAGCTGGTGGCGGCGGCCGGACATGAGTCCTGCAGATCGGTCTCGAGTTTTGTCAAACGCTCTTTTGCTTCGGCATACGTGGATGTGGCCTACGCAGCTTCCATTTGATGTTTGACCTTCTCAGCATGGTCTCGATCGGTGATCTTGGAGACGACATTTTCCCGCTTGTGCCACTGGCACCGTTGGATCAGTGCCTGATCTCCAAACACCTCACGAACGCCTTTGTGCAAGCCCTTGGCACCATCAAGCAGCACCAACAAGGAGGCCGCCGACTGAAAGTTCCAGCAGATCCTGCAGTAACGCCATCACACAGGCATGGGATTCGGTTTTGGCTTCCGTGAACCCGAGAATCACTTTCCTTCCCTCTACGGTCAATCCCACGGCCAACAGGATCTGGTCCTCTTGTAAGGTTTTGCCGTCAAGCAGCAGGGTCGCAAACGCCATCTCATCAAAGCGCCGGTTCAGGAAGGTCTCCAGTGCCTGGGTCGTTTCCCGGATCAACACGCGCCCGGTGCTTGAGCCGCTGAGTCCAAAACTCTCCGCCAGATGCGCGGCCACCTGACCATACTTGCGCTGAGACAGACCCAACAGCACACTGCGTGTCAATTGCTGTGCATGACCGGATTCGGCCTGATGCAGACATTGGTAGGTCTTCAGCGGGACTTCCTGCTGGTGTTGCGGACCCGGGGAACCTGAATCGGCACCTTCGCCCCGTTCCAGCGAATGGAGCCCGGGTTCGTCCCCCAACGCTGACACTTCGTCTGAGTATGGGTCCAGCGAACCCCGCAATGTTCGGAAACTTTGGCCTCAAACAAGTGCGGAACCAGCTCCAAAAACCAGTCCGGATGGCGAAGCAGCCGGGCAACGTCCACAGCATTCCGGGGTAGAGTCGTGTCAAGATCGGTGGAAACCGTCGTCCGAAGTTGGGTTGACATAAGATTACGCGTCTGGGGAAGGTTGTGTAAGGGTACGGTGCAATTGTGGAAGATACGAGGCGTGTCGCACACGGCGCAGCCGCGGTTCAAGTTCCAGCAGTGCCGCACACAGGTGCATTCGGCTCTGGTGCACCGGGCCCTGCGGCAGACTCCGGCCTGCACGCACGAAGACGGCCTTCAAAGAATTCAACACGCGCAGGCCCCGATCACTGCGCAACAGCAGGCCGCTGTGCTGGAGCGTGAGCGTGGACGAAAGCGCACGCCCAAGCACGCGCCCCGAAGAACGGTTCACCTGCGTCAATTCCTCGGTGATCTGCTGCAAACTTGTATGGGCTTCAACGACATCGCAGCATTGCCATGCCTGTTGGAGGCGGTGACGAAATTGAAGGGCCTGATCGGGATCCAATCCGCTCAGTGCTTCGGCCATGACCGTATTCAGACAACGCTGCACCCACACCCGGGGACCCCACACCTGCGAGACCGCAGACCGCAGCGCCACGTTCCCTGGAAGCGTGAACAGAAGGCCTGGCCCCAGTCCACGGGTACGCAGATCATCCAGCACCGCTTCCATGCAGGATTGATCTTCAGGACCGCATTCGGTCACCGTCACGATCCGCCGATGTCCCTGCAGGTTCACGCCCATCCCAATCAGGACCTGAAGACCCAGAACATACGAGGGCGCAAGCCACAAATGCACCAGCGACTCGGTATGCCAATCTCGGCGCTCCAGCACCGAAACCGCCGCTTCCCAGCAGGAAGAAGGATCCGGCGGAGACTCAGAAAGCTCCGGGGCCGGATCCGGTGCGACAGCAGCCGGAGATACTGCCGAGGGAATCCGTTCCGTTAACATGCGCAGAACATCTGCATAATGCCGAACCAGTTCCAGATGTACCTCCTGGGCAGACTCTGAAAAGAGCGGCGAAAAAGAATGTGGAGGTTGTATGTTGCTCATTAAGTAGGGACGTTTGAGGGGTATAGGATGTACCCCCAACCCCAACTAACTTTGACACATCCCCCCAGAGCTTGTGTGGTTCAAGACATATATTCGCAAATTGATTTCTAGTGCTTTGGTGCTTCAGATGAAGCTCTACCCACACAGCACCCGGGGGTATTATTGCGTTCCCCTTATCTGCGCCAGAGAGTTACGACAAGAAAAGCAATGAGAGTTGTATACAAGGTACCTCCTATACACAACATCCAGAAGAGATATCCCCAACCAACTCCCCGCTGCATCACAACAAAGAGTGCGAGTAGGCTGTTGTGTACCAATGAAATGACCAAGGTTGTCTCAACCACTCGACGTGCTGATCTGACAAAAACCTCGCTGTTAATCATATTCAGAAGACCAACCAAGAAGCCGATCACCGTCTTCACGAACATATGGATTCCCCATAAACCAT
The DNA here is from genome assembly GCA_965220365.1 of Rhodothermales bacterium. Classification (GTDB taxonomy): domain Bacteria; phylum Bacteroidota; class Rhodothermia; order Rhodothermales; family Bin80; genus Bin80. The sequence continues at coordinate 963,485 of OZ244823.1, read as the reverse complement.
AGATCGCATCCAGTGCAAAGCCTACCAGAAAACCCGCTACGGTTCCGGTGGTCTGACCATAGCGCACAGCAACCCAGAGTACAAAAAGCAATACCACATCTGGAGTAGCCCCCCACAAATCCAACCTTCCAAAGAAAAGCCACTGAAGGGCGACGGCGGCAGTTCCAATGAAAAAGAGACGTAATAAGTCACCCATCAGACCCTGAAACTTAAATGGTGGCTACCGGTGCAACCGGGGGTTATCCACCTCTGTATATGCCTCGCTCCAAAAAATCTGCAAAATCCCATCCGAGAAGGCGGCGTGTAAAAAGGCGCTCCATGATCCTGTCGACACACAATTACGTGCTGGTCGCCCTCGGCGTGTTGGCAATTATCCTTGGATATGCCATCATGCGCATGGAGAATGAGGTAGACGGCTTTCTCTCGCTTTATGTCGCTCCACTGATGATCTTGGGCGGATACCTTGAGATCATTTATGCGATTCTCTGGCGAAACTCTACTCATACAGGTAATAGTGCTCGCTCCGCTGAATAAAATCAGTGAGTTCATCTTGCCACGATGCTATAATCTCTTCCGGTGTCATGGACCTCAGCATGCCGGCAAGTTTCGTAGTCCCGGAGAGCTTGGCCAACCACTCGGGTCTGGTTAAAAACTCATCTGCAGCTGGTACCGCGTGGTAGTATGCATGGAAGATATGTATGCCCACCTCAACCGGCTGATAAGTCCTTCGGTCCGTGACTTTAATCCCTAAACCTTGAATAACCTGCCCATTCAACTTGGGCGCAGAATCCATACTGGTTAGAGGTTCCGGCGTAAATTCAACACCTTCGAAAGATACACCTAGTAAGGATTTACGGTTAAGAGCCGCAGCGATCTCACTCCCATTAACCCCAACCGCTCCCACCTGAAGGAAGGGAGTTCGGGTTCCTCTGCCTTCACTCCCGGAAGTGGCTTCGAAAAAGCATGTGCCAGGGTAGACCAAGGCTGTCTCAAACTGCGGAATATTCGGGCTGGTGGGAATCCAGGGTCGCCCAGTATCCGGCCACTGCATACTCCTCGTCCAGTTTTGCATTGGAATAATTTCCAGTTCGAGAGAATCCAGGCCGGGCAGTAAAGCCTCCCCCTTGATCATGGTAGCCAATTCGCCCACGGTCAGACCATGAGCAATCGGAATTGAAAACTGACCTACAAATGACTGCACTTCCGGCTCCAGAACAAACCCTGATGCATAAGCGCCGGAAAGAGGATTCGGCCGGTCCAGGATCACAAACGGGATCCCCGCTTCTGCTGCAGACTGCATTGCCAGCCCCATCGTAGAAATGAACGTATAGAATCGGGCTCCCACATCCTGGATGTCGAAGATCAACAAATCTAGATCGGATAGCATTTCGGGCGTTGGCTTACGGGTTTTCCCATAGAGGCTGTAGACCGGCGCACCAGTGAACTGATCTACCCCATCCTGCACCGCTTCCCCATCCTCAGCCGTACCACGCAGTCCATGCTCAGGCCCAAAGATGGCCCCCAGCGTGACATTTGGTGAAGCATGCACCAAATTAATGAGATGTTCGTCTTCAACCAATGTAGTATGGTTCACAATCAATCCGACGGTATTCCCAGCAACATGGTCAAACCCGGATTCCACCAGAATGTCTGCTCCTGTGCGCACGACGGTTTCCTGGGCAAGTACAGACCCAGCACTAAGAAAGATTATCAGAAATAAGAAACGTCTCATCCAGCATCAGCAGGAATGCCCGACTCTCCGAAAAAATATGCAATTTCCTTTTGTGCATTTTCCGGTGAATCCGAGCCATGGACGATATTCTCCGCTTTACTGTCTGCAAAAAGTTTGCGGATGGTTCCCTTGTCTGCCTGCTCTGGATCGGTGGCTCCAATAAAAGCGCGAAAACGTTCTACAGCATCTTTCTTCTCCAGTACAATCGGAACGCATGGCCCACTGGTCATGAAGTCGATCAGGTCGTTGAAAAATGGACGTTCTCGATGTACTTCATAAAATCCTTCTGCGCGGTTACGTGTAAGTTGCTGCATCTGCAGCGCACAGATCTTGAATCCTGCGATTTCGATCCGACGCAGTACTTCTCCTGTCAGACACCTGCGAACGCAATCGGGCTTCAGGATCGCAAGTGTACGGTTATTTGTCATTTGATGAAATGAGTTCAGTTAAGCTGGCTAAAGGTAAGTATGATAGATATTTCCATCAGACCGACTGAATACTGCTGGGAAATGCTTAGGTTTGGGGAATATGGCCATATTTCATCAAATACATGAAACTTCTAAAACTTCTCCCTCTCCTTCTTTTGGTGTTGGCAGGGTGTGCGCAAGAGCAACCGCCACCGAACATTGTGTTCATTTTCACAGATGACCACACTGCACGGGCACTGAGCGCCTACGGCTCGGTCGTAAATGAAACGCCGAACCTGGATCGGATCGCCGATGAAGGCATGCGCTTCACACAGTGTCTGGTTACGAATTCGATTTGTGCTCCTAGCCGCGCAGTCATTCTGACGGGGAAACACAGCCATCTCAATGGACAACTCACCAACGGGAACCGATTTGATGGCACACAGCAAACGTTCCCAAAACTACTGCAGGCTGCGGGCTACCAAACCAGTATGATCGGCAAATGGCACCTGCAAAGCGCCCCAACCGGATTTGATCACTGGCAAGTCCTTATCGGTCAGGGACCCTATTACAATCCACGTTTCCTCGTTCCCGGAGATACCATTCAGATTGAAGGCTACACGACAGATATTATCACGGACCTAGCCTTGGACTGGCTGGATACACAGCGGGACCCTGCAAAGCCCTTTATGCTTATGTATCAGCACAAGGCACCTCACCGGGAATGGCACCCGGGCCCGGACCACTTTGAGTTGTATGCAGACGAAGACATCCCGGAGCCTGCAAACCTGTTTGATGACTACTCGAATCGTGCATCTCCTGCGGCTGAACAAGGCATGACCATTGCGAGGCATATGAATGTGGAGGATCTCAAGCTGACTCCTCCCCGGAGTATGAATGCAGAACAGGCAGTCGGATGGGAAGCAGTCTACGGTCCTCGGAATGACGAATTCCTGGAGGCAAATCTCGAAGGCGACGACCTGACCCGATGGAAATATCAGCGTTACGCAAAAGAATACCTGCGTACTGTCGCCGGTGTGGATGACAATGTTGGACGCTTGCTGGATTATCTCGAAGAGCAAAACCTCGAAGAAAATACGGTCGTAATCTACTCCTCGGACCAGGGATGGTATTTAGGCGAGCATGGATGGTATGATAAGCGCTGGATGTACGAAGAATCGCTGGTAGCTCCACTGCTTGTTCGCTGGCCAGGCAAAGTCCAACCCGGCAGCGTGAATAATACGATGGTGTCGAACCTAGACTTTGCAGCGACCTTCCTTGACCTAGCGGGCGTGAGCGTCCCTAGCGATATACAAGGGGAGAGCCTCAAACCACTGTTCCTAGGCGAAACTCCAGAAAGCTGGCGTACCAGTCATTATTACCACTACTACGAATATCCTGGCTATCACTGCGTGGAACGGCACTATGGGGTTCGAACTGATCGCCATAAGCTCATTCATTTCTATAACCGTGATGAATGGGAGCTCTTTGATCTTGAGGCCGACCCGATGGAAATGAATAGCGTGTATGATGATGCCCCGTATTCCGAAATCCAGGCGGAACTGAAAGCGGAACTGAGCCGCTTACGCGAGTTCTATGCCGTCCCTGAAGATGAGCGTCCAACTGGTCCCTGTATCCCGAACGAGCGCGGTGCACCTATTCGACAACAGTAAATCTCATGAAGTTCTTACGTACACTCGCATTCCTGGTCGTAGGACTTACCCTGTCCTGCACCAACTCCCTGAGCCAAGTTCCACATCCACAGGATGTGTTTGGCTTTATGCCTGGGGATGACTACAAACTCGCGCGATATGACCAGATGGTCTCCTACTACGAGGCACTGGCAGAAGCCAGTGATCGTGTGATCCTCCGTGAGATTGGTACATCCGTGCTCGGACGCCCCCTGCTGCTTCTGATGATTTCGAGTGAGGAAAACTTGGCATCTCTGGATCAATGGCAACAAATCAGTGCATCGCTTGCTCGTGGGAGAGTTTCCGAGACCGAAGCGGAAGCACTTTCGAAAGAAGGGCGGGCAGTCATCTGGATTGATGCAGGCCTGCATGCGACCGAAGTTGCCGGCGCACAGATGGCCCCATTACTCGCGTGGCGGGTAGCGACAGAAGAATCTCATGAAATGCAGCACATTCGGGATAATATCATTCTTCTACTGATGCCTGTCATGAATCCTGACGGGCTGGATATTATCGCTTCCTGGTATGACCGGACGGTTGGCACCCCATTTGAGGCAACACGTCCGCCCTGGCTCTATCACTATTATGTCGGGCATGATAATAACCGTGATTGGTTCATGAACAATATGCCTGAGTCCAAAGCTGTAACGGAGGTGCTCTACAATCAATGGTACCCTCAAATCGTCTATAATCATCATCAAACCAGCCCTAGTTGGACCAGAATATTTCTTCCTCCCTTTACAGATCCAGTGAATCCCCGGATCCACCCCGGGATTACGACTGCCGTAAACCTCGTTGGAGCGGCAATGGCAAATCGGTTTGCAATGAAAGAGATGCCTGGTGTGATTTCGGGAGTCATCTTCAGCATGTGGTGGAACGGGGGGATGCGCACCGTTCCCTACTTCCACAATATGGTGGGAATTCTGACGGAGGTAGGACATGCAACCCCGAGTCCCCGGTTCTTTGACCCGGACTCAATCCCTGATTTTGTGAGCGGGGGTAATCCTACAACGGGAACGAACATCTTCTATCCGAATCCATGGAAAGGGGGCTGGTCCCACTTTGCAGATCCCGTCCAGTACATGGTCACTGGTTCAATGGGAGTTCTGCGCTTGGCAGCAGATCGTCGTGAGAGTTGGCTCTACGATATCTGGAAAATGGGGCGAGATGCGATTGAAACCGCTGACTCAGTTGTAGCCTACGTGATTCCTAGTGACCAATGGAATGCCGGAGAAGAATTAAACCTAGTCAACTTATTACGTGTCGGCGGCATTGAGATTGAGCAGGCTACACAATCATTTACTGTCGGGGATACCACTTACGCAGCTGGCTCCTTCATCATCCCCAAGACACAGGCATTCAGGCCTTATCTGGAAGATCTGTTAGAAACCCAGAATTATCCTGATCGCCGAACGGAGGCAGGCACTCCCATCGTGCCCTATGATCTGGCTGGATGGACCCTACCACTTCAGATGGGACTTCGGGTTGACCGGTTGCCCACACTCCCGACTGTAGAAACCGTATCCATTACGGAAGACCTGTCTCAGACTCCTGGAACGATTGCTGATGGGGACCACAAGAAATACCTCATTGATCCAAGATCAAATCGTAGCCGACATGCAATCAACAAAGCTGTTCGCAGTGGTTTGACCGTAGAGGTCGTGACTGACTCGGTCATGGTTGGAGAAGACACTTGGCCTGCCGGGGCCTTCCTGATCGAATCAGGCCCTGCTCTTCAGGATATCGCCAAACGGACAGGGACAAATTTCCACCCGGTTCCCGAGAATCTCCCCCCACTACATGAACTCAAAGCTCCACGCATTGGATTATACAAAACCTGGGTTGCCAACATGGATGAGGGTTGGACGCGGTGGCTCCTGGAATCTTTCGCATTTAAAGTTGACACACTGCATGACGCGGATATCCGGTCCTCCGATTTATCTGTCTACACTGCGATCCTGCTTCCCAGCCAAGGAACAGAGGGTCTTTTGCATGGGCATCGTGTGGGGATGATGCCAGAAGAATATACCGGGGGACTTGGACTTGAAGGAACGCTTGCATTGACGAAGTATGTCGCGGATGGCGGTACGCTCGTGGCATTAGATGCGGCAAGCGACTTTGTCATTGATCAATTTGGGCTCCCTGTAGAAAATGTTGTGAGCGGAATCCCCCAGTCCAGGTTTTTCATCCCGGGGTCACTCGTGCGCCTGAACGTAGACTCCTCGCATCCGATCGGATATGGAATGCCCTCAGAAGTCGCAGCTTCATTCGTGCGCAGTCGCGCCTTCTCGGCAATTCGCCGCTCAACCCTTCAGGAAGGGGGACGGATTAAACTGGCTCCGGGCCCTGTTCCGCCTGTTGAAGTGATTGCCCGATATGCTGAGGAAGATCTTCTGATGAGTGGTTGGGCCCTTGGAGAAGAAAGTACCATCGGTGGCGAGGCAGCGGCGGTCAGGGTTGCTCATGGTGACGGGCATGTAGTCCTTTTTGGGTTCCGGCCGCAGTTCAGAGGACAAACCCGTGCAACTTACAAACTGCTCTTCAATGCGCTGATGATTGGTCACCTACAGGGGCCAGGGGATGAAACTTCCGCTTCGATGGACTGATGGCATCCTACAGAATGTCTCTACGGCAGCACCAATGAATTGAATCCGAGGAACATAGGCCTTCAAAGGCTTATGTTCCTCGGACGGTTCAGCCCGACTATACGTGGCGCTCGGCGTGATAGGAACTCCGCACTAGTGGGCCACTCTCAACATGTTCGATCCCTTTGGCCTCCCCGACTTCCTTGTACCACCTAAACTGATCTGGATGAATAAATTCCTCTACCTCTAAGTGCATCCGTGTTGGCTGCAGGTACTGTCCAATAGTCATCACATCCACTCCTACCCGTACAAAATCGTCCATTAGTTCCAGCACCTCGTCATCCGTTTCACCGAGCCCGACCATAATACCACTCTTGGTGCGCAGCCCCTGCTCTTTCGAAATCCTGAGTACCTCCAATGAGCGTTCATAGTCTGCCTGTGGACGAACCCGGCGGTAGAGTCTTGGGACGCTCTCCACATTGTGATTCAGGATATCTGGACGCTCATCCAGAACGATTTGCAATGCGTCCCATATACCTCGAAAGTCAGGGATCAATACCTCCACCGTACAGCCTGGAATTTCTTCACGGATCCGACGAATGGTTTCAGAAAAAATAGGTGCTCCTCCATCCTTTCTCTCATCACGATTGACGGAGGTCACGACCACATGTTTGAGCCCCATGATCCGTGCAGCATCTGCCACGCGGCGTGGCTCATCGTAATCCAATCCAGGTTCTGGTCGTCCTGTCTGAACGGCGCAGAATCCACAGGAGCGTGTACATACATTCCCAAGGATCATAAATGTCGCCGTACCTGCGGTCCAACATTCGCCCATGTTCGGACAGCGCGCACTTTGGCATACCGTATGCAAATCGTGGTCCTCTATCAGATCTACCAGCTTTCGGTATACCGGACCATACGGAAGTTTCACACGCAGCCAATCAGGGCGCCGTGCCCGTGGCGCAACTTCAACCACGGGTAATCCAACAAAGCTGTCTATCCCGTCCCCTGTTAAACCCGAACGTTTTTTCAGCGTAATTTCTCCAGGAAGAGAGGGACGTTTTTTGATTTTGGAACTCAACGACCAGGAAGTTTTATTATATTTCGTGCGTACCTTTGAATGCATGCAATGATCCATTGGACCGACTAGAAGTCACCTCACTACCTATGCATATAGCCCCTGAACAAGTACCGGATATCTTCGGCAGACATATGAATGCCACGGGAATGATGCCCCTCGTATTGGATATGCGGCGAAGCCAAGGAGTCAGGCTCATTGACGAGGTCACTGGAAAATCATATTTGGATTTTTTTGGCTTCTTCGCCAGCAGCATGCTAGGGATGAATCACCCGAAACTGGAATCCGACAAAGAAGCACTTGAGCGAATCAAGGATGCAGCACTCAACAAGATTGCGAACTCGGATATCCAGACCACACATATGGCCCGATTCCTGAACACTTTCGGGCGCATCGCACAGCCTGCATCTTTACCTTACGCCTTTTTTATTTCCGGTGGGGCGCTTGCCGTCGAAAATGCACTGAAAGCAGCATTTGACTGGAAGGTTCGAAAAAATCTCTCCAAAGGAATCTCATCCGAGCATGGCCAACAGGTGATGCACCTGCGTGAGGCGTTCCATGGTCGTAGCGGCTATACCTTGTCCCTGACCAATACCTCTGATCCCTGGAAGACTAGATATTTCCCAAAATTTGACTGGCCTCGTATTCTAAACCCGAAAATTACTTTCCCTCTATCTGATCACCTAGAACAGGTCGAGCGCCTTGAGACTCAGGCCCTGGAAGAAGCGAGAACTTACTTCCTTAAACGCAAAGATGAAATTGCCTGTATCCTGCTGGAACCGATTCAAGGCGAGGGGGGCGACAATCATTTTCGTTCCGAGTTTTTGCAAGGGCTCCAAGAGTTATGCCTGGAAAATGATGCTCTGCTCATTTTCGACGAGGTGCAGTGCGGTGCCGGAATTACCGGCACATTCTGGGCATGGGAGCAGTTGGGAGTAACACCGGATCTGGTTGCATTCGGAAAGAAGACGCAGGTATGTGGCGTGCTGGCAGGCCGGCGCCTTGATGAAGTTGAAGATCATGTGTTTGCCAAACCTGGACGCATCAACTCTACTTGGGGTGGAAATCTCGTAGATATGGTACGAGTTGACCGCATCCTGGAAATCATGGAAGAAGACGCTCTCCTAGGGAACGCTACTACGGTTGGCAGCCATCTCTTGAGTCGACTGCAGGCATTAACGGATCGCACGCAGTATCTCACAAATGCCCGCGGCCGCGGGCTAATGTGCGCGATGGATGTTGCATCACGACCGCTGCGTGATAAGATCCTCAAGCTTTGTTATAGAAACGGACTGATCGTGATCGGATGCGGAAAATCCTCCATTCGTTTTCGACCGGCGCTGACCATTACGAAAGCGGAAATTGACGAGGGAATGGATCTGCTTGAGCAGATGATTCCGACCGAGGCAGTTTTAGACGAGGCCGTACAGACTTAAGTCTGAGTGATAACCCTCCTCGAGTTTATCTTCCTCCTACCAAAATTAGGAAGTATATTCAGCCCTGCCCAACCCGATGCGGACGCGGTCACCAATATGATATTTATTCCTCCCGTTCTTGGTTGGACACGAATTTGCCTTTGTTTAGTGCTGTTCGTTGCAGCATGTCATGACAATGATGCGCCTCTTACCAGATTTGAAGACTCTTCTGCAATTGACAGTATGTTGACTGCGGCTCCTCATTTCGTGGTTAACACGGATATTGACGCAGAAACGTTGGTTGCAGATGAAGTACTCGGGCTCCCAAACGAATCCTTGATTCTTGGTCGACCCCAAAGCCTGATAGCGGTAAAGGATACCCTTTACATTGTAGATCAACAGTCTGAATCTGTCTTGGCAATTGGCCCAAGTGGATATTTGCAAAGGCAGATTGGTAAACGGGGAAAGGGGCCGGGAGAGTTTACTAACCTGTGGGAGATACATTACAACGGCTCCAGCGTATTCACATATGAGGAAGCGAAAATCCAAGTATTCTCAGAAATTTTTGACTATGCGAATTCGTTCACCGATTCATTTAGACTTCGCTTGGGAGGGATCGCAGTTTCTCCAGCTTTTATGCTTATGCAATGCCCTACAAAGAGTAATCAATTGATCTGTGCCCGTAGCACCTCTCCCCCTTATGCTTGGCTAGAATACAAACAATTACTTCCTGTGCTGGAACTCCCAGACCGTTCTGGTGAAAACTCATACAACGTAGCCATCTCTCCACGCGGGAACCGAATTGTGGTGGGGTATAAGGGATTGCCCTATATATTCATATACGACGACCGGTTTGCACATCTTCACACTATCCGATTTGAGGGAAAAGATGTTCGTGATTTTGAGCCTACAGTCGGCGCCACGGTGCCCGGTGTTCGAGAATCTGGAACTAGGGTTTTTATATCACGAGTAAAATTCTTAGATAACAGTTACCTAGCCGCAAGGGTCTATGGGACAGGAACTTACGTGATTAATGTATCGGATGACAGATATCAATTGGAAGGAAAATTTTCTTTTCGCCCTGTCAGTGACTCACAAAACAGAAAAATTATCCACCCTTCTGACATGATCCTGCACAGAGATCGCTTATATGTCGTCTCACCATTTGCGGAGTACGTATATGGGTACGACCTCAAGTTATAGCACCCCACTACCGCACTGGCACTCATTTTTTCCCTCGATCAATTACCTAGCAAGGGAAGATTCAGTTTAACTCTCCAGTGCCTGTATCTCCGCTAAGTCCGAACTTTAATCCTCGTTCGGTAAAGCGTCCGGATCCGCTTCTTCGTCTTCCAGAATGACGCGTGTAACATCAGCGATCGCATCATCTTCTCTGAGCCGAATGAGTCGAACGCCCTGCGTAGTCCGTCCAATCACCGAGATTTTGCTTACAGCTTGCCGAATCAGATTTCCATTCTGAGTAATGATCATCAAATCATCCGAGTCCAGTACCCCGCGAATGGCTACGAGTGGACCGGTTTTCTCGTTGATTTTTTGTGCGATGACCCCCTTTCCAGCACCGATTCTTTCTGGATAATCGCTGACCACTGAACGTTTGCCAAAGCCATTTGCACTGATCGTTAGAAGCGTACTTTCCGTTTCTTCGGATACAACCACCATCCCGACAACCCGCTGATCTTCTGACATCCTGATTCCGATCACTCCCTGCGAGACTCGCCCAACAGCTCGTATCCGCTCTTCAGAACGCCGATTGGCAAACCCTCCTGAAGAAGCCATAATGATCTGAGCATTCCCGTCTGTCAGGCGGGCCTCCAGTACCGCATCTCCCTCCCGAATTTTGATCGCTCTGAGTCCTCTTTTCCAAGGCCTGCGATACGCCCACAGCGCCGTTTTTTTGAGAAGTCCTCTGCGCGTTGCAATCAGGATGTAGTGGGACTTCAGAAATTCTTCGTCGAGGAAGTCTTCCCGACTTACCGGCAACACGGCTCGAATACGATCATCCGATGAGATCGGGATCAGGTTCCGAATACTTCGTCCACGCGCGGTACGGCCCCCGGCCGGAATATTATATACTCTCAGATAATAACATTGACCGTGATCCGTGAAAATCAATAGGTAGTCAAGGTTATACGAAACAAACAAATGCTCCAGATAATCCTCATCTCGAAGTGTACTTCCTCGTGCCCCTATTCCACCACGGCCTTGCGCCTGAAAATCATCCAAGGGAGTTCTCTTCGTGATTCCCTGATGTGATATCGTCACGACCACTCTATGATTGTCAATCAGATCCTCAATAAGGATGTCATCTCCACCCAAAGGATCAATCTCTGTGCGGCGATCATCACCATATTTATCTGCGAGCTCCTGTAGCTCGTCCTTAATGATATTCATCCGCAGCTCTTCACTACCCAGAATCTTGGTCAGGCGGGCAATTTCCTCTTTTTTGGACTCGAAGTCCTCTAGAATCTTATCCCGCTCCAATCCTGTCAATCGACTTAACCGAAGTGCAAGGATGGCGTTTGCCTGCGCTTCACTCAGCCAAGTCTCTCTGCCGTGGTCCGCAGAACCTGGGGCAGTTGCCGAAAGGCCTAGCCGCTCAAGTTGCGCCGGGGTTAGTTTGGACGGCCAGATCCCTTCCATCAGACAATTCCGGGCCTCGTCCACATCGGCAGACTCACGAATCATTGTAATGACTGCATCAAGATGATCCAGCGAGATTACAAGGCCTTCCAGAATGTGCGCCTGCTTCTCAACTTCGCTGAGTTGATGCTGCGTACGCCGTGTCACGACCTCATGCCGATGATCGACAAAATGAACAACCGCGTCTTTCAGTGTCAGTGTCTGTGGTCGTCCATGGACAAGAGCTACCAGATTTGCTCCAAACGACTGCTGGCATCTGGAATACTTGTAGAGTTTGTTTTCAACGACCTTGGTCTGAGCATCTTTCTTTAATTCAATGACAATCCGCATACCATCCCGATCACTCTCATCACGTAGATCGCTGATATCCTGGATCCGCTTATCTCGCACTAGTTCAGCAATCTTTTCCACCAGGATGGCCTTATTGACCTGGTATGGAATCTCTGTAATCACAAGGGCAACCCTTCCGCTGCTTAGCTCTTCTTCATGCATACGGGCCCGCATGAGGATTCGCCCCCGCCCAGTGTGATAAGCGGACTGAATTCCATTCGTCCCATAGATAATTCCCCCCGTTGGAAAATCCGGACCGGGGATATACTCCATCAACCCCAGTGTGTCAATCTCGGGATTATCGATGTATGCAATGATCGCCGAAGCGACCTCCCTGAGATTATGAGGAGGGATTTTGGTCGCCATCCCAACAGCGATCCCATCGCCACCATTTACCAACAGGTTCGGGAGCGCAGCAGGCAAAACAATGGGCTCTTCCAAAGAACCGTCAAAATTTTCCTGGTAATCGACAGTTTCCTGTCGGATATCGCGAAGTAGTTCGGATGCAAGACGCGTCAGACGCGCCTCTGTATACCGCATTGCTGCGGCGGAATCACCGTCGACAGACCCAAAATTGCCTTGACCGTCTACGAGCGGATAGCGCAATGAAAAACCCTGTGCCATCCGCACCATGGTGTCATAAACAGATGAATCGCCATGCGGATGGTACTTCCCCAGCACCTCCCCAACAATACGGGCACTCTTTTTATAGGTGGAGCCGGGTGTTAATCCCAGCTCATTCATACCGTACAAAACACGTCGATGAGCGGGTTTCAATCCATCTCGAACATCAGGAAGGGCCCGCCCTACAATCACCGACATCGAATAATCAATGTAGGAAGATTCCATTTCCTCGGTGATACTCAGAGGAACGATTCGTCCCTCATCTTCCTCAATTCCAGAAATAATATCTGTCATTTACTTAGTACAACCTCCTGATTGGTGTTCACACGAGATTCTGCTCCCGTCACGATTTGGCATAGCAGAGACAGCGACTCACTCATGATCATTGCCCCCCCCCGAAATAGGATCAGAAAGATCCGTGTCTCTTATCTCACAAGAGATAAAGTTGAGGGGCAAAGTGTTTTGTTTTAATTCTTTCAAACCGAACTACTCTCTCAAACAGATTTCTTGCACTCTGACAATTAGATTTTGAGACTTTTCGTAGTGGTTGCGAACTTCACTATAGGATATTCCAGACTCTCGACCATGTGCAATTAGGTGTCGGTTGCTGACGATAGTGTTAATCGCCTCCCTCTGATCTTCGGAAAGAAACTTCTCGATTTCACGTCTCCATTCCTTACTGAAGCTACCCAAAAAATCTATGATTCTTTGAGGGTTTAAATTTGTAATCTTGTTCGTATTTGCTTCCAAAAATTTCTGCAACGTAGGAGACCCGTTTCGGCGGGCATGTTCTTGAACGATCTCCACGATTGCCCTTTCAATGTAGCCTGAAACTAAAACACACAAGTACTTGGCAAAATCCGATTGCAATTCAGGCGCCTTAGGATCAATAGTTCCAACCCGATCAAACGTGGCATCAAGACGTTGCCTCATACTTGAAACCTCTTGAAGACCACTCATCCAATATCGGCGAATGCCTCCAAAGCAAGTTCCTGCCTTATCCTTACCTTACCCTCGTCGGAAGTACCTGTCTTTACTGCCTCAACGTATTTCTTATTCTCGAACAAACCTTCAAGCTTGTTTTTTGCCTCATCACAATCTTTGATTGGTCCCTGTTCTTCAATTCGCTTTGCAACACCAGTCATCACGGAATCAAGCACAGCGGCGTTCAACGAATCAAAAGGCCTAAAGGCACTTTTTCCAACACAATCCTTGAGAAAGGAAGTGGTACGGCAAAACACTCTTTCTAACTCATCTTTGTCCTGGCATCCAAGATCGCGATTTTTACCCATGTATTTGTTCAAAAAATCCTTCATCGGTCTGGAATACTTATCCCCAGAGTAGTAAAATGCGAAAAACCGAAGGATCATCTCCAAATCCTTAAGTCTATTTGATTTTTTCCCATAAAGAGAGCGCCAGTTGGGATCTTCATTGAGTTCCAGGAGAAGACGAGCAAAGTCCCCATAATACAACGCAACTCTGATCTCTTGTGGTTGTAGATTTACACCTCCCGTATTCAAACGCTCAAAGATATTGTATATGCTACTCTGGTCGTCTGTGGGCTTGAGTTGTTTTACTACTGTTGCATGAATGATGCTGTCATCAAGCCTCCTACGGACTGCTGGATCTAGATCATCGTAACTTTGACCCTCAAAGTTGGGATGCACTTTATGTAGCCGGTATTTTTTCTTTGTGTCGGCTTCGTCATAAAAACTTTGCAGTGCTTTAAGCCGTTGCTGTCCATCCAGGACAAGCAAACGACCATTTTTATCCCGTACCAGAAAAATCCCTGGAACTGGTAATCCAAGAAGGAGCGACTCTATAAATCTGTCCGCCTTCGGTTTCGGCCAAACGTAATTCCGCTGGAACCCTATAATTTGGTCATCATCGCTGCTGTAACGACCGAAAGTAGGTACGACGATGTCGCCATCCCTAATACGACGAACGAGAGAATCTACCGGGAAGTCAGCTCCATGCGACGAAATGTCATACTCGTATGGGACGGGGATCTCTTCCTCTTCCGCGACATCCTCAATTTCATCGATATCATTGACAGTGCCAATAGCATGCGACACACCCCCGTTACCGTACTCTATTTGGTGTGTTGTTTCCATTAATTCATATAGCCTAGTTACACTTTGAAGTCATTGTAACATATCCTGATCTACCAAAAGATCAGCTAATGACATATCTGATCCAGTCGCCAACGTAGGTGCTTCAGTTGAGCTTGGAAGCCAACTCAAGCAGTATATAACTGCATGCCGCCGATGGTGTGAAAACAGTGCGAATATTCATACATGGTGGGGTAAAAGCAATTTTTTCGCATCAGTGGCAGTGAGCTAGTACAAAGTACTAAGGTATACGCCAATCGACTCAGATCGTTCAATCTTGGTTGCTGAAAATTTATAACACAGTCCATGCTCATCCTCTGGTGATCGAGCAAATTTTCGAACCCGACCCAGGTCGTTTTTGGCTGGAAAGTTGCTACCCATGCATTGAAGCGAACATCTCCTTTTCCGACCTCCCATAAAGAGATTTATACCGCGAGACTATGAGTAGTTTACAGACCTTCCTCCGCTTCCAGTGCAGTCCGAAATTCAGACATGATGACCTCTTCCTCCTCTGCTGACATTGCAACCAGAGGCAGACGTAGTCTAGATTCTGTGTATCCAAGCTTGGCCAGGACCGCCTTCACCGGTATCGGATTGGTATCCAGAAAACAGGCGCGCATAGCGCTCAACAGAGTATAATGGACCTGTGACGCTTCCTTGAGTTCGCCCTCTAGACCCAAGCGAACCAGTCGACTCATCAGACGCGGAAGAACATTGCTGACCACTGAGATCACCCCATCTGCGCCGAGAGCCAAAAAGAATAAAGTCCATTCATCATCTCCAGAATAGACGGCAAACCCTTCCGGCCGTCCCCGAATAAGGTCTGCGACCTTCGCCAAATCACCCGATGCTTCTTTCACACCTGCCACCGAGGGAATCTCGTGCGCCAACTCAAGAATTGATTCGGTGCTCGCGTCAAAGCCCGTACGTCCTGGGACGTTGTAGAGGATGATTGGACACGACGTAGCGTCTGCAATCGCCGCTACATGTGCCTTGAACCCCCTCTGTGGTGGTTTATTGTAGTAGGGCCCCACAACGAGCAACCCGTCTGCTCCCAAACGATCTGCTTCAACCGAGAACGCAATGCTTTCACTGGTTGAGTTATTCCCCGTCCCGATAATCAGAGGAACCCGGCCAGCAACCTGCTCCACTGCAATGGCCGAAAGCCTGCTTCGCTCCTTCGGAGTAACGGTTGCATTTTCTCCGGTCGTGCCCAGTACGACCACTGCGGAAGAGCCTGATTCGATTTGACGATCAATCAGGCTACAAAAAGCGGCTTCGTCAATCAATCCGTCTCCAGAAAAAGGCGTGACCAGCGCCGTTGCTGAACCTGTAAAAATCATGGATTTACGTTAATTATTGACAACTATTTGTTTACAGAACCTGCAAGCCATTCGGCGAGCATATCCTGGAGTGTGAATAACCCTGTTCGCCCCTGTATCCACTCTGCCGCCCGCACTGCCCCGAGAGCAAATCCTCCCCGGTTCTTGGCGGTGTGCTCCAATGTGATATGATCCGCCGGACCATCAATCATGACCCGATGCTGCCCAAATACGTGACCAAGTCGAGTGGATACAACCTCAAGTTGGGAGGGATCATATGGCGTAGACGGGGTGCCCCACCTGTGCTTTCTCTGAAGAGTTTCAACCAATTGCGCCGCCAAACTGATTGCGGTGCCGCTTGGTGAATCCAGTTTCGCTGTATGATGCAACTCATGCACAGCTACATCAAACTCAGGCAACTCGTCCAGAAGCGGCCCAAGAGCATCTAACGCCTGACGGAGGATCTGTATCCCCAGTGAATAATTGGAACTATAGAGCATAGTTGCCTCGTGGGAACTGACAAGGTTCCTAACATCTTCTATCTTGTCACCCCATCCTGTAGTCCCAATCACGGCAGCTGTGTTCGTCTTGCAGTACCTGTTAATGTGTGAGAGCACAACCTCGGGTTGTGTGAAGTCAATCACGACATCAGGATTGCATCCCAGAGCCACCTCCGTTACGGGATTTTTGCGGTTGAACCGCTCAATGATAGCATGTCCATGTGAGCGTGCACATGCTTCTACGGCCTCGCCCATGCGACCCGTACCAGCTACAGCAATTCGTAAAGAAACGGACATGATACTCCTGACAGGAAGCAAAAACTGTGCGGCTAGGGCATTAACTCTGCCGAGTGGATGAGATCCATTAAAAGCCCTCCTGCAGTCACCCCAAGCCCTGCACCCGGACCTTGTACGACCAGCGGCTCATCATTGTAGCGATCCGTGGTAAACACAATAATATTCCCTCGCCCGGATGCCGTGGCAAACGGGGAGTCATCCGGCACCGCCTGAACACTTACATCCAATTGGTCCCCTTCAAGTCTGGCAATGTAGCGTAGCCGTTCACCACGGCTCTTCGCTTCGTCTACTCTTTCTTTCCACTCCTGGTCAACCGCTTTGAGTTCTTTGAACAGTGCCTGAGGACTTTTCGCCTTGAGCCCTGCCGGCAGCAAAGATTCGACCCGGATATCGTCTCGCTCAACTTCCAAGCCAATCTCCCGAGCCAGAATCAATAATTTCCGAGCAACATCTTCCCCACTCAAATCATCAGCCGGATCGGGCTCTGTCCACCCTTCCGCGTGGGCACTCTCTACAATTGACGAGAACGACTCTCCAGCATCCAAGCTGTTGAATACATAGGCCAACGTACCAGAGAAGACCCCTTCAATCTTATGAACCCGATCTCCTGATCGTACCAAATCCTTGATCGTGGAAATCACCGGAATTGCAGCACCCACTGTTGTTTCATATCGGAAAGCCACACCGCGTCGCTTGGCTGCCTTCTGGAGTCGCTGATAAAATGGTAAATCCAGGGTATTGGCCAGTTTATTTGCGGTAACGACCCCGAATCCAAGCTCAAGAAAATCGGGATAGTAAGAAGCAACCTCCTCACTCGCGGTTGCATCAACGACAATGATTCGTTCCAACCGGCTGGCACCCAACTGTTCTAAAAGCCAATTCAAATTGGCTGGCGATCCATGGGCAAGATCTGAAACCGCCGTATCAAACGCGAGCCCATCCGGGTTCCAGAGCATTTTTCGAGAGTTCGCAAGACCAACGAGCCGCACATTCAACTTAACTCGCTCCAGTAAATTCTCTTTTTGATCCGCAAGAAGTTGCAATAAATGGGCTCCAACCCGGCCCGGCCCCAGTAGACATATGTGTGCACGCAGGCGCCCCAAAGGAAACGCCTCATGGAGAGCTCGTACGGCGCGCCGCACTTCATCGTCCCGGACAACCGCTGAAATATTTGTCTCCGCCGCCCCTTGTGCAATGGATAACACATTTACCCGACTGCGTCCCAACGTGGCGAACATCCGCCCCGCCAGCCCCGGATGGTGTCGCATGCGGTCACCTACTGCAGAAACAATCGCACATCTGGGGATCGCATAAATACCGCTGATATCTCGTTTTGCCAACTCTCCTGCAAAGACATTCCGAAGCGTCTTTACGGCTGCGTCTGCAGCCACTTCGCGCACAACCATACAGATACTGTGTTCGCTGGAGGCCTGCGCGATCATAAGGACATTAATTTTCCGATCCGCCAGGGATACAAACGCACGCGCAGCAATTCCCGGCACACCTAACATACCGTTGCCCTCCAGCATGATCACCGCAACGTCCCGAATCGTAGAGATTGCTTTTACTCTGAGTTCAACTGATTGAGACTCATTCGAAATCAGCGTGCCTGGTGCTTTAGGATTTAATGAATTTTTGATGATTAGTGGGATTCCCAGCGTTTGCACCGGCCGCATGGTCCTCGGGTGTAGGACGCGAGCACCGAAATAGGCCATTTCTGCCGCTTCCGTGTAACTCAGGCGAGCCAATGGGAACGCCTCGGGGACATCCCGAGGATCCGCAGACAAGACTCCATCCACATCGGTCCAGATTATGACCCGTCGTGCACGTAATACAGAACCGAGAATCGTTGCTGTAAAATCACTCCCCGAGCGCCCAAGTGTCGTCGTTGACCCATCGGGCGCAGATGCGACATATCCCGTCACCACGGTGATCTGATTCGATGCAAAACCCTGAAAATGCGTTTGGATCGTGCGTGTAGACTCCTCAAAATCTACATGTGCGTCCCCATAGTTATCGTCCGTTCGGATCAAATCCCGAGCATCCAGCGCAATGGATTGTTCTCCCACCGAGCGAAACGCCGCAGAGAGCAGTGGAGCAAATGCCCGTTCACCAATACTTAAAATCGCATCCTTGGTACGGGCAGAGCATTCTCCGATGAGATCAATCCCCTGCAATAGCCTTTCCAGTTCCTCCCAGAGTGCATCCAACTGCTGTCTTACCCCCTGTTTCTCCTCTTCAATCACCAACTCGTTCAGGACTTGCTCATGCTGATCACGTAACTCCTGAATGGGACTCTGTATGGGTTCTTCTGCTCCAGGAGACACCTCTATGGACCCCAGTAACCGATCCGTGACTCCTGCCATCGCAGAGACTACGACAACACGCTGAATCCCCTCGGGGATGTCCTGAACCAGGCGAATCGCTTGCTGGATGGCCCGTGTACTGCCTACCGAAGTTCCTCCAAACTTGACAACCTGTAGTAGCTTATTTGGAGTCTGCTCCATGGCCGTGCGTGCGACCGGAATTTTTTGTTCACCGTCCGGCATCAATCATTCTGTTGATCCTTGATGATCTGATTTTTTGCATGAGCGAAGGGGCACTGGAACCACAAAAAGAAAACCTTGTGTAACCTCTATCTTTCGGGGCCATAGCTCAGTTGGTAGAGCGCTTGAATGGCATTCAAGAGGTCAGGGGTTCGACTCCCCTTGGCTCCACTCCTTCCACAGGACAGGATCATTGCAATCGCAGAAATATTAGACACGCGAGATCCCCCAACCCCCGTCAAGCAAGCTTCGACCAGAGGGGCTAACGGTGGCAGAGGTGACCTCCCTAAAGAAATATGAATTAATCGTGGCCATGGTCATGCTTGAGAGGACCGATACGCCATTTTGCCTGTGATCATAATTTTGGCATCCATACTCTTGTATGATTTCGACCGATTTTCTCCGACTTCTGCACATGGTTTCCTGTCTAAAGGCACATTAGTAAACGTAAACGATCAGGACGCAACTTAGTGTCATTAAATTGACACTGCAAATACCTCACACGCATCATCTCGTGTTGAGATGATAAAGAAAATGGGACCCCGTTTGATTAGCCAAAATTTTACTGATTCCACTGGTACATTGTATTCCTGAAATGGAAGAACCCGTGGTTTTGGCGGATTCAGTATCTTCAGAAACAGTTGAGTCCCTTCGTCCCGCCAGAATGGTCATTGATTCCTTACGGTCAGCCTTCCAACTGGTGGTGCAGACTAGACCCGGAGGGCAGAACAAGCCTGCCGTGACCCTAATTGCCGGTGAACGCGCAGAATCGTAGCACCAGATGACATCTTTCCCAAAATATTCTCTCCTCGCTTTTGCCTTCTCTTTCCTGCTTGGCTGTGATAGCGGCCCCGTGGATCCGGGAACGACCAGGGAAGGACTTATGCATCTGATCACGAGTGAAAGCCTAGTCCTGAATCCAACTGGCTATACCCCCCTTTCGGCAGAGCTCAAACTGCAAACCACTGAACCTGTCCAGGTAGAACTGGAAATCGCAAGCCGCAACGATAATGAGGAAAATCTCATCCACCGTTTTGAGGAAACCGGCACTTCATTTACACTCCCGGTCCTTGGGCTCTATGCATCGCATAGTAATACCTTGCACATTCGGTTCTATAACAGTGCGAATCAATTACTGGGAGAGGAAACCCGCCCTATTGATACCCCACAACTCTTACAGGAACTCCCAACCATTGATGTTCGCGTCAACACAGGGCGAAAAAAGCCGGGCATGAACCTGGCAAGCTACTTCGGACACACCAATCGCGAGTTGCCACAAATCCCGTTTATTTTTGATCAATATGGGCATATTCGATGGTATGCCAATATGGATACACATCCGGTGCTGGGAAATCTGTTTTATGATGCCGGCGTTGAGCGCCTCGAAAACGGTAATCTCTATTTCGGTGACGGTCGGAGCGGACGCCTGGTTGAGATGGACATGCTGGGCAGAGTCGTTAATGAATGGCCCTTGCCGGGATACTCCTTTCACCATAACGTTCTCGAACTCCCGAACGGAAATTTATTAGCAACGGTCAATAAACATGGACTCCCCACCGTCGAGGATCACATCCTAGAAATTGACCGCGAAAGTGGAGTCATTGTGCAGGTATGGGATCTCAGACAGTCGCTGGATTCACGGCGGCGCATATGGAGTAGTAATTCCAGAGACTGGTTCCACGCAAATGGCCTGGCCTACGACGAAGAGAAGGATGCGATCATCGTGTCTGGACGTGTTCAAGGGACCATAAAGCTGAGTCGTAACAATGAATTGATCTGGCTTTTGGCACCGCATAGGGGTTGGAACCGATCCGGGGATGGGACGGACTTAAATACCAAACTTCTGCAACCCTTGGATGCGAATGGCATGCCTATTACAGATTCCCGGGTGCTTGAAGGGTTTCAAGATCATTCGGATTTCTCGTGGGCATGGTATCAGCATGCACCCAAGTTAACGCCACAGGGAACCCTGTTTTTATTCGACAATGGGGATAACCGACATTACCAAGGGCAACCTGTATTCAGCCGGGCGGTTGAATATCGAATTGATGAGGAGGCGATGACGATTCAGCAGGTCTGGGAATATGGCCGTGAACGCGGCCATACAGCCTATTCAAGAATCGTATCGGATGTTGATTACCATCAGGACGAGAATACCGTCGCCTTCATGCCCGGTGCCAATTATGAAAATGGGCCCAACGGGAAGACGATTGAAGTTGACTACGCCACAAAGAATGTAGTCTATGAAGCAGTCATACGTAATGACGGGGCTGCAATGTACGGGATTATGTTTCACCGCATTGAGCGCCTCCCCATTTATCCCCACAATCAATAGAACATGCGACATCCAATGAAACAAAATATGAATGACTCCTTGCTGCTATTCTGTAAGGCATGTCTTTTTGCCTCTGTTCTGCTGTTTACATTTCCAGTACAGGCACAGGATCAGACCGTGGGGCTTATGCGCAATGATCCGGGTGCATATGAAGGGTACACCTTGATCGCCCCGATGCTCCACCCTAGCGTCTATTTGATCAATCTGGAAGGACAAAACGTGCATAAATGGGATGTCAGTGCTGCATTTGGAAGCACCAACCGACTATTGCCTGATGGAGCCCTGTTCAGGGTTTCCGGTTCCCCCAATGCATGGACGGACGTTCAAGGTCGATCTGGGCGGCTCGAAATTATCGAATGGGATGGCTCGGTGCGGTGGCAGTATGACTTTGTGGACGATACCTATATGCTGCACCACGATGTGGTCCCTCTGCCAAACGGTAACCTGCTTGGAATCGTCTGGGATCGGCGAGATATGGATGCAATTACCTCCGTAGGCTATGACCCTGCCAATCTTGCCGAAGGTCAGAATGAAATATTTAGCGAGCGAGTTGTCGAATTTAGGCCAATATTACCCGACACGATAGAAATTGTATGGCAGTGGGATTCCTGGGATCATCTTGTTCAAGATCATAACCCACTATTGTCAGATACCTATGCCGAATACATTTCCAACCATCCTGGGCGCATTGATGTCAATACCTCTATCGGTGGTGACTGGCTCCACTTCAATGCACTGGATTACAACGAGGAATTAGATGTAATTGCAGTTAGTGCATCCTATGTAGATGAACTATGGGTCATTGATCATAGCACCTCCACAGAAGAAGCACGCGGAAATGCGGGAGGAAATTTCGGATTAGGTGGTCAACTACTATACCGCTGGGGGAATCCCTGGATGTATGGTGCAGGAGGTGAGGAAGATCAGACACTGCACTTCCTCCATTCCGTTCTGTGGATTCCTGATGGTTTGCCTGGATCGGGAAATTTGCTCGTATTCGAGAATGGAGTCGGACAGCCGGAAGGAGACCACTCAACCGTCCACGAACTTGTACTCCCGTACATGGAAGATAGTTATGGGGATGCAATCTGGTACGCTCAGGCTCTGGATGGGTCTTTCCAAGATCCCGAAACTGCCTGGGCCTATTCCGCACCAGGCGAATTTTATAGCAATTTCGTCTCCGGTCAACAACGCCTTCCCAACGGAAATACATTGATTGCAGAGGGAATGACGGGGCGTATTTTTGAACTTGCAGCAGGGTCAGATCAACTCGTCTGGGAATATGTCAATCCCGTAATACAAACTGGCCCTTTATCGCGGGGGGACCCGATTCCTCCATTTGGCCCTCCCGGCTCGGTCCGCCTGCAGAATGCGGTCTTCCGCGCGCTACGCTATGGAGTTGACTTTGAGGGGTTTGCGGACAAGGACCTCTCTCCGATTGGGCCCATCGAACTCAGGACCACTGCCGAAATCCCCGGTAGACGTTTCGAGCTATCCCCTGGGTATCCAAACCCATTTCGAGACCGGGTAACCCTATCCATACAAGTTGATGAGCCGATGCACATCGAGCTGGACGTCTTTAACGTACTTGGTCAGAAGGTGACGACGCTGGCCAATGAGTTTCATGCTGTGGGAACCTACAATTATGTCTTCAATGCTGAAAGGCTACCACCGGGGGTTTATTTATGCAGGGGGATTTCAGGGAACGCCTCTGTCACGACGACACTGATCCACCATTAAGGGCTCTATCTGCCAACCTCTATCCATGCAGTTGCCACCGCACTTCTTGACTACGCCCTCCGCACGGAACCGCAAATATTCGCCTCTGTCCAACGGGCTGTTCCCCGATATCAATCTATAGCCAAAAGATAACATGAACATACACCTTATCAACACTTTTCATACCACCTGCCGTGCGTTCCGGTCCCTCCATGAGATGCACCTTATTTCTACGAGAAAATCCAGATCCAAAGCATGTATCGGGCAATTTCTCGTGGCACTCCTGCTTGGACTAGGAATTGCTGGCTGCGACGCAATATCGACAGACGACTCGGTGACGGTGGACATCATAGAGATTGCATCCCAAAAGTCTATTGGTTCCATCGAGATTCAGCAGACCGACGACGGTACGCGTTTTACACCGAATCTCACAGGACTCACCCCCGGTGCGCATGGGTTTCATGTACATACGAATCCAAGTTGTGGAATGGCCGGACAGGCTGCAGGTGGACACTACGACCCGCACAATACCGGGCGACACGAAGGTCCTTATGGAAACGGTCATCTTGGTGCTCTACCCACACTATATGTCAGCTCGTCTGGCGCCGCGACAACTGCAGTCGTCGCTCCCCGCTTGAAGGTGGAGGATCTTAACGGCCGTTCTCTGATGATTCATGCAGGCGGCGATAACTACTCCGATATACCCGCTCCACTCGGCGGCGGTGGTGCACGGGTGGCCTGTGGAGTAGTACCACCTATAGGAACGTAGCACATCGTATTCGCCACGCGCGGATCTCTTGGTGGAATTCCGTCAATTCAAATTGCGGGAATTATAACGAAACTGTAACCTCCGCTCAGACTTTCTTCGCTAAGATACTCGATCGGAAAAAAGAGTTTGATAGCAACGGTAAATTGTTCATGCAATGAGTCCCTTGTATCTTGTATATGGGCTGTATGTGGAGAAAACACGGGGGCATTATCCAACGCCGTGTTGATAAGTAGTTGACAGGGGATGTGTCAAAGTTAGTTGGGGTTGGGGGTGCATCCTATAACCCTCAAACGTACCTACTTAATGAGCAACATACAACCATGCGCACACTATCTCCAAGCAAGGTTAGGCTGTAGTAACCGTACTGATTGGTCGTCCCTCCTATATCTTGAGCAGCCACATACAATGCAGCACCAACAACCAACTCTCCCGTTTCAGAATCTGTTACAGTTCCACTGACCGTAATAGCCCCCTCCTGAGCAAATGCAACTGGCAGACATAGACTATAACCAACGATCGCCAGCACAATTGGAATCTTATCCATATTAATTATTCAGAGCTTGGTTCGTATGTGATCAATCTCCCATACCACACCTTTTTCTCATCCACAATGCCATGAGCTTTCCCCGGCGACAGTCATGGTTCCAGCAATTACGGATCGGGGTGTACCCGTGCCTATTCAAAACGAAGATCATTCCAGATAATTGTTACTACCCCTGAAAATTCCCCGAAAAACGGCGAATTTTAAAATCGGACAGAAACATGGGGGCACGTTTCCCAATACCGAGCCAGCAAAAATTGGCCCACCGTGGACCAGAACCGAAAAAATATTTGTCTCTTGACAAATAAAATTGAGTTCAGGACCTATACCCTACTGACTCGGCGAGATGATGAATTCAGCCTCACTGACCTCACTTTCCCTGTACCCATATCGGATTGCTTTTGCGCGGAGGACGACACCCTCGTCCAACCGGAGAGGAGAAGAGAACAATAACCAGTCTCCCTCATTGCCCGAATCGTCAAGAACGGTGTAGGTAATCGAGGCACCCTGCGTTCCGCTGTACATCGTCACGTCTACCGGACCCTCAAAGGTCCCACCACTTTGAGTATGATCCAATCCGCCAGACCTACTGATTGCGGTACGTGCAGTTGCCTGAGGCAAGATGACGGGGGCACTTGTGACGGGTTGTTCTCCATCAGGCCACATGGATTCAACCATGTCCAGTTCAGACTTGAACCCCATGTCTCCAACCTCTGCAATCCAATCATCCAAAGCAGTTTGCAGGCGAGACAACTCACTGCTATGTGCGGGATCGTAAGCAAGGTTATTCACCTCGTGTGGATCTACGCTCGTATCGTAAAGCTCATGGACAGGGCGGCGCGGCTGCATCCATAACGATTGTGTTCCCGTCAGTTCTCCGTTTGCATGTAGTCTGAAAAGCTCCTGCATTGTGGGCATCACATTCGCGTACGCCATCCACAAAGCATATGGCTTCTCCGGTCGATAATTCCGTATATACTTATACCGGGTATCCCGGACTGCCCGGACCAGATCATACTGCTCGTCAAAGCGATCCCTCGCAGCATAAACATATTCATGTGGGGGCTTATTGCCTGTGAAACTGCCATGAAGCGCCCTTCCCTGCATATGGGCCGGAGGCTCAACTCCTGCGAGCGAAAGGACTGTGGGGGCAAGATCCAGAAAACTCACCAACTCCTCATTCACCCCGGGAAGCTGACCCGGAATATGAATAATGAGCGGAACATGCAGCCCCGAGTCATACAGCCACCGCTTATGCCGTGGCAACCCGTCCCCATGGTCACTCCAGAAAAATACGATCGTATTCTCCATCAGTCCATCTTCCGCCAACTGGTCCAGAATCATTCCGGCCTGTGTATCCATGGTCGCAATATTGTCATACTGCTGTGCAATATCCCGTCGTACCACAGGCGTATCCGGGTAATAGGGAGGCACTGCAACCGCTGCGGGATCGGTTGATAAGGGATCTGGCGGAGGATGGGCTGCAGAAGCCGGCAATCCCATGGTCTCAAAAGCTGCTGCAGGGTCCGGCCAGATCTGGCTCTCATGCGTCGTAGTGAAATTGAACACGGAAAAGAACGGTTGATCTGCGTCCCGACGATTTCGCCAGTGCGCCTCCGAACTGGACTCGTCCCATGCCGTGACCGGAGTTTCGAACTGATAATCTTCCTTTACATTATTGGTCGTGTAGTAACCTGCTGCACGCAAGTACTCTGTGAAGGTCTTCACGTAATGGGGCGGAACTACGCTGTACGGCGCCGGCCCCGGTGCAAAAGGAGCCCCGGACAGCGTTCGCATATGATGGGCACCGAAGCTGACCTGATGCATCCCGGTAATGATCGCCGCACGGCTCGGAGAGCACACGCCAGCCGTCGTGAATACACGCGTATAGCGCGTACCACGGCTGGCGAGTGAGTCCAGATGAGGAGTCCTGGCAATCGGATCCCCATAGGACCCAAGGCGCGGCCCCATGTCCTCTGCAGAGATCCAGACGATATTGGGACGTTCTATAGGTTCTGCAGGTGTGATAGTAACTTCAGGCTCCGTGCACGCGCACAAAAGCAGCAAGATCAAAAAGGGGCGAAGGTTCATGAGCCAGTCGTATCGGGTTCAACGGGGATAAGGCTTAAGCCGGTATTAATATAGAGGTCGGGTAGCGCCGATTGTAGCCGGGTTACTCCCGCGTCCGTGACCTCGGTCTGCCAAAGATAGATTGAGTTGAGTGCGGGCAGGCTTTCAAGATGAACCAGCCCGGAATCCGTGACTGCCGTGCCATAGAGATTTAGATATTCCAGAAATTCCAGATTGCCTAGGTGAGCCAAGCCAGCATCGGTCACAGACGTTTGCTGAAGGTGCAAACGGGTTATATGTGGTAGATCTGCAATCACCTCCACCAAATCATCTCCAACCGGGGAGCGCCCGAGGTCAAGCCAGGCAATATTTGCAGACAGAGGGTCCAATGCCTCCTGCAGCCCACTCGCGTCTGTACATGTCTCCAGATCCACACAGCGTACCTGCAGATAGGGCTCATTTTCGGCCAAAGGGGTAACGGACACGCCCAAACTGGCGAGTTGGGCAACATCCATGGAGTCAGGCGGGCTCGTATCCAGAGCAAAAATGCCCGTGCGGATCTCATCCAGGCCCATATGATCCACAATCGTTTGCGTTACTGGAGACCATTCCACATCCGGTAATAACTCCTCAAAGGAAGCCCCGGCGTCAATCCACCACCGCAGGAGTTCAGCTTCTGCAACAGAGAGCTGGGGACTTTCAGCGGGGGGCATCCGGTCATCCGAGTTTGCGGGTAGCCAAATACGGTGGATCATCTCGCTTTCATGTGCACGGCCTGCAACAATTGGAGAACCATTGTCTCCCCCCTCAGTGATAAATTCGGGCCCATCCAGACGCAAGCCGCCCCGCTGCGCACCAGAACCGTGACAGGCAATGCACCTGGATTCCAGGATTGGAGCAATCAAAGCTGCATAGACCGTGGTCTCGGCGGGATTCTCAAGTTGCAGGCGCCCGATATCAGCTTTCTTGGACAACCCCGCCACCTGACGCAAACCGTCAGGAATATAACGGGATAAGTAATCCGGGCCGTGTGTCAGCACCCCTCCTAGATGCCCGGTCAAACCAACGACCAGAAGCATGACACCCATCGCAATCCCGTAAGCTCGACGTTCCCAGTGCTTGAGCCAGCGCTCCGAAAGACCAGGCCAGGCTTTGTACAGGTATGCCAGCGAGGCAAACAGCACAACCAAAACCCCCATGCGCTTATGCCAGGCCAACTGGTCTGCAGCATACCCACCCCCCTGAGCCAGATAGAGCCCTGCAGCTACAGCAAGGATGGAACTCCATACACCGATATACAAGAGAGCCAAAATGCCTGTGTCATAGCGCCCCCTGAAAGAAGCCCTGCGTGAAAGTACCTCAAGCAGGGCAGCCACCACCAGAATCCCAATCGGCAGATGGACAACCACAGGATGGAATCGCCCCAAAAACAGGCTGAAATCACTCGGCTGACCGCTACCGGGGACCATTATCAGCATGAACACCACAAAAGCGAGGCCCATGCATAACCAAATCAAAGATTGCTTCATAGAATCAATAGAAATTAGGCCAGCACTTCATGTACTACATGGCCATGCACATCGGTCAAGCGAAAGTCTCGACCTTGGAAAGGATAGGTCAGCCGGAGATGATCAAACCCAAGCAAATGCAAGATCGTCGCTTGAAGATCATGGACATGCACCCGGCCGCTTACTGCGCTGTAGCCAATCTCGTCGGTCTCGCCGTGCGTTACACCGCCCTGGACACCACCACCGGCCATCCACATGGTATATACATCGCTATGATGATCCCTCCCAACG
The DNA here is from genome assembly GCA_965220365.1 of Rhodothermales bacterium. GTDB lineage: Bacteria > Bacteroidota > Rhodothermia > Rhodothermales > Bin80 > Bin80. Next base: position 934,953 of record OZ244823.1, on the reverse strand, counting down.
AAAGGGTTATCCGAGCCAGTACGGTTTTCCAGCATTGGAGTCCGCCCGAACTCCCCACCCCAGATAACCAGGGTTTCTTCAAGGAGTCCCCGCTGCTCCAGGTCATTCAAGAGCGCCGCAACAGGACGATCCGTCTCCTGGCAGCGTTCCAGAAAACCTCCATTCAGGGCCTCACTCTCTCCCGCTCCGTGCGAGTCCCATCCCCAGTGAAATAATTGAACAAAGCGGACCCCACGCTCGACGAGTCTTCGTGCCAGAAGGCAATTGTTACTGAATGCGGTTTCTCCAGGCTCTGTACCATACATCTCATGGATATGTTCAGGCTCACGACTAATATCCATCGCGTCCGGGACGGACGTTTGCATCCGGAATGCCATCTCATATTGTGCGATCCGGGTGAGAATCTCCGGGTCCCCAACCTCCTCATGCTGCTGCCGGTTGATCGTATTGATGGCATCAATTGACTTACGCCGTAAATTGCGTGGTACCCCGTCCGGGTCTCCGAGAAAAAGTACTGGATCCCCCTTGGTCCTGCACTGGACCCCTTGATAGACAGTAGGCAGAAACCCGCTCCCGTAGACGCTGGCACCCGCATCCGGGGCCGCACCACCCGAAAGCAGAACAACAAACGCTGGTAGATTGTCATTTTCAGTCCCTAGCCCGTAGGTAACCCAGGATCCCATACTGGGACGACCCAGCCGGGGACTCCCCGAGTGAACCAGCAGTTGTGCCGGAGCATGATTGAACTCGTCAGTATGCATGGCTTTCAGGAACGCGACCTTATCGGCAACCTGCCCCAGATATGGCATATGATTTGAAATCCACGCCCCTGACTCTCCGTGCTGCTGAAATGTTGCTTGAGGTCCCAGCATCTTCGGGATTCCCCGGATAAAGGCAAACCGCTTCCCCTCCAGAAGAGACTCCGGGCAATCCTGACCATGCAGGCGTGCCAGTTCGGGCTTGTAATCAAATAACTCAAGCGGAGAAGGCCCACCCGCCATATGCAGGAAAATGACCCGTTTGGCACGCGGTGTAAAATGTGGACCTCGGGAGGCAAGTGGATCCCGGGGACCCGCAGAGGTCGCTCCAAGCGATGCAAACGCAAGCGCCCCAAACCCCGCACCCGCCGACTTCAGAAAATGGCGCCGTGTAACATGGCCCAAATAGGTGTCACGAGCTTCTTTGGCAAGATTCATTTTGCTCTGTTCGCTGAGATAGGTGCTGTTTGATGTCTTCTTAGAACTGAAGTTACTACTCCTTCATGAGAAACTGGTCAAGGTTCAGGATTGCATTCGCGACAATGGTAAGTGCTGCCAACTCCGCAGATTCGTGGTCCCCAATCAACCGGGTAGCATCCTCGGTGCCTTCTGTATAGTGCGTGAGCGCATCCGTGTACAAGGCAGTCAATACATCTAGGGCTTCACGGTCTGGAGAGGTTCCCATAGCATAGGTATGTCCTGCCATAATGGGATCCTCGGCCTTTTGCATCCTCTCTGCCATTGCCTGTGCCGCTTCAATAAATACGGGATCATTCAGAGAAACCAGCGCCTGCAAGGGCGTGTTGGTTCGGATTCTCCGGGATACGCAAAATTCGCGGCTGGGGCTGTCAAAGGTCGCCATGGATGGGTATGGGACGGTGCGTCTCCAGTAGGTATATATCGCACGTCGGTAGCGGTCATCCCCCTCACTGGTTTGCCACTGGCGGCTGTCATACGGATTTTTCCAGAGCCCCTCCGGCTGGGGCGGCATCACGCTCGGCCCGTACATCCTCGAACTCAATAGACCACTTACCTGCAATGCCTGGTCCCGGATCTGCTCCGCACTCAAGCGAAAACGAGGCCCGCGTGCCAGATACCGGTTACGGGGATCTTTCTCCAGTAATTCATCTGTCACATGCGATGACTGGCGGTAGGTTGCCGAAAGGACGATCATGCGCAGAAGAGATTTAACACTCCAGTCATGGTCTTCCACGAAACTGGTCGCTAAATAGTCCAGAAGTTCCGGATGTGATCGCTCCAGCCCCTGGGTTCCAAAGTCTTCCAACGACTCCACTAGACCAATGCCAAACAGCTGCTCCCAGAACCGGTTGACCATCACACGAGCTGTCAGGGGATTTTCACCGCTAACCAGCCACTCTGCCATCCCCAGACGATTCCGGGGAGCATCTTCCGGCATGGCAGGCAATACATCCGGGGTATCCGGATCCACGACTTCTCCCTTCAAAAGAAAGCTGCCCCGCTCAAGTACATGTGTCCGGCGCTGGAACGGAAGTTCCTGCATGATTGGGGTATGGATGGGGTTTAATGCCCGCAGTGCACGCTCTTTCTCCGCCTTCTCTTCCCGTAGACGCGCAATCACCGGATCATCACTCAGACCGGCATAGACATAATCAAGAGTCCATCGCTGCGCATCCCCTCGCTCGGTCTCCAGCGTTGCCACGACCCGTTTTACTTCGTTCTGCAACATAAGCCGGACCTGTCCAATCACTTCAGGCTGATCCAGCGTCGTTTCCCATATACGGCGCTGATGAGCCAGTGAATCCGAGCGAACCCGGGCAACCATCGCCTCTTCCAATCGGGCAATCTCATGGATGAGCGCCTCCCCCTCTGCAGCCATCTCCTCTTCAAACAAGGGGAGGGTCGGAAATTCGCTGTCCAGATCACGGTCTGCCGTGCTATTGAAAAAGGCAAAAAATTCGTAGTACTCCTCATGCACAAACGGATCATAGGGATGCCCATGACACTGAACACACGCAAAGGAAGTCCCCTGCCATACCTCCCAAGTCGTATTCACGCGGTCAATGACCGCGGCTGTCCGGAACTCCTCGTCATCGGTCCCTCCTTCCGTGTTGGTCATTGTATTTCGATGAAACGCGGTCGCAATCAACTGGCTTTCGGTCGCCTCCGGCAATAGATCTCCCGCCAACTGTTCAATCGTGAATTGATCAAAAGGCATGTCTTCGTTGAATGCCCGAATGACCCAGTCCCGGTAACGCCAGATCGTTCGACCGACATCTTTTTCATATCCCTTGGAGTCCGCATACCGGGCAAGGTCCAACCACATCGCCGCCCAGCGCTCACCATACGCAGGTGAAGCCAAAAGCGAATCCACGTACGTCTCGTACGATGCTTCGTCCGTACAGACCCGTTTCACATCGTCAGGCTTGGGAGGCAGCCCCGTCAGGTCCAGCGTAACTCTCCGAACAAGAACCGGACAAGCTGCCTCGGACTGCGGGGCCAGGTCTCTCTGGTCCAGTTGGACAAGAATAAAATGGTCCATGGGCTCACGAACCCACTCCGGCTCCGATACATCCGGCAATGGGGAACGCTTTGGAGCGACATACGCCCAGTGATCCTCCCAGTATGCGCCCTGCTCAATCCAGGTTTGCAGGGTTTGAATTTCATCGGGCGTGAGTGGCAGTTCATCCTTGGGCATTCGATGAGCTGGATCGGAATGTGCGACGCGCCGCAAAAGCTCACTTGCTGCAGGCTCAAAGGGGACGATGGCGCGCTCTCCAGACTCTGCCATGGAGAGGGCCTCATGCCGGAAGAGTAAATTCAGGTCCCCCTGCCGCCGAATTCCTCCATGACAATTCACGCATCGCTCATTCAGAATGGGGCGAACCTGTTCGTTAAAACTGATTTGCGGGGCACGCTGACAGCTACCAAACAGAAATGCAGCTGAAAGTAGCGCCGCACAGATGATCCAAAGATTTTTCATGCAAGCAGTGGTGTCATCACGGTCCCATGAACATCCGTGAGGCGAAAACGACGCCCCTGATACTTAAACGTGAGACGCTCGTGGTCAATCCCTAACAGGTGCATCAGGGTTGCCTGCAGATCATGCACATGCACTGGATCCCGAACAATATTATATCCAAGATCGTCCGTCTCGCCATAGCTCAATCCACTCCGGACCCCGCCACCTGCCATCCATAACGAGAAGCACCTCGGGTGGTGATCCCGCCCATAATCTACATCTGTCAACCTTCCCTGACAGTAGTTCGTACGCCCAAATTCTCCTCCCCAGATGACCAGTGTATCGTCCAGCATCCCTCGCTGCTTCAGGTCCTGCACCAGCGCAGCAGAGGGCTGATCCGTTTCCTTTGCCTGGACTTGAATACCGGCCGGCAGCCCCCCATGATGATCCCATCCCTGGTGAAAAAGCTGAATAAAGCGCACCCCACGTTCTGTCAGACGCCTGGCCAACAGACAGTTGGCGGCAAACGTGCCAGGCTCCCGGGCATCCTCGCCATAAAGATCAAAGATGTATTCTGGCTCATCCGAGAGATCCATCACCTCAGGCACGGAGGTCTGCATCCGATATGCCATTTCATACTGGGCGATCCGGGATTCAATACGCTCCCAGCCAGGAGTCCCTTCTTTAAGGGCATGCAACTGGCGCAGCCGGTCCAACTGCATTTTCCGCTGCGCCGACGATATGCCATCAGGATTGCCCAGATACAACACGGGATCCTGCCCACTCCGAAATTGCACACCCTGATGCTGCGACGGTAGGAATCCGTTCCCCCAAAGCCGTGCATACAATGGCTGACCTCCCTTGTCCTTGGTGATCAGCACACAGAATGCCGGCAGGTTTTCGTTTTCTGTTCCGAGCCCGTAGCTAAGCCATGACCCAAAGGATGGCCGACCGGCGATCTGTGAGCCCGTAAGGAAAAACGTAATAGCTGGATCATGGTTGATCGCTTCGGTATGCATAGACTTGACAAAGCAGAGCTCGTCCGCAACCTTTGCCGTATAGGGCATCAACTCACTGACCCATGCACCGCTTTCTCCGCGCTGAGTAAAGGCAAAATGAGAGCGGGCCAGCGGCAGTATGTTCTGAAACCCCGTCATCCCGGTCAGCCGCTGCCCCTTTCGAACCGATTCCGGCAGCTCCTGCCCGTGCATCGAATTGACCTTGGGCTTATAATCAAACAGTTCGAACTGCGAGGGGCCACCGCTCTGAAAGAGATAAATAATCCGCTTGGCACGCGGAACCACATCTGGATCAGCTGCCTTCACCGGGTTAACCAGGGAAGACAATGCAAGCCCGCCCAGCCCCATACCAAGCCGCTCCAGAAACTCCCTGCGCGTGCTGAGAGGATTATAATTGCAACACTCGTGCATCAATATTTCTCAATTGACTCATCAAAAGATAACAGTGTACTCGCAATCATGGTATGCGCGGCCCACTGCGCAGGGTTCAGTCCCTGTTCCAGAGGAGATTCCCCAGTCTCCAATAATTGTCTTGCGGACTCCGGGTTCCGGGAAAAAATTTCGAACTGCTCCTGGTACAGTGCTTTGAGGGTCTGCGTTTCGGGGGGCGTTGGACTTCGCCCCGTCAACACCCGAAATCCCAGCTGAATCTGCTCCTCGAGCGTCCCCTTTTTCAACATTCGGGCAGATAGATGGCGCGCAGCCTCCACATATTGGGGGTCATTCAACAGAATCAAGGCCTGCATGGGAGTCGCAGTGCGCTGGCGGCGCAGTACACACTGCGCCCGTGTCGGCATATCGAACGTGATCAGCGAAGGGGGCGGCGAGGTACGCTTAAAGAACGTATACAGTGTGCGCCGATAGAGGTCTCTACCCGAGCCCTGATCATACCGGACCCCGGACTTCTCTTCCCAGAGTCCCTCCGGCTGGTACGGCTTAACGGCAGGTCCCCCTAAGGTTCGGTCAAGTAACCCACTGACTGCGAGCGCCTGATCACGAACCATTTCGGCACTCAGACGAAGCCGGGGCCCCCGAGCCAATTGCACATTTTCTGGATCAAATGCCAAAAGTTCAGCAGTAGGTTCGGATTGCTGCCGATACGTGGCACTGGTTACGATCAGTCGCTGCATCGCTTTGATATCCCATCCAGACTCTATGAAGGTTGTCGCCAGATAGTCAAGGAGCTCCGGGAATGATGGCAGTGCACCCTGCCGCCCAAAATCTTCGGGCGTTGGCACAATCCCTGTCCCGAAATATTTTTGCCAGTACCGGTTCACCGCAACACGCGCGGTGAGAGGATGCTCAGGACTGAAAAGCCACTCTGCCAATCCGAGCCGATTTCGCGGCAGGTGATCAGGCAGCGGCAGAATGGCCTCTGGCGTGTGCGCGTCAACTTGTGCACCCAGGGCATCGTACTGACCACGTTCCAGGATGTATGCTGAGCGCGGTATGTGCATCTCCTGCATGACCATGATTTCCGGGATGTCTTTCAGGAGTGTATTCTCCTCTTCGCGCAGATCCTGGAGGATCGCATGTGAGCGTTGCCATGGAGTTACCTCATGGGCAAGATACCATCGGAACAGGTCCTCTGAATCCAGTGGTGCGTCCTGGTTCCCGGCCAGCCGGGCAATCTCGAAACCATACAGAAAGCGATCATACAATTCCAGTTCATCCACCGCCCCATCCCGCAACCCGCTATCTCTGAATCGGTACCCAATCTGAAGCGGCACCTCCATTTTTTCATACGTGATATGACGCGTCAGGCCATCACGAATAACCTCAACCTCAGCGGGAAGACCACCTATGTAGAGACGTAGACCATCCGCGCGACTGGATCCATCATACGTCATTGCAACATGTGTCCAGTCCCCGAGTGGGACGGTACCGGTTGTTTGAATGCGCACGGAGTTTTCAGGCCACATATGGGCCAGTTGTGCGACCAGGTGACCCTGATCAAGTGCCAGCTCCCAGCCCCGGCTGCCTGCATCAAGGGCGGCCTGTGTCCGGTGGATGATCAGCCCCGTCTCCTCCCCGGGGTTGATCCAGATACTGATCGAAAACGGCGTGGTCCGCTCAAATTCTCCTACATCCGTAAACAGGAAACCGCTCTCGCCATCAAAAGCCATCGCATTGCCGGTATGGCCGGGCACCACGGTCGGACTAAAGACAGCCTCTGCCCTCCTGTTTCCATCACACTGGAGGGTTTCTCCATTCAGAGCTTCAAAATCACACCGAAGGATGGGAGGGGATTGAGAGCCAGTGGGTACGGACGAACCCCAGGATTCAAAGCGTGCTCTTGATGCTTCCGTCAGGTCTGCAACAGCGCGCTCCGCTGCCTTGATTTCCCGAGCTAAACGATCCAGTTCCTCCTTCTGATCCGGATGTGGCAGGTCCATTGCCGGAACCGGCACGGCATCGGTAAAATGAGAAGTCTGCCCCGACTCGTCTACATTATTGAAAAAGGCAAAGAGCCCATAGTAATTGCCCTGCGTGATCGGATCATACTTGTGATCATGACACCGTGCGCACTCAAGCGTCAGGCCCATGAACGCAGTCCCAAGCGTATTGACGCGGTCCGCCACATACTCGGTCCGAAACTCTTCCTCTATACTTCCTCCCTCATTGGTCTGCCGGTGATTCCGGTTAAAGGTCGTGGCAAGCCGTTGCTCTGGAGTCGCATCCGGCAACAGATCGCCTGCAAGCTGCCACATCCCAAATTCATTGAATGGCAGGTTTTGGTTGTATGCGCTCACCACCCAGTCACGCCATGGCCATACATAGCGATCCCGATCATTCTGATAGCCGTGTGTATCTGCATATCTGGCAATATCAAGCCACGCCGAAGCCATATGCTCTCCGTAGGCCGGTGAATCCAATAGCCGATCCACCACCTTCTCGTAGGCATTTGAAGAGGTGTCTGACAGGAAGGCATCCAGCTGCTCCAGCGTCGGAGGGAGCCCCGTCAGATCGAGGGTGACCCGTCGAAGGATGGTACTTCGTGGCGCCTCCATGGAGGGAGCGAACCCCTGTTGTTCAAGATTCGATAAAATGAAGTAGTCAATTGCATTATTTGGCCAGTCCGATTGTTTGACTGGAGGCAGATCGGAATGCGTTGGTGTGAGAAAACTCCAGTGAGGCTTCCACTCAGCCCCCTGATCAATCCAGCGGGCAATCAGAGCAATCTCGTGATCCGACAGGGAAAGATTCGACTCCGGCGGAGGCATCTGGAACTCTGCATCCTCGGAACGAATCCGAGAATACAGACGGCTTTTTCTGAGACTTCCCGGAACGATGGCATATCCGCCCGAGGTTAATTTTTTCTGCTTTGCTACAGATTCCTCATCCAGACGCAAATCGGCCTGTCGGGCATTGGCATCGGGTCCATGACAGGCATAACAGCGGTCAGAAAGGATGGGACGGATATGAAAATTGTAATCAACAACCTCTGGAAGCGCCGTATGATCGGTATGGGATGCACGACCGCATCCCATACTCACAAGCAACAGTAGACAACCTACAAGACGCAAGCTCTCAGGCCAGAAGATCCTTAACAACATGACCATGTACGTCTGTCAATCGATATCGGCGTCCCTGATGTCGGAAGGTAAGCCGTTCGTGTTCAATCCCGAGGAGATGAAGCACAGTTGCCTGGAAGTCGTGGACATGAACCGGGTTTTCTGTGATGTTGTATCCCAGTTCATCCGTGGTTCCGTACGTGAGTCCCGGCTTGACTCCACCTCCTGCCATCCAGATCGTAAAACATCTTGGATGGTGGTCACGACCATAGTTGGTTTCCGTGAGTGTGCCCTGCGAATAATTGGTACGACCAAACTCCCCACCCCAGATCACCAGGGTATCTTCCAGCAGTCCCCGCTGTTTCAAATCTGTGACCAATGCTGCAGATGGCTGGTCCGTATCCTTGCATTGCAGTGCAATGTCTTTGGGCAGGTTTCCGTGCTGATCCCATCCCATGTGATAAAGCTGAACGAAACGTACGTCGCGCTCGGCTAGGCGCCGGGCCAGAAGGCAATTAGCCGCGTACGTTCCGGGAGTGCGGGCCGCTTCTCCGTAGAGATCAAAGGTGGACTCAGGTTCATCCGACAGGTCCGTGACATCCGGCACCGATGTTTGCATCCGATACGCCATTTCATACTGGGCAATCCGGGACTGGACTGCAGGGTCCCCGCTCGTCTGATAGTGCATTTCGTTCAGGTGAGCCAAATGCCGGAGCATACTGCGCCGGTCCTCGGCATCAAGGCCAGGTGGATTATTGAGGTACAGGACCGGATCTGCGCCCGAACGAAACTGGACACCCTGATGCAGAGCCGCTAGAAACCCGTTCCCCCACAAACGGGAATAGATTGGCTGCGGACGTTGGAGTCCACGAGACAGCAGGACGCAAAAGGTGGGTAAATCTTCATTGGCACTACCCAGACCATAACTCAGCCAGGCACCCATACTTGGGCGGCCCGGTTGCTGCGACCCCGTCTGAAAAAATGTGATGGCCGGATCATGGTTGATCGCCTCTGTATACATAGACCGCACAATACAGAGTTCGTCGGCAATCTCGGAGGTATACGGAAGTAGATCACTGATCCATGCGCCGCTGTTTCCATGCTGGGCAAATGGATAGATCGTAGGGGCCAAAGGAAGAGAGTTCTGATAGGCCGTCATGCCGGTCAGACGCTGTCCCATTCGAATCGACTCTGGCAGGTCCTGTCCTCGTCGCAGATGCAGGTCAGGCTTATAATCAAAGAGCTCCAGCTGCGAAGGACCTCCACTTTGAAAAAGATAAATCACCCTGCGTGCTTTGGGAGCAAGATGTGGGGAGTTCAAAACCCCCTGGAAGCCTGAGCTTGCAGCCAATTGGTCAGATGTATGCCCGCATCCCATCAGAGATGCGAGAGCCGCGCCGCTGATTCCAAGACTGAGTTTCGAAAAGAAATGGCGGCGGTTCATCTGACATCCGACATCGTAGATCAGGTCATTCATCGGTATTGGGCTTCATCAAGATTCATGATTGTACTAGTTACAACGGTCATCGCCGCCAGTTGCACAACTTTTGCATCCCGCCGGAGTGGACTGATCCCAACGGAAACCAAATCCCGTGCACTAGAAGGGTCCTGTTCAAACTCAGTGACCTGTTCCCGGAACAGGTCTAACAAAGCGTTTAATTCTACCTCGTCCGGCATCCTGGAGGTCAGCCAACGAAATGCCGTTGCGATCTGCTGCCGCTCGTCCAATGATTCATAGACACGAGAAGCCAACGCACGGGCTGCTTCCACGTACTGTGGGTCATTCAAAAGCACCAGAGACTGTAATGGAGTGGCCGTCGTCTGCCGCTCTACGGTGCAAATGGAGCGCTCAGGAGCATCAAAGGTCAGCATTGACGGTGGTGGGATCGTACGCTTCCAGTATGTATAGAGGCTGCGCCGGTGCATATCTGGACCGGGTCGATAACGATTTTCGCCGATCTGATTGGCAAGTGCTCTCCAGAGGCCTACTGGTTGGTAGGGGCGGACAGGTTCGCCACCCAGTGCCGGGTTGAGTAGACCACTCACCGACAGTGCATTATCCCGTACCATTTCAGCAGATAGCCGCTTCCGGGGGGCGCGGGCCAATAGAAGGTTGTCTGGATCCCGCTGCTGAAGGATCCGCGTAACCTGATTGCTCTGTCGGTACGTGGAGGACATGACGATCTCCTTGATGAGTGCTTTGACGTCATATCCTGACTCGACAAATGTTATTGCCAGATAATCAAGCAATTCCGGGTGAGAAGGCAGAGCGCCCTGATTCCCAAAATCTTCCGGTGTGCTTACCAGACCTTCTCCAAAGAGTAGTTGCCAGAAGCGATTCACCGCAACGCGTGCAGTCAGAGGATTTTTTTGATGGGTCAGCCACTGTGCCAAGCCTAATCGATTACGTGGAAGGTCCTCAGGAAACGGAAGGATCGCGGCCGGGGTCGCTGGACCGACCGAATCCAACGGTGCATCATAGGCGCCACGATCCAGAACGTGCGTCGTGCGCGGAGTGGGCATCTCTTCCATGATCATTACGTTCGGGATCCGCCTGATGCTGCGCCGCAGGCTGTCTAACGCCATGTTCGCTGCCTGGAACGCATGATCGTAATGGGTCCGGTAGTGATGGGGAGCCTGGGGAAGGGGAACCTGTCCTGCCAGATAGGCAACTTCAATATCAGTGAGTGCCCTGGCATGTACATACAGCTCATCCAAAGCCCCACCGGTCATCCCCTCAATCTCGTCAATCGTACGATTCCGGGGAGTCCAATGACCTGCCAGGAGTCCATTTCCATTCAGAATACTTTCACGCTCAAGTGTGTCCTCGAGAACACGAACCCCACTTCGTATGCCGTCCAGGTACAAATGTACGCCCTCTGCCCGTCCACTTCCATCATACGTAGCGGAAACATGAACCCAGGTATTTGGAAAAAATGTACGGGTTGATTCGACAGAAATTTGATGCTCCCCATCGTGAATTAGCCGGAGCCGAAGCCGGCCCTCTTTTGTCCGCGCGAGATCATAGCCACCGCGTTTCTGCTCACCATTTCGCTTGGAGAGCAGGGCGACATCTTTGGTTTGATCTTTCGCAAGCACCCATGTACTTAAAGAAAACCGGTTAAACCACTCAAAATCAGCCTCCAGCCCGAGGTTTAAAAAATTTTGTCCATCAAATTCAAATGCCCCGCCTTGCTTTCCACGGATAACCACCGGCGGGTCAAGTATTTTTTCGAGCCCCGTATTAGCCATCGCGTCAGCATGTGCAAGAGAAGTAAGGGTTTCCAAGGGCAGAAAAGTCAGAAGCGCAGACTCTATCGTGGTGGCAGGGTCCGGCATCCACTCAGGCAGCGGGGAGGGTTGAGGCCAGGAGGCAATCACTCGTTCGAGTGAGTCAATGCTTGCCTCTGTTTGCAGGATAGAGGCTTCCAGCTCTGGATCTTCGAGCCGTATCGAGGGCTTCGGTGAGAGGTCGAAATAACTGATCTGCGCCTGCTCATCTACACCATTGAAGAATGCGAACATGCTGTAGTATTCTTCCTGCAGAATTGGGTCGTACTTGTGATCATGGCATCTGGCACACTCCATAGTAAGCCCCAGAAATGCAGTCGCAGTGGTATTAGTGCGATCTGCAGCATACTCAGTCAGATATTCCTCTGCGACTACACCTCCCTCTTGGGTGATCGCATGGTTACGATTAAATCCGGTTGCAAGCCGCTGATCGAATGTCGCGTCCGGCAGCAAATCACCAGCGATCTGCCATGTCACGAAATCATCGTACGGAAGATTTGCGTTAAATGCACGCGCCACCCAGTCGCGCCACGGCCACATGGTTCTCGGCCGATCATCCTGATATCCATGTGTATCCGCGTAACGAGCGACATCCAGCCACATAGAGGTCATACGTTCTCCGTATGCAGGACGCGCCAGAAGCTGATCTACAACGCGTTCATAGGCATCAGAATGGTGATCTTCCTGAAAAGCATCCAGTTCAGCTGGGGTTGGTGGCAGGCCTGTTAAATCGAACGTTACACGACGAAGCAGCTTGGCGCGACTTGCCTCGCTTGATGGAGACAGTCCCGCAGATTCGATCTTTTGCAAAATAAAGTAGTCAATCGGCCCGCGAGCCCAATCGTCATGATCTACCTCGGGAAGAATCGGCTCTGCCGGAGGGATGAAAGCCCAGTGCGGCTTCCAAGTGGCACCCTGATCAATCCATTGCTCAATAAGTGCAATCTCCCGCTGGGAGAGGGATAAATTGCTCTCCGGCGGAGGCATGCGCCGTTTCGGATCCTCACTGGTGATGTGTTTCATCAGGAGACTGGCAGCAGCATTGCCTGGAGTAATGATCCGAAGGGTCGAGTCTTCCCTACTGATTCCGTAGGCTCCCTCACGTGTATCAAGCCGCAACTCTGCCTTCCGAACCTGGTCATCCGGGCCATGACACTTGTAGCAGCGATCCGACAGGATCGGTTTGATATGCCAATTATAGTCTACGGTGGCCGGCAGGTCAGATGGATCAGACAATGATTGACTGCAAGCTGCCAGAAGAAGGAGGACCAAGGGCCAGGTGAACCGGAAAATGGACACGGGTTGATTTAGGTTTCATGGACACTGAACCTATAATTTACAACGCAGAGCTGAATGGTTGGGCCGCATACGACTTGTGCAATCAGGTCCCCTACGGCATCACATCGGCAAGTGCTCAGATGTAGAACCCCGATCTAATACAGCTCTGATGGATTACTTCCGGGCTACGATGTGGGTAATCGTATCAAAGTAGAGCCTTCTTAAAAACCAGGCTCATCAATAGAGATGCGATGTGATTCGCAAATACAAGCCCGTTCCGTTTGGGTCAATTGGAGAGCTGCGAGGGGCAAGATTTCCCTGTCGGAGACTTTCCTGAATATGTGCCTTTCGAACAACATCAAACACGTTACTGATACCAAAGGTAATCGTCCAGGAATCATGGGGAGCATATCCGATCTCGGCATCAAGAATCCAAGAGCTCGGGAATTCGTCTAGAACCTCTATCCCGTCTACGCGGCATGTAGAACTGCCGAAGCGACACTGCTGCCAACCGTCAAACCAGTTTACACGCAACAGTCCAGACCACTGGTTCGCTACCTGTCGGTAGGTCACCACAATACGGTGTCTTGGATTCAGTCGTTCAAGCTCGATCCGTCGCTGTCGAGTAAGTAAGCCAAGTGTCAGGGGAGTCTCAAGGGTCTCACCCAGAAAACTGGTGATCTCCCTCGGGGGTGTAAAATGAGTAAGCTTCGTAGCCGTCCAGTTCCATGCAATGCTCCCGAAAGAAGCATGCGTACGACTCCATTCATGATCCCCTGCTAATAAAACATCCAACCCATTGGTGCGCGTACTGAAATCGTTCGAGTAAAATCGGACTTCCCGGATGTTGGTAATCCCCCCTAATAGATCCTTCGAATCTATAATCCGCACGACCTCGTCCGTGATTGGAATATTGCCTGTGAGTGAAAGTCGGTCCTCTAATTTGATATTAAAAAAGTCAGCAGTCAATGTGAGACCTTCCCGAAGCTCGATGATCAATCCTGACGATATACTGCGTGCAAGCTCAGGCGTCAGGAGTTCGCCTCCCAGCGCTTCCGCGATTGGATGCGTTGACGGTAAGAGGCCCACCTCAATGAGCCCTTTTTCTTTCGAAAATCCGGTCGTTCGGAAAACATTCAGATTTGCTTGTCCGGGAGTCGGTGCGCGAAATCCCGTACTTGCTGCCGCACGTAACGAAATCCGATCGGTTGTCCGATAAAGAACCGCTGCCTTCCCATTGAGTGTTCCTCCAAAATCAGTAGTATAATTTTCGTACCGCACCGCAATATTGCCCAGGAGTCGCTGGGTAAAATCCGCCTCAGCATCAACATAAACGGCAAAGTTCGGGCGTACCCATCGACCTGCAAAGATCGGGTTCAGACCTTGATACCCATTCGCTCCAACACTGAACCCCTGGTCTACATAGGGGCCCACTTGCCAGGAAAGTGGATCTCCAGCCCGGCTTTCAAAAATTTCCGTGCGCCAGGTTGCCCCCCAGGCTAGGTTAATCGGGGAAGAAAGTTGCCGAATTGCCAAAGGAATTGAGAAAGCTGCAGACACCTCCGCTTCCTGCTGAAAATATGAGCGGGGCTTAAATGAATTCGGCGTGTCCGGGCCAAAAGAAGCATTGATTGAATTATACAGGAAATAATTAATGAGACTCCGGGCACCACTTACACTGACATCCCAATTCAGTCCGTCCTGTTGACCTCCACGTAAACCTGCCGTGAGACTAAGATCAAAAATATCTCCTCTGAACCGGGGCGTAAATCCGCCCGGAAACATCTCGTTGAACAAATAACACTCACCCTGGAATTCCGAGATAAACGCCTGGACTTCCTGATTTGAAGCATTCAGTCCCGGTAATCTGTCATCATTTTTGCAGTCGGGGCCCTGATCCGGCTTCAGGTCAATGACCGCGCGTTCCTCACCAAAGCGAAACACACTGCTGCGAGCGGTTTCCGTACCGGGTGCGCGAAAAAAGAAGCCGTATTCCTGTTCTCTATGTCCACCGCCACCAAAGGCATAGGCTCGGATCCTGGGGGTTAAATCCAGCCCCGAATTAAAGAACCCGATAACACTATGGCTTACATCAGCACTTCCCCAAATCTGGGCAGGATTGTTTACGGGATAACCTCGCTCGGTCAGTATTCTTGCATCTTCGCGTTGGACACTCCGAACTGTCGGCTGCACATCCCTGTACTCAGCACTTAGATTCAAGAAGCCGTTCCTGGGTAGAGAAAATCCCGCATTCGTTGCCAGATGGATATAGCGTCCGTCTCCTCTCGAATACTGCCCCGTCCGTAAAAGAGAGCGCACCCCCTGTTGATCTTCCCGCAATTGCAGGTTGAACACACCAGCTACAGCATCCGCACCGTACTGGGCCGTCGCACCATCGCGAAGAATCTCCAATTGACGCAAGGCAATCGTTGGAATCATATTGAGATCCGGTCCCTGTGCTCCCTTATTCAACGCGCTTCCAGAAAGTGCAATGGAGGCGGACCGGTGACGTCGCTTGCCGTTTACCAGTATAATTACATTATCGGTCGGCAGGCCACGCATCGTAGCCGGACGCACAATGGCAGCTTCATCACCCGTATAGCTCTGAAGATTATAGGATGGGATCTGTGAGCGCAGGACCTGATCTACGTCCGTCGTGCCCAATGACTGCAGATCCGAAACTCCCAGTACATCAACCGGCACTGCAGAATCTTTCAAGAGCCTGGGCTGGCGCCGCGAGCCCACAATAACAACCTCATCCAAACCAAAGATTGCCGGCATCAGGATGATGTTGAGTTCCTCCGTGTTTGAAGGCAGAGCCAGTTCCTGGGTTTGATATCCAATGAATCGGAATACCAGTGTAGCATCGGAAATCGGGACCTGAAGCATATAGCTTCCATCAAGGGCCGTTGTGGTTCCAAGTGTAGTCCCGCGAACCGCAACGGTCACGCCGGGCAGAGGTGTAGCGGTTTCCCCATCGGTAACCGTACCCCGAACCGTTACCTGTGAACTTGCAACAGATGCCGTACAAAGAAATGCCAGCAAGAAGAGCCCAAAATATCTAAACACTGCTGTCATTTTCTAGTCAGGAATGAAAGATGAGTGGATGGAAGGTGTACACTACCCGACCCGATGCACTTTTATACCCTTTGTCTTTGAACTTGCTTCACTGTCAGGCTTGATGACATAGCCCGCTGATTCATTTACATCTTTCTGAATTCCCAACAACTCAGAAATCTGGTGGTAAGAGAATGACACAGGTTCCCAAGCGCATGACCCGTGTTATCCCCTTGATCCTTGTCCTTGCAGTTTCTCATGCAACTGCTACACATGCACAATTTTTGGGATGTCCCCTGATTGAGCAGATCACTTTGGAGGACTGTCGAGTTCTGGAAAAACTTTTCTACGATACCGATGGATTCAACTGGCGGAATGTGCGCGGATGGCTTCGAACCAATCAGCCATGTGACTGGTACGGGATCACTTGCCAATCTTCTGCCTGGCCCAGAGATATCATACATATTGATCTATCTGGAAACGACCTCACCGGCACACTTCCGGGAGACTTGGCTTTCCTTTCAGAATTGCGATCAATCCGTATTGATAATACCGGTCCGGGGGTCCGCCAAAAAAAATTGATCCATCAGATCCCGAACACGCTCGGAGATCTGAAACACCTGGAAGTTCTTCTGCTCGGCAATAATGCCTTCACCGGTACGATCCCGCCAGAACTAGGAAACCTGACCAACCTTCATGAACTGAGTCTGGGAGATAACAAATTGGAGGGTCCCGTACCCGAAAGATTCGGACAACTTACCGAACTGCAGCACCTTGATCTCAGTGGAAACAGCTTTGGCGGAGCTATCCCCGACTCCTTGCGTCACCTCGTCAAACTTGAGCACCTGGATCTGAGTCAGAACCTCTTTAGCGGGACTCTTCCAACTTGGCTGGGGAGTCTGAATGCACTCAAATTTCTCGATGTCAGCAATAACATGTTTTCTGGAGCTCTACCCGAAGAAGCATTGATTCAACTGAATCAACTCGTATGGCTCTCGCTCGCCGACAATGATCTGGAAGGGGCACTTTCTCTCACAACAGCTACGTACGCTGCCGGGATCACCAATTGCCATCTGGAAGGTAATCGCATATGCATTCCAGATGCACCGCCCTATGCGAACCTTCATCAGGTCTGTTCACTTTCGCAGCAAAGTACATGCAAAGTATGTCAGGGCGTAGATTGCCAAAGCCTTGAATCTGTCTACTTTGAGACCAGTGGAGCATCCTGGGTACAAAGTGAAGGGTGGCTTGCCAGCCCAGATCCATGTGACTGGCACGGCATAAGCTGTCACAATGAAGAGATCACCAGCATCGTCCTACCGGATAACCGTCTCACAGGAGATCTGCCCCAATCCTTGTCCTCCCTAGCAAACCTCCAGGTACTCAACCTCTCGGAAAATAATCTGCAGGGGAGTGTCCCTCAAGAATATGCCGTGCTGAGTCAACTCGTGACCCTTGATCTCAGCGACAACGAACTCACCGGAATACTGCCTCTGCAAGTGGCAGCACTTGGCGCAATGTTGAATCAGTGCAACCTGTCAGAAAATGCCGGAATCTGCCTGCCTGATAATGCCATGTATGCAGCACTGAATGCAAACCCGATCTGTCAATTGCCACTGCGTAAAGATTGCCTAGGCTATGACTTTGTCATATTTAATGAGTTACATGCTATCCCAGGGGAGCGGTCTGTTCAACTTGCATGGTCTACAAGCCAGTCATCGGTTGGAATTACATTTGTGATTGAACGCATTGAGCCACTCGTAATTCTTGCTGAAGTGCCTGGAAATGCACAAGTACCGACCAGCTTTACCTATACCATTGACAACTTGGCCCCCGGTCAGTATTCATTCCAAATCCGGCAGGTCATCGCGTCCGGTGCCTACAAAGTCTCCGAGCCCGTCACCGTTGAACTCTATGCTGAAGATCTGGTGATCTACGCTCCCTATCCAAATCCCTTCTCCGCCGAGACTGCGCTTGAGTTTACCTCTGGAACATCTGGGTCGGTCGTAATTGCATTGTATGATCTTGTTGGACGCCGAATCCAGACACTTTTCAGCGGGACACCTGCATTGCACCAGCCCACACGCATTGTACTTGACGCGAAAGGGCTACCCAGCGGAACCTACTTCATTCACAGCTTCCTTGATGGTCGTCCGATCTCCTCGGAGCGAATCACACGCATCCGGTAACTACTTCCCGGACAGCATACTGCGAATGACCTCCTCTACTTTGTCTGGCTGTTCCTGATGGATGTAGGAGCCATGATCCAGGATCATATGCGTACCCATGGGCATCTTCTCCACCCAGGAAGCATGAAACCTGCTCCAGGCCTGGCGCCCTTCCAGAGACTCCCCAATCCAACTTGCGGGATCTGACACGCGTTCGGCCGTCAAGACCACGGTGGGCACCGAAGGCGTGGACGAGAGCCCCAGATCGATCTGCTCATCAATTATTCCAGCATAAACCTTGAACTCCTGACCTGTCCCTCCCGGCAACATAGACTGAAAGCGTTTGACACGACTCCAGTATGACTGCCACGCCTCTGCATCTAACTCCTTCCATATCTCGGCCTGCTTTTCGTGCTCAGGATCGATGAGGACCAGACCACGCACCTGCTCGATATATAAATCCGCAAACCGACGGGCAATAAATGCCCCCTCCGCGTGTGCCACAAGCAAATAAGGTGCGGGGACATTGATGCTTTGGAGCAAATCTCTCAACTCAGATGCCATCTGATCAGGGGTACGGGGCATGGGCGATGCCTTTGATAACCCCAGACCGGGCCGATCATACGCAATCGTACGGAGATTCTGTGCCAAACTCTGCTGAAGTACCTCCCAAGTGGTAAGGTTATCTCCCAGCCCTGCAATTAGCACTACCGTCTCCGGGCCCGTGCCTGCATCAATATAATTCACGTCCAGGTCGTTCAGTACCACGGTACTCCCCTTCGGATAGGCTTCCCCTAACCGCCATTCTTCGGGCTCTGAATCCGTAGCCTCCAGCCCAGAGATACTTCTGAACGTCATCTCATCCAGGGTTAACGCATCTCTGTCGGAGCCGGGAGGTGCCATGATTGCCCCTCCATAACCTCCCCACGGGTCTGCGCATACACCGTGATATACCCCGTCAGGAAGACGTGCCAGTGTGCATGGCAACTCGAACGAGGGCTCCCACACAAAGAAAAGACTGTCTGCGGTTGCCCGTATATCTCTAAACTGAAAGGGGCCATATTCCTCTACCACAAGTGTGATCTGCAAACCATCTTCCCCGTTCTGAACCTTATAGGTCACCTCCATGGACTGACCGTTCCGATGAATAATCTGCCCGACCCAGTCTCCATCCTGAATGATCTGGGATTGTGCCCCAAAACTTGAACTAACCGCTGTCGCGGCAATCATTAGTACTCGCTTCCACATATTCGTTTTGATCCATTGTATCCAGCTGCTCCAGATAACTCTGAGCAGCAGTGTTTTGTGGCTCTCTTTCCAGGAGCTCCCTCCATGTAGCACGTGCCTCGTCAAATTTGCCACCCTGCACATATACGATCCCTAGATTCAGTCTCGCTACACTTAAATCCGGATCTGCCCGCAAGATTGCTTCAAACCCCCTGCCTGCCTCACTCAGATCCCCGCACTCCATATAAAGCGTGGCGAGGTTCGTTTGCATGTACAGCGCAAGCCCTGGAGGAACTTGAATCGTCAACCCATTCTTGTACGCCTCAATCGCACGGCTGTATCTCTTGGACTCCCGAAGCCGATTCCCCAGTTCAATCCAGTTGGCTGGCGAGGTAGGGTCATTATTGATTGCATTCTGGGCCTCGTTGACACGCTGCTGAAGTTGCTGGGCTTCATCTGCTCTAGCAAAATAAATCTCTGCCTCCGCTTCTCGCCCGAGCCGCATGTAGACTTGTCCGAGATTGAATTGTGCACCGTGGTGCCATGTCCATTCTTCGGCTACAGGCTCAAGATAGGGGAGTGCTGCTTCGGCGGAGTCGAGACGGAAGTACTGCGTTCCCACGATATACTGATAATCCAAATCATCCGGGCGTAATCTGAGACCATTCAAAGACATCTCCAGTGCGCCTTCCAGATCCCCGGTTTCTTCCAGCAGTTGCCCAAGCCACATATAGGTTGTCGTGTGCTCTGGATCCAACAATAATGCCTGTTCATATGCAGACTTTGCGCTGTCTGGCGCACCAATCTTTGCATAAGCTCGGCCCAATTCGTGATAGAGAGCAGTGGTCGGGCCAACTTCAAGTTCTTCCTCCAGATAAAAATTTATTGCATCACGGAGCTTACCCCGCCGAAAGCTATTCAGTCCCATATCGAACCGTGCACCTGCATACTCTGGGTCAATCTCCAGGACGACCTGATAGGCAGCCTGTGCCACCTGCAATTGATTGAGTTGCGTGTAGACCTTGCCCCGTAAAAAGTGAAGATCAGCCAAGTCCGGTACATAGGCCTCTGCACTGTCCGTATAGGCCAGTGCCAACTCATATATGCCCCGGGAAAACGCCCCTTCCGCCTCAATCATATACCTAGAAACTCGCGGAGAGAGGCTGTTTCGCTGCTGCTGGGCAATCCCGACCGGTTCACGGCAACCAGATACCACGATGAACAGACAAAGCAGAAGGATGCCAGCCGCACTCCCATAGATCTGCCGTACTCCATGCGCAGAATCACCTGACTTCATGGCTGCTCCAGTGGCTTTCTCTACTGCTGAATATCCGCTTTTTTCTGGTTGCATTGATGGCTTGGTAAAATGATATGGACTATGATTCTTCCACCAGTGTAATCGTTCCGGCTGGTATGGCAGTGCGGCTCATGAAGCCGCCGTTTGGCCACTGCACTTCCAACGAATCCACGGACTCTGCCACGCCCAAGCCAAACAGCGGCCACCGTTGGCTCTGGGAAAGATAACTCGTACCGGTCCGCACATAGCGCTCCTGCCACTTCCCATTCACATGCACACGAACAAGGCTTCCAATCGCATCCCGGTTGCTCTCGGAGCCGATTAACTTTACAGTCAGTGAGTTCCCGTAGGACGTGTCATTACGCCAAAGATGTACGGGTCCACCATTCTCCGTGATGAGCAGGTCCGGGTCTCCGTCCTGATCATAGTCTGCCCACGCCGCCCCCCGTGCCACCATGAATTCTGAGAGAACACCGGTCGGCTCCGACTCGAAAAATCGTCCCCCTCCCTCATTAACATACAGCTGCGTCCGCTGTCGAAATGTAACTCCTTCCTCCACCTCTCCGATATCTTCGGTAATGTGGCCATTGGCCGTGACTAGATCCAGGTCTTCATCCAGGTCAAAATCAGCCAGCAGCAGCCCAAAGGTCAGCGTGCGCAGGCTCGGCCGTCCGATCTGGGAAACCGCTGCCCGTTCGGTAAAGATTCCGTTACCCATATGTCGATAGACACCCACCATTTCACCTGAGAAATGCCCTATGAATACCGTCTCTCCACCGGTATGGTCCACCACACCAATATCAATCCCCATTCCGGCACGTGCACGCCCGTTTTCATCGAACGCGATCCCACTGACCACGCCCTTCTCAATAAAAGTCCCATCTCCCTGGTTTTCAAAAAGGAGATCCCGCTGGGTATCATTTGCAACAATCAAATCCGGCCATCCATCCCGGTTGTAATCTATCCCCGCAGCCCCAAGCGTTTTGCCAGGCAAACCGACAAAATCATCCGACCTCTCTTCAAATGTGCCGTCCCCTCGATTCCGGTAAAACCGCCCTGCAATTCCCTCATACTGCTCTGGGGTGCAATAGGATTTCTTATCCCCTACCCGTGTGCAGTAAATATCCTCTTCAGGAGTCCAGTGAACATAATTCCCTATATATAAATCCAGAAATCCATCCCGATCCGCATCCAGAAACACACTTGCACTGCTCCACTCGCTATGTCCTCCCAGTCCTGCTTCCTGACTGACTTCGCGAAAAACTCCTCCTTCATTACGAAGCAGAAGATTCTCATACAACGCTGTGACAAACACATCGGGGTCGCCGTCATTATCGTAATCTGCAACACTCACACCAAATGCGTAGCTCTGAAGAGGTTGCAGGCCAGCCTCTTGGGTCACCTCTGTGAATTGCCCACCCTCACTGCCGCGATACAGACGGATCGAGGACTCTGAAATCGCTCCCTGCGATGGAAATACACTGCCGGAGATCAGCAAAATATCCAGGATTCCATCCCCATCATAATCCAGAAATCCCCCTCCTGCCCCCATCGTCTCTGGAAACCATTTTTCTCCAAAAGCTCCGGTTTCGTGCCAGAAATCTCCCAGACCGGCAGACTCCGTCATGTCTGTAAATACAATCTGAGGAGCCTGCTGGATCTCTTCTGGGACCTGTGGGTCAGGGGCGGATTGTCTGCATGCTCCAAAAACGAAAAGTAGGATTATCCCCCCAATTCGAATTATTTCCTTACAATTCATCTTCTAAAACGTGTACCGTGGTGTTGGTCGGTAGTCCATAAACCCAGGTCTCCAGGCCGCTTGGCCAACGAACGTAAAGACTGTCTGGTGTCCCCTGAAGCCCAAAAAAGGCAGCAGACTCCGAATGGGACAAATAGCTGGAACCCGTACGAATACGCCGCACCTGCATGTGTCCACGACTCCACAGGTGGATCTGTGCACCGTACGCATTGCGATTACTCCTAGTACCTGTGAGTTCAACCCGGAGCCAAGTTCCCCCCTCGGACTCATTCCGCCATACGTGTACGGGGCCATTGTTCTCAACCAGAAGAACATCCAAGTCACCATCACGGTCATAGTCCCCTGTAGCCAGCCCCCGACCGACAAAGGGCGCCGCCAGTGGCCCACTTGCTGGCATCTCTGTGAACATGCCTGCTCCATCATTCAAAAATAATTGCGGACGCTGCCGAAAGGTGACTCCATCTACAATCTGAGCAATATGTGTCTGTACATGACCATTGGCAATCAGTACGTCCAGATCTGTGTCTAGATCAACATCAAAGAGTACAAGGCCAAAGGTGAGGGTCTTCAGGCTAGGCTGCCCTATCCTTGATGCAGCCGCACGATCATTGAAGATGCCATTGCCAATATGCCGATAGACCCCTACCATCTCATCTGAAAAGTTGCCGACAAAGATAGATGGCTCCCCCGAATCATCCACCACCCCAATATCGACGCCCATACCGGCTCGCGGCTTCCCATGCTGATCATACGCGACCCCACTGGGAACGCCCGTTTCGACGAACGTTCCGTCGCCTTGGTTCATGAAGAGCATGTCCCGCTCTGTATCGTTTGCAACGAACACATCGGGCCATCCGTCCTGATTTGCATCCAGTTCCGCAACCCCTAACGTTTTGTCCCGACCTGCATTGACTCCCGACAAAAATCCTGCCTGCTCCGTAAGATCTGTGAAGGTGCCATCTCGGTTATTCTGGTAGTACCGACTGGCGATCCCTTCATAAAGCTCAGGTGTGCAGTATACCTTACTGCCACCGAAACTGCAGTAAATATCATCTTCGGGCGTCCAGTGAACATACGTTCCAACATAGAGATCCAGGAACCCATCACGGTTTGCGTCAAAGAACATTGCACTCGTACTCCACTCGCTGACTAGGCCGACCTTCGCCGCCTGTCCAATTTCCTCAAAGACGCCATCCGTGTTACGAAGTAGCAGATCCTCCTCCAAGGTGGTCACATAGATATCCTGGTCCCCGTCGTTGTCGTAATCCCCGATGGTCACTCCCAGACTGTACGCGTGCAGCAGGGCTAAGCCAGCCGACTGGGTCACCTCATCGAATTGTCCGTTGGTAAGATTACGAAACAGTCGCAGAGCCGGGTGTGCTCCAAGTGGAGGTTCTCCTTCGAATGCCCCTCCTGTCGCTACAAGAATATCCTGCCAGCCGTCTTGGTCGTAGTCAAAGAATGCCCCTCCTGCGCCGACAATTTCCGGCGCCCAGGAATTCCCGAACCCGCCGTGATTATGCGCAACCCCTCCGAGTCCAATCTCCTCAGTCATGTCCATAAACAGCGTGTTGATTGCATCTGGATCCCGGGGTGCCTCCCCTGTACATCCCGCAATCAGGGTAATCCCCACGCATGCTGCAATCACACTCCGCATCAATTAATTGGCTCTGCCAGGCATTGGACGAGTACTCCAACCCTCCTGTCCCTGAGTAATATGGGCCTCAATATTCACGGGAAGATCATACAAGACCTGCGTCTGCCCGTCAGGCCAACTGACAAGCATACTGTCCACAACTTCAATATCGAGCATCCCAAATGCGGCAACGATTTCATTCTGAGACAGGTAACTGCCCCCTGATCGAATCCGGCGCTCTTGAACCTGGTTGCCAGCATGTACCCAGATATGTGTCCCAAACGCGTCAAGGTTTCCATTGGTACCCGTGACGGTTACCCGGAGCCAATTACGTCCACTGACATCATTACGCCATAAATGTGCTGGCCCATTGTTCTCCACAATAAGGATATCCAGATCCCCATCCCGATCATAATCTCCATAAGCTGCGCCACGGGCAACCATCTCTATTGTAAGCGGGGGAGTCGTTGCAGGGGAGACTTCCTCAAACAAACCGCCTCCATCATTCTCGAACAGCTGTGCCCGCTGCTCATAGGTGATTTTATCCTGTCCAACCAGTCGATCCGGATAGACGTGTCCATTGGCAACAAACAGATCCAGATCTGTATCCAGATCTACATCCATGAGCATGAGCCCGAAGGTAAGCGTGTTGAGGCTAGGCTGGCCGATCTGGGACCTTGCAGCACGATCTGCAAATAAACCGTTGCCCAGATACCGATAGACACCAATCATTTCTGTGGAAAAGTTGCCCACAAAAATTGAGGGGTTACCAGTCTGGTCCACCACTCCGATATCAATACCCATTCCTGCACGGGCTTCCCCATGATCACTGAATGCAATGCCGCTCTGGACACCACGCTCAGAAAACGTACCATCTCTATTATTTAGAAACAGCAGATCTCCCTCTCCATCATTTGCTACCACAAAATCCGGCCAGCCATCCTGATTAAAGTCCCATTCTGCCATTCCAAGTGCTTTTCCGAGTGGATGATGCACACCAGCTTTCTGGGTTCGGTCCACGAATGACCCATCCCCTCGGGCCTCATAATAACGACTGGCCTGTCCATGGTAGTCTGCAGGAATACAATAGAGCTTCTCAACTCCGCCTTCCGGGCAAAATTTATCAGTTTCCGGGGTCCAGTCCGCATAATTGCCCACGTACACATCCAGCCAACCATCCCGATTTACATCAATCCACAGGGCTGAACTGCTCCATTCATCCTCTGAACTGAGTCCTGCATCGACTCCTCTGCGCCCGAATACTCCTCCTTTATTTTCCAAGAGCATATTTTCATTCAGGTTGGTGATCAGAATATCCTGATCCCCATCATTGTCATAATCCGCTGTCGCCACTCCAAGGGTGAACGCATCAAGGTCTTTCAATCCTACCTGGTCGGTCACCTCCGTGAATGTGCCATCCCCCATATTACGATACATCCATAGGGACTTATACCACGGATGTGGGACCCGATCCCAGTATCCGCCCCCTGCAAGCAATATATCCAGCCAACCATCTCCATCATAGTCAATAAAGCCCGCTCCCGAGCCCATCTGCTCTGCATAATACTTTTTGCCATCCTCTCCGTTATCATGCCGAAACATGCCGAGGCCCACCTCATCGGTTACCTTGGTGAATCGGATGAATCCCTGCTCAGGAACAGGATCCTCCGACATCTGGCAACTGGATACCCCAAACGAGACTAGAACGAGGACTCCTATCCTGCAAGCCGCAGTCGAATCAACCCAATACCTCATCGCAATAAAGAAAGCGGAGAACCGGGATCTGATCCCAATTCTCCGCCTCCAACCTGAATATTTTTTACCCAGGATTGGTCACGCCGAAGCTCTACAGACCAATCTGAAGTCCAACCCGACTGACTGCGCCAAATACCCCGAAGTCGGTGTAGGCATAATCCGCTCCAATATTGAATCCTCCGAATCCATATCGAAGTCCTGCACCAGCGCTGAATCCTTGCTCTTCACTGACACCCATCTGCTCAAATCCTCCACGCAGTGATACGATATTCATGAAGGTGTACTCCAGACCAAAGCGAACATGCTCTGCAAAGTCACGTGGCCGCTGCGCATCCACATGCAACTGAATGCTGTGCATATCTGGATCAATCGCAGTAAGATCTACCAAGTTCATCGACATTCCTATCTGGAAGGTCAAAGGCAATTCAAACCGTTCGCGTACATAGGTCTGCTCCTGCGCAAAGTTGCGGGCACTCATACCGATTACGAGACTCTCAAAACCGGTTGAGTAGACAATGCCAAAGTCATAGGCGACCGTCTGGACACTATAATCTTCCGTCGTAGCAATGGCTCCAGTATCAAAATCCTGCGAGGTTGCAAATCCTGAACCAATATCCTGAAAAACCAGCTTGATATTTCCACCGGCCGAGAAGCGGTCACCGAAAGACCGGGCATATCCGAGTCCAATTGCCATCGCCGTGGGGCTGTACGTGCCGTTTTCAATAAATCCATTATCGTTATTCGCACGAATCGTGTGATTGAATTCCCCGTAGTCGACCGATACAAGCGAGACGCCCACGACACCATAGTTGGCAGATGAACCTGGGCGGAAAGCAATACTGGCCTGCGTGTATCCAATATCCGCAATAAACGACATATTCGTCGCTGCAGCAGACATGCGTCCGGGCATGAAGCCCATACTTGCAGGATTATAGAACATAGACACCGAGGAACCCGTCAGTTCCGCCGTCATGGCAGAGCCAATCGCAGATGCCCGTGCATCCACGGATGCACTGAGAAACTTCATGCCAGTCTGAGCACGCTTATCTGTTTCCACCTCCGTATCCGGCGTTAGGCCTACCTGGCCATAAGACATTGACACACCACCGAATACAAACGCCAGGATGGTCAATGTTGAAAAGAGAGTATACTTTTTCATTTCATTGTGTTTTCTTTAGGTGATGGGTTGCGCGCCGCGCTTTACCATCAAAGCGCAGCGCGAACCACATCTACCGGATTACCGTGAATTTCTGAATTGCCTCATCGCCCGTATCGTTGTCTGTAATGACAGCGATATAAATGCCACTGACCAGTAGCTGTCGAGACGTAGTCGTCAGGTTCCAAAGTTCATCTCCACTTCCGTCGTTGTGCTCGATCGTATGAACCAGTTCACCGATTTCGGTATAGACCTTGATCGTGCAATTTCCGGGAATGTTGAAGAACGCCACCCGATCTTCCTGGTCAAACCGTATGGTTGGATCCGAGCCAAGATTCACCGGGTTCGGCACAATACGCGCATCTGCCACCGTCCCTGTTGCTCCGTAAGGAGGACGCTTGAGGTTCACGGGCAGGTACGTCTGAGTGAGATAACGGGAACTGAGAAGTGGTTCGCCACCCGGGGTTCCACCAATCCCATCAGGATCAACGGGCTGCGGCCCACCAGTTGCCTGCAGATAGTAATAATAATCCGTCCCCCGGTTCAGGTCGGTGTCTTCGTACGACGTTGCCCCTGGACCAAGATCCGCAATGAGATCATAGCCGCAACGCTCCTGCTGTGCTGCTGCAGAGGGATCTGTCGCATCCGAGCCATCGATAAACTGCCTGGTGTCAAGATTCATGCAGTTCTGGTAGATGTAATCCTCAAACCGGGAAGTTCGGTACAATTTCCATGCCGTACGATTAGGCCCACCGGCCGGATTGGTCCAAGCGATCTCAACCTTGTCTGGGCGTCCTACAACCGTAAAGCTCGTAGGAGAGTGAGGGGCCTCTGGAACCGGATAGGTCGACATATTATTGCTAGCTGCATAGAGGTTGATCGCTCGCTGCTGCGTCTGCAATAATGAGTCTCTCGCGGTGACCACCCACTGATTCTTGGTCATTTCCTCCAATCCATGACCAAACGTGTCAAACATGCCGTCACCATCTACATCCATTTGGTTGATGCTGAAATCAAAAGTGCCTGTTTGAATCATTCCATCCCCATTTGCATCGTATCGGATCAACTGTGTATCCCGATCTTGTCCGCCGAGCTTGAACGCTCTCCCAATTCGCACCGCTGCATCAATGGACAACCCGCCAACGCCTTCGACCACAACAATTCGAACGCTCTCTCCCGGAGCAAAATCATAGGGACCATAGGCCGTGGTAATTGCATGCCCTCCCTGTTTCCCTGTAGAGGAGTCATTCTTGGGTTCCCAGAAAATGCCCGTCGGCTCAATCCGGTCCGCGTAGTGGGGGAACATATGGGCCGAGCCACCTTCAATCCGGTCAGGATTTTCCCGTGTCCGGATGCCCCACTCGTAATAATTTTCGTGCGAACTACCATCCGATGTCAGCGCTTCATCCTGGTCCATGAATCCCATGGTCGATGGCTGACAGGTGTTAATCGTAGCCGTCGTACAGCGGATATACGTGGGATCTGTCGGAGAATTATCGGCATGAATCGTGGCACGCCCCATATAAGTGGCTCCTGCCAAACGCCCGATTGTGTCGCCTTGGGGCCAGTTATTTCGCTGGAAAAACAGCGATGCACCAAAACGGTCATAATCTCCCTGGGTTTCTGGGTCAATCCCAATCCAGAGATACTGGGATGTGAACGAGATGGGATAATCTGCATGCCCGTCTCCTACGACATCAATCATACTGAACTTCCCCCAGACCTGTCCACCACTGACAGCCCAAGCTCCCTGCAGATTTCCTCTGAGCCGGTGGATACGGAAAAAATACGTTTCACTTAGGCTCTGATCCGGCAACTCAATGTCCTCATCTTCGTCGGTATTGCCACTGTTGGTGTAGGTGTATTCTATGACATTGTAGTCATCGTGCACCTGATTCACATAGGTGTATGCTTTCCGGTCCACCGTAATACCGATATAGGTGTTGTGGATGTTGTGAATCATCCGGTCAGCTGGAAGGGACGGGTCAATCTCGTCAACGACCGCCACATTGTCAAAGGATAGAGCTCCATCTACTTCTACGACCGTATCCTCTGTCCTGCTGATCAACCGGTTCTGTACCGGATACGTCACATCCGCACCGGCTGTACGCGGACCAATTCGAGCCACGAAGTACGGAAAATTTTGCCCGTCTTGCGATGTCCAGTTCTTCGTTCCAAGCCAAAGTGCTCTGGCCCGATAGTGACTGCTATTACGCAGAATAGCGGGCCACTCCATGCCATCTGAAGCAGAAGAATTGCCTTCGTGCTGCGCCCCTGACTCGGTATAGGTACTGTGGAATGTGCCAATGTCCAGCCACTGAGCCGTAAACTGAGACATGGCAACGGTCGGCGTGAGTATCAGCAAAAGCGTGCCGATTGATAACGCCTTGAAATGGTATCTGATTTTCATGAGCTTGCTAAGTCAAATTTTTGTGTCAGTCAGCAGGCTGCCACCCCGAAAAGGTGGCAGCCTTACTGCAAGCTATAAGGTTACGCGAATCCCTAACGTGATCCGCCGATTATTTAGGAACGTATTGAACCGGAGGTTCGGCATATCAATGTACGCTTTATCCTCAAGCACATTATTTACTTCATCACTCGGTACTTCTTCAAAGGAAGATCCATTCCAGCGGGAGTAGGTCCCTGTATCCGCTGCCCAATACCAGGCACTGGTGTTCGGATTGGAGACATTATCCAGCGACTTGAATGCTTCAATCGGCTGATAAGCTACATCTGGATGACGAAATACTCCGGGACGATCATCACCTGGAACCCAGATATACGGGAGTCCCTGTTTTTCTGCATACGGCAATGTTTCATCCACCGCATTCAACTGATCAAAGATATCTTCCGGCAGGTGCAGTGACCACATATATCGATCAAAGTCCCGACCATCTGGATGGAAGCCAGTCACATTGTAGAGATGACGACGATTGAACAAGTTCGCAACATCCAGAAAGACCTGTGCACCGCCATAGCGCGTATTGACATGCTTCGTGAAACGAAGATCAAAATTCAAATAGCTCCGCCAGCGCACATTCTGCTGAAGTTCCGGCGGTGTTCCTCCACCACCAGCCCATGTCCACTGGCTGCCTGCACGCCACTCACCCAAAAGGCTGACTCTCCAATCCCCCAGTAATGCACCATTGAACACCGAAGGAACGAAGCTGCTTGGCGTCAAGAAGAGCAGGTTCGCACGGGCAAACGGCTCAGCAAGTGGAGCCGACAGGCGATAGTCCGTGGATGTCCGCAAATAGTTGCGCTGCTGGAACGTGTTCTCGTTGAACCGCTGATAGCCAAAATTACCACCCTTCGTCTGAAGGAAGGTGTAGTTCACAAACCCCCGGATCCAGTCCCCGCGCAATTTAGTGAGCGTGACCTCCGCACCGCGCACATCCTCATAATTCCATGGCTGCTTGATCGTATAATTCACAACACCACCGAGGCTGTTGTAGACCACATTTCGAGGCTGATTCCGAATGTCCCTGTAAAATCCACTGACCCTTAGCAGATACTGATCAAACAGGTTTTGGTCAAATCCCAGTTCATAGGCCACGGTCTGTGGCATTGGATGGTCTGGGTTCCCCAGAACATCGATCCCCCCGTTGCGCGATTGCTGAACCCCAAAAACGTCAAACGGATTCAGCATCTGCCGGAAATGGCCATAATTGAAATAGAGTTTGCTTTCCGAGGTAATCGGGAAAGAAATTCCAAGTCGGGGACTGATGAAGATCTGTGCATCTGGATCTTCCTTCGGCAGAAGCTCATCCAACCCTTCGACCCGCTGCCGGAACGCTTGGTCATAGGGGTTCTCTGCGACCCACCAAGCCGTATTCGCATCAAAGAAATCAACACGGACTCCCAGATTGGCGATCATTCCCTGGAATTCAAGTTTCCCCTGCGCATAAGCTGCACCCTGGATCGGCTCACGTGAGAGCGGGTAATCCGCTTCAGGTTCCGGTCCGACCAAGGCTAGGTTGACTCTTTTATAGTTCAGGTCGTAGTCGCTGATAATGAGTTCTGCACCTGTCTTGATCTGAAGCACGCGAGTCACCTGACTGGTCAGATCAAATCGTCCGGTAAAGACACTCACATCGGAGGTATCCCGGGTTTTGACCCAGTGACCACCGGTGGTCTCCGCTCCACCCAGAAGGTTTCCGCCTTGACCCAAAAATCCAAACGGCTCATCACCCACACAGTAGGGAAGGACCGTCCCATCTCCATTGAGGTCGCTGCCCCCACCAAAGCAGATGATTTGATCCCTGTTTGCTTCCCCTTCTGGAGTTAATCGGCCGAAGTTATTCGTATAGGGGACCGGGAAAAATACGCCGTTTTCAGTGTACGAGCCGTCGCGAAGATTCGGGAAGTGACTGCGATACTTTGAAGAAATATTCTGTAGGTGAACCTCATAAAAAGTACTCGCACTCAGTGTATGGGTAAACGTGGCACCCAATAACGTATGATCTATATTGGCAAGCGGGAATGCACCATCAGACAGAATGACACGCCCTCGACGATTGATGCCATCCACGATATCGGCTCCTGCTCCCCACCACGGATAAGAAGGCATATTTCCGTTGTACATCCGAAGATCCGCACTCCCTTGGCTCTGATTAATCCCCCGCTCAATACCCTTCATCCCCTGCACACTCAACTTCATCCCGGGTCTGACATTCGAGATAATCTTACCCTGGAATGTCTGGTTTGTGAATGCATCCCGGGTCTGCGGGTAGAGATAGGCGGTCTGAGTTCCCCGATAAGAGGCGGAGAAACGCAAATCACCCATTCTACTGCTAAAGCCTGGAACCAGTGGCCCCGCAACCGTCACATCCACCTCATAGTCAGGCTTGGTGATCTCGTTATCTTTGCGGTGCGTATGCTTGAAATAGTTCTGCATATCCTGGGCCGTGACATCAAACCCTTCATCTTTCACGAGCCGAGCAGCAAGTGCATTCCATCCCTCAAAAGCATTGTACTGGTTCTGGGTATAGGAATCCCAGGCACCGTTACCTGTTCCCTCCATCGCAACCGCTGGATCTAGGAACGGACGAATAAACCAGCTGTCACAATCCCCTGTTACCGGGCCGGAGTAGTTGCAGTCATCCAGTGAGACTCCACCCAGCCCCTCAAGCGACTTGGCTTGAGCTGGTTGATAACGGTAAAGTGCATCAACGGTATAGCGAGTCCGGGAAGGCTCCTTGGTTGTGACATTTACAATACCACTACGAACATTTCCGTATTCCGCATTGAACCCACCGGTCTGCACCTGTACCTCCTCTAATGAGGTATAGCTGATGTTTGTGAATGGCTGATGGGCGCGCCCTGTCCGCAGATTCATTCCATCTACTACAAAGGCAACTTCATTCAATCCCCCGCCCCGTACACGAAGGCCAGGCTCAATCCCTGCCTGCAGGTCAAGCACTTCACTGACGCCGGCAACGGGGAGGTCTTCAAAAGCTTCCGAGTTGAGACTGGCCACGTTCGCCGAAACATCCAACTGAACAATTGGACGCTCACTCATGACCACGATTTCATCCAAGCCAATGGCTTCCTCACTCAGTTGGACATCCCTGGTCGAGGTCAACCCGGTAGAAACCCGGACTCCCTCAACTCGCTGGGTTGCAAACCCAACAAAAGAAACCACCAGCGTGTAGGTCCCAGGCCGAACATTGTTGATGAAGTAGTAACCGTCCACTTGTGTGATCGCGCCTTGGGCAAGGCCCTCAAGGACGATAGTTGCCCCAGGGATCGTCTCCCCTGTTGCAGCATCGGTGACTACCCCGTCAATCTTGCCCTGCTGAGCAAATGCCACGGGTACGGTGAGCAGTAAAAGCGCTGTTAAGCCTAATAACTGTTTAAATCTCATAGTAAATCCTCCATTTACTTACTGTTTGCATCTTAATTTAGCCCCTGTCCACCCTCGTAAAGCAGAGCAGATCAGAGACACATGCCGCCCAATCATTGCAGGATGTAAGCGTTTTCAGCTCTCACACGAAGCAGCCCACAGAGAAAGCTTCCGACCGAACGGATTACAGATTTCTGCTAATTTAATTAAAAATTTTCAAATTATCCATATAATCTTCACAATTCTGTTTTTTTTTCAACGAAAGAGACTGTCCTCGTGTGAAGTAGACATTATGTAGTGTGTCGCCACCATCGTGCTGAAGGTCATGGTCCTGTGGTGGTATCGCCCAAGTATCATGTAACTCAAACTTCACCTGTCCATGCGGCGATAAACCGGATTACCAGAAAATCACATACAAAGCTGCCGTGATTGCTAAAATCGCAAAGGACAGGATAGCAAATACCGGATCCGTCTGGATGATATTGCGCCCCAAGCGGATGGCTTTGCTGCTGTCCTTTCCCTTCCCCTCAATCAGGGAGACGACAACGATCAGTGCCAGAGAAATCACAAACACCCATCCCATCCGGTCTATGAATGGCATGCCGGGCAGAAGCCATTTTATGAGGACGGACAAAGGAATGCTGAGCACAGCGGAGATCAGTGCCGCATTCGGAGTTGCTTTCCTCCAGAACAGCCCTAGAACAAAAATCGCCAAAACGCCCGGGCTCACGAAGCCAGTATATTCCTGGATATACTGGAACACTTGATCCAGGGAGGCCAGCTGTGGTGCCAAGGCCGCGGCAATGGCCATGCTGACGAGTGCGACCACCCGCCCCGTACGAACTAGATCCTGTTGGCTGGCACTGGGTCGAATGTAGTTGCGGTACAGGTCCATCGTAAAGATGGTGCTCGTACTGTTCATCATCGAAGCCAGAGAGGATACGATCGCTGCAATCAATGCGGCAAACGTCAGTCCCTTCAGCCCCGGACCCACGTATTCGTTCAGGAGCCATGGATAGGCCTTGTCTGCAGTTTCGATTGGGGCTGCAAGTGCATATGCAATGATTCCGGGGATGACAACGATCAGGGGTAGGAGCAGCTTGAGAAAACCGGCAAATGCAACCCCTCGCTGTGCTTCCCGCAGCGTTGGCGCGGCCAGCGTGCGCTGAATGATGTACTGATTGCATCCCCAGTAGAACAGATTTGCCACCCACATCCCACCAACGAGAACCCCAATCCCGGGAAGCAATTCCCACGCATCCTGCCGGATCCCGTCATCATCAATGTAGAGCAGCTCCCCCTGCTGAAGGATCATATTAAAGCGGTCTGGAACTTCGTCAAGCAGCTTTGCAAAGCCGGCAAACATACCTTCCCCACCGCTGTAGGCATTGAGCGCCAGGACCGTGGTCAAAAGCCCACCACCAATCAGAAAACAGACCTGAACCACATCGGTCCATGCAACCGCTTTGAGTCCTCCGTAAACACTGTAAACCGTAGCAAAAGCTGCAAGCGCAAGAACGCCCTGCCACAGGGTAACACCCATGATTCCTTCCAGGGCAAGGGCACCGAGGTACACGACCGACGTCAGATTCACGAATACATACACCAAGAGCCAGAAAACAGCCAGAAGCGTCCGTACACGCGCATCGTAGCGCGATTCCAGAAATTGTGGCATCGTGTAGATGCCCTTCTTCAGATAGATCGGGATAAACAGCCACGCGACCAGAAGCAGTGTGATCGCAGCCATCCATTCATAGGTGGCAATTGCCAAACCCAGCCGGAATCCGGACCCTGACATTCCAATAAACTGCTCTGCAGAAATATTGGACGCAATGAGCGAAGCACCGATGGCCCACCACGGAAGAGACTTGCTCGCCAGGAAATAGTCTTCGGCATCCCGGACATGCCCTTTCTTTCCCCGGGAAACCCAGAGTCCTAACGAAACAATGAGGAGACAGTATGCCCCAAACACCACATAATCAACCGGGGCAAACTGCATTCAATCAATGACTGAGAGTAATTATAGTCCGATTTATTGGATGCGGCGCCAGACCTCATCATACCGGGTATCCCCCTGGCCACCTTGGTGATGCCAGAGAGAGTCTCCTTCCATCATGCAGTCAAAGGAGAATGACTGCCCAACATTTTGGGGGATCGCACTGTATTCCACGTATTCCGTATAGCCCAGGGAGTCAAGTGTATAGCGGCCTCCCTGTGCATGAACAAACGATTCAGCCGCCTGTCGGACAAACATCCAGTGCGTTTCATTGAGCACCTTCAACGTGGGAGCCTCCCGATATTCGGGATCACTCTCGAACTCTCCGCTCA
The DNA here is from genome assembly GCA_965220365.1 of Rhodothermales bacterium. Lineage (GTDB taxonomy): Bacteria > Bacteroidota > Rhodothermia > Rhodothermales > Bin80 > Bin80. The sequence continues at coordinate 899,923 of OZ244823.1, read as the reverse complement.
AAGCCGTTGAGGTCTCTCTGATCTCAACGAGTTCCCATGAGCCTACAAGGCTCGGACATGAATCCCCGCCCGCCTGCTGCACCTCCCCGGTCATGGAAGTTTCAGAGGCACCTTCGGGATCGGTCTCTACACACCCGAAAAGAAAAAACGCTGCGATGATCAGATATCTTGTAGTCATGGCCTTAAGGTCGTTGGACTATCTATTAATCTAACACCTGTAGCGTTATGTAGCATAATCATAAGAATAATGACCTAATCGCCGGGAGTCCGGATGCGATCCACCAGCGTACGGATTGAGGCAGGTGGTGATGGCGTGAACCTGGAAACGGTAATGGCCACCGTAAAATTCAGCATCATCCCTATGGTCCCGATCCCTTCAGGTGAAATGCCCAGCAGCCAATAGTCTGCGCTGTTGAGTTCTGGGCGCACGAACTTGAAGAAAACGATGTAGCCTGCAGTAAATACGATCCCTGTGATCATCCCGCTCACTGCCCCATATTTATTCATCCACCGCGTAAATATTCCCAGGATAATCGCTGGGAAGAACGACGCGGCAGCCAAGCCAAACGCGAATGCAACCACCTGTGCGACAAAGCCCGGAGGATCAATGCCGAAGTAGCCTGCGATCAGGACGGCCACTCCTGCTGTGATCCGTGCCGTCAAAAGCTCCCGCTTCTCCGAAATTTCCGGCATGAACCCCTTTTTCAGAAGATCCCGGGCAACCGCCGTGGAGATAACCAGAAGGAGTCCGGCAGCAGTGGAGAGTGCCGCCGCAAGCCCGCCAGCAGCAACTAGTCCAATTACCCAACCAGGCAGGTTGGCAATTTCCGGATTCGCCAGCACCATGATATCCCGGTCAATCGTTAACTCATTCTCCTGCTCTGATGCCGGACCCACGTACTGGATCCTGCCATCTCCATTCTTGTCCTCAAACTCAATCAGGCCGGTTTGCTCCCAGTTTTTGAACCACCCTGGCACCTCAGAATACGGGCGGTCAACAATCGTGGTCAACAGATTCGTCCGCGCAAACGCTGCAACCGCTGGTGCACTCGTGTACAAAAGTGCGATGAATACCAGCGCCCAGCCCGCACTCGTACGAGCATCCCGCATTCGCGGCACCGTATAAAATCGCACAATCACATGCGGAAGCCCTGCAGTCCCAACCATTAGGGCGGCGGTGATGGCAAAGACATCCATCGTGCTCTTCTGTCCGCTCGTATATGCAGCGAAACCGAGATCGGTACTCAAACCATCGAGCTTATCCAGGAGGTAAGTCCCTGAACCATCCACCAACGTACTCCCAAAGCCCACTTGCGGAATCACATTCCCTGTCATCAGCAACGAAATGAAGATTGCCGGAACCAGGTACGCAAAAATCAGCACGCAGTACTGGGCGACCTGGGTGTAAGTGATCCCACGCATTCCCCCGAGAACCGCATAGAAAAACACGATCCCCATTCCGATCACGACGCCCCACACAATATCAATCTCCAGGAAACGGGAAAATACAATCCCAACTCCTCGCATCTGCCCTGCCACATACGTAAAGGACACAAAAATGGCGCAGAGTACGGCCACGAAACGGGCAGCCTGAGAATAGTAACGGTCCCCGACAAAGTCAGGGACGGTAAATTTGCCGAACTTACGCAGGTACGGTGCCAGAAGAAGCGCCAGGAGCACATAACCTCCGGTCCATCCAAGAAGATAAACGCTTCCATCCCGCCCCATAAAGGCAATCAGCCCCGCCATGGAAATAAACGAAGCAGCACTCATCCAGTCGGCCGCTGTGGCCATCCCATTCAATACTGGATGGACCCGCCCGCCGGCGACATAAAATTCTTTGGTGGAGCCGGCGCGCGACCAGATTGCAACTCCGATGTAAAGTGCGAACGAAAGCCCGACTAGGACGAAGGTCCATGCCTGTACATTCATGGGGCCTCCGCGGCTGATTTTCGGTCAAGCCGGTTCATGAGGCCCACATAAACAAAAATGATCACCACAAATACATAGATTGCGCCCTGCTGCGCAAACCAGAACCCCAGCTTAAAGCCATAGACACGCACCGCATCCAGCGTGTCCACTAAAAGGATACTGGCACCAAACGAAACCAGAAACCAAATCCCGAGAAGGATTCCCAGATAACGCAGATTGATCTTCCAATACCGTTCAGAATTCATGTACCAGTGTGCCCATGTCTAGGCAATATAGTGACCCCGAGGCATCTGCCCGCAATGAACGGTGAAAACTCAGGACGACCGGGTTTCTCCAACTTCACCGGAGAGACGAACCTCTTTCGCCGGCATGATGGGCAATTCCTGTTCTTCGGCCAGTTTACGAACGTGCAGCAGGATCTCTTCCTGCGTCGCCATGAATTCTGCAAAGTCCGTAGAGATCGTGAAGGCCTGAACCAGCACGCCGAGCCCATTGGTGTCCAGCTTCGTCAGTCGAACCAGGTTCTGATCGGGATGAATGTCCGTTCGCTGCGCAAGTAAATCACGGATCGAGGTGAGGAAGCACTCCAATTGGGATACCGTCGCCTCGTGGGTGAGGGTCACCTCAAAACGAACCCGGCGGGACTCCCGCTTCGAAAGGTTGCGTACTTCCACATTGGTGAAAGTCTGGTTCGGCAAGATAGAGATTGTCTGATCAAACTGCCGGATCCGGGTGCTGCGAATCCCGACCTCCTCCACTGCCCCCTCCACTCCGCTGATCTCAACAATATCCCCAATCTGAAATGGCCGTTCACTGAAAATGACAATTGACCCGAATATATTCGCCAGCGTATCTTTTGCGGCAAAAGCGACGGCGAGCCCTCCTATACTGAGGCTTGCAATCAGGCCGGTAGCTGAATAGCCAAACTGCCCCAGGATCGCCGCAACCATAATCAATGCCACTAAAAGCTTCACGGTATTGGTTACGGGAGCCACCAGTTGATCATCCAGCTTCGTTTCTGTTTTCTCCGCAGCACGCGTCGCAATCCCCGCAAACACATCCACCACATGAAAGGCACAGTAGGCAATCACAAGAATCAGAGCCACCATCCCCAGTGTAGTCGCCCATGAATGGATGTTCAGCGGCTCTTCTGGAAGATTGAGAAGACCAATGACTCCATTCCACAGTGCCACATTGATCAGAAAGCTGAGCGGTTTGGTGAGAAGTCGATTTACATCATCGACCACTCTCATGTCCCCCTCCTTTCTCAGGCGGCTCATCACCCGCCGGAGTAATCGCCGCACAACACCTTGTGCCAAAAATCCTAACAGCGGAAGCACTGCAGCAACAATCAGTTGACCGATTGAAATTCCCCACAGCACCTGTTCTGATAAAAAAGAAAAATCCATTTTATTTATTCTGTCTGATGATCCGCAGGCAGGATACGTGTCCCTGCACGAAGCAAGCCCGCACTTTCGGGGCCATAATTAAGTATCAAATCCAGCACGGTCATGTCAGAAACAAACCCGGCAAATGCCTGACGGTAATCCGGTACCGAAAAGTATAACCGACGGGCCGGACAGGGTTCCGGGACCCCGGCAGGTGCCAGAAGCTCGGCCTCAGGCCAACAGGCCATGATGGCCTCCATTGTATCGGGAGACCCATCCAATTCGGTCGCAGCGAGCATAGTTCCGGCCCCATTTACCCATTGATACACCAACCGGGTCGTTGCAACATTCAACCCTCCCAAATGGGTCCAATCCTCCAGGTATAGAGATTTGATGGAGTCCTGATAATGATCAAAATAGGGAGCTTGGCTGTAGTTGAACCGGATCGCTTTCCAATGGCGCTTCCGCCATCCTGGAACCGGGCGGATACGGGTCAAGTGCTGCGACCGACCATGCTGTCCACCCTTTAGTGGTACCGAAACCCATTGCCATCCATCCGGGTTGCGCACGCGCATGCGGTTCTGCAATGACTGTCGACTATACTGGAACGTGTCTGCCAAGATGATAATATCTGCCGCCTGCATCAATGCCGCAGATGCCAGAGTTGGCCAATATTCAGGAGGTCGTATACTTATGGTTTGTCGGTTTGCCATCTCGGTTCAACCATCTATCCAGTGGCTCGTTTACGGTAGCGTTCTGTAGTCCGTTCACATAAATTATGGTCTATCCCCCATTATGGCATCCCGGCCAGGAGCTGGGCATTGTCGCACCCGCAAGCGCACCCCGTACCCCTGAAAAGTTGGAACACGGATTGAACGCGCTGGCCGAAGATGGCTATCTGGTGCACTGGGATCCGGGCCAACTTGCACAACGCGGATACCTGAGCGGCTCAGATGCTGAGCGTGCTGCACAATTTCACCGGACGCTCACCCATACAAGGCATTTGATTGCCGTTCGCGGAGGATATGGTTGCCTGCGAATCCTGGATCGGATTGATTATGCTGCCGCACAGCGTACGCCGGGGGTGCTGATTGGATACAGCGACATCACCGCCTTGCAACTTTCCCTCTTCACCTGCTCTGGATGGCGATCCATCTCGGGACCTGTGGTTGTCGAATGGGATTCCATCCCTGCCGCCATGAAAGAAGAGGTCCGATTGCTGCTTGAAGGACAGCTGCCTCTGCCAATCGAAGGATTAATGACCATACGCAAAGGTCAGTGTACCGGAATCCTCCTGGGAGGAAACCTGTCCACGATCGCCCGGATGGTTGGCTCCAGATACCTGCCAGACCTGGAAGGAAAACTTCTGTTCATTGAAGATGTCAATGAGGCCCCCTACCGAATTGATGCGCTCTTGACACAGTTAAAGAATGCTGGAATCTTAGAGGGACTTGGTGGTTTAATAATTGGTAACTTTACAGGAGATCCATCTCAGATGGACCAGGAAAACGAAGACATCATGATTCAAACTATTCTTGACTGTGTTGATGGATATTACTGGCCAGTTGTATCCGGACTGGAATACGGGCATTTCCCCTCTCGCCGGGTACTCCCCATCGGAGTATCCGCCAGACTGAGTGCAGATCCAAATGGCGGGTCCCTGGAAATTTTGGATCCCATTGCTAAGCCTTAACTTTTACCTATCCCCTGATCCTCCTCCTCATATCCTAAACGTTCTTGTGCATGGGTTTGCGCGTTGCCGTCTTTGCTTCCGGTGGTGGATCGAATTTTCAAGCGTTGGTCGAGCATGCCCGTCAGTACCGCGTAGTCCTCCTGGTGTGCAACCGCCCCCAAGCCGGCGTATTAAATCGGGCAAAAAAGCTGGGCATACCTTCACATATCCTGTCTCCTCGTATCTTTGGGGATGAGACGTCGTATGTTGATGCCGTCCTTGATCTGTTGCATAAAGAAAACATTGATTTGATTGCCCTAGCCGGTTACCTGTCTAAAGTCCCCTCCCGAATTATCGGAGCGTTTCAAGGACGAATCTTGAATATCCATCCTGCTCTTCTGCCATGCTTCGGCGGCAAAGGATTCTACGGAAGCCGTGTCCACAAAGCGGTCCTTGAAGCGAAGGAAACGTTCAGCGGTGCAACCGTCCATTTTGTGGACGAAGACTATGATACGGGACCGATTCTTCTCCAGAAAAAGGTCCCTGTACATGCTGATGATACATCGGACTCCCTGGCTGCGCGTGTCCTGAGCGTTGAGCATCAGCTTTTTCCTGAAGCAATTCACCTGATTGCACAAGGACGTGTCCAAATTCAGGACCGGCGTGTCACGATTATTCCCCACACTGATGACCATTAAACCTCTGAAGCTACCCATACCTGATCAGATGCGCCCTCGCCGTGCCCTGTTATCGGTGTTCGACAAAAAGGGACTCGTCCCGTTTGCCAAAAGGCTCCAGAATCATGGACTCCTGCTCGTATCTTCCGGGGGCACCGCTACTCACCTGCGTAAAGCCGGTCTGGATGTCGCAGACGTTGCAGACATTACAAAAGCTCCGCCGATACTTGGGGGACGTGTAAAGACCCTCCACCCGGCAATCCACGGAGGCATCCTCGCTAGGCAGAATGCAAAAACTGACATGGATGATCTGGCGAAGCACGGGATTGAGCCCTTTGATCTTGTCGTTGTCAATCTGTACCCCTTCACGGAAGCTATCCAACGCCCCTATGTGGACGATGCCATTGCCGCAGAAAACATTGACATCGGAGGACCTGCCATGATCCGGGCCGCAGCAAAGAATTTTGTCTACGTTACGGTCGTCACGTCTCCAGATGAATATCCGACGATCCTGGATTCCCTGGATGACACAGATGGACACCTTCATCTTTCACTCCGGCGCCAGCTTGCACACTCCGCATTCGCCAAAACAGCCGCATATGACCGTGCGATTGCCACCTACTTTGAGGGGGCACTTGATGAATCTCTGCCATGTCAACTGGACCTGCAACTTTCCCGCACCAGTGTGCTTCGCTATGGGGAAAACCCGCACCAGGAAGCAGCCTTCTACGGCAATTCGGAGGAGTTCTTCACCAAGCTCCACGGAAAAAGCCTCTCGTATAATAACCTGATTGATCTTGACGCTGCACTCGCACTCATCCAGGAGTTTATGGATGAGGATCCAACGGTTGCAATCCTTAAGCATACCAACCCCTGTGGAGTATCCAGTGCAGACACGCTCGTACAGGCCTGGGATCGGGCCTTTGCAACGGACCGGCAATCTCCGTTTGGTGGTATCGTAGTCATGAATCAAGCCTGTACTCTTGCGCTCGCAGAGGCCATTGATCCTGTCTTCCTGGAGTTGGTGATCGCTCCATCCTTCGATGAAGATGCGCTGGCATGGCTCCAGAAGAAAAAAAATCGCAGACTGATCCAATTCAAACCTGCGTCCAACGGTACCTACCAGCTCCGTCGTGCACTGGGTGGCATCCTCTGCCAGACCACAGACCCATTGGCCGGAGATGATCCGTTAACAACAGTTACGGATCGTGCACCGACTGAATCTGAACTTCGGGATCTGATCTTTGCCTGGCGCGTGGCCAAGCATGTAAAGAGTAACGCCATTGTATATGCAAAAGAACGACAAACACTGGGGATCGGGGCCGGACAGATGAGCCGGGTTGATGCCTCTGAGATTGCCGTGTCCAAAGGAGCAAAGTCCGAGTTGAGCTTCGACGGATGTGTGGTCGCTTCGGATGCATTCTTCCCCTTCCCGGACGGATTGCTGGCAGCAGCGGACAGCGGTGCCGTTGCAGCCGTGCAGCCAGGCGGTTCCATACGGGATGACAAAGTGATCGCAGCCGCAAATGAACGCAAAATGGCGATGGTATTTACCGGGAAAAGACACTTCAGGCACTAACCATAATAAACGTATCTTTCGAGTAAACAATCCAACCAAGAACGGCCGATGGGCTTCTATAATTTTTATACCGATGTGGCAGTTGACTTAGGCACAGCCAACACCCTGGTCTATGTGAAAGGACAGGGTATTGTCCTCAGTGAAGCCAGTATTGTTGCGTACGACCGTAGCACCGAGAAAATGCTTGCCATCGGGAACGATGCATTAACTATGCATGAAAAAACGCACAAGAATATTGAAACCGTGCGTCCCCTGAAGGATGGGGTCATCGCAGACTTCGAGATGGCTGAACAACTGATCCGCGGCCTGACCCGAAAAGTACAGACCGGATGGATCAAAACCATACGCCAGATGGTGATCTGTATCCCCAGTGGAATTACAGAAGTCGAGAAACGTGCCGTCCGGGATAGTGCTCAGCATGTCGGTGCACGAAAAGTCTACCTGATCTCAGAACCAATGGCCGCCGCCATTGGTATCGGACTGACGGTGCATGAACCGATAGGAAATATGATCGTAGATATCGGAGGAGGCACGACCGAAATTGCGGTGATTGCACTCGGCGGGATCGTGGTTGATCAATCCGTGCGCGTGGGAGGCAATGCCATTGATGCGGCGATCCTGTCCCACTTCAAACACTACCATAACCTGGTCATTGGGCAACGGACCGCGGAGCGAATCAAAAAAGAAATTGGGAGCACCGTCGTGATGGAGCCGGAAATGGAATTACATATCAAAGGACAGGATTCAAGCAGTGGCATGCCGAAAGTGCATTCCACGACCTCTCAGGAAGTGCGCAACGCGATCTCACAAGTGATCGGCAATATCGTTTCGGCAGTGGTCCAGTGCCTGGAAAAAACACCTCCTGAACTGGGATCCGATATTCTTGAGCGAGGAATTATGCTCACCGGAGGGGGAGCGCTCCTGCATGGAATGGACCAGTATATCCGCAACCGTGTGGACATTCCTGTCTATGTCGCAGAAGATCCTCTAACCGCTGTGGTGCGTGGAACCGGCAAAATTCTGGAAGATGTATCCTCGTACACCGATGTTCTGTTATAGTATTTGCTCCACCGCTGACCAGAGCTTTGCGTTGCGACTTGACCACGCTATATGACCTTTTAACCACGCGACGGGATGCTTGACCTCCTGCACCGCCTACGTACGTTCATCCTTCTGTTCGTTCTGCTTGCTATCTCCTCCTTCGTCATGGCGAACGCAAATCGCTCACTCATGAGAGGTTTTCGTGCACAGACCCTGAAACTTGTCGGAGCCGTTGAATATCGGATCAGCTGGGCGGCAGAAATCCCACGCTCCCTGCGTGAAAATCAGCAACTGCGGGATTCTAATCTGCGTTTGACGAACGAACTCAATCGCTTACGGATTGCGGGGCGCGAGAATGAAGACCTTCGGGAGGCACTAGGATGGAAGCGCAGTAACGAATTCGAGACGGTTGCCGCTCGCATCATTGCACGTGAACCCTTTGGAACCACCAATTTCTTTACCCTGGATGTGGGGCGTGCACAGGGAGTAGATATGGATATGGCCGTGATCAGCCATATGGGAATATTGGGACGGATTGTTCAGGTCAGCCAAAATTACAGTGAGGTCATGCCCTACCTGCATTCACAGTTTTATGTCCCCGTCATGATTGACACCCTCGGTGCCGTTGGCATCGTTTCGGGGCAGACCAGTACCCCGGACTCTTTGATCCTCAGTAATATTGTGAAGACAGAAAACGTCCAGATCGGCCAGCGTGTGGTTACACATGACGCCAGCGAGGTCTTTCCACCAAATATTCCTGTCGGCACGATCACCGCCTATCGGGCGCAGCAGGGAAGTAATTTCTGGGAGGTTCGCATCCAGCCTGCCGCTCCCCTGCACACCTCCCACTTCGCATTTGTTGTCCTTCTCCACTCAGGTCAACTGCAAACCGTAACCACGACCAAATAATCCATGAAGCGTATGCACCCTTTGATCTATCTGATTGCGTTGCTGCTCCCCAGTAGTTTCTGCAAAGCACAAAGTGTACTGGACTCGGTTCTGGATACTCGCCCACATGCATGGTGGGGAAGCATGGTGGTGGAGGTGGCTTCAGGGGACACTCTTTTCACCCGCAATGCAGCACGCAGCTTTATGCCTGCTTCGGTTACCAAGCTGTTCACAACTGCGGCGGTACTGGATCAGTTGGGACCCGACTACCGCTATGTAACCAGACTCTATGCAGAGGGGACGCAAACTGGAAGTATCCTGGAGGGAAGCCTTCTCGTGCGGGGAGCGGGAGATCCTTCCACGGGGGCTGCCGGAGAGGACTGGATGAATCTTTTTCATGCATTCGCCGACTCCCTGCAGGCTCTCGGGATCCAGGAAGTGCGTGGAGACCTTATTGGGGACGACAATGTGTTCGACGATGTGCCGCTGGGCGCAGACTGGAGTTGGGAGGACCTGGTTTATGGGTATGCTGCACAAATCAGCGGACTGACCTTTTACGACGCGGTTGTAGACCTACATGCCCATCCAACGAAGCCGGGGGCCAGAGGAGAACTGTCCATCACCCCTGATTCGGGAAGCTTTCTGATGGTTGACAACCAGACACTCACCCTCCCACGGGGACAAGAACTCGTCGAAGGGCATACCCGTATCCCCGAATCAAACCGGATTACTGTATCGAGCCAGGTGCCAATTGGACGCTCAGACCCCGAGGCAGTCACTGTGCATAATCCGACTCTTTATTTTGTGCATGGGCTCCGCACGGCGCTCGCATCCCGAGACATTCGTGTTCATGGACAACTCCTTGATGTGGATGATCTGTCTTCAGATCCCGACTACTCGGCGGCCCGCGTGATTGCAAGCCATACCTCGGCGCCATTGTCCGAGTTGGTAGCGACCGTCAATAAAGAGAGTCACAATCTGTATGCCGAGCACTTACTGAAAACCCTGGGACGCGAGCGCCCGGAACCCGGCGATTTTGAACCAGGCTCGGCAGCCATGGGCCTTGAAGCCAGTTTGCGAACCTATGAAAACGCACAGATCGAAACGGACCGATTGCAGCTGGTAGACGGCTCCGGGCTCTCCCGCAAGAATCTGACCACTCCGGCAATGACCATCGCGCTGCTTCGCTACATGGCCTTACATCCCGACCCTGAGGTTCGCGACGCGTTTCTATCTTCCCTGGCCGTCGGTGGACAGGACGGCACTCTTGAATACCGATTTATCCAAAATTCCCCTGGCTATGGGCGGGTACGTGCGAAAACAGGGACGCTCGGCAATGTGAACTCCCTTGCGGGATACCTCACGCAAAATGATGGATCCCTGTTGGTGTTTGTAATTTTTGCAAATCATTTTCAAGGACGTCATGCACCGATTCGTGAAATTCAGGAATCATTTATCAATGAATTGATTGATCTCCCCTTGGAGGGGAACAACTAAGTACGTTGTCCATACCACTTGGGCGCCGGGGACCTGACACTCAATCTCAATATTGAACCCCGGCCATAATTAAAATCATGAAGAGCTTGACGCATAAGATTTAGGTGTCAGTAAAGTTATAGCGTGCGCCCTGCACGTCCCTCAGTTACATACTTATTATCCAGAATTCACGAATGCAGGAGCATCCATTGCACAGCACGACCGTGATCGGTGTTCGGCGCCATAAAAGGGTTGCCATCGGATCCGACGGTCAGGCAACTCTAGGCAACACGGTGATGAAGCACAAGGCCCAGAAAGTTCGCCGACTCTATGATGGGGAGGTTCTTGCCGGATTTGCTGGATCTACAGCCGACGCATTTACCCTGTTTGAACGTTTTGAGGATAAACTCAAGCAATACGGGGGGAACCTGACGCGTGCTTCTGTGGAACTCGCCAAAGACTGGCGCACCGACCGATATTTACGCCGCCTGGAGGCCTTGCTGGTGGTTGGGACAATTGATCGACTGCTCCTGATTAGTGGTAGTGGAGATGTCATTGAGCCCGATGATGATATCGCAGCAATTGGTAGTGGGGGAGCCTTCGCACTTGCCGCCGCACGTGCCATGATCCAGCATGCCCCACAGTTGACCGCAAAAGAGATTGTGACCGATTCCCTCCGCGTTGCCGCAGATATTTGTGTGTATACCAATCACTCTTTGACCGTACTTGAGATCAGTGAAGATTCCGGCAACAAATAGAATAAACATGACCATACCAGACCGAATTTCGCCCGATACAGCTTCAATTCAACGTGCCTGCATGTTTGTGGACTACGATAATCTTTTCGATTACATTGATCGAAATGCGACCGAACGTACAAGGCCCAAGTATGTGATCAATGCGCTGCTAAATTCCGTCTTACACCATGTGAAGCAGGATCTGAAGTTCAATTTATATGCCCCGGTTGCCTACGCAGACTTCGCCTCAATTGGATCTGCAGATCCAGAGATTCAGCAAAGCCTCTATCTGGCCGGGTTGGAACCTAGGTTTGTACCCGCCTCTTTGCAGTCCAATGCTTCCGAGATCCAGATCTGTGTTGACGTACTCGAAATGCTGCAACACCGGGAAGATGTACGGGCCATCTTCCTGATTACGGGCAACCGCCTCTATCTTCCTCTACTCAAATTTTGCCAACGAAAAAATGTGCGCGGCTTTGCCATCACATTCCAGCCTCCTGGCATCAACTATTCGGGGGAGTATTCGAATCTCTTCATCCATGCCGATAAATTCCTGAATGAAACCCTTCACGCATACCCGAACGAGGAAGAAAGTGTAGAGACATCGACTCCTGTTCGCCCGTCTGGATTGACGACCGTCCCCGAAGAGGTTACCGAAATCACGGATGAAAAGGCACTCATCGCGCTGGAGATTATTGAACACTTCTTCGGACAGTACGAGGAGATCTACCTCACGCCCCTGTTGCGAAAACTCTCCGACATGATTGGAGACCATGACGACCCGAAGGTGATTGTCGGCAAACTGAATGATGCGGGTGCGGTCTGGCTGGAAAAGCGTAAGGGATTTCCATTTAACTATACGGTGCTGCTGATCAATTACCATCACCCAAACGTTATAGCGATTCATGAGGCGATGGTACGTGAGGACGAGGAGGGCTATGAACAAGTTGAGAGCAATACTAGTGACGCATACGACGATTAAGCTGCGAACCGCGGCGAGAGCGTCCATGATCCAAGATTAATCTGATGGCAATGAACGAGCAGCTGACTCCACGTGTTATCGTGGCGGAGTTGGATAACTACATTATTGGACAAACCGAGGCCAAACGCACGGTCGCAATTGCACTGCGCAACCGCTGGCGACGCCAACAGGTACTCGGTGATCTACAGGATGAAATCTTACCCAGTAATATCATCCTGATGGGCCCCACCGGCGTGGGGAAAACGGAGATTGCCCGGAGACTGGCGAAGCTGGTCGAAGCCCCTTTCATCAAGGTTGAGGCCACAAAATTCACGGAGGTCGGATATGTAGGCCGTGATGTGGAGAGCATGATCCGTGACCTTACCGACCGTGCGATCCGTCTGGTACGACAGGAGCATGAAGCTCATGTACAGGAGCGTGCACGCGAGCTCGCACGTGAGCGTATCCTTGACGTGATCCTCCCTCCCCCACCCGTCACCGGACTCGATCTGGAGAATGGTCAGTCAGAAAACGCCGCCCCGGAAGAGTCTCCAACACGGACAAAATTTCGGGAACGACTCAAAGATGGGCGCTTTGCAAGCCGTGAGATCGAGATTGAGGTCCAAAAGGAGCAGTCATCTTCGATGCTGCAGGTATTCGGCCCAATGGGAATGGAAGAAATGGGCATGAACCTTCAGGACATGTTGGGAAATATTGGGGGCAAACGTCGCAAGAAACGCCGGGTCACGGTGTCGGAAGCCGAAGAACTCCTGTCCAAAGAAGAGGCATCGAAGCTCATTGATATGGATGTCGTGACGCAGGAGGCACTCAAGCGCGTTGAAGATTCAGGCATTGTCTTCATTGATGAGATTGACAAGGTTGCAAGCCGGGCCAGTAAGAACGGAGGAGGGCCCGATGTATCACGTGAGGGAGTGCAGCGGGATCTACTGCCACTGGTTGAAGGGGCAACGGTTACGACAAAGCATGGGATGGTCCGAACGGATCACATCCTGTTTATTGCCAGTGGAGCCTTCCATGTCGCCAAGCCCAGCGACCTCATCCCCGAAATGCAGGGACGCTTTCCCATCCGGGTAGAGATGCACCGGCTGAGTGAGGAAGATTTCTATCTGATTCTCACACAGCCCCGCAATGCCCTGCTCAAACAGTATCGCGCACTTCTGGAAGCGGAAAAGGTTGTCCTTGACTTTACGGACGATGCGGTTCGGCTCATCGCCCGCACTGCCGCCAAGGTCAATGACGAAGTGGAGAATATTGGTGCCCGAAGACTCCATACGATCATGACCACGCTGCTGGAAGATCTACTCTTTGAGTCTGATGGCAGCTCTATACAGGAGATATCCATGGATGCCAATCAGGTGGAGGAACGTCTTGGGGCTATCGTGAGCAACCGCGATCTCAGCCAGTATATCCTATAGCCGTACTTTGGTGGCCTCCTCTATCTACAACCTGAATGACCCCGGTGCGTGCGCACGCTACCAGACACTGTGGGAGCATACACGAGGGGTCTTTGCATCCCTGCGCTATGCGGAAGCGGCTGGCAACATGTTCGGGCTGACACCACAGATTTGTTTTCACGAAGAAGACGCAGCATTGCTGGTACATGTAAAGGGAGGCGGAGCATTTCGACGCATTGTCGTTCCTCCGTGCACACAATACTCTGCGCTGCTTTTGCCCACTCCATTGCATGCACACCTGATTCACCGGCAGCAGAGCCCTCTGGACCAGCTTCTTGGCTATGCCGAACAAACCAGCCGCAGAGCCGACCTGCTGGTTCCCCTCGCAGATCCTCGCACTGCGCAGTGGCGCGGCTGGCAAGTACGACCGCTCTTCACTTACCTCATTGACCTGCCCACAAGTACAGAAAACTGGTCCAGCGGGGCACGCAGGACCTGGAGATCCAAGGTGTCCGAGTACGACATTCGGGAAGACCTTGCGAGCACACAGCAGGTGATTGATCTTTGCGCAAAAAGCTATAAGAGACATGGCCGATCCCTCCCTGCCCAGCCGGTAGCACTGGAAGCTTTGACAAAAGCGATGGGAGAATGGGCGCGGGTCTTTGTGGCCCTGCGGGGAAATACCGCCGAGGCTGGTCTCATCCTCCTGCATGATGGGCATACGGCACACTACTGGATCGCCGGGAGCATCCCCGGGCCCGCAATGACGGTATTGATTGGCGAAGTGCTTCCGATTTTATCCCAATCCGGGATCACGAAATTTGACTTTGTCGGAGCAAACACGCCCTCTATCGCCGAGTTCAAGCGCTCCTTCAATCCAGTACTGACTCAATATTATCATCTGCGGCGACGGCCGCGGATTTATTTTGGACGTTGATCATGCAGCTTCGTACTGGCCGGTGGCCACGGCTGCTCACAGGGATGGGAATGCGCCCGCCCCTGTATCTGCCGCTGCTCACCCTCACGATTTATTTCCTCTGGCGGGGCTATGATTATGCGATCAGTGACCAGGATGAGATTTTGCCCTACCTCGTGCACCTGCTGGATACCAGCCTGTATTCGTCGGACTGGTTTGTGAATGTCCAGTTGGACGCCTTCGGTCCCCGAACCCTCTTTGTTCTTATCGCCTGGCTCCCCGCGAAACTGTTCGGACCGTACGCAACCATCCTGGGGATCTATGTGGCAAGCTGGTTCGGGATCAGCATGGCATTGTACACGCTGGGTCTGCAGCTGACTCGTGAGCGCCTGGCAGCAACGATCTGTGTCATTCTGGCTCTCTTGCTCACGCCCAAGTTTACACTGGGGGGAAACGATTTAGTAACATGGATCCTCACTCCGAGTATTCCGGCCTGGGCATTCAGCTTATGGGGTCTGGTATTTTTCGTGCGCGGGCGACTCGCCCGCGCAGCACTTCTGATGGGACTCGGAGTCTGGATACAGGCGCTGGTCGGCCTGCAGGTCGCCATGGTTTGCGCGCTTCTGCTTCTATGGAGACACGGATGGTCGGGGCGGCGACCCTACCTGTTTACAGGTTATTTCACGCTGTTTGCGTTGCCGGCTTTGGGACCACTGATCTGGTTCCAACTCACACGCTCGAACCCGGAGGGACTCTGGTCCTACTTCTACATCCTGTTTGAATTCCGCGCCCCGCATCATTATATGCCGACTTCGTTCGACCCTGAGTTGGCCATACGCTTTGTACTCCTGCTCGGTTTTGGGCTTGCTGCATTCACGCGATTGCCTGAAACTCACCGTGTACTGGTTCGACGATCCCTGACCATCATCGCTGCGCTTTGTGCCATCTCCTTCCTGTGCACAGAAGTTTTGCATATCGACATGGTCACCCGGTTACAACTCTTTAAGCTTACCGTACTGATCAAGGTATTCTGCGTGATTCTGGTTTCCAATGCGTTGGCACAACTGATTCTCAAATTTTATCGACGTACTCTAACTGTTTTTTTTGACCATGGACATTATGCTCTTGGTGCAACAGCTCTCATCACAGCCACGCTCCTTATTATTTCCCCTGATGCGCTGGGCATTTGGCCGGCATCTGAGAAATCCCCTGCGGAGCAGGTTGCGGTATGGGCGCGTGACTCTACGGAGATCGACGCGATTTTTGCCGTCCCTCCTGGGTGGGACCACTTCAGATCCCAGGCACAACGTGCCATCGTTGTGAACTTCAAAGCGGTTCCTTTTCATCAGCCCTACATGACAGAGTGGTTCACCAGACTTCTGGATCTCGCGCCCATCACGCCACCGCAGCGCGGCGGAGCGCAGTTCATCGCTGCGCTGGATAGTGCCTATATGTCTCTTCCGCCTCCAGAAATCCAACAACTGGCGACCAAGTACGGGGTTGACTACATCGTGCGCCAGAAAGGGACAGGCCCTGACGGGTTTGAGCCTGTTTATCAGGCGGCCCCCTGGACCGTGTGGCGGATCAAGCCGGAGTCATGAAATCACTCAGCCGCCTGTTTTCTACGGAGGGGCTCAGCGGCCCTGTCCTGACACTGCTCTCCGCTTCCGGGATCGTGATGATAATCGGATATCTTGCACTCGGGGTCATCACACGGCTGTATCTCCCCGCAGAGCTGGGCATCGGCAAGTATTTCGTTACGATCATGTCACTTATCGGCGCGGTTGCCTCCTTGCGCTACGAGGATGCACTGATGCTCCCAAAGGAGGATCGGGATGCTGCCGTACTGATCTGGCTCTCTGGTGCGGCGATGCTTCTGTGTGCAGCCGTCCTGACCGTTCTCTCTTTCTGGAGTACCGAAATTGCCAACCTCCTGGATTTTCCGGCAATCGCTCCCTATCTGCCCCTGGTTCCGCTTACGCTAATCTGTATGCGCTCGGGAAAGATTGCAGAATTCTGGTTAGTCCGTAAACGGGCATTCAGGCACATTAGTGCGGGTCATGTGAGTTTGACTTTGGCGATGTCGGCAGGACGGATCGGCGCAGGATCTCCACCGATCCATGCCAATGAAGCAGGACACATTGGCGGTTTTATTTTCGGACACCTTGTTTCCAGCATCTTCTTCATATGGGTTGCTCTACGTCGCAGCGCCGCTGCTATCCGTTCAGCACTGAGTTGGAAGCGTATGGTCCAGGCTGCAATCCGCTATCGGCGTTTTGCCCTGTTTTCGACACCTTCAGCCATGATTGGAGCGCTCATGGGACATCTGACTGTGCTTCTGATCCCGTTCTTCTTCGACATCGCAACCGCCGAAGATGCACTCGGATTCTACGGGATTGCCTTTGCTGCGATTGCGATCCCAATTTCTTATGTAGGCCGATCCGTCGCGCATCCCTTTTTTGTCAGTGCAGCGGAGGCACAATTATCTGGGACGCTGGCCACAATTACCTCCCTGGTGCATCGCCGCCTGATCATGGTTGGGATCTTCCCGGTACTTGCTGTGATGCTTGCAGGACCGGATTTTTTTGAACTATGGCTCGGAGAGCCCCACCGACAGACCGGAATCTATGCCACCTACATTGCTGGCTGGCTGGTCCTGGGTTCAATTGTATCTCCACTGACACGCGTTTACGATGTGACCGAAAGCCAGCGGCTGGATTTTCTGATGGCGCTGATTTTTCTCGTGTGCCTGTCATCGGCTCTGATCCTGGGAGGACTCTCGGGAAGTGTTGACACTATGCTGATTGCCGCTGGCATAACCGGTGCGATTGTGCGCAGCATTCAGTTATTTGTGATTCTCCGACTGGCAGGCGTTTCATGGCAGGAATGCGTTGCACCTTTTTGGGATTTCCTTCTCTTGTCCCTACCGGGATTGGCACTGATTATCGCTGCCCTGCAGCTCGACAGTAAATGGGGCACTACCGGGGCACTTATCCTGGGCACCGCCTGTTATTTTGGTCTCGCGATCTGGAAGGAGCGACTTTTCAGAAATTCGTGACGCCTGTTCGGCAAAGTCTGGGTTCTCCAAATAGTCAATGCCCGTAGATATAGTTTGGAGATTCAATCAGCCGAAATCACGGTGATCGTTGCGATTAATATGCTGTGTCCGAAGTGTCACTATCAGCTATAGTTTCCCCGGTTTCTATTTCGGAAGATTTAACCTGCTTTTCTTTCATGAACTTTCTCTCGCCACGAATTAGATTTTCTTGTCTCATGCGAATGAATTCTCTCCGATCACCATCACGTAATTTCTGGAGTGACTCTTCTGGAAAACCATGGCTGGGTAGTACTTCCTTTAGATCGTCATCCTCTAAGTCTTGGAGAAGATCAAATGCATTACCAAAAATATGATCATCAAGAAATATGCGGTTTGCTGGGATGCTGGAAAATTCTCCGGCTACACTGGGTTCCTTCCACACATATCCTATGTTACCTGCCCTCCGTATAGATCGCGATTTATTTGGTCCTAGACCCTCTTCCTGACACCTTATTGGGCGAGGATTAAGTGATGATAGATACAACATGAAGGCACGTACTCGAGCACTTCTCCCATCAAAAGAATCTGGAAATGGAAGAGCCTGTTCATCAAGGTTTACAAAATTGAATGATGCCCTCTCCCCACGAGCTAATTCTCGAATTTCACCTAGGGCATGTCTAACTTTTGAGGGGTTCGCTCCACCAAACCACCCGGTGAACGAAGTAACCCAGAACCAACGCTCTAATAGACTAACTATTGCGGGGTCTGGGTCCGAGCAGAACCTGTAAAACTCACCAAGTAGTACCAATTGTAATCCGTAGGGTAATAATCGGTCTGACATAACACCCAAACCCTCTAGGAAATTCAGCGCACAAGTAATCCCTTCGGTGGCTGATTCAAAACTTTGTGGAAGTTTTGATCGAACATTATCCCTAACAACAAGGTCAGCCCAATCACTTGCGTAGATATCTTGGCCTGGGGCAGCCAGCACTGCTCTGAACAGAAAACGACGATCGAAATTGCCAAAATCTCTAGTACGAAGTTCTTCCTGAAAATTATCTATCGCTTCAGAAAGATGAAAATCGCCTTGGCGATAAGTCAATGCAGATACCATCTGATCGGCAGATATCTTACGCCCCGTACGGTTTAACCGGGCGAAAACTGTCACTGCGCTATTGAGACTTGCCTCGCGAATCCGAATCAGTGGTAGCTGGTAATCCCGAAATGCGTTCGCAAGGTGATCTGCCCTGTTTAGCCAGCGCTCACGCTTACCTTCTGTCTCAATATTATCTATCCGGTTGGCTGCGGCTAGGAATCCAGATGTATCAAGTAAGCTTGCCAGGGGGAAATGTTGTGCAGTGGCCCCCTTTCTTGGAGCTCGCACAAATTCCGCATACTCTAGGTCAAAGTACACGCGCCAATCTACACCATCCCGAATTGACTTACTCTCATCCTGTAACTGTAGGGTACCAACCAGTGTTGATACGCGTTGCTGCCCATCTAAGAGATAGCTAACAAGCCCCGGTGGACGAGATCCTATTTCAATCGGTCCAACACTTGAAGCACTTTCGATCTCTCTTTCAGTTTCCCACACGAGAATGGACCCAATAGGGTACCCTCTGAACACGCTGTCCAGCAATGCGTGGACATCTTGCTGCCTCCACACGAAGGGGCGTTGGAACTTTGGAATGCGGATCTTACCTGCGACTATCCGTTCCACAAGCCTGCCCAGGAAGATAACTTCCGGTATAACCTCTGTGCGGGTCTGATTGTTGATCGAAATTGTCTATACCTCCTTGCGAATTAATTCAATGCCGTACTCTAAGTCGCCTTGTGAACGAGTACGCAGCTCACTTTTAACTTTCGCGTCAGCATATTCCCAACATTTGTAAATCTTCCTGCCGAATCCCCTCCTGAGAACAATGTAATCAGCTTCAGGAACTCCTTCAAATAAGGGATATTCATCATCGTCACGATCTTCGGGTAGCCCCTTCTTCATGTTGAAGAAATTTTTTTGATCGTCGCTAAGCCTCTCCCACGCGTCAACTGCAAGAATATACTCTTGGTCATTTGGCTTCATTTTCTTTAAGATAATGGATGGAAGATAGTTTTCTGCTGCCCGTTTGGCCAAGATCCAGCATGGAATGTTATGATCATCACATGCCTTGCGTAATTCCTGAGCCCCCTTACCCTCCTGATCGGAAGGACACTTCTTGTCACTATCAGCAATAGCAAACAGCCGCAACCTGACAGACCTCTGGTCTGATCTTTGTTTTATCGCCTTGGGCATTTCGGGAACGCCACCGACACTGTCAATTTGAATCGATTTTGGACTCTGATTCCAATGATTTGACAGAGACTCATCAAGTACATCCACGATTCGCTTCAAAAATAAACCATCACTAAATTCGTTCTCTACCAAAATGCAGAGTGGCTGCTCGACAAACCGGGCAGCATCTTCAGGATTCAACTCATGCTCATTACTTGGGTCAGTAGTCACATGTATTCGCTTAGTGTGCAGCCCAGAATTCCACGCTTCCCGCTCGTTCGACTTTCTAAACAACTCGAGAATATCGTTGCCATTATTTCTTCCATCCTTGACCCATGTCGTAGCCTCAAACTCTGAGGAATCTAAATGACCGGTTGTATCCCAAAGATGCCAACCATCTTCAATCATGTGAAGGATACGATCTAGCCACCGGTGAGCATCAGGCTCATTCGCCGCACATGGATCAATGTCTATGCGCATCTGCCTTATTCTTCCATCCCACGCACAGCACGTCGGATGGCCAGCACCTCTTCATAGTCTTCAATAAATACACCCTCTGGCCAACTACTCATTTCTCCTTTGTCAGTGATGGTTATTTTCTGCAGAATAGATCCACGGTCTGGCTTAGTATCAATCCAGTATACAAGTACATGGTCGGCCGGCAACTTCTTCTCTGCAATCCAGCGTCGTGCGCGAAGCAGTATCATCTCAGAGTGCGTTTCAATAATTACAGGCCTCTCGGATCCTGGAAGATTGCTGAGCAAGAGTTCTGCAACACTCGCGTGAGCCGCCGGATGAAGATCGGCTTCTGGATGTTCAACGATGTCAACACCTGGCCCTTCCTGCCTTGCTGTGAGAGCGGTAACGGCTACCGGAAGGACTTGTGCTAACCCAGCACCAGATTGCTCAAGGGAGACTTTCGTACCGTAAGCATGTGATCCCGCTGTAAGATCGAAATAACTGCCCTGCCTTTCAATATCAAGGTTAACTCCAAAAACATCACGATACCACCTGCCAACAGAATCCTGCAGGGCATCATCTGCAGCCAATATCCATGGTGCTATCCCACCCGTGGCGTAATTTTCGCTTGACAGGGGTCCGCTCCTTTCAAGCGCTGATGACGAAAAACTGCGTGGACACTTCAAATAACGAACCCCGGATGCCCATTTTCTGATTGCATCCACCTGTTCGTTAGCCCAACCTGGAAGCTGATTGGACCTCCCGGGCAGTAAACCTCGCCAACTGATCTGTTGCTCATCTTGAGCCACCCCTGAGATAGAAATCTTGTAAGGAGATTGTTCGTCAAGACTCGTTTTTCTTACCTCAAATTGATCTTTTCCCCTGTTAAGACTCCAGCACGAAATCTGCTGTTTGGATTCGGATGGCTTGGATTTGCTTACTATGTTCTGGACCTTAACCGATAGCGAAGTTTTAAGGCCGCCGTTTCCCAGTACAACAGATAGGGACAATTCACCATGTGCAGCACGTCTAGTAACTAAATCCTCAAAGGTCCTTCCATGACGGATCCCACCGGAGTTTAGCATTAGTTTCTCACCATTATCTCCATCTGGGAGCGATAAATTGCTTGACAACAGATGGATCGCTTGGGCCAATGCTGTTTTACCCGAATTATTTGCCCCCACCAAGATGGTTAAAGGAGCAATTTCAACGGTAGTCTCACGTTCAAAACTTTTATATCGCTTAAATCCCAACCTTCGAAGTTCCATTCTTGAGCATGTTTAAGTGCCTCAAAAACGATACCACCCTGACATTGTTCGTATTCTAATCCTACAAATGCCCGATAACAGAACCTCCTTTCAGTAAAGCTCGGAGAGAGTACTCTTCTGTGAGTGATTATATGAAGATCCCCGATTTGACCCGTGGTAAAGTGATCTGTTGGCCGTATGGGGCTTTCGTACCGATACGTTATAATGGTTTGTCATAAAGACCATACAACCTGTTACCCAACAGGCATAGGGGATGGTATCCCAAATAGATTTAGAATGAGGAGCTGGCCACGGGGGAGAGAGCCAACGCGCGATCCTAAACTTGTTGAACTTGTTGATATATATAATCCAGGGGTGATTATATCCGATGGGAGCAGCTACGACAATCTTCGGCACTCTTTAGATGCAGGTTGGACCCTATTGCACGTAACGATTCTTATGCATAGTGGAGATGCCCCATAGCGAAAACTGGTGGAAATGATAACTATCCGTGTATGTGCAGTAATAATGCTATTCGCAGCGTGCCAAGGACCCGAAGGCCCTGTAGGACCCGAAGGCCCCAAAGGGCCCAAGGGAGAACAAGGCAGGCAGGGATACTCATACTCCGGTGCAAGAATAAGAACAAAAACGATCCCGATGAATCGAGTCGATTTTAGGCTGGTGGATGAGATTTTTGATTCCCCACTTTTTCCTGATTTAGGAAGAAAATTTGTTTATAGGGAGCTTCTTGCAAAACTCCCAGATTGGGGGATTTTCCGAGGATTTGGATTTTTCGAGGGTTCTGGTTCTGGCTGGTGAATCTTTGATCTGACCGGGGTTGTGCCTTGTTTTTCAAGACGTTGATTGATCCAAAAACGAGGGACAGGAGCCTCCAAATTCGTATCTTTGGGAAGTACTCATTTTCACCAAGAAACGCGGAGGTTCCGATGTCCCTCAGAAAGAAAATACGAGGATTTTATATCTCCTGTCAACAGGAGTTGTTCCCCCAGGTCGAACAGCATTACGGTTTGCTTCCGAGGCGATACAGGACGTTGCTGTACGTCTTCGAGATGGTGGAGGTAGAGAACTTTTTGCCCCGTCCTGCGCTGCGTCCGCAGGCGCATCGCGCCTCGCTTGCCCGGTCGTTTTTGGCCAAGATGGTGTTGAATATTCCCACGACGGCTGGCTTGCATGAGCGCTTGCTTTCCGAGAAGATGCTTCGGTCTCTGTGTGGTTGGTCCCGTTCGTGTGATGTCCCCAGTGCCTCCACGTTTTCGCGTGCATTCCAGGAATTTGCTGCGACCGAACTGCCCTCTCGGCTCCATGAGGCACGGATCCAAAAAAGCTGTCAGGAGCGTCTGATCGGGCATATTTCCCGGGATTCAACGGCGATTGAAGCGCGTGAGAAGGCGGTGCCAAAGAAAAAGAAGCCCGCCCCGGTGGCCCGCAAACGTGGGCGTCCCAAAAAGGGAGAAGAACGTCCAAAGGCGCCCAAACGTCTGGTACGCCAGCGTACGATGACGCTGGAGGAGATGTTGGACGATTTGCCAAAAGAATGTACGGTTTCGTGCAAACGCAATGCGAAAGGGGTGACGCAGTCCTGGACGGGATATAAACTGCATATGGATGTTGCAGACGGCGGGATTCCCATCAGTGGTCTGGTCACCTCGGCATCGCTCCATGACAGTCAGGCCGCCCTTCCATTGGCAACCCTGACGGCCCAGCGGGTCGATCACTGTTATGATCTCATGGACAGCGCCTATGACGCGAAGGCGATTCATGCCCATAGTCGGGCCTCGGGGCAGGTGCCGATCATTGATTCGAATCCCCGGACGCGAACCGCGGCGCACCGTCGTGAGAAAAAGGCACAGCGTACGGCCGGGTTTACCCCACCAGAGCGGGTACGTTACCGGGAACGTTCCACCGTCGAGCGGGCCTTTGGACGACTCAAAGATGAGTTTGGCGCACGTCATGTCCGAGTGCGTGGCTATCAGAAGGTGATGTGCCATCTGATGTTCGCCATTGTGGTGCTCACCGTGGATCAATTACTGCGGCTGATCCAATAAACCAGACGAGTCGCGCCAGCCGATAGAATTTGGGGCGTTCTGAAACACGAACCGTAGGATCGGTACGTGAACTTCCAACGGATCAGAGGCGAAATTCACCCCATCGAGGCTTGCCTGGAAGCAAATCGCGCATAGATTTGAGGCAG
Organism: Rhodothermales bacterium; assembly: GCA_965220365.1. Lineage (GTDB taxonomy): Bacteria > Bacteroidota > Rhodothermia > Rhodothermales > Bin80 > Bin80. The sequence goes on along the minus strand of OZ244823.1, from coordinate 876,017 downwards.
AAACGAACCGATGTCCATCCTTCACGTAACTTCAGCAAATTGGATTGACTTATGCCTCAAAGTAGCCGGGGAACCGGGGGCGACAAATGAGTTTTGCAAGAAGTTCTAGGGGAAATTATTATGCGCCCGTGACGGCTTGTGCTCTGAGAAATGGCATTGTTTTTGTCAAGATTTGTGATGGAATAGATGTACCAAGGTATTGTTTTGTTACAGGAAATATCCTAGGCAAGGACAGCTGGACCTATGGCATAGGCCCATATGTCATGAGAATATATTTTATCGATCACAACATCAGCGGAACTACTCTTCGGGATTTTTTAGAAAGGTACAACATATTGGAGATGACGATTATTATGTCCAAAGACTTGTGTCCTGACGGTTAGAAGATCCAATTAAAGCCCTACCGCCGTCCGTGGAGCAACCGAGCAACCGCCCCCTTCCGCGCGATTTCCCCCCTGGCATAGTGTGCCGGCATTGCCGGATCTTTCCAGCGCCCAGCCGTCTGCAGGTCAACGAGGGAGCCCCCCTTCTCGGCCAGAGACTGCGCTGTGCCGATCCGGAACGAGTGGCTGGAGCGCCGCCGTCCATCATCGGGCAGGTGGGCCGCCATCGCCGCCTTCAGGACCTCCTGAAGCCGCCGGGAGGAAACCCGATCGGCCTTTATTGAATCCCCGCGGTAGACGCGGGTGAAGACGGGCTGTCCCGGATGCAACCCGAACTGGTGGCCTACCTTGAGGGAACGATCCCCGACTGCATCGCCGAGGCGCCGCAGCCACTCGGACAGCGCCTGGAAGGTGCCCTGCCCGAAATACAACTCCCGGCCCTGTCCACTCTGGTCTGTCTTCAAGGATCGAACCAGCAGCAGCCCCCCGCTCCCATCGGACTCGAACTGGAGGTCGCCGACATTGGCTGCCTGCAGTTCGGAGACGCGCAGCAGGCAATCGGAAGCGAGGCTGATGGCTGCCCGGTCGCGGAGGGAAGCGGAGGGAGCATGGGCGTTTGGAGTCATTGCGAGCTTCCGAGCCAGGCGCTGGGCATCGTTCCATTTCACGCCGGCTGCCTGTCCGCGCCCCCGATCGCGCCCCTCTCGGCCGATCCTGGCCAGGACACGCTTCGACAGGAAACCTGCGGGGGAGGGGCGGCCCGCGAACTCGAGGATGAACTTCACGCCTGCGGAGTAAGCCCGGATTGAAGCGGGAGCGAGGCCATCGGCGAACAGTACCGCGAGCCACTGGGCAAATACCTCATCATCCAGATTCTCGAGGCTCCCCGGCCCATCGGATTCAAGCCAGGATGTAAAGCGAAGCCATGCCTTCCGGTAGAGCCGGAAGGTGGAGGGAGCGACGGAGCCTTGCACTAGAGAGCGCAGGTCGTCGTCCAGCTGGAGTGCAGACATTCCGGCCCCCGCGGATTTGGTTCTCAGGTCCAGATTTGACATGGAATCGGGCGAATGGTGAGCGGAGTTCGAATCCCGAAAATCTCAAATGTTCCGTTAAAATTCCTTAACGGAAAACATATAGCAGCGAAACCGTGTCAAAGGAGTATTGCAGACCGTATCCAGGATCGCGTCTCTCACCTCGTCCGTTTGATTGCAGATGTTAATGACTGCATGAGCGATGGCACCGGGTCTAGTACTGATCATCGTGGCCCTGCAGCTCGACAGTAAATGGGGCACTACCGGAGCACTTATCCTGGGTGCAGTCTGCTATTTTGGTCTCGCGATCTGGAAGGAGCGACTTTTCAGAAATTCGTGACGCCTATCCGGCACAATCTGAATTCCCCAAATACTCAAGTGCCTGCGGAAATACATCCGAATCGGGCCCCGGGCAGTATGAAGGACGGAAAGTTGCCTTGCAGGGGGCTCTCGTTAAAATGAAGCTCCCTGATAGGACCTAGTCCTGTGCCACTTCGAGTGAAGAAGCGTCATCCACGGGCGCTTCCTGACGACGATCTAATATGCCTTCTATAAACGAGATACGACTGGCAAGCTTGGACATAGTATCCATCAATAAATGTTGCATACTGCGGAGTTCGCCTATGTCGCTGCGAACTTCGCTACGAAGTGCATCTATCTTGGTATCTATCTTGCTGCCAAGTGCATCTATCTTGGTATCTATCTTGCTGCCAAGTGCATCTATCTTGGTATCTGTCTTGTTATCAAGTGTATCTACCTTGGTATCTAGCTTTTTATCCAGCGCATCCATCCTAGCATTGAATGAGATGCTGAACTGATCCAAACGCTTCGTGTGCGAAGCATTGATTCGCCAGACCGAAACCACTGCAGTCAGGACGAATGTTACAACAGCAACAAGAATTTCCACACTCATAAATCCAATAGATTCCATCCGTTTACTCAATTCCTATATGCTGATCGAGATTCATGCACCTCCAGACTCAGAAAGAGGTCAACATATATTGCCCTGGATGTGTTCCACGTCTCTCTGTACATTCCCATGTGAAAAATTTTCTAAAAAACCAAACAATCTCTCCAGCAGCAGACAAATTCTATTTAGTGAAAGTCATACGTCTTGTGGCGATCCGAACGTCTGTCCCCATCCGAGCAGTAACTCGACAAAAATACATACCAGAAGGAATACCTACAGCCTCCAGTTTGGCGGTCTCGAAGAACCGGCCTCTACAATGGTAAAACCTGTCTGATGAACCCGCTGACCCAACACGTTTAAAAGGTCCATGGACACAGCTGCAGATTCGGGTAATTCCCCAGCGGAGCAAAATCCACCACCATTGCCCCACCTGGTGGACATATCAATGCGTACCGTCACCCAGTCTGGGGCTGAATTTGCATGGCCCCTCCACATACATTTGAGAGAGATAGTGCCACCTTGCTGATCCCAATGACCAAACCGAGAATCCGCCACTCCTTTCAACTCCAGTCGGAACGAGGATCCCCGACTCCAGTAAAGCCCTGTTCTATTTCATCGTCATGAATCCAGGGCGTATTTTTATTCGGTTGACCAGTTTGGTGTCCCATTCCATGCCTCACCTACTTGCCCTGCTTCTTTGTCTTTTTGCCGCCGAGGCAGCAGCCACTCAGACCTATTCCATGTACGTCGCCAATGAGTCTGACGACACTGTCATGCTCGTTGAGTTTGATGGCCAGACGCTCGCTGTCGCAGATACCATTGCGGTGGGCCTCATCCACACGGAAATCGAAGGCCCTCATGGACTTGCCATTGACCCGGAAGGCAGCTATTTGTTTGTCTCCATTGCACATGGTCAACCAAACGGTACAGTAGTTCGCTATTCCACTGCCGACCATCGTCCCATGGGTGCCGCAACATTGGGCCTGTTTCCCGCATCCATGGCGATCTCTCCGCACACGGGCCTGTTGTACGTGGTGAATTTTAATCTACATGGTGACCCCAAACCAAGCTCTATCTCCGTGGTCGACCCGGAGATGATGCTGGAAGTCGGCCAGATTCCGACCGGCATTATGCCGCACGGCTCCGCCTTTGGAGCAGACGGTACCCGACACTACTCCGTTGCGATGATGGATCATGTTCTGGTTGAACTTGATGCCCTGAACCTGCGCGTTCTCCGTAAAATTCCGCTTGGCATGGGGACCAAGCCAACATGGGTTGCCCTGCATCCTCATGAACCTCTGGCATATGTCGCAGCCAATGGCTCGGATCAGATCGTGGTCGTGAACACGGAAGAAGGGTCCGTATCAAAACAGATATCGGCTCCTGGATCTCCCTATAATGTGGCCGTTTCGCCGGATGGATCCACCCTTGTTGCCACCCTCAAAAGTGCCCAGGCGGTAAGCATCCTTGATCTGTCAACGGCAACCGAGCGAGCCCGCGTTCCAACCTCCAATCCCATCCCTCACGGGGTGGTGATCACTCCAGATAATGAATATGCCTTTGTGACCTCAGAAGGGATCGGGGCAGCACCTGGTACCGTGGATGTGATTCACCTGGAATCCTCTACCCGTGTGGCATCTACCCAGGCAGGTCAACAGACCGGAGGCATTGCCTTCTGGAAGATGGAGGATTAGCCAATGGCCCAGGCAGCAACCCGCTTTATTCAACCCGATGTTCTAGCCCGGATCTCGTCCCTAGAGCTTCTGGCCCGCTCTGTCGTTGAGGGGTTTCTTGCGGGGCTGCACCGCAGTCCCTTCAAAGGATTCAGTGTTGACTTCATGGAGTACCGTCCATATGTGTTCGGGGATGATGTGCGCCAGGTTGACTGGAAAGTATTTGCGCGGACAGGCCGCTACTTCGTCCGAGAGTTCGAGGGGGAAACAAATACCCGCCTGCATCTGCTACTGGATATGAGTCGATCCATGGACTACAGTTCCGGCGGGCAGACAAAGCTGACTTACGGTCGGTTTCTGGCGGCGGCGATCGCATGGCTGGCCAACCGTCAACGGGACGCATGTGGGCTGACACTGTTTGACACTGAGGTCCGCAAACATTTACCTCCACGCGCCACCCGTGCACACCTGCATTTGCTCCTTAATGCGCTCGAAGAGGCGAACCCGAACGCTGCAACCAACCTGGAGCGCTCCCTGCAAGCCGTTGCAGAACGTCATCGCAAACGCGGATTCGTCGTTCTGATCAGTGACCTGTTTACAGATATCAACGCGATTGAGCGCGCATTGCAGCATTTTCGGTTTACAGGCCACAACGTGCTGGTATTTCAGATCCTGGATCCACAGGAGATTGAATTTGATTTTAAGGATGTTGTTGAGCTTCTGGATGTGGAGTCAGATGCCAAAATGCTGATTGATGCCAAGGCGGCCCGAGCGCAGTATCAGGAGAATTTTCAGGCACATCAGGATCAACTGCGCCGCATCTGCGGGCTGCTGCAGATCGACCATGCTGTGCTTCGAACAGATGCCCCGCTGGATGCCGCACTATTTCATTACCTCTCTGCCCGCTCACGGCGCAGAGGCTGACCCTACGCCACCGTGTCCTTCATCACTCCTCTTTTTCTGGTTGCAGGACTCACCGCACTAATCCCGGTACTACTGCATTTGGTAAGAAGGCTCAAGGCCCGCGAAGTGCCTTTCAGTACGCACATGTTTCTGGAAGCCACCCCGATTCAGAGGATTCGTCAACGACGGCTGCAGGACATCCTCCTGATGCTGCTCCGGGCCGGAATACTGGTACTTCTTGCGCTGCTCTTCGCGCGTCCATTCATTCCACCCGAAGACTTGCCCTTCCTCCAGGAAGCCGGGCAGGAGTCTGTCGTTATCCTCCTGGATGGATCCTACAGCATGCAATACGACACACGGTTTGAGGAGGCCATAGAGCAAGCCCACCTGAACCTGGAAACCGGCAATGAGTGGGCCCTGGTGCGCTTCAGTGATGCTGCGGAGCAACTGACCCCGCTTGGCAATGACCTCTCCGTGCACGAAGCCGCGCTCGATGCACAATCCCCCGACTACCGGACTACCGACCTCTACCCTGCCATGCAACTCGGCACAGAAATTCTTCAGGGTGCTCGATTTGAGCAGCGCCGGATCGTGCTCATCTCCGATTTTCAACAGTCGGCCTTCAGCCCGATCCTGGAAAATCTGCAGTTGCCGAATGATATCACAGTCGAACCTGTCAAGGTAGGAGACGACTCCTCGGGTAATCAGTTTTTCGAAGATGTGGAACTCACTCAAGAACGCCGTGGAACCCTGGTTTCTGTCCAGTTTGATGCCCGGATCCCAACCGCCGCCGCCGTGACACTCCGTATTGATGCAGAAGAGATGGACGAGACCACAGGGCGCACTCCCGCCTTTCAGCAGTTGATGGAACGGCCCGGCCTCTATCAAGGCGATCTACACGTCAATGATCCTGTGCCCGGGCCCGATGACCACTATTACTTCACCTACACTGTCCGCCCACGATCAGGAATCTTTGCGGTTGATGACAGCCCGGACATGCGCAATGCGTTCTTTCTCGAAAGTGCCTTTGACCTGCAAGAGGCAAGCAGGTACAGATTCGATGCAGGCCCCCGCCCCGTCCGCTTGAATACTGTGGACCTGTTAATTATCACCACTGCGAATGCGGTACCCGCCCGCGACTGGACTACCATAGAAAACTTCGCCCGCAATGGGGGAACGGTCCTCCTGGCTTTTGAGGAGGGCGGGCTTTCACAGACACCGCTCTTGGGTGCGGGCACGATTGCAGGTGCGGTACGCGCGCGTGACTTCCAAGGCACCGACGCAATTATCGCGGAGATTGATGACCAACATCCCATTTTTGCACCGCTGGCTCAGCACAGTACAGGATCGGTCCTTCGACCCCAATTCCGGCGCTATGTACAGGTGACTCCAGACTCTTCGGCACATGTGCTCGCGACCTTTGACACGGGAGATCCCCTCCTGATTGAACGCCGTTTCGGGCGGGGACGCGTGCTTGTGTTTACCTCCAGCCTGGGGACGGCCTGGAATGACCTCGCCCTGAGCGAAGTCTATTTACCATTGCTGTACGAGATCGCCCGGTACGCGAGCCCGGAATCTGGCGCAGGCCAAGCACTCCATGTGGGGGATGCTGTGGGATTTCGAGGATTACCGGCAGATGAGGTGACCATTGCAAATCCAAATGGAGATGTATTCAGTGTTATATTGGATTCCACTGGTCTGGGGATCTTTCAGGATACAGACCTCCCCGGCCACTATGATGCCAGACTTGATGGGGATCAACAATCGTTCTCTATAAATATCAGCCCCTTGGAAAGTAACCTTTCCGCCCGGGATGTTGAAGAAGTGTATGCAGCCCTTGCAGCCCGGTCAACACAGCCGGTGCTTGCGCCGCAGCCACTGGAACAAGCAGAGCAAGAACAAAAACTCTGGAAGATTGTGCTATTGATTATGATTGGAGTATTTGCACTCGAAACCATATTCGCCTCGCGGCGATAACCGGATGTCCCGAGATGATCGTTCCGTTCGTACGCTGATTGCAGATGTACGCAGGCAGTTCACCCGGCGTGCACATCGGCAACACCTCGCGGCCTGTGTTGCGATAGTTTGTCTACTTCTTTTTGCCCTCTTATGGTTTAAGCCTTATCTCACAGCGGGCTTGCTTTGGGGAGCTCTGGCACTGGCAGTACTCATCCCGACAGCACTTTTCTGGCTACTTCAACGACGATCACAGAAAATCACCGATGGGCAGATTGCCCTCTTCATTGAGGAGCATCATCCCGATCTTGAAGATCGCCTCAACAGCGCCGTCCAGGCCCCTGGTGCGGCAGACCAGAAAGTCGTAACTGCCCTTCTGCAGGATGCAGCACGTCAAGCAAGTTCTATGGTTCCCCGCTTAATGCTCGGACGACTCCGAGCACGCCTGTGGATTGCTTCCTCATTAACAATTGTCTGCGCCTGTCTTGTCGGAGGACTCACGCAACTCAATCGACTGCAGCTGGATACTCCTCCAGAGCTACGCCTACGGACCCCTTATCTGGTCGTTTCTCCGGGAGACGTAGAAGTTGATCAGGGAGATACCGTCCCTGTCGTTGCGACCCTTCGATCGGAAGGGCGGGATGATGTGTTTCTTGTGCACCAGGACAGGAGCGGCGAGTGGGTGCGTCAGCCGATGATCCCGGGAAAAGATCCCCGTGCACACCTCGCCGAACTTGCGGACATCCAACAGGATGTACAGTACTATGTTGAGTCTGGACGCTATCGTACGGATCCATTTACGATTTCGGTCTACCTGTTTCCAGAAGTAGCACAGATTGACGCCACGTATGAGTCTCCCGATTACGCAAACCTCCCTGTACGGACACAGGAGGATGAGGGAGATATTGAGGGGTTGAAAGGATCGCGCGTGACCGTGACCGTGCACACGAATCATGTGACGGAAGAGGCTACTCTGGCACTCGAAAACGGGACGGACATCCCCCTCTCCAAGGTGGAACCCGGCCGATTCCGTGGAAAGCTTGACCTGCTGGAAGAAGACCGCTATACCGTACGGCTTGAGGATGACCGGGCACGCGCGAACCGCTTCCCAAGAACCTACTTGATCACACCGATTGAAGATGCCCGCCCGCATATCACGCTCCAGGAGCCGGGACGCGACCTGCGTGCCAATGCCATCCAGGAAGTACTGATTGCGGCCGATGCCAGTGATGACTACGGGATCCGCTCTTTTGACCTGAATTACTCGGTCAATGGGGAAGAAGAGATCCGTATTGACCTGCTTGAAAATGCAGGTGGGACCGAGGTGACCGGAGAGCATCTGCTATTCCTGGAAGACTACACGTTGGAGCCTGGAGATGTAATCACCTACTACGTTGAGGCCGCAGATGCACTGCACTCAGAGGCCTCTGACATGTACTTTGTAGAGATCGTACCGTTTGAGCAGCAGTTCTCGCAGTTGGCAAATGCTGGCGGAGGACAGGCAGGAATGCAGGGACGTCAGGGAGGCCTCGTAGTCAGTCAACAGGATATTATTGCTGCAACCTGGCGACTATTGCGAGAGCCGCCGCCGGACTTCGATGAGGCTTTGGAAGCGCTCATCCAGGCGCAGCGCAACCTCCAGGCAAATATTCAGGAGCGTCTGCGTACGACCGCCTTTTCACTCGAGCTGCGTGGCAGCCCCGAGCAGCAGAAAGTCGCCGAGCATCTTCAGTCTGCCGTCAAGGAAATGGACGAGGTCATTGAGGAACTGTCCGCGGAACGCCTTCGCGAAGCTCTGACCCCGGAGCGCCGGGCACTCAATCAACTGCTCCGCGCAGATGCCCTGAATACTGAGCGACAAGTGGCGCGGCAGCAGCAAGGCGAGGGCGGAGGCGGTGCCAACGCAACCGAAGAACGCATGTCCGAATTGATGGACCTGGAGCTGGACATCACCAGAGACAAGTATGAATCTCCGCAGTCGGCACCTGCCGCAGCGGCAAGCGCCGAGGAGAACGATGCCTTGCGGCGTGTGCGGGATCTGGCCGAGCGGCAACAGGAGCTTGCACAGCAGCGCCCCCCTGAAACAGAAGAGGATCGGCGGCGCTTTGTTGATCGCCTCCAACGTAGCCAGGAAGAACTGCAAGAGTCATTGGAGAATCTGCGACGACAGCAATCAAGTGGACGGGCCCAGGACGATATGAACCAGGCCCTGCGCAACATGGAAGAAGCACAGCGTGCACTTCGAAGAGGAGATACGGAAGAAGCCGCACGACGACAACAGCAGGCAGCCAACTCACTTCAATCTCTGGAGGAATCCCTGCGAGTACAAACCCGTGGAACGGATCGGCGCGCACTGCAGCAACTGAGTGACGACCTGGACACATTCATCGACAACGAACAGGCATTGAGCGAAGATCTGGCCGAAGCAGGAGATCGCCCTACCGGTGAAGATCTGGATCAGTTGGTGGATCGCCGTATGGAGGCCTTGGAAGACTTGGAAGAGATTCTGGAGCAGGCAGAAATGCTTGAATCATCCAACTCTGAAGCGCAACTGACTGCGCGCAACCTTAGACAGGAATTTCACCGCAGTGCACTCCCAGAGGATATGCAAAACTCCGGGCAGGCACTACGTAACGGCTGGATGCCCACTGCCCGGCGCATCCAGGAGGAGATTGCAGAGGATCTAGAAGGTCTGAGAGCGATCCAGCGTGAATTGAGCGAGTCGCTACCGATCACCGAAGAAGAAACCCTGAGCCGTGCGCTTGAGGACCTTGAACAACTCCGAAGCGAACTGCAAGACCTTGAAGCGCAGGCAGAACGCATGCGTGAAGGCGGCGGATCCCCCGCCCAGATGGCACGGCTGGAAAGTCAGATGAACCGGGCACGAGAGGCAGCGCGCACCCTGCAGGAAGGTGTGCGTGACGGCCAACGCGCAACTATGGGAATCCAGAACTCGCTCACACGCGCAGATCATACCGGAGTACTACTTGATGAAGAGTCCGCCGAAGCATTTTTCGACCGCGATATTTATGCACCACTTTCTCAACTTGAAACGCAGCTTCTGGAAGCCTTGGAAACCGTCAAACTGGAATCCAAACTGTATGGCAGTCGCCGCGGAGAGGTACCTGCCGAGTACGAGGGTTTGATCGAAAAGTACTATGAGTCGCTCTCCAGACGGCCCAGTCAATAGGGGGTATGTTCAAGTTTGATGCGGTCCAGTTTGCTGAAGGGACGATAAGCCTGCACCTCAATGTGCTGGCAGTGGTGGTGCTGATAGGAGTCCTGGTCATTCTAGGAGTTGCATTCCTGCGTAGTGAGGCGCCTCTGCATGTCCGGGGAATCAGCCTCGCACTGCGATCCATCGCCGCCCTGCTGTTGATACTCCCGCTCTTCGAGCCGCAGTTGGTTGTGCCCGAGGTTGTTCCTGATGAAAATTTCGTTGCCGTCGTTGTGGACGCATCCGACAGTATGCTGTTGCCGGATGGGCAGCAGGGACAGACCCGACTTGAGCAGGCCAGACAGCTTCTTGATCACCCCCAGTCGGGAATCATCCCCAGTATAGACGACCTCTTCAAAGTTCGGCTTTACACCTTTGCATCGACTGCCACAAGAGTGGATAGTATTCATCAGGCTGTGCCTGCTCACGAAACGGACCTTGCAGCCGCACTGGATCGGGTACGCATTGACTTTCGGGGGCTCCCCCTGACCGGAGTCGTCATCCTGACAGATGGAAATACAACGAACCGACTAGATGCCTTAGAGCAGGCAAATGCACTTCGCGATCAGGGTATTGGCGTCCATGTACTGGGCGTGGGGAGTTCGGCATTTGACACCGAACGGGAACTGCTTGAGGTGATTGCGCACAAGGGATTGGGAGAGCAGGCCGGAGCAGAGCTTGAGGTTAAGATCCGCAGCGCCTCCCCGGAGCCTGACCCGGCAAGAATTGTTGTCTATGATGGAGATGTTGAGGTCTTCTCCGAGTCTGTTCGACTCAAGGGGAATGGCCTGGTGGATCAAATGGAGTTCTTTTTTGAACCGTCAAGTGATGGCGCCCGGGAATACCGAATCACCCTCGAACCCGCGGCCAACGAACTCAATACCCTCAATAACTCACTGCCCCTTTTAGTTGATACCCGCACCGATACACTACGTGTGCTGTATTTTGAGGGGCATTTACGTCAGGACTACAAGTTCATCAAACGTGCACTGGAATCCGATCAGGTGATCAGCTTTGCAGCAATCACGCGTACGGGAACCGGCAAGTATTATCGTCAGGGCATTCGGTCTGCCGATGAGTTGACGGGAGGATTCCCGACTGAAGCAGAGGTCCTCTACGAATTTGACGCCATCATTCTGGGAGATGTGGAGGCCTCCGCTTTTTCTTTGAGTCAATTGCAGCTTGTTGAGTCATTTGTTCGTGTCCGAGGCGGCGGATTCGTGATGCTGGGGGGACGGAACGCATTCGCAGAGAGCGACTACGCCGGTACGCCTGTAGCAGATATGCTGCCGGTACGGCTTGACTTCACCCGTGCACAGATTCTTCCGATCCGATTTGAGGGCAAAGAGGGTGATCGTGGATATATCTTTGCGCCGACCCCCGAAGGCTTTGAACATCCGTTCATGAGGCTCTCACCTGACCCCTCTGTCAACCAGATGCTTTGGCGTGGGATGCCCCGGCTCACCAGTATCAATTTATTGGGCGGGGCCAAGCCCGGTGCGCAGGTTCTAGCAGTAAAACCGGACGATGAGTATGGTCCAGAGGAGCCGCTCCTGACAATTCAGCGGTACGGGAAAGGCCGAACCGCTGCACTTGCAACCAGCAGTACCTGGCGATGGCAAATGTTGCTGGAAGCAGACGATGAGCGTCATGAGCGGTTCTGGCAGCAATTCGCACGCTGGCTGGCCGCAAGTGCTCCTGGGAAGGTTGATCTGGAGACCTCTGCCACGCGACTTCTACCAGGAGAGGTTCATGAACTGGGGGTGCGTGTCTATGATGATGCGTACCTCCCGCTGAGTGGTACGGAAGTGCGTGCGGCGATCCGCGCCCCTGATGGAACTATCCAATCGCTCTCTGCCCGTGAAAAACTTTCCGACGAGGGACATTTTCAACTACGCTTTGCCCCCGAGAGAGAAGGTGTCTACGAGGTCATGGTTGAAGCAATACAGGGCAGCGAGCTGATTGGACGCGACCAGCGGAGCTATCTGGTCCGCCATCAACCAATTGAGTATTATGATGCAACCTTAAAGCAGGAGTTCCTGGAGCAGTTGGCAACCATTTACTACGAACCTGCAGAAGCTTCCGAGGTGCCGATGAATCTGCGATCTCGTCGAACCAGCACATCGGTGTATCAAGCGGCTTATTTATGGGATATGCCGTTCCTTTTTCTTCTATCTGTACTTCTCTTATGTGGAGAATGGCTATATCGAAGACGACAGGGTTTACGTTAGCTGTGATCTTCGCCTGTATTGTCAGCAGTGCGAATGCACAAGAGCGTCACGCCCTGATTATTGGTGGGTTAGGAGGTGCTCCCGAGCAAACCAGTCGGATTGCCTCTCATCTGGAGAACACGTACAATGCTTTGATCGGACCACTGGGATTCGAAAATGAGCATGTGACGGTGCTGGCTGAGCGCGCCCTTGCTGGAAGTGAGTACGTTCATGGTGAATCGACCGCTGAGAATATCCGGGGACATTTCGCCGAACTCAGCGAGGAACTGACTCTTGAAGACGAACTCTATATCCTGCTGTTCGGTCATGGAAGCTACGACGGAGAGCAGTCGGCACTCAATATCCCCCGACGGGATCTGAGCGGGAATGACTATGCAGCGCTGGCGGATGATTTGCAAGTGAACCGTAGTATTTGGATCTGCACGATGAGTGCCAGCGGCCCGTTCATCCAAGCACTCAGCGCGCCAGAAAGAATCGTGATCACGGCTACCCGGACTGGGACACAGCGTAATCAGACGATCTTCCCAGAATACCTGGTTGAAGCCCTTGTTGAGCCAGCCGCAGACCTTGACCGCGATGGAAGCCTGTCCCTCAGGGAAGTCTTTAAGTACACCGCAGAACAAACTGCACGGCACTATGAGCACGAGGGGCATCTGGCTACCGAACACAGCCTGCTTGATGACAACGGAGACAGAGAGGGGACACGCGTAGAGATGCTTGATGAATCAACCGATGGATTTGCGGCAGGTGTTACGTGGCTCAAACGCAGTCAAATGCTCGTGGGCGACCCCATACTGGTCAGTGAACGTACCACCCTCGAAGGTCAGATTGCTCTACTCAAAGCGCGTAAGAGAGAGTTGGAAGTGGATGCTTATTATGCGGAGTTGGAAACCCTCTTTATCGCTCTGGCGAGACTCAACGAACGTGTTGAAGAGGAACTATGACGATGTTCCCGTACATGGCTGGTTTGATGGGGATCAAATTGGCAGTGGCGAATTTTTAATGACTCGGAAGCCCCCTGTACCATGAAAGATCAGACCTGGAACAGCTATCTCATTACTCCCCTGATTCTTTTTCACATCATTCTTCTGGCTGGGTGTGGGCATGGTCCAGATCCCGCACAGGAAGAAGGCGAAGCCGCCTTGGCCACGCTGGAAGAAGTCCTTCGGCTCGGCGATGAATCCGCGGGGGATACAATCCTGTTTGGGCCGATTGCGCAGATTGCGGTTAATGGGAATGGTGACATACTTGTGTCAGAAGGGTGGCGTCCCCCACTGGTTCATGCATTTGGGGCAAACGGCACCTACCTGAGTCAAATCGGAGGAGAGGGGCAGGGACCAGGTGAGTATCAATCTTCTATCGACGGGCCATTCATTGGGATGGCGGATTCTGTATACCTATGGAATTCGTGGACGAGCCGGATCCTGGTTTATGATCCCGAAAATTTCTCCTATGTACGTAGCGTTCACATAGAGGAAGATGGACCTAAAATCATTGACCCTGTAGTCAGCGCAATTGAGGATGGGTGGTATATGGAGATGGGCCTGCCCACATTCATGATATCAAGCGACGGTCCTATAACGATCAATGACAATCGTCATACAGAACTGATCAAGGTCAATCGAGACGGAAGCTACAGCACGGATCCACTTGGCCTTGTACCGGGTGGGGAAACGATCCCTTACATGCTAGAAGGAGGAAGTCGCATCGGCTTTGTTGGTGTCCCATTTGCCCGATCATCGGCTCTGGCAGTTGGGCGCGATGATATGCTCTACTATGGCTGGAATGACGCGATTGAAATAGCAATTGTATCTGCTGACGGATCAACGCGTGATACCATCCGCTATGAACACGATCCGGTGCCAATTACGGATTCAGAAATAGCTGAAGCGATGCCGGAGGCCCCCTTTGCCCGGGAATTATTAGGGCCCCGCGAGCCTCACGAGACGAAACCGGCATTTCAGACCTTTGTGGTGGATGAGATGAGCCGCATATGGATCAAGCTGAGTAGCCCCGAAGGTGCGACTGAGGCGGAGTGGTTAATTCTGAACCGGGAATCTCACGCGGTCGGCCGCACTACACTGCCAATTGCCGTAGATCTGGAGGTAATTCGAGGCGGCTACGCCTATGGCGTGCACCAAGAGGAAGGTGGCGCTCCAATGATTGTGGTTTACGAGATCCAAGAGTGATCTGGCAGCGCCGCTCGAAAGTCGCATATGCTAACTATCAACGGGTTGGGGAGTGCCCCAAATAAAACGAACAGATTGCCCCGCATTTTGGGGATACGTACAGCGTTTCCACCGAACCACTAGGACTCGTGCCTATGCTATTTTCTGGCAGCAATTCGTTCGGAAAGGAGTGGTCAAGTTTGCCAGACGAAAATACCTGCATGCAAGGAGTTTCTCAATCCTAAAAAAGAACTCATTAATGAGGTCCTCGTAGACAATGAGCCTGACGGAGAATAGATTGTCACTGAACGGTGCCGAATACCATGAAAAATCAAACGCGAAACGGCTATCTCGCTATTTTTGTGACCCTTTTCTGCGTTATCCTCCTGATCGGGTGCGGGCAAGATACAGGCCCAACACAGAAAAAAGGCGAAGCCGCTTTGGTTACGCTGGAAGAAGTCCTTCGGCTGGGTGATGAGGCTGCCGGGGACACCATCCTGTTTGGGCCGATTACCCAAATCGCGGCCAATGGGCGCGATGACATACTTGTGTCGGAAGGGCAGAGATCCCCACTGGTTCACGTATTTGGGTCAGACGGTACCTATCTGAGCCAAGTCGGAGACCGGGGGGAAGGACCGGGTGAGTATGAGTACTTAAATGGTGCGGTCATTGGTGCAGCAGATTCCGTGTACCTGTATGAATTCGTGGCGAACCGAATTCTGGTCTATGATCCTGATGACTTCTCCTATGTGCGCAGCGCTGAAGTGAATGATGATGGCGAGAAACAAATCAATCTTTTGATCGGCGCGAATGGAGATGGATGGATCATGGCGAAGAGTCTAGGCGCTTTTCTGGAATCCGATGATGGCTCAATGACGATCAATAACGATAATCATTATGAACTGATCAAGGTCAATCGAGACGGAAGCTATGGGACGGACATTTCTGGCACTGTAGATAAATATGAAATGATCTACAATCTTGAGGAAGGCGGTGGCATGACCTATCTCTGGACTCCATTTGCTCGATCACCGTCTTGGGGAGTTGGCCCTGATGATATGCTCTACTACGGTTGGAGCGATGAAATTGAAATCATGACCGTATCCGCTGACGGATCAACGCGTGATACCATCCGCTATGAGCACGATCCAGTACCGATCACAAGTGCAGAAATGGCTGAGGCGATGCCAGAAAACCCCTACTACCAAGAATTAGTGGAGGCCCGTGAGCCTCACGAGACGAAGCCGGCATTTCAAACCTTTGTGGTGGATGACATGAGCCGCGTATGGATCAAGCTGAGTAGCCCCGAAAATGCGACTGAGGCAGAATGGTTAATTCTGAACCAAGAATCTCACGCAGTCGGCCGCACTACACTTCCAGTTACCGTGAATCTTGAGGTTATTCGAGGCGGCTATGCCTACGGCATACACCAAGGGGATGACACCGCTCCAATGGTCGTGGTTTATGAGATCCAAGGGTGATCTGGTAACACCGCTCAAAAGTGGCACAGGTTGACTGTTGGTGGGTTGGGAGTGCTCCAAATAAACCCGGCAGATTGCCTTGCATTTGGGGAATACATACAACGCTCCCATCGGACCATTAGGCCTCGTAAGTAAATTTGTGACTGTGCTATTGTGTGGCGGCAATTCGTTTGGCAAGGAGTAGTCAAGTTTGCCAGATGAAAATACCTGCATCCAAGGGGCCCCCTCAATTCTGAAGAAAGAACTCTTTAACGATTTCCTCGTAGGCGGTGAGTTTGAGGAGAATGGATTGTCCCTGAACAACACCGAATACAATGACTATTCAAGCGCGAAACGGCTATCTCACTATTCTTGTGATCCTTTTCTGCGCTATCTCCCTAGCTGGATATGGGGGCGATGCAGGCCAAGAACAGGGAAAAGGCGAAGCCGCCTCGATCACGCTGGAAGAAGTCCTTCGGTTAGGTGATGAGACTGCTGGTGACACGATCCTGTTTGACCCGATTGCCCGAATCGCAGTCAATGGAGATGGTGACATACTTGTGTCGGAAGGAAGACCGGGGAGATCTTCACTGGTGCACGCATTTGGAGTAGACGGCACATATCTGAGCCAAGTCGGAGGCTGGGGAGAAGGACCGGGTGAGTACCAATATAGCATTTCAGGACCCGTCGTTGGGTCAGCGGATTCCGTATACCTGTGGGAATCCTGGCCAAACCGGATTCTGGTCTATGATCCAAGGGATTTCTCCTACGTGCGTAGTATTCACATAGAGGAAGAAGGATTAAAACAGATTAGTCCCCTGATCGGAGCGATTGAGGATGGGTGGTATATGAGAATGGGACTTCCCACATTCCTGGCTTCCGACAACGGTTCGATGACGATCAATGATGATCGTTATAGTGAACTGATCAAGGTCAATCGAGACGGAAGCTACAGCACGAATCCACTTGGCACCATACCGGGTAACGAAGCGATCCCTTACCTCCAAGAAGGTGGCTTCGGTATGGTTAGTGTTCCATTTGCCAGATCAAATATCTATAGAGTTGGGGACGACGATTTGCTCTACTATGGTTGGAGCGATACGATTGAAATTATGAGCGCATCCGCTGACGGATCAGCGCGTGATACAATCCGATATGGGCACGAACCGGTGCCAATTACGGATTCAGAAATGACCGAAGCGTCGGATACAGAAGATCCGCTTCGCCAACAGTTATTGGCGAACCATGACACTCACGAGACAAAGCCGGCATTTCAGACCTTTGTGGTGGATGACATGAGCCGCATATGGATCAAGCTGAGCAGCCTCGAAGCTGCAACTGAGGCAGAATGGTTAATTCTGAACCAAGAATCTCACGCGGTCGGCCACACCACACTTCCAGTTACCGTGAATCTTGAGGTGATTCGAGGCAGCTATGCCTATGGCATACACCAAGGGGACGGCAACGCCCCAATGGTCGTGGTTTATGAGATTCGGGAATGACGGAAGTTTCATCTGCTTGAATTGCTGAGGCAGGGTTATTACTGAGTTGAGAAGGCGTTTCGAATTCGCTTTTGTGCCCGGATGTACTTCTGAATGTGTCGGATTTGTCAGAAGGTCTGAACCCAATAACCTGAGAATCTCTCCCTTAACGCTGAAGCGCCTCCAACATACTTTGAGTTGAGGTAAATTTCACCCGGGGACGCCCCAGAGGATCACCGGCAGCGATTTCCAGGCGATCCAGTTCCGCCCAATCATCCCACCGAAAGACACTTCCACACCGATCCTCCAACAAACGATCAACAGACTCAGGATCTGTTGATCTGGGGTTGAGACAGAGCCCGGCTTCCATATCTTCCAGCATACTCCGAACGGTTTCCTGCGCGTCCGGCTTGTTCGTACCGATCACTCCAGTGGGTCCACGCTTGATCCATCCTCCTACGTACACCCCACGGGAAATCCCATCACCGGTGACTCGACCTTGATCACTTGGAATCACGGCCCAGTCATCCCTGAATGGGAGGCCCGGAAGCGGCACTCCCCGGTACCCAACCGATCGAAATACGACCTCCGCAGGTAGATCCTCGGTAATGTCTGTCGGTTGTGGGCGCAAGCGATCTCCATCCTCTACCAGTCTATTTTTGCGAAGTGTTACCCCTCCTACTCCGCCTGCACCATCATCATGCAACACCTCAGGCGAGACTAAAAAGCGCAAAGATAGGCGACGCGGTTTCTCTCCGTCCGTCTTTTCGGTAAACCCCTGAATGAGTGCGACTTTCTTGGCAGTCAACCGATTACCATGGGTGGACATCCATGCTTCGGATCCTGGATCCAGTTCCGCTTCTGTTTCCGGGACAAAAATATCCGCACCGGGCAGCTCACCAAGTTCTTTAGCTTCGGGATGGGTAAACGCCGCCTGCGCAGGACCTCGCCTTCCCAGCATGTAGACTTCGCGCACCTGACTTTCAGCCAATGCTTCTAGCGCGTAATCTGCGATGTCTGTTCTTTTTAACTCGTCAACTGTGCGACAGAGGATTCGACAAACATCCACCGCCACATTCCCGACCCCCACAACCGCCACGCAAGACCTAGACAGATCAAACTGCAGATCCGTGTAATCCGGGTGACCATTATACCAGGCAACAAAATCCGTAGCCGAGTAACTACGATGTAGATCTTCTCCGGGGATATTGAGTCTACGATCCACCTGTGCACCTGTGGAAAAGTATACTTGATGATAATGATTGCTCAAGTCTTTGAGGTTAATATCCCTGCCGTACTCAACATTGCCAAAAAACCGAAATCCTTCCTGCGCAGCAATTTTTTCATAGACACGTGTCACATTTTTGATCTTCTGATGATCAGGGGCAACACCGCTGCGAACAAGCCCATAGGGAACGGGCAGCTTGTCAAATACATCTACCGCCACAACGCGAGTTTTTTGTTTCAGTAGATGTCCTGCTGCATAGAACCCTGCCGGACCGGCTCCGATGATTGCAATCCTGCAGGTATTCTCTGCACTTCCAATAGTAGCCATGTTTTGTCAATGCATTTTAGCCAATTAACCCCAAAAGTATGCCTCTATCATGAAAACTTGGTAATCCGTCGGTATAATCACTGCAATGCCCCATCAGGATAGGCATTCTCAGAATTATTGGGCACACATATGCACTGTTCCTAGATCGGATGATTTTGGAAAATTTACTGGTTATGGACCGTTGTATCCGTGACAGCAAGTTACTTGCTCCTGCACTGAAGTAAAACATTGTCAAGGGATACACCTGAAATGATTGCCAGGAACCTGGAATTTATTATACTTCAGTACCTGTTCAATCCCTGGTTCTGTGCTAATCGTGATGGAAATATCGCCATACCCTGTCATTGATCTTTTTGCAGGGCCTGGAGGACTAGGAGAAGGATTTGCTACCGCTACGGGTAGTAAGTATCACGCCGCCCCCCGATTTTTTCTAGCTGCATCTATTGAAAAGGATGACTGGGCGTATAAAACCCTACGCCTAAGACACTTTTTCCGCCATTTCCCACCTAGCGAAGCCCCTGAAGCTTATTATCGCGGTTCTTGTGCCAATTTTGTGAAAACATGATTTTCACTGCATTCTGGGGGAGAGGTCCAGCCCTCCGAGATGGAAGTAAATGGCGGTGGCAAATCGTTCATTATTTCGGAATCCACGGGAGCGTACTTTGACGGTTTTTATGCGGCTGTTGATGCTTTCGGCCGGGCCATTACTAACCTTGAGAATAATCGCATTGATGGTTCCCCACAGATGTTTTTTAATGGTTTTGGCGGCTTCCTTCACCGGCTCCAAGCGGCAGCGCATGGCCCAGGAGAGCCACTTTTCCCAGCCCTTGCGGGCCCAGGTGGGATGCACATAATGCCATAGATTCCGGGCCATCTCCTTGATTGCCCATGCCCGGGCAGTTTTCAATGAACTGTTCTTCAACGACTGGAACCGCTTTTTCTGCTTCTTGGACATATTTTCCCGGTTCGTTAGCCAGTCGTACTTACTTCCGGTGAGGGTTGTGTCGCCTTCGGCGCGTAGCGCCTTGTGCTCCTGGCGGCGCACTTTGTCCACGGCCTCCCCCAGATACTTCGCCACATGAAACCGGTCAAACGCAATCTTCTTCTCTGCATCGGGAACACACGCGAAGGTGGACGACACGTAGGCGGGCCACATGTCCATGCTCACGCTCTCAATTCCCGCCAATTGTTCGGAGCTGAGACGTTGATACCAGTGCTTTAGCACATCTTTCGTGCGACCGATCCCCACATACAGGACCTGACCTGACTTCGCATTGGACACGATCGTCACGTATTTGTGCCGCTTGCGAAAGGAGGTCTCATCCACGCAAATGTGCGGAATGATCTCCGTTTGTCTGCGATCAAGTCCACGTGCTACCGCATGCTCCATGATCCGTGAGACCGCTTTCCAGCCCACCCCAAGCTGGCGAGACACCGCCGATACACTCGCCTCACGAAGCCAGCCAATCACCATCTCTTCAAAACCATAGGTGAACCGGGAACTCGGCGAAGCCCAGGGAACCTCCACCGTCCGAACCCCATGCGCAGGACATTTTACCCGCGGGATTCGGGCGATCAGTTCCGTACGATACGTACACGTATCAAGATGACGCCAGGAACGCGCCGTGCGCAAATCATAAAATGGACAAACCTCCTTACACTGCGGACAGGCCAGCGAAGACGTATCCGAGCAGGTTAACATGACCCGTCGTACACGATCTGGATTATCATACTCATCCGATAGAATCTCCCACGGTGAGCCCAGACCTAAACTCCCGCGGACGCCCTCTTGATTCGTTTTCATTGTATGCGTATCTGCTTTGGTTAATCTCCTCGGAATGACGACCAGAAACAAATGGAAAATGATCCCAAATCATGACCGCCTTATTCCCAATTTGCCTAAATT
The DNA here is from genome assembly GCA_965220365.1 of Rhodothermales bacterium. Taxonomy (GTDB): domain Bacteria; phylum Bacteroidota; class Rhodothermia; order Rhodothermales; family Bin80; genus Bin80. The sequence continues at coordinate 855,143 of OZ244823.1, read as the reverse complement.
TACAGATCCGATCACAATAATGGGTGAAGACCCATTATCGCTATCTGGATGGGACCATTGACTCTGCAGAACTCTTTACTTCCCATCCTACCGCTTAATGTCATGCCAAAGAGTCTGCCCTACGCCTTACGCTCGGTCCGCAAAACCATGCCCGGGTTCGCGAGATAATCGCTAACCGTCTATCGAATGCTTCCTTGTGGGTGCTAGTTGGCGGGCCTCCCTGTCAGGCATATTCACTGGCGGGGCGATCACGCATGCAAAGCATGCCTGGATTTGAACATGATGAGCGCCACTTCCTCTACAAAGAGTACCTGAGAGTCATTGCCGAGCATATGCCTCCCATCTTCGTGATGGAGAATGTAAAGGGGCTGCTCTCCGCCCAACATAATGGAGAGTCCATGTTCCAGATGATCTGGAAAGATCTCAGAAATCCACACACTGCCCTTGGAACTCCACAAAACAGTTCACCTAGCTATGAACTCCACGGGCTTTACTGTCCGCACACCTTATTCGGTTCAGCTCAGCCAAGTGACTTTCTGGTAAAGTCTGAACAGCACGGCGTACCTCAAACCCGTCATCGGGTGTTCATCGTGGGAATCCGCAGTGATCTCGCTATTGAACCTCCACAGTTAACGCCTGAAGAGCCCCCAACAGTAGAGCAAACGATCGGACAGTTACCCAAAATTCGCAGTGGAATCACGGGGGAACCAGACACCCTCGAGGCGTGGACAAAAACAATTGCTTCCCTGGGTAAGGTGAACTTTGAAGACCATACCCATGCAGAAGCTATTCGGAACGAAGTGTCTTCTTTCTTGGAACTCGAACCGAATTCACTCCAGAGAAAGAACTACTTCTATCCATTGCAATCAGCAGGTACAGGCGGAGCGATAGCATTCATGTACGACCCGCGCTTGCGTACGCTGATGGGGCATGAATCGCGTGCACATATGCCCTCCGATCTCCAGCGCTATGCATTCGCAGCAGCATTCGCGAAAATCATGGGCAGAAGCCCGAAACTGCACGACTTCCCATCCACTTTACTTCCAGCTCACCGTGATGTCATAAATGGAGAAGCCGGGGAAAAATTCGTGGACCGTTTCAGAGTGCAGTTGCCATGTCGGCCCGCCTCCACGATTACGGCACACATGGCAAAAGATGGACACTACTATATCCATTATGACCTGACACAGTGCAGGAGTTTGACTGTGCGTGAAGCGGCGCGACTGCAAACGTTTCCAGACAACTACAAATTTGAGGGCCCCCGGACCGAGCAGTATCGCCAAATCGGGAATGCCGTGCCACCATATCTCGCCCACCAGATCGGGAATGTCGTCGCTGATGCACTGGATGCAGCCAAGGAGAAACTATGATGGCCGATCACCTCTCAAAAGAACGACGTAGCTGGAATATGTCCAGGATCAGAGGATCCGATACTGCTCCCGAGCGCAAATTGCGTTCATGCCTTCATAAGTTGGGGTTTCGGTTTCGAGTTCATGAGAATAAATTGCCAGGCAAACCTGATGTTGTACTACCGAAATACCGGACTGTCATCTTCGTACACGGCTGTTTCTGGCATCGTCACGATGGCTGTAAACACGCGGCCACTCCAAAATCCAACGAATCCTTCTGGCTCGAAAAATTTCGCGGAACACTTGAGCGGGATAAACGGAATTTGGAAGCGCTCAAAAAACTAGGCTGGCAGGTTCTCATTGCCTGGGAGTGTGAAATCAATGCGAACGTAGACCAAGTCGCACAGCAAGTAGCATGTCGTTTGGCGGAGGTCGAATATGCCGCATGAAATGCGCCTCCCACCAAGTGCAGCATCCTTGTCCGCTTCAATGCGCGATATCGGGTATTCACTGGAGACTGCAATCGCTGACCTGATTGATAACAGTATTTCAGCCGGTGCGGAGAAGATAAATATTTACTGTATCACGGATACAGAGGAACCCTTCTTGGTAATCATTGACGATGGTCGCGGAATGGGAGGTGATGAAATCATCCATGCCATGAAGCACGGCGGCAGTGACCGAGACCGGAAACGGACTCCTCACGATCTTGGAAAATTCGGGCTAGGTCTGAAGACAGCCTCTTTCTCCCAATGCAGACGCCTTACCGTCGTGAGCCGAAAGGGAGAAGAACTTAACGCAGCGGAATGGGACCTTGATGTGGTGGACGATCGGGATGACTGGATTATCTCTCTTCTAGATGAGGAAGAGATCTGGAATCTTCCTTGCTTTGAATTTTTGCCAAAGCGTGGAACATTGGTACTATGGCGCAATCTGGATCGGCTTTTCTGGGACTATGAAGGGCAAGAACGGCAAGAAATTGTAAACAAGAAACTAGCTGAGGTACGACAACATATTGCACTGGTATTTCATCGATTCATGGAGGGAGAGGTCCCATGGTCTGATCAATTATCCATCTCTGTAAATGGCCACAAAATCGCACCCTTTGATCCGTTTTGTCAGGATCATTCAGCCACACAGTATCAACCACTCGAACGTATTCGCATAGAGTCTCAAGAGATTCTGCTACAGGGATACATCCTACCACACCACAGCAAGCTTTCTGCACAGAAATACAATCTCTACAAAGACCATAGCAGTTTTTTTGAAAACCAAGGAGTCTATGTGTATCGGAATTATCGGCTGGTTGCATGGGGAGGATGGTTCCGTCTGATTGCTAAAAGCAAATCAGCTCAACTGGCACGGGTCAAAATTGATTTCCCTAGCTCACTTGATCACTGGTGGACGATTGACATCAAAAAATCACGCGTTCAGCCTCCCCGGGCGATCCGAAGCCGCTTAAGACAGATTCTCGACAAGATTATTGCCCCCAGCAAGAGAGCCTATAGAGCACGGGGACAGCGACTTCTTTCGGATAATCCTTATCGCCTTTGGGAACGGATTGCAAATCACGAAGGGATCCGATATGTACTGAACAGCGAGCATCCACTGATTCAAAATTTGGCAAAAAAACTTGATCAAGTTGGGCAATCGAAATTGAAATTACTCATTAACTCAGTAGGGAAAGATCTTCCAATAGATAGTATCTCCATGGATTGGAATGACAATCCAAAGAAACTATACGCTTCAAATCAGACATGCGAGTCAATCATTGAGCAACTTGAGTTACTTCGTGCTGGCCTTCCAGAGGGGCTACAGTCTAATGCAGAAGCATTTCGCGAATTAGTTGACGCGACACATCTCTTTGATCAGTGCCGAAATACTGTTGACGATTATATAAAGCAGTGGGGGGCATGATGTCACACAGGTTGCAATTAGAACAGGACATTGTGAATTCATTAATCGTTGCCTTGAATCACCATTTTGTGTCATCAATACCGTCACGCACTGAGGCACGAACCACCGCAGAACTGCTTGTCAGGGCATTCCCATTTGAAGGAAATTTGAATCCCATTATCGAAAGGGCACTGACAGCAATCACCACAAAAATGGAAGCTGGAGTTTCCTTAATTCGACCAGACACTAATCATGACTCTGAGTGGACCCGAAACCGTGCAGATATTAAATGGACCTATACAAATGCCTACTTCAAATACCTGACCTCGGCAGAATGGTCAGAAAGGATGCGCCAGTCACTTCGCAATGTCAGCAGAACAATCCTCGGGTTGTTGCAGAATCCAGTTGCTAATGGCACTTGGGACAGACGGGGCCTTGTAATTGGTGATGTTCAGTCTGGTAAAACGGCGAACTATCTTGCCCTGATTTCACGAGCTGCAGACGCAGGGTACAAATTTATCATCGTGATCGCAGGAATACAGAATGTACTCCGTAGTCAAACACAACAGCGTATTGACGAAGGATTTGTAGGGCTGCATTCCGAGACAAAAAAGCCAATCGGTGTGGGACAAAGTAATGAAGAAATTATCTCTGAATTTCCTCACCCGATGACACTCACAACGGTCAGTGATGACTTCAACAAACAAATTGCCAAGCAAATCGGAGGGAAATTGAACGACTTCAGCAAGCCGATTATACTGGTCATCAAAAAAAATGTGAGTGTGCTGAACTCCCTCCATGGTTGGCTAAAGGATATGAACGCTCAGGGGGGAGAGCAAATCGAAACCGTCCCAATGCTGTTAATAGATGATGAAGCAGATCATGCTTCAATCAACACGAACAATCCCGATCATGACCCCACCAAGACTAATCAACTGATTCGAAAAATCTTGAATCTTTTCGCAAAGTCCAGCTTCGTTGGATACACTGCAACACCATTTGCGAACATCTTCATTAAACCAGATGATCCTGATGATTTATTCCCTCGCGATTTCATCTACTGCTTAGCCCCCCCAACCAGCTACTTCGGTCCAGAGAAAGTATTTCTCAAAGGGAGCCCTGATGACCTTGGAAGCTCTCGCAATCAGATTACTGTTCCGATCACTGACTGTGAAGATGTGCTTCCTCTCAGCCACAAGAAAAATGATGAAATCTCTGAGTTACCTGACAGTCTATGTAAAGCTGTAAATGAGTTCATAATCGCAAGAGCTATTCGAAATCTGCGAGGGTATGAAGCACATCATTGCTCCATGATGATCAACGTATCAAGATTTGTGAAAGTTCAGAAAAACATTTATGACCTCGTCGGTCTATATCTGAGGAAGCTAACAAATGCAGTCGCAGCAAATTACGCAATGCCAGATCCGATTAATGTTCCTCACGACGACTACATGAAAGAGTTGAAGGATGCTCACAAAGAGGCATATTCCCATTGCAATCTCTCCTGGGAAGAAATCAAAACCACACTTTATGACGCAGTCACCAGCGTTCGCTTGTTTTTGATCAACAGCAAATCTGACCAAAAACTGGACTACAGAAAATACGAATCTAATGGAAACGGCCTGACAGCTATTGCCATTGGAGGACTGAGTCTGTCACGTGGACTCACCATTGAAGGATTGTGTGTGAGCTATACCTATCGAAGTACTCGTATGTATGACACACTGATGCAGATGGGAAGATGGTTCGGATACCGCGTTGGCTACGAGGATCTTTGCCGAATTCACCTCTCTACGGATGCAATTTCCTGGTACTCTTACATAGCCAATGCTGCGCTGGGACTGGTCGCTCAAGTTCGGGAAATGAGGTTGAGGGATAAAACTCCCAGAGATTTCGGGTTATATGTAAGGTCACATCCTGATCAGCTTCTGGTCACTTCACGCGGAAAAATGCAAGGTGGTAAAAAAATCCATCTACAACATAATTACGGTGACCGACTTCAGGAATTTCCAATTCTATCCTTGGACGCTTCCGTGAATTCGAGAAATGAAGAACTCATCATTGATACTTGGGGAGATGAAAACCTCCAACGCGCAAAGAGACCGGGGCAAGAGACCAGCAAAGGATGGATCGTACGTCATGTACCTACAGAACGGGTTGAGAAGTTTTTGACACAATTCACCACGCATAAAGCTCTCGAGTATCGAAAAGAAGGTATCATCAAATATCTAAGGAAAAAATCCGACGATTATCAAACATGTGATGTTGTTCTGGTTTCTATCAGTAGCCGGGGGGAGAGAGATGAACCGCTGAGACTCGGGGCACAGGAAAGAGCATCTGATGGTCAGATTAAGGATGATAAATGGGTTCTCCGTGGTCATAGAGTTGCAAGTCGGGGCGACGAAGGACTTGGCTTGTCCAAGAAACAAGTGCAAAAGGCAGAAAAGCTTGCAAATGCAGATCAGCGACTGAAAAGTCTTAGCGACAGATACTATCGAAAAGTTCGGAAGCGTCCACTACTCATGATCCATGTCTTAACGGGAGAAACCGGCCTGTCACTCGAAAACCACCGTATTCCGACAATTGGCATGAGCTTCCCGCCCGACAATTACACCACTAAGGTTGAAATCGTAGCAAACCCGATTTATATCCAACAAGAATTATTTGCCTTCCACGGCCCAGAAGAAAGCTCCCTTGGTATTGACGAGGACTAAACTAACCGAATCTATGACTCACTCCACCCCTTGGGACAAAATCGTACAACCGGATATAGATTATAATGTCCGTCCAGTAGATTCTTGTGGATTGGTTCCTGTCTATTGGGGCAAAGATATGTACGGAAATTGCCTTCTAATCGCAGAGCTTGAAGGAGATCATCAGAAAGCTTTCTTCAATGCAAACCTGAACATTCGTGGTATTCGTGTTGATCTTCGTCAACGTTCTGGCAAGCGGGAACAAACTCTGGTTCTCACGCTGACCAATCATGCCGACCTTGACTTGTTTCATGCACTCTGTAAACCACTGACACGAAATATCAGCAGTGCTTCAAATTCGAGAACTGCCCTGACGATTGCTCTGAATCATTTGAAACGATGGCAGCGATTTCTTGCAGGGGAAAAACCACAACTGCTATCTCCATGGGAAGTCCGAGGACTTTTTGCAGAACTGCATTTTCTTCGATCACTCTATACTCATCTCTTGGATCATAACGAGGCATTGAGTGCCTGGATTGGACCCAAGGGTGGAAACCAAGATTTCGTATTTAGAAACACGGCTGTAGAGGTCAAAACTCTTTCGAACAAAGGACCTAATCTTGTCAATATCGCCTCCGAAAACCAGTTAGAGAGTCCAGCTGAAAAGCTGTATTTAACTACGAGTCGAATCATTGAGAGTTCTGAGCTTCTTTCATCTATCTCTCTTAATGAAATGGTCCAAAGGATTGAAACTGATCTGACAGGAAGCTCGGTACTTGACGAATACCAGACCAAACTTGCCGAGGTTGGTTACGCAGAACTCCATCATTACGACAATCCCTCAATGCAAATCACAGAAACATGCGTGTACGGAGTTACTGATGGATTTCCCCGAATTATCCGATCCCAAATACCTAATGGTATTCAAAACGTGAAATACCAGCTGCAGATTGATGCCGCAGAGCCTTTCATCTGCCCTCTTGAAACAATTTGGAACACGAATAAATGCAATTAACACTTGAAGAGTTTTTTAACGATTTCCATCGGCAATTGCAGATTGATGCAGAAACCCAGAACAACTATCAACACAGCACCTTTCTTGAAAAAGTCTCAGCAGAACTGAAAGAGACTGGTGCTATTGAAGGATTTGAACACTGCTATTATTACAGAGACAACGGCAGGAAGGGAGGTGTCAAGGTGGATGGATTTTATTTTAATGAAGATGAAACCACCTTGGATTTGCACCTTGCGGATTTCGAAAATAGAGTAGTTCTAGGATCACTTAATAAGAGAGACTATGAAAGTGCATTCGGAAAATGTCGCCGATTTTTCCTGACTGCTAAGAATAAACAACTCTACCAGTGTCTTGATGAAACAACACCTGAATATCGGTTAGCTCGCGCAATCTATGATCGTAAAGATCGGATTCTACGTGTCAACTTTATCTTATCCTCAGAACGGAATCTCAGTACCTACAGCAAGGTGATTGACACGCAGGATTTAAGCGGTGTCAAAGCAGTCTATTCCATCTGGGACATATCACGATTGCACCGGCGGTACTGTTCACGCGGCGGGCAGGAGCCCCTTGATGTAGACATCAAAAACATGTTCCAACAAGGGTTACCATGTCTCAGAGCACATGTGGGAGCCAATGTTTTTCGTACCTATCTCGTTGTAATTTCCGGGGAAATTCTGGCGGGCTTGTATGAAGAATTCGGGGCCCGCCTCCTAGAGCAGAATGTTCGTTGCTTCCTGCAGGCACGTGGCAATGTAAACAAAGGTATCCGCAATACTCTGATCAATGAACCCTACAATTTTTTTGCCTACAATAATGGTATAACCGCCACTGCACGGGATATTAAACTCAATGAAGATGGAAGCCAGATTACCTATATCCAAGATCTCCAGATCGTGAATGGTGGGCAGACGACAGCCTCATTGTATCATGTATCTCAATTAAAAAATGCACCAAACTTGTCGAGAGTTTTCGTCCAGATGAAACTCTCTGAAATAAGTGACAATCGCGGCACGGAGGTGGTGCATAATATTGCTAAATATGCGAATACCCAAAATAAAGTGAGCATTCCAGACCTCCGATCAAATCATTCATTCCATGTTCAGATGGAAAAATTTTCTCGCCAGATATGGGTCCCCGCCATTGAAGGCCAATTTAGGGAGACTAAATGGTTCTACGAACGCGCCCGTGGACAATATGCAGACGCACAATCTGGAATAACCCCGGGAGAAAAGAAACGATTCAAGGCGGAATATCCTAAAAGATTTACCAAGACTGATCTGGCCAAGTTTGAGAATGTTTGGGATGAAGAACCGTTTTGGGTGAACTTGGGAGCACAAAAGAATTTCATCCAGTACATGGAGAGAATCGACGAAGCCTGGGAAAATTCCCCGGAGCGGTTTGATGAGAACTACTATCAAAGGGTCATCGCCCGCGCCATCGTATTCAAGGAAACTGAGCGAATGGTCTCAAAACAATATTGGTATCGCGATCGAAGTGGATACAGGGCTAACATTGTTGCATATACACTTTCTGTGGCCAATGCTCTCAGTCGAAACAGAAATAGGGTGCTGGACTACCGAAGAGTCTGGAAAAATCAGGGGGTTGATGATTCCTTCCTAGACCAACTTGCCCTTATCGCGAAATTCGTCAAGGATGTTTTGTATCTCGACACCAGACCGATCCAGAACTGTTCAGAATGGGCCAAAAAGGAAGAATTCTGGACATACCTCAAGCGAGACCTGCCCGAAATAAGAAGAAATTTGACGAATGATTTCTGGGACTATTTCGTGCCCATTGAAGAAGTGTCCAGTAGCAACTGTATCCCGAATCTTATCAAATAATTCTGCCGTTTCGGGCTTCTCCGCTGGATGACATCAGTGTTTTTACCCAACTCCATGTCATAGATGCAAGCCCATAGTTCAAACGCAAAGGGGAGGTATCTGTATTAGCACATAAATTCATTCCTCACCCTGAAAAACCTTTGCCCCACGCAGTGATGCCTTCCTGTACAGAGGCTCAAGTACATCTGACAATGCTTCCTCCGCACGCCAGAAGGGAAATTTGCCCAAGCGTTTCGGAAGCGCCGCCGGTGCAGGTGGGGTGCGAACTACCCCGTAGAGATCATCAGGTAACGGCCCCTCCTCCCAAAAATGGCCATCCGGTGTGAGCGGGCTAGATGCCTGGGTAGTTTCTTCCATTTCATCTGCATCTTTCTTAGCCTCTACCACAGTTCCCGTGATATCGAAGAGGAACTCTTCGCGGGTGATTCCGCGCAGTTCAAAAAGCAGAAATGGGTCCCGGTCAAATTCCTCCGCCAACAAATAAATGACTGCTGCTATATGCTTGCATGGATTCGACCAATCTGGACAGGCGCAATCCATCTCGAGATCGTTCCAAGGTTCAGGCAAAAGCGGCATCCCATGCTCTTTCATAATGCGCTCAAAATCCTCCGGGATCTCGCCAGACAAAAGCCGTGCAACATAGAAAGGCTGCTGCCGCAAAGATTCTGCCAATTTCTTCCAGTCTTTACGCTTGTAGATCCTTAGTTTAATCTCGAGACCATACGGCGTTCTACGGGAGCCCTGAACCGCAGAATGCACCTCCCCCTTCTCAATATCGATGAACAGCACCTGCCCGCTGCGAGCATAGGATTTTCCGCGCCCTAGGCGGGCTCCAATAGAGAAGCTTTCAAGCGTATCAATCCAGCGGCGCCCCCACCAAGTCTGTCCGAACCGGCCCCGTTTTGACTGCGCCTTGATACCACCTTTTACTGTAAGCGGCTGCGAAGGTGGGAAATAATAACTGTCATAATAGCGGGGCATGCTTCATATAGCCTGATTGATTTTTCATACGCTGATCGTTATTTAACCGCCCCTTTTTGTAGGCGGATTATTTTTTTGAGATCGCGTGTAGAGAGTTCGGTAATCCACTGTTCCCCAGTCCCAACGATACTATCTGCAACCTCTTGTTTTTGTTCAATCATTTCGTTGATCTGCTCCTCAATGGTCCCGGTACACACAAACTTGTAAACCTGCACATGCTTTGTCTGTCCAATGCGGAAGGCACGGTCTGTCGCCTGATTTTCTACCGCTGGATTCCACCACCGATCATAATGGAATACATGGTTAGCACGGGTAAGGTTAAGGCCAGTGCCTGCTGCTTTCAGGGATAATATAAAGAAGAGTGGTCCGTATTCATCTTCCTGAAAACGTTCAACCATGCGGTCACGCTGATTCTTGGGTACACCTCCATGCAGGAACAGGGCCTCACGCCCAAAGGTCTCCTGCAAGTGCCTCTGAAGCATAGTTCCCATTTCCGTGAACTGTGTAAAGATGAGTACCCGATCTCCGACTTCATAGACTTCCTCAAGCATCTCTACGAGGCGGGTTAATTTACCGGAGCGCCCCGGAATTGCAGAACTATCATGCAGAAACTGCGCCGGATGATTACAGATCTGTTTGAGTTTCATCAGAGTAGCCAAGATGAGTCCTTTCCGCTTAATGCCATCATCCGTACCCTCAAGAGAGTCCGATATTTCTTTAACAACGGCCCGATAGAGTGAGCCCTGCTCCTTCGTCAGATTAGTGAAGACGTTCGTTTCCTGCTTTTCAGGAAGATCGTCAATAATGGTCTTGTCGGTCTTGAGACGGCGAAGGATAAATGGTCCAGTAATTTTTTTCAGACGCTCAACCGCGTTCATGTCGCGATCAACCTGGATCGGGCCAAAAAAGCGGCGCTTGAATTTTGCCTGGCTGTAAAGGAAGCCCGGATTCAAAAATTCCATAATGGACCACAACTCACCAACATTGTTCTCAACGGGCGTACCTGTCAATGCAACCCGAAAATCGCTCTGGAGCGCCCGGGCAGCTTTGGCCTGTTTGGTTTTGGGATTTTTGATGTTCTGGGCTTCGTCCAGAATGACCGCTGCCCAATTGATCTGACTCAATGTCTCAAAATCACGATATAGGAGTGGGAAGCTGGTAATCACAATCGCCTGTCTCAGTGCTTCTTCCTGGAACGCTTCTGGCTCTTTAACACGCCGTGGACCATGGTGCATCAAGACCGGTAGGGATGGCGTAAAGTGTGCGGCTTCTTTCTGCCAGTTTCCCATCACAGATGTTGGGCATACCACGAGAACTGGACGCTTATCATTCGCTTCCCATCTATGCTGAATAAAAACCAGGGTTTGGGGAGTTTTCCCCAAACCCATATCATCGGCCAAACAAGCACCAAATCCCCAGCGCTGCAAAAATGCCAGCCATGCGTAGCCGCGGGACTGATAAGGCCGCAACGTCCCCTCAAACTGATCCGGGACCGGAATTTTTTCTATTTCTGCACCGTGCTCCAAGGACTGTAGCAGATCTCCAACCCATCCCGTAGCCTCTACCCCTTCAAAGGGCAGTATCTCTGGAGTTTCGGCCAAGCCAAGTGCCATATGTACGACATCACGGGCGGTAATCGATTGGTTACTACTTTTCTTCTTCCAGAAGTCAATCGCTTCTTGGATTGCTTTGGCATCAAACTGTACCCATTGCCCCCGAATTTTTACGAGGGGCATTTTCATCCTAGCCAGTGTCTCCAGTTCTTGAAGCGAGAGTTTCTCATCTCCTAGGGCAACCTTCCAGTTAAACTCGACAACCTTTTCAAGGGAAAGATCACTGGCGGTCTTCATCGCTGGAGATGAAATAGAAGCACGCACTGACAGTTTGTTTCGGGCACCGGAGGAGGAAGACCACCATACCGGGAGTTGTACATTATAGCCTGCCTGCTGCAATAACCAAGCGGTTTCTGTCAGAAACGTATAGGCACCGGCGGTATCAAGACTGGCACCGCCTGGACGGGGCTGCTTCAAGCTTTCTGCAAGCACTGGATCTAGACTAGAGACATGTCCGAGGGAAGTGAGGAGATATTCCTGAATATTTGTCTGCCGCTTGGCTATAATTGATTTTGTTTGCTTTCCTGGGTCCCAGGCATCTGCCACCTCAATGAACAGGCTTGGATCATCTGCAGCATTCAACAGGTAGCGTACATACCATTGATCTGTGGTATCATCTTCTTCAGGCTCTTCAAGGCGGAAAGTAAGACGGAACGGCGCACCAGTCGAAACCGAGATTGAGCGCCGCCAAGCCTTGATCTGTCCAGCCAAATACTCCAACTCTCCTGTTTCACCTGACATGGCCCCATTCCAGGTACGTAAGGCATGGATCCACTGATCATGCACACTTGCAAATGTTTTTTTTCTGCCCTTACGTGAGCGGGTGCTTGTCGGCCGTTTTTCCATCCAGGACAAGCGTACCAAGTAGTCAAGAAACATATTCGTGACCTTTGAGACAACCGCAATAGATGGCTCTCCAGGGGCTGTCTCCTTCTCGTTAGTTAATGCCCTGCAAACCTGGGGCATCGCCTCGGCAAGTGCAGCAAGCTTGTCGGAGTCATTGCCGACAAACAAAGGCTCCCATACAGCCTGAAACTCTCCATCCCGTTCACAGACATCTGGCAAAAACCGCTCTCGGGTTACCAGCGCACTGGTAAAACGTAATACTCTTCTGAAGAAACGTATATCCGAACCGAGGATTATGCCTGGTGCGAGCATTTCTTTACCATAACAATCGGCCAGAAAATAAAATGCTTCCTCAGCGGACAAAGCGACAGCAGTAATGTGCCAGGAAGCCAACATGGGTTTTGTATCTTTAGGCGGAGTATCTGTAATGAGCGGGCTTGAAGGTAGGGGGATGCCATCCCGTGTAGGCAGCCATACATACAGGGAAATAGCCCTTTTTACTTGAAGGCGAAGACCACCCTCAGCAGCAGCACTCACCAGTACATTTGCTGTTGCATCGTAGGGAAGATCTGATGCTGAATCTTCCTCATCAGGCATACTGTGATCTACAGGGGGCACTTCGCCCCACAGGAATAGTTCCTCATTGCATACACCAAGATGAAGAAGAATCATTTTCAAATCTTTGCCAGGATAAGGAGCAAATTTACGTCAAGCTGGCCTAAAACCACACCCTTCGTTATTCGTTGTACACAATCCTGATCACTCCTTGTCATAGGATAACCTTATCAGCCAAGACAAGGATAAAGTCAGTCTATTGCTTGGCGTGCTATCCTTAAATGGTGAACAATGAATGGAGAATCCAGCCTCGTGGTCTGACTCTCTTCGTTGTACAAAACGGGGATATAGAAAGAAGATGTCATGCGATGGTTCTCAAGCCCAGAGTAGCTTTGAATGTGCAATTAATAAAGCGTCCGTACCCCTTGATACAAGGGCAACTCAGACTCAGACAATGCAAATATCCCTCGCCCCAGTGCTCTATGAACTCATTTTACACTGATACGATGTGGATAGCCCAAATTGAACCCTACCCAGAGAGGTCCATGTGAGAATCGTCCCACATGGACCTCTTAAAGTAATGGTATACTGATTAGGGAAGCTATCCAATGTAACGATGCCTTATCCTTCTATTAGTCTGGTATAGAATTGAAGGTTCCTATCTTGATTGGCCTTTCGGTTCAACCTCATTCTGGAATCTCCATCATGTTTTTTGAATTGGGCTCATTTTAGAATACAGTTTAGGGGATACGATAATCTTCCCTTTTGCAGAAATCCCCACCAACTTTCCCGTCAGCTATCAGAGATTGTATTCCGAAGATCACGCGACCCATCGGGCTGAACAATGAATTCAAAGGTATAGTAGCGTGACGGCCTGTTCGGATCCGGCGGATTTGGATTTCCCTGATAGTAACCCAAAATGCGAAGAGACGCATAGTTCCCCGTTGCCGTTTTCATCACGATGGTGCGACCAGGAATAGGGCTGATGAGGAGCTGATCTGGATTGTAATTATACCATCCATTACTAGAACCTGTACAGATGGCCAGCTTGCTGCCGGGTGCAGGCCCCACTGGAGTTTGAACTTGTGGGCAAGTCATGTTTTCTCCATCCGTAGTATACCCACCGGACGGTGCCTCGACGACTTCATCAAACAGCTGAGCAAGGATTTGTGCACTTGCTTCACCAGGGCCACTTTCACCCCCATTGAATATGATCGTAGTGCCCCTGAAGCCTATATCCCAGACCGTTCCCGTGGAATCCGTCTGGCGTTGGGCAGAATCAGTTACTGATGAAGGAAGAACGATCTGATTTGCATCAAGATCATAGAGTGTAAAGAGATTGTTTGAGATTGACCGTCCAGTTGTTGGATCCCTGCCTGATGCCGGATCAGCTGGCACATCCTCCGCCATCTGGGTTTCAAGCGGAATGGGCTCTGGTTCATTACTGGCACTGTCACATGCCCCGATGAATACTGTGATTGCTACTACCGCTAACCAAGCATTTCGAAAAATGGCTGGAGTCTTTCTGATAAGTAACGTTTGGTTCATTATTTAGAAATTAAATTCAAGTGATACGTAGCCCCGACGCCCTGGAAGTGAGGGCACTAATGTGGGGTATGTGTGATTAAAAGCATTATCCAGACCTACCTGCACAACCGCTTCAACGGCTTGGACGACTGTAAGTGATTTGGTAACTACCGCACCAAGTACAGCGTAATCGGGGACGAATTCGTCCGACCGATTGGCTAGGTTGTTTCCATCAAGATCCCGGTATCCATAGCGACTACGCCATCGCCCCTGGATACTGATGATCAAATCAAGATCCCTGTTAATGTAGGCAGCACGAAGTGAGGCGGAGTGGGGTGAGCGCCCAAACATACCTGTGTAATCCCCAAGACCAAGTCGATAATCCCGCCCATTTGGAAGACGCCCAAATACGGTACCTTCTTTAAGCGCTGTGACGACCTCGCGATCCCGAGCCTGCAGAAATTGGTACCCCAGAGTAATATCAAACGAACTCTGCTTTACCAGTTGCGACTTAATGCTCGCTTCAAGCTCTATTCCCCGTGTATAGATTCGGGCCAGATTAAAATAACCATACACAAAGGAGCCATTGGTCTTCTGGGCCACCGGCTGCGTCTCAATAAGATCTCGAACATTATTATGGAATACGTTCACCTGGACAGTGAGCCACGCGAATGGCTCCACAGATCCACCCAGATTAAATGCAACAGAACTTTCCGCTAACAGGGGATCTAGCTGAGATATATCAAACAATTTCTGCTCAATTTGCCCCTCCGTCTCCAGTCGCCTGATACCTTCGTCCATTGGCAATGAACCAAACACAGAGTATCCTCCGGCTGGATTGGTAAAGGACAGGTAAAGCTGGCGGAAAGCGGGTGCCTTGAAACCACTGCCGACACTTGCACGCAAGCGAATTTTGCTCGACGGACGAACCAGTACGGCAAATTTCGGCGTAACCCTGGCAGCATAATCAGAATGATTGTCAAAACGGAGGCTCGTATTAAAATGGAGCAGATCTGAAGCCAACCATTCATGTTGGGCGAAAAAGTAGGCCTGTGTTGATTCTGGATTGGAATCGCTTCCCGTTCCCCCATATCTACTTCCCCCAATTTGTTCGCCAATCACTCCACCTCCGAGATTGGTCAAATGCTTCGTATCCCAAAGAATATCTGCCTGCATCTCCGCCTTCACAAGCGTCTGATCAAATTCATCTTCGTAGTTGACAAACCCATCATCTTGACGCCGATGATGTGTCTCTGTCTGATAACTAGTCCCATAGAGCGTCGTATTCAATCGAATTTTATCGCTAAGCCGAACCTCAATTTCTGGATGAATACTCCACTCTAGACGCCGCCCCTCATCGTTGTAACGATCCTCAAGAAATGCATCCGTCCCAGAGGCAAATACGCTCTCCTGATTTTCGATCGTCCCCCGGGCACCCAACCTGATTAGGACACGATCCGAGAAGACTACCCGACTCCGTAAATCCCCGGTCCAATCGGCAAAGGAAGGAGTCGTCGGGCCATAGATTCCCGGTGTTAAATCGTAACCATCTGAGGCATACCGATTGACCACAAGCCGTGCACCAAGGCGCTCGCGGCCTCCTTCCATTTGAAGCGTCAAATCTGAGGTAGCATGAGAGCCGATACGGAAGCTCGCTGATCCTTGCATGCCTTCAACCGGCGGAGCCGTTATCAAATTGACGACTCCCGCAAGTGCTTCGCTTCCATACAGGGATGAGGACGGCCCACGTACGATTTCCAAATGGCTCAGGCCTTTCACTGTAATTCGATCTATATCAAGTGTGCCAGCAGTACGACCAATCACCGGCTCACCGTCAAGTAATATGAGTGTGTAGTCCGACGCAAATCCCTGCACTTGCAAGCCCGTACCGTGATCATCAAACAAAGCCATCCCCATCTCATTGGCCAATACGTCACTGAGGCGTAATGTGCCTTCACGTTTTATAATGTCCGAGGTAATCACACTCACGGGTACAGCTACATCTTCAAGAATTTTCTCGGATCGCGTAGCTGTGACAACCACAGGAGCCATCTGCACGGTACGCATCGAGTCTGTACGGCTGGAATCAGACGGCACCTGCTGTGCAGTCGCCGCCCCTGTGCAAAAGAGCAGGACTGCCCAAACGCCCCAAGTCGGGCTCATCCAAGAGTGATTATGGTGTTGAGTTGCCATTCTTATTTAGATTCAATCTAAATATACCACAAAAGATCCTATTCCCCTGCCCTATATGAATGAATTTTTTGTGAATACGACCCCTAAATGCACTTGATGCAGAACCTCATCTGAACACACTCTTATGCGTCACTATCTTGGAAGGGATGAATCTGGTGAATCGGTGGTGTAGCCGAATGGCCAGGACTTCACCTGAAACACCATTACGAACGTGGCAAGAATACAGATCAATCAGTCGGTCCATCCCTCCCGAATACCAGATGTTTCCGATGCTCTGAGCCACCTAGATTGACCTCAAAACCTTTTGATCTCAGTATCTTTATCCCAGATGGGATGGATTCTGCCCCTTGCCAATTTCATTGAGGCTTATCTACTCCGATGGCCTACGAAACTGCTCCCGCTTCCAGGTAAAATGTGCCGAAATTCTGTGCGAATACCCTAAGTCACTCACTAGTCCTCCAAAATCGCCAAACCCGTAATCAACCGACAGCGGCCCCAGACGTATCCCTGCACCGACGGAAGGGACGATATCTAGTCCATAACTATCCGTCTGCGCAATACGGTTAATTCCTGCTCGGAGCGCGACAAGATTCCTGAATAAAAACTCCCCACCCAACCTCGGATGAAAAGATAGATCCCCCAGATTGAACGCATTCGCCTGCTGCCCATCAAAAGCAATATCCACATCCAAACCAAAGGTCAGGGTACTCTGGGAACTGACAGGTACGACCAGGCCAGAGCCTAGTCGAACGACCGGTAATACCAGAAAGGTATCGCCAGTCGGCAGCTCTTGGTCAAAGACTTCCGTAAACGTGTAAGGCACGCCAGTATCCGGGTTCGTTTCCTCAATCGAAAATGCCGATGCATTCACACTCCAGCTCTGGAGCATCGTCGACAAATCCTGCAACTGTACGCCAATCATGAACCGGTCTCCACGCCACTGAGCACCTGCATCAAAACTATATCCCCATGCATCTGCAAAATCGCCGATCATGCGTCGAATGATTTTGCCTGATGCACCAACCGTGAATCGCTGATTGAGCCTTCGCGCATAACTGATCAAAAATGCCATGTCTGCAGCGGAGAAGCTGGTGATGTACGACTCCGGGTTCGCCTTGGGCTGATTGCGCTCGGCATCCCAGGCATTCAGGGTGTTTTTGATGTCATTCACACCACTTCGGAAAAAACTCAAACCCACGGTGGAGTTGTGACTGACCGGATAGGCGATCGCCGCAAAGTCAAAGGATACAATGCCGGAAAAACGCTCTGCATGCATGTAGGCAACTTCAGGATATTCCGTATGCGCCAGGCCTGACGGATTCCAATAGACGCTGTTTACATTCCGGGTCTGCGCAACATTTGCACCTCCCATTGCCAATGCCCGGGCATCTACTCCCCCTGCCAGAAAGTCGGCCCCATATTTGGCAATCCTTTGCGCTGACGCGGGAACGCACCCGATCAGCGTAGCCAACAAAAGAAGAATAAGATGACGCAAGATCATTCAGTCCTGTATACTGAACTTATACACGGAAACCCCTTGTACTGACACCCCGGCACTTGGACTACAGGCATTGGATTTCTGAGATCCAATTTCGCTCTCTCGGACTAATGCCCTGTACGTTGCCTGTCGCGTGCAGTTCAGGAGTAAGTAACAGCCTACAGATAAATTCACCGGGATTTAC
Organism: Rhodothermales bacterium; assembly: GCA_965220365.1. Lineage (GTDB taxonomy): Bacteria > Bacteroidota > Rhodothermia > Rhodothermales > Bin80 > Bin80. The sequence goes on along the minus strand of OZ244823.1, from coordinate 836,949 downwards.
GCAGGCGAGCTGCAAATGCCCCATCCGTACTATGACGATGCGGTAAGGTAGCCATGTACCCCGTCGGAGTTACGACCTTAGCGGGAAGCAAATCCTCCGCATGCTCCAAAGTAAAATTGGGATGACGCTCCAAAAAAAAATCCACCTGCATCTCATTTTCCTCCGGCTCAATGGAACAGGTGCTATATACCAGAATCCCACCGGGTCGGACACACGGTACAGCTGCGTCCAGTAGGCTTTGCTGCAACTTGATGAGGTCCCTCAGATCTGCTTCGCTTCGTCGCCAACGCAGGTCCGCACGCTTATTCATGACCCCGGTGCCTGTACATGGCACATCCAGAAGCACACGGTCCGCATGCATCTCTGGATGATCGAGAAGATCCACGACCCGTGTATGAATATTTTCCAGCCCCTGAACATGCGCCAGTTCATCCACCTTCAAAAGTCGGTTTGGATGAATATCCCAGGCATGTAACTGTCCGCTCCCCTGCATCCGACAAGCCGCGGCCAATGCCTTACCCCCCGGCGCCGCACATGTATCCAGAATAATCTCGCCAAGTTTCGGATCGAGCAGTTCCACCACAAGCCCTGCACTCTCATCGTGTACGGAACATGCTCCACGGCTCATGTAGCCTTTTCGAATCAGCGGGCCCAAAGAAGTGATCTGGAGATAATCCTCCAGAAAAGGCGACGGATTGGCCATGATTCCTTGAGCGCCAAGTTCATCCAGAAACTGTGCCGCACTCATGTGCATCTGATTCACACGAATACTGTAGACCGGGGCTTCATTATTTTGCTGTAATAGGCGAGTGGCCTCTTCCATGCCAAAACGCTTCACGTATCTACGAGCGAGCCATGTTGGATGAGACCAGCGAATTGCTAAATCACGCACTGGATTCTCAGTACTAGGTTCAGGAAGCGTTGTACGGGCCCGTACCACAGACCGGAGAACCCCATTTGTTAGCCCTGTAGACAAACGCATGGATCGCGCCAGATTGACAGTCTCGTTCACCACTGCATGGGGTGGCTCACCCAAAAGAACAATCTCTGCAATCCCCAACAGGAGAAGCTGCTCCAGGGGTTGTGGAAGTGGCTGGGATTTGTTCTTAAGGAAGCAGTGGAGCAGGAATGATAAATACCGCCTCCAGCGTGTAACCGTAGACACGAAAGCCACCACTCTTGGCCTCGCATCGCGATCGATCAGGCTGCGATAAGCCCCATCCTGCGCAATACGCAGTAATTGCTGCACCGCATCTCTGCGATCATTCGGTGACCTGGTAGCCGGTTGAATTGCCGCATTCATAGACACGTATACGCAGCATACTCGGTTCTGACGCGCATCTCTGGACACTTTATCATTTAACTTGTATAAATTTGCTATCCCTTACCTGCTCTTGCATGCTACCCATAGATCACATTGGCGTCGCCGTTCACGATGGCAGGGTTATGGAGAGCCTGCTCAAAAAACTCGCCGATTCAACATCTTCCCTGCCCGAAGATATTGATGCGCAGGGCGTTCGGGTTCGGTTTTACGGCGATGGTACCAAAGTGGAAATCCTTCAACCTCTGAGCGCAGATTCCACCGTAGCCCGCTACCTCTCAAAACGTGGCGAAGGGCTTCACCATATTGCTTTTAGAGTAGCCAACGCGCAAGCGCAGCTTGAGCGCATGCGTGCAGCGGGGTTTCAACCGCTGACCGAAAAGCCTATTCCCGGAGCTAACGGAAAGCGTATCTTCTTTTTGCATCCCCGGGATACCTGCGGAATCCTTGTGGAATTTTGCCAGCCCAACAAACAGCACGCAGTACGATTCGAGTCGTGCAATGAACTGCAGCAGCGCATGCTATTAACCGGTCATTGCATCCCCTGTGATGAAACTCCCGGACATGTTGTGAGCGGTGGGCCTTTGCCTGAACAATGTCGAAGCCTGGTGCTTCATAACGCCTCCTCCAAACTGTCTCAGGAAAAGCCCGAGGCCCCATCTGTACCGGTTCTTATCAGTGAAGCCAGTTCTGCATCAACCTATGCCCAAATGCTTCAGGCGCAATGGCTCAAAGCAGAGCTGGTTATTCTTCCAGAGAATTCGCAGCATAAGCTACTCCCGGCGATCCTGCTAGACTTCTGGTCATCATTGGAGAATGGGTGAACCTGCAACAAATAAAGATAGTCTTCAAGCTAAAGTGTCTGAGCTACCAGCCAGATGTGGTGTCTACCAATTTTTGGATGAGAATCATAACCCGCTCTATATCGGTAAAGCCAACAACTTGCGTAGCCGCGTCCGATCCTACTTCCGCAAGGATGCACATGTACAGGGACGCATAAAGCTTCTGGTTGCGAAGGCAGTTGATGTCCAGGTGATTGTGACCGATAATGAAGCGGAAGCCCTCATCCTTGAGAATAACCTGATCAAGGAACGGAAACCACGCTACAACATCAACCTGAGGGACGACAAGACTTATCCCTATATCTGTATTAAAAAGGAACCATTCCCTCGCATTTTCACAACCCGGCGGATCATCAAGGATGGCTCCAAATATTTTGGCCCCTATACAGACGTGGGAAGTATGAGGCGTGCCCTGGGAGTCATACGGTCCATCTTCAAGATCCGTACATGCTCCTTGGACCTGTCCCCCGAGCCCATTCAGCGTGGCAAGTACCAGACCTGCCTGGAGTTTCATATCAAGAAATGCGCAGCCCCCTGTGTGGGATATCAATCTGCTGAATCCTATGACGAGACGGTTGCTCAGGTCGAAATGCTCCTAAAAGGCCATACGAGCGCATTGAAACATACGCTTCAAGAGGCGATGCAAGCCGCCAGTGAACAACAACAGTATGAAGAGGCAGCACGCCTGCGGAATCAAATTGATGCCATAGAAACGTATGCACAGCGACAAAAAGTAGTGACCGCAATACCCGTGGACCGGGATTTATTTGCCTTGGCGACTGCGCGTGATGAGAATGCCGCCGTGGGCATCTGTTTTAAGGTTCGGGAGGGAAAAATTATTGGACGCGAACACAAGATCATGCGCCAAATTGAGGGGCATGATGATTCTGTTCTGATGCAGCGCTACCTCGAAAACTATTACACGCAAACGGCTTTCTTCCCTGAAGAGGTGTTTCTGAATACGCCAATTTCTGAACCGGAAGCTCTTATGGGATTCTTAACTGCTCAGCGCGGCAAAAAAGTTCTCCTGTTTACTCCTCAGCGTGGGCAGAAGGCAGAGCTGATGCGTATGGTACAGGCCAATGCGGATCTTTTGCTCGGAGAATTCAAGCTGGAATTACTCAAGCGCGGGGAAGACCGTATCCCCTTCGCTATAAAAGCCCTGCAGTCTGATCTGAGATTAAGCAAGTTACCCAGAAGAATTGAATGCTTTGATATATCCCATCTCGGTGGAACCGGTACGGTTGCGTCCTGCATTATATTTCATAATGGACGCCCCCGAAAGAGTGACTACCGGAGCTACAAAATCCGCGGTGTCCCGGATGGAAAACCGGATGATTTTCTATCTATGGAAGAAGTCATTCGCCGCCGGTTCCAGCGTATTCAAGACGAAGATGGTCCCTGGCCTGATCTGGTCGTCGTTGATGGGGGAAAAGGACAACTCTCCAGTGCAGTCAAAGCCCTGAAGCAAACAGATACGTATGGGAATTTCCCTGTCATAGGACTATCCAAGCGTCTGGAAGAAGTATATTTCCCGGAAGACAAAGAACCCTATCATATTGCAAAGCAAAGTGCCTCATTGCAACTGATTCAGCGTGTCCGGGATGAAGCGCACCGATTTGCAGTCAAAATCCAGCGAAAACAACGAAAAAGTAGACTATTACATTCGGAGTTGTTAAATATCCCGGGAGTCGGCCCCAAGACCGTACAAAAACTGATTCGAGCGTTCGGGTCCGTCCGAAAAATCAAGCATGCCGATCAAAAAGCACTCAAGAACATTGTTGGCCCATCTCTGGCAAAGCAGATTGAAGCGTATTTTTCAGAACAAGTGAATGTCCAGTAATCGCCGAAATTTCCTCAAAACAGTGGGATCCATCAGCCTCATTGGAGGCTGTACCAATGCAGAAGATGCGCCCGAGCCTTTCTTCAAGGATCCCGCGCCGTTTGTACAGCACGGCACAGCCAATCTGGAATCGAAGCTGGAAAATCAGGAGAGCTTTTTGACCCCTGTAGATGAGTTTTTTGTACGTAACAATGATGTGAGCCTTGATATTCCCGCGGATGATTATCGTCTCACCGTAGAAGGGCCTGCGATTGAAACCCCTCTTAGCTTATCCTATGAGGATCTCCGATCCATGCCGAGTCGAACCGTTTTTGCTTACCTGGAGTGTGGAGGGAACCAGCGTGCTTTCTTCGGCACATTACTTGGTCGAGTTGCAACCGGAACCCAATGGAAGCGTGGTGCGGTTGGAATGGCCGAGTGGACCGGCGTTCCACTCATGGAGGTGCTCCAGGCAGCGGGGATCCAGGACTCTGCGGAGGCTATTCAGCTGATTGGAATGGATCAAGGCGCTCCAGAGGGAGGGTTCAGGCGGCCATTGCCCATCGATAAAGCGATGGATCCTGACACGCTCCTGGTACTGCGCATGAACGGGGTCCCACTTCCAAAAGATCATGGTGCACCCGTACGCGCATTAGTGCCTGGATGGGTCGGTAGCAGCAGCGTCAAATGGCTCGGCCGGATTGAAGTATCAGACACGCAAATATGGAGCCGAAATAATACTACTTCCTACGTGCTGATTGGGGAAGATTACCCTCCCGAAGGACAGGCCCGCGGACAGGTCGCCAATAAGCAATCGCTCAAGAGCACTTTAGCCCTGCCGTGGCCGGCCGTGCTCAGAAACGGGATTTACCGCATCTATGGGTATGCTTATGGCCCGGATGGCCCAATCGCTCGGGTCCGCTGGAGCGACGATGGCGGCAATACCTGGAAGGATGCAAGGCTATTGGAGCCTCACATGCGTTATGGCTGGACACGATTTGAGCTTGATTGGAATGCAACACCTGGTCAGCACACCATCATCACCTCTGCTGTGGATTCGCTGGGAACGGAGCAGCCCGAAACAATTCCTCACAATGAGAAGGGCTACTTGTTCAACATGCGGCTACCTCACCCCATTCGGGTGGTGAGTTGATGCGGACCATGTTTGGACTGACATCCATCCTGATTGCCGCTTCCGCCTGTTCAAGCCCGGATCCCGAGTTGCAGCAAAGACTTGGCGGTGCGGTCTACTCCACTTATTGCCAAAGTTGTCATGAAGCTCCCGGAACTGGCCCCCGACTGACACCTGCAGTTCTTGCCTCCCGACTCGATGCAGCTAGGCTCTATACCTACAATCAACAGCAGATGCCCTATAATGCGGCAGAAACGCTCTCAGATGAGGACTATCTGAATGTGACTGCGTGGCTTCTTGTACGCGCAAACTTGCTCGCACCAAATACAACACTTAGTATGCGCAATATGGAAACTGTTTTACTCACTTCTCCAGCCGAGGGAGTATCTCCTTCCACGCCCAAACCCTGAGTCTATGTTGAATTATATCTGGGGTGGTCTGATTGTCCTAAGTCTGGTATTCGCTCTGACGAGCGATGTCACAGATTTTGTGCAAGACACCTATCGTAACGATACTCCTCTCCCCATCACGATCATGTTTGAGGAGGGATACAATGCCGATGCCCGTCGACAGTACGTAGACGTACAACTCTTGGCGAGTGATCTTGCAACCCACTACGGAGACAGTTCAATCACCGGCAATACCTGGTCTGGCATACTTCTGCAGACATCTGCTGGACGCGAACTCCGGTTTGCAGCAGAAGCCTCCCTCGCGGAGCCTCTGCAAACGATCTGCCGCGAGACAGGTCAGGATGATTGTCGCGGCGCTTTGCAGGGCAATCCCACCAGCTCCGAGTGGCAGACAACCATCACTTTTGGCCCCGTACGCTGGGTCAAGATGAATGCCATTGCCTCTGCTGCACTGGATTTTGCAAGAACCGCGGTCACCCTAGCCCTTGGACTGATTGGAGGCCTGGGGCTGTGGATGGGGATTCTCAAGATCGCAGAAGCATCCGGCATGCTCCAAGCACTGGTCCGCTTCACGCAGCCGCTCATCCGGCCACTCTTCCCAAAGGTCCCCAAAGATCACCCCGCTCTGGGGATGATCGTCCTGAACCTTTCTGCGAATATGCTGGGAATGGGCAATGCAGCCACGCCCCTCGGCATCAAAGCCATGCAAGAGCTTCAGACGCTCAACGAAACCGAAGACACTGCAACAGATCCGATGGTCATGCTGCTTACCATGAATACCGCTAGTGTGCAGATCCTTCCCCCGGTCACGCTGGTTGCCATCATGGGTCTGCAAATCAACCAGTTGTTTTTCTCCATCCTGATTACGACCGGACTTTCTCTGATCGTAGGCATTACTGCTGTCAAGCTTTTAGGACGGCTCAAACGCTACCGCGAGGTGACATCATGAATATAGTACAGGTATTTCTGGATTATGCATCCGCACTGGTTCTACCGGCAATCCTGGTCGGCTTCCCGCTCTACGGGATGATCCGCAAGGTTCGTGTCTATGAAGTCTTTGTGGAAGGTGCCAAAGAGGGATTTCATGTCGCTGTAATGATCATCCCCTATTTGATCGCAATCCTTTTTGCAATTGGGATGTTTCGCGCCAGTGGCGCGATGGACTTCCTGACAGACCTTCTTCGACCTGTCGTCGGATTGATCGGCATCCCCGCTGAGGTAATCCCCATGGGCATAGTTCGCCCGCTGACTGGATCTGGATCCGTCGGGATTGTCCTAGACATGATTAACCAGTTTGGCGAAGATTCCATCCTCGTCAAAATGGCTGCCACCATGTTCGGCTCCACCGAAACCACGTTCTATGTGATTGCGGTCTACTTTGGTGCCGTAAATATCCGAAAAACGCGCCACGCCGTTCCGGCGGGGCTCATTGCAGACGTATTCGCAATGATTGCCGCGGTCTACGTCGTCCTATTCCTGTTCGGCTAGAGCGTCAGGACGCTATTATCCGAATAGTGTGGATTGGGCTCGTACGCGTCGGCCTGCGCCTCGTTATGCCACCTGTGTCCATCAATGAAGTAACGGAACTCGATTTTGGAGCCCGGCTTGAACGACAGCGCCTTCGTCCAGACACCTTTACGATCATTGCGGCTCATCGGATGCTCCGTCGCGTCCCAGTCATTGAAACTTCCAACAATGCTGGCACTGTGCTGAGCTTCCTCCAGAGGAAGTTCAAACGTGACACGTACTGAGCGTCCTTTGGGGCTGATTTTTTTGATAATCATGAGAGTGCAAAGTTTAGTGATGCCCCTGTTTACGCTTTTTTTGAACTTGGTTTCAATGGAAGCGCTTGCATGCTCAAAAAGTTTTTATTGGCTTGATTTGCGCTCAAAAATGCGGGGCTTGGGGTTGAAGTGGCCTCCACGGGAACATAATCCCATTGGCGGAAAGTAAAGTGTCGCACAAACCTATCCTTCAAACGCCTCTAGAAAGCGCCTCCATTAGCATACTGTAATCCCCCTTCTCGGATCTCTCAACATATCAGATCAGGTTCATGCACGCTCGTTCAGATGGATGTTACCCACCAAATGAAAATTTGATATCTGACGCTAAGGGCTAATTGTCGGGCGCGAGCCCTCTCCCTGCCGTGATGATAATCCACCTGACCACATGGAGACAGAACACCAGACCAAGTGGCGCGTAGAAGTGCTCTGTCGTGAAAGTACAAAAGGCGCAGTGTAATCTACGCGAGTATTCTCCCATCAGCAAGTCGTAGACAGCACAATTTTCTTGGCCCCGAATGGTAGCCAGATCTCCTTTGACGTCATCAGTCTTACGGATGGGCTCTAGTGGCCACTATTGGGGACTCTGTTCTCGTATTGGATGCTAGTAGATCTCCCAGTAAGAGGTTTTCGTACAGACGCTGACGAAATCGGCCTCACCGAAAGTTCAATTGAAATGGCGGCATGGAACTGGCTCCGTGGCGCCCATATCCCTGAATCAGGGGAAGATTCCCCATACCTGCACACAAATATGAATGCGCCAAGGATAGCATTCGATATATATCAATAGAATTCGACCGCATTATGTTGAATCCATTGACGTACGCATCTAGAATTACCGCTACCAGATACCGTGTTGGTATGGGAACACAAGTCAAGGCCCCAGGCTTTATCTTGTTGGGTATTCCCCAATACACTGGCGCACTTATTGACCAATGCCTTCAGATGAACGAGCAGACTTGCCAATAAGCGATAAAGTCCTTGAATACGGACCTCGACTTTGTAACCAGACCTGTGAAAGAAATGCCGAATGCCATGCAAAATACTACTACATCTCCCTTCGGAGACAAGGAAAATAGTGATGGACTATGCCACATCAGTGCTGTCGCCAATTATTTCATTGAACGCTCGAAAAAGGATAAAATCATTCTTACCAACTTGTCCATGCAAAAACTGGTGTATTTTGCATACGGATGGACAAGGGCTCATACCCAAAAAAAATTGTTTTATGATCGTATTGAGGCTTGGCAGTACGGTCCTGTTATTCCGTCTTTGTATCACCAGTTGAAGCGATATGGTAGCAAGCAAATAACCCAGAAACTCGTAGAATACGACTATGAGAAAAATGAATTTTTCAGTTGGAATCTGACTAATGGAACGATCGTTCAGAAAATGATGAGCAGAATTTGGGATCGTTATAAATCGTTGCCACCGAGTGCAATGGTGGCGCTAACTCACAAGCGTGGTACTCCATGGTTTGAAACCATTAAGGAACATGGCTATAAGGCTGAGATAGATGACAATCTAATCCTTAAACACTTCTCAGAATTAGTAAATAAATTGACTCAAGGAAACGATGGATGACTCTCACAATGCATCGTCTGAGGAAAGAGATTCAGACGAGATTCTTCTCGATGATAGTAATATTGGTTCTTGTGCCAATTTTGTGAAAACATGATTTTCACTGCATTCTGGGGGAGAGGTCCAGCCCTCCGAGATGGAAGTAAATGGCGGTGGCAAATCGTTCATTATTTCGGAATCCACGGGAGCGTACTTTGACGGTTTTTATGCGGCTGTTGATGCTTTCGGCCGGGCCATTACTAACCTTGAGAATAATCGCATTGATGGTTCCCCACAGATGTTTTTTAATGGTTTTGGCGGCTTCCTTCACCGGCTCCAAGCGGCAGCGCATGGCCCAGGAGAGCCACTTTTCCCAGCCCTTGCGGGCCCAGGTGGGATGCACATAATGCCATAGATTCCGGGCCATCTCCTTGATTGCCCATGCCCGGGCAGTTTTCAATGAACTGTTCTTCAACGACTGGAACCGCTTTTTCTGCTTCTTGGACATATTTTCCCGGTTCGTTAGCCAGTCGTACTTACTTCCGGTGAGGGTTGTGTCGCCTTCGGCGCGTAGCGCCTTGTGCTCCTGGCGGCGCACTTTGTCCACGGCCTCCCCCAGATACTTCGCCACATGAAACCGGTCAAACGCAATCTTCTTCTCTGCATCGGGAACACACGCGAAGGTGGACGACACGTAGGCGGGCCACATGTCCATGCTCACGCTCTCAATTCCCGCCAATTGTTCGGAGCTGAGACGTTGATACCAGTGCTTTAGCACATCTTTCGTGCGACCGATCCCCACATACAGGACCTGACCTGACTTCGCATTGGACACGATCGTCACGTATTTGTGCCGCTTGCGAAAGGAGGTCTCATCCACGCAAATGTGCGGAATGATCTCCGTTTGTCTGCGATCAAGTCCACGTGCTACCGCATGCTCCATGATCCGTGAGACCGCTTTCCAGCCCACCCCAAGCTGGCGAGACACCGCCGATACACTCGCCTCACGAAGCCAGCCAATCACCATCTCTTCAAAACCATAGGTGAACCGGGAACTCGGCGAAGCCCAGGGAACCTCCACCGTCCGAACCCCATGCGCAGGACATTTTACCCGCGGGATTCGGGCGATCAGTTCCGTACGATACGTACACGTATCAAGATGACGCCAGGAACGCGCCGTGCGCAAATCATAAAATGGACAAACCTCCTTACACTGCGGACAGGCCAGCGAAGACGTATCCGAGCAGGTTAACATGACCCGTCGTACACGATCTGGATTATCATACTCATCCGATAGAATCTCCCACGGTGAGGTGAGCCCAGACCTAAACTCCCGCGGACGCCCTCTTGATTCGTTTTCATTGTATGCGTATCTGCTTTGGTTAATCTCCTCGGAATGACGACCAGAAACAAATGGAAAATGATCCCAAATCATGACCGCCTTATTCCCAATTTGCCTAAATTTACAGATCCGATCACAATAATGGGTGAAGACCCGTAATATTGAGCTCACTAACCCTCAGCACAAACAAAAAGTGGTTCGGCATGAGCAGGTTCAACATTGGACAGATACTCTCTACAACTCGGGGAAAAAGATTCTTGCCATTGCCCTCGGGGGTGTTTTCTTGGTTGATATTATTTTGCCAAGCAGTAGCAGTGCAATCGAAATAGTTACAAAGCTTTACAAGCTTTCGTTGGAACAGGGGAGGATAGAAATTTTGGCCCCTGCGGTAGCCATCTTCTTTCTGGCACGAAACCTTCCAATATTCGTCAAGGGTATGAAAAGATTGTTTGACAATTCTTGATTTTCTGCTTATATCTCAAAACAAAATTTCTCGCCAAAAAATGGACTGGGTCTTGCCCACCTAACCGAAGGTTGGTACTGTAGAGGGATTTATCACGAACTGAGGTGACCGTACGACCCAACCAACCGATGAACATCCGTGACTCGTTGTGCCGGCCTTGAAAATTTTCGTGCGATTTCGTCAACACTCAAAAATTAAAAAGCATCTTGGCTACTCATTTCTCTGATCGAATGGCCTGTACTCCACGAGTGCTGACTGACCGGCAATGTCAACAATAGTGGCCATCATCTCAACCCCATACGCGTCTGTGAGTCTTAGAGGCCTGCCCAATCGAAAAGCAACCGGCTGCTGCTTTCCCTGATCAATTGCAATATTATCCGTATACAGGTAGGCCCGATCCAGGTTATCACGCTCCAGATTTAGCCGCCCATTCAATCCAGGAATATGTCCAGTATCGTTTGAGAAAATGACGGCACCTCCTGCTGTAAGCGAGTCAAGTTCCAATAGTAATCCCCCATGGGATGGTGTCCACTCTCGTCCCAAACCTGCGGTATAGTCTGGCAGCGCGGCGTAAACAGTCATCGACAGATGGGTCGTGTATAAATTAAAACTCACTTCACCATTCTCATCAGTTGTCGCCCGCTACCAAGTTTTGTTCGGAAAGAGAACTAGAACATCCCCACCGACAATCGGCTCTCCCTCCGAGTGCACCGTGATGATGACATCCGCTGGCACAGGTTCAATTCGGGCGGCCGGAATGACCAAGACCAAATTTGTCCCATCAATGACTTTGTACTCCGGCACGATACCAGTAATCTCATAGGTCTCTTTGAGAATGATTGAGACACCGTCTCCCCGCCGTTCCATTATATTTCTGCGATGATGAGACCCGGGGATGTTCCCTACAGAGGTCGCCCAAGTACGGAAGCAAGAGCCTGGTTACGGACTGACTGGCTTGAATCCATTGCCCTTATAGTCATCCCATGGGAAGGTAGGCCAGGAGACTCAATTTCCAACCAATTTTTGAACATCGAAAGCCGAATACGTCGGGGTGACCTGGAATAGTCGCGATGAACAACTGCATTTACCACCGCCTCAAACACGGCGGCTAAGCTGTATTGGGGAATATCTTCACGAGCGGAAGTTTTCCGTGCCGCAACACGCATATTACGGGCTACAAACTTCATTGCGTCGGCGATCTGGACAGAAAGTGGCCCTTGAATCTCATGGGTGTCCAACTGGTCAGAGGAACGATCTCTGCCACGATACATTCTGGCCATGATCGTGGCCTGCGGCAACCATTCTTGAGGTGAATCGGTGCAGAGTAGCACTCCAGCAACGGTTGCTCGGTCCACACCAAATTCATCAGATGTCAGTAGTCGCAAATTCGCCAGAGCAAGATGGGGATCATCCGCCTTAGTTGCACTGATCAGCGGCTCCCATAGTCGCTCAAGAAGAGTTTCAAAGCTAGTATTGGGGACCGCCTGTTGATCAAACCTATATTGCCTCTGAACGCGTTCGTGGCTCAACCAAATACATTCATCCTCTCCTATAAGGCGCTTGGTCTGACCAACCCGGATATAGGCATTACCATCATGCTTATGCACAAAATATCCTTCCGGCACTCCCACGAGTAAGAATATCCTCCCATCAAGCTCTCGTTTTTGGACATCAATGCGAAGAGCAGGCTCCACGGTATCAACACTCAGTTCAATTAATGCTCGGCTGAGGGCAGCGGCCTGCTTCGGAGACATTTCCTGAAATCCTCCACCGTCTGAAACCCCACAAAGCAATATTCCTCCCTTTGCATTTGCAAAAGCTATCATCTCATCGGCAAGTCCATCCTTTTGGAGACTCTTCGGATGATCACCGCTGAACTCAATTTTCTTGAATCCCCAGCAACTATCCTCGCCCAATCGTAACCGGTGACGGATCTCTATATCAGTGATATTCATGACGGGGGTCCTGACTTCATTCAACAATCGCACAGGAAATGCTCCAACTAATAGCGAAAATTAAACACTCGAAAATAAGAACCGCTCAGTGGTCGTGCATTGGCCAATTGGCGAGGCTCAAATATCCAACCGAGACAAGAGCATCAATTCAGTAATTCTGCACCCCCTGCTCAAAATGCTTTTTGGATAGGGATATGAAATTGTGAGTCAATGTTTTTGGACGTGCCGCCTCTCACGATGCAATACTTCAGATTTATCTATAACAAGAGAGATTGATTCAAGATTTTACACAACAATTGTGTAGACAACAGTTTTGTTGTCTAGATTAGATAGATCAATCAAATTTGAGGTGTCACATGAAATCATCCACCGATCGCTGGGGAAGCGGTGAAAATTTCTTTGACCGAGGAACTGACTTAAAAATCCTGAAATTCAATCCCGGAGCCTTTCAATCGGATGAAGAAGTAGTTGCGCAATTCAAAGTTCGCCACCACGAACTGCAAACCGTGCTTGACATTCTGCATGACAATATTGAGGCCCCATCGTGTCAGCATACCTTGATCCTAGGCCCGCGTGGCCAGGGGAAAACCATGCTCCTAGCGCGCACTGCCGCAGAATTACGGTCTAACGAACAATTCTCTGAGGACCTCTTGCCGGTTCGGTTCATGGAAGAAAGCCTAGAGATCTTCAATATGGCTGATTTCTGGCTAGAAACCCTGTTCCACCTTGCCAGAGAATGCCAGCGATGCGATCCTCAATTGGGACAAGAACTGCACATTAGACATTCTGCCTTGAGTAGGAAATGGGCGAGCGATTCGCCGGAAGATCTTGCCCGAAACGCCGTATTGGATGCTGCAGATCAACTTGGTCGAAAGCTAGTCCTGATGATTGAAAACCTTCAAACACTATTTGAAGATGTAGACAAAGACTTTGGATGGGAACTTAGAAAGGTATTGCAGACAGAGCCTCAGGTCATGCTCGTGGGCTCCGCTACCAGTCGTTTCGAAGAACTTGATGACGCAAAACTACCGTTTTTTGAATTTTTCTGGATGATCCATCTGAAGCCACTAAACACCATTGAATGTCAACAACTCTGGACCATGATCAATGGACAGGATATAAGTGAACGTGAAATACGTCCACTGGAAATCCTGACAGGAGGAATCCCAAGACTCTTGGTGATTGTAGCAAGTTTTGCTCGGCACAAATCTATACGCCGTCTGATGGAAGAGTTAGTCCTCTTGATCGATGAGCATACCGATTATTTTCGCGGGAACCTAGAAGTTTTGGCCAAAACAGAGCGAAGAGTTTTCCTAGCGGTCATTGACCTCTGGCAGGCATCAACTCCTAGCGAAATCAGCATTCGAGCACGTATGGACATACGAAAAGTATCCACCATGCTCGGAAGACTTGTTAGCCGCGGGGCAGTGATGATTGAGGGCACTGGTAGGAACCGGAAGTATGTTGCGGCCGAGCGCCTATACAGTATATACTACAAGCTACGACGCAACCGCAACGAAGCCGCTGTTGTGCAAAACCTGATCCGCTTTATGTCTGTTTTCTACACTGAGGAAGAACAGACAGAGGCCTTCTCTTCACTGATTAAAGAGATGGCAAAATCCACAGCTATTCGACAAGCCCTTCATGGAACCACGGCTGAGAACCTAGAAATCCTTGAGAAGCTTTTGGGAAGCAATTTCGAAAATATCCCAAGTGAGGTCGTATCCATGGAATGGAACCCCTTCATAGCGGTGATAACGGAAACATTTGACAAAGACAATTTTGCCAAGGTAATCCAGGCCATGGATCAAGTACTGTCTTCTCAATCCTCTGGCACCTTCCAATTCCACGAATCATTTACCTTACGGGCGATTACAAACTTCGTGATCAACCTAGTCGCAGCTGGGGTAACTCCGCAAATTTTACTTGGGATCTTTTCAAATGACAGTGTTCGTGAGGAGACTTTGAAACCTGTAATTGTAGCCCTAAAACAAGAGGCAGGTGAGACCGTCCGTGCTCCGGGAGAAATCCTTGAAGTTGCCTCTGACATACGCGACGATATTCAGAAAAAAAGAGCATCACTTAGTCGTAACGGGAAAAACAAAGTCATCACCCCATCGCAGCAATTGTCTCCACAGGGTGCGATGTAACCTAAATCCAGATTGAATCATACTTGGAGCATGTTGCTTTCAGCATCTTGTAGCCTTTGGGAGCCAGTAGGTGCAACTCGCACTCAGGTGACATTATTTTTTCCCGTCTAGGATTTTATCAATCTCTTTCTCAAGCAGCGGAATCGTTTCCGCATCGACCCCGACGAACTTACCGTCTTGCGTCCATCGTGCAGTAAACTTTGGCAGCTTTGACTTCTCGTCACGGAGCAGATATTTCCCGACCCTGATTCCTCTATATGTCTTCTCGGCGGGCCAGCCACCTAGTCCATATCCAGTAGTCGCTGGTGGTCCGTATACACCCCGCATTATCTCATTCACAAGAATCCTAATGTCGTGCTCGCTGGTATCCGTTACGTTGTTGACACCGGGGCCCTTCATCTTATGCTTTTTCCTGTACTCCATGCCGGGGCCTCTCGCAGTTACAGAAATGAACTTCGGGCTTCCTTTCACCTTGCGCCGATAAATGTCGTCGTATGCCTCCTCACCGATCTTCTTGTAATCGGTCAACTTTATGTTGTCAACGTCAGCCTGTGTGATTGCCATAGATTCTCTCAGTCAATTAACATACAATATCCGTGTGCTTGCCTCGGGAAGATCAGATATCTGTAACTAATCGCCCCTATTTCTGTGATGCACGGTGGTATCAATCATGTCCGAAAACACCTTTATAAACTGTTCCAGTCGGTCAGGTGGCGCAAGTGCTCGGAGCGGAAACCTCGGTCGCCTAGATGCCCTTTCGACAGATACCCCTTCAATCTGGTTAAGAGCATTCCTCAGTTCTTCCCGACGCTCGACAGTATCATATGGCGCAATCATCCATTGAAAATTGATTTCTACTTGGCCATCAGCAATAATGCCGAAGGTCCACTGAATAATTTTTGGATAGCCAATGTCCAGTTGAAAAAAGATCCTCAGCTTACCATACAACGGCCCTACTGGTAACCGATCGTAGGACATACGATGCCCACTGGCTCGTAGTTCACCGTGCTTACGAGATGCCCAGTTGATCAGATCCTCGGCAATCTGGGAATCTTCCGATCCGGCGATAAACTTCATCTCTTCAACGAACGATTCTGGATCCACGACGTGCTTAGACTCTAGTGGTGGGATTTGGAATTCTGCAATAATGGGGGCATGGTCACTCAGCTCATCCGTAAAACCTTCAGAGCCAACTCGCAAATGTGTACACCTACGGGCGAGTTCGGGCGTAGCATAAAGATGGTCAAGCTGCGTGTTGTGATAAGTGGGAATACAGAAGCATTTATCCTTGGGACAGGGGCAGTTAGATATCGGTTCCGGGCGGTTTTGAGCAGTTTCGGCAAGATTCATTAATCCAAGGGACTCCACCGCGTTGATGATGGCCTCGTACCGAGGGAATTCCGGTTCATCTTTGCTGCAGGAGGCAGAAACGTTAAAATCCCCTCCCAACACGACCCGGCCACCAAACCGGGAATCAAATAAAGGAATCAGATCGGCGACAATTCGAAGCATCGTCGTTTGCGCATACACATCTATGAGACCATAAATGCTTACGCATGTGATGGGGCCGATTCCTGGAACCTCAGCCTGTGCAACGATCACCGTGCCAGGAAGAGTCCCCAACATACTAAACCGCTTCGCCCCGTAACGCGTGCGCACCGCATCAATCTCCTGAACACTCGTACCTTCTGAGAACGCCACCACACTGGAACCCCACGGACGATACCCCGAAATCTCACGATGCACAAACTGACTTTGACTGAGACCCGGTGCAGCGACACTCTCCTGAAGGAGCATCACATCCGTATCGGACTTTGTTCGCAAATATTCCCACGCCTTTCCTCGCTCCTCCCGCGACCGCTTCCAATGGTCCATATTCCAGGTGCCAATTGAAAACCGTCTCTGTTTGACGGTTGGCTCCTGCAAATTCTCTGTGTCAGCCATGCTTGCTATCTCGTAAGCAACCTGTTAACGCCGCAGTCTGCTCACTCGCAGCGATACCTCTGATAGCACCTGTAGGAAGTCCACGATTGGGAGCATAAGAGCTTCCCGTTTTCTACGAAGAATTCATTACTGGAAGCCTTCTGGGCACGGAGCCCTTTCCCCAGCCCAACGAATCTCGTGGACTGAAGAAATCCCCCCATCCAAATGACCTCTAATCTTCCCCGTCAAGAACATCTTCAATGCGGACGCTAATGTCTTCCAAGTGAAGCCGTGTCATCCGGTCACCCGTCCGTCTGGCAGCCCGGTCAACCGCAGTCTTCAATGACTTGAGCTCGCCACGCACGTATGCACGGATATCTGACTGACTCACATCAACAGGCGCCATCCCAAAGCTGGCAAAGAACGACGGAACCGGCGGAGCTTCCTGGGTCATCAGATATTCAAGACGTTCCAGGTGCCCTCTCTGCAGGTTACGTCGGAATGGACCAATCGCCGAAGCCCTCGGAAGCTCTGTCCAGATCCCATCACGCAAATCACTCAAGAGATCTGAGAATGTATAGACCTCCTCCCCGTTCGCCAGTGCTTCGGTCTCCATGAGCCGTCCGATGCGAATCGGATTCAGAAGTGTATTCACAGCGCCGACCTGATAACGACGAACACGATCCATTGCCCCAACCCCCTCAATCCGGCGTAAGATCTCGTTGTTCAGGATCCAGTTTGGGGTTGCAAATGCTTGCCTTGAGAGCCAATCCATAGCATCGCGCTGAACCTCAACTGGCACCGGCGTATATACCACACCGTCCTGATCATAGGTTTTGAAATTCTCATAATGCCCCCCTACATTTGCAGCCACATGACCGATATAGCGGTTCCACTGAGATGCAATCTGACCGTAGAGTTCATTCAGATCCCCATAGTCCTTGGCATCCTCTGCCGTCCAGCCAATTAACTCATTCAGGATCACCTTCAGGTTTGCAACTCCATAATCACTCGCTTTAACCGCATCATCCCCCAAGTCCTCATTCTGAGACCGTGGATCAACACGCGGGCCCTGGCGCCCATAGAAGTATAGTGGGTCTCCTGCACGCTCAACCACCCATTCATTCAGGGTTTCGCGTTCATCATCCGCTGATTCTGCATCTGGAAACACCGTGTATCCCCACTTCACCGACCACTTATCGTAGGTCGCTACATCCGGCATGAGATTAGTCACCCCATCACCCGGTTGTGCAACATAGTTGAATCGGGCATAATCCATGATGGAAGGAGCCGTTCCGTGGGTATCTGTGAATGCGGGTGACCGCAGAGAATCTACAGGGTAGGCAGCACTTGAGCCCCAGTTATGCGGCAATCCAATCGTGTGCCCGACTTCGTGTGCGGATACAAAACGAACCAGCCGCCCCATTACTTCATCTCTGAATTTGACGGAACGGGCATCGGGATTAACTGCAGCAGTCTGAACAAAGAACCAGTTCCGGAGCAGATTCATCACATTGTGATACCACCCAATGTCGCTTTCCAGGATCTCACCGGTGCGTGGATCATGAACATGCGGGCCAAATGCATTCTGTATATCCGAGGAGAAGTAACGGATCACAGAGTAACGGACATCTTCAGGGCTGAACTCGGGATCTTCTTCCTTACTGGGCGGATCTTTGGCCATGATCGCATTCTTGAACCCCGCAGCCTCAAAAGCCCTGTTCCAATCATCCACACCCTGCTTCAGGTAAGGTCTCCACTTCATTGGCGTGGCTGGATCAATGTAATAGACAATCGGCTTGATGGGCTCGCTCAACTCACCCCGTGCATACGCTTCAGGGTCTTTGGGCTCAAGCCTCCAGCGCGTAATGTAGCACCTCTCCTCCGCCTTCTGTGCGTCCCGGCTATAGTCGGTCATGGTCACACTGAAAAATCCGACGCGCTGATCACAGAGTCTTGGCTGCATCGGATCCTGTGGCAGAAGAATCATAGACTGGTTCATTTCAACGGAAACCGTTCCTGCAGAAGAATTTGATGGCGGCTCCGCTGCATCATAGCTGAGCACATGCTTGACCTCAACATTCAGTGGATAACTCTTCGCAGAGACAATGTAGGTTCGATCAGAGTCCAGGCGACGTACACGGTATTGCTCCCGTCGGAATGAGGGCAACCCGAGTGAGGGGACATCCGAGGTGAACAGATTGGTGACTTCAATTACGCTCGCTGTAGAATCATCGTTGAGCGTTTCAATATCAAATGAGCGCAAGATTGGCTCAAAGTTCGAGTTGCGAACCGCATTGTAGATCGGCTCATCTTCGTCTGCAACATTCTCATAAGACACGATACGCAACATGATCTTCTCGGACTGCTTCTGCCAGCGCATCACTTGGGTATTCGTCTTCATCCCCCCGTATCCCATATTATTCATCGTCGCTGCTTGGCGTGTCACCAAAAGCATTTCAGCATCCAGAAGCGAGTCGGGGATTTCGAAATACAACTTTTCTTCAATCCGATGCACCTTGAAAAGCCCTTCATCCGTCACCGCATCCTCAGTGATGATCTCACTGTATTTGTTTGAATCATCCTCCTTTTCACTCTCAGATTCGGCAGGCTTTTCTGTCACGGGTGGGGCAGACTTGCGCAGGGATGAACAGCCTGCGATCAGCATAAGTGCAATCAAGGGGAGGAGTAAGCCGCGTAGTAGTCTCATGATTCAAAAGGTTCGGTCCAGTCACCGAAGATACGACATGAAAGGGTTTCCATACCGACTGGGAGGGTAAAGAGCTGAAAAAATGGTTCGTTGCGTCCATTCCTCCGCAGCAGCATGCAAGTATTCTGCCCCGGCATCAACGATTGTCTACACGCAGACAACACAACAGGAATCAACCCAAAATCAGCTATATTCAACGAGCTTCGTATCTTGGCCGTCAACATAAATCTGTGTTTTCCTCTCGCTTTCCCGGCTTCAGAAACCCGCAGTATATTTGCGAGTTTTCTCCGACCCTGAACAACTCTAATTATCAACCCCTAGACTTTCATGAGCAACGAAGGCTGCTGCCCTGTGGCAGGCAAAACCCGCCCGACAACAAAAAGTTATTCCAACCTGGACTGGTGGCCAAACCAGTTGAATCTAAAAATCCTTACCCAGAATTCTCCTCAATTGAACCCCTTTGGCGAAGACTTTAATTATGCCGAAGAATTCAACAAGTTGAACCTGGGAGAACTCAAAGAGGATATTTATGCCGTGATGACCAAGTCACAAGACTGGTGGCCTGCAGACTACGGGCATTATGGCCCCTTATTCATCCGGATGGCCTGGCACAGTGCAGGTACCTACCGTGTCGGGGATGGACGCGGAGGTGGATCTACCGGTACGCTTCGTTTTGCCCCGCTCAACAGCTGGCCAGACAACGCAAACCTCGACAAAGCACGCCGACTGCTTTGGCCCATTAAACAAAAGTACGGACGCAGACTTTCGTGGGCTGACCTCATGATTTTAACCGGGAATTGTGCTCTGGAATCTATGGGGCTCAAAACGTTTGGCTTTGCGGGAGGACGCGAAGATGTATGGGAGCCCGAGGAAGATATTTACTGGGGATCAGAAACCACATGGCTAGGCGACGAACGGTATTCTGGTGTCCGTGACCTGGAACATCCACTGGGTGCGGTTCAGATGGGACTCATTTACGTGAATCCTGAAGGCCCCAATGGCAATCCAGATCCTTTGGCGGCTGCCACAGATATTCGTGAGACGTTTGCACGCATGGCAATGAACGACGAGGAAACGGTCGCTCTCATTGCAGGTGGTCACACGTTTGGGAAGGCACACGGTGCTGCATCATCCGGCGAGTATGTGGGACCCGAACCGGAAGGAGCTTCTATCGAAGAGCAGGGACTGGGCTGGAAGAACCGGTTTGGTGATGGCAAAGGCTCTGATACAATTACAAGTGGACTGGAAGGGGCATGGACTACAGCCCCCGCAAAATGGGACAGCAACTTCTTTGAGAATTTGTTCGGATATGAATGGGAACCGGTCAAGGGCCCTGGTGGAGCCATGCAGTGGACACCGGTTGACGCATCTGCAAACGGAACCGTTCCAGATGCGCATGACGCATCCAGAACCCATGCACCTATGATGTTGACAACGGATCTGGCACTTCGCGTGGATCCGGTGTACGAACCGATATCCAAACGATTTCATGCGAACCCTGACGAATTTGCGGATGCCTTCGCACGTGCATGGTTTAAGCTTACGCATCGGGACATGGGCCCGATCAGCCGCTATCTTGGACCAGAGGTTCCTGATGAGCCGCTCCTATGGCAGGATCCCGTGCCGGAAGTCAATCATGAACTGGTTGACTCCCAGGACATTGATATTCTGAAGCGCCGCATACTCGAATCCGGATTGACAATTTCAGAGTTGGTTCGAACTGCCTGGGCATCCGCGGCTACATTTCGAGGCACGGACAAACGCGGTGGAGCAAATGGAGGACGCCTTCGCCTGACACCACAACGAAATTGGGAGGTCAACCACCCCGCCCAACTCGAAAAGGTACTTGATGCCTTACAGCGGGTCCGGTCGGACTTCTCTGCTGAGCATGGCAGGAGGGTCTCACTTGCGGACGTGATTGTTTTGGGAGGCTGTGCAGCGGTTGAGGAAGCTGCAAAGCGTGCAGAGCATGACGCTCATGTCCCCTTCTCTGCGGGCCGCACGGATGCTACACAGGAAGCAACCGATGAGGACTCGTTCGCCGTACTAGAACCCATCGCAGACGGATTCCGCAACTACATCAAGTCAGGATTGTCTCAGCCTGCAGAGAAGTTGCTGATTGACCGTGCCTCCATGTTAACCCTGACTCCGGTTGAGATGACGGTACTGGTCGGCGGATTGCGCGTCCTTCACGCAAACTTTGATGAGTCTGATCTGGGGGTGTTTACGGATCGACCCGGCCTGCTCACACGCGACTTTTTTGTAAATCTACTGGATATGGATACGGCATGGACCTCATCAACTTCGAATTGTGGGGTTTTTGAGGGACGCGATTACAAAACTGGCGAACTTAAATGGATCGGTTCGGCCGTTGATCTGATATTCGGCTCGAATTCACAACTGCGTGCCATTGCAGAGACGTTTGCCTGTGATGATGCCGATGATCTCTTCATACAAACGTTTGTGAGTGCCTGGGCGAAGGTCATGAATCTCGACCGCTTTGATCTCCAGTAATCGTGGGGAGGCGGATGGTTTTCCGATGGAGTCCCGATTGTGCGCAATCGGGACTCTTATCCCCTTACCTGTCATCCCGGATTTTAGGTTTCCCAAACGAAAGCTGTCTAGCCCTCAAGGTACATCTTTTTGGGAACCTGAGACAGATTTCCAATACCACAAGCTTGACCACATGAATGACATCATGCCACACTTCTAAATCCAGTACCTGTGCCACCGAATGGCCTACAAGGAAGCAGGAGGCATGGGCTTGTTGTGGCGTGCGAAAAGGCCGTCCAGGAAATCGAAGCAATCACAGAGGAACTACTCCAACAACTAGGATGCCCCAGAAAAAGAAATTCACGCCAGAAGCCGGCCAAGCACTGGGACGCAGGAGTGCACACCAACACCCCGCCAAAGAACGAGTGATGGCCGAGAAACAGGAGATGCGCCGAATCAACGTGAACGTACGAACGGAGCTGGCTCCACACGCAACTCCGCGTCCGCACCGCAGAGGAAGGCAAAACCATCCGTTCCATCGTCGTGGAAGCGATCGTTTCCCATTTGAACAAATGTTCAAACGGAGGCCCGGAGTCCCCCAGTGCCCCATACAACCAGAAAGCCCCCGCCCCGCAGAAAGCGAGACAGGGGCCGTTCACCTAACAAAATTTTAACCACCCCAAGATACGACACAGGAAGCATTCCAGTTCCCGCGGATTTCGGAACTGGGCGGTGGAACGATGACCAGAGCGTCAAAGGACAACATAGTTCCGCTACTGCTTATCTTCCCTATCACATCTTTTGCATAGAGAGTGCCGCGTAATTATGTCTGGATTCTGCCATCTACATTGCCATACTTCCTACTCCTTATTGGATGGGGCTGCACGGATTAACTCACTCGTAGCACAGACGAAAAAACTTGGCATGGATGCTCTGGCCATTACTGATCATGGCAATCTGTATGGTGTTCCAGAGTTTTACTCAATTACTAAGCGCAATGGGGTCCGGCCTGTGATAGGCTGCGAGTTTTATCTCTGTGCAAGTCCTATGCAGGAACGGACGGATCGAGTACGATATCATCAGATTGTATGGGCGAAAAATGAGATGGGATATCGGAATCTAATGAAGCTATCCTCCCTGTCGTTTTTGGAGGGGTTTTACTTTAAACCCCGCATTGATTTTGACCTTCTTTCCAAATATCGGGAAGGCCTTGTTGCAACAACCAGCTGCCTCCAGGGGATAATTCCCCAGGCAATCCTCAATGGTAATATAGACGAAGCACGCAAGTGGCTTAAAAAGTACGTGGATCTGTTTGGCACCGACGACTACTATGTTGAGGTCCAGAACCATGGTATTGAGGAACAGGCCACAGTTAGTGAGACGCTCGTGAAATGGGCCGCTGAATTCAACTTGAATGTGGTCGCAACCAACGATGTCCACTATGTCATGAAGGAGGATGCTTTTGCGCAGGAGATCCTTCTCTGCCTTCAGACGGGAAAAGATATCAATGATCCTAAGCGCTTTCGCTTTGATAAGAAAGAGTTCTATCTGAAATCTGCGAATGAAATGCACGCCACTCTGGGGAAGAAACCAGACACTGCCGTCTGGATGGAAAATAGCATGGCGATTGCAGAGAAATGTCAGTTCGATCTGCCTATGGGGAAGCTGCTGATGCCGCACTTCCAGATTCCCGATGAATTTGGAGATGATGCAGACGAATACCTGAAACATATGGTGTTTGAGCGGGGCAAAAAACGGTACCCGGAGTTCTCAGATTCTGTGCAAGCCCGCCTGCACAATGAACTGGGTATCATTCGCGAAATGGGATACGCCGGCTACTTCCTGATCGTGCAGGATTTTACTACTGCCGCTCGTGAAATGGGCGTGTCCGTCGGCCCTGGGCGAGGATCAGCAGCCGGCAGTGCAGTCGCCTACTGCCTTGGAATTACGAACGTAGATCCACTCAAATATGATCTACTATTTGAGCGCTTCCTGAATCCAGAGCGCATTTCCATGCCGGATATTGATATTGATTTCGATGACCACGGACGAGCAAAAGTGATTGATTATGTGATCAAAAAATATGGGGACCGGAACGTTAGTCAGATTGTCACCTTCGGCACCATGGGGGCTCGCACGGTCATTCGAGATGTAGCGCGGGTTCTCAGGATTCCGCTTCAGGAAGCCGATAAACTTGCCAAGTCCATGCCTTATGGAATCAGTCTGGATGAGGCATTGAAGTCGGTGGATGAACTAAAAGAGTTAGTAAAGTCCGACCGAAAAGAGATCCAGAACCTGATTAAGGCCTCGCGAGCCCTGGAGGGATGCGCGAGACACACCGGAGTCCATGCTGCTGGGGTGATTATTGCACCCGGTACCGTCAGTGATTACATCCCCGTTGCCACCACAAAAAACAAGGACGATCAGGTTTTGACAACCCAGTACTCGGGAGATTGGGTTGAGGATTTTGGCTTGCTCAAGATGGACTTTCTGGGACTTTCAACCCTGACCATCATCAATGACACCTGTGAAATTATCCGAGATCGCACCGGTAGTGCACCCGACATGGACGCACTGCCGCTGGACGATGCCATCACGTTTAAGCTCTTTCAACGAGGAGATACGAACGGTATTTTTCAGTTTGAATCGGACGGTATGCGCAAGTGGCTCGTAGAGTTGAAGCCTACCTCGCTGGATGATTTAATCGCCATGAATGCACTCTACCGGCCGGGGCCAATGGATTTAATTCCAAGCTATATCAAGCGCAAACATGGTAAGGAGCCAGTCGAATATCCGCATGAGATCCTTGAACCGGTATTGAAAGCTACCTATGGACTCCCCGTATTCCAGGAACAGGTCATGCAAATGGCACAGGTTATGGGAGGCTATTCGCTTGGCGCAGCAGATATCCTACGTAGGGCAATGGGGAAGAAGAAAAAATCCGTAATGAAGGCCCAGCGCAATCGATTCGTAAATGGGGCAAAAGAACGCGGAATTCCTGAAGCAACCGCGGAGGGGGTCTTTGACATGATGGATAAGTTTGCGGGTTACGGATTCAATAAATGTGTTGAGGAATCCACCCTCATTACGGATGCGCGGACGGGCTCACAGATCACCGTCCGTCAACTCCATGAAGAAGGCTGGGAGGGAGTTCAGGTGTACGCACTCACTCATGATGGCATTTTGGTTCCCCGCAATGTGGAAGCCGTTCACTATAACGGATTCAAACAGGTTTTTGAGTTGGTCACGCAAAATGGACGACGAATTCGCACAACCTCCACGCACCGGTTCCGCATACAGGGAGACTGGCAGCGCCTGGAAAATCTTCGCGCGGGAGATCAGATTGCAACGATTGAACCCGAACCCTCACCTGTCCCCGTTGAATATAGCGAAGAGAGTACCTGTGCGATTGATACCGATGTAAAAATCATCTGGGACAACATCGTAAAAATCATCCCGGCAGGTCACGCACATACGTACGATCTCACCGTAGCGGAAGACCATAACTACATCGCGAATGACTTTGTGGTTCATAACAGCCACAGTGTTGCCTATTCACTTGTCGCGTACCAGACTGCATACCTGAAGGCACATCACGCCGCCGAATTTATGGCAGCGGTCATGTCGAACGTCTCCGGCGATTCAAAAAAATTCATCTCAATGCTGGATGAAGCACGGCGCCTGGGCCTGCAACCTCAACCTCCGTCCGTCACACATAGCAGGGAGGACTTTTCTGTAGATGAGAATGGAACCATTCACTTTGGGCTATCCTCTGTCAGGGGCGTTGCCCGAACAGCAGTTGACCATATCGTGGCTAGCCGGGACAAAGAGGGCCCGGCTAAAAGCCTCTTCCAATTTGTGAAACGCCTCGACCCGCGTATCCTCAATAAGAAATCACTGGAGTCCCTAGCTCGTGTGGGAGCCTTGGACCGATTTGGAGAACATCGGGCACAAATCGTTGAAGCCCTGGACCTAGCCATTCATTATGCGGAACATGCGAAGCGTGATGAGGAGCTGGGACAAGGCTTCCTGTTTTCAGAAGAAGATTCGACTAATGAGCGACCGGAACCAAATCTACCCGTATGTGAAGAGTGGTCGCACGCCGAAATACTTGCAATGGAGCGGGAACTGGCTGGCTTTTATATCTCTGGACATCCGCTGGATGGCTGGGAAATTGAACAGCGCTCCTCATCTGATTCTAACCTAGCAGGCATTGCCGCGCTCGCTGCTAAGGCTATGAACGGAGAAAAGCCATACCGCTCCGTCTGTGGTGTTATTACTCTGGTCAAGCCTAGAAAAACTCGCAAAGGAGATTTGATGTCATCAGCGATGCTTGAAGACCGTACGGGACAGGCGGAACTCGTCTGTTTTCCCTCCGTGCATGCTGAGTTTGAAGACTATCTCAAGGAAAATACTCTTGTGCTGGCTTCCGGCGAAGTTGAAGAAAGTGGCGGATCTCTCAAAATCCTGGTTCGCCGCATTATTCCACTGAGTGCAATCCGCGATGAACTTCTTGACAATATTGTTATCTCCCCGGACTTTGACCAGCTAAGCGACAAAGATCTGAATCATTTCATTCAGACCTGCAAAAAGAACCTTGGAGAAAAGAAACTTTTCTTTAAGGTCAGGGGGAAGGATCAGGAGTTAAAACTCGCCAGCGAGAACACGGCCATCGAGACGACTTGGGATGTCATGTCAACCCTGGCATCTACGTTTGGAGCACATAGGGTGCACCTTGAATGGAAAGAGAAAAAACACAATGAGTAAGCCGACCGCATTATTTGTTTGTACGCATAACTCGTCCCGCTCACAAATGGCGGAGGGTTTGTTGAAACACCTTTATGGCGATCACTATGAAGTGTACAGCGCGGGAACAGAGCCAAGCGGCGTGAGCCCATTCGCAATCCTTGCCATGGATGAAATCGGAATTGACATTCGGAGCCAAACCTCCAAAGATGTCCGGGAATTCCTGTCAATGGGCCTCGATACAGTTGTGACCGTCTGTGATTCTGCGCGTGAAGCCTGCCCCTTCGTTCCAGCCAGAAGTAATATTCATCGCCGTTTTGAGGACCCCCGTGCAACCAGTGGCTCAGATGCCGAAAAACTCGCAGCCTTTCGACGTGTGCGACAGGAGATACACCTCTGGATTGAAGACTATTTTCGACCGCCTCCATCATGAAACCCCGCCTCACCGATGATGGAATCTGCCCGGAACTGGATTTACACGGCTGCACAGTAAACGAGGCACTGCACCTTGCCCGCCAGCTAATCATTGAATCTGCACGCCGCGGCCGAGACTCGGTGCGATTGATTCACGGGATGTCTACTTCAACTCCCGGCAAGCGGACGATCAAATCTGCACTCACCGAGTTGATTGAGAGTGAAGTACTTACCCTGCATGTGAGCGGCGCACTCAAATCTGAAGGTCATATGATTGTCGCCTTACGAAGAAGGGGAAACCATCATGTCCCCGGACGCATGACCTTGCGTAACATCAGCCATTCATGAGACCATTGATTGGTATAACGACCTCGTTTGAAGACGAACAGTACCGACTGGATCATGCCTACGTGAGTGCGGTCAGAACTGCTCAGGGCCAACCAATGCTTCTACCTCTGGTAACTTCTACGGCGGAAGCGAAACGGCTTTGTGATCAGATTCAAGGGTTGATTATCCCCGGCGGGGGCGGCATCACTGCCAACATGATTGGAACCCTCCCCGCACAACTGGACCCTGTTAACCCGAGGCGCTGGAAGTCCGACAACCTGATTCTGGATGTGGCAATTGAGCAAGATCTGCCTATCCTTGGAATTTGTTACGGCATGCAACTGCTCTCTGTCCGGGCCGGCGGAACGCTCTACGCGGATGTGGAAAAGCAGGTCACCGGGGCATCCATTCACAGTGAAAAACGAGGAGCCGCTGACCATCCAATGAAAATTCTCCCAAACAGCCACTTGGCAAGGATCTGGGATTCAAAAGTTGATGTTGTGAATTCCCGTCATTTTCAGGCTGTATGCGATCCAGGAACCGGCTATATCGTGAGTGCTCAGAGTTTGGATGGCAGCATTGAAGCCATCGAACGCGTGGACGGCATCCATATTGGCGTACAATTTCATCCAGAACGGATGGAAGCGTACTCCTTATTCCATAACCTTGTGGAACAGGCCCTGGAGTACGAACATGCTGCGTGAAGAATTACAGTCACTGGATACAGGATCCCGTCAATTGCGCTCCTTCGGGATCACGCTTGGGATTGCATTCCTGATCGTTGCCGGTGTACTCTACTGGCGTGATATTCCGGGAGAGGTAGTCGTTGCGGGGATTGGCGGTCTGCTCCTGGTTACCGGGCTGATCGCCCCAAGATTATTACGACCACTCTACAAACCATGGATGGCGCTCGCACTGGTTCTGGGTTTCATCATGACGCGGGTTATACTCACTGTAATCTTCGTATTGCTATTCATCCCGATTGGCTTACTGATGCAACTCTTCGGGAAGGATCCGCTTCGGCGCAAACTCGACCCGGACGCAGAAACCTACTGGATCTCCAAAGAATACGATGCCGAGGCACCCGAGCGCCTTGAGCGCTACTACTGATTCTGCTGCACCGAAATCTCCGTCCTATTTAAAAGGGCCAACCAGCCTCTGATACCGAAAGCACCCACACTGCATGGCAGTCGGTCCTGCTTGATCCCAAGCCTTGCTGGAATATTCGTTCTGACCGCCTCCTGCATTCAATCTTTAAAGACTTCTCCCTTCTCGAGAGAGATCAGGTACTGACTCTTCTCTCGGTACTCCTCCTGTAGTTCAAATTGGGCCTCACTACCCTCTTCGGCACTTGTTATCCTGGACATCAATTCTTTCATCTCTCCCTTGATCAATTTTCTCTTGGCTCGCCGCATACAATCGTTCGCAATACGCTTCGGATTTTGATTCAGTTTGGGGACCTCAATCTTTTTTTCTTCCCATTTCCTGGAAATCTCATGCTGACGTATCAGAAGACCGGCGGCCAACTGCCGACCAAGTGCACTGAGTTGAAGCTGTCCAACATCAATTGAACCCGGTGCCCCCTCTTTGGACTCATGATAGAGAGCAACCAGTGCCTCTACAAGTTCTCGGGAGGGGCCTTCCTGAAATTCCTCAACGCTCATATTCCACAAGATATACTCAATCATGGGAGCCCCCTCCTCAAACATCAACTCCAAAAGTTTTCTCTCCGGCTCGGGAATTGTATCAACGGTCTCAGGGCTTTCAGATTGCGCCGAAGCAGTTTCCTTTGGTGTCTGACGTCTCCTGAAATGTGCAGCAACCTCTTGCGCTACATCTCCCTCCAGAACACCAAATAATTGGCTCGTCTTTTGGATATATAATTTCTGAAGAAGCTGATCCTGCAACCATGTAATCCGCTGTGCTGCTCTGGAAATTTCCTTCCGTACCCCTTGGAGTGTGCTGAGCGCGTTCTTCTGCCTAGCAGACCAGAAAAAGGACTCAAGCCAGTCTCTGGCCTCATCCTGAAGATAGGCTTTGAATTTATCGGCACCCTGTTGGCGAACAAATGAATCCGGGTCCTCGCCCTCCGGCAACGATACAACGCTTGCATCCAGTCCATTTTGGAGAACACAGTCAATAGCACGCTCGGTCGCCGCAACCCCTGCTGTGTCTGCATCATAGAGCAACTGGATCTCTTTTACAAAGCGCCCCAGCAACTTTACCTGTTGCGATGTGAGCGCGGTTCCGCAACATGCCACCGATCCAATGCCCGCCTGATCCAGGGCTAGAACATCTGTGTACCCTTCCACCAGTAGAACCTTGTTCTGCTGACGTGCTTCCCGTTTGGCCTGATAGAGACCGTAAAGTACCAAGCTCTTATGGTACACTTCGGTTTCTGGTGAGTTGAGATATTTCGGCGTTTTCGGGCCCTCTGCTAGGGCCCGACCACCAAAACCTACAATCTTCCCGATATGAGACCAGACCGGAAAGATCACTCGGTTTCGGAATCGATCATAATATCCCCCATTGTCCTTCTTGATGACCAGCCCAGCTCCCTCTAGGGCCTCCGGCTTGACGTGCCCGCGCTCTGCAGCCTTGAGAAGGCCATCCCATGAATCAGGTGCATAACCCAGTTGAAATCGCTCAATGGTTTTCTCTGTCAATCCACGCCCCTGCAAGTATGCACGAGCCTCAGCACCAGATGCGGAGTCCTGAAGTTTCTGAGTAAAATACTCCGACGCGAATCGAAGTGCATGATAGACGACCTCTGTCTTTTGGAATGCTTCCCGATCTATTCTCTGCTCCGGGATTGTAATCCCAGCTCGATCAGCAAGCCAGCGCACCGCGTCCACGAACTCAAGCCGCTCGATCTCCATGACGAATGTGATCGCATCGCCTCCTTTTCCGCATCCAAAACATTTGAAAAAACCCTTGGATGGGTTCACATTAAAGGATGCCGTCTTCTCTTCATGAAACGGACACAACCCCACGTAATTGTTGCCCGCTTTTTTCATCCGCACATAATCCTGAACTACACTCAGGATATCTGAGCTTTCGCGCACCTGGTCCACAATATGATCGGGGATTCGCATATGCTCCTACATGCGAGCTGTCTCCACCGGAGGCTGCTCGGGTTTATCGGAACATTGACATGCCCCCAAGGCAAGTAGTCCTATTAGAAGGATCGAAGAAATAATCCTGACCATGGCAAATGAGTTTCTATAGAAGTTCTTGCAAAACTAATAATCCAGATACAAAAAGCGCTCTGGAATGCCCTCAGGGCAATAAATATTCCCAAGATTGGGAGTTTTGCAAGAGGCTCTATATATAATTGAAAATTATACGAAAGATGGGCGCGTATTTCGCGGTGTTCTCTGTACCTGCTCAGTAGACCTTTGTTCTCATGCACCAGTGGTCCCAATGTCAGCAAACATCCCCACGCCGCTTGGCGATAGGGCCCAAGGCACCGATGCTCGACTCATGCCCTTGCCCTTCGCTGTTTTCGTTCACCGGACCTCAATAGAGTGCAGGTTTTTCAGCCGGACTTATTATATTCATATCTGCAGTACGGAAACCGATCAATCTGTCGCAGGAAAAGAAGTAGGAAAGCATTCCAAAGACACAAAATCTGATTGAGCTTATCTCACACATGCTGTGGAACAAGAAGGTATTCCATCTTACAACACATCTGTCTTATCTCATTCAAACGATTTAAATATTCTCATGACAAATGACAAGCACGCCATCCTGTCGAAAGCCGAGTCGACGGCACAAGATGTATCTGTAGCTGGCTGGTTTTTCTTGGGATTTTTTGCTACTACCATCGGGCTGCTGATTGCATATCTGCGTTCACCCAAAACGCCAATCCGGTTATCCGTGAATTGGGATGGGGATGACCGATATATTTTTGAACAAGCATATAGCGAAACTTTAAAAGCAAAACAGGTCACGGCTACATGGTGGGGATTCCTCGTGGGAATTTTGTTTTGGGTTGGATTGATTTTCGGTTATTTCTTTTTCATCCAGTGGTGGATAGAGCGACTCTCTTCATCAATGATATAGTTCAGGCTCTGTTGGTTATTGTTACATTGGTGCTCTCCCGGCTGGGATCTAGCTTAAAAGCGCACATCCAGCTTAGTTCACCTATCCAGGACAGCCAATAACACCCTGCTTAATTATAGACCTCTACCAGAAGCGTCAACAAAGTTTCTCCACCCAGCCTCAGCTAACTGAATCGAGAACTAATCAGCCTTGCTTATGGTGCTAAATTTGCACTATCTTTGGGCTTGGTTTGATACGTCTTGGCTTGGAAATTCTAGGAATAGACATAGGGGGATCCGGGATCAAGGGAGCTCTGGTTGATATTGAATCCGGGCAACTGACTTCAGAGCGTTTCCGTCTTGATACGCCCAATGGAGCATACCCAGAGGAGGTTGCAGAAGTCGTACATGCGGTCGCGAAGCATTTTTCGTGGGAGAAGAAGGTTGGAATCACGATGCCTGTACGCATACGTGACGGCATTGCCCGTACGGCCGCAAATATTGATCAATCCTGGATCGGCACAAATGTAGAAGAACTGTTTTCATCTACGTTGGGCTCTGAGATAACAGCGCTCAACGATGCAGATGCTGCCGGCTGCGCAGAGGTCCACTATGGTGCAGCCAAAGGTGCATCTGGAAAGACACTCGTCCTGACACTCGGTACGGGTATTGGTTCCAGCCTGTTCGTGGGCCCCGTTCTGGTCCCCAACCTGGAACTTGGCCATCTGCGCATGTCCGGTACCATTGCAGAAGCCTTGGCGGCCAACAGTATTCGTAAGCGTGATCAGTTGTCTTGGAAAAAATGGGCCAAGCGTCTTCAAAACTACCTGACTTACGTTGAATTCCTGCTTGACCCAAATTTGATTATTCTCGGTGGCGGAGTCAGCCGACCGAAACGTACCAGACACTACTTTCACCTGCTCAAAACAAAAGCACAACTTCTACCCGCACATTTTCAGAATGAAGCCGGTATTATCGGAGCTGCGTGTGCTGCCCACACTCGAACGATTTGATGTCCCTTTCACCATCAATCATTCAGCAGCAGCTTTCATCGGATGACCCAGATCTACAAAGATCTGGTTTTGATCACCTGATTGATGCGCTCAATCAGGGATCAGTACGGGCAGCTTCCTGCAATGAAGAGGGAATCTGGCAGGCTCATGCCTGGGTGAAGAAGGGCCTGCTTTATGGATTTCGAACCGGGAGACTGGAGAAGATCGCTGCCGAGCCAACTCCTTTCTTTGATAAGGACACGTTTCCGGTCAAACCCCTCAACGTCACGGATCATGTTCGACTGGTACCCGGAGGCTCGTCCATTCGGACTGGCTGCTATGTCAGCCCAAGCGTTATCTGCATGCCCCCGATGTACATCAATACGGGAGCATATGTGGATGAGGGAACCATGGTGGACTCACACGCTCTTGTAGGTAGTTGCGCACAAGTTGGAAAACGGGTGCATGTATCTGCTGCTGTGCAGATTGGTGGAGTATTAGAGCCTCCCGGCGCCCTACCGGTGATCATAGAGGATGACTGCTTCCTTGGCGGGGGCTGCGGTATCTACGAAGGCTGCATCGTTCGGGAAGGTGCTGTTCTGGCTCCTGGTGTCATTCTGACTAATTCCACGCGGCTCTACGATCTAGTCCATGAACAGATCATAGAGTCGGGTGAGGTGCCTGCGGGTGCTGTTGTTGTCCCCGGGAGCCGCTCTAAATCAGGCTCCTTTGCCCATGAGCATGGGATTTCCACGTATGTGCCCGTGATCGTGAAATACCGCGATACTCAGACAGATGCGGCAACGGAATTGGAATCCGCGCTGCGTTAACCTACCCCGTATTGAGATCTTAGAGCAGAGCTACCCCAGCTGGTCAAATGTGAGGTATTCGCTTTTTTTAAATGCTCTGAAACTTCATTGCCATTTCTGTGGGCCCTGATGGCTTGACATGACATCGCTTACATGTAGCCTCGATTTGTTTATATTAACCGAATCTTCACAATTTGATCATTCTCAGAATCCCATTCCAATTAACCTGAACACATGATTAATCGTAGTCGTCTCTTTTATGGCAGCTGTCTTGCCTTGTTAACAACAGCATTTGCTTTCACCGTCATTTCTGGTATTGCCTTCTCGGTGAAATCAGAATTTGTTCTCACAAATGCACAGCTGGGGGTTTTCACTGGCGTTTTCTTCATTGGATTTACCATCAGTCAGGCCATTTTTTCTCCGCTCTGCGATATAATTGGAATGCGGTGGATTGTGCGAGGAGCATTCGTGACACATGTAGCCGGGGCGATACTGATCATGACTGCCCCGAGCTATGTGCCTGCCGTTGCCGGCTCACTGTGTGCCGGACTTGGTGCTGGCTTGGTTGAAGCCGGGTGTAATCCGCTTGTTGCAGCACTCTACCCAGACAACAAGACTTCCAAGCTGAACCACTTTCACATGTGGTTCCCCTACGGAAACCTGATTGCTGCCATCCTTCTGACCCTGGTCTTCGCTAATCTTGGCGGTGGTTGGCGTGCACAACCTTTACTGATTCTGATTCCCGCGCTGGGATATGGCTTGATGATGTTTACAGCCCCCTTCCCCCAAACGGAGGGAGTCCAGGCTGGGGTCTCTGTAGGTCAATCATTTAAGGCGCTCTTTGCCCCAATTATGCTCATCATGTTACCCATGATGTTGCTTACAGCCTCGATGGAGCTGCCCCCGTCAAGTTGGGTTCCTCCTGTACTCCAGGCAGGCGGGATCAATGGGTTGCTCGTGTTTGGATTCGTATTTGGCATCATGGGCACGCTTCGCTTGCTCGCTGGTCCGGTCGTTCGAGTTCTCACCCCGACCGGCATCCTGTTTGGGGGCGCGGTTCTTGCCACGCTGGGACTCTACCTGTTCAGTATGGCAGAATCAACGGTAATGGCTTTTCTGACGGCTGCGATCTGGGCCGTCGGAATTGCTTATTTCTGGCCGACCATGTTGGGCTATGTGTCTGAACGAAATCCCAAGAGCGGAGCCTTGGGGCTCGGCGTTATGGGGGCCGTAGGAATGCTGGCGTCCTTCCTTGTCACGCCCTGGCTGGGTAGCGTTGCCGATGATCGAGGACACGATACGCTGAACAGTCCGGTGGTTGTCGAAATATTTGAAGATGTGAATCTCCAATTCCCGGGTGTTGCCGAAACTGCTGGAGCGCAAGCCGATGACATTATGGCGGTAAATGCTACGGTTGCGGAGGTACTGGCACAGCACGAAAGTAATGGGGAGTTACCTCGTGGAAGCACCATGCAAGCGCTCAGAGCCATCAGCGGATCCGGTGTGCCTTTAGAGGTCGTAGAGCGGGCACAGGCAGAACTGAACCCTGCCGATAATGAAGGAGGCCGGCGCTCTTTCCGTACACTGGCACCCTTTGGGTTCATCCTGATCGTGGTGTTTGGACTTCTTCTGTTGCGGGATATCCGGGCCGGCGGTTACCGGGCGGAAAAGCTTGGTAGTCAGGAAGCATAGGAGCTTCCCTTAATTTAATCTGCTGCCGGGATTATTGCATCCCGAAGCACCTCTGCCGGATGCAGCACACGCTCAATGTCGTAGTGCTGCAGCTGGTGGCGGCAGCTGGTGCCTGGAGCAACGATCAATGTACCTCTGTCGACGCTGCGTATCTCGGGAACCAAGCGCCTTTCTGCCATCTTTCGAGAAATAGCGTAGTGCTCTTTCTCATAGCCAAATGCACCCGCCATTCCACAACAACTGGAATCTACCTCGCGCACATGATAGTTTTCAGGTAAGGCCAGGATTTTTCGTGTTGGCTCCGTCCCTACAAGTGCACGCTGATGACAGTGACCGTGTAGCAAAACCTCTTTTGCGGTGCTTGTAAAGGTCATTGGCAATTGTCCCTCCTCCGCAAGGCGGGCGATGAACTCGTCAAACAGTACGGCTTGACTGGCAACCACCCGTGCATCTTCGCTCTCTGGCAACAGGTACAGGTATTCGTCACGCATAGACAGCAAACAGCTAGGCTCCAAGCCAATGATGGGCAGTCCCTGCTTCGCGTATGGCAGTAGTCGCTCTACGGTATCCTTCGCCGCAGCACGTGCTCTCTTTACCAACCCCTTTGAAATCAACGGCCGTCCACAGCAGCGATGCCCCGGCAGGATGACCTCGAAGCCGGCTGCCTCCAGCACTTCAACAGCTGCAATGGATACATGCGGGTCGTTAAAGGTGTTAAAAGTGTCATGAAACAGCACGACCTGCTGCTTCTGCTGTCCATTTCGTGAGCGCCGTCTGAACCAGGTAGTAAAGGGTTGCCTGGCAAATGTTGGCATCTTCCGCTGCATGGAGATCCCCAGTGCGCGATCCAGTATGAAACGTACGGGAGGGCTCCCCAAAACCCCGTTGAATACAGGTGCAAGTATGCCGCTGGCCAAACGACTGACTTTTGCGATATCCCCAAACATGCGGCTGCGCAGTGGGATGCCATGTTTCTTGTAATACTGTGCCAAAAACTCGAACTTGATTTTCGCCATGTCAACCGAGGAGGGGCACTCGGACTTGCATCCTTTACATTCGACACACAGATCCATCACCTCATACATACGCTTACTGGTCAGCTCTTCGTGGGGCAATTCACCAGAAAGCGCAGCTCTCAGGGCATTGGCACGACCCCGGGTAGTATGTTCTTCCTCACGGGTTACCATGAAACTGGGACACATCACCCCCGCCGTTTCTTTGCGACAGATACCCGCTCCATTACACATCTCTACTGCACGATCAAATCCATGCTCAGCACTGAAGTCAAGGTTTAGCTCCAGGGGGATAACTTCATAGTCGGGACCGTAACGCAAATTTTCTGTTCCGGCAGGTGCATCCACGACCATCCCCTGATTCAGTAGTCCCTCGGGATCCCAGATTTGCTTGACTTTCTGATACAGCCGATACAAATCCGGTCCAAAGAATCGCTCATTCATCCAACTCCGCGCCCGCCCATCTCCATGCTCACTGGAGAGTGCACCCCCATACCCCTGCAGTAGGTCAACGGCAAAATCAAGGATTTCCGGGATCTTGGCAATCTCCGATGCTTCTTTCGTGTTGATCAGGGGACGAATATGGACACAACCCGCACTGGCATGCGCATAATAGGCGACCCGGGTATCCCTCTCTTCACAGAAATGACCAATTTTCTCCACATACTCTGCCAGGTGCTCGGTCGGAACTGCTGCATCTTCGATAAATGGGATTGGCTTGTGATCTCCCTTGATACTCATTAGCAGCCCAAGACCTGCTTTCCGAACAGCCCACACGTTCCCTTGCCGACTGGGCTCCAGCACTGGCAATACACTATCCTTATGCCCCTGTCCGGCAAGAACCGTGCGCAGATATTCAATTTTCGATCGCAATTCTGCTTCTCCACTCCCGTAAAACTCTGTAATGAGAATACAATCCGGATCTCCCTCAATGAATGTTGAAAGGAGTCGTGCATATTCGGGTACATCCTTACATAATCGCAATCCCAGGTTATCCAATAGCTCAATTGCACTGGGGTTGGCTTCCAGGATGGTTGGAATTTGCCGAAGTGCTTCTACAGTAGAGCCAAAGTGGACAATTGCCAGGCCACGAGCCTCAGGAATGGGAACCAGATTCAGCGTCACATCTTGGATCACAGCCAGGGTCCCCTCCGCACCGCATACCAGTTTTGCCAGATTAAACCGCTCATCCTGAGAGACCTTGAAGGACGCAGCTTCCCCGATAAACCGGTCAAGGTTGTACCCTCCACACCGTCGCCAGTGACGAGGCGTTCCTTCAATAATTGCTTTGCGATGCTCTGGCGATTGGATTAGCTCTATCATTCCCCGATAGAGTCTTCCTTCAGCACCACTTCGCTGCGCCCTCTTTTTGAGCTCTTCTGCCTCCAATGGCCCCAGATATGCCTGTGAGCCATCACTCAACACGACATTCATGTTGAGGACGTGATCTGCCGTCATGCCATAACAGATGGAATGGCTTCCAGTTGAGTTATTGCTGACAATCCCTCCCAAAGCGGCTCGATTACTACTGGCAGGATCCGGGCCAAACTGCAATCCGGTCGGTGCGATGCTATTGTTGAGTTGATCCAGTACAAGACCCGGCTCAGCCCGTACCCAGCCCTCTGCCTCGTTCACCTCTAGGATTCGATTCAAGTGGCGGGTAAAGTCCATAACCACTGCTTCGGAAACCGCCTGTCCGGCGAGGCTACTGCCCCCGGTCCGAGGAAGAATCGGGACACCGAATTTGGCAGCGAGCGTAACCGCCATGTGCACATCATCCTTTGAAGCCGGGAAAAAGACACCGTGCGGCATCACGCTGTAAATACTGGCATCCGTACTATAGAGGACGCGGCTATACTCGTCCGTTCGAACCTCTCCCTGGCTCTCCCTTTTGAGTGCGCGCAAAAAATCTGTCAGTGCCAGATCCTTGTTTTGCATTAACCTCTATGACCAGTGTACAGGATTCTCCAGATTCGACCTCGCATGGAGTCAGCTAGATACACATCGCCATTCTCTCGAACCGTCAGATGCCGTGCCTGCCCCAGTGAGTCTGCCACGACGACTGAACAAAATCCAGTCAGCCGGAAGAGAAGTGTGGCAATTGGTTTCATTCGGAAGGTTCTATGTTTTGATCATCAAATAGCATTGGCATTTCTCCGGGAATTTTTCGCTTGAGGTGCTGATAGGCCCGTTTCGTAGCAACACGCCCTCGAGAAGTGCGCTGCATGTATCCTTCCTGGATCAGATAGGGTTCATAGACTTCTTCGATGGTGCCTGATTCTTCACCCACCGATACGGACAGGGTCGAGAGTCCGGCAGGCCCCCCATCAAATTTATCAATCAGACTCAGAAGAATACGCGTATCCATTTCGTCGAGTCCTTCTTTGTCTACATCCAGTGCGGTAAGTGCCCGGTCAGCTGTTTTGATGCTTATGCGACCATCTCCTTCGACTTGCGCAAAGTCCCGTGCACGACGCAGGAGGCGGTTTGCAATACGTGGGGTCCCCCGACTTCGACGGGCGATTTCCCATGCACCCTCCTCTTCAATTGAGACATCCAAGATGTTTGCGGAGCGTATCAGGATCGCCTGGAGCAGTTCGGCACTATAATAATCATATCGAAAATCTATCCCGAACCGGCTGCGCAGGGGGGCAGTCAGTAACCCTTTTCGTGTGGTTGCTCCAACCATCGTAAACCTAGGTAGCGGAATCTTTACACTTCGGGCATTGGGGCCGCTGTCAATGACAATGTCAATGTAATAATCTTCCATGGCCGAATAGAGATATTCTTCGACCAGCGGGGACAGCCGATGCATCTCATCAATGAACAGGACATCACCTTCTTTTAATTTCGTAAGGATTCCTGCTAGGTCTGCCGGCTTATCAAGGACGGGGCCGGATGAAGTCGTGATTGAGGCCCCCATCTCCTCCGCGATGATATGGCCAAGCGTTGTGTTGTGGTTACAGAAACCGTTCCCGATGAATGAATGTGAGCCGGGAACGACAAAATCGAATGTTTCTGCCTCTGATGACTCAATCCACGTGACCGTAGACCACTCAAACTTGTCCGTTATTTTTGGTCTTTCTGTACGGAATCCTTCCAGAGCAGCTATATCTCTGCCCGTCAGGCCGAGTCCCCTCTGGCCTGTGGACAAGCTCTTTGGACATACCAAAATACTGTCTCCCATCTCAATCGATGCGAGAGGCCGCCAAATCAGAGAGCCCTGCGTCTCTGCCAGCAGTGGATGTCTTGGTGTGCCTTCTATATACTGACCACAGTCTGTACTGATGCGAATCGTAGGCCCGCGCCCACTCGCATACACATGCGATGTACGCTCAGCTCCACATGCCCCCATAACGGTCACGGTATGCTCCCTGTATTCACCAGGTCTCAGGTCATCGGGAATCAGGCGTCCCATAGGGACATCGCCTTCTGGAGTTTGGATTTGTGTATCTGCTGTCACACACTTCCCTAATCCCGGAGGGCCGGACAAGAGCACATGGTCCAGCGCCTCTCCGCGCTCTTGAGCAGCCTGCATGAATATACTCAGATTGCTCTTGATTTTATCCTGTCCGATGAACTCCTTCAGCTTTCGCGGCCGAAGCCGTCTCTCAAAGTCCTCATCGTGCATTTTGGGTGCAATGGTACCCGGACGATCAGTCATAAGTATACAGGAGCCGAATTGTGTATTGCATAAATTATTTAGAATATCCTCTGCAGGCTGCAAACCCCGTAGCTACCTGCTACGTTTCAAGCACAGGTTGCGGCTAAACATAAGATAGATCCTCAAAACATGCTGAATCTGAGTCAGGAATTACGGCTGCAGCAAAAGCTGTCCCCTCAGCAGATCCAGTATATCAAATTACTGCAACTGCCAACACTTGCTTTGGAGCAGCGCATCCAGCAGGAACTGGAAGTAAATCCTCTCCTGGAAGAGGGGGCACCGGATGAAATCACATCGGGGTCTGAGGAAGAGTCTGCAGAAAGCAGTAATGAAGAAGAATTTGATCTGGAAGACCTGCTCCCGGATGTAGATGACCTGTATGGATACAAAGCCCGCGTAGACGATCGTCAGGAGGACCGAGAGATGCCGATCACATCCGCGGAATCCATGACAGATTATCTGCGCAGTCAAAAAGGATTTTTGAGACTGGACCGGCGGGACACACTGATTGCAGAACAAATCATAGGATCTATTGATGAGGACGGTTACCTGAGACGAGAACTTGCATCGATCGTCGATGATATTACGTTCAATTACCGAGAGGAACTCTCAGAAAAGGATGTACTGCGTGTCTTGCGTTGCATCCAGCGGCTTGACCCGCCTGGCATTGCAGCACGTAGCGTACAGGAGTGTCTACTCATCCAACTGGAACTGATGCCGGAGGAGACTCCTGGACATGCTGTTGCTGTTCAGGTGATCACCAAGCTGTTTACGGCTTTTTCCCGAAGACAGTACGGGCGAATCAAAGAACGTCTGAATATTGACGATGTTACCCTCAAATCTGCTATAGACCTGATCCAGTCCTGCAATCCGAAGCCTGGCGAGGGTGCAATCACGCCCCAGGAAAACTATGTGATACCTGATTTCCTGGTTCGGAAAGCGGATCAGTCGTTTGTGATTCAGCTTAATTCCGGCAATTTCCCGACACTCTCAGTCTCCAAACCTTATCGGGAGATGATGGAGAAGATGTTTGCGGACAAGAAGTCGGATTCAAAAAAGGCACCGGATGCCCAAACAAAACAATTCCTCCGGTCCAAGCTTGAGTCGGCGAAATGGTTTATTGATGCCGTGCAACAGCGCCGCAAAACCATGCTCTCGGTCATGCGCGAGATTGTCTCCTTCCAGGAAGCCTTCTTCACCTACGGGGAGGGACATTTGCGCCCGCTGATCCTCAAGGATATTGCTGAGCGGATCAATATGGATATTTCCACGATCAGCCGCGTGGTGAGCGGCAAGTATGTTCAATGTGATTTTGGCGTCTATGAGCTCAAGTATTTTTTCTCTGAGGGAGTCGCGACCGACGCTGGCATCAGCGTGTCGAACAAAGAAGTCAAGTCCATCATTGCGGGGATGATTGAGCAAGAGGACAAAACGAATCCATTGACAGACCAGGAAATCACGGCCAGTTTGAAGGAGCGGGGATACCGTATTGC
Organism: Rhodothermales bacterium; assembly: GCA_965220365.1. Taxonomy (GTDB): domain Bacteria; phylum Bacteroidota; class Rhodothermia; order Rhodothermales; family Bin80; genus Bin80. The sequence continues at coordinate 795,852 of OZ244823.1, read as the reverse complement.
ACGACGCACGGTTTCCAAGTATCGAATGCAGCTAGGGATGCCAGTCGCCCGGCTACGAAGAGAAATTGTTTTGACCTGATCACGAGTGTGCACATCAAACAGCGCAACGCGCCGTACGCATGGGACAGACCAATTCTGACCTATCCGCTCAGGAATCGTCACTCCGAGCATTGATTTGGATCATCTTGCATCCACTAAAATCACCCTCGGGGATGCAAGCCCGATACTCGTGTACACCCCCTTGATTCTGTTGGGGCGTTCCAATCTGATGGAAAATTCCCGTTTGTTTGGATACTGGCCACGGATCAGATTCTATTGGTGACAACACGCCACATAGTACGGGCATTTGCGATTAGTCGCGGACTCTGTGCCCTGCTTCTCACTCAGCATACTCCAAAACAAAGCAAGTGCTGTGGAGATGGGGCGGTCGGCATAGACTTAGGACCCTCGCGATAGAGGGAGGCTAACTACACTTCCAGATGCACTTCCTACCAGGTGATCTCCCAAGCAATGACAATTGGTGCTCCCGAATTTTCGTCAACCTGTGTCCCATAAGCGCGGCCTCCGCGTACCGTCATCAAATCCATCCAATCCGGACTTTGTGCGGTTGCCACCGTTTCGCCTTTGTCATTCAGTACCAGCCATGTGACCGTCTGCTGATTTTCAGGTTTGTTCAGCCAGATCCATATATGTCCTGCGTCATCCGACAGCAGCCGCACGTAGGCCGGTTTATGCTCCGGGATATTCGCCAGCAAATCCTTGCGAAGTTGTTCAAGTTGGATGCCAGCAGCGCTAGATTCCCGCTCGGACGCGGAGACGGAAACAGGAGTGTGGGGGAGGGAGAATTTGTGCACATCTTCGCCTTCCAGTGTAGTTCCGGTTAACTGAATGGCATCACTCATACCATGGTATAGGACCTGATCTGCACTTAATACAAATTGAGGGCGGGCAGAATAAGGCAAAAAGCGGACTCCAGACCACGAGTTCAGCTTAAAAACCACAAAGTCAGCACTTGGAAGTTGAGCCAGATGATCATCCGGGACATTGCCGTCCCAAGTTACGATTTTGGCGAAGTGGCCCAAGTCATCCTGTTTTTGTGAACCAGGTATGTAGGAGTCTGCAAACTCTATCAGATAACCATTAGTCGTGGCACCCAGAAATCTAATGGGGTGGGAAGCACTGGAGGCAGGATACCCAATTATATTACTTGAAACAAGCGACTGATCCTCTGGAGAGAATGTAGTGAGACGAAATTTATTTGTTTCCCATGCATACAGGGTATCTCCCGGCCCGACGTGCACGCTGGGTGTATATTCAAATTCTCCGGGGCCGCTACCCTCCCGACCAATCTCGCGAATTGGCACACCATCCGGTGAAAACATTTGAATGCTCTTGTCTCCCGAATCCGCGAGATATAGCTGTCCCTCAGAGTCCACAGCCATGGAAACAACATTTCCGAAGAAAATGGAGTCACCTGCCCCCTCGTCTCCAATCCGATACGCTTCCGTGAATTCAACGACTCCTGGTTGTGCATTGACAGCTGAGGTGCCGGCATAGATCAATACACAGATACATCCAGAGGTTCTTGCAAAACTAATAATCCAGGCAAAAGAAACGCTCTGGGACGCCCTCAGGGCAATAAATATTTCAAGATTGGCGGTTTTGCACGAGTCTCATCCAACATTAAAAATCCGACTATAGCATTGAGTATGAATTCATGTTTTTGGGTATCGTGGGCAACAACTGAAGGCAGCTGATTGCTCGTTGGGTGGAGGAGGAATACAAACAAATTTGAGGATTCCTCCCCCAATATTCTGCCGATTACTCCAAGCTATAAAGGTGAAAGTGATTCTTTCGGTACTCATCTTCTATGGCCATGTTCCAGACCCCCTGCTCCTTCGGAGTGATCCATTTTTCACACCCCGTCAGTACATACCGTTTGTAATTCATCTCACTTCCGGCAATTTCCCGACACTTTCAGTCTCTAAACCTTACCGGGAGATGATGGAGAAAATGTTTGCAGACAAGAAGTCGGATTCAAAAAAGACACCAAATGTCCAAACAAAACAATTCCTCCGGTCCAAGCTTGAGTCCGCAAAATGGTTTATTGATGCCGTGCACCAGCGCCGCAAAACCATGCTCTCGGTCATGCGCAAGATTGTCTCCTTCCAGGAAGCTTTCTTTACCTACGTGCTCCCTCGACGATTGTGTCTCCCTCCGTCCGAAAACCTCCATACACCTTGTCACCATAGATCGATAACACTAAATTGGGATCCTGAAGAAGAAGGCTTCTACGATTTTTTTCAAAATTCAGATTCTTTGTGTAAGAGATTTTTGAATTTATCCATTACTCTGGGAAAAGCGGATATAATCAAACATTGTGCCTTAGCACTCAGAGAGGAAAAACAGGCGTGCGACACTCTTTTGAAATATGATTTCTTTGTCTGGATTGCGTATATGGGGGTTTCTGCGTGTACGTGGATTGCACACGGCACGGAAATGTAACTTTGGTCCGATTTTTGCCGTAGTGGTTGGGTGATTGAGTGAACCACTAAACCTTGGTTACTTCTGACACGCTGCAAAACGAAAAAATGAAAAATACTAATCCGCTTGGAAGACTGTTTGCACGATACTTGGCTGGTCAGATTGAAGAGTCTGTCTGGAAGCGTTTCCTGTCCGCATTGGACTCGTTTGAGTCGAACCCATCAGAGCGTTCAGCCTTGATTGCGTTCTTTGATGATGTCCTCGTAGGAACCGGAGGACACACTGCACCGCAGCTCAACCGCTTGCTTGCTGAAGCAGTCAGAGCGTAACGTCTGTTGACAGTTGAAATAAACTCAGGGAATCCTTATTCCTGTAGGGCCAGTATCTCGTGATCTGGCCCTTTCCTTTATCTTTCCCAAAGTAGCATTGCCTTTTGTATTAGATTGTGCCAGTACAAAAGCCTCGGCAGGCACGTATAAGCGTTTGGCAAGGCCTCAAATTTTCAACGACGATTCCCAATCAGAACTCAGTATGAAGCGGTTTGAAGATCTTTTTCAGGAGCTGAAGGATAAAGTAAATCGACAGGATCCAGAATCTGGCACCGTCCAGGCAGTACATGCAGGTTCCCACGAGATTGGCAAAAAAATTCTCGAGGAGGCTGGTGAAGTCTGGATGGCGGCCAACTACGAAACTCGAGAACGCACCGCAGAAGAAATCTCTCAACTGATCTACCACATTCAGGTTATGATGCTCGCCTGTGACCTGTCTCTGGAAGATATCTATCGTCACCTCTAAGCTGCTTCGTCAAATGTTGCAAATTGCACTACCCAATAAGGGAGCGCTCGCCGCGGATGCTGTAGAACTGATTCAGGCATCCGGCTATAAATGTCAGCGTTCAGGCCGCGAGTTGCGCGTTCGAGATACAGAAAATCAGGTCCTGTTTTATTTCCTTCGTCCCCGTGATATTGCGACCTATGTGAGTAATGGGGTTCTCGATTTGGGCATTATTGGCCGGGATTTTCTGATTGAGCAGCAGGCCGGTCTGGAAGAAATTCTCTCCCTTGGATTCGGGGCAGCGCGGCTGTGCTACGCAGGCCCGCGTGATCGTAACCTTACCCTGGATCAGTTTGATGGACTGCGTATTGCAACCTCATTCAGCCACTTGGTTTCAACTGATCTGGCACAAAGAAACATTCAGGCCGAGATCGTACCTCTTGATGGAGCCGTTGAGGTCTCCATTCAACTGGGGGTAGCGGACCTTATCGCTGACCTCGTCCAAACCGGACGTACCCTGGAGGACGCTGGACTCTCTGTCATTGGTAAACCAATTCTACACACTGAGGCTGTGCTGACTGGCCGCCCTGGAACGGTTGAGGCCAAGTCGGCAGCAGACCTGTTTGTGCGGCGTATTCAGGGCATCCTCCTGGCTAGAACTTATGTAATGATCGAATATGGGTGCCCACGATCATCGCTCGAACGTGTATGTGAGATCACCCCCGGCATTGAATCACCAACCATTGCTCCCTTGAGTAAGCCGGACTGGATTGCGGTGAAAGCTCTGACAAAACGCGAAGAAGCCAACCGGATCATGGATGAGCTTGAACGACTTGGTGCAACGGGGATTGTGGTTACCGATATTCGCACCTGTAGAATTTGAACTCGTGAATCGTTTCCTTTCCAGACTGATGATGCTGACCCTGATTGGCGGGACCGCAGTCTCATGCAACGAGTCCGTTACGCTGCAGGACAAAATTGAGGCAGTGATCAGTGAGTATCCTGATGCTACAGTTGCCGTGGCGGTCCGGGATGCGAGTACACAAACCACTCTGGACATCCTTCCTGACCGCTCTTTTCATGCCGCCAGCACAATGAAGGTGCCGGTGCAGATTGAAGCATGGCGAAGAGTTCGGGACACCGGCCTTGCTCTGGATTCAACCCTTGAGGTAAAAAACTCTTTCCGCTCAATTGTGGATGGAACGCCCTACAGTATTGAAGAAGATTCGGACGACGCAATCTATGAGCGGCTGGGAGAGCGCATGACGATCTCGGAACTGGTCTATCAGATGATTACCGTATCGTCCAATCTCGCTACGAATCTTCTGATTGACTTCCTGGGGGCAGAGTCTGTTCAGGAAACGGTTGATTCTCTGGGGGCTCCCGGCATGCAAGTGCTGCGGGGAGTGGAAGACCTCAAAGCCTTTGAACTCAATCTCAGCAACTCAACAACAGCCCGCGCTTTGGCAACCCTCCTGGAGGCCATTCGCCAGGGAAAGGCAGTCGGTCCTGCAGCAGATAGCAGCATGGTTGAGGTACTGCTGGACCAGGCATTCAATGAAATGATTCCCTACGGACTCCCGTCCGATGTACTGGTTGCGCACAAGACCGGGCAAATCACGCGAATTCATCACGATGCGGCAATCGTCTATCCGCCGAACTCCTCGCCTTATGTTCTGGTAATCCTGATTGAAGGATTAGACAACGATACCGAATCCGCTGCCCTGGGGGCAGCAATCACACGCACAGTGCATGCTGCACTGCGAAATGGGGAATAGTCGAGCCGCTCTATACCTGATACCGATCACAGCTTTGTGATCGGCATTAACTGCAAGAAATCCTGCCCCAGATAGGAGGTTTGTACATGAGAACTAGGGCCTGATACAAGATGAGGTTACCACAGCATCATGGATCCTCACGAACCTTGTCTATCAGGTTACTCAATCTCGTAACCATCTCTGGATAGTGTGGGGCAAGGTTATTGAATTCCCCAATATCTGTACGCAGGTTGTATAGCTCAAGCCAGGTCCGTTCGGACCCAATAAAACATAACAGTTTCCAGTCTTCTTGGCGGATAGCCTGTATGTAATGCCCAGCCCAACCACTATTAAATTCCCAGTAAAAGTATTCGTGCTGGGTTACTGGTCCCTCGTCGCGCAGCAGATTTCGCATCGAGAGCCCGTTCGTGGGTGGTGCAGGTGTGCCTGCAAAATCTGCAAGGGTAGCAGGGATATCCCAGCTACCCCAAGGATGGTCGCTCACAATGCCTTCTGGGATGATTCCAGGGCCCCAGGCAATTGCAGGTACTCGGATACCACCCTCGTATAAATCACGTTTCAGCCCACGCAGGGGGCCGTTGCTTTCGAAAAAACCAGGATCTGCTCCACCTTCAATATGTGGACCATTGTCACTGGTAAACAACACGATCGTGTTGTCATCCAGTTCAAGGTTGCGAATATGATCCAGTATCCGGCCAACATCTCGATCAAGTCTGGAAACCATACCTGCAAATGCTGCATGGGGTTGCTTCTGTTCACGATAGGTGCCAATGACGCCGCAGCAGGGAAATGGTTTTTCTGGCATTAGAAGGCTTTGACCAGTGCTATCCTGATAGGGTCTCATGGACTCTGACGGCACCAAAAGTTCCGCATGCACCAGCGGGTAAGGGAGGTATAACAGGAATGGATGATCCTTGTGACGTGTAATGAAATCCAGGCCCGCTTCCGTAAACAGATCCGGCGTATACTGTGTCGTGTCAACAGGTACTCGTACTGTTTTGCCGTTCTGAATGCTGAACAGGTGATCCGTATAGTATGAGTGCGCATGAACATGTCCCAGGTATCCCAGAAATTCATCAAATCCCTGCCGGTCCGGTGCGCCGTTTTCCGGTGTTCCAAATCCCCATTTGCCAAAGACGCCTGTGGCGTAATCTACTTCCTTGAGTACTTCAGCCACGGTCACGTCTGTTTCTTGAAGCCCGGGTCCGCCATTCGAGCGTGTATGCGAATGTGCCATATCTACACCTGTCAGGAGAGCTACGCGGGATGGTGCGCAGACAGTATGTCCGGCATAAAAGCTCGTGAACCTCATCCCCTCCGCAGCCATTTGGTCAAATCTCGGCGTATGGATTCTCTTTTGGCCATAGACCCCCAAATCACCGTAACCAAGATCGTCTGCCAAGATCACGATGAAGTTTGGCGGACGATCATGTGCTGTTTGCTTGGAAATATGTTCAGAAAGAGATACTCCAACCACGGCATTCGATTGACTGGAGGTGTCTGCAGGTTGGTAGCCGGACAGTTGTATACTCAGTATCAGGAACGAGATTACCGATAGGGCAGCAGTTAATGGACGTTGCATGATGTTATTGGGCAAAAACAGAATAGGTTTTGAAGCAGACACAAGATACCTGCGAAACAACTGATATGTCGCTTTTGTCGTCGGGGCTATCTGGCAACCCTGAACTGAGAGATCATTGTGCCTGTTGAGCCGAACTGCGGCGATAGGTCAGAGAGTCTGGTATGGTTAACTCCCTTTCAAGGCTTTGACGTGCTCGCTCAGAACTTCAAGTGATTCATTGATATCCTCCAAATGCGTTCGGAATGAGCCGACCGCCAAACGTAGCACTACCGTCCCCCGGATTCTCGTGGATGTTATGAATACCCGACCATCCCGATGCAGGTTGTTGACCAGGGCGAGATTAAATTCGTTTGCATCTCCCTTTTCGGGGACGTAGCGGAACGTAACAATAGACAAATCTGGTGCCGGACCAACCTGGACCCCCTCGAAACTTTGGAGACGCTCATACGCGTACCGGGCCAGGTGAATCTTTTCCGACAAGGCTGAACGGAATGGAGCTACCCCCAGAAGTTTGAGAGGCAGCCACATGCGGAGTCCCCGAAAATGTTTGGATAATTCGGGAGATAAATATGCCGGAGAAAGTTCGTGGGCATCCGAGTCCATGTCCCGCATGTATTCACCGCGACCACCATGTGCTGGTCCAAGAAATTCCTGGTCACGAACCAAAAGCGCTCCTGTGCCAAACGGTAGGAAAAGCGTCTTATGTGGGTCCAGTACAAGGGAGTTTGATTGATCCATACCAGAGAGAACCTCCTGGCCTTCCGGGCAAAGTGCGAAGAATGCGCCGTACGCACCGTCAACATGAAACCAGAGATCGTTTGATCGAGCAACAGAGGCGATATCTTCCAATGGGTCTACCGTACCCATATTGGTCGTGCCGGCGGAAGCGACAATCAGCCACGGGTTCAGACCCGATGCTCGATCGGCGGCAATCGTTTTCTCAAGTGCCTCGGCAGACATCCGGCAGCGATCATCTTCAGCAACCCTGCGTCGTATCGAACTTCGCATGCCCGCAATGCGGAGCGCCTTGTCTACACAATGGTGCGTGTGCTCGGTCATGTATACGACTGCACGATCGTAATCAGCCCCGCGAAGTCCATGTGCCTCACGCGCGGTAATCACCGCGGACAAATTGGCAATGCTTCCGCCGGAAGCCAGATAACCACCAGCCCCTTTGGGGTAGCCAACAACCTCTGCCATCCAGCGAATAAGCATATTTTCCATGCGAACGGCCCCGGGAGAAGAGTGAAATACCCCCGCATATCGCCCACCGATGGCTGCAAGGAAATCGCCAAATGCGGAATGCACCAACCCACCAGATGGAATATAGCCGAGATACCGGGGAGATCCCGAATTCAGTCCTTCATGATCCACGTAATCATACACAAGTTGTAATGTGTCATCCAGTGAGATTCCTGTCTCCGTGATGGGTGAGGACAGTAATCCCACACTCCGCTCCTTCGATTTGACAAAGGCAGGAGTCTCGCGTACGTTTGAGATATGCCGACGGGCGTATCTTTCAACTTTCGTAAATAACTCTCCCAACTCCTCCTGAGTGGGCTCAAGTGCACGGGCCTGCTGTTCAAGTTCAGCCAAAAATTCCTGATTCACTGAATTCTCCCTAATACCGTGCTGCCCGTTGATGCTGGATGTGGAAACCTGAACTGAATGATCCATAGCGGTAGTATCTTTGGAAAGTTGATAAGAACGTCCGTGCACTCTGAGTTGAGTGAGCAGAGAAGCATTCACGGAGATCAGTCATGGCCGCATATATCGCATCGGAGACGCGACCAGCTACACTCCAGCTAGGTACGAACATAAACCCAAAATGCTTCATAATTTGCAAAAAAAGATGGAAAATCGAAGAGCACTGACCAAAAAAATGCTCGCATCGGGCGCAATTGCTGTTTTACGTCTCCAGGAAGCATTGCCGCTCAAGCCGGCGGTGGATGCACTCGTACGCGGAGGGATCACGGTTCTTGAAGTTACTCTGACAACCCCGAACGCGCTATCCTCAATTGAGACGCTGCGAAAATCCTACGGAGCAGAGATCTTGATTGGGGCTGGTTCGGTGATCACAGAAGAGCAGACTCATGATGTTGCTTCAGCAGGAGCAAACTTTATCGTGAGCCCGATCACAAAGAAAGAGGTAATCCATGCCGGGCACGCTTACGGTTTACCGGTTTTGCCAGGTGCATTGACCCCCACCGAAGTACAAATCGCTCATGAATACGGAGCGGATATGGTGAAGGTCTTTCCTGCAGAACAGTTAGGGTTGAGCTATATAAAAGCACTTTTAGCTCCACTACCACATTTGAAATTGGCACCAACAGGAGGCATCACCCCAAAAAACGCAGGGGAATGGATTCGTGCAGGTGCTACCGCCGTAGGTTTGGGTAGTGCTCTGTTTGACACGGAGGCAATTCGAAGTGGCCAGCTCTCAATACTCACCGAACGCGCCCGCACTCTATGTACAAGTATTGCAGAAGCACGGGAATGAGCCTGATGTACAGCACTACTTTGTTCCTACCCGAAGGAAATAGTCAAGTAATGAAGGCTGGAATAGAACCATGACCTGTAGTGAGGGCTCACCATTTATAGAATCTGACGCCACGCAGCTAGCGGCTAGTTATGAGTCCATTGATCCTGGAGAACTCAATGCTTGGCTTGAGCCCTATATCCCGCAAGAGCGTGCCAGCATTCTGGATGTCGGCGCCGGCAGTGGTCGAGATGCTGCCTGGCTTGCGTCGAAAGGTCATGACGTGATCGCAGTAGAGCCGTCACGCAATATGCGCAAGGAGGCCAAACGATTACATTCCGACTCTACCCTCACATTTCTGGCAGACCAACTGCCTGAACTCAAAAAGACACGCGAGACCTGCATATCATTCGACCTGATTCTTCTTAATGCTGTCTGGATGTTCATTCCCGAGGCAGAACGGAACCGCAGCTTTCGAAAGCTGATCGCACTCCTTAAGCCACGGGGCATCATTGCATTTTCGCTTCGCACACCATGCGAGGGTCACCAAGGGATGCATCCTGTTTCCGTATCCGAAATTGAAGGACTCGCCAAGGGACACGGAGCCTACTTAGAATCAATCAACGAAGTAGAGGATTTTCTCGGGCGACCCGGAGTGAAATGGCACCACATGATCGTCCGTTTACCTGATGATGGGACTGGCGCATTACCCCTGATTCGACGGATCGTGCTGCTTGACGACAAGTCCTCAACCTACAAGCTTGCACTGTTGCGGTCTCTGTGCAGGGTAGCCAGCATCTCGCCGGGCTTGGCACGCGAATCTGGATCCGATCAGATAACGATCCCCTTAGGAGCTGTGGCCCTTTCCTGGATCCAGCTATACCTCCCTTTATTGAAGGAAGACATGCCACAGAATCCAAGAAATAAGTCTGGTAGCCAATATGTCGGATTTGCCAAGGATGCTCTTGGTAACCTAATCCCAAATTCACAGGAAACGATCCAACTCCGACCGGGCGCGTCATTGTACGCGGACCGCGGGAAAAATTTGACAAATTCACTCCGAGATGCCGCTGCAACCATCGAAGAAATGCCGGTGAAATACCTCCGCTATCCCGATGGAAAACCGATTTTCAAGGTAACGAAGAAGCCATTCAAGATCGGTCGGTCCATCACACTGAACGATGCCTATTTTTCGGAGTTCGGAGAAATGACTGTTCCCGCCCATCTATGGCGAGCACTTCAGCGTTATAGTGTATGGGTTGAGCCCGCCCTGGTTGAGGAATGGATCAGACTGATGCGCAGATATGCGCATCGACAGGACAGGCAGATAGACGAATTGCGACTAAGGCAACTCATGCGCCCGTATGAACCCGAGCGCAATCAGGGAGAAGTTCGTAACCGTGCCCTGAAACTGCTGAACACGCAACCGATCTATTGCGTATGGACCGGCAAGAAACTGCACGCGAAGAGTATGCATATTGACCACTGCCTCCCTTGGGCAGCATGGCCATGCGACGATCTCTGGAATCTAATGCCTGCCAACAAGACCTCCAATCTCAGCAAGAAAGATCATTTGCCCGACAACGTCACCATACGGGAAGCACAAGACCGTATCATGACTTGGTGGGATGAGGCTTACCGTAGGGAGAAAGCAACCACCGAGCGATTCCTTTTAGAGGCAAAGGCCCGGTTACCCGCATTGAAGGAATCCGTCCCCTCACTTGATGACGTATTTTTTGCTCTGGACCTGCAGAGAACGCGTTTGTACAATGATCATCGCATTCCTGAATGGTCCGGGCCTCGCGGATCAGTTCCAACCCTTCTGTCTATAGGGGAGTAAGTGCGTAATTGTTATCATTGGGGCACCACGCAAGCTTCCCCCATCACCCTACAGAATACGGATATCAAGGAGCACTACAGTGTGAGTGCCATCGCTCCCAGTACACCGGCTTCGTTTCCAAGTCCAGGTGGGACGATATACTGGTCAATCTCATCTATCAGTTCTTTCGCTCTGACATACCCATTCAAGTGTGACTGGACCCGCGAATGAATCGCAGGAAATAAATGCTCCTGCTGCATCACTCCACCACCCATAATCACCCGTTCGGGTGAGAGGGTCAGGATCAGGTTGGTTACCGCAAACGAGAGATAGTGCGCCACAAACGACCATCCAATATGGTCCGGTGGAAGAGCCTCGGCAGGAATCCCCCAATGTGCCTGAATCGCTGGCCCGGCAACCATCCCCTCCAGGCAGGCACCATGAAAGGGACAGTTTCCCTCAAAATCATCTCCCTCGGCACGCGGCAAAAAAAGATGTCCCATCTCCGGGTGTACGAGCCCATGAACAGGTTGACCATTCACTAGGGCTCCGCCCCCAACACCCGTCCCAATCGTAAGATAGAGAAGGTTCTGAGTCCCCTGCCCCGCTCCCCATAAGTATTCGCCTACGGCAGCACCATTGACATCCGTATCAAAGGCAACTGGGCATTGCAATTCTTGTGCAATCCGCCCAGCCAAGTTGATATTCGACCAACTCGGTTTTGGAGTACTGGTAATAAAACCATACGTCTCTGAGTCCGGTCGCACATCAGCGGGGCCGAATGTAGCGATGCCAATGGAATCCGGCAGTTGGGGCTGTGCCTGGAAGAAGTCCACTGCTCGTCCGATCGTCTCTTCCGGCGTTGTTGTGGGGAATCGCTCTATGGCATGAATGTCATCTGGCGGATGGCCGATTGCACAGACGAATTTCGTTCCCCCTGCTTCAATACCTCCAAGAAGAGAGTCAGTTTTCACGGTACAGGCTACTGAGTGAGTGTCGCATCTACGAGGATGCGAGTCATACGCTCTACAAATGCGGAGGGCTCTGTAAGATTACCATCCAGCAGAAGAGCTCCCCCATAGACCTGTTCAATGGCTTCCTCAATCAGAGTATCCTGATTTTCAGAAGATTTGAGTGCCAGAATATTTTTCATGAGTGGATGCTCCACATTGATCTCCAGCACTTTCTTTGTCCCCTCATAGTCAGGATTCATGGATTTCATCATCCGCTCCAACTGCGGATCAAGCCCATCCTTGGGAGCCACCAGTGTCGCAGCAGAATCAACCAAGCGCCTGGAAGCGGCCACGTCCTGTATTCGATCTCCCAACTGGATACGGAAAAGCGAGAGCAGCGTATCCCTGTCATCCCCAGGCAGAAGCTCCGATTCCTCATCCTCTCCCAAGTCAAGTTCCGCGGCGGTCACGCTGGTGAAGCTCTTGTCTTCAAACTTCTGTACGTTTGGAAGCGTGAGCGCATCGACCGGATCCGGCAGAAGTAAAACCTCAATCCCTTTGCGGGCAAAACCCTCAAGGTGAGGACTCTTTCGGGCGGACTCGAGGGAATCCGCCAACAGGTAATAAATGGTTTCCTGATCCCCCTTCATACGCTCCACATAGTCATGGAGCGATGTCAGACTTTCACTGTTTGTTGACGGGTAACGCATCAACTCCAGGAGTTCATCATGTCGGGACAGATCACTCCAAAGTCCCGTCTTGAGTACCGGACCAAAATTCAGGAAGAACTTCTCGTATCGTTCGCCATCTTCGGTCGCCCACTCCTTCAGGAGACCGAGCAATTTGCCAGTCAGCGTAGATCGAATACGCTGGGCGACGGGACTATTTTGTGTTACCTCTCTGGACACGTTTAACGGAAGATCATCCGTATCCACGACCCCCCGCACGAAGTGTAGATAATCGGGAATCAACTCTTCAGCATCGTCTCGTACAAACACACCGGAACAATAGAGGTGAAGATCACTCCGGCGATCTTCCCGGAAAAATGACGTGGGAGCCTGCGCAGGGATGAACAGAAGAGCATCAAAGGAAAGGAGTCCTTCGATCTGCAGGTGTAGATGTCCGAAAGGTTTTGCAAAATCACCCGTCACGAATTTATAAAACTCATTCCGTTCATCTTCGGTGATGTCTTCCTTGCGCTTTTTCCAGAGTGCCTTTAATGTATTCACTTGATCGGAGCCAAGCTGGATCGGAAAGTCCACGAAATTTGAATACTTACGGATAATGGACCGGATACGGGTTTCTTCTGCAAATTCTTTTGCTTCCTCTTTCAGGTGCAATGTGATCTTGGTTCCATGCTCTTCCCGCGTGCCCGGGCTGATCGCATACATTCCTGTTCCATCACTTGTCCAATTGAATGGCTCAGCCCCCTCATCAGCATGCAACGTTTCAAGCACAATTTCATCCGCGACCATGAACGCAGAATAGAAGCCGACGCCGAACTGACCAATCATGCCGGCATCTACAGGTTTACCGGATGCTTTCTGCTCCTCAATAAATGCCAGTGTGCCGCTGCTTGCGATAGTCCCCAACCGCTCAATCAGATCCTCGCGCATCATCCCAATCCCTGTATCCTCTATGGATAGAGTATTGGCCTCTTTATCTAAAGTAATCGCGATCTGAAGATCTTTATGGCTCCCTTCAGAATGATCGGTCAGTTGCCGGAAACGAACCTTGTTCAGGGCATCTGACGCATTTGAGATCAATTCCCGAAGGAAGATCTCCTGGTTGGTATAGAGCGAATTGACGATGAGATGCAGCAGTTGTTGCATCTCAGCTTTATACTCAAACTGCTGAGTTGATGTGTTCTCGGTCATCTAAATAGGTTCAGGCTACTCTGCCTGGGCAAGCAGTGATTCCGGCTCTGGGAAAATTTGGTCTAGTCGACTCTCGAAGACTCTGTACGTAAATTGGCCTCCCCCGGAAATCAGAGCAACTGCAGATTCTGCATGCATTGCTTGTATGGACACGGTGGTATTCATACTGGTTGAGAGGTCAACGCGGTATCCGGCATCTGCCAGGACCTGCACGGGGATGTCATCAAAGAACCCATCCACACTCAGCGGTGCAAATCGACGGAGCCAGTTCGTGACCTGTAGACTATCCCCCGGCTGACCATCCACCATCCAAGTACCACTATCGAGAGAAACCTCATACGACACATTCTGGCGCGTCACCCTGGCAGAGGTAACCATCCCCATGCCAAGGTCAACGACCCTGCGGTCTCGCCACCTTTCTGGATCCTGGTTTATCGTGACCCGACCATTGGTTGAATAGACATTGGGATCGTCTCCGATGCGAACGTAAATCGACATATAATCACGCCCTTGTCGCGAAATCACAATCTCCTCTGACCCATCCGGCCATGTAAGTGTGACTGTAGTCGCAGTCGAATCAATACCGTAAACCCCGTAGCGATCCGTATTGCTGGTTGCGCGATTATTCAGGGAGAGGTCACCCAATTCGGTCAGAACACGCGCTACCGTTGCGGAGTCGGCAGGCATATCTACAGGTACACGCATGAACCATTGCGAACCTTGTTTTTCCAGATCCAGTTCTGCATCCGGCAGCGCAACGGAGATGTGTGTCACTTCATCGGTTGGAAGGTCCAACTCCGGTACACGAATATTACTCGGATTTCGGTCAAACACACCAGAAAACCAGGCAAGAGCCAAGAGTAGAACTAGCGTGCCACCAAGTACAAGTGTTTGCTTTTGTTGCATAGGTCAGATAATTACAGGACTACAATTTGTCTTGCACGCCGTCTGCGCCAACGCACAAGTCCCAATAAGACCACGATCAGCAGTGGTCCAAGCATGTTGACATACTTGATCACAGGCCGCATACCCTCCGAGGTGTCCCGGAGCGTACGTGGTTCAATTGATTTTGAGCGAATGCTAAGAAGCGCCTCATCCTGAGCGAGCCAGTCAACTAGGTTTAATCCAAACTGAGTACTGCCTCCGTTTGGAGGGACAATGGACTCGTTCACGAAGTCTCCATCTCCCACAACCACCAATCGCGTTGGTGGGCTGGTCCTCCCAGGCGTATAAACACTGGGGAACGGTCCAGTAAAGGCGGCGCCTAGAAGATAAGGGCCTCCCGATAACGTTGCTGAGGTCTCTGTCGGCTGTAGCATAAAGAATCCCTGCTGCAAGCCACTCTGCGGAGACGAATAAATGAGGGGTTCACGTGTCACTCCTGTTGGCAGTGCAGCGCTCGTATCAACCGAACTGACGAAGTAAAACATGAGTTCCTGCAACCGATTCACCATTTGGTTCTCCGAATTGAATCGAGAGACAACAGGAAAGAGAGGGTACTGGATCTGTTGGGAGATGTTGAAAAAACCCTGACGCCGCTGAACGGTGACGACAGAACTCTGCTCATCCATGATCAGATTCGGAGTAAGGATGATCCCATAATTCGCAAGCAGCGGCTCAATGCCAATATTCAACTCGACAGCCTGACCTGCCTGCAGGTCCGCGGCCACGCGGTTAAGCAAAAAACCGACACGCCCACCGTTCATGATGTATGTATCCAGTGCCTGGAGATCCGCTTCCGGGATTGTATCGGTTGGTGCAATGACCAGCAGTACATCCGGGCTGTCTGCTCCTTCCAGGTCAGCCGCCGTTGCGACCCGAACCTCATAATTCGTCGAGAGACTTTGCTGTAGAGTCTGCATATTCTGCATGGGATCCGGCTCTCCATGGCCTGTCCAGAATGCTGCGACCGGCTTTTCTTCACGCGTCAATCGCCGGATTGCACTCGTCAGGTCGTACTCAAGCCGTGACAGATCCTGAATCACCGGGATGGTTTCACGGTTATTCTCGTACTCAATCGCGACGCCCATGTAGGCATTCTTCAGCTGTACGTTGTCACTTTCAATCACTTGGATTTGGACCGGGGGAATGCCCAGTCGTCCGGCTTCGCCGCGCAGATCCTCATCCTCTCCCGGATCAATAAACTGATACTCAATGTTCTGTCCACCATACGCGCGGTAGTCACCAAGTTTATCTCTCAAAAACCTCCGATTCGAGGCAAATTGTGCTGGCAGATCGGCAGTAAAGAAGGCCGTGATGGTAACCGGGTCTTCAAGAGTCTGGACAATATCTTTGGATGCACGCGAGAGCGAGTACACTCGATCATCCGTTAGATCCAGCCGCCCGAAGATATTCAGACCGATCAGGTTGACCACGACCAAAATCGCAGCAGTGAGGAGTAATGTAGTTTGTGTAGAAAAATCTCGTTTCATGGCTCGGCAGTCACAATCAGTCTATTCCGGCCGCTTGGCCAAGGTGTAGGTCGTCAACAAAAAAGCAAATCCTGTTAACGACACATAGTAAAGGATATCACGAGTGTCAATCACCCCACGCATCAGGTTCTGGAAATGATAATCTGCGCCCAGATATTGCATAATGACTCCCAACTGACCCGGGACGAAGTCTGTAATCTTGTCCAGCAAAAACAGCAGGAAGATAATGGCAAAACCAAGGATGAATGCAACAATCTGGTTGCGGGTCAGGCTGCTGGCCCAGATACCAATGGCCCCATAGGTGATCCCCAGTAAAAACAATCCCAGATAGCCCCCAACCGTCCCACCTAAGTCTAGATCTCCAAGTAGGGCCAGCGTGATCGCGTACACAAACGTGAGTGCAATCGCCAGCAGCAAGAGGAGTGCGACCGACAGGAGCTTCCCCAGGATAACCTGCCAGTCACGTACCGGGAGAGTAAGGAGTAATTCCAGTGTTCCTGCGCGACGCTCTTCGGCAAAGGATGCCATCGTCAGTGCCGGCATAAAGAACAAAAAAATGAAGGGGGCAATCGAAAACACCGAACGCAGGGAAGCCACGTTCTGCAAAAACAGTGCATTGCTAAAAAACCAGCCTGTAATGGCCAGAAATACACATAATACCACGTACGCTGCTGGCCCATCAAAGTAGGCCCTGAGCTCACGCTTTGTAAGAATCCAGGTTTGATGCATAGTTCATCTTAGTCTTGGAGGTACCGTCCAGTATTAACCGCCGGTCAATTGCCGGAAGACATCTTCCAGGTTCTTGCTCTTTTGCTGCAGGCCAGTGAGTGTCCAGTTATGGCTCACGGCCAGTCGAAATAGGTCCGCCCGGATATCACTTGAAGAGTTCAGCATGAAGTATGCCTCTCCGTTGTCGTCTGTGCCATGCTCAACGACCTCGGCTGGATCCCAGGCGCCAAGAACAGACGCGACCTCTTCCTCGTTATCCAGCAAGGTGATGGAAACCTGCTCACCCCCTGAGAGGCTGGAGCGAAGCTCTTCAGGGGTTCCGTCGGCCACCAGGGTTCCGTTGTCAATAATGATCACGCGGTCACAGGAAGCCTGCACTTCAGATAGAATGTGTGTAGAAAGCACGACCGTCCGCTCTCTCCCAATCTCCCGGATGAGTTCACGAATTTCGACAATCTGGTTTGGATCCAGACCACTCGTTGGTTCATCCAGAATCAAAATAGGAGGATTATGGATCATTGCCTGAGCAAGGCCAACCCGCTGCCGATACCCCTTGGACAAAGCATCAACACGCTTTGCAAGGACATCATGGAGGCCGCACGCATTGGTCATTGCCCGAATACGTGCTGGACGATCCTCCGCGGGGATACCGCGCATTGCGGCGACAAACTCCAGATAGTCATAGGTGATCATGTCCGCGTACAGTGGAGTACTTTCAGGCAGATAGCCTATTCGCTCTCGTACCGGGAGTGCATCTTTACGGATATCCATACCATCCACCAGGACAGTCCCTTCATTGGGCGAGAGGTAGCCAGTCATGACCTTCATAGTCGTGGACTTGCCCGCACCGTTTGGGCCCAGGAAGCCAACGACCTCTCCCTGGTCTACCTGAAAGGATATTGAGCGCACAGCCTCAACGGGACCGTACGATTTACTGAGATTTTGGACCTCAATCATAAGCTAATTCTGAGTTAAACTCTGTTTTACGCTTCTTGGCGGTTACCGTGCCAGAAAAAAAAACCCGAGCCACAAAAACGATTGGAAGATTGCGTTTCGTATGGACTTTATTCAGCCTGTGCCGAGCCTGTTCGATTTTGCTTTCCAGTGTCAGGAGGCATTCAGGTTTTCAACCAGCGCCTGCCCAAACTGGCTGCAGCTGAGCAGGGTCGCTCCATCCATCAATCGGTGGAAATCATAGGTGACACGCTTTTGGCCGATCGTCTTCTCGACTGCACCAATGACTGCATCCGCTGCTTCTTTCCAACCCAGATGCCGGAGCATCATTTCGCCGGAAAGCAGTACAGAACTCGGATTCACCTTATCCAGTCCTGCATATTTGGGTGCGGTTCCGTGGGTTGCCTCAAACAGGGCCAAGCCGGTGTCGTAGTTGATATTGGCTCCTGGAGCGATCCCAATCCCTCCGACTTGTGCTGCAAGCGCATCCGAGATGTAGTCTCCGTTCAGATTCATGGTCGCAATGACGCTGTACTCTTTGGGGCGAGTCAAAATCTGTTGCAGAAATGCATCCGCAATGACATCTTTGATGATCACCTCGTGCCCGTCTCGGCGAAGTACGTGCCAGGGGCCGCCATCCAGTGGTGTTGCCCCAAACTGGTCTGCAGCGACCTTGTATCCCCAATCACGAAATGCCCCCTCGGTATACTTCATGATATTGCCTTTGTGGACCAACGTAACACTGGGTTTGCGCTGGGTAATCGCGTACTCAATCGCAGCCCGCACAATCCGCTCGGTCCCCTCTTCTGAGACGGGTTTGATCCCAATCCCACTGCTATCTGGAAAGCGGATCTTCGAAAAGCGCTCCGGGAAGGCCTCCCGAAACAGATCCTGGAATCGCTGATTCTCCTCTGTTCCGTCTTCAAATTCAATCCCGGCATAGATATCTTCGGCATTTTCACGGAAAATAATCATGTCGACCAGTTCAGGATTCTGGACTGGAGACGGGACTCCCGAAAAATATCGTGTGGGACGCACGCACGCATAGAGATCCAGACTTTGGCGCAGCGCAACATTCAGACTGCGAATTCCGCCGCCAACCGGCGTTGTCAGAGGCCCCTTAATCGCAACACGGTAATCCCGAATTGCCTGCAGAGTATCTTCCGGCAGCCATTCACTGAACCTGCGCTGCGCCTTGTCTCCGGCATAGATCTCAAACCAGTGAATGGCCCGCTCATTTCCATATGCATGGGAAACCGCTTGGTCAAGTACAAAGCGGGCGGCCGCCCAGATGTCTGGCCCGATCCCATCCCCCTCAATAAAGGGGATGATCGGGTTGTTGGGGACCTGTAGGGTTCCTTCGGAAAATTGGATGGGCTCCCCCGATTTGGGAGAAGCCAAATGCACATAGGACATAATCGATGATTATATGTATGATAAAATGATGGAAGAAATTAGAGTTTTCCAAAGAGGGAGCGTATACGCAGCTCCCAGACCTTGAAAGCAGCTTCGCGAACAATGGCCGAACTCATTTTACTCTGGCCCTCGGTTCGCTCCGTAAATACAATTGGGATTTCGGATAGGCGAAAACCCTTTTTCCAGGCACGATACTTCATCTCTACCTGAAATGAATATCCATTGCTGCGGACCGCTTGCAGGTCCACGGATTCAAGTACACGGCGGTGGTACGCTACAAATCCTGCAGTGACATCATAGACGGGCAATCCCGTGACAATGCGTGTGTACCAACTTGCTCCATAGCTGAGCAGCAATCGACCAAGTGGCCAATCCACCACTCGTACCCCCTTCAGGTATCTGGAACCGATTGCCAGATCGCATTGATTGGTCTCGATCGTCTCAATCAGGGTTGGCAAATCGTTGGGGTTATGAGAAAGGTCGGCATCCATCTCGCAAATAACCTCATATCCTTGCTTCAGTGCATGGGTAAAGCCGGCGAGATAAGCAGTTCCCAGCCCCAGCTTCCCGGAACGTTCCAGAAGATCAATCCGCCCCGGATAGCTTGACTGCGTATGGCGGACAATTTCCGCGGTACCATCCGGTGATCCATCATCCACAACCAAAACATTCAGATCGAAAGGCTGCTCCATAACACGGCGGAGTGCCGAGGCAATATTCTCCGCCTCGTTATAGGTTGGGATAATGACAAGAGTACGATTCATCGTCCCCGGCAGGAAGACCTGTAGACTGTAGGGATCCCAAATGCTTCAAAAGGGTATACAAGGGTTGGACTTGCTAAAACACAAGCAGATATCTGACTTATTCTGATACCATGGCTTTGGAGACAAAAAGCAAAGTGCTGCAGAATGGCCATTCGGAAGCCTCTTATGACACCATCGAGGCTGAACTGACCTTTCGGAATTATCCGGGGGACAGGTTTACTCATTCGGATCTCGGACTGAGCGTAGCAGACATTGGCGACATCTATCGAAACATGCTTCTGCAGCGACGCTTTGAGGAGCGGTCAGCGCAGATGTATGGCAGGCAAAAAATTGGCGGTTTTCTACACTTATATATCGGTCAGGAAGCCATCTCCACCGGATCGGTCTACGCGTTAAAACCTGGTTTGGATTCTGTCATCACGGCATATCGCGACCATGGTATCGCACTGGCACTAGGAATGTCCTCTAACGAATGTATGGCCGAACTGTTTGGGCGTGCAGACGGATGCTCAAAAGGAAAGGGTGGCTCCATGCACTTTTTCAGCAAAGAAAAAGGGCTGTTTGGGGGACACGGTATTGTGGGCGCTCATATTCCCGTTGCCGCAGGTATTGCTTTTGCACATCAATACAAAAATGACGGAGGCGTGTGTGTGTGCTATCTGGGAGACGGAGCAGTTTGGCAAGGGTCTTTTCATGAAGCATTGAATCTGGCATCACTCTATCAGTTGCCAGTCATTTACGTGATTGAGAACAACCAGTATGCGATGGGAACCGCAGTTGACCGTGCCGCTGCCGAGACAGATCTATTCAAACAGGGAATCTCTTATGCCATGCCAGGATCCCTGGTGGACGGGATGGATGTATTCAGTGTCTGCCATGCCATGCGGGACCACGTCGCGCTCGCGCGTGAGGGAAAGCCGTCTTTGATGGAAATTCGAACGTATCGCTACCGAGGACACTCCATGAGTGACCCCGGAAAGTATCGGACCAAAGAAGAACTGGAGACAAAGAAGAATGAGGATCCGATCCTTCGCCTGAAGAGCTACATCATAGAGCATAAGTTGATGACGAACGAAGAGTTGGATGTGTTAGACGTAGAGGTGAAAGCAGAGGTAGCTGCATCTGTCACGTTTGCGGATGAGAGCCCGCTGCCTCCACTGGAAGCGACCTACGATGATGTGTATACGCAGAAAGATTTTCCTTTCCTGACGATTTAAACGATGGCAGAATTACAACTTCGAGAGGCCATTCGCGCTGCGATGGTCGAAGAGATGGACCGGGATGAGGATATCTTCCTCATGGGAGAAGAGGTCGCCGAATACAACGGTGCCTACAAGGTCAGCGAAGGGATGCGTGAACGCTATGGTGACCGGCGCGTGATTGACACACCAATCAGCGAGAACGGATTCGCAGGCCTGGGGCTTGGGGCAGCCATGAATGGGCTGCGACCCATTATTGAATTCATGACCTGGAACTTCGCGTTCGTGGCGATGGATCAACTGGTCAATAACGCTGCCAAAATCCGCTATATGTCAGGAGGGCAGTTTTCTTTCCCGATCGTCTTTCGTGGCCCCAATGGTGCTGCAGGGCAACTGGCAGCAACCCACAATACCTCGGTAGAAGCCCTCTACAGCTGCTTCCCTGGACTGAAAGTGATTTCCATCTCCAATCCGGATGATGCGAAGGGACTGCTCAAATCAGCCATTCGGGATGACGACCCGGTGATCTTCCTTGAGAGTGAGTTCATGTACGGGATGCGTGGAGAGGTTTCGGATGCAGAGGACTATATCATCCCGATTGGAAAAGCACGGATTGCCCGCGAAGGGGATGCTGTGACCATCATCGGACATAACAAGAGTTACTGGCGCGCATTGGAAGCCGCCGATATGCTAGAAGCAGATGGCTATGCTGCAGAGGTAATTGATCCTCGCACCATCCGCCCCTTCGACTGGGAGACCGTGATTGCGTCCATCAAGAAGACAAACCGGTGTGTGATCGTTGACGAGAGTAACCCGTTTGCGAGTGTTGCCTCTGAGATTGCGTTCCAGATTCAAGCACGGGCATTCGATGACCTGGATGCACCCATATCCCGGGTCACGGCCAAGGATACGCCTGCTCCGTATGCGAAAAATCTGATGGAATACTACATGCCGAGTTCAGAGGATGTCTATCGTGCCTGCCGTGAGGTTATGTATCTTGATTAATTTTCTTCCCGCTTCAAGGATTGACTTATGCCGATTGCAATAGAAATGCCGAAAATGACGGACACCATGGAAGAAGGTGTCCTGGTGGAATGGTCCGTCGAGGAAGGAGATAAAATTGCCGCTGGGGATGTAATCGCACAGGTGGAGACGGACAAGGCCACCATGGATGTTGAAGCCTACGACGATGGCGTACTGCTCAAAAAAGTTGCCAAGGCGGGGGAGGCATTGCCGATTGGAGGTCTGATCGCCATCCTCGGGGATGCCGGAGAGGATGTATCACAGATGATCGCAGAACATGAATCCAATGATGCTGCGCCTACTCCATCTGCTGAGACTGCAGTCGAAACTCCTCCTGCGAATAAGAAAAACAAAAAGGCAACTGCCGCAGCCTCCAATGGGCGAACCAAAGCATCGCCGCTCGCCAAGCGAATGGCGACTGATCATGGTCTTCCGTTGGCCAACCTGGTCGGATCTGGTCCCGGTGGACGCGTCATTAAACGGGATGTGGAGGCAGAAATTGCCCGGACGCCTGCTTCTGTTTCCGCATCTGCACGTATTGCTGCAGCAGATCGCGGTGTTGAAAGTGTACGCATCTCTCAAATGCGCAAGGCGATTGCCCGGCGATTGGCCGAAAGCAAATACACCTCACCTCACTTCTATCTGACTTCGGATGTAGATGTGGCTGCACTGGTCACTCAGCGTGCTATGCTGAATGATTATTTGGCAAAATCAGGTGATCCCAAAGTTTCGTTCAACGATTTTATAACCAAGGCTTGTGCCAGTGCCCTAGTACAGCATCCAGACGTAAACGTCACATATGCTCCCGAAGATGGCGTGATTCTCAAGTACAACTATGTAGATATTGGGGTCGCCGTCTCCATTGAAGATGGATTGGTCACGCCGGTGATTCGTGATGTCCAACAGAAAAGTGTCGCAACCATTGCTCAGGAAATTCAAGCATTGGTCGCACGGGCACGAGATAAAGAGTTGACCACAGAGGAGATGGAGGGGTCTACCTTTACCACCAGCAATCTGGGAATGTTTGGGATTGACTCGTTCACGGCTATCATTAACCCTCCCAATGCCTGTATTCTTGCCATTGGCGGAATACGAGACACACCGGTTGTGGAAAATGGCTCTATCGTGGCAGGTAAGCGGATGAAGCTCACACTTTCGTGTGATCACCGGGTTGTTGACGGAGCTGTCGGAGCTCAGTTTATGGCCACCGTGAAAGATTTGCTGGAATCGCCCCTCAGTCTGTTACTTTAGTTAACAGCCCTACTTTCGAATCTGTCACGGACATGCGAGTTGCACATATTAGCGACCTACACTTTGGGCGGCTTTCTTCTGCACATATCCAAGAAGATCTGATTGCCAGCATTCGTGCGGCAGGATGTGATGCGGTTATCCTCACAGGTGATCTGACCCAGCGGGCAAGGAGGTCCGAATTCAGGGCGGCACGAGCATTTCTCAACGCACTCCCGAAGCCACTGCTTGTTATTCCAGGCAATCATGATGCCCATGCGTGGTGGCATCACCCGGAGCTCCGGATATTCAATCCCTTCGGGCGTTATAAAAAGTGGATCTCCAAAGATCTTGAACAGAATATCTCTTGCGAGGGCCTAGCCGTACTTGGACTAAATACAGCACACGGACTCACGGTCAAGGGAGGTCGCTGCACAATACAGCACACGGAGAAAGTCTACGATTATTTCCTTCAACAGTCCCCTGATGCGTTTAAGGTCCTTGCAGTTCATCATCCGTTACTGGCTCTTCAGCCATCCAAAGAGTTGGATGTGGCTCGCAATGGAGAGGATCTTGTACAGGCAGCTGTCGAATGTGGTGTCGATGTGGTTTGCGCCGGTCATTGGCACCTGCCTCACATAGAGCTTTGCAATACCATTTCAGGTCGAATATTGGTTTCTGTTGCTGGAACCGCTACATCAGATCGCGGGCGTTTTTCGCACGACGGGGGCAATTCATGGATCCGCCTTGAGAAAACCTCTCAAGGGATTGAGACCCAGTATTATATTTATGCCCAGGAATCCCGCACGTTCAACCTGATTGAGCATACCCGCTATCTACCTGATGGACAGGACGAGACAATTGCATGATTGAGACAAAGGGACTGATTCCCCTAGGGGCCTTCAAAAAGCCTTTGGAACGGATGTGGAAAGCATCTGAAAAGAAGCTATGGGCAATTGAGAAGGCAGCAGATGAGTCAGAAGCCCATCACGCACTGGTCCATACCCAAAACGGGCGCTACACCTCCCAAAGTTGGACCGACTGGACTCGTGGCTTCCGAATAGGGTCCATGCTTCTGCAAGCCGAAGCGACTGACTCGGAGGAATTTTTGAGCTATGCACGCGAGGCAACCATTAAGCAAATCCTGCCCCAGACCACAAACTTTGGTGTTCACGATCATGGATTTACGGTCACCGGTACGTTTGGCACACTCCTTCGTCAGATGGATGAAGATATGATCCCCTACAATGAGTGGGAGCGTAGATACTATGTCCAGGCGTTGATCACAAGTGGGATTGTTCAGGCACATCGCTGGACGGATATTGACGAAAATCTTGGATTTATCCACTCCTTCAACGGTCCACATTCTCTTTTTGCAGACACCATTCGCTCCCTCCGCGCA
This sequence comes from Rhodothermales bacterium, assembly GCA_965220365.1. Taxonomy (GTDB): domain Bacteria; phylum Bacteroidota; class Rhodothermia; order Rhodothermales; family Bin80; genus Bin80. The sequence goes on along the minus strand of OZ244823.1, from coordinate 770,960 downwards.
CTGGTGATTGCCCATCTGTTGGGAGGCGTCTTGCGAGGAGAAGAGGATAAAATGTTTGAGCTACTGGATCGGGCAGTTGCCCACATACGCACAACTTCCCGTTACATTGTTTCTTCCGCCTCTCAGGATCGTGATGGATACGCGGAGGCAGGACGGGTCACTCATGAGGCGATTTTCAATGTTCGCACTGGGTCCTACAGGTGTCCAAGTACCCAACAGGGATACTCCCCGTTCACTACCTGGACCAGAGGGTTGGCATGGATTATTCTGGGGTACGCTGAGTTGTTGGAGTTTTTTCGAATGCTTCCCAAACACTACAAGACAAAGTACGGGGACATCGAAATTGAAATGTACAACGTACTCACATGGACTGCTGACTATTACATTCAAAACTCACCGACCTGTGGAGTCCCCTATTGGGATACGGGCGCGCCAGGTCTGAAAAATCTGGGGGACTGGTCCCGTCAAGATGCGGATCCATTCAATGACTGGGAACCGGTAGACAGTTCTGCGGCTGCGATCACTGCGCAGGGACTTTTGCGCTTCGGGAAAATTTTGGGTTCCGAATCGGGCGAGAAGTATTTAATGGCTGGACGCAAGATTGCGCATACGCTGCTGAATGAACCTTATCTGAGTACAGACTCAAATCATCAGGGCCTGCTTCTGCACAGCGTGTATCATTGGCCCCGGCGATGGGATTATGTACCGGACGGTTCGTCCATTGCGAGTGGAGAAAGTGTAATGTGGGGGGATTATCACCTTCGGGAACTGGCACTCTATCTGGATAGGCTCTCAGGATCAAAAAAGTATTATGCTTTTATGAATTTTGACTGGGATTTGCCGGATGAGTAGGATCACTCTATAAATAGAAAGTCGCGTTCATCACGAACCTGAAAAGGGGGATTTCCAGGCGAATACCTCCCAGGTGCTATTCCAGGACCAGCGATGGGCGGCGGCCATCCCCCGCGGTATCTGTGAGTCTATCCCCCAGATCCTCTCGCATAGTATTCATGTGCCCGAGGAGTCTATCTACAACGTCTGGATGAGAATCGGCAAGGTTGATCGCTTCCCCAATATCTGATTGCAGATCAAACAACGATAACCCTATCGAATCCTGCTGATAGGCTCCCTGGAAGGTCGGTGTTGAGAGTGTTGCACCATGGATGCTTCGGTAGTGATGCGGTGCATGTAATTTCCATCGGCCGGATCGAACTGCATGAAGTTGATATCCCTGATAGAAAAACAGCGCCTCATGTGGAGACGTGTCCCCATGGATAACGCTGACCAATGACTCTCCGTCAAATGGAAATGGCCCGGGCGGTGCCCCGGTAAATGCTGCGATAGTTGGCATTACGTCTATTGCCGAAGCCATGGCATCGGTGACACTTGGTGTGATTACACCGGGCCAGGACATCAGCAGGGGCACCCGGTGCCCTCCTTCAAACGTGGTTCCTTTTCCCTCACGCAGCGGGCCGGTATGTCCACTGTGATCTCCTTTGACGAGCCATGGGCCATTGTCTGACGAAAAGATGACGAGCGTATTCTCAATCAGATCGTGACGTTTGAGTGCTTCCATGATCTGACCTACTGACCAGTCGATTTCCAGGATCACGTCTGCATAAAGTCCAGCACCGGATTGTCCATCAAAATCATCTGAAACAAAAAGTGGAACGTGTGGGAATGTGTGAGGAAGATACAGAAAGAAGGGGGTATCATGATTGGCATCAATGAACCTTGTTGCACGCTCGGTATAGCGCCGGGTTAGTTGAGATTGGTCCGGCTCCAGCTCAATGGTCTTGAAGCCTTCAACTAGTGGGACCGGCGGGTGCTGCCTGGCGGGTGGGTTGGGATTCTTTATTGCATCCGGTGTCATGTCGTTGGAGTACGGGATCCCAAAATACTCATCGAAGCCATGTTGTAGAGGCAGGTGTAGAGAGTCATGACCTAGGTGCCATTTGCCGTAGATTGCTGTGGCGTAGCCCAAATCTTTGAGCATTTCTGCCAGGGTTCGTTCGTCTGGATGCAGACCACGCCTGGACTGTGGCATCAGGACCCCGGGAATACCGACCCGTTGCGGATACATTCCCGTGAGAAAGGCGGCTCTGGATGGAGAGCATGAAGCGGCAGCCGTATAAAAATCCGTAAAACGAAGACCATTGGCCGCTAATGTGTCAAGGTGCGGAGTTGACAGGATGTCTGACCCATAGCTACCAAGATCTACCCACCCCTGATCGTCTGTGACGATCAGGATCACGTTGGGGGTATTGGAGGCCGGTTGGCAGCCAATCGTGGTTAGTGCCACAATTAGAAAGGCAATGCGGTGACGATTCGTCATACGGAAAGCCAGCGCTGAAAATGATATTCGTCAACACACTTCATGCCATTAGGAATAACCCGGTTGAGTTTCTACGATAGTGAAATCTGTTACGAATATCGAAGACATTTGTAAGACTGAATTGAATAGAAGCAAAGCTATACGTGGACGAACCGTCTAAATTATGGGAATTATAACCGAAACTGTAACCAGATTCAGGATTTTCGAATCTTTTGAACTCTCGATTTTTTTGCATATTTGCCTTGATACAGAACCTTGTGAAACGCTTCCCTGAGCGTGATTCCATTATACTTCGGGTTCGTTATCGGTTTGTCTAGCAACTCATGGGGATTGCTGGTGACTGGAGTGGATGCGGGTTTGGATTTTGTGGGATTATTCATCAGAGAAATAGTTGAGGTAACATGGCTTTGCCGGTATACGGATCATTCATTGTTGGTAATCGGGGAAGACGATCATCGAAATAGTCTTTGATCGACCAAATCTGCATCCGGGGATAGGAAGAAATACCGACCTGAATTTTACCCGTACTGATCATTTCCATTTTTGCACTCTTTGTACGGACTGGTCTAAGAGTTACATAACAACCAAGTGCTGCCTGGTCTCTTTTCGTAACCCCTATAAAATCACGTAATCCGCTTAGACTGAACTTACCTCCTTTGACCTGTGCAAGGGCCAGTTTTGATTGCAAATCCTTAGGTGTCTCAGCAAGATACGCGCGTCCATCTATACCTCCATCCGCGACCTGTTTAGTGTTTGGTACAAACCCCGGTAACCGTGTGATTGCCCAGGATTCAAAGTCAAAAGGCTTTTCTCCTGCCAGCTTTTCTGCTGATCTAAGATCATAGGGAATCCCGTAAACAGGTAGACTTGAATCTTTCAACCTCTTGTCCCGCACCAAATCAATAGCAAAGGATGATATGTCAATTCCAATAAATTGTCGGTCAAGGCTTTTGGCTGCCTCTACTGTTGTTCCGCATCCACAGAACGGGTCAAGGACAATATCTCCTTTATTGCTTGAAGCTTTAATAATGCGCTCTAAAAGTCTAACAGGTTTTTGGGTTGGATACCCCATTCTTTCTTTCGAGATCGTTTGCCCCAATGAATGTATATCAGTCCACCAAGAGGGAACGGGGCTGCCTTTCATCTCATCAAGATATGTTTTACTCGTCCCACGATATTCTTTGTACCTTCTCCCATCTGAATCAACTTTGGTAAATTTGCTGATCTGATATTCCGTCAAATCACGAAAAGGGCGATTGAATACAGAAACAGACGATTTACGGTAAAATAGTATGGTATCCTGTTTTCGATGAAATCCGTACTTAGGGCCTTTCCCGCCTGGTGGATAACACCACACAATCTCATTTTGAAAAGCCCCCCCCCGGTATGCTTAACATATATTGCATCCATTACAACCTTCAGGTAATGACTGGCCGTTGGATCACAATGCAGATAAATACTTCCCGTGTCTTTCAACAACCGATGCATATGCTCCAGGCGCTCAGCCATATAGGTCAGATAAGCCAACATCCCACACTTTCCCAGGATCTGATGCAATCCACAAATTGCATCGTGAGCTTTTAACCCCGGAGCATTCTTATACCTTGTCCATCTATCTTCAGCTGCTTCATCCCATACCCATGTATCTGTGAATGCACGAAACTGTGCATCTCCACCTCCGTCCCCATGATACAACTGGTTATAGGTCGCTTTAGAGTTAAATGGCGGATCTAGATAGATAAGATCCACAGATTGATCATCCCATTGCTCCATCCAATCCAGACAATCCCCGTAGTATAATGCGTTTGGTTGCATTAGGCTACAGGGGAATTTGCGGTTAGGTCTTGAATCCTGCACCGTTTCCCGACCATGCCTTGGGCAATGGACTTCATCTGGTCGATCGTATCCAGTTCCCGGATATTATGCTTCCCTGCGAACTGATTGACGTACCGGTTCAGATGCTTCACACTCATGCGGTGATAGGTACCATGGAACGCACGTTTGAATACAGCCCAGAAGGATTCTACTCCGTTGGTATGAGCAAGGTGATTGATCGTCGTGGCAAGCGTCCACTCCTTACTGCTGTGGCATACCCAGAAGTGATCTGTAAGCCCTTGATAGCTACTGTGTTCATCCGTGAATACAGGGGCATCCTTTGCTCTGGTTTGTTCTACAAAGCCCTGTAACGTGCTTTTCGTGGTATCAGGAACGACTTGTGCAATGATCTGATTCGTTTCACGATCTTTGGCACCTACAACGGCTACCTTCCCAACCGTTCCCCGTCCGGCATGAAGTTTTTTGTCTTCATGCTTGTTCTTTTCCAGTCCACCAATGTAGGTTTCGTCTACTTCGACCGGGCCGTTGAATGCTTCTTTCAGGTTGGGGATCAAACCTTCACGGATCCGGTGCAGCATATGCCACGCATTCTTCTGGGCAATCCCCAGGTCGCGGTGCAGTTTCATACTGGATACACCTTTGAGGCTGGTTGCTTCGAGAAAGATCGCCCAAACCCATTTCTGCAGGGGTATCTTGGTGCTTTGTAGCGCTGTACCGGTTTTGACGGAGAAATACCGTTTACACTCACGGCAGCGATATGGCATTCCATTACCGTTCTTAGTTCTGTAGGTGTTCTTACAGCCACACCGGGGGCATTTTCGCCCGTCCGGCCAGATCATGGCTTCAAACCATTTCTCCGCAGATGCTTCATCAGGAAACCATTTTCCCAGTTGAATTAAGCTGATGCCTTTTCGATTTGAGCGTCCAGGTCCATTTGCAGACATTTTTCTATAACTTTGTTGTACCTAATATACGCAATATCCTAACAAAAGTTACAGTTTCGGTTATAATTCCCTAAATTATCTCGTTTATGATGAGGCAGAAGCCAACGGGCGACCCGTCGATCCAGCGATAAAAATAGACAAGAAACATAATCTTCCTGACCGTCGAAGTCAGTCGCCCTTCACGCTTGTCATCAACTCACTTGGTCCGGCAGATAGGCTCCTCAAACAGGGGGTTAAATATCCCCATCATTTGATACACTCATCACTTTGATAATGAGGGCTGCCTTTTTATCTTTATTGTCGAGGGGCTTATCATTCTCTGGCTCGTCATCCCATGTGATGACTGCATAAGTTTTGTTGTCTTCGCCTTTAATAAATTTTTTGCCCGTCTTTTTGGATGATATTTCCACTCCTCGCTCGAATTTCTTGATAAACCCTTGATCCCCTTTAACAGCCCTCAGACTCTCTCGTGCTGCTTGGCCTACGTTCTCCTCTGGAAGCCTCCGCAATGCCTGGTCTATCTGATCACAAATTTGCTCGGTCAAGGCGAGACGGAAGACTTGCCTCGAATCTTTCTTACGACCAACATAACAGGTGGCAGGTTCGGCATCTTCGGAGACAAACCTACTAGCCTTATGGTCGGTACCAACAGAAAAGAAAAATACATTAACCGGAAATGCCGCTGGTGGATCTGCTAGCTGTCCAATCCGCCCCATATGTGCAAGTAGCTCCTGTTGTATTGCAAGTGAGTACACTTCCTTCAGCCGAGCAATTCTGTTTAGGCGTCCAGCTTGAATCAACTTACTTAATACGTCCTGACGCAGCGTTCTCACTTGTCCGAGATTCCATTTGATCCATTTACGGTTTTGATCATCATCAGGTAGGATTATGATGGAAGTTCTCACCGAATCACCCCTATATGACCAGTCTTCAGGTTTAAGTTCCTTAACCCAAGTTTAACATAAAATACTGATTCCAGCGTTGAGCGGGGGCTTTCGGCCCGATTCAGGCCGATTAGGGCACTACCGATTGGCATGGATTGGGTCTGTTCAGATCGTGGTGATTTCCGTTTCGAGTGGACGCGGATCGATCTTCAGCGCCTCGTAAATTTCGCGTTGATCTGCATCGGGATCCGAGGTGAGGCGCGTGTGCAGGGCTACGTGATCGTTTCGTGTTTGATGGATGGTAGCCCGTCGTTGGGACGAGAGCACATTGCGAATGGTGGTCCAACTCCAGGAGATTCCCTGTTGCCGCAGGTAGGTTCGCACCACCTGTACGACCTGATACGCAAGCACAGTGATGAACAGATGCCCTTGGGTGCGTTGATCGGTTTGGTGAAAGATAGGCCGCAATCCCAACTCACTCTTGAGCGAGCGGAACACGGCCTCCAGATCCGTCAGCATGATATAGGTCTGCCACAGCTGAGCGGTGGAAAACTCCATGACATTGGTCCTCAAGCTGTAGGTGCCGGGATCGGTCCACATCGAATTCGCTTTCGGCCGCGCACGCCACTTCACCTGCACCGCCTTCTCTTGCTTCTCATCGGCAATCACCTCAATGTCGTAGTGCTGTCCAATCCCACCACTGCTTTTCTTGAATCGTCCAATCCGCTCCCAAATCCGCGAAAGCTTCTTCGTCGTCTTCGGTCGGGATAACCCCTGGTCCAACTGCGTGAGCTGTGCTTCAAACTTCGCACGACGACGTGCCACCATGGCTTGCTCCTTCTTGATCCGTTGGCTCGAACGACAATAGACCCGGACCTCTTCCGAGTCCCGGACCTCATACAGTTCTACGCCGTTATCCAACTCGGTCACCTCTTGATCTGCTGGATCAAAGACCCGGGCCCGCTCCCGACTCATCACCAGATATCGGTACTTGGCCTGGCGAAGCCATTGCACGTTTTCCGCGGTTGCAATCCCCCGATCCATAATCACAATGGCCTCGTTCGGGGCATCCGCTTCCTGGAGCATCGTTTGGAGGGTCTCCGGCTCTGCCGTATTGCCGGCATAGATCTTTGAGCGCCGCACAAATCCACTCCCATCCAGAACCAGAGCCAAGGTGATCAGAGGACGATCATTCCGCTTCTCCTTGGACCGCCCACGCTTGGCCAACGATTGGGCAGATCCCGATCCCGCCAGATAGGTATTGGTCAGATCCAACAGCGTCACCGTACATCCCAATCCAAACAGGGACATGGCTTCGGTGAACACCTGCGATTCAATCGCATCGCGGTGCTTCACCAGTTGATCGGAGGCCCGGTAGAGATGCATCAAACTCATGCGCCGGAACGATCCTCCCAGGAATTCCCCAAGACCGCTCTCGTTACAGAGCCACGCATAGGTTGCGCGCTCGGAAGCAGGCTTGGCCAAGCGTCCGACAATCGCCCCCAATGCCGCATGCTGGGTCTTGGGCGTCATCCCAAGGCCCCGCAACAGCTTCGGGATTCCCAGCTGGTTCAGGGCCCACAAGGACACATGTTCCACCCCCACACTCCGCACCATGCTCATACGGGTAGAGGCGACATCCACCGTGTGCCATCTCGGATCCAGTGGCTCGCCCTGGGCCAGCTTTGCCTGTCGCAGCCGCTCGGCCTGCTTGGCGAACAACTGCCCAACGATGGCCTCGGCCTGATCCTCCAACGGTTTGGGCAAGGGCGGCAGGAGCGAGACCTGCCCCTGGAGAAGTTCGTCAATCCGGCGGCAGAGCAGAGGCCAGTCGGATTCCTTGACCGGAAATTGACTTCCCAGATGCAGGAGCGTCTCCTGCTTCACCTTGGCGCCGTAGCGGACATTGTGAACGAGCCGGAACGCATGATAGGTGGTTCCGTCCTTCATGGTCCGGGTCATGGTTTTTCGGATAAACATGATGGCAGGAAACGAAGGGGGCCGGCGAAGGTTCCCACAGAAAACGCATTATGGCACTACAATCGTCCGAATCCACGAACGACGCAAAAGGAAATGGGCCAATGCAGGCTGGAATCAAAGGTTCGGGGCCAAGGTCAGGCGAAAAAAAAACTAAAAAAGGCCCCAAAATGGGGCCTCGTGTTAAACTTGGGTTAAGTTTTCCAGACATAAGCATTACAGGTCCTGTCTCATTACGAACAAGATCACAAGCAGGTGTAACAACGAGGCAGACGTCATCACCATACACCTCTTCTCCCCTTTTCTTCCACCGCAGTAGGTCACCGAATCTCAGATGAGGAATGCCATTTTCTTCGGATACTTTGAGCCTGCCCTCATGCACAAACATCATTCGATGAACGAGGTCTTGCAAATCAGGAGTTCCCATCAAATGTGGGGCAGGATATTTGGAAGGGTCAATATTATTGAGCTCCTGTGCTGCTTGAATCGTTTCTTGATTACTTTCAATCTCGTGTTGCAGAACACGGTCCGCAACATCTAGGAGATAGTCACCTAAACGTTCTCCTTCAGAGTCAAGGAGCAATGTCCTTATTTGTGCCAGATCCGATAGATCCAAGCGTCGTAACTTCTCAAGGAAGGCCCTCCGCGTACATTCGAGACCTTTATTCCATGCATACAAAAAACCCGCGACTCGTTTCGCGTCTTCATAGTGGTCAGCTAATCTGAACAGTATCAATTCCAGCCTGCCTTCTTCGGCCAAATCCGGTTTGCTCACCACACGAAAAGTAGAGGATAAAAGCCCAGCTTTGTCTCGGAAAGCATTTCTTTTTTTATCCAGATTTGGACTGCTAGATATTAGAATTACAAGTGGAGGAGTCTGCCCCCGACCGTTGACAAGTTTACGTACTCGTTCAATAGCAAGCTCTATTACATCGTCGGAGGACTGCAGTCCAAGAAAAAGATCAATAACAATTAAATCGGCATCATCAGCCTCATCACTGAAATCACGCCCCAGTGTCGTGCAGGTTAAACCCACATTTTCCAGTATTTGAACAAGATTTCCAAGTTGGGCTTTCTCGTTCTCGTTCCCAGTTTCGTAGTCTTGGAAAAGTGTAGTGATTGCCTTCGTGGAAAGCTTTTTTCGATTCTTCCAGAGAATGCTTATGAACTCCGACGACCCCCGTAATTCACTTACGTTGGTTATCTCCTCATATTTGGGGTACAAATCTGAGAATTGCTTGTGGTCTTCCTCCGTAAGGTCGTCAAAAAACGTTGACCAATCTCCCTCGTCTATCTCATCAGGCTGAGGGACATCATCGAACGCATCGTCAATAACGACAGCCTTTCGAATGTCTTTTTCTTTCAGTAGTGTCTGCAGGCTTGTCATTAGGCGACGACCTCGTCGGGCAGTTTGAGAGTGAAACGGTGAAGTCGACCGGTCTCCTGATTTTCCTTCCCATCTAGAGTCAGTGACCCACCGTGATATTCGGCACATTCACGGGCAATGTACAAACCAAGCCCTCTTCGCTTAGCCTTCTCTTTTAGCGAAAAAAACGTCCGAAATATTTTCTCTCGATTCTGCTTTGCTACTCCACTACCATTGTCCTGATAAGAAACCGTTAGTGGATCCATCTCAATAGAAATTGCGATTTCTGGTTTGAACTCGGGCTCACGCTGTCTTCGTAAATCAAGCCAGTAAATTGAGTTCGAAATGAGATTCTCAATGATTTGTACTATCATACCTTTCACAGCTCGTACGCGAACTCTGTGGTCCGGTAGCGACAAAACTGATCTTATGTTATGACGCTTGAATTGCCGTTTATGCGAGCTTAAAATATCCTTGATTAGAGTGTCCAAAGCAAAAATCTCTTTTCGTTGCCGACCTGACACACTGAGAGGATCAAGAACTCGAAGACGCTTGCTGACGGAGGTCATCTCGGATCGAAGCGTGCTTAGTAAACTGCTTATCTGATCTGGTACGTCTTCCCCGCGGAGAGCCTCAATGGCTGCAAGGGCATTTTCCGTTGCTCTTGCCAACTCATGGGCAACCACCTCAACAAGAAGGCCGACCCCCGCCATCTGTGTCATCTGCTGCTTCTCAATTTCAACCTCAGTAATTCGATCCTGAATATGCGAAGAAGATTCCTCAATTTCACCCATAATTTGCTGCAGATCATTAGCAACATCTGGAACAATGTGCCGGATCTTTTTTACAGTGGAGTTTGCTCTTTCTAGCAGTCTTGGAATATCTGTCTCCACCTTGATCTTATCTGGTGATGGGGCTTTATGGCGTTCCCGAACTCCTTTAAGGAAGCCTCGGAGACGTTCCTGGATGGTATTTGTGAGCAAATCAATGAACGCTTGTTGTTCAGGGCAATCATGGAGGCCCTGCCGATTCGTTTGATCGATAAGCTTGGGATTCTTCAGCCGCGAGATTGCCACTCGACCGACAAACTGTGCCTTATTGAGCAGATATCCGCTACTCCCCAACGCTTTCCTGTCCAATCCAAGCCAGTCGTCTTCATTATCGCCGTATGGCAGCACTCGGAATCCATCTCGATATAGCAGGATCCCAGACCAACGACGTTGTAGATCGCGTACCTTTTTCAGAGTTCCAATGCTTTCAATAGCCCCTAACCTCTGCCGATTGAACCAGTATGCTTCAAACTCAAATCCCCCTAAATAACTAAGTGCAGAAGAAGGGATTGTCCCGGAAATCCCGGGGATTAATCCTTCCAAGTCAGATTGAGTAAAAACACCAACATCCTGCTCACGAGGATGAGCAAAACCCAGATTCAATGCCTCGAAAGTATACTCTAATCTGGGGGAGGAATCGCTTGCAACGTATCTCCCTCTAACTGCCGCGTGTGCGTAATCAAAAAGAGTCTTGTCCAAGTGAGGGATGGGTTTACGCGTTCCATTCCAGAAAACTGCAATCCTCGGGCGTCTTTTAGTATCAGAAAAAGGATCGGTAAGACGTGAGAACTCATCCGTACAAAGATCCTTGACGCGCTCAAGTGTCCAATCGGCAGCCAATGCTCTAATGATGAGTCGCGTCCCACTCCAACTAGGCTTTGGCTTTAGACCGCCTTGCTCAGGAGCGATATCAATCTCATCAAGCATAATGTCAAGATTATCGAAATCCGACCAGTCAATATTTAAAATATTTAGATGTCCGTCGGTTAAAGTCGCTGTCTCAACCGTCAGTAACTCCCCCAACCGCATAACAGACAGTCGACCAATTCCTTTTTCGCCGAGATAGGGCGGGTGTTTGCCCTTGAAGGAATCATCGGCGAGCGCTGCGTCTACCGCGCGTTTTCGAGAAGCAGTGCCGATTGAGAGAAAGCTGTCAACAAGATCCCGCTTTGACATCCCTGTGCCCGTGTCGGACACAACGATTCTATTTTCGCGGGCGTATACCTCATCAAGGGCCTTCACAAAAGATCCTGCTTCCCTAACTTCGTCGATTGCTTGCCGGAAACGATCAAGGGACTCTTTTGGTGCAGATGGATCTAACGCTTTATATACGTCAGCCTTGAGTCGATTAATGTCGCTAGTGCCGCCGACTACCCTACGCCGGAACCTGAGATACTTATCACGACGAAGTACGATTTCAAAATGGATCTCTGCACCGTTCGGTGATCTGGCATCAAAAGCGTTTTTGATCAACTCATAAAACGCAACGATGTCAGAGCTAATCAACTCCGCACCGAGTTCCAGCACCGTTCGAGCACAGACCTTAAACAAATTCCTTACCTCCGTCTCTGGTTACGTGGATTTTCCTTTCCGAAGGAGCAAATCGATAGCGTCTGATAGATTCCAGATCGGCTCAGCACTACCGTTTTTCAACATAGCGATAACTTCTGGAATTCCAATCCCGGCAAGGGCATTGGCAATTGAGAGCATTTGGTTCGGCTCAGAGACGATACTTACGTCACCGGATCTGCTGATTGCAATAAGCATAAGCATGTGAATTCGCCATGAATCCTTGCTAAATATTGCTGCATCGGCAATCTTAACTGTTTTGTATTTCGTAGTATCCGCCGGATTAAGTCCGAGTCTGCAAGCAGCACATACCGATAGGAACCAAAAATCAATCATGCGCGGGAATGGGCTCTCATCAATCAGTGCATTCCCTTGTTTTTGGGAGTACCGTTGAACTTCCTCATGATATTCCAGGGGAACATAGATTTCTTTTCCTGCAAAAGGGTTGTAAAATCGGTCTGCCATATAACTTTTTATGATGATATTTCTAACTCAATCTCGGGATTTAAGCGACGCATACACAGTACACAAGTACTGTTATGGTCGCAATCACAGCGGAGTACCTTACGCTCAGACACGCCTGGATCGTTGATCAGCATTTTGGGGTAGTGTGTAGGGTTAGTAAGTGTATAGACTAAGCCCGCTGCCTCGTCAATAATATCCTCACAACCATTGATTTCATCATGGGTTAGAAACAGGATCAGTTGTGTGCTCTCGCGAATGACTGTTCGGAGAATAGATCGTTTCACATAACCACTCATCATACCTAGTGGCGTATCAATTACATTCGGAGCTGCGACTTCACTTACCTTTGTTAATGCCAATATGAATGCAAGTGTTAGAGCCCTACGTGATGCACCGTTCAGGTCACGGTCGGGATTAAGCTTCCGATCATCTGGACCATAGACGATGATATCAAATTCACGACTTATTTCAGTGCGTTGAATAATTGCCCCTTGTTCAGGATCCGCACCAATCATTTTGAGGAAAATACTGTTCATTTGATTACTGACCTTTCCTAGTTCCTCGTGTGAAATTCGCCCAAATGCATTTTTAAGAACCTTAATAATGTCTTGTGTGACATCTCGTTCAGCCAGCAAACGTTCTCCCTTCTTCTTTTGGTGAAGCAAACTCCCTAGCTTCAATTCCAAGTGCTTTCGCTCTCTATCCAGATTTTCAAGTTGGGTAGCAAAGACTGACTTTTGAGTCAAGAAACGGTCACGCTGTTCTTTGGTCCTCAGGAGAGTTTCGCGAAGACCTCGGATGTCTGTGTCGGGCAACGAGGCAAGTTCCATTTCCAATCTCCGAAACTCTCGCCCCCTTTTGTCACCTTGCGCTTGCAAGTAATCACGGCGATCAATCACTTTTTTTAAATCTCTCAGCCAAATACTCCCTCCAGAAGTATGATCTGCCAGTATAGGCTTCGTGCCGAAGTACAGTTCGGTAATTATTTTCTGGATTTCACTGGATTCCTGACTGTCCTTGATTAGTTTCTGGATGTATGCACGGCGCCTCTCACCGTTTAGGTCTTCCAGTTTCAGTGTCTCGCCACAAATGCAAACTTTAGCTTGTAGGCGGTCTTCCAAGAGGGGGATTGTAATGTTTGGGATTTTGCCCTGGTCGTGTAACTCGTCTAACTTATCATACGCACCTGACAGCACAGGTGAGAGCATACTGGTTGCAATAGATTGGCCACAAAACAAATTTGAATGATCCTTTTTTGCCCCCTCACGCTGAGCAGCAAGCTGCTTGATTTCTCCACGTACATGGTTAAGCTCCTTTGACAATTCCTCCTTATCACCTTTCTCAAGTGCCGCCGAAATCTTACGATCAATTCTGATACACTCTTCGTCAAATGCCGCAAATTGCTGTTTTGCGTTCTCCAATTTATCCTCCAGTGTCTCTCGCTCATTTTCAATGTCTTCAAGTTTCGTAGCGACTGTATTCAGTTCACTGTCACCTCCGAGCCGTTTTGCTTTTCTATTTACTTCTGCCTCTGACTTACGCACATGTCTGGTTGCTGCCTCGATCACTTCAAGGCCGAGAAGCGAATGAATAGCCTGCTGTACTCGCTGGCGCTTAGCGGATCTAGCAGCATCCGCTTCAATGAAACTTAGAGCTCGATCGCCATCAGTAAAGAACACCTCCCGGAGCTTGAGTGGCAGTTCATCATTGATGACAGCTTCTGGCTCAGAAACTGGACTGTCACCGGCATCGGTTACCTGAAATAGTTTAACCGTTGAATTTCGGGGACGGGAAGTGCTATCCAGATCTTCAAGTGCAGAACGAATAATTCGATAGTGATAGCTCGTCTCATGGTTCTTACCCGAGATGAGACGAGACTTTGTCAGCTCAAATTCTACAGTAGCTGTAATCTTAATGTACCTGCCTTCTTTTGCTGACCAGTCGATAGGATACAGACGAAAATCAGTGCCCTCACCGGGAAGGGCTTTATCTCCGTAGAGAGCCCACTGTAGGCCATGAAGAATCGTTGTCTTACCTGACTCATTCGCTGCGCGGATCACCGTGAGCTTCTTCTTGGGATTGTGTGAGAAATCCAATTCAATATCACGCAGCATCCGGAAATTTTGAAAGTTAGCGCGTAAGAGCTTCATGAGTCTGGATTTTCAGTTCTTGCCACTTGGCTGCGTTGCGCTGCCAGGAACCTCGCCGCAGCGTTGCACTTGTCGTTGATCTTTTTTTGGATATTTGTTCGGGATACTCTGTGACTATATTCGTACCGTAGAATATCCGCAATCACATTAATCATCTCATCCCTATAGCCATCACACCTTTCTTCTATCGAGTTGCATTCTTCAAGAATGATTGAGATTATTTTTTTGTCGTTTAGCGGCATATTTTTCGGATGATTATAGAAAGGCTGCGTCAACCATTTTCTTGATCGTTGCGAGTGGTCCGTCTGGACGGCCTGCATTTCTTGCTAGACTGGCGAATTCCTGTACCCGATCCAGTTCTGAGCCCACGAGCTTTCGCGTATCAGAGTCAAGTCCTTTTTCCATATCTAGTGGCAAGACTAACAGGTCGTGGATGACACTATGAGTCTTGTCAATATCTCTACAAGTACGCAAAAGGCGTCCGCGACGCTGTATCCACTGTCGTTCCACTGTTGTACTCGCAAGAATAAATGCTTTGCATATCTGTGGAATATTGATCCCTTCGTCAAGCACACGCTTTGCAGTAAGAACCCGGATTTCACCTTCCTGAAAATCCTTGATGATCTGTTTAGTCTGATTTCGATTTCCAGTTTCCTCGGCTGTGAGTTGATGGTATGAGATCTTCCTATCTCGTAGTAGCTGGTTTACATTCCTCAGTTGATCTGGCCCTTTATCCGATGAGTAGATCAGAGTGTGCCGTAGATTGTTTGCGTCCTCTCTCACTAGTAGATCACTAAGAGTGGCAAGCTTGCCAGATGCAGTTTCTAATAAGGCCCTCCGATCACGCCTCAACTTAGCGAGATATTTGTCCGGCTGTCCATCCTCATCACGCCACGCATTTGATTTGATCTTATCCGTGAGGTCAAACCACTTATCCATCTCGCTTTGCGTGAGATACACGGGATGAATATAGTAATCATATTCAACCAAGCAATGGCCAATAGCTTCTTTAAGTTCAAAACGGAACACCACGGCCCCAAAGAATTCAAATAGAGCTTCCGTTCCTGTTTCGTCATACTGGCGAACTGGCGTTGCCGACAAACCAACGCGATAGTCAAAAAAATCGGGTGTGTCGTCGATAAAAGCGGGCCTTCCCAGATTATGCACCTCGTCCGCGATCAACAACCGAGCACATTCAAATGCCTTAACGTCAGAGAAAAACTTCGGAGTACACAACGTATCATGGCTGACAACAACAGCTTCGACATCTGACAACCCAAAGCGTAACCGCCGTCTCAATTCCTGAAGCTTGCGTCCACGCTTCTTTGCGTTACCTACCGTCGAAAGATTGATAGGATTTAATCCAAATTTCGCAATTTCACTGCACCATTGCTCAATAAGGGGCACGTAAGGAGCTGCAATCACTATGAGCAATGGCTTATTCTCTTGATAGAGTTGACGTGCCCCAATCATTGAGGTAATTGTCTTACCCGAACCAGTCGCCATCTCCAGTACACCGCGATAACCGGCATCACACCATGCCGCGACAGCCTTTCCCTGATGTTCAAATGGACCTTTTTTGTATTCAAGCCAATCAGGAATCGCGAAGTGGTCAGACTGATCCAATACTGGATGAGGAGGAGCGAATTCTTCCGAAAACTTTTCAGCACGATCATACAATCTTCTCAACTCACTCTCCGTTGGAGGTGATTCTGAATTGTACGACTGAAGTAGGCGTTGTCGGATCGCCTCAGGAATATCAATAATCACACAATTATCGTGACTGTTTTCCCACAGATCTTTGAATGTGTCGCGTAGTTTGTCGGTGGTGGAACGCTGATCTGAGTTTTGCCACGATTTGGCTACAGCAATCTGTTCTATATTTTTCCGAATACCAGCATCAGTCGCGTTGCTTGACCCGTGCGCAGCGACTATATGACTGTCGGTTTCAAAGAGCCACACCTTTAGATGAAAGAGGGCATCCTTCATTAGGGCCACCTTGATTTCAATCTTGCGTTTCTGGAGTAGCCACGACAGACACTTAAGCGTGTGTCTCTGGAGCAGATCCTCGGTGACGATCAGTTCTTCCAGAATTCTTTCCGCAACGCATTCCTCAGAGTTTACTCCGTCCTCTATTGCGGCTTTGTCTTCTGCACTAAGCAAAGGACTGATAATAAGCCTAAAACTGTCTCTGGAACCGGAGATATAGGTCGCAAGGCCAGGAGCAATCGATGCAAGCACTTTGCTTGAGAAAAATCCCACCATACAATCAACTTTCTTAGCACCTTTAAAGCCCGGAATCAGGACTTCTTCTGCGAACGGGTCACTAGGTAACATGTAAAGCGGCTGGACCCCTCCCAGTAATCGTGCCGTCCGCTCCGTTGTTATACTCTCTGACATGTCATGTACAACTGGCAAACATTCCATCAAATCTCTTACTCCTCCTGACAATTGCTACTCTGGATGTTGATCAGCACGGTAACCGTTGGGGCCGAGACCTCCGTGATTCCATAACGGGTATCACAGAACAGCACACCGATAGAGCCACACACACTGCTCGTGGTATTACACACAGATGGGGAGTAGTCCACCATACGGCCCAATCGCATATTCTTAGATGAAGACCTAATAACCATTCACATATAAAATTGTAATCAGCGTCGCACATACAATGGATGCCTGATATCTCCTCACATCCATTCACGCATCGTGTGCAGAAACCAGTAAAACCTATGGCTGAGGCCTAACATTGTCCTGAAACAAAATCTCCCATATGCTCAAAATCACAGGTGACAGATATTACACCCGGTGCTGCTATCCTCCAAATCGCGTACCTCATCAAAAAATTGCTCCATAAGCGTCACGTTGGTACGCTTGCTGCGTAGCTGTTCCTCACGCTTTTTGGTACGGCGCTTGATATCAGCAATACGTTCTGGTTCGGAAAGCTCTTCAAGTGATTCGTTATCTGCCCAAGTGAAGCGCTCGCCCTTTTCTGGATCAATCTTCTCGTACGCCTTGGCCCGTTCATACAGATCCGGATGATTTTCCAGGAGACCCACCCATTCGCTTTTTCGCTGAAAAAAGCAAAAATAACATCCGCTCCGTGAGCGCCAGTGATAGTATTCTGGATAACCAACCCCGCTATCCTCAAGGATACGATATACATCATCTTTAACAAGCC
Source organism: Rhodothermales bacterium (assembly GCA_965220365.1). Taxonomy (GTDB): domain Bacteria; phylum Bacteroidota; class Rhodothermia; order Rhodothermales; family Bin80; genus Bin80. Next base: position 753,423 of record OZ244823.1, on the reverse strand, counting down.
CATCTTCGATAAACGGGAAAACAGTCGTGATATTGGGCTTAGTACTGATGTAGCCCTTGCGATGCTCGAAGTACTTGCGTCTTGTTTTTCGATCCACGCGCCATTCCCCCTCATCCGCTCGGATACCTACGTAACTGATCACCGGGTTTTCACCGATGTAGTCTTCAAATGGCTTCAGCTTCAGCAAGCGTGTGCACCAGCGAACATTGGGGCTTGGAAGGAAGCCGCCGTAAAGTTCGAGATAGTGATCAAAGGGAGTTTTATCCGGTTCGTTGGGACGACTCGGTGGTACGCTTGCCCGAAGCCGATGAATCGGACTTCCGAGGTATGCTTCAAGACGATCAAGATAGTCATATGTCTCCGCCAGTTCGGTGCCGGTATCGCAGAAGACATATTCAGCCCCATTGAGAGGCGGTCGGCAGGGGGTGCTTGGTTTGCCAAGAACCTTTTGCCAGCGCTCAGGATCGTGAAGATAAATGGCAAGTGCGCTACTGTCCTTGCCCCCGCTGAAAGCGACAATATGCCTAGGCTCACTCATGGGATTCGTTCATTGTTTTGCGTTCTCTGAGCAAATGTTTTGATAGCTGCGCTAACGCAGCAATCTTTGTCTCAAGTGTAACATCTTCTTTCTCAATTTCGCTTTGTAGCCTCTGGCGTACCTGCTCAATTAGTTTGCTATCCTCAGGATGGATGCTGATCACTTGCTCATGTTCGTCCTCGTATTGCACAGTGACACTTAATCGAACTCGTTTGACTGTGGGCGATTTTGTGTCATGTAATGAAGGTTCAGGCGATTCTTTTTGTAGATCAAAGACAATAGGTTCAAGCGTTGAAAAACGACGGGATACTTCGCGAAGTGAATTGTTAAAGAGAGAATGATCTTCGTCCCTCCATTGCACCGGCGGTCGATTCGCTAAAAGGGAAGATAGGGATTCATACCATCCCTGTGTATCCAGGACCTCATCCGACGCACGTACAAGGAAGGCTTTTAACTTCGTCTCATTTGCGTATGGGAGTAGGAGACGTGACCGCTTGGCGAGTTCTTGGCGGCGGTCATCTGGTTCTTTGGAGCGAAGATGAAAGACGGATGCAATCTGAGTTTTAAGGCCTGTCAGGAGCGCATCATAAGCCCCGCCAAGCTCTCGTAATGCTTCCTGAAGATGTTCAACAAAATCCTGCACTTCGCTTGGAGAACTCTCAGTGTTATCTAAGAAAGAATCCACACCACAAGCTTCTGGAAGATCTTCAAAGAGTAAAGTGGTTGGTTCCACAGCACGATCTAGGACCTCACGGACATTCAAAGCTGTTTGCGAAAGTGTAGCAGTCCGACGCACATAGGGTGGCAAGCCGTGGATACGTTTCAGGATCCGAAGTACGAAGGGTAGAGGTTTTTCAACCGATGCTGGTAGGCCGACCAGTGGTGCAAGGTGCTGGAGTAACTCAGCTCTTGATCCTTTAATCTCTACCCATTGCATTTCAAATTTCTCGGGGCTTTTCAAGAAGCGCTCAATTGTCTGAAAATCAATGACGGGGATAAACGTGCCACTTTCATAAAAGGCAATCTCGTCTTCAGCAGACTTGTAAACAGCAAACAAAAAGATAGGAACCAGTCCTCCGCGTACACCATAAGGGGGGCTGCTGAGTTTATCGTAGAGTTTTTGTACAGATACGCGTTGTCCTCTCGCCGCTTGAAGTGCATCCGTAATTTCATCCCACACTGCAACGCATCCAGGATGTTCGGGGGAGATGGGCCTAGCAAAATGCCAGTGTTCAGAACTGTCATCCAGCGGGCGATGGATCCCGGTAGCTTGGAGTATTGAGGCGTACATCCCGTACTCAGCTGGATATTTTTCAATGTTCAATCTGCACTCAGTATCGTACTCAAGCATTGCTATGAGCAACTGCTTCAAGCCCCTAACAGCACTTGCCGAAGGCTTGCGGCGATTCAGTAGTTCATTCCAGATTTCTGGCGCCTTAGAAAAAATTCGATCGCAAATCTGACTGAGCCTGTCCTGTAAGAATCGTTCATTTTGGAGGCGAAACTGCTTGCCCAGATAGATCCAGGAACATGGATTTCGACCTTCGTCGTCCGTAAGCAAAGAAGTAAGACGATGTTCAACATGAATAGTCAGATCGGCTAACTGTTGGTCTATCTCTTGGCGGGCAACCTCATCCCCTTGCAATTCCTCAGTATTGTTGCGAACCCATTGGAGACAGGCCAATTCGCGAACCATCTCACGCAGTGCAGTCACACCATCGGGTACAGCGAAAAGGGTTAATGAATCGTTTGCATGTTCTTGAATTGTGGTGAGCAACTCATTTGTCTCTCCATCACGCTCAGGTAGTACATAAATAATACGTCCATCTCCACGCTTGTGCGGATCCTTCAATTGGGTTATCCAGGTTTCATCTGAGGCGTAAAGCACCTCAAAAATGCGCGTGGTTCCCGTACGAAAAGAATGGCGGCGAGCCACCATTGGCGTGGGAGGTAGAGTATTGGTCAACCGTTCAGCGAGAGGCACTCGCACGGGTAATTGCAGGTGAGCTTCTTGCAGAGCCGCATCGAGATCAAATTCACTACCTCGCCAGATGTGATATTCGTTTTTAAACGGACGGTACGTCACCAACCGCTCTTCTTTGAGCGAATCAAGAGTTGCGTTTACCTCCTTAGGAGGGGCATCGGCTGTGGCGCGGAGCACTTGCGCAGTGGGAGGAAGTCCGGCGAGCGGACCTGCATAGCCGAGAAGAGCAATCTGCTTGATACATCGCACGGTAAGCTCACTTGGAGATTTGAGCCTTGAGAGAGCCGCTTCAGTCTCGGCCCAGAGTCGCCCCATTCGTTCACTGAAAAGTGCAGTACCAATCGCCCCGATGAGGTAATCGTAAAGATGATCAAGACGGTAGCGTAGTAGCAGGGCTTGATCAGTGTTGGATGAGACAGGAGAGATAGTTTCAGACGCCTTTCTCGAAAATAGATCAAGGAAACTGTTTGACTCGCCAGAAGCGAGAAAAGCAAAGAGAGAGCGTTTGTTTTGTGCCAAGAGACGGAACAACGGACCGACAATGAGGCTGACAGCTGGATGCAATGGAAGGGCATCGGCTAGATGTTGGCGGGTCTGCACACGGGAGTCCACTGAAGGTAGGATAGTTGCATCAAGTACATTGTCAATAACAGCCATACCATCTTCAGGTAGCTGATCCCGATTGTCTACCTGCACGGCACGAGCCAAAAGTCGTAATGTCTCACTAACCGGTTCCACAAATGCAAAATCTTCAAAGCGTCCCTGAACTTTACGCCATTCATCTCGCTGTGTCCGGGCCATGCGTCCAGCGTAACGATCAAAAGCCTGATGGGAAATTGAAAAGATGAGTAATGGTGAAGCCGCAATCGATGAATGGCCTGTTCGTGAGGCCCGTTCAGCTAAGCGTTGAAGTACGTAGAGGTCGCTACGGTCAGGGTGGAGGGCAGTATATTCAAGGAGCTTGCCCAATTCATCAATAATCAACAGAAGCCCTCCGTTGGTTACAGAATGTACTGCTGCTGCTGTTTGCTGATACAGATCAACTACGATTTCATCGCTGACATCTGAAGATGTGACATCCTTTGCTTTTTGAAGGACGCCTTGAAGTGCAATGCGGCAATCTTTTAGCTTTTTGCTGGGTCTTCCCCGGTGCCGAGCGAAAGATGCAAGGAAGGCATCTGTCCCATAAATCAATCCGCGTAGCAGAACCCAGTTAAGCGGTTCGCGCGATCCAACCACCAACACGGGGCAGTAAATACCGGTAGTTGCGCACTTTATCTTGTTTGTTAAAGCAGGATCAGCGTCGGTGAGTTTGTTAAGTGCGTCGTCATTCCCCCTGAGCAAATGAGCCAGAAACAACGCAAAGGAGCTTTTTCCACTGCCATAGGGGCCTGTAATTGACCATGCACGTCCGATCACCTGCTCAGCGGTAATCGTTTCGATCACTCGCTTGATTAGTTCACGAGCTTTCGTTGTAACGATATAGTTATCCAAGCCCTGAGGAGTACTGTAAAAGTCACGGACTAAGTTGATGCTTCGCTGAAACGAGCCTCGAACAGATACGGCCATGGGTCCAATCAGGTTACCGTGGGCAGGCTATTAGAGTAGTAGCACTCCAGCATTGCTTGTGGCGTTACACCGGGCATTCGGTAAAACTGGTGAACGCCCGCGGTAGAATCGAAACGAAATGGTACTTCATCAAATCTACCTATATGGTCTACAAGTTCAAAGGCTTGCTCCTCATTCAACAGAAAGATTTGCCCTGGACTCGCCTGTCGTGTCAGAACGTCCTGCACAGACAGGGTTTTCAGGCCACTGAAATTCCGGTCCCAGTAATCCAGAACCGAGTAAGCGAAAATTTCTGGAGGAAGACCACGGAGCTGACCTTCACGTAGGTAAACCATGCCTCTATTCTCATAGATCAATCCTAGAGGAGTTAAGGGGAAAGCCACAATATTCTCTAAGGGAGAATCCGCCAGCCGCGGGGTTGTATAGGTATTAAGGAAACACTGGAAGTCTCGGCGCAGCGTTGCGTCCGAAGGCATAGCTCCTCCCTCATCATCCATCCATCTCTTCAATATCGGCTGGAGATTACGAAACTCAAGTGCACCGCCACGCCAATGGCCAAAAATAAAATGCCATAGAGTGGAGCGGCGGGGTGAGCGGCATAACAACCAATGCAACAGCCATAGCGTCGCATTATCTTCGCAGTACGGATCTACACCTTCGTCTCCCAATAAATACGTTCCGAACTCAGACACACGTAAAATATTACGTTTCTTCAGGTCAATACAAATCTTGATTACTCCTGTCGCAAGTGCCCAATGTCGGATAGAACGTACCATGTTCCTTCCGACTCCAAACTCGACGATGGCCGTATCAGAATGGAAGATGGTGTCCTCCTTATTGACAGCATCTACGGCCTTTTTCAACCAGTTGAGCCGCAATGGAAAAGTTTCGTGGCCAGAAAACGAATACTTTGAGGCCATGTTGTGAGCGGTGGCGGACTAGAATTGCTTGAAGATATAAAGCGTCAAGCTCAATGTGATAGAAGTGAGAGCGGATTGTCGGGCAAGTTCTACAAGCCTCCTAGTCCTTCCTAATCGCAAATGAGTTGGATTTTGACTGCTCGCGAGTTCGTAGTTTCATAGAGGCCGTGATTGCATACCGAGTGCTGTGAACTTAAAAGTTACATCTTTTTGGAGAATCACGAAATTCGGCACCTGAAAAATTGGATCAATCTAATTTGGCCGTCCTTTCTGTGCCACTTTTATGTACTCGGGGGCAACGATTAAGGTTGGCGGAATTTCTAGGGGTTGTAAGCGAAAGGCAAACTGCTCGCACATCTCACTCGAACTCATTGCCAGATGCAAATACTGCTAACAAAGATTCTCAGACCAATCTGGCTTGGTGACAAATTACTAACCGGGAGCGCAAGAATATATCCCTTGCAGGGCCCGAACAACGGAACCGACGAATCCCAGATACTCCTTGCTCTAAAGAAACATGCATGGTCCAAATCTCAGCTACCCGCCAAACACGGATTCAATCCGGTGCATGAGAGATCAGCTTTGCACTTCTACGGTCTTGAATTAGAAGTAGTAGTGTGACATTCTTTCCTGCCGTCTACCCACGAGCAGGCAGTACACGAATTGGGGGTTGCCGAACATTCAATGTCGCCAGTACACTGGAGACCAGAGCTGGATGAACACGTCTTTAGGTCCCTTGAGAATGTTATCGTGGTGCACTTTAGTTGGCCGTCTACCATGGAACAGGTGTTGCACGAATCCGGGGTTGACGAACATTCAGTGTCGTCATCACACCGGAGACCAGAGCTGGATGAGCACGTCTCTAAGTCCTTCCAGAGCGTCTCCGTGGTACACTTTAGTTGGACACCTACCATGGAACAGGCAGTGCACGAATTAGGGGTCGATGAACATTTAATATCGCTGACACACCGGAGACCAGAGCCAGATGCGCACATCCATGGGTCCTTCGAGCGCGTCATCGTGTCGCATTCCAGTTGGCCATCTACCATGGAACAGGCAGTGCATGAATCTAGAGTGGTAGAGCATGAGCGATTACCGGTACACTGTAAATATTCAGTAGAGCAATCGGCCTTACTCTCAGAAAAGGACGGAGTAACGGAGCAAGAACCAAGCCCAACTATTGCTAGGATTCCAATAAAGCCAACGATCAATCTCATGGTCGGGATTGATTTGGTTTCCAAAACTGATTCGCACTGAAAACCAACTTAGCCGGTGGTAGAAAAAAGGTTCCGTACAGCATGCATCCACTTCAACATGCATCCCGGGCAAATGGGGCTTTTCGCCCGGTTGAGCGAATCTATCAATCCGTGAAATAGTCTAACCCCGTTCTGGTACGTTGAATTCACGGCCCGGGAAGAGATGTTGGGCAACCTGGTTTTATTGGAAGCAGAGACCAAATCTCACGGACCACTGACGAAGGGCGCATGCAATGATGAGCATACGGAGGAAGGTAACAGTCGGGGTGGCGGGATTTGAACCCACGACCTCTTCGTCCCGAACGAAGCGCGCTACCGGGCTGCGCTACACCCCGAGGTGAATCGGCTAACGCATAGAGAGACTACGGGATCCATTATTATTCCCTTTTCATGGAGCAATTGAACCTGCCACCTTACAACTATGAGATACGCAATCAGGCCGGGCGCAGAGTAATTTTGGACCCGGTTCGGAAACGCTTTGTACCGTTAACTCCCGAGGAATGGGTACGCCAACACTTCGTCCAGTATCTCACTAGGAATTTAGATGTTCCACCCGGATTGGTAGGCATTGAGGTGGCGATCCCGATACAGGATCGTCACTACCGGGCAGATATTGTTATCTATGATCGACGGATTGAGCCGGTGATGGTCGTTGAATGTAAAAGACCGTCCGTTCAGCTCAGTCAGGATACGTTTAATCAGATTGGGCACTACAATGCCACACTGAAGGTCCCCTATCTGGTGATTACTAATGGCATGCAGCACTATTGCTGTATGGTTGATCATGCCCATCGCTCCTATCATTTCTTAGACGAAATTCCATCCTATAAGACCATGATTCTGCCGATCAATCATGTTGAATGATTCGTATTCAAAAGAGCTTCAGACCGTGCACGATGCACTTTCCGAGGCAGCACTATTGTGCCGATCTGTTCAGGAGCGGGTTGCCATTACAAAAGGAGACCGGAGTCCCGTTACCATTGCAGACTTTGGAAGCCAGGCGTTGGTATGCCGGACCCTGCGTGAAGCATTTCCAGATGATCCAATCATTGCAGAGGAAGATAGTACGCTATTGCGAGCGGATACACACACAGAGCTTCGAGAAATTTTAGGGCAGCATCTCGAAGTGATTCGCCCTAGCACCTCATTGAAGAGTGCCCTGAAATGGATTGATTATGGTAATGCAGAGACGTATTCTGACCGATTCTGGACTCTGGATCCTATAGATGGTACGAAAGGATTCCTGCGGAAGGGGCATTTTGCCGTAGCTCTGGCCCTGATTATTGAGGGGGAAGTAGCAGTCGCTGGACTTGCATGCCCAAACCTGGATCAAAATATTTTTCTGGCAGCAAAGGGATGTGGGGCAAAGCGGGGTGAATCTCCCCTTCATGTAAGCACAAACGGGGCTATGGAGTTCGCTAGGATTTGTGAAAGTGTAGAGTCGAGTCACAGTGCACACAAAGATGTGCAGAGGGTCGTTGAATACCTTGGAATTGCCGCAGAACGGAAACGATTGGATAGTCAGGCAAAGTACGCTGTTGTCGCACGCGGCGATGCAGAAATCTACATGCGTCTACCTACGCGCAAAGACTACGTGGAACGTATTTGGGATCACGCAGCGGGTGCTCTTTTGCTGACGGAAGCAGGGGGGAAAGTAACAGATTGTGCTGGTAAAGAATTGGATTTTTCCTACGGAAAGGGACTGGAAAACAACCATGGAATCATCGGGACCAATGGCAAAGTCCATGATGAAGTGATCCAAGCTCTGAAGACCCTAGATATAGGTCAGCCAACAGATTGACCCAAGCCTGAGGGTACCGGTAGCAGGATAATTATGCCGCTTCAACTGGTTTTCTATACCTGTGGTGATGCTACCGGCATTTAAAAATCAACGGGCTATACACATCGACGATTAGCAGTGCGAGAACGGCTTCTCGAACAAACTGTCGTTCGGCGCCAAGGCAATTGTCACCAGCACATTAAAGAGGTTCGCGTGTTGGCCTGGAGGGCTGTCGTTTACGATTCGGGTTCACATAGCCCAAATGATCTTGTTCTGGTGATTGCTCATTCCTCGGCTATAGCTCCCACAGAGATCAGAAACGTACTAAAATAGTATATTTAATTATCAATATTTCCCGTTTTTTGTGAATTTCTGCATATGAAGTATACTTATACTACATGAATGAAATAGACAGCGAGGCTCACCTAAAGAATGGGTTAGACTGGGCACTGGATTCGCGTACTTGATCTGGAGGGCTGTAACACATGAACCCGGCTTCACAAGGCCCTCAACGACCTTGTTCAGGGAGCCAAGCTTCCCCGGCTACGAACACACAGGGATCAAGAACATATATCAGTTAGTATACTGAATTAGCAATAATTCTCATTTTTTGCGAATTTATACAGTTACATTGTACTATCGATAATATGAATAGACGACTGAGTTTACCCAAAGGCCGAATTAGACTGGCTACCGTATTGGGGAGTACTGGCACTATTGTTCGCACTGACGATGTCGAGCGATCCCTCAATGTCAGCCGTTCCACTGCTTCCAAGTTGCTCTCCAGATGGGACAGTCAGGGTTGGCTGCGACGTGCTGGTCCAGGAGTCTATGCTACAGTGAGTGTTGACCATATTGAAGGTGAACAAGTGTTGGAAGATTCTTGGATCATCGTACCAGAATTATTTAATCCAGCATATATCGGTGGTCGAACCATGACTGAATACTGGGATCTTACAGAACAGATCTTCCTTGACACGGTCGTGCTTACGGGGCGACCCGTGCGATCAAAGTATCAGAGAATACTTGGTTTACCATATACCTTAAAGTATATCCATCCAGATAAAATTTTTGGTCTTGAGTATGTGTGGTACGAAAACATAAAGATCGCTATCTCAGATCTTCCTCGAACTATTTTGGACCTTTTAGATGATCCCCTATTCGGAGGTGGAATAGATCATGTGATTGATTGCTTTGGAGAATACTTACGTCACGACTGCAGGCAGGATGAAAAGCTGATCTCCTATGCAGAACGTCTCGGCAATGGAGCCGTCTTCAAACGCTTGGGATTTCTGGCAGAACGCATGTCAGACTGTACCTATCTCGTTGATGCTTGTACGAAGAGAATGACGAAAGGCAATGCCAAAATTGCTCCAACCTTTCCATGTCCCCGACTCGTGACGAGATGGCGTCTTTGGGTTCCTGAGAGAGAATTCCAATACGAAAGAGATGGTTATTAAAAAAGAGGTTATAGATGTCGCAAATTTGTGCGGATTGAGACCTCATCTTATTGAGAAAGATTATGTACTTGGATGGGTTTTAACCGGTATCTATCATCATACCCTTACTGAAGAATAGTTGGATTTTCAAGGGAGGGACCAGTTTCCATAAATTGCCTTTTGAGATAAGAGAATGACATATCCGTTCGAGAAAGTTGAGAAATGGGAAAATTCAAACCCTTGTTGAACATCACAAGGTCCAGATTGTCAATAAGGCTACGGACATCTGTCAGGAGGAGTGGGGGCTTGAAAAAGAGGAGTGGAGGCTCTCTGGACTCCGTGATCCTGAGTGGGCTAGGGAGCAACTCTATGCCTGCTCAAAAGCTATTGAGACCGCTGTTGAGATGATGCAGGAGCATGTACTCCCTCACCTGAAAGCCTTGGATGGGTCACGTTCACACGAAGGGAGTGAGCTTCGGCGTAAATTAAGAATGAGCTTATCCGAATCTGAAATCTTGGGAAGAACCTGTGCAAAATACATCAACAGGTTTGAGGGGCGAAATATAGACAAAAATGCTATATTGAGGGAGTTCCAATCCAAGAGCTTGAGGTCTGGTAGAAGTGAACTAGAACGCTAACCTTAACCACATACAGACACATGACCACGCTGACCTATGGTATCGCCACTGCAGACCTGATCTCTGAAGTCCCTGCAGTTGTCTTTGCCCCCCCTAATCCAGACGAAGGGGACCTCGTTCTGGTGAAACCTCTCCCAGCCGCCGAAGACCCTTATTGGGGCTTACTTCTTGCACCGACCTTCCCGGGGAGCGAGAAATGGACGGTGCGACGTCTGAGCGACCAAGAGTTCTCTGATCACATCAAAAGTGCTCTTTTGGAGAAAGATAGACAGTGGGATGAAAGCGTTGAGGAGCTCCTCGCGATGTGCTAGTCGCGGGGAATCTAGGCGACGAATACAGCACCGAAAGTAGGAGTTTGGTAGGGACTGGTGCCCCGAGAGCCCCAACTCCAGCTATACAATCCCCTACCCACCCACACCATAACCACTCACCTACCCTCCATTCCCGTGATTCGCCCTTGAATCGCGCACCTTTCTCAATCGGTAGGCTAAACGGGGCCCTCCCCCTACAGAACTCGAATCCGCTTCCCTGCGCTGAATCTGGACTGTGCAGAAATATGGCCGTATCCGTTCAGATCCGAGGCCGTGTAGGGGAGCTCGATGCCCTTCGAAGCCGGCTATCCAGGTCAACGATGTGAATGCCGTTAAATGCCCTGTATGCGTTCCCTGGCTAAATGGAGTATTGCCCGGGGAAACGTCAATACGCTTCAGATCTGCAAATCTGGGGCTGTGTAACTCGAATCTGAGCGCCTTCGATGCCGTTAGCCGGGGTATACTACGCTGTAGGCAAAATTAGGCCGGCTCGCGTGCGCGACCTGGTACACCAGCTCTCCGCGGCGGGTCTATCCGCCGAAAATGATCGCGGCCGAAATGACGAGTCCGGCAAAGCCGATCGCCCAGATGAGGACCGTATATTTTGTATTTAGCGCATCGTGCTGCGCATCGATCTTGGACTCCAACCGCTCAATTACATTTGATGCTGCCATGGACTCAATCAATTCTACGAGTTCGTGGGTTTCCTCCGCCGACTGCCTCCCCTCCTTTGCCAGCTTCCGGAGAAGCGAAAAAATGCGCGTAGCGTCCGACTGCTGTTCACTAATCACTTGGTCGGGAACCCGAAAATTATAGCATAGTTCCCAAGAGAGATACGACAGTTACTGGAACTTCGGAAAAACACAAGGGGCTCAGCTGCTTTGATCCAGATATGACTGGAGCTGCAGGCGACAGCTACGCGGGAAGCTGCCCCGGTTCACATGGATAAGCCCCTGATCCTTGGGCCGCTTCAATGCCCGGTCAACGGTCGTACGGTTTGGCACTCGAAGATCGTGCAGCATTTCATATTACCGGGAGCAACGGCTTCGGCCACCATCAGTATAGTCTGAGCTCAAGAGGATGGGCAACGAGTGAATGTGAAGATATCCCCAGATCGATGTGATACAGCACGAAAAGGAACTGAAATCGCATGGTTTCTCTGGCAATCAAAAAAGGCTCTTCCCCCGTTTGTATGGGTAGAACGTTGAATTCTATTGTAAATGTAAGGAGTGTGGAGAGAATTGGTACCTATTTCTTGCATGTTCCAAGTGATCCATCACGATTTTATTTTTTCATTTCATTTTCATCAACGATATGTCCGTACGACCGAGAGACATCAGCCGCCTGTTAGGCGTTCATTCACCGTGGGAGGTTTCCGATGTGACGATTGCACATAAGACGCGGGAAGTCCAGATCCAGGTAACCTGCAAAGCAGGCCATTCATTGCGGTGTCCGGAGTGTGATGCCGTATGTCCGGGTTATAATCAGCGTCGTCGGCAATGGCGCCACCTAGATATGTGCGCGTACCGCACGCTGGTGGTTGCGGATCTTCCTCGTGTGGCGTGTTCTGAGCATGGAGTGCGCACGGTATCGGTTCCGTGGGCGCAACCGAGAGCTCGGTTCACGGTGGAGTTTGAGTCCCTGGTGATTGATTGGTTGCAAGAGGCGAGTGTATCGACGATGGCCCGTTTGCTGGATGTGAGTTGGAATGCGATCGACGGGATCATGCAGCGCGCGGTCGAACGGGGCCTTGCCCGTAGATCGCAGCAGCGCGTTGCGCATATTGGTGTGGACTGATTCCGCAAGCGTCATGACTATGTCACCATTGTGTCCGATCCCAAATCAGGCACGGTGCTGCATGTAGGCGAAGGTCGTAAGAAAGCCTCTCTTCAGGATTGGTATGCCGGGCTTACTTCGGTGCAGTTGGAGGGCATCAAGAGCGTGAGCATGGACATGTGGCCGGCGTATATCAATGCCACGTTGGACCATGTCCCTGGAGCGGATCAGAAGGTGGCCTTTGACCGGTTTCACGTGGCCAAATGCTTGGGAGATGCCGTGGATAAGGTGCGACGTCAGGAGCACCGGGCCCTGATGAAACAGGGACAGGAAGACCTCAAAGGAACGAAGTATGACTGGTTAACCAATCCCGCCAACCTGTCTCGGAAGCAGAAGCTGCGCTTTCAGCAGTTGCGCACCAGTACGCTAAAGACGGCCCGGGCATGGGCGATCAAGGAAATGGCCCAGCGGTTATGGCATTATGTGCATCCCACCTGGGCGCGCAAGGGATGGAAGCGATGGTTGTCCTGGGCCATGAGATGTCGACTGGAGCCCATCAAGGCCGCCGCCAAAACCATCAAAAAACATCTGTGGGGCATCATCAATGCGATCATCCTGAAGGTGAGCAATGGACCCGCGGAAAGCATCAACAGTCGAATCAAAACCGTCAAAATGCGCAGTCGAGGCTTTCGCAACAAACAACGGTTTGCAAACGCCATTTACTTCCACCTGGGAGGACTCGATCTATACCCCGAGGGCGCTCGAAAATGAGTCTACCCACTGATAAAGGGGAAGAGCCTTTTTTCAATGCATTGCCTGAGTTTTTTGACTGGCTTGAAACCGGTGCCCTCCCCTCGTTACCTGCTATAGATCAGATGGCAACGGACAAAGAGATAATCAGAGAGCCTACAACGAGCTTGCCAATCAATCTTGGCATGCAAATATTCCTGGAAGCTATCCGGTTTGCGGGAGTGAACTATCTGTGTACTGACATTCAATATGGACAAGCCACTGATCGTATTGAACCATACTCACTGCGCCGTACAAAAGATGGCGATCTTGTACTTCATGCCGTCAGGACTACTGACGGGAAGCTTTGCAGCTATCAGATCGACCAAATCCATGGGGCGGCTGTCACTCAGCAGACTTTCGTCCCTCGTTACCTAGTTGAACTACGACCCAAAATCCAGCGATCATAAATTACGCCTGTCATTTCAGATGCATTTTGCTCGCCATTCAGGTTAATTTTGCCATACCTATAACTGTCCGATATACCCTCGTATACATCCTTAACATGGTGCTTTCTGTCAAAGCCGGCACTGGATTGCTATTACAATAAGCGAATGTAACCACAGCTTGCATCGGGAACATTGGAGCAAATTTTCCCTTCAAAAGATCCACAGTACTCTAGCGATTGCGTTTGAGGTGATTACTTAAACTCCTTGCTCGCAGTCGTAGAATTTGCCCTGATGCTACGAGCCTAATAGCATAAAACTGGCCAGAATTTCTAGAGCTTGTAATGAATAAGATTAGCAAAATAAGTCTGTCCAACATTAGATGCTTTGAGGAAGAGCACTCGATAGCATTACCACGAATCACCATAGTCATTGGTGAAAATAGTTCAGGAAAGACCTCTCTCCTCGGCTGTTGCAGTGCGTTTGCAAGATTGGCTGCTAACCAGAATACAATGGAGTACAATCCATTTAACATTTACCCGTTTCGTATGGGTACTTTTGAAAACATAGCCCGAGTAAATAATGGGAATTTCTCACTTGGCGGAGGTGTGAATGGGATTGAATTTCATTTTCAATTCGGCCAAAATAAAGGAAAAATTTTCGAGCAGCAGGTCACGATTAACCCCGATGGGCTTGAAGAACTGACAATCTCTCGAAATACCCCATCTAGCGAATTAAGGATGTATACATCCTCTTTTGAAATTCCGGTGAGTGTAGACAACATCTCGTATGACCAAATATCTCAGTGGCTTGCATTTGCAGTAAGACATGGAGATTTTCCGTATAAAGAGGAGATTGATCGAATTCGTGAAAATGGATCGGACCTGCCCGATAATTCTGATAAGATGGGGCTTAATGATTACTTGGAGAAGCTTTCCCGTAAGCTGCCGTGGCATCCGATAATTCTTGAAAGTGTAAATCCGTATTTGGAGCCTCAACAGCGACAATATGGGATCCAGAAGGCCCTCCCAATTGAACCTGAGGAGGCTGAAGAACTCTCAGAGATCGGCCAAGAACTAGGGCTATTTGATAAAATCCGAATTCGCAGAACAGGAACCGTATCTTTTGAATTGGAAATCGGGTTTAACAACCAGTTTTTCAATGTTTCCGATGTCGGCCTTGGTATTCACGCAATTTTACCTACCCTCAGAGCGATGCGTAAAGGGCCCGATAAAACCATATTACTCCAGCAACCTGAAGCTCATCTGCACCCGATGGCACAAGCCCAGTTGGCCGGACTCATGGCCAATTCACAGCATCAATTCATTGTAGAATCACACTCGGACTTCATCATCAACCGACTGTCTATCTGTGTGCGTAAGAAAATATTGAACTGTGAAGATGTCCGTATTCTGTGGCTTGAGAAAATTGATACAGCTGCCACGATTCACGAACTAGGATTTGATGAGGATGGCAATCTTCTGGGTGCACCGGTAAAGTATCGCGAGTTCTTCAATAAAGAGACGGATGATTTCCTGGGCATTGAGCAGTATGTGTACGCCAACGATAATTGACTCAAACTCAGTGAGTTTGATAGTACCCGAAAGTGCTGCTGCAAAGAAGTCGGATCCTTTTTTGAGATGGATTGCGAACGGATACGGAGTACTCTGCTATACAGGTACTGGAAAACTTGGACAAGAAATACGTCGGACCAAGAGGTACAGACAAAAACTTTATGAATATAAAGCAAGTGGAATGGCAAAACTGATTTCAGAAGAGGACATGAAAATCGCCAAGAACAAGCTGGAGGTAAAGCAGCTTCAATCTAACGACGAAGACCTATTAGCGTTGACTCTCGCGAGCAACGCAGAAATTATAGTCACAGATGATGAGGACTTGAAAAAGGACATCAAAGACTACATCAGAGCAGTAAAGCGCATTGACGTAGCCATCTACCCTCGTTACCAAAAAAGGAAAACACGCCAACAATTTCTGGATCAGCGACGCTGCATATGCCGATAGACAAGCTAGTTGAGCTACACTTAATGTTGTTTTCCGTTACAAAGAGAAAAAGCTCCTACTGTTGTCTCCTCAAGAGCCATCGTCATTTACGCTGGTGAATCACCTTACTTGCGCTTACTTATCGTTAACCGTGGAGTGGAGGGAGAATAGATCCCCTCCGTGACAAAGCAAAATTCGTACGGGTATCTTCCAGAATTGATTGACGAATTCACTCGGCAGATCTCCAAAACTTTACCAGTCGGCTCTAAATAAGGCTGAGTTGTTAGCACAATGGGCCAAACATGGCCGTAAGACGCAAAATGATCTCCAACCTGCACTTGATGGCAATCTCTCAGAATGGTAGGGATGCATCATGATTCACAAAATCGAGTATGAATAGCAGGTGACTTTGGTAATTTTATGAGCTCATGAGAAAAACGATAACACAATTGCTAGTCCTGTTCACACTGATGTATCCAGTGGCCCTCTTGGCCCAGGATGGCAGTGATACCTTGAGCGTCGTGGATATGGACGAGCTGATTGTTACTGCAAATCGGTA
Organism: Rhodothermales bacterium; assembly: GCA_965220365.1. Classification (GTDB taxonomy): domain Bacteria; phylum Bacteroidota; class Rhodothermia; order Rhodothermales; family Bin80; genus Bin80. The sequence goes on along the minus strand of OZ244823.1, from coordinate 737,477 downwards.
CGAGTCTATGCGCTCCCAATCTACAGGAGCCATCAGTGTGCTGAAAAGCACGACAATTTCACAGTTGGCAGGGGTTCAAAACTTGGGGGGAACGCTACGGCATATGCCAGGCTTTGCCTTGCTGCAGTTGGATGGGATTGGATATGATGTCCAGCCGATTGTGCGGGGATTCTATGGCGGAGGGGAAGCCGAGTACGTGCTGCTAATGGTGGATGGACAACCCGTCAATGCCCTGGAAACCGGACTCGTGAACTGGGATCAGATCCCTTTGGCTGCAATCGAATCTGTCGAAATCCTGCGTGGTGGAGCCTCATCCCTCTACGGCGATGCTGCCATCGGGGGAGTCATTAATATCGTGACTGACTCCGATGCTCCCTCCAGTTACGAAATGGCTCTGGCCGGAGGCTCCTTTGGTACCTACAAAGCAAGTGGGTCCGCACGGATGTCGCTTGGTACCAGAAAGCTTTCCACTTATGGGAATTACGAATCAACCCAAGGATATCGGGAACATGCCAATCGTGCTTTCGGAGGCTTGGGCCTCGGGTTTGATCTGATACGATCTGATCGGGCCCTCGTCACATTATCTGGGTCAATGCATCAGCGGAGCTATGATATTCCCGGTCCACTCACCAGTGACCAGATTGCACAAGATCGTTTACAGCAATCTCCATTCTTTCAATTTGATAACAATGATGAGGGTACTCAGCGACTGGCACTGCAAGGTCGGATCAATCTGGGTGGCCAGTCCGAATTACGAGGCTCTCTGGTTGGTAACAGGCGCACCCTTGAAGGTCCGCGGACTTTACCTCTGAGCGCAGAATTTGCGGACGTAAAGTGGAGAGAATTTGATACATCCCGCTTATTCATGAGCGCACAATGGGTGTCTCCACGACTGTTGGCACAGGACCGTTTGACCATCGGTACAGACCTGCAAAGTGGGCAATTGGACGTAGCATGGTATGATATGGTGACCGGTACAGCTGAGAACTTTGATGGATTTGATGGGGCGAAAGGAAGCCTCTCAACCAGGGGGGATGGTTCCCGTCGGGCATTGGCCGCATACATGCAATACGACATTGAGCCGATTTCCAGGTTGCGTCTATCAGCGGGGATTCGCTATGATCGTATTCGCGATACCTACTCACCGGAAGGGGATTCGGAGCAGGATGCAGTTCATACCGCATTAAGTCCTAAGGTGGGAGTGAATGCCCGCTATGTAACCAGCGCCCGACATGTGGGGAACTGGTATGCCAACGTAGCTCGGTCATTTAAGACAGCGACGCTGGATCAACTCTTTGGCCATAGGTTGATTCCAGTGCCATTTCCCCCCTATGGCATATCCATTTCTAACTCAGAACTGAAGCCTCAGAGGGGTATCAGCCTTGAAACCGGATTCTACCACCGCGCAGTGCTGATCCCCGGAAGCTTGAACGGTGAGATATCCCTGAGCATTTATCAGATGGACATGGAGGATGAGCTGGATTTTCAATTTGAAACCTTCCAGTACGGAAACATTGCCAGCAGCCGTCACAGAGGAATTGAGTTGGGACTCCAACTGGACCGGCCGAATGTTGCACTATTCCGTTTTAACTACACACTCCAAAACGTGACGTACCGCGCTGGAGAGAATAAGGGGAATTTTGTCAAGGCGATCCCGCGCGATTATGTATCAGCTGCAATCAGTATACCTGTTCTTGATCAACTCCAGGCAATGGCAACGGTGCGCAGTACGCGCCGTACATGGCTGGATGATGCAAACGCCGTCAGACTGGACAACTTCTCTTCAGTGGACTTTAAAGTGACCTATACATTAGGCTGGATTGCGCTGGAGTTCGAGACGATGAACCTGCTGAACAATTCCTTCAGCACAACCGGATTTTTGGACCCGGGCGGGTCCGACACGATCTTCATGTATCCTGCAGCAGGACGCGCTATGCAGGCAGGGGTCCGGGTTCAGTGGTAACGTAGAACTTGGTCACTTAAAAACCGCCCACACTCATCATAGCTGTACGCGCATTTCCTCTGTTCCGTACACACATGTTGGCAGCTTAGTGACGACACTAAAATACTTTACAAGTGTCGTACATGTAACTGCTTCTCTGGCTGGCTTCGCAGTGATCTTCACCCGGTTGTCCTGACCGGTCCGCTCCCTCCCGGTATATCCCTATCTCCAGTCTTACACGCTGGAATAAACCAGAATTATGGGTCCCTTTGGTACAGGACATTTCCACCGATGATGGTGTAGAGTACCTCAGTCGAAAGAATCTCTTCATCAGGAATCGTTAAAATATCCTTCGAAAGTATGGTAATATCGGCCAGTTTACCGGGAGCGAGCGATCCTTTGATATCTTCCTCAAAGGCAGCATATGCATTGTTGAGCGTGTACGACTGTAGCGCCTGTTCCCTGGATAGTCGCTCCTCAGGATAAAAGACAGAGCCATCTGCCAGCCTGCGTGTCACGGTGGCATGATAGCTTGCAAGAGGATCAATAGCCTCTACAGGCGCATCGGTCCCATTGGTCACGACCGCACCTGTCTGCCATAATGTTTGCCAGCGATATGCGCCGCTCGCGGCCCTCTCTTCACCCAAACGGCGATAGACCCACGGAGCATCGCTTATAGCATGGACCCCCTGCATGGATGCAATGACGCCCAGGCTACCAAACCGAGGGATATCATCTGGGTGGAGATGTTGAGAATGCTCAATCCGCCAGCGTAAATCCTCATCCCCTGTACCGTAGAACGATTCGTAAATGTCGAGAACCACACGGTTGGCGCGATCCCCAATCGCATGGATATTGACCTGAAAATCGTGGGCTTTTGCGATTTCTGCTGTTGCCTGGATTTCTTCTACCGCGACCGTTTCAAGCCCTCTTGACCCAGACATATCCGCATAAGGCTCAAGGAGCCAAGCTCCGTGAGAACCCAGAGCTCCGTCGATCGAACGCTTTACACTTCGTACCGTCAGGTGATGATTCCCATATCCAATCATCCGGTAGGAGGCCAGTTGATCAGCCAGATCCGTACTGTTTGAGCGAATCATCACATAAAGCCGGACAGGAAGGTTGCCCTCATCTGCCAACTCGCGGAAGAAATCCACAGTCCCAAATCCCACACCGGCATCGTGGAATGAGGTGATTCCATGGGTCAGGGCTTCTTCAGCGGCCAAGCGTGCCATTGTGCGCCGCTCCTCATCCAGTTCAGCAGCACTCATGCCCTCTCTTGATTTTTCCAGTGCAGCACCCACGAGATATTCAGCAGTCTCCCGCAAAAGCCCCGTTAATTCTCCACGTACATCACGCACGAGCTCTCCTCCCGCAGGATTGGGAGTTTCCGGGCTGATCCCTGCCGCATTCATTGCGGCTCTATTCGCGAATGCGGCATGACCACTGGCATGGCGCAGGAGGACCGGGTTCTCCGGGGACACCTCACTGAGACCATGATGTGTGGGAACTCCTTCGACTGTACCGGCTGGGATTGAGTCCCATTTTTCCTGATGCCACCCGCGACCAGTGATCCATTCGCCAGGTTCAGCGTCAAGGGCAGCCTCCTCAACCATAGCGACAATGTCTTCCCAACTCGTGGTTTTCGTCAGATCAAGAATCATCTTGGCTTCTCCGATACTCAGAAAATGACCATGCCCTTCGATAATACCCGGAATGGCCAGTTTACCCTCTAAATCAATGACCTGGGTTTCCGCTCCGACATATGCTGCAATTTCTTCAGAGGTGCCAACCGCCATGATCGTATCGCCACTTACGGCCAAGGCTTCTGCCTCAGGTAGAGATGGATCAACTGTCACGATCTTGCCATTGGTCAATACGAGTCGTGCAGACTCTCCCCTGGAACAACCAAACAATAAAAAGGCAAACAGTAAGAGTACACAGTTTTGCAAGGAAATGAGCTTCATGAGTCCAGTATTCTGAAAGCGTAACTCCGAAAGATAGTGACTGCCGCCGGGAGTACAAGTGGTCATCCCGCAGAAATTTTGGCCGTTTGAGCTTGAGAGGATAAATCTTGTTGGAGCCTGATCAAGAATATGCACAAAGTGAAGCTGATCGATTTGGCCCAATGTTGCCCAAGGGTTTTGGGGATCACCTAAATCGTCACCGCTGGACAGTCAGATGAGGTTCTATGCCCCGGTGAAAAATTCCCGAGTTGAACCCTCCACCTACTCCCGACTGAGAACGGGAATCATCTGATTTGTTAGAGCGATTCCCTCACATTATCTTTCAGGTGAGAATCACCCAATAATTTTCAAATCATCCAGACCGTAAATATGGACAAGCAGGCAACGCTGCACCGATGGGATGACATGCCGATTGAGAAGGTCAAGGCTGGCCTTGGACGGCGCATCATTACTGGCGAGCGAATGATGATTACGCATGTCTATCTTGATAAAGATAGTGTGGTACCATGGCACTCGCATGACAACGAGCAGCTGACATACGTTCTTAGCGGCGCCCTGAAATTTTGGCTTGGAGACAATGGAGAACAGGAGGTCATTGTACACGAAGGGGAGGTACTGGTCATCCCTTCCCATCTCCCTCACAAAGCTGTTGCACTGCAGGACACACTCGATGTGGACGTGTTCTGCCCTCCCCGGCAGGATTGGTTAGATGGAACCGATGCGTATCTACGTTAGCTTTTTGTTTTTGATTGGTCTGGCCTTGCCGCTGCAGGCCCAAACTGTGGTCAGCGATCCTCCGTCCTGGGCGGATGAGGCGATCTGGTATCAAATTTTTGTTGAGCGATTCCGCAATGGAGATCCCACAAATGACCCCACACCAGAGGATGTACGCGGCTTCTGGTTTGATACACAGCCGGAAAATTGGACCCCGACCCCCTGGACCCATGACTGGTATAAACTGGACGACTGGGCCATTGAGGATGACAAGGACTTCTATACCGCCGCGCAATGGCGGCGCTATGGCGGGGACTTGCAGGGGGTCCTAGAGAAGCTGGATTATCTGGAAGAGTTGGGGGTCAATGCACTTTATTTGAATCCAATCAATGACGCCCCCTCCCTGCATAAGTTTGATGCACGTCACTACCGCCATGTAGACCGGAATTTTGGCCCTGACCCGGTTGGCGACCGTGAGATTGCAGAATCAGAGGATCCCCTGGATCCAGATACATGGCAGTGGACCGCTGCGGACAGTCTCTTTCTCGAACTGATTCAAGAGGCGCACGCCAGAGACATGCGGATCATCCTGGATTTCTCCTGGAACCACACAGGTGTGCGGTTCTGGGCGTGGGAGGATGTTCTGGAGAATCAGCAGGAATCTGCTTTCGCAGACTGGTATGCCATCAACCAGTTTGACGATCCGGCGACGCCGGACACGAACGAGTTCTCCTATGACGGCTGGGCGGGAGTGAAATCATTGCCTGAATTGGCAAAGGTAGACGTTCCTGAGGGTCACGTGCGTGGAGCTCACGAGGGGAATCTCCACCCCGGTCCCAAAGCGCATATCTACAATGTTACTCGGCGATGGCTTGATCCAAATGGTGACGGGGACCCAGAGGATGGGTTGGATGGATTCAGACTGGATGTCGCAGAGATGGTCCCCCTTGGATTCTGGCGAGACTATCGTGAGTTCGTTCGGAGCATCAACCCTGAAGCCTATCTCGTTGGGGAGGTCTGGTGGGATACATGGCCACATCATATGGCGGACCCGGTTCCTTGGGTTCAGGGAGATGTATTTGATGCGGTGATGAATTATCGCTGGTACATGCCTACGCGCAGCTTTTTTGCACAGGCTCCTCCAAATCTGAGTGCATCCGGGTATGTCGCCCATATGGATTCCGTGATGGCCGGGATTCCTCAGCGTTTCTGGAATGCCATGATGAATCTCGCGGCCAGCCATGATACGCCCCGAATCAGCACCAGCATCTATAATCCTAGGCTCTACAAATACAATCAACACCCTAGAGGAAGCCCTGATTTCAAGGTGGATCGTCCTGATGCAAGGACGCGACTGATCCAGGAGTTGATTCTTGTGCAACAGTTCACCTGGCCCGGGGCTCCTCATATCTGGAATGGAGACGAGATGGGGATGTGGGGTGGCGATGATCCAGATGTACGAAAACCCCTTCTGTGGCCCGATTATACCTTTGAAGACGAACGCACACACCCGTTTGGACTGGAAAGGCGGCCAGATGTGGTCTCGGCAGATCACCAACTGACCGGCCTCTACCGGGAATTGATTGCACTCCGTAAGGCAAACCAGCGGCTGTTTATTGACGGAGCAATCAAGTGGCTCACCGTGGATGATGAGCGCCGGGTGCTTGTTTATGAGCGGCGTTTAGGTGACCAGCACGCGCTGGTTGTTTTCAATGCCTCAGACGAAACGCACCAGATAGACATACCTCAGGGGAGCTACCGACAGGTCTATCCGTCCGGCTCAGCAGAAGTAGAGCCCCCCTTGGCTGTTCCTCCTCTTTCTGCCCGTGTCTATTTGTCAATGTAACCCTGACCTGATCGAATATCTTCTCCTATCCTTGATCAGAGTACCTGCAAGAAAACTCTATGAGTGATTTACAGACGGAGGGGTTTCGAGATTTTCAGGATATCTCTCAAGATCCATTATCGGAGAACTCTTCTGCTCCGAAAGGCTAGACACAGGCGATCAAGTCGCTCAAGGAGCGACTCATTGACACCAGTAAACGGAACCGCCTGATCAACTCGCCCATCGGCAAAAAACGGGGGAAACATCTTGACATCATTGATGAGCGCTCCGACGAAATCTTCAAGTTGCTGGTGCATAAAAATAAGAAGATGCAATTCCTCCATTACGGGGATGGGTATGACGAGCCGGACATCATGGAGAACATCTTTATTCCAGAACCAGATCCTCCCAGTGCTAAGCATATAGATCTCAAGCTGCAGACCCGCCTGACCAAGGATGCTCTACACAAACGCCTTCTACAACTCTACCGTGACTCAAACAGCTCCATAGAGGAACAGGGGTTCAATCCATTGTTTCTCGCTCTGGGATTCGTACGTTGGTATGAGAGTACTTCGTCCGAAATAAAACGCTTCGCACCACTTGTACTACTGCCCGTTGAACTTATACGTGGAGGAGTAAAAGATAATTTTAAGCTACAGCTACGGGATCAAGACCTGGAGCCCAATCACTCCTTTGATGCCCTCCTCAAAAGTGACTTTGACCTCAAGCTCCCTCCATGGCCAGAGGAAGAAGAATGGCTCCCGTCTAAATATTTTCGACAGGTGGATCATCTAGCCACCCGCCGCGAGAACTGGAAGGTGAATGCAAACACGATCCAGTTAGGATTCTATTCGTCCGGTAAGTTTCTGATGTCTAGAGATTTGGACAGGGCAGAACCAACCGAATTAATGCAGCAACTTTTGTGTGGAGGCTTTGGCGATGCTCCCCCACTGTTTGATCCAGACGAGAATCTTGATGACCGGTATATAAATCCTCAAGACCTTGGACATATCATGGAGGCCGATGCCTCGCAAACCCGAGTAATTGCTGCTGCGCGGGATGGCCGCAATATGGTGGTTCAGGGACCACCCGGAACGGGAAAGTCGCAAACTATCGCCAACATCATTGCTGTATCGGCTCGTGACCATCAGAAAGTATTGTTTGTAGCGGAATGTCTAGCGACAATTCGTTTGAAAAGATAAGTTTCAAGCGTAGTTCCCCCATCCTGCAAAACGCATGAAATTTTACAGGCGCATAGCTACAACCAGGGGAACGGATCCGTAGGTTATCGTGGGAATCCAGTTCTGTGCGATGTTTCGATCTGCTTTGGACGCGGATCAGCGAGACGATGGAACAAGCGTCTATTCAGCTGCCATACTCGTTTTGGAGAGTCCCTTCTTTGGGCTCTAATGTCTTATGGGGCAAGAAGGCCGAGCTGCTATCCTAAAATTGAGCTTCCACATTGTGGAGCGTACATTGTCGCTGGAGCATATCCCGGCTACCCGGATCCGCAAGCATTCGTCGCAGCGCACTATGGACTCGCCACAGCCTGCGCGATCCCCGCGGATGTAGGTGGTGGATAAAAAAGGTTGGGTTGGTAGCTTACATTCTGTTTCCAGATCGTCCAAAGTACAGCCAGCACTTTGCGCTGTGTATTGAGCCGTGCATGCAGCGGATTTCCCGTGCGTCGCAGGGAGGCTTCATAGAACCGAGATACCTCGTTGGGCTCTTTGGTGCGCAGAGCAGACACATAGCACTGATGGCTCACGGCTTTCAGAGACCCTCGTCCGGAACGGTCCAGGCGGTTATAGGCCAAAGGTTTTCCCGCACTGCTGCGTTCCACCACCCCGAGTCGGCAATACCGCCAGAGGCGCTGCTTCGTGGCAAACCGGTGTGGGTTCTGAATCAATGCACTGAACACATGAGCCCCCACAACGCCAATGCCAGGCATCCGCTGAAATTCTGAAATTTCTGGATAACGCCGTCCCAACTCAATCATGGCTGCACGGGCCTTCTCCCGCAGGGCCCCCGTCGCATCCAAACTCGTATACAGGTTTTCCATGATCTGCTGCCGAGTCTTTGATGGCAGTTGACCAAGGTAATGACGGCGCTGCGTCGGATGGAAAAGTTTGGTGCCAGCCGTACGAACCAGTCCCGCCTGCTGGTACTTGGCTTTGATTTGCCGTTTTACCCGGGCGTGATCTTCCCGAAACGACAAATACTGCTGCACCGCGATCTTAAAATCAACCCGGTGCGACAGGTCTGAGTGATATACCGGCTTCAGCTCACCCATTCGAAGTAAACGACAGAGTTTATAGGCGTCTTCTACATCATTCTTGTTCCCGCTGCGACTGATCAGTGCATTTTGACGAGGATCGCATACGACCAGCTCGGTCACATGCGAGCGGAGCGCTCCAGCGATCCAGCCGGCAAGATATCGACCGCTAAGTACTTCTCGTGGGCAGAAATTCCATCAATGTGATGAATCAAGGCAGCTTCCGAAGTGGAGAACTCCCTGGTTGATAATAAGTGCCCCGCCGAATCCATGGCCGCCAAAACGCAGGTACGAGTGTGGGCATCCAGCCCCAGATAAACAGATTTGTGCATAACTGCAAAGGTCTAATGAAAAGATGTCGGACGATACAAAAATGCGCCCTCTTTTCATTAGACCTAGAATTTAAGTCGGCGACAATTAGAATTTAAGTTTTTTGGTTGATCTATTGTGCGTGTGAGAGATTGATGTTTGTATCCTCACATACACACATAGATGACCGATCATCAGGTAAAGCTTTTATTCAAATTGGTAGACGGTAAAAAAAAATGACGATCAAGACGGCCGCCGCGAGGGCGGGGATGAGCGAGCCGACAGCTCATTCGTATTTGAAGGACCGCAAGCTTCCGAGCGAGCGGAAGCAGGTTCGTAGTTATCGAACACGTCCGGATGCATTTGCCCAGGTATGGGAGGAAGCGGAGGGGTTTTTGAAGGACAATCCCAGGTTGGAGGTGAAGGCACTTTTCGAGTATCTTTTGCGGAGGTATCCGGGGCAATTTCAGTTGGGGCAGCTGCGCACGTTTCAACGCCGTGTCAAGGAATGGAGACTGGCGCATGGTCCGGCGAAGGAGGTCTATTTTGCACAAGACTATGCACCAGGGGAGCGCGCACAGTCGGACTTCACGTGTATGAATTCTCTTCGGGTGACGATTGAGGGTGTGCTCTTTCCCCATCTGTTGTATCACTTTGTTCTGGCGTATTCCAACTGGGAGTCGGGGATGATCTGCGAATCTGAGAGCTTTGCGGCGCTCAGTGCAGGTCTGCAGAAGGCGCTCTGGGAACTGGATGGCGTCCCGAAGCTGCACCAGACCGACTCATTGAGTTGTGCGGTGCGCAATCATCCGGGAAGGCAGGACGAGTTTACGCAGAGCTATCAGGCGCTGTGCCGTCATTATGGGATGCAGATGCGGCACACCCAGCCACGGAGTCCCCAGGAGAATGGGAAGATTGAGCAACGGCATCATCGGTTCAAACGCGCGGTGGAGAACGCGTTGATCTTGCGCGGTAGCCGTGACTTTGCCAGTCGACGCGCGTACGCAGCATTGTTGCGGAAGGTCTTTACGGCCCTGAATGCTCCCCGACAGGAGCGTCTGGACGAAGAGCGGCCCCATCTGGGGGCCTTGCCCAAACGGCGCCTGGATTCCTACCAGCGCATGGAGGTCCGTGTCTCCAAGTGGAGTACCATCCGAGTCTGCAAGAAGACCTACTCGGTACCCAGTCGTCTGATTGGGACCCGGTTGCGGGTGCGCATTTATGCAGCATGGATCGAAGTCTGGTCGGTTCAGAGGTGTTTGGAGCGGATGCCCCGATTGCACGGGGGCGACCAACTGCGGGTGGACTATCGCCATCTCATTGACGCGCTGGTGCGCAAACCGGGTGCATTTGCAAACTACCGGTATCGAACCGAGCTGTACCCAACGCATACCTTTCGTCTGGCGTATGATGCGTTGCAAGAGACCCACACGGATTCTCTGCGCGCCGATAAAATCTACTTGAAGGTGTTGCATCTTGCTGCAAAGCAGGGAGAAGCGCAGGTCGGCGCCGCACTTGAGTTTTTGTTGGCGCGCAACGTCCCGGTCGCGGTGCATGCCGTAGCGCAGATCGTGGATGATCCAGTACAGAATCCCTCGATCGTCGCCGTGCAGGTCTATGATGCGCTGCTCCGGCCGCAGGTCGCCATGGAGGACGTACGATGAACGCAATGCCAAGCAAAGATCTGAAACGTGCGCTGGTGCAGGGATTGCGAGAGCTACGCATGCCAGGGATTCGAAACTCCTTTCCAGAGATGGCAGCACTGGCCCGTCAGGAATCGCTGAGCTTTGAACGGTTCTTGCTGGCCCTGGTGGAGCAGGAACAGCAGAGCCGTACGAACCATCGCAATCAACGCTTTCTACGCGCGTCTGATCTGCCGAGAGAAAAGACACTGGATCAGTTTGATCGGACCCGATTGCCCGTGCCGATCAATCACCAGTTGAGTACGTTGTTGGAAGGTGGCTTTCTCGATCGCAACGAAAATGTGTTGGCCCTGGGGCCTCCCGGAACCGGAAAAACGCATCTTTTATGCGCATTGGGGAACGAACTGGTCCATCAGGGGCGTCGGGTCCGCTTTTACCATTGCCGTGCACTGGTGGACGCGTTGATGCAGGCCAAGCGCGATCAATGCCTGTCTCAACTCATGAAACAGCTCCTGCGCTTTGAAGCCCTCATTGTGGATGGGCTTGGGTATGCGAAGCACAGTCCCGAGGAAGTGGATGTCTTATTCCAGCTCCTGGCCGAACGCTACGAACGCGGCAGCGTCCTGGTCTCCAGTCATCTGGCCTTCTCCGAGTGGGAACAGATCTTCCAGAATGCGATGACCACCACCGCCGTCGTAGACCGACTGGTGCATCACAGCGTGATCCTGGAACTCAATCTGCCCAGCTACCGATTGGAAATCGCACGCCAACGACAAAATGAAAAACAGCGCACATCCAAGACAGAAACCTCATGATCTCTAGTCTGCCCATAAAATGGTGTCCGATTCGTTGGGTATATTTGCAGCAAATGTTCTTGCCAATACGTGAGAACTACCCCGTAAATCTTTCACGCATAAATGGGCAAAATTTATGGACTTCAACGCGCGCAACTCGGCTTCGCAGCTCGCTGCTACGCCTCCTTGCGCGTCCTCCACCGACTTAAATTCTAATTGTCGCCGACTTAAATTCTAAGGCTCTTCCCCTTTATCAGTGGGTAAACTCATCTTTGAACGCCTTCGGGGTATAGATCAAGTCCTCCCAGGTGGAAGTAAATGGCGTTTGCAAACCGTTGTTTGTTGCGAAAGCCTCGACTGCGCATTTTGACGGTTTTGATTCGACTGTTGATGCCTTCCGCGGGTCCATTGCTCACCTTCAGGATGATCGCATTGATGATGCCCCACAGATGTTTTTTGATGGTTTTGGCGGCGGCTTTGATTGGCTCCAGTCGACATCTCATGGCCCAGGACAACCATCGCTTCCAGCCTTTGCGCGCCCAGGTGGGATGCACATAATGCCATAACCGCTGGGCCATTTCCTTGATCGCCCATGCACGGGCCGTCTTTCGCGTACTGGTGCGCAACTGCTGAAAGCGTATCTTCTGCTTCCGAGACAGGTTGGCGGGATTGGTTAACCAGTCATACTTCGTTCCTTTGAGGTCTTCCTGTCCCTGTTTCATCAGGGCCCGGTGCTCCTGACGTCGCACCTTATCCACGGCATCTCCCAAGCATTTGGCCACGTGAAACCGGTCAAAGGCCACCTTCTGATCCGCTCCAGGGACATGGTCCAACGTGGCGTTGATATACGCCGGCCACATGTCCATGCTCACGCTCTTGATGCCCTCCAACTGCGCCGAACTAAGCCCGGCATACCAATCCTGAAGAGAGGCTTTCTTACGACCTTCGCCTACATGCAGCACCGTACCTGATTTGGGATCGGACACAATGGTGACATAGTCATGACGCTTGCGGAATGAGGTCTCGTCCACACCAATATGGGCAATGTGCTGCTTCGATCTGCGTGCAAGGCCCCGTTCGACCGCGCGCTGCATGATCCCGTCAATCGCGTTCCAACTTACACCCATCAAACGCGACACCGCCGATACACTCGCCTCCTGCAGCCAATCAATCACCAGAGATTCAAACTCCGCCGTGAACCGAGCCTTCGGTTCCGCCCACGGAACCGATACCGTGCGCACTCCATGTTCGGGACACTCCACGCGAGGAAGATCCGCGACCACCAGCGTACGATACGCGCACATATCCAGGTGACGCCATTGCCGACGACGCTGATCATAGCCCGGACACTCGGTATCGCACTCTGGACACCGAAATCGGTGGCCTGCTTTACAGGTTACCTGGATCTGGACTTCCCGCGTCTTGTGCGCAATCGTCACATCGGAAACCTCCCACGGTGAATGAACGCCGAACAGGCGGCTGATGTCTCTCGGTCGTACGGACATATCGTTGATGAAAATGAAGTGAAAAAATAAAATCGTGATGGATCACTTGGAACATGCAAGAAATAGGTGCCAATTCTCTCCACACTCCTTACATTTACAATAGAATTCAACGTTCTACCCATACAAACGGGGGAAGAGCCAATTCTAATTGACGTTAAACAGCGGAAAAGCGGGCTGCTCTTGAGGTCGTGCATGATCGGCTGGAAGCGTGCGGACTTGGCCCTCTGTGCCTAGAAATGCACTCTACCAAAGCCAAGAAAAAAAACATCTACAACGATCTGGGCAAGACGCTGGAACTGAGACGACCACTGATAGGCGACCGTTCCGAATATGAGCGTTTGAAGAATGTGAGAGACGAATTGAATGGACTATCAAAACAGCTTCACAGCGTGGATGAGATAAGTGGAGAAACCCCTTACCGAATCATCGGTCAACTGACCAAACTAATGGCAGATCGGGATCTGCCAAGGCCAGACTACTATGTGGAAGATATCGCAACCTGGGATCCTGAAACGGCACAAGCAGCCCGAAGAGAGGTGCAAGGGCTCGCCGACTTAACGAGAGAATACGGACCTGAGGGATCCCACGACTGGAGAGGGGCAACCCGAAAAATGAGTCCCATGGACCGGAATCGACTCGTTGACCAGATCAAAAAGTTGCTGGAATGTCTCCAGAGACTGAAAACCTGTCTTGATGAGGCATGTGTGGCTCTCAGTTTGAATGCTCAGGAAGGGCTGACTTTTGTGGACAAAGTACTGAAATTGCTACGGTCCATGAAGGTCAGACCAACGGATGTAGATGGCCTGGTGGATCGGGAGGAAGTGATGCGCCATTCTACACAATTACAACAGCTGTTTGAGGCTATACAAAAAGAGCAGGATATCCGTGCTGATCTGGAAGCATCTGTGATGCCAAGAGCTTTTGATCGGGACTGGAGCATGGAGCAACATGAAATTTCCAAACATAAAAATTCTTTTTTTCGGTGGTTTAGCGGCGCTTATCGCGATGCTGTTAAGCAAATAAAGGCGGCCGCAAAAGATCTGCCCAAGTCAACTTCCGATCGGTTGAAGCTCCTGGATGCGCTCATTCACCATCGGTCACAGGTGCAGGAAATAGACGAGCAGCGGGCATTGGGAGAACTTGTGATTGGGCCATTGTGGCGTGGATGGGAAACGATGTGACGGGGGCACTGAATTCTGTACGATGGATGAATGAGCAGATCGAATTGCTTGGTGCCCCCGATGCGCTCAAAAAGCAGATTAAATATTGGCCTGAGACTGTAAATTCAGACGAACTTGCAGACAGGCTCCATAATTGCGCCCATGTGGTTGAAGAACAATGGGAAAAGCAATGGGATGAGATAGCACGGCTGTGTGACCTGGACATCCAACAGGCATTTGGTGAGGACTCCATCCACAGCGTGCCACTTGGAGTCATCATGAACCGTATGTCTCTCTGGCAAAGAGATCCCGAAGGACAGGATAAATGGATTCGGTTGCACGACCTTGCGAATGCAGTCAGTGAGAGGGGCTTGGACGAACTTCGAATCCGGCTCGCGGATGGCAAGCTCGCACCAGAACATGCCTGTGATACGTACGACTACATCCGTGCAGAAGCACTCTATAAACGGTTTAATCAATTAAACCCCAACCTGAGCCGAATGAGTGGGCGGGAGCGATTTGCACTGGTTGAAGAGTTCAGAGAGCTGGACGCAGCCCTATTGGATCTCAGTTCACAGGAAGTCATGTCTGCACATTATGCTTCAATTCCCGAGGGTACACGTGGAAAGATGGGGGTGCTTCATGGCGAGGCGAAAAAGAAAACCCGGCATATGCCGCTGCGTAAGCTCTTGAAAGAGGTGGGGGATGCTGTACAGACCGTCAAGCCGGTCTTTCTGATGAGTCCATTATCAGTTGCCCAGTATCTGGATCCAGACGGGCTGAAGTTTGACCTTCTGCTGATTGATGAAGCCAGTCAGGTACGACCTGCGGATGCCATCGGAGCCGTAATGCGTGCAAAGCGCACGATCATCGTTGGAGACCAGAAACAGTTGCCACCTACAACATTCTTTGAGAAACTGGTCAGTATTGATGAAGAAGAGCAGGAACTGGAGTTGGAAGATGTTATCGCCGGACAGGTTGGGTATATGGAAAGCATCCTTGCACTCTGCGAGGCCCGCAGGATGCCCGGCTGCATGTTAAAATGGCATTACCGGTCACAACACGAATCGCTGATTGGGGTCTCGAATCAGGAGTTCTACGGAAACAAGCTCGTTTGCCCCCCCCAGTCCGTCCGAATCAAATACTGACCTGGGGCTATCCTTTGAGTTTGTTGATGGAATCTACCACCGAGGCAGTGGCAAAGGCAATAATCCAAAAGAGGCCGAGGCAGTGATGAAGGCCGTCCTAGAGCATGCCCGAGAGCGGCCAAGTGAATCGCTTGGTGTCGTGGCAATGAGCCAATCCCAACAGACTACTATTCAAAATGAGGCGGAACGGCTACGAGCGATTTATCCAGAGCTCAACTCCTTCTGTAGCGAGGGCAAAGAAATCCCCTTCTTTGTCAAGAACCTAGAAACCGTACAAGGAGACGAGCGTGATGTGATTTTTATCTCAATCGGATACGGAAGGACCGAGAACAGACGGCTCTTTCAGAATTTTGGGCCGGTTTCCAACGAGGGGGGAGAGCGGCGGCTGAACGTGCTGTTCACTCGGGCAAAAAAACGGTGCCGCGTGTTCTCTTCTATCCGACACACCGATATAAAGCTTGATAAAGCTCGGCACAGGGGACCATACATGCTCAAGACCTTCCTCAAGTATGCGGAAACTGGAAAAATGGATGTCCCTATCATTACCGGGCGAGAACCCGACAGTCCTTTTGAAGAGGCAGTAGCTGATGCGATCAGAGGATACGGGTACGAAGTTGACTATCAGGTTGGATCCGAAGGGTTCCTGATTGACCTTGCGGTCAGGGACCCAAACCGTGAAGGTGCCTATATCCTAGCGATTGAATGTGACGGGGCACGATACCATTCATCGCACTGGGCACGAGAGCGGGACCGGATGCGTCAGACGCTCCTAGAGGGTAAAGGCTGGATCTTCCATCGTATATGGAGCACCGACTGGTTCACGAGCCCTGAAACCGAAATCAAACGAGCGGTAGATGCCATTCGACAAGCGCGTGTAAAAACAACTAGCAATCCTCCCCGGGTCCGGCGGCAACCTGTAGAGAGAGAGAAGAAACCGAAGCAGCCACCTAGGAAATCGAAAGAATACAAAGAGTTCGACTCCGAGAGCTTTGCGAGCCGGGCTCATTATTATCACATCCACAATGCTAAGATTAAAGAAGTTACGGACTTGATCGCACAAATTGTCGAGGTAGAGGGGCCTATCCACCAGGATATCGTTACCCGAAAAACACGAGAAGCATGGGGATACGAACACACAGGAAAACTCATCAAGGAAAAGATCAACAAGGTGCTAAAGTATGCCGTGCATAGGGGCATGTTCGAACGATGTGATTTGGATCCGAGCTTCTTGAAGAAACCCGGGACAGAGGTGCATGTGCGTGACCGCAAAAAGCTGGAGAATCCCTTACTGAAGAAGCCAGAGATGATCCCTCCCCGGGAGTACCGGAAAGCAATCCTGCATGCCGTAAGGCGATGCATTGGAATCAACAAGGAGGAGTGCACCGTGGAGGTCGCCCGTATATTTGGTTTTCGATCAACCAGTGCCGCCTTCAAAAAGCAAGTGATGTCACAAATCACTCCCTTGGTTCAGGGCGGGCATTTGATTGATCAGCCCGATGGAACGCTATGCCTGCCGGACAGCTAAGCCCCCCGGCAGGAATCATACGCTCCCGCAAACTCCCCCTGCTAATCACAGATCGATGAGAATCGGCAGAGTCAGGACTCAAGCGCTGCGTCTAGATTGATCGTCGTGCCCGTATAGAGCTTCGCAATTGGACAACCGGTCCGGGTCGCTTCTGCGGCATCCTGGAATGTTGCGTCATCAATGCCAGGCACATTTGCACGGACCACCAGATCAACACTCGAAATATGAAAGCCACCCGCTGGGTCCGGCCCAAGGGTAACGGTTGCGCGGGTGTCAACGCGGTTTGCAGTATTACCACGACCATCAAGCTCATTCGAGAGCGCCATCGAAAAACATCCCGAAATGGCTGCTGCCACCAAGTCTTCTGGACCGATTCCGGGGGCACCCTCAAAGCGGGAGCCAAACGTGAAAGAAGTATCAAGGGATCCTCGGTCGGTTTTGATATGTCCGCTACCGGATTTTAAATCTCCCTCCCAGGAGGCATTCGCATGATTTACACTCATCGTATTAGATAACTTAGTTTTTGGTTAGAAATAGTGTTGACCATTAATGGACCAACTCACGGTAATGGGCGTAGTCTTTTCCAGAATCTTTGCCACCGAGCAGTACTTGTTGACACTCAGATCCACCGCACGGCAAACCTTATCCGGATCCAACTCCCCCTCAAACTCATAATGAACGTGCAGCTTTGTGAACAAAGAGGGGGTCTCCTGTTCTGCACGATCATAGGTAATAATTGTATCAAATTTCTGTAGGTCCTGTCGCTGCTTTTTGAGGATGATAACAATATCAATCCCGCTGCACCCGCCGAGAGCCATTGCGACTGCTTGCATTGGACCAACCCCCTGACCACTTCCTCCCTCTTCATGGCCGGTGTCAAAATGCAATGAATTTCCGTTACTGTTCGTAGCAAGGAAATGAAACTTGTCGTCTAAGCGCTTGAGAGTAACCTTGGCCATCAAAATTGTTCGGGAGCGAGGGCTTGAACTACGATCATGTCTTCAGGATTCTTTCCAATAATGACTGCTTTGCAACTTAACTGCAAATATATTCGTAGCCTTGTTATGGATGAAACCGTTTTCATATAGATTATTCAAAATGACTCGTTCCCTTGCTTCTGCGAAGACCCTCGGTTTTGCCGTCGCAGCCATTTTGATATTTGCAGGATTCAGAGTGGTGGCATACATGTCGTTCCCTTTGATGCCCACTGCACGGGATGTGATCAAAAAAGAGTACAAGGTGAATCCAGGAGGTCAGCTTGCCCTGGATCTGGACAGGGGCAATGTAGAAATTGAGGCTACGGGCGGAAACTCCGTAAAGATTGAACTTGAGCGCCGCGCGCGGGCAGAAAGCTCGGAAGAGGCCGAGAGGATTCTCCAGTCGGCTCACCGCTACGAATTTGATAAGGATGGGGATGATGTCAGTATTCAATCGCGAGTAGAAGAGGAACGCAGACAAATGCGATGGCGCAAAGGCTCAGCTATCAAAATTCGACTGACCGTGCGTATACCAGATGAATACGATGTCAACTTTAAAACGGGTGCTGGCAATATCACCATTATGGAAGTTACCGGAGAAATAACAGGGCGTACGGGGGCAGGAAATATCATACTGGAGGACATCGAAGGCGAGATAGATGTAAAATCCGGGGCTGGAAATGTTGAGATCTCCGGGAATTTAGAAGATGTAGATGTCGTGACGGGCGCCGGGAATCTATCCATCTATGCCCAGGTTGATGCACTGCATGCAGTAGCAGGTACGGGAAATGTAACCGTGGAAATGCTCGGGCAACCCCAAGGGGAAAGTAAACTGCGCACAGGTGCCGGCAATGTATCGCTCTCGCTGCCTGAAGATGTTCAGGCCGAGGTACGTGGGACTGCGAGTCTAGGGACGGTGACCTGTGAGTTTCCGATTGAGGTTTCCAAGAAGCTTCTGTCCCATTCTTTCTCCGGTGAACTCAATGGGGGCGGCGATGCGTCAATCGTCATGGCTGCCGGTGTCGGGAATGTGTCCCTGCGTCGACATTAATTGGAGAGGACCCTGTGTCAGGCAGCCAGCCTGATCACAGATCGTTGAGAACAGCACTGCCTCGACCATTGGATGCCTCGCACCGTAGGCATGTCTGGAAATGATCGAACCAGACCGAGGTTATCCAACCTTAAGCCTCAGTTACAGGAATAGCCGCAGAAGATCTCTGTTACCCTGCAGACGCCCCACCAAATTCATAAAGGGGAACGCAAAGAGTTACAGGGCTTTTTCATCTTTATGGAACCGCAGCGGCGCAGAAGGTTCTAACCGAGTTTGAACGCTAAGAAATCGAATGGAAAGAAATTCTACGGGTCTGCCGTTCAGAACAGCGGCAGTCATCGGTGCAGGTACCATGGGAGCTCAGATCGCAGCTCATCTGGCCAATGCTGGCGTCGAAGTGCTGCTTCTGGATCTATCCTCAGAAGGCTCTGATCCGCGTGCACTGGTCAAAAAGCGTCTGAAAGATGCCTCAAAATTGAAACCGAGTCCGTTTTTCACAAAGGCCACCAGCCAACGTATTCGTTGTGGAACGATTGAGCATGACCTGGAGAAAATTTCGGATGTCGAATGGGTGATCGAAGCCGTGGTGGAGCGGCTGGACATCAAACAGGCCTTACTGGAAAAGATTGAAGCGCATACGGGCCAAGGCAATATCATATCCACGAACACCAGCGGCATCCCGATCCGTGCGCTTGTTCAGGGACGCAGTCTGGAATTTCGGCAGCGTTTTCTGGGCACACATTTCTTCAATCCGCCACGGTACCTTGGCCTCCTTGAAATAATCCCCCATGCTGATACAACCCCCCAGGTGCTGGACAAGATTGCGTGGTATGCCCGTGTCCACCTGGGCAAGAATGTTGTACAGGCCAATGATGTCCCTTATTTCATTGCCAATCGGATTGGTATTTATGGCATGATGGGGGCGATGGACCAATTTGTCACCGAAGGCTACACGATCGAGGAAATTGATACCCTGACGGGACCGCTGGCCGGTCGCCCAAAATCAGCCACATTCAGGACGGCTGATCTGGTTGGGCTGGATGTGATGCAGCTTGTGTGTGCGAACCTTTATGAGAGCGTTCCTCAGGACGAAAGCAGAGAGCGTTTCAGCGCTCCGGCCGTACTGAAAGAATTGGTAAGTCAAGGAGCACTGGGAGCAAAGACCAAAGCAGGGTTTTACCGGAAGAAAGGCCGCATAATTCGGTCACTCAATCTCGCTTCGGGGCAATATGAAGATCCTTTGGAACTGAATCTCGGAGATCTACGCAAAATCAAATCAGCGGGCCCGCTCCCTCGTCGTCTCTCGGCATTGTTCGAAGATGAAGGGCGTGCGGGGGCTTTCTTTCGCACCACAATGCTTGATCTCATGGCGTACGCTGCAAGAAGAATTGGTGAAGTGACCGATAGCCCGGCACGCGTTGATCAGGCGATCCGTTCAGGGTTTGGCTGGGAGATGGGGCCATTTGAAACATGGGATGCGATTGGGTTTGACACTGTGAGGGAGGCTATGACCGAGGAGGGGCTTGTGCTGCCTGAATGGGTGTTGGACATGCCAAGCGGTGCATCTTTTTATGCTGACCGCGGGGTTTATGTCCCATCCCAAAAAGAATATAAAGTTCAAAAGGTATCCGCCGCAGAGCGTTCACTGGCATCCATCAAGCAGGATTCAGGGGGAGACCTATGGTCGAACGAAGAGTCAGGACTAGTTGATCTGGGAGACGGAGTTGCATTATTTGAATTCCGTTCCAAGGCCTGCACACTGGGAGCCAATGTAATTGGCGGCATGCTGGAGGCGATTGACCGGGTTGAAAACAGTGCAGATTTATGCGGGTTGGTGATTGGAAACGAAGGAACTCACTTTTCTGTGGGAGCCAATCTGGCAGAAATGGCCGGAGCACTACAAGCTGGCAAGTTTGGGGAGATTGACCAGTATATTGCCCATTTCCAATCAGCGATGCAGCGGGTACACTATGCACGCAAGCCTGTGGTGGTGGCTGCACATCAACGGGCACTCGGTGGGGGATGTGAATTGATCATGGCTTCTGTGAACCCTGTTGCTGCTGCAGAAACGTATGCCGGGCTCGTAGAATTGGGGGTTGGGCTGATTCCAGCGGGTACAGGAAGTATGCGACTCGCTGCGAAAGCCAGTAAAGAGAATCACGGATATGACAGTAACCTGCTACTTGATGTGATGCGGTACTTCGAGGCAGTCGCCAAGGCAACGGTTTCCACCAGTGCAGAAGAGGCGCGTGATTTAGGCTTTCTTCCTGATCATGCATGCATTGTAATGAATAGTGCGAGACGTTTCCATGCAGCAAAGCATGAGGTACTGCGACTTTCTGCCCAAGGTTATCGTCCACCGGCACCTCAAAAGATTCGTGTACTCGGGCGTCCTGGGGCAGCGGCGTTAAACACGGCGGTGTACCAGTTACATCAGGGCAGATTCATCAGTGATTATGACCTGTACCTGACGAAGCAACTGGCATATGTGTTTACAGGCGGGGACTTAAGCGGCGCAGAGGAAGTATCCGAGTCCTATCTATTAGATTTGGAGCGGGAGGTGTTTCTCGGTCTTCTGGGACAACCGAAGACGCAGGAGCGCATTGCAGGTCTACTGAAACATAACCGGCCGATCCGCAACTGAGCAATTTTAAATATGCAACCGTCAGCTGTCATTGTAACTAGTCTGCGCACGCCAGTTGGAAAGGCGAAGCGCGGTGCACTTCGCTTTATGCGTCCTGAAAAAATGGGCGCAGAGGCCGTTCGGGCCGCTTTGGACCACACCCCAAATCTGAGTGCGGAAGAAATTGATGATGTCCTCATCGGGTGTGCTTTTCCCGAGGGATCTCAGGGCATGAATGTGGGCCGTATTATTGCCGGCCGGGCAGGTCTACCTGATTCTGTGCCGGGAGCCACCGTCAATCGTTTCTGTTCATCGGGGCTGCAGACCATCGCTATGGCAAACCAAGCAATCGGATTGGGACAAGCCGAGTGTATTATCGCAGGAGGGGCGGAAAGTATGACCCTCGTCCCCATGAGTGGATATTATTTTCAGCCAGATCCCGAAACAGCTGAGCACAGGCCCGAAGTGTATGTTTCGATGGGAAATACGGCAGAGAATCTGGCACAGAAATACAATATATCCCGCGAGGACCAGGACCTCTTCGCCCTGAGATCCCATGAGCGGGCACTTGCCGCCCAATCGGCAAGTCTTTTTGAAGAAGAACTTGTGCCTCTGGATATAAAACAAAACAGCTTCCAGAATGGGACTCCTACAATGGTCAGCTACCAATTCAGCGCAGATGAGGGCCCAAGGGCGGACACGAGCCTGGAGGCACTCAGTCGCTTGAGGCCAGTCTTTCGAAGCGGGGGCAGTGTAACTGCCGGCAATTCCTCTCAAATGTCTGACGGCGCTGCAGCAACTGTCGTGATGTCCGAAGCGATGGCTCAGCGTTTAGGTGTTGAGCCACTGGCACGTATGGTTGGCTTCGCTGTAGCTGGGGTAGCCCCGGATTTGATGGGTATTGGTCCGGTACCGGCCATCAAAAATGCCCTCAAACAGACTGATCTCAGTCTGGATCAGATTGGACTAATCGAATTAAACGAAGCGTTTGCCGCACAAGCTTTGGCCGTCATCAAGGAAGCAAACCTGGACGAATCTATTGTGAATGTGCAAGGGGGAGCAATCGCCTTAGGGCACCCATTGGGATGCACTGGGGCGAAGTTGACGGCCACTTTACTGCACGCAATGAAGCGAGGTGGTATTCGATACGGGCTCTGCACCATGTGTATTGGGGGTGGCATGGGCGCAGCAGCCATCTTCGAGAGCCTGCGATAAATCTGGGCGGGTTTGTCAGCGAAACAACTTATGTCGCTACGGACTACTTTGAAGGACTGGGCTTTGCCTTCCTGAATCGCCAACCGTACAGCATCCTTCCATAAAAGTTAAACCACTTTCGCGCCTCAGCATCGTGAAACGGATACTCGGCTCCGATTTGTCTGGCGGCAGCAAGCCCGGTTACAAAACAGGTCTCCTGGCTGTTGACCAGCGTGTGTGCTCCACAGTGCCATGTGTGCTTTTTCCCCTGAATAAACCCAAACAGCGGAACCAGGAAAGCCAAGTGCTTCACATCGTGCACAATGTGCTGAAACCACCACGTTTTGACAATCCGATCTTCGTCAATCTTACTGGTTGCATTGTAGGTCACTAGGCAGGGCTTATCTGATTGATTCGCCCATGGTTGCTGATTGTGCATGATGTAGGTGATTTCGTAGTTGTCGGGCCTCGCACCATACTGCTTTATGTAGTTGCTTCGGGTCGTCAACGGTTTCGTATCGTTATTCGGGAGAATGGACGCGTCTGAGTGAATCACCGTACGGTTATGCAACTCGCTTTCATAACGAATAGAGGAAAGAATGTAGCGCTCCAAGTAGCTTGGTTGATCCAAGATCATCAGCGTTTGGTTTGCATTGCAGGCAAAAATCACTTCATCAAATGTCTCTGTGTTCCTGTTCTGATCTTCCACGATGAGACTGGACGACTCACGATAGACCTTCCGCACGGGCCGGTTCAAGTAAATTTTATCCCTGAATGGTTCGGCCATTTTCTCGTAGATCCGCCGCGTACCCCGATCCCACGTTTGCATCGGTGTCGCGCGTTCGATATTGAAGAATTCCAGATACCGACAAAACATGGACGCAGGCATATCGAATACGTTCGTGGCCATCAAGAAATTGACGAACATGGGTTTGAGGACCTTGTATCTGAAATCACCCGAAAAGCCTCCCAGATTGAGGATAAACCTCATACTGATGTAATTGAATGGATTCAGTGCATTCAGAAATTTGGATCGGGTACGATTCAGTTGACCGATCCACTGCAAGCGTTTTAGGAGCTTCTGGAATTTCCTGATTTCCGGTTCCAACTGCCGACTGATTTCGGAATCAAAGTCGTGCGCGTAGACTTCGCTATGATACTGCACACTGTAACTAAATTTGGTGTCAAGTAACTCGATCCCATGCTGTTCCATAAAAATCAGGATGTGATGGTATACAGACGGAATACATGCCGTTACAGAGATATCGAATGGAATAGAGGTTCCGTCATCTTGTGGCATATCCGCAGTAATTGCATTACCCCCGATCTGGTCTTGTGCTTCAAATACCCGAAAATCGAATTTTTCAGGCTGCTTGCTCAGTGCCCATGCTGCGCCTAAACCCGAAATGCCTGCACCAACAATAGCCACCTTTTTCAAGGGTAACGTGCATCGCTTTTCCGAACGGCCACCTGTCGGCGATCCATGGCGGCTCACAGATGCCCTCCTGTAACTTGGATATCTTTAAACATGTCTTATGCTACAGGAATCACCAAGGCAGCCCTTTTCTCCCGCAGGGAGAAGAGAAGTAGGTCAACATCCACACCGTTGCCAGCGAGAATCCACTCTTTGCCAGTTCAGGTGTCACCGAGTCTGTTTTGCACCAAAGTGGAGATACAGATAGTTTTCCAGTAAGCGGAACTACTGATTTTCTGGTGGGAGAGTCGCTACGCAGGTGTCTTCGGGAATCCGCTTCCATCCACCCGTGACCGCATCCATGATCGCGGGAACAAAGCCCGCAAGTACATCAAGCACTACGATACCTCCGTGTACGGTAGCATTTAGTTGGCAGGAAATGCTCTCGAACCCTTCTTTTTTGAAAGTAATCATGTGACTGGATCTGTTATCCAGTTCAATCTGCATAGGCGTAGTGCCCACTCTTACATCTTGTACCCACACTTCGGCCGCATCGGGAGAGGTAGTCAGCGTAATATCTTTCTCACTTGACAGGAGCAAAATTCCGCAACTGCTGGTGCTCAGGAGCACAAAAATCCACAAGAGGGACAAAATCCTTTTCATCATTTTAACTTGAGTTTGTTGAAAAACGAGGCAATGAGTTTGGCCAACACAGTTTGTGTTCTCCTTAGACTTCGGCGTCAGTTGAGGCAGACATCTCAGTCCATATGCTACGTGGGCAGACCGCAAAAGTTTCATAAAAAAGGGTAGTCAGTGAAAATCCTACGGGGGATTGTGTGCAGTCATTTTTTGGCAGTGGATGTTGTACCTCGCATAATGTATATCCCCTCGGATGGTCCAGTATGGATCCAATACCTAATATCCGTCCGCTAAGTTGTTATAAATTCATTTTTTTGTCTTTTTGATCATAGAATCGTATAAATTCATTGAGGCAACGTAGGTTGTATTCACCCAGACCCGCTGAGAACTCCATGGAGCAATACGGATATAGCGTTCTGACCCTTTGGCAAGGCATTGGAATTGGCATCATCGGTGCCTTACTTCTGGCCTATTTCGGTGCACGCATCTGGATCTGGGGGATCGCTTTTCTGCTCTTGATCTATTGCACAGGCGCACCCTTCTGGTTCCTTCTTGCCGCAGCGCTCGTCACACTGATCTTGGTCTTGCCACCGCCTCGCAGGAATCTGTTCACGCGTCCTGTCATGCTGATCATTGATCGAATGGGGCTGCTACCAGCGATTTCGGATACGGAACGGGTAGCACTGGAGGCAGGAAAGGTTTGGGTGGAGGGAGAATTGTTTTCAGGACGTCCAAATTGGACTCGTATCCGAGAGGCGCCTTACCCCAGTCTGAGTTCAGAAGAGCAGCAATTTTTGGATGGCCCCGTCCAGGATCTGTGCGACTTGGTTGATGATTGGAAGGTTTGGGCAGATCGGCAGTTCCCCGATGAGGCCTGGCAACTGATGCAGCAGGAGAAAATGTTTGGGATGATCATTCCCAAGAAGTATGGTGGCCTGGGATTTTCTGCAATGGTAAACAGTGCGGTAGTGATGAAACTACAGTCACACTGTAGCCCACTGGCAACGACCGTGATGGTGCCCAACTCTCTTGGGCCTGCAGAACTGCTCATTCATTATGGAACACAGGCACAGCGTGAACGGTATCTGGAGCGCTTGGCTGCCGGGGCACTTCTGCCGGCGTTTGCACTTACAGAATCAGGGGCCGGAAGTGATGCGGGAGCAATACAGGCGAATGGAGTTCTGTTCAAAGACGAGTCTGGAAATGTAAACATCCGGCTCAACTGGAAAAAAAGATATATCACGCTATCCACCGTGGCAGACGTTCTGGGGATCGCATTCAAGCTAAGAGATCCAGACCATCTCCTCGGCCAGCAAGAAGATCTCGGAATCACCTGTGCTCTGGTTCCCTCAGATACTCCAGGCATCAAGCGGGGGCGAAGACATGATCCACTGGGCGTTCCCTTTACGAATGCCCCCTTCGAGGGTCATGACGTGGTTGTGCCCCTTGACGCAATTATTGGAGGAGAAAAAGGGGCGGGAGCCGGATGGAAGATGCTGATGGAAGCGCTGGCAGCTGGACGTGGGATATCGCTTCCAGCATCTGCCGTAGGAGGCTCCAAAGCGGTTTATCTCGGAGTTTCAGCGCATGCTGCCGTCCGACGCCAGTTTGGACTTCCTATCGGAAGATTTGAAGGTATTGAAGAGCCGCTGGCACGGATCGGCGGGTTTGTGTATCTCATGGACGCTGTCCGCGTCTATACACTTGGAGCTATTGACAGTGGAGAAACTCCCGCCGTAGTCACTGCGATCCTAAAGTATAATTTGACCGAGCTGAGCCGCAAGATTATCAATGATGGAATGGATGTTATGGGGGGC
Source organism: Rhodothermales bacterium (assembly GCA_965220365.1). GTDB lineage: Bacteria > Bacteroidota > Rhodothermia > Rhodothermales > Bin80 > Bin80. The sequence goes on along the minus strand of OZ244823.1, from coordinate 710,955 downwards.
AATGCCATCTCATCCGGCCCGCGCAATATCCTGGCACATCACTACATCAGCAATCCCATTGCAATTACGGTGGAGGGTGCAAACATATTGACACGGACCTTGATGATCTTCGGTCAGGGAGCACTGCGCTGCCACCCCTGGACATACAGGGAAATCCTCGCCCTGGGCGAAAATGATGCTGTACGTTTTGACCGTGCATTCATCGGGCATATTGGACATGTCGTGCGAAATACTGCGCGGTGCTTGATCCTGGGAATCACGCATGGCCATGTGGCGATGGTACCCGGCCGCGGGGTTGTGCGGAAATACCTTCGGCGGCTGAACTGGGTGTCCGCCTCCTTTGCGTTCATGGCAGATTTGGCGATGGCTTCCCTCGGTGGTGCACTGAAACGAAAAGAAAAAATCACTGGCCGCTTTGCCGATATTTTTTCCTGGATGTATCTGGCTTCCGCCACGCTTCGACGGTTTGAAGCTGAAGGGATGCGAAAGGAAGATCTCCCATACTTCGAATGGGCCATGGAATATGCCTTTGCCGAAATTCAAAAGGCCTTCGAAGGCTTACTTGCCAATATGCGCGTTCCAGGTTTTACCTGGTGGGTGCGTGGGCCAGCATTGCTCTGGCACAGGTTCAACAGCTTCGGGCGAGGCCCATCCGACAGGCTGGGGCACAAAGTTGCAAAGCTTATGCAGACACCCGGCTCGCAGCGGGACCGAATTGCCGCCGGAGTTTACCTTGGGGAAGATCGTACCCGTGGACTGAGCCGCATGGAGCATGCATTTGATCTGGTTGCCGGGGTTCGTCCGATTGAAGCCAAGGTCTCGAAAGCAGTACGTTCGGGGGCACTGACAAGAAAGCCCAAAAATACACGATTCGACAGAGCCCTTGAGGCCGGAATAATTTCTAACGAAGAGGCAGCACAAATTCGGGAAGCTGCCAAAGCCGCGTGGGATGCCGTGCAAGTGGATGACTTTGATGAAGCGTCGTATTTGCGGCACCATGCATCTACAAATACCAGTGAACTATGATACTTCTCAAGAACCTGTTACTAATTTTTCACGTTTTGACGGCATCCGCCTGGTTTGGTTTGAGTCTGCGATTGGGTAGTCAGGCAAAATTTGCTGTGGCTGGACACCCTGCGGTTGCCGTTGACGGTACTCGTACGGTTTCACTCATGGGGATCATGATTTTTTTGACATTTGTGTTCTCCATGAGTCTGCTGATGGTAGGTGGTGGCTATCCAGGTCTAATTCAATATCACATCGCTTCAGGCTTGATCGTTCTCCTTGTGGGGATTCAGTATTTACTCTTGCGCCCATTCTGGAATTCGCTGCGTAAAGCCGTCGAGTTAACCAATGAATCCGAGGTCTCTGAGCAACCGGAAAAACAAGTTGCCTCTCGTGCTCGCTTCATTGCCATGATTACAGGGGTCTGTCACCTCTTATGGTTCACGATTCTGATCCTCATGTTTTGGAACAGATTCTAGGATAAAACATTCAATCAGCCGAACGCCGGGGGCATCTTCTAAGTAATCCCCCTTTGTATTGAATCTAACCTATATTGATGGCAACTGAGCGTATGAACGAAAACTGGCGGCAGGTATGCAGCCAGATTCGGTCTATTTGGAGTGAGGTTGAATTTGAGGACAAAGAAATGAAGCGGGCGCGAGGAAATATGCGCAAGATGGTCCAGCTCATTCACGATAAAACCGGCGAGCCGACAGGCGAGATCTTTCAAAAGATTAGTGCGATCATCTGATCGCTTCGCAGAGGTTGAGCCCTCCGGTTCGCCAGAAATCTGCGATGGCTTGCTATGTTCTTATACTGCTGTTTTGGCAGGTTCCTTCACCGGATCTGGAACCAGCGCGTGAAGCAGTTGGCAACCAGGAGTATGGGCACGCACTCCAGATATTGGACGTGTTCTTTGAATCGGACACAACCAATGTGGAAGGACGCTATCTTCGCGGAATTGCTCTGAGAGAGCGTGGCCGTAATCCAACACTCAAAAGCCGCCTGCAACAATTACTTGCTCGCAGTGCAAACGATTTTGAGTTTGTTCTTGCACAGGATTCAGCTTACCGAGATGTTCTGTTGCAGTATGCCATCCTCAAGCGATATCAAAACGATCTGGAGCAGGCCATCACGTTGGGAGAGGCCCAGTTAAGGCATCGTCCAGAACTGGATCATGTGTTGCCGCGACTGTTGTCATTCTATTGGCGCTACATCGTAACCACGGAGCCGGAGGAGGCAAGGTTATGGCTTCGACGCCAGACAGTAACCCTATCCACGCTCTTCGTTGGCCGGGCGTACGAGCGGCAGGGCATGTATGACGCGGCAGAGGATATCTACCGTGAAGACAAAGTGGCTCACCAGACCATTACGCTACTGGCGAGGGCACGGTTGGACTTTGCACGAATGCGCCCGGAAGAGGGGACCAGGTCCGTGGAGGAAGCGATCACCAACCTAAGTGGAAAGGTGGATGCTCTGGTCCTCTTTGAAGAAATAAAGACGATCGCCAGTCCAGCGGAATTGGCTGCATTTGAGCGAATTGAGGATCCCGAGGGATACCGCAGGTTTTTCAATGTCTTCTGGAATCGCCGGAATCCGATGCCAGCAGCTCCCTACAATGCACGTATGGCAGAGCACTACCGGCGATTACGCATAGCAGAACAGGACTATTTGTTCAATGGGTTCCGTTCATGGTTTCGGAGTATGTTTACGCACGACGAATCCTACTTCCCACCTACATATTTACTCAGTTCTGATTTCACGGATCAGGGGATCGTATTCATCCGTCATGGAGAACCAGACGACTACACCATCGGCGAAGCAAATTCCTGGTTGTACAATGACTCCGTGCTGGTTTTTCATTTTGCTCCGACCTGTATCTCGCAAATCTGTGGGATCACGGAGCACTTTGTACCCTCCCCTGTTGGGCCCACCTTCGAGGCATCACTTGTAGGCCTGGATGCACTGGATGCAGAGCGAAGGAGTGCAGCGTTTCTTGCTGACGGACTGAGTACGGATCGACATCAATGGCCTTCCGATACCCGGCATTGGGAGGTCCCCTATGTTGTGGGTGCATTTCGAGGGATTGATGGGCGGACGTTGCTGGAGGTTTACTACGAAGTCCCTGTACACGAAACGGCACGGATTTCCAGACCTGATTCCGTCATCGTGGAAACCGGCTTTGCTGTCCACGGGAATGACTGGAACCGCATCAGCTATATCTTGGAGCAAACAGCATATATCCGGGGAGCTCCCGGGACCGTTGACCGATTCCAGCTTGATTTACCTGCGGCGACCTTCCATTTTGCACTCCATGCCCGGGTGCTCGGGGGAGTGCATCTGCAGGCAACCCGATTTCGTTACACAGTGCCCCGGTTTACCAATATGGGCTTGCAACTCAGTGACATTCTCCTGGCGGACAGCATGGATACCGTGCCGGATGCAATCGGGCGTGATGAGGTGATCCTGCATGTGAACCCATCCGGGAAATTTTCAAGATCTGAGACGCCCGTCGTGTACTTTGAAATCTATAACCTGGAACGTGAGCCGGATGGACAGACCAGATACCGCATTGCCTATTCGCTGATTCCTCAGGATGATGATCGAACCGGAGCAATCACTTTGCAGACGAGTGAACAGCGAAGCTCCCAGATGTCACCAATCTCTTATGTCTCTATTGAATTGGAAGAGGCGTCACATGGAAGCTACACGTTGGAGGTAGAAGTGGAGGATCTGGTCACGGGGGTAACTGCACAAGTTGCCAGAGCACTAGTGCTGGAGTAGGTTTGATTATTTTTTCCGCGAGACCACGTAGTGGCTGAGTGCATGCATGGCTCTGCGAGCCTCGGAGTCGGGAAAAATTTCCAGTAACGATTGTGCCGCTCTCACATGATCCTTCATACGCTCCTGCGCGTAGGCGAGTCCTCCGGTTGACTTGACAAACTCGAGAATGATCTGCCGACTTTCTTTTGACTGTTTACCTGTGCGTATAATTTTCAGGATTCGCTTCCGCTCGGAGGAGTCCGCTACTTCAAGTGCATGGATCAGGGGAAGCGTCACCAGTTTCTTTTGAAGGTCCGCTCCCACAGGCTTCCCAACTTCCTGCGTCCCAAAATCAAAGAGGTCATCCCGAATCTGGAATGCCAGCCCCAACTGCTCCCCATATTCTCCCATAGCCTTCAGGCTCTGTTCGTCCGCACCCGCACTTAATGCACCACAGCGTGTACATGCGGACAGGAGCGAGGCCGTTTTGTCCGAAATGATCCTGTAGTAGGATTCTTCATCAACATCCATCTTGCGAGCACGCTGCACCTGGCGGAGCTCCCCCTCACTCATACGTCTTACTGCGTCACTGAGAACCCGCAACAGATCGAAGTCATCATGCTCCAGTGCCAGGAGTAAACCACGGCTCAGAAAGTAGTCTCCAAGCAGAACGGCTACCTTATTGCCCCAGAGTGCGTTGATGGAAAAGGCGCCCCGCCGTTTTTCTGATTTATCTACCACATCGTCGTGCACAAGTGTAGCAGTATGAAGCAGTTCAACAAGCGCAGCAGCGCGATAACTCCGCTCGCGGATACCCCCACATGTTTTAGCAGTCAGAAGTACCAGTAGTGGCCGGATCCGTTTACCCTTCTGACGCAGAAAGTACTGCAGCACCAAGTTTAGCAGCCCGTGTTCCACACGCATGGCCGCCTTGAAATGGCGAGAAAATTCCTTCAGGTCGTCCTCCACAACGGATTGAAAGTCCCGCACCGCGACCACTGGTTCCTTCCGGTTTTCCTCCATCTATGCAGTAATGCGTTAAGAGATTTGGCTAGGGCTCACGTATCGATTCCTCATGAGAATATCATCCAAAACCATGACGATTTTGACGGAGAAGTATCAGGAAGAATGGCACGCCACAAAGCGCTGTAACAATGCCAACCGGCAATTGTGCACCGGGCAAAAGGGCTCTGGCTGCAAGATCTGCCCAGAGAAGAAAAATTGCTCCGGCGATAAAACTTGCCGGTAATACCCGTCGATGGGTCACGCCGGTGAAGGAACGGACGGCGTGAGGAACAATCAACCCCACAAACCCAATTGCTCCACTTGCGGCAACGATTGATCCGGTCACGAGCGAAGCCAGAACAATCAGGATTCGTTTCACAGACTCAACCGGCACACCGAGGGAATGGGCCGACTCATCGCCCGTCAGCATCCCATCCAACGGCCGCGCTAACACAAGTAATACGACAAGACCGATCGAGACGGCAATTGAAGGCCAGATGAGCGCACTCCACGTCGCCAAATGGAGTGAGCCCAGAAACCAGAACAAGACCGATCTCAGTTTATCTGGATCGGGAGAAGACAGGGTGATAAAGGAGGCAATGGCACCCATCAGAGATGCAACAGCAACCCCGGCCAAAAGCAGTCGTGTCACAGACAGATGCCCTCGGCTACCCGCGACACTGTAGACGATGAGGATTGCACATAATCCTCCTGCGAATGCGGCAATGGGCATTGAAAGTGCTTTTGAAATCAGAGGAGGCAAAAAGCCCAGATAGAACAATGATGCACCTGCAGTTGCGCCACTGGAGATTCCCAGGATATATGGCTCTGCCAGCGGATTACGGACCAAGGTCTGCATTGCAGCACCAATGATTCCGAGTCCACCTCCCACAATCAGGGCAAGTACGGCACGAGGAAGACGAAGCTGCCAAACAATACGGTCTGCAATAGGATCTGGAGCGGCACCGTATCCAAATGTAACATGATACCACAGTACCGACAGTGCTTCGGTAAACGACACCTCTCTTCCCATGCTTACCGAGACCATAACACTAAAAAGTGCCAAAAGAAGTAATGCAGTTATCCAGCGGTTCATGGATTCGTCACAGCTTCAGGATGCAACACCCGTGCGAGCTCCCAGGACCCTGCCACGAGACGCGGACCAGGCCGTAAAATGGCAGGGTCAAGTCCAAAGACCTGGTCGGAAACAATGGCCGATAAGATATCCCAGGCCGGATGATGTGCAAGCAGCTTGGCCTTCTCGAATCCAGGGCCAAATGAACCTACAATCACATCTGGATCGGAGGCCAAAACGAACTCATCTGTCAGGATAGGAAACCGTATGGATTGGGTCTTCGTGATGCTATGACCGCCAGCTATATCAATTATGTCGTGAATATAGCTTCCCTGCCCGAAAGCGTACAATGTGGCCGTCTCTACCAAAAACAGTACGTCCGGTTTTTCGGATAGATTTGCCGTCAGCACAGCGAGTTGGGCGAGCGAGTCTTCAAGCTGTGTTGCACGCTTGTGTGCGGTCTCTGATGTACCGAGTAGTTCGCCCAGATCCCGCATTGCCCTCGTTAAGTCTTCGAGTGTATTTACAGCAACAAAGTAGACAGGAATTCCTACTGCTGCAAAAGTATCCGCATCCTTTGGATTGTTCACCTGCTCGCTTGCAAAGACCAGGTCTACGTCAAGAGCAACGATAGCTTCAAAATCCATTGGGATGACACTGTACTGGGGCAGTGAATCAACCTCAGGGAGGAAATCGTCATAGGCTGATACCCCGACGACTTTTGATCCAGCCCCAGAGGCAAAGAGAAGTTCTGTGATATTAGGTGCCAAAGGGACAACCCTCTCAATGCTATGGGGTATCTCTACAGTGCGACCTAGATCATCCTGAATGGTACGTTCCCCCTCCAAGCTGGCCGAACAGCCGGTAATAACCAGGAAAAGCAAACAGATTTGACGCATTGAGAATTGGGCGGATGGCACCCGTAGACAGATCAGAAGTTATAACAGGGAATCCTTATTTCCTCGAATGAGTGATATACGCCTCAATACCTCAGACTTGAATGCAGTTGAATTGGCTGGGATGATTGATCATACCAAACTCGGGCCTGATACTACGATCAAAGATGTAAACGTTCTTTGTCAGGAAGCCGCCGGATATGAGTTTGCCAGTGTGTGTGTTCCCCCGTGCTACGTTAAGGAAGCTAAATTGATGCTCCAGGAAAAATCTCCGGCAGTCTGCACAGTGCTAGGATTTCCACATGGAAACAGTTGTACTACTGCAAAAGCCAAGGAAGCATCGCTTGCTGTTGAGGAGGGAGCAACCGAAGTTGATATGGTCATGGCGGTGGGGTTGCTGAAAAGCGGCTTATACAAGGATGTCGAAAAAGATATTGAGGCAGTTGTCCGAATTTGTGAGGGCACTGCCCTGGTGAAGGTGATTCTTGAATGTGTTCTACTTACAGATGAAGAAAAGCACACAGCATGCCGTTTAGTGAGCGATGCTGGTGCAGATTATGTCAAAACCTCAACGGGATACGCGGGTGGAGGAGCCACCGAAAAAGATGTTGCCCTGATGTTTGACGCGGTTGGGAGTACTCTTGGCATCAAGGCATCCGGTGGAATACGAACGGGTACTGAAGCACTGGCGATGATTCGAGCGGGAGCAAGCAGGATTGGGGCCAGTGCTTCGGTAGCAATTATCCAAGGAATGAAATGACGTCTGATTGTAATCGTGGCTGGATCCTGATACTCTTGTTGCTTAGCACAGTCGGCTGCTCTGCTCCGGGATCAAGGTCGCTTGTTGATACGATGGACACAAAGGTCGGGGACGAAGTGCCGATTGACTGGACCGAGTATGAGGACTTCAATCCAGAAGCGTACCAGGAACGGTTAGAGGACCCTTCAAACATGATCCAACATGACGTTCCCGAAGTGCTGCTCTCTGCTGATCTGCTGTTATTCGACCCTTCGGATGAGCAATCTGGTTTTCGAATTCAGATTCTATCCACACTGGACAAACAGGAAGCAGACCAAGTGGTCGAAGATGCTTTGGCATGGTGGCGGGATTTTGTCGAGGACGACTCACTGCATGAGTTGTATCCGCAAATTGAATCAGAGCCGCCGGTATACCAGGATTTCCGCGCTCCTTATTATCGCGTTCGGATCGGAAACTTTATCAGTCAAGATGATGCCGAGCGCTTCTTGGAAGTGGTTGAGAAAAGTTATGCCAGTGCATTTATCGCACCAGACATGGTAATTATTGGAACTCCGATAGAGTAGTTGCAACGGACTCAGGATCGGCGCAGAACGTGGGGGTGAGGCGCAGCAGCAATGTCACTGTATGAGCTGGATCCAGGCTGAAATTTGCCCCAACTGGCGTGAAAAGATTACAGGGTGACTCGTCCTACGTATACTTTACAGATCTGTGATAAACGTGGTAGCACTGACGCGAAAAATCGCAGAACGACTCCTGATTCCCGTCGTGTGGCTGGGAGCCGGATGTCAATACATATGCAGCATCAGACATTTTGGCACTGGGAAACTGATCAAGGAAACAGGAGCGCGGCCCCTGCGTTGATAGGGCCGAAAAACATCTCTCTTACACACTCTCATGTACCGATTTAGCACTGCAATCTTCTTACTGGCATTTCTCTTGTTTGGAGCCAGCGACGCGTTTTCTCAACGACCATCCTCCCCTCGCGGTGAGGCATCAACGCAAATTGGAGAAGCGTGGATCATTGTTGATTATGGGCGCCCAATCCTTCGTGGTCGCACAGGAATCTTCGGTTCTGACGAAGATTATGGTACGATGGTGACCGGGCCTGCACCCGTTTGGCGTGCGGGTGCGAACAAGTCAACAAGGTTGCACACGGAGGTTCCCCTCATGATTGGTGATGTGGAGATCGCAGCCGGTGAATACAGTGTATTCGTTGATTTAAGCCAAGATGGCTGGACCTTTATTCTTTCCACGCACGCAGCCAAAGAATCTGGCAGAGCTCCCGGTGAAGGAATCTGGGGAGCCTATGGCTATACTGCTGACAAAGATGTCGTGCGTGTTCCCATGACGGTGAGTGAGACGACTCACAGTGCAGACCAATTCACGATTGGGTTTTTCGATGTGACGGAAGAAGGCGGCGTGCTTTCCATGACGTGGGAGCATACAATGGCAAGCGTTTCCTTTACGGTCGTTCAGTAGCAGCCATATACTTTCAGTCGCGATACGCAGCGTCTTCTGCAGAAATTGAACATGTTGAGGGGAGGAATCCTTCACCTCTTCACGGTGGTTACTTGACGAGTCCCCACCATCCGTGTGGATAGTGTGTCATATTGCCCCTAAGTGTCGCCGAGCAGATACACTATTCGTTTTGGGCACCCAAGCACGAGATGCAACAAATAAATGTTCGGAAGTTCTACTGCGAAAGTTGTGGAGTACTCTCAAATAATGCCAGCCAGAGAATTATCGTTCTGTCATCACTAAGTAGAGAACCAAACCTTAAGCGGCATCCACTTCCATATTGCGGTCAGAAAGCTCTAAGTTTCTAGCATAATCAAAGCTAAGTCGGAACCTTGAATCAAACGTACGTCTATCGTCACTTTTTGGGTTACGATACTTTTTGGGAACCTTTGATCAGATGTACGTACAAGCGGTTGTCACCCCTTACACTACCTTGGGTGACATCTACCCTGGCCTCGCCTCGAGGCCTTTTTTATTTTATTTCTCTCTGAAAATTCACACTGAATGAATCGTGTTGCCGTCTTTGTTGATGCTGGTTACCTATTTGCCCAAGGTTCTCAAGAGCTATTTGGTAAGAAGTTGGATCGTGTTTACCTGAAGCTCAACCCTCACACTGTCGCTAATTCTCTAAGGTTCTTGTGCCAATTTTGTGAAAACATGATTTTCACTGCATTCTGGGGGAGAGGTCCAGCCCTCCGAGATGGAAGTAAATGGCGGTGGCAAATCGTTCATTATTTCGGAATCCACGGGAGCGTACTTTGACGGTTTTTATGCGGCTGTTGATGCTTTCGGCCGGGCCATTACTAACCTTGAGAATAATCGCATTGATGGTTCCCCACAGATGTTTTTTAATGGTTTTGGCGGCTTCCTTCACCGGCTCCAAGCGGCAGCGCATGGCCCAGGAGAGCCACTTTTCCCAGCCCTTGCGGGCCCAGGTGGGATGCACATAATGCCATAGATTCCGGGCCATCTCCTTGATTGCCCATGCCCGGGCAGTTTTCAATGAACTGTTCTTCAACGACTGGAACCGCTTTTTCTGCTTCTTGGACATATTTTCCCGGTTCGTTAGCCAGTCGTACTTACTTCCGGTGAGGGTTGTGTCGCCTTCGGCGCGTAGCGCCTTGTGCTCCTGGCGGCGCACTTTGTCCACGGCCTCCCCCAGATACTTCGCCACATGAAACCGGTCAAACGCAATCTTCTTCTCTGCATCGGGAACACACGCGAAGGTGGACGACACGTAGGCGGGCCACATGTCCATGCTCACGCTCTCAATTCCCGCCAATTGTTCGGAGCTGAGACGTTGATACCAGTGCTTTAGCACATCTTTCGTGCGACCGATCCCCACATACAGGACCTGACCTGACTTCGCATTGGACACGATCGTCACGTATTTGTGCCGCTTGCGAAAGGAGGTCTCATCCACGCAAATGTGCGGAATGATCTCCGTTTGTCTGCGATCAAGTCCACGTGCTACCGCATGCTCCATGATCCGTGAGACCGCTTTCCAGCCCACCCCAAGCTGGCGAGACACCGCCGATACACTCGCCTCACGAAGCCAGCCAATCACCATCTCTTCAAAACCATAGGTGAACCGGGAACTCGGCGAAGCCCAGGGAACCTCCACCGTCCGAACCCCATGCGCAGGACATTTTACCCGCGGGATTCGGGCGATCAGTTCCGTACGATACGTACACGTATCAAGATGACGCCAGGAACGCGCCGTGCGCAAATCATAAAATGGACAAACCTCCTTACACTGCGGACAGGCCAGCGAAGACGTATCCGAGCAGGTTAACATGACCCGTCGTACACGATCTGGATTATCATACTCATCCGATAGAATCTCCCACGGTGAGCCCAGACCTAAACTCCCGCGGACGCCCTCTTGATTCGTTTTCATTGTATGCGTATCTGCTTTGGTTAATCTCCTCGGAATGACGACCAGAAACAAATGGAAAATGATCCCAAATCATGACCGCCTTATTCCCAATTTGCCTAAATTTACAGATCCGATCACAATAATGGGTGAAGACCCTTCTCTAAAGGATTTTGCCGAATCTACAACAGGATTGGAGCTGCTCAGAATCTATTGGTATGATGGTACATCGGGCAAACCAACACCTCAACATATTGAATTAGCCGAACTCCCCAATGTGAAGGTTCGTCTCGGAATCATCAATACATTCAATAAACAAAAAGGAGTAGACTCTCTCATTGTGACCGATATGGTCACACTTGCCCAAAATGGAGCGGTAGCCTCGTGCATCTTGCTTGGTGGTGATGAGGATCTTAGGGTCGGGGTTCAGCTAGCCCAAGAGCAAGGTGTACGAATACATCTCTTGGGAATAAAACCGGCAAAAAAAAGTCAATCGGATCTTCTTCGCCAAGAAGCTGATGTTGTTTATGAATGGGAATCTTCTGATATTGAGCCTTTCCTATCAAGATATCATCCCTCCTTTGCTAAAAAGCTTTCCAGTTCTATTTCTTCTATCACAGAAGTAGGCAAAGCAGTAGCTGATCTTGTTCCTAAGGATGAAATCACCAATGTTTTAAGCTCACCATTGATCCCCAAGGATTATCATGGTCAGCTTATGCGATGGGGTCGTGATCTCGCGAAGAAAAAAATGCTAGACAACGACCAGAAAAGGGAGTTGGAACACGCATTCATTAACCACCTCAGGTCCAGAGGAGCTGGATAATCCGCTGCTTCAAGCTGCAGCCAATTCCAATAATCCCCCCGCTTGATCAAGTAAACAGGATTTAATCGTACTCCTTGATACGCTATCCACACAAAATGCAACAGAACCTATTCGGAAAAGGAATCTCAGTGAAAGGTGATGCGTGTCCCAATATTAAACGTCCTGGGTAAGCCAAGGAATACCTCTGCATCGTCTGCCCTCCCCATATTCGTGCCATTCTCGATGTAGGCATGAAAACGGGAATTATTTACGGCATCCTGCACATAGAACGCATCCGTTAGGTTGAAGACGTGCAAAAACAAGCGAATGCCGTAACGTCCTCTGTCAAAATCATAGCCAGTTTGTAGATCAAACACGGTGTATCCGGGAGCCTGCCATACGGTACTCCTCCGATCACTATATCCTGCAGGGTCAAAGTCTGCAAAATGCCGAGCATAGGAGCGCCCCGTTAGCTCAACATGTAGCCCAGAACGTGGAAACGCCGTTATCGCGTAAGCAATTTGTGTCTGGGGGGCATCCCCTACCTTCACTCCACTCAATGGAAGTGACACCTGCTGCTGACTATCCGGACTGGAACGATCAAGCGTGTAGGTACCCGACACATCATCGGTGTAACGCCAATCACCAAAAGAAAAGGCGCCATCCACGCGCGCGAAATCCACCGGCTGCCAGGCAAGCTCCCCTTCGATCCCTTTGTGCAGTGCATTCAGCCCTTTGATACTTACGAGTTCATCATTACCGCTTTGCTCCACGAGATTGCGGGTCACCGTACGATCATTCCATGTCGTATGATAAAAATTGAGCTTCGCCGTCATTTTTCTGTTCAGAGACCTGAAACTCATACCGCTTTCTACCCCGACGAACGTTTCGTTCTGAGGATCTGGGTTTATGCTGCCAGAGATGGCATCTATGACACCATCAAAAACAGGCACTTTGGAAATATAGCCTGCATTTACATAGACGGAGATCGCATCATTCAGGCTATAGCTTGTACCACCTTTGGCCTGGTAACCGCCGATGGAAGGCGGCGAGACCATGAAGAATCCCCCCTTCCCGTCATCCGCGAAGAAATCTTCGAACGAATACTTCACGCTGGAATAGCCTGCAACTGCGAAACTGCTCCATGAGCCTGTGTCATACTGCCCCTGCAGAAATCCCCCGATCCAATCCACCGTCACTTGATCATTGTACTCAAAGCGCTCACCCAGTTGCAGGACCCGCCCTTCTGGACCCCAGAAGTCACTGTCGCCAAGTCGCAAATACCCCTCCCCTCCGAGTAGATCCCTCACCGTACTGAAATGCTGAATTTCCGCAGCACGCCAGTCAATGCCTACTTCCAACTTGAAGTGGCTGTTCACCTGGTGAGTCAACTTGGAAATAGCTCCCAATGTCCACTGCACATTGTGGCGGTTTCGGATTATACCGAAAGACTGTCCATTCTCTCTGTTCCACTGAATCGTTGCATCATAGTCAGGGACGGGAGATGGACCATCATAATTCTGGATTAGCGCACCATGGCGCCCGGAGCCGCCACCCTTTCCTCCTGAATAATACAGGGTAGTGGAAAGTAGGGACTTGTCTGTCAGCTGTCCAAAATGGCTTAAACTCACAATGGGCTTGTGAAAGAAATTTTCAATTTCATCAATATACTCGGCATTCTTGCGTCGCGCAGGCCCAAAGCCATTGTGCTGATCCCGTGTATAGCTCTCCGAGACAGGACCGATGTTTTGATTCCAGCGCCGCCCTCTTTCCGGGAATTGCCGCAGGATATCGGCTATTGTCTCTTCATCCAGTCCATCCTGCTCAAACACCTTTCTTGCAAAACCGTGGTCATAGGCAGCAATATTCTGTCGGAACAGGTTTTGCCCATGACGCTGAGGTGTACCGATTGCAAAAAAGTCTATACGGTGCCTGCTGCTTGCATTCCAACCGACTGCAGCGTAGTAGGACCACATGTCCGTCCACGTTCCGTCTACATACCCTCGTCCCGTCCTTCGGACCCCGGATACGGTCACAGCAACCTTACCGTTAACCAGCCCGGAAGACAACACGAGGTTCGTCTTACGAAGTCCATCGTTCCCAAATTCCTGTCTAAGGAGTACTTGTCGGGTATTGCGCGCCGGATCGGTGAGAATATTCATTGTACCACCAATGGACGGCGTAGCCAGCGTGACAATGGACAAGCCACGTTGGAGCTGGATGGAGTTTATCACCTCTCCCAAACCATCCCAGTTTGACCAGTAAAGCCAGCCATTTTCCATGTCATTGGTTGGAATCCCGTTGACCATAATGGCAATATTGCGCTGATTGAACCCGCGTACATTCACACGTGCGTCACCCGCACCACCTCCCTGCGCCGTACTGTAAACCGATGGCGCGCTGTTGAGCACCAGTGGCACATCACGCGAACCAAGATCACGCCGCAACTCTGCTCGCCCCAGCGTCGTGAAGGAAACCGGAGTCCGCTGCTCCAATGCTCTCGAAGAAAATACTTCCAGACCCTCCAGTGCTACACTGGTAGACTCAAGTTCAAAATTCAGCACGATATCTGCACTCCGCACGGTCACCACCTGTGATGCATCTTCATAGCCCACAAAGGAAACGGTGACCGTATAGGTTCCGGGCGATAGGCCGGAGAGCTCAAACTGTCCTTCTGTATCCGTTGTAGTTCCACGGGAAGTACCCTCCAGGATTACTGAAGCACCGGGCAATGAGTCGCCGATATCAAGTGTAACAACGGTCCCGGTCACGTTGTACTGTGCCAGAGATACACTCGCAAAAAGAAGGCTTGCAAAAATTGACAGGAAGTGTTTCATAGTAATTATTCGAAAGTCCCGATAAAAATCTCCAACTGTCCTGAGTAATGAAAAACTGCTGCAAGCAGCCAATCATACAGTAAGACGTTTTCAGGGAACTACAGGTTCACATGCCCGGAAGATAACTCAGTAATGTGCCAAATGGGGTTTAAGATGAACGGTTACGTGGCGGCTTTCATGACATATTCCGAACCATAAAACAAAATGATGACTAGCGCATGAACAGCCCACCATTGACGTCTATGGTCTCGCCGGTGATGAAGGTGTTTTCGATCAGAAGTTTTACCGTCTGCGCGATATGATCACTCTCTCCATTGAATCCCACGGGCGTATCAGCTGCCATAGCCGCCAGTTTTTCATCGGTCGAGTATCGGTCATGAAATGGCGTGAGAATCACACCAGGAGCGACCGCATTGACACGAATGTCCGGTGCAAGTTCACGCGCCGAACCGCGTGTGAACGAGTCCATGGCTCCTTTTGCCGCCCCATAAACCGTTGCTGTAGGTGCGCCATGCCGCATTGCAATCGAAGTCATATTCACGATACTTGGTGAATTTCCTTTCCGCAACAATGGAACAGACAACTTTGTAAGCAACATTGCCGAATAGGTGTTTAGCGTAAAGATGCGCTCCATGAGTGACCAGGTCACCTCTTCAACCATGTGACGTTGAAGCAGACTTCCCGCGTTATTGATTAATACATCAAGGTGTTTCGTAACACGGTTCACCTCCTGCATCAGGGAGTGGCACCCGGCTTCACTCATGAGATCAGCTTGGGATGTATAGGCAGTGCCACCCATAGCCTGTACATCCTCCACCACGGGCTCAATCGGGGATTGATTGTGGTGAAGAATCAAGGTGTTGCCCTTGGCAAGGCACCGGGCCGTTTCGGCACCTATGCCTGTACTGGCACCCGTAATTAGAATTGTGCGTCGCATGATTGTGGTTGG
This sequence comes from Rhodothermales bacterium, assembly GCA_965220365.1. Classification (GTDB taxonomy): domain Bacteria; phylum Bacteroidota; class Rhodothermia; order Rhodothermales; family Bin80; genus Bin80. Next base: position 695,469 of record OZ244823.1, on the reverse strand, counting down.
ATGAATTAGACTTCAGCTTTGCAGCAGTGAAATCGCGAGACGAAAGGTCGATGCTTGCAAAATATTCTTGCCGCCTTTAACTCAGTTCCCCTCTTTGAAGATCATGTAGCCGCCCCAAGGATTCCACTGTATTGCGATGAATAGACTTTGACCATTTTCGAAAATAGTCCAAGTGAAGTTAGGAATCCTCAAAAAAGCCTGACGTATGCATGCTCCTCGTTTAAACTTTTTTCCTTAGAAAACTTATCCCGACACGATCCCTATATATCTTCGGAACGGTTGAAACTCAACGGCTGCACGAAAAGCTGGAACTTGCCACTGAGGGACCGGAACCGTCTGGGGGAGAGCGATGTAGGACTTCCCCGATTTTCATGCCCACAGTAATCACTCCCGTTTTGGATCTTATCGGTATCTCTAAAAACGTGGTTTTGGCTGGCATGTCATAAGCCGTTGCGTACTGAGAACCACCAATAATATATCAAAGTCATGTTCGGTACTCCAATCTCCCTACGCCTAGTGATCTGTGTACTTGCGCCCATTGGGATTATTTACGTCACCATTTTAATCATCACCCGGCGGATTTCGAGTTCCATAGAACAAAGCGAGGCCAGACTTACAGACGCTATCGCGCGAAGCGAGGCCAGACTTGCGGCTTCTATCGAAAAGGTTGAAGTTGAGTAGAACGTCTGGTCAGCGCAGTCGGACTCCAATGGAGTCTGCCCAAGCCTCCCAACGGCGCTGCAAGCGAGAAGCGATCTCTGGAGCTTCCGCCGCAAGGTCATAGAGCTCCGTTGCATCCGATGCCAAATTATAAAGCTCCCATTCAGCGCGTCCGCGGTCCCATACCAGTTTCCAATCCCCTTGGCGGATCGCACGATTCCCAATATGCTCCCAGTACAAAGTGCGATCCGGCCAACTGTGCTCCGGTGTATCCAGCAGCGGCAACAAGCTCCTTCCATCAGAGTGAGGCAAGGTAGCCCGAGCAACCTCAGCAACCGTTGCCATTAGATTGATCAGCCGTCGTAATTACGCCAGAGACCCTTCCCCTTGAAAATCCGCAAAACACTCGGAACAATGTAACAAAAAATGCACATATTGCCCATGAATGGAACCTGTTATCCTATACCAGACCTCATGTTCACTTTTAACTTCTTCCACTGTCGGAAGCAATAGGGCTCCACTGGAAGGGAGTTCATGGCAGGCAGATCCAGTTCCTCAAACTGACTGCGACGCGACCCTGCCTTCTTCTGGAAGGGGGTGCGGTTCAGTTGATCCAGAAGGGGTCGATCGCCTGATTGAGTTCTGTGGTGCTGAAGAACTGACGGGATTCAAGTCAGGTCAAAATATGCGTTGTGCAATGTTTTACCGCGGCTTCAACAGCCGCCTTATCTTGCGGTTTTCGCACGCGCGCCGCCACGAGGCTGAGATCGTAATACCGTGCAAAATCTGCGTAGGTCGGATTGAACACCGGGATCTTCCGGTCCGCGCGAGTCACCGCCGCTTTCAGGTTATCGCAGACAATCATCTCGGGAACCGCTCCCAAAAACTTCAGACATCGCACATGGGCCGCAATCCAACCGCGCAGAGTTTGATCGGGCACCGCTTCCACATAGGTATAATTCGAACCTCACATGGTCGCCACGAAGATCTGGGCCTTGGTGACTTCGCCCGTATTCGGATCCATCACCTGCATCGTCTTGCCTGCGAAGTCCACATACAGTCGCTCGCCTGCCTTATGATGAATCCGTATCGTGATCTTTTGGGCACGACACCACTTTTTGTAACACGCACAGAAATGCCCATAGCTGTACCCATCAGGACACTCCTGAATCCAGTCAAACCAGATCCGCTCCAGGGTCATGCCCTTGCGAGAGAGGTGTTGATAGGCCTGCGTCCAGTCTGGTTGGGGACGAGAGGAGATGCAGCCCGAATGCGGAAATAGCAACGCCTCCAGTTTTTCATCGGTCAGGCGCTCGGGCAAGGGCCAGGAAGGACCTGCCGCCGCCGCGCGCCGAAGATAATTGCGCACCGTTCCCGGCGAAAGTTGCAACAAACGGGCCACTTCCTGCTTGCTATAGTGTTCTCCATAGTAGTGGCGGAGGAGAGTTCGGATGTCCTGCATGGAAATTCGTAATCTGGGCATGAATCATGGGCGATAGTAAACCCCATGAAACTGCAGTGAATCAATGCAAACTTCCGAAAAATCCACCCCGGGATTCAAACCACCCAAAGGTGGGCAATTTGAATCTCAGTATACATCCCTTATTGTCAAACGATTCGCTTGAAAGGATGAGCTACTCATTTTGGGTAATAACAGATAGAACTTCCTTTTCCCGATCAGCATCAAGAAGACCAATCCACACATGCTCAACTCTTGCTCTATCATCCAAAATGATAATAGTTGGAACCGAAGTTATTCCCCAATCTTGGTTGGGCAGAGCAATCAATGTATCAACAGATAGATTTTCTTTCTGAAGTATGCGTCTTTGAAGTTCAATGGATATACTTGGATTAATACCGGCGACTACACCAATATTTTTGCTTTTCTCTGCAATAAGTGTTCTATAAAAGGGATAACTCTGCAGACAATATGGGCAGGTGGGAGTTAATACAATCAACACTAATCTATCCTGGTCCTCATGAAAATATTCTAACATAGCTGGAAGAGTATCCACAATGCCGTGGTCATCAGTTGACTTGGCAAAAAAAGTCACTTGAAGAAAAAATAGTAATGCTACTACTACCAGTGCATACATTGTCCATTCTAAATACCTCATTGTAATATTGTAATTTCTCTAAAATCTATCCCAAAATGGCATTTCGCTTGGACCAAAATCCTGAAGTATCTTTCGCACAGGTGTCTTTGTAGGGTGAGGCATAAAAAATTCTTTCGTAAAAGACCTATACCCCCACCTCATCCTTGACTCAAGAAGGTCTGTTTATTGAATAAACAACCACAGTGGCATCGCGGGTTGGCTGATATATTCGATCATTTGTTACATATGATGGATAGTCTAATCTAAAGGAATACTTGTACTCGACCGACCCAGCTTCATATACATCAAAAATAACAGTTAGATTTTCTGGATCTTCTGGATCACTGCGAACCTGAAGCAACAATTCGTCTCCCACGACACTTACTGTGAGAGCATTCATGAAATCGCCTTCAACCATATAGCTCTCAATTCCATTCGTCACATCTAGTACAAGCTGGGGCTCTTCAAACCTGTCAACGGTCATTGTCTTCTTTGCCCGAACGAGACTGCCATTCACATCATAAACCATAATTACAGGAAAAAGATAAGGAACATAGATCATCCAGTCTTTATACGTTTCTATCATCCCCTCTGCCACTATCCTAGAAACGAAACGGTCGTCACCTTCTACTAATTCTCCAAATTTAACCGATCCATCCATGGAATTAGACTCAAAGGATAGTATATTGTACGCCCGGAAAATGTACTCTATGCCTGTATCTGTTATGGCGTGCCGGTAAGGAGTCTCCTGCCTGTCAAATGCTCTTGAATCTACAAAATTCCCTGTCGCCTTTGAGAAAGAAGAAATTCTCGTGTTGTTGGGATCTGTTACATAAATGAGCGAATCAGATGCGACTTGAACACTAGATATGCTTACAAATTCGCCGGGGGCACTGCCAACACCACTTCCGTAGGACATGATATAATTGCCCTCAGAATCAAACCGCAAAATCTGAAACACCCCGTAGTCTACAACATACATATCTCCGTTGGTGTCCGGTATGATATCTTGGGGATCATACAGCATAATCTCTTCATCCGCAGGCAACTCAAACATCTTATTCACAGAAACATTTTCCCAAACCCTCTCCCTTGTTTGTTGCTCCTCAGCTTTTTCTAAAAACAAAAAATCTCCAAAGTTAGCCTCGTCTTCGCCACTACTACAGGACAAAACAAAAAAGCAGATCAGGACCGTGTACCTACCGTTCATTAAAAAAATCCCCAATCAGTACATAGCTGGACCCCCGGGAAGCAAGGTACAAGAGGAATTTCATCGAGACAATAATCACATAGCATAAGCGCACACAGCTTATTTCCCCCTCCACACCCCACCGCACGACATGATTGTGCACTACCACAGTCAGGCGTCATACCAAGTCCAGCATTATTAGATGTCCACCCCGACAGACCAATGAGTAATGCGAATATCAATGATGCAAAAAGCACCCGAGATTTACGAGATCTAATTGTTACTTTCATCTGAACGCACCTCCCCAACATAATACGCCCCATGTTTCATCTGAAGTACAGGGAAGATCCTCAGTATGGCAACATCTGACATTCGCACCACGACACGGTCCAGAACCGAGTCCGCATCCCATAAAGCTACATGTATGGTTGCATTTTATATCGTATAAATCGCTTTGCGAGTATGCATTACTACCGAAAAATATCAGCATAACTACACAAAACAGAGCGATAAATGACCGTATCAAGGAGTTCCTTCGTTTACGCATTGTAAAATGTTTTGGTTTTATATCCATAGAATGGATGGTTCAATATCGTTTGTTAGACTAGCAGTGGTTCCCCACCCTGTGAGACGGAGAGCACCTACTGAACGACCAAAGTATACGGCCCCCACAATTTAATTCCAAAAATTTTCTTGGCTCTTCCCCCGTTTGTATGGGTAGAACGACGGATTCGATTGTAAATGTAAGGAGTGTGGGGAGAATTTGAGTCTATTTTTTGCATGTTCCGAGTGTTTCCTTCCGATTTTATTCTTTCACTTCATTTTCATCAACGATATGTCCGTACGACCGAAAGACATCCGCCGCCTATTAGGTATTCATTCACCGTGGGAGGTTTCCGATGTGACGATTGCGCATAAGACGCGGGAAGTCCAGATCCGGGTAACCTGCAAAGCAGGCCACCCATTGCGGTGTCCAGAGTGTGACGCCATATGTCCGGGTTATGATCAGCGTCGTCGGCAATGGCGCCATCTGGATATGTGCGCGTACCGCACGCTGGTGGTTGCAGATCTTCCTCCTGTGGCGTGTTCTGAGCATGGAGTGCGCACGGTATCGGTTCCGTGGGCGCAACCGAGAGCTCGGTTCACGGTGGAGTTTGAGTCCCTGGTGATTGATTGGTTGCAAGAGGCGAGTGTGTCGACGGTGGCCCGTTTGATGGATGTGAGTTGGAATGCGATCGATGGGATCATGCAGCGCGCGGTCGAACGGGGCCTTGCACGTAGATCGGAGCAGCGCGTTGCCCATATTGGTGTGGACGAGACCTCGTTTCGCAAGCGCCATGACTATGTTACCATCGTGTCCGATTCCGAATCGGGCACGGTGCTGCATGTAGGTGAAGGTCGTACGAAAGCCTCTCTTCAGGATTGGTATGCCGGGCTTAGTTCAGCGCAGTTGGAGGGCATCAAGAGTGTGAGCATGGACATGTGGCCGGCGTATGTGTGTCACCTCGGAGGTGATGAAATGAACTAATCTATGTATTCCGAACTGTACAATGGATGAGGGCGGGCCCCTCGCAATCGCCGTACAGGCGGAGGTTGCAAACCACCCACAGCTGCGACATTAAAGAGGTGTCGTGGTGAGCGTGTCGGGAAAAGGCAGGTGTAGGAACCTGTCAGGTGGGAATCACAGAGTCGAACGAGAGTGAACCATGGAAGACGTGTCGAAAGCCTTAGAAGATGGTCAAAATCGGGATAAGTATGCAATTTCGGGATAAGGTAGACGGGGGCCTGTTTTACTGGTCTACTGACTTCCGGCATATACATGGCGAGACTGTGATTCAGGCCATTGTACGGAACGTGAGAACGTGTCGGGGTGCTGCGAAGGGAGCGTGCCAAGCGGCAGTACCCGTAAGGCATTGAGTACCAATGCACCCCACACGGGCGGATCATCCCGTAGTAGTCTTGAAGCTCCTGTAATGGGGATAGAGCGAAGGGGGTGAACCATGCAGCGGAAGGCAACGAAGCAACCGAGAGGGAGGGCTTCAGCGCAAAACGCAAAGCCGTTTCCGGTGACCAAACGCCAAGTTTGGGAGGCTTGGAAACGCGTAAAGGAGAACTAGGGAGGGGAGGGGATTGATGAACAAACGATCGCAGAATTTGAGGAAAATCTTGCAGACAATCTCTACAAGATCTGGAATCGGATGGCATCGGGGAGTTATCATCCCAAGCCGGTGCGCCGGGTGAATATTCCAAAGTCGAGCGGAGGCGTTCGACTGCTGGGGATTCCCACCGTGGCCGACCGGGTGGCACAGATGGTGGTAAAGCAGGTACTGGAGCCGATCCTGGAACGGGTGTTTCATCCCGACTCGTACGGATATCGACCGAAGAAATCGGCCCACGACGCGATCCGGCGCGCGTACGCGTTGCTGGCAGCGGGCGTGGGTTCTGGACATGGATATCAAGCCTGAACAGGGATACCGGAGTGTTCTGGGGGTTCTAAGCTTGGCCAGAGTCCATGGGCGGGAGTGCGTGGATGCCGCCTGTGCGCAGGCAATCTCCCTGGGCACCTATTCCTCCAGGAATTTGAATGCGATTCTCAAACATGGGCAGCAACCGTCTCCCGAATCAGAAGCGGTCCCGCTAATTCACGAAAATCTTCGAACCGGCGAGTAGGGTCTTCACCCATTATTGTGATCGGATCTGTAAATTTAGGCAAATTGGGAATAAGGCGGTCATGATTTGGGATCATTTTCCATTTGTTTCTGGTCGTCATTCCGAGGAGATTAACCAAAGCAGATACGCATACAATGAAAACGAATCAAGAGGGCGTCCGCGGGAGTTTAGGTCTGGGCTCACCGTGGGAGATTCTATCGGATGAGTATGATAATCCAGATCGTGTACGACGGGTCATGTTAACCTGCTCGGATACGTCTTCGCTGGCCTGTCCGCAGTGTAAGGAGGTTTGTCCATTTTATGATTTGCGCACGGCGCGTTCCTGGCGTCATCTTGATACGTGTACGTATCGTACGGAACTGATCGCCCGAATCCCGCGGGTAAAATGTCCTGCGCATGGGGTTCGGACGGTGGAGGTTCCCTGGGCTTCGCCGAGTTCCCGGTTCACCTATGGTTTTGAAGAGATGGTGATTGGCTGGCTTCGTGAGGCGAGTGTATCGGCGGTGTCTCGCCAGCTTGGGGTGGGCTGGAAAGCGGTCTCACGGATCATGGAGCATGCGGTAGCACGTGGACTTGATCGCAGACAAACGGAGATCATTCCGCACATTTGCGTGGATGAGACCTCCTTTCGCAAGCGGCACAAATACGTGACGATCGTGTCCAATGCGAAGTCAGGTCAGGTCCTGTATGTGGGGATCGGTCGCACGAAAGATGTGCTAAAGCACTGGTATCAACGTCTCAGCTCCGAACAATTGGCGGGAATTGAGAGCGTGAGCATGGACATGTGGCCCGCCTACGTGTCGTCCACCTTCGCGTGTGTTCCCGATGCAGAGAAGAAGATTGCGTTTGACCGGTTTCATGTGGCGAAGTATCTGGGGGAGGCCGTGGACAAAGTGCGCCGCCAGGAGCACAAGGCGCTACGCGCCGAAGGCGACACAACCCTCACCGGAAGTAAGTACGACTGGCTAACGAACCGGGAAAATATGTCCAAGAAGCAGAAAAAGCGGTTCCAGTCGTTGAAGAACAGTTCATTGAAAACTGCCCGGGCATGGGCAATCAAGGAGATGGCCCGAAATCTATGGCATTATGTGCATCCCACCTGGGCCCGCAAGGGCTGGGAAAAGTGGCTCTCCTGGGCCATGCGCTGCCGCTTGGAGCCGGTGAAGGAAGCCGCCAAAACCATTAAAAAACATCTGTGGGGAATCATCAATGCGATTATTCTCAAGGTTAGTAATGGCCCGGCCGAAAGCATCAACAGCCGCATAAAAACCGTCAAAGTACGCTCCCGTGGATTCCGAAATAATGAACGATTTGCCACCGCCATTTACTTCCATCTCGGAGGGCTGGACCTCTCCCCCAGAATGCAGTGAAAATCATGTTTTCACAAAATTGGCACAAGAACCAAAAGATGATGAGACCCTCCCCAATCTGAAGTATTGAGATTCCCCAGCAGTAGGATCAACCTCCCACATTTCACCAAACTCTAACCTTTCCTGATGAAAAAGCATTTGAGCGTGGAAGCGCCTTTGTTTTGTTCCCTCTTGGACTTTTGACTCTCGCGATAGCTCCAATTTCAGTCCCCGTACTCTCGTGATGTTACAATGGCGAATGTACGTCAACTGTCCTCAATACTCAAGAGAGGCTGAACTATGGATGTTCGATGTGATGGCGCTGGTGCAGCGTCATGGAAGGGCGAAGGGTCCTGGCGGAGTACTTTATGCGGTGTGTCGTTCATTTAATCGATTACTAGAGCCTAAACTACCACGCAGCAAGAAGATCTACTGGTAACGTAGGGCTGCATGATAGCCTGAAAAATTGGTTCCTCAAATATTCCTACATACGAATGCCGGTAGAACCCGAAAACAAAAAGCTTACTGGACTGAAACCATTCGTCAAAACACTACCCTCTGGGCTGATACTAATCTACGGATAGATTGGGAGTATTCTGTTTCTGCCCTTTTGTTCGTCTAAACCACTCCCTCAGTAATAAACTCAAAAATCCTATAGATCCAAGTGGGATTGATAACCAGGCTGGATCATACAATATTGCAAGTCCAGCTACTGCTATCATGCTTAGAGATACCAGTGTGGAAGTAATTGTTTTGAGTATGGACCGGGTATGATGTTTGTGGAGTGCCTTGTCTTGGAGTTTCAGGAGGTTCTCCGAGAGGGCAAAAATACGTTCAGCCGCCCCGGGGTACGCCTCTTCATATTTGGCAACTTCGGATGCAGGAGGGAGCGGGCCACTGTATGAAACCGATGCTCTCTGAATCAAACCAACTCGTTGAGTTATTTCACTTGGAGTATCCGGTTTCAGCCATTTCTCAAGACCAATATCTGCCTCATCTATTGATCCTGTGTCTTGATCTTGAATCTTTTCAACTTTGGATCCATCCTTAACCCCACCACCCCCATTTGCCGTCGAATCTGTCATTATAGATCGTCGTCATACGAGGACATAGCTTCTGACAAATAGGCTCCTACGAGATACCATAACCCATGTAGATTATGCCAATAAGCATCGTCGCCATATTCTATGTCCTGCCCCATGGGAGTACAGTTCACATCAACAAATTCATCCCAGAAATTTTGTTTTGGGATCCACCCTTCTCTCACTTTCCTCCTAGCCTTAGCAGCATTCTGAAGGCGTTCGATTACTCTGTCCAGTACCTTTATCTGCTTCTGCAAATCACGATTAGGGGGGGACTGATCCACAGTATCAGTAAGCATCTTATCAGTCATAACGTGAGGGTATTTCAAGTTTTTATAACTCCAGTTCTGCCCTAAAACAACAATTCAAAGATACGGTTCATCCCCCAATTCACTGACAGGACGTTTCCCCTCCGTCAAGCGATTAGTCTAGAAGTTGGATGTTATCTTAGTTCGCTTGAGATCGTTTCAATTGAGACGCCCCTTGAACCCCAAAATGCATAAAGAACATGTTACCCTTCACAAGATGATGTTCAGTCCAAGAAAAGATGGATTGAGTAAGTTGGCCTGATAATTTAATAGTCCAGAAAATCTATCTGAAATGTACTTAAGCACGGGAACAGTACTGCGGACTCCATTGCACTGATACCCCGAGGATTACTATCTTCGTCACAATAATGCTCCATTGGGCGGTGTTCAGCCTTTTTCGAGCCCTTTGCAGATCAGTTTCGATCATTTGAATACAGTAGAGGAGGTCTTCTACTGCATTCACTCTGGGCACCCGTACCGCAACGGTCACATAAAACCGACCATGACCTCGAACCAAGGTTGTATCTTTTTTTTTTATAATTCACAAGCAGGACAACCACAATGATAATATATCCTCACCTGAGCTGGTTATTTTTTCCAACTCAGCGAAGAAATTAAAGTATCTTGTATAAACTACTAGCCACGAAAAAACCGTTAAAATTGCTTTTCTCACTACACCCTAATAATTGAATCCGCCGAATCAATCGCTAAAAATGTACTCCCAATTCGAGTGTTCTACAAGAAAAACGATTTAAAATGGATGGCACCTAGCTGAGAAATGGAAATTTTACCTGAATACGCTGGTGGAGCGAACCAGAGCACTGGGTCGCTGAACCGGACGGATATGCAGGACCTCTCAGAGCGTGATATCTGTACGAAATTCATCACGCCCGCCCTGTGCAGAGCCGGATGGGACGAGATGACACAGATTCGTGAAGAGGTACACTTTACCAAGGGGCGTATCCGCGTTCGAGGCAAAATATGTACACGCGGGCAGGCTAAACGTGCTGACTATATCCTATCCTTCAAGCCCAATATCCCGCTCGCGGTGATTGAAGCGAAGGACAACTCTCACGACGTGGGCGATGGTATACAGCAAGCCCTTGATTACGCTGAAATCCTGAAAATCCCCTTCGCATTCTCTTCAAATGGTGATGGCTTTGTGTTTCACGACCGTGCGGGAACCTCTGCGCTCCGTGAGACGACTCTAGCTCTTGAAGAATTCCCGTCACCCGCTGATTTGTGGGCGCGCTATCGGGTTTGGAAAGGTCTGACATCGGAAACTGAGGAAATCGTACTTCAGGACTATCATGAAGACAACAGTGGCAAAACCTCTCGCTACTATCAAATTAATGCAATTAATGCTGTGATTGAGGCCATCGCTAAGGGACAGGACCGTATCCTGTTGGTCATGGCCACGGGAACGGGTAAAACCTATACTGCTTTTCAGATCATCTGGAGACTGCGGAAAGCGCGACGCAAAAAGAGAATCCTGTTCCTTGCCGATCGTAACGTGCTTGTTGACCAAGCGATTAACAATGACTTTCGCCCCTTCGGGGGCGCAATGACAAAACTCAAGCGGCATATTGACCACTCCTACGAAGTATATCTTGGCCTCTATCAGGCAATAACAGGCCCTGAAGAACACCAGAAAGCATTTAAAAAGTTCTCGCCGACATTCTTTGACCTGATTGTGATTGATGAATGTCATCGTGGCAGTGCCGCAGAAGATTCTGCATGGCATGAAATCCTTGAATACTTCTCTTCCGCCACCCAAATTGGTCTTACGGCCACACCGAGGGAGACCGAATATGTTTCTAACATTGCCTACTTTGGAGAACCTGTTTTTACTTATTCCTTAAAGCAGGGCATTGAAGATGGCTTCCTCGCGCCCTACAAAGTAGTCCGGGTTCATATTGATCGTGATATAGAAGGCTGGCGCCCAGAACTAGGAAAGCTTGACAATAGGGGTGAGGAGGTTGACGACCGCGAATATAATGTGACTGACTTTGATCGTAGGTTAGTGATCAAAGAGCGGACTGACCTTGTAGCACAGAAAGTCACGGACTTTCTGAAAGAAAGTGGCAACCGGTTTCAGAAAACAATCATCTTTTGTGTCGACCAAGAACATGCTGCCCGAATGCGTCAGACACTTATCAACAAAAACAGTGATCTCGTAGAGGGCCGTTCACGATATGTAATGCGTATCACAGGCGGTGATCCCGTAGGCCAAGCCGAACTCAGTAACTTTATCGATCCAGAATCAGAATACCCCACCCTGGTCACTACATCACGTCTTCTCTCCACTGGGGTTGATGTCCAAACCTGCCGAATTATCGTTCTTGACCGAAAGGTGGGATCAATGACTGAGTTCAAACAAATTATTGGTCGGGGCACACGCGTACATGAAGACACACGGAAATTTTTCTTCACGATCATTGATTTCCGGGGTGCCACTCGCCATTTTGCAGATCCAGAATTCGACGGGGAACCAGTGCAAGTATATGAACCGGAAGATGGTGATCCTATTGTTCCACCTGACGTGCCGCAAGGGGACGAGGACGAGTTAAGCAGCGATGAAACCGTTATTGATGGTGGAGATCCACTACCTCCTCCAAATGTGGACTCACGCAGAAAAATCTATGTAGATGATGTTGAAGTGTTAATCATAGCTGAGCGGGTGACTTACCTAGATAAGTACGGCAAGCTGGTGACCGAATCTCTGCGAGACTTCACCCGGAAGACCTTACGTAAGCACTTCGAAAGCCTTGACGACTTTCTGATGCGCTGGAATGCCACGGAACGCAAACAGGCTCTCATTGATGAGATAGAATCCGAGGGACTACCGATCACCGATATCGCCCAAGAACTAGATAATGATCTTGATCTCTTTGATCTTATCTGTCATATTGCTTTTGACGCAGAGCCACTAACCCGCCGGGAACGGGCTGCGAACGTCAAAAAGCAAGATGTTTTCACGAAATACGGAGATCAAGCCCGCGCTGTGCTCAGTGCATTACTTGACAAGTATGCCGACGATGGCATCTTCAACCTTGACGATACCAATATTCTCAAGATCTCACCCTTTGACCGTCTCGGTACACCGGTTGAACTGGTTGACTCTTTTGGTGGAAAACCCGGTTTTAAGCAAGCCGTGCATGATCTTCAATCCGCTTTGTACAAAAAGGTCGCCTAAAATATGTCCGTTAGCACCACCGTCAAATCCATTCAGAAGATCATGCGCCAAGATGTGGGGGTTGATGGCGATGCTCAGCGCATCAGCCAATTGTGCTGGATGTTCTTCCTTAAAATCATTGACGATCAGGATAAAGAACTTGAAGTTCTCAGGGATAATTACCGATCCCCAATCCCCAGGGATTTGCGTTGGCGAAACTGGGCCGCCAACCCAGAAGGCATCACGGGCGAAGAATTGTCAAATTTTGTTAATGAGACGCTCTTTCCGAGGCTAAAAGAACTTCCTATCAATACCGGCCCTCGCGCGAAAGTTATACGAAGTGTGTTTGAGGATGCCTACAACTATATGAAGTCCGGGCAACTGCTCCGGCAGGTTATAAACAAGATCAATAGAATTGACTTCAACAGCTTGGCCGAGCGTCAGCATTTCGGTGACATCTACGAACAGGTTCTGAACGATCTGCAATCTGCGGGTAATGCGGGCGAATATTATACACCGCGTGCGGTGACCTCATTCATGACCCAGATGACTGATCCAAAACCGGGCGAAATACTGCTTGATCCAGCATGCGGCACCGGCGGATTTCTCACTTGCGCCATCAATCATATGCGTGAACACTATGTGAAGCGCCCTAAAGACGAAGATGAACTGCAAGCTTCCCTGCGTGCGATAGAGAAAAAACCGCTCCCCCACATGCTCGCTGTTACGAACATGCTCTTGCACCGCATTGAGGATCCTTCCTTCCTGCGTCATGACAATACCCTGGCACGGTCTTACTTCTCCTACGAGCATAACGACCGTGTTGACATCGTGCTAACGAATCCACCTTTTGGTGGCCAAGAGGAGCACGGAATTGAGTCAAACTTCCCGAAGCATTTCCAGACGCGGGAAACCGCAGATCTGTTTCTCGCCTTGATCATTCGGATTCTAAAACCTGGCGGAAGAGCTGCCGTGGTCCTGCCCGATGGTTCTCTGTTCGGCGAAGGTGTCAAGACCCGACTCAAGGAAGAGCTAATCAAGGAATGTAACCTCCACACCATCGTACGCCTACCGAACTCGGTATTTCGTCCTTACGCTTCCATTGGGACGAACCTGCTATTCTTCAAAAAAGGGGAGTCAACGAAAAGTACATGGTATTGGGAACACCTCGTTCCCGAGGGGCAAAAGGCTTATTCCATGACCAAGCCCATTCGACTGGAGCATCTTGAAGACTGTGTCGCTTGGTGGGGCGGAACCAAACGCCAAGGACGAGAAGGGAGTGAGCATGCTTGGAGAGTTGGGATTGAGGAGATCAAGGCGCGCGGATATAACCTTGACATCAAGAATCCATACACGATCGAAGAGAATCTAGGCGACCCCGAAATACTTCTTGAGAAACTGAACGGTACTGAAGCCGAAGTGGCTTTGGTACGAGACGAGTTAAAGCGAATTTTGGCCGAGGCACTGTTGCGATGAATGCCAAACATCTCCTCACCCTCTATGACCGTGTGGTGGATGCTCCTGATGCTATTTTTCGCCTGCGCCAGTTTGTTTTAGATCTTGCCGTGCGAGGTAAGCTCGTGGAACAAGATCCGGCAGATGAGCCAGCATCAGAATTGCTGAAGCGGATTGTGGCTGCAAAAAATACAATAATAAAAGAGCGCAGGATTCGTAGACGAAAGATTCTTCCTGCTTTGAAGGTAGACTCCTTCCCTATTCCCGAGAATTGGTATTGGACTAGGATTCGAGAAATCGCAAGTGATCGAGGACAGAAAATTCCTGACAAACCGTTTACATACATTGATGTATCGGCTATTGACAAAGAAAACGGCTTAGTTTCTCTTCCAAGGGTACTGGAAGCTGATAAAGCCCCTAGTCGAGCTCGGAAAGTTGCGCATCAGGGTGATGTTATATACTCCTGCGTTCGTCCTTACCTCTTGAATGTTGCGGTCATAGAAGATGACTTTAATCCTCCCCCTATCGTTAGCACGGCTTTTGAGATCCTCGATGGACACGGCCTAGTATTACCCCGATATATTTGGATCGTCCTCCGTAGCCCGTTTATTATTAAATGTGTTGAAGAAAACCAGCGTGGTCAAGCTTACCCTGCGATCAAAAGTACTGACTTTGCCCTCCTTCCATTCCCCCTCCCACCTCTTGCTGAACAGCGCCGTATAGTGGATAAAGTTGATGAACTCTTTACCCTCTGTGACCGATTAGAAGAATCGCGTACGACACGTGAGAAGACCCGTGATCGTCTGACCAAAGCTACTCTGACTCGCATCAGTACCCCTGACACAAACGTGGCAATATTTCGGGCCCATGCACGCTTTGCGATTGATGCACTACCTGCACTGACAGCCCGTGTGGACCAGATAAAAGACTTGCGTCAAACCATTCTCAACCTTGCCGTGCGGGGAAAGCTGGCAGAACAGGACCCGGCAGACGAGCCAGCGTCGGAGTTACTAAAGCGAATTGATGAGAAAAAAGATCCCTTAGTTGGATCGTATCAAACTAGAAAATCATTAACACCACCTAAGGTAGATCCGACTATCATTCCTTTTGAATTGCCATCAGCATGGCAGTGGACATACTTTGGCAATATTGTAGATTTTTCTGCAGGAAAGACACCACCACGTAAGGAACCCTCACTTTGGAATACGGGAGATTTCTCGTGGGTTAGTATTGCTGACATGAATGATGGAACTACCCTACTTTCAACGAAGGAAACAGTCAGCACCGAAGCCCAAAACAATGTCTTTAAGCGCCAACCGGAATCACCAGGAACAATGATCATGAGCTTTAAGCTCACAATTGGAAAGATTGCAATCCTCGGAATCCCAGCGTTTCATAACGAAGCGATTATTTCCATTCGCCCACATGTTGACGAGTTAAAACCCTTCCTCTTCAAGGTTTTGCCTGACCTTGCGCGCGGCGCCAACACAAAAAATGCAATCAAGGGGGCAACGCTCAATCGCAAATCACTCTCAACTATCATGGTCCCCATTCCACCGCTTGCCGAACAGTACCGCATTGTCGCAAAGGTCGACGAACTCATGACCCTCTGTGACCAACTCAACGAATCTATTGCTAGCACAGATAGTGTTCGCACATGCCTCCTGGAAACACTCCTCCGTGACACCATCGCATCTTCTGCTAACGCGTCCGCATAGTCAAGAAACTTCAGAAATGAAACGTCTGTTCAGCATGGATATCTGAGTCGCCTGGAATCAAAGACGAATCCTTGATGAAGCCTAAGTCACCAAAAGCGCTGCTGACTCAAACAGACATCACCCGGATTCTTGAAAAAGGGTTGCGGGACAGGTTTGCACGCAGTGATCGAGTCCTGGTGATCATCCCGGATGCAACGCGTACGGTGCCACTCCCTACGATCTTTCCCCTGCTCTGTGATCTTCTACTGGAGCGAGTAGCAGCCTTGGACTTCCTGATTGCACTCGGAACCCATCCGCCGATGAGTGAAGAGGCTCGCCTGGAGCTTGTGGGAATCTCACATGCTGAAAAATGCGGTCGTTATTCGAGCGTCAATCTTTTTAATCATGCCTGGGATGACCCGTCAGAACTGGTCACCTTAACGACCATCCCGGATGAAGAGGTCTTTTCAATTACCGGAGGACTGATTAAACGCCCCCTTCCCGTAACGATCAACAGAAAGGTGCTTAACTATGATGTGGCCCTGGTGTGCGGCCCGGTTTTTCCACATGAGGTGGCAGGGTTTTCAGGAGGCAATAAATACTTTTTCCCTGGAATCAGTGGACCAGAAGTCATTGACTTTACCCATTGGGTCGGTGCCCTCATGTCCAGCCGCGCAATTATCGGTACGTACGACACCCCGATTCGCCGACTGATCAATCGGGCGGCCAATGAGATCCCCTGCAGCCGCGTTTTCATGAATCTGGTTGTGCAGGGGGAGGGTCTGGCCGGAGTCTACATTGGAGACAACGAGGATGAATCCTGGCTAAGAGCAGCCCGGCACTCTGCTCAACTACATATCACCTGGATGAAAAACCCGGTTTCTCAGGCTTTTGCGGTCATCCCATCCATGTATGATGATCTATGGACAGGAGCAAAGGGGATGTATAAACTGGAACCGGTCATTGCTGATGGTGGCGAAATTCTCCTCTATGCTCCGCATATTTCAGAACTCTCATATACCCACGGCGCACTCCTGGATACCATCGGCTTTCACGGCACGGACTACTTCAGAGCAAACTGGGAAAAATATCGCCATTATCCGTGGACTGTTCTTGCGCATGCGGCACATGTTCGTGGGCAAACCACCTACAAGGATGGTGTAGATACCCCCCGCATCCGTCTTACACTCGCCAGCCAGATCCCCAAAGAACGATGCGAAAAAGTTGGTCTTGAATACTGTGACCCAGACTCCATTGACCTTCCTTGGTGGAGAGACCGAAAGGACCCGAACTACCTGTACGTGCCCAGGGCTGGAGAACATCTGTATAGACTTGACTCTGAAAAAATCTAGGTGTTTTTCTGCCTCGTTATGCAGGCTGATCCATGGATCAGAGACATCACCACAATGGTCACGGAAAACTATTTTAGTTCCGGGACCCCGAGCAGGATACAGTTACAGACAGTTCAGGGATAAACCTGTACATCCGTCCAGCAATTGCCCCAATAAAAGAGCCTGTATTATATTCCTCATTGACAATGAAAGAAACGATTGGATTTATTGGCCTTGGCATTATGGGCGGGGGGATGGTGCGCAACCTCCTGAAAGCCGGTTTTGAAGTACATGTCTGGAATCGGACCTCCTCTCGCATGGCACCCATTGAAGCTGCCGGGGCGCATGGGGCACCGGACGCGGCCGCCGTGGCAGCACGCTCTGATATTATTATCCTCTGCGTGAGCGAAACCCAGGATGTGGAAGAGGTGCTGTTCGGAGAAAATGGGGTTGTACAAGGTGCAAAGCCCGGTTCACTGATCATTGATACCAGCACGATCAGCCCTCAGGCGACCGTCAGCATGGAAGAGAGGCTTCGTACGGCGGGATTGCGAATGTTGGATGCGCCCATCAGCGGTGGCAGCGAAGGTGCAGCCAATGGAACCCTGAGCATCATGATCGGGGGAGACGAAGCCGATGTGACCCGTGCGATGGAGGCTCTGGACGCGATGGCCAGTCGGATTACACATGTGGGAGGTACAGGTGCAGGCCAGATGGTGAAGCTCGTGAATCAGATCCTGGTAGTGGGCACTATGATGGCCATCAGCGAAGCACTCCTCTTCGCACAGAAAGGAGAACTGGATCTGGCGAAAACACTTGAGGCAGTCGAACATGGAGCGGCAGGCAGCTGGATGCTCAGTAACCGGGGGACCCAGGCAATCGTGCGAGATTTTGAGCCTGGATTTACAATTGACCTGCAGCAAAAGGACTTGCGACTGGTCCTGGATGCAGCAGATGAACTGGGCATCCCCCTGCCAATGACCAGCCAGATTTTTCAACTCTATCGCAGCCTGCAGGAGCGGGAACTCGGAGGTAAAGGAAACCATGCACTCATCATGGCGCTTGAGAACCTGGCTAGCGTGCAAATTGGTACAGTGAGCTAATGGCGACCGTATTTGTCGGTACATATACGCAGCGCCTCGACCATGTCAATGGGCGTGGAATCGGCATTTATACCTACTCCTTTCGTGACGGAGACCTTCGGCCGGAGAGCGCATTTCGCGGGCTTCCGAGTCCCTCGTATCTGGCTGCGGACCCTGCCCGTCAACGGCTTTACGCGGTAAGTGAAACGCTGGAGTTTGACGGCTCGCCTCAAGGCGCTTTGCAGGCATGGGGATGGGATGCCAACCCGACAATACTTGAGCCACTCGGTCATATCGGTACACAAGGAGGCGCTCCATGCTATGTCAGCATCAACGAAAACCTCCTCCTGACTGCCAACTATGTGGGTGGATCCATCACAGCAGTAAAATTGACCGATCACGGTGAAATTGACCAGATTGCCGGGCATATACAACACACGGGATCTGGGCCAAATCCAGCACGTCAGGAAGCCCCCCACCCACATGCAATTGTCCTGGACCCAAGCGGTAAATACTGCCTTGTTCCAGATCTGGGCACAGATCAGGTATACGTGTACCGCATAGATAATGGAAACCTGACAATTTCTGGCGATCCCGTAAAAATTCACCCGGGAGCGGGTCCAAGACATCTGGCCTTCCATCCCTCTGGAGCAACTGCATACCTGCTCAACGAGTTGGATTCCTCTATTTCAACTCTTTCCTGGAAGGATGGCCATTTAGACGTATTGAATACCGTGGACGCACTGTCCCAAGAGTACACTGGGGAACGGTCCGGCGCAGATATCCATGTCCATCCAAACGGACGATTCCTCTATGCCTCGCTACGTGGCCCATCCAGTATCGTTTGCTTTCAAATCGCGGGTCGCGGAGAGTTGTCAAACCCGATGTGGTTTCCAACTCATGGAACAACCCCACGTAATTTTGCCCTGGACCCCGCCGGAGAGTATTTGATCGCCGCAAACCAGGATTCGGACACGCTAATCGTTTTTCGTATTGATCAAGAAACCGGGCATCTTGTCGGACCCAATCAGATTGTACATGTACCCAGCCCAGTCTGCGTTAAAATCATGCAGTGACAACCGTACGCATTCGTGATTTATTTGCGTTCTATTTTGTACTTTCCTTTTTGTTGTTAACCTTTCGCCATGAAACAACCCAAACGCTGTAACCCTGTCCATAGCGACTTTCCATTCCTAACGGCGGTCATGACCCTGACATCCACCTATTCGGACGGTTATCAGAGATGAATGACATTGGTGTCGTTGTTGCGGGTACGGGATTTATCGGCCCGGTTCATATAGAGGCCCTGCGGCGTATCGGCATGCCGATACGAGGCGTTTTGGGTAGAGATCTGAAGCAGTCGGAGGCCGCCAGTGAAGCACTCGGTCTACCTCGCGGCTACAGCAGTTATGAAGAGGTCCTCTCCGATCCGACCGTCCAGGCTGTACATCTGGCTGTCCCCAACGTTCTACATTACGAGTTTTCACGTCGCGCACTCCTTGCCGGTAAGCATGTGATGTGCGAAAAACCACTGGCGATGAATGCCAAGGAAGGAGAGGAGTTGGTTGCTTTGGCCAGAGAGAAAAACCTGCACGCCGGAGTGTGCTACAATATCCGCTTCTACCCGCTGAATCTTGAGGCGCGTGCACGCGTCCAGAAGATGGGGAAAGTGTACAGTGTCGTTGGCCGCTACGTTCAGGATTGGCTGCTCTACGATACGGATTTTAATTGGCGTGTGCTAAGCTCCGAAGGAGGTGCCCTGCGTGCCGTTTCAGACATCGGCACCCACTGGCTCGACCTGATCCATTCAATCACCGGACTGAAGACTGAATCCGTATTTGCAGATTTGAGCATCGTTCATCCCGTCCGAAAAAAACCGAAGGGTGGCGTCGCTACGTACACCAGTGCTGAAGGACAGGATCTGGAAGATGTCCCTGTCAATACAGAGGACTGCGGTTGTGTGATCCTGCGCATGAAAGGAGGTGCACGGGCGGTGCTTTGGGTATCGCAGGTGACCGCAGGACGCAAGAATTACTGCACATACGAGATCTCAGCCGAGGCTGGCTCGCTCTCATGGTGCAGTGAGCGCCCGAATGAATTATTTATCGGCCACAGGTCTAAACCCAATGAGTTGTTCACACGTGACCCCGCCCTGATGGATACTACGGTTCGCGGGTTCAGCAACTACCCCGGTGGCCATAACGAAGGCTTCCCCGATGCCTTCAAACAGTGTTTCCGCGCCTTTTATGAGGATATTGCATCCGGTGCAGATCCCCAGTCGGCACGCTATCCAACTTTCGCGGACGGCCTCTATAAGATGGTTCTCTGTGACGCGATTATGGAGAGCCACACAAAGCAGAGGTGGATTCATCTCTAAATTCAATCTTTCTACACATACACAAAACCCCTGAATACATGAAAGCGGCATTTTTCCTGCTCACACTCGGACTCGGCATTGTGCTGGCAGTCCATCTAGCCATGAACGGACGCGTCGGCGCGGCCGTTCAGAACCCACAAATGGCTAACGCTCTCTTTTGGTGCATTGGCGCAGTTGCCGCCATTGTTGTGGGCTTGACCGCCTGGGAAACCGAATTTTTCGGCCGCCTGCAGGACGTGAACCCGGTACTGTTTACCGCAGGGATCATGGGGGCGCTCCTCGTATTTGCGATTGCCGCTCTCATCCCAAAGGTCGGTGCAGGTGCGCTATTCATGTCACTCCTTGCCGGACAGGTGATTACCGCAATGGTGCTGTCCCACTACGGCTGGCTGGGCTCGCCCGAACAACCGATTACCTTGATCAAAAGCCTTGGCGTGGTACTCCTGCTCGGTGGTGCTGCCATTGTGACCTTCGTTGACTGATGGACCAGCAAAAACTTGGAAATACTGACGTACAGGTCAGTGCGCTCTGCTACGGGACAGACCTGATCGGCAGCCGCGTAGACGAAACCCAGTCCCACACGCTACTGGATCTTTTTGCCGATCACGGCGGCACGTTCATTGACACCGGCAACTTCTACGCAAGTTGGTACCCGGGATGTGTGGGCGGAGAGAGTGAGAGTACGATCGGGCGCTGGATGGCAGCGCGAGGCAATCGCGCTAGGATGGTGCTCAGTACCAAACTCGGATTCGATTACCCCGGGTGCGAAGGTGGCTTGAATGCTTCGGAGATTGAATCAGAATGCAACAAGAGCCTTCAGCGCCTCCAGACAGACTGCATTGATGTCTACTATGCACACAGGGATGACTTCGAGACTCCGGTCGAAGAGACCATGGAGGCATTCCACCGTCTGGTGACCGCCGGAAAGGTGCGCATCCTGGGAGCGAGTAATCTATGGCTCTGGCGAGTGGCAGAGGCGAATATGCTGGCCTCTTTGCGTGGATTCACAAAATACAGTGTGGTTGAGCAGCGGTATACCTATCTGCGGCCGCGGCATGGCGCAGATTTTGGACCACAGATATGTATCACTGAAGACATGAAGCGGTTCTGTGCTCACCACAATATATCGCTGATTGCATACTCGATCCTTTTGCAGGGTGCCTACTCCCGTGATCACCGCCCTGTGCCTGCGCAATTTGCAGGCCCGGAAGCCGACGAACGCCTAGCGGCACTACAATCTGTAGCTTCGGAGACCGGCTCAACCGTGAATCAGATCATCATCGCCTGGATGCGGCAGAGCAATCCACCAGTACTCCCGATCATTGGGGGAAGCAAAGAAGAACAGGTTCTGGAGAACTTGGCCGCTTTGGACTTGAAGCTGTCTGAAGTCCAGATAGAGTATCTTACAGACGCAGGAAATCCTGATGTAAAGAAAGCGTGGTTGAGATAAAGGACAATGTGCCCAAAACCTTACGTACTTGCCCCCATAATGCTTCAAATGATCATGAGTCAGGACCGACCAAGACATGGGGGCTCTTTGCCCCGACTCACTACGCAGTAATCCGAATAGACCGTTATACCGATTGTATCATGACCCACTTCCTCCGCTCCACCTTAATACTGCTTGTTCTTCTGAACCTGACCGTATCTGCTTATGCACAGGAAATCATCTTTATACCCGTAAAAATTGATGGCCCCGTGCATGACCCCCTCCAGAATAGTTACTGGTTCGGACCCTTTTCAGAAACCGCATCTGTCGCCGATCTTGACAACGATGGCGACTACGATATCGCGGCAGGACGAAACTGGTACGAGGCCCCCCTATGGATTAAACACCTGAACTATCGCCCGGGGGCCGAGACCAATGGCCCGGAGACAGAAAGTAACAGCGAATTTGCGCTTGATGTTGACTTTGATGGATGGGAGGATATCGTGAGCAGCGGATGGATGTTCATGAAAGGAGCCTATTGGTATCGTAACCCTGGAAGGCCACTCAATCCAGGTGAACAGTGGGAATCGCACAAGATCCATCAGGCCTTCAATATGGAAGGAGTTGTCCACGGAGACATTGATGGGGACGGAGACGAAGATATTCTAGTCAACCACTGGAGTCTGGTTGAAGGACAGGGGATGACATGGCTTGAGCATATTGATGAAGCCCCGTACTGGATTGAGTACGTTGTCGGAACCGATGGAGATACCCATGGCAACGCACTTGGGGATCTCAATATGGATGGTCGCCTTGATATTGTCACGGGCCTGGGCTGGTATGAGCAACCGGATAATCCACGTGGACCTTGGCCCTTCCATGCCGACTGGAACTTCGAAAGCGCTCTGTCTGAAAAAGCAGGGGCAACCGCGCACCCGAATATCGTACATGATGTCAATGAGGATGGTCTGAACGATGTCATCCTTGGTAGTGCACACGCATATGGACTAGCCTGGTACGAACAGTCCGTGGATGCCTCTGGTGTGCGGTCATTTACAAGGCACTGGATTGAAACCGATTTTAGTGTTTTTCATTCCCTGGCAATGGGAGATCTGAATGGGGATGGGAAGGACGACCTGATTGCGGGTAAGCGCCTGTTTGCACACTACGGAGGGGATGTCGGGGTGGGAGATCCTTCTTTTGTGTTCTGGTATGATATCAAGGGCGGCGAATTCCAGAGACATATTCTCTCGTATAACCATACCCCCTATTACCCGGAGGAGGGAGGGATCAGCCCGCCACCCAATAATGTCGTTGGTGTCGGAATGAAAATCAATGTAAAGGACATGGACAAAGATGGGGACCAAGATGTGGTCCTTGCAGGGAAGACCGGGCTTTATGTCTTCTACAATCAGGGAACCCCACCAAAGCCCCGCTACGCGAACGAGCTTCCACCTTACCACACATATCCAACGTGGCGCGAATGGCCTGCATATCGCGCACTTTTCAATGGGAAGGATTTCTCAGGATGGAACGTACCGAAAGGAGACGGGGGACATTGGACCACCCAAGAGTACATGATTGACTACGACGCCCTCTCCGAAGCGGAGGAGAAACACCTCTGGACAACCGAAGAATTCGGAGATTTCCAGTTGCATGTGGATTGGCGATTCAAAGGTGCCAGTGGAATCTTTGACATGCCGACCATCCTTCCAGACGGGTCTTACCAGAGGGATGAGGATGGCACCGTCATGACCACTCCCACTCCCAACTCAGACTCCGGCATATTTTTACGCGGTACCACGCAGCAGGTAAATATTTGGAACTGGGGGGTTGGATCCGGTGAGCTGTGGGGGGTGCGCACAAACCCTGATGCAACGCCTGAGCAGCGTGCGGCAGCTGTTCCCCGCATGCGCGCAGATCATGCGATGGGGGAATGGAATTCTATGGACATTACCCTGATTGGGAATCGAATCTGGGTTATGCTGAACGGGAAACAGGTGATTAAGAACGCCGAAATCCCGGAGCTCCCCGAGCGCGGCCCGATCGCACTGCAGCACCACGGAGGATGGGATGAAACGCTGAATGCACTGAATCCGACCAGTTCCAATATTCAATTTCGGAATATCTGGATTCGGGAGCTAGACGAACCCATGGCTATCGAAGATCCAGCGAAAGACCCCGAGGGATGGGAAACCCTCTTCAATGGGGAGGACCTGAGCGGCTGGCTCACCGGAGAGAACAACAAGTTTGTCGTTGAAAACGGGGAGCTTACCGTACGGCGAGAAAACCCGGATGGACAGGAACACAACCTGGATTACCTGTGGACAACCGAGCAATATGGAGATTTTATACTGGAGCTGGATTTCAAGGTAATCGAAGGCACCAATAGCGGTATCTTCTTCCGAACCAGCGACATCATGGATCCGGTCTATACCGGCTTAGAGGTGCAGGTAGCCAACTCTTATGGCCGACCGGACCTGAGCCGTACTGGAACCGCAGGGGCGATTTACGATTTGCAGGCACCAGCCAAGAATGCCATTAATCCCCCGGGAGAGTGGAATACCTATCAATTGATCTGCCGAGGCAGCCGGATTCAGGTGAGACTAAACGGAAAGCATGTCGTAGATATGGATATTGCGAGATGGCGGACACCGCATGCGAACCCGGATGGATCATGGAACAAATTCCCCACGGCCGGAACGGCATTTGCACGCGAAGGACACATCGGCCTTCAGGATCATGGTCAACCAGTATGGTACCGCAATATCCGTATAAAGAGACTCGACTGACATGCAGAACGTGATAAAAGCAGGCCTGATCGGATTGATCGCGGCTGCGATTATCGGCATTGATGTCACAGATGCGGTGGGGCAGCACAACTATGATGTGCTGGTCTTTTCCAAGACTGAAGGGTTTCGGCACAACTCTATTGAAGCCGGTGTGGAAGCGATCAAAGCTCTCGGAGCCGAACATGATTTTGGGGTGCTTGCAACCGAGAATGCAGACTATTTTCATGCAGACTCCCTGCAACGTTTTCGTGCCGTGGTTTTTTTGAATACTTCGGGAGATGTCTTTGATGCTGATCAGGAGGAAGGGCTGATGGCCTATCTCCAGTCAGGAGGAGGATGGGTCGGTGTTCATGGTGCTGCAACTACCGAATATGACTGGGAATGGTATGGCGGTCTGGTTGGCGCATATTTTTCAGACCACCCGGATGTCCAGTCGGCAGATATCGCCGTGACTGACCGATTCCATCCTTCGACCAAAGGGCTGCCCCTGCTCTGGAATCACACCGATGAGTGGTACAACTATCGACTGAACCCAAGAGCCAACGTCCATGTACTGGCCGTGGTCAAAGAATCTTCTTATGAAGGGGGAGTAATGGGGGACGACCATCCGATTGCCTGGGCACACCATTACGATGGGGGGCGTGCATGGTACACCGGACTCGGGCATACGGTGGAGAGCTACGAGGACCCCTACATGCGCTCTCATCTATTGGGAGGAATTCAGTGGGCGGCGGGAATCGTAGAGGCGGATGTGACGGCAACCCTTGCATCCGCTTATGACGAAGTGATTCTCACTACCGAACTCACCGACCCTATGGAGATTGACATTACCTCTGACGGACGTGTCTTTATCGTTGAATGGGCCGGAACCGTCAAAATCTGGGAGCCCGAAACCGGAGCAATGCGCGTGATTGGGTGGCTGCCGGTGGATAAAAGGATTGAAGATGGGCTCCTGGGATTGGCTCTGGATCCCAACTTTGATGAGAATCAGTGGCTCTACATCTACTATTCTGTGATTTCCGATGGGCCAAAGGTGAACCGCCTCTCGAGGTTCGTCTACTACGGTCACATGTTGGACATGGGCAGCGAAATCCCGGTACTGGAGGTCCCGGTCCAGCGCATTAGGTGCTGTCATTCCGGCGGTTCTATCCAGTTTGATAAAGACGGATTACTGTATTTATCCACTGGGGATAACTCTGGTGGCGATCGGAATGCCCCCGATCCATATCTGAGACAAACGTCGGATCAGGGGCGCTCGTCCGCCAACACGAATGATCTGCGCGGCAAGATTCTCCGAATCAGACCCGAGCCGGATGGCACCTACACGATTCCTGAAGGCAATTTATTCCAGGCGGACTCTCTGCACCGCGGAGAGATCTATTCAATGGGGCACCGGAATCCATTCAGAATCTCCATTGACGATTCAACGGGATGGGTGTACTGGGGAGATGTGGGTCCCGGCCTCGTAGATGGCTGGGATGAATTCAATCAGGCAAAGGAACCCGGTTTTTATGGCTGGCCACTCTTTACAGGTTACAATGACCCGTATCCACACTACCATCCGGCGGAACAGGAGTATGTCCAGCCGGATGCCAGCCACCCGGTCAACGAATCTAAGTACAACACCGGTGCTCGCGAACTCCCTCCAGCGCTCCCCGCATGGATTCGCTATTACTATGGCCCCAGTGAGGAATACCCTGAACTCGGTGCTGGAGGCCTGAACCCAATGGCTGGCCCGATTTTCCATTTCGATCAGGCCAATGCATTGGACACTGCTCTTCCTCCCTATTACAACGGGAAGGTCATGATTTATGAGTGGATGCGTAATTGGGTCAAGATCGTCTCTCTTGATGAGAATGGAAAAGTCCTGGAGATTGACCCGTTCCTGCCGGGTAATGACTACATCAGGCCGATGGACATCGAGGTCGGGCCGCGCGGCCATCTCTACATTATTGAATGGGGAGACCAGTTCTGGGGAAGTAACGCGAATGCACAACTGGTGCGGTTGGACTACTATGGCTCCTCGGAGCAACCAGATCCAGCCGCGTCTGAATCCCCTCTAGCACTGCCGCTAAGTCTGGTCTGGCCTCCGAATGGCGGCATATTTGATTTTGATTCAACCTACACCTATCGCATTACCGTGCACGATCAGGCAATCGAAGACGAAGTGGCCATCCATGTATTCAGCGGATTTGATACATCTCCAATTCCCTTGTCCCGCCACGCTGGACCGGAGGGAGAGTTTTCAATCACACAGGCCTATACACATTCTCCTCCAATACACTATGTAGATCGTTTCGCTCTTGTCAAGGCATGCCTGGGAACTTCCTGCCAGAAAATAAAATTGCACCCCCGTTTGAAAGAGGCCGAGCATGTTACCAGTTCGGAAAAATCGACCCGGGAAACCTATGCGACACACCCCGCGAGTAGGGACTGGAGGGGGACGGTACTTAGCGCGATGCCTCTTGAAAATGGATCCCGACTTACATATGCGCCGCTGAACCTTCACGGTATAGACGGTGTTACCCTGCGTTTTCGCACAACCGGGACGGGTATGCTCCAATTCTCTGCCGACACCCCTGCAACTGTTTTAGCAGAAATTGAGATCTCGCCGGATACTGGTGAGCCCATCACACCCCACCAGGCAGATTATGTCGCTGGTGTGTCCCCTGACTTTCCGGGAATGTCATCACTGCCCAAAGGGGCCTATGACAACTGGCGTGAGGTTACACTCCCGATTGCCCCCAGTGAAAATACTATCACACTAATCCTTACCTTTGAGTCTGCAGGAGAAGACCCGATCATGGAACTTGACTGGATTCAGTTCAATGGCCCTGGTCTTGCACAGTAATCACAACAAATTCAGTACAACACAATGCGTACATCTCGCCGGAATTTTTTAAAGACGAGTGCTTTGGCCGTTGCCGCACTCCCCCTGTCCACCCAAGTTTGGGGCTCACCTCGGAAGGAACTGTTCAAGATTTCACTTGCTCAGTGGTCACTACATCGCTCCATTTTCGCTGGAAAAATTGACAACCTGGACTTTGCCTCTGTTGCGGCGGAAAATGGGATTTTGGGACTGGAATATGTGAATCAATTTTTTATGGAGAGGGCGGAAGACACCGACTATCTGAATGAGATGAAAAAGCGTGCCGAGGATGTGGGAGCAACCAGCATTCTCATCATGTGTGATCGCGAAGGAAATTTAGGGGACCCTGATGCCAAGCTGCGGCGCGAGTCCGTAGAACGACACTTTAAGTGGGTGACTGCCGCGAAACACTTGGGATGCCATTCAATTCGGGTCAATGGTTACAGCAAAGGGAGCTACGATGAGCAAATGAAACTGGTTGCGGATGGTCTGCATCAGCTTTGTGAGTTTGGGGATGAGCACGGTCTGCATGTAATCATTGAGAACCACGGCGGCTATTCCAGTAACGGGAAGTGGCTTGCAGGTACGATTGAAATGACAGACCACCCCCGTGCCGGTACACTCCCCGATTTCGGGAATTTTCGGGTTGACCAGGAAACTACCTATGACTCGTACCGCGGGGTGGAAGAGCTCATGCCGTATGCGACCGGAGTAAGTGTGAAACCCAATGTGTACGATGATGACGGTAATTCCAGTCCTCTGGACTATGAGCGCATGATGCGGATTGTTCTGGCAGCTGGCTACAATGGATACTGTGGGATTGAGCATGGCCCCGAGGGTCGTGAAGTTGAGGGAATCCTGGAAGTAAAGGCTGCACTGGAGGCTGCGCACGAAACGCTTGCAGCTGAAATGGAGTAGCGGTTTTTAGAGATTCTCAGATATAGAGGATCACACCCTGAAGAGAGACTATTCTCTGTACGGGCCTGATATTGTAAACCTCTGATCAGCCAGGAAATTTCGGCAGATAATGGAGTTGTTGTGCGTCAGAATTCGTGTTTTGCTACACCAAGCGCAATTCCTGAATTGACGTGCCAAACCGAAGGAAAGCCCGAACTATCGTGACGGTCGAATCGGTAAAAAGCCGTATTCTTGTTCAATCGCCAATTACGTGCGTTCAGCTATCTAAAATCCATTTTTTGATATACATTTAAAACTTTGGCCTCAGTAGTACATGAACGGAAAAGATCTTTTTTCCTCTGACTTCCTCAATGCTCTCCCCGAGGAAATTCGGTCTGCAATTGATGAGAAAGAATACCTCAATGAACAGTATCAATCCGATTGGACTTTGCTCCATGTAGTTGCTGGATTCAGCAACCGCCCCAAAGTAGTCCAATCCATTATTGATCAGGGAGCTGATGTACATGCTGTGACTGAAGATGGTCAAACTTCACTTCACTTTGCTGCGAGGAATAAAAAGGGCTCCGAGATTCTAGAGGTCTTACTGAACGCAGGTGCGGAAGTGAATGCAACGGACGAATATGATATAACCCCACTTCACTGCGCTACTGAAAATGCGAAACCGGAGGTTGCTCAGATTTTGCTCGCTGCAGGTGCTGATATTCATGCGCGGGATGAAGAGGGGCAAACCCCACTCCACTGGGCGGGTAAGTGGAATGCATCGGCGAAAATTCTAAGGATGCTCCTTGATTCCGGTGCGGAGACCACTGTAGTGGACGAAAATGACCAAACCCCGCTCCACCTGGCAGTGCAAATAGACGAGTGTAGCGAGATGATAGAAGCTTTGATTCATGCGAATGATGATGTAAACGCAGCAGACCCAGTATGGAAAAAATCGCTCCACCTCGCAGAACAAATGACCGAATATTGTGGGATTGTAGAAACTTTGGTTCACGCGGGATCAGATGTGAATGCAGCAGACTCAGCGGGGCAAACCCCGCTCCACCTCGCAGTACAAATAAACGAGCGTCGTGAGATTGCAGAAGCCTTAATTTACCCGGGGGCAAATGCAAACGCAGTGGAATCAACGGATCAGCCCCCGCTTGAGCAAGCTGCGAGATTGAATGATAATTCTGAAATAATTCAGATTCTGATTAACCTAGGTGCTGATGTAAAGGCGACGGATAGATATGGCTATACTCCCCTCCACCTAGCTGTCAGAAATAGCCATAATTCTAAAATAGTTCAGGTTCTTCTCGATGCAGGTGCTGATGTCAAGGCAGTGAATGAAAATAACTACACCCCAATTCACCTAGCTGTAATATTCAACGAGAATCTGGACATCATAAAAAAACTGATTGATGCAGGGGGGAACACGGGATCAGTAATTGCAAATGTCCTCCCTATCCACTTAGCCGCTGCACACAATGAGAATTTGAAGATCCTTCAGACTCTGGTTGATGTAACAACTGATATAAATGCAGTGGACAAAAATGGCCGGACTGCACTTTACTGGGCTGCGGTGTGTCACGAAAACCCTCAAATCATGAAGATACTTCTTGATGCAGGAGCGGACGTGAATGCGAGCGGCATATATGGAGACACACCACTTCATGCGGCTGTGAGAAATGCAGAAACCCCCAAAGTTGTACAATTATTCATTCAGGCAGATGCTGACCCGAATTCGGTAGACAAAAATGGCCGGACTCCTCTTCACTCGGCCGCACAATACGGCGTAACTCGCGAGGTGATTGAAATGTTACTGAAGGCTAGTGCTGATGTGACTGCACGAGATGCTGATGGTTGGACTCCACTTCACTGGGCTGTATTGGGTGATTGTTCCTTGGATGTTTTACAACTTTTCATTGATGCGGGTGCTGATGTGAATGCTCGGGATGAATGTGACCAAACTCCCATTTTTATAGCCACACTACACTGTGAGACACCTAATGTTTTTAGCTTCTTAATTGCTGCAGGTGCAGATGTGAACGCAGCAGACAAAGATGGTGTGATACCTTTTTACCTGGCTGCAAAATGTGCTAATCCCGAAATACTGCAAATCTTGACTGAAGCGGGTGCTGATTTAAACGCAACAGTTACAGATGGTGGGACACCATTACATGTGGCGGCAGCAAAATCTACCAACCCCGAGGTAATTCAGCTTTTAATTAGGATGGGCATAGATGTGAATGTGCCGAGCAATTCTGACTTAACACCCCTTCATGTGGCTGCTCATTACAGTACTACTCCTGAAGTTGTACAGTGTCTACTGAATTCAGGTGCAGATATAAACGCATGTGATTCCAACGGTAATAGGCCTTTTGATTACGTCCCAAACTCCAGCCCACTTAAAGGCACCAAAGTTTACTGGGAAATGAAAGGCAGATCATCCAGAAGGAATTGATAGGGAACGAGTCTGAGCATCGGTACTTTACACGCGGGTTTGTACAAAGTGTCAAAGTAAGGGAATTACTTTAGATCGGTTTCATATCAAATCAAGGTAATCAGAGAGGCCTACCTCCACTGGATGGTTGGTTCGGCAGTACTACTTTTTCTCGTCAAGCCGGGCGTGTGAGCCTCAACTCATTCACAAATCTCTCAGGGAGCCGGGACGAACAAATGCGCGTGAGCAAAGGATTTAAACTGATTTACTGTTCCAATTAAAGCCTGTTCTGGAGAGTCAAGAATCTCGAGTCCCTTCTGGCGTGCGTTCAATCCAGATCGTTACTGGTCCATCGTTTACCAGAGAAACCTGCATGGATGCACCGAAGCTGCCGCAGGCAATGGGACGCCCTAGTTCGCTGGAGAGTTTACGCTTAACATACTCATACAGAGGCTCGGCAATCTCAGGGCGAGCAGCTTCTACGAATGAGGGCCGATGCCCCTTTTTGGTATTACCATAGAGTGTAAATTGGGATACCAGGAGGATGTCGGCATCAATATCTCGAACGGATAGATTCATTTGTCCCGCATCATCCGGGAAAATGCGGAGGCGTGTACACTTGCGTACCAGCCAATCTGCTTCCGATTGGCCATCCTGCGAATGAATTCCCAAGAAGATGAGCAGGCCTGGACCAATGCTGCCAACCGTGATATCCTCTGCGGTGACCGAAGCTTTTTGGACGCGTTGTACAAGAGCAATCATCCAGCCTGCAGTTTGAGGATAAAGTTTGCCAGCCTAGTTGCACTCTGTGCCCGATGGCTGATCCTGTTTTTCTCTTCTCTGGACAACTGTGCAAGGCTGACCCTAAACCCCTCTGGGATGAAGATTGATTCATAGCCAAAGCCTCGGGTAGATAAAGCAGACCCTGCGATACATCCATTGAGATGCCCTTCAAAGTAATGAACACCTTCAGGATGTGCCAAGGCTAATACAGTAATAAACCGGGCCGTGCGATCTGACTTGTTGGCGAGTAGCTCAAGTACCATGGCACGGTTTGCCTTTGCGTCAGCCTGTTCACCCGCAAAGCGAGCCGAATGTATACCGGGGCGCCCATCCAGCGCATCAATATAAAGACCGGTATCGTCCCCGAGTGTCCAAAGCCCAGTGTGTCTTTGCGCACTCAAAGCTTTCAGTGCTGCATTACCTTTAAGGGTGGGAGCGGTCTCATCTACCTGGGGGGCATCTGGAAAAGCAGATAAATCAAGAATCTCAACAGATGCAGAGGCCAGCAGTAGTTTCAATTCGGCTGCTTTGTGAGTATTTCGCGTAGCCAAAACCAATTGCGGCAGAGAACGAATAAGTGTCATATTTATTTCCTGGACCTACCCAAGAAAATACGGTAACCGCAGGGAGATATATTCAGGTTTGAGCCAGGTCACTCGGGATAACTTCAGCACTTGATCGACATGTGCACGAAGTATCATTTACGCACCAAAAACGATGAGCGCTCATTCTATATCAATGGACCAACGTTCCAACTTAATGATTTGAGTCTTTTCGGCTGTCTTCGTTAAAAGACCACAGGCTTGGTGTCCCCAAAGTGGAGCACTCCAAGGCCCCGAGATTGGCCGGTCATCACTTGAGACACCTCCAAGACCCGTGTTTCCATTGATGCATAACTCAATCAGATTCGACAGGAGCGAGATTTCTTCCGGTAGGGGAGTTGTCGGCGATTCTGAGAACTGAGACCTCGATAAAATTGGCTACATCCCTCGGTATCGGACCCTCAAGGGCATTGTCTGGTAACGAGAGTTCTGTGATCCGCCTATTTTCAACTGTCACGCCATACCAGCCACCAAGCGGAGTGTCGTTACCCCAACCTGATGCATTCGTCCAGGGATCACCATTCGTATTGTCATTCAGTTCAATCAAAGCAGGCCGTTCAATCTGCCCAATCGTGCAGCCGCTAGCCTGAAATAAATGAAAAATTGTAGAAAATCATGGCCGCCATATACCGAAGATTTTCTAAATTTATGACCTTCCCACGATAATAGGCAAAGCGCCAGAATAATCAAAATTTTTCGCGATCAATAAAGAATGATTACTTCGCATAGTGACGGCCATATCCTTATCTGGGAACTGTATTGTTCAACGACACTGAGCCAACGGCAAATTATGTTCCCCCGGAAAAGGTTGCCATCATTAAGGCGGGATGGCGAGACCAGAAACCGAAATGCAGGGTTGAATCTGCACATCAATTAGTCTTAATCGTAACCATAATGGCGAACCAGAACGATAATTTTGAACAGGCGAACAAACGTCGCCTCATCGAGCTACTTGAATCTATTGATCGTCCGGGAGATTACTGTGTAGGGGGAACTCTGCATGGAGCAATGCCCCTGATTACTCTCGAAAATGTTGGCCCCCTCTCATTTCCCGTACCACGGGTACAGATTGACGCACTAGTTGAGATGGCTGAACGAGCCCCCTACGGTAAGGGGACCAAGACGCTCATGGATACATCAGTACGTGATTGCTGGCAGATTGATGCCCATCAAGTTCGTATAACCGGTAAGGCTTGGTCAGATTCGTTTGAGAACATTATGAACCTCGTGAGTAAAGGCTTAGGGTTTAACCAAGGACAGCTCGGTGCGAAGTTATACAAGCTTCTGATCTATAAAAAAGGCGGGTTCTTCGCCGCCCACCGGGATACAGAAAAAGTCCCTGGAATGATTGCAACCCTGTCCCTATCACTGCCAACTCGTGGCGAAGGTGGTGAACTGTCCATTCGCCATGCAGACCAGGAAACCGTCTTCAACATGAATGCCCAAGAGCCATCCGAACTTTCGTATGCTGCATTCTATGCAGATTGTCTTCATGAGGCCCGGCCGGTGACCAAAGGCCATCGCATATCTCTTGTGTATAACATCTTTATCCAATCTGGCAAAAAATGGACTGGCGCGCCCGATTATACCGGATTGGGGGATAAGGTCAAGGAGTGTCTGGCAGATTGGATGGACGGTGGTAAGACCGAAAAAATCGTTTGGGTACTTGAGCACTCGTACAGTGAGGAAGGTCTCTCGTTTGACACATTAAAAGGTACTGACGCGCCAGTAGCACGGGTTTTGGGAGAGGCAGCCGACCATGCAGGCTGTGATATGCATGCCGCTATACTACACATTCGAGAGACCGGCGCTCCGGATATAGATCATGATGGCAGCTACTGGAGCGAACCCATGATTGGCTCAACCATTGTGGACCTATTTGATCGTGAGGAACACTTGGAGAACTGGGCTGCCCATGATGGCAGCCATCCACCATTCGGCGAGATTTCGGTCAGTGAGGGAGAACTTCTTCCGATAGATTCAACGGATGATTTGTACCCTGACGAGGAACTGGTGGAAGAATACGTGGGCAACTCCGGCCCGACACTGGACCTCATCTACCGGCTTGGGGCTCTTGTCGTTTGGCCCAAGTCAAGCACACTGAAAATTATAGCGAGTGGTGGTATCAGGCACGCCGTGTCTTGGGTGGCTACACAATGCGATGAGGTGAGTAGCGCTGAAATGCACCGAATGTTATCTAATCTGATGGACCTGTGGCCAAAAAGCCGAAGCAAATACAACGATCATAACCGACCGGTAATGCTACAGATTTTAAGCACTACCGGCAATGCGGATCTGGCGGCGGATTTTCTTGATCAAACCGTGCTGATCCACTACGACGGTAGTGAGAATGAACAACTCACTGGCCTCATGCCTGTAATCGGCCCCGAAAGTGCGAAGAAGTTTTTACCACAGTTGATGGAGCGGTATCTGCTGGAATATCCGAAGGAGATCCTGTCCCTACTTGCGATGGTCACAGAGACTTTGGGGCAGGCTGAGCCGATATGGCACAATGTGATGCGAGAGGCAGTGCAGTCTGTCATGTCATTGCTTCGCGCAGTGCTGGAGAAGGCTACCGAAACCGTCAGTCGGGTTCCCTACAAAGAGGTTCATGGAAAGATTGAGTATATCACTTGGGGATTTAACAAAAAAAACCCTCTTGATGGTGCAGCAATCCGTGACCTTCTCGCGCTTACTTGGCATTTGGGGCTGGAACAGGAATCCGTTGTAGCAGCAACTACTATTGCCGACTTCCCAAAGGCAGCCACACCGGACCGCATGTTACCCGAGGCTCTGGCAGACCTGTTCAAGATTGAACAAGTTCGCAGTACAGAAGCCTACCGGTTACTCTGGAGACAATCCGTCGACATACTGATTCAGCGTAGTAGTGCTCCTCCTGAAAAACCCAGTCATTGGACCATTGATGCCAACATTCCTTGCACTTCCGACCTTTCTGTGGAACTTCAGGCGTTTTGCCTGAATCCTGATCTCCGTACCAAAGACTTCAAGGTACCCAGGAACTCACGTCGACGTATCCGTGAAACGATTGGAGTACTTGCCTTGGATATTGATTATGTCACCGAACACAAGGGAAGCCCTTATACGCTACGTTGCACCAAGAATCGAAATGGTCACAAGCGCAGGCTCGCTCAATACTCCGAAGATATAAATTACATTGAGCGCCTGTTAACACTGGTGCCAGAGGGCGCAACGGAAAACGCAGATGCAAAGCGAATACGACGTCTAGAAGCAGCCAAGGCAGCGTCTCAGAACCGCCAGTGACCCGAAGATTCATCAGCCTCCATACCACATCCTGTCAATTGAACCATATCGGACACCAACCAGGAAATAATGTCAGTTTCAAAAACCAGCCGGAGAAATTGGAAGTTTTGTGACTAGGCAGTTCGTCTGCATTGAGGCGGATACAACAAGTGAAAAAGCCGAGAGAAGGATCGCATTTACTCTTTATTAAATTCCAACCATAATGGCAAACCAAGACGACAATTTTGAACAGGCGAATCAGCGCCGCCTCATCGAGCTACTTGAGTCTATTGATCGTCCGGGAGATTACTGCGTAGGGGGGAATCTGCATCTACCTATGCCTCAAATTACTCTCAAAAATGTGGGGGTTCTCTCATTTCCCGTACCACAGGTACAGATTGACGCACTGGTTGAGATGGCGGAACGCGCTCCCTACGGCAAAGGGACCAAGACGCTCATGGATACATCGGTACGTGATTGCTGGCAGATCGATGCCCGTCGAATTCGCATAACTGGCAAGGCTTGGACAGACTCGTTCAAGCAAATCATGGAACTCGTGAGCGAAGGCTTAGGGCTTAAACAAGGGCAGCTTGATGCAAAGCTGTACAAGCTTCTCATTTATAAAGAAGGCGGATTCTTCGCCGCCCACCGGGATACAGAAAAAGTCCGCGGAATGATTGCCACCCTGTCCTTATCGCTGCCAACTCCTGGCGAGGGTGGTGAACTATCCATTCGCCATGCAGGCCAGGAAACCGTCTTCGACATGAACGTCCAAGAGCCATCCGAGCTTTCGTATGCTGCATTCTATGCGGACTGCCTTCACGAGATCCGACCGGTCACGAAAGGTCATCGCATATCTCTTGTGTACAACCTGTTCATTCGCTCTGGTAAAAAATGGACGGGAGCACCCGATTATACCGGATTGACGGATAAGGTGAGGGAGTGTCTGATAGATTGGGTGGACAGTGCTACCACCGATAAAATCGTTTGGATGCTTGATCACTCGTACAGTGAAGAAGGTCTCTCGTTTGACACATTGAAAGGTACTGACGCAGCGGTAGCACAGGTTTTGGGAAAGGCAGCCGACCATGCAAGCTGTGACATGCACGCCGCAGTGCTGTACATCCAAGAAACGGGCGAGCCTGAAATATATCAGGACCCCTGGGATGACATCGTAATTGGTTCAACCATTGGAACACTCATTGAACGCGAGGAATACCTGGAAAACTGGATCGCCCGTGATGGCAGCCACCCAACTTTCGGGGAACTTTCACTCCAGAAAGAAGAGATCCTTCCTATAGATTCAATTGAAGGCATGGAGCCTGACGAGGAACTGATGGAAGAATATATGGGCAACTACGGCCCGACACTGGATCTCATCTACCGCTTTGCGGCCCTTGTTGTCTGGCCCCACATGAATACCGTGAAAATTGTGGCCCGTGACAGCATCGGACATGCAGTGTCTTGGGTGGCTACACAATATAATCGGGTAAGCGACACCGAAATACAACACTTGCTACTTCAACTGGCAAACCTGTGGCCAGAAAGCCGAGACAAATATAGCGATGATAACCGGCCGGTAATGCTTGAACTCCTAAGCAAAACCGGCAATGCGGACATAACAATGGGCTTTCTTGATCGAGCTATGCTAGTCCACTACGACGGTAGCGAGAATGAGCAACTCGCTGGCCTCATGCCCCTGGTTGGCCCCAAGACCGCCAAGGAGTTTTTGCTGAAATTGGTAAAACAATATATGCCGACACATCCCAAGGAAATTCTGTCCTTACTTGCAATGATCACAGAAAATCTGGGCCAGGATGAGCCGGTATGGCGAAATGTGGAGCAAGATGTAACACAATCGGCCATGTCATTGCTTCGCACGGCGCTGGAGAAGATTACCGAAGCTCTTCGTGAATCGTCCGATCAAGAATTCAAATATATCACCCGGGAGATTGATGAACAGTTATTTCTTGATTCTGCTGCAATCCGCAACCTTTTCGCGCTCACTTGGCACTTGGGCCTGATACAGGAGTTCGTTGAAGCGGCAACCACTATTGCCGACTTTCCGAAGGCCGCTACACCAGACCGCATGTTACCCGAAGCTCTGGGGGAGCTATACAAGATTGAACAAGTTAGCGGTACGGATGCCTACAGGTTACTTTGGCGGCAATCCGTTGACATCCTGCTCCGACGTAGCAGTACTCCTCCTGAAAAACCCAGCAATTGGACCATTGATGCTGACATTCCTTGCACTTCCGATCTTCGTGCGGAACTTCAGGCGTTTTGCCTGAATCCTAATCGCCGTACCCAAAGCTTCAGAGTAGCCAAGGATTTACGTCGGCATATCCAACAAACGATTGACGTGCTTGATCTGGATATTAACTATGTAACCGTACGAAAAGGGAGCCCCTACAGGCTGAAGTGCACCAAAAACCGACATAGTCATAAGCGCAGGCTTGCCAAGTACTCCGAAGATATAAGTTACATTGAGCACCTGTTAACACTGGTGCCCGAGGGCGCAACGGAAAACGCGGATGCAGAGCGAATAAAGCGTCTAAAAGCAGCCAAGGCGGTGTTTCAGGATAACCAGTAGTCTATTACAGAAACGCTTAGGTTGAATAGCTGACATCCCCCGTTACAGTTACAAGAAACCATTACCCTTCACAGGGTATAGTCATAACCCGTTCGCAAAAACTACAAACCCAATTCTTTCGCCTCACAGAACACGTACCCGTGATTTTTTTCTGCTGAGACTGGTTTAGTTTGTTTTCAAATTCTGTCCATCCCAGTTGACCATCTTCTCCTTTTCAATCGAAGCATTGATCATGTGTGCGCATGCAGCAGCGTGATGTCCCACCTCTGCATCTTCCTTCGTCGCACTACCATCGCGAATCGCGTCAAGCCATTCTCGAATATGTACATGCATGGAAGATTCACCCTCTGAATGATAGACTTCTTCGCCAGCAAGCGTCGCTTGGGGGCGACTGGAAGGCATTTCTTCATGGCGAGTTGCAGGGTCTGCAATGTATGCATCTGCCAGGGTCTTCGGCCAACTTTCAGTGATCCAGCCATTGCTCTCATTGACCCGCTCGGGAATAAAGCGAAGTCCACTCCCAAATACCAGGGATCCTTCCGTTCCCAGAATTCGCATGCCGCCTGAATTCCCTCCCTGATTGTTGAACGTCCCACTGAGATTCACCATAAAGCCATCAGAATACTTCAGTGATGCATTGATCGTATCCGGCACATCCCGGGAGCGGGTCCACCGGTACAAATCCCCCATGGCCATCACACTTTCAGGGATTTTGGCATCCATGACATAGTTGATGGTGGTACATGTATGAACGTACAGATCGGTAGACAAGCCGCCCGAATAATCTTTGTAGCATCGCCAGCGGAAGAATCGTTCAGGACTGTACGGCCGCTTAGGAGCAGAGCCGAGGAATAAATCCCAGTCCACCGTTTCAGGAGAAGCATCCGGGGGGATAGGATAAATCCATGCACCGGAGGCAGTATTGCGGTTGGTGCTTGCACGAATCATCGTGACCTGTCCAAGCTTTCCCTCCTTAATCATCTGACGCGCTTTTTGAACCAGAACGCTATTTGGCCCAGGACTGCCCACCTGCACGGCAAGGTTATTCCTTCTCTGCGCCTCAATAATGCCTGCCCCCTCCTCGATGGAGTAGGTCATAGGCTTTTCTATGTACGCGTGCTTGCCTGCGTTCAACGAGTCAACCGAATGCTGGTAGTGCCAGTGATCGGGACTGGAAATCACAACTGCATCAATATCATCCCTAGCGATGATCTCTCTGTAATCCGCCATGGTGTCGGCCGTGCCATTCGTACGACTCTTTATACGCTCTAGGCGACCGGTATAGGCGTCGCAGGCAGCAACGATCTCAACCTCAGGGAATGCTTTGAGGGATTCAACCAGTCCGTGCGCCCTGGCACCCGCACCAATCATACCGACTGTAATACGGTCACTCGGAGCAACGAAAGATGGCCGGGCTCCTATCGCGAGTCCGGCTGTGCCAATTGCGCTGGAACGCATAAAATCTCGTCTGGAAACTAAAAAACGCTGTGCCATGGTAAATAGGGTTACAAGATTGGAGTTAGGACTAGGTTTCGGTACAGAACACGGCCATGATCTCCCTGAAGATAGATGGGCCCCGGCGCGGCTTCATCCGCCGTCATCGCCCCGCCCGTGACCCCGAGAACCGGCTGATTGTCAATAATTGTCGTGCCATTCAAAATGACCGTGAGATGACGCTGATAGAGTGTAATATCCATAGATTGCCACTCGCCCGCCGGCTTCTCCACAGTGGCCGCTGGCTGGATTCTGCTATAAAGTGCCCCCATATGATGGCTGTCTGCATCCATCCCATAGGTGTCCGCCACCTGGACTTCATAGATTCCCCGAAGATAGACACCGCTGTTGCTGCCTTCTGGAATGTTTACATCCAGGGTGAGACGAAAATCTTCGAAGGTCGCATCCGTGCGGAGATTCCCGTAACGGACATACTCACCGCCTTCGGGCTGCACCGGATCATTGACCAGCATGCCATCCTCCGCCTTAAAACCATTCGTCTGCCTATCATTGATCAGACTCCACCCAGCGAGATCCGTACCATTGAACAGCTCAATCGGATCGCCATAGGTTGCTTGTGATAGATCCGGCTCGGGCGGTAATTCCGGGATTCGCTCTGCCTCGAATTCGACGATTTGGCTGCCGATCCCGGAATGGTCTGGGAATTGAGCTTTACCTGCCAGACGATCCCCATCAGGCCGCAATGTGAGCGTGTTCGTAAAGATGAGATTTCGCTGGCTCCCATCCGCTAAGTCTCTCTTGACGGTTTGTGTCCTTGTTACAGTCAGTTGATCACCCGTGATGTTCGCACTAGCTACTGGAAGAACGCTGCCGCCGTACCAAAGTAGCGACGCATCTACGTTGCCCTGGTCATGGGTGACCTCAAGCCAGCCCGCTCCCCCGGGTAAATGCAGCGTCCACCGCCCCTCAAAGGATGCGATGTTGTCCTGCGCGTTGGCCGAAAGCGTAAATAGAGCGAAGGATATTACAAATAGGAATCTTGAAGTCATGAGAGTTTCTCTGAATTAGTGCGGGTAGAATATAATGAGAATGAAGCATACCGTTATTCGGCTCGCCGCTCAATCGGGGTTTGAGGACCCGTGAGGATCATGCGTCCCCATGTAGCATCATCATCTCCAGTCCCATAAATCATAAAGTGCCCTCCATACGGTCCTCCATCTGGATCACAGTGTACGATTTCCAGTCCGTAGATATCTCCGACGTTTGGGGGACTCCAGCGCGAGTCACTTACCCCTAATGTAGGTGCCATTTCAACCCGCGCCTCCAATACAAAATCCGCTTCTCCTGTCCCCCAGGGATTGAACTCAAACGCATAGGACACGGCCTCTGCAGGGATCGGTTCTTCCAGTTGCCGCTCCGTGGCCGTTCCATGACGCCACCATGCTGCATAGTCCGGCCGCGTTGCATCCGCAACGAAGCAGAATGCGTTGTCTCCATGCCCGAAATATTCCGGGGCCTCATCTCGGGGAGCTTCAACAAAGAAACAGATGCTGTCCCGCAAATACCACGCACGCGGCTCTTGCCCTGGAGCATCCACATCGTTGACATTATCCTTTACCTCGGCTCCGAAGTACAGATACTCCGAATCCCAGGCGACATAATAACGTGCCTGCAGATCATCTTCAGGATGTGGTTCATTGCCATGGTCTGTAAGCCGGTTCCGCCGACCATCATCGTACCAGAACGTGTGGCGGAGGCGATAAATATCCCAGACACCGTCTGTGAACGCAAAATCCTTCCACTCGGACAACTGCCCGTCTATCTCGGGGGCTATTTCCAATTGGGGAATCAGAAGTTTGACCGTTTCTGTTGGGCGCGGGGCATCCTGGCCAACTGCAAAATATGCAGGAATGAGCAGGAGAAAAAGGCATGCAGAATACTTGACCATGATTGACAAAATTTAGTTGCTCTTAAAGTTAGCAGTTCCTGGCATACTATACACGATCATACGTAGTGCTCGTCACAAACTACGCGCCCCTATGCACCAATCCCTACGGCATCGAGCGTTTGACTGGAAATCCTGATATCTCAGATAAACCACTTCCAGGCAATGATTCCTTGTTTGGTTATTGCCCTTTATGCCGTACTGCGCTTCCTTGCCTTATAACTGTCGTGACTAGGCAGATACTTGGTGTGTCTCCTTATGACTTCGACCAACAAGTCATCAAAGTGACGCTCAACCAACACTTCTGCTACGCGCGGATGAACCTTCGACAGATCGCTGATAACCCAGCCAATCCCTGTCTGGATAAATCTCTCCCGCTCTTTGACCAAGACAGCGATCGTTGACTTGATTAGGTGATGATATGCCTCATCACGGACAACTGCCCTGAAAGGTACAATTGACGCACGTCGATTCCACAAGTTAGTTTCCCCGCGCCAGCCGGCAATACGCTCGGCAACTTCCTGACCATGACGAACAATCGCCGGCCCGAGGACGCGCACACAAAACCAGTCTGTGGTGGACCAGTCAAAAAATGCACCGCAGGAGAATAAATCTTCAACTCTCGTCAACAAGCTGTCGGCTTCCACCCGTTTCTGTAGATATTTCTGAATGTACAGAGTACCCGCAAACTTGTCTTCAGCATGTTCCTGTCTGATCAATGATACTGCAAGACCTAAGCCTTCTTCTTCTGAGAGTTGCTGCAATCCGTGAACCTTTCTCCATTCGGCCACAATCCTGGCAACCTCGGGCATCTTAATACCACGATAACGAATGGCGTGCTTCAGATAGTTCTCAAACCATTGCTTGGTCTGCATGTCAGCCGCATCATCCAACCGTCTCTGCAAGTCGGAGATCAACTCGGGCGCACCGGAGTTATTCATTTCGGTACATCCTCCGTCTCATCTTCGGATGGAGGCAAATCACTCCTATGACAGGAAAAACATCCTTCCATTCACCATAATGAGTCAAAATCGAAGATAGCCACCCAACTGGAATAGGGTAAGTAGATCGTCGGATATATTTCCAAAATGAACGGAGAGACGTGCTCCATAACGACGTCCAAGTAACAGACTCGCCCCAAAAGTCGGAGAAACATCACCTCCATCATACTCAAGTCCACTCCTTAATTCTGGCCGTACAGTCCAATCAGAAGGACCTAATCGAACAGAAGCTCCGATCCGATTTGCTGAGCCTGTGAAGTCTTGACATCGATAGTTTTCCACCATGCCATAAAGCGATACCGGACCTATGACCTCCCCGCTGACGCGTACGTATTGTCCCGGACAGGCATTCCCACTCCCACCAACAAGCCCCGCTTCCATCATGAATCGTCCGGGCGACTCCTGAGCCAATAGCTGCACGGGAGCAACCAGAAAATAAATCAGCAGCAATTTCCAAATATCAATTTTCATTTGAACAAAGGTTTATAGCAGATTAGGGACTCAGTGTATCTCCTGGACTTAAATGCTGTTCCAAGATTAGTTCTATGATTATTCATATTCCCACTTGAGTATCCACGGATCACCTGTCCTTTGCTGATGGGCTCGCAGTCGGGCTTGCAAATCCTCCATTACTGCCCGACTGCTAAGATTACGCGCGAGATCCCGGACCTCGTGT
Organism: Rhodothermales bacterium; assembly: GCA_965220365.1. Lineage (GTDB taxonomy): Bacteria > Bacteroidota > Rhodothermia > Rhodothermales > Bin80 > Bin80. Next base: position 652,252 of record OZ244823.1, on the reverse strand, counting down.
GGATCGTTCTCAAGGTCATACAATTCAAACTTAGGACGATGCAAGTAGTACTGGATCCGGCGTCTGCCATAATGTGAAAGTCCACGAGAGATGGTGCCTTGCCAAGTTTCTGATGCCTGAAGGTCTGTGGCGAATGGATACGGGAGGCCGTGAGCAATATTCCAGATCAGCTTGTAGCGGCGCCCCCGAACTACTCGCATCGGATAGTACATCGTGACCTCATGGAAGGTATGGGAAGCAAATACCTCGTCCCAGCCCTCAGAAGAACTTTGCGCCATTACTTCTTTGAAACTGCGCCCATGCAGGGAAGGGACTTCTGACCCTATACCTGCCAAGTCCAGAAGTGTCGGAGCCAAATCCGCCCAGGTGATCATGGCATCACAAACCCCCGGCGAAATATCCGGTCTTCGAATCACACATGGCAGACGCATGCCAGGCTCGTACAAGGTCGTCTTTGCCCCCGGAAATGCAATCCCGTTATCCGAGATAAACACTACAATCGTCTGATCCCACACCTTTGATTGCTGCAGAAGCTCAATCAATCGCAATAAACCGCGATCCGCCCGCTGGACAGACATGTAATAGCGTGCAAGTTCTGCCCGGGTTTCGGGGATGTCTGGCAAATAGTCGGGTACGAGTACTTCTTCCGGCGATACGGGATCACTCCCGTCTCGTACGAAGGGGCGATGCGGCTCATTCGTGCAGAAATACAGAAAGAAGGGGCGGGCATCTTTCTGGTCAAAAACAGGTGCACAAGCCTCGGCACGTTCCAGGGGAGAAGAGCCCTCCGGCACAATTTCATCCTCAAACGCGTAGACGGATGGTGGTGCTACATGGTACTTGCCGGTTCTTATCGTTCGGTACCCCGCACGCTGAAGAAGTACCGGAAGAGATTGTATATGGTCAAAGGTCTTAAAGTGGTGGAAATCATGCATATGACCATATTGGCCATTGGCATGGTTATAGAGACCCGTCAGAATGACGGATCGGCTGGCGCTGCATGATGCCGTGGTGCAGAAGCCATGTGTAAACCGTGTGCCGTGCTGCGCCAACAGGTCCAGGCCTGGGGTCTTAATCACGGGGTTTCCATAGCAGCCGGCATCGCCGGTTCCCAGGTCGTCTACGACAACCATCACGATGTTGGGACGATCACGAGGTTGGAACCGTCCCGCCAGGATCGCAGTGGCAGACACTGTCTGAAGAAATGATCTCCGTGTAAACTGTTTGCTATGCATTGTTGTAATGATTTACGAGTTACAATTGACCTCTTTAGGATAGCACGTACCACAATTCCGTAACTTGCAAAAAAATGTATATATCCCTCATGACGCTGAACCTTCCCTCACATAATCGAGCCGCCATCATTCTCATACTTGCGGTACTCTGCGTGCAGTGCGGATCCTATTCACCAGGACCGCTGCAACCCCTTGCCCCAGGGGACCACATTGTGCTCGTTGGGAATAATTTGTGCTCACGCATGATGAATTTTGGATACCTTGAAACGGAATTGCATCAGCGGTTTCCAGAGCATAAGTTAACCATTCGCAACATGTGTGATGGAGGGAATGCTCCAGGGTTTCGGCCACACCCTGGGCGAGTTTCTCCGTGGGCTTTTCCGGGAGCGGACAGCTTTTATACAGAACTGGCCCAGCCCTCAAACAGCCAGGGACATTTCGAAACCCCAGACGAGTGGTTGGCACGATTGCAAGCGGACATCATTGTGGCCTTTTTCGGCTTCAGCGAATCCTTCGCGGGCCTAGAGGGGGTGACCTCCTTCGAACAGGAAATGGATGCATTTGTGCAGCACACGCTCTCGCAGTCTTATAACGAAGAAGGGCCGCCGGGCCTGATACTGATTTCGCCGATCGCTTTCGAAGATTTGTCTTACCAGATGGATGTCCCCGACGGGACACAGGAAAATATCCACCTATCGGCCTACACGGAAGCCATCCAGCGCGTCGCGCAGCGCTATGAACTGCCATTTGCAGATGTCTTTTCGGCCTCCAAAATCTGGTATCGGCGAACGCTGGAACCCCTCACGATTGACGGTTCACAGCTCAATGAAGAAGGATACACCTTGCTCGCATCAAGTATCGCAGATCAAGCGTTTGGAGGCAGTCGTGTACTTGACAGCCAGACACGCGCCCGTCTATTGGCTGCCGTCAGAGATAAGAATTGGCATTGGCATAATGATTACAAGATCCCCAATGGCGTGCATGTATATGGGCGGCGATATGAGCCTTTCGGTCCTGACAATTATCCTGCAGAGTTGGTAAAGATTCGCCAGATGACTGCGATCCGGGACACAGCCATTTGGCAGGTTGCAGCGGGAACCTTCATGGATATCGCTGCGGCCGATGCAGGAACGCATAAGCTTCCCGAGGTCGAGACCAACTACGTGCCAAATGAGAAGAACGGCCCTCTCTCCTATCTCTATGACGACGATGCCTTGGTGACCCTCACGACTGCGCCGGGATACGAGGTGGAGTTGTTTGCGTCTGAAAAAGAGTTCTCAGATCTGGCAAACCCTGTCCAGATGTCATTTGACAATCAGGGACGTCTATGGGTCGCGGTCATGCCCACCTACCCTCACTGGAAACCGGGAGACCCGCATCCCAACGATAAGCTGTTGATTTTTGAAGATACCGATCAGGATGGCAAGGCAGATCGGCAGATCACCTGGGCAGGCAGTTTACATATTCCTGTTGGTTTTGAATTTGCCCCGGAAGGGGTTTACGTAAGTCAGGGGACAAACCTCGTACTCCTGTCAGATACAGATGGGGATGATTATGCGGATACCCGGCAGATCGTGCTGAGCGGTTTTGATGACCATGATACCCATCATGTGATCAGTGCATTTACCACAGATCCTTCTGGAGCAATCTACATGGGAGAAGGTGTCTTTTTGCATACCAATGTAGAGACCTCTTACGGACCGATTCGCGGGACGAACGGCGGATTTTTTCGCTTTAATCCCCAGCGGCGCCACCTTGAGCGAACTGCGCAGCTGTCCATCCCGAATCCATGGGGAATTGCTTTTGACAAGTGGGGGCAACCGTTTTTCGCTGAAACCTCCGGCCCCGATGTACGCTGGATGCTACCCGGAACGGTCAAGCCACGCTATGGCGTAGCTACACATAAATCTTACAACCTGATTGAAGATGCACACCGGGTACGGCCAACCTCAGGCCTGGAATTCGTGTCGAGTCGGCACTTCCCGGATGACGTTCAGGGAGATCTGCTGATTAACAACACGATCGGGTTCCTGGGGATGAAACAGCATAGAATGATGGATGATGGGACCGGGTATGTGAGTACGCATCGTCAGGACCTGATTCAAAGCAGCGACGGAAACTTTCGACCCGTGGACATGGAGTTTGCTCCAGATGGATCCCTGTATTTCCTTGACTGGCACAATGTGCTGATCGGCCATATGCAGCACAATGCACGTGACCCCCTGCGTGACCATGTACACGGCCGTATTTATCGGATTACCTACCCAGCCCGGCCCCTTGTTGAACCCGCCAGAGTACATGGGGCAAGCATTGAAGAATTGCTTGAAAACCTAACCTTGCCAGAGTACCGCACCCGTTATCGTACCCGTCGAGAGCTGCGAGGCCGGGCTCCCTCTGAGGTACTGGCTGCACTGGATCTTTGGATCGCTGAACTGGACTCCAACAGCGAGAACTACGAGCTTTATCTACTGGAGGCGCTGTGGGTGAGCTGGGGATTGAATCAGGTGAACTCAGAGCTTCTGGAGCAACTGCTAAGTGCAGAGGATTTTCGAGTTCGTGCTGCGGCTGTCCGGGTGCTTCGGTACAACCCACAACTTCAGAGGCAGATTGAACTACTCACAGAAGCGGCAACAGATCCGCATGGACGTGTGCGTACAGAAGCCATGGCGGCAGCTTCCTGGCTAAGTCCGGAAGATGGGTTGCCGATTGTTGAACAAGCAAGTCAGGACAATCTCGACAAATGGAATATGAATGTATCCGTGACGGCTCTGGCACACCTGAAAGGCCAACGTGTCCCGGCAGATCGACCGGAAGAAGAAACGCCAGACCTGAACGCGGCAGATTTGGCACTTTACACGCTCGGTAAAGAGATCTATGCATGGGATGGTTACTGCAGCACGTGTCACCGACCCGACGGAAAAGGATTGCCGGCATCCGGCTTTCCCCCTCTGGCTGAGACTGAATGGGTCTTGGAGGACTCTGAGCGACTGATCAAGCTCACACTCGATGGACTCATGGGGCCAATTACCGTCCTTGGACAAGATTATCCGGGACAGGTACCGATGACACCATTCCGGAACCTGCTCACCGACGATGAGGTCGCCGCCGTGTTAACCTATGTACGCAATGCATTCGGTAACCGTGCCTCCGCAATCCACCCAGACCAGGTAGAAGCCGTGCGGACCAGCACTGCAGACAGGCAGGGGTACTACACAGCTGAGGAACTCCTTGACGGCCAATAAACAAGTGCATCCACATGATGAGAGTTGCCGGTTTGATTTTCCTGAATCTTGTAATGATTCTGGCAGGATGTACCTCACCAGATCCTGCATCACGGCCCAACGTCATTCTAGTGATCACAGACGATCAGGGCTATGGAGATATCGGCGCACATGGGAATTCTACACTCCACACCCCCGTACTTGATCGCTTGCACGACGAAAGTGTACGCCTGACGGATTTTCATGTGGACCCGACATGCTCCCCGACACGCGCGGCACTCCTGACCGGACGATACTCCACTCGTACAGGAGTATGGCACACCATCATGGGACGATCACTCATGGCTCCTGAAGAGGTTACGCTGGCCGAACTGTTTGCCGAGGCGGGTTACCGAACAGGGATGGTCGGCAAGTGGCATTTAGGGGACAATTATCCACTCCGCCCACAGGATCAGGGGTTTCAGGAAGCGTTTTATCACCCAGCAGGCGGGGTTGGGCAGGGACCTGATTACTTTGGGAATGACTATTTCGATGACACCTACGTGCGCAATGGGGCCCTAGAAAAAACCACAGGGTATGTAACCGATGTCTGGTTTGACGATGCACTCCGTTTCATCGGGGAGCATCAGCATGAGCCGTTCTTTTTGTACTTAGCGACGAATGCTCCGCATGGCCCGTACTTTGTGGAGGAAAAATATGCAGCGCCGTACCGCGAGGTGGGGTTCCCTGATATCATGGCACGGTTCAGCGGTATGATCACCAACATCGACGACAATATGGGGCGACTTCTGGCAAAATTGGATTCGCTTGAATTGAGTGAAAACACGATCTTTATCTTCATGACAGATAATGGTTCAGCAGAAGGCTGGGCAAATTGGCGTGACGAGGAAGGGACCTGGGAGGGGTTCAATGCAGGCATGCGGCAGGGAAAAGGATCCGAGTATGATGGGGGGCATCGCGTACCCTTCTTTTTACGATGGCCTGCTGCCGGCTACACCGGATCCAGGGAAGTGGATGCCCTAACGGCACACATCGATGTCCTGCCCACGCTGGCCGAGCTCTGTGATCTGTCCTTACCTGCAGAGTTGGATGGTATGAGTCTGGTGCCAGTGCTGAACGGGAGTGAACCGAGTGCACGCACACTTTTTGTGCATTCACAGCGTGTTCCCTACCCTATCAAATGGCGCAAGTCTGCCGTGATGACTAAGCGCTGGCGGCTGGTGAACCAGAATGAGTTGTATGATATCCAACAGGACCCCGGACAGAGCACCAATCTCGCAGAACAATTCCCGGATGTGACCCAGGAGTTGCGCACGGCATATGAGCAGTGGTGGGAGCACCTTGAACCTGCCTTTGACGGTTACATACGGATCGGTCTTGGATCTGATGCAGAGAATCCGCTAACTCTGAATCCACATGACTGGCATGTGACCCATCAGTCTGAGTCCGTGTGGAATCATCGACAAGTCCAGAACGGTATGATTGGCAACGGCCATTGGGCAGTGGATGTGCTCCAGTCTGGCGACTACACGTTCGAATTGCGTAGATGGCCCAGGCATATGGACGAACCCATGGAGAGGATTGCAGCACGCATAAGAGTCGGCGATCAAGAGGCGCAGACGCCACTTACTCCAGACCAAAATTCCGCCACCTTTGAGCTTGCGCTCAATGCGGGCCCCACCACTGTGCAGACTTGGCTGGTTCAACAGGATGGAAAGGAGCATGGTGCCTATTTTGTCTATGCAGAACGTGAATGACACGAGAACCGGTTAACGCGATCCAAAGATGGAGGCACCTGTGCAAAAAATCCCAAACTCTCCGTTGACTTCTGGCCGCAGAACCTTGAACTTGGTACGAACATCATGATTGTGTGCACCCTGCAGCGATGGATCACCCCTATATGATTCAGATCCCGACATTGGTTTAATGCACCCATAACCCTATGCGAGTACATCTGCAAGTTAGCCTGCTTTATGTCAATCAATGTAAATCCCCATTTGTACACGAGCGGATCGTGATGTGGGAAAACCTGTGGCCACGACGATCTATCGACCCATGCCTTTGTTCTGGCCGCTTTCACTACCCGGGAGCTGATCTGTTGAACGACACTCTTGGCACCACATGCTGAGCGCCGATATCATTATCGTTCTCGCGATCGTCCTGGTCGCGATCATTCTTTTTGTTACAGAATGGGTGCGCTACGACGGCGTGGCACTCACCGTCCTGCTCGCACTGGCCATCAGTGGTGTGATCCCTATGACACGTGCTATTGAAGGATTTGCGAATCCAGCCGTCGTCACCATTGCAGCAGTACTCGTGCTAAGTGGAGGGTTGTACCGCACGGGAATCGCAAACCTCCTCGGCGCCCAGGTGATGCGCTTTGCCGGAGCTTCCCCGGTGCGTCTTACCGCGGTCATGATGCTCACTGCCGGGCTTATGTCCGGCGTGATGAACAACATTGCGGCTACTGCACTTCTGCTGCCGGTGGTGCTTGACATCGCCCGTCGCCTCGGGATGCGCCCTTCCAGGCTCCTGATCCCGCTCGCTTTTGCCTCGCTCCTGGGAGGGATGACCACGCTCATTGGGACTGGCCCAAATATTCTCCTTTCAACCATTCTTGAACGCTCAGGTCATGGCGAATTCGGGCTCTTCTCCTTCACTCCGGTGGGCACGGCCGCACTTGTCTTAGGTGTTCTGTACATGATCCTCGTTGGACGTCACTTCCTCCCAGACCGACGCTCCAAAAGCGACCGGTCAATGGCGGAAGTTGATTTGCGGGACCGCTATGCTTTGGACGAAGCGATTTTCTGTCTGCGGATACCACAATTCTCGGCTCTTGACGGTCGGAGCCTAGTGCAGACACAGCTTGGGCGTGCCCTGGGAGTCAATTTACTCGCTGTCCAGCGGAATGGGCACCTCCTTCGGGCCCCGAAACCGGAGTTTGTGCTGCAGGCCGAAGATACGCTCGTCTTCAAAGGCTCCCCTAACGCGATGGATGATTTGCGGTCGTGGGGACAACTGAAGAGTCAGGTGGAGCCGGAAGACCTTCTGGGACCTCTGATTAGGGAGACCGCCGCCTTCGTGCAGGTGGAAATCGCACCCACTTCCATCATCGCCGGAAGTACAGTGCGGGAGTTGGATTTTCGCAATCGCTTCCAAGCCCATATCGTGGCCATCAAGCGTGGGAAAAAGATCCGCAGTACGTCTCTCCAAGAAATCCGACTGAGAGCAGGAGACATCCTGCTTTTTCTGGGGTGGCAGGAATGGCTGGAACAACTCCCCTTCGCAGATGAGTTCGCCGCAATTACCTGGATGGACCTTGACGCCGCCATGCGGGAGTATGATCTCCACCGCTGTCTGACGCAACTCGAAATACCGGAAGGTTCTGGATTGCACGGGCGCACATTGGCCTCCACCCGTCTCGGCTATGCTTTCGGCCTTACGGTCCTTGAGATCCAGCGCAGCGACGAATCAGACGGTGAGAATCTCTTCCTTCCGGGTGCCTCCGACTTTTTAAGATCTGGGGACCGGCTCACCGTGCAAGGAGGCCCAGAGTCCTATGTGGTGTTCGAGTCTCTTCAATTACTCCAGACCCATGAAACCGATGGTCCTTCCATGGTCACGGAATTAGAGTCCGAAGAGGCCGGGTTTGCAGAGGTGACGCTCTCCCCCACTTCAAAGAATCTCGTGGGCAAGTCACTGAGCGAGATCTTCTTTCGGGATTCTTATGGCCTGACCACCCTCGCGATCTGGCGCGGTGGCGAGACCATTCACTCCGATATCCATCTCAGTGAAACTCCGCTGCAATTCGGAGATGCTCTCCTAGTCTACGGCCGGCGGGAAAAGATTCAGTTACTGGGGAAAGATTTGCGTTTCCTGGTGCTCACGTCCGAGCTGAGCGAGGTATTTCGAACGCGCCGCGCCCCGATCGCGGGAGCGATTATGCTTGGGGTCATCCTCTCTGCCTCGTTCAACCTCCTTCCGGTGTATATTGCTGCACTTCTTGGGGCACTCCTCATGGTGTTCACCGGTTGCCTGAAAGGGAATGAAGTGTACAAACTCATCGAGTGGCGCGTCGTTGTCCTGCTTGGTGGCATGTTGGCACTTGGACTGGCCATGGAGGAATCTGGCGCCGCCGAACTTTTAGCACGCGAGGTTATCGGGCGGGCCGCAGAGGCTGGCCCCCGGTTCCTGATCGGAAGCCTCTTTCTCCTTTGTGCCTTTGCAGCGCAATTCGTACCTACTTCGGCCGTGGCAGTCCTCGTGGCTCCGATCGCACTGAGTACTGCCTTGGAACTGGATATCTCCGCCCAGGCACTACTCATGGTTGTGGCCGTGGGCTCATCGTGTGCGTTCCTAACCCCTTTTGGGCACCCTGTGAACCTCCTTGTTATGAGTGTAGGGGGGTACAAAGTGACGGACTATACGCGCACCGGAGCACCTCTCTTCGTCCTGCTGCTTCTCCTTGTTGTCTTCTTTTTACCCGTAGTGTGGCCGCTATGATACCTGACTGCTGCTATGTATTTATCCACGCCTAGAGCCTCTTACAAAACTCCCGAATCAGCCCATTTCAGTGCACTGAGTATTCCGTACACGAAAACATCATCCGCATGCTGAGGGGCAAAGGAACAAGTTCATGTGATATTCGTGAGCATCTTATCTGATCACTCAAGCGTGACAGAACCATGCGTGAAGCCCTGACATCCGTCCCGTCTAATTTCGCTCCCGACCGTGGCCCTGCCAAGTATTTTCACGGGCGGAAAAAGATACTGAGCACCTTCGGTAAAATTTTGAATTACTCAACCGAAAATGGGTGGGGAACAACCTTTCTGATTCAAGGTGCCCCAGGTGTAGGAAAAACTGCACTTCTTTATGAATGTGGGAGGTTGGCGGAAGAGCTAGGATGGAAGACCGTGGGGGTAAACCCGCGAGCGCTATGGAATTCTGATGGACTACTCCACTCTCTTGGCTTGGGAAATCACCCCGATGTTACAGAGGCTTCCGCACAAGTCGGCGCAGGCTCTTTTTTTAAAGCCGGTGTTAAATCTGGACTGCCTGTGCGTACAACATTGGAGATACTGCGGAGGGGAGATGATCCCCTGTTACTCAAGTTGGATGAAGCACAAATGCTACAAACAACCATTCCTCCTCTTCCACCAGAGCAGTATGGAATCGCAACCGGCTTGCTCAACGCGATTCACAACAACGAGTTAGACAAACCAGTTATCCTGATTGCAGCAGGACTGGGAACTACGGCAGATGCCTTTGGGACACTTGGGATTTCGAGATTTGAGAAAAACGCTCTTGTGCAACTGGGGGCATTGGATAAGGAAGCCGAACGTGCGGTTCTACACGACTGGCTCACGAAGGACGGCAAAGCCACAGGAGATACAACTGCATGGATTGATGCGATTACTCAGGAAACCCACGGATGGCCTCAGCACATCCTGTCGTATGTGGGACCTGCACTGGATCGACTGCATACAGACAATGGTGTGATGACTGCAGAGGGATTGACTACAGTCTTGGAAGCAGGGCACGCGGGGCGGACTGAGTATTACAAGCAACGGGCGAAAGGTTTTAGTACACAACAGCGCCGTAGCTTCGCAAAATTATTCGCGAATGTTTCGCGTGGAGGAAGTTTGGAGTTAGAAGATATCACGATGTCTCTGGCACAGGATCACGGTGCGGAAAAGGCGCAGGAGCTATTTCGTCGCGCAGTAGAAAAGGGGATCATCGATGAGAGGAACGGACGTTATGTTATCCCGATTCCCTCAATGTATGATTGGCTGGCGCACAATTACACCCACGAGCGGATAGAATTTCCCCACAAGACATCGCACATCCAGCACTTGGGTCACCGGAGCTCCGGTATGGATTTCGACCCATGACTTTGGCATATAACAAGGGGCGAGTGGAATAATCATGGATCCTCAATCAAGTATTGACCCAAACACTATGCTTGGGGCGTTCAATGGCGGAGCTAAATGATGCGGAGAGAAACCAGGATACAAAGTGGCAGGCAGGGTATCAAACGACATTTAACTTGCACTCGCAGGAGTAAAAGTTTCACCATGGAAAGTTTGCCTGCAACTACTTGGCTATTGCGATCTCCTTCATCCTGTTCGAGAATCATGTATTGTTTCTGCCAAGAAGTTAGGCTCCGATAAGGGAAATGACCTAAACCTGACTAAATCTGGTAGATTGATCTGACTTTGCGAGGAATACTCAATTTCCGGTTAGAGCTTCAAGAAACCCCTCATAGGCTGGCTTGGGTTGATACTCTGCATCGAAAAGCAGGCCCCATTCCGGGTTGCCCCAAAAATCAATTAACCAGCTCTCTGGGTCCCGCAGCCCCCACCAGGTAATAGCAAACTGGTTTTCTTCGGGCAAATCCATAAAAGCAGCCACGATCTCATTTACACGCTTCTTCTGAAGCTGGCTCCGCTCATCCGTAAGCACGGAAAGGTCTCCCTGAGGATTAACACGGACATCCATTTCTGAGATGTGAACCTTAAGCCCCCGCTGAACGACGGCGTCCATGACTGCAACAATGTTGTTCAGAGAGGGAGACATATAGGTGATGTGCATCTGGAGTCCAACACCGTCAATGGGAATGCCTCGGGCTTGAAGGTCATCCACCATGGCCAACATTGACTCGAGCTTGGCCGCATCCCAAATCGTACCATAATCGTTGTAAAACAGCAAGACATCCGGGTCGGCCTCTCTGGTATACTGGAACAGGCGGGCAATATAATCTGGCCCCATCCGACGGCGGAATACAGAATTTCGCAATTCCCCTGATCCATCCTCAAACGCCTCGTTAATTACATCCCAGCTTACGATATCGTCCTGATAGCGTTGGACGACCGTGGTGATATAGTCTTTTACCGCATCCTCAAACTCCATATCGGTTCCGCTGAAGTGTTCCAGCCAGGATGGTGTAGACTGATGCCATACCAGCGCATGCCCATGAACCTGCATATCATGTTCGTTGGCAAAGGCAACCAACCGATCTGCACGCGTCCAGATGTAGCTTCCTGAAGAACTGGTCAGGTGTCTCATCTTCATCTCATACTCAGCAGTTATACTATTGAAAACGGTGTGGACAAGCTGTGAGTGACGAACAGAACCTAATCGGCCCGACTGAATTGCAACACCCACCGGGAAGGGCGCCACAGAGCGTAATGCGGTGTACGGTTCAGGATCCTCAGGATTTTCTGTAACCGCGTTTTCGCTGCAGCCAACCATTAAGATTGCCCAAAGAAAGATGAATGAAAATCTGAGATCCATGATACTCTCGGGAATACGGAAAAAAACCAACGCTTTATATCTTAATTTAAGGCAATTGGACTAGCTTATATTCATGGAAGGTTCACTGACCTGCCATCGTATTGTTTTGATCATCTTCGGATTGGGGGTCTCACTGCTGGGATGCTCAAAGTCGGATCCGACGTTGCCGGACCAGGTAGATTTCAACTACCATATTCGACCCATCCTCTCGAATTCCTGTTATGTGTGTCATGGTCCTGACATCAGCACGAGGGAAGCTGACCTTCGCCTTGACACCTATGCCGGGGCAACCGCCAGGCGCCCTGGCGGGCGTGCGATTGTTCCATGGAGTGCAAAACGCAGTCTACTCATTCATCGCGTTCGGGCAGATGATCCCGAGCAGCGGATGCCACCTCCCCAGATCAACAAAGTGCTCACCGAATACGAGATTGCGCTCATCTCTAAATGGATTGATCAGGGAGCACAGTACAAGACCCACTGGGCACTGATTCCACCACAGAGGTCGGAAGATCAGCGTTCCATTGATGATCTGTTGCAGGAACAGATTGCAGCAAAAGGGATCACGCCCGCAAACCCGGCATCCCGAGCCAGCTTGATTCGACGCGCTTCTTACGTGCTGACCGGACTTCCCCCCTCACCTGACGCGGTTTGGGCATTCGAGCGGGATGACTCTCCCGATGCCTATGCACGGGTTGTAGACAGTCTGCTCGCTTCTGCTGCATACGGAGAACGCTGGGCACGCCACTGGATGGATCTCGTCCGGTACTCGGAATCGAAAGGGCACGAATTCGATTTCACAATTCAGGGAGCGTGGCAATACCGAGACTACCTTATCCGGGCATTCAACGAAGACGTCCCCTATGACCAGCTTGTTCTGGAGCACCTTGCCGGGGATGTTCTCGAGCGGCCTAGGCGTAACCCTGATGACGGGTTCAATGAGTCGGTGATTGGGACGGCATATTTTGCACTTGGGGAAGGAAAGCATAGTCCTGTTGATACGCGCATTGATGAGGCGGACCGCATTGATAACATCATTGATGTGACAACGAAAACATTTCAGGGCTTAACCGTCGCCTGTGCCCGCTGCCATGATCACAAGTTTGATCCGATCCCAACCCGCGATTACTATTCACTCTACGGCATCGTTGAGAGTGCACGCTTTACCCCTGTTCCTATCCTCTCGGACGACTACCTGGAGGTCGTGGAGGATCTCATTGGTCTCAATCAAACCTTGCGTTCGGATATCGCCAGCAGGTGGCAGTCATCGCTGAGAACAACACCAGCCGTTGCGGCCAGCCGAATGATCTCTCGCCCGTCAACCGCACGGGACACCACCGGGACTTGGGAGGTGATAGGGGATTTCCGCAATGGGGCGCTGAGTGGGTGGATTGCCGATGGGATTGCATTCAATGATGCACCTCTTTACGGCACCCCCTTCATTGAGGGAGGGCGTTTCCTGCGACTCACCGAACGTGCAGCAAGCAGCCGGCAGATCTCAGAGGGGCTTCCCGGTGCTCTCCGCTCCCCCACCTTCACGCTCGTCCATGACTCCATTACGGTCATGGCCAAGGGACACAAATCCGCTCTGCGGCTGGTGATTGACAACTTCCAACTGATCCGCGCACCGATCCATGGAGCCCTTGATCAGGAGCTTGGCAGTGACACACTGACCCCCTACCGGTTCGATGTGAGTTTATGGAAGGGCCACAAAGCGTATCTGGAATTACTGGTCGGGACCTACGATAAAAACCGCTTTGTGACGGATCAGCATATGCTCACCGTTCACGATTCATCCTACTTTGAGATTGCCTATGCCGTAGCGCACGATGATGCCGCTTTTGATCTGCCACACCAAGAGCATAATGAAGCTGCTCTCGAACCCGCAATTCATGCCTGGGCAGCGGAAAAGGCCAGCCCAGCGCAGATTGCGGCAATCAATCAAGCCTTGGAATCTGGAGAGCTCCAACGTCCTCAGATCCATGAACCTGTTCGTCGAAAACAGGAAATCAAACAACTCCTGCCCTCTGCAGAATTTTTTATCGGCATGACGGAAGGGGATCGGGTGACCAGCGCCATCTTCGGACGCGGCAACTACAAAACTCCAGATGGCGAGCCCGTTCCGCACCAATTCCTTACCGCACTGGATTCAACAAGCACTCCTTTTACCAAGACACCCAGTGGGCGACTGGAGTTTGCACAAGCGATCATAGATCCTTTGAATCCCCTGACTGCACGCGTTATGGTGAATCGGTTATGGCATCATGCATTCGGTCGAGGGATCGTCGAGACGGTCGACAATTTTGGAGCACAGGGAAGTCTACCGACACATCCAGAGTTATTGGACGATTTGGCATTACGCTTTGTAGAGTCTGGGTGGTCCATCAAATCCGCCCTCCGGGAAATTCTCCTTTCCGATGCGTTTCAGCGTTCTTCAGAGCCACCTGCGGGCATCCTTGAGCTGGACCCGTCTAATCTGCTTCTGTCTCACTATCCTGTGCGAAGATTAGAAGCGGAAGCGATTCGTGACGGTATTTTGGCAGTATCTGGTAAGCTGAACCCTACGATGTACGGCCCCCCGGTACCCATTCATCTGACCGAGTTCATGAAAGGGCGAGGCCGCCCCTCTACCAATGGCCCGTTGGATGGAGATGGTCGTCGAAGTCTTTACATTGCGATCCGTCGTAATTTTCTCTCGCCGATGATGCTCTCCTTTGATATGCCAATCCCGTTCTCTACCTTTGGTGCTCGTAATTCCAGCAATGTCCCTGCACAGTCTCTTACGATGCTCAACGACACATTCATTGCTGAACAGGCCAGTCATTGGGGAGAGCTCCTGATAAGACAGCCTCATTTTGATATTAAGGCTAGGATTGAGCATATTTACCTAAAGGCATTTGCAAGGCTTCCGGAGCCGAATGAGTTGGTGGAAGCACAGTCCTTCCTTAACACCGAGGCGGAGGAACTCGGTTTGAGAGCGGAGGAGATGATGTCTTCTGTGGAAATTTGGTCGGCATATTGCCATGTGATTTTTAATCAAAAGGAATTTATCTATCTGATCGGTACTACCGCAATTCGTGTGGAATGATTATTTTTCGTTTTCACCAAATTTACACATTTTATGGAACCGGTTCCAGATATTGCGGTGCGTCACAGTTTACAATTAGGTAGCGATTGGAAGATTGATCGGATGGATCTGGATGCAAAAGTTCAACGGATTGACATCTACATTTCGCATTCGGGTCGTGCGTTGATCTGCCCGAAGACCGGGGAGACGGGGACATTGTATGATCACCGTAAGAGGCGGTGTTGGCGGCATCTGGACTGGTTTCAGTTTCAATGTTTTGTGCACTGCCGGGTCCCTCGTGTGAAGTCTTCTGCGGGGGTGAATACGATAGCGGTTCCTTGGTCAAGTGCTTCGCAGCGCTATACGGAAGCCTTTGAATCCTGGACGATTCGATTGCTGCAAGCGACGAAGAATCAAACCAAGACGGCGCAGTTGCTTCGTTGCAAATTTGATGTGGTGAATCGCATCCTGCACCGCAGTGTGGAACGTGGGGAACGCAGACGTGCGCTACAGAGCATTTCGCATGTGAGTGTGGATGAGAAGGCGATTCATCGCGGCCACAAATATGCAACGGTGGTGAGTGATTCCGAACGGGGTGTGGTCCTTGATGTGGGACAGGGACGCGACAAATCCAGCGTAACAGCCCTGTTAGAGGGGCTTCTGGGGGATCTAAAGGACGAGGTCCAGACCATTACGACGGATATGTGGAAGGCCTACATTTCTTGCATCACAGAGCTGTTCCCGAACGCCACGCTGATCCATGATCGTTTTCATTTGATCCAGTATCTCAACAAAGCGATCGATCAAGTGCGCAGACGCGAGGTCAAGCAGCACGATGCGCTCAAACAGAGCCGCTACGCACTCCTGAAAAACGAAGCGAACCGCACTGTAAATCAGGAAGAGATTTTCCAGGCCATCCAGAAATTGAACTTGCAAGTCAGCATTGCCTGGAGGCTCAGAGAGGACTTCAAGGCCATCTTTCGATGCCGCACTTTCGCGGAGGCAAAAAAGTACTTTGAACTCTGGCTTGAGCAGGTGAACGAGGAGGCCGTAAAGGAGCTCATCCAGATCGCCGAGATGTTTGAACGACACCGAGAAGGTGTCTGCAATGCGCTGTGTCATGAACAGTCCAATGCCAGAGCCGAGCGAATCAACGGCAAAATCCAAGAAATCAAAACCGTTGCAAGAGGATACAGAAAATTCGAGAACTTCCGAAGCGCTATCCTCTTTTTCCATGGAGGTTTAGATCTCTATCCACAATATTCGCGGTAGAACCATCTGATCTAATGAGTGGCCCACACCGGTTGACCTGCCGAATGACACGCCGAGAAATGCTGACCATGTGCCGGAATGGCTTTGGCGGTGTAGCTCTTCTGGGGTTGATGGGAAGTTCAGCCTTTGGCAATATGGTTGCGCAGGTTGCCCCATCTAAGACGAATCCGTTGCATCCGAGACCAGGGGGATTGATTCCAAAGGCACGAAGCATCATCTTCCTGTACATGGATGGAGGCGTATCACAGGTTGACAGCTTTGACCCGAAACCGCGTCTTGCCAAAGAGAATGGTGAAAATCCGTACGACAAATTTTCGGTTGATGCCACGCAGTTCAACAGTATCGGCAAGATCTTGCAAAGCCCATGGGATTTTCGGCGCTATGGGGAGAGTGGTATTGAGGTAAGCGATCTGTTTCCTCATATTGGCCAGTGTGTCGACGACCTTGCAGTCGTTCGATCCATGGTAGCAGACTTCCCTGAGCATACGAACGCGAATTATTTTCTTCATACGGGGATCGGAATTCAGGGCCGCCCCTCAATGGGGGCCTGGATCAATTATGGGCTTGGCAGCGAAAATCAGGATCTGCCAGGATATGTGGTCCTTGATGGTGGGCTGATCCCACCTGGAGGACTGGATAATTTCAACAGCGGGTTTTTGCCTGCTACGTACCAGGGATCGATTTTCAGGGCCGGTGACATGCCGCTTCCGAATATTGAGCCTCAGGAGCCAACGTCTGATCTGCAACGCCGAAAGCTGAACCTCATGAGTCGAACCGACAATCATTTGCTTGGCCGTATTGGTCATGCCGATCATGTAGAGTCAGCAATCACAAATTATGAGCTGGCCTACCGGATGCAAGCCTCGGTCCCCGAATTGACGGATCTCTCCGGTGAAACGGAAGCGACGAAGAAGCTGTACGGGATGGATTCGCCTGATCCCAACACACGTATCTATGCTACTGAGTGCCTACTTGCGAGACGCTTGGTTGAGCGTGGTGTCCGGTTCATTGAGCTCACCTGCCCCAATGTCGCTGCGGATCGATGGGACCAGCATTCAAACCTCAAGGAAGGGCATGAGTTGAATGCTCATGCGGTAGATCAACCCATCGCAGGTTTAATCAGGGACCTGAAAGGTCGCGGCCTTTTTGAGGATACACTGATTGTCTGGGCGGGAGAATTTGGACGGACGCCCTTTGCACAGGGCACAAACGGGCGGGATCATAATCCATCGGCATTCAGCATTTGGCTTGCTGGAGCGGGGATCAAGGGAGGTACAATATATGGAGCGACAGATGAGTATGGTTATCGGGTCGTTGATAAAGAGACCACCATCCACGATCTACACGCAACGATGCTATATCTATTGGGCCTGGAGCACGAACATTTGACCTACCGGTTCAGCGGGCGCGATATTCGGCTCACGGATGTAGGTGGCAGAATTATTCGGGGAATTCTGTCGTGAGGGGATCGACGTAAAACATTCAGAAAGTATTTTGTCGAATACTTGAAGGCATTCCCCCTGCTCCAATCTTATACAACTGGGGTATTTTCCACGCCCAGCATCAGTAAGACCTCAGCTACCTCAACACAGATTCAGCCACAAGTCTTGTGGGCAGGATCGAAGATCGGCTCGATTTACTTCTCTTGCAGGCGGCAGTCAGTTTTTGAAAAATCTCTGAATCTTCAGAGAATATCGTACCCTCAAGAAAACGGAAATTGGGCATGTTGAGTACCCAACATGCTTAATCGCCGATGACCCTTCATTTACAACGCTTATCCCGCAGCGAATGGTAAGATGTCAGGGGCCAATTCCAATCGAAGATTCCATCCTGATACCAATCAAAGGCTATGCTAAGCACATCTCCCGAATTGAGCAGATGTAACCATTCAACTCGCTGATCTTCGTTACGTGGGTATAGGTAGATGTTATCTCTTATGCCTGCAGTATCTGCTCTAGTAATGGTCTGTCCATCTGCTGTGTCTACAGACATGCGGATTGGGATGCCCCTCTCACTGCAATAATCATTGTCTTCTTTACAGGGCATCTGTACTGCGAGTGAATCAGAAGTCTCTAAAGGCGGGAACAAAAAATAAGGCATGGGGGGCATATCCCCTCCGCAACGAGTGAACAAAACACTATGCGCCAAGGACGACGTTTCATTCACAGGCGTACTGTTAACTGAGGAAAACAACAGATATTCCCCCCCACCAACGGACCTTGAGTGCCAATATTGGGCTGAGGCAGGCAGCCCAATACTGGTACTCAGGAGGGCAAACAGCAACGAGACCGGAACCCGCGTTCTTAACACACCTTTTTCCTCATTTGATAGTATCTCAAGGCTATGGCTACGCCGAACAGCAAGGCCATTAAAGGTGCTGTAATCCGAATATGCTGTGGATTACCTGCTACAAACAATCCCGCCATAAGGGCTGCGCCACCCAAGGTGACGAAAAAACGTGCTCGCGGACTCAGTCTTGACAACCAGCCGCTTGGCTTTCTCCAAGCGATCCACGTTAGCGCTCCCACGATGAATAAGACAATTATCAGGCCAATTTGCATTTTAGGTAGGGTTAAGGGTTAAATACAAACTCCATCAAGTTCGTCACAAAATGTGCACATGCAAAGATACGCGCAAGCCCAATAAATTATCGGTCCTGTATCTGCCATTAATCACGCATAGACGAGTTCTGATACATATGGGCTATCCTCCCACAACATGGTGGGCGTTTGGTGGGGAGATGAGGGATGCTGTGTCAGGCCCGTATCTTCGGGGGGAGCATCATGAAATGAGAGACGCAGTGTCGCACTTTCAATTTCTTCGCTGCTCAATCCGTGATTATCCTGCAGAAGTATAGGAACGAGACGGTGCAACTCTGACCGCATCTCGTCAATTGAGTCTACCTCCAAAATCAATCCTTGAATATTATTCCCGTGGACTGCCATCCTGCCATCTGGATAAATGTACACGGTAGCTCTGTATTCGTGTTGTTCCATGAGTTTAAGTTGTTAGATTCAGACCGCTAAACCGACATGTCGCGCACAACATACCGCCTTTTTTTGTTGCCCTCAAACTTTCAATCCCCGGTATGTATGCTCTATCGCAAACTCTTGGGTGTAGATTCCTTGAAGGCGAAATGTATGGGTATAAAGCTCTGGAAATCCAGGGCGAGCCCTAAGTGATACTCAGGAGTGCGGACAGCAAGGCCGAAACACGCGTTCTTAGCACACCTTTTTCCGCATTTGAAAATACCTCAAGGCTATGGCCATGCCAAACACCAAGGCCATTAAAGGTGCTGTAATCCGAGTATTCTGTGGATCACCTGTTACAAACAACACCGTCATTAGAACTGCAGCACCCAAGGTGACGAAAAAACGCCCTCGTGAACTCAGTCTTGACATCCAGCCGCTTGGCTTTCTCCAAAGGATCCACGTTGATACCCCCACAGCAAAAAGTAAGATAGTCATCGGACCAATTTGCATCTTAGGTAGGGTTATGGGTCAAATATAAACTCCATCAAGTTCGTTTTTTTCGAACTTTCAAGCCCCTGGTACGCGTGCTCTACAGCGAACTCTTGGGCATGGTTCCCTGACTTCGAAATGCATGGAGAAGATTTCCAATAAGTTTGAAACTCTCCCAGTACGAAATCTACCTGTACAACGAAGTTGGTAAACATAGCCGTGGCAGAGATACACATCTGGAACCAATAACTCTATAGATCCATAGAATTGGCACCAATTTTTCGAAGAGACCAAAGTTTTACAGTAGTAAAATCTTGGCACTACACAGCGCTGATTAAATGTACCTTGCGATTCATAACTGGATGAAAGTAGAACCGCTTGAAGTGACCGTCAAGCGGCTAGTCAAATACGGTTATAAAGCTCTGGAAATCCAGGGCGAGCCCTATAAATATGATACGAGTGAGGTCAAGAAACTTCTAGATGATCATGGGGTGCGGTGCTGGGGAAGCGTGACCTTGATGCTGGATGAGCGTAACCTGCTTGCGAAAGATGAGGATCAGCGTGCAAAATCTGTGGCCTATGTGAAGGATTGTATCCAAATGGTTGGTGCGCTGGGCGGAGAAGTGATTTCGGTGGTCCCTGGCACCGTCGGCAAAGTTGTCCCGGACTCAACGCCAGAAAACGAATGGGACTGGTGCGTTGCCGCGCTGAAAGAAATCAACGCCTACGGCCGCGAATGTAACGTGAAGATTGGCATTGAGCCGATCAACCGGTTCGAAACCTACTTCATTAATCGCGGGGCTCAGGCATTCGCCCTCGCGGAAGCAGTGGCTCCAGATTGCGGCGTTTGCCTGGACATCTTTCATATGAATCTGGAAGAAGATGATCCAATCGGTGCGATTTATGAGGCAGGTAGTCGCTTGGTGAACTTTCATGTCGCAGACAACAACCGTATGGCATGCGGTATGGGATCGTTTGACTGGCCAGCAATCATTAAAGCGCTCAAGGATGTCGGCTACGATGGTGCCGTTTCTGTCGAATTTTGTCCTCCCCTTGACCGGACACCGGCCAACCGATTTCCAGGCAGTGTTGACTCGAACCCGGAAGGGATCTCGGACTCCGAGCGCAAGTTTTTAGAGGATCATGGTAGCAGTGTCTTCAGCACCGACTTCTACGAGATGCATGTTCGACGCTCTGCCAAAACCTTAATCCCGCTGATCTGACAGGCTCGCACATCGCTTCCAGCCTGATAATCTGTCTGAACTTCTCCCGGTGGATGCAATAACTCAAGGGGAAAGGAACTGATGTACTTCAATGAGAGGGTTGGATAGGTCAGTAAAACTGTCCCTGTCGGGCGAGATTATCCGATACAACAATCCGTTTTTTGCTTGGTCGAAACGATAATTCACTCCCAATTCCTCTGCAACAAGAAGGCCGTCTTTCGTAAATATTTGGTACCCCCCACCCTTAGGCCCAGAGTATTGCACCATGATACTTTGATCATTGAGTTCCAATATCCGACCCGGAAGTGTGCTGCTGGCATACAATCGACTAACGGCTTGGAATAGTGCTGCAGGATCATCCGGCTGAAAACCTGGAAGATCCCTGGATACATCCTGAAACCATGATGTTTTGTGTGAAATCTTTGATTCTATGGTCCCATCTCTGGCAATCTTTAAGACTTGTGGTTCTAAAGCGCTAGCGTAAAATGTGTGGGTCTTATCAATGAGAACTCCACCCGTTGCTACCCTATCATTCGCATTTGGAAACTTGCTGGCAGGTAACTCAATCTCATGAACCGTTTTCCCTTCGGGAGTCATGTACCGTATTAGCGACCCAGTTGGCATACGATATAGACCGACTAGATTACCTTGAGAGTCGGCATCCAAAAACCCATCTGTCGCAAGAGCGAAATCCGCATGAACATTCCCCAGACATTCTCCTTCAGCCGTGAAACGATATCCCCACGGACCAGCATTCACAAGGAAAATAGATTCGTCTTCCAAGAAGATGGCATTCACAGGTCGGACTTCAAAGCCAGGATGGCACAAGGAGGGATCCAAAACAGATAGGAGATTGCCATCTGAATTAAACAGAAAAGCTTGTCCTCCCCGTAGGTCGACAATTAACAATCGTCCTTTCGGATCTACGTCCAAACTGTGAATCTCACTGATTAACAAGTCCTCTGGAAAGATCTCCAGCGGGTCGGACAACGTAATTGTTTGCACTTTCTGAAAGTTCTCTGACAGAGAAACTTTATTGGATTGATAGGCACTTGCACTGTCTAAAACAACCAGGCACACACAAATACTCAGAGAGAGAACTGAGTATTTTATTTTGGGAATTATATACAATAGTGCCGATGGCACTCAAGTTCTGTTTGCTCTTTCATCACCTGTTGCCCGATTGCGGGCATGCGCTCCGCATAGACAGGTCTTACATAGGCTCCAGAGCCGTTATAGGACGCCATCCCCGACGCCCTGATATTCAACGCAGCGTTATAGTCTGCATTGATAAGGTATTCGCACCGCTGACAGCGAAAGACCGACTGAGACACCCGATTCCCCGCATTTACATACCCGCACTGATTGCAGGTCTGAGAGGTGTAGGCGGGGGGGATCTTATGCACCACGCCCCGCTCAGCAAGATAGGATTCCAACTGTCCCCAACCCGTCTTCAGGATCACTCGGTTCAGCCCTGATTTCTGCTTCACGTTCCTGCCAGGACTCTCAACCGTTCCCTTTGCACTTGCGGTCATGCCTTTGGTTTTCAGGTCTTCCAGAAATACAAGTGTAGAGGTCGTAGTAATATCCATGGCAATGTGTCGCAGATCATTCCTGCGGGTATTCGCAATCTTACGCTGATGCCGTGCAATAGTATGTTTAGTCTTTCTGTACTTACAACTGCCAATGGTTCGTTTGGCTTGCCGGCGTTGCAGTTTCTTGATTCGCTTGTCCAGGTGAGTGGTATCCGTCAGGTAGTGGATCTGCCCGGTGCTGTCAGCTACTTGCCCCACGTTCCGGTCTACGCCAATGCCACGGCTGTCAGCCTGATGCTCTACGGCATCCACTTCATAGCAAACCGTGATATACCAGTTGCCGCAATCTTCAAAGATACGGGCGGACTTCGGTACCAGATTCGAGTAGCGTCTTGTGCGGTGGTGGGCAATCATCTTCATGTGCAACCCCCGCTTGAGCCGGAAGTAGCCATTCTCAGTGAACCGTGATCTGCCGGATACATCGACGGCGAAGGTCTTCTTTGCTTTGCCTTTCTTCTTGAATTTGGGGAATCCACGCAGTTTCTTCTTCTCTTTACCCTTTTTCCTGGGTGCGGAGAAACTATGTGTTTTTTTGAAGAACCGCCTGTACGCATCGGACAAATCCTTCAGTCCGGTGCGGGTTAGTACCTGCGGATATTCCTTCAGCCACTCGGCCTCGGTGTCTTTGTGTACCTTGTACCACTTGCAGAAATCAATATACGAGGTCTTGGACTTGCCCGCCTCCTTGTAATCCTGTTTGGCTTTGCCTAGTGCGGCATTCCAGAGATACCGATTGGCTCCGGCTAATTGATGCAGGAAGGAGTATGCTTTTCTCGACCCCCGCAATCGGTAACGGATATTCACATAGGAACGATTTCCTGCTTTCTTGTTTGAATCCTTTACGGGCATGGCATCAATTCCTCTGATGTTATGGTAAGCAATGGGCAGGATGGCCTTCCTGCTCCATTGTGTCCGTATACATACTCGCATTGAAAAGGTTCCACTTTTCATCGGCACTATTGTATATAATTCCCTTTATTTTCCGCCGACTACAAACCATGAATGGGATCCAATGTCTTCGCCGACGCTCACCGGCTTCGTTACGGTTTTGATTTTCACACTGGATTCTGGGATCGGTTGATACACACCAACACGAAAAGTTGAATTTTCAGTCTAAAAGATGTTCGACGAAACCCGTCACATTACCCGGTCTACAAACTCGCGGTTGTGGACCGTTACCGGAACATTCATGAGCTCTAAAATGCCGCGGGCCACATGCTCAGATAAGCGCCGAAACGCTTCCTCTCCCTTTTCTTTGGTTGCACGCAATGGATTGCCAATGACGCCGCTTTCAATAAACTCATGGTGATCCATGGGAAAGTTGAAATACGTGTAACCCTCGAACTCCACATCAGGCATCCCATCCTTCTTGGCAAAAGAGCGTGGTAGAAAATCAGGAATATGAGCCTTGGTGAATGCAGCCCTCTCCATTCGAACCAAGTTTTCGTTCCACGCCAGATCCTGCGCAGTCTCCAGTTCACTGGCATGCCAACCAGGGGTCTCCTCGGGCGGATTCTCCATAAGCCCCTTCAGTATCCCAGTATATCGCTCCATGTATGGCTTGACAAAGCTGATCAGAGCTCCTGTTTCGTAGCGGAGTTTTCTTAGGACCGGATCCACCACCTTGATATTTGAACCATGACCATTAATGAAAATGATCCGATTAAATCCGTGATGGATTAAACTGCGAGCAACATCGTGCATTACGGCCAAAAGCGTGGTACTTCGTACCGTAATGGTACCTCGTCCCTCACCTGGCTCATGCATGTGCTGCGGCGAGTATCCCATCCAGATCGGCGGAGAGTGCAAGATGCCAATCAGGTGAGAAATTCGCTGAGAAATGTGTACAGCGGTGACGGTGTCCGTATATAAGGGTAAATGTGGACCATGCTGCTCCAGGCTTGCCACCGGGACTAGGACGATATCCTTATGTTCAAGATAATGCCTGATATCCGTCATGGTCAGGTCCCCCAAGTCCCACGACAGAAACTGTGCCCGGAAGTCGTCGTCTCCGTCAGTGAGTTTAGGTAGATGGCTAAGGTCGTTCGGTGATGATGCGATCATGATATTTATGCTTCGATCAGTTGGATGAATAAATCTGCCACGGCTTCCCCAAAAAGAGGGTCATTCACATGGCACTCGTAGAGTTCTATCGGAATGTCCGTACGTAAGTGCTGTTTTAGCTCGCCTACGAATCTGGCATCAGCCTCAGGTTTCCAAAACACGCCCCCTGGCACGTTGGGAATCGATAACCCCTGGAGGGGGATTGCCATTTTGACGGGCCCCTTGGCTGGGTTAAGTTTTTGAGCAAAGATTCTCCCCAGCTCTGCCATTTCATCGCTGGAAGCTCGAACCAGCACATATTCTGGATTATGGTCATACACGGGACGATCACGTAAGCTGTCCGGCACAGTCCCCGCATTCCATACACTGAAGTCAATACATCCCGGGACAACTACTTGTGGCAACCCGAGGCGGCCGATTACCTCTAATCGGTCAGGTCCACCGTCGTGAATTCCTCCCACAAGTGGGTCGTACACCTCGTTGGTTGTAAAGTCAATCACGCCGATGAACTGGTTCTGCGCCGCCAATTCTTCCATGGCGGAACCACCCACACCGTTGGAATGGAAAATCACCGCCTCATATCCAGCATTTTCCAGGCGGGACTTTGCAGCCATAACAGCTGTTGTAGTATTCCCCAGCATCGTGACCGCAATGTTGCGTCCCTGGGGTTTGGCAAGACCCCGGCCATGCGCAACCATCCCATACAGCGCTGCAGCTACATTGTCAAAAACACTGCAGGCGATAGGGTTCAACCCTAAAATATCCACCACGGAGTGGACAACCATCATATCACGTGTACCGACCAGCGGTTCAAAAAAATGGTAGCCGGATGCAATGGGGGACACCAGCACTTTCGGTACACCAACGGGAAGAACCATCATTGCCGCCGCACCCATAACTGCTCCTTCCGCACCACCCATGCTCACGGCTGCATCAAGGCGCCCGCTTTGATGCAGCTCCAACATGAGGTTCCTGAGTGATTCCCGCATCAGTGCGACAGCCTTCCCCCGACTACCTGCCGAGCGCATCGCTTCAAGACTGGATCCCGCGTAAGTTGCTGATTTTTCATGGGATATATCCGGTACGATGTCCAGCGGCTCCCCAAGAATTCCAGAATCAATCACAATAGTGGATAGCCCTAACGCTTGTAAGCGATCCCGCAAGTAGGCCATTTCGGGGCCTTTGGTATCCAGTGTACCAATAAGTACGACAGTCTTGCTCATGATCACGACTCCACTAATTGCGCAAGCAGCACTTCATAGAGGCTTTGTACCTGTATAGGATGCTGATTTCGGAGGCGGAGTTCATGGAGGGTTGCAGGATCGTCACATAACAGCGTTTTGGCTCCTCGACTCCTCGCATCCTCCAGTCGCGATTCGGTCAGTTGAAGGCCAATATCGGGCCGGGTAAACTGGATTGCTGTACTTCCAACTGGATGAGCACGCTCACGGCGCCAGAACAATTCAAGTGGTGGATTCCCCAAAATGGCTTCGCAAAGCATGCGTGCATGATCAAAGCGCGTGGGAAGCCGAACCGCGTGCGTAGGATCCACATAGGCCGTGGGGTTCTCCGTGGTTTTCGCCAACGGCTTAATCCTGAGACGTCCCTCCTGGACCTGGTCTGCCAGAAAATCAACCAGGTCAATCAGAACTATCTCTTTAGGCCAGGACAGTCCTAATCGTTCCTCATACATCTGGCAAAAGGTGAAGAGATCCTGAGGCGAAAGTACCAATAACTTCTTCACACCGGCTCCCTGCAATTCATCCATGCATAGCCCTGCCTGCCTGCGAGCCGTATCGGGATATCCAAGAGAGCAGGGAATAAATCCGCTGTCAAGCCCGCAGCCTACAGGGACAGCATCCACTTGGCAGGCAGCAAGCAGGCTGAGAGCTGCCTGCATGGTGCTTGGGGTAAGATTGAAGCCCGCATCTCCTACGAAGAGCCCCCATTCGCCTTGTGACGTAGCAGGCTGGTAGCTCCCAAAGGCAGAATGATTTTTGAGAATCTGATCATGGACCTGTGTGATTGCGGCAGGGGCGAGCCCCTCTGCCGCAACTTCCGCGCGGATTGCAGCAACCGCAGCAGGTAAGGGTTGATCGGTGACACAATGAGCCCGGCAATTCCCTCCATCGGGTTCTGCATAGAGGACATCAAGCGTGCTGGCATTCCAAGAAAGGTCTCCACGGCGTTGCATGGAAGCAACCAAAGCAATGCCATGAGGCGTGACGGACTCGTTATGTGTTACATACCCTACAGGAGCCACATGTCTGCACATCAGGCAGAAGCGGCAGTTCTCTATGGCGTTGATAGTTGTATTCATGGGTCCACTAACCACCAAACCCTACTTTGCCAGGATTCATAATCCCGTTTGGATCCAGCGATTTTTTGATCTTCTCCAATAGTGGCCACGCATCTCCATACTGACGGCGCATGAAGCGGGAAAGCTTCAGTCCGACACCGTGATGCTCATTCACCATTCCACCGTTTTCCAGTACTGCGGTCATCGCTGTATTCCAAACCCGATTATGCAGTCTCACAGCCTCACGGGCATCATCAGGTGGATTCTGGATAATGAACCGTGTGTAAACCATCACCCCCCAGTGAAACCAGTGAGAAAAATGACCGATGAAGTCAATATCCCATTCTTTGAATCCTTCCTCTACCGCTTTCTTTTCGGCAAAGTAAAGTTTTTCGATTTTGTCATAGGTGGTCACGGTCTCCGTGGTCCCATACATCCAGGGCAACTTGAGGCTTTGGGGTGGATAATAAAAATCGTATCGCTGATTCCACCAGGCCTCTCCCGGCTCACGTCCAAGATCTCTCGCTCCGAATTTGTTGATGATCTCCATCGCTTTCCGCTCCTGTAAAGCCGCGATCTCTTCGTCACCATCAAATCCAATGACCATGTAGGCACCTTCAAGCTCATACCCCAGGATTTTCTTCACCCGGGAGGCAGTTGAACGAGGATCATACAAGCGAATCACAAAGGGATCTAGACGCCGTGTCATGATCTGGCGTCCGGCCTCGAGTGCTTTCGTCAATTCATCAAAGAGAACCGCACGAAGAAGGCGACAACTGGGTAGATAGTCCAGTTGCATCGTTGCTTCGGTGATCACTCCAAACGTACCCTCAGATCCCAAGAAAAGACGATAAAAGTCAGGTCCGGCTGCATGTTGAGGCACAATCGGTGTACGTAAAATGTGACCGTCGGGTAAAACCACCTGCATACGCAACACTAGGTCCTCTGCCTTCCCATACTTGTTACTAATGGTCCCTGTCCCACGCGGGGCTAAGTACCCCCCAAGTGTTGCACAATTTGCCGATGCGGGATAGTGTGGGAGCATAAGCCCTTTCTCGTTCACCGCCCATTCCAGTTGCTTACCATTGATACCAGCTTCTGCCGTGACCGTGAGAGATTTTTCGTCAATCTCGATGATCCGGTTCATCCGTTTCGTATCAAGAATAATACCTCCAAATACAGACAAGGCACCCCCTTGAGACCCGGATCCACCTCCCCACGGGATGACTGGAATACGGTAGCTGTTGGCAACTTTGAGAATCTCTGAAATCTCTTCCGCGCTCCCCGGACGCACGATATAGTCCGGTTTACGCGGGGTTTCTCCGCGATCAAGCCACATCTGAGGCAGCCAAAACCAATCCGTGGAATACACAAGCCGATCAGACTCGTCGGTGGACACATGTGGATCGCCCACGATTTCTGCGAGCTCACTTCGAATCATCTCTGGCTGCAGTCCTGTCCAATCCATTTTCGTACCAAAGGAGGTTTATTGAGGCCTAACTGATGTTCACCCTCTTATTTTTTGCAAAATCACACAATGATCAAGTGACAGATTTCGTATAATGAGGATCCTCAACATCTCGTCACTAAGATACAAATGATTACTACGTTACACCTACTTTGGGGCCTGGCATTAACTATTGGAATCCCCAGCCAGTCATCGGTGCTCATTGTGTCTGGACAGAACAATCATGATTGGGAGCGCACTGTACCACATCTTGAGCGCACGCTCCTGGATGCAAATATGTTTTCTGTTCATGTAACCTTGACTCCAGACAAGGAAGCTGATCAAGGTGCCTGGGAGGATTGGGATCCTGCGTTTGATTCCTATGATGTGGTCCTATTGGCGTACAACGGGGAGTTGTGGCCTGAGCGTGTACGCAAAAACTTTGAGGACTATGTTTCGGGTGGAGGGAGTGTTTTAGTTCAGCATGCAGCAAACAATCCCTTTCCAGGATGGGAGGCCTATGAGGCGATGGTTGGGCTTTTATGGAGAGGTAAAGACGCGGGCTATGGGGCCTATTGGGATGAGGAGCAGGGATTGACCCACGTGGCTCCTGGAGAAGACCGAGGTGCCGGACACGGACGGTTACACGACTGGACCATCACAACCCGAGATCCCGAACATCCGATCATGGCAGGATTACCGGAAATGTGGCTGCACCCCCATGATGAACTCTATCATGGTCAGCGCGGCCCGGCGGAAGGAATGAATATCCTAGCAACTGCGTGGAGTGATACAGAATCTGGAGGAACTGGAAGACACGAACTCATGGTCTGGTGGACAGAAT
Source organism: Rhodothermales bacterium (assembly GCA_965220365.1). Lineage (GTDB taxonomy): Bacteria > Bacteroidota > Rhodothermia > Rhodothermales > Bin80 > Bin80. The sequence goes on along the minus strand of OZ244823.1, from coordinate 623,234 downwards.
TCGGCGAGGGCAAAGTCTTGACGCTTCTACCCGGTCATCTATGGGGTGGACAGGAGGATGATCGAGCGCTTCGGTGCGTGGGATTTCGGACATTGCTTCAACGAAGCGTCGAATGGCTGGCCACTGGTGCGGTTACGCTGCCCGTACCAGAGGATTTTCCAACACCAGATGAAATTTCGGTAGTCGGTGAATAAGCTGATTCAAACACGGGCCGTGAATGTATCAAGATTGAGCCCTCCATTTCCTGTACATTCAGATTGACGTTGCCCGCCAGGCCCATCCCGACTGATTTTCAGTGCGATTTCTGTGAAAATTGTTCGAGACTTGCCGCGCTACTCGTGCGGTGATCAATGCAGTACGCATCACATCGCAGGCTACCCGCATTTGTCACCGGGAGGGCAGATGCCGTAGTTGTGCCATACATCGGCCCCCATAGTCCATTGAATTTGTTGGATTGTATGCAAAGCACGGCTTCTTTTCGGACTAAGCTATCATCGCTGAATCATAGGCAGATTTCCCGAATCTGAAGAAATTGCTGGCTCAAGAAATTTTGCAAAAAACGATCTGAGGGATTCAGTAAGTCCGATCATCATTACAGGAAACAAGGATTTGAGATGAAAGTATTATTTTTAGGATAAATAAAAGTCTAATTTTGATTTATCCTAAAATAGATATTCAAAATGATTCGACGCGAAATAACACAAAAACTGAAAGAGGCCGCCAAAACGTCTCCTGTTCTTACAATCACTGGTCCCCGACAAAGTGGTAAGACCACTTTATGCAAGTCCGTGTTTGGCGAACATACATATGCCAACCTGGAGGCGGTAGACACCCGAACGTTTGCACTGGAAGATCCCCGCGGATTCCTTGCACAATTTCCTCAAGGAGCGATCATTGATGAGGTCCAGCGAGTTCCAGAACTGCTCTCGTATTTGCAGGGGATCGTTGATGATGCTCCTGATGCCGGGAAGTGGATCATTACTGGTTCACAGAACATCCTTTTATCCAGCTCGGTCAGTCAGTCCCTTGCGGGGAGAACCGCAATTTTTAACCTGCTTCCGTTGACCTGGCGAGAAATTTCAAGATTTCCTCAGTATCCTCAGACATTGGAGGAAGCTCTTTATTTTGGCTCCTATCCACGAATCTTTGATTCAGGTCTGAACCCCACCGATTGGCTGCGAGACTACGTGAGCACCTACGTTGAGCGAGACGTAAGAATGATCAGCAATATTGGTGATCTTTCCAGGTTTCAGCGTTTCGTGGAACTGTGCGCCGGAAGAACTGCTCAGTTACTCAATCTCTCGTCGCTCGCTGGAGATTGTGGAATCTCCCAACCAACTGCGAGGACTTGGCTCAGTGTACTTGAAGCAAGTTTCATCGCCTTCCCTCTGAAGAGCTTTCATGCAAACCTACGCAAAAGACTGGTGAAAATGCCCAAAATACATTTTTACGATTCAGGTCTGGTTTGTTGGCTGCTGGGAATTCGCTCACCTGAGCAGCTGCGCACTCACCCCCTTCGCGGTGCGATCTTTGAAAGCTGGATGATTTCGGAGTTTGTCAAACACCAAGCAAATCGTAGAGAAACAACGAGAACTCTGTCCTTCTATCGGGACCAGAATGGTGCAGAAATAGATCTCATTATTGAGACTCCATCTCATCTTCAACTGATCGAAGCGAAATCAACTGCAACGGCCTCCTCAAATCTATTGACGAACCTCAATCGGGTGCGGAAGCATTTTAACCAAACCCCATTCCAGTGCTCCGCAACCGTCGTCTATGGCGGCGATGAGCCGCAGCGCAGGAAAGACGCTAACATCATCCCCTGGAGGGACATGATACCCCAATAAATTGAAGCGTGGTTCTGGACTTCAACTCCCCATGGGGATTTCGGTCATGCGCAATGATCATTCTGGATCGTCACTCTTTTTTGAGCGTGACAACACGGATAGATTTGAAAAATTGCGGGTCAGATACATGGTGAGTGTCAAGAGCAGGAACAGACCAATGCTGCCAGCCAGAAGGGCATAGTCCTGTAATTGCAAGAGCAGGAAGATGAACATGTACAGAATGGCCAGGATGCCTGCAGTCAATAGACCAACGTTGCGTGAGCGATAAATCGCTCCGGCATAGAACGCTGCGAGTCCGATCGTTGCGACGCCGGAAAGAATATAGGCATGATTGAACGCCATGTGCTCTCCGAGTGCAAGCAACATCAGAAAAAACAGGCAAAGATCCAATCCCACCAGTATGTACTGGAATGGGTGTGCCCGCAGGCCGATCCGCATCTCGGTCAGGAAGAATGCCAGTAAAGTCAGACCGATCAGCAAGAATCCATAACGGGTAGATCGCTGCGTCTTACGATATTGATCTATCGGAGGATAAAGTGAAAGGCCGAACGCAGACTCAATCAATAGGTCTTCGGTGCCCCCACGCCATGACTGCCCAAATGGCCGGTTCAGGTCCAGAACCTGCCAACTGGCAGAAAAGCCGTCGTCTGCGATCGTTCGGTCATCGGGAAGGAAGGCACCGCGGAAGCTAGGCGAAGGCCAGGAAGAAGAAAGATCAACCCGGGTCGTCTTGCCTACAGGGATGAACATCAGTTCATCATTCCCGTCCAGTCCAAGATTGAAGCTGAATTCGTTGGGCTCATTCGCCATCACTGGAGTACTGATCCCTGCCGGTGCCAATACGCTTGCTTCCTGCATCCCTGATCCGAAGGTCAGAGTCGTGTCAGACCAGTTGATGAGCACCTCGTCCTTAATCCCTCGCATGTCTGTGATCCCGAATGCAATGAAGGCTTCCTGCCACCGGATATCCTCTTCGTTAATGGACCATCGACTGAAGTCCGCTTCCGGGAAGCTTCCACTGATCGTAAGGTCTGCCGAATAAAGGATTGTCTGGTAGATGCCCCTGTATCGGATTTCCGGTTCGACGGTACCGGTGATCGTGAGCGTGTTTGGGAGAAAAAAAGCATACTGCACAGTTGCAAGAGGTTCTCCGATTGTGCCACTGACATATTCGGAACTGGAATAGGGGACGACCATTACGGGTCCCAGGAGGGTTTGTTTTGTACTCCACTCGTTTCCTATCTCGGACAGGGTTTCATCGCGCGTCACACTGCGATCATTCACCAGATCCGCAATGATTGCAAGGGGGATCATGAGGATCAACGTGATCAGAGCGATCGCAGCTAGGCGTAGCTCAATAGACTTGCCCACGCGTTCAAGGATTTCGTGTGCCATGACTTCAGGATTGATATTCTTCTATCGGGGGACAAGAGCAAACCAAATTCCGGTCACCATAAGCCTCGTCAATTCTGCGGACTGTGGGCCAAAACTTGTGATCCCTGGTCCAGGGTGCAGGAAATGCCGCTTGTGTTCTAGTATAAGGGAGATCGTATTCATCCGAACATACCAATGCTGTAGTATGCGGTGCCTGTTTAAGAATGTTGCGTTTTTTGTCCTGGACTCCTTCTTCAATTTCTGTTATTTCCGCGCGGATTGCAATCATTGCCTCACAAAAACGATCAAGCTCCGCCTTGGATTCGCTTTCGGTAGGCTCGATCATCATGGTGCCGGCAACGGGCCAGGACATCGTAGGTGCATGGTAACCATAATCCATCAGGCGTTTTGCGATGTCAACTGCGTCAATGCCGGCTGTACGTTTGAGTGGTCGCACATCAAGGATGAATTCATGAGCTACATGCCCATTACGGCCGCGAAACAGGATCTCATAGTGCTCGGATAAACGGTGAGCCAGATAATTGGCATTCAGGATTGCAACTTCCGAGGCCCGTCGGAGCCCATTGGGACCAAGAAGTGCGATATAGGCCCAACTGATCAAGAGGATACTCGCACTCCCATACGGGGCCGCTGCGACGGGGCCGATTGCCTGGTCTCCGCCTGTTGGAATGAGGGGATGTCCTGGTAGAAAAGGTGCAAGATGATCTGCAACGCAAATGGGGCCCACGCCCGGCCCGCCGCCGCCGTGTGGGATGGCAAAGGTTTTGTGCAGATTCAAATGACACACATCGGCCCCGAAATCTCCAGGCTTACACAGACCTACCTGGGCGTTCATATTGGCACCATCCATATACACCTGCCCTCCGTGCACATGCACCACGTCACAAATTTCACGGATCTGTTCTTCGAACACCCCATACGTTGTTGGATACGTGATCATAAGCGCTGCCAGGTGATCACTGTGCTGTGAAACCTTTTTTTTCAGGTCTTCAAAATCGATATCTCCGCTTCTTAGTGTCTTCACGACCACGACTTTCATTCCCGCCATAACGGCACTGGCAGGGTTTGTGCCATGGGCAGAGTCAGGGACAAGACATACGTTCCGGTGTGCTTCACCTTTACTGGCCAGATAGGCCTGAATGACCAGGAGTCCTGCATACTCACCGCTCGCACCTGAATTTGGTTGCAGGGATACCGCTGAAAACCCCGTCAACTCGGCCAGCCATTTCTCGAGATCCGAGAAAATTTCCTGATAGCCACTAGCCTGATCAAGGGGAATAAATGGATGCAGGCCATTGTAATCCGCCCAACTTACCGCGGCCAACTGTACCGCCGCATTCAGCTTCATTGTACAGGAGCCGAGGGGAATCATGCTGGTTGTCAGGGACAAGTCACGCGATGCAAGACGGTGAAGGTAGCGCATCAGCTCTGTTTCAGAGCGGTACTGACTGAAGATGGGATGGGTCAAATAAGAGGTTACACGGGGCAGGATACCTTGATAGGATGCTGGCACGGAAGCAACCAGTTCTCCAGCGTTGGCCCCACCCGTAATAAACAGGGACAGCAGAGTGTTGATGTGCGCTTCTGTTGTGGTTTCATTTAGCGAGATACAGACGCTGCCATCGCGCAAATATCGGAGGTTGACCCCCTGGGCTTCTGCCTTCTTTTGAAGGCGATCCGGTGGATTTTCAATGCAGATCGTATCAAAAAAGTCCTGATGTCGCAGGCGATAGCCTTTTTTTTTCAATCCTTTTGCGAGAGCAAGCGTCCACATATGGACACTCTGAGCAATGTTTCTGATTCCTTCTGCGCCATGAAAAACGGCATAGGCTCCAGCCAGTACAGCGAGTAATACCTGTGCGGTGCAGATATTGCTTGTTGCGCGTGCTCTTTTAATGTGTTGCTCACGCATCTGCAGCGCCATGCGTAATGCAGGTTTGCCGTCCATATCCACAGTAACGCCAATCATGCGGCCGGGGACTTGGCGACGGAAGGCCATTTTTGTGGAAAAGAATGCGGCATGCGGCCCTCCATACCCAAGCGGTACCCCAAACCGCTGAGAGTTACCAATCACTGCATCGGCCCCGAATTCCCCGGGTGCACGAAGTAAAGCCAGACTAAGTAGATCTGCGGCCACCGCCACGTATGCACCTGCCTGATGGGCTTCCTTACAGATCTCTTCATAATCATCAATCACTCCATCCGAACCCGGGTATTGAACCAGGGCCCCAAACACCTCGGGAGTAAATTCAAAAGATGTATGATCGGTAACGACCAGGTCTATCCCCAAAGGGATAGATCTTGCTTTCACCACACTGATCGTTTGGGGATGACAGTTGGTGGAAACGAGAAACTTGTTGCGCCTGCGTGCAAGCCGAAAGAACATCATCATGGCTTCTGCCGCTGCCGTTGCTTCGTCCAATAGAGAGGCATTGGCAATCTCCATACCAGTAAGGTCAATCACCGCAGTTTGAAAGTTTAGAAGCGCTTCCAGGCGTCCTTGAGAAATTTCGGCCTGATAGGGGGTATACTGTGTGTACCAGGACGGATTTTCCAGAACCGAGCGCAGGATTGCCCGTGGGGTGATTGTGTCATGATACCCCATCCCGATATAGGATCGAAAAATCTTATTGCGGCGCCCAATTGTCCTTAGATCAGAAATCACAACATGCTCTGGACGCGCCTCGGGTACCTCTAGGGGACGGTTATCCAGGATAGACTCGGGGATCGTTTCTTGAATCAGCTCATCCAGTGAACCAAGACCGAGCGTTTCCACCATGTCCTGAACATCTGTCTTTGATGGGCCGATATGGCGGGCCCCAAAACGACTCGCATGCGGCAAATGTGTCCCCATTACTAATCAGTTATATGTTTTGAAATAAATGAATTTTTCAGAGATCCAGTTAAGAATGGGTTAGTGACCAGAAGCGAGGGATTTCAATGCCTGATGAGCTGCCTGTTGTTCAGCTTTCTTTTTACTGGTTGCCTGTCCTTTTCCAAGGCGGTCCCCGTCGACATGAACATGAATGGTAAAGATGCGGTCATGTGGAGGACCACTTGTGTCCGTAACAAGGTACTCTGGCTGCGGCCAGCCCCTTGACTGTACAAATTCCTGAAGTCTGCTTTTATAGTTGTCATCTTTAGTAACAAGTTCCTGCAAATTCACTCGCTCCAGGATGTGCTGGTGAATAAAACTTCGGGAATTGGTTATACCACTATCGAGATGAATTGCACCAATGACAGACTCCAGGCAGTCGGCCAGAACAGAATCATTTTCGCACCTGCCCTGGGATTCGATATAGGGGTTGAATTCAATAAATTCACCTAATCCCAGATCACGAGCCGTCTTCGCACAAGCATCTCCGCTCACCAATTTGGATCGCATATCCGTGAGGAACCCTTCCATTTCCTCGGGAAATCTGTTGTAGAGATACTCTGCGACAACTGCCCCCAGGATTGCATCTCCCAGAAACTCTAATCGTTCGTAGGATTGGAGCGGCCTGTATGCCTGACTCCGCTCGACGGAGGGGTGTCGCAGTGCCTTTTCAAACAGGGAGAAGTTGTAGATACGGATCCCGAGGACTGCTTCGAGCTTCATCCAGCGGGAATGCTTTCTACGCTGAAATATGCGTCGAAGTACTTGAATAAATCGTGCGATCATGCAACTACACACTCAAAATGGAGTATCCCTGACGGTTCCTGTCCCTGAAAATAGTTTTCCCGTAGATCATGATTTGGATAATCGTTCCGGTCATAGCAATTCTAGCTCATTTTTCCTATGCAGCCTTCGGAAAATGGATAAAATACAAGAAGGCACGAATGGACGCGCCGCTCGCAGATGAATATGTTGCACGATTAAATGAAACGGAGGATGCACTCGAAGCAGCACACCGGCGCATCGAAAACCTTGAATCAATTGTAGTTTCTCGATTACTTGAGGATCCCTCCAGGAAGGAAACAGTGAATCTGGAAGCCTCCGAGATGATTGCACAAAGCGCCAAGGTAAATCAGATATGATTATTTCGCTCATTTCAGGTGCGTTCGTCGTAATTGCACTCGTAGGATTGGTCGTACTTTGGGCCTATCTAGACGGGAAAGTCAGACATGGTGGCAAGGTTGCATTGGAAGAGTTAACCACCCGTCTTGAGGCGACAGAAAATGAGGTGAGCGTGCTCAGGCGCAGGGTTGAGGACCTGGAAACCATCGCGGCCAGTGACACCTAATTGGAAGGGGAAGTAGTCAGAATAATTTGCTGCCACATTTAACTCACTTTGTCTCAGAGTTATGCCTGTTCCAATCAAGATGAGTGAGCTTTATTCCAGCTTGATTCCCCACGGTTACAACTCAGACTTCCATACATGCGGGATATGACTTAGAAATACTGGAGCCAAGTACCATGTTTTTACATCCCTCTATTTTGCCCAGATGTCCTCCCTGTTTTCCCAATCCTCTCTGACTTCCTTGAAATGTTGGATCCTTTCCGTGATTTTTTCTATCTCTCGCGGATAGAACTCCATCATCACATCGCATAACCGCAACATCCATTCTTTTCTTGAATTTTGTGGCGTAACCTGAATGTCGTTTGCATTGGCAATCTGAATCTGTCCCCATCCAAGAGCACCTACGGTCAGACATTTCCAATCAAGGAATTCAATTGGCGAAAACAAGACATCCAAAACTTCCAAATCTGTTTCTCGAACCGAATACTTGATCATAATGAGAGAGAAAACATTACAGTCCGACTCGTACAAACGTGCCAACCGTCTGACAGATGTAAGATTGGGCATATTGAAGTCAGTCTCTTTTCGATGTGTTTTCACCTCTATCACAGAGTGAATTCCCTCTACATCGGTGAATGCCATATCGGCCATGGCACGGCGTGCGAATTCATTCGAATAGTCTTTGCACCAGTTTCCAAGAAAATCTTCAAACTTGTCGGCTACCAAAGACTCCAGCGCATCTCCAACTGCCCTCGGGCTATGAGCAGTTTCAGGTCTGAACTTCCCCCCTTTCTGGTTTCCCCAATATACGATATTCCCCATGAATTTAGGATATTTTGGGGATAGATTGCCCCTCCTCAGCGGGGGGGATCTGGGGGCTTTTCCTCAATTCTGTGAACCAAAGGGCTACACCGGCTTGATGCCTAGAAGTTTGAGTGCCCGCTGTTGGGTAGGACTAATTTTCTCCACCATGATCACTTCCGGGGATTTATCTACGGAGATTTTTGGTACAACAACCAGACGGCAAAGCCCCGCGAGTTCGTCCATCACCTCGGCAAAGCTCATGACTTTTTCTCCTTCATGATTTCGTTTGGTTCGGGCTTTCTTTTTCGTCCGGGGAGAGGGTTTGGCCGGTTCCACGGCATTCTTGCGCTGTGCAGCTTTCCCCGCTGGATCATCCTCAGTAAACAACATGGGGGCTAACTTCCGGCGCAGATGATACTCCACATAGTAGGCCAGCATGCATAAAAACACATGGGCGATCACCCGGTTTTTCTTGCGATGGTGAATTGGACGTACGCGCAACGAGATTGTTTTCATCGTGCGAAAGGCCTGCTCCACCGTGGACAGACGCTTATAATTCGCCACCAATTCGGTCGCCTCCGGCTTCTGTTTCAAACTGGAGCGGATCGCATACAAGCCGTCAAGCCGTTCTGCCTTCGCAATGGCCGCCGCATTGCGCTCATAGGCAAAGTGTTCCTGCTCAATCTCCAGCGTGAAGAACTTCTGGACCTTGTATTTTCCAATGACCCGCCCGACGCGTACGCCAATTTTGCCTTTGCACGTTAACCGGCGCTGCGCACGCTTGGTGGCTGCAACAATTTCATCCAGGGCTTGCTCGGTCTTGATCAGGAGTTCTTCCCGCTGTCGCTTGCTCTTCTGGGCCTGCAAGGGGTTTCTGCATAACACAATCCGATCCTCTGGATACAGATCACTGTGTAGTTCCATCACATCCTGTTCATCAAACAGGCTCATCTGCACCTGTTTCTGTTCCACCACCGCACGAATCTCATTCTTTTTCATGGCGGTGATCCAGTCGAGTCCCACGGGGATCAACTCTTCCTGAATCTGCTTTTGCTGCAGGATTCCCCGATCCCCTACCAACACCACTTGCTGGAGCCCAAAGGTCTGCTGAAGCTTCTTCACCTGCGCACCAAGCGTCTCTACATCTGCGGTATTGCCGCGGAAAACTTCGACCGACACCGGGCAGCCCTCTGGATCGGTCATCAGACCGATAACGATCTGCTGCTTGCCCCGCTTCTTGTCCCGGTTGTAGCCATAGGCGGCAAATTCATTCTGCTGGCCTTCCACATAGCTGCTGGTGACATCATAGAGCACCATACCACCTTCCTTGAGGTATCGTTTGGCGAGGCGCTGCTCAATACGTGTTTTGTGTTGGAGCAGTTGATCCATCGCAGCATACAGATCCTCCTCGTCCACACATTTGAGTCCAAGCTCTTCATTGAGCGTGGAGGCGGCGGTGCGCACATCCAACATAGAGCTGGTGGCCAGTTTGCTGGCCGGCTTGATTACCCGTGCGGCGATCATGCCGAGCACCAGTCGTCGGAAGCGGGAATTCTTCGGCGCAATGAGTTCAGGCAGATCCAGTTGATTCATGATGCCCAGGACCGCGGCAACGTGTCCGTGCGGGGTATTGCTTTGAATGGTGAAGGCGTCTTCAACGGATTTGACAGCGGTGCCTCCCTTCAAGAGAACCCGAAGCCCCTCAATGACGTCCATGGGGAGTTTGGAGATATTGGCGAGGGTGGTTTTGACGATTTTCCCCTGGACGCGTTTGGATTCTCGAATGAGCCAGGTGGGGTTGGAATTTCGGTTGGGGATTTTGGCTACATACATGGGTACATGTGTGGAATCAGTTTCTGGGATAATATACGCATTTATTGGTAATTATACCAAAAATCTGTTCCAATTTATCGAAAAAACATTCCCAAATACATGGGTACATAAAAATCAATGCTAAATCCCCCGAAATACCTGTTTTGGGAGAAGAAATCAAGGAAAAAACGTGAAATACCCCGAATATCAAGGGGCCACAGTACAAATTATGGACCCTTGAGTACGCAATGGAGTGCCTTAATCCTTAATCCAACCAATGGGGAGGGAAATTAGGGGGGAAGTTCAGTCAGGAGAAAGAAATCCTTCTTTCGAATTTAAGTAATCTTTGATTGCGGCCGCTACCTGTTCGTGATGTCCTTGGTAGTAGGAGTTGGATCTCATTCGAACAGAGTTAACTGGGAAGGATTTTTTTGTACCTCTACAGTATGTGCTTTTCTCAGTTGAGGCGAAGAATTTCTCTCCCAAAAGACACCATCGCTATAGCCTTGAATAGTTGAGTCATGGTGTGCGATAGAGATACGTTTTCTTGCCCAGCAAAGATATTCCGAATTGATGTCAATCCCACACCAATTTCTTTCCAACTTTTGCGCAACCACGGCAGATGTCCCACTCCCTAGGAACGGATCAAATACAAAATCATCTTTTCTAGAACTGGCAAGAATCAATTTTGCAAACAATTTTTCTGGCTTCTGGGTAGGGTGAGGCGTATTCTCAGGCATGGACCAGAACGGTATTGTCAGGTCAGTCCATACGTTGGATGGATGCGTTAACCGGTAGTTCCCATCGCGCTCATGTCTCCAGTCTTTTGGTTCTCCCTTCACACGGTAGGGAGCTAATACTTTGCGCTTCAGCTTTACCACATCCACATTGAAGTAGTAGTCCTCAGAATTGGTACAGAACCATATGTCTTCCGTATTGTTTTTCCAGTTTCGTTTTGCACCTCGCCCTTTTTCCCGTTCCCAAGTTATTCGATTTCGAACAAAAAACTGCTCTTCCAGAATTGGGAAAATCAATACGGATGTCTTCCAGTCAGAACACACATAAGCCGTGGCATTGGGCTTCATCATTGGAACGAGTAATTCCACAACTCTCCGAAACCATGACTTGTACTTGTCAGCGTCCAGTTCTCTAAAACAAGTTCCGTTGAAATTTTTTGTCAGATTGTACGGCGGATCAAGGATAACCAAGTCAATAAATTGACTTGGAAGATGGGTAGCAACCTCAAAGAAATCTCCTCCGATCAGTTGGCAACATATGTCCTGAGGGTCAACGGCGTTTTCAATCCGCAAAATTGTTTTGGATAGTTCACGGCGCTCCTCTGGAGTACACATCAAAGTTCGATTTCTAGAAGCGCGCTCAGACATGTTGTACCCTGACAAATTTAGCAGGCTCGAGCCAAAGTTGTGACCCAAGTTTCCCACAACTGAAGGTGAACACGTTTGGTATCCTGACCTTGAATGTCATGGCAGGATGACATAGTAGATTGTTGTCTTGATCTTGGATCGTGCAACTTGCTGTGAGAGCAAGACTTGTACATACTCATATCCAGAATCTATTCACTCATCGTCCGAATAGGTGACGCGGTAAATCGCGTTTGCCTTATCGTCGCTGATTAGAATGGATCCATCAGGGAGGGTTTCAACATCTACAGGCCGTCCCCAGTCGTCTTGACCGTCCAGCCAACCCTCAGCAAAAACCTCCTGACCCGTAGCCATCCCCGCTTCATCAAAGTGAACCAGTTTGATGCGATAACCAATTTTCTCCCTGCGATTCCATGATCCATGCTCCGCAATGAACGCCTGGTTTTGGTACTCTTCTGGAAACATCGTACCCGTATAGAAATCAATCCCCAGAGGCGCTACGTGAGGGCCGAGCAAAATCGAAGGTGGCGTAAACTCATCTGCTGTACGTCCCTCTCCAAACTCGGGATCTGGAGTATCCCCCTGGTGATAGTAGGGATACCCGAAATGCAGCCCTGGTTCCGGCGCGTGATTGAGTTCACAGGAGGGTAAATTGTCTGTGATGGCGGGATCAGGGCTGATGTTGTCACTCCCGTTATCCGTAATCCACAGCTCTCCTGTCACTGGATGCCAGTCAAAACCAACCGAATTTCGGATGCCTCGTGCATATACTTCTCTTTCCGATCCATCTGCATTCATGCGCAAAACCGTGGCAAAGGGGTCTGGCTCTTCACAAACATTGCACGGAGCACCTACCGGTACGTACAACTTTCCGTCTGGGCCAAACGCAATAAATTTCCATCCGTGGTGTCGTTCGGTTGGCAGATCGTCCACGACGACAACTGGTTCTGGTGGATCCTGAAGCTGTGAATCAATATCATCATATCGCAAAATGCGGCTGACCGCAGCAACATAGAGCGATCCGTCTCGATACGCCAATCCTGTGGGGAGTTCAAGATCTTCGGCAATTAGAAACAATCCCTCTGCGTGCATGTCGCCATCGGAGTCCACGACTGCATGCACGGTACCATTTTGGCGCGAACCAACATACAGTACACCGTTTGGTGATAACGCCATCTGTCTGGCATTCGGTACACTATCTGCGTATACCTCAATACTAAAACCTTCCGGCAAAGAAATTTTTTCCAATGGGAGGTGATCATCTGGCCCATAAAGATGTGTGGCCGTAAGCAATAAAACGGTGATCACCAATAATGAAATCCTACGCATGAGATAAGAAGAGATGATTTAGTAGTTAACAAGATATTTATACAAGCAATCTATCGTGAGGGACATTTAATCCAATAAACTTCAACAAGTTACGAAGATACTTAATAAGCTCCTCTAAATTCCCCTCATAATCAACCTAATCATCATCCGAAATCCATTCCAGAGTTCCGTTCTCCCAGGCTGTGGGCGGTCTGCGTCTCGTGGGAAAATTTGATTTGCTCCCGTGCGTAATTAGATACCAGCCAATCATGCATTGATGGGATAGGGATGCCATAATCTCCTCTGTATCTATACAAAAACCCTTTGTATAGTGCCTGATGAAAGATCTTTTTTGCCTTCTCGGAACCGTGATCTTGTGTCAGAGACATCATAATGTCTTCTATGTCCAAACGTCCTCCCAATGGAACGTTCGCGAATAATTTTGCGAGACTATGGCGCTGTTTTGTGCTAAACTCCTGTGTCCGGTGCTCATAATACTCCGACCGAAAGATCCGTCCGGCTTTGAGGACGACACTCAACCCTTCTGCGGTCATCACACCTTTGTCTGCATGCAGTTGATCCAGTGCTGGTTTCACATAGGACAAGATGTGCTGCGGCCAGCCATGGGTTTCTTGGGTAATGGTATCAATCCAAGCGGTGGGATTCTCTTTGGCCTCGCCGTCCTTCGTGAGCCAGTCGTGTAGAACCGCACATTCCGCTTCTTTGTCCAATGCTCCCAACTCTATAAGACATCGCTTCGCAAACCTCGAAATGCCCAGCGCCCCAAAAGCATCTGCCGTCGTTCCCAGCCCCGCTACAATCAGAATGACGGGGCGATCCAGCCTGCCATTATGAATGGAGTTGAGAACATCGACTGTAGTGTGCACTTGGTCGGGCGGGATCAGACCCTCTTTGCCCAATGTCTGTGCTTCATCCAGTATGAGGAGTAACGGTGGTTTCTTGCCCCCTCGGAGCAGATTCTTTACAGTCTGGGGAGATCTTTCCGCGTTGATTTCGGCCTCTCCAATGCCAGAAATCCCAACTCGTGCGGATCCGCCTCCGACTTTCCATGTTCTCCTTAATTTAAGCGACTGTTGTAATTCGTTCGGATCCCAGAGGGCCGATAAAGAAATCTCCGTGGTCTCCCATTCACTCTTTTGTGCCAATCTTTCACATTCAGCAAGGAGCGCGGTTTTGCCAGCACCCGGGGCACCTTGGATCAGGAAGGTCGTGCCAGAGTCCGTCAGATTTGCACGCGCAATAAGTTCATTAAAATCGTTCAGTATCTGCTTCCGCCCGTGGAAATACTTGGCAGGCCCACGGTCAAATGCTGCTGTCACCGGGGGGTGTCTCTGGAATGTACGCATAGTTTTGTCACATTCGGGTGACCAAGAAGACATAATCCATTCACGAATATCGCGCGATCTTGTTCCTTCTGGTTGATTGATTCCAGAGACGGCAGTAACTTTGCAGCATGACCATAATACCAAATTCATGAAACTGGATCCAGACGGTACGCCACAACTCTACGCATCAGATCTTCAGCGGTTTTCTGCGTGCAAACATATCACTCATCTGGATCTAAGAAAGGCGCAAGGGGAGGAGCTTGAAATCACTCCCGATTCAGAGGACCTAAAACTCCTTAGCCAGTTGGGCAATGAGCATGAACAAAATTACCTGAATTCACTTAGGGCCGCGGGCAAGACGATTATTTCGATTCAGCAGGGGCCCGATGCAGTCCAGGAAACGGTCGCTGCGCTCCGAGAAGGGGTTGATGTTATCTACCAGGGTGCACTCCAAGGTCATAATTGGCAAGGTTATGTAGATTTTCTGGAGCGTGTTGAAAAGCCCTCTGATTTGGGAAGTTATTCCTATGAAGTCGTTGACACGAAGCTGAAACGTACACCTGATCCCAAGCATATCCTGCAACTGGTTGTCTATTCTGACTTACTCGGAGGCATTCAGGGACTTCAACCCGAATATGGGCACCTACAACTTGGAGGAGGTGATCGATCCACACACAGGCTGGCTGAATATGCAGACTATGTACGTCAGTTACGGGAACGGCTGACGCAATTTGTAGAGAACCCTGAGGATACCAGTCCAAGGAGATGCTCCCAGTGTGACTTGTGCCGATGGCGCAATAGATGCAACACTCAGTGGGAAAATGAGGACAGCCTCTATATGGTTGCCGGTATCCGCGCACAGCAGGTAATGCGTTTAGAGGATGCAGGGATCACAACAATGGGAGCACTGGCAACTTTGAATGCACATGACAAGGTGACCAAGATAGCCCCCGAAACGCTGGAGAACCTTCACAGTCAGGCACGACTGCAGGTAGAACGACGAAATGGCAGTGGACCTATATCTCTCTTACGACCTCATGTTAAGGGCAAAGGGTTTGACCTCTTGCCCGAACCTGATCCTGGGGATCTATTTTATGATATCGAGGGCAATCCCCATTATCGTGAAAATGAGGAAGAAGGGCTGGAGTATTTACACGGTATCTGGTTCCGTAACCATTTCAAAGCCCTCTGGGCCCACGATCATTCCGAGGAAGAGCAGAGACTCCGAGATCTTTTTGAATTCTTTCAGCAGAAAATTGAACAATTCCCCAACGCACATATCTATCACTACGCCCCCTATGAAATGACGGCCCTTCGCCGTCTGACTATCAAGTACAGCTTTGGTGAGGAGATATTGGACGGCTGGCAGCGGGAAAAGAGGTTTGTTGACCTCTATGCCGTTGTGCGTGGAGGCATTTTTACATCCGAAGAAAATTATTCTCTTAAAAGCCTTGAAGTTTTCTATATGGGAGGCCGGACAGGGAGTGTGACGACCGCATCCGGATCAATCATCGCATATAACAACTGGCGATTGAAGTGGGATGCAGGAGATCCGACCGCTGCCGAAGATCTCAAGGAGCTTGAACATTACAATCAGGTGGATTGCGAGTCTACGGAAAAACTCCGTGATTGGCTACTCTCCCTGCGTACCGGGCTTGTCCAATCCGAACCGGCGGAATTAGGTCACGCTCAGACCGAGCGATCACTTCAGCAAGCCCAAGCCAACGAAGAATTCAAAGAAAAAATCATTAATTCTTCCTTGCCTCCCCGATTGAAACGAGCCCTAATTAACTTGGGGCTCTTTCATTATCGCGAAAAAAAACCGCAGGCTTGGGCTGTATTTGATGCATCCAAGAAGTCTTTTGAGGACCTGATTGAAGATACGGATTGTCTGGCCGGCCTACGCATTAGAACACGATACGCCACAGAGCGGTCAATTGAGGGCAGATATTCCTTTCCTCCACAGTTTACGAAATTAGCTACTGATAAGGATGCCTGTATTGCAGCGCTTGATGGAGTGATTAAGACGATCACAATCCGAAACCTCGACGCAAAGAAGCGTGAAGTGACCCTGAGGATCGGTAAAAAATCAGAGGAATACCTAACTGATACCCTGGATCTGCTACCCTCCTTTGCAATATGGACCGAGGTGATTGAAGATGCTATTCTCAGACTAACCCAGCGCATATGTTCGGGAGACACACCCCCGGCAGCAAAGGACCTCCTTGATCGGAATACTCCTAATTTGGATGACCTTTCTGTTCTGAGTAAGGAAAATCTTCCTTCAGTCACTCGAATGCAGCAGGCCGTGAATGGGATGCAATCTACTGTACTTATGGTCCAAGGGCCTCCCGGAACCGGAAAAACCTACGTTTCTGCAAGGGCGATTCTGTCACTCGTCCATCAGGGATACCGTGTTGCCGTATCGTCCAACAGCCACGAAGCAATTCGGAATGTATTGATAGGGTGTGTTGATGCTGCCGAAGAACAACCTCCAGCGCCAACGATCGTCCACAAGGTTTCCTCAAGAACTTCATTTGCAAATGGGAAGACCCCATATCCATTGGCCACCACAAATGACGCTCCTCTCCTGTTCAGTTCAAGTATTGTCGGAGGGACTGCATGGCTTTTTTGTCGACCTGAGATGGCCAATAAATTTGACTATCTCTTTATTGATGAAGCTGGTCAGGTATCTTTGGCTAACCTTTTTGGGATGTCCATGTGTGCCAAGAATGTTGTGATGATTGGCGATCCTTGTCAGCTTCCGCAAGTAATTCAGGCTAGCCATCCAGAGCCAGCGAACCTATCTTGTCTGGAATGGATGCTTGGAGCCAGCCGACTCGTGGAACCGGGGAAAGGTATCTTTCTTGAAGAAACTTGGCGGATGCACCCTAAACTGTGTAAGTATATTTCTGAGCAGTTCTATGAAGGGCGTGTTCATGCCAATCCAGATACGATACACCAGGCGATTCTTGCTCCTTCCCTACCCGAGGCAGGCGCTTATCTTGTTCCGGTCTCTCACGAGGAGCCCCGCATGCAACACTGTGAAGAGGAAGGCCAAGCACTCAAGTCTGTCATTGAGCGTCTGCTCAAGGGCTCGTGGACGGATCGCCATCGGAAAACCAGACCTATTAAGCCCAAGGATATTATCGTTGTGGCCCCTTTCAATGCACAGGTAAATATGCTGCGTGAATTACTTCCAGATGCGGTCAGAGTGGGAACGGTAGACAAATTCCAGGGACAGGAAGCTGCCGTAGCCTTGGTCTCAATGACCTCAACATCCGCAGACGATACTCCTCGGGGAATGGGATTTTTGCTTTCTAGGAACCGTATCAATGTAGCTCTGAGCCGAGGGAAAGCACTAAGTCTGGTCTTTGCCTCACCACGGCTCTTGGCATCAAACTGTAAAACAACCAATCAAATCCGGTTGGTAAACGCCCTTTGTGCTTTAGACACACTTAATCTCAAATTCTAACATGTACTCTCTCAAGCCTATCAGCCCCTCGCTATTCATTCTGTTTTTTACAGTCTCTGCGTTTGCGCAGGAATCAGAACTTTCCGTAGCGACGATCATGCAGGACCCTGCTTCATACATCGGGGACTGGCCATCTACGCCTTATTGGGGCGAAGATGGACAGACTCTCTATTTCAACTGGAACCCGATGGGAGAATTTGAAAGTGATTCACTCTTCAAAATTACACGGGAGGATCTGACACCTCAACAGGTATCCCGGGATGAGCGACTCAGTCAAGGGCCTGCCTTCAATGGTTGGCAACATGGCGAGCATATCTACGACTCCGATTTTTCCCACAAAGTATATGTCCGAAGAGGAGATCTCTATCTTTTCGAGCGTGCGACGGGCATCCAAACACGACTGACTCGAACACGCGGTTTTGAGGCTTCGCCTCGGTTTGCACTTGCAGGAGATGCAATCATTTTTGAGCGCGATGATAATCTCTATAAACTGTTTCTTGATTCCGGCAAACTGGCTCAGCTCACCGACCTCAGGGATGGACGTGCTCCCAGTGAATCAAAACCGGATGAACAGGAGGCTTTCCTTAAAGCACAACAGTCCGAGCTCTTTGAAATCATCCGTGAAGAGCAGGAAGAAGATGAGCTCCGTACCGCTGCCCGTGAGCGGGATGAAGATGCACTCAATCCACCACCAACATGGTATGCAGGATCAAAATCAATATCACAGCTGCAACTGGATCCAACCGAGCGCTATGTCTCTTTTGTAACCTCTCCTCCCCCTGAATCCGGTAAGCGTACACGGGCAATGGATTGGATTACCGAAAGTGGATATACAGAAGTGCTTACGGCTCGAGTCAAAGTAGGCCGGGTACCTCAGGAGCGGAATCTTCACATACAGGATTTGACGCGCGATACCACGTACCAGATTGATCTGCATCAACTGGAAGGGGCTTACGACGTGCCAAAATACATGCGTGAGGAAGGAGTGGAGGTAGATTCATCCAAGTCCAAGCGGGCACTGTTCAGCTACGGTCCGTTCTGGAGTGCAGATGGCAAACATGCAGTCCTGGAGGTGCGGGCGGACGATAACAAAGATCGATGGCTCACACAACTGGATCCTGAAACCGGTACGCTGGATATCCTGGACCGGCAACATGATGAAGCCTGGATTGCAGGGCCGGGGATTTCCTGGTTCGGAGGTGGCAGTACTGGTGGATGGCTCCCGGATAACCAGCATTATTATTTCCAGAGCGAAGCCAGCGGCTACAGCCACCTGTATACCGTCAATGTTGAAACTGGTGAAGTAAATCAGCTTACTGATGGTCCGTTCGAGGTTTTTGACCCTGAACTTTCCCGGGACGGACGCACATGGTTTTTTACCAGCAGTGAGGGCTCGCCGTCAATACGCCATTTTTATCAGATGCCGGTCGCGGGCGGGGAGCGTGAACGACTGACAACACTGTCCGGACGGAATGCAGCGGTGATCGCACCAGATGGAGGTATGCTTGGCATTCTGAATTCCATTCAGACACGTCCACCCGAGGTATTTGTGCAGGCACCCATGGAGGAAGCTACCCGGATCACCCACTCGCAGACCGAAACCTGGCTTGCGTATTCATGGCGTACACCAGAAACGCGTCACTTTGAAGCGTCCGATGGGGTCATGGTCCCGGCTCACGTCTTCGAACCAGTTGAGCCGAATGGTGCCGCAGTCCTCTTCGTGCATGGGGCAGGTTACATGCAGAATGTCCACGATGGGTGGTCCAGCTACTACCGCGAATACATGTTCCACAACCTCCTGGCAGACCTTGGTTATGTGGTCATACAGGTTGACTATCGGGCCTCCGCGGGATATGGCCGGGACTGGCGCACAGCGATCTACCGCCATATGGGAGGGCGCGATCTGCAAGACTATGTGGATGCGTCGCAATATATCACAGATACCTATGGCATTGGTCCTGACCATATCGGGATCTATGGGGGCTCTTACGGCGGGTTCATTACATTAATGGCACTCTTCACAGAGCCGGAACACTTTGGTGCTGGAGCAGCCCTGAGGAGTGTGACGGATTGGGCACATTACAATCACACGTACACCTCCAACATTTTGAATACACCGGCAACTGACTCTTTGGCGTTTGCCCGCAGTTCGCCAATCAACTTTGCAGAAGGATTGGAGGACCCGTTACTCATGCCACATGGCATGATCGACCTGAATGTGCAATTCCAGGATATTGTCCGGCTTGGTCAGCGCCTGATTGAGCTTGGCAAGGAAGACTGGGAGATTGCCCTCTATCCCGTTGAAGGGCATGGCTTCCAGGAGCCATCCAGCTGGACGGATGAATACCGTCGAATTCTCAAGCTTTTTGAAATACACATTCGCCCTTAGTGGCCCCAATTGGGGATGGTCAGATCTAGGGGATCTGACCATCGAACACTCTCCTGTCTGAGTAATTCGCGCATCTCGGAGAGCTTCGCCCCGTGTGTGGAATCTGCTGTCAGGTTTTCCGTCTCGTGCGGATCCGTGTTCAGATCAAAGAGCTGTTCGGTATAGATTCCATCCACCTGATACTGGATATGCTTCCACCCATCTGCCGTACGCACTCCACGCTGAAGATCACGATACGCAAAAAACGCTGCCTGACGACCCGGCAACTGAGGGTTTTCAATCATGGGCTGCAAGCTTTCCCCCTCAACGGTTGGAGGCAAAGGGAGGCTCAGATACTCCGCAATAGTTGGGAAAATGTCGAAAATATAGACTAACTGATTACGCTGTTCATTCGCGGGAATTTCCGGGCCTGCAATGATGAGTGGGACCCGCATGCTGTGCTCATACAGGTTTTGTTTTCCCAGAAGCCCGTGGCTACCAACCGCCAGTCCATTGTCCCCTGCCATCACAATAAGGGTGTTTTTCAGTTGTCCATTTTCTTCCAGTGCGGCGATAATGCGCCCGATCTGGGCATCCAGCTCACTGATCATTCCGTAATAAAGCGCAAGTTCTTCCCGCACGATTGCTTCTGTGCGGGGGAATTCACGCAGCATCTCGTCCCGAACCTCCAACTCACCGTTATCAAAGGGATGCTCTGGTAAATAATTGGGTGGCAGAGAGATTGAATCTGGATGATACCAGCTTGCAAAGGGTTCCGGTGGAGTTCTTGGATCGTGTGGAGAGGTGAAGGATACGTAAGCAAAAAATGGCTGGTCCATTGCGCTGGCTTCCGCCAAAAAATCAATTGCCGCATCCGCATAGAGCGTACTTGAGTATCCCTCGATGTTGCGGCGGGCCGTATTCGGGTACGCACCTGTAGAATCAAATTCATGTAACTGGGGGGCTTCGTGCCCTCCTGCATTTTGCCAATGCATGCCCCCCATGAAGATATTGTCTCCTGCCTGGAACGCCCGTGCAAAGGAGCCGCGGTCGTTATGCCATTTCCCGGTGCCAAACGTCATGTATCCTGCCTCAGCCGCCGCTTCCGGCAACATGACATGCTCTGGTGGAATATGATCTCCCGTGCCATCTAATCGAAAGAGTGGCCGACCTGTCATGAGCATTGCTCGGCTGGGAGCACAGAGTGCACCGTGTTGACCTCCCATGGTATGAGCATGGGTAAAGGCGATGCCCTGCTGAACGAGTGCGTCCATATTGGGCGTTCTGATTTCCTCATTACCCAAGGCGCCAATGGTATTAAACCTCTGGTCATCCGTGTACAACAACAGCACGTTGACTGGCACCCTTTGCGGAGTGTTACACGCGACAATTAGAAGTAGGACAGGGATCAATCTGTACATGGTTGCATACGCCTGTAAATGATTTGATTTAATATACAACCATCTACTCCTAATCTTGGCATTCATGTCGTACCTTGCTCAAAACAACTCTGCCTCTATCATGCGAATTTTGTTAACTGTAGTGCTCGGATTATTTCTCGCGGGAACTGGTACAGCACAGACATCTTCGATGCCTCATATCGTCTTCGTAACCGGAGATGAGGAATACCGCTCAGAGGAATCCATGCCGATGCTGGCCAGGATTTTAAAGAGGGATTATGGGTTTGAGGTCAGTGTCTGTTATGCGTTGAATGAGGAGGGTTTCATTGATCCGAATGTATTGGATAACATTGAAGGGTTGGAGCAGCTTGAGGATGCGGACATGATGGTCCTCTTCACCCGGTTTCGCGCACTCCCCGACTCGCAGGCACATTATATCCTGAAGTTTGCCGAATCCGGAAAACCAATGGTAGGGTTTCGTACGACCACGCACGCATTCCTCTACAAAGATGACGCGGAAAGAGAGCACCTGAACAACGACTGGCCCACGCGCGTCTTCGGGCAGCAATGGATCACTCACCACGGACATTTTGATGATGGCAAAGCTCCGTTGACTCGTGTAGAGGTTGCAGAAGACATGCAATCACATCCGATTCTCAGTGGTGTGACCGGATTTGATGCTTTTTCCTGGCTTTACCATGTAGATGGAGGAGAGTGGGGGCTTCATGGAGACGGCAAGGTGCTTCTCAACGGCACAGCATTACAATCGAATCATGCCAATGCGGGGCGCTTGGACCAGTTTCCCCTTACGAATCCGGTAGCATGGACCAAGACTTACACGGGAGCAAGTGGAGTTCCTGCAAGGGTATTCTTTACTACACTTGGGCATCCGTATGATTTCAAGGATGAGTCCATGCGCAAGCTAGCCTTGAATGGTATCCTGTGGGCGTTAGGCCATGAGATTCCTGACGGCGGAGCAAATGCAGAACCGGTTCTTCCCTATGAACCAAACAACTCCGGCTTTGGGGACAAATTCAAACCCAACATGCGACCGGCGGAGCTGTAGAGAAGAACCCACTTCTTGATCAAAATGGGACTCGGACACTCGTTGCGTTTAGGGATGTAATTGTCGAATCATCCTGCCAGAAAATCAACGTTCTCCGAATACACAGGTGACAAAATCCAGCAACAGTACTTATCGTTCTTTTGTCAGTAGGCGCTTATACAACGCTGCGGTCTGCTTCGCAACCACTTCCCAACTGAACCTGTCCTCAACATGCGCACGCCCCTGGAGTCCCATAGTCCGACTCCGCTCAGGATCCCGCATCAATTGATTGATGCTATCTGCCAGTCGCTCTGCAAATCCATCCCCCTCAAGTTCAACTAAAAGCCCTGTTTCCCCATCCACCACAACCATAGGAATCCCGCCTACCTTGGTTGCTACAACTGCTGTTTCACATGCCATGGCCTCAAGATTAATAATTCCAAATGGTTCATATACCGATGGACACGCAAAGACCTGGGCATGGGAGTAGAGCACAATCAACTCGGAGGGAGGCATCATTTCACGGATCCAGACTACATGGTGCTCGTCGCTCTTTTTGAGCCTGGTGACCTCCTGAATCATTTCTGCTTCAATTTCCGGTGTATCTGGTGCACCAGCAGCCAAGACGATCTGGGTCCCTGGATCAAGGTGAGCAATTGCATGCAGAAGGTGAATGATTCCCTTTTGTCGGGTAATTCTCCCCACAAACAGGACATAGGGAATTTCGGGGTTCACCCCATAGCTTCGTAGGACGGTCTCGTCAAACGTAGGTTGATACTCTTCCAGATCAATTCCATTGGGAATCACATGAACCCTCTTGCGGCTGACCCCATAGAGCGACACAACGTCTTCTTTCATTTGAGGTGACACCGCAATTACAGCATCCGCCTCCTGATATGCGGTCTTCTCAATCCAGGAACTCATGTGATATGCACGCCCCAATTGCTCTGCTTTCCAGGGCCGGTGCGGTTCCAGGCTGTGAGTCGTCAGCACCAGCTTCCCTCCGGTAAGCTGCTTAACCAGGATACCCGCCCAGTGAGAATACCACGTATGACAATGAATGATCTGGGTGTCCTCGACTGCAGCGGCCATCGCCTGATCGCGGTGCAGGGTGCTGAAAAGTTTGTTGAAACGAGAATCCTTTCCCTCGGGCGCTCCTGTATCTACAATTCCCTTTACACTGAGAGCATCTGAACTCCGCCTCTGTTTCCCGAATGCATAGACCTGTACCCGATGATGCTTGGCTAATTCCCGTACGAGATACTTAACATGTACTCCCGCACCACCGTAAATGTTAGGTGGGTATTCATTCGTCAAAACCGTTACTTTTACTTTGTAAGGCTCAACCATATCATGAAATCTCTCTGCCTCCGCGGTTGTCTTGCTCAACCGGGCAAGCCAAGGGGATTCAGGATCGGTTTCTGCGATCATCGCATGCGTACTCTTGCATTTCTTGATCCTTTTGCTGCACACTCTCACAAATTTTTTCACAAGCTCCGGGTTTCCTGAATAGCTGCTTGACGTGTCAAGCATTTGGTAGGTGCTCTCAAGGGCTCTTTTCAGGTAGGCGTGCTGGCGCCAACTAGTGAAATCATACGCCTTTGAGGCTTTGATCGCCGTATCCACAGATCGTGTTACTGCATCATAGAGCCGCCGGACATCTGAAGGAGGTCCCTTTGCCTTCTTCCCTGCACGCGGGAGTGTTTGCGATCTCTCTGGAGGCGGGAGCAACCTCTTCAAACCCTGCCTTGTCACAATGGGATTGAGCTCTCGCATGAGAGCGTCCGTCATTTTAGCCAGGTTGTCCTGTATGACCACATGTGAGTAGAGATAATCCTTTTCCCAGGTTCCGTGCTGCAGCATCTGGCGCAGTTGGATGTACGAATTTGCCAGTGCTGCCAATCGATCGTAGTCACACTTGAGCGTGTTTTTTATCGCCATCAGAACAAACATGCGCCAATAGCTCATTCCCGGTCGACCAATATCCTGTCGCACCCCTGCAGCAGTCATATGCTTCTTCATCACCGACAATACCTGCTCCCGCAATGAGTTGCTGGAACCAATCTTCTGCAAGACTCGCAACACACGGTCGATGTCATCCCGGGATTTCGGGTTGATCTGAATGTCTCCTATAGGAATAAGGTCCAGGGTTGGATTCCGATTAATGTCCTGACGCATGGGGATTAGAGGTCGGGAGGGTGGTTTGAGGTCGGCACGTTCGTCTACAGTTCAATAATACGCGTTGTTGAATTTCAATGATTTCTGATTCTCTGGCTGTGGAAAATCATCAGATCTATTCGATTCGCAAGGAGATGCTTAATCTATTTTTATCTGCCTCGGAGCTCGTACAAATAATACATCATGCAATTTTGCATGATTCGTGAATACCTCCGGCCCCCGCTCTTCAAGTCCTTCCATGTTAAACCCAACCACCGTTAGGTCTGCGTCGGAGGATTTTTCGAAAACCATCCTGCGGAATGCTTCAATATTGTCAATTGCCATGTACTCAATATTCTTCTCCGAGATCGGTAACCTTCCTTCATTGATCAACTGGGCAAACTCCTGCCTGGTCCGCTCTACCTCCACTCCCGGCAAGGCCGCAAAAACCTGTACCTGCGCCTTCGCCCAGTCCGGGTGCCCCAGAAGGATATAGCTCAACAGAATCATTGTGTTTGCATTGTCCCTGTCATTCCATGTCAGCCACACATGGATCGAATTTCTGCTGCCAAAATGCGTCTCGCTGTGACGAAGCACCATAAGTGTCATATCCGTGTTTGCCGCAAATTTGCACTGATCTACCACGTCTTTGACCACATCCACAGAATCCCGTTGTGCAAATTCAAAGAGGATTGAGTTGTTCGACATGCCGGATACCCCAGGGACCTGAAGTGTTTGCGCCAGCGCCGAGGTAATGGACGGGCTCACAACCGTATCCATATATACTGCACTTTGCTCCCTTTTTGCACGTTCCAGCAATCGCTCTTTGATTTCCTTACTTTCAGAGAACGTGGCGGCAGTTAACCGACCTTTTATAAAATGGACATAGGTACCGAATCCATATCGGTGGCACAACCACCGTAGCATCATCAACGGGCTGCGCCGATCAAAGGTGCGATCATTCACCATGATCACGCTCGGGCGCCACTCGTCAGCGATCTGGTCCTCGCGCCGCTGCTGCAGGCGAATTTGCATATAGCGGGTGGCCTGCGTGATCGCGTTCTGAAATAGTGAAGCTAAATCTCCCTCTCCTCGCTTCCCTATACGCAATGCCTGATATAGTGCCACCAGAACCAGAATCGAAAGCGTTGCAAAGAATAGACTGATCTGGAACATCAGAAGGAAACAAACGATGGCTCCGAGAAGACTGATATACCACCGGGATCGGAAGCTCGGACGGTAGCTTGGTCGTGCAGCGAAATGCTCCAGGAAACTGATCGCACAAAGAGACCCATACGTCACCATAAAGAACATCGAGATCAGGGTTGCGACAAGATCCACACTCCCCACCATGACGATCACCATCGCCAAAACTCCCGTAATCATCGTCGCATGTCGAGGATCATTTGCCTTGCCTACTCCACGCGACAACCATGCATTCAATCCTTTGCCCGGCAGCGTACTGTCTGCACCCAAAGCCTGCAAGGTCCGAGGTGCTACCAGAACCGACCCGATCGCACTGCTCAAGGTTGCACAACACAACCCGATCAGAATGGCAGGTCCCCAAACAGAAATCTGGGCCATGATCAACTGGTCTTCCGCCATCACCTCAGGAGAGGCGCTGATATGGAGTTTGAAGACAATTGCGATGTAGACGATCATCCCGATAACTGTCGCCCACAACGTTCCCCTTGGCAGAGATTTGCGAGGATTACGTAAATCTCCCGACAAGCCTACCCCTGCCGTCATGCCCGTGAATGCAGGAAATACAATTGCAAAAACGACGATGAACGAGTCGGGACGCGCAATCTTTTCCGTCAGACTGACCGCATCCCGATCAAACCCTTCCAGAGGAGACCCCAGAAAGAACAGGAGTAAGGTCCCAAAGAGAATCGCCGCAACCACGTACAGCACCTTGACCCCCAGATCCGCCCCCTTTGTCAGCACAAGGGCCAGCAGCAGCAGCAATGCAGGGATCGAGATGAGGCGTGTATCAAACCCAACCCCGAACCGATCCGCCAGGATCGGCTCCAGCCAGGTGAATGCCTCGGCAAACGCAATCATGTAAAAGGCAACCGAGATTGCCTGGGATAAATACAGGCTGATGCCAATCACTCCACCGATCGTTGTTCCGAACGATCGCGAGATGATGAAGTACTCCCCACCGCCTTCCACTTTGCGGTTGGTTGCGATTTCGGCGAGTGCCAAGGCCGTTGGAATCGTCACAAGGTGGCCAAGAAGTATGATCCCCACAACCCCCAAAAGTCCCGTGTGAGCCACGGCATAGCCGAAGCGAAGGAACATGATCGCCCCCAGGATTGTGCTGATTCCGGCAAGAAATACCGGTAATGTCCCAAACCCATAACCACGATCTGTTGCCTGCATGTCTAATCCTGGATCTCTGTCTCGCCGACTGAAATAAGCCGTTCTCCACCAGATTGCACTTCCCAATAAGCTACGAACTGATCCCCTATAATTGTCGTAAATCCTGACTCAACCGTATAAAGAAAAGGAACCATAAATGGATCGTTTCCGTGTATTACATTAGACATGTCTCCCCTCTTCTTTTCAGGCATCTCCGAATGCTCCCCGCTGACATCTCCAACCCTGTTTGGACCGTTAACACTCCAGATGTTCCGAATGCACATATATCAACTTCGGCAAACAGATGCATTTCTTTGACCGGCAAGTTCGTAATTTTGGTATTCGCTACTTGCTTCACTTGTACTACATGTACCCAATAATACTCCGATGTCAAAAACCTCCCCCATTGCTGCCGCTCAGGATTCCCATACCATCCTGATCGTGGACGACGAAGACGACATTCTTGACCTGTTGCGCTACAACCTGGAGCGGTTGGGAATGAAAACCATTACCGCCAGGAATGGTGTCGAAGCACTTGACATCGTTGAAACCAGATCTCTTGATCTCATCGTGCTTGACATCATGATGCCTCGCATGAACGGACTGGATGTCTGTCGGCATATTCGAAAGTATTCCAGATTGAAAGCGGTCCCCATTTTATTCCTCTCTGCACGTTCTGAAGAAGAGGATCATATTCAGGGATTGGATATCGGAGCTGACAGTTATCTCTCCAAAACGTTTGGCATTGATGTCATTGTCTCCCAGATCAAAGCCCTCCTGCGTGGAACCCAACGGATCATTCCCGGCGCTTCAATCCTGAGTATTCATGATCTTGACATTGATCGGGATCGGTATTGGGTATTTCGGAAAAACGCTGAAGAGCGGACACAGATCAACTTTACTCGCAGAGAATTTGATCTGTTATACTTTCTGGCTAACTCTCCCGGGGTCGTATTTACGCGAAGAAATCTTATAAAGAAGGTTTGGGGAATGAAAGTAGAAGTTGGAAAACGTACCGTTGATGTGCATGTGAGCAAACTCAACAAAAAACTGGGGAAATATCAGGGAACCGATTACATCCAATCCGTCAAAGGTGTTGGCTACCGCTTCCTAGATCGTAAGTGAGCTTCAGAGGCCTGACATGACCCCTGCTCAAAAAGTCCCCAAAGGCCTATTGGCCTACCGAGTATCCTGGCGTGTGAGCCTGCTTGTCTTGATTACACTGTTTTTGGCTTCCCTGATTGGCTTTCGGATGCCTTGGTGGGTTGTCGTATCCATCAGCGCGATCATCGGGCTCGTCACCTTTGTAGGAATCCATTGGATGGTCACTCAACGCATGTCTGCCTTGCAGTCCACCCTCGCAGGCATTGGCGAAAATGACGCAAGTCTCCCCAAAAAAGAGACGGCGCTCCCGCGCGATGAACTCAGCTACCTGATCAACCTTGCTCATGATGCGGATCAACGCGTTGCCAATCAAATGCAGGAACTCGAGCGCATGGAGAACTATCGGAGTGAGTTTCTGGGCAATGTGTCTCATGAACTCAAAACACCCATTTTTGCGATCCGGGGATTTGCAGAAACACTTCTGGACGGCGCTCTGGACGATGAGCGTGTCCGGCGTTCCTTTGTTCATAAAGTCCTCAGGAATGCAAACCGGCTCGGAAACCTTGCGGAAGATTTATCCTCTGTTGCCCGAATCGAGATGGGGGAGCTCTCCATGGATCAGCAACCATTCAACCTGCTCGAATTGAGCAGGGAAGTTCTTGAGTCACTGGAATCCATGGCCTCGGATAGAGAGATCACCGTGCGACTCTCCATGCCTGAAGATCTACCCGAAGTAATTGCAGATCGCAATCATATCAGCCAAGTTCTCAGTAACCTGATTGATAACGGCATTAAGTATGGTCAAGCCGGCGGGCAGGTTGAAGTGACCGCCCGGCGATTGCACGAGGGATCCGTCAAAGTCTCTGTTGTTGATGATGGAGTTGGCGTTTCCCCTGAATATATCCCACGTCTTACCGAGAGGTTTTTCCGGGTGGAACCCAGCCGCTCATCAGAGCTTGGTGGAACGGGTCTGGGACTGGCAATTGTGAAACACATTCTCAGTGCACATGGCATTCAGCTAATGATCGAAAGCCTTCCGGGAAGTGGTTCCACCTTCGGATTTGTCCTTCCTACAACCGACGAAATAACCTAAAATTCTCAGGGCTGAGCACTTCTTGATCCATGGCCAATTCGTAGAGCTTTTGGGTTTTACGGTGTAATTCAGCCTGATCACCTGCATTGACTAGAACCACATCCGCCCAACCTTCTGTTTCTTCTTGAGGCAACTGCCTTTGCATTCTCGCACGTACTTCGCCTGCGCTTATTCCATCACGCGCCATCACGCGCTCAATTCGAACATCCTCTGGAGCACTGACTACACAGATCGCGTCCAGGCGGTCTCCTAACCCTGCCTCATAGATGAGAGCCGCCTCATGAACCAGTAAACCGGACGGTAACTGATGCTTTAGACGATCAAAGGCCTCACCGACTCTGGGATGTACGATTGCATTCAATTCCGCCAGACGGACCTCATCGTTGAACACCTGAGCCGCCAGCCAAGACCGGTTTAAAGGTCCATCTGGTTTATAGCTTTTACGGCCAAATGACTCGATCACCGCTTCGCGTATCTGAGCGCTGGATTCCATGAGATCCCGTGCCACCCGATCTGCTTCGAAGATGATGGCTCCTAGATCTTCCAGATAGCCACATACCGAGGACTTCCCGCTTCCGATTCCTCCAGTAACTCCCAGAGTTCTTACATCAAGGATTGGTTTTACCATTGGGGATTACAACTGCCAAAATACGCTTAATGAAATGAGTGGGATCAGGCGCCGTGTTCCTCGCCGGGCGGCTCGCCGAATGATCTCCGCATTAGCTGCCGGCAATTGACCATAAAGCCGATACCTCAACTGTTGCCAATTTGCCCAGGCATCCAGGCGCAAGGTCGTCTGACCCCGTATCCAATAGAGTGCGCCTGATGGACCGGTCTGTATGACCCATCGTTTTCCTCTTCTGGTAATACTCCCGCGTGTACTGGTTGCCTCATCATTGGGTAGCTGGTATTGTACCGTAATTGCTCTGTCATAATCGCTTCGCAAAAATGTACGCCACCCCAGTTCGCCACGAAGTCGACGTCCCGACTGTATCCGCAGCCAGGTGCTGTAGGTCCTGAGTGTGTCAAAGGGAATTTCGGTAAACTCTTCCCACCTCAGCCGTCCCAGACGTAAGTCCGAAAAACTGGCAGACAGCCTTAGGTCTGTATCAGAGAAGAGGCGATGTTCTATCTCCGATTCGAGACGCATCTCACGCGCAGACTGATCGGATGACCTGCGCCCGGGTAGCACAAAATCATCGGTCGTATATGTTGCCCGCACCTCACTAGCCAGCCGAATACGTGTCTGCGAAGACGGGGTCCAATCCATGGATGGACGCAGTCGTAGTGTGCGCTGGATACTGTTTTCTGCCGAGCGCTCGGCATTCAAAAACACCGTATGATGATAAGAGCCAAATACTCTTGCCTCCACTCGCAAATGGCGGTTGCGGCGATGGCTGAGCGTGAGCATAGCGGTATGGTACACTTCGTCCCGATCATCCAGATTTACCAAGGGCGTATCGTGCCGCACAATCCGTGAACTTCCTGAAAAAAGAACAGACAGTGCAGGCAAAATATCTCCCCGGACATTTCCACTTACTGCAAAGACTCCTTCATCATAATCTGCCTGTTGCAGGAGCGTTCTTTTTTGTGCCACTTCAGAAGGAGGTAACTCATCCCTGTTGCTGAGGACTCGCCGCTCGTTGATTGCTCCGTACTCAGCACGTAGCTGTGCGTCAACACGCTCGCGCTCGTAGTGGAGACCGAACTGCCCCGTAAATGCTTGACGCGCAAAATTGGTCTCGAAAATAATCGACTCTTCGGGAGCTCTCGGGGTGCGGATACGCCTTTGATTCAGCCGGACATCGGCCTGTGCAATCACGCGAAGTCCATTTATGACAGGCACCTGGATTAGGACATTTGCATCCAGCGTGTCGCTGGTTGTCGCCTCAATTGATTCGGGATCACGTACCTGTCCCCGATTCAGGAACGACGCAGCCTGGTAGGTATCTCTTCGACGACTGGAATAGCGTGCACGCGACTCCAGTCGCCCTGAACCGAATGACCGGGCTGCTGCTGCTGCCAACATCAGATCTCCAACCCGTCGTGGCGCGATGCGCTGCCATGCGGCATCGGAGTAAAACGAGACCCGGTACCCTTGAATCTCACGGGGTTCCAAATCTATTGACACGGCTACTGCAGGTCCAGTATCCACCCGTGAAGGGGCCCCCTGATCGCCTTGTACAATTCCTGGCCGGCGATCCGATCCGACCCCTACTGCCGTCTCAAGCCTCAGTGCTGTAAAAGGATTCATCTGTATCCCGAACAAAAGTGACTGGGATGATGCACGACCCGATCCAAACCAATCAAGATCCCCGTGAATGCTCGCCCCGAAGCGAGGCCTGATTGGACGCACCGCGGTAAAACTTAGGCGATCTTCATCCCGGAAACGAAGTCGGTTGTTGTACTGGAGATACGCGTCCGATATAAATCGGTTAGTCATATCAATCTGCCAGGGGCCAAGGTTTGCATTCCAGGCGGTGATTGAACTCCATCGATACCGATTCACTTCACGGGCAAATTCCGTCTCCTGTTGCAATGAAGACTGTGCCCTGGAGCGATTACTGGAGAATCCCAACACCAATATACAGACGATCAGAAGCCCCCGACTGCAAAAAGCCCCGTGCATCTTGGTGATCGGCCTAACCGGGCGGCCACTCAAGTGAGCGACCACCGAGTACATGAAAATGGAGATGATCCACCGATTGTCCTCCATCGGACCCACAATTGATGACTACACGATAACCACCTGCAAGCCCTTCCTGTTGAGCGATTTTATTTGCCACAACCAGAAGATGTCCGGCAAGAGCAGCGTCCAGGTCATCATCAAGTGCCTGTATCGGCTTGCGCGGAACGACTAAAACATGGGTTGGTGCCTGCGGGGCAATATCCCGGAACACCACACATACTTCATCCTCGTAAATAAGGTCGGCCGGAATTTCTCCCTCAATAATGCGCTCAAACAAAGTTGACATAAAAAACACCTTTCATGTTCTCTGCGCTGAACAATACGCCATCCGCTTCGTTCCTTTGCGGCCCGTGACGATTACCTTTAAATGCCTACGGTTTACCTCACACGAGAGACACATTTTAACGCGGCTCACCGCTTACACAACCCTGCAAAATCGGACGAGTGGAATCGTTCGGTTTTCGGGCCCTGCAACAATCCCAACTGGCATGGCCACAACTATAGGCTCCAGGTAACTGTTATGGGCACGCCCGATCCAGATACGGGCTATGTGATTGATCTGGGAGACCTGAACCGGGTAATTCAAGATCGTGTTATCCGTCACCTGGATCACAAAAACCTAAACCTGGATGTTCCCTTCCTCGAGGGGATTATGCCATCGACAGAAAACCTTGTCATTGCGATCTGGGATCGTCTAGCAGACGCCCTACCTGCCGGCACCCTCTATCGCGTCCGACTTTATGAAACACCAAAAAACTCTGCCGACTACTTTGGACCAGATGAATCACCCAGATAATCACTCAGATCTGTTAGATCAAACTCTTGGCGAAGTAACTCCAAACGCAGGCCTTGAGCATCATATTCACAAGACTTTACGGCTGCTTGGCGAAGATCCTTCACGCGAGGGCTTACTGAAGACCCCTGAGCGTGTCGCTAAATCTCTTTCTTTCCTGACGCAGGGATACAACGTTGATGCAAAAGCGATCCTGGAATCTGCCATCTTTGAGGAGGAATATAACGAAATGATTCTGGTCCGTGATATTGACGTGTTCAGCCTGTGCGAGCATCATATGCTTCCTTTCATCGGCAAAGCCCATGTTGCCTACATCGCGCAGAATCATATTGTTGGCCTGAGTAAAATCCCCCGAGTTGTTGATGCGTTTTCTCGCCGTCTGCAGGTACAGGAACGCCTAACCGTTCAGATCAGAGATGCCATTGATGAGGTCCTCCAACCTCTCGGAACCGCTGTCGTGATTGAAGCTGCGCATCTATGTATGTCTATGCGTGGCGTAGAGAAGCAGAACGCGCTTACCGCAACCAGTGCCATGAGCGGGACCTTTCTATCTGAAGCGACCACACGTGCAGAATTTATGCAGCTGATCTCTGCGAGGTAGGGATTATTTCAATTCAGGGTCGGGTCAGCGGGGAAGTTTGCCAGAATTGCATACTCCCCTCCCATTTTCCGAAGAACCTGACGCCAGAGTGTACTGGGCTCGTATTCAAAGATCAGGTCTGAATTTCCGTGTGTCGTGAACCAGCACCCTTCTCTCAGTTCCTGTTCCAGTTGCCCCGGTGCCCAACCGGAATATCCTACAAAAAAAACGAATTTGCCTGGACGTAACGGACTGGTCTTTCACTGCTTCAATCACATCCTGCACATCCCCGCAAAAACGTACATCCTCCATAACCGGTTGTGATTCCTGTATGCGATCCTCACACCGATGGAGATAGGTGAGACAGTCCTGCTCTACCGGACCACCCTCATAAATCACGTGTCCATCAATATGATGATCCAGGATGCGATTAAGCGACAACTGTGTAGGACGATTCACGACCAGCCCCAAACTGCCTTCCGCATCATGCACACACATCAAAACAACCGTCCGATGAAACGGATCTGAAATCTGGTCGGGCGGCGCGATGAGCAAATCACCAGGCACAATCTCTCTTGGATTGTATTGGGTCATTCTTCAGAGGCTAAGAGTGCTTTCAACGCCCCACACCAGTGATCGGCGTTCCGGGTGATGGTCACAACATTGACCTTTTGAAAACGTGGAAACAACTCTATCATAATATCGGGAATTTTTCTCCATTCCTCTTGACGGATCAGTGTTTCAAGAGTGTCTGCCGCCTTTTTGCTCCAGCGCCAGTCATTGCGGAGAGCTTCCGCACGCTTCCAGTAATTTCGCTCATCCCATACGTCGGCACTCCCTTCAATCGTCGCATAGATCCCGCGCAGCGAAAAGACAAACAGCGCCACCATATCCTTCGCCTCATCATCAAAGTAATCTTTTTCTGCCAAAAGGCGAAGCAGCTCTGCACAGGTCCGCATATGAGCGTTGCGCTCTTTGGCCGGTGTCTTACCGGTGCGAATAATCCGTGCCATTGAACTTCAAGATCTGATAAGGCCTACCCACCTCATGAAAATGAGCCAATGGATTGGGCACCGCTACAATGAGTGGGAGTTGAGGCTTGGTATCTGTTAGCATAACATTTATGGGTATACGTCCTGTTGTTTTGACAAATTCACAGGTGCTATCAGCCCGAAAAACTACACATTCCCTGATTAACCACCTTCAGATACAGAATCGCCGTACGCTGAAAATGTTGAGACCCTGTCTACCAACTTTCAGGTTTGTAGATATTCGTTGGGGGAACTGGATTCGGCAACTGTGAATTCCTAAGCGCCCCGTCTCGGATGCGTGCCAAAAAATCTGCATGAATTTTGAGTTCCCGCGATGCTTTCTTCTTTCCAGGTGTAATCAGTCCTATACGGATTGCTGGATGCTGCTCCTTTGTCAGTCGCATTGCCTCGGCTATATCACTGTCATTTGTTACAACTACAGCACAATCACACTTGCCAAGCCAAGCATCATTGAGCAAATGTACCGCTAAATTGACATCTGAACCCTTTTCTTTGGTGTCTAGCACGCTGACTATTTTTGGAGTTCCCTTCGGGTTCGCAAGTGGTCGGCGAATTTTGTGAGTTAAGAAGGACCCGAGATGAACCTTTACATTGGGCCTGTATTTCCGCAAGGCGTTGAGATATGTGTTTTGTCTCTGTGATTGGGAAAGATCTCCCCACGAGTCTGCCACTTTCGCGGTAAAGAATTTAACCAGTTTGATGTTATGGTGTGGCTGAAGTATGTTCTTGAAAAGCAATGGGAGGTCTAGCCACTTGTAATCTGTACCTCTTAAGGATCCATAATAGAGATTGAACCCATCTACATACACAATTGTCCGCATCAATCACCTCAAAAAAGCTAGGGCCTCCGAAGAGGCCCTGCGCCCTACACCCGAAGACGTAGGGGGGGTAGACGGGAGATCTTACCATAATCAGGTACTGCACCCGCAGATACCATCAACCTAGCAAGTTCGTCTTTGTTTCCGAAATACTGCTTTGGGTTGATTACGCTCTGCATCCCAGGCATTAAAGACATTTTTGATGTCATTCACACCGCTCCCCCAAAAAAACTCACTCCCACGGTGGAAGTGCTACTTACCGGGTAAGCGACCGCAGCAAAATCAACGACACAATCCCAGCAACGCGCTACGCATGCATGTAGACAACTTTGGGGTATTCGGTGTGCACCCGTCCGGACGGGTTCCAGTGCACACTATGACACATTCTGGGTGTGCAACGCTTGCTCCGCCCATGGCCAATGTCCGGGCATCTACCTCTCCCGCCAGGAAATCTGCTCCATACTCGGCAATCCGCTACGCTGACGCAGGGGGGCAGATCATGGCGATAAATACCAGGAGATAAACTGTGTATCGAAAATACATTCAGAATCGCAAGTTCAACGTTTATGCCCCCAAACCTATTGAGTTGACGTTTCGGCGGTCCGCAAATACGCGAATAGATCTTGAATTTCTTTGTCGGACAGTACGGAGAGCAATGCTTCCGGCATTAATGATTCCTCGGAAACCTCTAGTGATTGTATTTCGGTACGATTCAGTACAACATCCTTTTGTCCTATGGGCCGGAGTGTAACTTGGCGATCACTTTCACCTACCAGGGTACCCACATATGTACGTCCGCCGCGGGTCGTTGCGAGCACCATCCGGTAATCGTCCTGGATGAACTCATCCGGGTAAACGAGGTTGCTGAGCAGGTAATCTACATCTGTTCGATTGGCTCCCGTCAGGTCCGGGCCTATAAGTCCGCCGACACCATTCATTTGGTGGCATGCTCCGCAGGCCTGTGCAAATACACTCTGTCCATTGGCAGCATCCGCCGCCATTCCAGACGTTACCAGAGTGTAATATCGGGCGTAAGCCGCGGCTTTATCCCCTGGAAGTTCGTCAATCGGTCCCCAGATTTCTACAAAACCACTTCCCACGACACGCCGCATTTGCCG
The DNA here is from genome assembly GCA_965220365.1 of Rhodothermales bacterium. Classification (GTDB taxonomy): domain Bacteria; phylum Bacteroidota; class Rhodothermia; order Rhodothermales; family Bin80; genus Bin80. The sequence continues at coordinate 587,064 of OZ244823.1, read as the reverse complement.
GGCGATCCAGACAGGAATATCATTCCGCTGGATTGAACCATCCTGGAGTGACTCAACCAGCATCCATCCGTATACTGGACGCGATGCCATGGTTTGAATGATAGCCTCTTTTTCGGAGGGGGTTGCATCCTCGTACATTGAGAGCAGAAGTTGCCCCAGTTCCTCGTCATTGAAAGCTGCGACTGCCTGGATTGAGGCAGTTCGCATACTCGGGTCATTAATCAATTCAAACAGGGCCTGTCTGAGTGCATCGGGTTGTGATGGTGCAAGTGCCGTCAACGCAGCAATCCGCCGCTCTGAAGACAAAGAAGTATTCATCACCTCAGTCATAAGTGCGCGTTCGGCCTCAGCATCACCAAATAGCTGGGCAACTGTAGTAGCCAGTGCTCGGGTTTCACGTTTGCGTCGCAACCTCCGGTAGGTACGGTCCCAGTCTTCGGGTGCTTCTATATCTCCCGCACCTTCCAAGCCCGCCAGCATTCCACGCAGCAGATGCTCATTCCGGCTTGCGCGAAGTGCGGCTAGCAGTGGAGACATATGTCCGGCTCCAACCAGTCGCCGTCCCACAAACTCCGTCATTTTCGGATAGTCGTCCGCATCTTCAATAAGCAAAAGTGCCCGTTCAGGTGCTTCCGCCACTAGTGGCTCAAAACCTGTCCATAATAAGGTTGGAATGTTTGGGTCCTCGCCGTCCTCCGGGTAGTTCATCAACGCCTCAATGATTGGCCAGCGCTGCTCATTGGGGATCCGTTGAAGCATAGCTGCGAGGTATTTACGTACGACGGGAAAGCTCTCCCTTTCGGCAAGCTTCTCAAGAATCAGCAAAACGCCAGGATTTATTGCATCCTGTTCCGCGATCAATCGAACGCCCCAAGCCCTTATGTAGGGTTCCCTGTCCTGCAGTGTGCCCGAAAGAGATTCAAGCGAGAAATTGCCCGTTATGTACAGCGACCATAGCGCACGCAGTCTAAGTGGCGTTGTGTCACCAGTTTCATAAAGTGTGTTCAGATGTGTCAAGGCTGAGGCATCCAGTGCACGCATACCCGCACGGTGCTGCAGTATTACACGGGCGCGCCGGGCATGCCAATCACTCCGACTCTCCTGAAGCTCTGCCAACTCAAGGTCGCTGAGCTGGCGCAGATCTCCATAACGACCCTCCCATTCCACGGCGCGAGACTCTGACGGTGTAATTCGAAAGATCCTTCCGGTATCCTTGTCCAAAACATCCCCGCCACATATGTCCGCGTCGTGCCAGTCAAGAACATATAGTGCTCCCTCTGGACCTATCTCTATACTGAAGCCAACCCATTGAGCGTTATGTGCCATCATAAACTCATCCCCGTGACTTGCTGTGAATCCACTACGACTTGGGTGTAGTACATCACTCAGGACTGCGTGCTCATGAATGTTGGCCATGAACAGACGTCCCGTTTCTTCTGGGGCAAATGCATCAGATTGATAGATGCGGGCGCCCCCGTGCGCCGAACGGTGTCGGTGGTCTACAATAGGAGCAATATCTTCGTAAATATGGGGGTTTAAGTGAGTACCACCCTGCCGCATGTAGATCCCGCCCGGGGTCACATGGAAAATATGCGGGATCACACAGGCGCTTATAAAGAGTTCACCGTGTGCGTCGTAATCAATCCCCCAAGGGTTACTGAAGCCATGTGCCACTGTTTCAAACTTGTCCTTTGTCGGGTGATAGCGCCATACGCCACCATTGATTTCTACACCGTCGGCCTCCAGTAGGTCTTCCGGGAAGGCATCGTTATGTCCATAGAGCCGTGCTTCTGGCCCTGGTTTTCTTATAACCGATGAGGTGGCAAATCCTTCAAGGCCATAAAGCCATCCATCTGGCCCCCAATGAAAACTGTTAATCGTTTCGTGTCTGTCCCGAATTCCCCAGCCGGTAAGGCGGATCTCAATGTCATCGACATCTGCACGGTCATCGCCATTGCGATCAGGGATAAAGAGCAGGTGGGGCGGGGCGCCAAGAAATATCCCATCAAAACCCACGGCCAGTGCACTCGGAAAAGCGATCCCTTCCATGAAAACTTTTCGAACATCTGCGGCACCATCGCGATCGGTATCTTCCAGGATCACAATGCGGCTATCTCCAGACCCAGAGAATCCTGTCTGACGTGATTCGTAGTCCCGATTCTCTGCTACCCACAACCGCCCTTGATCATCCCAGGCAAAGGCCATGGGCTGCGTGAGTAGTGGTTCACCGGCCCACGCGTTAACCTCGTAGCCTTCCTTCAGCGTCATCATCTCCGCTGCCGCCACTGGGGTCAGGAATTCTGCCTCAAGCGCTTCCTGTTGTGCCAATCCCCAGAGGGACGCGGTGGAATACATTGCACCGGAGCGATCGGCATAGTCCTCCCATTTTTCCCGCATCGTAACGTCACTCATTTCTCCCGTGTACACGAGTAAACGGTGCCGTATGGTTTCCGTATTACCGGCTTCAATAGTCCAGTCGCCAAGTCTGGCACGAACGGGTCCCACCCCCAGTTGACCATCTACACGCCAGGGTTGCGGGAAATCTGCATTATCAGGATGATCAAATATGGCTACATGGGCCATATCTTCACGCCCCGGCAGCGCAAGACCGACATCCATCCACATGGCCCGCTCGCCCTCAGCAAAATGATTTCGCTGTCGTGCAGCATTCACTGCACGTCCTTCCATACCCGGGGCCCAGGGCATCCGCAGAAACAACCCGCCGTAATCAAATTCGCCGACAACAATGTCGTTGATCGCCTTGCCTGTCCAAGTCAAATCCAGTACAACAGTACTGTCCACTTCGTACACAGTCCAGTTCTGGGTTTCCTGGAGAACAGGATTGCCATTCTCGTCAAGTAGGTTATAGACGGTAGCCCAGCCAATCGTGTCTCCGGCGGCTCTGGTTACCATCACAGTATCTCTTTGCCAATAATCTCCCTCTGGGTGATGGAAGTAATCCCGACCATTCAGCCGCGTGAAGCCCCAGTACAGGCCGGTCTGATGGCGATGATGGTCGGGGCTGAATTGTGTCACTGAGGTCGCACCATCCGGGGTTAGGATCGGGTGCAAAAACGGTCTGAAGTCCTGCGCAGACTGCACCACCAGCGCGGTATCTCCACGCACATCGTTCAGTACAATAACCTGATCATCCGTTTTTAATGCCCTCAGGCGAGAAGTCTCGGTTACACTGGCTGTGCAGCCCGCAAGGGTAGCAACAACTACTATTGGAAACAGGTTTTTCATGGGTAGATTATCCGTCAGGGAACCTCGTTCAGTATCTTTTTGCACCCAAGCCATCAGATAAGTGCTGCCTGCCTTCATTTAACTCCTTGAAGGTGCGGATGAGCAGGCATGTTTTATGCCAGCAACCTGACACAACTGGCGATGGTATCTGGGGTTCATACATGATCTTCAGCACAAGGTAGTGATAATCTTCTTTTTAATGCTTCCATGTCCATTGCCTACAGTCACGGATTTTCGCTCCGCAATAACAGATCTTACATAGACTCCACACTTATCTATCGGGCCCCCGTGGCGGAAGTATTTGCAATGATTGAAGCCCATGACGCGGGAAAATCATGGGAAGAGTTCCATGAAACGAGAGCGAATAATTCCCACTTGGTTCGTTTTGTTATGGGAAAGATCTCTCCATATTAAAGACGGACGCTCATGTACAAAAAGCACGTCACTGGGGTTCAAATCCCGGTGATGTTGTGGTCATACGAGGCAAAGATCACGGGGCGCGTGGATGCCATCAAAAACGTGCGGCGGGCGCTGTTCTATCTGGAGGCACACGCGGAAACGACAGAGACTGTCGGGTTCGTGAGGATTAGGGTACGGAATATGAACCGGGAATTGCGTATAACGCGGTGGACAATTTACCGCGCCTTGGAGCGGTTGTTACTGCAGGAGTTGATCCAAAATTGGGCGTACAAACCTGGGATGCATACGCTGAACTTCACGCCTCAGGATCATGAACAGCTTGAAACGTTCGAGGAACATTTCGGAGAGGTACCGTAGTGGAAAGCCATTTTACGCTATTTGAACCGGTGAGCGATTTGAGGACAATGTGCGGCGTCTAGGAACAGCGCCGCTCTCCGCTACGACGACAAAGCCACCCATAACCACCATAGTTCGTCCCCGTCCCATCTCTGGGAATAGGGAACAGCGCCACACTCCAAGAGGGCAACCTCGGCTTCTTCCAGGGCGGCTTCGTACCCCGCCCACGTAGCCTCATACTCCGCCCATGCAGCATCGACCTCTGCCCACGGAGCCTCATGATCCGCCCATACAGCATCGAACTCCGCCCCAGCAACTGCAAACTCCTCCACGGCAGCATTCAACACAGTAGCGTCACACAGGTCCAGAACAAACTCCACACCTGCCATCGTACTCTCCAACTCCGCCAGAACATTTGGAGGATCCTCTGGGACAACCTCCAACTCCGCCTGGATAGCCGAGACCTTGGCAAGATCGAACTCCACCGCGGTATAAAATTCCGCGTACAACTCCACCAGAGCGGCATCAATTGCGTTGCATCTCGTCACCTCAGCCTCCGCCACATTCTTATTAATCTCCCTCGCGTAGTCGAAAAGTTCATTGCAATGATTCTTCATGTTCTGCAACTTCAAGTAGGCATCCATTTGGATCGCACGGTCGTACTTCATCAGGGCAACCTCTAGGGGAGAATCCCCTCGATTGTACGGAATCCTGTTTATGTGCTTAGAATTCTGGCATGAGGTGAGCACAAAGCAAACGGAAATAAGAATGCAAGGGAATAGATACTTCATCACATTACGACACTAATTCAACAATTGTGCTCTCAATAATCGTGCCGCTTATCCCTAGGCAATTGTACCATTTTCGGGGGCAAGGCGCGCACGGGCGCGTTGACGCGGGTGCGGATGGTATAAGGAATCTGAGATTGACCAGGTGGAGGAATTGATTGCACTAGCCTTCAACGAACCCATTACTTCAGTCGTCCAAGCCAGGCTTTTAGCTCTGGGCGACCTCTTAGATTTGCAAAGATCAAATAGGTCGTGGCAAAGAGAGCTGTGACGGTGATTCCACTCCATATTGGACTCCAATTTTGAGTGATAGACCAAAGAACGAAGGACGGAACTAGTGCAACCATCACAATCAGTATCATTTCCCCTACAGCACGCCAAGGAATAAATGCTGCCCCTAATCGGCGCTTCAATGCCCGCCCAAGGAATGACCATTCAACCCACGCCGCGACGGCACTGCCTGCCGCCAGCCCAACCGCACCAAAATACAGCGTTGATGAGCCAGCCCCTGTGACCTGCGACACCGGTAGCTGATCAAGTGCAAACATTGCGGGGATTGCCACCACCAGTGCAATGACGGCGCGGACCAGCGCCATGCGCGCCGGTGTACGTGTATCACCGAGAGCCCAGAATCCGTTCTGCAACAGGCGGCTGCCAACTGTAGCCAAAAGCCCGAGGCTGTATGTGGCCAAAATGAAATAGGTAAGCCAATTATCGTCGATTCCGAACAAGCCCCCACGATAAATCGCTCCAATGATTGCATAGCCCAATGCGATGTACCCCAGCGCTGTGGGAACTGCCAGAAACAGACCCTGCCGGAGTCCTGCACGAATCCGCTCCGCCATGCGGGAAAAGCTGCCGGCCCCAATTCGCGTGAGTTCCGGCAATTCGGCCGCCGCAACCGATAGACCAAATAATGAAATTGGAAGAATGTAGAGGACCTGTGCATACCCGATACTTGCTACAGCCCCCTCAACCAGAAGCGTTGCGAGCAGGATGTCCACATACGCCGAGAGCTGGGCAACGCCTCGACCCGCCAATGCAGGTCCCACGGCGGCTAATGCTTGACGCACGCCGTCCACACGAGTAGAGAGACTGAGGCGGAATCCTTTTATCACAAATGCAACCGACGGCAATTGAATCAGAAACTGCATCAAACCGCCAATCACTCCGCCAAGAAAACCGCGGTCAGGAGTCGGGTGAGGGTCTCTGGCAATATAGGGTCTCCATTCTCCCCTGGAGTAAACCCAATCACGCTTCCGACGCCCAGAAGCGAGCCAATAATGGTTACATTCCATAATATCGGTGCAAAGTAGGGCATGAGAAATCGCCGGTGACTGTTCAGGACACCTAGCGCCCAGGAAGACAGGACCAGGATGCCTGCCATTGGAAAAGCGAGCCGAACCATGTCAACTGCCAGAAGGAGCCGGTCTACTTCCCGCAACCCCGCAGCTACCTCTGCGGCATCCCCAACAAACCCTCGCATAAGTATGGAACAGATGGGGTGCGCCAACCAAATTCCCAAAAGCACCCCTACACAGACCACTGCGGTCAGTAACCCCAGAATACTACCAGCGAATCGCCCCGCAGCCTCCGGCCTCCCTTCCTCGACCATCTTGCTGTACACAGGGATGAATGCTGCCGACATCGTACCTTCGCCAAGCAGGTTCTGTAGAGCGTTCGGTGCCTGGAATGCCGCTCTCAATACATCCGCATGTGCTCCACTGCCGAAATAGCGGGCCATGAGACTCCATCGAATCAGACCCAATACACGGCTCGCAAGAATCCCCAGTGCCACAATAGACGCACGGTTTCCCTCTGGAGTTTTTACCTCGTCTGTCATCTTACCCCTGTGTTTGTGAACCAGTCGTATCTTGCCCATAATCCGCCAACTCCATGATCGAATACATTGAAGGGACCCTGAGCAGTAAAGGGCCAACCCATGCAATCATTGATGTGCAAGGAATTGGATACCGTGTTTTCATTCCGATGTCTACCTCTGATAAACTGCCTGAGACCGGTAAAAAGGTACGACTGCTTACACATCATTATACCCGGGAAGATCGGGAGCAATTATTTGGATTCGTTTCTTCCGGTGAGCGGGCAATCTTTGAATTGTTTCTTGGTGTCTCTGGAATCGGTCCGAGGATTGCCATTGCAGCTCTTTCAACTTTGACTCCCGAGGAGCTGGTAAAATACATCACCCTGAGAGAGCCGGTCATGCTGCAACGCATCAACGGGGTCGGTCGCAAAACTGCTGAGCGTCTGGTGGTAGATCTGTTTGACCGTATCAGTGAACTGGATCTTGCACAGGTAGACATCTCAGGGACAACCAGTGCCCGGGCAGATGCACTTGCCGCCCTGGAAACTCTCGGGGTTTCCCGCGCAAAGGCCGAACACCTGCTACGTAAAGTCATGCGGTCTCACCCTGATGTCAATACAGCTGAGGAGTTTTTGCAACTAGCTCTTGGCCAGTAGTTACCTTAATTCGTGATTTGAACCATCCTTTATTACTCCGATAAAAAAAACCCTATGACCCGACGAGATTTCATCCGAAGCAGCGCCGCTGCCAGTTCAGCAACCGTCCTTCGACCAAAAATACACTCCGCCGCCGGTCCTGTTGCAATTGCAAGTCGTAATGGCCTCGGTGCAGTAGCCCGTGCGATTGACGAGATAAATGCGGGAGCCGATGCACTGGATGCAGTGGTCGCAGGTGTTAACCTGGTGGAGGAAGACCCGAATGACAGAACCGTAGGATATGGCGGTCTTCCAAATGCAAATGGCATCGTTGAATTAGACTCTGCGGTCATGCATGGCCCGACGGGCAGAGCGGGAGCTGTGGCTTCCCTCCAGGGGATTAAATATCCGTCCAAGGTTGCAAAACTTGTGCTTGAACGCACCGACCATGTGCTACTGGTCGCAAAGGGAGCACAGGACTTTGCTCGAATGCACGGCTTTTCAATCGAGAACCTGCTCACGCAGGAAGCTCGTGAAATTTGGGTTCGGTGGCGTGAAACCCTCTCCAATCGGGATGACTATTTACCTCCCCATGGGCCGGACGACGTAGATCTGGGAGAAGCCATGCAACGCGGTTATGAGCACTGGGGAACCATCCATTGCTCGGCCATGGATCTGCAGGGAAATATCAGCAGTGTGACAACAACGAGTGGTTTGGCTTTCAAAATTCCTGGTCGTGTGGGGGACTCTCCTATCATTGGGGCCGGTCTCTACTGTGACAACGAAGTCGGAGCAGCCGGGTCAACCGGACGCGGGGAAGCCAACCTTGAGAATTGCTGCAGCTTTCTGATTGTAGAACGCATGCGTATGGGAGACGGCCCGGAAGATGCATGTTTGTATGCGTGCGAGCGCATTGCACAAAATACACACCTGGCTCGACTGCAAAATCAGGCAGGAGAACCCGCTTTTAATGTGTCATTCTATGCATTCAACAAAGCCGGCGAAGTTGCCGGTGCCCGCATTCGGGGAGCCGCACAAATGGCTGTTGCCGATAATGATGGAGCCAGACATATTGAGATGGCATACCTCTATGCCTAAGGCTTGAGCCATGCCTCTCTTTCTGGATCTGCCGAAGCTGCCTTTGCCGGCAACGAATGTGGAACTGTTCCATCGCGATGCCCCGGTCGTGTTGGAAATCGGATTTGGCGACGGTAGCTTTCTGGGGTGGCTTGCCAAAACGCACCCGGAATGGAACTGCCTCGGAGCAGATGTCGCACGCGGATCTGTTACACGTGCGTTCAAGCGCCTGCGCAGCGCGAATGTGTCCAACGTCCGGCTGCATCATGGAAGTGGTTTGTTTCTTTTGCGCAATGTCCTATCTAACGAGAGCGTTTCTCGGGTCTATGTGAATTTTCCCGATCCATGGCGAAAGAAACGACATGCTGAAAAACGACTGTTTCAGCATTCGTTTTTTGAACTGCTTGCTGCCCGCCTCACCGAGGACGGTTCATTGCTTCTTACCACAGACAATGCGCCCTACTTTGAACAAACCCTCTCAATAGCTCTTAAATCGGGCTATTACAACGTAACCAAACCTCCTCCTCCCCCTGCAGTTCTTCAAACAAAGTATGCATCCAAATGGCGCGAAGCTGGCCGCAACTTTTACCATGCACACATACAAAAACAGGTTCGACATACACCGGAAATTTCTCCTGAAATTCGCAAAGAAGACAGCATGCATCACGCACTCCTGAATGGATCAATTCCAGAAGTCACCGAATTTGAGAAGGTGATTCACCATTTTCCCAAGGGTCATGTCGTAATCCTGGATGTGTTGCAGATGATTGGCCAGAGAGGGTTGGTTTTTGTCGCACGCTCACACGAACCGGAATTGGTACAGGAGCTGTTCATCCAACTTCGACCCACAGAGAAAGCGGATGCCGACCTGCTCTTGAGTGTAACAAATTTTGGCAACCCCATCGCAACACGTGGAACCAGTGAAGCGGTGAAAGCTGTCAGCCGCTGGCTGGCACAGCAAGACCTAACACTCAGCGGCACCTACTATTAACGGAGTCCATCTATTCTGAGGTCTACTCTCATGTCCCGATCTACACTCGCACTCACCGGTGAACTACGCGAATATATCCTGAATGTATCGCTGCGCGAGCATCCTCTTTTGGCAGCGCTGCGGCAAGAAACGGCACAGCACCCAGAGGCCAAGATGCAGATTTCTCCCGATCAGGGGCAGTTTATGGCAACCCTGTTACGTCTAATCCAGGCACGTTCCGTCCTGGAAATTGGCACCTTCACTGGATACTCCACTCTGGCAATGATGCTGGCACTCCCTTCAGATGGGCATATCGTTGCTTGTGATATCAGTGAAGACTATACCAAGGTGGCCCGCAGATACTGGTCTGAAGCTGGGGTTGCTGATCGAATTACGCTGCATATAGCTCCTGCATCGCAGACCCTGGATGAGCTTCTTGCAAGCGGAAAAGCAGATACGTTTGATGCCGCCTTCATTGATGCGGATAAAGAAAGTTATGATGTGTATTTCGAGAGATCCCTGGCTCTTGTTCGACCGGGCGGACTAATCATGATTGACAATGTCCTGCGTGAAGGAGATGCTGCCAATCCTGCAACAGAGAGCGCAGCCACGCAATCCGTCCAGGCTCTAAACAAAAAACTTCACCAAGACTCCCGGGTGCATCTGACCCTAGTGCCCATTGGGGACGGAGTGACCCTGCTTCAAAAGGTATGACACTACTCTCGCCGCCCACCGGGCTGGCACAGTCCAAATAAGGTCAGAGCAGATATCCGTATCTCTATGCTACGCTTCGGCCCGGCGTCTCAACCAGTTTACCGTCATAAGCAAAAGAACCGCAAATACGATCAGAAACGTTGCAACGGCTAAAATCGCTGGACTGATCTGCTCTCTGATTCCTGCCCACATCTGACGCGGGATTGTACGCTGCTCGGTGCCTGCCATAAACAGCACTACGATCACTTCGTCAAACGATATAGCAAAGGCAAAGAGAGCCCCGGACATCACTCCGGGGGCGATTAATGGAAATTGCACACGCCGGAACGCAGTCCATGGACCCGCTCCCAGACTTGCTGCTGCGTTGTTGAGGGTGGGATCATAGGCGGCCAAAGTAGCCGTAACCGTGACGACGACAAATGGAACTCCCAGTGTGGTGTGAGCCAGAATAATACTGAGATAGGTCTGCCCGAGTCCAAGATTCGAATAGAAGAAAAACATGCCGGCAGCTGCAATGATCACGGGGATCACCATTGGCGAAATAATTACTCCCATGATCGCACGCCGCGCAGGCATGTTTGGGTTTGCAAGCCCGAGTGCCGCCAGCGTACCAAGCACGGTTGCCAGCAGCGTCGCACTGGTTCCGATGATGACACTATTCACCAAGCTGTTCCTCCACACCTCATTCTGAGCGATCTCGCGATACCATCGGAGTGACCATGCATCCGGGTCCAACCTCAACATTGCCTCGGAGAAGGTAAAGTATGGCTCGGCATTGAAGCTGAGCGGGACGATCACGATGATCGGAGCAACCAAAAACACGAACACAAACGTACAAAAACCCAAATAGGCGATTCGTCCCAGCCCCGGTCGTGTAGTACTCATCATTATCCCAACCCCATTCTTTCAACCCCTACCAACCGCTCGTACAGGACATACAGGACCATGACGCCGACCAATAGCACTCCCCCCAGTGCAGCGGCAAGACCCCAGTTCAGCGAGGTCTGCATATGATAGGCAATCATGTTGGAGATGAGTTGCCCATCGCTGCCTCCAACCAGTGCGGGGGTAATGTAAAAGCCGATCGCTAAGATGAAGACCAGAAGTCCTCCAGCTCCCACTCCAGGGAGCGATTGTGGCCAGTAAACCCGCAAAAAAGCCTGTAAGGGAGTGGCACCTAGCGAGGCCGCGGCATGCATATAGGTTGCGGGGATCCCGCGCATGACCGAATACAGCGGCAAAACCATGAATGGCAGAAGCACATGTGTCATGGCTACAATCGTTCCGGTCATGTTGTAAACCATTGCCACTCTCCCCTCCTCGCTGATCAATCCCACTGCGACCATAAGATCATTCAAGACCCCCTGTGTCTGTAATAAGACGATCCACGAGGTTGTGCGTACCAAAAGTGATGTCCAGAATGGGACTAGTACCAAAATCAGCAGCCAATTCGCCCGACCCGTCGGCGAACGTGCGATCAGATGTGCAATCGGGTACCCAAGAATCAGACATAGCAGTGTGATCACGCTGCTCACCAGCAGCGTCCGCCAAAACAACTTTAGATAGATACGCCGCTCCTCGGGTTGCGGAGCTAGGGAGCCATCGGGCAGACGCTGCAGGTCCAAGGCGTTCTCGTAGTGGCGTGTGGTGAATCGCTCGCCCGTAATCTGGATTGCATACCAGGTCTCTGGATTAGCCCAGCTTGAATCAATTGCTGTCATGGACTCGCGCCAGGGCCCCTGCTCCGTACCGCGTAATTCCCGGGCAGTTCGGGTGAGTACGCTACGCAGCCCGCCTTGCACCCGGTTAACCCTACCAGCCACCTGACCAAGGGTTCGCTCCGCTTCTGCACGCTTGATTTCCTCAGCCGCAGCAGCAAATACTGCCTCTGACGGGAGTGTATTGCCATCCCAGTCATCAAGTAGCTCCAGCGTTTCAGGTAAGACATCGGCCACCACAGGATCGTAAACGCTCCGAGTCAGCATTGTCCCTAAAGGAGCAAGGAAAGTGATTCCGATATAGATCACAAGCGGAGCTACAAGACCAAGTGCCCGTAACTGCGCCCGACGATTTGGGTCAAGAGAAAACCTTAACGAGCCAGCCATGCACTAAACCGCTCGTTCATCTCGTCTTGATGGTCAGCCCACCATGCCCAATTAAAGCGTAAGGCCTGCACCGCGTTGGCATCACTGCCCGGCATGTGTGGCTCCATCTCCACACCCTTCTCCATATGAGTAGTCACCAGTGGCATGCCTGACTTGCGGGTGGGCGAATAGGAAATTCGGCGGCCGATTTGAGCCATTGATTCAGCACTGGTCACAAAGGCAAGATATCTCATAGCCTCCTCAAGTCGCGGGGTCCCTGCAACAACCACGAATTGGCCCACCGCAAGGAGTTGTCCATCCCATACAATCACAAACGGCTGATCCTCCAACACCTGTGCGTTAAAGATGCGGCCGTTGTACGCGGTGGACATGACCACTTCCCCATCAGCCAGCATCTGTGGCGGCTGGGCACCCGCCTCCCACCAGATTACTTCGTCCTTGATCGTCTCAAGTTTCGCGAATGCCCGATCAATCCCCCTAGGGGTACTCAGTGTCGCGTACACCTGATCCCGTGGTACCCCGTCCGCCATCAATGCAAGCTCCATGTTAACTTGTGGAACACGTCTCATTCCCCGACGACCGGGGAAGGCACTCAAATCAAAAAAGTCAGCAACCGTACTGGGCTTGGTACCAGGAATGTTTTCCTCGTTATAAGCATACACGGTTGAGAAAAAGACACTGCCTACTCCGCAGTCGGTAATGACTCCCTCCAGAAAATCCTCTGCAGCCGGTGTCCCATCAGGACCGGGAGGCAATGAGGTAACCTCTATCGGCTCCAGAAGCCCCTCATCACACCCCCGCACGGCTTCGGCCATTTCCAGGTCAACCACGTCCCAGTGAATCTCACCGATCTCCACTTGTGCGCGGATTTGAGCAAGGCCTCCGTTATAATCTTCAACCTTGATGTTAATGCCGGTCTCTTCCGTGAAAGGAACGTTTACCCCTTCATCGACCGCGCGCCCATAGGACCCTCCCCAAGACACGGCCGTGATGGAACGTGACGAATCTGTTCCGCACGCAGCGGCAAACAGTGCAAACAAAACGGCGATAAAAACCGGGTTCATGCGACCATTCATGACGAAATTTCTTTTAAATTCTATTATTCGTGATTGAGTGCACGGCAGTCAATGACTGTCCATCCAATGCGAACGCGGTCGCCCTTCACCAGTCCACCATGCCCCACGATATTGGGAATGGTGGCAATAAAATCCTCCCGGCCACACGCAGTCAAGCGTATTCGCAGTTGATCTCCCAGAAACGTCAAATCTTCTACGGTCGCATCCACCTCATTCGTGTAGTGCCCGGGCTCTGGGTTAATTTTAACACGCTCGGGGCGAATGGAGAGTGTCACATTGTCCCCCACCTGACATGGAGCTACTTTCAGGGCAGAAACAACTGCGCCGCCTGTTTCCACTTCACAGACATCGTTCTGCTGCGAAATTGCACGGACGCGTCCCTGGAGTTGGTTACTCTCACCAATGAATCGAGCAACAAAAGCGGATTCGGGTTCTTCATACAACCCTTCTGGCACAGCAATCTGCTCAACGACTCCATCACGAAGTACGGCAACCCGGTCCGACATTACCATTGCCTCCTGTTGATCGTGTGTGACATAGACGACCGTCACCGCCAGTGTCTGGTGGATGCGTCGTATTTCATACTGCATCTCGTCACGCAAGCTTCGGTCAAGGGCTCCCAAGGGCTCGTCCATCAGTACCAGGCTGGGTTCAAAGACGAGTGCCCTTGCGATTGCGACCCGTTGTTGTTGACCACCGGACAGCTGTCCCGGTCGGCGGTCTACAAAACCCTCAAGGCGAACCAGACGCAGCACCCGCTCAACCCGCTCCCTGCGCTCGTCCGCACCCATGCCGCGCACTTCCAGTGGAAATGCGAGGTTTGCTCCCACCGTCATGTGAGGAAAGAGAGCATAATTCTGGAATACCATCCCAATTCCACGTTTGCGTGCCGGCAAGTCCTGGATGGGATCTCCATCCAACAGGATCTCGCCAGCCGTGGGTGCCTGAAAACCAGCCAGCATCATCAGGATGGTCGTCTTCCCTGATCCAGAGGGCCCCAGCAATGTCACGAACTCGCCCGTCTCTATACTGAGATCAAGATCCTTAACGACCAGCGTTCGCCCGTCATAACTCTTCTTGACCCCCCTGAATTCAACGTGAGTACTGTTGTTACCCTCGGGATCCCTGAGGGTGCTCTGTTCGCCTGTCACAGTCAATGCAAATCACCTTAGATAGTATCGCTCCGCTGAAACGGAAGCCTGCGAATACTAGTTCCTCTACTTGGACTCATTCTGGAGCCTGGACAGACGAACACCTCGGTATTGCCTGCCTTAAGATGGTGTTTGGCTACTTCGGGATGCTACCTCAACATCTCTTGTGCTTGACTTCGTACTTCGATCCGCTCCCGATAAAATCAATCAATTCAGTGAGCCAGTGTCTTCAGTCGATTTCTCTGAGATTGTACCAGTCTATCGCCCGCTCACCAACACCGTCCTCACCGGGTGCTCGCTCTACGAGAGTCACAAGAGTTGAGCCGAAGATGTCAAAGCCCATGAGCCGATCCTGGACGCGCACGGCACCAACATATGTAGTGTCAGCCCAGACGTCAAAATAGGAGAACTCGTCGCGATCGCGGGTGGTAGACACCCAGAGACGGTTCTGTCCATCAAACCTGAATGCCCCTGGACCAAGGAGCCACTCCTTGGGCTTTTCTCGAAATTCTGCTGCAATGGCATCTATCTCCGATTCACTAACCGGTCCTGCAAGAGAGCGTAAACGAATCCTACTATTCACATGAGTAGCAATGTCACGCTCATTGGGTAGAGCTTCAACGTAGCTGGGAGAAGCGATCACGGTGGCCGTTGGCGCATCCCTGTGATCAAAAAATGCCAGTTCATATTCGCAAACCTCAAATACGAGCCCTCCATCTGGCGTCGAGGCACCCAACCCCGGATTAAGACACTCGCGGTCCACAACCTCAGCCAGATTCGTACGCTCCCACAGAACCTCTCCAGAGGATGCGTCAACCTCCATGGGAACGAAACTGGGTTCGAATTCTTCGACAAAATCCGGCATCACCAACTTGAACCCGAACAAGTCGTTACCACGAAGCAGTGTCGACTGGAAACCAGATGGCAAACGTGTTTCCGACACAAGAATGCCGTCCGGTCCGAAAAACATCAGTCTTCCTCCCCCGACCCCAAAGTCCGTAGCCGCTACATGGCCATCACCGCCACGCTCAATAGAAGAAAGAGCCTTAAACTCGCCCGGTCCTTCGCCTTCGCTCCCGAATATGGCAATGTCACCCCCAACCCTGTCCACACAGTGAATGCTGGACTCATAGGAGTCGGTTACGCACGCTACCTCTTCAGACAGGATTGCTATGTGATTGGTGGTACTCATTGAAGCACCGCTCGAGGCGAAGGGAGAAAGTGGAATAATCTCCGGCACATTGTTCCCATCTGATACACATCCGGTGATGGCCAATAGACAAATCACGGCGACCATAGGAGAGCGCAACAACGAACCGGCTTTTAACATGATCCTAGCTCTAATCTGCGGAGACGGAAGGAAAGGTACAAAACCGTGCCCAAAGAAGTTTGAATAGACAACGACTGAACTTCCCCCCTTTCTGGTTTCCCCAATATACGATATTCCCCATGAATTTAGGATATTTTGGGGATAGATTGCCCCTCCTCAGCGGGGGGGATCTGGGGGCTTTTCCTCAATTCTGTGAACCAAAGGGCTACACCGGCTTGATGCCTAGAAGTTTGAGTGCCCGCTGTTGGGTAGGACTAATTTTCTCCACCATGATCACTTCCGGGGATTTATCTACGGAGATTTTTGGTACAACAACCAGACGGCAAAGCCCCGCGAGTTCGTCCATCACCTCGGCAAAGCTCATGACTTTTTCTCCTTCATGATTTCGTTTGGTTCGGGCTTTCTTTTTCGTCCGGGGAGAGGGTTTGGCCGGTTCCACGGCATTCTTGCGCTGTGCAGCTTTCCCCGCTGGATCATCCTCAGTAAACAACATGGGGGCTAACTTCCGGCGCAGATGATACTCCACATAGTAGGCCAGCATGCATAAAAACACATGGGCGATCACCCGGTTTTTCTTGCGATGGTGAATTGGACGTACGCGCAACGAGATTGTTTTCATCGTGCGAAAGGCCTGCTCCACCGTGGACAGACGCTTATAATTCGCCACCAATTCGGTCGCCTCCGGCTTCTGTTTCAAACTGGAGCGGATCGCATACAAGCCGTCAAGCCGTTCTGCCTTCGCAATGGCCGCCGCATTGCGCTCATAGGCAAAGTGTTCCTGCTCAATCTCCAGCGTGAAGAACTTCTGGACCTTGTATTTTCCAATGACCCGCCCGACGCGTACGCCAATTTTGCCTTTGCACGTTAACCGGCGCTGCGCACGCTTGGTGGCTGCAACAATTTCATCCAGGGCTTGCTCGGTCTTGATCAGGAGTTCTTCCCGCTGTCGCTTGCTCTTCTGGGCCTGCAAGGGGTTTCTGCATAACACAATCCGATCCTCTGGATACAGATCACTGTGTAGTTCCATCACATCCTGTTCATCAAACAGGCTCATCTGCACCTGTTTCTGTTCCACCACCGCACGAATCTCATTCTTTTTCATGGCGGTGATCCAGTCGAGTCCCACGGGGATCAACTCTTCCTGAATCTGCTTTTGCTGCAGGATTCCCCGATCCCCTACCAACACCACTTGCTGGAGCCCAAAGGTCTGCTGAAGCTTCTTCACCTGCGCACCAAGCGTCTCTACATCTGCGGTATTGCCGCGGAAAACTTCGACCGACACCGGGCAGCCCTCTGGATCGGTCATCAGACCGATAACGATCTGCTGCTTGCCCCGCTTCTTGTCCCGGTTGTAGCCATAGGCGGCAAATTCATTCTGCTGGCCTTCCACATAGCTGCTGGTGACATCATAGAGCACCATACCACCTTCCTTGAGGTATCGTTTGGCGAGGCGCTGCTCAATACGTGTTTTGTGTTGGAGCAGTTGATCCATCGCAGCATACAGATCCTCCTCGTCCACACATTTGAGTCCAAGCTCTTCATTGAGCGTGGAGGCGGCGGTGCGCACATCCAACATAGAGCTGGTGGCCAGTTTGCTGGCCGGCTTGATTACCCGTGCGGCGATCATGCCGAGCACCAGTCGTCGGAAGCGGGAATTCTTCGGCGCAATGAGTTCAGGCAGATCCAGTTGATTCATGATGCCCAGGACCGCGGCAACGTGTCCGTGCGGGGTATTGCTTTGAATGGTGAAGGCGTCTTCAACGGATTTGACAGCGGTGCCTCCCTTCAAGAGAACCCGAAGCCCCTCAATGACGTCCATGGGGAGTTTGGAGATATTGGCGAGGGTGGTTTTGACGATTTTCCCCTGGACGCGTTTGGATTCTCGAATGAGCCAGGTGGGGTTGGAATTTCGGTTGGGGATTTTGGCTACATACATGGGTACATGTGTGGAATCAGTTTCTGGGATAATATACGCATTTATTGGTAATTATACCAAAAATCTGTTCCAATTTATCGAAAAAACATTCCCAAATACATGGGTACATAAAAATCAATGCTAAATCCCCCGAAATACCTGTTTTGGGAGAAGAAATCAAGGAAAAAACGTGAAATACCCCGAATATCAAGGGGCCACAGTACAAATTATGGACCCTTGAGTACGCAATGGAGTGCCTTAATCCTTAATCCAACCAATGGGGAGGGAAATTAGGGGGGAAGTTCAGGCAACGATATAGATCCAACAATCCGTGGGCCTCTTGAAAATTCTTAATCTTAAAGATGTTTGTTGCCCTGAGGGCGTCCAAGTGCCCTTTTTTAGTCTGGATTATTCGTTTTGCAAAAACCTCCATGGGGAATAATATCTCCTGTTCCCACTAATTGTGGTCCGATATCCCTACAACGAAGCCATTGACACCAGTTTTTCGGCATCGGACACAGGACACTGTACGTAATCACAACTTATTGAGCCACGGCCACACAAGTTCTGTCACCGTTGAATCCTGTGGGAAAGATGGAGCATCCGAGTCGAATTGTTCGGGAAAGAGAGTGTACTATACATCGTAATCGGCCAGTTATCATGTTTGGAGTGTCCCCGATCCTGTCCCAGCCCTGTAGCAGGTTCGGATCTTTTGCCTTGATTCCTCTTCGGGATTGAGTTCGAGATCTTGAGAACTCGCGCCCGTAGATACAACATACCTCATAGAGATTTACCTGTGACTGTTCTCCGTCGGTAGCCACAGTTTGAGAATAAAAGGGGCGCCCGAAGGCGGTCCTTTTTGTTTACAGACACCAACGAACAAACGGCCATTAGGATTGATCCTGGCCTGATTGAACAGTGGTTTACATTCGTCCTTGCTCAGAGGATATTGCCTGCCAACGACATTATTCATGTGATAAATTGTGGGAACTCAGATATTTCTGCGATCACGCCAAGCAGTATTCCGTGAGTTCGAGGATCGGGCTTTCTGCAGTAAGACGGTTGCCACAGCGGCGGCCTTCGTTGGCACTTTGGACTGTTCTGTCAGAAGTTCCGGGTGCTCATCCACGAAATGAGTAGTGAGACTTGCTTTCTGCCATGCGGCACTTTGCATAACACGGCGGCAGAATTGGCGCGTCGTTTTTACCCCTGCAATCTGATAATCACTTAAAGCACCGACCATCCTCTGTGTTGCCTCACCACGCGTACGTCCCCACGTAATCACTTTTGAGATCATTGGATCGTAATAGATTGGTACCTCACCGCTGACCTCCAGACCGCTATCCACCCGGATCCCAACCCCTGTTGGAACCTGGTGAAACGTGATCATGCCCGGATTCGGTAAAAAGTTGGATTCCGTGTCTTCTGCGTAAATGCGACACTCTATTGCGTGCCCATGAATCTCCATTTCATTTTGTTCGTACGGCAGGGGTGCTCCTTCTGCGATCCTGATTTGTTCAGCAACAAGATCCAGCCCAGTGATGTACTCGGTGACCGGGTGCTCCACTTGAAGGCGCGTATTCATTTCCATAAAGTAGAAGTTACTGTCCTGATCAACTAAAAATTCAATGGTCCCTGCGCCAACATACTTGCATGCCTGTGCGGCGCGGATCGCCGCTGCCCCCATGCGTTCTCTCAATTCTGCAGTCATGTCTGCACAGGGAGCCTCCTCAATGACTTTCTGGTGGCGTCGCTGTATGGAGCATTCGCGTTCAAACAGATGGATACATTTGCCGTATGTATCTGCGAGGATCTGAAATTCTATATGACGTGGATTCCCCAAATATTTCTCAATAAAGATGCGGGCATCCCCAAAGGCGGATCCTGCTTCCCCCTGTGCCCGGTCGAGCGCCTGCTCCATTTCCTGGGCACTATTCACCTTGCGCATCCCTTTGCCGCCACCGCCTGCCGCTGCTTTTGCGAGCACGGGATATCCAATTTGATCCGCAATGGCTAGTGCTTCGTCAACATGGGTGACCGCTCCTTTGGTTCCTGGGACTACCGGCACACCATGTGCTTGCATGAGCTTTCTGGCCAACATTTTGTCCCCCATATCACTGATTGTCTGTGCGGAGGGGCCAATGAACACAACCCCCTGTTCCGCACATGCTCCCGCAAGTTCCGCCTGCTCAGACAAGAATCCATAACCTGGATGAACCGCATCTGCCCCACTTTCTTTGACCGCATCCATAATCCGGCTCAGATTCAGATAAGAATCTGCCGATGGAGCAGGGCCCACGCAATAGGCCTCGTCTGCATAGACCACATGGGCACTTCTGCGATCAATTTCGCTGTAAATTGCAACCGAACGTATCCCCAGCACTTTACAGGTGCGCATGATCCGCAGTGCGATCTCTCCTCGGTTCGCAATCAGTATCTTTGAAATCTTCTCCATTAACTCTAACCGTACTACTGAATATCGTACGTCTCTGTTCTTGAACCATCCTAGAGTTGTTTATGTCTCGTTTGACTATTGCTGATGACCTTTATGCTGTGATGGAAGTCGACCCATCTGCTTCCGCAGAAGAGATCAAGACAGCCTATCGTCGGCTTGCCCAACAACATCATCCCGACCGTAACCCAGGCGATGATGAAGCGGAAGAACGCTTTAAGCGGCTTCAGCAGGCCTACAGTATTCTCTCGGATCCTGCCCGAAGAAAGGCGTATGATCAACTTCGGATCACAACGAAACCTGCCCCCTCTCCGGTATTCGTGGATGATTTTTTCTCCAGTATCGGTGAGTTTTTTGAGGAGCTCTTTGGGGGAGGTAGCAATGTCGTGCACATAACGTTGGAACGTGCTCTTCGAGGCGGGCCTGTCATGATCCGGGGCAAAGATGGATCTCTTACCCGGATTGTCCTTCCCCGGGGAGTGAAGAATAAATTCCGAATCCGTGCCTCCGATGATCCCGCTGCACGCGTCTTTACCTTCAAGGTACTCCCACACCCCGTATTTACCCGAAAAGGAAGTACTCTCCAAATGAAGCTGCCCCTAAACGGACTGGAGGCACTTCTGGGGTGTACACATACAATCGTTGACCCTTATGGGGAGCCGATCACGATTGATGTTCCGCCCAATTCAACCCCTGGGACCAGACTGAGACTCAAAGGATGCGGAGTTCAAACGGAGACAAAACGAACGGGGGACCTACTGGTTGACCTCCGGATCCTCCCTCTGAAGCTGTCAGATCGCGAGACTCTTTACAAAGCCGCACATGCGGCTGGGCTTATTGACCGGTAGTTTCAGTCAGTGACGTATATACGTGCCCGACAAATACATCCGGCTCTAAGACCCCACCTCCCCAGTCCGCATCCATGGAAGCGGTGGGCTTCGCAGCAACGGCCTCCTCCTGAGATTTCCCCTCCTGGATCAGAGCCGACACAGCGTCACGGACCATCACCAACATATCTCGGTACGCCTCCAGTTCGGATTGATTGGATAGCGGTCCATGTCCGGGGATGATCTTTGTGTTCTCATCGGAGCGTGCAAGCACTTCTTCCGTAACGGCAATCGTTCCATCAATTGAACCTCCACAGTCTATGTCAATGAGCGGATACATCCCGTTGAAGTAGGTATCCGACATATGGATGACGTTGCCTTCGCAGAAATGCACGATTGTATCCCCATCCGTATGGGCTCCAGGTGCATGGAAGATCTCTATCGTATCCCCATTCCAATACAGGGACATGTCCTCTGTAAACGTAACTGATGGGAGTGCCTTTTGAGGCGTGGCCGGAACGATCTGTCCGAATGCAGGCAGCACTTGGTCTACACTCAGGCGTGTTCGAACGTTCTCATGTGCCAGAATTGTAACTCCATGGTTGACTAAACTCTCATTCGCTGCCACATGATCTAAGTGCCAGTGTGTATTGAGAACAAACCGGACCGGTTTATCTGTATGCGTCGCGATTGCCGCAAAGATTTTTTCCGTGAGAGGTCCAAATTGACCATCAATCATAAAGGTTGCATCCTCTCCGAAGGAAACTCCAATATTTCCTCCAAGACCAACGAGCATCAGGATTCCCGGAGCAACATCATAAATCTCAATGTCAACCGCGTCAAATTCCTCCTGGGAAATTTCTCCAGGAACCAGAAATTTCAATGCCGACATGAACTACAAAGTATAGACCAGATCTACACCGAAGTGTGCCCCTTGATTATTCCTGCTCTTCGGGGTCATCAGAGCGCTGTCCCAGTTCACGATCCAGGAGAAAGAGCGCGGCCCCTGATTCACCGACCAGACGTAAATTGTCCATGATCTCACGAGCAGACTCCTCTTCTTCCAACTGCTCTTCTATGAACCAGTGTAATAGCGTCTGGGAGCCGTAGTCCTGGTCTTCCTGAGCCAAAGCATACAACTGATTGATTCGAGCAGTAATGTATTGTTCGTGCTCCAATACATGCGTAAAAATATCGAGTGTTGTCTGCTCTGAATCAATGCTCGGCTTATCCAGTGCGTGAAGTTCGACTTTCGCATCACGCTGAAGCAGAAAATCGTACAGTTTTAGCCCATGTGCCAACTCTTCTTCCCACTGGATTCGCAGCCAATGAGCAAAGCCTTTCAGATTCCGGGATTCCATTTCGGCAGCAAGTGCCAGATACAGATACGCAGAATCCAACTCTGCTTTAATTTGCTCATTCAGCGCAATCTGCATTCGTTGGGACAGTCCTTTTCTTGCCATGATTCTGATAGGATAATTTCTCCACGTATACCACTTAGATCCGACCCTGTTGCGCACTGTATCGAACATGATGATGTATCTATGGTATACCACAACTCTTACGACCCATCTCAATTCCCTGCATCTGAATTTACGGCTACGACTCACTCAACCCTCATCAGTCGATGTCAACAGCCGGGCATATCCTTTGGGCAGACGATGAAATTGATCTGCTCCGATCCCACGTACTTTTTCTTGAAAACCGTGGCTATCAGGTTACGTGCGTAACCAATGGGGCGGACGCGGTTGAGGCGGTCGCCCAGGATGATTCGGTCGACGTAGTCCTTCTGGATGAACAGATGCCCGGCATGGATGGACTGGAGACGCTGGCGGCCATTAAACAAAAACGCCCGGACCTCCCGGTGATTATGGTGACCAAGAGCGAGGAAGAGCATCTCATGGATGAGGCCTTGGGTGGACAGATCAGTGACTACCTGACAAAACCCGTAAATCCCAGTCAAATCCTGCTTACGTGCAAGCGTCTCCTTGAACGGATTCAGTTGCGGAATGAACGAGTATCTCAAGACTATATGCACCGCTTCAATGCAATTTCTGCAACCCTCAACGATTGCACGGGCTTTCAGGAATGGATCAGCCTGTACCAGGAATTAGTCCACTACGATCGCCAGTTGGAGAGTGACGAAGGTGCACGTCAGGTTCTGTCTGATCAGTACCGAGAAGCAAATCGGGTATTCGGCCGGTACATTGAAGAGGCTTACCCTGATTGGATTGCGGCATATAATTCCCGCTCATCGGACGAGCGCCCACGGCTCTCGCATGAAGTGATTCCGTACTGGGTTATCCCGCAGCTCAATGCGGACCATCCCGTGATCTTCTTCGTGATTGACTGCATGCGGTATGATCAGTGGCTGGAGTTTGAATCCCTGCTTTTACCCCTCTTCTCTATCCAGACCGATTTCTCAATCGGGATTCTGCCAACCGCGACCCCCTACGCACGGAATGCGATTTTCAGCGGCCTTCTGCCCTACGAAATCCACCGTCGGCATCCAACCCTTTGGCAGGGCGAAAACGGGGATGAGCATAGCCGGAATCGACATGAGGAAACCTTACTCGCTACCTGCCTTGAGCGATTCAACCAGCGTGACGTTTCCATGCGGTACAGAAAACTGATCGGCAAGGAGGATGGTCGTGCCTTTGCACAGGATGTGAACCACTATCTGCAGGCGGATCTGAATGCCATTGTCATCAACTTCGTCGATATCCTGGCCCACAGCAGGGCGGACTCAGATGTGATCCGGGAATTGGCTCCCGACGAACAAGCCTACCGGGCCCTGACTCGAACCTGGTTCAAACATTCCTGGCTGTATCAATCCTTTCAAACGCTGTCCAGAAAGGACTGTACCATCATTATCACCACTGACCACGGAGCAGTCCGTAGCCTGCATGGAGCAAAAGTGCGTGGAGACCGCAATACGTCTACAGCTTTGCGTTACAAATTCGGGCGCAACCTTTGGGCAGACTCTCGTCATGCAATGATTGTCCGGGATCCGAAAGCCTTTGGCTTACCCTCTGCCAGTGCGGGGGACTGCTATATCATTGCGAAGGAAGACTATTACTTCGTTTATCCCACCAACTATCATCACTACCGAAATCTCTACAATGATTCCATGCAGCACGGGGGTGCTTCCATGGAGGAGATGATTCTTCCCGTGGTTACTCTGCGTCCCAGGAAGTCATGATGTCGGCGGATTACGCAGCGCGGCTGCTGAATCTTCCGCGCTACTCCGAACTCGGCAACGCAGCAATGAAACCCGGCTTGCGGGGGGTTTCCCTCCTCCTGAATGAGATGGGAAACCCGGAACGCGACTTTGCCAGTGTACATGTTGCTGGCACAAACGGGAAGGGCTCCGTGGCCAGCATGATTGCAGCAATTGGACAAGTTGCGGGATACTGCATTGGTCTCTATACCTCCCCCCACTTGCTGCATCTGTCTGAGCGCATCCGACTCAACGGATCTCCTGTGCCAGCGGACTGGATGGAGGATGCACTGGATCGTTACGGCTCCCTGTTTGACCGCCTGCAACCAAGCTTTTTTGAGGCAATGACCGCACTGGGTTTTCTTTTCTTCGCAGAATCCTCTGTGGGTTTCGCCATCGTTGAAACTGGTCTCGGAGGTCGGCTTGACGCAACCAATATCCTGTGTCCAAAACTCTCGATCATCACACGAATTGATCTCGATCACACCCAAGCACTGGGAAACACACTTGCATCCATCACACGCGAAAAAGCAGGAATCGTTAAGAAAAAAACTCCTGTCATTGCAGCTACGGGGCGCGATGCGACCCAGAAAATCATACAGGACATTGCCCGCCGTCAACACGCACCCTGGATTGAAGCAGGACAGGTGGTCGACAATTGCCTTCAGACGCCTACAGGTGTATATGAACTGTCCTCACAGGATCTTCGAACCAGACCACACCACGCCCAAAACGCTCTTTTGGCCGCGCGAAGTGCCGAACATCTCTTCCCGGAAACGAGACAAGAACCGGATCTGATCCAGGAAGGGATTTCACGGGTCCGTGAATTGACCGGACTGCGGGCACGCCTTGAAGTCCTCCGGCAAACCCCATTGACAGTTTTGGATGTAGCCCACAATCCTGCAGCAATTGCGGCAGCCCTCAACTATATGCCCTCTACCGGAACCGTGCATCTTTTGCTTGCGCTGATGAAAGACAAAGACTTTTCCGGTGTCATGCAGGTGCTGAATGCGCGTCTATCACTCAAGGTATATGCCTGTGATCTTGCGCTTCAGCGTGCCCTGCCCGCGGCACGCCTAGCCACAACACTTCGTGCACATGCAATTTCCCTCGCCGGCACGGGGCCTATTTCTGCGATGTGGCATCTTGCAAAGGAACAGGCTTCCAATCAAGACTCCATTCTCATTTGCGGTTCCCACATGCTCGCTGAGGCGTTTCTACGGACATATTTGTGAATAATTCGGTTTTTTATTAACTTTCTGCAGGTTTGGTAACCAATTGTGCCTGTTCTACGTATCAGGTACCCAATCCTGCTTGCACAACTCTAGCATTATCGTAGCAGCGTTTCGTTGCTGCCCTTACTCTCAGTCTATCTACGCTCACCTGTTTCAATGAGGTTTCCGCTCCCTGCGGAGATCATTCTTAGCCTGCCACGCAGAACATGGCTTCTCTGCTGGCTTATTCTTATCCACAATTTCGATGAACCAAGTTGAACTAAAAACCAAGAGGCTTCCCGAGTTGAAGGAGATTGCCCGACAGACGGGCGTTGGGGGATGGCATGCTCTGCGTAAGCAGGAGTTGATTCACTTCATTCTTGACCATCAGAACTCCGAAGCCGTTTCCGGCAACGGAGACCTTCCTCGTGACTCTCGGCAAAATGGCAACCCCGTAACCGAGGATGGGAAATTTTCTCCCCCTCCTCAGCAAGACTCCGAAACACTCTCTGATCGCAGATCTTCTACCGGGCCTACTCGAAAAAATCAAACGGTAGTTGTTTCGACCGCTTCCCCTGATTCACTAAGTTCGACTGGGACCTTGCCTTCCAAACGAACCCATTTTCTTCGTGAAGAAAAGCCTAGAACAGGCAGAAAAAAGCCGGGCAAGCCTGCCGGGCCACGTAAAAAATCCAAATCATCAAATAACTCCTACTCTGATCCAATGTCGTCATCTCCACGCCACGACCCTGATGCAAGACCCTCAAGAGGAGGACGGCCGGGAGGGCGTTCTAAAAGACATGGCCCCGCACGACGCGGGCGAAAAGATTCCCGAATGTCTTCAAAAGATGATCGCCGCCGACGCAGTCACGAGCCACCACCCTTCATGGGACAGTTTGATCCCCGCAAACTTGACCCGGACACGATGATTGAGAAGACCGGTGTCCTGGAAATTCTACCCGATGGATATGGATTTCTACGATCGCCGGATTATAATTATCTGCCCAGCCCGGAGGATATTTATGTGTCTCCCAGCCAAATCAAGCGGTTCAGCCTCCGGCTCGGAGATTCGGTGGATGGTGAAATCCGTCCTCCGAAAGAAGGGGAGCGGTACTTCGCGCTTATCCACGTTAAGAAAATCAACGGACAGGATCCGGGCTCTCTGGATGAACGACAGAATTTTGACTATCTGACCCCTCTCTACCCCGATGAGGTCCTTCGCCTGGAAACGCGCAAACATGACATGTCCATGCGCGTCCTTGATCTTTTTGCCCCAATTGGGAAAGGACAGCGGGGACTTATTGTTGCTCAACCGAAAACTGGCAAAACCATTCTCCTGCAAAAGATTGCGAACGCGATCAGTGCGAATCACCCAGAAGCACACCTGATCATCCTGTTGGTGGATGAACGACCGGAAGAAGTAACGGATATGGAGCGCCATGTAAAGGGGGAAGTGGTGGCATCCACCTTTGATCAGGAACCCTCACGACATGTGGAGGTGGCAAATATTGTGTTGGAGAAGGCAAAACGCCTCGTTGAAGCAAAGCAGGATGTAGTGATTCTTCTTGACTCGATTACCCGCTTGGCCCGCGCCCACAATGCCGTGTGTCCGGATTCGGGACGGACAATTTCCGGGGGGCTGGATGCCACGGCATTGAGAGGACCGAAGCGTTTCTTTGGTGCTGCCCGCAATGTTGAAGAGGGCGGATCCCTGACCATTATCGGAACTGCGCTGATTGATACAGGAAGCCGCATGGATGAGGTGATCTTTGAAGAGTTCAAGGGAACGGGGAATATGGAATTGGTCCTGAACCGAGAAATGGCAGATCGTCGTATCTTCCCTGCAATTAACGTAGTCATGAGTGGAACCCGACGGGAAGAACTGCTGATTCAAGAAGCACGCCTAGCCCGTATATGGATTCTGCGAAAGCTTCTGGCAGACATGGATCCAATCCAGGCGATGAACTTTCTGCTTGACCGGATGCGCTCTACCAAAAGCAATGATGAATTTTTGGTGACCATGAACTCTTAAGATGCATCCTTTTATTGTTTCTTGGAGCATCTCTGCTAGATGCCGGCTTCCCCGCTAATTCCTGTCGTCCTGTTTGATATGGATGGTGTGCTAGTCGATGTGTCTGGCTCCTATCTGCGTGTCATTGAAGAAACCGTCTACCATTTCACCGGGCGTGATATAAAGCCAAAGACAATCCAGCGCTACAAAGACCGTGGAGGCTTCAATGACGACTGGACACTCACACACACGATTATTGGGGACTACGGGATGGAAGTGCCGTATGTGCGTGTCGTGGATGAGTTTCAGCGCCGCTACCGAGGGGAGGACTGGGATGGATTCATTACCGAAGAACGACCCCTGATCCAAACCCGCACACTGCAACAGTTAAAACAAAGCGGTCACGTACTCGGAATTGTCACGGGCCGACCCCGGGATGAGGCGCGCTGGGCCTTGGACCGATTCGGATGGCAGGAGTATTTTTCTCTTTTGGTTCCCCGCGAAAATCAGGATAATCGTGGAAAACCCGATCCTTATCCGCTCCTGTATGCTATGGCAATTCTTCAGGGAGCTGGCTTACCGATCCAGGCCGAACTGACTGTCTACATCGGGGATTCGGTTGACGATATGGCCGCGGCAGGTGCAGCAGGTATGTTGGCGATTGGTTTCGTACCTCCTTACCTGGATTCAGATGCGCATACACTTCTTTTGCATGAACATGGAGCAGATCTGGTCATGACGGACCTGGAGAGCCTCCCGGGAAAAATAAATTCCCCCAATGACTGGACATCTGTAGAATCATGACCGCAGGGGATGCATAAAAAACGGCATCGAAAACACCTGGGACTGTGATACGATGCCTATGCTTCCACTCACCGGAAGACACTTTTTTCATTACGGAAAGTTTTTCTGAAAGGTTTCGCTTTAAGAAAGATTTTATGCTCTGTCAGGTAGACCCTTAATGATTCGACTGCCTTTTGCCCTTGCCCGCGGGTTTGTAGCTGCCGAAACCCTTGATAACACGATCCCTGTGGTGAGGCAACTCTGCAATAAAGGGCTGCTGACGACGGTGGATCTACTTGGAGAGCATATAGTCCGTAAAGATCTCGCTTTGAAAAGCCGAGACGCCTATATCCGGTTACTGCGGGCACTTGCTCTTGAGCCTGGCCTGGATCGCAATATCTCCATCAAGCTCTCCATGATCGGACAGGTCATTGATGAGGACTTCTGCCTTGAAAACCTGCGTGCACTCCTGGAGGAGGCAAGGCTTGTGAATGGATTTGTTCGGTTGGATATGGAAGGTAGTTCCGTCCTTGACTCAACGCTTCGCATTTTTGAATCCGTCTTTCCCGACTACCGTGCACATGTAGGGATTGTCCTGCAGGCATATCTGAAACGTACCGTGAAGGATGTGAACCACATGTGTGACCTGGGAGCACGCGTCCGCCTCTGTAAGGGTGCCTACCGGGAGCCGGCGACGATTGCGTACCAGCGCATGCCGCAAATCCGCGCCCAGTACGTCTCTTGCATGCAGAAACTGCTTCAGCACGGACATTATCCCGCAATCGCCACCCACGATGATGTGTTGATTGAAGCGACCAAATCCTATGCCCGGGCAAAAGATATTGATCCGTCCCGGTTTGAATTTCAAATGTTGTATGGTCTGCGCCAGAAGACGCAGGAGGACATTGTGCGTCAAGGATACAACATGCGGATCTATGTGCCTTACGGGCGTATGTGGCTCCCCTACTATACGCGCCGGCTCCGGGAGCGCCCCGAAAACATCACGTTTCTGTTACGCACTATTTTCCGATCCTGACGCCAAAAAGCGCTCAGCATCTATGGCTGCCATGCAGCCGGTCCCCGCTGCCGTGACCGCTTGCCGATAGACATGATCTTGCGCGTCCCCACACGCAAACACCCCCGAAATATTGGTCCGGGTTGATCCTGGCAGGGTTTTGATATATCCCTGATCATCCATGTCCAGCCAAGATGAAAAGAGCGCCGTATTTGGAGTGTGTCCGATCGCTACAAAGAATCCGCTGACAGGTAATTCTCTCTCAACCTGGTCCTTCACATTTCTGAGCCGAACGCCTGTGACCTCATCTGTGCCTAGGACATCCGTGACAATTGTATCCCAGATGATCTCAATTTTGGGATGATCCTTCACGCGCTGCTGCATGATTTTTGAAGCACGTAGCTGATTCCGGCGATGCACCAACCAGATTTTTGATGCAAACCGCGTCAGGAAGAGCGCTTCTTCCATCGCCGTGTCACCGCCTCCGACAATCGCCAAATCTACATCACGGAAAAACGCCCCATCACAGGTTGCACACGCAGATACGCCGCGCCCCAAAAGACGTTTTTCATTCTCCAGTCCCAGGTAGCGAGCCGAAGCACCGGTCGCAATGATCAATGTGTCTGACAAAAGGCCTGTTTCATCGTCTACCACGATTTTGAATGGGCGTTCGGACAGGTCTATCTGGGTAATGGAGCCATACCGCGCCTCCGCTCCAAAGCGCAATGCTTGCGCCCTGAAATCTTCCATCATAGCGGGCCCGAGGACTCCATCCACATAGCCAGGATAATTTTCAACATCTGTTGTTGTCGTAAGCTGTCCACCAGGTTCGAGCCCTTCATAGACGATTGGAGCAAGGTTCGCCCGGGCCGCATAGAGCGCCGCCGTATAACCTGCCGGACCGGAACCGATAATCACGACCCGATGGTGCCCTGCACCTTCAAACGAAATCTCCGGTGGGATGAGTGTAGACGACATATTCCAGGCTTAATGCTGGGGTTTAGGGGATTGCTTGGCTAACAAACGTAGTGAACCGGGTTTGTCCGAAAACACGGAAAGCCGGTTTATTTCAATGATCCGTCTTTGGCCAAGCCGAGGCGATTATGCGGGCTGTCCAACCAGTGCGTCAAGCTTCTTCTGGAACTCTCGCTTGCTCGCTGAGCCGATCATCTGATCTCGCACTTCTCCTCCCACAAAAAAGAGCAACGTGGGAATGGAACGCACATTGTAATTCATTGCCGTCTTCGGGTTTGTATCCACATCTACTTTCCCTACTTTCGCTCTGCCGACATAGTCTGTAGCCAATTCTGCTACGATCGGGGCGATTGCGCGACATGGTCCGCACCATGCAGCCCAAAAGTCAACCAGTACGGGGACGTCAGAGTCTAAAACCTCTGTCTGAAAATTGGCATCTGTCAGCTCAATAGCAGCCATAGATCTATGTTAAATTTGATGATTAATAGGAACTCCCTATTGTACGCAAAACCGCTTTGTAAGTTGAGCTATGCCGACACGCGCTCCATGTACTCTGCGATGCTTCCCAAGTAGACCGATTTCATCGCATCCGATGAGCAATGGACCACCTGCTGATCGCCTACTGTGACCGAGAACTCGGGTTTTGATTGTACGCTACCCAAACAGGTCCCTTGCACCTTTGAATGCTCCCCTAGGATCGTTTGCATCCGCTCGACCTCTGACGCAGATACCGAGAGTATGATTCGGGATTGTGCTTCACCAAACAGCAGCGCATCCAAGCGGAAATCTCCTTGTGGGGATAGGAGTACGTCTGCTCCCATTGCCTCCGTGAAAAGAACACATTCTGCCAGTGCCACCAGTAATCCCCCATCCGCGACATCGTGAGCACTTGCAACGATTCCTTCCTGAATCAGTGCCAGCGCGGCTGCCTGCACAGCATGCTCCTCGGCCAAGTCCATGTGCGGGGCATCTCCGCAAATTTGCCCATGAATACTGCTCAGGTATTCCGTTGCTGCGATTTCCTGGTGCTGCCCACGAAAATTCCAGGCTTTGGGACTCAGGAGATAGATAAGATCCCCTGCGTGACGAAATCCCGACTGTGTTGCGTGGGTTTCCACATCCTCTACCAAGCCTAACATCCCGATGGTCGGGGTTGGGTATACCGCGCCCTCTGGATTCTCATTATAGAACGAAACATTTCCTCCGGTTACCGGAGTGTTGAATGTTTTGCAGGCATCGCTCATGCCCCCAACGGCTTCCTTGAATGTCCAGTATACCTCTGGCTTATATGGATTGCCAAAGTTGAGACAGTTTGTGATTGCCAAGGGGTGCCCCCCCGCACATACGACATTCCGTGCGGCTTCGGCGACGGCAATCTGGCCACCTTTTCGTGGATTCAGATAGATATACCGGCCGTTGCAATCGGTTTTGACCGCCAATCCTTTTTTTGAGCCTTTAATCCGCACTACCGCTGCATCGCTGGCACCTGGACCACCGACCGTCCCTGTCCGCACCATTGTATCATACTGCTCAAAGACCCACTGCTTGGATGCGATATTGGGGGCTCCGAGGAGACGCATCAATACAGATTCTACCTCGTGCGCCTGTACATCCGCCAAATCTGGAAGAATGGTGGTCGTATCCAGGTATTTTGGGCGGCTACTTTCACGATGATAAATGGGAGCTCCTCCTCCCAGGACGAGGTGGTCTGCTTCCACATCGGCAACCTGCTCCCCTTTATAATGCACCTGTACACGCCCGGTGTCCGTCACTTCTCCGATACAGACCGCATGCAAATCCCACTTCTCAAAAATGCTTTGCAGCTGTTCTTCTTTTCCGGGTACACAAACCAGCAACATGCGCTCCTGGCTCTCTGACAGCATTATTTCGTAGGCCGTCATGTCTGGCTCCCTGACCGGCACATGATCCAGATTCAGCCGCATCCCTGCACCACCTTTTGCGCTCATTTCACAGGAAGAGCAGGTGATTCCGGCTGCCCCCATATCCTGAATGCCAACCACCACTTCTGCTGCAAGTGCTTCCAGCGTTGCCTCAAGGAGTAGTTTTTCGGTGAAGGGATCTCCAACCTGAACACTTGGTCGTTTTTTCTCACTCTCTTCTGAGATTTCTTCCGATGCAAAGGTTGCGCCGTGGATTCCGTCCCGACCTGTTGCCGAACCGACAATAAACACCTTGTTGCCCGCCCCTTTTGCAATGGCAGATGCCGTCGCATCTGTCTTCACGATTCCTACGCTCATGGCGTTAACCAGCGGGTTTCCTTCGTAGGCGGGATCAAAGTATACTTCACCCGCCACCGTGGGGACACCAAACGAATTCCCATAATCTCCAATGCCACGCACCACTCCATCAAACAGGTATCGAACTCTGCTGCGCTCAAGTGAACCAAACCGCAGTGAGTTCAGCGCACAGATTGGCCGCGCCCCCATGGTGAAGATATCTCGGTGGATTCCTCCTACACCGGTCGCAGCCCCTTGGTACGGCTCGACGGCCGAAGGGTGGTTATGGCTTTCGATCTTGAACGCAACGGCTAACCCATCCCCAATATCTACCAACCCTGCATTCTCATCTCCTGCGCCCACCAGAAGAGCTTCCCCTTCACGCGGAAGGGTCTTCAGTACAGCAATGGAGTTTTTGTATGAGCAATGTTCACTCCACATGACAGAATAGATCCCGAGTTCTGTAATGGTCGGAACCCTTCCCAGCCGCTCCAGAATCCACCCGTATTCCTGCTTTGTGAGTCCATGCTCCTCCACCAGCTTTTCGTCAACCATCAATGTTTTACCTATCTGATAAGTCTTTTACCGCTCACTGCAGCAAGTCGTCCAATATGCGGTATTTCTGTGATTCTACATAAACATGATCTCTACAGAAGATATCGCAGTAGTCTACTTTAACAGCGTCGGAGCAACAAACCTGATTACAGTCCGGGAACCGGATATGTGCATATCTCGGGCAGCCCCGATGAGCAATGTCACCGTATGTATTTGTGCGAACGCGGAATCCGTAAACGGGGTGCACGGCAAGGGCAAATGCGAACATCTGTAATCGTACCATCTGCGTGCGTATTCCTTCCGGGACATGTCGGCCACTGATTCGTTTGAAAAATAATGTTAAGCCTATAACTCGTCGTTCCGTACAAGATATCATGTAGATGAGTGAGTTAGCGCTTACGGAAATTACACCATCCATGCCCCTGCCCACCTCACTGTTTTTGGCAAAGCACCGCATAGTGAGCATGATACCACCTCGTCCACAAGCGAGATGTATGTTTCGGTAAATAATGTTCTGTCAGTACTTTGCCGAGGTAGCGCAGCAGACCCTTTTCGCCGTAAGCAAACTGCAGTGTTTCCTTATCGAAGCATGGCGCGTAGACTCGCTCATCAACAACTGTGTACTGCATGGCCGTGATAAGCGCAAGAAAGCTATGGCGCGTAAAAAACTGCACATGCCCTGCCGGATTTTTGCTGCGATCTTTCAAGAGAGCTTTAACTCGTCCGAAAAACAGATCTTCCAAGGGTACCTCCACCACCAAATAATCAAATTGGAACTGTCGACCGATCGCTTGTAAAAACGACACAGGGTCCTCAAGATGCTCAATAATGTGACTACAGACAACAACATCAAATGAGTCCTTGTCGAATACATTGGTGGTTTCCATCACGTCAGCCACAGCACACTGGATATTTGGGAATGCGGTCTTTAGATAGGCTATCGCCGTTGCTGAATAATCAATGCCATAGTAGTGCTGGGCTAGTCCTCTCTGTTGCAACTCACCTATGACGGCGCCAGTGCCACAACCAAGTTCCAAAACAGACTCTGGCTTTATCCTATTTCGGCGGAGAAGTTGTTCTATCGAGTCCGCCTTTTGTCCGGCACCTCTATGCAGCCACTCCGCTTGCTGTTCTAAGGCATCTAAATAGGTGGCTTCGTAGTGATCCCTACCACTTCTCCCAGAGTCCAGCGCAATTGATTTCTCAACATTCATAGATCTGTTTTGCTTAGCTTCGTCTGATAGTCATCTGTGAAAGAGCTTGACCCCAACACGCCTGTATTGCCATACCGGATAGCGATTGACGATTTCTTTGGAATAGTTCAGAAGAAAACAAACTACTTCGTCAACACCATCGTTCTGGTCTGGGTGAGTAAAGGAGTGCGCAAGTGATAAATATACACGCCACTAGGGAAGCTGGAGGCATCCCATGTCACTTGATGATGGCCCGCACTCACTTGGTCATCCACCAGTCGTGCGACTTCCCGTCCTAGAATGTCAGAAATAACAAGAGTGACATGCCCGGGGTCGGGAATGCCGAAGTGGATTTTTGTAACCGGATTGAACGGGTTCGGGTAGTTCTGTTTGAGGCCAACCAATCCTGATACGAGATTTGTCTTTCCCCCTGCGGAGGCATTATCATCAGCGAAAATAGTGAAATTTTCAGTAATAGGAGATACTGTGTCGTTGTTAAGAACCACCGGGTTGCTTGGACTTTGCAATTCCTCAAGCCGTACCTCGAATTCGATCCTTGCAACACCTGATGGAAATGTAAATGTTGTTTCCCATCCACTAGGATTTGAGGTTATTAGAGAAAAC
The DNA here is from genome assembly GCA_965220365.1 of Rhodothermales bacterium. Classification (GTDB taxonomy): domain Bacteria; phylum Bacteroidota; class Rhodothermia; order Rhodothermales; family Bin80; genus Bin80. The sequence goes on along the minus strand of OZ244823.1, from coordinate 552,373 downwards.
CATTCCGAGAGAGAACCATTTGAATAATGTTGTCGATATCTCCAGCTGTATTGATAAAACCCATGTCTAAGAGGTGGAAGTGCAACAAGGGTGGTTGTGCTTCCAGGCACCATAGTGGTGGGATTAAGACTGAAGTCAAGTGAGAGTGGAGTGGTCCGATTTGCCCTGTTATACGTAGACGCGATACCGGGCAGATGTGCAAATGGACGTTCCAGACCAATGCCTGTGTTGTTAAAGCGGGAGGTAGACACCGTATTTCGCAAATAGGTGACGTGCTGTTTCACATTATTGATGTTGATCGTTGTACTTGGTGAGTAATAGAACCAATCCACTGAATAATCTTCCGTGGTACCTACCTTCGACTCGCTTTGGATGTGTTGGCTGAATAAGGCTGCCATTGGGAGATTGGGGATGCGATTGCTGATTTCCGAGTGGGCTACGAGGACACCACCCCAACCGTCCGAGACAATGTCGTAAAAGACTGTGTTGTCAGTAATCTGAAGGACAAGAATCATCCCCGGATCATAGAGTGGTGTGTATTTGACTGTATCCTGCTGAATTATAACCTCCACTGTATCCTGATTTATTAACCGGGAGCAGTCCTGCCCGTTAAGTGCGCTTACGTACTCGTGATTTCCCCAGACGAACTTGCATGACCAATCAAAATTTTTCGGACTACCTGCACCATTCTCGGGATTGGGCCATGCAGGGCTGAACAACGGTTCATGGCTCGTGCTGGCATTCGCACTGCTAACGTCTCCCGCTGTGTGCCCAGTTCTGAGATAGTGATACGTTTGTGTAGTATCGTTGAACCGGTTATTCCATTCGAAATCAAACTCATTCCATCGCGTCGAACCATCAGTTGCTTTTCCAGAGGCAAGACTAAGCGTCCAAAATGCCTGAACAAAATCGGCGACGTTAGCAGGCTCTAGGTCACCGAAATTGACACGCGCCGCCCAGGTCCCTCGTCGAGCCGTGAAACCGGAGATAATTTGTCTGGGTTTAGTACCATCGCTTTCATGACCTCCATGGGAGCCTGAATCTGCTCGAAAAATTAAGTGATGGTAGCCAGTACCATTCAAATTGAACGAAGTGAGCGTGTCCTGATACTCTTGTTCTTGCCAGAGGTACTGGTACCAAGCTCGTGTGTCCGTCGTAGCACCACTTGTATTCGTGTGCCAGACATTTCGTCCGAACACCGATCCTGAAGGCGGTTGACTATTTGGGTAGTCCTCGCATGTGTTGTTTACTTCCGAACACCATGTAGTGCTCGTGTATTCAAAGTCGTCGAAGACCACACCCTGACTCGGCAATTGCGCGTATGCCCCTCGTGGGCCTGCAATGAGCGCCATACAATGACACATCATTATCAGATAAAGTAGACGTTGCATAGGTATCATATTTGCTTTGCTCATGGCTGTAAGTAGGTTATGTGCTCTTTAACCGTGGCGAAGTAAAGACCTTGTCCGATCTTTAAGTCTTCGGCACAGAAGTAAATGGTGTTTGCCAAAAAATATGCAATCTCCCAAGTATAGGGGGATTGCGACAAAACCCCGATGAGTTTTTGGACACTGGTTTGGATTTAGTGTTCGAGAAAGCAAAAATAGTGTCTGTCAAAAGATACAACAACTTCTCAAATACGGAGGAGTTACGCACAAAAAACCCCGATGGGTTTTGGGACACTTGGCTTGGATTTGGCGTTCAAGGAAATAAACTGGCTCATCTTCCCTCAAAAAAATTCCCCAAGCGTAAAGTGCTTCAATTCCAGCTGTCTCTTGACAGCACGCCAGTTGAGGGGATCCAAATCAACTCCATAAGTCGTCACGATATCGTTGCGTATCCGTGTGGATTACAGCAGCTTTTTATGAACAGGAAGTTCGGGCAGAAGCTGTTTGATCTGTTGGAAAAGGAGTATGATCCCGGGCCTGGAAGGACCGGGGGCATCCGAGGATGGATTTGTGGCCCATCATCGTATTGGCGGGATTAAAGCGGGAAATCAGCTGCGACTTCAAAGGAAGGTTTAGCAACATTCAGAGGCGTTCAGCAGTGCTAAAGCCGTTTCCCGTAGACATTTGGGCGGTATCGCGCAATTGGTGGCCAAGTTGGGCGCCGAATCCTTAACGGGGAAAAGATTCCATACGAGGAGAAGATATTTTCAATCTCCAATCCGTTTCCCCGCTGGATTGTGAAAGGGAAGGCAGGTGTTTCCTACGAATTGGAACTTCCAGAAGCCGTAATTGAGGATCACGCGAAATTGAGTGTGAGGGCACCGACGTAGGTACCGCGTTGTCACTGGCGACATCCACACAAACACATTACCCAAGGTTGCGGACGTGTTCGTTTGATCGGGACTTTTACAGTCCTGCCGTGCGCGATGCACTGAATGATCCGTTGGAGATAAACACCATGCCAAATAAGGGATGTCGCACGAAGGTGGAAACGGCCCGTCAAAGTAAGACATCTTACCAGGAAGCACGCAAAAAGCATTCGGCAGTAGACTCTGCCTGAATAACTTACTATATCAGGAAATTGACAAAGCATTCAAAAGTCTGATCGAGGTAGACAAGACATATATCGGCGGCCTTGAAAAGAACAAGCATGTCGGCAAGAAGGATAGCTTGGGACACAGACCGGTAGTCAGGCGGCTATCCTCGGTGCGCGTAATCGTGCTGCCCAACTAATCTGAGCTAACGACTATTAGCCTGTAATTGGAGAATCCTCTGGCTACTAAATAGTCGACGACTTCCTTTGCCAATTCCTTTGCTTCTTCATTTCCAGAATCCATCACCCGAGACAGTACCTTTCTACAATTATCTGTCCGTCCCAGAAACCACTCATCCCCCCGCTCCGCCAAACATCTGATACACTCCGTCGTCTCCTTTGGATAATCATGACTCAAGTTTACGAGCCTCTCACAAACAGCTGGCCAATCCGCCACATTCTTCGCCAACCTCAATGTTCGTAAAAGCTGTTTAAGCGCCCACTCGGGAGACAAGCAATCCAGCAGAAACCACTTCCCATATGCCTCCAACTCACGCTGGCTGTCGTTTGGCGACTCACTCTCCTCAAGCGTGGCAAGTCGCTGATCCCAGAAACGTTTGAGTCGGTCTACACATGACATAAACGGCTTTCTTTCGTAATCTGAAAATCCAACTGCCATACGCGTAACCATATAGCTTCGCAAATGGTCATCTGCGAAAAGGAAAAACTTGTCAATCGTCACTTTGACCGAAGGGACCTCCTCCTCCAGCGCGAATAGCTTTGCCAATTGTCCGGCCATTTTATATTCACTTCTCATACGATCTCTAGGCACATCCTTCAGCAATTCAATTGCGTACTTGTATTGATCACTAAGCAATTCGAACAACTCAACCTTAATTCTTGACATTAGGCAATATGAATGCCATGCCGCAAGAAAATATTCTTGCTTATCTCTTTCAAGAGGAAACAAGATGGGGATAATACCGCTTGCCCACTCTTTATCGATTTGGTAAAGGCGAGTAAACCATTCACCATAAACGGCTCGTACCGATAGCGATGGATCAAATTCAATTGATAGATGCGCTTCAAGTACCTGATGTACTCTGGTCAACTTATCGAATATACCTTGCTCATTGTTGGGATCAATTCCTCCACGTAGGTTCACAGAACTCCATTCTACAAATGCCATAACAACATGCATAGTTGTTCCACGTACGGTATTGATGGCCATGTTTGTAAAGTCATAGAGGTCCCCACCATACTGCTGTTCGTATTCTGGCGTAGGCTCTGGATCACAGAGTAATTTCTCACAGACGTACCAGACATCTTCCCGATAATCGTACGGTATTCGTGTCTGACCATCATGCTCAAGTCCCTTCTTCAGTAGATGAGCTATGCTCTTTCGTGTCCACCCCCAATCAGGATCCCGATCAAGTGCTTGTCCATCTGCCATCTGTTGATCCGCATAATCGTAATCCCTTGATTGATCTACAACCCATCTACTAAGTTGTAGAACAGGTCCCCACGGGAATTTTTGCCCCGTCTCTGTTAATCCATAGAATAATGCCTTGATATATGTTGGCTCAAGATCAGAGAAAGCATGTGCCTCATTCGCATACTCTGCAGCGTTTTTCTTAACGGTGATGGCCAATATTCTGCTTAGGCCTTCGGGAGATGGTGCATCCCAGCCCCCTTTCGGCATCCACTCCTTCAGGAAAACAATAACATCTCGGGGATCTAGTCTGTCCATCTCATCAAGACTCCAGGGGCTTGTCGGACCTATCCACGATTTGGTTCTAAAGGGAGGAAATTTTGATAGAAGTGACGCAGGATCGGGAGACTTTGACCGAAGAGCTTGATAATGCAGGGAGGCTTCGTGAGGCAAATGCTCCGAAATCAGATGAAGTCTCATTAAGATCCATTCATCCTCATTAATTAGCATTTGCGTATCAGGATTCTCTCTTTCCAATCGGGGGCCCGCCAAAATATTCTCAACAATTTTATCTTGTTGTTCGGGTGAAAGATTTGGGAACTGTCGGCGAAGCAGATTGTCGTATTCGGCCCAAAGTTCAATGTTACTCATGATTTTGGGACATGAAAGTCGATCAGTAGCCAGACCGTGGCTCTCTTCAGACTCATGTGTCAATAAGTGGAGCACGATTCGAACAAAAATTGCTCTTAGTGGCCTCCGATTCTCTAAGAGTTTGACTAGCTCATGTACGCATTGCGGATTCTTCTGAATGGCTTGCTCGGCTGTTACGACAACAGCCGTAGTTAATAGTTGATGGGGAGATGTATCATGTATTTCGGATTCCTGAATAACCGGTCGCCAAATTAGTGAATAATCTGGCTGGCTGTCGGAGTCACCTATATTATTTAATTCAACTGCCCGATCCAAGAGCGGGCATAGTACAATCTTCAACACCTTAAATGGACCGTACATGTCCACAAAATTAGGCAGATCGTCTTCAATCAACTGTACATAACGCCACCTGTCAATCGCTACCTTCGTCTCAGGTATTTCCAATGGCATCTCTTCCTCTGGCCTTGGGTCTGGTAATACCTTTAGTAGGGATCGCAGGAGATATAAAACGGGAGTGACATGACCCACTTTTGCAATGCGTAGTGCAAAATTAATGATAGCATCTGCCCAGGTCAGGCCGATAAATAGTTCTTGGCCTGAAAGCCGCTTCTGTAGCTTCTTAACGAATCGGAGTGTAATGTCTGGTGGCAAAGCAGTTGCGACTTGTACTCGCACTGCTTCTGCATGCTGATTCTCAGAATTAGAGATGTTCTCAATAATCCTTGCTATTAGTGCCTGGGTTGCTTTGTCAGTTGTTGACCGTGCCATCCGAAGCAAATACTGGCCTTCCGGCCAGAAAGGATACGAAACGAAATCCCCCTCTACTACTGGTTCGGGCAACTTATTGAAAACTCCCTCCTGAAATAAGGGATCAAGCCAGTCAGTCAGAGAAATGTTTTCGTAGAAATAGACATGATCTGCTTTACGCTTTATGTGATTGCGTAGCAAGCACTTTACCTGTTCGCGCTTAATCACATTGTCTTCCAGGATAGTTATTTGTCGCTTAATCTCTTCATGGTCTGACACAGTCTGAGGAACTAAAACTGCTATTAATCTCTCTTCAAGTTGCCCAACATATTGTTCAAATTCTGGGGGCCCAGGAGAGTATTGGTGATGACATATTTTCGTAAATGTTCCGTTTAGCTTAACCCACTCCTTGGTGATCGGGCTCTCCATGATTTCGGGTAGTGCCTCCGTTGACGGATCCTTTCTCTCACGTAGATTCGCAAATTCTTGCCTTCGGGTAGGACGATTTTCTTCAAAATCTTTGAAGAATTGGCAGAGGCTGCTTAAGAAATTAGCCAGCGGAGAATCTATCTCACCAGACCAACCTGAACCTTGTTCGGAGCATTTTGACCCTTTTTGCATCTTGGTCCAAGTCTTCTGGAGCTCACGTACTTCCGACTTTAATGAGTAACCGTCCTTTTGCTTCCTCGGTAATCCCCCTATATATCGTGGCGCCTTTTCCATTAACTCTCTAAAGCTATGTGCCGCTTGGGCAATCCGATCTGGACTCGAAGAGTCGATAAGCGCATACAAGCCACCCAAATACATTTTGCCAAGAGAATCGTTATGATTGGAGAGAGACTCAAGTAGCTTGGTTTGACGAGGAGATAGTGACAAAATATGCGCCCACTTTTCATTAGATATCATAGCATAACAGGTTTCTTAGCCGAGCCTTATCACCCGATGCTTAAGCCAGCCTTTACTCGTTATGCAAGCTTAAACTTCTACTCCCTCTTGTCGGACCCGCTACCACATTGCACTGGACGTTCGTCGTGACACGATTGTGGCGTGCACCTACAACCGCAACGCACACCGTCCCCGTTATGAAACAAAAACGATTGACTGACAAGTCGGGCAAATTACGCAACGTTGTTAAATATGTTCGTACAGATTACGGCAACTTCCGTAGCTGCTAAGAAGCCTCTTCCTATCAATATTGAATCCGTCCCACCCCCGAATTGCGACATGCTGGCGCAGCGAAACCGGCACCTCGGCCTCAAGCCCGAGGGTGCCAACCCGCGCCTTAATCGTTATGTCCTTTTGTGTCGCTTGTGCCGATGGATTTGGGCGACAATAGCCAAGGCAAGCGTCGCGACCAGAGCAAATCGTTTTGTCATCAATTGGGTTCTCGGGATTCATTCAGGTTCGTCGCATAAATGCAACGCCCTCAAGCTCTCGCCCGCTGGTTCGATCCAGCCTTTGAACTCCACTAGTCATCAACCGCGGGGACACCGCCTTGGTGTTCCACCACGATGGACATGGACACCTCCAGCTTGTTGGCAACCGATGTGACCCTACGTCGTATTGGGGTGGCATACAACTAGATTCCCGTCATGCCTGTTTTCACATCGGCGAGAGAAAGACGCCTCTGGGCCTATACGCTGGCTGTCGTGGTGGCCATCTACTCTACCTTGGGGCTGGCGCGAATACTGGTCGACGAGTTGGGGAGCGACTTCTTGTCGGTTTGGCTCTTTCTCCTCGGCTGCATTCTGGTGCTCGCAACCGTGATCACGCAGGGCCTCAGGGTTCGTCCAGGCGGTATGGAGATCGGCGTCGCTCTTGGCGTCGCTGCTGCTTACCTTCTGATCATCGTTCGGATGGCGGTGCCAACCGAGCGCTCCCATTTGGTCGAGTACGGGGTGGTGGCCATCTTCGTCCACGAGGCGCTTTTGGAGCGGGCTAGACAGGGACGGCGTGTTCCCGTGCCGGGCCTGCTTGCAATCGTAATCGCGTCGCTGATCGGTGTCATTGACGAGGGTATCCAATGGTTTTTGCCTAGCCGCGTCATGGACCCGGTGGACATGTTGTTCAACGTGCTGGCAGCGGCGATGGCGGTCGTGGCAAGCGTGGCGCTCCGGTGGGCCCGGCGTCAGACCCGCCACTTCACGGGCCACTAGCCGCTCACCACAACCTGTATTGCGCTCTTAAAAAGACATGACGGGTTGCCGCTGGAAAGAACTGTGGAGTTCCAAACCCTGCGTTCCCGTATAGAAGCACTTTTGAATCCAGGACATTGTTCACGTCAAGCGAAAGCAGCAATCCACTGAGCACAGATCGGTCACTGAATTCCCACTGCACGGTCGTAGACACCAAGGTATAGGGATCTACTTTCAGGTTGTCCTGCTCGACACCGTCAGCAGTGCGCCCACCACCATTGTCCACGTACTGTACTCCTGCCAGACGCGCATCTGCCCGAAACGTGAGGCCTGCATACTCATAGGTCACCCCTAGATTTCCACTGCGTGCGGGGAAGCCCGCAATCGGATTGCCCACCCGATCAATCGGTGCAATCGAAAAATCCGGCTGTGTCGCGTATTCAACAAACTTTACGATCCGATTGCGACTGAAGGTCGCATTGGCAAATGCATTCAACCCCGGCAGGATCCGGGCTGCCGCTTCCAATTCAATCCCAATGTGCCGGGTGCGATCAGCATTCCCTGTACGTGGAACCCCAAACTGATCCAGCCCGCCACTAGGCACGATTTCATCCCTGAACTCCATCCAGTAAGCAGACAGGCGAAGTCGTAAAGCTCGGCGTTCAAGCTGTCCTCCGATTTCAACGTCAGTCAGACGCTCGGGCTTCACGATCGGATTGTCGTAGTCGAAACCCCCTTCTGAATTCCGCTCAAACTGAGGCATGAAACCAGCGCCAGCTTCCTCGCCATCATACAACGATTTCATTCGCGGCTCGCGGTTCGCATAGGAAATGCTCACATAGGCACTGAGCGGCTGCTCGGGGTTCAGAGTCATCCCTATACGCGGATTTACGAACAAATAGGGGACACGAAACGAATTTCCAAAAAACTCCTCCTCAACAAGCCTGTACTGCCGCCAGGTGAGCTGCATATCTGCCTGGATTGCCAAACGCCTGTGTGGTCGCATCAAATGGCTTGCATAAATTGAGCCGACCGTCTTTTCGCCTCGCACACTATAAACCCGGTAATCATTCTCTGCTCCGATGACTTCTGCGGGAAGTCCTGTGCCTTCTTCAACACGCCCCCACCGCAACGACCGGTGCAGCCGCAGCTCCCCTCCGAATGTGGTTTCCGAGCCGGGACGAACGATTTGATAGCGCGGCATCCACCCCGTCTGCCACTGATCCAGAGCCGCACGAAACAGCACTGTGGCATCCGGTGCGCTGATGAACAGGGGGGCCTGTCGCTGCGCCTGGCTCAATCCCCTCCATTGTGCGGGAAGGCGCAAATAATCCGCACTCCGAAACGTCCCTCCAAAATCAAATTCTCCAATCCCCTTGATCCAGAAGATCGCTTGTTCGAAGGTTCGATTCGGGCTCGGAGAAAAGGTGTGAAGAAGCTCAACATGCGGTTGATGAAAACGCTCAATGTCTCGGGTTAGCTCACTGAAGTTGTAGCGGCGATCAATTGTTCCACCAAACCCATCATCCACCGCCCGAGTGTTCGCCTCTTTGGGGATTCCACCGTAGGCTAAGCCATCCTTTTGGGGACCGCCATAAGATTGCAGTGTAAATGTATGTCGCTCTCCGTACCGACGGACTCCGATGAAGTATCGCCAAAATTCGGACCAGGACCAGTCCCGGTACCCATCCGAGGTCAGTCGACTACCTCGTGCATACACCGCATACCGCCCGCCTAGAAGTCCGGTATTTGCCTGAATCGTATAGCGCTGCGTATTGTAGCTGCCATATCCTGTCTCCAGTCGAACATCCGGGGTAGGGCGGTACGGATCTGTAACAATGTTGATTGCTCCGCCAATCCCGGTGGAGCCGTAGGCTGCGGCTCCTGCTCCGCGCTGCACTTGAATATCCTGTATGGAGCCCTGCAAATCAAAGAAATTGATCCAGAACACATTATGCTCTTCGGGATCATTCTGTGGGATTCCATTAACCGAGACGGCCACACGCCGCTGTCCGAATCCCCGCAACCTCAAATAGGTGTAGCCCAGATCATTTCCGTTCTCACTGTAGTGAGTAATGGAAACTGAGCGGGCCAGTGCAGCGGGCAAATCCTGCATGGAAGGTAGCACAGCGAGTTCCCGTGCAGTAATGTTGCTGTGGGTGAGCGGGGTCAGTTGCTCCCGGGCACGCCGGGCCTCTGCGACGACTTCGCCTCCATAAAGGAGTCCCTCCTCAAGAACAAACGTCCTCCGCAGGGCAGCCTCCACCTCAAGAGCTTGACGCAGCGTTCTATAGCCGAGAAAGCGAATCTCCACGGTATACTCTCCCACGGCAACTTCCAATTCAAAGCTTCCGCTCTGATCGGTTACCGTGGAATATCGGGGAATCGGAGAATCTTCAAAGAAGAGCTGAACGGTTGCGCCTTCAA
>OZ244823.1:0-540000 GCA_965220365.1 Rhodothermales bacterium | reverse complement strand
CTAGCCCAATCAGTGCTCTACCTCCGATACACTATTGCGACGCTGTACCCAAATACATTTCGGGGAGTACGAGCTATTTCCGAGTTTGATAGGCCTTTCACCCCTACCCACAGGTCATCCGGGCACTTTTCAACGTACTGCGGTTCGGGCCTCCACGTGGTCTTACCCACGCTTCACCCTGCCCATAGGTAGCTCACTCGGTTTCGCGTCTACCCCCACTGACTGTGGCGCCCTATTCAGACTCGCTTTCGCTACGGCTCCGTGCCAGAAGCACTTAACCTTGCCAGTGAGGTGTAACTCGTAGGCTCATTATGCAAAAGGCACGCCGTCACCCTCCTTATCCAAATGAATGGATAAATCAGGCTCCGACTGGTTGTAAGCGCATGGTTTCAGGTACTATTTCACTCGCCGACTAGGCGTTCTTTTCACCTTTCCCTCACGGTACTGGTTCACTATCGGTCACGGATTAGTATTTAGCCTTACCAGATGGTGCTGGTAGCTTCCCACAAGGCTTCTCCGACCCCGTGGTACTCAGGGACATTGCTAGGATCATTTGTCTTACGCGTACAGGACTTTCACCTTCTTTGGTTCCGCTTTCCAGCAGGATTCCTCTTCAACGCCTGATCCATATTGCAAGCCCTACGACCCCGATGCAGCCGAGACCACATCGGTTTAGGCTGTTCCCCGTTCGCTCGCCACTACTTGGGGAATCACTATTGTTTTCTTTTCCTCCGGGTACTTAGATGTTTCAGTTCCCCGGGTTCGCTTCCAGGGGCCTATGTATTCAGCCCAAGGATGACACTTAGAAAGTGCCGGGTTGCCCCATTCGGAGATCCACGGATCCGAGCTTGTTTGCAACTCCCCGTGGCTTATCGCAGCTTATCACGTCCTTCATCGCCTGCCCGTGCCAAGGCATCCACCATGCGCCCTTTCTTGCTTATTACCTTTGAGATTTTACACAAGTCAGGTTCGCGAGAACTCCCGGTGGGGGAGTTCTCTGCGCTCGTTTTACGCTCGGACGAAAACCATATAGGCTTTCGTCATTTCTGCGCGTTGTTCATATTGGCGAATATCATCATGTCAAAGAACTTGGATCAACCTTCGATCCTAGTGGAGTTAGCCGGATTCGAACCGGCGACCCCCGGTATGCAAAACCGATGCTCTACCATCTGAGCTATAACCCCTCGCATTTAAGGACCGTATTGGGCCTGCGGGGTGGGGCTGGGAGGAGTTGAACCTCCGACCTCACGCTTATCAGGCGTGCGCTCTAACCACCTGAGCTACAGCCCCTGAAATGCGGGTTTCGTCCACTTGCAAAACCAGGGAAGAGTATAGCGAGTCCTGCCGATTCGGAAGACTGTTGTCTCAAGGCTCTCTTTAGGAGGTGATCCAGCCGCACGTTCCCGTACGGCTACCTTGTTACGACTTAGCCCCAGTCACTTAATTTACCTTCGGCCGCTCCCTCCAAGGTTGGGTCACGGACTTCGGGTACCCTAAGCTTCCATGGCTTGACGGGCGGTGTGTACAAGGCCCGGGAACGTATTCACCGCGTCGTTGCTGATACGCGATTACTAGCGATTCCGGCTTCATGGAGTCGAGTTGCAGACTCCAATCCGAACTTGGAGTGATTTTATGGATTGGCTCCCTCTCGCGAGGTGGCTGCCCATTGTATCACCCATTGTAGCACGTGTGCAGCCCCAGGCGTAAGGGCCATGATGACTTGACGTCGTCCCCACCTTCCTCACTGCTTGCGCAGGCGGTTTCACTAGAGTCCCCGGCATGATCCGCTGGTAACTAGTGACAGGGGTTGCGCTCGTTGCGGGACTTAACCCAACATCTCACGACACGAACTGACGACAGCCATGCAGCACCTCGCGATCGACCCGAAGGAGGATCCCTTTCAAGACCTGTCCGACCGCGTTCGAGCCTGGGTAAGGTTCTTCGCGTTGCATCGAATTAAGCCACATGCTCCACCGCTTGTGCGGGCCCCCGTCAATTCCTTTGAGTTTCACTCTTGCGAGCGTACTCCCCAGGTGGGATGCTTAACGCGTTAGCTTGGGCGCTGACCCCACAATGAGGGCCAACACCGAGCATCCATCGTTTACGGCGTGGACTACCAGGGTATCTAATCCTGTTTGCTCCCCACGCTTTCGTGCCTCAGCGTCAGTACTCGTCCAGTCGCCCGCCTACGCCTCTGGTGTTCCTCGTGATATCTACGCATTTCACCGCTACACCACGAATTCCAGCGACCTCTCCGAGACTCAAGAACGGCAGTTTCAAAGGCAGTTCCACGGTTGAGCCGTGGGCTTTCACCTCTGACATACCGTCCCGCCTACACACCCTTTACACCCAGTGAATCCGGACAACGCTTGCACCCTCCGTATTACCGCGGCTGCTGGCACGGAGTTAGCCGGTGCTTATTCATACGGTACCGTCAAGCCTCCCTGAGGGAGGTGTTCTTCCCATATAAAAGGAGTTTACGCCCCATAGGGGTGTCTTCCTCCACGCGGCGTGGCTGGGTCAGGCTTTCGCCCATTGCCCAATATTCCCTACTGCTGCCTTCCGTAGAAGTCTGGCCCGTGTCTCAGTGCCAGTGTGGCTGATCGTCCTCTCAGACCAGCTACGGATCGTAGCCTAGGTAGGCCGTTACCCTACCTACAAGCTAATCCGACGCAGGCCCATCCTTGAGCGTCCGAAGACTTTCATCGCACATCATGCGATGTGCGACAGCATGCGGTATTAGCCACCGTTTCCGATGGTTATTCCCCACTCGAGGGCAGGTTGCCTACGCGTTACTCACCCGTGCGCCACTGTACTTGTGTCCCGAAGGACACGTTCTCGTTCGACTTGCATGTATGAAGCCCGCCGCCAGCGTTCGTCCTGAGCCAGGATCAAACTCTCCGTAGTTAGAGATTTTGAATTTTTATGTGAGCACTTATAGCACACTCTTCCTGACTAAATTTGGATTGGCTGTTCTATAACAGAACAACCGAATCCTTGTCTGAATCGACAAAGGACTCGCTATACTCTCAACCTGTCAAAGAACTGCACCTGCCCCAAAAGGCAGGAGTACCAACGTACGGAATTTTTTTGATTAAAACAAATCTGTGCGGATCCCCGTTTTACTTTTTTCCCGATGCTATAAACCGTGGCACCAGATCCTGCGGTGACGCGTAAAACCGGAAGTTGAAAACGGGGAAAGAACAGACTGGCTAAGCAGTAATTCCGCTATGCTGATCATAGCAAAGACCGCGTCTAACTATGCCAGAAAATCCGTTGTTCCCAAAATTTCCCGTTTTCGTGAAATTTTTTTATTTTTTTCCTGAGTCCCCGTGAAACGCCTCCCTCTTCGGAAGAATCCTTACCTCAAATGGGGCGCAGCACTACTGGTGGTGGTGTTTTTTGCACTGTACCTGGTGGTTGACCAAATTATCATGCCCCGAGTCACCCGCCAAGACGAGGTTGTTTTTGTTCCTGATTTTCAGGGCATGCCCATTTCTGAAGCTCTTCTGGAGATTGATTCTGTCGGACTTGTATTTGGCGACACCACTTCCCGTATCGGGCCAGACAGTCTGCAGGGCTTGGTTGCGGTTCAAACCCCGCGCCCGAGCGCATCCGTAAGACCCGGGCGACGAATCTACCTATCCATCTATCGCGGATTGGAGCAAGATGTGGTTGTTCCTGATGTGAGCACACAATCCCGCCGAAATGCACGGCTGGCGTTGATGGCCGCGGGCCTGATCGTCCACGAAGAGCCTGATACGATTCCCAGCCCCGATCCTGGCGCGGTGACCCGCACGGACCCGGTCGCGGGATCTCTTATTCCCCGGGGGGACAGCATTACGGTCTGGTATGGACGTGGCTTGAACCGGAACCGGCTTGTCGAAGTGCCCGATGTGGTCGGACAGCCCCATCATACAGCCGACAGCCTGCTTCGTGTTTTATTTTTTTGGCCTCGCTTACTGGGTCAAGAGGGAGATCCCGACAATCCCCTGATTCTACGACAGTCTCCTGAACCGGGAGAACTTTGGCCGGAGGGATCGGATATCCGCTTGTTTACGACTGCTGATTCTCTGGATTAGAGATGAACGCTGAGTGACATCGAACCTTCGGACTTACTCGGTGAGGTACACCGACAGTCCCTTTTCTGCATCCACATCCACACGCTCGCGATATTTGGTTTGCAACTTGCGTCCGACATAATCGGGCTGCAGCGGCACTTCGCGATGCCCACGATCTATGAGAACCATTAACTGAATTCGGGCTGGTGATCCCATTTCACATACGGCTGCAACCGCGCGGTGCGCCGTTCGACCCGTGTAAAGGACATCATCAACGATGACCACCACTTTCCCGGTCACATCCTCTGGCTTTTGGCTTGGGTCCTCTAAATCCAGCGGAACAGGAACCACGCTGCGTCCTGCGATCTCACTGATGTGTCGTGCAAGGGCTTGGGCCACGAGAATCCCTTTTGGTACAACCCCGAACAAAATCAAACCCTCGGTACCCTGATTCCGCTCGTCCACCTCACAGGCGAGGCGTGCCAGTGTTCGTTCAATCCGCTCTTTACCAAGAATCAGTGTGTGCATAAACGGGGCACACTAATTCTGAAACATCGCCTTGATACTGCCCCAGCTTCGTGGAATAGCTGTGGGTGTGTAGTTCACTTTTCTCTCCGCTATCCGCTGCCGCAGGCCATTGGTCAGTACCGCCTCCAGACGATAATCAACGGTCGCCGCTGGCGACTTGTAGACCTTGTCGTCGCGCACCCTGTATGGAGTATTCACGCCATGCACGGAGATATCCGCAATTTTCGAAAAATCGTCTGCCTGGCCAGACTTCCGATAGAGCTCGTACGTTCCGACATCTGCTTCCACCTCCGCTTCCCAGGTAACCGTAATCACCCCCGCATCGTACTCCGTGTTAAAATAACGGAGCCGAACCGACAGGAAGCTGGACGCAACCAGGAAAACCGCTGCTAAGAAAAACAATGAAACGCGCATACACGCCTGCAATTACTCTGGAGGGAATTCGTTCCCTTTGCTCAGGAACCCCATATTCCTATACACCAAAAGGCTGTCATGTAACCAATCCGGCTACCCTCTACCGAATTCCTTATGCTTTATTCGGGGGTAATATAAGCCGCGAATCTCTTCTTAGCAAGATTCCAGGTGAATACTGCCTCCGTTCATGGGTTTCTTCCACTCTCGTTGCGTCCGCGGGACCCCATGGAATCTCAGCTGTCTGCAGTTCCATGCCTTTGCTGCTGCGAAAGCAAGTATTGTCGGCTCAGCTCGGATAAGGGGTGCATGAGGTCTTGGCGATCACGAAACATGCCTCTCACTTGCACGGTTGGACATTGAGTCCAAGCGGTCACTCACAGCGATCAGGTTGCGGACCTGCATGACCCATGCGATTCAAGGCCCAGGCCTTTTCATTCGTCCTTCTCTTTGCCAACTTCGGCTGCTCGCCGGTCGTTGACCCGGTCGTGCAGCCAGGCTGCGCCGGCACCTTTGAGGGCAAGCCATTCGCGCATCACGTGATTGGCTTCTATCCTGCCTATAAGCACGATGTGACACCTGCCTCTCAGATCCGATGGGATCTGCTCACGCGCGTGATTTATGCTTTTGCCATACCGCGCGCTGACGGATCACTTGACACCAGCCGGTTGACACAGATTGATGCATTGGTGTCGGCCGCACATGCGCACGGCGTGGAAGTGTACATTTCGGTTGGAGGTGGAGGCAGTTCAGAGGGATTTCCTGCTTTGGCTGCAAACGACGATACCCGCAAGATTTTCGTAGAGACAGTCAGCCAATACCTGGAGACGCACTGCCTTGACGGAGTTGACATCGACTGGGAGCATTGGACCAAGGACAACTCCAACATGCCGGTGGCTTCGGAAAAGGCGGGCCTGGTCGCCTTGCTGCAGGATTTACGGGCTGCTTTGGACGGCCCGAAGATATCGCTGGATGTTTATCCTGGAGACTGGTTCGGTCGGCATTACGAAGACGTCCATCTGCTTGTAGACCACGTACATGTGATGGGCTACGACTTCTCTGGACCGTGGTCAGCGCCGGGGCCGCATTCCTCATTCGAACAAGCCATCGGCTCGGGATCCTCAGCCTCCTCGACAGGTCTTGCGTACTGGACGAACTACCGCAAATGGCCGAAGAACAAGATCGTGCTTGGCGTGCCGTTCTATGGCCGGGATTTTGACGACCGAGGAGGCGCGGGTATCTCTTATCGAGACATCGTCGCCCTGCATTCCGATGCACCGGACATGGACCGGGTGGCGAACATCTATTACAACGGAGTGCAGACGATCACCGACAAGACACGTTACGCAATTGACAATGGCTTCGCTGGAATAATGATCTGGGAGATTGCACAGGACACTGAGGATTCGGTGACGAGCCTGCTGCACGCCATTGATGCCGTGGCGAATCCCTAACTCACGGGCGGCAGCAGACCATGGTGTCGTCCATAGTTCATACGATGATATACCGAAGCACGAAATATATATATATATAGGACCGTTGTTGACGGCTCCCGGCAAAGGGAGAAGCTGGACGGGCTTGCTTGGTGATCTCGATCTACAGATGTGGTGGTCTCACGGACCAAAAGCCTCACCCGTCGATGGACAACGGTGGAACCAGCAATCATTAAGTCTGGATTAGTCTCAGGAAAGTTCTCGCCGGAAAATCACACTGTTCGCAACCTTGACAGCCTTATTGTGGTTAGCAGGGTTTGGGGCCTTCCCGGTGGAGGGGTTCTACGACTGAAATGGTGAGGAGTCGGATGTTCCCCCTGTCTCTGATGCTTCAAACGGGGTTCGCACCCTGCCTCTATATAATTCTAATTTTTGAAAGAAGATGTTGCGTTTCACTTTGTTTCTCTTACTCGTATCCCTGCCCGGTGTATCTGTAGCCCAGTGGACCGATGAGAATCCTGGCAGTGATAATTTGACGGTCCTGGGACATATTCCGCTGGGGCCACGGCTCAGTGTCGCAGACCTTGACATGGAGCAGGAGTTGTCACGCCCCTTTGTCTATGTCTCCCGCATGGTCTATGGAGATGAGGGAGACAAAGGTACCGATATCATTGACATCTCCGACCCTGCAAATCCAAAGGTGATCTACCGTTGGAGAATTGAGGAGCAGGATTTGCATCTGAGGACGGGAGGGATGGACGTAAAGTACTTCAAATGGAAGGATCGCTATTATGTCGTACAATCCCTTCAATTTGGTGCTGGCGGTCCCAATAATGATCTGGGGGCCGTGATCCTGGATGTGACCGGCTTGCCTGACTCCTCTCAGGTCCGGGAAGTCGCCCGAATCCGGGAGCCGGAATTACCTGGCGGATTCCATAATATTTTTGTCTATGCCCATTCAAATGGACGCCCCCTTTTGTTCAGTACGGTTTCCGGCCCCTTTGCGCATGTATATGATCTCGGGCATATCGTTGAAGGAAACCTGGACATGGGGTTGACCGCTCGTGTCCCCATCCCTGAAACCCCACTCGGCCGTGGTCGTGCTCGGGGGTATCATGACTTCTATGCCGGGTATCATACGGAAACCGGCCAGGACCGCTTCTATGGGGGAGGGCTTGGGGGATACTTCATCTACAATATCACGGACCTGCAGCAGCCGGAACTGCTGGTGACTCTTACAGGAATTAGCGGGGTCCGCAATGGACACACCTTTACCCCGTCTCCAGACGGGCGGTATGTGATCGCCGAAACCGAATACCGCTATGCTCCGCTTCGTATTTTCGACCTGAAGCCGGCCCTGGACGGTGACGTGTCCAACATCCGCAATCCGATCAGTGCCTGGACGGCAGATTGGCGTAATCTGGTTCACAATCACGAAGTCCGCTGGCCGTATGTCTTCGTGTCTGGTTATCTGGATGGGTTGCAGGTCTTTACGCTCATGGACCCACACAACCCAGCCACCGTAGCCTACTACGACACCTACCTTGGGCCACCAAATACAGACCGGTATCCGGTTTTCAACGGGGCTTTTGGTATTGACGTGCGGAATGCCGACGGCTTAATCGTGATCAGCGACATGTCCACTGGTTTTTGGACCTTCCGTATGGATGGGTTCCAGGGGTGGCAGGGCGATGACTGGGGCGTCCCCAATATTTCCAGCGTTCAGGATTGGGATCGCTTGCAATGATTTCGATTCCCTCCCTTCTTTTGGCTCTCCTGACGTTGCCTTCTGGTGTATTGTCAGTTGACACCTGTACGGACGAGTACTATATGATTGACCTCGTCCCGACTCGCCGCGTTCCTGCTGCGCACCAGGCGGAAGGAGTTGCAAAACTTTCTTTCGCCCCCTCCCCATTTGGGATTGCTCTGGATTCAGAGGGGAATTATCTCTACAATGTTGCTCTTCAAGTAAACCGCCTGGAGCTCGTAGAAGGGCACGAGTACACGGCATGGCTTTCCACCCCTGACCTGAAAAGTACAACTCGGCTCGGGCGGCTCTCTAACGACGGCCAGATCACTGGTCAGGTCTCCTGGAACAAATTCCTCGTGATTATTACCCTTGAGCCGGCCGGGAGTACCTCTGAGCGGTGGACAGGGCCTGTGGTCATGCGGGGGCTCTCCCGCAGCGGCCTCATGCACACGATGGCGGGACATGGCCCGTTTCAACAGGAACCGTGCACTGTCTACGGGTACTATTAGTTCATGAAGGCCGCTCTGGGGTTTGTTTTCGCCGGCTTGATTGCTCCATGTGCACTCTCTCAGCACGAGCATCACGGGCATATGATGCCCCATGCACCCAAAGACAGCGTGGTGTGGCGAATGCCTCCAATGGACATGAGCATGCCGATGCTGCCAGGGCTGGAGACTGCACTTCCACCAACTAGCCCCCACCTGCCTCTACAGAATGAGACCATCCCGGTCGCCATGCCCGGTCAAACCCTAGAGCTCGCTGACCAAGATACATTATATCTTTCTGCCACGACTGTTCAACGTACGATTGCCGGGCAAGAGGTGGTCATGTTTGGTTATAACGGGCAATATCCTGGGCCTTTACTGAAGGTCTCCGAGGGAGCTACGGTGACAGTCGTGTTCAGGAACGCCCTCAATGAGACCACTACGGTGCATTGGCATGGTCTCCGACTGGAGAACCGGTTTGATGGAATTCCCGGCATCACCCAGCCTCCTGTCGCAGCGGGAGAAGACTTTGTGTATCAGCTCCGCTTCCCGGATAGCGGACTCTTCTGGTATCATCCACATATTCGCGAAGACATGCAGCAGGACTTGGGACTCTATGGCAACTTGCTGGTCACCGCAGAGACTCCTGATTATTATGGCCCCGCAAACCAGGAAGAGATCCTCCTTCTTGACGACATCCTGATGGATGAAAACGGCCTTATCCCCTATGGAAAAGAGGCGCCAACCCATGCGCTCATGGGACGATTTGGGAACGTGATGCTGACCAATGGGGTGGAGGATTATCGGTTTCAGGTGGACCAGAGTAGCGTGGTGCGCTTCCATCTCACAAATGTGGCGAATGCCCGTTCGTTCAACGTGAGCTTCCAAGGTCTGCCGATCAAAGTTATTGCCTCTGATGTTAGTCGTTTCGAAAAAGAGGCCTGGGTAAGAAGTGTTGCCATTGCTCCCTCAGAGCGCTATGTTATAGAGGTTCTTTTTCCTGAGCCGGGCCCGGTAGCAATCACAAATACGATTCAGGCCATTGACCACTTTCGGGGCGAGTTTTATACGAGTGTGGACACGCTTGCGCTTGCGCTTGTTGGAAATTTGCCAACTCCAAATGACTATCGTCAATCCTTTGAAATGCTCCGAAGCTACGAGGAGGTGACAGCGGATATTGATTCTTTCCGCAGTCATTTTGACCGGCCTCCCGACAAATCCCTTACGCTGTCTCTGCGCGTGAAAAACCTTCCGCTGCCAATCATGCTCTCCATGGAGATTGACACGCTCTATGTTCCGCCCATTGAATGGAATGATGCAATGCCAATGATGAATTGGCTCTCAACTGGTACACAGGTAGAATGGGTTCTGCGTGATACAGAGACCGGCCTCGAGAACATGGCAATTCAATGGGACTTTGATGTCGGCGATGTGATCAAAGTGCGCATTTTCAATGACCCCCGAAGTTTTCACCCCATGCAACATCCGATTCATTTCCATGGACAGCGCTTTCTGGTCCTTGAAATGGATGGCGTCCCGAATCAGCACTTGGTCTGGAAGGACACCGCTACGGTGCCCGTAGGATCAACGGTAGACTTTCTGATAGATATGTCGAATCCGGGAAACTGGATGGCCCACTGCCATATTGCTGAGCATCTTCAGTCTGGTATGATGCTTGGTTTTTCCGTGAAGGAATGAGATTCTGCTCGTTGAGCAAAAATCCCTCTCAGTTTTGTATTTTGGTTCCTTCGTATCCTTGACTTTTCAATCCCAATAACATGTCGTTTGTACGCTCTTCTCTTTTCGTTCTTGCAGGTCTCTTCACCATCATACTTACCGGATGTAATCCCAGAGCCGTTGAAACTCTGGTTGTGTCGGCTCCCGAGTCTCTTGAGTCCAATCAGCTTGGCGACTTTCTGGCTTTTGCCAACGAGGATGCCCGCCCCCCGGTAACCTATTCCTGGACCTTTGGTGATGGTGCAACCGCGGATGGTACTGCCGTGAAACACGCTTATTCGGAAGCAGGCTCCTACACCATAATGGTCACAGCACGCAATAATGACGGGCGTTTTTCTGTCTCCGAAACCGCCGAGATCCTGATCACACCGCAGCCAGTTCCTGCACAACTCCTGGTCCTGTCAGCCAGTTCCACCGAGGTGGATACGCAAACCCCCGTTGAGTTCAGCGCAAATGTCCGTGGGGATGCACCGCTCACCTATAGCTGGAGCTTTGGGGACGGCACTTCGTCTGACTCTCCTAGACCCCAGCATACATATATGTCCGAGGGGGAGTATGCCGTCTCACTGGAAATTTCCAATGAACATGGGCGGGATGCACGAACCTTGAATGTGTCTGTCACTCAATTTGAACCACCCTACTGTGCGGATATTGCAGAAATGAGCACCGTCTTTTTTGAACGTAATTCAAGTGTGCTCTCCGATGACGCAATGCTGGCATTGGCGGACAATCTGGAAATCCTGGGCGAATGTCTGAACTTGAATGTGCGTGTGGAAGGTATGGCGAGCCCCTTGGAGCGCAACCCACAGACCCTTTCCGAAGACAGGGCACGGGCATTAATCGATCACTACACTTCCAATGGGATCGGAGTCGAACGAATCACAATGCTTGGGTTGGGGAGTGCTGACGGGACCTCAAAGAAAAGTGGTGCGGATCAGTTCCGCCGCGCAGATACCATCCCGCTTCGCTAACTCACACACCAGCCCCGCTCCACAGCACCGCCCTCTCCGATTGTGAAGAAGTTGAGGTCGGTGCCTGTGCGGAGCTTGGTGATGTAGATGATTTGGCCAACGTGCATCGAGAAATGCTCTACCGCGTGGTAGATCGCTCCTAAAACCGTCACATTGATTCCCTGAATCGTCACCTTTTGGTTTAGGGAACCAGTGTTCAGCGCCTCCAGGACCTGCGTCGCCCGGTGTACGGTTTGCTGCAGTTCCTGGAACAGGGTTGCCGCATCTTTTCCCTCACTTGCAGAGAACTCCCGGTCTCGCGTGCGGCGGTCCTCTCCACTACCAACCCCGGCAACAACCCACTGATTCAGGTTGCCCTCCAGGTGAAGTAGCAGGTTTCCGACACTGTTTGATGCGTCATTAGGCCTCCACCAAAGATCTGCTTCTGGAAGAATTTCCAGGCAGTATTGGATCTTCGGCAGATAGTCCTTTCCCAAGAGATTTTGGGAATGTCGTATAAAGTTTTGGGATGACTTCATAGGTGTTTTCTGATTTGGAATCAATCACGGTGCTGTCGCATGAGTGAATCTTTTCCGTCTCATTATTTCCACTTTTTCAAAACTAACGTAGACCGAGACCCTACACGAAAACCTCCTCGTTCAAAAATCTATTCACGAATCAGAAGGGACTTTGTCCTTTCGGCTTCGGCCTCCGCTTCCTTGGCTTCAGCTTCTTTAGCCAGTTGGAGCCGATATATGGACTCCATATTCACCCGTACGCTGGCACCGAGTCCAAGAAGCTTTTCGAACTGTAATGCCATATCTAATTCAATCGGTGCCTTACCAGCTATGATTTCACGGATCAGCTTAGGCGAGCGTCCGCAGCGATGAGTAAATTCGGCCTGCGAGTAGCCTCGAACTTCAAGGTACTCTTCAAGCAACCAACCTAGTGGAATCGTATAGTCCGGGCTCCGTTTGTACGTCAATTTCGACATTTATCTGTTTTTCCTTTCGGTCGGTAATCGTTGTAACTTTCCAGATCTTTATTGCTTAGCCCGCTCCATGTCTATTTCCCGTCACCTTTTTCGGAATGTTTGTGCCCATAAATCCCTAAGAACCCCAGTCCACACGCACCCTAAGACTGTTGAGCGGTGACCTCCAAGGAATGACTCCCTCATGTTGGAGTCTACCAACAACAATCCCTGGTGCAATGCCCTGCTCCCTTGCAAACTCTCCAACGACTACTCCATTGAGTGGTGAGACTTGGGTCAACTGCTGCCATGCCGTCTCCGGGATAAGCAAGTTGGATGCCCATTTGTTAGCCTCTAATTCCTGCTCCGTGTCGTTTTCATTGTTCTCATCTACAAAAACGGCCTTCTTGTTGTGAAGCAATACGTGTGCTGCTTCATGGAAAAAACTGAACCAGAGATGATCTGTCGTTTTGTGTCTGGCAGTTAGCTGAACAACTGCTTTTCTTGGGGACAACCACCAAGCCGCACCACTGAGAGCCATCTTTTTTAACGGCTTGACTAACGCAAACGCAACACCTGCCTCATTACATAACTTTTCCACCTGCTTCAAAGCGGTATCAATTGGCTCACAGGTCAGATCGCGGATGCGCCAAACCGCCTTCCGGAACTGACCTTTGTTATAGAACGCGCACTCTTGCTTTTCGGCTTCAATTTCACCAAGCCGGAGCCAAGTTGCAACCACTTTCTCATTACTCCTGAACGAAGGAGAATGTCGGTAGGCGACGCTGGCGTTGCCATATTGAGTCTTCCAAGCATCGACCGAGGCAACCCGAAAAAACCTAAGTAGCTTGAAAATGCTATCAACATCTGACTCTGGACGCGGAAAACACTCTCGCTTAGCCAATTCTTGAACTGGAAAAGCCTTTGCCCACTCGATATCCGCCGCTGCGTTCTCTGCATCAGCCTCTCTGGCCAAACGGAGCCGGTATGAGGATTCAATATTAATCCAGGCACTGGCATCCAATCCAAGTACCTTCTCGAACTGTAGTGCAGTTTTTGCCTCAAGCGGCGCCTTGCCCGCGATGATTTCACTGATCAGCTTAGGCGAGCGTCCGCAGCGACGAGCAAATTTGGCCTGTGAGAAACCCCGTACCTCAAGGTATTCCTGAAGAACCCAGCCAGGCGGAATCGCATATTCCGGGCCCCATTCATTGCTTAATTTCGACATTTTTCTGAATAGCCTTTGCGGTTAGTGATAATCGCAAATTTATAGTATTGTGATTGCGGTGACCTTTTCAATATCAATCCCTCCGTCGTCCTTTCGCGGAACCGGGTTGTGATTAACTTCGAAAATCAGACGATCAGTGTGGACCAAATTGACCGAAAATTTCTCCTTGCGATTCCCCTTGAGTTGGTGTCTTCGTTCTGGGGGATCCGTCGGCACTCATGATAAATTGTGCAACCCTCTGAGCACAGCAATTCGGACCTTGATTACTCTCTCATTTCTTGCCCCATAAGCTTTCTTCAAGCCGTCTGGCTTCATAAAGATTTTTTGGAGCTTGCGAGAGAACGATACTTCCATAATAAAACACTTAAACGTTACCTAACACGTAACGTTTCTTGGATTTGCGGGGGCCTGTAAAAGATTTGGGCTAAGCCGACCAATAAACCATCCGTCCCTTTTGACATACTTGGAAGGCGTGCCAGATTTCTCTGTGTGAACCGAATTGTATACATCCAAGTGGGGGCGATCTCAAGCTGTGGTAGCTCTATTTGCCATCTCATTTTCCCTTGTCCGCAGAAGATCTGCCTTCTTGTGGACATGAAATAAGAGCCTCAAGGGAAAAGCAACCTTAGTGTTGTCATGAGCTCCGCGAGGACGACTCCAACCCGTTTGATACCACCATTACCCGCCACAAAGGCTTCTTGATCAGATATCCCTATATTTGAGGGTGACTTCGCGTTCTCGCTCAGGAAGGTCCTTTCTTTTGGCAACTCTTGTTTGAGGTCTGCACTGAATCCTCTTTTAATGAAAGCTTCATCCCGCTACATCCTTCTGATCGTTCTGCTGTTTCTGGCAGGTGGACTGCTTGGAGGCTCTTTTAGTTCGTATCTCGACGATCCGAGGGAAAGCTTGCATAAACTAGAGGAGGCGTTTCTTCTGATTAACCGCCGATACGTTGATCCTGTGGATCCAAACAAAGTAGCGGAAGACGCGATTGGTGGAATGATAGAATCCCTTGATCCTCACTCCTCCTATATTGATGCCTCGGCATTCAAGACGGTCGAAGAATCATTCCGTGGCTCCTTTGGTGGCATTGGGGTTTGGTTCCAGGTATTTGATGGGGACACGGCCCGTGTCGTCTCTCCCATTGAAAACGGCCCCAGCGAAAAGGTGGGGATCCGGGCTGGTGACCGAATCATTGCTGTCAACGATACTTCAATCGTTGGGGTCGGCGAAGATGAGGTAACGCGACGCCTGAAAGGCCCTATTGGAACGCAGGTTCAGGTAACGATTTATCGCCTAGGACTGAATCAACCGTTCGATGTGTTGATCACGCGGGATCTGATTCCTCTTTACTCAGTCACCAGCAGTTATATGGTGGATGAGTTCACAGGATATATCCGAATTAACCGCTTTGCTCAAAGCACGTATGCCGAGTTCGTTCAGGCGATCGCAGATCTCCAGGGGCAGGGAATGGGGCGCTTGATTTTGGACCTTCGTGATAATGGCGGCGGAATCCTGCAGTCTGCTGTTGCCATCGTAGATGAGCTTCTGGGCGGCAACGATATCATTGTCAGCGTAAAAGGTCGCAACGTGGCCGATGAGGTCTATGCGGCAGGACATTCGGGGCGCTTTGAAACCCAGCCAATCATTGTTCTGATTAATCACAACTCCGTTTCGGCAAGCGAAATTGTAGCTGGCGCCCTGCAGGACCATGATCGTGCCCTGTTGATCGGCCAGCGGACCTATGGAAAAGGCCTGGTTCAAAATCAATATCCTCTTCCCGATGACAGCCGACTCCAAATCACGACCGCCCGCTACTATACTCCTTCCGGCCGCCTGATCCAGACTCCCTATGAGAAGGGAGATCGCGAGACCTACCTCGAAGACAAACTAGAACGCTGGCTCGAAGCGAGCCGGGATCCTGAGGGCTACGTGAACCAGATCCCTGACTCGCTGAAATTTTCGACTACACACGGTCGCACCGTATTTGGCGACGGTGGAATTACCCCTGACCATTTGGTGTTCGCGGACTCCTTAAGACCTCGCATCCTTCAGTCTCTCTATGGCGGTGGCCTCTTTGAAACCTTCCGTCTCTGGTTTGAAGCCAATGAGCAAGCCCTGCGAGCCACCTGGGAAGATCAAGCCGAAACGTTCGTTCGTGATTTTTCTTTTTCGACCACCCAGTGGCATGCATTATGGGCTGCCGGTGAAAACGCCCAGGTTCCTGTCACCTTTGTTCCAGAGGATCCTTCATCCGAGGAATTGCAATTCACCTATGATGCGCTTGAGGAAAACGAGGAATCCCTGCGGCTTTATTTCAAGGCACTTCTTGGTCGCCAATTGTATGGTTCGCGCGTTGCGGTACCGCTCTTCAATGCGATTGACGAAGTCTTTCAGCAAAGCTTGTCGATGTGGCCAGAGGCCCAGGAGTTGGCTCTCTTCAGCCGATAACCGCCCATGGCAGGGGAGTAATAATCACTTCTTCTCCCTCAGAGGGATCCGTCACCTCTTCCTCAAGATGAATGAGGCAGTTGGCGTGCTGCAGTGAAGAATAAAGATTTGAAGCCTGCGGGCCCGTCGTGTGCACAATCAATTGCCCGCCTTCCTCCCACTTGGCTTTTCCGCGTACAAAATGATATAACCCTGCCTTCTTTCGCACGGAGGTTCCTAATTTTGCTTTCATCCGGGGTGGACGAACCTCCGTAGCCCCCATCATTGTGAGAAGTGTCGGGCGCACGTACTGCTGAAAACAGATCGCTGACGAAACCGGATTACCGGGTAACCCAAAAACTAGTTGGGATCCAAGCACTCCAAATAGCATGGGACCTCCAGGCCGCTGACGGACCCGCCAAAAACGTTTCTCAAATCCCAGGCTCTCAAGTACTTCCTGAACAAGGTCATACTTGCCTACAGACACACCCCCACTTATGACCATCACATCTGCATCCATTCCCTGCCTAATTTGGTCCGTAAGATCATCTCTATCGTCTCGGGCAACCTCCGAATCTGGAACCGTTGCGCCGGCCTCCAGCACCTGTGCAAAGAGCCCTGGACCATTGGCATCGTAAATCCGGGCAGGAGACAGAGGGCTCGTCATGTCAAGATGCAATTCATCCCCCGTTACGATGATGGCCACGCTCGGGGACTCTCCCACCTTTATCCTGTCATACCCTGCAGCTGCAGTCATACCTATGACTGGTGGCGTAATGCGTGCACCAGTTTTCACCACGGCCGTCCCTTGTAAAGCGTCCTTTCCTGCCTTTCGTATATAGGCCTCCCGCTCCGGTCTACGATGGATGCGAATGGTTTCTTGATTGATTTCGGTAGTCCATTCCAGTGGGACCACTGCTTCCGCACCAGGAGGGATCTGCGCCCCGGTCATGATGCGAATGCATGCTCCTGGTTTCACCTCCGTGTTCGGGGCCTCTCCCGCAGAAAGCTCTCCCTCAAGGCGGAGGTCTGTTGGTGTTCGTATCAGATCATCTACGCGAACCGCAAACCCATCCATCGCCGAATTATCGAATGGCGGGATGGCCTCCTGTGCAACAATATCTTCACGAAGGACCCGTCCAAGTGCCGCACGTAGGAAAAGCTCCTCCGTTGGCATGGGAGTGATTTCCGAGTATATCTTTTGAAAGGCTTCTTTGGGTGTCATTCAATCCTGAAATATCATATTTCTCTTGCTCCGATGAGATATCTGGCAGTGACGGAGCATTTTTCAAACCATCCATTTTGCATCCATTCTCGCCAGAAAGCATTCGACATTAGACAACTCCATCTAAGGCCGTGCACAATGGGAACGTTTTAGCAATTCCGTTCAATTTAAAGCATATTCGGCCACTAACCAGCCATCGCGAAACCACCGTCATTCTACACGAACTTGGTTATCCAAGTCTAGCTCCTCCAGAACCTTACGCAGTTCCGATTTAAGATGATGGGTAGGCGTGGGATCTCCGCTGGCGGAATCTCAATTCAAATCTGAAGATTATTCAACTGTCGCAACTTTGATATAGCTTTGATCCCCGAATCTATACCATGTTTCTGATGGCATGGTGCCTGCAACCTTGAGCGTGACTTTTCTCTTCCCTGTGTCCACGGGGTCTATGGGTGGATCCGGTTTTGGTGGATCCGGCTGAGGATCGGGGTCTGAATTATCAACTGTTTCGGTGGTATCGGTAAGTATCTTCCCCTTGCTCTTTATCCTGAGTTTTCGTGGCCGGGCAGAAAATAGACCTAAGCCATAAAATGGCATCAACCTGCATTTGATGACAATCTCCCAGAATGGCCGGGATGCATCATAATGCATAAAATCAAGTACGAATAGCGGGTGACTTGGGGAATTTTATGAGATCACTGGTACTGTTCACGCTGATGTATCCAGTGGCCCTCTTGGCCTAAGATGGCAATGATACCTTGAGCGTTGTGGATAGGGACGAGCTGATTATTACTGCAAATCGGTACGAGTCGATGCGCTCCCAATCTACAGGAGCCATCAGTGTGCTGAAAAGCACGACAATTTCACAGTTGGCAGGGGTTCAAAACTTGGGAGGAACGCTACGGCATATGCCAGGCTTTGCAATACTGCAGTTGGATGGGATTGGGTATGATGTCCAGCCGATTGTGCGGGGATTCTACGGTGGAGGGGAAGCCAAGTACGTGCTGCTAATGGTGGATGGACCAACTATCGAACCGACTCACTGACGGCACCCCTGTTTCATCGGAGTGGTGTTGAGAAAACGATGGTTCGATGGCTCGATTGGAAATCAGCGATCAAGACTGCTGAAGACACTGATTGAGATGCCGGTATGGAAGATTCCGTCTTGATCCGCCGCAGTCCCTCTAATTTTGAAAAGATTGGCTTGGGTACGGTCAATCAACTTGAGTGCACATGGGCTTTGTTGTGTCTTGAATTAGGTTTCCTGAAGCGGCAACAATCACCGAGGGAACAAGATCATGCGCTCTTCGTGAATAGCCCATGCCTCCTGATCACCTGAATGTGACAGAACTATGCGTAAATCCCACTCACCCTCTCCGGTGACTGCAGCATTTGACCGTGGCCCCGCCAAGTATTTTCATGGCAGGAAGCAAATATTGCATGATTTCAGTAAACTTGCAACTCGTGCAATTCAGGCGGACTCTGGCACGACCATCCTGATTCAAGGTGCCCCGGGTGCGGGCAAGACCGCGCTCCTCTCTAAATGCGAAGAGCTGGCACGAGATCGTAAATGGGCGAGCGTAAAGATTTATTCAACGGCCCTTTGGGATCCGAACGAATTACTGCAGTCGCTTAAATCAAAGAGGGCCGTGGGTGTTGAAGGAGGGGTCGCACGAGTTGGGGTTCCTGGCATTGTAGAGGCCGAGATCAAGGCGGAAAGATCTCCCCGGACCGTAATGAATCTACTCCGGGGAGGCGAGACCCCATTACTGCTCACACTGGATGAAGCACAGGTGTTGGGAAACAAGAACCTGATCCCTCCAGATCAAGAGCACACTGTAGTCAGTGTACTCACCGCCATTCACAATGGTGACCTCGGAAGACCTGTCATCCTTCTGGCAGCTGGGCTGGGAACGACCGTAAATGCCTTCGAAAAACTAGGGATTTCGAGGTTCGCGGGAGATGCTTTCATCGAACTGGGTTCGTTGAGTAAAGAGGCCGAGCGTGCAGTGATCCGGGATTGGCTCAAGAAAGACGGCAAGGCCCAAGGAGATCTCACTGCATGGATTAACGCGATTGCCCAGGAAACGCATGGATGGCCGCAGCATATCTTGTCGTACGTGGAACCCGCATTGGGGCAACTTCATGCCGACAAAAGAGTGATGACCACAGAGGGATTGAATGCCGTCCTAGAGGCGGGGCGCAGGGGGCGGGCTGCATATTATAGGCAACGGGCGAAAGGTTTTAGTCTACAACAGCGCCGTAGCTTCGCGAAATTGTTCACGAATGTTGCGTATGGAGGAAGTTTGGAGTTAGAAGATATTATGATGTCTCTGGCACAGGATCACGGGGCAGAAAAGGCGGATGAGCTGTTCCATCGCGCAGCGGAAAAGGGAATCATTGATGAAAGGGACGGACGTTATGTTATCCCGATCCCCTCGATGCATGATTGGCTGGTATCTAATTACGCCCGAGAACGAATCAGTTCCCCCCCCGAGACACCGTCTGTCCCCAGCACAGAGGACAGGAACTCTGGAATGGATTTCGGGCGCTGATTGGGTTGGTCAGAGAGGGGAAATTCGGCAAGTATCTTCGACCAGACAACAATCTAAAGGTCGTACTTAAAGCGTGCAATCGCACCTCTGGCAGCGGCTTGCCCCTTCACGTAGTGAGCCACCATGTCCGTCGATGCCTACCGACCGGCCTGCTGAACCTGTGGAAAGGTCCCCCCGCATTCTACAGGGACTGGGCACTCCCAATACGGAGAGAGTGACTGCCGAACCTCCCCTTGATTCCTGCATCCGTCGCCAATCTGGTGACAATCCCATAAACGCTACGCGTGGTGAGCGCTTTTTTTTTGAACATTCCCACCTCGACGGATCCAACGGAAAATCGCTCCATCCCTAATGCCGGCTGCCGCACAGTACCTACGTACACGCTGAAGCGTGTCTGGACCAAGAAACAGTAACGCCCCCGCTCCTTCCTGTCCGTCTTGGACCGGTGGATTCTGGCTAAGCCTATTTTATTCCCTGCTGGAGTCATGTCGTTCACGCGCAATGCCACAGCCTCAGCGACACGGAGCATCGCTCATGACCGCCAGCAGTGCTGTATTGCGAAGGGTAATCAATCCAGCTTTCGTATCTGCCACTTTCAACATCACCTCAACATCTTCCCATTTCAAACCATCCATTTTGCATCCATTCTCGCCAGAATGCATTCGACATTAGACAACTCCATCTAAGGCCGTGCACAATGGGGACGTTTTAGCAACTCCGTTCAATTTAAAGCATATTCGGCCACTAACCAACCATCGCGAAACCGCGGTCACTCTACGCGAATCTGGTCGCCCAAGTCCAGCTCATTCAAAACCTTACGCAGTTCCGATTTCAGGTGATGGGTACGCGTGGAATCCACCTCAGAGGAAATATCAATTCCAATCTGTAGATCATCCAACTGTCGCAATTTAGGTATAACCTTGGTTCCAAACCTATTCCACGTTTCTGATGGCACGGTGCCAGTAACCTTGAGCGTGACTTTTCTCTTACCTGTGCCCCCGGGGTCTATGGGTGGATCAGGTTTTGGTGGATCCGGCTGCTCATCGGGGTCTGGATTATCAACTGTTTCAGTGGTATCGGTAAGTGCCTTACCCTTGCTCTTTGTCAAAAGAAAGACCCCCGGCTCAAACATAATTTCCTCCTGTGAAATATGCTCCTTATACCACACACGGCTGTAACCACCATCGCCCTGTGCACCAGATGCCAAGCCAAAGTCTCCATCAGACACAAAACGGGCAATCTGTGTGCGGAGGGTTTTCTCGGGGTCAACCAACCGCGTTAGTGAGCCATCAAGGAAGCTCTGTTGCAAACCGGTAAGAGGCCAGACTCCGTCATCTTTAAAAGCAGGCGGCCAATGTCGCTCAATGTAACCAGCACCGACGTTTTCGTTGAGGAGGGCTTCGGATTTTAACGCACTAAAGACTCGCCCACAAAGCGTTTCCCTCGAACTTGAATGACCGGCGCCAAGATTTATAACCTTTAACCCGCTCGGGTCCCGTGAATCCGAAAGTATCGCAAATCGATAGCTAGCCCATACTTCGTTCTTAGCGGTATCCCATGCGTCTTTCACCCTGTTGTGAACATCGGCACGGTCGGTGCGGTCGAATTCGGCACCCAAAATTCCCTTCTTAATTTCATCCTCCACTTTCTTCCAAGCGAGCCATAATTCAACTTTCTCACGAAGCTTGCGTCCCGGTGATTTTGCACACCAGACTAGTGAGCCTGGGTAACGTCTTGGAGACTGACCCCGTTGCTTCATCCACTGACTAACACGCTGAATCTCCTGATTGTCACCTGACCATACTGTTTCGGGATCAAGAACAACCAGTATCAGACGGGGGGTATCCTGAACGGAAGAACTATTCTCCGGGAAAACAACAACGGGTAAAGATGCTCCACTGCGAAATTCTTTCTCAACTAACTCACGGACAGTCGGCTTGATCTCCGCTTCTTCTGAAAGTGATGTAAGACGGTCATTTACCACCTTATTCAGAGTTGCTTGGTGATGGATTCGAAACCCATCTGTTCCCACTTTTCGAATGAAGAACCCTTTCTTTTCAAGAGCGGCAGCGGCATTGTCTATCACCGTTGTATCAACAGCGGTTTCGCCTAACGCGAAACGCAATTCTGGGAGATGAGCAACCTTATTTACCTGTCCACCGGAAGATTCAAACAGTATCGCTGTTCCTACACGGCGATGAATATCACGTAATTCCTTTGAAATACTACTGTCAAGAGTTTTAGCATGCGCCATATTTCCGGCAATGTCAGTCTCAATGGCCACATCAATCCGTGACTCGCCCAATTGACCTAATACTACAGATCGGAATTCTGTGACATCTAGCGGCGCTGAGCCTAACGTAATCAAAGGCTCCTTACGCGCTTTCCTGAACTGCTCCTGGGATGCCGTAGATACCCACTGTGCAAGCATGGCAAGGGCTCCCCGCGTCTGTTGAAACTGAGATAGTGCACGCCACTTTCGCTGAAAAACCGAAAGTGTCGCCGGGTGAAATGGGTAACATGCCTCAAATCTTTCCATGAGATGGGCCTTCGCCTTTGTATCTCTCATCGCGGAATCTACGGCCAACCATTCCTGCGGAAGACGATTAGTGCGCTCAAAGCACCAATCTACGTATAGCTTAGCGATCTTCCTGCGCATTTGAGGACTTCCCCTGTCCTCAAATAGCCGCCGACACACGACTTCGCTGATTTCGGATTCATCATTCGCAAATAAGTCATGTGAAACCCGACGGACCACTTTCGTGATCTTGTCCTGCCACTGTTGATCCCAATCAGTCATTTCAACTTGACTACGAGGCAGACTAATTACCGCAACTACCCGCGTAGTGCTGGTAACAGCGACCGACAGATTCTGGATGAAAGCATGGAAGCTTTCCGCCATATCACGGTGGCGATTCACAAAATTCAGAACCTCGTCGAACAGTAATAGCACGGGGGCGTCTGCAGCGGCAAACACCTTTGACAATGTTTCTGTCCCTGGTGGAACTGACCGTGCTGCGGTTCCCAATGCTTCCACGCCTTGATTACCCGCAATCTGGCGAGCCAAATCAATCCAAGGCGTCTCCTTGCCCTCCGTAGGATCCCAGGCATTGCCAACAAATACACCAACCCGGGCAGATGGAGCTTGCGTAATCTTTGCTTCTCTTACTAAGTCGGATATCCCTGGAAGATCCGATGCACCTGCACCGGTTTTTGCTATGTGATAAAGCGAGGTAAGCGTATGCGTTTTGCCTCCGCCGAATTGTGTGACCAACGTAAGTACCGGCGATGTGTTTTCGGTCTTGCCTGAGAGACGGCGCAGCACCATACCAGCGTGCTTTTTCAACGCCGTCGTAAAACAGGTTCTCGAAAAAAACTGCCCTGGATCAAGATAATCATCAGGAGCAGTGCCAGCAACGACCTGCTCAAGGGCAATAGCAAACTCATCCGGGCTAAATGAGCGGCCTTCCCGAACCTCTCGACGAAGAGTCACAACTTTGTACCAAGGTGTTACGTTTTTCATCCAATCAGGGCTTTCTCATACGTTTAAATAACTTCAGAGACGACTCTTTCAGCCGTCCTAGATTTGCATATGCAACTTGAGCGTAATCCTTGCTCGCCTCATACATGCGATAGCGGATGCCGTCTGTAACAACAACATCACAATGAATGTTACGACTTTTGGCATATCCAACTGCTTGCGGTACGGCACCTTCAACGCCTGCTCCCAGCCGCTTTGCCTCAATCAGATAATAGCAGTGTTGGGGGATTCTCGGCAGCTTGGTAAATACACTTACATCGACATTACGCCATTCAACTGCAATTCTTTCGACGGGCCATCCAAGCGCTCGTAAGAAAGGAACAACATAGTGTGCGACTATCTCATTCTCGCTTGGCAATTTTCCAAAGGCCCCATGATCTCCATAAAGATCTCTTAAGTCATTCACTTGTGCAATTAAATCCTGCAGTTCACATGGAAATGTTTCGAGCGCAGGTTCTTCAACTGGCAAATTAGGTAGTGGGCGTGTTTGCCACTCTATTGGTGGAGATCGAACATATCGATTCGCGTAATCAACAAGCTTTTTAGACTGAACTTGGGATAGCCGTGCTGGATTGGCGCCAAAAACTCGTTCATCGAAAATTTGTGGCTCTGGGAGTGAGCTCCAACGGACACGCCTGCCATGTTGCAAATCCCGCCCGTTGACATCGTCAAACTGAACCAGATATTGATATTCAGATGCAACTATACCGACTGCTTGTATTGCTGATGCCCCTATCCGAAGCAATAATACATCTCCCTCCTCCAGTTCGGATGCAAATCTTTTGACAAATCTATTGTTCTCTTGTCCAGGCCTCCACGCCCCCGAATCACCAGGCCCTATCAGGGCAACCCCATACTCCAGAAATTGGTCGACATAAGATCGATCTGAAGATCCTGCTGAAACCTGCCAGATTTTATGTCCCGCTCTCAAATCAGCCATGATGTAAATGTCATCAAGGTGCCACCATTATAATCAGGAGGGCGATGGAGATGCCCTTATGGAGCCGAAATAAGCAAAGACCTGCCACTGCCTTACCCCCATCACCTAATAGCTGCTGCATCAAGTCACACACCTCTATTCGGTAATTTTATTTTCATTAACGCGCAGAGTATTTTTGCTCTTTGGCACGAGTAAAGCTAGCGTCATGCCCAAATCACGACTTTACTTGGCAAAGATCTCTACTCGCCAATAATCGCCTGTGACCATCAGAAAAAACTTCACGCCCCTGATTGGTTGAGTAGACTTTACCGCGCGGGTTGTCTATCAATCCCTTGTTTTTGAAATCCTGCTGTAATTTCCTATCGTTGGAATATAGCAGGCGTGCACCGCTGACTTGGGCCAACGCAATAATGTGTGAGTCGTTGGATGAGCAAACTGATGTATGTCTAAGACCTTGTTCTTGAGCATTGACCTGGTCTTTCTCTATGAATCTTATTTTTCCAGAAATCTTAGCCTGCAGTACCCATTTCTTGAAATCGCGCGAAGCACTCTCAAGTTCATTTAGCAGTTTGGCTCCCGCCACCAACCTCCCCCTCCCGCGGTTAACCCAATACAAAAACTCCTTTCCCGCCTCGGGGCTACTTTTTCCGAAGACTTCATGGACAACATTTGCGTCAATAATCGCACACATTTCTTAGAAGCCCAGAGATCTCGTTGTTTCCTCCATGAAAAATCTACGATAACTATCTGGTGCTCCACGAACATTCCCTTCCTTGTCCAACCGAATTGGATGAATTTGGACGCTCGTGTCATTTCTCTCAAAGAATAAAATTGAGACATCCTCAGGTTTTAGATTCGTCTTGCCATCGCGTACATCCATGCTAACCCTATCAATAAGGTGATCGCTGTGGGTCTCAACCACTAACTGTCGCCCCTGGCCGGCAGTCTCGCAGAACAAAGTCCCCAAAGCCGCCTGCACACTTGGATGAAGGTGCACCTCCGGTTGCTGCAACAGTGCCATTCTTGAGATATCCGACAGCAAGAGTTCTGTTAGGAATTGGTAAAACCTGACTAACACCATATCCTACATCTATCAGATTCTGTTTCGGGCCTTTTCGTTTTTTGCCGTATTTCCTGACCTGAATCTGAAACGGTGCACTGCCCGATTTTGCAAAACGCTTAACCTCAATTTCATTGAAAATTCCGGCAGATGAACCGAATTTTTCTAACCCCTCCCTGAGACTCTTCCATTTGCCTGGATTATCAATGACCCAATTGGCCAACTGCATGGGAACATGGTCTCCTTCTGGATCTGGCGTTGGTGTAGCCGGATCGTAAGTACGTCGTGGCTTGGAACGAACCGGTGCACTTGCGTATGGTCGGCCCTTAGTAAAATCATAACCCATCAAGCTGCTTCCTCTAATTGAAGCCAAATCTTCTTTTGAAAAGGCCGGAGATCCCTCCAAAGGAATAGGGCTTGTTTCTTTTTCATCTTCATGAGGGAGCCTGGCAAACAAAACCAGCGGCGTTTGATGTCTTAAATCAAACAATGACATGTCTCGGTCTTGAAAAAGAGTAGGTAATCGTAATGGTAATTCCCAACTCCCTCTTCGAGTGCCAACTCGTAAACAGAGATTCGTTTCACTGTCACGGGAATATTCAATCCAAACATCCTTTTCCATCAAACGGAGCTTTGCCGGTGCAGGAATTGTCCCCCTTTTTTTAAATACAATCTCAACCTGTAAACTCTGATCAACTCGGGCGCTTATCTCAAATGTAGCTGCTGGCTTGTGCTTCTCGCTTTGTTGATGAGCTATCTCTTCAAAGCTGCCCAAATCAAAAGGTGGTTCTTTAAAATTTGGGGGTCTTCACCCATTATTGTGATCGGATCTGTAAATTTAGGCAAATTGGGAATAAGGCGGTCATGATTTGGGATCATTTTCCATTTGTTTCTGGTCGTCATTCCGAGGAGATTAACCAAAGCAGATACGCATACAATGAAAACGAATCAAGAGGGCGTCCGCGGGAGTTTAGGTCTGGGCTCACCGTGGGAGATTCTATCGGATGAGTATGATAATCCAGATCGTGTACGACGGGTCATGTTAACCTGCTCGGATACGTCTTCGCTGGCCTGTCCGCAGTGTAAGGAGGTTTGTCCATTTTATGATTTGCGCACGGCGCGTTCCTGGCGTCATCTTGATACGTGTACGTATCGTACGGAACTGATCGCCCGAATCCCGCGGGTAAAATGTCCTGCGCATGGGGTTCGGACGGTGGAGGTTCCCTGGGCTTCGCCGAGTTCCCGGTTCACCTATGGTTTTGAAGAGATGGTGATTGGCTGGCTTCGTGAGGCGAGTGTATCGGCGGTGTCTCGCCAGCTTGGGGTGGGCTGGAAAGCGGTCTCACGGATCATGGAGCATGCGGTAGCACGTGGACTTGATCGCAGACAAACGGAGATCATTCCGCACATTTGCGTGGATGAGACCTCCTTTCGCAAGCGGCACAAATACGTGACGATCGTGTCCAATGCGAAGTCAGGTCAGGTCCTGTATGTGGGGATCGGTCGCACGAAAGATGTGCTAAAGCACTGGTATCAACGTCTCAGCTCCGAACAATTGGCGGGAATTGAGAGCGTGAGCATGGACATGTGGCCCGCCTACGTGTCGTCCACCTTCGCGTGTGTTCCCGATGCAGAGAAGAAGATTGCGTTTGACCGGTTTCATGTGGCGAAGTATCTGGGGGAGGCCGTGGACAAAGTGCGCCGCCAGGAGCACAAGGCGCTACGCGCCGAAGGCGACACAACCCTCACCGGAAGTAAGTACGACTGGCTAACGAACCGGGAAAATATGTCCAAGAAGCAGAAAAAGCGGTTCCAGTCGTTGAAGAACAGTTCATTGAAAACTGCCCGGGCATGGGCAATCAAGGAGATGGCCCGGAATCTATGGCATTATGTGCATCCCACCTGGGCCCGCAAGGGCTGGGAAAAGTGGCTCTCCTGGGCCATGCGCTGCCGCTTGGAGCCGGTGAAGGAAGCCGCCAAAACCATTAAAAAACATCTGTGGGGAACCATCAATGCGATTATTCTCAAGGTTAGTAATGGCCCGGCCGAAAGCATCAACAGCCGCATAAAAACCGTCAAAGTACGCTCCCGTGGATTCCGAAATAATGAACGATTTGCCACCGCCATTTACTTCCATCTCGGAGGGCTGGACCTCTCCCCCAGAATGCAGTGAAAATCATGTTTTCACAAAATTGGCACAAGAACCAAATTTGGAAGAGTATGACCATACACGCAGTCCCACAACGCCCGAATCATGGCTAAAAAAGAAGTCTTGCCTGTGCTGTTTTCTCCTACGAGTAGCGTGAGCGGTGCAAGACGAGCGACCTGCTTTGTGTGGAAACATCGAAAGTTTTCCAGTGAGATCTCTTTCATGAGGATTTCTATTTTATCGTGGTACTGCCAACAACATCGCATCTAAAAGCCGTTTCTCCTGGCTTCCCCTTGGATACAGGGCAGACAATGCATTGGCCAACCGCAGAAATTCTGGACCACGACTACGTTCAGCTTCTATCAACTTCCGCAGAGCATCTGCGTGACCGCTGGCCTGAAATAGCATCGCTGCATGCACACGATCCAACGCTGTAACATTATTGGATTCAAATTCTGCATCATCCCCTAAGATCCTTTTTCTTTTGCGAGGTTTCTTAGATGTTCTTTCTGTCACCTGTTCAGCAAAAAGCTCTCCTTGGATATCACCTTGAGAATCTATTTGAATCCATTCCGCTGCTGAGCCTGCCCCATCTTCACCAAAAAGATCTTGGGTGCGTTCCGTGACCGGAAGTAAGCGTACTATTCCTTTTTGCTGGGAGATGATGTTACCGCTCCAAGTGTCCAGATCTATTCCCATGGGTTGGGCGAAACGGCGAACAACATCATATGGAAGGCTAAATCCCTTGGCTTTCGTCTTTCCATGGATTTCTGCCTTTCCTTCCTCCCCATTATCGCTGGAAGCTTTCGTGCTCTGAAGGGTCCAGAGGAATAATGCGGTTAGGCGAGCGTCCTCTTCCAGTGCTCCGGTCAGGCTATCACCAGAATGAGACCCGGCCATGCCGAGAATCTGTTCCAATGCCGTACGTCCCACAACTTCCCAGACCTTTTTCAGGTATTCTGCTAGGGGGATTTCGCGACCTTCTGCTGTTTCTACGGTACTATAGCGGCTAAAGATCTCCAGTGCTGGACCAATACAGGCAAAAACTAGGTCCGCGCCCCGGATCCCCTCCCCTTGGAGGCGCTCCATCCAGCTTCGGACTCGCTTGGGTAACTCGCGTAATACATCTGCCCAATCACCAACCATTGCGTCCTTTGGCCTTGGACGACAAATAAGATGAACACTGGTAGCAAGTGCAGCAGATTCGCGAGCACGCTGACGCACGGGACTTTCAGTTGCAATCGGCCATGAACCCGTGATAGCCCAACCGCCTCGGATCATCCCCGAAAGTAGCGCTTCCCAACCCTCAGTGGTTTTGTGTGCAAATACAACTGAACCCACACCATCCTCTTGTATGATTCTTCGGCCTTCTGCAAAAGCTTGTGACATACTCTCCTCAAACCAACGCCGATCCTTTGGCTGACCGTTACTTCTTTTCGTTTCGTCTTGCACAATTTCACCTGTCTTAGGGGAAAGCGGATTGTCTGTATTAAAGGGATCCTGAAGGAGATGATGCGTGGATAGAGTGCGCTTGAGCCAAACCAAAAAAAAATCTGACAGATCTGAATAAGGGACCGCATCATAATACGGTGGGTCGGTAAACCAAATACCAACGGACTGATCTGGTAGGGGGTGATTCGTTGCATCCGCTTGTTGTACTTGGGCTGAAGCCTCTACTTGAAGATTTTCTATCACCTTACATGCGGAATTAAGACTAGAAAGAAAAACACCTCTCGCATTACTCCCTGGAGTAGATTCGCAGAAATCCCATACTAAGGGAATGGCCTGACGTGAGAATAAATTCACTGGATTCTCTGCTCCACTTTCCCAGCGAGCGAGTGAGTTGTTTCCGTCAGCCATTTTCCCCAGAAGCAACGCTAGCAAGATTTGTTTTGACTCAAACGAGAGTGGATTCGCATCCAAACGTTTGCCAAACTCCACCAAGGCCACCTTCTGCCGTGCCGTAAACAGGTCTCCCCATTGGAACATCCCATAACGCTGCACGCGGAAACCCAATGTTCCAATCGGGGGCAATGACTCATCCGGCACCGGGCAAAGCCCTTGTTTTCCACTACGCTCCCAATCATCAAGGCTTCTTGCTACACGCTCTTGAGCTTCTCGAACTGCTGTATAATCTTCGTCCGTTGGTAGGCGATAAAACCTTCCTTTTTGTTCTGGTCGAAGGGTTACCACCGCTATTATGCGAGCTCCTCCTATCCGTTGGCCCTCTTCATCAAAAATAACATCCGCGCCTCCCTTATGCGCTGCAAGTTGTTCCCGAACCCGTTCAGGAGACAAGACCGCATTGCAACAAAGGCAAGTGGCCTTCGCACGCACTACCGAAGCTGCAGGCACATCCTTGTCGGACTCCGGCTCAAATACTGCAAACTCAACACGGGGAGTTGCGTTGCTTGACCGCTCAGTGTAGTATCGCAATGCTCTTTTTCGCTTTGCCTTCCTGGACAGCCAAAATGAGCGCATGAGTGGTATCTCCGCCCCACACTTAGGAGACTCACAGAGAACTGTACGCGCCCATAGATAGGCCATTGGAATTGCGCCATCGGAGTCAACCGGATACAAATCGGCCAACTCCCGCTCGGCTGCGCTTTTGATTTTTTCTCCGGCCTTGCGCAACTCTTCCGATAGCTCTGCGCCATGTTGAGGAATGTCCTCCAGCATCACTTTGAGAATGAGACAAGCAACTGGATTAAGGTCACTTGCAAATGTCTCACATCCTAGTCGCAAGGCCTCCAGTGGGATGGATCCACCACCGGAAAATGGATCTGCCACTAAGGGGAATTCATCTCCGTGAGCGGCTTTGACTAGTGCACGACTTACTATGAGATAGGTCCGTTTTGTAGAATTATTCCAGTTGGCAAAATCAGCAACGAATTCTAAAATAATTCTCCGAAGGCCTGCATCCGACTTAACAGCTTTATCCCACCCCTGAGGTCGCCCATTCATATTCCGTAAAATGTAGCGAGCTTCGTTTTTGAAATTCTCTGGACAGAGAGGATCACAGGGGTCGGGTAGCAGTAACGCCATAAGTATGGCACGAGAGGATGCTAGAGGGCGCCGGGCCCACCACTGATGTAGCCTAGAGGGATGGCCCTCCTTGGGCCATTTCTTCTCCCTTACAGCTTGCTTTGATACCTCGGCAATGGGGAAATCCACCTCGGCAAGTCGCTTACACTCTTTCGGGATCATGGGTCACTCTCGGGATTGTCCTGAATACCTTTGCCCGATTTAACGTGATGGGATTTCGTGTTTTCTCTTGACATCCTGCTGGGGGATTCCAACATTTTTCGCGTACGTTCAATTTCGGAGGCAAGAACTGCCTCATCTGGCAAAGTTGTACGATACTCAGCGGCCATCACTTTATTTGGCAACCCCTCGAGCGCATATCTCGCAACTGCTTCATTTTTCTGCGCGCACAGAATCAGGCCTACCGGTGGGTTCTCCTCTTCGCCAACCCAATTCTCCTTTGCATAATTGAGATAGGCATGCATTTGTCCAGCATCGGCATGCGTGAACTTCCCCAGTTTCAGATCAATG
Source organism: Rhodothermales bacterium (assembly GCA_965220365.1). Classification (GTDB taxonomy): domain Bacteria; phylum Bacteroidota; class Rhodothermia; order Rhodothermales; family Bin80; genus Bin80. The sequence continues at coordinate 508,992 of OZ244823.1, read as the reverse complement.
ATAACCAAACACCGAAGCCGTCGATGGAAAAACAGTAGATCCACGCGGTACCAGGCATCACCCATACGTAGCCGCCTCTGTCTACCCATAAAACAGAAGTCGCCTCCCAATTCAAGGAGAAAGGTTTCCAGATGCTGAATCAAAGATTCCTCAAGTTCGCTCTCGGAATACTCATCCTTCAGATCCAAAAATTCAAGGACATACGGATCCCTTATTATCTCCTCAGGAATAGAGATGTCTTTGTCTTTTGCCTCCTGACCTTTCTTTAGCATTGCCGCCTTGTTTTTCGACAATGCCGTACGCTCATAGAACTGAGAATTGATCTGTCGATCTAGCTGTCTGACTGACCAACTCCCACGTAATGCCTCAGCCTCATAAAAATTTCGTGCGTGTTTGTTTTTGACGGAAAGCAAACGCACATAAGCAGACCACGGCAGCAGGAAGAGAGACGCAATGTGCCTCAAGGAAGATTCTACAGACAGTGTCTGTAGAATTGGCGGGTTTACGTGTTCTCCCGATATTTCCTTTGGAATTGGCCAAGCAAGATAAAATGCTCTCATTTGCCAGATATTACTGACAGAAAAGCCTCGACCAAAACGGGCGGAAAGATCCGTCGCTAAACGTTTGACAATCTCTTTCCCATAGTTTGCTCGCTTACTCCCTGCCTGTTCAAATTCGACGATGTACTGACCTATCAGCCAATATGCAGCAGTCATGATGGCATTCACTGAACGAACTGCGGATGCTTGGGCGACATCAATGACACTTGCTACATCGTCGAAAATCGTTTCATATCTCTCGTCAAGCAATGCTGTGTTCTTAACAGGTTTCGTCATGGTGCTTCTGTAATTTTCTTTTGCATCGCATCGTATGTGTTCTGCCCCCTCAAAGACTCACGTTTAGTTACATGAAATATCTGTCTGCGCAACTGCAAGCCTCAAATTCTCCAGACGGTGTCTGGAGAATTGAAGCTTTTCCCGAATTCTGCAGACACCGTCTGCAGAATTGAATAAACGTGGAGAAAATTTCTCAGGGAGAGGTTGCGAACAAGAAATACTAAACCAAAATAAACACGAAGGGTCGCTGCTATACACTCCAAAACATACCTGACACTATTGAATCGTTGCTTTCTCCCCTGCTCAAGTTCAACAAGGAAATGACCCCTCATCCAAGGCACAGCAGTCGTAAAGGTACTTCCAGAACGAGATGTGTCGCTTCGCGCAAAATCGTCCCTGTCTGGGACATCGCTAAAAAACAACCGCTCCCTCTCATCAAGTGAGACAAACTTATTAAACGGTTTTGTCATAGCGTATCCGCTCCAAGGGGGGAGATGGAAATCTGTCCGAAATTTCATTGGCGCGTGAGCGTTTTTACGTTCAACTGATAATGCTGCACCTTGCTGATTTCATCCCATTGAAAACGGGCCGGATCTCTGATCGGTTTCTGGAGCTCTGGTGTGCTTGCACAATTGGTCACGATATAGAGCCAGAAACAGTCACGGCGATCCTCCGCTACACGATGCTCGTTCGGCGTGAGCAAAATGCTTCCCGTGGGCCCGGCAAGTCCCTTGATTTCTATCAGGCGTAACTCGCCGGAGCTTGGATCAAAGCTGGTAATATCGTAGCCAATGTTCTCTTTATGGACATCTTCGACTTCTTTACCCTGCTTGGTTTCATGTTCCATGACGACTCGCATTGCTGTCATTTCCGTCTCGGGATGCGGGCGCATGTGCCGGATATCTTGGGCATCTCGCTCCGGGTGAGGCAAGACAAGAACACTCGTTAATCGCTCAACGCCCTGCAGCGTCACCGCTCGCTGCCGCTTAAGCTCTTCTCGCCGCCGTGCCCGCCGTGCCAGAACTTCCGCATGTCGGCGCTCCGCCTTCGCATAGCGCCCCTCTGCTCCAGCGATTCTATTGTTCACTTCATCGTGAGCACGACCGATTTCCTCGTCAACACGCTGCAGGATCTCCTTTAAAGAAATCTCAACATGATCACCAATGCGTTTGATCTCGGCTTCTCGTTCCCTCTGGATTTCCCCAATGAATGGTACAAGGGCCTTCTCGTTGAGAAAAACCGTTTCCTCTGGCATAGTAGCTATCGCTGGCAATTCCTCTGGAGCAGGTGCTGGAGTTAAGTCTCCCAACATACTTGCGTCGTTAAGGATCTCCGCTCCATGATCTGACAATGCCACCGCAAAAAGTCTTTCGTGAATAATCTGGCCTAAACCGTCTACTATACGAGCCCGGTAGAAATCCATTCGTATCGGATTATCATATTTCAAAGAATAGAAGCATGCCCCAGCAGCGAAGGCATCCCGCCCAGCATCAAACGCATGTCTTCGTAAGGCCTCAAACAAAGGATGTCCAGGGGTTACCCATTCGAGATTATGTTTCTCTGCCACAGTACGATCCGTGGTTAAACGCGGATATCGTAAATCCAAGTCCATGAGTTTCCAATCCGGTTCTCGCTCGTATTTCTTCAGTTCCGGCGGTGTTCGTCCCGGTTGGAAGGTATGTACAGGCTTACTTATTGACCTTAAACTAAAGTCTGCGTTTCGTGCGGATTCCTGGAGAAACCGTGCGATTGTCTCAGGCACTATACGTCGCTCCTGCGCACGAGCACGACGCTTTTTAAGGACCTCAAGATTCAGTTTTTTCGTAGCCAAACCTTCCAAAGCTGTCTGGCAGATATCCCTGAAATGTTTTTCGTCTACATTCATCAGAAGCCGATCTTCAAGGTCGACATCTCCGAGCTTACCCGCATAGTACTCTCGTAGTACACGCTCTATGTGAGTGGATGGCAAAACCTCTCCCACGACATTGAACACCGCATCATCCTCAAGCGCATCACGGATTTCCTGGAGTTTGTCTAGCAATCGCTGAAGTACGCGACCCTCTATCGTATTCGTCGCCACAAAGTTGAAAATGAGACAATCATGCTGCTGCCCATAGCGATGGATACGCCCCATGCGCTGTTCCAATCGGTTTGGGTTCCAGGGAATATCGTAATTGAAGAGGATGTGGCAGCACTGAAGATTTATCCCTTCACCCGCTGCCTCGGTGGCCACCAGTACTTGGATGGCGCCTTCGCGAAATTGCTGTTCGACGAAGAGCCGAGTTCCTAGATCCTCGCGGGATCCCGGCTTCATTCCGCCATGAATGCATCCCACCTGGAAACCCCATTCCTCTAACCGTTCAATCAGATAGTAGAGCGTATCCTTAAACTCTGTGAATATCAGGAGCCGCTGGTCTGAACGATCAAAGAAACCTTGATCATGCAGAATCTTGTGGAGGTGATCTAATTTTGCTTCATTACCGGAGTCCTGAACTAACTGGGCTTCTTCTGCTAATTCCAATAATTCAGAAATCTCTTCGCGTACCTGGTCGGCAGTTTCTGCAAGGGTAACTGCTTCAAAGTACTGCTCTAACTGTTCGCGGTCAGCATCGTCGTATTCGTCTAATTCGTCCAAACTGGGGATCTTTGGTGGCACACTTTGAATAAGTTTCTGTGCATCTGCTAAACCTTTTTCCAGTCTCCTCGCTCGATTTTCAAGGGATCGCCTCATGGCATAAATGCTTGAGGCTAAACGTCTTTGATATAATGACATCAGGAATCCAACAGCTCTGGCGTGAGGATTATTCTCCTCTGCTGCAGCACGCCTACTCTGTTGCTTCACAAACCGTGTAATCTTATCGTATAAATCAAACTCGGAGCCATCTATTGTGAAACTGGCAGTGCGAGCAATCCTCTGGGTAAAGACTGGCCTTGCAGTCCAAGATCCATCGGACTGAAGTTCGGGGAAATAAACCATAGCCTCTTTAGTCCGCCGCAAATAGAAAGGAGCTCGCCTATTCCCCATTGCCTCGCGAATGGACTGCACATCTGCATACGCATCTTGATCTAGCAACTGCAGGAACAACGTGAAATTCTTCGGATCACCCTTATGTGGTGTCGCAGTGAGAAATAACATATGATCTGTCGTGTCCCGCAATAACTCTCCAAGACGATAGCGTAAACTGCGTTTGTTCTTGTCCCGTGCTGACATTCGGTGTGCTTCATCCACGATAACGAGATCCCAGTTGACTTGCCTCAACCCTGGTAGAATATCGTCCCGCTTGGCCAAATCAAGAGAAGTAATGACCTGACTGTTTTCTATCCACTGATTGATTCCGAATTGTTCGCGAATATTGGCACCTTTCAGGGCCAGAAAGTTCTCACCAAACTTCTCCATAAGTTCGCGCTGCCACTGAAATGACAGATTCGCTGGACAAATCACTAAAACTCGCTCTATAAGACCTCGAAGCTTTAGTTCTCTGATCAATAGTCCAGCCATGATGGTCTTCCCTGCACCGGCATCATCGGCAAGCAAAAACCGCACTCTTGGGAGTTTGAGTAGATGTTCATATACCGCTTCAAGCTGATGCGGTAGAGGATCTACCTTTGAAATGGATAGTCCAAAATAGGGATCAAATTCATATGCAATACCAAGCGAATAGGCTTGCAAGGCAAGGCGTAATAACCTTCCATCTCCATCATAGGAGAATACTGACTCATGGATGGCCAAGGTTGATATCTGATCCGCATCTAGCGTAACCCGACGAAATTTTTCAGACCGCTGTCCAACGAGTCCCACAGTCCAGAATCCTTGCCCATTTGGACGAACCGTCTCCACCAGCATCGGCTCACTAAACTGTGCCCCTGTCAAAACTTGACCGGCTCGAATCTGAATTTCAGATACCACGATGCACCTCCAGATACCGGTGATGAGGATTAATCAAACCGACCACATATTGCAGATCAGAACTAAATCGGTCATAACCCATGATTGTTGCTGATAAGCGCCTCTTCTCCTGTTGGATTGTAGAAAATAAGGACGCTGCCTAACTTCAACACACTGCATTCACTGACCAACTGTAATCTCCTCCAGACAACTTGAACATTTCTATGAGGACCTACCAAATCCTAGTGGCCCACATCATCGGAATATGCAACGCATCCCCATACTCCGATAGCGCAAGGGGAGCCTCCTCGGTAACCACCGAAGTGGCCTTGTCGCTTACGTCTGCCTCCGGCGCAACCGATGAAGCGGAGTCCGCCTGCACCTGCAACGGATCTGCCACCAGCGGACACGTAAACTGCTGGATCAGTTCGCTGGAATGACGCAACTGTGCATCAGAGTTTCCCGCGCCCTGGAGCGCCTGCGCCGGCTGTGAAACATTGTCTGAAAAATCATGGAAACTCGTGATGGTTTTGAAATCAGAATGTCCTCCCTTCCATACACGATTCCAGTCGAGATTTTTCAACTAATTAAGAAACCATCCTTTCTGCAAAGGTGACTCGCGTCAAATCCAGATAAGATTCCACAATTGAGCAACCTATTTTTGGGTGAAGAGCCAAAAAATTAGCCCTTCTACACGAATTGCGGTACAACCACCATCGAGGATTCTTGCGCCTTCTGTCGAACTGCGAGAAACCTATTTCGGTTTTAGTATTCGAAACTTCGGATTCCTCGCTTCCCAGTCGTACAAGTCCCGGGCAAGCTTCGAATTTTCCATGTCATCACGATGAAATGACAGTCGCAGACCACTCTTGATTCTCTCGGCACTTACATCTATTGCTTTGTTTGTTCCTATCACGCCCCTCAAGCCAAATGCCAAGACTTCTACCATGTCTTTTCCGTAGCATATCAGCCAATCGCTACCCAATGATCGGTGAATGGATCTGAGTTCCTCCACAATGTCTGCTCTGGATAGTTCAGGGCGCTGAGAGCGATTGAGTACCTCTTGAACAAAGCTGTTGATCTCAATTGCAAGCGATTCTCTGTCCATAAATTTTCTGTACCTGATCCCTTGCATTTTGAGATCCAACCCGTAACGATACGAATAAAGGCGTAGACATCCAATCCAAACAGCTGATGTTACAAGTGTTTCCCGAATGTTCCCACCAAATGTGGAGATCTTTTCTATACTTCCCCATTCTGATAGTACACGATCAAGTGCAGAGGAACGAATCAATAATGCTTCCAGATCTACAGTTTCAAGTACAACAAGGTTATCATTGGATGACCGACTCCCCTCAATATGATCCAAGTCAGCGTCTACGACACCAATGATACCGGGAAAAGTCTCGGTTTCCAGTATTGAAACCACCTCAATAACATGCTCTTTCCCGTCTGCGACTGTAATCCTACAATCGCTATAATCCACAAACTGCTTGAAGAATAACCGATCATCTCGTCCCTCGACAACCATAAAACATCCCTCGTGAGATTGGCGCTTCAATCGAATCTCATTAGCTTTAACGATCGGTGTGCGACGCATTAACCCAACTCAGCCGAGCAATTCAACAACAAGATGCCATTTGTCACCGATAATCTCGGGGGAATGCGTGGCTACAATTGCTCGGAAGCTGGAGAGATTTGCTGTCTCTGCAAGATCCTCTAACCACCGTTCTTGCCAGTCAACATGCAACGAAAGTTCTGGCTCATCAATGAGAATAAGAGAGTCGCTGGAGGCGCGAAACAACAATTCGTAAAGTATAACGAGTTCGTGTTGTTCCCCTGAGGAGAGCATTTCTAAGTCCAGGTCGGTGTCACCATTTTTACTGACCCGCAACCCTTCATCGCTAACCGACACCCGTTTATGACTGAACCGGGAATTGACGATTCTCTTGAAAGCACTTACCTTTTCGTAAAGATCATCAAAGATTGCAAGCTTTTCTTTCGCATCTCGTGCATAAACTGCAAGTACATTTTGCTTCGATTTGTCTACATTACTCAGGTCGGGAACCGCAAGTCCACCGTGCTCTCCCACCAGAAGGCCTGCCTCCTCTAGCTGCAAACGCTTTTGTTCAATTTCATTAAGGTCTCTGCGTAACGTTTCAACCGAATCACTGGAAAGTTCGTGGTCGGTGACCAAGCGATAAGGAAAGGTGCCGTCAAGTGACTGAGACCGCTCCCCGTACTGGGCGATTGAATGCCGTATCCGATCAGCCAACTGCTGGGAATAGTGGCTTACAGTACGTGTAGGACTCACAGCACGGCGATACACCCCCCGGCGGCGATGAGAAAGGCGGATGAGGCGTTCGGTATCAATGAATCGTACGTTTATGGAGCGTATTATATTTTGAAGCCACTCAGGGGGCGAAGTTAGTTCGCGTAGATGCTGAGGTAGGAGTTTGTCAGGATAGGTAGTGATTATATCATCCAGATCCAGTTCCACCCCCGTTTCTGAATTAATCCATCGCCTGCGGCCTATCTGATCAACTATCGGTATGACATCTTCTATAGCAGATATCGGAATCCCAAGGTCTGCTTGCCCAATCAAGGCTCCGTCTAGACGAAAGGGCTCGTTCGCGGTATCGTGATCAAAAGTTAAAGTCGTCGGCAACTGTTGTTGATCATCATGGTGGCCATCCAAGAGTCTTTGCACAACCAACTGCGTGTCGTCATCAAAAGAAACGGTAACTTCTCGAAACGGCACTTTCCAAAGTCGGCTGACCGGTTGGTTAAACATTACGTCAAGAAGCTTCAAAACTGTGGTCTTACCAGAGCCATTTGGACCAGTGACGATCATGATGCGCTCATTGGTAGCAAACTTAAGGTCGTAATTGAAGGCATCAAACAGACCTTCAACGCGGATACGATCAATATTCATGACAAACTTCTCCTACTATAATGCTGATGCGATGAGACAGATGGAAAATCGGAGAATCATATCTCCCAAAACTAGCCAGCTAGCGAACAGGGGCAGATACCAAAGGTTTCAGACAAATATTTTTTCACTCTTCCAATCGTCCCCCCCCCAATCCTACGCTGTGAGACATCACTGCATCAAGGACTGATTCCAGCAATACCTCTGTGGTCAATGGACCTGAGAATTTAATTATTCTACACGAATTGCAGTGGAACCAAAAAATTTCCCCCCATCACATGAGGCAGACTCATCAAACGGTATGTCATAGCAAATCTGTTCCGAGGGAGGACGCAGCAATTTCCCTGAAACTTCATTGGCGTTTGAGAATTTTCACATCCAACTAGTAGCGTAACGCTGCAACTTGCTGATCTCATCCAGATAACTTAGACATTTCTATGAGGACCTACCAAATCCTAGTGGATAACATGTGAACTCTGGATATGATTCTATGAGGTTTCTATTTCAAAAAGCCAGTTTTGTGAAATTGTAGGTAGTAATACACATGATCCCAACAAACCTTCATGCCCCCCTTAACAACCCCGAAATCCCCTGAATTACCTCCAGGACATGCTTTATGCCAAAACAGACAATGGTTTCCGGCTGCTATCAACAATTCCACAGTACCAACAATAGATAAGGGAATTTTTACCCAAAACCTTGTTAATATTGATTCCCCGTTTCTGTGGATAGCGTTCCTTCCCCTTGGGATGATGTATCTTGCCCTAATAATTCGCGGGGATGTCTGAAGACCATTTGCCGTGCCTTCGTAGGAGACCAGTTGGATCCTAGGTGGCAGTTATATGCTACAAGGGGGGAGTACATTTAATGGGTTCGAGGCTTAGTCCTTTGGCACAATCAAAGATCCAATGACAATACCACCTCGTCGCCGTGCCCGCTACGCGACCTTGCAGGCGCTCTATGCGCATATGCTCAGTGGCGATTCTCAAACACATGTGTATGAGACGACTCTTTTGCCAAGACTGCCAAGACAGGATGGGGCAATGCAAATGGGAATTCGGTTGTTTGAAACGGTGATTTCCGACCAGGATCAACTGGATCAGATTATCTCTGAAAATGCCAGGAATTGGGATTTAGGGCGCATACTCAGGATTGACCTGATTATTCTTCGTATGGCGGTCTGTGAGTTTTTGCACTTTGATCGGATTCCACCCAAGGCAACGATGAACGAGGCAATTGAGTTGGCAAAGATTTTCAGCACAGAGGAGAGCAAGGACTTTGTGAACGGAGTGCTAGATACGATTGCGTTCAGATTAAGAAAGGAGGGGAGACTGATAAAAAGCGAGGGAGGCCGTCAAGGATGGGAAGAGATGGTTAGCCGACAGGATACTCAGCACTCAAGTTAGCTCTTGAAACACCCTTGCCCTGTTTTGCGGAGATATATCAGTGTCGTTGAATTTATTTGAGTTCACTGCAGGGACATCGTGTCCACAACGATGGTTTCAGTCAAGAGGAATCCAAAGACCTACGCGCAGAGAGGGACGCTGTGATCCGATTTCAATGAAAGCGGTTTGTTGTCCAACTGGTCGTGCATATCGAAGGAAAGGATCTAGAAAGAGACTGAATTGACGATTTTTTTCTGCTCGGGTTTGTTTGTTGAGGAAGGTTAGCGCAGGACCGAATCGGACCCCTAGGTATAGATCATAGGAATAGTCTGCCTGACCAATCACACGGAGGATCCCCAAAGGCCTCAGGGCTGCCCCAACACCTGCAGAGACATATACGGGAGTTCTTTCCTTCCAGAGTTCGGTATCAACGGAAGAAAGAACCTCAAGCGAATAGATGCTGCGGGCTTGAATGTGTGCGAACTGTATACCGGCCCCTGGCCATCCCCCCAGCCCAGCCTGTATGTGGGATGACTGTGCGAATGCCATAAACCCATTTAGGGTCAGGACAATAAAAACAAATGTGGCTCGGAATAGACTCAGTACACTGGTTCGGTAAGTTCTGCGAGATCACGTTTACACATCTACAGGTATGAGCGTTCATTTTATGCCAAAGAAGATTGGCCAAGGCCACTGCTATTTTAATTTGGTGATTCGAGAGCGGGCCTTTGTTGATTTTTGATGAATTCGGAGCAAACCGAGAGGGCAATCGAGATTTTTGTTTATATTGGCCACCGGACGTTCAATCAAGAGCGTTTAAGTCGGCCAAACTAACAATAAAAACAAGCAATTCTATGAAATACACAAAAGCAGGAGACTTTATAAAGGGAAGGAGCGTTTTAAGAAAAAGCGGTTTGCGCTCCAGACATCCGTCGGTATGATAGCAGTGGGTGCAATTTTTGTGCTCGGTTCCTTAACCAGCACGCTATTTAATGACGCTGATGGTAGAGCCTTTTCCTGTGAGAGAGAGATCTGTGAAGTGGACTATGAATCAGCCGCTTTTGGATATTGTGTCCACTCATTTAGAAGCTTCAGTTGTGACATGCGGGGTGCTGATCACTGTTATGCATCTTCTTGTTCCATTTGGGATTGGCTCTTCTAAAAATCATATGCGGATCAACGAAATGATATTCTCATGTCGTTTTCTTTCGGAAGAGGGAGGATGTTGCCTTCCGTTATTATCCTTTCCGTTCTAGTTTCTACGGCTTTGGGTAGCGGAACTGGGCAAGAAGCAGGTGCTGCAGGGGAGAAAGTCGTCCATCCGATACCAGCGCGGATCTTCGGTTTTGACGAGACAAAAGAGTTCATTGCTCCTAGTGGTGAGATAGACAGCAGTGTTCAATCAATTTCCCAAGCCCTGTTATCACCGACAGAATTGTTTACGTTGGGCGTTCCTCAGGAGGGAGAGGAACGCATGCGCTTTGGTCCAATCATGGACATCAAAGAAGGTCCCGCAGGAAATATCTATGTTCTGGATGGACAGTATAACGAGGTAAAGGTGTATGGCAGCGGAGGGGACTTCCTTTATGCCGTTCAAGGACCCAGCGAGGAGGAGCCCCTCGGTGTTAATCGGAGAGGTTCTTCGGGCCAGATTTTTTTCCCCGCCAGCCTTGAGGTAGACTCTTCGGGTCGGATCATCTTTGCCGACAGGTCCAATGGCGTCAGGATATTTGAACGAACGGGCAAAACGCATCGAGTGTCAACGACATTACCATCATCTCTTGAGATCCACGAGGTCTGTGTTAGGGAAGATATTCTCCACATCCATGGTTTTAGTCCTGACAACCACCATGCAATTAACCGCGTCTCATTGTCGGGTAATACACTGAATTCTTTCGGTGCGATTTATTCATCGAGCTCTCCATTGGTACACCGGATTTTAGGCATGGGGCAGATCGCATGTATGGATTCCAAGATCATATATGCCCCAAACTACCTTCCGGTGATCTATAGTTATTCCCCAACGGGAGACATGCAGTGGGCAGTAAAAATTCCAGACTTCCAGACACTAGAGATAATTGACAAAGGGTCAGAGGTGAGCATGGATATATTTGCCAAACCTCACAACCAGATCGTACGGATCGTCCCAATTCCTGAAGCCCAGATTATTGTTCAAATTGCTTCCTTTACGCCAGAGGGCCTATCTACAGCGAAGAGGGGGAGAAAAGTAGGGCATGATGCACTTCGGACCTACCTGATGTCAGCACGGACCGGTGAGGCGATTTTTGTTGGCGATACGGTGCCTCAAATATATGCGGTGACAGAAGACCGGGTATATATCGCTCGGAGACATCCATCCCCACAAGTTTCCGTCCTTAGGCGATAAGCCTGGATGCAGATACCATACAGATGATACTTACAAAAGAGCATCTCTTTCCTCAAGGGATGTATCCATTTTGGGGTGCGTTCATGTGGGAACAATCCACAGCCAGTTATAATCATTTGTCTCATGAAAAAGTACATCTCGCTCCAATTAGTAGTCAGCCTGATCGCAATAGTCGTAGCTTTCGTGTTCGGCTCCTTAACCGGTACGCTATTTAATGATGATGATGAGGTCTACTGTGAGCAAGATATTTGCGAAATCAATCACGAGCGGATTTATAGTTTTGGGTTTTGCACCCATAGTACATTGAGATATAGGTGCAACATGACGCGTGACGGTCAATGTTCTGCATCTCCCTGCGGTCGTTAGTCTGAACTTCCCCCCTAATTTCCCTTCCCATCGGCTGGATTAAGGTTTAAGGTTGCCCATTGAGTACTCAATGGGCAATAATTTGTACCGTGGCCCTTGATATTCGGGGCATTTCACGGTTTTCCCCTTGATTTCTTCTCCCAAAACAGGCGTTTCGGGGTATTCGGCATTGATGTTTATGTACCCATGTATTCTGAACCGTTTTTTCGAGGAATTGAACCGAGTTTTTATGTATTATTCCCAATTTATGTGTATATTAATCCAGAAACTTATTTTACATATGTACCCATGTATGTCGCCAAAATCCCCAACCGAAATTCCAATCCCACCTGGCTCATTCGAGAATCCAAACGCGTCCATGGCAAAATCGTCAAAACCACACTCGCCAATATCTCCAAACTCCCCGTGGACGTCATTGAGGGGCTTCGGGTGCTCTTGAAGGGAGGAACCGCCGTAAACTCCATCCAAGATGCCTTCACCATTCAAAGCAATACCCCGCACGGACACGTTGCCGCGGTCCTGGGAGTCATGCATCAACTGGATCTGCCTGCATGGATTGCCCCGAAGAATTCCCGCTTCCGTCGACTGGTGCTCGGCATGATCGCCGCACGCGTGATCAAGCCGGCCAGCAAACTGGCCACCAGTGCCATGTTGGATGTGCGCACGGCGGCCTCCACGCTCAATGAAGAGCTTGGACTCAAATGTGTGGACGAGGAGGATCTGTATGCGGCCATGGATCAATTGGTCCAACACAAGACCGCGATGGAGTGCCGTCTCGCCAAACGGCATCTCAAGGAAGGTGGCATGGTGCTCTATGATGTCACCAGCAGCTACGTGGAAGGCCAGCAGAATGAATTTGCCGCCTATGGCTACAACCGGGACAAAAAGCGGGGCAAGCAGCAGATCGTCATTGGTCTGATGACCGATTCAGAGGGCTGCCCGGTGTCGGTGGACGTTTTCCGCGGCAATACCGCAGATGTAAGTACGCTCAGTGCACAGGTGAAGAAGCTTCAGCAGACCTTTGGGCTTCAACAAGTGGTGTTGGTGGGGGATCGGGGAATCCTGCAGCAAAAGCAGATTCAGGAAGAGTTGATCCCCGTGGGACTCGACTGGATCACCGCCATGAAAAAGAATGAGATTCGTGCGGTGGTGGAACAGAAACAGGTGCAGATGAGCCTGTTTGATGAACAGGATGTAATGAAACTACACAGTGATCTGTATCCAGAGGATCGGATCGTGTTATGCAGAAACCCCTTGCAGGCCGAGAAGAGCAAGCGACAGCGGGAAGAACTCCTGATCAAGACCGAGCAAGCCCTGGATGAAATTGTTGCAGCCACCAAGCGTGAGCAGTGCCGGTTAACGTGCAAAGGCAAAATTGGCGTACGCGTCGGGGTGCGCCAGGCTAACTGGTGAAAATGTAGCGGGTGAAAGTCCCGTAGTATGAAGATGCAACCAATCACATACTTCCACGAGCCGTGCGGGTGTTTCCGCGAGGGGATACGCGAAGCGTCGGTAGTGGTGCGTATGGCCGGAGCTATTGAGCATCGAAATGTTCGTTATTTGGGTCGCCGAGATTGTCCTGACGGTCGAAGGCAACATACAAAATCCCGAAAAGGCGAGGGATCTTGTGGGCCCACGGTGTCAAAGAACTCAGGGACGTACGTACGCATTTTACCGGGACCTGGGATGCCTCTATTGTGTCCTGAGCGAATTGGGACCGCGTGGGGAAGGCTGCAGAGGCTGAAGCCTACGATGAACGCAATAGAGGAGTCAGATGAGGCCATAGTAGCGATGAAGGCGGCGAACAAGGGGGGACCTGCGGAGCAGCTGGAGCGAAGGGCCTCACCCGAGGGGAAGCTGGGAGAACCGAACACACTCCATACACAGAGATGGAAGAAGTGTGTTCCATCGGGACAACCAGCTACGGCATCCGATGCCGTCATGCACGATGGTGCGACCCGAGGGAGGAGCCGGATGCGTTAACGCGCACGTCCGGATCTGTGCGGGGGGCCCGGGGAAACCCGGGTCCCTACCGCGATCGGGTCATTGGAAAATACAAGGTCCGGAAGTTCTTCACGCTGGAGATTGAGCAGGAACACTTTGCCTATGAGCGCAATGCGGCGGCCATTGCGAAGGCAGAACGGCTTGACGGCTTGTATGCGATCCGCTCCAGTTTGAAACAGAAGCCGGAGGCGACCGAATTGGTGGCGAATTATAAGCGTCTGTCCACGGTGGAGCAGGCCTTTCGCACGATGAAAACAATCTCGTTGCGCGTACGTCCAATTCACCATCGCAAGAAAAACCGGGTGATCGCCCATGTGTTTTTATGCATGCTGGCCTACTATGTGGAGTATCATCTGCGCCGGAAGTTAGCCCCCATGTTGTTTACTGAGGATGATCCAGCGGGGAAAGCTGCACAGCGCAAGAATGCCGTGGAACCGGCCAAACCCTCTCCCCGGACGAAAAAGAAAGCCCGAACCAAACAAAATCATGAAGGAGAAAAAGTCATGAGCTTTGCCGAGGTGATGGACGAACTCGCGGGGCTTTGCCGTCTGGTTGTTGTACCAAAAATCTCCGTAGATAAATCCCCGGAAGTGATCATGGTGGAGAAAATTAGTCCTACCCAACAGCGGGCACTCAAACTTCTAGGCATCAAGCCGGTGTAGCCCTTTGGTTCACAGAATTGAGGAAAAGCCCCCAGATCCCCCCTGTATCTTATAGGTGATGCTTAGCCAAGCTCACTGTAAGAGTGATTAACGAAGTTGAAGATTCGAGATCCAGCCAAAGACAAGGCTTGATTTATCTTTCCGAGATCACAAGCGTTTTCGAGCTTGTGTTTTGCATCTGTCACCGCGAGTACCTCCCTGGGAGCAACCAAGTGCCCCCTGCGCCTTTGAGCGCCTGGGGGGGAACTGTGCCCTAGGGAGTGCCGTGATGCACGCCCCGTAGGGAGTTTGTGCCATAGAGCACCGATACAGGGACAGACGGAACGTCACGGCGACCCGCGATCTTCTTCACTTAAAAGATACTCAATTATGTCGACGAAATTTCAACCGATTTTTTTTGCAGGGATCGACTGGGGCTCCCAGTCGCACCAGGTCTGCGTTTTGAACTCGGAGGGCGCCGTTCTGGGCGAACGTGCATTTGCCCACTCTGGAGAGGGGCTCAGCCAGCTGCTGGATTGGATACTTGCCTGTGCAGGCGGTGTTGCCGCGCAGCTTGGGGTCGCCATTGAAATCCCACACGGTCCCGTGGTGGACAGTCTGCTGGATCGAGGGATTCCAACCTTTTCCATCAATCCCAAACAACTGGACCGCTTCCGGGATCGGTTTTCACCTGCAGGGGCCAAAGATGATCGTCGGGATGCACACGTGCTTGCCGATGCCCTCCGGACCGATCCTGTCTGTCTACGTGAACTGGATCCTCTGGATGCCAAGATCGTCCAGCTGCGCGAGTGGTCGCGAATGAGTGAGGAACTCACCAGTCAGCGCACTCGGCTTACGCATCAGGTCCGCGCCCAGCTCTGGCGGTACTTTCCGCAGTTCCTGGAACTTGGGTTCCCGCTGTTCTCTCCGGTATTGATGGCCCTATGGACGCTCATTCCCACACCAACACGTGCTCGCCGGGTACGCCTCTCTTCGGTGGAAAAAGTGCTCAAAAAACACCGGATTCGGCGTTTGAATGCAGAGAAGGTGCTCCAATACTTGCGGGCCCAGCCGGTCACGATCGCCGCCGGGGTCTTGGAGGCGGCCACCACACGCATCCGGCTTCTTATGCAGCAGCTCGCGTTGATCGAGCAACAAGTTCAGGAGGCTCAGCATGCCATGGAAGTGATCCTTGCATCGGATCAAACCCCGGTTCCCAGCGCTTCGCACGAACCGGAACAAGTCCAGAGCAAGCCGACCGCTTCGGGGAATCCATTGCACGATGTGGAGATTCTTTCCTCCATGCCCGGGGTCGGAACCACGGTGTTGGCAACGCTCCTCTCGGAGGCATCCGGGTTGGTCAAGAACCGGGATTACAGGGGGCTACGCTGCCTGTGTGGCGTCGCCCCTGTCACCCGACGCTCAGGAAAATCCTGGCGAGTGGTTCGACGACGAGCCTCGCAGGCACGCCTGGTCAACGCCGTCTACCACTGGAGCCGCGTGGCCATCCAGCACGACTCCATCAGCAAAGCCAAGTATAAAGCTCTCCGGGAACGCGGTCACAGTCATGGTCGAGCCCTGCGCTCGGTCGCAGACCGCCTGCTCGCCATCGCCTGTGCTATGCTTCGGGACCAAACATGCTTTGACCACAGTCGAGCAACCGCTGCTACCAAATTGCTACAACCAGCCGGATAACCCGAAAAAAACGAAATCAATCTGCAGAGGAAAGTCCGTAGAAATCACGTAAATCTCAGATCAAATAAAAAAATTTGAAATCAATCAATTTTTCCCGGTTTTGACTTGCATAAATGGTAGGGAGTCCCCCCCGCTGAGGAGGGGCAATCTATCCCCAAAATATCCTAAATTCATGGGGAATATCGTACATTGGGGAAACCAGAAAGGGGGGAAGTTCAGGTTAGTGGTCTCCCGTCCGAGATATTACATCGCCCCAAGGAACAATCAAACATTTCTGTATCCGGCATGATTTTTGGAAAAGAGAAAAAGCAAGCGTCGTTGTATTGCTGCTATTCCCTGCCATCGCAATGAACCTCTCGTGCAAACGAGCGGATCAAGATGCAAGCGATTTTCGACGAATAATTCATCCAGTCTCAGCACTAATCCCCGGCTTTGAAGAGGCGCATGAGCTTGTGTCCACGAGCAGTGATATTGGAGGAAGCGGAGATGTCCAAGCGATTTCCCAAGCCCTGTCGTCGCCGACAGAACTCTTTACATTGGGGGTTCTTGAGGGGGAGCGACATGAGATGTTTGGCCAGATCGTTGATGTCAAAGAAGATTCAACCGGCAACATCTACGTTTTGGATGCCCAGTATAACGAAGTGAGAGTGTACAATGACGAGGGCACTTTTCTATATGCCATCGGATCCCGTGGCGAGGGACCGGGAGAATTTGTCAGCCCCACCAGTCTTGAGGTAGATCCTTCGGGTCGAATCATTGTTGCCGACAGATTCCATGGTCTGAAAATATTCGACCGAAATGGAGAAACTCATGAACTCTCGGCAACACTGTCATTATCTCGGGAGGTGAACGAGGTCTGTGTTACGAAGGAGGTGCTCCATTTACATTCTTTCGATGGACTGAACGTCAACGCAATTAACCGTTACTCAATGTCTGGCGATTCTCTGGGTTCTTTCGGCGAGGTTTATTCAGCCATGTCTCCATTAGTGCGACGATTTTTGGGCAGAACACAAATCGCATGTTTGGACTCCAAGATCATATATGCCCCGAATTTTCTGCCAGTGATTTATGGCTACTCTCATGAGGGGGACAGGCAATGGACAGCAAAAATATCTGGCTTCAAAGCAATGGAGGTAGACGAAGAGGTAGGCGAGACAGGCCCCCGGGTAGGCATGAATGTACATGGCAAACCACACGACCAAGTCATACGGGCGGTTCCATTACGACAAGACTATGTCATCGTACAAATAGCATCCTTCACTCCAGAGAGCCTGAGTACAGAGGAAGGAGAGCGATATGAAACCCTTCGGACTTACTTGATGTCTGCACAAACCGGCAAGGCAGTTTTCATCGGCGATACAGTGCCTGTAATTAATGCGGCGACAGAAAACCGCGTGTACACTCATCGAACGCATCCCTATCCCCAAATTTCGGTTTATGACCTCAGTGGATTGGCAAAGTAGCCAGCAAGCCGTCTATGAATTTTGTGATCTGATCACTTCGCGATGAACAGGTCAAGAGATCGATTGCTCAACATGCAACCGAAAGCCCCGAAAGGTCTTGGTTCGATATTCAGACTAAAATTGGTAAATGAAGCCCTCTAATGCTCTTCGTACTGTATGGATTTCCACACTTTTCCTGGCGGTCTTTGCCGCGGGCTTCTACGCGACATCTGCAGGTTTAGTCGGAGCACCGGAGATATCCATCAAGTGGGAGAACCCGAACAAATTCAGCTATCAGCCCAGTTATAGGACAGAGGGCGGTGCAGAATTGATTCTGATATACATTGGCTCATCTGGTTGTGTATACTCAAATAAACCAGCCTTGCCTGACAAGGTGGATCAGCTAAAAAGTTTAGTGCAGAGCAAGGCCGCGGAGAATGGACGGGGGTTTGCCGCAATTGGCATATCCAAGGATTGGGATGTAGAAAGGGGACTGACTCACCTTGCCAAATTTGGACAATTTGATGAAGTCATGACCGGCCGAAGTTGGGTGAATGAAGGGATCATGAAATACGTCTGGGAAAGCTCCTACGGAGCGCCAGCCACTCCACAGGTTATCATCATAGACAGGTTTTTATCAACGGATAATTCGGAAGGATCACACTTCAAAATGCTCAACGAGGAGTTTGTCATCAGAAAGGTGGGACCGGAGGCGATCCAAGATTGGTTGGACCTCAATGCTCCTCTACCAAAACTAAGTAGTGAGTTGGGAGAGAGCTCAGACATGTAGCGGGCAACATGTGCCGGCGCATTGACCAATCAATAAACGAAAGGGACAATTGAGCCTCGCTGCCCGGTGAACGTATAAGACGTTGAACCGGCTGGGACCGACAGAAAGAACGTCGTACACAAGCGAAAAGCTCTGAACACATCATCTCTGCAAAACCGATCGATCATTTGATCGGAGATGAGCTGCATCCCAGCCAAAATTCGATAGTCCTAGGTAATGTCCCTCAATTGTGGTATCGTTGGATTACCGAATATTGGAAAATCCACCCTGTTTAATGCGCTGAGCGGGGTTGGTGCGGCTGCAGCGAATTATCCGTTCTGCACGATAGATCCTAATCGAGGAATCGTGCCCGTGCCAGATGAACGGCTGGAGCAACTGGCTGCCATTTCCCCGGCCGAACAAGTTGTCCCAACCACGATAGAGTTTGTAGATATTGCGGGCTTGGTTGCTGGTGCATCCCGCGGCGAGGGACTGGGGAATGCATTTCTGGGGCATATTCGACAGGTAGATGCGCTGATACATGTTGTCCGCTGCTTTGATGCCGCCGGGATCTCCCATGTTGCTGGGAGAGTAGATCCAGAGCGTGACATTGAGATCGTGAACACGGAGCTCTTGTTGAAAGATTTGGACACAGCGGAGCGCTTCGCTGAAAAGTGGGAGAAAGCAGCGAAAGGAGGAGACGCAGATGCGGCTGCAAAGGCCGCGTTCGCAGAGCGCCTGGTTACTCATCTGTCGCAGGGCAACCCTGCACGGCTCTTGAGAAACCTCTCCCAAAAAGAACAGCGCTACATTGAGAGATTATGCCTCTTAACCAGCAGGCCGGTTCTTTATATTGCGAATGTGGGGGAAGTGGATTTGCCTCGGGGCAATGGCTGGGCCGAACAAGTTCGGAGGATTGCCGCCAGAGAGCAGGCAGAATGCCTAATCCTGAGCGCGGAGTTCGAGGCGCAGCTGTCAGAACTGGAGGAGGAAGAAAAAGACGTTTTTCTGGCAGGCGAAGGGCTTCAGGCAGATGGGTTGCAACGCTTAATCCAGAGAGCATATAAATTATTGGACCTTATTACGTTTTTTACACATGGACCAAATGAAACACGAGCGTGGACCGTCAAAAACGGAACATGTGCTCCGCAGGCAGGAGGACAAATTCATAGCGACTTTGAACGCGGATTCATTCGCGCAGAGACCGTGCAGGTCGAAGATCTGGTTCGCGTAGGCTCCGAGGCCGCCGCGCGTGCGTCCGGGATCATACGGTCCGAAGGCAAGGAGTATGTCGTTCAAGATGGAGATGTGATCCTTTTTCGATTTAATGTATAACCTATCCCCAATCGGGAGCAAACCTACAGATTTGGCCCGAGGCGTATGACCACAGCAAGCAAGCTCAAACTCCAGGGATGAATTATCGGCTGTTTATTGCACGACGGTACCTGCACAGCCGCCAACGAATCCCGCTGGTCACGATTATTTCGGGGATTTCTATGGTAGGTGTAGCCGTCGGTGTCGCTGCACTGATCGTGGTTCTGTCCGTCATGAACGGGTTTTATGATGTGGTGCGAGACCTGCTCGTTTCGATGGATCCACATGTCCGCATCGTCGCGGAGCCCGGAGGCAGATTCTCGCAGAAAGAAGCAGACAGGATCGTCAACCAAGCCAGACAGATTCCTCAGGTTCTAAGTGCAGATCCCTACGTTGAAGGGAAAGCCCTCCTGGTAACCGCCACACAGTCAGAAATCAACCGCGTTGTGGTCCTGCGAGGGGTGGCGGATAATGCAACGGGAGAGGGGCTCGTCGCCGGAGAATTTGACACCAGCGAACAGGGGATGGTGATGGGGTTCAGCCTGGGGCAGCGCCTAGGGCTGTCTCCAGGCTCCGAGAACAACCGGGCAGTGCTGTTTTCTGCACAAGGGTTGGGGCAGATGCTCACACGCGTCTTCTCTCCGCCAGCGGTGCGAGAATTTGAGGTGCGGGGGTTATATAAACTTGAAGAGATCTACGACAACACGCATGTATTTATTGGAATCAAAGAGGCGCAGGATCTTTTTCATCTGAACAGTGCCGTTACCGGGATCGAGTTGCGACTCACCGACCTGGAGCAGGCACAGCAGGTGAAGCAAACTCTCGAAGCCTCCTATCCCAGCGGGGTGAGGGTTCAAACCTGGTACGATCTTCAGCGCTCTCTCTACGATGTTATGCGACTGGAAAAATGGGGGGCATCCATAATACTGGTTCTGATCTGTGTAGTCGCAGCGTTCAGCATTGTAGGGTCGCTCACTATGGTTGTCGTAGAAAAGAAACGGGACATTGGCGTTCTGCAGGCGATGGGGGCGACATCTAGGGATATTCGGCAACTTTTCCTCGTGCAGGGTGGGATGATCGGACTGATTGGTGCAGGAACCGGGTTCGTGGTGGCGCTCGGGATTCTGCTCCTCCAGAAATACTTTCAACTCGTACCCCTCTTGGGGGCGGAGTCCTTTGTAATCGAATCCTACCCGGTTTCGATCCAGATCCTGGACTTGGTTCTCATCCTGGGGGTTTCGTTTGGTTTGTGCTTGATCGCCGCACTATACCCGGCGTGGCGTGCAGCACGGAGCGAGCCGAGTCGGGCAGTTACCCGGGGGCACTGATTTGGGAACCGTTTGGCAAAGGGGTTCATATAAGCCGGTCGCCCAAAACAGGAAAGGGGTAAAAACCAATGGCACGTAAGGATCAATTGAATGGCAAAGGACCCATGTCGGGTAACCATGTCTCGCATGCGCATAACAAGACGCGTCGGCGATTTGGAGTGAATCTGCAGACAAAGCGGTTTTATCTACCTGAACAAAAGCGGTGGGTGAAGCTGAGGGTTTCGGCGAATACGATCAAGACCATCAACAAGAAAGGAGTTGAAGCCGTATTGCGTGAAGCGCGGGCACAAGGCATCTCAGTCTAAATAGATAAGGCTGTAACATGGCACGGAAAGGAAAAGACGTTAGACAAAAAATAATCCTCGAATGTACGGAGGTTCCAGGTACAAGCCGGTATTCAACGGTTAAGAACCGGCGTAACACGTCGGGTCGACTAGAGCTCAAAAAGTACAATTCGGCACTACGAAAGCACACACTGCATAGGGAGATCAAGTAAAGATGGCCAAGAAACAATCGTTTGGAGACAAGGTCCTCAAGCGCCGTCAAGAGCGAAAAGTGATGGCCAAGCTCATTATTGCGGAAAAGAAGCCAAACGGGAGCTTCCGCTTCAGAGAAAAAATAGTTCCCCAGGAAGACGTTCGAGCGGAATTGAAGGCCATCACGTAGACCGTCCGATTCGGGGCGTAGCTCAGCCCGGTAGAGCACTGCGTTTGGGACGCAGAAGTCGTCGGTTCAAATCCGGCCGCCCCGACTGTGCGGATATCAGTTCTATTACATACAGGCGCCCGTAGCTCAACTGGATAGAGCAGCGGACTTCTGCAGCAAAAGCGGGCCGCTGGCTGGAAACGACCAGCGAGTAAGTGGTCAAATTCGGGGAAGCCTACGGAACAAAGGTTCACGGTAATCCCGAGCCAAGCCCTACGGGGAAGGTGTAGAGACTAGACGGCCACCCCTTCCTTCAGGCATAACTGAAAAAGGTGAAGAGATAGTCCAGGGAGTCGGGAAACCGGCACAAACCTGAATCCGCAGGTTGCAGGTTCGAGTCCTGCCGGGCGTGCCAAGGTGACGTGGCCGAGTGGCTAGGCAGAGGCCTGCAAAGCCTTGTACGGCGGTTCGAATCCGCCCGTCACCTCATTACATCAGAAGACAGGCGAGTCGTCTTCAAGGTCGGGAGCATAGTCCTCCTGTCGCCGATACGTTTCGAGATTTGAGAAGCGGGCAAAGTCCGTCTCGAAGCTGAGCTTGACGGTCCCGGTGGGGCCGTTTCGGTGCTTGCCAACAATGATCTCCGCGACGCCTTTGGTTGGCTGACCGTCTTTATCAGCTTCAATACCGTAATACGACGCACGATAAATAAATGCAACAACATCGGCGTCCTGTTCAATCGCACCACTCTCACGTAAGTCCGACAATTGCGGCCGTCTGTCTTTTCGATCCTCCGCGTTTCGATTCAACTGACTGAGCGCAATCACCGGAATGTCAAGCTCTTTTGCAAGGCCTTTGAGAGAGCGGGAGATATTTGCGATTTCCTGCTCGCGGTTATCCTTGCTGGCCCGCCCTTCCATGAGTTGCAGGTAGTCAACCAGTACAAGCCCAATATTGTGCTCAGACTTTAATCGGCGGCATTTGGCACGTAACTCCAGGACCCCCAAACCATCCGAGTCGTCAATAAAAATCGGAGCAAGGTTCAAGTTTGAGGCGGCCCTCACGACAGCCTCAAGGTCATTTTGGCTTAGCTTTCCCGTACGAGCATTCTGGGCATTTACCTTGGCTTCGGAAGTCAGCAGGCGCTGAGCTAACTGCCTAGCGCTCATCTCTAGGGAGAAAATGGCGCAACTTACAGGGCTCTGGGAGGCCAAAGCAGCGTTACGTGCGCACGCCAGAGCAAACGCAGTTTTTCCCATTGACGGCCGGCCAGCGATGATGACCAGGTCGGAGTCTTGCCATCCGCCAGTTAATTTGTCGAGATCTGTGAACCCGCTAGTTACTCCAGAAAGACCTTCTGGTCGATCCGCAATGCTTTGGATATGATCAATCGTTTCTCGTACGACATCTTTTAAGTTTTTTGCCGACCTGCGGACCTGGCTTTCAGAGATGGAAAAGAGGTCCTTTTCTGCCGCATCAAGGAGCTCAAACGCATCGGTTGCCGGGTCATAAGCTTCTGTGATCCGCTTACCCATTGCTCCAATAAGATTGCGCAAGAGAGCTTTCTGGCTTATGATGCGTGCGTGGTATTCCGTGTTTGCGGAAGTTGCGACATGTTCGGCAAGGTCATTCAGGTATGACATGCCACCAACGAAGTCTAGTTGCTTTGTTGCTCTCAATTGCTCGGCAACCGTAATGATATCTATGGGTTGCCCCTTAGCAGAAAGATCTAGAAGGGCTTGATATATTTTTTTATGCTTCGGGAAATAGAAGGCATCCGCAGGCAAGATTTCTGTTGCAATACTCACAGCCTCTGGATCAATCAACGTTGCCCCCAGGACATACCTTTCGACATCAACGGCCTGAGGGGGAACACGCCCCGAGGAATCCTGCAAATTCTGAACCAGGATGGAGCCCCAAGAGGAAATTGCTTCGCTTTGCATGGTGTTAGAGGGTCTATAGGGCCGAGTACAGCTGTCGTAGGAGTTTCAAGTCTTCCCAAGTTGGTCGCTTCCAGTTCTGATTTCGTAAAAGGGCTGCTGGGTGATAGGTGGCAAGCAGCGTGCTTCCATGGTAGGGGTGAGCCTGTCCTCGCAGTTTTCCAAGAGGAGCATCGGTTCCAAGCAAAGTCTGACAAGCAATCCGTCCCAGACAGAGGATGAATTTAGGTTGAATAAGGGACATTTGCCGGTAGAGAACTGGTAAATGGGCAGCAATCTCGTCAGGCTTCGGGTCACGGTTCTTGGGAGGTCGGGATTTGAGAATATTTGCAATAAAGATCTCATTCCGGGATAGATGGATTGCCGCGATCATTTTATCAAGCAGTTGGCCAGCCCGACCGACAAAGGGCCTTCCCTGCCGATCTTCGTCCGCTCCAGGTGCCTCGCCAACAAGCATGATGTTTGCCTGTGGGTTTCCCTCACCAAAAACAGCATGCGTACGCTGTGCATCAATTGGAACGAGAACCGAGGAGTCTACGTAGTCCTGGAGCGCATCCAGGGACCGGATTTGGTGTACAGGGTTCTGTGCGTCAACCAGGTCCATAATCTTTCGTGCAAACAAATTTGTTTGCTCTAATGGGATAAGCGGACCGTGTAGGCCTGCCTCCGCGAAGAGGCTGTCCTTAAGGTGATGAAGAGCCGTGATCATTGCACACATGTACTTGAAAGCCAAAGCAGTTGTACCCGCGCGAGATAAAAATACTGTGCAATTATTGTGTAATCCTGTCGAGAAACTTCGGCAGTTACCTACATTTTATGCACACGTTATGCACAATCAGTCAAGATTCGATCCAGAAGGGCCGTGGCAACCTCCTGTTTCGACATTACCTCCAATGGAAAGGACGAGCCATCTTTCCCGATGAGAGTCACGCGATTGGTTTCCGTACCGAAGCCGGCACCTTCTTCGTTCAGGTTGTTGAGGACAATCCAGTCTAGGTTTTTCTCGGCGAGTTTTTTTCGGGCGTTCGCAAGACCGTTTTCCGTCTCCATGGCGAAGCCGACCAGGACTTGATCATTCCGACGCCGTTTTCCCAGCTTCGCGAGGATATCGGAGGTTCGATGCAGCCGGAGTGTAAGTTGATCCTCCTGTTTCTTGATTTTGGAGGAGTGAGTCTCCTCTGGCGCGTAATCCGCCACAGCCGCTGCCATAAAGACAAGATCCGCATCCTTATGGGCCAAGACCGCCTCAAGCATTTCTGCGCTCGTAGTGATATCAATGCGCCGCACCCCATCGGGAGTGTTTAATAACGTAGGACCGGTCACCAGCGTCACCTGTGCTCCGCGCCGGACAAGATCTCTGGCAAGAGCAAAGCCCATCGTACCGGTCGAATGGTTGGTCAAAACTCGAACGGGATCGATTGGCTCGCGTGTGGGGCCGGCAGTAACCAGAGCGTGTTTGCCACGCAACTCGTCAGGCAGAAGAGACGCAATCCGTTCGAGAATATCTTCCATATCCGGGAGACGCCCTAACCCAACGAGCCCACTGGCCAGTTCTCCATAACTAGGAGGTAAAACGTGGTAGCCGAATCCCTGTAGACGTTTCAGGTTCAAGCGGACGGAAGGGTGCATGTACATATCATGATCCATGGCCGGGCACACCAGTATCGGGCAGCGGGCCGCCAGTGCGGTTGCGGTCAGCATATTGTCCGAAAACCCATTCGCCAATTTTGCCAGAGTCTGGGCTGTTGTAGGTGCAATTACAAAGAGATCTGCCCAATGCCCCAGAGTGATGTGCTGGGTCCAGGTGTCCTCTTCTGTCCCATCGAACAGATCTGTGAGTACGCTCCGACCAGACAAGGTTGCCAGAGTTGTCGGTGAGATAAACTCGGATGCCCCCTGCGTTGCCAGAACCTGTACTTCGGTGCCAAGCTTTCGCAGCCGTCGAATCAATTCGGCAGCCTTGTATGCAGCAATACTTCCAGTCACGCCAAGAAGAAGACGCTTACCATGCAGTTCCGCAATTCGGCTTGATTCATCCATTGTGAAGGTAGTCCTTAATTAGTGCAATCGCTTCTATCGCAGCTCTATCAAGAGAATCGTTTACCACGAGTGCATCGAATTGATCAGCACAGGTAAGTTCAAGCTTTGCTCTTTGCAGCCGCAAATCAAGCGTCTCTGCGGATTCTGTTCCCCGGTTGTTCAAGCGGTTTTTCAGTTCAGTTTCTGATGGTGGAGCGACGAAGATGAAAAATCCGCCGTAAGCAGAGCGAACCCGGGCAGCTCCCTTAACGTCAATATCCAGTAAGAGAGGAGCATCGGACTCTGTGAGCGCAGAGAGCGGTGTCCCATAAAAACGCCCAGGATACACTTCCTCGTATTCGAGAAGGGCCTCTTCGGCAATTAGGCGCTCAAATTCCGGCACGGAAACGAAATAATACTCCCGGCCATGTTGTTCATAGGAGCGCGGAGGCCTTGTCGTTACAGATACAGACAACAGCATAGACGGGAACTCTTCCAGTACCCGTTGAGCAAGACTGGATTTTCCGGCACCGCTTGGCGCCGTCAGCCCAACCAGTTTCCGTCGTGACATCATGAAGAGGCAAAGATGCTGTTGAGAAAAAAGGCCAACCTCGCCTGAGTTCAACAGGGCAAACGAAAAATCACGAACCGTGTTCGATGTAAAGAGCGCGCTTACCGTGCGTGTTCTTCTAAGAGCGGAGAGGGAGGGATTCGAACCCTCGGTACCCGGTTAGGGTACACTCGCTTTCCAGGCGAGCCCGTTAGGCCGCTCCGGCACCTCTCCTAGACTTCCATGATGTCTTTTTCTTTCTCGCGAAGGAGCTTGTCAATCGCTGCCATAAGGCGATCCGTTTCTTTCTGCAAATTTTCTTCGGCGAAGTACCGCATATCTTCCGAAAGATTCTCTGCTACCTGAGTGGCTTTTAATTCCTCCTTTGTACTGCGACGAATATTGCGGATCGAAATTTTCGCCTGCTCCCCGATTTGTCGGACCCGTTTACAAAGGGCGATTCGGCGTTCTTCCGTCAGCGGTGGGACAGGGATTCTGATCAGCGTACCGTCATTGGACGGGTTCAGTCCGAGGTTTGCGGACTGCACTGCTTTTTCAATAGCATCAATCGAGGATTTGTCCCAGGGAGTCACGACTAAGAGATCCGGCTGGAGGGCGCTGATCGTCGAGAGTTGATTTAGAGGGGAAACGCTGCCGTAGAACTCAACGCGAACATTTTGGAGCATGGCAGGCGTCGCCCGTCCCGCTCGAATGGCACGCAACTCTTTGTTCAGATGGTTCAAGGAGCGCTCCATTTGCTCCGTGTTCTCCAAAAGAAGTAGTTCCAGAAGTTCGTCAAGCATGGTCACAAATTTAGTCCCAATGTACGTAAGAGCCCACTTTCTCCCCAAAGACGATTCCTTGCAGATTACCCGGCTCGTTCACATTGCACACAACAATCGGCATCTTGGACTCCTCACACAAGGTGAAGGCAGTTTTATCCATGACCCTCAGCCCTTGGCGAATCACTTCATGCCCGGCAATCTGTGCGAAGTGTTCCGCTTTTTCGTGCACTTCAGGATCGGCAGAGTAGATTCCATCTACACGTGTCGCTTTGACAAACACGTCCGCATCAATTTCTAGGGCGCGCAACGCAGCAGCGGTATCCGTAGTAAAGTATGGACTACCGGTTCCTCCACCGAAGATGACTACACGACCTTTTTCAAGGTGGCGGATGGCGCGTCGCCGAATAAAAGGCTCCGCAATCTCTTCCATCTTGATACTAGACAGTAACCGGGTTTCGAGATGCAGATGCTCTAGAGCATCCTGCAAAGCCATGGCGTTGATCATCGTTGCCAGCATCCCCATGTAGTCTCCATGGGCCCGGGTCATTCTGTGGGATGCGGTCATGACACCCCTGGAAATATTTCCGCCGCCGATTACGAGGGCTAATTCGATACCGCTTTGGACCACAGCCTCCAAGTCTTTTGCCCAGGCGGAGAGCACAGTGGAATCAATTCCGAAAGCTTGATCTCCCAGAAGAGCTTCGCCACTGAGTTTTACCAGGACCCGTTTGTAAATAGGTTGTTTCGGCCGCGAGTCTTGCATGATTGCTATGGGAATTATATACAATAGTACCCACGGTACTGTAGTTCTTTTTGCTATCAGGTGGGTCGGGTCATTCACCGAGTGCACACCGAACAAATTCGTTTACTTCTGCTCCAGCTTTACTGAGCATGTCCCGAACCCGTAGCGAGGCATCTTTGACAAAGGGTTGCTCCACCAGAACGTTGTCCTTGAAGAAGCGCTCCAGTTTTCCCTTGGCAATCCGATCCAGGATTTGCTCGGGCTTTCCTTCAAGTCGGGCGGCTTCCCTGCCGATTTCAAATTCTTTGTCCTGTGTTTCCTGTGGTACGTCCTCGCGATGCGCGGCCAAGGGGTTCAGGGCAGCAACCTGCATGGCGACATCTTTGCCAGTTTCGGTCAGGTCGCCATTTCCATTTAGCGAGACCAGAACTGCCAGACGGGATCCCGGATGGATATAGTCAATCACCTGGCCCTCTTCAGAAGACAAAACAGAAAATCGGCGAACCCCCAGTTTCTCACCGATCTTGCCGGTGAGGTCTGTCTGGGTTTCTGCGACGGTACGGCCATTTTTCAGGGACAAAGAGAATAGGGCATCCAGATCCGAGGGGCGTGCAGACAAAATCAGATCGGCCACGGAATGCGCAAACGACACAAATTCTTCGTTCCGAGCGACGAAATCCGTTTCGCAGTTCACCTCAACAATGATTCCAGTGTGTCGGGAGTCATCAATGCGTGTCACTACAAGCCCCTGAAGAGCTTCGCGGTCAGCACGTTTTGCAGCAACGCGTTGGCCTTTCTTCCGCAAAAGGTCAATTGCTGCTTCCAAGTCACCATTTGCGTCGGAGAGGGCACGCTTGCAGTCCATCATTCCCGCACCGGTCTTGTCGCGGAGTTGCTTCACATCTCTTGCTGAAATAGATATTTTATTCATCAGGATAAAGGTGTTTACAGAACTTGGCAAGTTCAAGCACGGGCGGTTGGCAGCCAGAGATTTGCAAGAGGTTCATCTCGGGAAAATCTGTGCCAGTGCCATCAACCCGTGAGTATGGCTTTGGTGTCTAACTCTTTTTTTGTTCGCTACGCTTCTCTTTCTCTGCTTTTTTGTTGGCCGATTCAATCTGTGCGGCTTTTCGCCCTTCATTTACAGCCTGGGCGATCGTTTGCGTAATGATCTGGATGGATTTGAAGGCGTCGTCATTGCAGGGAATCACGTAATTCACCAGATCAGGATCACAATTGGAGTCGACCATGGCAATGATTGGGATGCCAAGCTTGCGCGCCTCATTGACAGCAATTCGCTCTCTGCGGATATCTACCACAAAGAGGCATCCCGGTGTTCGGGGCATTGCAGCAATGCCCCCAAGGTTTCGCTGGAGCTTGTCCAACTCACGGGACTTCATGAGGCGCTCCTTCTTTTTGAGTTGATCCAGTGTACCGTCCTTGCCCATCTTTGCCAGCCCTTCCATACGGCGAATACTGTTTCGAATCGTCTGGAAATTCGTCAGCGTCCCCCCAAGCCATCGCTCCACAACAAACGGAGATTCACAGGACTCAGCAGCTTCCCTGACCGTTTGTCGTGCCTGTTTTTTCGTTCCGACGAACAGAACAGATTTTCCCTGCCGGGCAAAGCGGGCAGCGGCATCGGCCGCCTGTTCAAGCAGTTTTTGGGTCTGCAGAAGGTCAATAATATGAATCCCGTTGCGCTGCATGAAGATGTAGCTGCGCATTTTGGGATTCCATCGACTGGTCAGATGACCAAAATGCGTACCAGCCTTTAGTAGATCTTCTACAGAAACACGTTGCTGGGACGAATCCGATGTAGAGAAAGGGTTGCTCATAATGGGTTGAGTTGGGTTAAGCCGCCAGAACGATCACTTGCATTGGCCAACCAGGAAGGCACCCGGCTATGCATCAAGTCCTGTGCGAGATGAAAATTAAATGTGAAAGTGACGGAGTTATCGTTTGGAGAACTGAAACCGTTTACGTGCCTTGGGGCGACCATATTTTTTTCGTTCCACCATTCGGGGATCACGCGTCAGGAAGCCGGCATCCCGCAGGGGCTTCCGCCGTTCTTCATCCGCTTGCACAAGCGCACGAGATGTGCCAAGCCGGATCGCTTCCGATTGTCCGGTGAGTCCGCCTCCTTTTACGTTCACGACCAGATCGTACAATCCGGTTGTGCCGGTGACCTCAAAGGGGGAGAGCAGAACTCTGCGACGGGTTTCCATTTTGAAGTACTCTTCAATCGAGCGGCGATTGACAAGGATGTTACCGGAACCCAGGCGCAAATAAACCCGGGCTGTCGAAGTTTTACGACGTCCGATGGCGATAAATTCAGTAGGGGTTGCCATTAGCAGGGCAAGATCGGTTGTTATTTTCAAGGATGAATCGGTAGCTCTTCAGGCTGCTGTGCATCGTGCGGATGTTCCGCATTGGCATAGACCTTGAGCTTGGTCAGCATTTGTCGGCCAAGGGGGCCTTTTGGCAGCATTCCCTTCACGGCATGGCGGACCAGATGCTCCGGCTTTCTCTCACGCATAACACGCGCAGAGCGTGACTTCAGTCCACCGGGATAGCCACTGTAGCTATAGTAGAGTTTGGCATCTTCTTTATTTCCCGTGAAGCGAACTTTGTCGGCATTTACAATGATCACATAGTCCCCTGTATCTACATGGGGCGTGAAGGAAGGCTTGTGTTTGCCGCGCAAAATAGTTGCCACGCGCGAAGCCAAACGGCCGACCACGGCCTGTTCTGCATCAATGACAAACCATTTACGCTGAACGTCCTTGGCTTTAGCGCTTTGAGTTTTATAGCTTTGAGTTTCCATTGCTTTGTATGATAGGCGATGGCGTATTTCGAGCGTAGCGAACTGGTACGCGCAGCCTAGATACAAAGTTCACGCAGGATTTCAAAAATTCTCTCCGGTGTTGAGCATAACCGGCATGATCAGGAGCGTGAGGTCCTGGAGATCACTTTGCGGGATCGGTCTCATAAGAGCAGCGCGGTTGGGCATTCCCATTGCCAGAGAAACGTCCCCTGCGGGGAGGCTCCTCAGCAGATCCAGGAGATACTCTGCATTGAATCCAACCTGTGTGGCTTCTCCGCGGTATTCGCAGGAAATGGTCTCCGAGCCTTTACTGGAGCGTTCGACATCCCAGGCGCTGACTTCAACGGAGTCCTCTTTGCAATCAAGCAGGATTTGATGTGAGTTTTCCGAGGCAAAGAAGTTTACGCGGCGCACGCTATTGAGCAGATCATCCCGATTCAAGAGAACAATCTTGTCATTTTCGGTTGGGATTGCACGTTCGTAGTTTGGGAAGGAGGCATTGATCAGAGAACTGACCACATGCGTGTGGCCAAAAGTAAAGGCGAGAAAATTCTCACTGACCTCAATCGTGCACTCGTCCAGTCCATCGACACGTGCCACCTGCTGAAACGCCTTGAAGGGGGCCAGGGCGCTCACATCCAGTTCTCCTTCGTAGTCCTTAAAGATGCAGCGCGCAAGCCGGTGTCCATCCGTTCCAACAATACGGGCGGATCCCTCAAGGATTTCGAAGAGGACCCCCATCATTCCAGGACGGGACATGTCCTTGCTCACCGCAAAACTCACCAGATTAAACCCGGTTTTCAGTTGTCCCCGGTCAAATTCAACGGACTGGGCCTCCGAGATCACAGGGAATTCGGGGAACGAATAGCCACTGAAACCCATCCAGTCGTATTGACCGCGGTCATGCGAGAGAATAATCTTGTAGTTTTGCCCAACCTCAAAGGTGATGGGGATTTCGGGAAGAGTCCTGCAAGATTCGAGGAGCTGTTTGGCCGGAACCGCAACAATGTCGAGGTCTTCGTCTGGTTCACTGGAAAATTCTACAGAAAAACGGTGCCGGATTGACACCTCTAAATCCGTGGCTCGTATTTCCAGATGGTCCCCTTTTCGCTGCAGGAGGATACACTCCAGGATTTCCTTGTCGGATTTGCTCGGCAAGGCTCCGCTAACGGTATCCAGTGCTTCGTAAAGAGCTGTGCTAGTGGTTGAAAATTTCATGGGAAAAAGGATCAATCAGACAACAGGTGAACTTTACGTCGCACATCAGCCACCCGGTTCCGATAGTTGTTATCTGTTTCAATGAGATTGTTCACGCTTTTGATCGCGTGAACAACCGTTGAGTGGTCTCTGCCACCAAATTGGAGCCCAATTGCTTTATGAGTATAATCCAACTCCCGGCAGAGGTACATTGCTAACTGACGGACTTGTACTATCTCACGCTTCTTCGTTTTTTCATGGAGGCGGTGTTGATCAACCCCGAAGTATTCGCAAACCAGCTTCTGCACCCGATCAATGGAGAGTGTCGTATGAGGACGGCGAATGAAATCCTTCAAGGCGTGTTTTGCCAGGGACTCATTGATCTCTTGTTTTGTGTAGGCCGACTGCGCGAGGAGTCGAACGAGAGCTCCTTCGAGTTCGCGGATATTTTTTGTGATATTCCGGGCAATATAATTGATCACCTCTGTTGGAAGTTCAAGCCCGATTTCAGTCGCTTTGCGCAGCAGAATAGCCGTTCGGGTCTCAAGGTCTGGTGGTTGGAGGTCTGCTTGGAGCCCCCAGCAAAAACGGGAGAGTAATCGCTCCTCAATCCCGCTAATTTCCTTTGGCGGGCGGTCAGCACTGAGAATGATCTGATTTCCTCCCTGCTGCAATTCGTTAAAGATGCAGAAAAACTCTTCCTGCGTTTTTTCTTTCCCTCCAAAAAATTGAACATCGTCAATAATAAGGACATCAATCTTTCGGTAACTGCGAGAGAATTGTTGGACCTGATTTTCCTGAATGGCCCGCACAAAATCGTTTGTGAACCGCTCACTTGAGATATAGCGGACTTTCTTACCTGGTTGGCACTGCCGAACGTGATTGCCAATAGCCTGCATGAGGTGAGTTTTGCCTAGCCCGACACCACCATAGATCAGGAAAGGATTATAGGCGGTTCCCCCAGGAGACTTCGCAATTGCTTTGGAGGCGCTGTAGGCCAAATTATTGCAATCACCAACGATGAACTTTTCGAAGGTATAACTCTCAGTCAGGTTACTCTTCACCTTGGGACCGCGAACCTGCTGCGGGGAAGGATCCACGATTTCCGTGGGGCGATCACTGGATGCAGGGACCTCGTAGGTTTTGGACACGCCGTCGGGTTCAGCATCCTGAACGACCACCACTTCATAGCAGAATTGGCTTCGCTCACCAAGCACCCGGGATACCGTTGAGCGGATGAGCAGATTATACTGTCCTTCCAGGTACTCGTAGTGAAATGGGCTGGGCACTTGGATGGTCAGCTTTGAGGCTCCCCCCTCCCCCACCAAAGCTACGGGTTTCAGCTTACTGAACCATGTCAGGAAACACTGCGGTGTTACGTTATCTTGAATCACTTTGAGGCAGGCGCTCCAAGCAGATTCTGCGGTGTGTGGCATTAAGGACAGGTTCGTTGAAGCTGGGCAAGCTGGTTGTGATTTAGCAGAAGGAAAATAAATGCTCTGCGAGGTCAAAGATACGAAATGAAAACGCACATCAGAAAGAAGAATCCAAGAGTTATCCACAACTTGTTCACAAAAATTACCGAAAAACAAAATCCGAGCAAAATTTGAATTAAGGGCATTAGACAGGCCTAAGAGGAACTTTTGGGGGGTAAATAGTGCAAAACAAGGCCAAAACCCGGCTAAATCACGTCTCAGGGGGAAGAAAAGGTGGGAGATTCTGGAATTTCCGGGAGGGAAGGTCAGGATACTCACAACTTACTCACAGTTTAGAGGTCTTTATGAAAACATTTTCGTCCGAGGAAAAAATTTCTGGTTAGTGCGCGTAGCAATAGTGGATTTTACGAGGGTTTGGGGAGGTGGCATAATAGACCGAATGGTGTATCTAAGCGCGAAACTGCTTATGCGGGAGCGAATGGTCAAAGAGGAGTCAATCATCAAAGAGAGGGGAAGTATAGACTGCGCAAAGAGCAAAGCCATCAAGGTCTGGCAGAGGTGCCAACCAATGTAACCGGGCGACCGCGGCGAGGGGAAGCATTCCAGCCCAAAAATTTGACCATGGGGAGGCCCAAGCACGGCAAGAAATCAGAGCCACAGATCTTCCGCGGAACAGGACTAAAATGCATCCTTTGATAGATGAGCCACACAAAGTTCAGCAGAACCCGGACAGTAAAGTAAAGGAGGTGCTAGGTTTCCGGGGCCTTTCCTGGCAGGTGGTGTAGGAAACCTGAAGCACGGATCGCAGGTTTACCCGTACTGTTTTGTAAAAAAGTGATGATCAAGTTCGACTTATCCGCCCTCCAAGGAGGCAGCTTTGAAGTTTCTGCTTCGGATTTGGGCTTGGATCAAGCAAAGTTTTCAGAAATTCAGGCACATTTGGAGATTGAGCAATTGGACGAGGGCGTGCATGTTACGTTGGAGGTCCGTGCGAAGGCACGTCTGGAATGTGATCGGACACTGCGAGAATTCGTTGCACCCGTTGCCAATGTTCATGAGATGTTGTTATACACTTGTGGCCAAAAGCCACCCGAAGAGGGCATGATTGAGCAAGTTGAACTTGAGACGAAACAGCGTGTATTCGACTTGACGGAGACCATTCGTGATACATTAATGCTGGCGATTCCCGCCAGAAAAGTTGCACCGGAAGCAGAAGAACTACAAATTCAAACCGTTTTTGGCGCTCCTGCCGCAGAAGCAGATCAGCGCTGGTCAGCGTTGCTTGCTGTTCGTGAGGAGTACTCCCATAAATAAACAATGTAATGGCCAATCCAAGAAGAAAGCATTCAAAATCCCGTACACGCAAACGCAGAAGTGTGTACTATAGCAGTCTCAGTGCTCCAACTATAGTAGAGTGTGAGCATTGCAGTAGCGTGAAACTGCGACACCGTATTTGTCCGAGTTGCGGGATCTACCGGGGCCGTCAGATTGTAGAGCGGACGGCTGACGTATAGCAGAGGCCTCGGGTTATCCCAAACTTAGGCTGAGGACATATGGCGATTCGTGTAGCAGTCGATGCAATGGGCGGAGACCAGGCCCCCACAGTCATTGTGGAGGGTGCCGTACGAGCCGCAAAGTCTTCCAAAGGACGGTTACAAGTTCAACTTTGTGGTCAAGAAACGGTTGTTCAACCCGTACTGGAGAGCTTCGGAGCCGTTTCGGGGATTGAAGTGGTTCACGCTCCGGAAGTCATAGGGATGGGGGATTCTCCGGTTGCCGCTGTCCGCACAAAACCGAACTCATCCATTCATGTTGGGCTCAGGAGACATAAAGAAAGTCGGGCAGATGCGTTTTTGAGTGCGGGCAACACCGGAGCGATTGCAGCCGCTTCTCTTTTTGTACTGGGTCGGCTTCCAGGTGTGTTTCGACCATCCATAACGACCTTCTACCCAACGACCAAAGGTGCCTGCACAATCCTGGATGTGGGATCCAATATGGATAGCCGTCCTGAGCATCTGCAGCAATTTGCAAAAATGGGGTCCGCGTATGCCCGGATCATGATGGATATCGCACATCCTCGAATTGCACTGTTGAGTGTCGGGGAAGAGCAGGCAAAGGGGAATGAGCTTGTACGATCCACGCACGAACTTTTACTAAATGACATCGATTTGAATTTTATCGGGAATGTGGAAGGCCGTGATATTCTGCACCAAAAGGCGGATGTCATTGTGTGTGATGGCTTCATCGGCAATGTGATTCTTAAATTTGGGGAGAGCATTATGACGGCCGTGCCGGAAATGATACAGCAGGAGATGGACCAACTGAAAGCAAAGCCAGCCGATGTTGCCCTGCTGAAAAAAGCCCTTTCGGGGCTTGCCCGCCGATTCGATCCCGAGAATTATGGAGGAGGAGGCCCGCTACTGGGAGTTGAGGGAGAAGTGTTTATTCTGCATGGATCCACAACCGCCGGTGCCGTAGAACAGTGTATCAAGACCGCTGCACAGGCGGCCAAAGCCAACTTGACCAATGCGATTCAAAAAGCTTTGGCTCCCTAAAATGAAATCGCCGGATCATGAGTCTTGAAACACGTGCAGCGATCACGGCGGTTGGTCACTATTTACCAGAGACCCGGTTGACCAATCAGGATCTGAGCGAAATGGTGGATACCAATGACGCCTGGATCAAGGCAAGAACCGGCATAGAAGAACGCCGGATTCTTACGGATGAGGGCAAGGGGACATCTTACATGGCCGCTCGTGCAGGACAGGAGATCCTGGAAAAGCGAGGGATTTCCGCGGAGGAGATTGATGCAATTATTATTGCTACTGTCACACCAGACATGGCCTTTCCCGCGACGGCCTGTCTGGTTCAGGCGGAACTCGGAGCGAGTAACGCCTGGGGATTTGATTTATCAGCGGCATGCAGTGGATTCCTTTTTGCGCTCAACACGGGAGCTGGCATGATTGAGAGTGGGCGGGCAGCGAAGGTATTGGTGATAGGATCAGACAAGATGAGCAGTATTACAGACTATACTGACCGAAAGACATGTGTCCTCTTTGGGGATGCCGCAGCAGGGGTGCTCCTGGAAGCGGCCACTGACGGATATGGCCTGATGGACTCTGTGCTGCGTGTGGATGGGCGCGGCTGGGAGTCGCTGTGCATGTTGGGGGGAGGGAGCCGCCATCCGGCCACGCATGATACTGTAGACAAAAAAATGCACTATATCTATCAGGATGGTAGAGCGGTCTTCAAAGTTGCGGTGAAGGGTATGGCGGATGTGGCAGTAGAAATCATGGAGCGCAATCACCTTACCGGGGATGATGTACGCTATCTGGTTCCTCATCAGGCAAACCAGCGTATCATAGATGCAGTTGCACGTCGAATGGGACTCGGTCTTGATCGCGTGATGCTCAACATTTCCAGGTATGGGAACACAACAGCAGCGACGATTCCGCTGTGCTTGCACGATTGGGAGGATCAATTGAAAAAGGGAGATAAGATTGTGATCGCTGCATTTGGAGGAGGGTTTACCTGGGGAGCGACCTACTTGCACTGGTCGTACAGCCACCTCCCCAAAGAGCAATCCCATGGCGGATAAGCAACTCGCGACGCTGTTTCCGGGGCAGGGATCCCAGGTGCCCGGCATGGGCATGGATCTATTCCAGGAGGTCTCCAGGTCACGAGCTATTTTTGAGGCAGCAGACGAGATTCTGGGGTTTCCACTTACGGAATTTTGTTTTCGGAGCATAGAAGAGGATCCTCAGGCCCTGGAGAAGCTAACAGACACGGCAATCTGCCAGCCCGCACTCTATACGCACTCCATCGCAGTCTTGGCGGCCCTTGACCTGGCTCCTGACTTTGTGGCTGGTCACAGCGTAGGAGAATACGGTGCACTGCATGCGTGCGGAGCACTTTCATTTGAAGATGGACTGCGCCTAGTGCGTCGCAGAGGAGAACTTATGGCGATGGCGGGGAGGGGGCGTTCTGCAGGGATGATCGCCGTGATCGGACTCTCAGGTGAAGTTGTGGATGCCGCATGTAGAGAGGTTAGTTCTGCAGACTCCATCGTGGTGTGTGCGAACTACAATGCTCCCCGACAGATGGTGATTTCTGGAGATACCGCAGCCCTCCGTGCCGCGGAAGAGATTCTCAAGGACGCGGGAGCAAAAAAACTCGTTCAGCTTCCCGTAAGCGGGGCATTCCATTCCCCATTGGTTTCAAACGCGCGTGAGACGTTAGCACAGGTATTGGCAACGGTGACACTGAGGCCTCCAGTATGTCCAATCTACCTGAATGTGACAGCACAGCCAGCTTTGGACCCCGAACATATTCGAGCCCGAATGCTGGAGCAGCTTACCAGTCCTGTGCGTTGGTTTCAGTCGCTTCAAAACATGCCGGAGAACCTGAAATTTGTTGAGGTGGGACCCGGGCGTGTTCTAAATGGTTTAGTGCGCCAGGCACTGGGGCGCAGGGCAGATGTGATTTCTATCTCCACCGCAGAGGCGGTAACCACGTTCCTATCTGACTGACGTGACGAAAAGCATGGAATTCAACAAATCTCGTATTCTGGTAACCGGCGGCACTCGCGGCATTGGCCGCGCGATCGTTGAGGCATTTGCAGATCAGGGAGCACAGGTTGCATTTACTTATCGAAGCAGCACAGAGGTCGCAGAGCAGTTGAAGCAGGAGGTTGACGGGCTTGCGTTTCAGTGTGACGCAGCAGATTTTCAGGCCGCGGAGCAGGTAGTTGAGGATGTCGTAAAGGCTTGGGGTGGTTTGGACGTTTTGGTGAACAATGCAGGGATTACGCGTGACAGTTTGATGATGCGTATGAGCGAATCCGACTGGGACCAGGTTATTAATGCAAACCTTAAGAGTGTTTTTAATTACAGTAAAGCGGTTTGCCGGACGATGATGCGCCAGCGCTATGGCCGCATCATTAATATCTCTTCCGTGGTTGGTCGCACCGGGAACCCGGGCCAAGCGAATTATGCTGCCTCCAAAGCCGGTATTGCCGGGTTCTCAAAAAGTTTAGCCAAGGAACTTGCAACACGTGGAGTTACTGTGAATGTGGTGGCTCCTGGGTTTGTAGAGACGGATATGACAGATGCCATCAACCCGAAGGCAAAGGAGAGCTTACTAAGTACCATTCCTGTTCGTCGCACGGCAGTGCCAGAGGAAATTGCGGCACCTGTGCTGTTTCTCGCCTCAAAGGAAGCGTCCTACATCACGGGACAGATCCTTGGTGTTGATGGCGGCTTATCCATGTAGTCTGTGACGAAGCCTTTTACAACACGTCTGGATTTTTCATCAAGGGCTCAGCAATCCAGCCGCGAGTCTGCGGCAGAGCACAGCTTTGACGCATTAGACCCTGAGGTTAAGCAGGCAACTCCAGACTCGTTGGGGGCTGGTGCGCGTGCTGCATTTGAAAAGAGTGGTTGGCCAGATCTGATGCCGGTTCAGGCGCATTCGATTCCCTATATGGCTTCCGGGCAGGATCTGATCGTGCAATCACGTACAGGATCTGGCAAGACAGGAGCTTTTCTTTTGCCTCTTTTTGATAGCCTGGACCCCTCCTTACGTGAGACCCAGGCACTTGTACTTACGCCAACCAGGGAGTTGGCAGGTCAGATTTACGATGAATTCAAGCGAGTAAAT
The DNA here is from genome assembly GCA_965220365.1 of Rhodothermales bacterium. Taxonomy (GTDB): domain Bacteria; phylum Bacteroidota; class Rhodothermia; order Rhodothermales; family Bin80; genus Bin80. The sequence goes on along the minus strand of OZ244823.1, from coordinate 470,209 downwards.
CCGATCCCGGAAACGCTCAAAGGTATTTTGGTTTATGGAGGGGTGGGATATAAAAAGCAGTTGAGCGGACTCAAGGGAGGAGCGCAGGTTGTCATTGGTACGCCGGGACGGATCCTGGATCACTTGGAGCGCCGTACATTCACGCTGCAGAAGCTGCAAGCATTCATCCTTGATGAGGCGGACGAAATGCTCTCAATGGGCTTCTATCCGGCGATGGTCGCTCTAAAGTCTTATTTGCCACAGTCGCGTCAGTCGTGCATGTTCAGTGCAACCATGCCGCCAAAGGTCCGATTACTAGGAAAAGAGTTTCTAAGCGAGCCCCGGTTTCTTGGACTCAGTGCAGACGGCGTTGGTGTAGCGACGATAGATCATCGTTACTACATCGTTATGGACCCGATGGAACGTGCACGTGCACTATCCAGGTTGGTTGAGTTTGAGAACCCGGATTCCGCGATCATATTTACAAATACCCGACGTGAGGTCTCTTTTTTGGTGGATTTTTTGCGTAATTACGGGTTTAGCGTTGGAGCGATTAGTGGCGACTATTCCCAGGTGGCACGAGAGAAAGTAATGAGCCGGTTACGGCAGCGACGCATCCGTCTTCTTGTAGCGACTGACGTGGCGGCAAGGGGGATTGACATCTCTGAGCTCAGCCATGTATTCCAATATGAGGTGCCGCTGGAGCCACAGCTTTATATCCACCGTACGGGCAGAACGGCCCGGGCCGGCAAGGCAGGTGTAGCGATCACGCTTGCAGCCTGGGAAGAGGAGTCAAAACTCAAAGCCATTGCACATCGATTTGATATTCAGATGGAAAAACGACAGTTACCAACCCCCGAAGAGGTTGCCGTACGTACGTCACAGCGCGTCACGGTTGTCCTTGAAGAGAAACTGCGAGCCAAGACCAACTTGGAGCGGGAGCGGCTGGCTCAGTTTGTGCCGATGGTGAAGGCTTTGACGGAAGAGGAGCCTGAGTTGATGGCGATGCTGGTTGACGAACTCAATCAAGCACGAATGCATCCACACAAGCAGCAACCTAAGGAGGGGCAAAAGAACAAGCCCCGCAAGCGAAGATCCCGTAAGTGATCTGAGGGGATTTCAAGGTCAAGACGGAGGCGTTCACGCTTTTCTCGGTGAAGGGTTCGTTGTTGAACCGGGGAGTCTTTATTCTCGACCACTGTCGCCCATCGGGGTGCCGAGAATAGTCTCCAGTTTACACAGTAGCACATCACGCCGCGCTTCGTAGAACGAATTGAATTCGATGATATTCTCGGGCACTTCGCCGAGGTCGTGGAAATTACAATGTTCGTCTTTATCAACACAATACCAGGAATTAATGCAACGAAAGCGTGTACTTCCGTGGGGTTTTTCGCAGCGGCAGTCACAATCTTCGCTGCCTTTTTGCCGCAGCCACTTTGCCGGAAGCGTACTGGTCTTCATCTTATTTTCAAAGTTGTCGCTGGACAGCGTATATTGGCATTTCACCTTAATCCCGCATCAATGCAAGATTTCAACTTACAGAATACCCTTGTTGAGTTATTAACCTACGTATCCAACGCAAACGGAGACGAATTAGAGGATATCCGGGTGCAATGCCGTAACCTGCTTGAACAGTTGGAAGGGCTGGATTCAGATGATCCAGATGTGGACGGCATAATAGGCCCGGACCATCCTGATGCCTATAGTATCCCCTAAACCGGTTGCTTGATAATCAGTAGAGGCATTCAAAGATACATCGGCCATTGCTGATTTGACGTGCCAAGGAATACACAGCAGTCCTAAAGGAGAGGAAATGGGGAAAGGTTCTTGCACCAGAAAGAATTGATGTGAGCCAGCAGGTCAGGGTATTTCCGTGTCTGACGTGCACTTGGCTTGTATTTCCTTCACAGCTTGGCGCTCATCGGGATCCATTGTTAGATTCCAAGTTTTCTTGAGGATCACCCAGCGCTCAATGTACTGACAGTGATAGTCTTGGTTTGGTGGGAGCCAATGTGCGGGATCACGGTCTCCCTTTGAGCGATTGGCACTATACAAGACCGGAATCAGTGCTCCATTCTCACTCAGATCATTCACATATGAAACCCGGGTGACATAATCCCAGGCGATTCCGCCACTGCGATGTACTTCTGCCAGAGGTATGAAGTGGTCAATATCAATCCGTCTCGGATCTACAATGATAGAATCGGTGTACGGGTCAAACCATTCGCCTGCAACGACTTTACATCCGGTCTCGTCCAAGGTTACCTCAATTCGGCTTTTGGCTATTAGTACTTCATTTCTTGTATTTTGGCAATCGCCGTCTTCGTCCCACCAGAACCCATATAGGCTTCGATCATAGGGCAGGGAGGGATTTGAGGAGCGGAATTTCTCCTGGGGAGCGGTGGCTTCCTGCGCATCAACGCAAAACCCGGCTTCATGGAAATTCCTGAGCGTGGCAGGACCGATACCCCGGACCTCAAGCAGGGCGTTCAGGGAGTTGAATGTCCCGCTAGAATTTCGGAAGTCCAAGATTGCCTGTGCTTTGACCGGGCCAATTCCTTTGACCCGCTGAAGATCCGAGGCACTCGCTGTATTAATATTGTAGCAACTGTTGTTGGTTATTGAATCATTTGATGGTGCTCGTGATGGGCGATCAGAGTGGTTGCTTGTGCTGGTGGACTCCTGAGCGCAAAAGCCTCCTCTGCGGAAGTTCTCAACGGTAACCGGCCCAATGCCTTTTACGCGAGTCAGTTCATCTACGGATTGAAATGGCCCAAACTGATTTCGGTAGTCAATGATGGTCTGCGCTTTGGCTGGACCAATTCCTTTGACCCGCTGAAGGACTACGGTATTTGCCGTATTAATGTTGTGACAGTTGTTGCCTGTTGGATCATTTGATGGAACCGGTGTTTGACGATTAGGGTGGTCATTTGTCCGGCTGGATTTCTGTATGCAAAAGTTTGCTCTGCGGAAGTTTTCAACGGTAGCCGGTCCGATGCCTTTTACGCGAGCTAGTGCATCCAGGGATTGGAATGGTCCGAACTGATTTCGATAGTTGATGATGGCCTGTGCTTTGACCGGGCCAATTCCTCTGACCCGCTGAAAGTCCGTGGCACTCGCCGTATTAATGTCATCACAGTTGTTGGTGGCTGTTGGGGCATTTGATGGGATTGGTGATTGACGATAGGGTTGACCATTTCCCATCTCACTCAAATCACAGATCCTATCTTTGCAATGGCTCAGGGCTAATTCAGCCATAAACTGCGTTCTCTTCTCTGAGTCTAGGAGAGAAGATTCGAGAGTCTCTAACTCCACACTCACGGGTTTATTCTGTGCACTGGCAGTGGAGTAGGTCAGTAGGAGAAACAGGGTAAATATCAGTTTTCCCATTGATGTAGTTAGCCTGCAGGTTGGTGAAGATACAACCGCTTTTTTACCATGGAGTTGACTGCTTGGTAATAGGTGTAAATCGCGAAATTACTTCCTGTGCAGGAATAGAACGAGTCTCTTGCAATAATTTCTCATTTGGGAAGATGTGGTCAAGGAGAAACTGGTGGCTCTTTGTTTTCATGAGTGGGTACAGACGAGCTTTTGTCATTCGGAGTGTTATGGAAGGTACGGGTTTCTGCGGTCCCCTTTTTTGAGGAACCATGGAATTGTGTTCCAGCCCGAATTAATCTGGGTTGATTCAGTGTGGTTTGGGGATCTGATTCATTGATTGCGGATTCCTTCGGTCTTACCAATCTGAATAGGGTTCAACGCAGGTCTCTCCATGTTATTACGCCAGGCGATGTATCCCCCGATGACTGGGCATTGAATACAGGTTCAGCTGTTCTTGCGTTTTTTTGCTGGATAAAATACGAGGAAGTATACAGTGCTAACAGGGCTGTAGTTGAAAGGATGTAATCTCATTGCTTGCTCCTTTAGCATCGTTCATTCTGAGGGAACAAGAGAAGACGGGAGCCGTTGGCAGACTGGGTTGGGGCTTTGAAGACAACGGAAGGCCGCGTAGCCACCAGATTAGAACAATCAGGGCTCTTACCTTAGCAAGGCAACCTGTTACATCAATCGGGGAAGACAAAGTAGGTAACTGGGGGCATGGTAAAAAAGAGAGCGGTCTTGTGAATACAAGGTGCACTAACAGTGGGTCGGCTTTATGTACCTTTGTAGACGACTAACATCTCCGTTTTGTGTCAGGTTTCAGATGCAATTGACGGATTAAAAATGGCTCGCGCAGATCTTATCCTCAATCTGGTCCGAGCGAGTTGTCTGGGTGATCAGGCGAAGGTTCGGGAGACAGTTGAGGCATTGGCCGCCAACGAGCGGGCCAAGAACCATACGATCCTTGCGGATCGCCTGCTTGCCCAATTGCAGGTTGGAAACGGGAAAAAGCCCAAAACGGTTCCTGTTGCAAAGTCATCTCGCACACCAATAGTGACTGAGAGTGTGCCGTGTCGCGGGCTGGAGGACTTGGTATTACTGCCACGGGTAGCTGAAATTGTGCGAGAGTTGGTAGCGGAACATCACAGAGCGGATTTGCTCAGGTCCTACAATCTGGAGCCCCGGAATCGCATACTACTAACGGGGCCACCAGGCAACGGCAAGACAACCCTCGCCGAGGCGTTGGCCGATGCCCTAGGCGTTTCGCTTCTTGTTGTTCGCTACGAGGGGGTGATTGGCAGCTATCTAGGGGAAACGGCGCAACGTATCGCACGGGTATTTGAACACGCTCGTTCACGACATTGTGTCCTGTTTTTTGACGAGTTTGATGCGGTAGGGAAGGAGCGAGGTGACATCCACGAGACGGGCGAAATCAAACGGGTAGTGAGTTCCCTGTTATTGCAAATTGATGCACTGCCAAGCTATGTGATCGTGGTGGCGGCTAGTGTAGTGTCCTTATTATATCAATGATTATTTAGAAATCTCATTCAAGGTCTTTTTCCAGTGGACGCCAGATCTTCAGATAGGGTTCGTCGTGGAAATCGAAGTCGGGAGAGGCATCTCTCTCTTGGAGCTTTTTCCGGATGGAGAGAAGCTTCTTGTCAAAGGCGATCAGATTCGCGTAGTCGAATGCCGCCGGATCTTCCCCAAAATCCACAGCAAAATCACATACGATCTTCTCCTTTATGCCGGGCGAGGCAAAAGGCTCAAAATGGTCGGGAAAGAATAGATACAAAAGAATGTGCCGAAGCTGACGTTTTCCTGCCTCGTCCTGCTTCTCTAGCCATTCTGCGAAACCCCAAGGATTCGCAAGTAGATCCTGACGCTCTGGAGCTGGTAGATGTACCCACTCTTCCATCATTTGGATGAAGAAGAGCAGTTCCCGCCATTTAAACGAGTGGAAGGTTCGGCCCGGATGCCCAACACCCAGGCCAAGGCATTCTTCAAGCTGAAACGGAGCATCGGGGAGCGGATCATTGGACCATTCCCAGACCCGACGAATATGTTGAAGTTTCGTTTTGGTCTGCATTGCCTGAGGTGCAGGGAATAGGTACATCACCCAGAGCATTTCTGCAGCCAGGTGCTTTACATTTCCAGGTGAGGGTGCCAGCTGTTTTTCCAGTTTATCAAGGAAATCTCCCAGTCCCTCGTCCAAATTTTCTGCATAGTACTTGACTAGGGATTTGATATTCTCTGAAGTCCACAGAGAGCCATCGGTGAACACAGATCCACCATTTTGAAGGCAGCGGTCTCGCCAGAATTTGGCTGCTCGCAGTACGGGGTGGTTCGGAGGTGGGTTCGGCATCTTAAATCGGGTCTAGGTTGGTCGTGTCAAATGTCCGCAAAAATAATACGTTCGCCTGAAATTTCGTTCTGAGGACGACTCAAAAGAAAGCAACTTGCCGGGAACAGCAAGGCTTCAAGGGATTCATCAGTGAATTCCGCGGACCCTATGATTATTCTTGCGAAAACAATCACTGATTCCTATCGAAAACAATCACCGATTCTTATTCAAAACAATCACTTTGACGCGGCGAAAGGGGTGATTTCCCAGCGGTGATTTTGTTGCGTCCTTGGCGGGTTCGCTTTGTCTTTTGCGTTTCGGGTTTTTCCTTTGACAAGGCGTTTTGTGTTGTGCTGTCATTTTTGACTCAACCGGGTATTCTGTGCTTTTTTCTCACCAATCTGAGCACAATGCCAAGACCACAAATTTCTATGCAACCCATCAAATCAATCCTTCGCTATCACTTTGGGGAAGGTCACAGCATCCGGAAGACGGCCATGTACTCGCGAGTTAGCTTCAGCGCTGCGCGGGATTATGTGCATCGCGCCAAGCGTGCTGGGTTAAGTTGGCCCTTGCCGACGGGGATCACGAATGAGGAATTGAAAGCGCGCTTGTTTCCGAATTCCGGTTCGATCCAGTTGCGCCATCCTGTGCCCGACTGGGCGGAGGTTTATGCGACGTTATCGCGCAAGGGGCAGACGTTGCAGCTGGTGCACGAGCGGTATTTAGCGGCGCATCCAGGTGGGTACAGTTACAGTCGTTTTTGTGCGCTTTACCGCTGCTGGTGCAAGCGAAAGAAGGTGGTGATGCGGCAAACGCATGTTCCAGGGGAGAAGCTGTTCGTCGACTATGCCGGAAAAACGATGTCCTATGTGGATCCGAATTCTGGAGAACCGCGTGTGGCACAAATTTTTGTGGCCACGATGGGGTTTTCCAGTTTTACGTACGTGGAGGCATCTTGCGACCAGAAGCTTCACAGCTGGATCTATTCCCATCAACGGGCGCTGGCGTTTTTTGGCGGGGTCCCGCAGGTCATCGTCAGTGATAATTTGAAGGCGGCCGTGCGTAAAGCCCATCGTTATGATCCTGAATTGAACCGAACGTATGAAGAATTGGGAGCGCATTACGACGTCGCTTTGTTGCCAACTAGATCTTATCGTCCCAGGGATAAATCTGCCGTGGAAGGTGCGGTGGCCCATGTTACCCGGCAGATTCTTGCCCGCATTGATCAGCGGCAGTTTTTCAGTCTGGGCCAGATCAATGATGCGATCGTGCCCCTTTTAGAGAAGCTCAACGATACGCCGTTCCAGAAACGACCGGGGAGTCGCCGCAGTCAATTTGAAGCCCATGATCGTCCTGCGCTTCGCCCGTTGCCTCCAACGGCTTTTGAATTGCGGGAATGGAGCGTGGCCCGCGTAAACCTGGATTACCATGTGGAAGTGAAGAAAGCGTTTTACAGCGTTCCTCATATCCATGTCCACGCCCAGCTTGATGTTGCGGTCTCGCAGAGCACGGTGGAATGTTTACACAACGGAATCCGCATTGCTTCGCATCCACGAAATCCGATTGAATACAGTTACAATACCAACTCAGATCATATGCCTGCCCATCATCGCGCCTACAAAGATCAGGAAAAACTTCTGGCCAGAGCCAGACGCATTGGCCCGCACGCAGACGAATTGGCCCAAAACATTATGGCCCGCTTCATCCATCCAGAACAGGGCTACCGGAGTGTTCTGGGAATTCTACGCTTGGTCAGGGGCCACGGTCGGGAGCGTGTAGATGCCGCCTGTGCACAGGCGATCTCCCTGGGCGCCTATTCTTCCAGAAATGTGAATGCGATTCTTAAACATTGGCAGCAATCCCCTCCTGAATCCGAGGCGGCTCCGCTGATTCACGAAAATCTTCGAACCGGCGAGTATTACGCCACAAACTCAGAATAACATGCTTTCTCACCCCACTCTCGAAAAACTTGAACAGCTTCGCTTTAAGGGAATGCTCCGTGCGCTGCGCGCCCAGCAAGAGGTCCCGGACATTGACCAAATGAATTTTATGGATCGACTGGGGCTGCTGGTGGACCATGAAGTTACCACCCGCGAAAACGCACGATTACAGTCCCGCTTGCGGCGGGCAAACTTGCGCCAGAATGCATGTATGGAAGATCTGGATTACCGGACCAGTCGAGGACTCAATCAGTCCTTGATGCTGCATCTGGCCAAATGCAGCTGGATTCGCAGCCACGAAAATGTCGCCATTACGGGGCCGACAGGGGTTGGAAAAACGTTCGTTGCCTGTGCGCTTGCGCACAAAGCCTGTCTGCTTGGCTATTCGGTAAACTATGTCCGATTGCCCCGGCTATTCCAAGAGTTTGCGCTGGCACATGCCGAAGGTCGCTACCTGAAACTGCTCAATAAACTCGCCCGACTCGATCTGCTGATCCTCGATGACTGGGCCATGAAGCAAATCAGCAGTGCACAACAGGAAGACCTGCACGAAATGCTCGATGATCGAATGAAAACCCGTTCCACCATCGTGGCAAGTCAAATCCCCATCGAATCATGGCATGAAATGATGGCCAATCCGACCTTGTCCGATGCGATCCTGGATCGACTCGTGCACATGGCTCACCGCGTCGAGCTCAAAGGCAAGTCCATGAGAAAACAATTGGCAAAATTGTCCGGCCCTGTGCATCAAAACGCACACAATCACGTTCATCAGAAAAAAACATAACCACATGAATTTATCAGCAAGACACTGACCTCCAAAGTGATTGGTTTGAATAGGAATGAGTGATTGTTTTAAATAAGAACAGGTGATTGTTTTGGTAAGAATAATCACCCTACCCGAGTTATTGACCCCTGCGTTTTCGCACTTTTTCTTGGATTTCCCGGATATAGTCTGCTCTTTGGTTCAGAGGCAAATCTTCACTCGAGGGGACAACGATAGGCTCCCATTCAAGCGTATCCACGGCCGTTTCGGTTCGGATTTCGACGAACGCGTTGAGTGCGGTGACACGGGTATGGGTGATTTCCTGACTTCGACGGTTTGGGCCGTATTTATTCGCAAGAAACCCTGTTTCCGTATGCTGTGGGCGATTTTTTTCTTTGGCCCGTTTGTAGTGTTCAGTTTTTTTGTTTTTGTCATATTTTTTCCGTATTTTGTGACTTCACAAACCTCCGATCTATGTGGGTCCGAAAACTCAATTAACCAAAAACATTGCGGTCCAGATTGTACAGAACTATCGCAATAAGAAGGGCGAATCACGCATTCGTATCATCCAGCATATGGGAAGTGTCCGACCGGATGCCGTGGAACCCCTGGTCAAGCTGGCCGAGTTGGAGTTGGCGAAACTCCAGGAAGCGCGAAAACCTTCTTTGTTTCCGCCCGAATCCTATGCGGAGGAAGTCGTTGCCGCCCGGACTCACCCCCCGGATACGGGTCCTCTGGTGATAGAAGATGCCCGCAAGCTGGAAGAACTTCGTCGGCTGTGTCTGGGGTTTCATGAAGCCGTTGGCACGCTGTATGATCAGATGGGATTTGCGCGTGTGTTTGATTCGCGTCAGGCGATGTCGCGCCGATTGTTCAAACAGGCCGTGCTGCTGCGTCTGGCTGCACCGGGGGATAGTAAACTGGCTCATTCCCGACAGATGTCGAAGGAGGTCGGCGTGAACGTACCCGTGGAAAAGTTTTACCGAATGATGGACACGGTGACCGATGCGCGGATTGACCAATTAAAACAGATGGTCTCCGACGAAACCATGGGCATGATCGGGGGCAAATTCAAGGTTTTGTTTTTTGATGTCACCACGCTCAGTTTTGCCAGTGAGAACGACGATGAGATTCGCAAAAAAGGGTTCAGCAAGGATGGAAAGCCCCACCGGGTGCAGGTTGTCTTGGCCCTGGTGCAGACCCAGGAGGGACTTCCGGTCACCTATGAACTCTTTCCTGGAAATACGACCGATGTAACGACCCTGGAACCGGCCCTGAATGAGCTCAAAACGCGCTTTGACTTGGAGCAGGTGATTGTCGTGGCCGATTCGGGCCTGTTGAGCAAAAAGAATCTGGCGTTGTTGCAAAGCATGGGATGTGACTATATCGTGGCGGCCCGTCTGCGATCGATGAACCAGGTAGACACCAAGGCGGTGACCCAATCGCAATCCTGGACCACGCTTTCCTCGGGTCGGAAGGTGACCGAACACACCTTGGCAGGTCGCCGTCTGATCTTACGATACTGCCCAAAGAAAGCGACCAAGGATGCGCACGCGCGACAGAAGGCGATCGAGAAGGTCAAAAAACGGCTTGTCCAGGGCGTCAAGGGACACGGGCGCAGCGGTCGTTTTTTGAAAATAGATCAGGACAGCGTCCGGTTGGATGAGGCGGCAATTGAACACGACAAGAAATTTGATGGGCTTCACGGAGTCTGGACGAGCATCAAAGATCTGCCCCCCGCACAGGTCTACCAGCATTATGGCGAACTCTGGCGAATTGAAGAAGGCTTTCGGGTCCTGAAACACACCATGGCTATTCGCCCCATCTTTCACTGGGTCGAGCGGCGGGTTCGTGCCCACATTGCCATCTGCTTTGTGGCCTTTTCACTGCTTCGGATTCTGCGTCACCGATATAATGCGAGGTTTGGGACAAAGCAGCGATTGAGTGAAGGACAGATTTTAGCCGAACTGGGCAATGTCGAGGCATCGGTCATCTGTGATCGGGGCAATAACGCAGAATATCTTCTCCCCTCAAAGGCCACCCGGGAGGGCATTCGACTCTATCAGGTCTGAACTTCCCCCCTTTCTGGTTTCCCCAATATACGATATTCCCCATGAATTTAGGATATTTTGGGGATAGATTGCCCCTCCTCAGCGGGGGGGATCTGGGGGCTTTTCCTCAATTCTGTGAACCAAAGGGCTACACCGGCTTGATGCCTAGAAGTTTGAGTGCCCGCTGTTGGGTAGGACTAATTTTCTCCACCATGATCACTTCCGGGGATTTATCTACGGAGATTTTTGGTACAACAACCAGACGGCAAAGCCCCGCGAGTTCGTCCATCACCTCGGCAAAGCTCATGACTTTTTCTCCTTCATGATTTCGTTTGGTTCGGGCTTTCTTTTTCGTCCGGGGAGAGGGTTTGGCCGGTTCCACGGCATTCTTGCGCTGTGCAGCTTTCCCCGCTGGATCATCCTCAGTAAACAACATGGGGGCTAACTTCCGGCGCAGATGATACTCCACATAGTAGGCCAGCATGCATAAAAACACATGGGCGATCACCCGGTTTTTCTTGCGATGGTGAATTGGACGTACGCGCAACGAGATTGTTTTCATCGTGCGAAAGGCCTGCTCCACCGTGGACAGACGCTTATAATTCGCCACCAATTCGGTCGCCTCCGGCTTCTGTTTCAAACTGGAGCGGATCGCATACAAGCCGTCAAGCCGTTCTGCCTTCGCAATGGCCGCCGCATTGCGCTCATAGGCAAAGTGTTCCTGCTCAATCTCCAGCGTGAAGAACTTCTGGACCTTGTATTTTCCAATGACCCGCCCGACGCGTACGCCAATTTTGCCTTTGCACGTTAACCGGCGCTGCGCACGCTTGGTGGCTGCAACAATTTCATCCAGGGCTTGCTCGGTCTTGATCAGGAGTTCTTCCCGCTGTCGCTTGCTCTTCTGGGCCTGCAAGGGGTTTCTGCATAACACAATCCGATCCTCTGGATACAGATCACTGTGTAGTTCCATCACATCCTGTTCATCAAACAGGCTCATCTGCACCTGTTTCTGTTCCACCACCGCACGAATCTCATTCTTTTTCATGGCGGTGATCCAGTCGAGTCCCACGGGGATCAACTCTTCCTGAATCTGCTTTTGCTGCAGGATTCCCCGATCCCCTACCAACACCACTTGCTGGAGCCCAAAGGTCTGCTGAAGCTTCTTCACCTGCGCACCAAGCGTCTCTACATCTGCGGTATTGCCGCGGAAAACTTCGACCGACACCGGGCAGCCCTCTGGATCGGTCATCAGACCGATAACGATCTGCTGCTTGCCCCGCTTCTTGTCCCGGTTGTAGCCATAGGCGGCAAATTCATTCTGCTGGCCTTCCACATAGCTGCTGGTGACATCATAGAGCACCATACCACCTTCCTTGAGGTATCGTTTGGCGAGGCGCTGCTCAATACGTGTTTTGTGTTGGAGCAGTTGATCCATCGCAGCATACAGATCCTCCTCGTCCACACATTTGAGTCCAAGCTCTTCATTGAGCGTGGAGGCGGCGGTGCGCACATCCAACATAGAGCTGGTGGCCAGTTTGCTGGCCGGCTTGATTACCCGTGCGGCGATCATGCCGAGCACCAGTCGTCGGAAGCGGGAATTCTTCGGCGCAATGAGTTCAGGCAGATCCAGTTGATTCATGATGCCCAGGACCGCGGCAACGTGTCCGTGCGGGGTATTGCTTTGAATGGTGAAGGCGTCTTCAACGGATTTGACAGCGGTGCCTCCCTTCAAGAGAACCCGAAGCCCCTCAATGACGTCCATGGGGAGTTTGGAGATATTGGCGAGGGTGGTTTTGACGATTTTCCCCTGGACGCGTTTGGATTCTCGAATGAGCCAGGTGGGGTTGGAATTTCGGTTGGGGATTTTGGCTACATACATGGGTACATGTGTGGAATCAGTTTCTGGGATAATATACGCATTTATTGGTAATTATACCAAAAATCTGTTCCAATTTATCGAAAAAACATTCCCAAATACATGGGTACATAAAAATCAATGCTAAATCCCCCGAAATACCTGTTTTGGGAGAAGAAATCAAGGAAAAAACGTGAAATACCCCGAATATCAAGGGGCCACAGTACAAATTATGGACCCTTGAGTACGCAATGGAGTGCCTTAATCCTTAATCCAACCAATGGGGAGGGAAATTAGGGGGGAAGTTCAGTCAGGTCGTCAACCAGACCCTGCAGCGACAAACGGTGCTGTTCAAGAAAGGAACGACCTCCTAAACACAACACCAGGTCGTCGGTGTTGCGCGAAGGTTTAACCCCTCAGAAGGGGCACATGTAGTGTTCACTTTTCCCAAAAATCCCACTCCAGTACCCCTGTGCGCGAGGTAACCGTCGAAGTCAGGCCGTTTCGGTTCGGATTTCGACGAACGCGTTGAGTGCGGTGACACGGGTATGGGTGATTTGGGATGTGTCAGGGTTGATTGGTACAGTTATGAGTTGCAAATCTCCAGCAAAGGAGGTTTCTTCGTCTCCAAGTAGCCCACCAACTGTAGGTGAATTCAGATCATTGATCTCGAAAACAAAACCTGCTCCGCTTGCAACCTGTACGTCGGGACCAGCTAGAAAAAACTTATAGACAATCTCCTGCCCATCCAGTAGCTCAACGACCACACTACTATCCCCCATTACCGCGATGTCCGCAATTTGCTGAACGTCCTCCGGCTCAGACAAAACATCTTCAAATATCTGTGCGAGGGTTACTGGCTGCACCAAAAAGGAGAGAGTAAGAGCTGTTGTTAGCAAAAACGATTTTTTCATTGCTGGCCTCTTAGCTAAGGAAAGACTACGCACCAGAGCGGCAAGCGCGACAGCCATGGGCGCAAAATTAACGAATGTGGGCGGTGAGGGATTTGAACCCCCGGCCTCCTGCTTGTAAGGCAGGCGCTCTAAACCAACTGAGCTAACCGCCCGGAGAGCGGGAAACGGGAATCGAACCCGCGACCTTCAGCTTGGGAAGCTGACGCTCTACCGATTGAGCTATTCCCGCAAAAGAAGCAAAATACTCACAAGGTGCGTTAAAGGCAAAATGTGAGGTCGCGAAATGGTGAGTCAGGTGTTGAACTGACAGGATTCTGCGGCCCCATTCATCTGATATGAATAAATAGAGTTCCATGAAACGCACATACCAACCAAGTCGTCGAAAGCGCCGTAATAAGCACGGGTTTCGTTCGAGAATGGCAGATAAAGATGGCCGTAATGTGTTGGCAAGACGCCGCCGGAAAGGACGCAAGAGTCTTTCAGTAAGCGATCGTTACGTTGGCAAATAGTGAATGACGACGGTTGCTGAGCAGCGGTTTCCGCGTTCGATGCGACTGAAGCGTCGGCGGTTGATTGCGCCACTTTTTGAGCGGTCCGCCCCCGACACTAGGTCTTTGGTGGCAGGGAGTATCCGAATCCTGTATCGTTTTGTTCCTCGCAGCACGACAGGGACCAGTGCGTCCATACAGGTTGGTTTCGCGCCCGGCCGGTGCAGGGATGCAGTGCAGCGTAATTGGATTAAACGCCAGATGCGGGAAACTTGGCGCAGGCACCAGGACCTCCTCGGATTTGAGACCCTCCCTGCAGCACAGACGCTCACACTGATGGTCCTCCGACGCAGCTCCAACCGCAACCAGAGACTCTCCCAGGACCTCTTACAGGCGATGCACCTCCTGCATCAATCATTAAATAAGGGAGACTAACAAGTGGACCGAAATACGATAATTGCAGTCGTGCTGATCACGGCGATCATGATCGTGTGGATGATGATGATGCCTTCCACGCCGCCTCCAGAGCCGGTAGAAGAGGTGACCGAGCAACCGATGGAGCAGGCGACGCAGCCTGCAAATGAAAGCCAAGTGGAACAGGTCGTGCCGGATTCAGCCATTGTCCCTGTTCCAGCTACTGTGACCCCCGCACAGACAGCACGGGAAATAACCGTGGAAACCGATCTGTATACTGCTCGACTCTCGGATTTGGGAGCCACCCTGAAGAGCTTTGAACTCAAAGAGTATTTCAAGTACGATCAGGTCAGTCGGATTCAACTGATAGACAGCACCGGTCCCGGGGCAATCAGTGTTGGCTTTCAGTCGCCAGGAGCACGCAATATTGATACGCGAACCATACTGTTTGCGCAGCGTGATTCAACCGATACGATCAACGCAACCCAGAGCCCAGTCACCGTGGTATTTGAGGCTGCAATTGGTAGTGGCCGCCTGCGGTTGACGTACACGTTCACTCCCGGAGACTACGAGGTCGGTTTGGAAGTCGCTCACTTCAACGCGGCCGGATTTCAGACAGCGGAAGGATATGAACTGGTTTGGAATGGTGCCATCCCGTTCAGTGAAGATGTGGATTATCGAAAAGAAGAGGTCAATAAGGTTGGTGCATATGCCCGAAGCGGGAATGATGTAGAGGGAATTAACCTGCAGAGGGACCAAATTGCGGATCGGACGCTGCGGGGCAATGTGTCTTGGATCGGAGTTAAGAATAAATACTTCGGTGCAGTGGTCCTGGCCGATGAGCCAGCAAGAGAGGCGGAGTTGCTCGGCGAGCGTCTCGGAGAGGTTGATGATCCAGAGGTGATCATTGATTTTCGCGCCAGCCTGTTTGTTGGTACCCCGGATGAAGCTCCAGATACCTACCGAATCTACCTGGGCCCCCTCGAATACCGCAAGATCAGTCGCTATGATGGTGTCTACGGAATGGTAGACTATGGCTGGGATGCCTTTGAGTGGATGACAAGGCCGCTCGCAATCGCAGTATTTATTCCAGTATTCGGCTTCCTGAGCAGCATTATTGGCAGTTATGGTCTGGTGATCATCGTCTTTTGCCTTTTGATCAAGGCGGTCCTGCTTCCATTGACGCTCAGCTCTTACAAGAGCATGGCGAAAATGCGGGAGCTGCAACCCAAAATGCAGGAAATCAAGGAAAAATATCCTGACAATCCGCAAAAGCAGCAGGAGGCAACCATCAAGATGTATCGCGAGTCTGGCACCAATCCTCTGGGAGCCTGCTTGCCGATGTTGTTGCAGTACCCCATCATCATTGCTCTGTGGCAGTTTTTGCAGCAATCCATCGAAATTCGACAGCAGGGCTTTCTCTGGGCCCCCGATCTGTCCGCTCCAGATGTAATCTTGGATCTACCGTTTGCAATTCCATTTTATGGAGACTTCGTTGCAGGTTTCACGATTCTCATGGGCCTGTCCATGATCGTGCAGATGCGGATGCAGGCAACCCCCGCATCCGGGCCGCAGGCAAAAATCTTTATGTATATGATGCCGGCGATGATTTTCGTGATTTTCAATCGTTTGCCATCTGGACTAAGCTTATATTATTTCTGTTACAACGTTTTTTCGGCGGCGCAGCAGCAGTTCATCAATAAATCGATGAAGAAAAAAGCTGCCTCAGAAAAAACTGCGGTCAAAAAATCAAGCAAAATCAAGCCGGTAAAAGGAGTGGTCAAAGGCTCTGGAAAGAAGGCTCGTAGGTAATTCACCATGCTCGCCCAGGATACGATTGCGGCGATTGCGACCGCACCCGGCCTTGCGGCGCTTTCAATAGTTCGTGTGTCCGGGCCCGAGGCCTGTCCAATCGCTTCCACTTGCTTTTCGGGGCAGGATCTTGAGACGGCTGCGTCCCATACCGCCCATGTTGGAATGTGGAAGAGTCCTGAGGGCTCTACGATTGACCAGGTTGTAGCGACAGTATTTCGCAAGCCCCGTACCGCGACCGGAGAGGATTTAGTAGAGATTACCTGCCATGGAGGGGACTATGTGGCAGCACTGGTACTGCAAAGCTTGGTCGACCAGGGTGCCCGGTTGGCACGGCCGGGCGAGTTCACCCAACGTGCGTTCCTGGCAGGAAAAATGGATCTTACCCAGGCAGAAGCAGTCGCAGACTTGATTCATGCCTCCAGTGAGCAGGCACACAGGGTTTCCCTGGCAGCCTATGAGGGGCACTATTCAGAAGGACTTGAGGCGCTGCGGACGGCAATCCTCGAATTGTGCGCACTGGCGGAACTTGAAATTGATTTCACCGATGAGGATGTCGAATTTGCGGATCGGACCATGCTCCATGACCTGATTGAGAGCGCGTTGGGACAGGTGCAGGAATTACTTGAGTCAACAAAGCTTGGGACCGTTGTGAGAGAGGGAGTTCGGATTGTAATTGCCGGTCGACCGAATGCAGGGAAATCCACATTACTGAACAGCCTTTCGGGTCGGGACCGGGCAATTGTAAGCGAAAAGCCAGGGACGACCAGGGACGTACTGGAGGTTGATGCCGAGTTTGGGGGATTACGATTTCGCTTTATGGACACCGCAGGGTTGCGAAAAAGCGCAGACTCCATTGAGCAGGAAGGCGTTCAGCGTGCCTATCGAATGATCAACAAGGCAGACATCGTGGTTTATGTCTATGATCTTGCCCGCGGGTTTTTAGAAGAAGATCAAGCCGCATTGAATAGCCTGGACAACATGCCGGTGGTCCTGGTTGCAAACAAGGCAGATCTTGTCCCGAAGGGAAAAAGGAAGGGGTTGGAGTTGGCGGCAATCGATGGCCCCAAGGCAGTGGAGCCTCTGGTTCGTGCGCTGCTTGAGCAGGCGACAAAGAGCTATGGAAATGCAGACGCATCCAGAACGGTGATCAATGCAAGGCATAAAACCCACTTAAAGAATGCTCACCAGGCACTTTTGGATGCGAGAGTGGCTCTGAGCGCAAATCAGCCACCGGATATTTTTTCATTGGATTTGCGAGCTGCCGCGCGTGAACTGGGGATGATTACCGGTGTTATTACCAATGAAACGGTACTGGGGACAATCTTTTCAAGATTTTGTATTGGAAAATAATATAGAGATGGGCTCAAGCTTTGACATTATTGTAGTTGGTGGCGGGCACGCAGGGACGGAGGCAGCAGCGGCGACCGCTCGTATGGGTGCTCGGACACTTCTGATTACCATGAGCCTGGAAGCGATTGGCCGAATGTCCTGCAATCCAGCAATTGGCGGGATTGGTAAAGGGCATATTGTACGTGAGATTGATGCGCTGGGAGGCATCATGGGCTCTGCAGCAGACGCGGCTGGGATTCAGTTCAGGATGCTGAATCGCAGGAAAGGGCCGGCGGTATGGGGGCCCCGTGCGCAATCAGACCGGATTGAGTATGCAACCTTTGTTCGAGAAGCCCTGGAAAACACCCCAGGACTCTATATGCGTGCCGATATGGTCACGGCCCTTGAGGTGGCCCACGGCCGGATTTGTGGGGTACGGACTCGACTGGGTCGTACCTATGGTGCAAAGGCCGTGATTCTCACAAACGGTACGTTCATGAACGGTTTGATCCATGTTGGGGAGCGTCAGTTTGGGGGTGGGCGTATGGGAGAGCGGCAAAGCACCGGATTGACCGGCCAGCTGCATGAATTAGGGTTTGAAAGTGGTCGGCTGAAGACGGGAACGCCTCCGCGTGTGGATGGAAGCACGATTGACTACGCTGCAACGACAGAGCAGCCGGGAGATGAAGATCCAAGCCCCTTCTCCTTTATGACTGATGAATTGACCAAGGATCAGCTCAGCTGTCATCTCACCTGGACCAACCCGGAGGTGCATGCAATCCTGCGAAAAGGGTTTGAACAAAGCCCAATGTTTGCGGGGCGGATAGAGGGTACAGGTCCGAGATACTGCCCTTCCATAGAAGACAAGATCGATCGTTTTGCTGCAAAGGAGCGTCATCAGCTCTTCCTGGAACCGGAAGGACGACGGACAACAGAGGTGTATGTAAACGGATTTTCAACGAGTTTGCCGGAAGAAATCCAGGAGCAGGCTCTGCGGAGGGTGCCGGGGCTGCAGCATGTTCATATGCTGCGCCCGGGGTATGCGATAGAGTATGATTATTTTCCGCCTCATCAGCTTCAGTATTCTCTGGAGACGAAGAAAGTTCGCGGGTTGTTTTTTGCAGGACAGATCAACGGCACGACCGGGTATGAAGAAGCGGCTGCACAGGGGCTCATGGCAGGGATCAATGCGGTCCGCGGGCTTGGCAAAGAAAGTCCGGTGATTCTTCGCCGCTCGGAGGCGTACATCGGGGTCCTGATTGATGACCTGATTGCCAAAGGGACGGAGGAGCCGTACCGGATGTTCACGTCCAGAGCAGAACATCGCATGTTGCTTCGTCAGGATAACGCAGATGAGCGACTTACCCCTCTGGGACAACGCCTCGGGCTGGTATCCGAAGCCCGCTATCAGCGAATGCAAACGCGCCAAGAAGCGGTAAAAGCAATCATTGCCAGGCTGTCAGAGCATACAATTCACCCAAAAACATGTAATTATTATTTGGAAAAATCTGGAACTACTCTAATAAATGAGCCGGTCAAGGCCATCCAGATCGTACGGCGTCCAGAGGTGGGCCTGAAGGGTCTGTTGGAGGCGGCCGGAATTTCCAGTCAGATCGTGGACCCAACTCCGGGAATGGAACCGGTCGAACAACTTGCAGAAATCTCGATCAAATATGCTGGATATGTAGCAAGGCAGGAGGAAGAAGCAAAAAAGATGATTGCGATGGAGAACCGGCAAATTCCTCGAAGTTTCGACTTTGCAGAAGTCAACAATATTACCATGGAAGCCCGGGAAAAATTAAGCAAAATCCAACCCGAAACGCTCGGACAGGCTTCGAGAATCAGCGGCGTAAGTCCAGCGGATATTGCCGTTTTGATGGTACTCCTGGAGCGCTGAGAGAAAGTAGAGAAACACAATGTTTCACGTGAAACATTTTTCGTTGCCAATGCGGCCCTGGCAGCGGGAAAAACTTCGATCCTACGTCAATCTTCTGCAGAGCTACAATAAGCGGTTGAATTTACTCTCGAGGCGCACGACAGCGGAAGGATTTATCGAACATATTCAGGAGTGTCTGGTCTTTGTAGAGCAGCCGTTTGCCGCGGGATCTTCGCTTGCAGACTGGGGCACGGGGGCAGGGCTGCCTGCAATCCCCGTGGCGGTCATGCTTCCAGAAGTGAAGGTGTATGCAGTTGATTCAGTTCAGAAAAAAATTCACGCGGTCAAGGCATTCCAGCGGGAGTTGAACTTGCCGAATTTATACCCGTGGCATGGCCAGGCGAAGGATTTTCCCTTTGAGATCCAATGCAGCGTGTCACGAGCGACCGCCCCACTTCGCACCCTGTGGCAGTGGCATACGCGTGTTGCGACATCGGAAGGAGCCCTCTATTGTCTCAAAGGGGGTGACCTGGGAGCTGAGAAAAGGGACTTGGTAACAGTTTTCCCGGCGGTTCAAATCAAACAGATACCGGTGCCGGGTTCTTCCCGGTTTGTGGTTCGGGTGAGGTCTGCTTCGCTACCATCTGGCAAAGAATCTCGTAAGCCGCCTCCACCGACGGAACGCCTTGCACAATAGCGCGCATCTTGCCCGCTTTTGATTCTTTGAGAACGTACTGATTCGGGAGCGCGTCGAGCGCTCCTAAAAATGAATCAAATCGTTCCAGATAGAACTGTTGATCCTCATGGTTGTCCGGCAGGCGCAGAAACAGCCGCTGGTTTCGGTATGAGACTCGGGGAAGACGCAGGGTTTGCCCAATCAGCCGCATACGGGCCCCCAGGAACAGTTGACAAGCCGGGGTTGGAAGTGGCCCAAACCGGTCACGGAGCTCCGCTTCCAATTCGTCAAGTGCAGATTGCTCGGTAGCTTCTCCAATCCTGCGATAGAGGGCCAGACGTTCGAGGTCACTGGTCACATAAGGTTTGGGGAGGGAGGCATTCACCTCAAGATCAACGACAGTGTCTTCCGGCAGCGGGAGGTCAACATCCTTGAAAAGTTCGGAAAAATCCTCATTGCGCAGCTCTCGAACAGCTTCATCCAGCATCTGGTAATACGTACTGAGCCCAAGGTCTGCAATAAAACCGCTTTGCTCCCCACCGAGAATGTTTCCCGCGCCCCGGATATCCAGATCCCTCATGGCAAGATGGAATCCACTCCCAAGGTCACTGAATTGCTCAACGGCCTGCAGGCGATGGCGAGCATCCCGGCTCAGAGTATGAATGGAAGGGACCAGTAAATAACAAAATGCTTTGCGATCACTTCGACCGACCCGCCCACGCAACTGATGAATCTCTGCCAAGCCAAATAAGTGTGCCCGATCAACAATAATGGTGTTGGCATTTGCGATATCGAGCCCGTTTTCCACGATAGAAGTGCACAACAGGACATCAAACTTGTGATCAACAAAGTCGGTCATGACCTGCTCAAGCTCCGCGCCGGGCATTTGGCCGTGACCAATGCGAAAGCGGACACCAGGAACAAGATCCTGCAACTTGACCAGCTTGTCTCCAATGGATGCCACGCGGTTGTGAATAAAGAAGACCTGCCCCCCGCGGTTAACTTCATAAAGAATCGCATCACTGATCAGTGCCCAGTCGGAGGAATGAATTTGCGTGTGAATGGGTTGCCGGTTTGGTGGTGCGGTATTGATGATAGAAAGATCACGTGCACCGATGAGAGAAAATTGCAGTGTACGGGGGATTGGAGTCGCGGTCAAGGTCAGCGTGTCCACATTGACGCGCAGTTCGCGCAGTTTCTCCTTGATTCGAACCCCGAACCGCTGCTCCTCATCTATGATCAGAAGCCTCAGATCCGGGAAGGAAACATCCTTGGAAACCAGCCGGTGAGTGCCAACAAGAACATCTACTTTTCCCTGACTCACATCAGCAAGCAGTTTTCGGGCGGCTGCACCCTTGACACGGCGCGAAAGCACTTCGACCCGCACGGGAAACTGCTCCAGACGTTTACGAAACGTGAGGTAGTGCTGACGGGCCAGAACCGTCGTAGGGACCAGTAATGCAACCTGCTTCCCGTCTTGAACGGCTTTGAATGCAGCTCGGACAGCTACCTCCGTTTTTCCAAAACCAACATCCCCACAAACTAGGCGATCCATCGGGATCGCAGATTCCATGTCACGTTTGACCGCCTTCGATGCTTCATACTGATCAGGTGTATCCTGCCACGGAAAAGAAGCTTCCAGCTCTTTTTGCCAGATTGAATCCGGCGAAAAAGCATATCCCGTGGAAGATTTGCGCTGGGCATAGAGGTTGATCAACCGCCGTGCGATATCCTTAATCCGCTTTTTTGCCCTGCTCTTGGTGCGTTCCCATTGTCCTGATCCTAATCGGGTCAGTGAAGGGACCTGGCCATCTTTTCCCGCATATTTGCTGAGCTTGTGCAGTGCATTCACATTCACAAATACAACATCGTCACGCGCGTAAATGAGCCGCACGGCCTCCTGGCTGCGCCCTTTGACCGTGATCACTTTAAGTCCCGCGAACTTACCAATTCCAAATTCCTTATGCACAACAAAGTCCCCAGGGTTAAGGTTTTGCAGTTCTTGGAGGCGAATCCCGCCCGTACGAGAGGCTTTTCGAGTGCGTGGACGGAAGTACCGGCCGAATATTTCGTGATCGGTGTAAGCTGCAATGCCAATGCCTGGCAGTGAAAATCCGCGGTGAAGCGATGCGACCAGGAAAGTCAGCTTGCCGGAGTCTTGCAACTCGTCCAGCAACGATTCTAAACGCTTTTGCTGGGCGGAGCTGTCACAGATGATATAGGTGTGCTTCCGGCTAGACTCTGTCAGATCCGAGCGAACAAGATCCATATGGCCACCAAAGGGGGGCTGTGGACGAGCGCCGACCTGAATCACGGTATCGGGACTCGAATCCGACGCGTGAACATGAATCTGGGTCTTTGATACATAGCCGCGAGTGAGCACATCCGGGGTCAGATATCGTGATTCTGGGATCGGACATTCCGCTCCGGATTGAGCCCTTGATTTGTACCGCTTTTGAACATCCTGCCAGACGGCATCAGCGATTTCCTTCAGTCGGGGCTCTTCAAAAAGAACCAGAAGGGTATCATCGGTGATTGAATCCAGCAAAGAAACCCAAGGAGTCCCCCTGGAGGCATGGATTGGCTGGGGAACCAGTCGGGCACTACGCAGGCGACTGATAGATCGTTGGCTGACGGCATCGAATTCCCGGATCGACTCGAGTTCATTGCCGAAGAACTCAAGGCGCAGAGGCAGTCCACCGGAAAACGGGAATACGTCCACAATCCCGCCCCGCCATGCGAATTCACCGGCTTCCTGTACAAAGGGGACACGGAAAAACCCTTTACCAGCAAGCAGGTCAGCGAGTTGATCCGGTGGAGTACGATCCTGTACACGTACGGTGACGGACTGCGCCAGCGTTTTTTCCGGTGCAGGCATCCGCTCCAGGACCGCCTGCAGGCCAGCAACCACTACGGTCTGCGTGGGCATGTCAAGCTGCTGCAGCACATCATGCCGCCGGACCATGGGAGCCGAATCCTCAACCTGCTCGTCATCATAAGGTGTGGATCCGAACGGGGGAAACAAAAGGCTTGGCAGGCCCAGCTCCGTCAAATCACCATCCAGAAGGCGTGCATCTTCTGATTCTGGTAGAATGCAAGCCAGAGAGCGTCCAGAGTTCCAGGCGTGCTGGAGCAAAAATGCAGGTAATGATCCAGGAGCATCCCGTAAGAGACATACCTGTGCTCCTTCGGCCTGCGTACACCACGCGTAAAACGCCTGAAAAGAAGAAACCCGAGAGAGTCGGGAAGACAGTCGTTGTAACAGATTATCAGCCAAACCAAAAGCGAACTTTCTGGTGTTTCACGTGAAACATTGCGCCGCTCAAACGATTTTGGATTCAATAAAGGCTACTCCAGAGCGCCTCGCACAAATCCATTCGATTTTTCTAATCTTTCCAGGGCCTCCTCTTTCGAAACATCACCGAGAATCATGACTAGGGCCGTTTTCACATGGCCGTCGGCGGCTGTAAGGGCCCTTGTGGCTTCCTCATAATTCAGTCCGGTAACGGTCATGACTGTGCGACGGGATCTTTGGGTCAGCTTTTCGGCGGTCATCTGCAGGTCGACCATCATATTCTGATAGACTTTCCCGAGGCGAATCATAGAAGCGGTTGTAATCATGTTCAGGACCAGTTTCTGCGCGGTTCCGCTTTTCATGCGCGTTGATCCCATGATGACCTCCGGGCCTACAACAACACAAATAGCCACATCCACATCTAGATCAAATGTAGAACGGGGATTGCAGGTGATGAACAGCGTCTTGCATCCCGTTTTGCGGGCTTCGGCCATTGCTCCCACCACAAAAGGAGTACGTCGGCTTGCCGCGATACCGCAAACCACATCATTTGCCTGTAGTCCTCTTGCACGAAGGGCGTCTGCACCATCGGAGGCTACATCTTCGGCACCCTCCTGGGATCGGAAAACGGCTTCCTTTCCGCCGGCAATAATCCCCTGAATGTCTTTGGGAGAAGAGCCGAACGTAGGGGGGCATTCGGATGCGTCCAGGATGCCGAGACGCCCGCTGGTACCCGCTCCAACATAAATCAAGCGTCCACCGCTTCCCAGTGCCGCCGTTACAATTTCCACCGCTTTTGCGATATAGGGAAGTTCTTCCTTCACGGCTTTGGGAACAAGCTGGTCTTCCGTATTGATAATCGTGAGGATTTCTTCTACGGATATGTTGTCTATATTCATTGAGTGCGGGTTTCGCTGCTCGGTAACCAAGCTTTGAAGTTCCTCGAACAGGGGTGGAGGTGCTGTCATTGACGGATAGGAGTAAAAGGCCGGTATACGCTTTGGTCGTGCAAATGAACCAACATGCGAACGAATATACTAAGTTTGCGTAACCATCTCATAAACTGATGTAATGATCCTGCGCTCACTCTGTCTTCGAAGTATGCGGGCGCATGCTGACACGACGTTGACATTGGCGCCCGGGATTAACCTGTTGTACGGACCAAACGGCGCTGGCAAGACCAATATTTTGGAGGCGATTCACTATCTCTGCCTTTCCAAGAGTTTTCTAACCAGTGTAGATCGCTATGTGCTTCGGCGCAGGCAACCATTTTTTGAGGTCAAGGGCAAATTTGAGGGATCCCTGCGGCGGGAGGTGGAAATACGGATTGCGTTTGCGGTTCGACAAGGAAAGCGAATGTTCATCAACGGTGCTCCGCTTGATCGACTAGCCGATGTTGTTGGAGTTGTTCCGATGGTCCTCTTTGCACCAAGCGACCAGAACTTAACGTATGGCGGGCCGGAGGAGCGTCGAAAATTTCTGAACAGTATGCTTAGTCAGGCGAGGCCGGCTCATCTGGAAGATCTTATCGGATATCGTCGTGCTCTGAGGCAGCGTAATGAATATCTGGTCCGTAATCGTATGCGTCCGTTGGACATGGATATGATAGGACCTCTCAATGCTGTTCTGGCCCGGTTTGGAGGGCGAATTGTTGCCCTGCGCGCCGCTTTTCTTCGCAAGTTCAGTGAAGAACTTAAACGTGCATGGCAACAGCTGGGAGAGGCGATTGAAGAACCGTTGATTACCTATCAGGGTCCCATTCCAGAAGAGGAGCATTTGTCTGCCGAAGAAGCGGAGAAGGCACTTATGTCCGCGCTTGAGGAAGCGGCCAGTCGCGACAGAGAAATGGGGCGAACCACCGTAGGTCCTCATCGCGATGAGCTGGTTTTTAAGTTGAATGGGCAACCGGTGCGGCGCTTTGCCTCAACCGGGCAGCACCGTTCGTTTGCAATTGCACTCAAGTTGGCACAGTACTATTACCTGGATTCCCGGCTGGAAGAAAAACCAATACTGTTACTTGATGATGTATTTGATTCGCTGGATCCAGAGCGGACCGAGGTAATTTTAGGTTGGTTGCAGCATGCGTCTACAGGACAGAGCATTGTAACCGTTGCAGATGCCGAAAGATTACGCTCCCGGATCGCGCAAAAGGGAACCTCTAATCGATGCATCCAAGTTCTTCACGGAGAAATCATTCCAGATCCGCCGGAGGTATAATGGTCGCTTCTCCAACTAAAGCCTTTTTGTTGGCATCAGTAAATACGAAGGTTTCCACCTTCGCATAGCGCCGCTGCTCTAATTTTTCAATAATCTTGACCGAAACACGTACTTCCGAGTTAACACGTACAGGACGCAGAAACCGGCATGAAATGGAGACCGCGACACTCCCGGGGCCGGGGAAGTCACGTCCAAGAACCTTGGAGATGAGTCCCAGAAGGAATATGCCATGGACAATACGATCTCCAAAGCGAGTGCTTTCAGCATATTCAGCATCTACATGGAGAGGGTTGTCGTCTCCAGTGATCTGGGCGAATGTCAGGACGTCATTCTCACTGATGAAACGATGAAAATCATACGAATCGCCAATCTTGAGAGACTCAAATGAGTGGCCGGGTTTTTGCTGAATCATAGCCAGGATGCAAATGAAAAGAAGGATCTTGCTAAAGATACAATATAGAAGTTCATTCTGAGAATCCACGGAAAGGTTATTCCCTGATCATGCAGATACAGGAACGTCTAACAGAATTGAGTACTACGCGACGAGGCAGGCGTATTCTACGCATTGCACGGATAAGTTTCACCATTGGCATTATTTTGTTCATAGTGTGGCAATTGCGAGAGGTGGAATTCCGCAGCGTGCTTCAGGGGTTGCCGAGGAATCCCGGGTTCTATGTGCTGCTAGTCGTACTGTACATCCTTTTACCCACGATACAGTTTTTGGCTTACCGGGTTGTGTGGGATTTTCGTCCAGGTCATGCAATCCGGGCCTTCATCAAGAAGCGCATCCTGAACAGAGAAGTTTTGGGGTACTCCGGTGAAGTATACATCTTCGCCTGGGCGCGGGATCACATCGCGATGTCGAATCGGTCGCTGATGGAGTGTATTCGTGATATGAATATTATTTCAGCAGTTGCGTCGACACTGACTGCAGTGCTGCTGCTTGCTTTTTTTGCTCTAGAGGGACAGGTGAATGTGCGGAACCTGATTGGAGAAACCCAGACGGCCGTTCTGATTGGAGGAATTGGGGGCACCCTGATCCTGCTTGTGATCGTGTTTACACGCCGGAAATGGCTTTTCTCTATGCCGTGGAAGCAAACACGTATTATTTTTGGGCTTCATGTTGCCCGTGTGCTTGTAAGACAGGTACTGGAAATCACCATGTGGCATTTTGCAATGCCTGGAGTTTCTATAGAAACATGGTTTACATATGCTGCAGCTTCCATTGTCGTCTATAGGCTTCCGTTCATACCGAACCAGGACTTGTTGATGACGGGGGTTGCGGTGAGTATTGCGGGAGTGATGGGGGTCTCCGAAGCACACATCCTTGCACTTTTTGGTATTGTGCCACTAGCAAACCGGCTGATCAGCCTATTCTTCTTTACAACCCTTTCGGTTCATGCGCCAAAAGAGGCGATGCCTGTGACCAAATAGCCTCTTGATGCGTCAAGAAGCCCCGCATCTTTCCCAAAAATGCGCGCGATCACAATCCTTTCTCTGTTCATTTTTGCGGGTTCATGTACCCTGAGTGTCTCTGCCCAGAAGTCTCTGGTCATTGAGGACTTTGAGAGCTATGAAATTGGTGGTCTTCCCAGTTTATGGAGAATACCGGACAAAGGGACAAGAATGATGCGAGTCCTTCCACCAGATCATGCCAAACCCAATGACTATGTGAAGGTAGTCATGGGAGAAGGGGGAAAGGTCTTGCGGGCATACACACAAGGAGAGTCTGTGCAGATCGCTTTACCAAAAGGGGATGGGCTTGAATGGGATGTGGATCGTTTTCCCCGGTTACGCTGGCGCTGGCGGGCGGATCAGCTGCCGAAAGGGGCAAAAGAGGACCGGGGGAACCTGAATGACACTGCCGCGGCTCTGTATGTTGCGTTTGAGTGTAATGACTGGCTTGGACGACCTTGTACGATCAAGTACACTTACAGCAGTACCCTGCCCACGGGGGCATTGGTTCGCTATGGAAAGCTTCAGGTACTGGTTGTTTCCTCGGCTCTTGAGACCAAAAAGAAGTGGATTGAGATTGAACGGAATGTTGTCCAGGACTATGAGATGTTTTTTGGCCGACGACCGTCACAATTCCCGCTTTATATCATGGTATGGAGCGACAGTGACAATACAGGCGGAGCGGCCGATGTATACTTTGACGACATCGTAGCACTTTCTGAAGAATGACGTTCCTCTTTGCCCGGTTACGTGGATGGATCCGTACTGTGGTGCGGCATCCCGGTCCCGTGCTGGTGACAGCTCTCTTGATTTCCATTGGCAGCGTACTGCTTGCAGGGCGGTTGACGATCGACCCGGATTTTGTCAACCTGATTCCAGAGACTTATCCCAGTGTTGCATCTCTTGAAAAGATCAGGGATACGATAGGTGCAGGGGAAGTCTCGGTGGATCTGGCGATTGAAAGCCCTTCATTTACCGCCAACCTGGCATTTGCACAAGCCTTGGTTCCCCGAGTGATGGCACTGCGGGATTCGATAACGGATGAGCCACTGTTTTTGAGGGAGGAGCTCAGGAGGGATACGGAATTTATGGCGGATAATGGGCTGTATTTCGCAACGGACGAGGAATTGAGCACACTTACAACCTGGTTGGAGGATCAGATCGTAGAGGCCAAGCTTGCGGCGAATCCATTCTTTTTCAGCCTGGATGAGGAGGAAGAGGTGGAAGAGGACACGGAAGTTGAGTCTTTGGAAGAGATCTTCGATCAGATTGTAGGACCAGAGTATCGGGTGAGCACAGACAGTACGATTCTGGTCGTTCGCTTCTTTGTCCCTGGCTCTTCCTCCAATGTGGATTACATAGAGGCCGTTTACAGTCGCCTTCGCAGTGTAATCCAGCAGGTGGGGCCCTTCGCCTACCACACAGAGATGCAGACGTACCTCGCCGGTCGATTATGGAGGCAGCGCATAGAGGTGCGTGCCATTACGGATGATGTCGTTGGTTCTTTTGGCGCGGGTGCTCTCGCAGTACTTTTGGTGCTGATGACGTACTTCTTTGTCAAGGCAATACAGTTGCGGGGAAGAAAAGCGGTCTGGTCCGAGCTTGCACGTGCGCCGGTGACGGCACTTCTGATTGGAATCCCTCTTCTAATGAGTTTAGTCTGGACGGCGGCCATAGGATTTTTGGCTTATGAGACCCTGAATCTGTTCAGTTCAACACTTGGACTGGTTCTTTTTGGGTTGGGGATAGACTACGGGATTCACTTTTATGCACGTTACATAGAGGAACGGGGGGCGGGTCACAGTGTGGAGGCTGCCGCGGAGAATACGTTCATGAGCACCGGGCAGGCGATTGCAGTGGGGGCATTTACCACAGCCGCTGCGATGTACGTGTTGATGGCAGCAGACTTTAAGGGGTTCAGCGAGTTTGGATTTTTGGCGGGGACCGGCGTGTTGGTTGCATTGATTTCCACCCTTCATGTACTACCAGCACTGTTGGTATTGTGTGAGCGCTGGGGAGTATTACATTTTGAGCGGAGTCGTCCGATAAAAGTGGTCGTACGCGGACCTCTGGTTGGAGCTCGTGGGCTTTTGGCGGGGTGTACTATTGTTACGATCGTCGCCTTGTTCATGGCACCGAGGGTCGAGTTTGAATATCGATTTTCCGTTCTGGAGCCGGAATATGAGGATTGGATTGCGGTCAACTCGAAAGTGGCAGCCGCATACAGCGATTTTAATCGCAGGAACCCCGCATACATCGTGGTGGATCATCCAACGGAGGCACCTGCGGTTGCGGAAGCGTTGCGGGCCAGAATGGAGAGAGATACCGTATTGCACGTGATTGATGTAGACAGTTTTCGAACAACCATCCGGGGCGTGGAAACGCTTCAGGATCGGTTTCCACTGGAACCGGAGAAACAAACGGCACGGATTGCACGGATTGCTTACATCCGGGATTCGCTGCTAACGGATCCGGTTCTGGCAGGAGATGCCGACCTGGAACGCATTCGAAGGGCTGCACAGACACGAACGCCGCTTGCGGTAGAGGATGTACCGGAGCTGTTGAGTCAGCGTTTCATGTCCAAGACGGGGGAGTTGGGAGGCTATATCACGATCCTGCCGGGAGTGGGGCTCTCAGACGGGCGCAAGTCCATGGCTTTTGCTGAAGATGTAGCAAACATCACGATCGTGGACGGGAAAACCTATCACGCAGGATCTCCATCCATTGTTGCCGCCGATGTCCTGCGTCTGATGCGGCAGGAGAGCCCGTACATGGTACTGGCGACGCTGATCATTGTGACGCTGCTGATGTGGGTCAATTTTGGTCGGTTTCGATGGGCACTTTTGGCCATGTTGCCGCTGGTTGCTGGCGTGATCTGGATGATTTTGTTTATGCAGCTATTTGGGATGCGGCTCAATTTCTATAATCTGTTCGTGATCCCGGCAATTATTGGGATTGGCAACGATGCGGGAGCTCATTTAGTCCATCGTTATCGAGAGGAAGGGGCCGGGACACTTTGGCGCATCCTGCGCTCGACGGGGGAACATGTTACGATGGGGGCAGTGACGACGATGGTGGGATTTGGGGGACTTCTCTTGAGTTTTCACCCGGGTCTGAACACGATCGGATCTCTTGCGATTACGGGAATTGGGTCGACACTGTTGGCGGCGCTATTGTTTTTACCGGCACTGATCCAGGTACAGGAAGACCGTAGACCATCCAACTGACCTCTGAATCTGCAGGAGTCCCGACCCCGTGCAGGTAAACTGCATCGTCAGAGCAACTTTGTCTACCGGAACATCTACCCCCGCTTAGAGAGCTACGGGGTTCGAATCGTTCCGGAAGGTTCTTTAGATATTAACTTGGTGTGCTCTTCTTAAAAGCCTCTGCAAACTCGTCTGACCGTTTTAACATCCAGGCAAAATGCTTTTCTTGGTGGCTTTCATCATGAGGGTTACCGGACCGAGTACATCGAATCCTTGATGCCTGTTTATTTTCGAGAGGAAGCCATTCAATTTCACCCTCCACGATCTCCTGAAATAACTCTTTCTTCTTAAAGAGACGTTCGTACAGCTTCTGATTATCTTTGATATAAATATCCGTGTAGAGTTGGTTTTTTATTGTATTCAAGGACAAAGAGACATACGCATTCTTGTTTCCAATAGAAATGTTATACCAGGCTTGCGGTCTTGGTCTGTGGCGAATGGTCAAATTTGTATCTGAATTGGAGGCAAACTCCTTGAAACCCTCCCAAAATCGTTGGTGATTCAGCTTCGTGTCGGTGATCTCTTCTTGAATTGTTCTCCTTCTCCTCACAATTTTGGACCATGAGTTGGGCTCCACAACCACATTGAACTTTGGAGCAGGCTTTGAATTTTCTATACAATAGGCCTCTACCGTGACAAGAAAAAAGGCAATTTCATCATCCATGTGATCATTAAACCATTCAATTGCTTTCTGATGCTCTTCCGTGGTGTCTATGACCACCCAAACAATGATACATGCGTCAAAGCTTGAAGCGTAGGTTAAGAGTTTTCCCAAATGATCATGGTCAGTTCGCTCCAGTTGGTTCTCAACGATAATTTTCTTTTCCGTCAGACTTTCCTCTGCCGTAATGTCAACGAAATAGCGACCTGCATTCTCTTCCGTTTTTATGTTTTCAGCAGTGATGCCAATCTCCTCGAAGAGTAAACTGGCGTTTTCAGCTAACCACGGTGTGAAGTCTCTGGCTTCGTTTTTCCAGATTTTCCTGACAGGTATGTTTTCGAGGGTTGCTAGTTCGGTCATGTTTTTAGTCTCTTGTACAAGGTACTGAATTGAAGATTACCTCTGCCTCATGAATGTTTACAGAGCCGAGGTAGCTACGCCGGGAGCCTCACAACGTTCGGTGTATGCCACATGAGAGAAATAGCAGGCTAAGGGAGTTCACAGGAACTTAATTTCAAGATAGAAAACGCCAGTGCAGTACTGAGGTCAAGGATGTGGACGTATTGTGAGCGGAGAGAACAGCTTACCACTATGGGTGGTTCGCTCGGGTTTTCCCAGACTGTCAAAAGCGTCACAGGTGCCGACGCAGTAATGAAATGTGACGTTCGCATAGCCTCACTACCTGTGGGATAAATGACGAAGAAGCAAAGGATGTCATTGGATCGGAGGCCGCATCGGAAGAGGTTTGCATATCTAAATAAATTTTCGTAAAATATGTATGACATCTTACATATTCTACGCACTGGCTATGACCCAACACCTTCAAGGTCTCACGTACGCGGCCGCCCTCGTTCTCGTGCATCTACTGGCATCCGCTCCCGCGAATGCCCAGTCCGGCAAAATTACGGGCGTCGTCACGGATGTGGAAGGAGTGGGGATGGTTGGCGTGAATGTGGTGATCTCCGGTACCACCAGAGGATCATCCACGGATGTGGATGGCCGGTTTTTTATTCTGAATGTAGAGCCCGGCACCTACAGCCTGCGTGCATCCTTCATCGGATTCCGAGCTGTGACGCAGTCCGAGGTCATCGTCAACATCAATAAGACGACAACGGTTGATTTTACACTGGAAGAATCAACCGCTGAAGGAGACGAACTACTCGTCATCGCTGAGCGCCCGGATGTTGAAGTTGATCAGACAGCTACCCTGGAAATCATCCGTCCAGAAGAGGTTGAGCAGATTGCCGGCATTACCGACCTGTCCGATGTGCTGGGACTTCAGGCAGAAGTGAATGACGGGCATTTCAGAGGGGGGCGATCCAATGAAGAACTCTACGTGCTGGCTGGCATGGGGATTGTCAATCCTTTGAATTCATCGCGCTCATTCACGCCCATGTTGAGTGCGGTGGAAGAAGTGGAAGTCATTACGAGTGGGTTTGCAGCCGAATATGGCAACGCGATGAGTGGGGTCATTAATATTTCAACCAAGGAAGGTGGAGATTCGTGGAGCAGTCGTGCTGAGATTCGTACACGCGCACCCAACTACAAGCACTTTGGAGGAAGTGTGTTTGACCCGGCAAACAATCCCTATATCCGCCTTATGAATAATCTGGAGTGGTGGGAAGCTCCTGACCCTGAAAATGATGATAAACCAAGGTGGCAGGGTGCGATAGGTCGCGGCTTTGGATCCAGGGTTGACCCTGAGGAAGGAGCGCAGCTTGCATACGATCTGTGGAAAAGGACGCATCGCGATGTTGGATATGAGTATGATAACCGCTGGGATGCACTCATTGATTTTACGCTTGGGGGGCCAATTTCCGAGACCAGTCGCCTGTTTGTAGCAACCCAGATCAACAGGGTATGGCCTATGCTGCCGACACCGGAAGCAGACAGGCAGATGCAGGTGATGGGGAACTTGGTGATGAAGCCCGGGCCAGGCATGAAATTGAAGCTGAACGCGATGTATGGTAACACCTACCAGCAGGAATTCAGCTATTCTTCAGGCGGTTTCTACAGATGGGTCTATGATCGCGTGATTGGTGCGAACAAAATCCTGGACCAAAGTGCTGGGATTGGACTTGTCTATTCCCATGTTCTGAGTGATCGCACCTACTACGAGCTTACCGTGAATGGTATGCGAACAAAGCTTACCGAAGGGGTGGATGTGATTGATCCGGAGCGCTTTCGGGATGACATCACGGACGGTTCGGTCTGGGAAAGACTCTACTGGGAGGATGGATTCCGAACCGGGGTGATGGATGATGACTTTTTCGATGAGGAATCTTGGACCTATTCGGCAGTCGGGTTTCTGACCAGCCAGGTCTCCAATAATCATGAGATCAAAGTGGGGATTCAGGGCAATCTGTATGAC
This sequence comes from Rhodothermales bacterium, assembly GCA_965220365.1. Taxonomy (GTDB): domain Bacteria; phylum Bacteroidota; class Rhodothermia; order Rhodothermales; family Bin80; genus Bin80. Next base: position 437,113 of record OZ244823.1, on the reverse strand, counting down.
ATCAATGTTGAAAATCGACTGAATCACTCTTCTCGGTCCAGCGCCGTACAGGAATTCTATCAGGCGAAACCCTACGAAGGGGCTGTGTATTTTCAGGACAAGATGGAATTCAAGGGGATGATCACAAATGTAGGATTGCGTCTGGATTTCTATGATCAGAATGTGCAGTACTACACCGATACGTTTTCCCCATTCAGGGACCCATCAAATCCCGCCCTGATCAATGAAAGAGATGCTGCAACCGAAGACACCCCCATTGTAGCACGGTTGCAACCTAGACTTGGCTTTTCATTCCCAATTAATGAACGCGCGGTATTCCACCTCAATTACGGCAACTATCTCAAGCGTCCCGGTCTGGAAAGCCTGATTGGTAGCAGAACGACGCTCTTCAATGAAAACCTGGGGACTGTGGAGCCGAGACGCCTTGGGAATCCCCTCTTGAAGCCGGAAGAAACCAAAAGCTATGACGTAGGCTTGGTGCTGGGTATAGCACGCGGGTTCACGCTTGATGTGAGCGGATACTATAAAGACGTGAAAAACTTGATTCAGCGCGTGGTCTACATTGATTCAAACGATAATCTGTATGAGTCGCTCGGGAATCGGGATTACGCAAATATTCGCGGTTTCAGTCTGCGCCTGAATAAGCGTAGAGGGTTCATTTCCGGATCAGCCCGGTACCATTTCTCGGTGGCTACCGGAAAAAATTCAACGCCCACCGGGCGCAGCCCTATCATTGATGAAACCAACGAGCAGACCCAGGCTCCGAGTCCGCGTGACATCCTGCTCAATTTTGACCGGCGGCATGCGCTCGTATTGATTGCCGGAGTCAATTTGCCGCAGAACTGGGGCCCGAGAATTGCCGGGGGCTATCCACTGGGTCGTCTCAGAATCAACTTTCTGCATGATTCCAGAAGTGGCAGGCCCTATACGCCCAGTGAATTACTGGGGGACAATTTTGCAAAGTTGAACACAGAGCGTACACCCTGGGAGCATAACACAGACCTTAAGGTGACGAAAACCGTCGGTGCAGGCTTTACCGAGTTAGATGTTTTCGTTGAGGTCTTCAACCTCTTCAATGCGCGTGTATTCGACTACAACAGGGTTTTTCTGGATGCCGAAACGTTACGACGCTACGAGAATGGAGAAGATATTGAGTTCGCCCTGCCGGATAGCAACAACCCCGATCTCGCTGCCACGCAGACGTTCCGGATCTATGACAATGCACCTCGCTCAATTCGATTGGGTGTGGTCTTCAATATGTAACCCTGACACCGCATTAATCCTATGACCCGCATTCTGATATTTCTTCTCGTGGTAACGGCAGCAACACCGTCGGTTGCAGAGGCACAGGTCTTGCGGGATAAGCGTGTGCATCGTCGTGGTATGCTGCACGAGACCGTCTATAATACTGGTGAGATCGGTCGCAAATGGTTTTATAGGGATCATGATATTACGCTGGATCCACTCATGGAGTGGCCAGGGAATTCGGCCACAACCATTGACGGACTTCAGTACAGTGGACAGCACAATATTATCGGAGGAGGGATTTCGATTGCAGCCTCGTACAGCGGAACGAACATATTTAACCTCGACGAACGCATGTACTCGTTTGGTGGATCGTCCGGGCAGCATGTGCCGATCACCGTTGCAGGGGTGTATTCGTTCCCGATCTCCATCGAGCGCATGGAGAATTATCCTTTATTGGAAGACGGAAGCCTGAACCCGGCTTACGATCCCAATGAAGCAGAGGAAATTATTGTCGCTCAATGGGGGACCAATACCGGGATCACGGTCACACGTACCTCGCGAGCTTGGAGTTACCCAGACTACGATGACCTGATCATATTTGAGTACACGTTCGAAAACACTGGGGATAAGAACGGGGATGGCAATCCTGATAGTGATGAAACACTCCACGAGGTACTCATCGGGTTTCATTATGGAGTTGCTCCCTCAATGCTGGGATTTCAACGATGGTACGGTACGTGGGAGTACGATTTCATGTACAAGAATGATTTACGCGGTTATTTTGATCGGCATCGCTGGTTGAGGTACGTGGTGAACACCGGCAATGGCGTGAATGCCGACTTTGCAGAATCCGGCAAACCGGACCCGAAGTACTTTGCAAGTTTTGCCAGCAGTGGTGAGCAGGGAGGAGGATTGATGTCTCCGCAGGCACCCGGGATCCAGATGTTGTACTATGATCGCAACTACCTGGCGACTCGGGGGAACACCTTTGCGCTTGACCCGAGGGTTTCCAATGAGCGCATGATTGACAGTGACAGCACGCTCAAACAACCGTTCATGAACAAGGTTGAGAGCGGAAATTCCAGGGAAGACAAGATGATCCCCAAGCTTGTTCCGTACACACGCTGGAGTGGCACCTACACGCCCTATCGCGAAACGGTCTTCCCACCTCCGCCAAATACAGAAGACCCGGATTCGTTGAGGTGGATCGGACGGGGGGCCTTCAACTTCAGGCAATCTTACAAGGCGGTCGGTCACCACATTGTATTTGGGCCGTACATTCTTCCAGTAGGAGCCAAGATTGAGTTTTCGATGGCGGAAGTAGTTGGATACGGTGCCGCCAGTGGACCAGGGGAATGGGACGAAGGGGGAGGACTTGGAGAGGTAATTGACGAGCAGCTTCCGTGGCATGAGGTTCCTCACTTTGCAGATCAGGTCCTGGACCCGTCATCCGGGCGGGTACTTGCAGGGAATTACATTGCGGAGTACGGCTACCCGGACTACGTGAACTCAGACGTTCGAACCGTGAAGGATGTGGCAGATATGGCCTACAATGCATATACAGGCAGGCCGCCAGTGCTGCCGCTCTGGCCGGAAGATAATCCACGAGATGGGGTCTATCAGGTGCCCGCGCCACCACCAGCCCCGATTGTGATGGTTACCAATAACGACCGAGCTCATTCGGTTCTTCGCTGGGGTCGTGCACAGGAATCCTTTGCACACCCAAGATTGACCGGCCCGGCCGTGACCTATCGGGTCCAGCGGTCACACGCAGCAATCGGTCCATGGCAGACCTTGGCAGAGATTCCGGTCGGCAGTTCGAGTCATATGACAGAAGAAGGCTTGTACGAATTCATCGATACAGAAACAACCGTTGGGGAGTCGCAGTGGTATGCCGTCACCTCTATAGATGCCCAGGGCAATGAAAGCGGCAAGACCAACCTTATGGAGGTTGTCGCCAGACTTGGAGCTGCCGAAACACTGGGCGAAGTACATGCTGTGCCCAATCCCTTCTATCTCAGTAGTGGTTTTGCAACGGGAGGAGGCGAGAATTCAGCACAGCAAATTGGTTTCTATGGATTGCCAACCCAAGCCACAATTGAGATCTATTCTTACAGTGGGCAGCTGATTGACACAATTGAGCATGACGCGGCGCAGTACTCTACACCCTGGTTTCAGGTAACCCGTAACGATCAGGAGATCGCTTCCGGGGTCTACTTCTTTGTAGTACGCACACCGGAGGGGGAAACATATCGCGGCAAATTTGTGGTGATCAAATGAGAAAAGTATCCAGCATAATTCTAATTGCCTTTTTGTTTGCCAGCGCAGTCCATGTGTCGGCCGTTCGGGCCCAGAAGGTGGGGACATCCTCCATGCAATTTCTGAGTGTGGCTCCCGATGCCCGTTCCGTGGGGATTGGCACAGCCTACATCGCGATGGCTGAGGGCGCGCGTGCATTGTACTGGAATCCGGCTGGGCTGACACGCACTGTGGGGCACAGCTTGGTGATTGACCGAGTTGACTGGTTCTTGGATGCGGCGCACTACGGGGCCGCTTATGGTGTATCGCTGGGATCCTTGGGATATGTAGGGGCACATTTTTACATGGCAGACATGGGGGATTTTCAGGAGACGAGAGTAGATCATCTCGGATTTGTTGATCAGGGAGGGACGCAAGTCTACAACCCGGGTCTGACCGGCACGACCTTTTCGCTGCGAAGCTGGGTGCTTGGTCTTTCCTATGCCAGAGCATTCACAGACAGGTTTTCTGCCGGCTTGACGGTCAAAATGGCACACGAAAGCCTCTGGCTTTCCGAGGCAGATGCTTTCCTGTTTGACTTTGGAATGACATACGCGACGGGGTTTCGGTCTCTTCGACTGGGAGCATCGGTCATGAATTTTGGCGCACCGGTATCCTTTGGTGAGGATTCTTATCCAGTTCCATTGCGGTTTCGGATTGGTGGTGCAGTAGATGTGATTGGCAGCACCGGTCTCATTTCATTCCGGGAGGATAGTCGCCTGACCGCCTCTTTTGACCTGATTCAGCCCAATGATTATGATCAGCAGTGGGCGGCGGGACTGGAGTATGCGTTTTTGCAGCGGATCTTTGTGCGGGGTGGGTATCAGCACAACTACGACATTGCATCTTACAGTTTCGGACTCGGCATCCGCCAGCCACTAGGCTCTCTTGGAGTTGGATTCGATTACAGCTACAGCAGCATGAGTGATGCTTTCGGAGCCGTGCACCGGCTTGGATTCTCCCTTTCGATAGACTAACCTTCAAAAGATGCTTCGACGACTTCCGCTACTGCTGCTGTTTGTGGCACCAATGTCCTACGGGCAGGGGGTAATGCAACCACTTTCCATTCAGGGGTTGGAGCGCCAGGAGTTGATGACTGCCCGTGCCCGGGGAATGGGAAGTGCGGTCACAGCTCTTTCGGGATCCATAGAATCTGCGATTCTGAATCCGGCGGGGCTCGCAAGTCTTTCACGCCCGGCGTTTTCTACAAGCGGTGCCTGGTTTCGGCAGGACTGGGCGGAAACGCAGCACTGGAATCCGAACCGATACTATGCGGGAATGTCGTTGTACTTTGCGGACCCGGAAGAATATCGGAGTGAACCGCTTTCAGAGCCGGACTGGACCTACAATCAGAGTTCCTTTCGGCTAGCGACCATGGCGGGGGCAGTTCCACTGGAAGTGGGAGGTCGAACATTGACGCTAGGGGTTGTATTTCATCAGATCGCGCAGCTGAGCGACTATGACCGGAATGACAATGTGCTGGATCCCTACATCGGTCAGTTCCGTCCAGATCCTATTGAGCGACCCAGACCAGGGGAGGAGATCGTTGTTCAATGGTCCGCTTTCGAGAGGGAGCGCACTGGACACCTGCAGGCGGTCTCCTCGGCAGTTGGGTTTGAGTTGCACGAGAGCTTTCATGTTGGATTGCGTGTTTCCCGGATCTGGGGCAGTTCAACGGATCGTCAACATACTCGCGATATAGGGGTGTTCCTGTTGAGGGAAGATGCACATGACTACAGTCACGAGACTGCTGGAGGGTCCTTGGCGTGGGATGGGTCCTCCGAGTATAGTGGCTGGAGAGGAGTACTTGGAATGCAGTGGCAATACGATATGATTGCCGTAGGGGTCACGTACCAGTTTGCAAGTAATTTGAGTCGCAAGTTCACTAATATGGGACGAGAACAAACGCAGGAAAACGGAGCACGCAACCACACGCAGGTGGGAGAGCATCAAGTTGAGATCCCGGCCCGTATTGGGACAGGCGTTGTTCTGCGCCCTATCCCTTCGATTGTGTTGGCTGCGGATTATTTTTGGCAGAACTTCTCGGATTTGAAGGTTCTCGGTAGTGCAATGAGCGCCGGTCTGGATTGGGGGATGGTTCAGGGTATCGGACTCGGTGCAGAATGGAATCTGCACGGCGCTACGTTTCTGCGCGCTGGGTTTCGGCGCGATCCTCAGCCGTTCCGGATTGAAGGATTTGGCTTGGTTGGGCAGACTGCTACTGGAGACGCATTCAGTCTTGGCCTCGGAACGAGCATTTCCATTCTTACACTGGATCTCGCGTATGAATTCCAGAACCTGCACTATCAGGATAGATGGGAATCCAATGTTGATTACAACCAGGTACGCAAGCACAGTGTGCTTGTCGGTGTAACCTACGTCTTGTAGTGAAGAGAAACAGGCATCTGCGGACATGATGCCGTGTGCAGCCAACAGACACGAGGATTATTCATGATATCGCTTCCCGGCCGGTTTGGCGTTGCTGTCTGGTATCGGTTGCTGTTGATTAGCCTATTGATTCCGGCGACGCAAGCTGCCGCTCAGCATCCCAAGTACGACACGTACACAGGTTTTGAAACAGATACTACACCAGTATTACCTGCTGCGGAGCAGCATCCATCATTGTACTTTTCTTCCGACCTGATCCCAGAGCTTCGTTCGCGCAAGAATGACCAGAATTCGAGCTACTACGTTCTTTGGCAGCGTTTTGCAGCGGATGCTCGCAGGTACAGGGAAAGGGATCCGTCGACCTTAGATGAAAATGACAGGCCTCTGGCTGCAAAGACCTTGGCTTTTTGGTGGTTGATTGAAGAAGACTCCACCGCGCTTCAAACCGCGATCGAGGCGTTGCTAGTAGCCTATGACGGCGTACCGCAGACGGGAGAAAAGCCATATGATGAGATTTACCGTGCAACCTGGCTGCAGAATTATGCGGCTGCTTATGACTGGGTTTTCGATCAACTGACTTCGGATCAAAGCGACGAGATTCGTCGTCGTATTGCGGAAGAGACGCAGTACCTGCGGGACAATATTATGGTTGGCGATCGGCTTGCCCCTCGCCCGCATAACCATCGGTCCAAGCCAGCCTGGGCAATCGGGACGGCCGCACTGGTGCTTTCGGATCATGATCAGGCCGCAGACTGGCTCTCACATGCTCTGGAGGCAGCAAATACTGTGACGAAATATCAGTTTAGTGTAGACGGAATTTACCGCGAAGGTGGACACTATTGGGTGTATAATGCTGTTAATTTCATCCCCTTTCTGTGGCACTATCTGAACGTGTCAGGAGTGGATCTATTTGATGAGTATCAGCCGGCGTTTGAATGGCCGATCAGAGTGCGTACGGGACGTGGACAGATCCCGAATATAGAGGATTCTTATCTCAAACCAGCTCCTACGCATATGGTGGCTGCTGCATACAGAGGCAAACCGACGGAGTTGAATCCCAATGTAGACTTCGCCGCGATCTGTCAATGGAATTTTGCGAACACCCGCCTGATTGACCACAATTACACGGGTGCCACCGTAGACGTGACGTGGGAAATTGACGAATATATATTGTTTGACACTTCCATCGAACCCGTCGCTCCAACGGTATCGCCAAACCAGTTTCTGGAGGGGGGGCAGGTCGTTTTTCGAAGGAGCTGGGAACCTGCGTCAGATGATCGGTACCTGCTTTTCCACGGTGTTGCCGAAGCAGACAATCATAATCATCCAGACCAATTATCTTTTTTCCTGGGAGGGAACGATGCCATTTTAGCCCCGGACGCAGGCTATGGCCCTGGTGGATTTTCTGATGACCGGCGTAGATCTTGGTATCTCACGGCGAAGGCACACAATATTGTGACGGCAGATGGATACCAGCCTGTGACGGACAACCTGCTTAGGGTACCGTATACGTATAATATCACTCCCCCTGCCCGTTACGAAATTGATTCCCAATTCTTTGGGTTTGCGGAAAAGGAAACTGGCTATCTCCGTCCAGAGGATGTGCGTTTACGCCGGGCGGTTGCTTTTATTGATCGGGATTTTTTCATTGTCTCGGATCTGCTTTACGGCTCAAAGGAACATACCTACAGAACTTATTTGCACGGGCGCGGGACATTCAATCAGGAAGGAAACTATATGTCGTGGTCTCCCTTTGGAAACCGCTTTGGAGCTGCCGCGAGGCTGGATGCATATATACTGCCTGAATCTGTTGATCTGAGCGTGGAAACCGGGTACGTTAGCCTTTTCAAGGATGAGAGGCGTGAAAGTTATGTTGAAGCGGCACAGGTCGGCCAGGAAGCGGCATTCATTCAACTGCTTTTACCGGCCTCCCAAGAGGCTCCGGTTCCGGAAGTTGATGACTTAAGCACGGAGAACTATGTAGCTGCCAAGCTTACCCGATCGGGGACATTGGATTATGTTTTTCTGCAGCCACGATCAGAACCTCGCGAACTGGACATACTTGCGACGGATGCAACGTTTGCATGGCTACGAAGCACTGACGCAGGGTGGCAGAATGTAGCTGTCCGCGAAGCGAGTTCGTTCAAGAGTACTGAGGTAGAGATCTATTCGGGTTCAAAGGTGACGCTCGCTCTGGACGCCAGCGTGCGCGGAATTCTTGATATTGCTGTGCCTTTAGTGCACCCATCAGTACAGATTGAGGTTGTTATGATGGATGCAGAGTCGGTGCAAGAGGTGCGTGTAAATGAGCAGACAAACCCATTCACGCTCCAAGGAGATCGTCTGTTGATTGGTTTAAAAAGAACGAGCGTTGAGCCGATCCCCAATCCGGTCCTTCCAGGTCGGCTGCAAGCCTATCCAAATCCATTCAGTCACGATGTAACTCTGGAGGTACCGGTACGGCATCAAGGCTTTTTTAGTGTGGAGATATACAACCTTTTGGGTCAGCGGATACGAGAACTTGAAGGAGAAAGCCTAATCGGTGAGGAAACGGTCCGCGTCGTGTGGGATGGATATACGGTATCTGGTTCGCCCGCTCCCGCTGCCATATACCTTGTCCGTTTGACGGATGCGAGCGGTGCGGTTCAGTTTGGTCGTGTTGTGCGCATCAGATAATCGAGGGCTCGGTAGAATTCGGACCATTGATCAGGGGTATATGAGGCGCAGTGCTCATGAGGGAGTCTAGAATCCCCGATTGAGTCCGTAGGTCAGAGAATGATCCTCTCCAAGTCTACAATGGTTTTGTTTTTGATTGAAGGAGCGAATATGTTGGTTGTCTTTTTGAGGTCGAAGTGAGAGAGGGACACAAAAGTTTGCAATTACTGAAACTATTTATTAACTTGTATTACATCATACGTGTAATGCATTACACATACCCTTAATTAGAACGGATTTACACATGCGTACAATTACCACCTGTTTTGGGCTCATTATTGCCTTGGTATTCCTGGGAGCCAAGCCTGCTTTTGCCCAGATGAAAGTTGAAGTGGAAGCTGGCCAGAACACATTACTTGATGCGGTGGCAGCCGCTGTGCCGGGAGACACGCTCGTTTTAACAACGGACGGAGGCCAGTATCTAAATGACGATGAACTTAAGCCAGACAGCTCGCTCTCGCTCACGATCATGGCAGCCCCGGGGCTTACGAACCGCCCGGTACTGATAAATAACGGAGAAGACGGCACGAAGGACATCATTCGTCTCTATGGCGATATGACCCTGATCGGTCTTGAATTTGATGGGTTGGCACACGAGGGACTGACGACCAAGTACGGGATCCGGACCGGTAGTGGATCTGGCGATGCAGGAGAGAATGTAAAAAAGAACTACGTACTCAAAATTATCGACTGCTACTTTCATGATATTGTTCATGGATCCGACGGAAATGCGTTCCGAGCCTACGGTCAAACCATGGCGGATTCGATCATTATCCGAAACACGCTGGTATTCAATACGGGCAAGGAAGGGATTCGGGCGCGCGATGAAGACAGTGATCGTCCAGGGTTTGGATTTTTTAATGTGAAGTATTTCGAGGTCTCCAATTCCACTTTCTGGAATATTAAGAACGATGCGATCAGCGTGTACGGTGGAGATCAAGATCCAAATACACCTGGCCCGGAAGTTGTCATTGATCGTGTAACCATGTACAACGTAGGTCATTATTTTCTAAATCTGAAATATGCGGAGAACTCAACGGTGACCAACACGATTATGGTGGATAACTATGACATCGTAAATGGAACCGGAAAGACGCTGGGTGCGCCTTGGCTGGAGACGGGGGCTACCTTAGCATACAGTGACACGCTCAACGTCAGTGATGATGGAGCCTGGACCGGAGGGGGAGAACCGACCATTATGAATCTGTATGCAGTGGATCCAATGTTTGTTGATGCAGCAAACGGCGACTTTACGCTCATGGCAGGAAGTCCTCTGATCGGAAAAGGTACGGACGGTTCAACTCCCGGTGATTCCCGGTGGGCCCCGAAGACGGCTACTGTTCACAAAGTATCGGCGGGACAAAACACACTCTCGGATGCTGTTGATGCAGCAGAGGCCGGTGATATTATCGAACTAACCGATTCGGGAGGTGAGTACCTCAACGACGAGCGCATAGATATCACAATTCCACTTACGATTCGGGCAACTGCCGGACTAGACGAACGGCCAGTGATCAAGAACAACGAAGTGGATGAAAGTACGCGGGTTGTTTTCGAAATTCTCAACTCCCTTCACCTTGACGGTATTGAAATTGATGGACAGGCCGGGACGGATTTCAATGCCAAGTACTTGCTCCGTGTTCGTGGTGAAGTCGATTCTTCAACCGTACTTAAGGTCACCGACAGCTACCTCCACGATGTGGTCGCTGGTAGCGACGGGAATTTTTTGCGGCAGTATTCGGAGACCTATGCAGATTCGGTAATCTTCCGCAATTCGATTCTCAGTGGCAGTGGTAAAGAAGGGATTCGGATGAAGGATGAAGCAGATAATCGCAAGGATATGGGATTCTTCCCTGCGAAGTATTTTGAGGTGTCTAATACAACGATTGCGAATACCAAACGCTCAGCCATCCAGGTATACAGCGGCGATACTGACCCAGATACGCCGGAGCCTGAGTTTATTGTGGATCGTCTCACTTGTTACAATTGTGGATTTGACAACGGACGTGCAATTTGGCCAAGGGATATGCAAACGGCCCAGATCACCAACAGCATTATTGCAAACAGCAAGGCTGATGCAGATTGGAGCGTCGACCTCACGGGCACCTCAAGCATATCGCACAGTAATGTTTTCATGGTTTCGCCGATCAGATTGCGCGGCAGTTCCACACAAGCTGAGATTTCTGAAATTGATCCTGAATTTGCTGATCCAGACATGCTGGATTTCACACTCCCCGCGAGTTCTCCACTTCTTACAATGGGAACCGATGGAATGGGAATCGGAGACATGCGATGGATGCCGGGAACAAACGTAGCCATAGAAGAAGACACTCCTATCCCAAGCGAAACCGATATCATACTGGATCAGAATTATCCCAATCCGTTCAATATTGAAACCACGATCCCGTACCACTTGGGTCGTGATGGACATGTTACGCTGGAGGTGTTTGATCTGCTAGGCAGAAGCGTTGCCCGTCTCAAGGAGGGATATGATTCTGCAGGCTCGTACTCTGTTTCCCTTTCGATGCAACAGCAGGGAGCGGGTACCTATTTCTATAGACTTACTGTAGATGGTGAGAGTACGTGGCGTAAACTGGTGGTGGTCAAGTGATCTAGTGTTCTGGATTCTGTATAGAAAATACAGCATTAAGTGTGTGTTGTGCTTGCTTCTCGCTCCATCTGTCGCTCATGCGCAGGTGGAGCGTGTAGCTAGTACCCCGCAGGAACTTTCGGATGCGATTGCGTCTTCGGAGCCAGGAGACACCATTGTCATGGCAAATGGTACCTGGACCGATGTCGTTGTTGAATTCTATAATGAAGGCGCGGAGGGAGATACGATCACACTCCGAGCTGAAACTCCAGGGCAGGTAATCCTGACAGGCTCTTCCCGTCTGAAAATAGGCGGATCCTACCTCAAGGTGGATGGCTTGTGGTTTGATCAAGGTGCGTTGCGCAGTGGGCATATTATCGAATTTCGACGTTCATCTTCGCGCCTGAGTAGCCACAGCCGGCTTACGAATTGTGCCGTCACCAATTACAATCCTTCAAGTTACTTGACGGAATACAAGTGGGTCTCAATCTACGGCTCCCATAATCGTGTTGACCATTGTCATTTTGCGGGCAAAAGCCATGACGGCGCAACGGTGGTTGTCTGGTTGCGCGATCCTCCCAATGATAATCCGGTGTGGCACCGGATTGATCAGAACTACTTCGGGCACCGCCCGCCGTTACCCAAGAACGGTGGAGAGTCTCTTCGAATTGGGACCAGTAGCCGATCCATGCAGAATGCGAATGTGACTGTAGAGCATAACCTCTTTGAGGAGTGTGATGGAGAGATCGAAATTATCTCAAACAAGAGCGGTAACAATGTTTTTCGTCACAACACGTTTCGCAGATCCTCTGGTACGCTTACTCTGCGGCATGGGAACGAAGCCAGTGTCTATGGTAACTACTTTTTAGGGGAAGGAAAGTCGAGGTCGGGCGGAGTTCGAATCATTGGGGAGCGGCACAGGGTGTACAACAACTATTTTCAGGATTTGCAAGGCACAGGTTATCGTGCCGCCCTAGCTATCGTCAACGGTGTACCGAATTCTCCGCTGAACCGATATTTTCAGGTCAAGGATGCGGTGGTAGCGTTCAATACTTTCGTTAATGTGGAGGAGACGTTCGTTATGGGAGCAGGCAGGAGTTCAGAGCAGTCCCTTGCCCCGGATGGTCTCCAGATTGTAAATAATCTGGTCGTGACCCAGGATGGACCGATTGTAGAGTATGAGGACACACCGACCAATGTGTCCTACATGTCCAATGTATTTTACGGAGCCGAACTTGGCATTGAGCAGGTTGATGGCATCCTCGTTGCGGACCCCGAACTGCAGGCGGACGAGGATCTATGGGTTCTTTCCAATACAAGTGTCGCAGTGGGGGCAGCGACTTCCCTGGATTTCGTGTCTGATGATATTGATGGGCAACAGCGGGACGGGGAACCCGATATTGGGGCAGATGAAATCAGCTCATCCCCAGTCCTCTACAGACCTCTTACCTCGCAGGATGTGGGGCCATCCTACCTCAGCACCGTTCTGACCACTGAACTTCCGGTGCCAGAAGCACGGCATGCAATGGTTCAGGGCTACCCGAATCCGTTTCGGTCTATGGTTTCAATCGACTTTACACTTGAGCAACCTAGCCATGTACAGTTGAGTGTCTACGATCTGTTAGGGCGTGAGATTGCCACATTGATGGATAGTCCCCGGAGTCTGGGAGACCATTCTGTTCTGTTTGACGGGTCCGGACTTGCCCCCGGAGTTTATTTTGTTGTCATTGAGGCGGACGGAAATCCTATGAAGCAGACCTTGATAAAGCATTGATTGGGCTAGTCATTCTAATATTGGCAACTGCAGTACCCGTCGTACCAGATACTACGCGGGTAAGCACAGTGGAAGAGTTTCAGGAAGCGGTGCGTCAGGCCCGACCGGGCGATACAATCGTTATGGCCAATGGTACGTGGCACGATGCAGATCTGGTATTTGATGCGGACGGTGCAGAAGGGGATTCCATAACGGTTCGCGCAGAATCCCCGGGAGAGGTGATTCTGACGGGACGTTCCCGGCTTCGGATTGGAGGGAAGTATCTGAAAGTAGAGGGATTATGGTTTCATCGGGGAGCGCTGGAGCGGGGGCATGTGATCGCTTTTCGTACGGACAGGATGGCGCATCATAGCCGGGTGACGAATTGTGCCGTGACAGAGTATAATCCCGCAAACTGGTTATTGCAATACAAATGGGTTTCTCTGTACGGTACATACAACCGGGTAGATCACTGCTATTTTGCAGGGAAGACGCACGATGGTGCCACGTTCGTCGTATGGCTTGAAGATCCGCCGAACGACACGCCCAATCACCACCGGGTGGATCAAAACCATTTTGGTCCACGACCTGAGTTGGGCAAGAATGGTGGCGAAACCATTCGCATTGGCACGAGCAGCCGCTCCATGCAGGATTCGTACACCGTAGTAGGGCACAATCTGTTCGAGCGCACCGATGGGGAGCATGAAATTATTTCAAACAAGTCGGGGCATAATACCTATCGCCATAACACTTTCCTGGAGGTACAAGGCGCCCTGACGCTCCGCCATGGCAATCATGCGGTTGTCAGAGAAAACTGGTTCCTGGGCAGAGGAAAACCAGGGACCGGCGGGGTGCGGATTATAGGGGAGGATCATACGGTCGTCCACAACTACTTCTCTGAGTTGAAAGGCGATTCATCACGCTCGACCCTTTCGGTGATGAATGGTATTCCCAACTCGCCCCTGAACCGGTACTTTCAGGTGAAGCGGCCGACGATTGCCCGGAACACCTTTATTGGAACAGAAGTGAGCATCTTTTTCGGGTTGGGAGCCGACGGAGAAAAAACACTCCTACCGGAAAACGTGTTATTCCAAGACAACGTCCTCTTCACAGAAAGCGACAAACCGGTCGTGACCACGTATGTATCTGTGGAGGACATTATGTGGAGAGGGAATGTGTTTTACGGTACGCAATTGGGGATCCCGGAACCGGATGGCATACACTGGGAGGACCCGGATTTGGTAAGCGGGGTCCATGGTATGCAGCAGCCCTCCCCCACAGGCTCAGCATCAGGGAAAGGTGCCTCGCCGACCTATCCCCCTCTTTCCCCGTCTGATGTTGGTCCTTCATGGTGGGGACAGCCTTGGTCGCCAAAGATTCTGCAGGATACGGCCCACACACTGGCGGATTTTTCCTATGCAGGCTATCAGTGGGGAGAAGATTCTCCGTCCCATCTTGAATCAACCCTGAAGGTGACTGATTACGGCGCAACGGGTGAGGATATGAATGACGACACCCAAGCCTTCAAAAGGGCGATCCAGGCAGTGGACACCCGGCAAGGATGGGTTGTAATCGGGATCCCGGAGGGCCGATTTCATCTGTCTCAAGTACTCTTTTTAGAGCGGGACAGTCTGATTTTGCGTGGCAGCGGGATCGGCAAGACCGTGATCAGTGTGGAGAGGCCCCTTGGTGCGATGGATGTATCTGCCGACTTTGAGGGATTGTATGACTCGCTCACAGTGCAAGGGAGGACACGGTCACCGTACTCGAGTCGGGGTGGAGTATTTTGGGTCCGGTCAAACCCGAAACAGGAAGCAGGACCTTCCTCCTCGATCCTTCAGGGGCACCAGGGGGCACATATGCTGGCGGTATCAAAGCCAGAGGTTCTGAGTTTCCCGGGGGATATGAGAATTTTGTGGTTCACGGGGAATCCCGGCTCGGATACCAGACAACAGTACTTCCAGGATGTCACGATCACGGCACTGGAAGGGAATACAGTGTATATCAAAGAACCCCTGCTAGTTAACCTCACGCCAGAACTTGAACCACAGGTGAGGGCGGTGGCGAATGTTGTGGAGGTTGGTATAGAGCATCTCAGTATCGAGTTTGCCAAGGTGCCGTATGGAGGACATCATCTTGAAGACGGATACAATGCATTGTATTTTGAGGGTGTGCGGCATGGATGGATACGAAATATAGAGGTCGGCAATGCAGATGCGGCAATCATTCTGGATACAGCATCTCAGGTGACGCTTGATGAGGTTGCAGTTCGCGGGCGGGGAGGTCATTATGGGATTCATGCACGGGACTCCAGGCATATTTTGATGAAGAATATTCGTGTGCATTCGAACGCGGTGCACACGGTTGGCTGCGAAGGCAGTGGAGGATTCAATGTTATGACCGCTGGCCTGATCGGCCGCGTCTATGATGCGGGTTGTATCTATCCCAGTTTGTACGAATCTGTTACGGTCCAAGGTAATTCAGATGGAATCTTGGATCTGGATGGACGTTCATCACCGATACTGTGGAACGCCAAGGTTGTCTATCCGCAAGCGGAAGCAATACGCCAGCCTGTTTATCTAGGTGCGTTGAAGGGTAGTAGTGCGATCGTGGGCCTATCGAGTAATGTACCGGTGCGAATGCAGATTGGGGCAGGCAGCTATCAGGAAGGTGTAAATTGGCCGGGAGAGATGATGGTCCCTTCCTTGTATCTGCATCAACTCAGACAGCGGCTCGCAGCAGAGACTCCCTGATAGACGCTTGATGTAAGAGAGCAATCAGCGGGGGCGGTTGACGGAGTTAGGACAACAGCTTGGCACGGTGATTCTGATTGCAGGGTAAGGAGCGGTACGCGGGAGGCTGTGCGGTACTCACAATCTTTGTAACACCACCCTGCGGGGATTCTTTCCTTGGGTACGGTTTTGTGCGGGGAGGCTTGACTCAGGCGGCATTCTCCAGGGTTTCGGATGCGGTCTGGGCAGCTAACATCCGGGAGATATGTTTTCCTGATTCGACTAGGTGATATTCCATGTTGGTACGCGCAGCTTCCGGGTCTCGCTCCAGAATGGCATCAAGGATGCGCCGATGCCATTCAATGGCCGAGTATTTTGCATCTTCAACCACTTTATGGACCGATGATTTGACTTGTGGCATGAGCGCATGGATAGGTGCGATCAAAAGTGGCACAACACTATTACCAGATGCGATTGCGATGTGTTGGTGGAATGCAAGATCCAAATTGGCGAGTTCTTCATTTCCTCCGGTCCATGAACTCATTGCGTCAAAGTCTTCCTGGAGTTGCCTTGCATCATCGGGGGTATGGTGAAGTGACGCTTCGGCAGCGATTGACGGTTCAATTAGTTGCCGTGCCTTAATGAGGTCAATGTACTTCAGGTCTCCGGTATGCTGCTGGAGATACATCTGCAGTGGAGTGCTCACCGTCTCAGCAGAGAGTTCGGAGACGAAAATACCACGCCCTTTTTCAATACGAATCAGGCCGCGTCCAGAGAGCATGCGCAGTGCTTCTCGCAACACGGTCCTGCTTACTCCAAATTGAGAACACAGGTCTAATTCGGAGGCAAGTCGCATTCCAGGCCGCAGGTCGTTTTTGCGGATGGAGTTCTCAATGGCTTCGACTACCGAATGACTGAGTAACTGAGGTTTTCCCACGGGGGTGAATTTTTGGGTCATAACAAAATAGAATCAAAAGGCGTCCTTGTACGCTGTTGGAGGAGAAAAAGTATACGACAAAGCAATCGTGAGGGCACGTTCTCTGGTGAAAAGGAGAAGGGATCACGAGTCGTCAGGTGACAAGGTGGAAGGACAGGATGGAATTGCTTCATTATCAAGTACAGATTAAAAGCCAAATAGCCGGGGAATAAGCAGTGTTATTTCCGGAATGAAAGTGATCAGGATCAGTGCCACCAGCATCGCAATATACAGGGGAGCCAGAGGCCGAATGATTGCCTGAACACTTACCTTGGAAATTCCTGCACCGGCAAAGAGAACCGTTCCCACGGGAGGAGTACAGAGGCCGATGCAAAGA
Organism: Rhodothermales bacterium; assembly: GCA_965220365.1. Classification (GTDB taxonomy): domain Bacteria; phylum Bacteroidota; class Rhodothermia; order Rhodothermales; family Bin80; genus Bin80. The sequence goes on along the minus strand of OZ244823.1, from coordinate 420,076 downwards.
TTCGCCACCATCAGGATCCCGAAGTGGAGAGGATCAATTCCGAAGCCCACGACTACCGGCAGAAAAATGGGGGTAAAGATCAGGATTGCCGGGGTCATGTCCATGAAGGTGCCCACCATCAACAACAGCACATTGATGAGCAGAAGCACGACGATCTTGTTATCACTTATCGCTAAAAGTGATTCAGCGATTCCCTGTGGAATCCCTTCAAAAGAAAGGACCCAGGAGAGTGCCAGAGAAGTGCCAATAAGGAGCATCACTACGGCAGTCGTGGTCACACTGTTGAGCAATACATCATAGAGATCCCGTAATTGTATTTCACGGTAGAGCAGTACGAGTGCCAGAGCATAGAGGACGGCAATTGCAGCAGCTTCTGTCGCAGTAAAGATTCCTGCGATGATCCCTCCAATGACGACCACGACCAGAGTGAGGCTCGGCAGGGCGTGCACGAAGTGCATGAACACTTCCCGAAGTGCCACGCGTTCGCCCCTGCCGTATCCTTTCTTGTGTGCGACGAAGGCGGTTACAGCCATCAGGAAGCCGCCAATGAGAATGCCAGGCAGGTATCCAGCAATGAAGAGTGCAGCGACCGATACGGTGCCGCTGGCAAGCGAATACACGATCAGAACATTGCTGGGGGGGATGAGCAATCCGGTTGTAGCAGAGGACACATTGACGGCAGTGCTGAAACCGGGTGCATAGCCACCGTCAACCATCTTGGGATGCATGACAGATCCAATTGCAGCCGCTGCGGCGATCCCGGAACCTGAAATCGCACCAAAGAGCATACACGCAATGATATTTACAAGCGCGAGACCTCCGGGGAAAGCCCCAATCAAGGCGCGGGCAAGTGCAATGAGACGGCGTGCAATTCCCCCCCGCCCCATCAGATTGCCTGCAAGAATGAAAAAGGGGATGGCCAGTAGCGTAAAACTGTCTAGGCCCGTGGCAATGCGCTGCGCTGTTGTGCTGACTGCGGGTACAAAATCTACTGCTACAGCCATGGTTAGCAGGGTCGCCATGCCAAGGCAATAAGCCACTGGCACATTCAGCAGCAGCAGAATCAAAAAGCTCACGACAAGTACAAATACAGCAGCACCCATTTATCAGATCCAATTCAGGAGGTCTCTGGAATGCGATCAGCCGTGAGGGAAGAGTCCTCCTGTTGACCAGAATTTTCTTGAAGAGCAATGACACTGTAGTAGGTCATCAAGAGCCCACTGAGCGGAAGAACCAAATACACGTATCCGATCGGGACTTGAAAGGCTGCAGAAAGCTGATTCAGGTCCAAGGTCACATATACGAGCCAACTTCCCCCGAAAACCAGTGCGATCATGGAAAAGAGAATAATGACAAGGTGGGCAAATACATGAACCGATTGTTGCCGGGAGGCCTTTAGTTTTCGTACAAGTACGTCGATGCCTAGATGTGCGCGCACACGCAGAGCGTATGCAGCACCGAGTAAGCTAATCCAGATGAGCAGGTAGGTGGCGAGTTCTTCTGTATAGGAACTGGGACTGTTAAGCAAAAAACGCGTAATGACCTGCCAGGACACGGTGACGACCATGATGGACATTAGGGTGACCAACAGTCCTGCAAGAGCTTTGTCAAGAATACGTGTCATCTATGATCAGGGAAGGTTGGTATTAGGCGACCGTATTCGATTCGCCCACTGCCCAAGCTCAGTCCCCTCAAGAGACTCATAGAGCGGTGAGACCGCTTCTTGGAAGGGACGCTTATCTGGCCGAACGACCGTAACCCCGTCTTCTGCCACGGCTTGCAGGGCTTCTTGGCTTGCTTCTTTCCATAATTCACGCTGAAAGGCTACGGATTCTTCCACGGCCTGGGTTAGCCATTGCCTCTGCAAAGGAGACAGTTTATTCCAGGTATGCGTACCAATCAGCAGGACATCTGGAGGAGCCGCATGTTCATCCAGAGTGTAGTAACGCGCTTGCTCGAAGTGTTTAGAGCCATAGAAATTTGGGGGATTGTTTTCTGCACCGTCCACGACACCCTGTTGTAATGCAGTGTAAAGCTCCCCGTAAGCCATTGGTGTGGCGTTTGCACCGAGCAAGTTGATCGTTTGGATGGAAAGATTGCTTCGCATCACACGAATTTTCAATCCTTCAAGGTCATCCGGTGTCTCCACTCTTTTGTCGTGTATATAAAAGCTTCGGAATCCGGCGTCGTAATAGCACAGTCCACGGATTCGGTAGGGTAATCCCTGCATAAGGATTTCCTGTCCCACATCCCCCTGGAGGGTTTCCCAGAGGTGGTCCTGATCTTCAAAGAGATAGGGCAGACTGTAGACCCCCATGGCAGGCACAAAATTCTCAATCACACTGGAGGCAGTCTTTGCCATATCAAGGGTGCCGAGTTGGAGCAGCTCTACGGACTCTCGCTCATTTCCCAACTGGCCACTGGGATAGATCTTTACACTTATCGTCCCGCCGGAGAGTTCCTCCAGGCGATCTCCCATAAACGCCATTCCAAGGTGTACAGGGTGTGTGGAATCCAGTACATGGGCCAACCGGAGCTCAATGCTGTCCTCAGAAGAACCGCAGCCCCCGCTGCTTAGCAGTAGCGGGGTAAGCAGCAGGTAAAACAGCATATACTTACCAGTCAGGCTCATTCCGCAATTTATTGGACCCAGCATTCCATGTCAATCCAGTTGGTTCTCAAGATGATAAACGTGCCAATTTCGCTCATTACAGCAATCGATCTTAGATGAAGTACAGGCCGCCGTTTATTTCTATGGATTCACCATTCACATACTCCGAAGCATCCGATGCCAGGAACGTGACCACATTCGCTACATCCTGTGATTCTCCCTCACGACCTGACGCCGTCTTGCCGGCAACCATCTTCCGAACCTCGTCAGGCGTAAAGGTGTCGTGAAAGGTTGTATTAATCAGGCCTGGTGAGACACAGTTTACACGGATTTTCCTCGCGGACAACTCTTTTGCCATTCCGCGGGTCATCGTTAGTACACCTCCTTTTGCAGTCGCATAGGCAATGGATCCGCCTCCGCCACCATCACGTGCCGCGAGGGAGGACAGATTTACGATTGTGCCCCCAGGCTTCATGTAGGCCAGTGCCGCTTGAGAAACCAGAAAGACAGATTTGAGATTTACAGCCATAACGGCATCCCAGAAGGATTCGTCCATCTCGTCAAGTTTCTTGCGAGCCAGGAGGCCACCAGCATTGTTGACCAGGATGTCCAAGGTTCCACCAAAAGCTTCGGTACCTTCAGCAAGCAGCCGGTTCACTTCCGCAGCTTGTGTGATGTCGGCTTGAATCGCAACGGCCTGGCCGCCAAACCTAGTTACTTCTGCAACCGTTTCCTCCGCATCTTCTTTACTGGAGTGATAATTAACGATGACAGAAGCGCCTGCTTTGGCCAAATTGTAGACGATCCATCTCCCGATGTCTCTGCCGCCACCGGTAACCAGTGCTACTTTTTTGTTCAGATCAAGAGTCATGCTGTATTTGATTTATGACAGTATGTTGTAGTGAAAAATGGTTAGAGAATCATTGAGGTATGGCTCGGGGAAACTAATGGTTGCATGTTAATTCTCTCCATCGTTGTTCTGGAAGTCGACATGGTATCTCCCGGTCCACTGGAAAGATTGATCACCGAATACAACCTCCTGCTGTTCGACGATTTCCTCGGAAAGGTTTGAAACGATTATTTGCCAATGCAGACCTTCCTGACCGGTGATACGGATTACACTGGCCACCTCTGAATGGCCCACCACCTCCACGCCCGTGATCCGGGGCCTGGCTTGTACAGAGCGTTCCCGAGCTTCATTAAAGTAGCCGTGGGGCTCAATGACGGAGGCAAACAAATGCGTGTCAGCCTGTCGACGCAGGATCAAAAGAGGATGCGACCTTAGATTAAAGTTGGGGTCGTTCGCTCCCGTGCGTCCAAGATATACTTCGGTTCCGGGCCATGCCGAAGAGATCAATGAGTAGTACCGATTACCGTCCAGCCAGGTATACTGGATGGTTGAATCTCTTTGGGCATGCGCAGTTTGCCAGATGTGCTGATATCCATGATCATCTCCCAGGGGTTCCAATACACCCGTATCGGTTTCCAATTGCAGGTTTGAGGTGATGTATTGGCCAGAATAGTGCAGCGGGTAATCGTATTGGTGCACTGTATCACTGCGCAAGCGAAACAGGTCTACGACAACCGGATATAGGAGGGTTTCATCTCTGACTAGAAGCATGGTGCGCTGCATATCTACACCGTCGTAGTAGGTGTCAGCACGTGCGCTCATCGCGATTGCGTGCGGATCCTCTGCCTCAAAAAAATGTCGTTTGGCAGACATTGATTCGGCAGGGTCTTCATTGCCCATGTTTTGCGATACGCCATCAACGACGACCGTATTGTGTGCAACGGTCTGCATGGCGTAGGAGTTGTTTTCCGGCAAGTACCGTCCGCCAAACTTGGGTTCCACATTGATCCATCTTCCGAAACCGTAGTCTCGAACGACTTGGCGATCCTGACCGAAAAAGATGAAGTGCAATTTGTCAAAGTGTCCGTGTCCCCCTCCATGCACACCGTATTTCATAAGGAGCATAGACGGATCTGCACCCTGACCCATTCGGAGAATTCCCAGTCCACCGGAAAGGCCATCACTTCCATCACTGAATTCAACCGAAGGCCAGGCAATCAGGGGATCCGATTCACTGGAGTCAAAATCGCGGGCAAGCGCCAATCCGGACCCATTCAAAGAAACCCGTCCCTGAACTTTGGCCACTCCCAGAAGATCTTCGTTCATTCCATAGCGGTCATAGGCCAGGGAGTTCGCCAGAATGACTTCCGGTGCTGCAACATCCATAGTTAATGAAGCGTCATTAATCGGTGGGAAAACCCCATCGGGGAAAGATGTCTGAACCGCTGAATAGTATGCTTTTTTAAGGATCTGATCACGGTACTCATAGATGCCCACTTCGGGTTGCATACGCTCCACCGCTTCCGCAAAGTAGAAAAAGGGCATGAGCGCATATCGGATGTAGTAAGGTCCTTCCATGTAGTACCCATCCGGCGAGAACAAGAGGTCAAGTTGTGCAAGGAATCCTCCTTTCCCATCTAGATCTGAACCATGCAGGGATTTTTCAACCAATTCCAGATCTCCCAACACATACGCAATCATACCGACCGCAGCCACGGCCCAGGTTCCGTGATTATGAATTCGGTCAAACTCCGCTTTGTTACGGACAAGAAACCAATCCGCCATGGGCCGAAAGATGTTGCTTTCGAACCGGGCCCGCTCTTCTTCCGAGAGCCAGTCGTACACGCAATCGTAGGCAATACTGGTGTGTACAAGCCACACTTCCTCGTTGAGAGTTTGATGGAAAAGCTTTCCTGGCTTCTGGTGATGTGCTAGCGGATGCGGACCGAGGGTTGGATATAGAATGGCATACATTTCCAGCATGTCGCGGACAAAAGCTGCATATTTGTCCTCACCGGTGATACTGTAGAGCAGACCGGCGTAGCGCATTTCGCGGTAGTTTTGCTTGTGCCGTTCATGCTCGTATCCCCCAGCTTCCCCGGGGTTGGGGACTTCCATGGGGTTTGCAAACGCGGTTTCCATTGTCCCTTCTGCTAGGGCGATTGCCTCATCAAGCAGGGGGTAGTGTCCTTGTGCTTCTCGGATTGCGAGCGCTTCTTTTTGTGAAATGAAGATGCCTGCATGCTGTCCCCAGACGGTAACAGGTGCAGTGCATAAAAGAAGGACGAATAACAGGAAACGTTGCATTAGGAAATCATTTTGATTCGTAGTCCGCAGGAAATATACTTGAAATATATCACATATCATACAACTTTATAGATTTGACTTGCCGGTTGGCCCGTGAGGGGCGTAAGTACAGTTTCAGTGAAGACGCCATTCCGAGAATTCACCCAGAGTGCGTACGTCTTTCGCACGGGGAGCTTAGTGTGTGCGGCGGGTTTTGCGTACGGATTAGAGAGATTTTGGGGAGAACCTCAGATTTAGCCCCTTGACGATGCCTGTGGGTTCATATTGTTCTACGGAGGGCCCGTCATTTTCATTTGGGGGTAGGGTCTCTGCCAGCGTCCGTAATGCCTGTTGAGCACAATCACACAGGCAGGATCTCCCGATCATTGGAGTTCCCCTGGAACGCTGAGAGTAAACTTCTGTATATTGTATGTTCGGGTGTGTGGCACTATTCAGACGGCTTCTGTGTTCCACATCTCCCTGAATCTGGAAAGCAACGAACAACAAAAGTGTGGTACCATGAAACGGATTTCTTTCATCTTTGCATTGATTTTTGCCGCTCTGGCGGTAGTTCCTCAAAGTCAGGCACAGCTTCGCAGAGCAAATCGGGCTCTTGATCGGGGAGAATACGAGGAGGCTATGAGCTTGGCACAAGAGCTATTGGCAGACAAGCCGGATGACCATAGAACTTGGGATTTATTGGCTCGGGTTCACGATGCACAGGCTTCGCAAAGCTCCATGGATGAGTACCTGGGGCATATAGAAGGAATGGCCGAGGCATATCGAAAAGTTCTTGAGCTTGATCCCAGCGAAGCCGATGGTGTGATCGGCCGATTACAAATCTTCTATATGCAAACATTCAACGCGGGGATCACAGAATTCAACAATGCCCAGTCTGCGGCAGGTGATGATGCCCTGCAGGCGGAACACTTCAAGAATTCCGCGAGGCATTTTCAAGCGACCGCAATCGTTTTTCCAGATTCGTCAGGGTCCTACGTGAACTGGGCCTACGCCCTACTTGGAGCTGGTGATAGTGATACAGCGATCGAACCACTGAAGCTGGCACTTGAGAAAGGTGGCGCGGATCCCGAACTATACAGTTTCTTGGCACGGATCTATCTCACAAGTGACCGTGCTGCGGAGGCCGTACCCCTTCTGGAAGAGGCCAGTGGTCACTTTCCCAACAACGCTGAGTTGCAGAATTATCTCTTGAATGCATACTCAGAAACAGGACAGGATGATCGTGCACTGGAAACCTATGGCAATGCTGTTGCCAATAATCCAGAAAATGCGATCTATCGATACAACTATGGATCCCTGTTACTTCAGGCAGAACGTTTTGATGAAGCCATTGAAGAGCTTCGTGAGGCGACCGTACTTGAGGAAGGATATGTTGACGCGCACTATAACCTGGGGGCCGCTTATATCAACAAAGCAAACGCGCTTCAGCAGCAAATTAATGCCATGGATGATGATATGCGTGAACGACGGGAAGAACTTTCGGATGAAGAAGAAGCGGGCATCTTGGCAGAGATAGATGTCCTTGCAGCGGAGCGCAGAGGATTGTACGGAGATTCGATCATACCACTGGAAGTAGCGAAGGAGTACGCAGAAATGGAAGAGGGACGCTCTTTGGTCGGAATCTGTGCGGCCCTGTTTCAGGCGTATGCCCAGACGGGTCAGGAGGATAAGGCGGAATTAGTCAGTGAGTGTGCCGGTATGTAGTTCACGGAGGTGGCGAACATAGAGTTCTGCTACACTGGGCCAACTGAATTTTTCGGTGGTATGTTTGTGCGCCTTCGCCCGCGCTGCCGGGGAGGTGGGGTAGTCTAGGATGGCATTCTTGAAGGCTGAGGCATCGCCGCTTGGCACAAGCCGTCCGTTGACATCATTGGTAATGACATCCCGGATTCCTTCGAGATCCGCAGCGATGGCGGGTGTGCCGGATGAGCCAGCTTCCAGCATGACGACACCAAAACCCTCCATATCTCCCTCAACAGGGAGGTTTGGCATGATCAGAAGATCGGACTCGCTGTAGAGTTTTACAAGATGTTCATCAGAGCAGCGGCCCAGTAGATGTACGCGCCCCTCAAGTCCACGCGCTGTGGCGGCGTGTTGGATGGCTTCCGACTCGGGTCCCGTGCCAGCGATCCAGTATTCGATGTGTGATGGCAGCACTGGCATGATCTGGTCGACAAACCAGGCAAACCCCTTCCGTTTTACCAGGCGGCCGACGCTGAGTAGTTTTTGCACGCGGCCCTCACTCCCGGGTCCAACCGTGTATCTTGATACGGTGACCCCATTCGGAATGACTTGAATCCGTGACGTGGGCATGCCCCGTTTTTCACATTCAAGCCCGGTCGCCCGACTCACGGGCAAAACACAGTCAAGGGCCTTCAATGTACGGCGAATCTGTAAGGTCTGATAGATTCCTGGAAGGGTTACATCCCGGCCGTGAGCAATAGCGGCCAACTGAATGTTTGCAGCCGAGCACTGTTTGCGTATGAGTGTCGCGAGAGCTCCCGTCACCATGGACGAAAACAATACAACATCGGTCTGTCCTTGTGAGGCGATCCGGTGCAGGCGAGCCGCTGTTGTTGCAAGCCAGGGAGCGCATTGAATATGATGCCATCTCCATGCACTGCGTAGTACCAACTGCCGATACTGCAGATCATCCCGTTTTGCCAGTGCATCCGCAAGCTCTACGGCAACGCGCTGCATGCCCCCGATACTTTCAAGGGGGCTGTTTTCAGGGGGGAACGAGTGAGAAATAAATAACAGGCGCAAAACTAAGCAACCGCTTTTCGAATGCGCCGTCCAGATCTGGATGTGGCAAGAGCATCGCCATGTCCTCCGGGAAATCCCCGCCAGATCTCCTGATAGTAGCCGGCTAGGTGGCCCATAATATTGGTCCACTCAAAAGCCATCGCCCGCTCTCGGGCTGCTCTGCCCAACGCCTCTCGGAGCTGATGATCAGAGATGAGTCGGTTTACGCGTTCAAAAAATACCGCAGTATCCCGTGGGGGAGCCAGATAGCCGGTTTCGCCATCAAGGACGAGGAGGTCACTACCACTTGCGTTGGCGCATACCGTCGGAAGGCCCGAAGCCATGGCTTCCAGGGTTACATTACCAAAGGTTTCTGTGTCGCTGGGGAACAGGAAGACATCACTGGACGCATATGCGGTTGCAAGCTCTGTTCCCTCAAGAGGGCCAGTAAACACCGTGTCCTTGAGACGTTTCTTGAGTGGATCTCGTGCCGGGCCGTCACCGACAATCAGACCTTTGTGTGCAATCCCTTCTGCATTCAGCCTTTCAAGTACTTCAGCAAAAACAGCGAGGTTTTTTTCCCAGACAAGCCGTCCAACGTAGGAAACTATCACTTCTTCATCTTCAAAGCCGTGAGCCAAGCGCCATTGTTGGCTTCGATGATCAGGAGAAAACCGCTTTGGATCTACGCCCCGTGCCCAGACCCGGATTCCACTTGTGATCCCATGAGAACGCAACATGTCGCCAATGCTGGGAGAAGGAACGTAGATATGCTCGACCTGAGAGTAGAACCAGCGTCCATACCGCCATGCTGTATCTTCCAGGAAATCCATACGGTAGAGCGGATTATACTCTGCAAAGTATTTCAAGTAGGCGGTGAAGTGCGTGTGAAAAGAGGATACGACGGGGACCTGACGGGGTTTTGCCCACTTTAGCGCCTGTGCGCCGGCGTAGTCCGGCGTAGCAATGTGAACCAGGTCCGGCTCAAAGGTTTCCAGACGGGCCCATCCCCTTCTGGAAATGCCAACACTCAGGCGATAGTCGCTTCGGCCGGGAACCGGAATGGAGGGTACCGAAATCAGCGTGCCATTGTGACGAAAAGCAGGCGGCTTGTTGGTTGTCGGCGCAAAAATGAGCACCTTGGCACCGTGACTCTCCAGATAGCGAACCAGGCGATTGAGTGTCAGCGCAACGCCATCCGAAATATGGTTATAGGCACCCGCAAATAATGCAATCCGCCGACCGGCTACCGGTGGATGAACAGATACGTTCGTAAATGGTGACATGAATCAAGCTCAAAAGCAGAAAATTGCACACCTACCCAGAAGACAGTCGCAACCAATCACAAGAAAGTAACAGCGGGACTCAGGCGGGCACCTTTTTGAGCTCCTCAATAAATAAAACGGACCAACCTAACGGAGGACGACTATTTTGGGAGTCGGAAGGTTCAACGACGAGATCCGTAGTCACAAAGCTGAACTTTCGCAATGGCGGGAATTGTTTGTGCTCAGGCAGAAATCGGAAGAATTTCCAAGTGTTCAGGATCTCACTCCATCAAGCGATGTGTCTCCAGACAGGATGAGGGTATATTTTTCAGACGCAGAGATGAGGAGCCTCCTATTGGCTACCGAAAAATACTTAGAAGAGGAGTCCTTCGGCAATCAGATAGCCTATTGCAACGATACCTGTTCCCACAATCCAGCGCACAATCCGAGTTTCCTGGGCATGCATCTCGCCACGCAAATCGCTGATGTTGGTGTTCATGTCGCCGCGTAGATCACTAATTTGGACACGCAAATCACTGATTTCACCTTGTATAACTTTGATTTCACCTTGTATAACTTTGATTTCACCCCGCACAACCTCGATTTCACCCCGCACAACCTCGATCTGGTCAGAAACAAACTCTTTGGTTGCCAGATTTCCGTTCTTTTGAGCGACGGCATCCGAAACAGCATCTACAACAACATCTGCAAAGATATTTGCAAAAGCCTCAGCCTGTTCCCGCTTAACTCCTGTTTTGGAGAGCTTGCGAGCGATTGAAAGTGTGTCTATCATGGTTGCACAACCCAGCTAACCGTGCTATACTCATTCAGGGGTTTGGTTCCAAATGTCATCGCCTCCACGACCACACTCACCAACTTCGCATCCACGCAGATCTTATGATGACACAGTTGCGTCCGGTTGAGCTTATCATCCCTCGTGTTCTCTTCATGACATGCAAAGGCGATACAAAAGAGGAAGAACTTGGTTTTTCAATCCCAAGGATCAGTCCTGCTCAGGATTGCCATCCTGCAAACAGGATGAGAGCCAGGCGTACCGCCAAGGGGCAGATCTTTACTGTGGGGTGGGTGTTTTAGAAGCGGATCCTATCGGGGATCTTCACTGAAATAATTTAGGCCCTCTTTTTCGGTGTAAGCAAAGGGGCCAGGAAACGCCCAGTATGACTTTCAGGAACGCGGATGATCTCTTCTGGAGTCCCGGAGGCAACAATGCGACCACCATTTGAGCCGCCCTCGGGTCCCAGGTCAATGATATGGTCGGCGCATTTGAGCGTATCCAGGTTGTGTTCTATGATCACAACCGTGTGTTTTGCTTCAACGAGTTGCTCAAATGCATGGATCAATTTCTGCACGTCCACAAAATGTAATCCGGTTGTGGGCTCGTCAAATATGTAGAAGACGTGGTAATTGGGTTGCTGAACCAGGCAACTCGCCAATTTAATTCGCTGTGCTTCCCCGCCGGACAATGTCGGTGCAGGTTGCCCTAATTTCAGATAGCCGAGTCCAACAGTCTGCAGTGGTGAAAGCAACCGGCATAGACGGGCGTGGTCACCGAAAAACTCCAGCGCCTGGTCAACAGACAGGTTGAGGACCTCGTGGATATTCTTTCCCCTGTAGAGCACATGCAGTGCTTCGTCACTGTAACGGGTACCGTTACATTCTTCACAAGGAAGATGGAGATCGGATAGGAACTGCATTTCCACAGTGACCGTTCCCTCGCCATCACATTCAGAGCAGCGCCCTCCCGGGATATTGAACGAAAAAAATCCGGGTTGATAGTTGTGTAGTATTGATTGTGGGGTTTTTGAAAAAAGGTGCCGGATGATGTCAAAGGCCTTCACATAGGTCACCGGATTCGAGCGTGAAGAGCGCCCGATTGGTGATTGGTCAACAATCTGGACCGACTTGATGCTCTCGTGAACGTTCAGCGATTTGCAAAGAAAATAAGTATTCGGATCAAGGAATTCGGGACTAAGCGACTGTTTTAACCTCCTGTATAAAATTTCCTGGACCAGCGTGGATTTACCTGAGCCGCTGACTCCAGTCACACAGGTAATCAGTTCCAGGGGGAATTTGACATCAAGGTTTTTCAGGTTGTGGAGGTTTGCCCCCTTGATTTCAGCGACACGAGCCCAGTCAGGCTTGCGGCGTTTTTCAGGAACAGGGATCGACTCATTCCCGCTGAGGTAAGCGCCGGTCCTTGAATTTGCGTGCTTGAGCATCTCATTGATTGGGCCCTGGAAGATCAATTCGCCTCCCCGGTTTCCTGATTCTGGCCCCAGGTCAACGACATGATCTGCACTGCGGATCACATCCGGGTCATGCTCAACCACAATCACGGTGTTCCCCAAATCACGCATGCGCTTGAGAATCGCAATCAGACGCAATGTATCTCTTGGATGGAGCCCAATCGTAGGTTCATCAAGGACGTAAAGTGCTCCAACGAGAGCACTTCCGAGCGCTGTGGCTAAGCGGATTCGCTGACTCTCCCCCCCGCTGAGCGTCTCGGATAATCGTCCCAGAGTGATATACTCAAGACCAACATCAATCAGGAAGCGGAGACGTTTGCGAATTTCGTGGAGCAGGATCTCGGAGGCCTCCTGATCATAGCGGGAGAGCTTGAGGTGATCAAAGAATTCTTTGGCCTCCTGTATCGTCATCTCAACCACTTGGCCAAGATGTTTGCCACCAACCTGTACATACAAGGCGTCTTGACGAAGACGTGCTCCGTTGCATTCTATACAATCACCGAAGCCCATGAACCGGGCATTATGAAAGCGGTAGGATTTGCTGTAGGTATTACGTTTCAGATACCGGAAGAAGCCAAAAACTCCCTTATACGAGAATCCATCCCCATGCCATAAAACGTGCTTATGTTCTTCAGGAAGGCTTTCGTACGCCACCCGGGTATCAATCCCCATCTTCTTTGCACACTGAAGCATGCCGTCCCTGAATTTACTCCACCTGGATCCTTCAAATGGCTTCAGGGCTCCTTCAACGAGAGACAGCGTTGGGTCAGGGATGACCAAGTCCCGGTCCAGTCCCTTCGATCGGCCATACCCATTACAAGAGGGGCAGGCACCCAGCGGGCTGGTAAAGGAGAACATCTTCGGATGTGGCTTCTCAAAAGTCATCCCATCTAATTCGAGCCACTTGCAGAAATCCAGTCTGGATTCGAGAAGATCCCGGGAGGTTGTCGAAGGGACAAAGACAGAGCAGTCCCCATGCCCTTCACGAAACGCCAACTCAACCGAATCGGCGATGCGACTTGTTGCTTTCTCATCATCTTTCCTGATCATCAGGCGGTCAAGTAGTACCCAAGTCAAGCTTACCGGGACCGGAAGATCATCGGGCCTCGACTTTGTCAGATCAAACAGGTTAATCTTTTTTTCCTCGGAGAGGTAAAGTAACCGATGGAAGCCTCTCTCCATGAGGATATCCAAAGGAGGAGAACTAGAGTCACCATTCCGGGCGGGAAAGGCTAAATAGAATCGCGTGCCATCTGGTAAGCTGGTCCGAAGGGTATTGGCGACGGAACGGGGGGTGTCCCGGGTAACCACATTTCCACTGATCGGAGAGACGATTTTACCGATCTGGGCGTAGAGCATACGGAGATGGTCATAGATTTCTGTTTGTGTGGCTACCGTTGAACGCGGGTTTTTCGAGAGTACACGTTGCTCAATGGCGATGGCTGGTGCAAGCCCCGTAATAAAATCCACATCGGGCTTATCCATTCGCTCCAGAAACTGGCGCGCGTAGGAACTCAAGCTTTCCATGTAACGCCTCTGGCCCTCTGCAAAAATAGTGTCAAAGGCTAGGCTTGACTTACCAGAACCGGAGGGGCCGGTTACGACCACGAGGCGGCGCTTCGGCAAGGTCAAATCAAAGCCCTTTAGGTTATGCTGACGGGCACCCCGGACCGTAATGTAGTCGCGGGGACTCAAATGAGACATAGGGACCTGAGATCAAACCCCTTTTTACGCATATCCGGGCAACTTGCTCTCGGAACCGTGTGGCAAGGCATCTGTAGCAAGTGACTGCCGGTACGAGTGCACACGTTACTATATGATTTTTGTTAATCCGCTGGTCTTAATAGGATTAATCGCGACGGTTCTTCCCTTACTCGTACATCTGTTCAATTTCCGGCGGCCAAGGCGTCTGGAGTACAGTTCGCTTGCTCTCTTGCGGTCCATCCAGCGAATGGCTGTACAGCGAGTGCGTATCCGCAACTGGCTGCTGCTTATTTTGAGGACGTTGGCATTGTGTGCCTTGGTTTTTGTGTTTGCGCGCCCAACATTGGTTGGATCCTCCAGTACACAGTTTTTTGGGCGTTCCAGTGTCTCGATGGTACTGGCGATTGATGCATCCCTGTCCATGATGCAGCGGGACTCTGAGGGAACACGTCTGGACCAGGCAAAAGCGATGGCGCAGTCCATTGCGCAGTCAGCCGCCCCAGGGGATGAGATCTTTATCATGCGGTCGGATGCACAGCAACTTGAACCCTCCGACGATTTGATGGGGTTACAGCCAACTTACGTGACCACAGCAGCGGTTTCAGCGATACGGCAGGCAGCCGAACTGCTGAGCCAGGAGGCGACGCATCTAAACAGGGTCGTCTATTACTTGGGGGATCTTCAGGAGTCCACGTTGATGGATTCCCTGCAGACATCCCTGCAGGGGGACATTCGTGTGATGTTGATTCCTGTCGGTGGAACAGAAGTGAGGCCCAACGTAGGAATTGCTGATGTACGGGTTGTCAGCCGGATTGTAGATCCGGGTACACCCGTTGCGGTTGAGGCAACCGTGGTCAATCATGGAGCCTCGCCAATTGATGACTATGCCGTGAGTTTGTATCTGGAAGACAAGCGGGTTGCGCAAACCAGCGTTGCACTTGCACCCGAGGTGCCGGTCCGTGTATTGCTTCGAGGAGCAGCAGAGACACGGGGATGGATTGAAGGCTATGTGGTGACAGAGGATGATGGGTTGGCAGAGGATAACCAGCGGCATTTCACGCTCAACGTACCGGAGCGGAGAGATATCCTGGTGGTGCATGGTCGTTCGGCGCAGACAAGTCATGTGGAACTGGCCCTTTCTCTGCGGAATGAATCCGGTGGATTACAGACAACGAAAATCCCACAGCGTGGATTGGCGGCTGCGCCCCTGAGCCAGTACTCAGCAATCTTTCTGATCGGACTGGATGAGTTGAGCAGTGGGGAAGTTGGTAGGCTGAATCAGTATGTTCAGGATGGGGGCGGATTACTGATTTTCCCAGGTGCAGATCCAGCTCCAGTGAATATTCTCATGGAGGCGTTTGATGCAGGGCGTGTAATGATTCAAGAATGGGAGACTTCTATTGAATCGGCAGATTTTGAGCACCCGCTGTTCGAAGGGGTCTTTACAGCTTCAGAGCGTACTCAGAGATTGGAAGCGGTGCGTGTTCATCGCGCTGCACGATACGTGTCAGGAGCCGTCGCAGAGCAGACCTTGATCACGCTTCTGGGCCAGGCCCCGCTTTTACAGGAAATCCAGTACAGGAATGGTCATATACTCTTTCTGGCGGTGGCACCGGAGTTGTCGTGGAGTGATTTGCCGGTCCGCGGCCTATTTGTTCCACTGATGTACCGGGCAGCACATTATCTTTCTGCAGGGGGATCCGTGCAGGGAGAAGAAGTCTTAGTTGGTGAACAGGCTACGATCAGGGTCGCTGCGGTACAGGGGCAAATCACACTGGAAATGCCGGATGGAACCGAACAAATGCCGACAGAGCGCCAAGTTTTTGGTGCAAGCCTGATTGAATTCAAAGCGGATTCACCGGGGATCACACAGGTACGGGTGGAAAATCTCCCCGCACGGCTTGTCAGTGTCGGGCTTGATCCTGGGGAATCCCGTTTATCCTATGCAGAACCAGAGGAGGCTGATGATCTACTTGAAGAAGCACTGGATACCCCCGTCGATGTTCTGGAGGTTGATTCCCAGGACGACAGTGCGATGAGGCAGGCACGCGTAGGCGTAGAGCTCTGGCGTCACTTTTTGGTGCTGGCACTTCTTCTTCTGGCAGCGGAAATGATCCTTGCTTCACGTTGGCGGAATCGTTAAAGTATGGGACGAAAACTACATATTACGGGTGAGCCGCATAAGGAGACAGTCCTACTGGTAGGTGCAGTGCACGCAAAAGGCAGTGGAGACGATTCTCTTGATGAGTTGGCACAACTGGCGGAAACGGCTGGTGCATCCGTGGCCGGTCGTGTGAAGCAGGTCCTGCAAAGACCGAATCCAGCAACATATATCGGCTCGGGAAAAGTCGAAGAGATTGCAGAGATTGTACAAAGCGAAAAAATCAATACTGTATTGTTTGATGATGAGTTGAGCCCAAATCAGATCCGAAATCTCGAGCGGTTAATTGGTTGCAAGCTCATTGACCGATCCCAACTCATTTTGGATATTTTTGCAAAGCGGGCAAAAACGGCGGTAGCCAAAACCCAGGTCGAACTGGCACAACTGGATTATCTGCGGACACGGTTGACAAGGCAGTGGACACACCTTTCAAGGCAACAGGGAGGGATTGGGACACGAGGCCCCGGAGAGACCCAGATTGAGACGGACCGCAGACTGATCGGGCAGCGCATGGCAACGCTCCGCGAACGTCTGAAGCGCATAGACCAGCAACGCAGAACCCAAAGAAGACGAAGGGCAAAGTATTGCAGAATCGCTCTCGTAGGGTACACGAATGCAGGGAAATCCACCCTGATGAACGCCCTTTCTCAAAGTGGAGTTTTTGCGGAGGATCGGCTTTTCGCAACCCTGGATGCAACCACGCGTCAGTGGCCACTTTCCAACTCAACGACCGTATTGCTTTCGGACACCGTTGGATTCATCCGTAAACTGCCACACAAACTGATTGAGAGCTTTAAGAGTACGCTTGACGAAGTGCGCCAAAGTGATGTGCTGCTCCATGTGATCAGTGCTGCGCATCCAGGTTTTGAAAATCAGATGACGGTTGTGCGTCAAACGCTGCAGGAAATCGGTGCTCTGGAGATCCCTACCCTGCTTGTCTTTAACAAGATTGATGTACTGGAAGCGCCCTCGGAAATCTTGCCTGCTTTGAAACGCGATTACCCGGAAGCAATCCAGATTGCCGCTTTACGCGGAATTGGCCTGAATACTCTGAGCAGTCGTGTTGAAGACATGGTTCGGGGAACACAGGTTGAGGACTCCGCCTTGATCCCGGTCACCGATGGTCGCACTCTGGCAGAGGTTCAGCGACTAGGAGAGGTGCTCAGTCAGGAACTGGTCCAGGTGAGTAGCAATGGGGAGCTCGCCAGCGAAGAGGCGCTCCATGTGCGTTTCCGTACCACAAATGACAAGTCGGACGAGCTTGCGCGCCTGCTTGCACCTCACAAAGGATTGAAGCGGCTCTCTGGGGAGACCTGATCGCAGTGTAGCCCTGCAACACCATGAATTCCATGAACCGTACGATCACATAAAGGAACAAGTACGGCGTGGAATGGTTACTTCCATGTCGCCGGTAGAGTGGAAAACAACCACATTTTTGCTAGTGATACCGGCCCATTACGCAGTAGAAATCCGATGTGTACCGTTCGATGGTTTTGACTCCAAAAATTAATGCTTGTACAATCGGATTAGACGTGCCTCTCGCGTGCTCCTGTTTTGTTCGATGATCGCGAGTTGCTGCCTGTATCCAACAGACAACGGTAGGGGTTTGCAGTGAAGAAAGCCCCATCAGGGTATCCATGAAAAAATCAGAGTATAGTGCTGAAAATATCCAGATCCTAGATGGATTGGAGGCGGTGCGTAAGCGCCCCGCCATGTATATCGGGGATGTTAATCTCCGCGGACTTCATCATCTGGTTTATGAAGTCGTTGATAATGCGATTGATGAAGCGCTGGTGGGGCACTGTGACCATATAGAGGTTCGTATCTGCAAGGATGGGTCGGTTGAGGTCAGAGATAATGGCCGGGGCATCCCGGTCGGGATGCACCCGGAGCAGCAGAGGCCAGCGCTGGAAGTTGTGATGACGGTGCTGCATGCCGGCGGAAAATTTGATGACAAGACTTATAAAGTGTCCGGGGGACTTCATGGTGTTGGACTTTCCTGTGTAAATGCACTCTCGCATCGTTTACAGGCAAGTGTGTACAGAGATGGATACCTGTGGGAGCAGGCCTATGAGTGCGGTCAGCCAGTCGCTGATATGAAAAAAGTTCGTCCCATGAAGTCAGACGAGACCACGGGGACCAGGATACGTTTCTGGCCGGATGAAAGCATTTTTCTTGATTGTGATTTTCGGTTTGATACGATCAGTAAGCGCCTTCGTGAGCTTGCATACCTGAATGCCAGAGTAAAAATCAATATAGAGGACCTTCGTCCAGATCGACAGGATCGTGAAGAGTACTACTTTGAGGGAGGTCTGCGTGAGTTCGTAGAATACTTGGATGAGTCACGTACACCGATCCATGATGAGGTCATCTGTTTTCGGGATGATGCGGGGACCGTTGAAATTGCCATGCGCTATAATTCGGGATTTTCCTCGAATGTGCTGTCATTTGTAAACAACATCCATACGCATGAAGGGGGCACTCACATTTCGGGATTCAGGACGGCATTGACCCGGACGCTGAAGAGCAGTGCCGAGCGGAACAACCTGTTCAAGAATTTTAAGGGTGACCTGACGGGAGATGATTTTCGTGAGGGCCTTACGGCGGTGCTTTCCGTAAAAGTGGCGGATCCCCAGTTCGAGGGGCAAACGAAGACGAAACTGGGCAACTCCGAGGTGATGGGACAGGTGCAGAGTGTTGTGGGTGAGAAGCTCGATCACTGGCTGGAAGATCATCCTAGGGAGTTGAAGATGATCGTAGACAAGGTGGTGATTGCGGCCACAGCCCGGCAGGCCGCCCGGCAGGCCCGCGCCCTAGTTCAGCGGAAAAACGCATTTGCTTCCGGGGGGCTGCCAGGAAAGCTCGCGGACTGCTCTTCGCGGAAGCCGGAAGAAAGTGAGCTCTATCTGGTGGAGGGGGATTCAGCGGGTGGGTCTGCCAAACAGGCACGGGATCGGCATTTCCAGGCAATCCTGCCTCTGCGGGGAAAAATTCTCAATGTTGAAAAGGCCCGACTGGATCGGGTGCTGGAGAATGAGGAAATTCGAAATATTATCACGGCCCTGGGGACGGGCATTGCGGTCTCCGAAGAGGATTTTGATCTTGAGAAGCTACGTTACCACAAGATCCTACTCATGACGGATGCAGATATAGATGGCGCTCATATTCGGACACTTCTGTTAACCTTCTTCTATCGCCATCTTTGTCCTCTGATTGAGCACGGACGGGTCTTCATTGCACTGCCACCACTCTACAAAGCAAAACAGGGAAAAAAGGAAGAATACTGCTGGTCCGACGATGCCCTCCGCGAAGCGGTAGAGCGCATGCAGGAAAATGGTAGCGGCAAAGTGGTCATCCAGCGCTACAAGGGACTTGGAGAAATGAATCCAAGGCAGCTCTGGGATACAACCATGGATCCCGAAATGCGTCAGTTGAAGCGTGTGACTATTGAAGATGCGGTACATGCTGATCGGATTTTCTCAACGCTGATGGGAGATCAGGTGGAGCCGCGCCGCCGGTTCATTGAGCGGAATGCGCGCTACGCTACACTGGATGTATAGTTGCTCATGTTGGATGTCGGCATTGTTGTTCCTGTCTATGAGGAGGCTGACTCCACTGCCTCTCTAGCTGATGAGATTCGATTCAGTTGTGAAGAGGCTGGATTGACCTTCGAGGTCTGGTTCATTGACGACGGTTCCCGTGACGACTCTTGGGCTGAAATCCTTCGTCAGCGTGAGGCGGACAAACGCTTCAATGGGATTCAGCTCCGACGCAACTATGGAAAGAGTGCGGCGCTTGCCGCCGGGTTTGAGCATGTGAGCGCACGCGTTGTAATCACAATGGATGCGGACCTGCAGGATGACCCAAGTGAAATCCCGTCACTGGTGGCTGCGGTGGATGCAGGACAGGATCTGGTGAGTGGCTGGAAAAAAGTTCGAAAAGATCCTTGGACAAAGACTTTACCCAGCCGCTTCTTCAATTTGGTCACCCGGATTGTGTCGGGGATTGCTCTACATGACTTTAACTGTGGCCTGAAAGCATACCGGCTCGAAGTCGTCAAATCAATGAAGATTTATGGAGAGATGCACCGGTATCTGCCACTTTTGGCCAAATGGGAGGGCTTTACCCGGATTGGTGAACAGCGGGTAAATCATCGAAGCCGCCAGTATGGGCGGTCTAAATTCGGCTTCGAGCGTTATGTCCGAGGCTGTTTGGATCTCATGACGGTGATGTTTCTGACCCGTTTTGGTGCCCGTCCCATGCATTTCTTCGGGTCGATGGGGTTGTTGGCCTTTTTGGGGGGCTTTGTAATCAGCTTATGGATCACAATTGATAAGTTTGTTTACGATAATCCAGTGGGTGACCGCCCCTCTCTTTTGCTCGGAGTATTGCTCATCATGGTGGGGGTTCAGTTCATGTGCACAGGATTTTTGGGAGATCTCATCTTGCGCGGTCGCATGAAGGAAAGTCAGCCGTACGAAATTACCGAGGTGGTGCGGGGAGTTGATTGAGAGGAGTGTTTTCTGGTAGACCGGTCCAAGGTTTACGGTGAGCTCAACGAACTATGGGTTTGTCCCCTATAGCAGAGACTGCCTGCGCTTTCTCAAAGTCATACTATACGAGCCCGTAGGTCGGAATAAGCTGTTCTCGAAATTCCAACGCACCTTGCCGCAAGTTCGCCATTGTAGTGGAATTTTTTGTTGAGATATCCTGTTCCCTGTTTTCTCAGGGATTCTCAAAAGGGTTGATTTTCGTTGCTTCCTTTACACTTTGGCGTCTTCCTTTTTTGGGCGTTTCGCCTTGGTTCGCTGCGTATTATTTCCGAGCGGGAGTTCCATGATCTGGAAGATTTGGTGCTGGAATGGTTTGAGGTCCTGGTCTTGTTTGAGCAGGATACAGTGGGTTTTATTCTGTGGAAGTACGGTTGTCACCCGCCTGTGCTCATTGAGTTTGACCTTGAGTGTTCCCCAACTTTTGTGGATCTGTTTCGCGCCCAATTTGCTTCGGATCAGGTGAACGGCATGAAAGGCCAGGATGGACAGGAATAGATGTGCTTCAATCTGCTCATCCTGGCTATGATAGATCGGACGGAATCCGAGATCGGATTTCATTGCTCGGAACGTCCGTTCAATTTCTCCCAATTGCCAATAGGTGCGTGCGAGCTTCTCACAGGGCCATGCTGTGTGACTGGTACGCAGCACATAGCCTCCAAAAGCCTCCGTACAGGCATCATATGCAGACCGGCGGGTAAGAAGAATCTTTTCGGCGTGCGCACTGTCTTTTTTTGGAACCACCTTGACCTCATACTGATATCCAACCTGCTTGTATTTCTCAAGGAGTCGACCGACCTTCCGTTGGATCACTTCATGGTTCTTCGGACGCCCTGGCACGGTCAATCCTTCGTTTAAGTGCGTGATGGCGGCCTCAAATTTGGTGCGCTTCGTGGTCATGATCTGATCGCTGAGTGCCTGGCGTGCCGCACTGTGCAGATACACGCGTCGCTCTGCATCTTCCCGCTCAAGTTCCCATGCACGTACCTGCATCTCGCTGGTCGTCTGAAAAACCTGGTTCGGTTCATGGGTCGGCACCGGGGGCGTTTTTGTCCGCTGAACACAGATCCAGTTCAATCCCTGCTCCTTCAAATACGTCAAATTGGCTTCTGTAGCGATCCCTGCGTCCATAATGACCGTGGGTTTGCTGCCATTGAGCTGTTCAATCGCCGTGCGCAACGTCTTGGGTTCACTGGCATTGCCGGGCAGAATTTCTGCTGTACGCGGAAACCCCGAGGCATCCATCGTCAGGGCTAAGGTGACCAGCGGACAGTCTCGGCGCTTTTCCTTACTGCGACCATGGCGTAAGAGTGTGCCTTTTTTGCGGCCCGTATAGTAGGTGTTCGTCAAATCAAAGAAGGCAATGGATTCTGTAAAGCCCAACAAGGCCTTCGTGTTACCAAAGAGTTCGTCCATGATCGTCTTTCGATGCTTGTAAAGGCGAGCTGCGATGCGATAAAGAGTGCGATCTCCCGGAAGCTTGCCGTGAAGTAATTCGATGATACTGGAGCGCTTACACATCCATTCATAGGTTTGCCGCTCACTGCCCGGGGAGAGCATCCGCCCCACCACTAGGGCGAGGGCCCAGTTGATCTGATCCTCGTTGAACTTCAGGGATCGCAGAATCTGCGCAAACCCCAGCGCGCGCAGGGCACGGAGCGCCACGCGCTCCCCACCAACCGTTCGCGTGTCAGTATGATGGATCTCATGGGTCAGGATTGCATCCCGATCATCGCGCGGAGCGTGGATATTGTAGCCCTTGTTCTTGAGTCGGCGAAGGATATCCTGACCGGTCCGAAGAAGGGCTTCATCCTCCATAGGCAGGCGTGCGTATCCGCGTAATTCGTCCATGACGAATTGCATCAGCTCGGGCCATTGTTCTTTGGGGAGGTGAAAGTCTTTGCCGAGATTGAGAATCGTCCGCTGCTTGGGACTTCCCTGGACACGATGGGACTCAACCAGGGAATAGGTACATGCTTTTTTGCCGGATTTAAGGGTCCGGGGTTTGGTACGGATATACATAGGGAGGGGGGATGTTTTGGAGGGTTGAATGCGCGAGTTGCGGGCAGGTTTCGCAAAAAATCCACTACATCGGGGGAATTTGGCAAAACATCGCCCAAAAGCACGTATTTTGCCCCGAATCAGGCGGTTTTAGGCCAAAAAATCGAAAATTAACCCGGGAAATTCATTCGGGCCGGAGAGAAATGGCGAATTCGCGTTGCGTCATTTTTTGGGGATCTCCCATTGCGTATTGTCTCCACATTACTCGTAGTACGGAGGCAAATGCATCCTTCAACGCCTCTAAGGACTCTTCCGAAAGGGGCATATCCAAATCTTCAGCTTCGACGGTGAAATAGTTTCCACACTCGGATTTGGTGACAGGTAAAAGTATACGCTCACGTCTAATCAGCATCTTATCTTCAAAAGGGACCCTGTGAACTTTGATTTCCCACAAATCTTGTAAGACAGCACCATCCTCCAGTTGGAGCATAATTGCCGCATTATCCTCTTTGGCTACTCCCACCGCTTCTGCTCTAAGAGATTTGCCACTTATAGGATTTCTAACTCGTCTCGTGGTCATTATAATATGTTGTGACGCTAAGATGCCGCTAGGGACGTACGTTTGAATATGCGAAGGGTTCAGGGGGGGGGGAATTCTGGTAGTTGTGTTATGAGTATTGTGGTAGGACCAAATGAAGAGTTATCGACTTCCCGTGTTGTCGCCAGAGACAATGAAAGAGGATCGAGATATTGCGATTCCTTCGATCAGGGGCATTCAGGTACATTATCCAGATTGAAGTTGATGTTCTGGCTCCATTTGTACCTGACCAAGTGCACTGGAGATGACCTCCAAGGCCTCATCTAGGGCTTCTTCAGGAATATTGAGAGGAGGAGCGAGTCGGATGATGGTCCCAGAGTGAAGTGTCCAGCCCAGAAGCACCCCGTGATTCAGACAGGTTTTAACAACCCGTTCGGCAATGGGTATACTGGGTAGATTCAGGCCAAGCATGGCCCCCCTGCCGCGCAGATTTGCCATGGATGCATGCCCTAGTTTCGACCGTATCCGCTTGCCTACCCATACTGCACGCTCTGCCAGCTTTTCATCCAGCATTACCTGTAAGGTGGCGCTGGCGGCTGCACACGATACCGGATGACCACCAAAGGTTGTCACATGGCTAAGTGGTGGATCGCGCCGAAGAGACTCCATTTTCGTTGTACTGGAGACAAAAGCACCCAAGGGCATTCCCCCTCCCATTGCCTTGGCCAGGGTCAGAATATCTGGTACAATCTCTTCGTGTTGAAATGCAAATAGATGACCAGTCCGGCAGAAACCGGTCTGGATTTCATCGAGAATCAAGAGGGCTCCCACATCATTGCATCTGGTGCGCAAGGCCTTGAACCAGCCCGGCGGGGGAACTCGCATTCCACCTTCGCCTTGGATCGGTTCAGCGATTACACATGCAACCTGATCATCAATCGCAGTCAAGGCTTCAAAGTCTCCAAAGGGCAGGAAAGTAATTCCTGGCAGCAAGGGTCGAAATGGATCCTGGTAAATATTTCGTCCAGTAACGCTCAATGAGCCGTGAGAGTCGCCGTGGTACGATTGTTCAAAAGCAACCATCCGGCTACGGCCAGTATATTTCTTGGCCAGCTTGAGGGCCCCTTCATTTGCCTCGGTTCCCGACATGGTAAAGTAAACGCAGTCAAGCGAGGGAGGAAGTATGTCGGCGAGTTGATTGGAAAACTGCACCTGTGGTGCCTGGATCAGCTCGCCATAAACCATGACATGGAGATGTTTATCAAGTTGATCTCGAATAGCTCCCAAGACCTTCGGGTGTCGATGGCCCAAGGAAGAGACAGCAATTCCACTGATAAAGTCAATCAACCGACGCCCATTCGTCAGAAACAGGAACGGGCCCTCTGCCCGCTCCACTTCATAGCCGAGAGGGTGGTCACTGGTCCAAGCAAGGTGAGGAGCAAGATCCACTTTCATTGAGGAGTCATCTATTCCAGACGAACAGGTGAATATAGCTGGGGTTCAAGGTAAACGTTAACAAGTGAATGGCCCATGAATCTACGGAATAAAATCGCTGTTGTGACCGGTGCCAGCAGTGGACTCGGGAGCGAGTTTGCCCGGCATCTGGTAAGTCATGGCAGTAGGGTGTATGGACTTGCACGCAGGTTGAACCGCTTGAAATCGCTGGAAGCAGAAATAGGTTCAGAATTTAAGCCCGTCGAATGTGACGTGACGGATGAAGCCTCGGTGAGAGATGCGTTCTCAGGGATGGATCGTATAGATATTCTAATCAATAATGCAGGACTGGGACGTTTTGCACCGATTGATGTCCAGTCGAAAGAGGATTGGACGATCCAAATGGATACGAACTTGACGGGGGTGTATCTTTGTACACGTGCGGCCGTTCCACTTATGAAAGCACAGAATCAGCAGGCAGGGTTTGGAGGGCATATTGTTCATATCGCATCGGTTGCTGGCTTGGTTGGAAACGCAAATTTGAGTGCATACA
The DNA here is from genome assembly GCA_965220365.1 of Rhodothermales bacterium. Classification (GTDB taxonomy): domain Bacteria; phylum Bacteroidota; class Rhodothermia; order Rhodothermales; family Bin80; genus Bin80. The sequence goes on along the minus strand of OZ244823.1, from coordinate 395,090 downwards.
ATGCGACAAAGTTTGGCCTTCGTGGCTTCAGCGAGGCAACGATGAAAGAACTGCGCGGCGATGGCATCAAGGTCACCTGTATCTGCCCGGGCAGTGTTGCGACGGGATTCGGTCGTGCTGCAGGCTCTTCGGGTGCACCAAACCCCATGCAACCAGAGGATATTGCGGCCACTGTGATTCATGTCTTGCAAGCGCCGGATAATTATTTGATTTCTGAGGTCGTCATGCGACCTCTTCGACCACGCGGATAACCATGAAACGGAGACATTTTATCAAATCCACTGCCCTTGGTGCTGCAGCAGGTACGGTTCTCACTGGGTGCGGCACTCAGAGTGCCGACTCTCCCGCTGTTCAATCAAGTACCCCGACCCTTCGGTGGCGACTTGCATCCAGCTTTGCCCGTTCTCTGGATACGATTTACGGTGCCGCCGAAGTGATGAGTAACCGCGTCAGTCAGTTGACCGATGGGCGATTTACCATTCGTGTTTACCCTGCTGGAGAGGTCGTCCCTGCGTTTGAAGTACTTGATTCTGTGCAGAAGGGTACTGTACAAATGGGACACTCGGCTGGGTACTACTATATCGGCAAGAATCCGGCATTTGCTTTTGAGACCACGATTCCTTTTGGATTAACGGCTCGCCAATACAATAGCTGGGTTTATGAGGGTGGTGGGCAGGAGATTCTCAGAGAGTTGTTCGCAGATTATGGGGTCCTGAATTATCCAGGGGGAAATACTGGAGCACAGATGGGTGGCTGGTTCAATCGGGAAATCAACAGCCTGCTGGACTTAAGCGGCCTTTCTATGCGGATTCCCGGCCTGGGTGGGCGGGTGATGGACCAGTTGGGAGTAACTGTGCAGCAGATTCCCGGAGGGGAAATCTATCCTGCACTGGAACGCGGTGCGATTGATGCTGCAGAATGGGTTGGTCCCTATGATGATGAAAAGCTCGGATTTAATCAGGTTGCAAGCTACTATTACTATCCGGGTTGGTGGGAGCCGTCTGCAAACCTTTCTTTCTTTGTCAATCAGCAGTCAATGCAGGAGCTCCCATCAGCATATCAGGCGGCTCTGGAGGTTGCGATGGCTGAAGCGAATCAGTATATGCTTGCAAGGTATGATGCATTGAATCCACCCGCCTTTCGGCGGATTGTGAACTCTGATGTAGAGTTACGCTCGTTTCCCAGAGATGTCATGGATGCAGCATTTACTGCTTCGCAGGATCTTCTGCAGGAGGAGCGGGCAGACCCAGGTTTTACACGCGTACACGATTCTTTCCTTGCATGGCGCCGTGATTCCGATGAATGGATTCACACCGCGGAATACGAGATGCTTTCGTATATGAATAGCCGCGGAGAAGTCGGGGTATAAGCGGATCGAGTTCTACCGCGATTTTTGTGGATAGAACCCAAAAGGTGAAATACACCTGTTGTTGTGGATCCACAGTGATGCCGCGATACTACTAAGGAATATATGTATTGAACCTCATCCTTAGTACACCTAAAAAATGATCCCTAAGGTGAACAAAAGACCCACAACAACTAAGCCCGTTGCAACTATCCAGCGCACAAGCCGAGTTTCGAGTGCACTCATTTTTGCATCTTGAGCACTTATTTGGGCGTTCATGTCGCCGCGTAACTCACTTATTTGGGCGTTCATGTCGCCGCGTAAGTCACTTATTTCGCCACGTACAGTGCTGATCTGGTTACGCACAAAATCTTTGGTGGCGAGTTCTCCATATTGTTGATCAACAGCATCGGCAACAACGTCCGCAATTGCCTCAGCTTGCTCCCGCTTGACTCCCGAATCGGAAAGTTTACGGGCAATCGAAAGTGTATCTATCATGTTTCTCAAGAAACAGAACCAAATGGTAGTACATTCTTTCAGGTTTTTGGTTTCTGACTTGTCTGTGCTACGGCAATACCGACCAGATTCGTTGTCGTGCAGACCTTGTAACGGTACAGCTGTGGATGGTTGAGTTTATCCTTCTAGTCATCCATGATGTCTTTTTTCCGGTACGCAACGAATTACTCGTTACAAGGGATGGGCCCTCTTTTTTTGTTACGGAGATATAACACTTTGTCCATAAAAATCTCGGTAGAATCGCGGATCAGAGTGCCCAGAGAACTAGATTGGGGAACAGGATCAGCAGAATTAGGCCCAGCACCTGAATTCCGATGAACGGGATGGCTCCCCGGTAAATTGTTTCGGTTTTCATTTCTAGTGGCGCGACGCCCCGAAGATAGAAGAGTGCGAACCCGAACGGTGGTGTCAGGAAAGAGGTCTGCAGGTTCATGCCGACCATAACCCCAAACCAGACCAAAGCCGTACTCTCGGGCACGCCAAGCATCGGGCTCAAGAGATGGGCGGCAGGCAATACCATCAGTGGAATGATGATGAACGCGATTTCAAAGAAATCAATAAAGAATCCCAGGATAAATATGGCGAGATTGGCGAGAAGGAGGAAGCCAATAACTCCTCCAGGAAGATTAATCAGAAGATCTTCAATCCAGATTCCGCCGTCGAGTCCTCTAAAGATGAGTGCGAATGCAGTTGAAGCAATCAAAAGCATCATCACCATGGCGGTGAGTTTTGCTGTCTCTTCCATGGTCTGCATCAAGGCTTTTTTGTTCAGACGGCCATTGAGTGCTGCCAGAATAATTGCGCCAACAGCCCCTAAAGCACCAGACTCCGTGGGAGTCGCGATCCCGGCAAAAATGCTTCCCAGCACAACAAAGATGAGCAGCAGGGGCGGAAGCATAACCAGGAAGATTTTTCGTAGCAGTTCTCCGTGCTCTTCTTCACGTACTGTCTTCGGGATTGCGGGCGCTGCAGACGGCTTTATCACAGCAACTCCTGTTGCATACAACGCATAAAGCAACGCGAGGAGAACGCCAGGAACTAGGGCTCCGATAAAGAGATCACCAACAGAGACGCCCAATTGATCGGCAAGAACAACCAGAACGACGCTGGGAGGAATGATTTGTCCCAGCGTTCCCGTTGCCGTAATCACACCAGCAGAGAGCTCTTTTGAATACCCGTTATTGAGCATGACAGGAAGGGCAATCATGCCCATGGCAACCACACTCGCACCAACAATGCCCGTTGCAGCGGCAAGGAGTACCCCCACGAATATGACTGCGAATGCCAGCCCCCCACGTACAGGACCAAAGAGCAGACCAATCGTATGCAAGAGATCCCGTGCGAGATGGCTCTTTTCCAACATCGTCCCCATGAAGATGAAAAAGGGAACGGCCAGGAGCGTGTAATTTGACATGATGCCAAACAACCGATCCGGCAATGCCAGCATCAAGTGCCAGTCAAAGTAGCCGGTAATAATGCCGATTACGGCAAAAATGAGAGATACACCTCCAAGAGAAAAAGCGACTGGATAGCCCGAGAAAATAAAAATCAACGCCACCGCAAACATGAGCGGTGCCAACCATTCAAACCCCATTTTCCTTGATTTGATGGTTCAGTTCAGGGAGGGGAAAGAGGTGCAAGGCTTCGCGTGCAGCAAAGGCCAGTCCTTGTGCCATCAACAATGCGAATGCGAGGGGGATGATCGTCAGGAGCGGATAACGAGGTAATCCACCAGGATCAGGAGATCCTTCCAATCGGGCCCAGGAATCTGTCACTGCCGGCCATGAAGTTCCGATCATGAGTGCACAAAAGGGAAGGAGAAAAATCAATGTGCCCAAGATATTGATCCAGGCTTTTGCACGTCGGGAGAGACGGTTATAAAATATATCAACCCGCACATGCGCACCGGCTTTCAGTGCATGGGCGGCCCCCATCAGGAAGATCAGGCTGAAGAAATACCACTGGAGCTCAATGAAAGTGTTTGAGCTTCCTTGCCGTGCCACTTCACCAACCCAGTGCAGGACTTTTTTAAACGTACTGGCATTTGACGGATCAATGTGTGCCCAGCCGGCCAGCGAGCGCACGATCGCATTGTAGGCGCCCGAGATGACCATGAGGAGGGTGCAATACCAGGTCATCTTTCCGAAAAAGTCGGACACTTTCTCAATCCGAGAAGCAGAAGCCGAGATGACTTCATTGAGAGTCATTGATACACCTGAAGTTACCGCGAGCAGTGAATAGCCGAAGGTTAAATTAGGGAATAGTTCCCAAAGACCAATCCCGCCGATCGTCTATATTTGGTCGAACTCCAAATTGATCAATCCGCATGAATTGCGGTAGGATCTCCCTCAAAACACCACATATGCACAAGTTATTCTTTGGAGTAGGGTTGGTAATTCCCCTATTGCTGATTTCGTGACATAAGTTGAAAGTGCTGTATCATGTCTCTTCGGCCAACCAACATATGCACTCAATACAGTCGCTTCCACCGGTTCGGTCACCAGTAAAGCAGACCAACGAAAGCGAGAAATCCGAGAAATAATCCCAGCCCTCCCCAGAGGGTTAATTTTCGCGAACGCAGTGTCCACAAGAGTGGCAAGGTGAGCAAAACTGCGGCGATAATGGAGATATTCGACGAACCCGTTGCAACCTCTGGGAGTGGGATAATCAGGCCGCAAACCCCCATAATCAAAAATGCATCGAAGATGTTCGATTGAAAGATATGACCGACCAGAAGTTTGTGTCGGCCGCGGCGGACAACATTGAGTGCGACCACAATGTCAGGAAGAGAGGTGCTAATCGCCAGTGCGCTCGCAGCCAATGCGCCCGAGCTGATCTGCAAATCTTCCGCAATTTTGACGAGTGAGCCCACGACAATTACACCGCTGAGGTATAAGAAAAGAATGACTAAGCCCAATAGAATGACACCAAACCAAGCCGGCTTCTCGGCCACATGCTTGCTCATATTTGTTTTTTCAGGTCCTCCTGTACCCTTTAATTCTGGATAATAATTCCAGAATTGAAGTCCCACAATCAAAATTAGTCCTGCAATAAAACAGTAGAAGGCAAGGGTTCCTGTTGCAATCGTGTCCAATCCTGACCAGACTCCAGGAACTGCAAAGAGCCCAAGTACAACACAAGGCGGTATGATCTGCCACACGGCTATTTTTTGGCGCCGGTCCTGCTCAAACTTGGATAGCTTTATTTCTGGCCGAGTGGGATGGGGGCCGGCAGCGGGTTGCTGACTACGACTTCGGTAGAACTCAGTGTAGATGAAGCCGACATAGAGAAGGAGAAATAGGCCCGCATCAAAACGGTCAAAAACACCGTCCAGACAAAGTAGCAAGGTCAGCACCACAGACCCGGTTGCAAAAATGACGGGGTAGCGATTGATGCTCTCGAAATCCAGATACCCACCATGTAATGCGTGAGAGCTGGTGAACAGGCGAAAGGGATTGTTTTCTGTCCGTACAAAAAAGAAGAGAGCAAAAACGCCCAGGCCAAACCCCGCTCCTATGTTGGCGATGACCGTGCCAAAGACGGTCGGAGCAACCAGTTGAGGAGAGCCCGAGTTCGTCGCCGCAATGGATGTAAAAAGCTCTGGCAGAGAGGTTCCGATTCCAACGAGGAAACTGCCAATGAAGTAATCGTTCAGACGGGCTTTGCCTCCGAGCCCACTGGCAATGTCCACAAGTGAGTCACTCAATTTTACGATGGCGTAAATTGAGAGAAACAGTATGCAAAGGTGTGCGGCTAACAACCCGGTTCCAGAACTAAAGGATGAATGTTAAGGGGGAAATTATTCTGAAAGAACCCCTTTCATATAAGCCCGCCTCATGCTGGCGATCCCGTCAATGGAGATACCCTTCGGACACACTGCCTCGCATTCGGCATAATTCGAGCAGTCCCCAAATCCCTCTGCATCCATTTGATCAACCATCGCGATGACACGCTGAGATGCTTCTACTTGGCCTTGGGGAAGCTGGGCTAAATGTGCGATCTTGGCTGCGGTAAACAAAGAAGCACTCCCATTCGGGCATGCAGCGACGCATGCACCACAGCCAATACATGCTGCATAATCCATTGCCTCTTCGGCTGCATCCTTGGGGATCGGGATCGCATTCGCATCGGGAGCGGAACCCGTGGTGACAGAAACATACCCGTGTGCTGCGATAATTCGATCAAAGGCACTCCGATCAACAACGAGGTCCCGAATTACCGGGAACGCATGTGCACGGAAGGGTTCTACGGTGATGGTGTCTCCGTCCTTGAAGCTGCGCATGTGCAACTGACATACGGCAGTACGCTTTTGTGGTCCATGTGCAATTCCAGCGACCATCAGACCACACGAACCACAGATCCCTTCCCGACAGTCACTGTCAAACTCCACAGGATCGTCTCCACTTGCAAGGAGCTGCTCGTTGAGAACATCCAGGAGCTCCAGAAAAGACATATGCTCACTGGCCTCTTGAACCGTATAGTCTACAAGTTTTCCCGGGGATTCGGGGCCTTCCTGTCTCCAGACACGCAGGTTGATAATCATGGTACTATTTATAGCTGCGTTTAGATAGATGCACGTTCTCGAAAGAGAGTTGCTCGAGATGCAATACAGGGTCACTGTCAGTGTGCTCCCAAGCTGCTACGTCAGCAAAATCTTCATCGTTACGTTCAGCTTCTCCTTCAGGAGTCTGGTACTCCTCACGAAAATGCCCTCCACAGGATTCCTCGCGGCGAAGAGCATCTCGCGCCATGAGCGATCCCAGTTCAATAAAATCAGCCACACGACCAGCAAACTCCAGATTCTTATTGTACCGATCAGCGGTACCTGGAACCTGGATACGCTCCCAAAATTCTTCTCTCAAGCTCTCAATCGCAGTGATGGACGATTCCAGTCCGCTGTGGTCCCGCGCCATTCCTACGTGATCCCAAAGCAGACGGCCAAGCTCCCGGTGAAACTGGGTCGGGGATTTGTCCCCATTGTTCTTGAGCATCCGGTCAATGCGCGCACCAGCTTCCTGCTCAACAGTAGCAAAGGCGCCGTTCGTTACAGGAAGCTGGTCCGACTGGCGGGTTCCTGCTAGGTATGCTCCAAGGGTATATGGGATCACGAAGTATCCATCCGCCAAGCCCTGCATCAATGCACTGGCCCCGAGGCGGTTGGCACCGTGATCACTGAAATTTGCCTCTCCAAGAACAAAGAGTCCCGGAACGGTGCTCTGAAGCTCGTAGTCAACCCAAAGGCCCCCCATTGTGTAATGGACCGCGGGGTAGATCCGCATTGGAGTTTTGTACGGGTCATCTCCTGTGATGCGCTCATACATCTCAAACAGGTTCCCATAACGTTCACGGATGGTCTCCTCTCCAAGGCGACGGATGGAATCGGCAAAATCAAGATAAACTGCGAGCCGGGTGTCGCCGACTCCCCGTCCGGCATCACATTCCTTTTTTGCTGCACGGGAGGCAACATCCCTGGGGACCAAATTGCCGAAACTGGGATAACGGCGTTCCAGATAATAATCTCGGGCATCCTCGGGAATCATTTCCGGAGCACGCGTGTCTTTCGGATCCTTGGGGACCCATACACGACCATCATTGCGAAGGCTCTCGCTCATCAGCGTGAGCTTGGACTGATAATCCCCTGACACTGGAATGCAGGTAGGGTGAATCTGGGTGTAGCACGGATTCGCAAAAAACGCCCCTCGCTTATAACAGCGCCAGGCGGCAGTGACATTAGAGTTCTTGGCATTCGTGGACAGATAGTAGGCATTCCCATATCCCCCCGTACAAAGCAGAACCGCATCGCCTGCGTACTGCTCCAGCTCACCTGTAATCAGGTTGCGCGCGATAATTCCGTGGGCACGGTCATTGGCCACAACCAGATCTACCATCTCTCTGCGCGGTAGCATCGTGACACGCCCTGCAGCAATCTGATGACTCAGTGCCTGATAGGCGCCGAGCAGGAGTTGTTGCCCAGTCTGACCTCTTGCATAAAAAGTGCGCGAAACCTGGGCACCACCGAACGAGCGGTTTGAGAGTACACCACCGTACTCGCGCGCAAATGGGACCCCCTGCGCGACCGCCTGATCAATGATATTGTTCGATACCTGGGCAAGCCGATATACATTTGCTTCGCGTGCACGGTAATCTCCACCCTTGATGGTATCATAAAACAGCCGCCAGACGGTATCGCCGTCATTCGGATAGTTTTTTGCAGCGTTGATCCCACCCTGTGCTGCGATGGAGTGGGCTCTACGTGCGGAGTCCTGAATACAGAAGCAGGTTACGTGATAACCCAGTCCTGCGAGCGTGGCTGCAGCAGAAGCCCCCGCCAAACCGGAACCTACAACGAGAATGTGGTGCGAACGCTTGTTGGCAGGGCTGACCAGAGAGACCGAATTTTTGTAGGCATCCCACTTTTCCTGAAGGCGTCCCGAAGGCACCTTTGCATTTAGACGCGGGCTGTGTGATAGCTCTGACACGGATGTGACCATTTCGTTGACCTACTCCAGGAAATAGATGTAAAGCGGAACAAACAAGAATCCAACCGCCACAAGGACTCCCAGCACAGCGGCGAACGTATACAGATACGGGGACAGGCGGCGATTCATCATTCCCAGAGACTGAAGCGCACTCCATACACCATGTCGCATATGCATCCCAAGAAGAATCATCACGAGCGGATACCCAAAGGCATAGAGCGGCTCCTGAAACTTCTCCGTCATTAAACGGCGCAGGTCACGCACCATCTCACCTCCTTCCAGCGTTGCAATATAGCCTTGGGCCTCGCCCGGTCCGTACTTGAATGAGTTCAGGTGCAGGATCAGGAATCCGAGCAGGATGATTCCTGTAAAGATCATCGAGCGTGCACTGTATCCCGAGCGGCTAGGGGAGCCGGCACTTTTATAGAGCTTGTATCCAACCGGACGGGCTTTGCGGCGGCGCACCTGAATGGCAATCCCAACCACAGCATGCAGAAGAAAACAGAGTGCCAATAGAATCTCAATCGTGTAGAAAATCCACCCGAGGCTCAATAACTTGTGAGCATAGGTGTTATATGCGTCGGGATCGGGAGATAGATAGGTAAGATTCCCGATCATGTGCGCAATTACAAACGCAACCAGACCAATCCCCGTCGCTCCGGTTAGGACCTTGCGACCAATCGGGGACAAGAGGGCATTCATCAATTTCATGACGAGCAGATCATCACTTTGGAAGGATTGATTGGAACAGACGCCCTGTACTCTTACGACGCGGCATTAGTTGCCACCGCGTCGCCAAGGTGGAGTCCCATGGGCCCCGTATACGCTGCTCGAGGCCGGATCAATCGATTATCCTCCCATTGCTCCATGAGGTGTGCTGTCCAACCAGTAATGCGCCCCATCACAAAGAGGGTTGTGTAAAACTCTGGCTCAATCCCCAAGAGATGGTAAACGAGGCCACTGTAGAAATCTACGTTTGCATTAATCCCTTTTTCTTCTTCCATTACCTGGGTAAGGACAGAACAGAGATCTACCCAGTACATAGAGTCGCGTTCACGCCCCAGTTCAGTGAGCATTTGGCGCAAAACATTTGCACGCGGATCCAGCGTCTTGTAAACACGATGTCCAAACCCCATGATACGCTCCTTAGCAGCAAGTTTTCTGCGAACGAACTCAGCAGGATCTTCGCCACTTTCATGGAGATCAAGCAGCATAAGCATGACCCGTGTGTTTGCACCCCCGTGCAGTGCACCCTTGAGTGCTCCAACGCCACCGGTGACGGCAGAATACATGTCACTGAGTGTAGCCCCGATGACGCGCGCAGCAAAGGTTGAGGCATTCAGACCATGTTCTGCATGCAGAACCAGAGCAGCGTCCAGGGCTTCGATGGCGCGAATTCCCGGCTGCTCGCCAGTGAGCATGTACAAGAAGTTTTCGGCGGTATTGCCCGTCGTCCGTGGGGGGATCGGAGGTTTCCCGTGACGATGGCGCACCAGAGCAGCAATCAAAACTGGAATTTGTGCGGTCAAGCGGAGCGCTTTACGATAGTTGGCTTCTTCCGAGCCATCATTTGCCTCAGGATCGTAATGTGAGAGCAGGGAAATACCGGTCCGCAGTGCAGCCATTGCATCAAAGTCTGCAGGCAACCGGCCAAGCAGGTCCAGCACTACTTCCGGTACATGACGAAGGCTGACCAACTGTTCATGTAGCGTGCTTCGTTCCGTCTCTCCAGGAAGTTGGCCGTGCCAGAGGAGGTAGGCCACGTCTTCAAAGGTACTGTTCTCGGCGAGGTCTTCAATTGCATACCCTCGATAAACCAAAGTCCCTTTGCGTCCATCAATATGACAGATAGACGAGTTGAGTGCGATGACGCCCTCAAGCCCTTTTACATGATGATCCTGGCCAGATGGAGGAATTATCGGTGGATTCATTTGAGGTAAATTATAGAAAGCAGAGCAGGCCAGCAAATTTCACGGTTTAACGATCTAACTCCGATGATGTGCCTGAATTGGATCAATTAGCGGGCATTTTCGTAACGTAGCAAATTAATTATATCGAAACTTGATCGCGGACCGTTACGGCACGCGATCAATGCCAGCGCGCTACGATACCTTCTGCAGTCCGACCATGGTCTCCCTCGCTGGCAGGAACGACAAGATTCGTACCTCCGGGGGTCACGCTAAGCGCGTTCAAAATTATCCTATATGTCAAAAGAAATCATTATTAACACCACGCCCAAGGAAACGAGAGTTGCAATCGTTGACAAGGGGAAGTTGGTAGAGTTTTACATAGAAAATCCAGATAACGAGCGAACCGTAGGAGACATTTTCCTGGGTCGCATCGATGCGTTCCGCTCGGGACTTCGAGCAGCATTTGTGGATATTGGAGAGGATCAGCATGGATTTTTGCATTTCTCCGGTCTCACAGATAACCTTGAGCAGCAGCTTGCCCTGGTGGAAGATCCGAAGCCTCAAGTCTCCAAAATCATGGAGGCCGGGGCATCAAAAAAGGCAAAAACACCCCCTCAGAGTGATCCACCCCGGCGCCGTTGGGGGGACTCCAACTTGCTGAAGTCCAAACAGAAGATTCTCGTCACGATTACCAAGGAGCCCTATCATAGCAAGAGCCCCCGGCTTTCTACAGACATCTCGCTGGCAGGACGTTTTCTTGTACTGATCCCACTTGCGGAGTACAGTGCTGTCTCGCGGCGGATTGAGAATCGAAAAGAGCGTCAACGCCTGCGCTCTGTTATGAAAAAAATTCGTCCATCCGGGTTTGGTTTGATTGCCCGGACTGTCGCCGAAGGAAAGGATGAAGAGGCACTGGAATTGGATCTTCAGTTGCTCATGGATCGGTGGGGAAAAATCGAAAAAAAATTACAGGGATCCCCGAAGCCGCCCATAAAACTGTACGAAGATGTGAACTTGGCCTCTTCCATCATCCGGGATTTATTTTCCGATGATTTTTCTCGCATTCTGGTGGATAATCATCGAATGTATCGGGCCATCCGCGGGTATATTCTGGCGGTTGCTCCCCACATGATCAAAGCGGTCAAGCAACATAAGGGACGCAAGTCGGTCTTTGCAGCAGCCGGGGTTGAAGATCAAATCAATGAAGTCTTTGATACGCAAGTCAGTCTGCCCTCAGGTGGATCACTTATCATTGAGGCAACAGAAGCGATGCATGTGATTGATGTGAATTCCGGGCGGACACGTTCCAAACATGATCCAGAAGGATTTGCACTGCAGGTCAATCTTGAGGCCGTAGAGGTCATTGCGCGTCAAATACGCCTACGAGACTTGAGTGGTCTGATTGTGATTGATTTTATTGATTTGCGGAATGAGAAGAATCGGGCAAAAGTAGATCAAGCGCTTACACAAGAATTGCGTACCGATCGGACACAGGCAGAGAATCTTCCAATGAGCAAACTGGGGATTGTACAGATTGCCCGTGAGCGTCAGCGTGTCAGCGTGACGTCAACTCACCGGCTTGCACAAAAATCACGGGTCAACAGAACGCCCCCGCCAGACCCCGAGGCTACTGCAAAAAGAATCGAAAAATGGCTTGGCAAACATGATGGTGGTAGCCTGCATTTGCAATTGCATCCGTTCACAGCTGCTTGGGTGAACCGCGGTCCATGGCGTCGTAGCAAAAAGGCACAATGGCAGCGCCAGTACAAGCACCGGATCACGGTTGTTGAAGCCGAAGAACTACGCCCGGACGAGTTCAGGTTTTTGGATGCCACAAGTGAGCATGACATCACGGATCTGAGCCCCCGGATGGTCCGCATTAAAGCACAATCCAAACAATCTCCGCCCAAAAAGCCCCGAAACCCCAGACAGCCAAGCAAAAACCGCAACCAACGCAAGCCGCGAAGGAACAATAATGGCCAGGCATCTGGGAAGCGTCGATCCCCCCGGGGGCAAAAGTCGACAACCAATGCATGAGAAAGTCCGCAGGTCTTCACGGGTGATCCTGCTTTTGATGCTGATTTCTATGGAGGTCGTCGCACAGAATTGGGATTCCGAGCGTGGAACCCAGGGAGGAGGGCTTAGCATTGGAATGATTGATCATGCTTATGTGGGCTCGGATGCCACCGGCGGCGGTTATGAGTATCAGGGGATCGGCTTGGGACTTTCCTATGTCGGCAATCAGCTACGCGCTTCTCTGCTTTTTGGTCGCTCTAACGAGCCGCGCACGTTTCTTAATGTCTCTGCAGTGGGCTGGCTCGCCCCCTCGTTTGCGAGGGTCAAACGAGAGAATACGACTCTTTCTGCACCGATGGGGTTCTTGACGGCGTGGCGCAGGGCGACAGCAGAAAAAAACGTTGCCCCTCTCGGAGCAACGGCGCTCCTGTTCGGTGCGGGTGGTGAATTGGTACACTCTGTGGGTAATCGTGCACGGGTGCAACTGCGGGCAATGCCATTTGCCGGGATTACTGGGAGTCAGATCGTGGATGCAGTCGGTTTCTCCTGGGCCGTAGATGCGGAGGCGCGTTTCTTCGTTGCAGAGGTTTTTTCACGTTTTGGCCTCACGATCGGGTATACCTTTCGCTATCAACTTTGGAATATCAATGGATCGAGAGCTTTTTCAGAGAGTATTGATGAGGTGTATGACTACGCTAGTCGTGTGCACGTTCTGTCTGCAGGTGTCTGGTTTTGAGCGATGACCAAGGATAAGGCCATTCTGCGGGCCATGGAGGACATAGCCAGAAAGTCCGGGTACAAGATTCGATGGGATAAGGGTCCATTTCACGGTGGATCCTGCACGCTTGATGGAAGCAAACTGATCGTTTTGAATCGGCATCATCCAACAGAGGTGCACCTTGGGGTTCTGGCACGTGCGCTGAAGGATGTCCCGCTTCAGGGAGTCCCCATACGTAAAGGGATGCGCGAGCACATAGAATTGATCATTCAAAAGTACTCATTTGAGTGAAGATGTATGCGCATTACGCTACTGGGCACTGGCACATCCGTAGGGATCCCCATGATTGGTTGCGATTGTGAGACGTGCCAGTCCAGAGACCCACGAGATAAGCGTTTGCGTACGGCATGTCATGTTCAGTCGGGAGATCTCAGCATTGTCATTGATACGGGGCCGGATTTTCGGGTACAGATGCTACGTGCCCAAGTGCGCCAGATTGATGCCGTGCTTTGGACGCATCATCACTTTGATCATGTGATGGGGCTGGATGATTTGCGACCGTACTTTTTTGACTGTAAAGCTCCCATCCCCTGTTTTGCACACCGGCAGAGCGTAGATACTTTACAGCGTATCTTCCCCTATGTATGGGATAAAAACGGTGTATATCCGGGTACATTGGATCTGAGAATCGCACAGGCCCCGTTCAAGATCAGGAGTCGGTATGGCAGTTCCGATTTCGTCACGGTCACTCCGATTGAGGTCATGCATGGCAGAATGCACTTGAATGGATATCGGCTTGGTAATTTTGCGTACCTGACAGATGTGAGCCATATCCCTGAAACCGAGTATCATAAACTTCAAGATCTTGAGTTGCTCGTGCTGGATGCACTCAGACCACAGAAACATCCCCGCCACTTTTCAATTACTGAAGCTGTAGATATTGCCCGTAGAATCGGAGCAAAGCAAACCGTATTTATTCACATGTCCCATCAGGTCCTTCACGCACGGGAGAGCGCACAATTGCCGGAGACGATGCGGTTTGGGTACGACGGAATGACGCTGAACGCAAGTTAACCATGGAACACAAAATTCTTGTCCTGAACGGTCCAAACCTCAATCTTTTGGGAGAGCGGGAACCCGATCAATATGGAAAACTGTCTCTGGAGCAGCTTGAGGCTGATTTGCGGAGTGAATTTCCAGATACGGATCTATCATTCTATCAGAGCAACCATGAGGGGGATCTGGTTGATCGCCTCCACCAAGGACACCGCTCAGGCCTGAGCGGTGTCGTGTTTAATCCGGGAGCCTACACCCATACATCGGTGGCCTTGCGGGATGCAGTACGGGCAATCGAAACCCCGGTGATTGAGGTTCACCTCAGCAATATTTACTCCCGGGAGGCCTTTCGACATTTTTCTCACCTGGCACCGGTCTGTGTAGGACAAATTTCAGGTTTAGGTGCTGTTGGATACAGTCTGGCTGTTCGTTGGCTCAGGGCGAACGCCTAGGGGCGCCGGGCGACGATAGGTTCTCTGCGCCCACTCCCGAACGCTTTCGGGCGGAGTCGCAGGACCGGTGCGGCCTGCCGCCGCTTAAATTCAGTCCAATTCACCTGGCGAGCGATTTCCTGGACAAGGTCTTCGCCGTAATCCAGAAACTCAGCTGTTTCCTCCACACTCATCTGGTGTTCGATGTACTGTTTGAGGATCTTGTCCAGGATATCGTACGGTGGCAGGGAGTCCAAATCTTTCTGATCCGGCCTCAACTCGGCCGAGGGGGGCTTACACATTGTGGATGCGGGAATGATCCTTTTTGGTCTGTTCAACAATTTTGCCAGCTCATATACCTCTGTTTTATAGAGGTCTCCCAGAACCGCAAGTCCACCACTCATGTCGCCATACAGTGTCGCATACCCCATTGCAAGTTCACTCTTATTCCCGGTGGCAAGTACCATCCCCCCATACTTGTTGGCAAAAGCCATGAGCAGGGTTCCCCGTATACGTGCCTGAATATTCTCTTCCGTCACATCATTATCATACTTCTCGAAGGGTTTGCGAAGGGCATCGTTAAAAGTATCCATCAGGGCTTGAATCGGAATCGTGATCAGCTTTATTCCAAGGTTCAAGGCCAGACTCTTGGCATCATCTTTTGACCCTTTAGAAGAGAAACTTGAGGGCATGGAAACCCCAACGACCCGCTCTGGTCCCAATGCACGTACTGCAAGCGCAGCGGTCACGGCGGAGTCAATGCCCCCACTCAGGCCAATAATTACCTCCCTTTGAATCCCGGTTTTGTTCATGTAATCCCGAATTCCCAAGGTCAAGGCTTCCCGCACCTGCTTTCTTGCAGGGATTGAGACAGATTTTGATGTTGGCATTTTCTCTGTATCCCACTCCAGCAGTGCTTCCTCAAATGCCGGGGCTTCAAGCACCTTACCACCGTGCATGACACAGCTTCGTCCATCAAAAACCAAGTCTGTATTTGCTCCAACGAGGTTCGTGAAGACATAGGGCCGTCCGTACTTTTGATGAACGGTCTCCATGAGTGAATAACGCTCAAGATGCTTGTCAATCGCAAAGGGAGAGGCACAGAGGTTGATAAAAATGTCCGGGGACTGCGTGGCCAGTGCAGAGATCGGATCGTGTGAATAAGGTTTTTGATCCAGTTCGTGCACATTCCACAGGTCCTCACAAACATGAACGCCTAGGCTCAGTCCACGCCAATGAAGGACGGTGGGGGACGATCCCGGTGCGAAGTATCGCAGCTCATCAAATACATCGTAGGTGGGCAGAAGCTGTTTATGATAGACTCCGACACAATGACTATCTTCGTACAGGTAGGCTGCATTGTGCAGAGGCTTTCCATGTCCTAGATGATGTGCCAATCCTCCGAGGAGCACTCCCAGCCCTCGGGGGAGCAATTTTGCCAGTCTCTGGCGTTCCTGATGTTCGCGGGCCACAAAATCTTTGGACTCCAACAAGTCTATCGGAGGGTACCCTGTGAGGGTCAGTTCGGGGAATACTACCAGATCGGTACCTCGGGCATGTGCTTTTTCGGAGTAGTGCAGAACCTTGTCTGAGTTTCCCCTCAGATCTCCGACAACCGTATTTATTTGCGCCAGTGCCAGTTTCATGTGGGATCCCTAATACGAATCCCTAAGTAATACGACTAACCGCAACGCATTCTCCATTGTAGCACCATGAAAACACAAACAGGGATCTATTTTTTTCTCGGTCTTTTTATCTGCAGCTTGGTTCAGGCACAGGATATTACCGCATTTACTAATGTGACGGTCCTTCCTATGGATCGCGATCAGGTCTTGGCTGCGCATACGGTGGTGGTTGAGAGAGATCGGATTCGATCGGTTGGAGCAGACGTTGAAGTTCCCAGTGGTGCCCAGGTCATTGATGGGACGGGGAAGTTCCTGATGCCCGGACTCGCAGAAATGCACGGTCATATACCACGACCGGATGAGTCGGAACAATACACTGAGGATGTACTGTTCCTGTACGTGGCCAATGGAATCACTACGGTCCGGGGAATGCTTGGGGCGGAGGGGCAATTGGCACTTCGGCAGCGCGCCAACAGCAGTGAACTGATTGCACCGAACCTGTACCTAGCGGGGCCCAGCTTTAGTGGAGGTTCTGTGAACTCGCCGGAACAGGCCGTTGCAATGGTTCGGTCGCAGGCGGCGGAAGGATGGGATCTCCTGAAAGTGCTCCCGGGTCTGACGAAAGATGAGTTTGATGCTATGGCACGCGCCGCAGCGGAAGAGGGGATTCGTTTTGGCGGGCATGTGCCTGCGGATGTAGGCCTGATTCATGCATTAAATATGGACCAGGAGACGTTTGATCATATCGATGGATATGTTGAATATCTTCGTTCACAGGATCGTCCAGAAGACGAGATGCTTGAGGAAGCCATTGCACTCACCAAGGAAAAAGGTGCCTGGATCGTGCCTACCATGGCGTTGTGGGAGGTTCTACATGGAACGATTGATCTGGAGGATCTTCGTGCATATGATGAACTCAAGTATATGCCGCGCGTGGTAGTTGACAACTGGTTCCGGTTCATTGAAGGACGGCAGCGTAATCCCGGATATGACAGAGCTGCCGCCCTAGAGTTGATTCGTACCCGGATGCGGGTATTGCGTGCACTCAACGATTCGGGAGTCCGAATTCTCATGGGGACGGATGCTCCCCAGTTTTTCAGCGTACCGGGGTTCTCTCTGCATCGTGAGCTTGAGCGTATGGTGGATGCCGGCATGTCGAACTATGCGATTCTTGATTCAGGAACACGCGCTGTGGGTGAGTACTATGCACATAAAGACACCTTTGGCACAATCAGTGAAGGGGCCCGGGCCGATCTGCTTCTAGTGGATGGAAATCCTCTGGACGACTTGGCTCATTTGAAAGAGTTGTCCGGGGTGATGGTTCGGGGGAACTGGTTGTCTCGCACCGACATCCAGGCGCGCCTGGAAAGCATTGAAGAATCACACAGCATACCGAACCAGCCCTAATGCGGACTTTCACTCTCCTTGCGATTCTTCTGGGAGGCACCTCCGTGGTGTCCCAGGCGCAGAATGGAGAGGATCTTTTAAATGCAGGACAGTACAGCGAGGCGCGCGAAGCCTTCGCAAACAGCCTGTATGGCGTGAACATTGAAGGATACTTCGAAACCTATCTGCAGACCAACAATCATGAGGCGGGACTTCGCAGGGCGCAGCAACTGCTGCGCAATTCCTCTCAGCCGGAGTATGTGAACTATGCCATCGGCCGTCTGCACATGGCATTGGGGAATTGGGATGAGGCGGAGGATGCGTATATCACGGCCATTCAATCCAGGAATGATTATTGGCGTGCAGGGCTGGAACTGGCTAATCTGCACCGCCTTCGCGGAAATTCCCGTCAGGCAGAACGCCTGTATTCCATCATTAACAGTCGCTTAAGGCAGGGTGGATTCACTACGGCGAAAGGCCTTGCGATCGGGGCGCAGGCAGCGAAGCAACTCGGTGCTTATCACGAGGCAAACGAGGCGTTCTCAACCGCGCTCAGGCTGGATCCAGACAATGTTCAGATTTTGTTATGGCATGGAGATCTTTATCAGAGAACCTACGATGAAGCGTTTGCAAATGAGCGGTACAGCAAAGCTCTCTCCATTAACCCAAATCGTCCAGAAACGTACGTAAAGCTGGCTTCCGTCACGGGATCCTATGCCAGAAAAGAAGAACTGGCGAAACAGGCACTGCAGATCGCGGAGCAGCACGCACCGGCATTGGCACTGATGGCTAGGCTGCATCTGCTGGATGGTAACTATACGGAGGCGGAAGCTGTGGCTCGCGCGGCTTTGGATTGGGATCCAGGACATCTGGAGGCATGGGCACATTATGCCGCCGCACAGCATGTGCAGGGCAACCACGAGGCAGTGGCCCAAGCCGAGATTGCCGCGAATCGGCGAACCAACCAACTGGCTGGTTTCTACCGGGTGATGAGCGAAGATCTAGCTCTGCGGTTCAGGTATCCCGATGCGGCCACGTACGCACAAAAAGCAGTGGAGTCAAATCCAGAAAATGCGGCGGCAAACGCAACGTATGCGACCGCGCTCATGCGTTTGGGAGAAGTTCAGTCGGCGCGTACCTATCTGGAGCGAAGCTATGCCAGCGACGGCTTCAATCTCTACGCCGCCAACAGCTTGAGCCTGTTGGATGAGCTGGATCAATTTTCTACCCTTACCAGTGCGCATTTTACACTCCGAATTCACTCAAGCGAGGAGAGGGTGTTGGGGCCAATTATGTTGCGCGAAGCGGAACGAGCCTACGAAGCGCTGCAGGCTTATTACGGGTATCAACCTTCAGGTCGGATTCTGTTAGAGGTATACAATGATGCTGACGATTTCGCGGTCCGCGTTGCAGGGATTCCTCATGTCGGGCTGTTGGGAGTTTGCTTTGGGGATGTTGTGGCAATGAACACACCGGCGGCGCAACCAGACATATCATACAACTGGGCACGCACGCTTTGGCATGAGTTGGCGCACACGATGACGGTCGGCCTGAGTGATTACCGCATATCCAGGTGGTTGACCGAAGGGCTATCGGTCTATGAAGAAGTGCGTGCAAATCCGGCATGGAGGCGTGATATGGAGATTCAGTTCTTCACCGCCTATGATGAGGATCGGCTCTATGAACTTGAAAACATTGATCGTGGGTTTACGCGCCCGGCGTTTCAAGGGCAGGTCCTCCTGAGCTATTATCACGCGTACCGCGTGGTGGAATTTCTTTCAGAGGAGTATGGATTTGATGCGCTGACACGCCTTCTGAGTACCTTGAGTCAGGGGCAGACAGAAGAGATGGCCATGCAAAGCGTGTTCGGGAAATCACGCAGGGAGCTGGACAAAGAATTCCGGGGACATCTGGATCGTGAACGTGCACGGCTTGATCCGGTGCTTCGGGGATGGCCAGACATGTTGACCGAGGAACAGCACGGCGGAAACCTAGCCAGTTATCTGGCTCAGACAGGCCAGGATTCGTTTTATGGACTCCTCACGAGTGCCCAAGAGGCGTTAGAAGCGGGAGATCTGGAGGTTGCCGAATCCGTCTATCGAAAAGCATTAGATCTCTATTCAGACTATACCGGTTCAGGAAATCCATATGAAGGTCTAGCGAAAATTTATCGTCAGCGTGGCCAGACAGCGGAGCTTGCCCAGGTCTTGCAGGACTATCTTGGAATCCAACCATATGAAGAGCAGCACGCGGTTGAATTGGCAGAGATCCTCCTGCAGCAGGCGGATACCACCTCGGCGGTGCAGTACCTGATCCGTTCACGTCACACAGCCCCCTACAACATGGAGGTGCTCGGGCAATTGGCGGAGCTGTACGCGGATTCAGGCCAGCACGCACATGAAGTAGAAAAGCGGCGTGCCATCTTGGCTCTTGAGCCGGTCAACCGTGCAGAAGCGCAGTACGCGCTTGCGGTGAGTCTGTACCATAATCGGCAGATGGCCGAAGCTAAGCGTGCCGTGCTGCAGTCCCTGGAAATTGCCCCCGGATACCGCGAGGCACAAAGGCTGCTCCTGAAAATTGTAGATCATCCGAATGACTAAACGGATCTGGCTTGTTGCAGCCGCTTTGCTGTTGTCTGGAATCGTCCAGGAAGCTTGGGCACAGGCGGATTACGGGTTTCGTTTTGTGCGGGTACGGTTTGAGACACCTGGGGTGCAGCAGCGGGGATGGGGTCGTGGTGGAGGCCCCATGTGGGCGCATGATTATCCGGTCGCGGAGCAGAATTTTTACATTGCCCTCAAGCGGACGACCACGATTCATGTCGAAGAGCCTCATCTGGTGTTGGATCTGATGGATCCGGCGATCTTCGAGCACCCGATTCTTTATCTGTGTGAGCCGGGGTATTGGCAGATGACAGACGAAGAGGTAGAGCAGTTGAGCGAGTATCTCAACCGGGGCGGGTTCCTTCTTTTTGACGATTTTCGAGGGGATTATGAGTGGTACAATCTCTATGAGCAAATGCAGCGCGTACTTCCGAACCGGGAACCGGTGGAGCTTCCCCCAACCCATCCGATATGGAATATCTATTTTGACATTGACCCGGTTGCCGCCCCTTCCTTGGTCAGTGGGTATTCCGGGACGTTTGAATATGACCGGTATATGGCCTATTTCGACGATAGTGGTCGCTTGGTCGCGCTTGCAAATCACAACCAGGATATTGGCGATGGCTGGGAGTATCCCGATCGGGATTTTGAGAATGCCTCTACAGTCAGTTTCCAGATGGGAATCAATTTTGTGATGTACGCACTTACCCACTGAAGAGTGACTCGATTGCATCATGATCAGGGCTAGGTTAGCCACATTTTCGCTAGTACTCAGTATCACGTCTGCACTTTAAACCCCACTGATTTTGGCAACTCCAGAGACGGAAAATCAAGCACTTGAGCGCCTTCGAGAAGGCAAGTCACAAATTATGTCGCAGGTACGCCGACGTATTGTCGGTCAGGATGATGTGATTGAGCAGGTTTTGATTGCACTTTTTGCGGGCGGTCACTGTTTATTAACAGGTGTTCCCGGCCTTGCAAAAACGCTATTGATTCGGTCTCTTGGCGAGATGCTGGATTTGTCCTATAAGCGGATTCAGTTTACCCCGGACCTGATGCCGGCAGACATCACAGGGATGGACATGTTGGATGAGGACCGCACAACCGGTCGCAGAAGCATTGAGTTTGTCAAGGGCCCCATCTTTGCCAATATCATTCTTGCGGACGAGATCAATCGTACCCCGCCCAAAACGCAGGCGGCTTTACTGGAAGCGATGCAGGAATACCAAGTTACTGCTGCCGGAGAGCGCTATTCACTGGATAAACCCTTCTTCGTACTTGCGACTCAAAACCCGATTGAGCTTGAGGGGACTTATCCATTGCCAGAAGCACAACTGGATCGGTTTATGTTCAACATTGTGCTTGATTATTTATCTGCGGAGGATGAGTTGACCGTTGCTTTGGAGACGACCAGCCGTGACCAGGAACCAGTTGAGAAGATCTTGTCCGGGGCGGATATTTTGTCGTTTCAGCATGAAGTCCGCAGTGTATTCGTTCCGAACAATGTAGCACAGTTTGCGGTGGACCTAGTTCGCAGTACGCGGCCAAAGGCGACCGATGCTTTGGAGTTTGTTTCAAATTGGGTGAGTTGGGGTGCTGGTTTACGGGCTACGCAGTATCTCCTCCTTGGAGGCAAAGTGCGTGCTGCATTACGGGGGCGCTACAATGTGGCCATTGAGGACATTCACGCCTTGGCCCATCCGGTTCTTCGCCACCGCGTATTGACGAATTTCTATGCAGAGAGTGAAGGAGTAACCGTAGAATCAGTCATTGACCGACTTCTGTCTGAAGTATCCGAGCCTGTGAGCGGCCTTTCGTAATGAGGTAGGAGTGTAGTGGTTGCCACTACTTGCAGTGACCGCAGGCTGGTATAGAGGGTTTAGCAAACGAGCAAGCTCAGAAGCTTAAATCAGGGATTATGACCCGAACTGTACTCCCGGCTTTGCTTGAGCCATACTGGTTGGTTTATTTGCTCTGGTATCAAGAGAAATCTTCGTGTTCGGGGAGATCAAGTCTGGTTCATACCGCGAGATGTATTACCATGTTTTGTGGCTGGCACCTCGCCCCGTTGCGGTTCGGCTTCCCGATTCCAAAGCGTTATGTTGATGAGTTTGTGGGACGGCATTACATCCGTCACCTGAACATCGAGACACAGATAGAGCGAATTGCCAAAGGATTCATCGGGAAAGTACTGACGTACAAGATGCCAGCGGGGCATAGAGGTAACATTGCGCGGAAGTGATACGTAGTAGATTGACTTTCATTGAGTTTGATTGTGTATATTCGACTAGGATGCGTTCTTGCATTGTAACGGCAAACAAATTGGGAAATTGAATGTTACACGCACACAGATTACAGACTTCAACCAGGAGGTTTGAAAAACCACGCGGGCAACCTGAAAAAGATATCTCCCACATTCAGCGGTCAATTCCGCTGAACAAATTGCAAAAGCAATTCTCAAAGCCCCGCTGGGGCGATTAAAAGCCGCTAAACTTCAACGCTGCAAGAATCCTGTTAACAATATAAATTGTAATAGGATTGACAGCTATTTTTCATATGACCATTAACTGCAATGATTGATTGGTTGAACACGACACCTGGATCCATTACTCTTGTCATAACTTTGTTTGGCGTGGGAATATGGGCAGGACGTGTAATGACAAAGCAAGCGGCCTTTTCGGAATTCATGAAAGAAATGAAAGGGGAGATAAAAGAAATCAGTGCTAATGTAGCGCGGATACTTACTCGGTTGGATAGGATAGATCGTGATGTTATAGCTAGTGAGAGTCCATTACGTCTCACTAATTTAGGAGAACAGGTGGCAGATGCATTGGAGGCGGATGATTGGGCAGAAAAAATTGCTGAAGACGTATATGATGAAGTTCAAGGCAAAAGAAAATACGAGATTCAGATATTCAGTTTTGAATATGCGAAAGATGAGGACAATTTTTCGGACGGAGAATTGGAGCTAATTCAAGAAATTGCCTACGATCATGGCATGACTGAATCTAGAGTGCGTCGTGTGTTGGGGATTAAAATCAGAGACAAACTAATAAGTATGCTTGGGCTAGCAGATGATGCTGATATGCCTTTTTGACAAATCAAGATCCTTGAAATCTTCCGCGGGCTTTTTACATTCTGTTAATTGCGTTTGACGATCCTCTTAATGACAGTCTACGCGTGAATTGAATCCAATTGCTTTCTGTAAGAAGCAGCACTACAGAGGAGTATTGCTTTGGCTTTCTAAATCGAAATACGGGGCCAAGATAACCATCAAATCAATCCTGAACCTATCCCAACTCATAGTCGTTCATCCTGCATCCAGGCCTCCTATCCACTTAAAAACGGAAGCCCAAAATATGTAGAACCTGAGTTGATTGATACTGTCTTTACGTTATCAAACAAATCTGTACGCCATTGTGCCTCGGCTGATATTGGAAATGCCAAGACCCTGAATATGGCGACAAGAGAAAAGGAGCAAAGTGCGTGATTTTCTCATGGAGCTTACCTAATTGTTTGCTCCTACGAGTGTGCCCAACGCAACTTTACAAATGCGACAGGATTTTGCCTCATTTTTTGAGAATTTTCCGATTTTCTTGGCCATTTTAGCCTGATTTTGGCCCATTTTGGGCTATAATCACCCTATTTTTTGCTTTTTTCTCCAAATCCCCCCAATGTAGTGGATTTTTTGTGAACCTTTTTGCGCAACCCGCATTCAACTCACTCAAATTCTACAATCCCTACATGTTTATCCGTGCCAAATCCCGTCCCCTCAAATCTGGAAAAAAAGCGTACACCTATTCGCTGGCCGAATCCTATCGTGTCCAGGGAAGCCCACGCCAACGGACCCTGCTCAATCTCGGGAAAGACTTCAACATCCCCAAGCAACAATGGCCGCTGCTTATGCAACGGGTCATGGATGAACTGCGCGGATTCGCACGCCTACCCCTGGAGGATGAGGCGCTCGTGCAGGCCGGGAAGGACATCGTTCAGAAGCTGAAACAAACGGGCTATGATGTCCATGACCCGCGTGATGATCGAGATGCCATCCTGACCCATGAGATCCATCATACTGACACGCGCACCGTGGGTGGGGAGCGCGTGGCACTCCAGGGGCTGCGGATGCTGGGATTTGCCAAGATCCTGCGAACCCTGAACTTCAATCAGGACCAGATCCACTGGGCTACGATCCTGGTGGTCGGACGGATGCTCTCTCCGGGAAGTGAACGGCAAACCCATGACTGGATGTGCGAGCAGTCCAGTATCCTGGATCTGCTCCGTAGTCGGCGCCCCAGTCTGAATACGCTCTACAACACGGCGGCCCGTCTCTACAAGCACCGGAAACCGATCCTGGACGAACTTTTTGGGAATACCCGGGAACTGTTGGACTTCACGGAAACCATCGCGTTCTTTGATTTGACCAACACCTATTACACCGGTCGCAAAAAAGGCGAGCTCTTGCGTCATGGACGCAGCAAGGAAAAACGCAGAGATTGTCCACTGGTTACCTTGGCCATGACGCTGGACGCTTCCGGGTTTCCACGCACCGCAGAAATTCTACCTGGCAATGCCAGTGAGCCCAAGACCTTACGCACCGCAATGCAACAGTTGAACGGCGCCAAACCCACGGTCATTATGGATGCAGGCATCATGACCGAGGCGAATGTGGCCTATTTGAAGGAACAGGGATTGAACTGGATTGGAGTACAGCGGACCCGGACGCCTCCGGTTCCCAACCGCGAACCGGATCAGGTTTTCCAAACCACGAGCGAGATGCAAGTCCGCGCGTGGAAGCTGGAGGAAGAAAATACTGAGCAGCGTGTCTATCTCCACAGTGAGACTCGACAAGCCGTCAGTGATCAGATCGTGACCACGAAACGGAAGAAACTAGAAGCCGCAATTGCACACTTGAACGAAGGACTTGCTCTGCCGAGACGCCCAAAGAAGTACGAGGTGATTCAGCGAAAAGTGGGACGCCTGCTTGAGAAATACAAACAAGTGGGGCATCACTATGAGATCAAGATTGTCAAGGGAACCGACAACCTTGCCAAAACGATTCTCCTGACGCGCCGCTCTGCGTATGATGCATGCACAGAAGCCTTTGGAGGATACGTCTTACGAACCAGTCGTCGCGAGTGGTCTTGTGAAGATATTGCACGGACCTATTGGAAGTTGGCAGAAATTGAACGATCCTTCCGAACGATGAAATCCAGCCTAGGGCTTCGACCGATCTATCACAGCAAGGATGAACACATTGAAGCGCATCTGTTCCTGTCCATTCTCGCCTTTCATACCGTTCATCTGATTCGAGCTAAATTGGCGGAGAAACAAATCCACAAGAGCTGGGCAACCCTGAAGGTCAAACTGAATGAGCACATGCGCGTAACTACGGTACTGCCGCAGAACAAAACCCATTGTATTCTGCTGGAACAAGACCGCGACCTCAAGCCATTCCAGCGTCAAATCTTCCAGATCATGGGACTCCCGCTTGGCAGATATACCCAGAGAAGAAAGACGAAACGACCGGAAAACGACCTGTAAAAACAACCGGAAAACCACCGAAAACAACTCCTCCTCAGATCCCCTGAAAAACAGGGGACGGGAGATGCAACGAAAAAATCCACTACATTTGTGAAGTTGCGCCAACAGGTGTCGGGCTATGCGTACATCCGTAACGATAACTCGTTTGAAAAGATAAGTTTCAAGCGCACCTCCTCCATACTGTAAAACGCACGAAATTTTACAGGCGCATGGCTACAGCCAAGGGAATGGATTCGTAGACTATTCCGGGAATCCAGTTCTGTGCGGTGCTTCGATCTGCTTTAGACGCGGATCAGCGAGACGATGGAACAAGCGTCTATCCAGCTGCCATACTCGTTTTGGAGAGTCCCTTTGTTGGGCTCTAATGTCTTATGGGGCAAGAAGGCCGGGCTGCTATCCTAAAAATGAGCTTCCACATTGTGGAGCGTACATTGACACTGGAGCATATCCCGGCTACCCGGATCCGCAAGCATTCGTCGCAGCGCACTATGGATTCGCCATAGCCTGCGCAATTCCCGCGGATGTAGGTGGTGGATAAAAAAGGGGCTCTTCCCCCGTTTGTATGGGTAGAACGTTGAATTCTATTGTAAATGTAAGGAGTGTGGAGAGAATTGGCACCTATTTCTTGCATGTTCCGAGTGATCCATCACGATTTTATTTTTTCACTTCATTTTCATCAACGATATGTCCGTACGACCGAGAGACATCAGCCGCCTGTTCGGCATTCATTCACCGTGGGAGGTTTCCGATGTGACGATTGCGCACAAGACGCGGGAAGTCCAGATCCAGGTAACCTGTAAAGCAGGCCACCGATTTCGGTGTCCAGAGTGCGATACCGAGTGTCCGGGCTATGATCAGCGTCGTCGGCAATGGCGTCACCTAGATATGTGCGCGTATCGCACGCTGGTGGTCGCGGATCTTCCTCGCGTGGAGTGTCCCGAACATGGAGTGCGCACGGTATCGGTTCCGTGGGCGGAACCGAAGGCTCGGTTCACGGCGGAGTTTGAATCTCTGGTGATTGATTGGCTGCAGGAGGCGAGTGTATCGGCGGTGTCGCGTTTGATGGGTGTAAGTTGGAACGCGATTGACGGGATCATGCAGCGCGCGGTCCAACGGGGCCTTGTACGCAGATCGAAGCAGCACATTGCCCATATTGGTGTGGACGAGACCTCATTCCGCAAGCGTCATGACTATGTCACCATTGTGTCCGATCCCAAATCAGGCACGGTGCTGCATGTAGGCGAAGGTCGTAAGAAAGCCTCTCTTCAGGATTGGTATGCCGGGCTTAGTTCGGTGCAGTTGGAGGGCATCAAGAGCGTGAGCATGGACATGTGGCCGGCGTATATCAACGCCACGTTGGACCATGTCCCTGGAGCGGATCAGAAGGTGGCCTTTGACCGGTTTCACGTAGCCAAATGCTTGGGAGATGCCGTGGATAAGGTGCGACGTCAGGAGCACCGGGCCCTGATGAAACAGGGACAGGAAGACCTCAAAGGAACGAAGTATGACTGGTTAACCAATCCCGCCAACCTGTCTCGGAAGCAGAAGCTGCGCTTTCAGCAGTTGCGCACCAGTACGCTAAAGACGGCCCGTGCATGGGCGATCAAGGAAATGGCCCAGCGGTTATGGCATTATGTGCATCCCACCTGGGCGCGCAAAGGCTGGAAGCGATGGTTGTCCTGGGCCATGAGATGTCGACTGGAGCCAATCAAAGCCGCCGCCAAAACCATCAAAAAACATCTGTGGGGCATCATCAATGCGATCATCCTGAAGGTGAGCAATGGACCCGCGGAAGGCATCAACAGTCGAATCAAAACCGTCAAAATGCGCAGTCGAGGCTTTCGCAACAAACAACGGTTTGCAAACGCCATTTACTTCCACCTGGGAGGACTTGATCTATACCCCGAAGGCGTTCAAAGATGAGTTTACCCACTGATAAAGGGGAAGAACCAAAAAAGGTTGGGTTGGTAGCTTACATTCTGTTTCCAGATCGTCCAAAGTACGACCAGCACTTTGCGCTGTGTATTGAGCCGTGCATGCAGCGGATTTCCCGTGCGCCGCAGGGAGGCTTCGTAGAACTGCGACACTTCATTGGGCTCTTTGGTGCGCAGAGCAGACACGTAGCGCTGATGGCTCACGGCTTTCAGAGACCCTCGTCCCGAACGGTCCAGGCGGTTATAGGCCAAAGGTTTTCCTGCACTGTTACGTTCCATCACCCCGAGTCGGCAATACCGCCAGAGGCGCTGCTTCGTGGCAAACCGGTGTGGGTTCTGAATCAATGCACTGAACACATGAGCCCCCACAACGCCAATGCCAGGCATCCGCTCGTTTGAAAAGATAAGTTTCAAACGCATTGACGCTGGATAGTTTGGACAACAATAAGTCCCTGGAAGTAGTACTCTGCCTCAATATTGAGCGCCGATACGGGAACACGACACGTAGTCAGGACATCATCCGGCGTTTTGCGAATGAATTTGTGCAGGATGCATGGTCTGGTAAGCGACTGCCAAAAGTTTACTACGATCCCAGATCGCTCGCTCCTGCAGGGCATACAGCTAGTTCAATGCACGCCAAATGTATCGTGATTGACGGGAAAGAAGCCCTTGTGACTTCGGCAAATTTCACAGAAGCAGCCCAAGAGCGAAACATAGAACTCGGTCTTCTGGTCGACTCTTCCAACATCGCACGCCAGATTGAAGGCCATTTTACCACCTTGATACGAAACAACTCGCTTACGCGGTTACCTCTCCCCCAATTGTCACAGAACTGTCATTGACACCAACATTCTTCTCATCTCAATTTCTGACAGATCACCCCACCATTGGATTCACGAAACCCTCCCAGCAATGTGAGCACCGTTCGTCGCGTGAGAATCAGTTCACGAAATTAGACGCGATAATCAGACCAATCCCCACGCCAATGAACCAAAGTAACAGGCTGTACTTTGAATCCTGCGCTTTTAATCTTGCATCCAGCACCTCGTTCTGGGCTTTCAACTGATCCTCCATCCGAGAAGAACTGATGTCCATTCGGTTAAGGATGGGTTCAGAGATTGTTTTGAGCATGATCTTAGTGAGTATAATTGCCTCTTCTCCGTCGCAACCCATCTTCTGCAAAAGGTTGTAGAGAAATACTTCCTCCTCGGCAGAGTCTGGGATATCCGGTTTGTCTTGTTTAGACATGATCTCATTGGACTACGTTCAGGATTTAATAGTTCCGATATTAAGGCCCAAGTAAGATGCTCAATATTTTCAAAGACGAGATCGCGCACGAGAATCAATTCCTCAATCACATCAGCAACTTCTTCAAGGCTCAATTTATATGAGATAGAAAAGCCCCAACTAGTCTCAACCAACTAGTAACACAACCAAACACCTGAACCAGGATTTATGTCCACGCACTGTCTAATATTGTAGCCTCCCATGAACAACATTTGTAATCAGGTATGGCGGGGAAGGGGATGCCCCAAACCCCAACTAACTTTGGGGCATCCCCACTCTCCTTGAGTGGTAGTCTTCGCTTTCCTAATGCCATAGATTTGCACTGTTAAATCTGAACACAGATGCACACTGGAAATATATCCCATCAATTCTAGAATTCTGGAACCCCCGACTTTATCCGCAGGTTGCTAGCTCAAAGCAAATTCCTTACACGAGTAAATGAGCGACAGTGACGGACGGCATTTAGGTCGTTTCGGTGCGACCGCACTTGGTGTGGGCGCGATAGTTGGGGGCGGCATTCTTGCACTTGCCGGCGTTGCCTTTGCCACTGCCGGTTCGGCTGCTATCGTAGCCTTTGCACTCAACGGCGGCATTGCATTCCTTACGGCTGTCAGCTTCGTGCGGCTAGCCTCCCGCTACCCTGAGTCCGGTGGCACGTACGCCTACGCGAAGCGAGTAGTCTCGATCGAAGTTGCATTCATCGTGGGGTGGGTGGTCTGGTTTGCCTCGATTGTAGCTGGCGTGCTCTATGCACTCGGCTTCGCTGTCTTCGCCGTTGAAGGTGCGATCCGAATATTTCCAGCTTTCATGGGACAGTGGAGCTGGGTTGGAGACGGGCGAGGGGAACTCCTGCTGGCACTCGCTGCCATCGGGGTTTATTCCTGGATTCTTGTGGGACGCTCGGCAGGAGGTGGTAGTGCGGCCACGGTTGGCAAGGTGGTCGTCTTTGGGCTGCTGGTTGCCGGGGGAGTATGGGCATGGCTAAGCGGAAGTCCAGCCGAAGCAGTCGGGCGCTTGCGCCCATTTGCACCGGGCGGCGCATTGGGGATTGTGCAGGCAATGGGCTATACCTTCATCGCTCTCCAGGGATTCGACCTGATCGCCGCCGTTGGAGGCGAAGTGAAGGACCCGCAACGTACCGTGCCGTTCGCGATGTACGCCGCCCTCGGCATTACGCTTGTGATCTACCTACCGCTTCTTGCCATAATTGCAACAGTAGGGGCCCCACCCGAGGGGATTCTTGCAGCGGCGCAAGCTCACCCCGAGGGGCTCGTTGCCGAGGCTGTGGACCGGTACTTGGGAATGCCCGGTTATTGGCTTGTGATCGGCGCCGGCATTCTGTCGATGCTGTCAGCCTTGCACGCCAATTTGTACGGTGCCTCCCGTGTGGCGTTTTCCATGGCACGCGACCGCACACTTCCGCGTCAAATCGGACAGGTACGCGGGCGGACGGGAACGCCAGCCATAGCGGTGATCACGACCGGAGGGATGATGGTCGTAATTGTGCTTGCAGTGGACAACGTGGCAGCCGCAGGAGCAGCCGCAAGCCTGATATTTCTCGTTTCATTTGCCATGGTACACTGTACTGCGATCCTGACTCTCCGGCGCTCCGGGGAGATCCGCCTTCCGCTGTTACCTGTCCTGGGAGTGATTTTCTGCTTGGGCCTGGCAGTATTTCAGGCCGTCGTTGTGCCTGAAGCGGGCCGTGTTGCGGCCCTGTGGCTGGGTGTCGGCGTGGTCCTATACCTTATGGCCCTTGCACCTGGCGCAAGAGTGGCTGATGCGAGTGCTGAAGCCAAGGACCCAGAGCTGGCTCGCTCAAGGGGACGGAACCCGCTTGTTCTTTCACCCATCGCAAATCCGGCAAGTGCTGCAAGTCTGTCCAACGTGGCTGCAACGGTGTGCACACCGAATGCGGGGAAGGTAGTTCTTCTTTCAGTATTGCGCCCGGATCAAATTCCCAACGATGCAATAATCCGCGACGCAAAGGATATTTTGGCCGAGTCTTTCGGTCAAAATCTTGATGTCACTGCGAGTCCAGAAACGCTGTTCACAGTAGCATCCGACGTATGGGGGGAAATCGCCCGCGTAGCAAACGAGCATGGTTGTGAAACCGTGCTCCTCGGCCTACCTCGTATTGAGAAACCCGGAGTAGAAGCCCGATTGGAAGGCTTGATCTCGGCCATCGATGCGGACGTGGTCATTGTGCGCGCCCCGCTGCGGTGGCGTATCTCTGAAGCGACACGCATCCTCGTGCCCGTTCGGGGCCAGCGTGTGCATAGTCCCCTGCGTGCACGTTTGCTGGCCAGCTTGTCTCGCGCAACCCCACCAGACTTGACGTTCGTACAGGCGTTGCCTTCCGCCACAAGAGCGGACGCCCAGCGACGATACCGGCAAACGATCCAACGTCTTGCCAGGGACGAAGCTGCGGGGCCATATCAGGTGGAGATCGATTTGGTGGACGATCCGATCGCCAGTATTGTGTCCAGAGCGTCGGCGAGTGACCTTCTCGTGATGGGGATGGAAAGCCGCCGTCGGCACAAGCCTTCTATCGGTCCGTTCGCTCTGGAGGTCGCGAGAAAGACAACAGTGCCTTTAATTCTCCTCGGATGCCGCTACTACGCTGCCTCCTTCACGGCACGGGGGTTCGTCCAGGCCGTCTCCGCAATCCAGAAGCCCGGCAGTTGAATACGAGATGATGACTGTTGACATTGTCATCGTCTTCGCGATCATAGGGTGATCCTGTTTCTGGCCGAGTGGTCCAGTACTTCAGACACCTTTTGATGGCAGGCATCCCACCAAGTACTCTGTGGATTCTTGATTAGCACAGGTCCGAATCACATACCCCTGCAGTGTCCCCCTTGATTGATAGAAGTACTACAGGTAGTATGACCACCTTATAAAGCATGCTTGTTCAACGGGGCATATGCTTTGAAACGGGATTGGTGCGGTCAGAAGCTATATCCGAAATTGTTGCATCTCGCTCCCCTTTCTTTCCCCGTCCTCTTGTTTCAGGTTGGCGACAATTGCTCGTTTATACAGAAATAGAGCAGTTGCTCAATAATAGTTGTTATCTTGTGGGGCTTTAAGTGCAGAAAGCAATGAGCTACCGGAGTTGAAATATGCCCCACTCAAACGATTTGGTTAATTTCTTGAGACATTATGGTCCTATACCGGCGAGTGACAATATGTATGACGAGCTCATACATACCGAGATTGAACACTATGGCATAGATCCTCCGATCGAGATATTTCCTGAGAAGTTGGATGAGGTTATTACGAATTTTGAGTCTGAAGAGCCTAACAATATCATTCTGACAGGTACTGCAGGGGACGGGAAAACCTATTACTGTCGAAGGGTATGGGAGCACTTTAATGGTGGTCTACAGGAATGGGGAATCAAAGTTGCTGACTTGCAGCTACCGAATTCGGGGAAACGCCTCAATATTGTAAAGGATCTGAGCGAACTCACGACCACGGAAAAGAAGGAACTCCTGCCTAAATTGGCAGACGCTGTTCGCAATAACGACCCAAGTGAAGTCTATCTTATCGCTGCCAATGACGGACAACTGCTTGCTAGTTGGCGTGACTTCGCAGAATCCCGTGAGGGTGAATGTGAATACATTCGGGATTTCGAAGAAATTGAAGGCATGCTCGTTGACGAAAAGAACGAAAGCGAGAATATGTCTCTCCTCATGTATAACCTCAGTCATTTCGATGGTTCGGGTATCTTTAGAGAAATCATCAGGCAAATTACTGAACATCCACAATGGGGCGATTGCTCTGGATGCCCACTACTGTCCGAGGATGGCTCGACAACATGCCCAATCAGAATTAACAGGGATAGATTGCGTGGGACAGATGAAGGTTTCTCACCCTTTCGAGACCGTTTAACCGAACTTCTCAAACTCGCGCGTGCTAATCGCATGCACTTACCCATTCGCGACCTGTTACTACTATGCGTAAACATCATTCTTGGGGATCGTGACAGTAACAGGTCCCTCCTCACATGCCGGAAGGCAAAGAACCGTGCCCAAAGTGGAGCCTATCAAAAAACTAATCCGTACGCAAATACATTTGGAGCGAATCTGCGGCCACGCCTCCGCCAGCAGTATCAAGCATTCTCTACTTTAGAAGCTTTTGGAATTGGTAAAGAGACAGACAACAAGACGGATCACCTCTTAATCTATGGACCTTATGATGATCAGGGAAAATATGATGCACTAGTCGGTAATGATCGCTTCTACGGTGGGGCAGTTGGGACAGTATATAGAAATGCCCTTCAAGACTATCTTGAGGGGGAACGTGAGAATTTAACAGAATTCATGGATTCCTTGGCGCTCCAACGGCAGAGACTCTTCTTTTCTTTACCCCGTGATAGTGGTCTTTCGCCTTGGTCATTGAGTGTCTACCAGTCATCAGGAGAGTTTCTTGAATTTGGCAAAAAAATAGCCGCTAGCGAAATTCCTTATCGCACCGTTGAAGTCCTTGCAAGGGGGCTGAATCGAACCTTTTGTGGTATGATGATTGATGATGGACATAAAATCTATCTCGCATCATCCGGTGGTGACGGAAGAGGTCGTATTTCCTCAATTCTGAAATTCGAGATCGACGTATCACCTAATAGGCGTAATCCTTACCTTGATTTTCATATCCCGTTGGGCAAACTTACTCCGCTTATGAGAGTCATTGATCCCACAGTCCAGGTCCAGGGGAAGAACAAAGTAATTGATAGCATAGAGCTTCAAATCTCGCATTTTGAGTATCTCATTCGCGTGGCCGAGGGAAGCTTGCCTACTAGTTTCTCGCGGCAGTGTTATGAAGATTTTCTTGATTTTAAACTTCGGATCATAGGGAGCCTTGATCAGATGGTCCAAGATGAAATTCGATCCAGCGAAGTAAGCTTTCAAGCAATCAATGTTGACGAACATGGAAGGCCTCAACTCGACAATATTCGCATCATGGTCGGTGAAGAATGAACGACGTAATTCCTGCGCTTGACAAATTCGACGTGAACGTTTGGATAGATGAGGCCATTTGGGGGCATCGGTTCTACAACGATCAAACGCCGTGGCTAGTTTTCCTTGAATTTCTGTGCGTATTTAGAGCTAGGCATATAGCTGGATGCGCACTTGATGAATCACTGCCGGAGGGGGGGCATGAGAAAATAAGCTATTCTGTGCCACGATCACTGCCTCTCCGTGAACTTGTTTTTAATAATCCCCACCTTCAACAGATTGAGGCAGCTAAGCGTAGCGATAATGAGAAATGGATAGAATGGTCGAAATATGTCGGTGGCTATGATTTCTCGTTTCTCAAGCATCGCTTCGACGACAAGTTCTCAAGGCTTACCCATGTTGTTGAGTACTTCCAGAATACAGCGGTAGAACCTCATAGGAAAAGGAGATGGACATCACGCTTCAACTTCCCCCATGGCCCCGATTGTCTTTATGCGGATTTGCCGAAAGATCCTCACGGGAGTCCAGATCGTCGATTCTTCGCCCGTGGTGGTGAATTACTTTACTTGATGCTTTGTCGCAGTGGGTGTGGCCCAGACATCGCTAAACTGATAGACGAGAGGTTGCTTCGAGCTCAAGATCCATGGAATCGCGTTGCAAAAGTTCTTTTACTTCACGCTGATGACGGCGATACAATATACAATACTGTAGGATACCTACCCTGTGCGGAAAGACCCGAGTACAAAGAACTTGCTAAAACGTGGAAACAGCTTCTGCGACTTCAACTTCCAGGTGCTGTGCTTTTTGATCCGCTTGTCAGGCTCTCATCACTCCATATGTTAATCTACATGCTGCGTCGGGCAGCCGATGTAATTGGTGGTGAAAAGGTAGAACCGAGATTCGTACTCGAAATTGCGGCCCCAAGCAAAACGATATTGCGTGAAGTTTCCTCCGAGAGCCTTCAGGCAAACCGCATGTCAACGCTACGTGCGGTACGAGCTTATGTTGAAAGCGCAAGAGCCGATCAACGCTGGCACCATGCACTGAATGCTCGAGTTCCTGCGGATGCTGTCCGAGACTTCCTGATAGATCGCTTTGCTTGGAAAGGAGCACCGGAGGTTGGGGATCATAACTATATATTTTCCGAACTCCGATCCTATGCTGAAAAACGTCACAAACAACATGTTTTTAAGGTTCATAACGAGTGGACAAAACAAATTGGACTGACTTTTTCGCAGCGCCGTGCGGGGACGTGGTATGCACCGAGTGACTCCCTTCTTAAAGCACTAGTGATGTGCATCGTTGAAGGTCGCCGCAAAGAGTATCACCGTTTTCTTGAGAAGCTGTACGAGCGCTTCAGCATCGTTATTGATGCGCCGGAAGCAAAAAAAGCTTTTGGTGGCACTCTGCCGATAGACCAGCATGCATTTACTCTAAATGCTCAGCGTCTCGAACAACGACTGCGCACTCTCGGCTTATTGCGCCGCTTGTCGGATGATTGTGCGTATGTACTAAACCCATTTGGAGGCATGCATGACTCGAAATGAGCTTATTGCTTCAGTTGCACTAAACCATATAAAGGACCAGCTCGACAAGGAGAGGCAAGGTACGTTGCGTGTCTGTATGCTAGGGTTGAGCCCAGATATCGTCCGCGAAATTGCATGCACAGCCGAGAAGGATGCTGGCATGCGATCTGTGGTGGAAATCAAAATCAATACGGAATTTGACGCTGATGGCGAACTACCACAAGACCTACGAAGTGATGAATCAATCACATATTGGCGCCATTGCCCACTCACGAATGGCAAAAGAGCTGTTTTATTCGCTGCCACACATGAGGAGCTTCAGCGCAATAATAAGAGCGTTGAAAAGATCACCAAAATTGAACCTGATTCGCTTCGTACACTCAAAGAATTCTGGATCGATCAAGTAGGGCTAACACCGCGGTTACATTCAGAGGAGACAAAGCGCAAGCATCTTCAAGCGGCTTTAGATGCGGCGA
Source organism: Rhodothermales bacterium (assembly GCA_965220365.1). GTDB lineage: Bacteria > Bacteroidota > Rhodothermia > Rhodothermales > Bin80 > Bin80. The sequence continues at coordinate 359,283 of OZ244823.1, read as the reverse complement.
ATAAAACTAATGCGGCACGTACGATCGAACATTTTGCGGACTTCGTGCTGAGGATTGCAGAGGCTATCCTCGAGAAGGGTCGGCCGCTTTGGAAAGCTGTGGATGATGCGCTTCCGGCATTAGGCTTGCCTCGTAATTCTGGGCGATTCGACCGCATAGCAGAGAACAAACGCGACACCCATTTCGAGTGGGCAAAGATATTTAGGCGTCTTCTCACGAAAACCCGCCCCCTTCTCTTTCGTGAGAACTCGCGGGGCGAACCGATTGATGAACTCCTTGAAGAGAATTTCAGAGAAGCAAGCGAACGTTTGACAGACTCAGCAAAAGCTGTCATTTCAGCTTTTTTGGAGTCTACAGATATTTCGCCTGATAACTGGACGAGCAGCCAAGCCGATCTCGTTAACCTTGATTGGCACTCAATTAATGAGGTTTTCGAGGGAATAGAAAAGGATGCCAAACGAAACTTAGGTGAGCGTACGATTATTTTCTTTGAAGACGAATTTGACGATCCACTTGATGATGATCTGCGTAATCTATTAATAAGCTCAGACTTTACAAAAGACCCGACAACTGAGCTCAAGATTTTTTTTGAGGATAATCAAGAGCATATCGCCCGCAACAAAAATCTTTACAGCTCGTGGGAAAAATACTTTTATAGTAACCCACAGAAATTCGACAATTTTTTTGTCGGTTTTATTGCCACGCTTCACCGTTTGTACGAACGAATGGCTGACGAGAAGATAACCGAGAACAGGGTTGTCGTGCGGATTCCGCGCAGTGAAAAGAAAAGCTTTTGGAGCGATAAGAACTTAAAGGTCGTACGCTATTTTGCAGTGCGCTACCGAGGGATTCAGGAGCTGTTTGAGCCGGAGGTTCAATTTGAATTCGGCAAACTGTACAAGTTTTATTTTCCGCATATAGATGGCGATTTTATAAAAAAAAGGAGTCCGATTGGCCAAGACGCCCGCAGTCTCAAATTTGAAGTGGTACTTGATCCAGAAGGTGTGAAAGCCAAGTTGATGTTTATTTGGCATATGCCGGTTGATGCTCTCGCAACAAGTATGGCCGATGATCTCGAACGAATTGCCAACGAGCAAGAAGGTAATGGCGTACTTCTTCCGACGGCGGAGGTCACTAGGCAGCCAATAAGTGCCAAGGGGCAAATCCAGCCCATTGATCTGGCGAATGTGAACACTATACGTGATGTTCGTAATCAGAATAACGGTGTCATGGTTGCGCCAAACAAGGTTATGGGGGACTGTACTCAAACTTTCCTTAATGGCTTGGAAGAGTTGTCGGCTTTTCTTTCTATAGAGAAAATTGACAGAATTCGCAAGGCTTTCTCAAAATTCAAGAAAAGCTATGGAATTGCCATTCGAGATTGGGTTGGTACCAACGGTAAGGGAATAGCATCAGAGACATTTCTATCTCAAGCAGAAGACTTCGGGGAGCTTCTTTGTACCTTGCACAAAAATGCCGACAACGATCTTGCACGAAAGAAGCTCTGGAAAAAGTGCATGTGCATCGGCACGGCAAACATAATTAGAGGGTTACCAGCCGCAATCATCTTACCGTGGCATCCCTTTCGGATGGCGGAACTTCATATTAAAGCTAGGCAAGTGGCGAAGTTAGTAAATGCGATTCTTCACGCGGACAAAGAGGACATCTTCCGTGCTGATTTATTATTTCATCAGAAGCAAAAAGACCTAGATTCGGATTACTATCCTGAAGTTTGTATCGGGTTTGACGACGATAAGCCTGTTTTACTTTCCCTCATCGAAAGCGAGTTTGATTACTCACTCGCCGAGCCCCCTCAGCGGAAAATGAACGGAGACGAGAATGATGTCCCTGGTATCATATCTGATGTTGCAGCTCGAGCATTCAGTGACATTGGCGAACAATTCCTAAAACTCTTACCACATGAGCAAAATAATTTCTCAGTTGTTCTTTATAATGCGGAGTCAAATGCCTTGCCAAGTGCTTTGGTAAGGGAGCTTTCAAAGAAAGTTGAGCAAGAAAGAGATCTACAATGCGACCTCTTGCTAACGCACTCTGACCCTGAGCGGATGAGGAAGATCTACGAGCAGCAAAATGTCGCTGTCGGAGACGATTCCGGTTCAATCATGGCTAGCGAAACCGCGAAGAATTTTTTGTCGCGCTTGAGAGTGGGCTTTCTCAACGCGGGTGATCTTTCCGACTGTGACAATAATATACGAGCGTCAGATCTCGTCGCTCTTCAGGACGTCATTGCGACGAATGCTAGGGTCGTTTGGAAACAAGCACCTATAGAGGAGTATGAGGATTTCCTCAAACATGTTCCAAGCAGATGGTCTCGACATAGACCAATAAGAGAGGTTGACACGTCCGTTTCCGCTTATCTGACTGCCCCCAAACAGCCACGGGCTGGACAAATCTATCTTAACGCAGTCCAAACATTTCTTCACGGGGGGAATGCGCAAAGTGGAGATGTCATACCAGCACGGGAAGTCTATTTTTCAGATAGCGAGGTTAGGAATGTGTTTGCGGAGGCGCATAGGATAGGTGAGTGGGTTGTGAATTACGATGAGCTTGTTGACCGACGATTTCTTACCAGCAATGGCATCCAAGTCATTCGCCACATTCATGATCGCAGCGTTAATCGAAACATCACGGTATCTACGACCTCAGATAAGTACTTGCTCAAGATCCTGCTAATTGATCGTCTCAATAGCATTGATCCTGGTATCATGAATTCTTATGGCAATACGCCTGTTGATAAATTGATCAAAGATGCGACTAAACTCTCTGGACAAGTTGTAATGCGAGCTGCCGGCTATGGTCGCTATGCCAACGAGCTTATAGGCATTGTATTGTCAATGGAAATGATAAAAGCCAGTATTGGTAATCATTCTCTCCCAATCGGATGGTATTTTCTCGACGATTATGCGTCGTGGTTTGGGCAGCGTGAAGAGCAAATTGCTGATATCATGGCAATTGCTCCCCGAATTGAGAATGGCAAGCATGTTTTACGAATTGCGATCTCAGAAGCGAAGTTTGTAGGATCTAAAGATTATAAAGGTCAAGCCAGAAAATCCGCAAAACAACTTGAAGAAACCATTTCGCGTCTAAGGAGAGCACTTGATCCAAGGCACAAAAGACGTATTGACCGAGGTTTGTGGTTGCATCGTATTGGGGACTTTATCATCGACGGCATGAAGGCATTTGATAGTGAAAATTTTGGCGGCTGGAATTTGCACAAATGGTCAGATGAGGTCAGGCAAGACAAGGTGCCTATTATTCTTGCCGGTTTTTCTCATGTATTTGTGCACGACAGCGATAAATATGTTAATGCAGTTGAACTTGAGCCACTCAGCGGTGGCGGCTGTTTTCAGTGGATCTTTGATAAACCTCGTGTGGCGGATGCGCTAAGATCCTTTGCCGCCGGAAAATCAGCGACTGAAGAGGAGGCTAAAAAGACACGTGGAGTTTGGAAGGAGGCGCTAATTTCTATGTCTATTAATACGGAATCGGGTGAAGTTGCCGAAACCGAATATATCCCCGTAAGGGAATCGGAGAAGGAAATTGCAATTGTGGCTTCCGATGCCGATCAGCCGCCGCAGCCTGAACCATCATCAACGCCAGAAAAACTTGCTCCACAACCAAGACTTCCTGATAGGATATCGCAATGGCTTGGTGAGAGAGTTGCTCAGATAGATGAAGAGGCTGAGAGGTGGAAAAAGGACACCGAATCGGCACTACAACGTGCACTCTGGAACTATGATATGGCAGCAGAACTAGTTGGGGCGCGACTGACACCCAATGCCGCGCTGATGCGTTTCAGAGGATCTAATGATATGACAGTTCATAAGGTTGAACGCAAGCGCCAAGAACTCTTGACTTCACACGCAATCAACGTGATCAATGTGATTCCAGCACCTAGGGAAATAATAATCGCGGTTGAACGCCCAAAGCGAGCAGTCCTTCATCTCAAGGATGTCTGGCACCAGAGAGAGCTCCCCGAAACTGCGCCAGAAACCAATTCAAGCCTTGTTCTTGGAGCACGTGAAGAAGACGGGAAATTACTTTACCTCAATGTAGGAGACGAATTTGCTGGCTTTTATCAACATGGTCCACATACATTGATCGCCGGCGAAACAGGGAGCGGCAAAGGCGTTCTCGTTCAGTGTTTGCTTCTTGATATCTGTGCAACGAACTCGCCGGATCATGCACGCATCCGAATGATTGATCCAAAGTTCGGAATTGATTATGGTTGGTTGCGGCGCATGCCTCATCTTGACGGAGAACTTATAACTACACAGGATCAAGCTGTCAAGGCACTTGAGGAACTTGTTGAAGAAATGGAACGGCGTTATCACCTTCTGGCTAAAGAAGGCGTGTCAAAGTTGTCAAAGTATAACGAAAAAGTAAAACCATCTGAACGCCTGCCACGGATATGGTTGTTTCATGATGAACTTGCCGATTGGATGTTAATTGACGATTACCGTGATGCCGTTGATTTGAATGCCAACCGGCTTGGTCTAAAGGCACGTGCTGCAGGGATTAATCTTGTTTTCATTACGCAACGCCCTGATAAAAATGCAATGCCTATGCAGCTTAGGGCGAACCTATCCAATCGGCTTGTTCTCAAAGTCGCCGATAAGGCCAATTCGGTCCTTGTCCTTGGTGAGTCAGGCGCCGAACACCTGCTTGGACGAGGTCATCTTGCCGCAAAGCTCTCGGGTGAATCCAAAATCATGTACGCCCAAGTTCCGTTTGCAGATGAGGATGAAATAGATGAACTGGCAGATCTGATTGTTGATGCTTGGCGTGATGAAACCCCTGATTCAAGCAATTAAGCCACGGGCTAAATCTGTGCCGGATGACCTATGTCACAGGTGGCAGATATTACACCCGGTGCTGCTATCTTCCAAATCGCGTACCTCGTCAAAAAATTGCTCCATAAGTGTCACGTTGGTACGCTTGCTGCGTAGCTGTTCCTCACGCTTTTTGGTACGGCACTTGATATCAGCAATACGTTCTGGTTCGGAAAGCTCTTCAAGCGATTCGTTATCTGCCCAAGTGAAGCGCTCGCCCTTTTCTGGATCAATCTTCTCGTACGCCTTGGCCCGTTCGTACAGATCCGGATGATTTTCCAGGAGACCCACCCATTCGCTTTTTCGCTGAAAAAAGCAAAAATAACATCCGCTCCGTGAGCGCCAGTGATAGTATTCTGGATAACCAACCCCGCTATCCTCGAGGATACGATATACATCATCTTTAACAAGCCCATCTTCAATAAACGGGAAAACAGTCGTGATATTGGGCTTAGTACTGATGTAGCCCTTGCGATGCTCGAAGTACTTGCGTCTTGTTTTTCGATCCACGCGCCATTCCCCCTCATCCGCTCGGATACCTACGTAACTGATCACCGGGTTTTCACCGATGTAGTCTTCAAATGGCTTCAGCTTCAGCAAGCGTGTGCACCAGCGGACGTTTGGACTTGGAAGAAAGCCACCGTAAAGTTCGAGATAGTGATCAAAGGGAGTCTTATCCGGTTCGTTGGGGCGACTCGGTGGTACGCTTGCTCGAAGCCGATAAATCGGACTTCCGAGGTATGCTTCAAGACGATCAAGATAGTCATATGTCTCCGCCAATTCGGTGCCGGTATCGCAGAAGACATATTCAGCCCCAACGAGGGGCGGTCGGCAGGGGGTACTTGGTTTGCCAAGAACCTTTTGCCAGCGCTCAGGATCGTGAAGATAAATGGCAAGTGCGCTACTGTCCTTGCCCCCGCTGAAAGCGACAATATGCCTAGGCTCACTCATGGGATTCGTTCATTGTTTTGCGTTCTCTGAGCAAATGTTTTGATAGCTGCGCTAACGCAGCAATCTTTGTCTCAAGTGTAACATCTTCTTTCTCAATTTCGCTTCGTAGCCTCTGGCGTACCTGCTCAATTAGTTTACTATCCTCAGGATGGATGCTGATCACTTGCTCATGTTCGTCCTCGTATTGCATAGTGACACTTAATCGAACTCGTTTGACTGTGGGCGATTTTGTGTCATGTAATGAAGATTCAGGCGATTCTTTTTGTAGATCAAAGACAATAGGTTCAAGCGTTGAAAAACGACGGGATACTTCGCGAAGTGAATTGCTAAAGAGAGAATGATCTTCGTCCCTCCATTGTACTGGAGGTCGGTTCGCTAAAAGGGAAGATAGGGATTCATACCATCCCTGTGTATCCAGGATCTCATCCGACGCACGTACAAGGAAGGCTTTTAACTTCGTCTCATTTGCGTGTGGGAGTAAGAGACGTGCCCGCTTGGCGAGTTCTTGGCGGCGGTCATCTGGTGTTTTGGAGCGAAGATGAAAGACGGATGCAATCTGAGTTTGAAGGCCTGTCAGGAGCGCATCGTAGGCCCCGCCAAGTTCTCGTAGCGCCTCCTGAAGGTGTTCAACAAAAGCCTGCACTTCGATTGGAGAACTCTCAGTGTTATCTAAGAAAGAATGCACACCACAAGCTTCTGGAAGATCCTCAAAGAGTAAAGTGGTTGGTTCCACAGCACGATCTAGGACCTCACGGACATTCAAAGCTGTTTGCGAAAGTATAGCAGTCCGACGCACATAGGGTGGCAAGCCGTGGATACGTTTCAGGATCCGAAGTACGAAGGGTAGAGGTTTTTCAACCGATGCTGGTAGGCCGACCAGTGGTGCAAGGTGCTGGAGTAACTCAGCTCTTGATCCTTTAATCTCTACCCACTGCATTTCAAATTTCTCGGGGTTTTTCAAGAAGCGCTCAATTGTCTGAAAATCAATGACGGGGATAAACGTGCCACTTTCATAAAAGGCAATCTCGTCTTCAGCAGACTTGTAAACAGCAAACAAAAAGATAGGAACCAGTCCTCCGCGTACACCATAAGGGGGGCTGCTGAGTTTATCGTAGAGTTTTTGTACAGATACGCGTTGTCCTCTCGCCGCTTGAAGTGCATCCGTAATTTCATCCCACACTGCAACGCATCCAGGATGTTCGGGGGAGATGGGCCTAGCAAAATGCCAGTGTTCAGAACTGTCATCCAGCGGGCGATGGATCCCGGTAGCTTGGAGTATTGAGGCGTACATCCCGTACTCAGCTGGATATTTTTCAATGTTCAATCTGCACTCAGTATCGTACTCAAGCATTGCTATGAGCAACTGCTTCAAGCCCCTAACAGCACTTGCCGAAGGCTTGCGGCGATTCAGTAGTTCATTCCAGATTTCTGGCGCCTTAGAAAAAATTCGATCGCAAATCTGACTGAGCCTGTCCTGTAAGAATCGTTCATTTTGGAGGCGAAACTGCTTGCCCAGATAGATCCAGGAACATGGATTTCGACCTTCGTCGTCCGTAAGCAAAGAAGTAAGACGATGTTCAACATGAATAGTCAGATCGGCTAACTGTTGGTCTATCTCTTGGCGGGCAACCTCATCCCCTTGCAATTCCTCAGTATTGTTGCGAACCCATTGGAGACAGGCCAATTCGCGAACCATCTCACGCAGTGCAGTCACACCATCGGGTACAGCGAAAAGGGTTAATGAGTCCTTTGCATGTTCTTGAATTGTGGTGAGCAACTCATTTATCTCTCCATCACGCTCAGGTAGGACATAAATAATACGTCCATCTCCACGCTTGTGCGGATCCTTCAATTGGGTTATCCAGGTTTCATCTGAGGCGTAAAGCACCTCAAAAATGCGCGTGGTTCCCGTACGAAAAGAATGGCGGCGAGCCACCATTGGCGTGGGAGGTAGAGTATTGGTCAACCGTTCAGCGAGAGGCACTCGCACGGGTAATTGCAGGTGAGCTTCTTGCAGAGCCGCATCGAGATCAAATTCACTACCTCGCCAGATGTGATATTCGTTTTTAAACGGACGGTACGTCACCAACCGCTCTTCTTTGAGCGAATCAAGAGTTGCGTTTACCTCCTTAGGAGGGGCATCGGCTGTGGCGCGGAGCACTTGCGCAGTGGGAGGAAGTCCGGCGAGCGGACCTGCATAGCCGAGAAGAGCAATCTGCTTGATACATCGCACGGTAAGCTCACTTGGAGATTTGAGCCTTGAGAGAGCCGCTTCAGTCTCGGCCCAGAGTCGCCCCATTCGTTCACTGAAAAGTGCAGTACCAATCGCCCCAATGAGATAATCGTAAAGATGATCAAGGCGGTAGCGTAGTAGCAGGGCTTGATTGGTGTTGGATGGGACAGGAGAGATAGTTTTGGACGCCTGCCTATCAAATAGATCAAGGAAACTGTTTGGCTCACCAGAAGCGAGAAAAGCAAAGAGAGAGCGTTCGTTTTGTGCCAAGAGACGGAACAAGGGGCCGACGATAAGGCTGACAGCTGGATGCAATGGAAGGGCGTCGGCTAGATGTTGGCGGATCTGCGCACGGGAGTCCCCTGAAGGTAGGATAGCTGCATCAAGTACATTGTCAATAACAGCCATACCATCTTCAGGTAGTTGATCCCGATTGTCTACCTGCACGGCTCGAGCCAGAAGTCGCAATGTCTCATCAACCGGTTCCACAAATGCAAAATCTTCAAAGCGCCCCTGAACTTTACACCACTCGTCTCGCTGTGTCCGGGTCATGCGTCCAGCGTAACGATCGAAAGCCTGATGAGAAATTGAAAAGATGAGTAATGGTGAAGCCGCAATCGATGAATCGCCTGTTCGTGAGGCCCGTTCAGCTAGGCGTTGAAGTACGTAGAGGTCGCTACGGTCGGGGTGGAGGGCAGCATATTCAAGGAGCTTGCCCAATTCATCAATAATCAACAGAAGCCCTCCGTTGGCTGCAGAATGTACTGCTGTTGCTGTTTGCTGATACAGATCAACTACGACTTCATCGCTGACATCTGAAGATGTGACATTCTTTGCTTTTTGAAGGATGTCTTGAAGTGCAATGCGGCAATCTTTTAGCTTTTTGCTGGGTCTTCCCCGGTGCCGAGCGAAAGACGCAAGGAAGGCATCTGTCCCATAAATCAATCCACGTAGCAGAGCCCAGTTAAGCGGTTCGCGCGATCCAACCACCAACACGGGGCAATAAATACCGGTATTTGCACACTTTATCCTATTTGTTAGAGCAGGATCGGCGTCGGTGAGTTTGTTAAGTGCGTCGTCATTCCCCCTGAGCAAATGAGCCAGAAACAACGCAAAGGAGCTTTTCCCACTGCCATAGGGGCCCGTGATTGACCATGCACGTCCGATCACCTGCTCAGCGGTAATCGTTTCGATCACTCGCTTGATTAGTTCGCGAGCTTTCGTTGTAACGATATAGTTATCCAAGTCCTGAGGAGTGCTATAAAAGTCACGGACTAAGTTGATGCTTCGCTGAAACGAGCCTCGAACAGATACGGCCATGGATTCAATCAGGTTGCTGTAGACAGGCTATTGGAGTAGTAGCGCTCCAGCATTGCTTGTGGCGTTACACCGGGCATTCGGTAAAACTGGTGAACGCCCGCGGTAGAATCGAAACGAAATGGTACTTCATCAAATCTGCCTATATGGTCTACAAGCTCAAAGGCTTGCTCCTCATTCAGAAGAAAGATTTGCCCGGGGCTTGCCTGTCGCGTCAGAACGTCCTGAGTAGATAGGGTTCCCAAGCCACTGAAATTACGGTCCCAGTAATCCAGAACCGAGTAAGCGAAAATTTCCGGGGGAAGACCACGGGGCTGCCCCTCACGTAGATAAACCACGCCTCCATTCTCATAAAGTAATCCCAAAGGAGTTAAGGGGAAAGCCACAATATTCTCTAAGGGAGAGTCCGCTAGCCGCGGGACTGTATAGGTATTGAGGAAACACTGAAAGTCTCGGCGTAGCGTTGCGTCCGAAGGCATGGCTCCTCCCTGATTATCCATCCATCTCTTCAATATCGGCTGGAGATTACGAAATTCAAGTGCACCGCCACGCCAATGGCCAAAAATAAAATGCCATAGAGTGGAGCGGTGGGGTGAGCGGCATAACAACCAATGCAACAGCCATAGCGTCGCATTATCTTCGCAGTACGGATCTACACCTTTTTCCCCTAACAGATATGCTCCGAATTCTGAAACACAGAAGGTATTCCGCTTCTTAGAAGCACCATCAGGCTCAATGACTTCTGTTGCAAGTCCCCAATGCCGGATAGAGCGTACCATGTTCTTGCCAACCCCAAACTCAACGATAGCAGTATCCGAATGGAAGATTGTCTTCTGCTTACTGACGGCATTCACAGCTTTATTTAACCAGTTCAGTCGTAGTGGGAATGTTTCGTGACCAGAAAACGAATATTTTGAGGCCATGCTTAATGAGTGACTACTTTACAAGGCATAAAATAACATCATGTTGTATATCTATACTTCTATGCGTTCGCCTTGGGAGGGGGTCAGGACACGGGCTTCAGGGCAATGCTCACGGAGGTTCTCCTTCAGCCAACGCTTGGCATCGGTCTCTCCATGCACCAGGATGATCGTTTTGGGCTGAAGCTTTACGGCAAGCGCTGTGAGCTCTCTGCGGTGGGCATGCCCGCTGAAACGGAAACGATCCACCTCGCATCCAATCTGCTGCATCCCGCGATCAGGGCTGAGTAGCATTCCCTCCGCTCCACTTTGTGCCGCATGAAGTAGTTTCCCTGCAGGCAGGTCTTCTTTGCTGAATCCGACAAAGAAGATGGCGTGCTTTTCATTTTCAAGAAGTTCTACGGCAACTTGGTGCGACAGCGTACGCTCAATCATCATCCCACTGGTCAGGACATGGATCCCAGGTTGATTTAGGACTCTGTTTCGAGCCTTGCGCGTTCGTGGAAATCGCTGCTGATCAACGGAATAGACTTCAAAGTCGGGATCAATTCGGGGCGTAGACAAGCGGTAGTCATCATAGATCCGTGAAACCTCTCGCAATCCCCCCGCCGTGTAGATAGGAGTCTCTGGATCAATCAGGTTTTGCATCTTGAAGCGCCCAAGCAGGGCAAGGATCTCCTGGGCACGCCCTAACATAAATACCGGCAGGAGTACGGTCCCTCCCCGGTCCAGAACGGATGCAAGCCGCTGGGCAAACCGGATCTCTTCCTCGGGGCGGGTCACGGTTTCCGCAACCGGATCCGCACCGAGTGTAGACTCCATGATAAGTACATCAATCGGTGCGGAAGGATGCTCCGCTCCCGGAATCATCGTCTGTGCCTCCGAGCGGGTGTCGCTAGTGTAATATACCCGACGATGATCAGGTGTGGAAAGTAGTACCCCTGCAGATCCCAGCAAATGTCCAGAGTAGTGGAGCTTGGCTTGCAGATGCTCCGATCCCAGATCAATCCATTGATCATAATCGTGGGTGCAAAGCACATCAAATACATCCTCCAGGTCCTCTTCGTCAAACAATGCACGGAACGGGGAGGAGCCCTCATCAAACTTGCGCCTCTGGAGTCTGGCGGATGCGTACAGCATGAACGTTGTCAAGGTCCGCGTGGCAGGCGTCAGATGTAGCCAGGCCATCGGCCACTTTGCATTCAAGTTCGGGATGCTGCCAATATGATCATGGTGTGCGTGGGTAATGAACACATGATCGACATTGTGATGTTCTATAGGAGAGAAATCCGGCAGCGAGGCAGGACCCTCTTCATTCGGATCAGCGCCGGCATCCAGGACAATCCCACTGCCGTTCACTCCAAGGTAATGGCAGCTTGCGCCGATGTCGTTGGCCCTGCCGAGCGAAATAAAATCCATACGCGAGGCTCAGTCGGACTGGCGCTGCTTGAAAGTCTCCCAGTCATTCATGAACTTGGCAAGACCAATATCGGTGAGTGGGTGCAGAAGGAGTTTTTTGATCACACCAAGTGGCATGGTCGCTACATGGGCACCCAGGAGTGCAGATTGCACGACATGCATCGGATGACGGATCGAAGCAGCAAGTACCTCGGTGGTATACCCGAAATTGTCATAGATCTCAATAATTTCCTGCAGGAGGGTCATGCCGTCAGAGGAAATATCATCCAGGCGCCCTAGGAAAGGACTGATATATGCGGCACCTGCTTTTGCGGCCAATAGCGCCTGAGTTGGAGAAAAGCAAAGGGTACAATTGGACCGGATTCCCTCCTGCGCAAGTGCATTGATAGCCTTGATCCCATCCAGAATCAGGGGAACCTTGACCACTACATTGTCACGGATTGCTGCAAGCGTTCGGCCCTGTTCCATGATCCCGTCAAAATCGACAGCGGTGACCTCAGCGGAAACATCCCCCGGGACCATGTCACAAATTTTTGCAATGTGCTCATGAAAATCCAGAGGTTTCCCCTCGCGTTCCGCTGCTATTTTCATGAGGGAGGGGTTCGTGGTTACCCCATCCAGAACTCCCATTTCTCCAGCCTCCTGAATTTCGGCTAGATCTGCAGTGTCAATAAAGAATTTCATTGGATCAAAATTTCTTATGCGTGTGATACCCCCGGCTGCTGAGTTTGATCGGCTACTTTGATGACAATCAGGGTACGATCATCGCTGAGCGTTTCAACGGGGCCGGTGAATTGTTGAATATCACTTTGAATTAATTCCATAAGGGTATCTGCAGAGCAGCTACGGTTGGTCAAAGCCAAGTCTAACAGACGTTTCTCAGTATATTCGTCCATGGCTTCTCCCATGGCTTCCGTTACCCCATCAGTATACATGATGATCAAGTCTCCCGGTGCAAGGTTAACATAACCCGCTTCGTAGGGTATGTTCGGGACGATGCCAAGAAGCGGGCCTCCATCAGAGAGACGTTCGACCTGCCCATTCGCGCGGATCAATAAAGGGGGCTCATGCCCGGCATTCACAAATGCAAGAGATCTGTCTGGATAATACATCGCTGCAAAAGCAGTAATGAATTTATCCGGGTCCGTGTTTTCGTAGAGCATGCGATTAGTATGCTCAATGGCTTCCTGAAGCGTCAGGTCCATCGGCAGCATCACATGCGTGCATGCATGAATACTGGACATCAAGAGCGCTGCGGGTACACCTTTGCCGGTCACATCCGCAATCATGAATAGGGTCCGGTTCTTGTTCAGGGGGGCTACATCAAAATAGTCTCCCCCGACTTCACGGCTTGATAGCGCGAGGGTGGAAATTTCAATCCCGGGTACTTCAGGAATTTTATCAGGCAGAAGGCGGCGTTGGATCGTGCGAGCCATTCGAAGCTCCTCCTCCAGTTGTTGTTTGGCAATCCGTTCCTCAATCAATTCAACATTCTGGATTGAGGTGATTGCCAGACTGCCGAGGGCATAGAGGAATTCGACATCCTTGCGGTCATAAGGGGAGTCATTCATCTTCGCTCCAAGGCAAAGGACGCCGTGGACAGCTCCCTGCTGCCGGATGGGCAGTGCAATGGCGACCCCACTTTGGTCCAGGTGATCTCCCGGTTCTGCATGGACGAGATCCTGAATGCCATCCAGAAACTCCGTAGCAAGATCCTTGGTCGTGATCTGTTTTCCTGATACAAGCTTGAAGGTGTCATCCGACTGTCTCAGGTAAAACAAGAAGCTACGCACCACCATCTGTCCCATGAGGCCGTGCGAGAAAGTTTTCAGCACATGCGAACGATCGACCTTCGTGTTGAACTCTTTCGACAAATCAAAGAGAGTATTGATCTGATGTAGGGTCATGCGCAAATCCCGATTGGTCTTGCGTAATTCTTCCAGGATCAGAGAATTGCGAACGGCTGTTGAGGCCATGTTGACCAGCGATTGCACAAACTGGAGTTCCTCTTCTTGAAAGGATGCTTCTGTAATCTTACCGCCAAGTGCAATGGCACCGATATCGGATTCATTATCCCGCACAGGCAGGAGCAGCCGAATTCCAAGAGAATGAAGCAGCGTTGGCAGCTCTTCGCCCGCAATCAGGGTTTCCGAGGCCAGCGGTGGTAACTCAAGGCGGGATCCTTCCTCAACAGCAGGGACCCCCTTGACAACAATCACACGCCAGTTCTGCTCCTCGGAATCGTATAGAAGTGCGATACCCCGGGGAACCAGGAGCTTTCCCATGGCAGTCAAAAGCAGGTTGCTCAGCACCGAATAGAGTTCCAGAGAGCTGGTCAGCACCTGGCTGGTCTGGAATAGTGCCTGCAAATCATGCCGCTGCACCTGCTCCGCCCTTAGGACCGCTTCCTGCATTCACTCCCGGATCAAAGATCAAGCGATTCACCCGGCTTTAATACCCGAGTGTCGCGTCCGATCTCGTTCATGAGTTCCTCCCACCTCTCTGTATCTGCTTTGATTTGCGGGAATGTGTCAAAATGGATGGGGATAGTGAGTTTGGGTTCAACCAAACGTGCTGCTTGCGTCGCGCCAGTGATCCCCATAGTAAATACATCACCGATGGGAAGCAGGGCGAGGTCTATCGTTTGTTGACTTCCAATCCAGGTCATTTCCTGAAAGGGGGATGTATCTCCTGCATTGTAGATATAAAGGTCTTCTGCATGAAGAATGTATCCGTTCGGGTTCCCGCCGTAGGCCCCATCCGGAAAGGAAGAGGAATGTCGCGCATGCGTCTGGGTCAAGGTCCCCCATTCAAACCTGAATGACCCACCGGTATTCATGGGTTGAACCTTCGCGTGTCCATTTTTTTTGACGTACTCGGTGATTTCGTGGTTCGCAACAACCAGTGCATTACATCGTTTTGCGATTTCCATGGTGTCTCCCCAGTGATCCCCGTGTGCATGCGTCAGAATAATGGCATCCGCCGATAGGGCATCGACGGTGGTCACCGCTTCTGCCAGGGGATTTCTGGTAATGAACGGATCAAAGAGGAGGGTTGCGCCGCCGGTTTCTATCTGCACTACCGAGTGCCCGAAGTAGGTGAGTCGCATTGCCGCTATTTGGTTAATAAAATTTGTCGTGTGTGTACCGCTCCGTCTAGCCCCTGGAGACGCACGAAGTAGGTTCCACTCGGCAACTCAATTCCATCCCAGACCGCCTCAAACTCACCAACCTCATGATGTCGATCAACCAGAACCGTGACGACATGCCCAGAAAGATTGATAATGGAGAGTCGCAGATGCTGTGACTCTCGCACTTCATAGGTGATGGAGGTTCGGGGGTTGAATGGATTGGGATAGTTTCCCAGAATTTCAATCGCGGAGGGGATGACTTCTGCGCCCAGCCCAAGCTTAATGGTTCCGACAACCCGAGGCATGTGCCCCCGGACCTCTTGAGCCAGTCGATAGAAAGCGACACGGTCCGGGGTTTTCAGATCCGTGTAAGACCAATGTGTTCCCTCAAAGGAGCGGTTGATGCGAGCCAGTTCTTCGAACGTGATGCCATCTTCAGAGCGCTCGACCAGAAATGCTTCCGAACTTGGGTTTTCATTTTCCCAGGTGAGCATGACCCCCTGATCAAAAACGATCCCGCTGAACCCGCGAATGGGAGGGTCAAAGATGGGACCGCCCGGAGTGCGATACGTGATCGCATCCCGCTCAGCAAAGTAGCGAAAGCTCCTGGCAGATTCAAAGTCAAGCACGAGCACTCCTTCCGCAGCGGGTGTTTGTTGCATCGTGGAACGGATCTGGGTTGCGGTGCGCGTCAGGGGCCATACGGACAGATCGTCTATCTCACCCACAAAGCGGCTCTCTTCTGAACGGACATGTCCACCCAGGGCAAGTGGCTGTGTTCCGCCCAAGTGAGTGCCAGTGGGATCAAAAAGCGAGTCGGCGATCTGACCATCCAGAAAAAGCTTTGTCCAGTAGGTTTCGGCATCATGGACCAACGCAACGTGATGCCAGGTACCATCAGCCACGGGAGATTCAGTGGCCAAGGTGACATGATGTCCAGCCGTATTACGATAGTATCGCATTCGTCCCCTGGAGTCGATCACAAGCTCTATGGGATAGAGATTCATTTCTGAGCCGTCCCATGCGGATAGTACGACGGTATTTAATGTGGCAGTTCGTATCCATAATTCCAAGGTATGACTGTCGTGTAGCATCTCCAACCACCGTGGCTGAATATGCAAAGGGGTCACATTTTTCTCCAGGGCCAGGGTAGATCCAGATTCACTCCCAAGCAGGGGGCGCAGTTCACCACGACGTACCGTGCCTTCGTTTTCCACATAGCGTGTGCCGACCTTTACAGCGGAAGCTACGGAGATTCTGTAATTCTGGGATACGCTGCTTCGGTCCGTGAGTACCTGCAGAACAAGATCATAGGTCCCGCGCATTGGCTCGGTGGAGAACAATCGAATTCGTCCTCCCGAAAGCTCCACTGCATCAAGCTCTACGTGGCGGTAGGCCTGGCGAACAGCAGTTGCGGTGGCCAATTCCCACTCCGCGGGCAGTGAGACTACAAAACCTTCATTCAAAGGAACTCCATTCCACTGAGTGAACAGGTTGATGGTTGTTCCAGGCTCGTAGGTAGCTGGAAACCATGTATCACGTTCCTGCACACAGTACCCGTCTACCTGGGGAAGCATCCAGACAAGCGACAGCAAGGCACACATACATCGGAGCATGCTTTCAAGCGGCAAGCACTTAAACGTCCCCGATTTATTTTATCGGGGACGTTTAAGATAAGAAGGAAATGAACCTTCTGCAGCGCGGCCTATTCCCAGCTGGCAGCGTTCAGCAGAGTTATGTCTGGGATATCCGATCCAATGTAATCATCGGAACCTGGATCCTGGAGCAAATAGATGGCAACCCTTCCGGTGTCATTGAGGGCGTACTCAAAGGCATTTCCGGTACGGGGTGAGTAGATTAGAGAGTCCAGTACGATTTCCGAATCGAAAACATTCAGAATATCAGCGGAGGTCAGGGAGTCCGAATGGAGCCATAGAACGAGCGAATCCAGGGATGATGGGAAACGATTCTCTCCGCGCTCATAGTGTGTCAAACCCGTTCGGACATGAATCATCTGCTGACGTGTCAATTCAGTCAGGGCCTGTTCGCGCTCAATTGCCTCCCATGGCTCTGTAATTGAGCGATATAGCCATATCCCTAGAACCACGATTAGAACGGCCATTAAGGCCTGTATAGCAATCTTAACGTTGTGATTGACCATTATCACAGAGTAGCTGTTTAATAATACTAATTTAATACGAAGCTATGAAACGAAGCAGTCACAGCAAACCGCGTGTAACTCCCCGCTGTGTATTTAGTTGAGTTGCGTGCTTTATAAGAACGTCAACCAGTAATCGGGAAACAAAGGGTAACTATCATGCCACCCTCTTTGTTTTAATAAATATAAGTTAATAGCCTGATAGATCATTGCCAAATCTACTCATCAATATTGATCACGTTGCGACGCTGCGCAATGCTCGCCGTGAAGCGTTCCCGGATCCTGTGGAGGCAGCGCGTTTGTGCGAAGCATCCGGTGCAGATGGGATTGTCTTTCATCTGAGGGAGGATCGTCGACATATCAATGATCATGATGTGGCCCGGCTGAAAGAGTCTGTACGGGGGAGGCTGGATTTTGAGCTTTCAACAAACGAGGAGATCGTTGAGATCTGCTGCCGGACATGTCCGGATTTGGCTACACTTGTACCGGAGCGCCGCGAAGAAGTCACCACGGAGGGAGGGCTGGATGTGATCCGTCGTCAGGCCGCTCTGGCAGTTATCGTGGATCGCTTGAAGAAAGCGGGGATTGGAGAGGTTGCGTTGTTTGTTGATCCTGATGTAGATCAGATTCGGGCTGTGCGATACACAGGCGCCTCCACGATTGAGTTGCATACGGGTGACTTCGCCAACGCACCGGCAGGTGCGGATCAGTTGCATGAGGTGAACCGCATTGCAAAGGCGGCAGAGTGTGCACATGAATGTGGTCTCATCGTCCACGCGGGCCATGGCCTGGACTATGAGAACTATCACCTGTTTTCGCGCTCAGTGCCGCATGTCCGCGAAGTATCTATCGGCTTTTCCGTCATTGCTCAGGCAATCTTTACAGGACTTGGGGCCGCCGTGACGGAAATGGCTCAGCTGGTCAAGGGGCAGGATGCATCCTGAAAATTTTAAGAATGGCTATGTTGCCCTGATTGGGAAACCCAATGTCGGCAAAAGTACGCTGTTGAATGCCCTCATGGGGCAGAAACTCTCCATTGTTACTCCCAAAGCCCAAACGACTCGCCATCGGGTACTGGGGATCCTGACAGAAGAGAGCGCCCAAATCATTTTCCTGGATACCCCAGGGATCATGCGCCCGAGTACCAGCCTTGATCAGGCCATGATGCGGAAAGTACGTGATTCGGTAGCGGATGCAGATCTGATCATCTTTATAGTAGATGCCCGTGCGGATGAGCTAGATTCGTGGGGGTTAAAGACGATCCTGGACCGACCAGCCATCCTGGCGCTGAATAAAACAGATTTGGTGAAGCAGGATCAATTGCTCCCCCTGGTTGATACATACACCAACCTGCACTCGTTTAAGGCAGTTGTCCCGATCAGTGCACTGAAGGAAACCAATCTTGATGCCCTCATGGAGGAGATTCGCAACTGCCTCCCATCAGGTCCGGCTCTTTATCCGGCCGAAATGATCAGTGAGCATCCCGAACGGTTTTTTGTTGCGGAGATCATTCGGGAGAAGGTTTTTGAACAATTCCGCCAGGAGATCCCGTATTCGTCTACCGTAGTCATTTCCAACTTCGTGGAGCGTGACCAGGCGAAGGATCTGATTGAAGCAGATATTATTGTGGAGCGCCCGAGTCAAAAGGGAATTCTCATTGGCGCAAAAGCCCGTGCACTCAAGGCGATCGGGATCAAGGCACGTCGGGATATTGAGCAGTTTTTAGCACGGGAGGTATATCTGAAACTCTTTGTCCGTGTCCGAAAAGACTGGCGTAATCAAGGCCGATTACTGCGGTCTTTCGGCTATAAATAGCCAACACGAAGGCCATCGCACACTGCCTGCACAAACGGCGCCGGGATTTCTGTAATGGTATGCCTGTCGAAGGCGCGCCGCGGGGGGTAATTGCGGCGGAGTTGGCGGAATGTTTCTGCAATGTGGTCCCGGGGTACATCCAGGATTTTTCGCATGTGTGCATCGTCTGCATCGATGTCATATAACTGCTGTGCGAGCGCACCCAGCCAACTGGACTCGGGTTCCAGGTCGAGTGAGAGAGTGTCCGGCAAATTTTCTTTCAGCAATTGTTCGTAATCCCAGGCTCCCGGAACCTGAAAATGCTGGATGACGGCCTTGTAGAGCATAATGGTTCCCTGCAGTTTTCCATCTACGGAGTGGCCGGCAATGTGCGGAGTAGCCAGCGTAACCCTTTGCAGTAATTCAAGGTCAGGAACGGGTTCATTTTCCCATACATCAAGAATCGCAGCATCAATCTCTCCTGTCGTCAGGGCTCGTTTGAGTGCCTGATTGTCAACCACGTTCCCTCTCGAAGTATTCAGAACCCATGCCCCTGGTTTCATGGATTGAAACTCAGCATCCCCAATGAGGTGATGGGTTTCGGGGGATTTGGGTACATGCAGGGTGAGAATATCGGATTTGGTTAAGACGGTTTCCAGGTCCACAAAGCCGGGATGCCCCGCCTTTGCGAGTGGCGGGTCATTTTTCAAAACCTGAAGGCCAAAAGAAGGAGCTCGTGTCCCAAGGCGTCCGCCAATATTGCCATACCCAATGATCCCTAGTGTGAGTCCCGTGAGAGTACGCATCCTCAGAGCGTGCAATCGCAGGAGTGCAGTCAGAACATATTCCACGACGGAATCTGCATTTGATCCAGGTGCGTGTACGAACGGAATTCCTTGCTCCCTTAGATATGATCGATCCACATGGTCAAACCCGGCAGTCGCCGATCCTACAAAGGCGACTTGGCTCTGTTTTAGAAGACCTTCATGAACCCGGGTTACACTCCTGACCAAAAGCACATCGGCCTGTGCACAAACCTCTGGGGTGATTGATTCGGCATCCAGAAGATGTACACTTCCGATAGAGGAAAACGCCTCTTTCACACGCGGAATATTTTCGTCAGCTACAATGGAAAGCATGTATCCTTTTGTACTGTAGTTACGTACTAGACGGCCCGAATGTGTAATTCCTTTCCCCGGAAAAGTTTTTCCGCCTTGACATTAATCAAATTATGTGTATAAGGAAAAAATATTACTGGAGCGTGTTCTTGGGTCTTTTTTTGGTATTGCTTATACCCGCCATGATCGTGTTTGCACCTCCGCTTGGGAGCAAATATCTGTCGGTTCAATCGCCTCCTGCCCTTTCCATACCCTCTTATAAAGAAACGTATGCTGCTCTGCAGAATCCGTGGGGGATTGAGCCTGTATATGTGGGCAACATTGATGGAGAGACCTTATGGCTGGCACGTGCAATGTTTTCGGAGAGTAAAAGACATGATGAGCAGGAGCTAATTGGCTGGGCAGTCCGAAACCGAGTCGAAGCGAAGCATCGTGAATGTACTTCTTATCAGGAGTGTATACTGGATCCGTTTCAGTTCAGTGCCTTTTTACCAGGGCAGCCGAAGCAGAGTTATTATACCAGCTTATCGGAGACTTCGGAAGTAGCTGGCTGGCAAAGAACGTTAGCACTGGCTTATTACATCCGCCATGCTGATGGGCAACTCCGCCCGTTTAGCCGTAGGGTTCTCCATTTTTATAGCGAGCAATCCATGCTCGATCCAGCCCTTCCTCCCGACTGGGTAGGGGATCTCACTCCGGTCACTCCCCAGCGGAGAATACAACTGGATGAGCAAAGATTCCGCTTTTATTCGGGAGTGAAATAAGAAGGAGTTCGATCCCAAACAGAATCGGACATCCTCGCAGTGCTCAACAGCCATTCGTTTGAAAGCAGTGGTGTGTGGTGAGATGGAGTAGCAAGATGGTATTGACTAGGGCATATAGTGGGTTGTCTGTCCTTGCCAGCGCACACCTTGTCCAATTCGGATTCGTCCTGTAACAGAGTTGCTCACTACTCGGAACCGTTCTACACAGACCTGTACGTGTAGCAATATGGCAGAGTGTCGTAGACACGCTACGAATTGAATCATAAGGAGGCGACTCAAAACCTGTCCTGATCCAATTTTATCGGTACAAGTCTGACCGGTAGGCTAGTGGCGCGGTGACCTAAAAGCCAACGGACAGGCGAATCATGGCCAGATTGAGTTTTTGGGGATTACCGACCTGAAGTGAAACCAGTTGAAGAACAATCTCGTCCTCAATAAACTGGGTCAAGCCGAATACGTATGCAACTTCAGGGTACAGGCTAACCGGTCCCAGATCAATCATTAGCCCGCCTCCGATTTCACCAGCGTAAGAAAGGATTTTCAAGTCATTGCTGAGCTCCTTGTCCGTATTGGTCGGGATCCGAAATACCGGACCAGCAAAGACATATGGGCTTACCACTTGTGAAGGCAAACCCACGCGAAGAAGCAGGGAGAGCTCAGTCAACGAAACATCAAAGTTTTCACGAATTGCAGGATAGTTATCTTGGATTCCATCCAGTAACTTTCCAGCGGCCATATATCGTCCACCTGCACGTAGCGCTGCCACTGGACCGAGTGGAAATTCAACCCAAACCCCCACATGCCATCCGGTTTGGCTCTCGAATTTTGTCTCCAACTCGTTGAGTGTAATGTCTCCCAGCCGTTGAAAATTCCCGCCGGCAGTCACACCAAAGGTTTGTGCAGGCGCGTTGGAGGCCAGTAAGAATCCAGTAAAAACAAGAGCTATGAGACGAGTCATGATTTTTTCTTAAGATTAGGGGTGCAACCTTGTGCTCACCATTGTGGTTTCCTGCGGGGACCATTGAAACCCATCATGCGAATTGGAATTACCTGTTACCCGGTTTACGGCGGAAGTGGGGTTGTCGCCACTGAGCTCGGCAGAGCGCTTGCTACCCGTGGACACGAAATTCACTTCATTGCCTACTCGCTGCCCTTTCGGCTTAGCAAAGTTACGGAAAACATATATTTTCATGAAGTGAGTGTAAATCGTTATCCCCTGTTTGATTTTCCGCCGTACGCACTCTCTCTGACAAGTAAGATGGTGGATGTCGCGAAGTACGAAGCACTGGATCTGCTTCATGTGCACTATGCGATCCCGCATGCAACCAGCGCCGTTCTAGCACGTGATATCCTTGAAAAAGAATCCCGTTCGCTTCCTGTGGTAACGACACTGCATGGAACGGATATTACAATCGTAGGACAGGATGCATCCTACAGCCCCGTAGTCAACTATTCGATTAATGCTTCAGACGGCGTGACCGCGGTCTCCAACTTTCTACGACAGGAAACCTATGATGCGTTTGACATAGAGGTGCCCATTAAGGTCATCCCCAATTTTATTGATACGGAGCATTTTCGGCGACTGGAGAAAGAACATTTCAGATCAGCAATCTGTGAACCTGGGCAGAAAGTAGTTGTGCATGTGTCTAATTTCCGGCGCGTGAAGAATGTCTCTCATGTCGTAGAGGTCTTTCACCGGATTCTTCAGGAAGAGATATCCGCAAAACTTCTTCTGGTCGGGGATGGGCCGGATCGCTCCAATGTGGAGCAACTCACGCGTGATCTTGGAATTCAGGGAGCGGTACGGTTCCTTGGAAAGCAGGATCCGGTGCAGGAAATTCTATCTATTGCTGATTTGTTTCTACTCACCAGCGGGTCCGAGTCGTTCGGGCTTGCTCCGCTGGAGGCGATGGCTTGTGGGGTGCCGGTTGTTTGCAGCGATGTTGGTGGGTTGCCAGAGCTCGTTGAGGGAAGTGAGGCCGGATTCCTATGCCCTCTGGGAGATATTCACGCGTTCGCGAAAGCGTGTATCAAGGTATTGACTGATGATTCACTGCATGCAGAGATGGCCCAACACGCCAGAGAATATGCGGTCCGTCATTATGATACGCATGCAATCGTTGTCCAGTATGAAGAGTATTATGAAGAAATTATCGGTAGAACGGCTGCACAAAAACCGAAGATCATTGTGCCAGAATAGCACCTTCAGCAGACGCTGCGTCGGTAATTGGGATTCGGTCAGGGTGCGCCAGGCTAACTGGTGAAAATGTAGCGGGTGAAAGTCCCGTAGTATGAAGATGCAACCAATCACATACTTCCACGAGCCGTGCGGGTGTTTCCGCGAGGGGATACGCGAAGCGTCGGTAGTGGTGCGTATGGCCGGAGCTATTGAGCATCGAAATGTTCGTTATTTGGGTCGCCGAGATTGTCCTGACGGTCGAAGGCAACATACAAAATCCCGAAAAGGCGAGGGATCTTGTGGGCCCACGGTGTCAAAGAACTCAGGGACGTACGTACGCATTTTACCGGGACCTGGGATGCCTCTATTGTGTCCTGAGCGAATTGGGACCGCGTGGGGAAGGCTGAAGAGGCTGAAGCCTACGATGAACGCAATAGAGGAGTCAGATGAGGCCATAGTAGCGATGAAGGCGGCGAACAAGGGGGGACCTGCGGAGCAGCTGGAGCGAAGGGCCTCACCCGAGGGGAAGCTGGGAGAACCGAACACACTCCATACACAGAGATGGAAGAAGTGTGTTCCATCGGGACAACCAGCTACGGCATCCGATGCCGTCATGCACGACGGTGCGACCCGAGGGAGGAGCCGGATGCGTTAACGCGCACGTCCGGATCTGTGCGGGGGGCCCGGGGAAACCCGGGTCCCTACCGCGATTCGAGTCAGGCAGATTCACGGTGCCTGGAGGAACGATTCGGTCGTAGGTGACAAAGGAAAATCCCTCATGTGGATCTTCGTGGCTCAGGGAAAATTCTGCCCCGATCAAATGTTCGTAAGCCGGGAAAAAGGTATCCCCTTCGTATGCTCCATCAATGAGGGTTAATTCGAGGCGATCCGCGCAATTCAGTCCCTCTTGGTAAACTCCCGCACCACCAGCAATAAAAACCTTTTCGGCTGTCTTTACACGATCCAGCGCAGATTCCAGCGAGGGGCACAGTGCAATATCCGGGTGAATTACAGAATTCAGATTTCTGGTCAGTGCAAGTGTTGGTCTGCCCGGCAGGGGTTTGCCGAAGTCACGGATCAGTCCTTCACACGTTACACGTCCCATAATCATCGGGAAACCATACGTCAGTCGCTTGAAACGTTTCATGTCTTCCGATATATGCCAAGGAAGACGAGTCTCATGGCCGATGCACCGGTTCTCGCGGGCCAGTGCGGCGATGACGATCACGAAAGGACGTCTTACATGCTTTCCCAATATTCTTGCGGCATGTCTTCGGCTAAGCTCAGAGCACCTTCGGCACCACTGAACAGCGGGTCCTGAATAGGGGTGATGGTAAACTGCCCGTATTCTTCCAAGGCAGAGCAGATTGCCTTTGCCAGGCCGTGGATTTGGCTTCCACCACCAGCTAAATAGACATTATGTCGTATCCGCTCCTGAAGCATTGGCTCATAACCACTTAACAAATCAATGAGTGTCTCCGCAATCGCAGGCACCAGCGAGTCGCAGGCTCGGTGGACTTCCTCGGTAATATCATGTACTTCAAATTTTCCGGCAATGGGTAGTTTGACTCCGAACTGATTTGATGCCTCGGACACACTCCCGTGTTTCTCTTTGAGTTCCCGCACAAACGTTTCACTCAGAGGAGTATTTGGGAAGCGCTCCGACAGAAGGGCAAAAAGCTGTTGATCTACGTGATCCCCTGCGGTGCGCAGTGAGCGCTGATCTTCTTCACTGGGCATGGTGCCATGCATGATACAGAAATCAATCGTACCTGCACCGATATCAATAATGCAGGTATTGTTGAGAGCTCCCAGTTTATACGCGACCGCAAAGGGTTCCGACACCAGCATCAGTGTGTCCGCCCACTCTCCCACCGCATCACGGATCGCAAGTTTATTGACACGCAAGGCTTCTGCAGGAACGCCGACGGCGGCATAAATTTTCTGTCCTTCCTCCGGCTGAGCAAGTTCAATCAAATGGCTGATCAATTCGCGGACTGCTTTTTCGTCGGTGGTGGTTCCATCTCGGATGACTCCGTATTCCAAGGGGCGAACTAGGTTGACGGAATTTCGATGTTCAATCGCATCCATGCCAACAAGGACGTCCCGTTTCAGCATCTTTCGGGCCACAAAGTCACGGGGCCAGCCCACATAGCTATGGACCCACCTCCGCCTGCCGCTACTGGTTGCAATAGCACTTCGCGATGTTCCCAGATCGATTCCGATACGCAGAACCCCGTTCGATGCATCAGATGTATTTGACATACTCTAATCTAATTTTGAGGTTGAGTTACTTTTCTGTTCGGAAATATACGAGAGAATTCCAGACTCAAGACCGAGGGCCAACTGCTTGCGATACTCAATGTCCATAAGATGCTGCTCTTCTTCAGGCATGGAGAGTGCAGTGACCTCCGCCACGATTGCAGGTACACTTGAATTCATAAGCACTACAAAAGGGCCGGAACGTGTTCCCCAATCAGCGAGGTTGGGGTTGACTTCTCTCATCGTCGAGACCATTGAATGTTGGATGTGTGATGCCAGCCGGCGGCTATCTTCAACCTTTACCGTCTGCCCCACAGTCTCCAAGCTGCTTTGCCACTCTCCCATGCTGTAACCGGCGTTGAAATTTTCCCGCTCAGCAATCGCCTCTATCCGCGCGTCGCCGCGTGGACTAAAGTAGAACGTTTCGATCATGGCCAGTGTGTCTACGGGAAGTGCATTGACATGGAGCGAAATAAAAAGGTCTGCCTGGTTCTTTTGTGCGATTTCATTTCTGCGTTGGAGACTCACACTGATATCTTTTCGTCGTGTGAGAATGACGTTGAACCCATGGGCTCTCAGTCTTCTTTCCAGCCGGAAGGCGAGATCAAGTGTAAGCGTCTTTTCGGTTAAACCAGCTTGACCTACAGCACCGGGGTCATGTCCTCCATGGCCAGGATCAATCACAATGGTTCGCACACTGAGACCATAGATACGAGATAGAGCCGGGTTGTCGGGAGGGAGTTCCTCCTTGGGAATCTCGTTCAAAGATGCACGCACCTGTTCTTCAGGGGAAAGTAGCACTTCAATGGAGTCGACCGGTTTGGAGATCGGTTTTTCTTCCGGGCTGCCTAAGAAAAATCCGATCGTGAGTGCCATTAACAGGATCATGCCGGAATTTTTTGCCGTTTTTCCCAATGCAGGGACCTCTCTCCCAAGAAGCCTTTGATTTTCTTCGTAGACATCTTGCAGTACGGTCTTCTGGCGTCTGTTTGGTTTCCGTGATGTCATGATTGATGCATGTCTTCAACGATTATCAGACAGCGACGGGTGCCTTGATCGCCGGATGATGCTGATACCCTCTGAGAGTAAAGTCATCATACGTATAATCAAACAGTGATGCCGGTTTTCGCGAGATCTCCAAAGTAGGGAGTGGATAAGGTTTTCGTTCCAGCTGTTTTTTCACCTGATCAAGATGGTTCAGGTAAATATGGGCATCTCCGATGGTATACACCAGATCTCCTGGCTCAAGACCCGTCTGGTGGGCAACTAGGTGCGTCAGGAGGGCATACTGAGCGATATTGAAGGGGGCTCCCAGGAAAAGGTCGTTCGAGCGGATATAAAGCTGACAGGACAGTTGATTACCGATGACGGAAAACTGAAAAAACATGTGGCAAGGTGGAAGCGCCATCCGATGGAGTTCTTTCGGGTTCCACGCGCTCACAATATGTCGACGGCTCCAGGGCTTCTCTTTTAGAGATTCAATGACGGAAACAATCTGATCTACACCGGAAAAAGAGCGCCATTGTCTGCCGTACACCGGTCCCAGATCTCCCCATTTTTTTGCAAATCCGTCCTGACTGCGGATCAGTTCCTCAAATTCATTCTGGTATGCCACCCAGTCATCCGAGTCAGATGGGGGTATCTCAAGGTTCTGATGTTGCAGATAGTTTTTGAGGGGCCACGCCGTCCATATTGAAATTCCCTGATTTACCAGTGGCTTAATGTTCGTCGAGCCCGACAAGAACCACAAAAGTTCACATGCAAGACCCCGAAACCATACCCGTTTGGTCGTACAGATCGGAAAGCCCTCTTGGAGGGGAAACCGCATCTGGTATCCAAAAACACTGATCGTCCCGGTTCCTGTACGGTCGCGACGCTCATGTCCGTGACTCAGGACATGGTGCAATAGATCCACATAGAGGCGCATGAAAGAAACCCTTGATACGGACTAGTTTTTACGGTAAAAAGACAAGGTCGCTCCAGGAATTTCGAGATGATCGAGTTTTCTTGGGCCGTAATACTTGCTTAGCCTACCTTCGCCATTTGTTCTGGCAACTTAGCAATTGTCGAGGACAATAAGATTGTTTTTTCTTCCCGATTGAGCAATTTCAATTCTCTTTTCCTCGTTTTACAAAAATAGGGGAATTGGCATACTGAGATAGGCTTGCCTGTCAGGGAGATTTTTTAGACTTGAGTTTGCAATTTATCCTTGGATGAGGCTCCTGCAAAACTATTCCAACAATTTGCAACGGTGCCTTTGGACACCTCCAAGGGCGACTATAATCTCAATTCAGCGGGCTTTACATGAAGTTTAATGGAGCATTTTTAACATGGGGGGCATGGCTTTTAATTAGAACCATGAAGGGACAGATTTTCCCAATATTAGGATACTGGCAACAAAGAGAATCATCATAATCGATATCACAAAGCCAATAAATACATTCGATTTCTTTTTTGCACCTTTGTTTTCTGAAATGATCAGTGCTACGAAAAATATTAGAAGCAGAACTATCAGTATGGCCACTAGATTTAACATGTCCGTAGACAAAATCCAGCCACCTTCAGTAGCGGGAAAATCAATCTCTGTGGATGGAGATCTTGTAGTTGGATTTTCGCAGAAGTAAGTTGAGTGGGGAAACCAATGGCAGACAGTTCGTCTGATCTGTTCAGATCCATAGTTCAAGCCAAATGAAATCCCAACAAGTAGTGCAAACCAACGAATACAGGCTTTTACCCACGTGCTGAATTTGTTAAATTCATCACTTATAACGCTGATCACTCCACCAGTCACACTAGTAGCACGAACTTTATTGGGAGTTGGTTCGGGCTGCCCGCCAACTTCCCAAGGTGTACCTTCGGTTATCTTCCTATCCTCCGCCGGTAGTGATCCCATATTACGTGATCTGGGATATGCCTTTCAAAATTAATCAGCCCCCAACGCTGCAATAGACCCGGTCTAAAATTAAGTGCCCACGGGCTGTTTTCTTGGGTTGTAAGAGTAATTAATTGTCCCCCGCTATACTGGGTATACGTTTCATAGACCCAGTCAAGTCCCTTTATTACCTCCGCGTTTTGGGCTTCAAAGTCCGTTAACCCTGATGGCTTTACTTGTCCTGGGTTAGGCAACAAGCCTTCATTATTGGAATTTTGTTGCCTAACTATCGAGGAGTAAAAATCATACAGATGCAAGGGAGAATTGCGAAAAGGCGCAAGCAGATAATGTAGGTGCACCACAACGGGGCCGCGCATCCATGCCTGAATCTGGTCGATCTTGTTGTCAATAAGTGGCCTCCCCAAGGCACCCAAGATCCACCCATGTGCTATGTAGACAAGTTTATTGATTTCGAGGGGTGTGAGCAATTGATTTCCGTGTTCGGCCGCTCTTTCAAGCATGAAAAGGGCCACAATTTCCTCCGTGGCACACGGCTGCTGTCCGGGGATAAAGGATCCCGGAATCTGGGAATTTCGGCTTGAAACCTGTTGCTCAACTACGCTGGCCATTTATGATTCAGGTCATTTTTTAGGTAATATACGCTTCAATGATCTTTAGGATACACCCCAGAGATAGTCTACTCCGCGATTTTGGGGCCAGTATTTAACGGATAATTGATCGTTAGGCCTATCCGTAATATTTGGTCCGACTACCACTCGGGGTGTAAATTACGGAACAGTTGTAGCAGTTTGAGTCAGAAATAGCTAGGCCTTATGGTAGGAAGATGGCACGTCTGGTTTGCTGAATTACCTGTGATTAATTCCTCCTTGAGGGGCGGGGTTTTATGGCACGTGTAATGAGCAACTATTTGGGGGTTGCCTTTGGATCAAGAAATGTACAGATATTTTTCCTGACTAGTCACACATCGAGTCTGTCTGCGTAATTGAGCAATCCGGCTGTGACGCATTACCTTTGCTCTTACCATAAGATGGAACCTGAATCATTCTAAGGTGCATAATCTTAGTCGAGCCATAACAGAGCTTTTAACCCGAAAACAGAATGGATCCAAATCTTCACCAAAAACAGGGCATCACGCACCTGGAAAAAGTTTTACAGTATGCTCCGATGGTCGCTACTGGTACTGAAGCTGTGGTGCATCTAACCACCGAAGACTGGTATGTGGTTGCTGACACGCTTTTCCAAATGAACACGCCAAAGGAGTTGTTGCCGGAGAGTATTAATGATTTCCGCCTGCGCGATGATCACAGAGCCATTGAGTTGGATACTGATGAGCTTCAAATCAGTATTGAAATGTTTTAGGCTTCGTTGATTCGAACGATCCCGCTGTAGTATCCAAGTAAACGATGTACGGATGATGTCCAAAAAATTTCTGCTAGTTGGCACATTGGATACGAAAGGGATGGAGTACGCTTACGCACGCGAGCTCATCCAATCCCGGGGGCTTCCATGCATCCTGATGGACGTAGGAGTCATGGGTGATCCCCAGTGTGAGCCGGATATATCCGCGGACGAGGTTGCCAGAGCCGGAGGGAGCAGCCTTTCAACATTGAGAGAATCGGGGAGCCGCAGTCATGCGCTTGATATCCTCACACAGGGTGCCGTGGAGCTTGCAGGGAATGCAGCGCCGCATTTGGCGGGGGTTTTGGCCTTGGGCGGATCAGGCGGAACGGCAGTCGGGACAGCAGTCATGCGGTCTTTGCCGATTGGACTCCCCAAGGTAATGCTCTCCACACTCGCTTCCGGCAATATCGCTCCTTATATCGGTGAGAGTGACATTGCAATGATGTACTCGGTCGTGGATATTGCCGGATTGAATCAGATCAGCAGGGTGATCATAAGCAATGCTGTCGGGGCGCTCTGCGGTATGGTCAAACAGGAGACCTCAGAACATGCTCCTGCTCTACGGCCTTTGATCGCCGCATCTATGTTTGGGGTGACCACTCCCTGTGTCACAAAGGTGCGTGACCACCTGGAAGCATCGGGATATGAGGTGGTAGTATTTCATGCAACTGGCAGTGGAGGGCGTGCAATGGAGAAGCTGATTGCTGACGGATTTTTCAAGGGGGTTGCCGACATCACGACGACAGAGTGGTGTGATGAAGTGGTCGGAGGGGTTTTGAGCGCCGGCCCACATCGATTGGAAGCGGCTATTACAGCTGGAATTCCACAAGTAATTTCCTGCGGCGCATTAGACATGGTGAATTATTGGGCTCTGGAGACGGTTCCGACAAAATTTCGAGAGCGCACCTTGCATCCCCACAACGCCAATGTCACGCTAATGCGGACAAGTGCGGAAGAGTGCACTCAGATTGGCAGAGAGATTGGCATCCAGCTTCGTCAAGCACATGCACCGGTGACCTTGTTGATTCCTCTGAGAGGTGTCAGTATGCTGGATGCCCCGGGTCAACCTTTTTTTGATTCCACCGCCAATCAAGCCCTGTTTGCTTCACTCCGCGCCAACTGTGGTCCATCGGTAAACATCAAAGAATATGACCTGCACATCAACGATCCAGACTTCGCCGAAGCACTCGCAAAGGAGTTGATGCATAATCTGCGCCGGGAACAGTCCTAGCCAAATTACGGAGGAACCTTGAGAGGTCCAAGTGGTTTTTAACAGCGACGCTTTCACGCAACTTCGAGCGGTGACAATATGAATATCATTGTGCTTCAAGCTGTATTGGCTGTCCTATGTGTGGTTGTGACGTTTAGGATTCCGCGCTATAGGAATAAAGTGACGCCCAGGTCCTTCCAACGTTTGCTCATCAATGTGGCCGCTGTTATTGCAATGTTCATTCTAGTTCTCACAGAGGGGTATAGTCCCGCGGGATGGGTGCTCCTTTTTATGGTGACGGCCATGTTATTTGGAAAGACAATATTGTACTATCGTGCCAAAACAAAGCCGCTCGAAAATCACGAAGTCGCCTGAGCGTCAAAGCAGGTTCGTCAAAACCGGGATATCACCAAGCAATCACATAGTCATCTCCATGATCCTGGCTCCGACGGTTTCGGCCCCGTACGTTCGTAAGAAACTCAATTTTCGCGCGCTGGAGGTGTTTTTTCTTGGCCTGTTTGTGGTGTTCAGTTTCCCGAAAAATTCCACTCCAGTGTAGTTGTGCGCGATGCGACCGTCGAAGTCAGGGCATCAACGACCCGGAATTCGCCAAAGTACTCGCAAAGGAGTTGATGCATAATTTGCGGCGGGAACATTCCTGGTCAAATGGTAGAAGAAACTGAGAAGCCAGGTAGTTTGTACAGCGACGCCTTCACGTAACTTCGGACGGTGGACAATATGAATATCATTGTGCTCCAAACCGCAGTGGCCGCCCTGCTGCTAGCCATTATGTTTGGGGTTCCACGCTACAGGAGAAAAAACATGCCCAAGTCCTTCAAAGGCTTGCTCGTAGGTCTCTCCGCCGGTATTTTATTGCTCACTCTAGCTCTTACAGAAGGTAGTTCATCGGGATGGCCGTTCCTTCTCTTCGTGCTTTTCGTGATGGGCATGTTAATCGGAAAGATAGCATTGTACTATCGTGCCAAAGCAAAGCCGCTCGAAAATCACGAAGTCGCCTGAGCGTCAAGCAGTTCCGTCAAGACCTAGGGATCACCAAGCAATCCCATAATCATCTCCGTGATCGCTCGCACCACCCCATAGCGTACCGTGCTTCCGGTCAAACTGGATTGCAGTAATCGGCCCACTGGTGCGTGCACCGAATGTAAGGTTGTAATTCATGTCCCGGAGTTCTTGTCGGACCCAGTCGGGGACTTCATTATTCAGCAAAAGGCGTCCTGGGCGAATCTCATGCTCACCAAAAGATCCCCGTAATTGGAAACTATTGATATTGGCCGCCTCTGCTGCTTCCTGTACATTCATGCCGAATTCGACGACGTTCAGGAAAAACTGGAGCAGGTTCTGGTCCTGACTGTCGCCACCCTGGACGGCAAAGGACAGATAGGGAAGTCCGTCTTTGAGTGCCATTCCTGGAGTCAGCGTTGCACGTGGCCGTTTGCCCGGTTCGGGCAGGTTGTATGGGTTTTCGGCGGGATCTAGCACAAAACTTTGCATCCGCTGGCTTAGCCCGACACCAGTCTCCCCGGCAATGACCGCAGGGATCCAACCGCCGCTTGGCGTAATTGAGACAACCCAACCTTCCGCGTCAGCAGCCTGAATGGAGGTGGTTCCCGCATAAAAATCGGACTCATAGGAGATCTCGCTTCCATAATCGCTGTCATCTGCTGACCACTGATCCAGGTAATGCAGATAAGGGTTTTCCTCTCCCTGAAATGGATACGGATCCCCGGGTTTGATCTCCAAATCGTTTTCGTCCCAGTTGATCGTCTGTGCACGGGCATTGGCATACTCTTTGGAGAGTAATCCTTCCATCGGTTCGGCAGGGGGGTAGTACGGATCTCCATAATAGAAGTCGCGGTCGGCAAAGGTCATGTTCATCACCTGGTACAGCGCATGGATGTAGCGGGTACTGTTGTAGCCCATTGCCTTGAGATCCATGGGTTCAAGCATGTTCAGCGCCTGCAGCATTACAGGCCCCTGCACCCACGATGTAAGCTTGTAGACCTGGATGCCTTTGTAATCCGTCATCACTGGCTCTTCAACATATACCTGCCACTGATCCAGGTCTTCCATCGTGATGAGACCTCCCTGCTCCTGGGTTCCGCGAACGATCTCTTCAGCGATATCACCTCTGTAGAAGCGGTCATAGGCGGCATAGATGGCTTCTTTGCGTGATTTTCCTGCCTCAAGAGCAGCTGATTCCGCTTCAATCAACTTGCGTAGCGTCTCTGCCAGATCAGCCTGGACGAAAAGCTGCCCTTCTCTTGGGGCGGGATTCTCGTCATCCGTGTTTGGTAAATAAATTGGTTTTGAGTAGGGCCAGTCGGCAATGCGCTCGGCGTGATTTTCGATGGATCGCACCGCAGACCGTTCAATTGGGTACCCTTCGGCCATCTGAATACTGGGTTCTAGGACATCCTTGAGACTCAGCGTACCATACTCTGCAAGCATGACCATGAGTCCGCCAGGTGTGCCAGGGGTGACTGCCGCTAGCGGGCCGTATTCAGGGGGATATTTGAAGTCCTGATCTTTATAAAACTCGGTAGTTGCTCCTGTTGGAGCTGCTCCCAGGGCATTAATGCCAACCACTTTTTTCTGGTTCGGGTCATAAATCAATGCCTGAGTTTCGCCACCCCAGCTCAATACATCCCACATCGTGCTCGTTGCTCCGAGCATCGCACAGGCTGCGTCAACAGCATTTCCCCCTTTTGCGAACATCATGGCCCCTGCAGTGGCTCCGAGTGGTTTGCCTGTGATGACAACCCAGTGACGACCATGCAGCACCGGTTTGGCGGTGCGTTGCGCTTGTGCAGATACGGCAATCAGGCAGCAGAGAAATAGTAATTGGATTTGGCGAATAAACATGTGCGTGGTTTTTGAATCGGGTTGTTGTTCAAAGGAGCGTTTTCTAACACAATCACCTGGACTGTGCTCCCTACTAATATACTCTACTCCAAGGAGCTTCTTGGAGGAAACTCTTATTGACTGGCAGGAAAACGAGCACAATAGGGTGGATAAGGGATCCAGCCAATTGCTACCATAGCCTCATGCCCATTGATTCCGTGTGCGCAAGGAATTACAACCAAGAAGCCAGGTCTTGTTCACAGACACAACAGTTGGTGATAATTCCCCAGAATATCACTCCTGCATGTTGATCCACACAGACCGGGGAAATCAGGTGAGGTATGGATCCAATGGCAGCGGTAGAGTTCCTGCCAGATTTCAGAGCTTGCGCTGGGTTGACTGGGATGGATCAAGGTTGGGTAAAACATGTCCCATACGATCCCGCTTTGTGCGCAAATAAGCTGCATTTTCCTGATTGGGTGGGATCTCAATTGCTACGCTTTCTGTGATCTCCAGCCCATATCCGTCCAACCCGACACGCTTGGTCGGATTATTGGTTAATAATTTCAGTTTTCGTATTCCTAGGTCTCGAAGGATCTGACATCCGATGCCATAGTCCCGATGATCCATATCAAAGCCCAGTGCTATATTCGCCTCCACCGTGTCCAGTCCCTGCTGATCCTGTAATTCGTAGGCCCGCAATTTATTCAGAAGGCCGATTCCACGCCCTTCCTGCTTCATGTATAGCACAACTCCTCTTCCCTCTTCCGCAACACGTTGCATCGCTGTATGCAACTGATCCCCACAATCACAGCGCATAGACCCAAACAAGTCCCCCGTCACACACTGGGAATGTACCCGTGTTAAAACGGGATCATCTTCCGTCCATTCTCCCATGCACAGTGCCAGGTGGGTGTCACCGTTGGACTCATCTTCATAGGCGACAAGATTAAACAGGCCAAACCGCGTCGGAAGCCGGACAGATGCCACACGCTGAATCAGAGACCGCCGCGCCATGCGAAAGGCAACCAGATCACTGATCGTAATGATCCGCATGTCATGTTCACGGGCAATCTTGAATAGCTCGGGAGTCCGTGCCATCGTACCATCTGCATTCATGATCTCAACAAGCACTCCAACCGGGGCGAGGCCAGAAAGCCGCACGAGATCAACCGTAGCTTCGGTGTGTCCGGTTCTTCGAAGCACACCCCCCTCGCGGGCAATCAGCGGGAAGACATGTCCAGGGCGTGCAAAATCGTCCGCTTTCGATGTGTCGCTGGCAAGTGCCTGGATGGTTGCTGCGCGATCAGATGCACTGATGCCGGTGGATGTGCCATGGCAATAGTCCACCGGTACCGTAAAGGGAGTACTGTACAGGCTGGTGTTCTCCTCAACCATCAGGTGGAGGTCAAGGGCAGCAGCACGCTCGGGAGCCATCGGTACACAAATCAACCCGCGACCCTCATGGGCCATGAAATTGACCAACCCGGGTGTAACTGTAGATGCCGCTCCGACAAAGTCGCCCTCGTTTTCGCGGTCTTCGTCGTCCACCACAATCACCAAGCGACCAGCACGTATCGCTTCAATGGCAGACTCAATTGAGTCGAAGGTTTCCGTACCTGGAATTCCCATTCAGGCATTTCACTCTTTAACGGATGCAAGCGATTGCTTATCAATGCGGAGCTTGATCCCTCCGTCCACATCCAGTAGAACACTTGTGGCTCCCTCCTCCACCTGATGAACCTTCCCGTGGATTCCGCCGGCGGTTATGACGCGATCTCCTTTTCGGATGGCCTCAATCATTGCTTTGCGCTTTTTTTCACGCTTTTGTTGTGGACGGATAATGAAGAAATAGAATACAACGAAAATGAGGATGAGCGGCAAAAACATGCCTAATCCTCCAAAGCCTCCTGGAGAGGTTGTCTCTTGAAGCAGGAGTGCAAAGGGCAAGTACATGAGTATCAAGGGATCAAGGGTACTGTATATAATAAAGAAGGGTAAGCTAGCCGCATCGCGTCGCTTCGACCTCCTACCGCTGCTGCCTTCCGGCCCTGACGGGGTTCAGAGGGAGCTGACCGTACGGGACTCACCCTTCCGCCCCGTCT
The DNA here is from genome assembly GCA_965220365.1 of Rhodothermales bacterium. Lineage (GTDB taxonomy): Bacteria > Bacteroidota > Rhodothermia > Rhodothermales > Bin80 > Bin80. Next base: position 323,714 of record OZ244823.1, on the reverse strand, counting down.
ACCCTTCTGTGCGATGACGGTTCCGCGTTCACACCTGCTCAAGTCCGTCCACGTTAACGGACACATGAAGTTCACGCCCGGTTGAGGGAGCCATTCGGAGAATTGAACGAATGTCTTCTTGAAGAGACCAATAGGTCTTTGGCGCCTTGATGATAAGATAGTAGCGGTACTGATGCTCCACGCGTTTGACGTATGGCTGCTCCGGGCCCAATACCGAAATGGTAGAAGGCAGCTGATCAAGCAGCAGGGTCTTCCATTCATGTGCAAGATCCTCAACCGCCGACTGCGGTGCACCCCGAACCTGGATCCCAACGATGCGGCCAAATGGGGGGTAGTTCAATTTTTGTCGGTGCTGCATCAGAATCTGAGCATAGCCATGAAAGTCATGCGCCTGCAGGAAGGAAAAGATTGGATGTGATGGGCGTCGTGTCTGGAGTAGGACCTCGCCAGGCAGATCTGCTCTCCCTGCTCTTCCAGCGACCTGCATGAGCAGTTGAAAGGTTCGTTCCTCACTCCGAAAATCCGGCAGACGAAGCCCTAGATCACAGTTGACAACGCCCACCAGTGTCACTCGGCCGAAGTCGAGCCCCTTGGCAACCATTTGCGTACCAATCAAAATGTCTGCCCCACCCTCTGCGAAAACGCTAAGGATTTCATGGTGAGCATCCTTGGTTCGAGTGCTGTCACGATCCATTCGAAGAATTCGGGCAGTTCGAAACAATTCGCCAAGTTCCTCGGAAACGCGCTGTGTCCCACTGCCCAGCGGAGCAAATGCTGGCGTGTCGCATTTGGGACAGTCAGCCAGAAGGTTGCGCACGTATCCGCAGTAATGACACCGAAGCCGATTCTCTCCCTGGTGATAAGTCATCGATACACTGCAGGCGATGCACTGCGGCACAAAACCGCAGCTCTGACACTCCATGATGGGTGCATATCCGCGGCGGTTCTGCAGGAGAATCACCTGCTCTTTTCGTTCCAGACGAGTTTTAATTGCCTCAATGAGAGGGGGAGACAGGGGGCCGCTCAGACCGTTCTCCTCACGTTCATGACAAAGATCAATGATTCGAACTGCGGGAAAAGATGCGGCGGAGCGGTCCTTCGTGGGGGCGCGCTCCGGCATGGATAAGAGTGTATACTTGCCCTGCTGTGCATTTACCAGAGTTTCCAGCGATAGGGTTGCAGAACCTAGGACACAAATACATTTTGCCATCGTCGCACGCATGACGGCAACATCCCTGGCATGGTAGCGGGGAGCGGTCTCTCTCTGCTTATAGGAGCCGTCGTGCTCTTCATCGACAATGACGAGACCAAGATTTTTTACCGGGGCCAGGATCGCAGACCTCGGTCCTATGACCACACGATATCGGCCCGCACGAATTTGCTGCCAGACATCATGACGCTCTCCCTGTGCCAGACGGGAGTGGAAAACTGCAATGGTATCTCCAAAACGGGCTCGAAAGCGGTGTACTGTTTGCGGGGTAAGGGAGATTTCAGGTACAAGTATAATGGCTGTCCTGCCAAGGGAGAGTGTGGTTTCCAGTGCGGATAGATAGACCTCTGTTTTCCCGCTCCCGGTCACGCCATCAAGCGCGAATGTCCGATAAGTCTGTGTTCTGACCGCATCTTGGAGTGTTTTGGCAGCCGCAGCTTGGAATGGATGAAAATCTGGGGCCTTGCTGGACGGGGTTGTTTCTGATCGCATCCATTCCGGGATCCGAAACACCGGCTTTTCAATGATGGAAAAGATTCCCCGCTTTTCGAAGGATCGAACTGTTTGCAGGCTTGCACGACAAGCCTTCCGAATCTCTGACAGCGAGATCTCATTCTGCCCGGATTCAAGAAAAGAGATGAGCTGGGCAATGATCTCCTTCTGTTTTTTCCCGTGAAACTGCGGCTTCAAGTCACGCAGGGCATCAACTGTGCGGAATGCAGATGCAAGAGAGATAAACTGTCCGGTCTTCTCGCCGACCGTTGGGCCTTGGAGCTCGACAGTTTTCCGCAGCGCTCCCTGGGATTCTGCCCTCCTAATCTCCTGTTCAGAAATACGTAGACCAATGCGCTTCAGTCTGGCAGGAGTCGTTCGGCGGTGCTTCGTCAGATGCACTTGCAGTTCGGGAGAAATTCCTGCCCAGTGCAGGTCTGACTCGGAAGCCAGATAATACACGATCCGCTCCTTTGTCTGCATCCCCGCCGGGAGCGCTGCGCTGAGTGCTTCTCCCCAAGCGCAAACATAGTATCGTGATATCCAGTGGGTCAATTGAAGAAGCTCCGGGTCAAATAAAGGTTCACGACTCACGACGGCGCGCACAGTCCTGAGTCTCATGTCTTCACGGATCCGTGCATCCAGTTCCGTAACAACCCCTGTATAGGTACGGTTACGCACTGGAACCAGAACCAGGGACCCTACCTGTACAGATTCCTCAAACCCGCCTGGTAATTCATAGGCATATACCTTGTCCACAGGAATCGGCAAGGCAACACCAATGGCGCACGACATTTTTGGCGCTATTCTGAGGAAGGAGTTCCTTCTGGATCGTAGAGCATACCAGTGCAGAGACACATTTTACGCTTCATTCGTGTTAGCACGTCATAGTTGGGGCAACTCTGACATCCCTGCCAGAACTCATCGTCATCCGTAAGCTCACTGAAGGTTACCGGCTTATAACCCAACTCAGAGTTGATTTTCATCACGGCAAGACTGGTCGTAATGCCGAACAGCTTGGCTTCTGGGTAGAGTGTTCTAGAAAGTTCAAACGCCCGGCGCTTGATCCGACGTGCAAGCCCCTGTCTGCGAAAAGCAGGAGAAATAATGAGCCCCGAATTGACCGCGTACTTGCCGTGATCCCACGTTTCAATGTAGCAGAAGCCAGCCACCTGATCGTGTGCACCAAGTGCGATCACGGCCTTCCCCTCTTCCATTTTGGTACGAATATACTCGGGGGCACGTTCGGCGATACCGGTACCCCGCTGCGCTGCTGCCGTTTTAATCAGTTGACAGACTTCGTTCGCGAACCGAAAATGTTCGGTCGTTGCAATGACAATTTCGACAGATGCCGAAGCGTCTACAATCGGGAGCGCTATGGAAGTGTATAAGAGCACTGAGAAAAATAATTTTATGCTAACTTAACGTGTAAGCATAAAATAGAAAGCTGTTCCATTGAACGTATTGGGGATGCGGTGCGTTGACAGGTTGAACTTTGTCTGCAACCAATGCAAGAATGCCCATCATGTGCCCTGGAAGTGGATCATACTCTGGACGTATGTCCGTATTGCGCCTATGAATTTCCGCGTCAGACTCGTAGCCGAACGGTCATGGCCTGGGTAATGGCACTGCTTTTAATCTGGCCCTTGTTTGAACTCATAAAACTGATCTTCTGATGGTTCGTCCTTTCCGCGGACAATACTCCCCTGACATCTTTATGCGTGATTACTGGCAGAAACGCCCGCTGATTCTGCAGGATGCTTTCAAAAAATCCAGTTTCAATATTCAGCGGGACGACGTATTTCAGATGTCGGTCAGCGCTGAGTTCGACTCACGCTTGATTGAAGAAGACACAGCAGACCAGTCATGGGAATTATTCACCGGGCCATTTGAATGGGAAGAGCTTGAGAGTTTCGAAGAGATTTCATACTGGACGCTGCTGGTACAGGATACAGAGCGGCAACTTGATCAGATGCGCCGACTGCTTGAAGTATTTCGATTTATCCCCAACTGGCGTCTGGACGATGTTCAGCTAAGCTACGCGGCTCCAGGAGGGAGCGTAGGTCCTCATGTGGATAGTTATGACGTCTTTCTTATTCAGCTCAGCGGTGAACGACGCTGGAAGATCGAAAATACTCCGATCACCGATGATCGGCCAATGAGAGAGGATACATCCATGCAACTCCTGAAAGAGCTTCATCCAGATCAGGAATTCGTTGCCAAGCCGGGAGACATGCTCTATTTGCCACCTAAACTTCCCCATTGGGGGGTTGCCGTGGGGACATGTATCACGGCAAGTATTGGATTCAAGGCTCCCGAAATGGGTATGTTGCAGACGGCTTTCTCAGAAATGGCAGAGGGGTTGGGTCATATCCTTACCCCAAATAACTTTGTGGATCCGGCTGAACTGCGAACGGACGATCCTGGCCGAGTCAGCGATGCGTCTCTTGACTGGTTCCAGAACGAAATGCGACGGCTTGCGGAAGATCGGGAAAGTCTTGAACGAGTCTTTTGCAGCGCGATGACGCATCCCGTTCGGGAAAACTGGCCTGGAATGGCGGAAGACCCTGTACCCTCTGCTGAAGAAATCCTGGATGATCTCCGGCAAGGGAGTACGTATGTGCGACTTACTCCGGCGTGCATGATCTACCGGGAATTTGATGACTGTATTCGGATCTATGCGCTTGGAATTGAATGCCAGTTAAAACTTGAGTCGAAACCATTTGCACAATTATTAACCGGAACAGAGATACTTAATTTTGGCTCCCTCAAGTCCTATCTTTGGGATCAGGAGGTTCTGGAACTCATACAACTTTTACTTGATTCTATGGTCCTGATCAGAGTAGAAGGATCGAATTAATGGGGCAGTTATGGAAGTGTAAACAGAGCCGGGACTGTGGGAATTTCAAGGTGTTCAAGGTGCGCCAGGACGATTGTGAATCCCCACGAACCGGCCAAGTCCATCCGTTCTACGTGCTGGAGGCCTCTGACTGGGTCACGATCGTTCCTGTAACCCCGGAAGGCAAACTTGTTTGTATTCGGCAGTGGCGGCCAGGGACTTCGGCTGTTGAACTGGAGTTGCCCGGAGGGGTCATCGATCAGGGTGAACTCCCCGAAGAGGCAGCTGTCCGTGAACTGCGTGAAGAAACCGGCTATGCAGCCAAGACGCTCATTCGGTTGGGCTCCATGTCTCCAAATCCCGCGATTCTCACAAACCGGTGCCATTTTTTTCTAGCCAGTGATGCAACCCCTCACGGACGGCAGGAGCTTGATTCAGCAGAAGACATAGATCCTGTTCTGATTGATCAACCTATGATTCCGAAATTGATTGCCGATGAAACACTGCGCCATGGTATTATTATAGCAGCACTTTATTACTACGACTTGTATCTGAAAAGTGGAAGAGCATAAGGAACATCAGGTTTCATGGAACTCACGCCGTGAGCTTCTCAACAGGATTCTGTTTGAATCTACAACTCCGCTGGGGAGAGGAAGCGATATTGCGCTCTTTATTGTCATTGTTGCCAGTGTAGTTGCGGTCCTGCTGGAGAGTATTGATCAGGTAAGAGTTGTCCACGGGAGTCTACTAATCGGCCTGGAGTGGTTCTTTACGGTGGTCTTTACGATTGAGTATGTCCTGCGGTTGTACTGTTCCCGGAATCCCTTGGGGTATGCTCGCAGCTTCTTTGGGGTAGTGGACCTGATTGCAGTGATCCCAACGTACTTGAGTCTGTTACTTCCTGGTGCCCAGGCATTGATTGTTATCCGAATTCTCCGCCTGATGCGGGTATTTCGTGTTCTAAAACTGGTACAGTATAGCAGAGCCGGGCTCCACTTACTCTATCTGCTTCAGGAGAGTTGGCAACGAATATGGGTGTTCGTACTCGCACTGTCACTGCTTGTCACCACACTGGGCTCAATGATCTATCTGATTGAGGGACCCGAAAATGGATTTGCCAGCATTCCCCTGAGCATGTACTGGGCGGTGGTAACATTGACCACAGTTGGATACGGAGATATCTCTCCTCAGACACCTTTGGGGAAATTCATGGCAGCGATGGTGATGGTGATCGGTTATGCGATTATCGTGATGTCTATTAGCCTATCGCACCGCCACTTCAAACGAACGACGCCATGCATACGTTGCCGGGAGGCAAGGTTGGAGAAAGGGGCTGAATTCTGCAAGTACTGCGGGCACAAGTTCCACCAGCACTAAATGACCACTTCGGTTGCTGGGTCGCGCATATTATAGCTTGACGACATCACTCGGCCGTATGCACCGGTCATCGTGATCAGCAGGATATCACCTTCCATCGTCTCGGGGAGTCTACGCGCGCGTCCCAGGATGTCGCCGGTCTCACAAATAGGTCCAACGATATCTGCCGTCATGCTTGGAGTTTCACCCAGTTTGCTCAGGTTAACGATGCTGTGATACGATCCATAGAGTGCGGGACGGATCAAAGAGTTCATTCCAGTTTCCACCCCGACGTAGTATGTTGATCCTTTACGTTTAACCTGTGTGACACGTACCAAAAGCACACCACTTTCTGCAACAAGGTATCTTCCTGGTTCAATCCATAGTTCAAATTGAGAGTAGGTTTCACGGAATTGCTGAAGACTCTCTTCCAGGACTGCCAAGTCCAGTGGGATTGCTCCTGGTTTTTCCGGTACCCCGAACCCTCCGCCGACATTCAAGTGGGTAACCTGAGGGAATTTTTCTGCGATTGAAGCTAGGGCATATGCGATAGAACTCCATGTGTCTGGTGTCAAGATGCCACTGCCCACATGCGCATGCAGGCCTGTAATCCGAATGTCATATTCTTTCGCAATGCTTTGAAGCAAAGGTAGGTCTTCTGGAGCAATCCCAAATTTTGATGCAGATCCGGCTGTACGTACATACTTATGATGTCCGCGGCCATGCCCTGGATCAACCCGGAGGATCACCGCACGACCCCGAAAGACCTCCGGCCAAAGTTTGAGGGCTCTCACATTGCCGACTGTCACATGGCCAGCTAACTCATATCCCAGCGAAAATTCTTCTTTGGGGACGAAGTTGGGGGTAAAGAGAATTCGGTCAGGGTCAATATCGGGAAAAAGGTGCCTGATATAATGCAACTCTCCTGGGGACACACACTCGAAGCCAATCCCGTGTTCATATATTACCTGTAGCACTTCTGGATTCCAGCATGCTTTCATGGCATAAAAGGATCGGTCAGTGCTTTGGAGAATCTGCATGCGGGATATGGTATGATGCAGGCTCTCCCGGTCATATACATAACAGGGAGATGACTCAGACGCCAATTCAAGTAGCTGGGGGCGCCGCGTTTTCCACCAGGATGTCGGTAATGAGATGTCTGGCGCGTCGAATAACTCACGATAGGTGGGGCCGAAGAGATCATCTGGTCCAATTTGGCTAAAGATCTGGCTGTGCAGCTTATTGGTCAGTCGTTGTGCATGCAAGTTGTCGACGACGAAGGTAAAATTCAAGTCACTGGCAGCTTGTGTGACTAGGTAAATTTTTTGCTCATCCAGGACCTCAAGTGCAGGGCCCAGTTCGTGCAGGACACTGCGGATATTCTGCCCAACCATGCTGACCGCAGCGCATCCGTCGATACATTTTGCCTGACAGAACTCATTCAAATCAGCCAGTAGTGCTTCAATCAGAGATTCCTCGAGAGAAAACCCATAGACCGGATCAATGGAAAGGGTCACGTTTGTTTCCGAGGTAGCGACCATTCCAATTGAAAGGCCATGCCGCTCAAATGCTGTACAAATCTTTGCCAGAAACCCAACGGAGTGCCACATGCGAGGAGTTTCAACGGCAATGAGGGTCAGATCAGTGCATGCGGCAATAGCCTTAACCTGGGCACCATAGCTATGCGTCTCTGCACTGATTACAGTTCCATCCAGATTGGGGTTTGCCGTTGAGCGCACATGGAGGGGTATTTTTTGAGGACGTAGCGGCTCAATACAGCGCGGATGAAGGACTTCCGCTCCAGAGCTGGCAAGCTCCTGGGCTTCACTGTATTCGAGTTGTTTCAATAGGCGTGCACCCGGAACATGCCCCGGGTTGGCAGTGAACATCCCTGGGACATCGGTCCAAATCTCCAGTCGTACGGCCTCCAGCTTACTTGCAAAGTAGGCGGCTGATGTGTCAGAGCCTCCCCATCCGGTCAATACGGTCCGATCCTGTGCATCACTGGCAATAAAGCCCTGTGTGATGAAGATGTTCGTATCAACCTGCTGGAGTTCAGAATCTGGATCATGGTTGCATTGAGCAGACAGAAACTCTTCATGGGGAGGAATACGCGGGATAGGTTCGGATTTTAGGATTGTACGTGCATCCATCCAATGGATTTGAAAATCCTGCGTTTTGAGGAATGCAGCCCCTAGTGTGGTGAGCATGAGTTCACCCATTGACAGAATCCGTGCGTGCAGGGGTGGCCCGACATCACGGGTCAGCGAAGCTCCATAGGCGAGCCGTTCCAATTCCTGAAGTAATTCCCGGAGCAGTACTTCACCATCTAGCCCGAGCTGCTCGGCCAGTGCAAGATGACGTTTACCGATGGCAGCCAGTGGTTCTTCATAGCTTCCATACAGGGCCGCATCAATCAATCCTTCCAGTGCGCGCGAGGTACCCGAGGCTGCCGAGCACACCACGCATACCCGTTCCTCATTCGCCCGCCGCGCCCGAATGATACGGGCAATCGTATCCCAGTTCTCTCTTGAGGAGACACTTGTGCCACCGAACTTAAGTACGACCCAGGGACTCACGTTATAGCAGGTTTTTAATTGGGATGCTCTTAAGTGCACGAAGCACTCAAATTCTTTTTGATGTTTTCATCAGCCGAGCTCCAAGTGCTGGTCAGTGGCAATCTGTCCGCACGGACACTTCCTACCCGTGTATGATTTTTTCGTTTACAAAATCGTTGCGGAATTTGCCTTCTGGATCATGAGTCAGGACCAGCTCCTGGAATTGAGCGTGTCCCGGGTAGCGGGATCGGAGTTCTTCAGCAGTCATTACAAAATTCTTACCCCAATGCGGCCGAGCCTCAAATGGTGTCAGACGCGCCTCCAGTATTGGAAGCACCGCTTGCAAAGCCTCCCAGTCTTGATGCCAAGTAAAGTGAAATGCCACCGAATCACGGCCGTTGGCGGTACTCATCAATAAATCGTCCGCCGCAATCGTCCGCACCTCACTGATCATCAGCAGTGGATTAAGCTGATCGGCCATATCACGCAACACGCCAATTACCTCTGGTGCATGTTGCCGGTCAACGAAAAACTCACTCTGGAGCTCTTCTCCGCTGCTGGGCGTGAAGTCCATCTTGAAATGAGGCAGCCGTGCATGCCAAGCACCCGGTACACCCAGCTGCTCTGTACAGGCCTCAGCGGATAAAGCCAATACCGGGTGCACGTTGCGATCCGCCAACCTTGCCCCATACAACTCTGTGGGCAGATCTGCCAGCTCATCCGTCATGCGACGCTTAATCCAGATCTGTGTAGATTCCTGTGTACGCCAATCGGTAAAAAAGCTCACGCTGTAGCCAAGATGCATAATGGTCTCAAATTGCGTGTCCATAGAGGCCAGCGGCAAATTCAGGTAAACATGCTGCACCATATCATAAGTGGGTTCTACCTTGAGCGTAATGGATGTGACTACCCCAAAGCATCCCAGACCAACAACAGCGGCCCTAAACAGCAAGTCATTCTCTGCGGTAACCGTAATCTGCTCCCCTGAAGCTACAACCAGTTCCAGCCCGACTGCGGCGGTAGCCAGATTGCCGTTGGTTACGCCGGAGCCGTGAGTCGCGGTCGCCAGCGCCCCTGCAACGGATATATGAGGTAGCGATGCCAGATTATGGAGTGCCAGACCCCGCTCATCCAGATGAGGCACCAGGTTACCATAGCGCATTGCACCCGGCACAGTTACGGTATCAGAGCCGAAGGTGACCGTTTGCGGCATTACGCTCAGCGACAACTGCGCCTCGGAGTTGTCGGCAATTGAGTTAAAACAATGCCGTGACCCCAGCGGACGTACGCTATGATGGTTGCGTACCATGTCTTGCAACTCCTCCATTGATTTCGGAAGCAGTAAGCGGTTGGTACCATAGGTCAGGTTTCCGGCCCAGTTAGTTCGTGGTGGAGCCAGCGATTCCTGGGGTCTGCAGCCCGCGAGCGGTGCAAGCATGGAGCCCAACACAAGAGTAGAGGAAGTCTTTAAGAATGTACGCTTATCCATAGAGGCACAGAGTCAGGGAACACCGCAAATCTATGCATTCCTGGTAAACTTACAAGGTGTAGTATGGATCTTATGGATAGGATTGTTCTGGCTAGTTGAGCTATATTAGCGTGAGTTTGCTAATCAACCAACTAGGAACAACCCTATGCAGACATACATCAAATCCTTCATTTCTGCACCTACAATCTCTGTCAGTATGGATGTACACAAAAAAGCTATTGCTTTGTGCGTCTACAATGTGAGTGCAGGCGTGATTCTGGGCAAGTGGAATGTGCCGCATGATCTGCCGAAGATCACCCAAGATCTCCAGAATGCCCAGGGTCGCCATGTTGAAGTACGCTCTTGCTACAAGAACTGCGGATATGTGTTGTATGATGCCGCCTAAGGAACGGGACGTTGATTATGTGTGGTCATTGCTCGAGGATCCATTCTTCGTCGTCCAGGGGATCGAATAAAGACGGATCGCTGGGGCACCAAGGAATTAGCCGAGTATTTTGCTTCCGGTTTGTTGACCGAGCGCTTTGTTCTAGATCGCGAGTTTGAAGTGGTTTGGAATTTGGTATGTAGCCGGAGGGATTTATAAAGTACCTATGCCAGATCAAGATGTGGAGTGATCCGCCTTTTGCAGGCCGGAGACAAGATGTACAATGAGGGGAACTCTTGGACAAAACGTTTTGTGGCATGGACCAACAGGGTGGAGTCGGATCAGCCTAGTGATGAAGATGTGTCGCGTGGTCATCTGGCAAAGATTTCTTACTCAGAGTCTCGGATCTGGGAGTTAGAGCACAGATTCACCGTATCGATACATTGTCCAAGTTTCGCGAATTGGTTTAGATCCTACAGAGCTTTTGAGGGATTGGGTTGATCATCGCCATGCAGCCGGTTCGGACGCAATGAAACTTCCCACGAAAACCTTTGATCAAGTATAAAAAATCAACATATCCGTCCGTAAATGGAACCTGTATACTATATCGGAGGCTTATTAAATCAGATTGATTCTAGTACACTACGAAGAATACCCCGATCCCCAACGTGAAAAATGGACGCGACCTGATGACTCTTCACGAACAGGACTACCCCGAACTGATTTTCCAAGATAGTTTGTGTCAATGGGATCGTATCGTTCGTATACCATATATCGAAATTGGGTCGAACTGCTTTCCTGAGAAGAAGAGCCTTATGCCGATTTACTCGCTCGTCATGAACATTATCCAATAGGATTAGCCTTATTGGAACTTGCCCACTTAGAGCCTCAGAGAGCACCTGAACATGTCTCAAAATACTGGCTTGCTGTTGTACACAAGTATTGAGAGGTAGTAAAACGAGTATACCGGATGAGTCGAAGCTTGCTGTATCCTGTTTTCGTGTAATAGCCTCACGGACAGTGAGAGTCGGCATGTTATGCCCGACGAATTCCTGTTTCAGCACAGTTAAGTCCTTTTGTGATGGATTCTCCCGAATCAAATCAGATCTCAACTGCTGATTCCATAAGCCCACACCTGACAGATATACCAAACCCAGCACCGATAATAAAACGGTTAGTAAGCTGATCTGGACTATCTCAGATCTCACGAAAAAAATCAGAAATTTCATGAATCGTAACATTAAGGGGAAGAGACGTATTGATATACCTCAATAAACGGGTTTGGTAGACCCGAATTATCCGCGTCTGGTTGTATTACTCGGTACAATAACCCGTCCATTGCCTGCTTAAAACGGTAATCTATCCCCAACTCCTCTGCAACAAGAACGCCACCTTTGGTGAATATTTGGTATCCCTGACTGTCAGGCCCCGAGTATTGCATCATGATACTTTGATCGTTGAGTTCAAAAATTTCACTCGTAAGTGTGCTGGTGGCATACAAGCGACCAACGGCTTGGAATAGTGCTGAAGGATTACTCGGCTGAAAACCTGGAAGATCCCTGGATACATCCTTGAACCACGATGTTCGATGCGCAAACGTTGATTCTATTGTCCCATCTCCAGCAACCTTTAAGACATGTGGTTCTAGAGCCCCAGCGTAAAATGTGTGGGTCTTGTCGGCCACAATTCCTCCCATTGCGATCCTATCATTCGCATTTGGAAACTTGCTGGCAGGTAACTCAATCTCGCGAACTATCTTCCCTTCGGGAGTCATGTACCTTATGATTGACATAGTCGGCATGCGGTACAGGCCGACTAGATTACCTTGAGAGTCCGTATCTAGAAATCCCACCGGAGCGAGAGAAAAATCCGAATGAACATTTCCCAAACATTCTCCTTCTGCCGTGAAACGGTACCCCCATGGACCGGCATTTACAAGAAAAATGGATTGATCATCCAAGAAAATTGCATTTACAGGTCGGAATTCAAAACCTGGATGGCATAAGGACGGATCTAGTACAGATAAAAGATCACCGTCTGAACCAAACAGAAAGGCTTGTTCTCCTAGTAAATCAACAACTAATAATCGCCCACCGGAATCGATATCTAAGGTTTTGATCTCGGCAATTAATAAATCTTCTGCCAATATCTCCCTAGAATCAGATAGTCTAATTGTTTGTGTTTTTTGAAAATTACTGGACTGAGCACTTACACTGTGAACAGCGATCAAATGTATGGAAATACATAGGGAGAATACTGAATACCTAATGGGAATAAATTGTGACATCAATTATTCAGGAATGCCGCTATCACAATAACCTCCCCAGACACTAAAACAAGCACCTGAGTAGAACGAACACTCAGATCCTTCGTCAAGACAGTAAGCATAGTAGCAGAAAATAGTGGTATCCGGGTTTTCGCATTTTGCCATGTCTATAGCTCTATCCAGATCCATTGACTGGTAGCCTTGCGATGTCTCGGCGGCTGTATGATTTTTTATTGTAACTAACGTCCCAACAATTAGGACTGCTATAACTAATGAGGCTCTGACGAGCTTAAGCATGGTCATCTTTGATACAATTAAGTGAGTGAGAAATGAACAGGCCGAATATACTACAAAATATTTGACTATCCACCATTATTGCCTTCTTCATTAATTATTCACAGATGGGGCTCTTGCAAAGGGAATCATATGCCATGAGATCCCAGAACCCCTTAGGGATATTACTCATCTTTACCCCCTATCTGGATCACAGCCATATTCATAGTTCGGCTCTCCATTGTGTTTTCGCTCTATCCAGTCTTCGAAATACTTACCGACTTCGGCGGTCACCTCACGCACAGAGGCATTGGAGTGGGATTTTTGGGAAAAGAGAACACCACGGCATGCTTTTCTGTGAAGAGATTTTTAAGGATTCGTCCAATGTGAGGGATGGGGTTACGCGGTCGTTATCTCCTTGAAGAGGGCTGTCTGTCGTAGAAGCTTTTGTCCCATCGTATGGCAGAGCCAGATGGTCTATTCTCTGGCCTTGAAGGGTAGTAGATCTGAACCTTTCCCTGCATCTTTTACAGGGGAATGGTGGGATTATGTTTGTGAGTTTGCGGAAGAATATGAAAAAGACTATTATGGGGCTTCCTTTGGAAGGGTTTCTGTAGGATCGCACTTATCTTAGGCTCCCTGGGAATTTGGATTGGGTGCGTCTCTACCGCACACCTCTTCAACTACGATCTCGGTGTAGTGTGGATAAGTCGGTCAGTCGTGTGTGCCCATTGACACGATTGACAGGCTTGTCAGCTTTTATATAAACAACCGGTAATCGTAGGAGGCGGGACCAAACCGCTGGAGCAACGAACCTATCTTCGCAATTTCATTTGAGGATTGCAGGGTGGCAGGGAGCTTTGTGTAGAGATCGAATGTATTCCAGTTCATTTTGGAAAGCCCCAAAATCTCATTTGCAAGTTCTTGTAGCGGCGTTTCCCCGGCATGACGTCTTAAAGTCAGTGGCGCTGGAATGCGTCTCTTTCCCTGGAAGTATCGAAGACGTGAATTGAGCGCCAAAGTTGCACCATGAACCCAAAGTAGCGCAGTATAATCGTCCAGTTTCAATACGGTACCGTGTTCAACGGGGTAATTGTCCTCGCGGAGTGTTCCGTCACGCCCATTTTTGGAGGCCAAGTAGCGAAGTGCATGGTCGATTTGAATTTCGAGCATGTCGATTTGCTTTACCCCGTTCAAACCGCCACAGAGTCCTTCCTGCTCTTCTTTCGTAAATGGTGTGCGCTTGTGAAGAACGACTCGCTCTGGAAGCTTCATATGGGTATCAAAAAAGAGTTGGCGGATGGTTTCACCAACTTGGCGCGCATCATCCTTGGACATGAATGGATTGCCACGACGAATAATCGGATTCTCGATTTTGCTAAGCCGGTACCGTAGTCCCTCGCCACGCTTACTGTATATGTGACTGCAGCCGAGTACAATATGGTTTCCCCGTTGCGCATTGGCATCGACGCTAAATCCAAGACCGACAAAGGCGGCACGGTCGGCAAGGTTCTCCAATAACCATGGTGTTCGCATGCTCTTGACGTACATCGCTAACGAGAGCCACCACCAAACACGACATTTGTAATTGTTGGAGAGCGTATGCTCTTCAAGGAACTGTGTGGCTATACCCCGCTGGACGCAGGAAGCCTTCACAAAATTATGTAGGTCAAAACTTTCGCTTTCCGTATGATAGCCACGGAATAGTCGCCAACGTTCAGGAACGAAAATCAGCACTACATTAGGCGCATATGATGCCTGCAGCGTTTGAATGCATCGCTCAATGAGGCGCGCAGCCTCCAGAGATCCCTGAACTGACTCATGCGTGGAGGGCTCAGGGCAGTTAATCCACCCAGATGAACCCGGTTCGGGTAATATGGCTTGTAGGCCGTACGCTGCCTGAAATCCTGGGTAAGGAATCAAGTAATCCTGCTCTGTCGAGTGTGGAGAGTGTGGGTAGTCTATTGATTGAAGGTAGGAATGGAGTTGTTGTTCATTGGCTTTTGGGTATATGACGCCAAGTCGCAGTGACGAAGAAAGCCCAGCGGATGTCAAAGGGTAGTCATACGGACGATTGTTTATAATTCCGCGAATTGGATGCGTATCTTTGATGGTAGCGGTCCCAGCCTTGTTACAAAGCAGAAGTGCAGGCTCTGGTAGCCGCAGGCCGGAGTGCTTGATATATGGCCTTATTGCTTCTGATAGCCTGAACGTGTGTCCATCTGAGGATAGACCTATGTTGGCAAAACTCGGTGATGTGTATACCCGAAACTTAAACGTTGACCCAGACTCAAAAGGAAAGTCAAGTACCGCCAGCTTTCCGTTAGGAAACAGCGTTCTACCCCAGCCCCTAACAGCCTGATTGAATTTGTCGTTGTGCTGATAACCTAGGATGCGAAGCTTGATCGCATTTGTGGTTTCAAGCGGTGGCAAATTGCTGGCTTGGTCGAATACCTTTAGGGATGGCTTAATTATCAAGTGCTGTACCCCACCAATTCCCCGCAGGAAAATGATAGCTGCTTCGTGGACGGAATAATCAACGTTTTCGTGGCGAACCGTACGCAAGGGTTGGGGACGCCAGAGTACTTTGGTTCTGTCGGTTTCTAATTCAGCGCTGTCAGCCAGTGATCGCACAAGCGCCTGACGCATAAGGGAGACAACCACATTATCTTCATACTTGAGATCTCTCGGAGTAACCGGCGTACGCTCAATTGGCCCCTTAATGTTGTTACCGAAGGCATCACGTATGTCGTCAATAGTTCCGAGAGCCAGCACTTTTTTGCGCAAAGGTACGGCAACTAGTGGCCGCCTGCCTGCTGTCTCTCGCAGGGATGCCCAAACACGCTTGGTCGGCCAAGCTCTGAGGTCAAACTGGAAAACCTCTTCTGGACACTGAATTTCGAAAGCGTTGCTCTTGATCAGGCTGTTTCTATTCAACTGCGGGAGGTGAAATGGCTTACGTTGAAGTTTGTTATCGGGCTTTAGCCCAACGATGCAGTGTTGGACCGCTTTGAGTTGGTTGCCTTCGAGACAATGCAGGGCGAGACGGGTCATCAAATCGTCAAACCCGTTCGTTGTTATGTAATATGCTTCTCGCCCATGATTCCGTGCTTGGCTGATCAGAGCTGCGACATGTTCAGGGGGATTAGGATTGGTAAAACCGCACCAAAACAGAGCGCCTGGGCCAGACTCGGCATAGGCTTGGTGTAGGGCACTCATTATGGACTGGTCACGCCCGCTGTAACCAGATACAATTAGTGATGTTGTTCGTGTCTCTGCGATTAGTACCTTGCGGAGACCATCCTCCTGAGATTGCAACTCTTCAGGTGTATTCTTCAGTGCGTCGTAGCGATAGTCGCCGTGCAACGAGATACAAAGAAATTCCCCTTGCCTAGGTGAGCGTGGTAGGCGCTGCTGGCTGTCAATGCCAATTTCAAGCGGTGTCAGGCTGAAAGGTGCGACAGCCCGAGCGGCAAGCCCGTCGAAATTAGTTGACCAGACGGAATTAATGTAGTTTCCCAAGGCGAGATGACAAAGTGCCTGATATCCAACGTATGGACGAGCACTGCGCACTTTTTCCTGAAAATAGTCTCGCCGATTTTCAGCGATGGGGAAACATTTCTGGATGTAAAAGCCGTATTCCTCACGCGCTCCGTCCGGTGGAAAGCGCCCTTGCGTATCGAGCCAGCGCTGAATCCTTCGGCGAACGCCTGGTAGCGAAAGTTCGGCGAACTGATCTTCAAGACCGGGGTTGTTGGTAAGGAATATATTGCGTTTCCATTCCCAAATGCACGTTTGTGCCGACGGCATGTCCGAACTGATTGAAGCGCCTGCACCAACGAGAACAGCCAACGGAGTTCCACGCCTGACACCAATCGATCTCACAAAAGCGTCAAGTGGTAACGTAAATTCAAATTCCTCGGCCATGGTTTGAGCCGGACCGCCCGGCACTGATTCCGTAAGTATGTTTCGTCGCCATTGCAGCGGAAGACTGTCATCAATAAGGTCACGCTACAATTGATATCACTGCGTCGTGGATAGTTCCTGTGTCTCCTGTGTCGCAAAGACACCAAGCTGCCGGTCTGCCCCAAACAACATACACTTTCCCGATAAGGATCCCAATTATCGGTTCCATGGCAGTTCTCATAAATGGGAAGCTCTGATCAATCCTGTTTTGGAGGAGGAGGAAACATACTCGGACATGAAATGCGGTTACGGAGGCTGTTGGCATCCTAAATGCGTTCTATTTGTCCACCGCCACGTACATTTTTCAGGCGCCAGACGCGCCATCGGTGGCGTTTGGGCAGAGCTATCCCGCGACCGCGGGAGCCCGCAGTGAATCACGAGCCAAATAAAAGTTGGCCAGAGCGACCAGCGTGTAGACCTGTGCCGCATTCTTGCCCAAGCCGCGGTAGCGCGTCCTGCGATAGCCCCAAAGGTGCTTGATCACTCCAAAGGTATGCTCAACCCTGGCCCGGGTCCGGTTACTCTTCTTGTTGAAGGACTGGTCCGCACAGTTGAGTTTGCGCGTTCTGGTTGCCTTACGCAAGACATGCCATTGCACACCCTGCGCTTCTGCCTCCGCCTTTCGCTACTTGCTCACGTAGGCTTTGTCGCCGTAGATTACCTTCTCCTGACCGTGCAAACACACCTCCATCAGGGTCGCGTCATGGGCGTTCGCAGCCGTGACCGCCACACGATGCACCAGACCTTGTGGATCAGTCCCGATATGCGCCTTCATACCGAAATACCACTGGTTCCCCTTCTTCGTTGACTTCATCTCAGGATCGCGCTGCTTCGCTTGGTTCTTGGTGGACGACGGCGCCGAAATGATGCTCGCATCCACGATCGTCCCCGCCTTCACCAGCAGACCTCGCTGTTCCAACAAATCCCGACTCAACTCAAACAGCCGCCGCGTCAACCCGTGCTGCTCCAATAGATGGCGAAACTTGCAGATGGTCGTCTCATCGGGCGCGTGCAAGCCTCCACATGGGCGAATACCCGCACCGACACGTTGTCGTACAACGCATCCTCCATCCCCGGATCCGAATATCCATACCACTGCTGCAAAAAATAGATGCGCAGCATCGTAGCCAACCCAATCGGCGGACGCCCCTTGCCTCCCTTGTAGTAAAACGGCCGGATCAAGTCCAGCATCGCGTCCCAAGGAAGGACCGCGTCCATCTCGGTCAGGAAATGCTGCTTCTTGGTCTTCTTGGTACGATTCCAGTAACTCGCATCTTCAAATGAAACCTGTCGCATGGCTCGGTAATCAATGTCTGTGGTCCAGGAAAAGAAGCTACCCGGATTAATCAGAGTTTCCAATGCGCGAGCCTATTCGTCGAAACTCGCCTCACGATCCCATCTACGGATTCGGCGAGGGCGAGGCGACTTATCCGGTCGAGGTATTGTCTTGGCCTCTCACGATTCCAACATCATTCTCAGCGACGAAGTCAAGGTCGTCCCGCTTCGCATCGCAAAGTCTTGAGTTACCGCACCCCTAGTCTGACCGGCGTCCAGTGCCTTGAGTCCTTGAGCAGGCCCGGTCCGGCATCTGAGAGAATAGAATATCTGTGCCCGGCGTTGTTGACATATCCGACAAGATCATCCCCACCAAGGATCCGGGTTGAGTTGTTCACCCGGACGAAGAAGGTTCAGTCCCACCTCGAAAACTTGGTATAGATCGATTCAGGTGATGGAGTTACGTGCACCAAGGCGACATGAACGCCGTCAATAGTCTGTGGCTGAATCGTCGCTATTGTCAAAGCGAGTAGTTCGAGCGCTCGACTGAATTTGTGAGGAATTCACATACCAACCCCCATCCATGTTCTTCTTGCCCAGGTCTGGTTGGATTTCGAGGCCCTCGTCGTCACTTGCGATGCTCACTGCGAGCGTGCACCACTGGCGTCGAGGAAACCCGCAATGGCCTTGAGCACGGATTCCGTGACGACCATCTCCAGTACGTCCGGCTTATAGCTGTAGTACACGGATGACTTGAACTTGTCCCTGTCCATTCCCATCTCAGCTAGGAGGACCCCGACGGACCACCTAGTTAAGCCAGCCGAAGGCGACAGTGATTCTTCTCCCTTAAAAAGCTGGCCGGTGCAGAGCTTGTTGAATGCTGTTCGAACAACGCTAGCAATGAGTACACGCCGTTGTTGAAGGAGGTCCGATAGTTCATCTGCTCCCAGCCATCGGGCAAGGATACCAGAACCGAGATCGTTTCTATAGCCGTGGTGTTAGCTCTTTGAAGAGGAGAGGGGAATACTCGTTGGAGGGTAAGTTGCCGATCTTTACGTTGTCAGGCCCTTCGACGAAGGCGTAGTTGGCAATTTGATTCCGCTGTACCGTGTGGTTGATACTAATTCGAGTCAGGTATGCTTTGGGAAAAAGATGGTGGTATCTGACAGCGGATCGAGTAGCGTGGGTCGATGGGTCTGGTAACTCCCCCAATTGAATCGGCGAGAACGGAGGCTGGGCATTAGGCCGAACGAGGCTTGCGTGGTACCCTAACACGGTCGGAACATAGGCCGAGGAAGTCTTGAGCGAGCTTGGAATCTGAATGGTCCAATAGTCTGTCGTAAGCGCTGTATCGATGATTTCGTCAAGCGTTGTCACAAACTTATAACCGAATTTCGACTCCGCGATATGTCGGAGATCCTGTTCAACCGGGTTCTCGAAGTTGCGCGTGTATCGACTGGGGAGTGAAGTCATGAAGAACCATTGAGCGATCGTTTTGCGAAGGGGCTTGCGGTCCAGTTCGTAGTCCCGATGTGCAATCAAATAAATTAGCTGGGAGAACATCAAATTGCTCTCCCAGCTAAGGATTGGCATAGAAATAAGTCATCTTGACATTTATCATAGGATTTATAACCCCCATGAAAATGCGATGAATCAACACGAGCTCCTCAAAATCGCCTTATGATTTAGATCGAAACCCTACACCAGAACAATCTGTCCTGAGGTGGGGAATTTGGATCTCATTCTACAGAAGTTCGGGTATAGGCTGGCGCACGAAATGCCTTTGAGGTCATTGAACTCACTCCGGTCACTTGCCTCGGTAAGTTGCCGATTTTACGCCCTTCACTGCTAGTAGTGCGCCGCCGAATTTTGGCTCAAACACAGATATAAAGCCAAATTACCCAGTCAAAATCAGAGGTTGATCGAAAGCTTTTGTCCAGGATGAATGGTGTTGGAGCGCAGGTTGTTATTGGCCTTAATGCTCTGCACCGTCGTCCCATAATGCTGGGCAATCTTCGTCAGGTTTTCACCCCGTCGGACTGTATGGACTGTACGCCCTCCCTGAGGGATTTGAAGCCGTTGACCGCGCTTGATTCGAGTATTTCGAAGCCCGTTTGCCTGCTGAATTGCCCGGACTGTTGTTCCGTACCTGCTCGCTAGCCCCGAAAGAGTATCCCCACGACGAACCCTGTGAACCTGATTCGGTCGATTTTCGCTGGATGGGTTTGAAGAACTAGTAGTCTGAGCAGAAGTGTTTTCAGAACGAGTTGTGGCCGTATTCGCAACGGTGACCGTAGTCTGTCGCGCACTCTCGGCCATTCTTTCGTCAAAGACAATGGGTTTACTGGTACGGCTTCCCCATGCCACCAATCTCGCCTCAGCACTTTCAAGCTTTGCCACAATGGTGCCTGCCAAACCAGGTACTACAAGCATCTGTCCGGGGTGAATGACGGTTGTCCTGAGCCGATTGGCATTTTGGATCGCCTTCACAGTTGTCCCATATCTCTTTGCAATTTTTCCGAGATTGTCCCCCCTGCGTACACGGTGTTCTCCAGGCATTTGCTTCTCCTTATCCGGGAGCTGCTCAAAAGCGTCGGCAAAGCGGGCGAATGTGTTTATCGGAATCCGTAATGTGTACGGGCTTCTGTCGGGTGGGAGTGTACCTCGTCGAAGTTCAGGGTTCAACGACTGGATGTGATCGGTTGTCGTGCCTACCATGGACGCAATGGTTTCCAGTGAGAGAACTCCGCTGACCTTGATCTCATCATAGGTAAACTCTGGCCCATTTGAAGTTGCCGGAAGTCCGAACTCCGCAGGATTGGACATCATCAGAGCAAATGCGATGAACTGTGGCACGTACCCAGAAGTCTGACGAGGTAAATGCCGTGAAATTGTCCAATAGGAAGGTGGGTTTTTGAGGGTCCCGCCGCTCCGCGAAATTGCTCGTCGGATGCATCGGGGGCTGCAATTATAGCCGGCCAGTGCCAAATGCCAGTCGTTTGCATAGTACTCATAGAGCTCTTTGAGGTGGCGTGCAGCCGCGCGGGTTGATTTGACCGGATCCATGCGTTCATCAACATAGGAGTCAATTCGGAGCCCCATCGCCCGCCCGGTGGGAGCCATAAACTGCCACATTCCAACCGCACTTGCACTACTGCGTGCACGCGGATTCAAACCACTTTCACCAACTGCAAGGTATTTGAGCTCGTCCGGGACCCCTTCTTCTTTGAAGATCTGCTCAATCATTGGGAAATACGTGTCTGAACGATTCATCCATCGAATGACGGTCTCTCTCCGATTCGATAACAGCCACTCAATCGAATTTTCGACCGCTCGGTTCTGGGTCATGGGCACGGTGGTCATGACCGGTTCAATTTTAGGTAATCCGGTTGCTTGAGCGGTGGGATTCTCTACCAGTGCTTGCATGTCAAACATGGCACTTCGAAGAGCAAAAATGGCCCCATATTCCTGACGCTCCGTAGGGTCTGCCCCGAAAAATGCCTCATGTTCCGTCACAATCGTCCTGAATAGCTCCCGGAATTTGGGCTCATTCACCAAACTCGACTGATCTGTCAGGACACTGACTTCCGACATTGCCTGGTCCAGATAATGCTCTGCAGAACGCCAATCTCCGTTAGTTTGAGCTTTGATGATCCGTGACTGGAGCAGATAGGCACGACCGATACGGTTCATGATCTGCCTTTCAGTCAGTTCATCTCTTGGATCGCCATAGTCTTCAACCATGGAATACCGGTCATACCCCCGCAAATCCTCAACCGGGATTGCTTCGGGGGGCATCAACTGTTGCGCAAGACAGGGCGGAATCAAGAGCGTCGTTGCAGCAAATAGGGTCAGTAGCTGGTTTTTCATGAGATTGCCGGGGTCAGTGGAAAGTGGAAATTTGCCCTTAAACTTAAAGTTTATTCTCAGAAATAGATCAGTAGGTTCCCATATAATGGATCGTTGGGATCATTAATATAAACTATTATATGCAAAAAAGTAATGATCTCTGCCTATTCAAACACGAGAAGATAAGGGATTCGGGAAAGTTGCCATCAACAATTTCTTGTCAAAGCGGAAGATTTCCATGTTTTTTTCGCGGGTTTGTTAGAACCTTGCTCCTCAGCATCTCCAAGCCCCTGATCAAGCGCTCCCGAGTTTTCTGGGGATAGATTACTTCGTCAATATAGCCACGCTCGGCAGCAATGTAAGGATTGGAAAACCGCTCCCTGTAGTCGCGAGTGAATTCTTCTTCAAGGGATGCCCGGTCCGTTGCATGCTTTAGTTCGGAACGATGTAGAATTCTGATCGCTCCCTTTGCTCCCATGACCGCAATTTCTGCGCCGGGCCATGCGTAGTTCAAATCTCCTCGAATATGTTTTGAACTCATGACATCGTAGGCACCCCCATAGGCTTTTCGAGTGACCACCGTGAGTTTTGGGACAGTTGCTTCGCAAAAAGCATAGAGCAATTTGGCACCGTGGCGGATGATTCCGCGCCACTCCTGATCCGTTCCAGGCAAAAAGCCAGGAACATCTTCAAGCGTAACCAAGGGGAGATTGAACGCATCACAGAATCGAACGAATCGGGCACCCTTTATGGAGGCATCAATATCCAGGACCCCAGCCAGATGGGCTGGTTGGTTGGCCACGATTCCTACCGCATGACCACCTATACGTGCAAAACCACAAATCAAGTTGCGGGCAAAGCGATCATGAATGGGGAAGAACGAATCCCGATCTACCAGTAAATGGATGATCTCATGCATATCGTAGGGCTTATTGGGGTTCTCTGGAACGAATTGGTCCAGATCAGCGGGATTCCCTGTGGGAGATGGATACGCAGAGTCAACTGCTGGTTGCTCTTCGCAGTTTTGAGGCAAATAAGTCAGTACGGTTCGAATTGCTTCCAGGCAGGCTACATCATTCGGGTACACCGCATGTGCGACACCACTTCGCTGCGCATGTGTTTCGGCTCCACCTAAGTCCTCTGCGGTAACCTCTTCCTGTGTTACGGTGTGCACGACGTCCGGCCCGGTCACGAACATGTAGCTGGTTCCCTGCACCATAAAGACGAGATCTGTGATGGCCGGACTGTAGACCGCACCACCTGCGCAAGGCCCCATGATTGCAGAGATCTGAGGGATAACCCCGGATGCCAGGGTGTTTTTGAGAAAAATGTCTGCGTAGCCCCCTAGGGAGACCACCCCTTCCTGGATCCGGGCGCCACCTGAATCACTGAGCCCAATGACCGGTGCACCGTTCTGAAGTGCCAGATCCAGCACCTGCACAATTTTGGACGCGTGTGCACGTCCCAAAGATCCTCCGAAAACCGTAAAATCCTGCGCGTACACGTAAACCAGACGACCATGAATCGTACCGTACCCAGTCACGACCCCATCTCCATAAGGGCGCTGATCGGCAAGACCGTAGTCCGTAGATTGATGTCGTACCAGCTGCCCAAGCTCCACAAATGAATCTTCATCCAGGAGAACCGTTACACGCTCACGGGCGGTGAGTTTTCCTTGTTCATGCTGCCGGTCAATACGGGATTGACCACCACCCATCTTTGCTTCGTGGCGGCGATGCTCCAGATCCGAATGCCTGTCTGTCATTGGTTTATTTGAGTTGATCCTCTAACTACACGGCCGGGCATTGCACCGGTATGCTCCCCTTGGTCCAGCACCATCGTGCCGTTGACAAATACAAAGTGCATCCCCGTAGCAAGTTGATGGGGGTCTTCGAATGTAGCATGATCCTGTATCGCTTGTGGGGCAAAGATGGCAATATCTGCAAAATATCCCTGCTTGAGTATTCCTCTCCGGTTGATCGCCAAGATGGATGCTGGCAGGGATGTCATCCGCCGAACTGCTTCTTCGAGTGAAAGTACCTGTTCCTCGCGCACGTACTTGGCAAGCAAACGGGCAAAGGAACCATATGTACGAGGATGAACCATGGAATTCAGGGCATGCCCCTCCGGTGCGATGGAGATTGCATCCGAATCAATGGCAACCCAAGGCTGCTGAAGTTTCCGGCGTACATTCGCCTCATCCATCAGAAAGTAGATCGCCCCGACCCTGCTGGTATCCTCCAGAATCAGATCCATTACGGTTGCGGGGATAGATGTCCCTCGTAATTCTGCGACTTCTGTAAGCCTCAGGCCCATATACTGACGTAGAGGGGCGGTTCTGAACCCCACTAGCATGACATTTTCAGGGCCTGCTTCAAGCATGAGGTTTTCCCAGTTGTCAGAGGGAGTCATTAATTCTGTTTCCATTCGGGCTCGAATGACGGGGTCCTGTAGCCTCGCATGCCAGACCATCATTCCACCCTCCCTCACATCAGGTGGCATAGCGGCATCTAGGCCTGTAGCCCCTGCAACATATGTATAGATGTCCGCTGTAATCTCAAGCCCTTCCGTACGTATCTCTTCAATCCGGTCAATGACCGCTTCCATCTTATGCCAGTTATTTTTTCCAGCGGCTTTAAGATGATAAATATGTCCTCGTACGTCTGCGTCCTGTGCAATCTGGATTAATTCTTCCACAGATTCGAGAAGACGTCCCCCTTCACTTCGAAGATGCGACGTATAGACACCGTTAAATTCTCCAGCAACAGAGGCCAGTGCAGTCAACTCATGTGTACTTGCAAAAGTACCCGGAACGTAGATCAATGAAGATCCCACGCCCAGTGCGCCATCCGCCATGGCCTCCCGTACCAGATTCTGCATGCGTTCCAACTCTTCAGGAGTTGGCGCACGATCATTTTCGCCAAGCACATATTGACGGACGGTTGCTGCACCAACAAGCGAGGCAACATTTGGTGAGACGCCTTTAGACTCAAGGAAGGATAAATATTCGTCCAGCGTGGTCCAGGGGACACTGGTTCCTCCCAGGAGTTCTTCTGCTTCTTCCTCCGATCCAGCCTGGCGGACTACAAAGTCCCATAGCTCTTCTTTCATGACCTCATTCAGCGGGCCATTGGAAACCCCTTCTCCAAATACCTCCAGTGTCACGCCCTGACTGATATCGCTCAGTGACCTCCCGTCAACGATCAGGCTTTCGGTCGCCCAACTCAGCATGTTGATGAATCCAGGAGATACAGCGAACCCTTCAACATTGATTTCCAGTGTTCCACGGACATCTGCAAGGTCCCCAATTGCCGCAATACTGTCCATGTCGACCGCAATGTCCGCGATATAGGGAGCACTTCCCGATCCATCGTAGATAGTGCCACCACGGAGAATCAGATCATAGTCGGGCCCATAGGTACACCCGCAAACCAGCACCAGAAAACCAAGTAGAGGTCTCATTTGGTCAGCCGGTGGGTCGCCCGATTTGGACGCGGTCGCGGCCAAACTCGTATTCTTTCGGGGGAGCAGCCCCTAAGAGATGTTCAACAAAATAATCCCACCTGCGGCGCATCCAGTAGGCTCGCCCCTGCCCGAATCCATGCCCTTCATTGGGAAAAACCACCAGATCAAAGTCCTTATTAGCCTCCACTAGAGCTTCTACCAAGAGGAGTGTATTGGAGGCAGGTACATTGTCGTCCATCAGTCCATGTGCAAGAAGGAGTTTGCCTTTCAGATTTTCTGCCATTAGAATATTGGATTGGTTATCGTAATTCGTCGTTCCGTCTGGATTGTCCATGAAGAGTCCCTGCCATTTTTCAGCCCAGTCATCTTCGTAATTACGATTGTCATGGTTCCCTGCACCACTGACAGCGACCTTGTAGAAATCGGGGTAGCGCAGAATAGCTCCGGTGGAGGCGTAGCCGCCTCCGGAATGTCCCCAGATCCCCACGCGGTCCAAGTCCATCCATGGGTTCTGGGCCGCAAGTTGGCGAATTGTAGTGATTTGGTCTGGCAGCCCGTTGTCGCCCATATTGCCGTAATATGCATCATGGAAAGACTTGGAGCGGCCTGGTGTCCCCATGGCATCCACTTCCACAACGATGAACCCCAGCTCTGCAAGGGCTTGCTTATCTCCGCGGGAGGGCAGAAAGCTTCTCGTCCCGACACTACCACTCTGTGGCCCTGGGTAGAGGTAATTCAGGATGGGATAGCTTTTAGATGGATCGAAATTACTAGGTTTGTAGAGTAGGCCGTGAAGATCGGTTTTGTTGTCGCGCGCCTTGACGGAGAACGGCTGTGGTGGTTGCCAGTCGGTTGCCAGAAGTTCGGAAATATCTGCTTTCCCGAGATCAACAGCAATCGTACCGTCAAGATTCCAGACGGCGTGCTGCTGAGGTACATCCGGTCGTGACCAGGAATCCAAGAGATATTTTTTCTGTGGGGAAAGAGAAACGACATGATTGGCTTCTTCCGGCGTGAGTAACTCTGGCTCGCTGCCATCCATACTCACACGGTACAGGTATTGGAAGTATGGGTCAGGACCATCTCTACCTGCACCGGTAAAATACAACATGCGTTCATCCAAGTCCGTATGGCGTAACTGCAAGACAACCCAGTCTCCAGATGTGATCGGATGTTTTAGATCTCCTGTGTTAAGGTCATAGAGGTACAGGTGTCCCCAGTTTGATCGCTCTGAATACCAGAGGACCTCGTTCGTTTCAAAAAATACCTGCCAGTTTTCAGCATTCACACCGGATTCATAGTAGGTAGGTACCCGTTCATGAAGAATTTCCTGGACCTCCCCCGTTTCCGCATTGGCGACTCGAAGCCAGGCATCTTTGTGATCCCTAGAGGAGGATACGAAGGCCAGTTGCTGACTGTCAGGACTCCAGCGTACGTCTAGAAAGGTACCATCCCAGTCAGCGATATGGTCCGTAGTGGTTCCGCGATGATAGTCTCGTGGCATATCCAGTCGCACGGTTTCTTTTTCTTCTACATGGACGATCACGCGGTGAATCATAAAGACAACACTGTCCTTCGGTAGGGGATATTTCCATGCTTCCAACTCGGAACGACCAATCTGCGATGAGACCATATACATTTCACCAACGCCGCGTCCATCGTGCTGAAAAGTTGCAATCTTTTTTGAATCAGGTGACCAGAGCAGAACCGGACGGTCGCTTTTGACCCAACCCGCGTTATTGGTTGCATATCCAAAATCTTCCTCGCCATCAAAGGTCAGCTGCTGTTCCTCATCGGTATCAATAACTCGGATCCACAGATTGTTTTCCCTTCGGAAGGCTTCATATTTTCCATCAGGAGAAACAGCCGCGGTGGTGCGGATGCCGCTGGCCTCTATCTCGTTGACAGGTTCGCACACGTAGGTGACGATGCTACAGGCCGTGTCTTTGCCCCATCCCCTGGAGGAGCGTATCTGCTCCGATTCGGGATCAAACGAGAAACGTGAAAAATCTACCTCAGCTTCGGGGGATTCCAGATAGTCGGAGATGGCCTCTGTCATACGTGCATGCTCAAAAAGAGGACTTTGCTGCCCTTGGCCAGGATCGACAAGGACGAATTCGGATCCCTCCGGCGATGTGTGAAGGTACCAGAACCGGTCCTCATCCAGCCAGTTGGGACGTAGTGTTGTGTGGTAGACCATACTCCGGGTTGTTGTCGAGAGCATTGATTCTGCACGTGCATAGTCATCTTCAGAGATGGTGATTTGTGCACTGGCTCCTACGGAATATGTCAGAAACAAAATTAGGGCTACGATCTTTATAGGCATTGCGTGATTGCTTAAACTAAAGTAACTGTCCCGGCAAACTACGATCTGGCGCGTCGGGATCCCATAACTTAAAGCCCACACTCTCGTGAAATACTTAACATTACTCTTACTTTTCCCTGGGATAGTATATGCTCAGCAGGATTCAAATCCTCCAATGGAGGGATTCGACGCGGATGATTCTCACCCACAGGCAATAGAGATTGCAGATCAGGTGATGGCCAGTATGGGGGGGCGTGCCGCGTGGGATAACGCCCGCTACCTGAGTTGGACCATCTTCGGAGAAGATCATGTATGGGATAAATGGACGGGCAGGTTCCGGTGGCAGGGAGACAGCACCGTTGTACTCATGAATATCCATACCATGGAGGGACGCGCCTTCAAGGATGGTCACGAAATCACCCCTGCAGATGAATTATTGGCAGGTGCCTACAGAGACTGGATCAATGCAGGCTACTGGTTATTGATGCCGTATAAACTCAAAGACTCAGGGGTCACATTAGGGTATAAAGGAGAAGAGACCATGGCCAGTGGCCATGAGGCACATGTTCTGACACTCAGATTTGACGGGGTGGGGCTTACCCCGGACAATGGGTATGATGTGTATGTCAACAAGGAGTTGAATCTGGTTGAGCAATGGTCCTACTATGCAAATGCTGAGACAGACGAGCAGCCCCGCTTCACCACGACTTGGGAAGGGTATGAAAGCTACGGTGGTATCATGCTTGCCGATACCAGAGCCGTGGTCGACAGTGAATCAAACGTCCGAAAAGTTACGAATCTGGGAGTTTACTCTGAGTTGTCAGATTCGGTATTCGAGGATCCGAACTGGATGTCCCTCGCTTCGCTGACGGAAACGGGTGCTTATTGAGCCCAGGTCATCAGACGGGAAGATTGCAGTAGAGTCAGGCCCTCACGTTTTGGGAGGACGCGTACCGTGTATCCGACGGATCCGCTCTTGGTACAGGTGACATTTTTCGCCTCATAGAGGTGCTGAGTATTCGTCTGGCTGGTTTTGACCAGTTCCATGGGTGTGATCGTCGCGTCTATGATCTCTCCCTTCTTCGCAATCCGTCCCAGGTATAACTGGACCTCTACATCATCTGGTGACAAAGGTCCCAGCACCACATCGGCCTTGACTGTGAAGGGAACTCCGACCTGTAGATGACCTTGGGGAGCATTTTCATCAACACGGACCTGGACTTTGGCCCAGGCCTCCTGTACCTTTCGCTGTTGACTTGACAGTGTCCTGACACCCTGCAGATTCTTGTCGTGGAGTGCTTTTGTACGCGTAGCTGCGGTCAGGTAAATTGTCTCGGTATACTCCTGAACCATACGATGGGTATTGAAGAAGCTGCTGTGGGTCGCAATGGAGCGTTTCATGCGGGCAATCCATTCAAGAGGCAGTCCTTCGGAAGAGCGCTCATAAAAGAGCGGCACAATCTCATGCTCCAATTGATCATAGAGCTGCTCAGCTTCCCGTTCATCTTGGTAGGCATGGTTCTCCATGATTTCGCCATTGCCAATTGCCCAGCCGATCGCGGGATCATACCCTTCATCCCACCATCCATCCAGGATACTGAGATTGAGCCCACCATTTGCAGCGGCTTTCATTCCGCTGGTGCCGCTGGCCTCCCTTGGGCGCCGAGGCGTGTTTAACCACAGGTCTACGCCCTGCACTAGGTCACGTGCAATGGCCATGTCATAATCTTCAAGAAAAACGATATGGTTGCACAGGGCTTCGGTACTGGGTGCAGTAACAATTTTTTGGATCAGCTCTTTTCCAGGTTCATCACGGGGATGTGCTTTCCCCGCAAAAATGATTTGCACCGGGTGGATGGAGTTGGTTAGGATTTGGGTCAGTCTCTCCAGATTCTGAAACAGAAGCGTTGCACGTTTGTAGGTGGCGAATCGGCGTGCGAATCCAATGGTAAGTGCCTCGGGATTGAGTACTTTCTTTGCTCGGGCAATGTCTTTCGCCGGTGCTTCTAGTCGCTCCAGTCGGGATTGCAATGACCTTCGAGCCTGCAGGATCAGATGCTCTTTGTGCGTGGAATGTGTATGCCAGAGCACATCATCCGGGATTTGCTCTGCTTGCTTCCACTGGGACTCACTGATGGCTTCTTCTCTCCACCGTGGACCGACATATCGGTCAACATGTCGCTTGAGCGAGCCCGAAATCCAGGAAGAGATATGAATACCGTTGGTCACATGGCGGATAGGTACCTCATTTTCAGGCATTGCGGGCCAGAGGTTTTGCCACATCGCGCGGCTCACTTGTCCATGTAACTTGGCGACTCCGTTACAGGCACTGCTCATACGCAGGGCAAGCTTCGTCATGCCAAACAACTCCTGATCATTATCTGCATGTTCCCGCCCAAGTGCCAAGAATTCACGGCGCTCAAGGCCCAGTGATTTTTTAGCATAGGATGCCAGATAGCGATCCATTAATTCCGGTGAAAAACGATCATGACCGGCTTCGACCGGGGTATGCGTTGTGAAGACGATGCTTGCTGCGGTAGCAATTCGAGCTTCATGGAAGGATAAGTCATGCTCCTGCATCAGCTGCCTGGTGCGGTCCAGCGTCAGAAACGCAGAGTGCCCTTCATTAAGATGAAAAACCTGAGGCTTGAGCTCCAGCAACTGCAGCGCCCGATAGCCACCAATTCCCAAAATAATCTCCTGACGGATACGGAGTTCGTTCCCTCCTCCATAGAGGTAGTCTGTCAAATTTCGGTCTTCATCATGTTCATTAGCATTGAAGTTGGTATCCAATAAGTACAAGGGAATACGTCCAACTTGTAGCCGCCAGATCCGGGCATATACTGTACGATTGCCGATTTCGACATCCACCTGCAGGGGCATCCCATGTTCTCCACGCTCCAGGGTCAGCGGAAGGCTGGCAAAATCATTCTCTACGTACGATTCTTGCTGCCAGCCTTCAGCATCCAGATGCTGGCTGAAGTATCCCTGTTGGTACATCAGCCCAACACCGACGATAGGAATTCCGAGGTCACTTGCACTCTTTAGATGATCACCCGCCAGAACCCCAAGCCCACCAGCAAAAATCGAGAGGCATTCTGTAATCCCAAACTCGGCCGAGAAGTAGGCCGCTAATAATCCATCTGATGCATGGGTGCGGGAGTACCAGGTTGAACCCGCCTGCATATAGGTATCGAAGGAGGCACATACCTCGTTTAGATGAGCGACGAAGCCTTCATCCTTTGCGAGTTCTTCTAGCCGGGCTGCGGATACCTCGGCCAGCATTCGTACCGGATTATGGCCTGAGCTGTCCCAGAGGTCTGCATCGAGTCTCCGAAAGAGAGAAATAGTATCCTCATCCCAGGCCCAGCGGACATTATATGCCAGCTCCTGCAGTCTCTCAAGAGTAGAGGGTAGAGATGGAGCACTGGTGAAGATGCGTACGGGTTTGGGAATCATGTTTTATTTTTGTAGTGCAGGCAGTGAAATATGAGTCATAGAAACGCGAGAAAAACTCTTCGCTAACGGATAAAATCCATTATGCTCATGATAAGTGCCGCCGGTTGACTTAAAGAATTAATGAAGGAAAGTGCGCTTATACTTGCAAATGGGCTATTTGATAGCGTTTTTGCAAAAACGACACATGGTCTGCTGCGTGGTCCCAGCCGGTATGAGATTTTGGGGGTGATAGACCCGGATTACGCAGGCCAGGATGCAGGTTATATACTGGACGGGCGTGATCGTGGGATTCCCTTTTACAGTTCTGTTTCGGAGGCTTTGGCGCACCGGACACCAACGCACTGCATAATCGGAGTTGCAACGGTGGGTGGGGTGCTTCCAGATCCTCTGCGTGTAGATCTATTGACAGCGGCATCTGCCGGCCTGCAACTGGTGAATGGGCTCCATCAACTGCTTTCGGATGACGATGAACTTGTGAGTCTGGCAAAGGGGGGTATCATTGATTTGCGAAAACCTCGCTCTATGTCCGAGTTGCAATTCTGGTCTGGTGAAATTCTTTTCGTGCCCGCACCGCGTATTGCAGTTCTTGGAATGGATTGTGCGATCGGCAAGCGGACTACCGCAATGATCTTGCGAGAGGGGCTTCGTGAGCAGGGCGTGCGATCAGAGGTAATCTATACGGGGCAAACGGGTTGGCTGCAGGGACTGAAGTATGGATTTGTTTTCGATGCAACGCTGAATGATTTTGTATCAGGAGAGTTGGAGCGTGCCATCGTAGAATGCTACCGGGAGGAAAGACCGGATGTGATTCTCCTTGAGGGACAGTCCGCTCTGCGGAATCCAGCTGGACCGGCCGGGGCAGAGTTGATTTGCTCTGCCCGGGCAGCAGGGGTCATCCTGCAACACGCTCCTGTGCGTCTTCACTTTGAAGGTTTTGAGGATCTGGACTGCAGAATTCCTCCATTGTCGGAGGAGCTTGAACTCATCCGCCTTCTAGGATCAGAGGTATGGGGAATTTCGCTGTTTACGCGTGGGCTGGACGATGCACAATCTTTGCAGATTGCTAAAGAGTTGGAAGCACAGCATGGAATTCCGGTGGTGAGACCACTGGAAGAGGGGGGTGAGCGACTGGTGCATATAATCCGGCAAAGGCTATCCTCATGATCATTCGCGGTGTAGAGATCTGGACAGAGCGCCTTCCTTTGACTCGCCCCTATGTAATTGCAACGCGGGAGGTCAGTACAGTTGATTTACATTTTGTTCGCCTGGAAAGCAGTCTTGGGGTTTCGGGTTTGGGATGTGCGGCCCCGACGGCGGTTACCTCCGAAAATGCAGAGGATTGCCTTGGAGCCATGGATGCCGCGGCACATGAGATCTTAAAAGGACAGGACCCTAGACTGCTTCGGACATTGGCAAAGCAATTGCGATCAGGATGTTTGCAATATCCCTCCGCGGTAGCAGCCCTAGATATGGCACTCTATGATCTTTTGGGACGGAGTATGAATATTCCGGTAGCTGCCATGCTTGGTCTATCCATGAAGCCGCTCCCTACCTCAATTACGATTGGAATTCTTCCTCTGGAAGAAACGCTGAAGGAAGCCCGTGAGTACCTTGCACGTGGATTCAATTGCCTAAAAGTCAAGCTCGGGCTGGATTATGATGAGGATCTTGAGCGTCTGCGGGCTCTGCGATTGACATGTCCGGAGAGTATCCATATCCGTGTTGATGCGAATCAGGGGTACACGATTGAGCAAACCAGGGATCTCTTTCGTGAGGCGCACGCATTGAATCTGGAGCTAATCGAACAGCCTTTAGCCAGGGGGGAAGAGGAGGATATGCCCAAACTGTCAGAGGATGCTCAGCGCCTCATGGCAGCTGACGAAAGCTTACACGGTCCTATGGATGCTCTTCAGTTGACGGTAAGCAAGCCATTCGGGATTTGGAATATCAAGCTCATGAAATGTGCCGGCATCACAGGCGCCCTCGAGATCGCAGATCTGGCAGCATTAGCCGGGGTTGACCTGATGTGGGGTTGTATGGATGAGAGCGTAATCAGTATTGCCGCTGCCCTGCACACCGCTTATGCATGCCCCCGGACGCGATACCTGGATCTGGATGGAAGCTTTGATCTCTCAAAGGATGTGGCACGGGGAGGGTTCACCTTGTTGAATGGGTCCTTGCATCTTCTGGAAGAACCGGGGCTTGGCGTGACACTTGCCGATTAATTGACGGGGTTCAAATTATTTCGAGAAAACCAAAGCGCCAACACCTCCCATCAGCACGAGAGCGAAAGCGAGAATGTAAATAAAAACACGACTCGTGGTTTTCAGGGCAGAAACCCTGCAGGCCGGAGCGGAAGCGGGGAAAATAGAACCCAAGTCTTGCTCCCGCCCTTATCACAATACAACTCGGCAACTGGCAGTGCAACCAGCCCAAATCAAAGCCAACGCAACCAAGGCGAGCCATCATCGGATGGACCGCCTTGGAGCCAACTCACAAAAACGATCTCAACAACCGTTATCTGTGTGGCAATCTCAGTCGTATAGAAGATAATTGTCCCAGCGACAGATCAACAAGGACTGTCCAACCGTCTTCTACTATTTGAGGCGATTATAGGCCCGTAAAACTACGATGGTAAATGCGGAAGAATATAGAGCGACTACCGCTGCATCGAATATGGCATCAAGATACCCTCCGACACCCTGTACATGAGACAGCACATCTGCACCGGCTGCAGCTCCGAGTGCTAACACAACCACTAAGTAGGCGGTAGGATTTTCCGCATCCGTTGCAACAACCCCATACGCAAGACCCGATAAGACCAGCAGCAAAGGAACGACACCCGAGC
Source organism: Rhodothermales bacterium (assembly GCA_965220365.1). GTDB lineage: Bacteria > Bacteroidota > Rhodothermia > Rhodothermales > Bin80 > Bin80. The sequence goes on along the minus strand of OZ244823.1, from coordinate 289,700 downwards.
CAATCATATCGGGCGCTAGGCCGTGAACAGCGGCCAAAACGACCATGGCGACGATTAAAAGTTTTCTCAGCATGATTATACTTTATTTGGTGAGTGGAAGTAGGCAGCGCACGAGACTACATTGTCGAGCGCTATTGGTAGATAACACTTTTTTTGCAAAAAATCAAGCGAAAATTCACAGTTTCTTCACAATTCTCCCATTTTCAGTCGACTTTTCGTCTTGTTTGTTGGATTTAAGGTGCGATCCTTACAAATTCGCCCCCCTATTTCTATCCAATTCGATCTATCAGTAGCAACCGATCAAGGGGGGCCTTTAGGTGCTATTTTCTTGTGCACCTGTTGTCCAGCGGTACTTGAGTGAATGAAATCGACGGCAGCTTAAAAATGGGGTTTATATATCTGCGTGCCCGTCGGATCGGAAACATAGGCGCTTGTTGGCCACCTGCATTACTGCACCTACCCCACAGCCCAATCAATTCTCTGCACTGAGGAAGTGCGGAGAATTTTATGTTTTCAGAAAGCCCGGCCTACCTGCCTCTCCGCCTTATTCCATGCAGCTGGCCCCTTGCATAGAAATATTTCACAGGATGTTATTTCGCGGGGTTTATACTGCCCCTTGTCCTGTGCCTTGGCGATCATATCGATGATTGGCGTCCAAATGGCAAAGTACATGATGTACTCTCCCCAGGCCTGCTCTGCAACGGGGATATCTATAATCCAGTGGGTCCAGAGCCCTTGCAATACCGTTCCAAGAGCGAGAAGGCAGATCATGGCGAACAGCCCAAAGAACCATATTATGCTTCCATACTCAACCCTTTTCGCTATAGGAAAATACAGGTAGATGGCTGAGGCTAAGATTATCGTAACAACTACGCCCCACAATATGTCCGTTTCAGTGTAACCACCGTCAAAAGCTTTCCAGTAAATCCAAAACGCGAGTAGAGGATAACCCACAGAGCCGACAATCCTTCTAAAGTGCGTATTTTTGAAAAACTTGATCATCTTTCTATTCGGGTCCTCTAAACATCTGTCGTAGCATATCTGGAAGTCGCACATAGCCCTATCCACCTCCCGATGAAAATCATACAGAGTATTCCAAAAAGTTACAATAATCTCAAAACTTGATCAAGTTGTTGTGGGGACACAGGTGTGTAATCCCCTAAAAATGTGGTCGCAGGAGTAATCCCTGAGGTGTATTTCCATGCGCTATGAATAGAGAGCAATGCCCTGCCTATTCGGACGATACCACTGGAATGGATCGTTTTGATGTTCGCAGGGAAACCCCACTCCGAGCAGGTCCCCTCCGCAAAGGATCTATACTGGCTTTGCCGAGGCCGAAGGCGTTTTGTGCCCGTGCGGACTGCAGGCGTAAAGCAAGTAATGTCGTCTAAATGTCCAGGTTACGCTTCTTGAGAACAAAAAGCCCCTCGGATCCACTCGTAACGATCAGGGTGCCGCTCTTGAAATAAGGATAATTGCTCCACGAAGTGGAACCAGTGCCCGGCTCAAAAAAGCCGATTTCCATGGGTGATTCGGGATTCGTGATATCAAGAATCCGTAGCCCGGCACCATAATTTGATTGATACATCAGATTACCCTTGATATAGAGATTATGGTCCGTATCGGGGGTACTGGCAACGTATTCATTGACCAGTACCGGATCATCCAGATCCGACACGTCCCAGACCAGGGTTCGCGTTCCCTCAACCAATCCCTGCGGCTCATCGCCTTCATCATTCATATAGAAGTACCGATGGTCCTCGGTTAGCCAACCCTGGTGCGCATAAGCCACTTTGGGATAAACGGCCATGGAGATGGTTACCGGGTTTTCCTTATCGGTTACATCTGCGATGCTGAGTGCGGTTTCATTGGATCCAAGACAGATTTCCCTACCACTGTAGGTCAGGTCCGGACCGGAATAGATGACACATTGCGCGTCATGTGAGTAGCCTGTTTTGCGCCTGCCGGTATTCGGATCAGCAAAGCAGCCGGCAAACGTCACGTTGGCTGGTTCACGCAGATCAAGCATGTGTAAGCCGCCACCACAGGTCTCACCACCTCCGCTGGCACCGACAACGAAGCCGAACCCGGTCTCTTCGTTGATGACAATATTATGTGCACTGGCAATGCCTGTGTAGAGTGCTGTTTCGCTGAATGTCACCGGCTGACCCTCAACTTCACGCAACTGCGTTAAATCAAAAATCTGTACACCATGTTGCCCAGCACCATCTGCGACAATAAAGGCATGGTCAGCATACACCTTAATGTCCCGCCATACATTTGCGACCGATCCGTCCGTCATGGGCAGATCCCCGACGTAGCGCGGGTACTCAGGATTGGTAACATCCACGAAAGAGGTGCCATCGTTGCGTCCAACCAGTGCATATTCCTGGGAGGTGTTCGGATCCGTCCATCCCCAGATATCATTAAGTCTGGATCCCCGGCCTCCTCCCATTTCGGGAAGGGGTAGGAATGCAGTCATGTCTACGTCCTTGCAGGGCCATCTGGACACCATACCTTCAGTGCAGCGGATCTCCCCTCCGGTGATCGCGTCATGTCCTTTCGCTTTATTAATCAGGGTCGCCTTTGTTATCCAGTCACCATTCTCTTCTCTCTTCATGAGGATTGCTCCCCCTGCTCTGGAATCCATACGTACAGCTCCTACGACGGCAACATCTCCTCGAACAACAATACGGCTTCCGAATGCTGCACGGCCAATCGACTCATCAGGCAACAGTTTCAAGGCGCCGACCCATCCACTTTCATCGGAGATGAATCGGTGGACAATCCCTCTCCCACGATTGCTACGATGAGCCCCGATCCAGATTTCATTGCCGCTGGCTGCCAGAGCAGCCCCGAACTGAGAGGAGCGTTGTTGATCGAAGGATTGCAGTTGATCCCGCATGCGCAGTTGGGCTGACTCAGGATCCCATTCGTACTCCAAAACGATCCCCTGGCCTCTTTCCTGCATGGGTGCTCCTGCGTACACGCGTCCTTGGTGGATTACTACCGAGCCTCCCATTCTGCTTCGTTCTGTCAGAAAGTCCGGTGCTAGTTTACCGGCCTGGCTCCAGCCTTCCGATCCGTGCTGAAACGCGTAGACTGCTCCCTTATTCTCAGATTTTGTCGGCGCACCAACAACAGCCAGGTTGTTTTCAATAGCTAGGGTGGCTCCAAAACCGTCTCCAACTTCGGCATCACTGGCAGTCAAGGTGGCAGTTTCCGAGAATGATCCATCAGCATTTTCTGTGATTACATAGACCGCTCCGGTTGACTCCATACGACCGGGTGCGCCGACCAGGATGTTCTCTTCGTCCAGTGCAATGAAATCCCCAAACCGATCACCGGGGGCTGCATCGGATGCAGTAAGACGGGCAACCTGTTCCCAGGCACCGTTGTAGCGGAACACATAGACGGTTCCTCGTTTCTCATCTGCCTCGCTGGCTCCGACGAATAACGTCTCACCATGAGCTGCAATTGCTCGGCCAAATCGCTCCAGTTCCTGATTTACAGACAGGATAAAGGGCTCAGCTGCAGGGTCGTCAAGAGTATAGATATACACTTCCCCAGGAAAAGCTAAATTCCCCGTTTCCCCAACAAATACGTGGTGGTCAGTCACCGCGATTGTGCCACCAAAGGATTGAGCTTCGGCGGAAGAAGAAATCAACAAGCCGGTACATAAGAGGAGTAGAGTGCGGTTCATTTACTCAGGATGTTTTATGCCAAAGCACTATATACCATGACCTTCACAGATGGTTACACGGAACAAGAAATTCGCGCTCTTGTTGGCAGGGGTTCTATAATTAGCACTGCCGTGGCGCACATTTTTGAACTAGATCAGGCCGCAGTCGCTGAGGCATGGCCGAAACTCAGGGCATGGCTAGACAGCACTCTTGGGTGCTCGGATGACCTCGAGGGGATACTTTTTCTGGTTGGTCTACATGAATCAGGGCGAGAATTCGAACCTGATTTAGACAAAGCGTCAAAACAGCGTCTGGTCAATGAGGGGACTTATTGTGTTTTGGAATGTCTGGGATGTTTTGAGAGGGTGGGACAGGAAGTGGACGGCTACTGGATTTGGGAGCCCCATGAAGATTTGCCAGAAGATATGAGTTCCACAGAGCAGGACTTGCTGTTGCGCGCAGGTATTCTCCGCTATTTTGACCATTATCTAAATCCATGAAATTCATACAATTTTCATTCTTCCCCCTGTTGATACTTGCAATGATGACTACCAGTAGCTGTCAGACGCGGACCGTTAATGGACTGCCCGTGACCAATTTCTTCGAGATCTCCACTTCTATGGGGACAATGGTGATTGAGCTCTATGATGATACACCGGTTCACAGAGATAACTTCAAAAAGCTCGCGAACGAGGGGTTCTTCGACGGAACCACGTTCCATCGTGTGATTGGTGGATTCATGATCCAGGGAGGGGATCCAAATTCAAAGGATGATGATCCCACGAATGATGGGGCGGGCGGGCCTGGCTATACGCTTCCTGCAGAGATCCTCCCAGGGCGATACCATAAGCGAGGTGCACTCGCAACCGCACGGTCAGGGGATAATATGAACCCGGAGCGAGAGTCCAATGGGAGTCAGTTTTACATTGTTCACGGGAGTATTTATCCCGAAGAATTCTTGGATCAATTGCAAAGTCGAGCACAGCAGATGATTCCAGATTCAACATTTGAGTTCTCTGCCGAGGCTAGAGCAACCTATATGGGTGAAGGAGGTGCGCCAATGCTTGACGGCATGTATACGGTTTTTGGCGAGCTGGTTGAGGGATATGAGGTACTGGATCGAATCACGCGAGTGCTGACTCCGAATCGAGCCGGTCAGCGAGGCAGTCCCATGGGTGATATGCCTATGATAGATATTACAATGGAGGTTCGCCCACTGCCTGGTTATGACAGATAGTTCTCAATCCCGCCAGTTTTCAGATCAGGAGCAGGTACGCCGGCAGTCAAGGGAGGCCCTGGAAGCCAACGGGATTAATCCGTACCCGTATGCATGGCCGGTGAGTGACCATGTTGCTCTCGTAGTGGAGGGCTTTGATGAAACTGCCTCCACAAAGGCCGTCTCCATGGCAGGCCGCCTGATGAGTCGGCGGATCATGGGGAAAGCATCCTTTTTTGATCTCCAGGATGCAACAGGGCGGATGCAGGTCTATGTTCGAAGAGACGACATGCCGGAGGGGTTCTATAATGAGATCTTCAAACGTCATATTGATATTGGTGACATTGTTGGGGTTGAAGGGCATGTATTTCGGACACGCATGGGTGAGGTCACCGTGCATGCATCGAAGCTGGAGCTTCTAGCCAAGGCATTGCGTCCGCTTCCCATCGTCAAGGAGCAGGAAGGGACCGTATTTGATGAGGTCACCGAAAAGGAATTTCGGTACAGGCAACGCTACGTAGACCTGACGGTCAATCCACATGTACGGGAAGTCTTCGTCCAGCGTGCACGAATGATTACAGCCATCCGGAAGTTTCTTGATCAGCAAGGCTTTATCGAAGTTGAAACTCCCGTTCTGCAACCCGTCTACGGTGGAGCATCTGCACGGCCGTTTAAGACGCATCATAATGCGCTGGACATGCCACTCTACATGCGCATTGCCGATGAGTTGTACCTGAAACGGTGTATTGCCGGCGGGTTTGATGGAGTCTATGAGATTGCCAAAGACTTTAGGAATGAGGGTCTGAGTCGATTCCACAACCCAGAATTTACCATGCTGGAGTTGTATGTCGCGTTTAAGGACTACGTTTGGATGATGGACTTGGTGGAGGAACTGATTGAATCGGTTGTCACGACTTTGCACGGTTCTGCTCGTGTACAGTGGGGGGAAGAGGAGATTTTGTTTGAACGGCCATGGCCGCGGATTCCGTTCTTTGAGGCGATTGAGAAAAAAACTGGATATGACCTGTATCAACAAAGCCGGGGCACGATTCTGGAGGTGGCCAGCTCTCTGAATATAGAGACCTCGTCCTCGATGGGGATCGGCAAGTTGCTGGACGAGATTTTTGGTGCTTCGGTTGAACCTGATCTGATTCAACCTGCATTTATTACGGATTATCCACTTGAGTTAAGCCCCCTTGCCAAGCGGCACCGGAGCCAGGAGGGACTGGTCGAGCGATTTGAAATGTTTGCAGGTGGGAAAGAGTTGTGTAATGCGTTCAGCGAACTCAATGACCCGGATGACCAGCGAAGGCGTTTTGAGGATCAACTTCGTCTTCGACAAGGCGGAGACCTTGAAGCAATGCAAATGGACCATGATTACCTCCGTGCGCTCGAGTATGGCATGCCCCCCAACGCCGGATTAGGTGTGGGGATTGATCGACTGGCCATGCTGATGACCAATCAAAGGAGTATCCGTGACGTGATCTTGTTTCCGCTGATGCGTCCCGACTAAAATCTTTTGTGACCGGGGCTAACAATGGTTCTGAGTCAGATCTTGGCTTGGGCCTAATCTCTGCGAAGGGCACGGGACTGTTTGGCTGCCCGCACGTTACGCTTAAACCCTTCATACTTTGCCCGTTTCACGGCACTTCCTCGGAAGCGTTTTCGAAAGGCTTCAAGATCCAGTTCCTCCCATTCTTCAAGCGGGGTATCCTGGACCCCTTCCCGGGGCAGGAATCGGGAGTCCTTCGTTTTGCGGCTGAATTTATTCCATGGACATACATCCTGGCAAATATCACATCCAAAAATCCAGTCTTCCTGCTGCGATATAATTTCTTCGGGGAATGAATCCCCGCGGTGTTCGATAGTCCAGTACGAGATGCAGCGGTTCGAATCTACTGCGTAGGGCTGATAGATTGCATCCGTTGGACATGCATCAATGCATCGGGTACAGGATCCACAATGATCGTACGTAGCGGGATCATTACAGGTAAGCGGCACATCAATGATCAGCGTGCCGATAAAAAACCAGGACCCGATGCGGGGATTGATCAGATTGGTGCTTTTGGCAATCCATCCCAGTCCACTACGCTGTGCCCAAACCTTATCCATCACGGGAGCAGAGTCAACAAAAACACGGCCGGAAAGGCTTTTAACCTCACCCTCCAGCCATGAATACAGTTCGTAGAGGCGCTCCTTCATGACCTGGTGGTAGTCATCTCCCCATGCGTAGCGACTGATTTTTCCTGCATCTTCTGCGTGGGCACCTCCCTGCCAGTAGCTATACAAGACTGTTACAACCCGCTTTGCACCCGGAACCAGTTTTCGGGGGTCTACCCGCTTTTCAAAGTTCCGGGTCATGTAAGCCATGGATGCGTGTTGCCCGTTTGCAAGCCAGCCTTCCAGGCGTTTTGCTTCATCATCCAATTGCTGCGCCTCCGCGATTCCACATGCATCGAAGCCAAGTCTTGCAGCTTCAAGCTTGAGCCGTTTTGCCAACTCAGACTGTTGATTATCGTCAAATGCAGGCATAGAAGTATTGGAATCTCACAGAATTGATCGTCAGAAAAGCCAAGTCCAGGGCAATGTACTGATAGACAGCGTTCAGCCCAGAGTGTTCAAAATAAGGGCAATTTACTCACAAAGAAAGCCTGCACCTTTGTGTCTGGGGAAAGGGAGGTTTGCTCATGTGCATATTCCGACCATATGGGCCAGCTCAATTGGAATACGTAATCTTACCGTTATTGCTCCGGGACAGGAGCGAATGCCGAAAACACAAATCCATATCAGGGCGGATCCTTAGGTGTTGTTCAATTTGACACCACAGACTTCCGCGAATCAATAGGCTTGGCAGGCAAAAAAAAAGATGCCCCGACATAGACCTGTCGGGGCACCTTTTTTTGAAGGACGGGAAGGGTTTAGTTTACAGGGATCGTGTCAACCCGTCGGAATTGACCCGCCGCTCCTTTCTTGGTTGTCTGTCCAGCTGCTCCCATGCCCATGTCAGACATACGGGACTCATCAATACCGCTGTCAATGTAGTACTGTTTGACTGCTGCTGCCCGGTCTTCACTCAACTGCTGTGCATTTCGCTCGTCACGGGATGCATAGCCTTCAATGCGCACATTCAGTTCGCAGTTCTGAAGGATTTCCAAGTTCTCCATTAGCTGCGTGCGGCCGGCATCGGTGAGGACAGATGAGTTACGATCAAAGAATACCGTGTTCATCTCTGAAATGTCACAGTCGAAGCAACCTTCCTCCGTCACATTCACGGTAGTCGTTCGGCTGTCACTGCCCGCATAATTGGTCAGGGTTAAGGTTACGGTGTAAGTGCCCATTTGCGCATACGTATGCGATGGGCTGGCCTCCGTGCTACCTTGGCCGTCACCGAAGTCCCACTGATAGCTGAATGGCTCGGATCCGCCCGTATTAGCAGTAAAGGTCACACTTGGATCCTCGTCGCATATACTGACACTCTCTTTGTTGGTAGTGAGCGCAAGAATTTCAGCAGGAGCGATGACGGTAACACTACATGCACCAGTAGCTGTTCCTCCTTCGTTCGTTGCAAAAAACATCACCTCGTACGTCCCCGCCTCTGTATAGGTGTGAGTACCGGAGTCTCCAGTGGCTGTCCCGCCATCACCGAATTCCCAGCGCAATTCAGTCGGTTGCGTCGCAACCTCCATGTTCGTGATTGCGGAGAAATTTGCGGGAGTATCTGTTACGACCATTGCAGTCGGGCAGGTAAGCGCACCAACCTCGGGTGGGGTGACCGCAGCTGCAAAATTAATTTTGAGACCAACGCCCAGAGCGGAAAGTATATCTATCCCACCATGTCCGTATTCCGATGTGCCGTCCAGTCCGTCATCACCGAAATGAAAAGCCGGGGTGAGTTCTACGAAGAATGATGTACGTGGATTAAGCGCGATATCCACTCCTACTCCGACAAGAGGGCCGAATGCGCTCCCACTCTCTTCCGTGGTATAGGGTGCCTGATCCTGCGTCACATTTCCAAACGAGTACGACAAGCCAAAGTTGAGGTACAGAGCCGTACGTGTTGAAGCCTCTGCAAAGGTGTACCGACCAATTGCGTGAATCGAATTTCGCAACGCATCGTCATTTGATACTCCATCCGTATCGGTAACCCTAGCCGGGAATTGTGTGATCACAGAATATTCTCCAACAACGTATGCGAGGCTGATTGAGAATGGGACAGAGAGCTGATACCCGAGCTCAAGGCCAACATTCCAGGGAGTACCCACTTCGAAAGCATCCCCATTAAAGTTAAATGGCGACTGCTCATTGTCACCAAAATATGACGAAAACCCAATTCTAGGTTTCACAAAGAGATTTTCTTCCGGGCGCAGGTTCTTCGCATAATCCTGTGCGATTGCACTCGGCAGGATCGTCAGGAGGAGTCCCAGTGAGAGGAGTTTTACGGTTGTCCGAAAAAAATTTGATGAGATGCTCATTGTACTTCTTGCATAAAATTTTGCATGAATTGCGTTGATTCCATGAATCTAACGCACGACTTTGTTCAAATGTAGTGAAATCTGAGATTTGTAATGCGCAGACTTATTCCGGTGAATAATCCCCTTTGTAACAAGTCTGTCCAGGTATGCCTGGGTCTCAGGGTAAAGGGTTTTCGCAGCTGAAGCGTCTTCGGTTTGCAAGAGTTTCTTGACCATAGTCCGCATCCGGCTACGGTGTTCGCGGTTACGAAGGCGGCGCGTCGCACTCTGGCGTACTCGCTTAACTGCTGAAGCGTGTTGGGGCATAGCGTAAATGTGATTTAACTAATGTTCATGCTACCAAATTTATACATGAATGTTCCTAATCCATCATTTTCCGCAAAAAAGCAGGAACCTTGTCCGTAGGTGATGGATCTCCCTTTTTTGATGGAGCATCGTCTTCGCTCAGGTACCTGATTTTTTGCTCTCCCAAGGTTACATTCTTTTTGGCCTCAGCTAATCCGCGACGCTCCCATGCAGGTGTATCCAAAACCTTGAGGTTGTCTTCGCCCTTGTAGCCAAAGTCTTTTTCTTCCGCGGGTAATTTCTTGCGCCCCTGTTTCTTCGGTGCCTTTACCCGATCAAAACCGGTCGCAATGACAGTAATCCGCATTTTACCCTCCATCTCAGGATCCACGACCATGCCCGTAATAATCTCCGCATCTGCGCCGGCTTCATCTTTGATGACTGCCATGGCCGCGTTCACCTCTTTAATCGGTATCGAACCTGCGGTTAGATTGACCAATACGTTCCGGGCTCCTGCAATAGATACACCATCCATGAGTGGGCTCGAAATCGCATCAAGTGTAATCGTGGCAGCCCCGGTTTTTATATCACCTGTTCCAACCCCCATGATCGCAGTGCCACTATCTTTGATCGTCGTGCGTACATCTGCAAAATCCAGGTTAATCAAGCCGGTCTTCGTAATCAGATCGCTAATTCCACGGGTAGCATCCGACAGGACATTATCTGCCCGCTGGAATGCTTCGGCAAGATTCGTTGTCTCATCTGCTATATCCAGTAGCCGCTCATTCGGAATTATAATCAAGGTGTCAACATTACTCCGGAGCCGGTCAATCCCCGCCAGAGCATATTGCATTCGTTGCTTGTTTTCGAACTCAAAGGGCTTGGTGACGATCGCTACTACCAGAATTCCCAGTCGCCGTGCAATGTCAGCAACAATGCTGACTCCGCCGGTTCCGGTTCCTCCCCCCATGCCGGCGGTCACAAAAACCATATCAAATCCGTGCAAGGCGGTTTCGATCTCGTCAATGCATTCCATCATGGCCTGAACACCCACATCGGGCCTCGCTCCTGCGCCCAGACCCTTGGTCAGCTCCCGGCCTGCTTGAATCTTGTGCTTCGCCAAGCTCTTCTTCAGATCCTGGGCATCTGTGTTGATGACCATAAATTCCACGGACTCCAAGCCGTGTTCAATCATGCTGTTGACGGCATTGCCGCCACCTCCACCTATACCGACAACGCAAATTTTTGCAATGCCTTGGTATTCAGCATCAAACTTGAATCGAGTTTTTTTCTGTTTTTCCATGATCTCGTTAGGTTTCATTTTGATCAAAAAAAATGAGTTGTTTTAAAGTTCATCGAACCAGCCCTTCATACGGCCAACAATTTTGCTCCATGAGCTCCCTCCCTTTTCAGAAGCATCTATAGCACCAGGCAGTCTTCTGACTGAACCATCTTGTGTGACAGAATTCATCATTTTCGGGGACAGCCCATAAAGAACCAACCCGATACTTGTGGCAAACTTTGGGTCCGACACCTCTTGCCAGAGCCCGCCTCCCCGATGTGTAGGAAAGCCAACGCGTGTTTCGAGTCCAAGGACTTCATTGGCCAATTCATTGGTTCCCGGGATCAAAGAGCCCCCACCGGTCAGGACCGCACCAGCGGAGAGATGCTTGCCATACCCGCTACGTCGAATTTCAATCGCGGCGATCTCCAGGATTTCCTCCAGTCGAGGTTGAATGATCTGGGCCAATGTACTGGAGCTGATTGTTTTTTCCTGCCTGCCTCCCAGCCCAGGAATACGTATCTGATTGTCATCATCTGTGAGATCAACCATTGCGCAACCAAATTGACACTTCAACTGCTCGGCATGATTGCGCATGACCCCCAGCCCCTTCCGGATATCCTCCGTTACATTGTTGCCTGCTACGGCGATGACGGCAGTGTGCCGGATCGTACGATCTTCAAAGACAGCAACATCGGTAGTTCCGCCTCCAATATCAATCAGGACTACCCCAACCTCCTTCTCATCCGTATGCAGTACGCTGAACGAACTGGCCAGTGGCTCAAGTACGACATCGGTGACCTGATAGCCAGCTTTTTCAATGCATCGATAAATATTTCTTGCTGCAGAGACCAGTCCCGTGATGATATGCACATTGGCTTCAAGGCGTACACCGCTCATTCCGACCGGATCTAACACCCCATCCTGACCATCAACGATGAATTCCTGTGGGATAATGTGCAGAATCTCCCGATCCGCGGGCATTGCCACATGCGCCGTATCCTCAATGAGTCGCTTGACATCTTTTTCCGTAATTGAGTGATCGCGGTTGGTAATCGTAACCACCCCTCGACTCTGAAAGCTTTGAATGTGATCGCCGGCAATGCCTACAATTACATTCTGAACTTCTACATCAGCTGCACGCTCCGCTGCTGAGATCGCTTTCTGCACGGAGGCTACGGTCTTATCAATATTGACCACAACGCCTCGGTTCAGACCATCAGACTCGGCGATCCCGATCCCTAGTACATTAATCTTGCCTAATTCATCGGATTCGGCTACGACAGCACACACTTTCGTGGTGCCAATATCCATTCCGACTACAATTTGATCATGCATGGTTCGTGGTGTATAGCTATATCGGATTTTCTCTCGTTACAATTTGGCCTCGAAACCGCAGGTCAATAACCTCGACCATCTGATCCTCGCGAGGCCGTATCTGCTGATCCCAGAATGCGTACAATTTATGCAGTCTTTCTTCCCATGCCGTATCCCCCAGATGCACCACTGTGGCATGGTCTGCACCGGCAACACGCATAATCATGGTCAATTCGTTTTCGGTTACCTCAAATTCAGATATTAGCTGGTCGATCTCAGCGGGAAGTCGTGGTAGAAGGGCTATAAGGTCCCGTACGGCTTGGTCCTCCACGGGAGATAATGCATGATATGGATTCGTGGTACCCCGCAAAAGTGGCACATCAAAGATTGCCTGTGTATGGGCAGGCATCATGTAGCCAAACTCGTCCAGATAGTATGCCGGTCTTCCGGTCTCCGTAAGGGTCAGCAGATGTGGCCGACGTTCCAGGACCTCTACCCGCATCGTGCCGGTTGGATAGCAGATCGCGCGTGCTCCCTGGACCCATGGATGTCGTTGCAGCCGGTCAACTACCAACTGGGTGCTGAAGGTACTATCAATCAGTCCATACATGGTAGCTGGATCCGTGTATTCAGTACCTGTAATTGTAATCTGGCTACACGGACGCTGCCACAGATAGGACCATCCGCTGCTCACCCCAACACAGATCAGGAGAGAGATTGCAAGAAAGGTCAGAATGTGTCTCTGTCTTCGTGTCATGATCTTAGGCGGCTGCACTTCGACAAAGCTGTTCCGTGTACTCGCGGGCTGTTCGCCAGATATCTCCCGCTCCCATGAACAGTACCACATCACCAGACTCACAGGTATCCCGTAAAATGGGTAGGACATCTTCCTTCCGCTTCGCGTAGCGGACACCGCGATGCCCCCGAGCCGCTGTCAGTTCCGCAATCAGCTTCCCGGTGACTCCAGGGATTGGTTTTTCCCGAGCCGGATAGATCTCTGTCATGATCAGGATGTCCGCATTGAAAAATGAACGAGCAAACTGATCCTTGAAATCATTCGTGCGCGAATATAGGTGGGGCTGAAAAATTCCCACAATCCGGCGATCTGGATATCCCTCGCTTGCAGCCTTCAGGGTTGCAAGGACTTCGGTCGGATGATGGGCATAATCATCGATGACCAGAATCTCGTCCTTCTCCGCCAGAACCTGAAATCGCCGCTGGACACCGGAAAAGAGCTCTAGCCCCGACTTGATGCAATCAAAAGCAATATCAAGCTCTAACCCAACGGCGATAGCAGCCAGCGCATTGCGTACATTATGCAACCCGAGTGCTCGTAGTTCAATAGATCCGAGTAGCTTGCCGGACGCAAGCACATCAAAATGCGTAGACTGCCCTTTTTGTCTCACCCTCTCGGCCCGCACCATCGCCTGCCGCGCAGTGCCGTAAGTCACCAACCTGCGGTCAATCCCGTCAATGATTGCCTGTACACCAGGATCATCCAGGCAGACAATGGCTGCTCCGAAGAAAGGCACACTCACGGCAAACGCAGTGAAGGCTTTATAGACTTCTTCGAGGTTGCCGTAGATATCCAGATGGTCCGCTTCAATGGTTGTTATCACGGCCAGAGCAGGGGTCAATCGCAGAAAAGCGCGGTCATATTCATCCGCTTCAATCACGATAATATCCCCCTCTCCACTGACGGCATTACTGTTGAGTTCTGTTACTTTTCCCCCAACGATGACTGTGGGATCAAATCCGCCTTCTGCGACCACACGTCCAACCATACTGGTTGCTGTTGTTTTTCCGTGTGTGCCGGCTACACCGACACCATACTTCATACGCATGAGTTCGCCGAGCATTTCTGATCGGGGAATGAGTGGGATGCGATGAGAAACCGCGGCCTGTGTTTCGGCATTTTGGTTCACATTCACTGCAGACGAGTAGACGACCACATCTGCGCCACGGACATGCTTTTCATCGTGTCCTTCGTAGATGTCTGCTCCCTGATCTGCAAGCTTATCGGTCAGTTCACTCAGGCTCAGATCGGAGCCACTTATCCGGTATCCTCGTGCCAAAAGTACAGAAGCGATTGAACTCATTCCAATGCCGCCGATGCCGACCATGTGTATGTGGCGGATTCGTCCGAGCCAGAGTTGTTGTCGTTGTGAGTTCATACTGATTCCTCCCATCCGACCAATGCCAGAATATCTTTTGCGATGGTCATGGCGGCTTGAGGTTTCGCGGCCTTGCGCGCTCTGTCCGCCATCCTGCTTCGTCGCTCGGGGTCAGCTAAAAGAGCAGGGACTTGTATCAGGAGTGCATTCAGAAGGTCCTCTTCCGGCACAAACGTCGCCGCACCGATACGCTCCATACTGCGAGCATTTTTGGTCTGGTGATCCTCGGCTACATGCATGGACGGCACGAGTACGGCAGGAGTCGCAGTGCACAAGAGCTCGCTACATGTGAGAGCCCCAGATCGTGCCAGAACAAGGTCGCAGGCAGCATAAAACAGCTCCATTTGGTCCACATACTTCATAACACGAAGCCTGCTGTGCTCTTTTTTCCGCATTCGCTCGTAGCAGAGGTTGCCGGTTTGCCAGATGATATGAAGGTCGGGGGCGGAGAGCATTTGATCTGAAACCTGCCACATCGCTTCATTAATGGCTTGACTTCCCAGCGATCCCCCGAACACGAAAAGCACCTTCGCAGTCTGTGGCAGTTTTAGAGCCTCCCGGGCAGCTTCGCGCGTAATTATCGCGGCCAACTCCTTACGTACGGGATTGCCACTGATGCGACAGCGCCCCTCGGGGAACCAACTCTTTGCCTCTTCAAAAGCAATATGTACCTGTGCTGCACGGCGTCCCAGAATACGATTGGTCACACCTGCGTAGGCATTTTGCTCCTGGGCAACTGTTGGACGTTTACGCATGCTGGCCGCCCACAATACCGGTCCCGACACATACCCGCCGGTCCCGACGGCAATGTCCGCATCAAAGTCCTGGACCAACTGATAACTTTGCCAGAGCCCGGTTGCCAGCTTAAAGGGGAATCCTGCATTCCGAAAAAGCTGTCTGCGATGAAACCCGCTGATCGTAATTGGATGGATTTCAAATCCTGCGTCCGGGACTGCATTCCACTCCAGGTGATCCCGCGTTCCAGCAAATGCAATGGCACTCATTGGCTCCAGCGAGCGGATTGCCTGCGCAATGGCAATTGCCGGATATACGTGGCCGCCTGTGCCGCCACCAGCCAGTAATATGCGAGGTGGTCTCATCGGCGGTCCAGTTGTCGGGAGATGTTGAGTAGAATTCCAAGCAGAATGCCTGCCGCAAGCATTGAGGTTCCCCCATAGGAAATCAGCGGAAGCGGGAGCCCCGTCACCGGTAAAATTCCCACCGAGACTCCTGCATGGACCAAAGTGTACAAGAACAGAATCGTTGTGCAGCCAACTGCTAGGAAAAGGCCGAGTGGATCTATCGCATCACGCGCAATCCGCAGAAAGCCCCGCAAAAGAATCATCACAAACAGCCCCAGGAGGACAAGACTTCCCAGAACCCCATACTCTTCCGAGATAATGGCGAAAATGAAGTCATTATAGGGGGTCGGCAGGAAATCCCGTTGGATACTTTTGCCCGGTCCTCGTCCGGTCCATCCCCCCATTGCAAGGGCAATCCTGGCCTGGTGTGCCTGATAGCCCTCTGCCTGTACATCAAACACTTCGGCCTCCTCCGTATCCGTGAAGATCTTCAGATTCAGGTAGGACTCGACCCGTTGAGCCCGGTTTGGAGAAGTGAGCAGCATCAGAAACACGCAGGCAATGCTGAAGGCGACACCTCCTCCGATGTGGAGTAGGCTCACACGGCCGATATAGAGCATCAGCATCATGGAAACCAAAACGAGGAAGGCGGTTGACAGGTCCTCCAGGCCGATCAATACGACGGTTAGAAACGTCCAGAAAAACAGCGGAAGAACGCCCTTGGTGAAGTTATGGATGTACTCCTGCTTACGTACCAAGAGTACAGCAATATTCAGGATGAGTGCAATCTTTGCCAGATCTGATGGCTGAACGCTGAAGAGACCAACCTG
Organism: Rhodothermales bacterium; assembly: GCA_965220365.1. Classification (GTDB taxonomy): domain Bacteria; phylum Bacteroidota; class Rhodothermia; order Rhodothermales; family Bin80; genus Bin80. The sequence continues at coordinate 273,359 of OZ244823.1, read as the reverse complement.
GAAGGCACGGGTAGCTCCTCCGTACGTGACCCCAAAAATGCGCACCAGTACCAGTAAGAACAAAGATCCCACCAGAAACAGTCGCGACCAGCGCGCAATCTGATGGTAGTCCAACATACTGAAGACAATCATCGTCACGAGTGCAAGTCCTACCCGGAGTGTGTGACGCAAAAGGAATTGCTCCGTATCTCCATCTGCTTTCACTTCGGCCAGAAAGGCAATTGCGCTGTAGACTGCCATAACCCCAATCGCGGAGATGACAAGAACGATCCAGAGGATATACCTGTCCATCGGGGTCCGGTCCTGCAGATATAGGGCGTTGGTCCGTCTCGGCATGACTAGAAACCCTCCACAATGCGGCGGAATCGTGCTCCCCGCTCTTCGTAATTGGAAAACAGATCAAAAGAGGCGCATGCCGGGCTCAGTAGTACAATATCTCCGGCACTCGCGCAGCTTCGTGCACTCTGAACTGCTTCGTCCAGAGTTTTGACCGCTAGTGCATTTTTGGTGTGAGGGCCAAGCTCTCTGAGCACTTTTTGTGCGCTTTCTCCGAACGCAACCACGGTATGTACCTTTTCGGAGACCAGAGGCTTAATAATCTCATAGTTATTCCCTTTGTCCCGGCCGCCCGCGAGCAATACAATCGGGGCATGGAAACTCAGCAGGGCATACCAGAGTGCATTCACATTGGTCGCTTTCGAGTCATTAACATAGGTGACTCCGCTCAATTGACGGATGACTTCCAGTCGGTGATCCACGCCGGTGAATTGTTGCAAGCTTTCACGAAGGACCGCATTCGTAAGTCCAACCGCCTGACCTGCCAGCGCAGCTGCCAAGGAATTACTGATATTGTGAGGGCCCGGGATGCCCAATTTTTCTGTGGGCAAGAGTGCATGCTTCTGGAGATGGATCATGTCGTGAATCGCACTTGCACCGCTTGAAAGCTCTACTTGGCTGCTGAAGGGGAGCCCCTGCACATCACGGGTAGAGATAAAGTACTCGACACGCTCCCGTACCAGCGTATCGTCGTAGTTGTAGATTACCGTGTCTGCATCTGACTGGTTTTCATAGATACGCAGTTTACTTTTGGCATAGTGTTCGAAGCTGCCACCGTAGCGATCCAGATGATCCGGTGTGATATTCAGGATTACACTCACGTCCGGCCGGAACGTGTCTATATGATCTAGTTGGAAGCTGGATACCTCAAGGACGATCACTGTGTCCGCATGTAAATTTTGTATGTGTTCAGACAAGGGGCTACCAATGTTGCCTGCGACTATTGTATGCCGATCAGCAGTCTTCATCATGTTCCCTACAAGTGAAGCCGTCGTGGTCTTTCCATTAGTTCCGGTAACTGCCACAATCTGTCCTCGTGCATACCAAGAGGCAACCTCGAGCTCCGAGTAGACGGGCAGTCCCCGGGCGAGGGCGGTCTGGACGGGCTGAGCTGTCGTAGGCACCCCGGGACTTATCACCAGGAAATCCGCTGCCAGTGTCGCTTCTGTATGTCCATGGGCTTCTACTTCAATGCCATGGTTCTTACACCATTTCAGCGTATCTGTATCAATAGGACCATGGTCAGAAAGCAACACTTTGGCACCAGTGCGGGTCAACAGATCCGCAACTGCACGGCCGCTTCGGGCAGCTCCCAGAACGGTGATGCGTTTTCCCTGGACGTTGTGCGGCTGCATCATCGGATCCGAAGCGAGAGTAAGGTTGCCAACATGGTGATTACAGTCACGAGGCAGAAACGGGTAACAATTTTCACCTCGTGCATGCCTTTTGCCTCATAATGGTGATGCAGGGGTGCCATGCGGAAGATCCGCTTCCCCGTGCCCGTCTTGCGACGGGTATAGCGGAAATAGGTAGTCTGCAGAATGACCGATAATGTTTCGACAAAAAAGACGACACAGAGCAGTGGTAACAGAAGTTCTTTTTTGACCATCACAGCGATGACTGCAATGGCAGCCCCTAAGGACAACGATCCAGTATCCCCCATAAAGACGGTTGCTGGATAACCGTTAAACCATAGAAATCCTAGGCATGCAACGCACATCGCAGATGCAAAGATGGTCAGTTCCCCTGCGCCTGTCAGGTGCAGTACTCCCAGATAGGAGGAAAATCCTGCGTGTCCTGAGATATAGATGAGAACGACCAGCCCCATGGAGATGATTGCCGCGACCCCTGCCGCCAGGCCATCAAGACCGTCCGTCAAATTGACTGCATTAGATGTGGCCGTAACAATGAATATGGTCATCGGGATGAAAAAGACCCATCCGAGCTCCATCCCCCCCAGGAATGTATTGCCCAGAATGTTATAGTCGAGATGCCAATTCTGAACGAATGGGAGATCTGTCACGGACCGCGTTTCTTCAAATTGCGGGTGGAAATACAGGATGAGCCCCACCAGCAGCCCCAGTCCGATTTGGCCGGTCAGTTTCATACGTGCCGCCAAGCCTGCTTTGTCTTTGTGGACAGTCTTGATGTAATCATCTGCGAACCCGAACGCGGCCATCCATGCGGTCGCGATGAGAATGAGCCAGACATAGACCTCGCGCAGGTCTCCCCACAGGAGCGTTGCAATCATAATTGCACTGACAATAATCAATCCGCCCATCGTCGGTGTCCCACGTTTATGTGAATGATCGACGGCACCGGCGCTCAGCTCCGTACGCACTCCTTCCCCGAGTTGGTTGCGTACGAGCCAGCGAATCATGTGGGGGCCAATGACCATCACGATGACGAATGCTGTGATGGCAGAAAGCGCCGCACGTACCGTGATGAACTCCACGACCTGAAATCCCGGAGGATGAAACGCCTCTTCCAGCCATTGTAACAGATAGTAGAGCATGGATTCAGATGAGGGGTTTCGGGTTGCGTGATGCAAAGGCTTCAAGGACTAAGTCTTGATCTTTCAATTTGACCTGGATCCCATTTTCGTTCTGAACAGACTCGTGTCCTCGGCCTGCAACAAGTACGATGTCGCCAGCGCTGCATGTTTGCGCAACATGTTGCACAGCTTCGGTCCTTGAGAGAATCAAGTGTGCCCGTTCGGGCTTTTTCATACCACGGAGGATGTCCCTAGCGATTGTCTGCGCAGGTTCTTTCCTCGGATTATCATTCGTGATGACCACATGATCGGCCAACTCCTCTGCGACTGCGCCCATGAGGGGGCGTTTCATGGTGTCCCGGTTGCCGCCGCATCCAAATACGCACCATAGCCGAGACGTTTTTCGGCGGGCGTGGGCCAGTGACCGAAGGACCTGCTCCAGTGCATCCGGTGTATGCGCAAAATCAACGACAATTCGTGTGGCATCATCGCACAGGTACTGCTCGAATCTGCCGGGGACGGGGCGAGCCTCAGACAGAGCTTCAATGACATCTGTGCGCGGCAGCCCACTCGCACGTGCGGCTCCATAGGCGGCAGCCAGATTATAGGCATTGAACGTTCCTGCCAGCCGAAACGTACTGGTTTGGCCATCCAGACGCAATTGGAGACCGCTGGGGTTGTCGTTTACAATACTAAATCGAATATCTGCGTCGGTATACTGACCAAAGGAGCACTGTGTCGCCTGGGTATTCTCCACCATACGTTTACCTGCCTGATCATCCTGATTATAAACCGCGATTGCATCGGGGCTCAGGTCATCAAAGAGGCGTTTTTTGCTTTTGAGATACTGCTCCGCAGTTGTATGGTAGTCCAGATGATCATGCATCAGATTGGTGAATACACCGACCGAAAAGTTCAGTGTGGCAGTTCGATACTGATCCAGGGCATGAGACGAAACTTCAATCACGCACGCCTGACAGCCTGCGCGAACCATTTCTGCTAGTATTGGCTGGAGTTGTGTTGCATCAGGGGTCGTAAGTTGGGCGGGGTAGGTTGTTTGTCCGGTAACATAGGACACCGTTCCAATCAGGCCTGTCATGGTTCCGGTACACTCAAGAACATGCTGCACAAGTGCTCCAGTAGTTGTTTTCCCATTGGTTCCAGTTACACCTGTGAGATGCAGGGAAGCAGCTGGATCCCCGTAGAAAGCTGCTGCAATCACGGCAGCGGCTTTTCGTGTGTTGGATACCTGAACGAAGCGAGGATCCTGACCCGGGTTCTCCTGGCAGACAATGACATAAGCACCTGAATCCAGTGCATTTTGGATGTAGGCATGTCCATCGAACTGCGTTCCTTGTACGGCAGTGAAGACGTATCCTGGATGCACATGGCGGCTGTCCTGACTGACCCCGGTGACCATTAAGTCCGGTGCAGGCGCAGCGGGGTTCACGAGCAATCCCTCGCTGGCCAATCGGGTATGTAGATCAGTCCAGTTCATGGTTCTGTAATTGAAGGATTACGTCCGTGTCTACGACCGCCCCTGACTCTGGAGATTGCCCGACTACCAAGCCGGTCCCATTCAGTTGTACATCCAGCCCTTTGGAGCTCAACAAAAACCATGCGGCCCGGGCATCAAGTCCCAAAACATCTGGCATCACCGTCAGCTCTGTCTCATCGGCTGCAGCTCGAACTTTTACATGGTTTTGCCGGACAGATTCTTCGGAGATCGCTACGGTTCCAGATGGCGGTACAAGACTGTCTCGTTGCACCTGAAATCTCCACCCTTCCTGTGGAGTGGGAAGTCCGGACGCCGGGAAGGTTGCGATCCATCGCTCCGCGATCCTCTTGAATATGGGGGCGGAAACCCTACCGCCATAAATACTGGTTTGGGGCTCATCCAGAACCACGATCATGGCCACTTGTGGATCTTCGGCCGGATAGAAGCCAACGAATGTTGCCCGGTACCCGCTGCCGTAGGCGCCATTGACCACCTTACGGGCGGTCCCGGTCTTTCCTGCGATGGTCAATCCTTCAATCTGAGCATCCGTTGCAGTCCCTCTCTGAACAACCTCAATGAGAGCTGGCTGGAGCATGGCGACGGTTTCTTCCTGCAGGACCCTTCGGATGGAGTCGGTTCGGGCCGGATCATCGGTTGCACGCCAGAGCACACGTCCGGTTACGTCCCGTCGTTCAGCCACGATATATGGCTGACGCAGTAGACCACCATCCGCGAGAGCGGCGTATGCCATCACCATCTGCATAGGGGTCACATCAATCTCGTACCCGATGCTGAGAGCGGTTTTAGTGGTCCTGCTCCACTGATTCGTGCGTTTGAGAAATCCGCCGACCTCCCCGGGCAGATCAATCCAGGTTTTTTGCCCAAATCCAAAGTTGCGTATGTACCGGTACAACTCTTCTGGAGCCATGGGCTGCGTGGTGAGCGCCATTCCCACGTTACTGCTTTTTACGATCACATCACTGAAGGTGATTTCTCCGTATCTCGAGATGTCGTCCAAGGTGTAACCAGAGACATCAATAGTTCCATCACCGGTGTTGACTAGTTGATCCATGGAGACGGTACCTGTTTCCAGGGCTGCGGATGCGGCGATCATTTTGAAGGCGGAACCAGGTTCCAGTCGGTCGGTGACTGCGCGATTGCGCCAGGCGGATACCGGTGTCTTCAAGGGCATATTTGCATCAAAGGTGGGGAAATTGGCCATGGCCAGGATTGCTCCACTTTTGGGCTCCACTGCAATCGCACTTCCTCGAATCGCACGGGCTTCTGCGACACCAGCCGCGAGTTCTTCCTCCATGATCGTCTGACGGATGAGATCAATCGTGAGTACGAGGGTCTCTCCATCGGTGGCTGGAACAACGACGCCCTCCGCATCAACGCGGAGGTATCCACGGCGGTCTCTGAAAAGAGTACGCCGTCCTGGCTGCCCTTTCAAGTACTCATTATATTCAAGCTCGAGACCCGCTTTGCCCACACCGTCTGTATCTATATGTCCAATAATATGGGCGGCCGTTGTTCCGTAGACATACTTACGTTGGGAGCGTTCTTCGAGAATGACGCCGGGCATCTCCCAGGAGGCGACCTCTCTTCGCTGCTCCGGTGTCAAATCAATGAGTCGGACGAATTGCTCACTCGACCGATTCTCAATCCGTGATTGAAGCTGTCTTGCAGAGGTACCGGTTAAATCGGACAGGCGAGCCAGAAAGGCGAATTTTTGCTCCGTGAATTCAGGTACGGTGGGATCCAGTGCGAGATTATAGTGTGGAGAGTTCACGGCTAGAGCCCGTCCGTTAATGTCAAGAATTTCTCCTCGCTGCGGCAGGAGTAATTGTTGGGATTCTGCTTGACGTCGACCCAACTCACGCAGGTGAACCCCCTCTTCAACGTTGAGCCAGACCAGCTGTCCGGCAATGATTAGCGGCATGAGCACCAAGCCGGTCAGCACGACATACATCCGCCCCAGTATTTGATCCCGGATTTTCATTGTTCGGTCTGCTGAGCGCCACTCTGGATGAATCCTGCATATTCATGCCCTCTCTGAAGTCCCAGCACCTTGGCACGCCCATAAATAACGGAAGGGCCGACAAGGGCATTGTAATCTGCTACGAGCCGGTTGTGCTGCAGGTGGAGGCGAATATTTTCTCGCCGTTGGGTATTGATTTCCGCCAACAGATCCTGCGATGCATGAATATGACCGATATAGCCGGTTAGGATCCCTGCAAGGAGAAAGATGATCAGGCCGAACTGCAGGGTGGAGATACGAGCGATGACTTTCCGTTCCGGTGTAGACTCATCAATGATCGTTAACTCCTGCCAACTGCGAACTGTCGTCATGGCCTGCTCTACCGCACGCTGTCTGCGTGTGGCCTGATTGGGATGTCCATATTTGCGGCGCTTAAACATCAGAGAATATTATGTACTGACAGGTACGGGGCAACGAACTCCTGCACGCAGCCGTGCACTTCGGGACCGGCGGTTTGCCGCAACCTCTGCAGCATCAGGGACGACAGGTCGGCGCGTGACTGGTTTCCAAGGCACAAGCCGGTTCCCGTAAAAATCCCGCCTTGATTCTCCTTCCAAGACTCCGTCACGCAGCATCCGCTTAACCATCCGATCCTCAAGGGAGTGATAGCTGATGACAACCATTCGCCCCCCTTCTGCCACAATTTCCGGGCTGGATTCAAGAATCTGGGCCAGCTCATCCAATTCTCCATTGACAGCAATGCGAAGGGCTTGGAATGTGCGGGAAACTGCCCGAGATTCCCATCGGGTCGGGACTGCATCGCGCACAATGTGGGCTAGGTCTGTGGTAGTTTTAACGGGCTGGTTTGCAACGATCGCTCGAGCAATTCGCCGTGCATAGGGCTCTTCTCCCCAGGAGCGGAGGATATTTACCAGCTCAATTTCAGTAGATCCATTCACGATATCTGCTGCAGTGATATCGAATTCAGTATCCATCCGCATGTCCAGGTGGGCACGTTGACGGTGGCTGAATCCTCTTCGACCAGAGTCCAGTTGATGAGAGGAGACACCAAGGTCCAGCAGCAGCCCCGTGACGGGGAGAAGGTTTGGGATCAGGCTCTGTAAGTCGCTGAATCTCCCCTTATATACGGCCAGTTGCTCCGTCGTGATGGCATCGGGCAGTCGCGCTTTCACGGTTTGGACGGCGTCTGCATCCCGATCAACTGCAACGACCCTCCCCTTGGGCGACAACACGGAGAGAATAGCAGCAACATGTCCGCCGCCTCCTGCGGTCGCGTCAACATACGTGCCGTTGATGTCCGTTACCAAGTATTTCAGTACAGTGTGTGAGAGAACAGGTGCATGATAGGCGGTTGCGTAAGGAACGGTAGACATCAGCTTCCCATAACCTCCGCCGCAAGCGTTTCATAGTCTGCTTCTTCGGCAGCTAGGTATTCTTCAAATCTTTGGGGATCCCAGGCCTCAAGGTACTTCTGGCTCCCAAGGATCAAACTTGTTTTTTCGATTCCCGCATACTCAAGCAGCGGTCGTTGCAGAGGGATTCGCCCCTTTGCATCTATGGTGACTTCTTCCGCCCATCTCATGAATTGGCGGATGAATGCTCTGTGCTTTTGGCTATAGGGGTTGAGCTTCGAGATCTGGTCTTCGATCTTCAGCCACTCATCAAGCGGATAGGCAAAAATGCATCGCTCGAATCCACGCGTAATCACCAGGGTACTATGTGCCTCCGGGCTCATGCACGCACGCATCCTAGAGGGGATCGCGATGCGCCCTTTTCCATCAACTGAATACGTCGCCTGTCCCTTAAATCCAGGCATGGGGACCTCTTGAGTAGACCTACCTAGTTAATGATAAGGAAAATTTCCCACAATTTCCCACAATTACCCACAAAATTAAATTTTGGTCGGAATTACCGTGAAAAAGGCACCAATCACCTTCGTTGATCTGCACGGTTTTCCCGCGTAGTCAAGGGTAAAGCTCAGCGGAGTACAGGGGGCGGGGTTACCCCTTGTGTTCGAGCGCAGCGGCGACGAATGACAGAAACAGGGGGTGGGGATTGCCCACGGTAGAACGGTACTCGGGATGGAACTGTACACCGATGTACCAGGGGTGGGAGGGCAGTTCAGCAATTTCAACAAGTCCACTTTCTGGATTGATTCCGGTGAACCTCAACCCTTTTTCTTCAAGGCGATGTTTGATGGAGTTATTGACCTCGTATCGGTGGCGATGTCGTTCACGCACCTGGGTCTTGTTATAAATGGAGTGCACCTGTGAGCCCTCTGTGATTTCGCAGTTGTATGCACCAAGCCGCATCGTTCCACCCTTATCGGATACATTCTTTTGACTTGCCATCAGATCAATGACCGGCCAGGGCGAATTCGGGTCAAACTCGGTTGAGTGCGCTCCCTGCAGGTCGCAGACATCCCGTGCAAATGCGATGATGGCGCACTGAAGTCCTAGGCAGATTCCGAGGAAAGGGACTTTTTTGATCCGGGCGTAACGGGCTGTTGCGATTTTTCCTTCAATCCCGCGTGAACCAAAACCAGGTGCTACCAGGATTCCTTTTGCATCCTGGAGCATTGCTTCACAGTTGTGTTCATCAATCTCCTCACTTTCGACAAAGCTTACATCCACATGAACAGACAGCTTTGCACCGGCTAGGATAAACGATTCGGTGATGGACTTGTAGGCATCCTGATGGGCCACATATTTCCCGACCAATGCGATACGTACTTCTTTGTCTGGGGCATGCAACCGTTGAACAAAGCGTGTCCACTCAGCCAGTTCGGGTTCACTGGTGATGGATTTTTTCGTCCTAGGGTCTGTCAGTCCCAGTCGTTCAAGGACCAGTTTCTCAACTCCCTGCCGAGCTAGTTGGAGAGGGACCTCGTAGATGGAGCGGGCATCAGCTGCCTCAATCACTCCACGGGTTTCCACGTTACAGAAGCGGGCAATTTTTTCGCGCAACTCTTTGTCCAGCGGACGCTCCGAGCGGCAGACCAAGAGGTCGGGCTGCAGGCCGTACGAGAGCAGTGTTTTTACTGAATGCTGAGTGGGCTTGGTTTTCAGTTCGCCCGCAGCTGCGAGGTAAGGTACTAGCGTCAGATGTGCCACCTGCGCATTGATGGATCCCATTTCGTAGCGCAGCTGCCGAATCGCTTCGAGGTAGGGAAGGCTTTCAATGTCCCCAACTGTGCCGCCAATCTCTGAGATGATGACATCCAGTTCTTCGCTCTCCGCAAGGCGCACAATCCACGCCTTGATTTCATCAATGATGTGGGGGACAACCTGGACGGTTTTTCCGAGATATTCGCCGGCGCGCTCTTTTCCGATCACTTCGCTGTAGACGCGGCCGGTGGTAACATTATTTGCTTGACTGGTTTCGTGTCCGAGAAATCGTTCGTAATGCCCGAGATCCAGATCCGTCTCCGCTCCGTCATGAGTAACAAACACTTCCCCATGCTCATAGGGGTTCATGGTGCCTGGATCCACATTGATGTACGGATCCAGCTTTTGGATAGAGACCCGAAGGCCATGGGCTTCAAGCAGTCGGCCCAGAGACGCACAGAAAATGCCTTTTCCGAGCGAAGACGAAACGCCGCCGGTCACGAATATATATTTACTTCTCACAACCACTCTGAATTAGAAGAACGATTCCCTAAAGTTAAAGCATTTGGTTGGACTCAGGTATTTTGGCGTGCAACGACAATCAATCCCGTTCCGCGCGTATTTGTATTGTACAGGTCAAGGGTGTTCATCAGTAGGCCCAATGGCAGCACGGGTACGTAATAGAGTGCGACCAGTGGTGCAAGAAATAATGACCTACCAAGAAGTAGCATCGGGAACTTGATCAGCAGGCGCCAGGCTAGGGATCCCCAGGCTCCATAGCTGTACTGCGCATCAACGACTTCAAGTCCGGCATGTGTAAGCATTTGCATGAGCTCATTGAGGTTATAGCCGTCGCGGACATGTTCACTGATAAAGCTCGTCTGATCCTCGTCATGGACATCGGACCCTCCTTGATCACTCGGGGTGCTAATGATCAGGCACCCTTCTCGTTGCAGGCGCTGCGCAAAATGATGGATTGCCGCCTCATCCTCTTCAATGTGCTCGAGGACATCTACCGCCAGAATGCAGTCAAAGAGACCGGTTACACTTGGATCTGTAAGATCTTCAACCCGTAGCTCAATCCGGCCCGAAAGCCCAAATACTTCAAAACATTTGGAGGCACGCTCCAGATAATCTTCCTTGAGATCTGTTGCCGTAACAAAGACGCCGGGATATTTACGTAACGCATGCCATGCATATTGCCCAAAGCCGGTCCCCGCATCCAGGAGCTTTGAATCTGGTCCCAGCTTCATTTCCCGGATCGCCCGATGAACGTACCAGGTTCGGAGAAATAACAGATCCAGTACGACAAAAAGTAGAGGGAGCAGTTTTGGATACGAGTCAAACCAGTGGCTGATCCGATCCTTAATTGAGTCATACTCCATAGTCAACCATGCTTTCTACTCCCTGAACCAAGGGCTGATTTGGCAGATCCCCTGCGATTTTCGAGGGAATGACAGACCGCCACTCGGCCCGTTTACGCGTTTGTTCTTGTACGGATCATTGCATGCATCGAGGGGGTTGAAACCTCGTCAGGATCCAGCAGGCCTTATCGGAGAGCTACTTTGGGAAACGGATCACTTATTTTCGCAGGGTTTTCTGCCAGATCGCAAAAGTTGGGCTAAAAGTCTGCTGAGAGTCTCAGATACAGTGCAGCTCCGTTATAGTCCCATGGTGTACTGGGCACATTTGAGTTCCCCTGTACATTGCGTTCAATCGGATCCGCAGGACGGTCAATTGCAAAAACATTATTGACCCCAAACGCGGCGGCATAGCTATCACTGATCCGATATCCTACTTCTGCATCAACGATCCAGCTTCCAGCGTAAGTTCTCAGAGCGTCCTGGCCGCCAACGGTACATGAGAAACTGAAGAACAGGCATGCTTTCCAGCTGCTGTAATAATGGAGACGAACCATCCCCTGGTAGGGTCCCATAATTTTGCGACCCGTCGCCACAATGCGATGCTGAGGATTCACATGCTCCATTTCAATCTTCCGCCTGGGAGACAGAATACTGACCTGAGTGGATTCAGTCAGAGGCTTTCCCAAGAATGTATTGATCGTTGTAGGATCGGAAAATCTTAATAGTTCAGGACGTGTCCAATTGTAAGCGATGCTGGCAATGGCTGCGCGGCCATTACTGTATTCCTTGTCGTAGGATAGTAGAACATCTATACCAAATTGGCGGGTATCAAAGTCGTTTGAGAAAAACTTTACCTCCCGTAGTGTTTCGAACCCGGCGAGTTGTCCAGATTCGCTGAGAACTGTGGCGAGTTCATCATTCAGGGGAATGCCACCACTAAGTGCGATCCGGTCACGTAGAGTAATGCTGAACAGATCCGCTGTAAGGACTAGGTCTGGTGAGATTCGAAGGATGGTACCCAACGCCAAGTTGACCGCAGATTCTTCGGTCAGGGGCTTTCCGCCTAAGGCCTGTGCAATCGGATGATACGAAGGGATCTGTCCGGCGTCAATCAGCCCTCCTTTGGAGTCAAAATTCGTTTGGATATTCTGAAGGTTGGTTTGCCCTGGTGTGGGTGCACGAAATCCCGTACTCACAGATCCACGAAAACTCAATATTGGTGTGGCACGCCATAAGGCAGCCACCTTTCCGGTGAGTGTAGTTCCAAAATCCTGATAGAAGTTCTCATAACGCCCAGCAATGCCGATCTGCAAAGTCCGAATGACATCTGCTTCAAGGTCAACGTACGCGGCATAATTCGGACGCTTCCAGCGTCCAGCGTACTCTGGGGGAATTCCTTGATCTCCGTTTGAACCCACAGAAAAGCCCTGGTCTTTAAAGGGGCCGATCGTATACGAATTAGCATCACCCGCTCGGGTTTCGAATATCTCTGTTCTCCACTGTACTCCCCCGGCGATATTGAGCGGCGAGTGAAAGCTTTCAAGGCTCACCGGATAGGATACATCCAGGTTCACGCTGTATTCCTCTTGTAGAAAATCACGCTGGCGAAATTCAGACGGTTGTTCGGGACCTAAGGAAGCATTGACGGTATTTCGGATGAAGTAGTCCATGAGACTTCTTCCCATACCTGCGCTAACATCCCATTGAAATCCAGACGGGCTGTCGCCACGTAGCCCCGCGACTGCACTCAAGTCTGACATATCAGCACCAAATCGTGGAGTAAATCCACCTGGATAATCCTCATTAAACAGGTAGCATGTACCCCGGTAATTTGCGACGAAGGACTGTACTGCACTGAAATCTGAGTCCAGAGATGGCAAATCATCTAGCGTTTGGCAGTCAATCCCATCATTCGGATCAAGATCCGCAATCGCACGTGTGGCACTGTCCCCGGATCCAAGCCTGAAGACATTGGCCCGTGCGGCGCTGCCTGATGGTGCTCTGAGATAGTAGCTGCCATTGCCGGAGCGTCGGCCATATCCCCCGAAGGCATACAGATGTGTGGATTCACTCAAATCCAGTCCGGCATTGAAAAATCCTGTGATTGCATCATCAATATCCGGATTTCCCCAAACCTGAGCCGTTTGGGCGACGGGAAAGCCTTTACTCATCAGTGTTAACGCATCCGACCGATTTACAGAGCGATTCGTAGGCTCCAGATCGCGGTACTCAAGACTGACGTTCACGAAGCCCTGTTCAGTCAGCGGGAAGCCTGCATTTGCAGCAATGGAGATATGGCGTCCGTCGCCTTGATGGTATTGGCCTACCCGTGAACGAACGGAGAATCCGTGATCAGCATCCCGCAGTTGCAGGTTGAAAACACCCGCGACCGCATCTGCACCATATTGAGCGGATGCACCGTCCCGTAGTACCTCGAACTGTTTCACCACGATAGCAGGAATCATATTCATGTCGGGTCCCTGTGAGCCGAGAATCAGCGCGCTCCCGAAAAGGGATAAGGAGCCCGAGCGGTGGCGGCGCTTCCCATTTACGAGTAAAATCGTGTTATCAGGTGAAAGCCCTCGCAGTGTAGGAGGTCTAACAAAGGTCGTTGATCCATCTATCTCATGCCTCTGAACATTGTACGAAGGGATTTGGGAGCGAAGGATGTCGTCAATGTCCGTACTCGCTGTGCTCTGCAGGTCTCGGGGAGAGATCACATCAATGGGTACAGCTGAATCTGTCACGAGTCGGGGGAGTCGCCGCGTTCCTACAACGACCAGACCGTCAATGTCCTCAATGGATGGAGTCAGGATCACATTCAACTCCGTGCCATCCATGGGGGGGGTAATCCGCTGTGTCACATATCCGATAAACGAGAATACCAGGATGTCATCAGCTCCGCGAAGTTCAAGCTCAAACGTGCCTTCCGGTGAAGTGGTAGTTCCGATACTGGTCCCTTCAATGACGACCGTTACAAGCTCCAAGGGTTCACCGGTCCTTTCGTCGCTTACCGTTCCCCGCACGGTTACCTGGGCGCCCGCATCGGGTGCAAACAGTACAATCAGAGAAACAATGGAATAGATCGTCAAGTATTTCATGGTAAAAATTCGAAAATTCCTGAAGAATCAATATAGGGAATAGACACCTCTCTTTTTCCACGCAATCCGCTTCCGACCTCTAGGAACAGGACACAGTACAGGCGCGCCCAATCTGCCAAGTTAGTGCCTGAATGAGGTGGCTCACTCATCGTGATCCATATGCGGGGAGCATTCCTCAGACTTCGGTACAGTGCGGAGGGGGAGGGATTCGAACCCCCGGTACCTTGCGGTACGCTGGTTTTCAAGACCAGTGCATTCGACCACTCTGCCACCCCTCCGGGGTTCAATTTTCCGCCTGCACGACAAACCGTATTCGACAAAAGCGGAGAGGGTGGGATTCGAACCCACGATGAGCTGTTAACCCATACTCCCTTAGCAGGGGAGCGCCTTCAGCCACTCGGCCACCTCTCCCAAGGACCATCAAGAAGGTGCGTTTAACGCATATGCATTCAAAGCGTTTTACCAGTCGGATTCCATGCAAAACTCATTGAAAAAATCTCGTACTCATTACACGCAGTACCTCTCGGATACTCAAATTAACGTACATTTTGTGAATCACCATGCTGAATTGATTGACATCCCCTACAGCCCATTGAGGACAGAGTCCAGAGATAGAACTAAACATTGTACCGGTTTCGGGGATCATTCATCCACAAAAAGATAATTCTTATGTCGCATCATAAGCTCTATTTATTAGTGTTCATCCTGACTGTTTCAAGCTGTTCCATGTGTGAAAATGCTCCCTCAAACGATATCCTGAATTCTGTAGAACGTCTTGAATTAAATGAGAGTTTTCGGATTGGAGATGAAGTCCGCGGAGACACTCTATTGTTCGGAGAAATCACCGGGATTGCATTGAACTCCATCAACCAGTTTTTTGTGTGGGATGATGCGTCCAAAATCATCCATGTCTTCTCCGAGAAAGGAGACCTAATTCGTACGTTCGGTCGAGAAGGAGAGGGGCCCGGAGAATTCAGTAGTGTCGTAGGGTTACACGTAGGTCCGCGCGATTCGATTTTTGTCTGGGATTTCCGGGATAATAGTCTTTCCGTTTTTGAACCACAGAGGCATCATTTTACCTACAAAATATCTGTCAGTAACACTGACGATGATGGCAGTCGCTCTCCCACAGATTTAATTGCTTTTGAAAACAATCTCTTTGTAGTGCGCTACTCGCCATTTTATTCAAGTAGTATGGAAACAGATGACCCATTGATGTATGCCACAATTCATCATATAGATCGGCAGGGCAGGATCGTCGGGGAACCTTTATTGCGCCTTCCTATCCCAAGTTTAACGTGCGCCGTGGAAAGGCGCGTTTTCCTAGCGGGTGCGAAACCCGCCCATTAACTATCGTTCCAAATGGTAGCATTCGTAGCGTGTTATGGAGGTAACGACATAGCATGAAGCACTTCGGAGTAAACGGGCCACATTTAAGGTGGCTTAGCGAGCAGGCGGGCCAGAACACGCGTGAACGTCGAGCAGGCCTCGAAACGGGTAATGCGAGAGACGACCTTCCGTTAATATGGGGAAGTCTGCCATGTGATCGGGAAGCGAACGATGTATGCACCGACATGTCTCGCCGGGGTATTGACGCTGGCACGTCTGGAAGATGGAAAGCGTGGCAACACGGGAAGCCCTATCGGTGCCTTTGCACGAGGCAAACTGGCATCCTGCGAGGGACAGGCCGGGCCGGTAGGGTGGCGGATGGGCCCGTATTACTGAAGACGCAGGGTAATGCCTGTCGAGGGAAGGGGTCCTGAATCGGGCATGGCAGGTAAAGGAAAAAGGGACATGACTACTGACGAGAGTCTAAGAGGGTCAACTCGGGTTCAGGCTTTCCAGCACCTCCTCCATGCGAAAGCGAAGGAAGAACCTGAGCGGCGATTTCATGCGCTTGCGGACAAGGTGTGGCGGATGGATTTTCTCTGGGAAGCGTGGGCACTGGTACGCCGCAATGGCGGATCGGCGGGCGTGGACGGGGAAACGATCCAAGACATTGAGGCCAACGGTGTGGCATCGTGGTTGAGGGAACTGTCGCAGGACCTTCGGGAGGACACGTACACACCGCAACCGGTGCGTCAAGTGTTGATTCCGAAAAAGCAGCCGGGGAAGTTTCGTCCATTACATATTCCTACGGTCCGGGACCGCGTGGTGCAAACCTCCGCGTGGTTGGTACTTTGGCCAATCTTTGAGGCCGATTTGCAGCCGGAACAGTATGGGTATCGTCCTGGACGCAGCGCAAAGGATGCGGTACGCCGGATCCACGGGTTGCTCAATCAGGGGCACCGGGAAGTGGTAGACCTGGACTTATCGAATTACTTTGGGGAGATCCCGCACGCAGAACTGATGCGAAGCGTAGCGCGTCGAGTCAGTGATGGCCGCATGCTGCGGCTGCTCAAGGCGTGGCTGGTGATGCCGGTGGTGATCCAGGATAAGCAGGGTCGCAAATGCACCACCAACCCGGGGCGTAAGACGCGGAAAGGAACCCCGCAAGGGAGTCCGATCTCGCCACTGTTGAGCAACATCTACATGCGCCGCTTCATCCTTGGCTGGAAGCTGTGGGGGTATACCCGACAGTTCTCCGCGGAAATTGTGTGCCACGCCGATGATTTGTGCATTTTGGGCCATGCGCCTGCACAGACGATGCTCACAGTTGCCAAGCGACTGTTCAACAAGGCAAAGCTCATCGTGAATGCGGAGAAGACCCGATGCTTACGGTGTCCAGAAGAGGCATTGCACTTTTTGGGGTACCGAATTGGATGGAATTATCGTCGTCAGTCCGGGAGTCGCTATATCGGCACCCGACCGAGCCAGGCGAGCGTCCAGAGCATCTGCCGTCGAATCAGCGAGCAAACGGATGCCCGCTATGGACTACGATCTCCCGAGGAAATGGTGGCAAAACTCAACCGGATGTTGTCCGGCTGGGCGAACTACTTCACATTGGGACAGGTCAGTCCAGCGTATGCATCGATTGATCGGCACGCGGCTTGGCGGCTGCGACAGTGGTTCTGTCGGAAGCACAAGATGAAGTCCGGTAAATATGTGCGATTTTCGGATGTGATTCTGTACGAGAAGTATGGGATCGTGCGTCTTGAGCGGAAGATGAAGGACCTTCCGTGGGCGAAGGGCATGCGCCCGATTGAGAGCCGGATGCGGGAAATCCGCACGTCCGGTTCGACGAGCAGGGGGCGGAAACGGGGTTAAGGAAGCCGGACTGAGGCCCGGAACGAAAGTGACGGATGAGCCACCGGATCCTAAGAGTACCGCGCCGCCCCCTGACTCTACACGAGGCCCCATTTTGGGGCCTTTTTTAGTTTTTTTTTCGCCTGACCTTGGCCCCGAACCTTTGATTCCAGCCTGCATTGGCCCATTTCCTTTTGCGTCGTTCGTGGATTCGGACGATTGTAGTGCCATAATGCGTTTTCTGTGGGAACCTTCGCCGGCCCCCTTCGTTTCCTGCCATCATGTTTATCCGAAAAACCATGACCCGGACCATGAAGGACGGAACCACCTATCATGCGTTCCGGCTCGTTCACAATGTCCGCTACGGCGCCAAGGTGAAGCAGGAGACGCTCCTGCATCTGGGAAGTCAATTTCCGGTCAAGGAATCCGACTGGCCTCTGCTCTGCCGCCGGATTGACGAACTTCTCCAGGGGCAGGTCTCGCTCCTGCCGCCCTTGCCCAAACCGTTGGAGGATCAGGCCGAGGCCATCGTTGGGCAGTTGTTCGCCAAGCAGGCCGAGCGGCTGCGACAGGCAAAGCTGGCCCAGGGCGAGCCACTGGATCCGAGATGGCACACGGTGGATGTCGCCTCTACCCGTATGAGCATGGTGCGGAGTGTGGGGGTGGAACATGTGTCCTTGTGGGCCCTGAACCAGCTGGGAATCCCGAAGCTGTTGCGGGGCCTTGGGATGACTCCCAAGACCCAGCATGCGGCATTGGGGGCGATTGTCGGACGCTTGGCCAAGCCTGCTTCCGAGCGCGCAACCTATGCGTGGCTCTGTAACGAGAGCGGTCTTGGGGAATTCCTGGGAGGATCGTTCCAGCGCATGAGTTTGATGCATCTCTACCGGGCCTCCGATCAACTGGTGAAGCACCGCGATGCGATTGAATCGCAGGTATTCACCGAAGCCATGTCCCTGTTTGGATTGGGATGTACGGTGACGCTGTTGGATCTGACCAATACCTATCTGGCGGGATCGGGATCTGCTCAATCGTTGGCCAAGCGTGGGCGGTCCAAGGAGAAGCGGAATGATCGTCCTCTGATCACCTTGGCTCTGGTTCTGGATGGGAGTGGATTTGTGCGGCGCTCAAAGATCTATGCCGGCAATACGGCAGAGCCGGAGACCCTCCAAACGATGCTCCAGGAAGCGGATGCCCCGAACGAGGCCATTGTGATTATGGATCGGGGGATTGCAACCGCGGAAAACGTGCAATGGCTTCGCCAGGCCAAGTACCGATATCTGGTGATGAGTCGGGAGCGGGCCCGGGTCTTTGATCCAGCAGATCAAGAGGTGACCGAGTTGGATAACGGCGTAGAACTGTATGAGGTCCGGGACTCGGAAGAGGTCCGGGTCTATTGTCGTTCGAGCCAACGGATCAAGAAGGAGCAAGCCATGGTGGCACGTCGTCGTGCGAAGTTTGAAGCACAGCTCACGCAGTTGGACCAGGGGTTATCCCGACCGAAGACGACGAAGAAGCTTTCGCGGATTTGGGAGCGGATTGGACGATTCAAGAAAAGCAGTGGTGGGATTGGACAGCACTACGACATTGAGGTGATTGCCGATGAGAAGCAAGAGAAGGCGGTGCAGGTGAAGTGGCGTGCGCGGCCGAAAGCGAATTCGATGTGGACCGATCCCGGCACCTACAGCTTGAGGACCAATGTCATGGAGTTTTCCACCGCTCAGCTGTGGCAGACCTATATCATGCTGACGGATCTGGAGGCCGTGTTCCGCTCGCTCAAGAGTGAGTTGGGATTGCGGCCTATCTTTCACCAAACCGATCAACGCACCCAAGGGCATCTGTTCATCACTGTGCTTGCGTATCAGGTCGTACAGGTGGTGCGAACCTACCTGCGGCAACAGGGAATCTCCTGGAGTTGGACCACCATTCGCAATGTGCTCTCGTCCCAACGACGGGCTACCATCCATCAAACACGAAACGATCACGTAGCCCTGCACACGCGCCTCACCTCGGATCCCGATGCAGATCAACGCGAAATTTACGAGGCGCTGAAGATCGATCCGCGTCCACTCGAAACGGAAATCACCACGATCTGAACAGACCCAATCCATGCCAATCGGTAGTGCCCTAATCGGCCTGAATCAGGCCGGAAGCCCCCGCTCAACGCTGGAATCAGTATTTTATGTTAAACTTGGGCTATGACCAGATATTTGATGACTGCTTCTGCTACCGGGATATCGGTCATGATACTACCGTATAGTCGAGACTCCTTTATCCAGTCTGGCCCTGGAGGGTTATTATATTCTGGTTGGAATGATTCAATCAACGTTGCAATTCATACATTTGAAGGTGATTTTGTTGGGAGAATTCGTTATCCACACCGACCAATCCCTGTAACCGAAGCTATGTTGAACGAACGGATGCAGCACATGTCCGCGTCCCAAAAAAGGGGTCTTCACCCATTATTGTGATCGGATCTGTAAATTTAGGCAAATTGGGAATAAGGCGGTCATGATTTGGGATCATTTTCCATTTGTTTCTGGTCGTCATTCCGAGGAGATTAACCAAAGCAGATACGCATACAATGAAAACGAATCAAGAGGGCGTCCGCGGGAGTTTAGGTCTGGGCTCACCGTGGGAGATTCTATCGGATGAGTATGATAATCCAGATCGTGTACGACGGGTCATGTTAACCTGCTCGGATACGTCTTCGCTGGCCTGTCCGCAGTGTAAGGAGGTTTGTCCATTTTATGATTTGCGCACGGCGCGTTCCTGGCGTCATCTTGATACGTGTACGTATCGTACGGAACTGATCGCCCGAATCCCGCGGGTAAAATGTCCTGCGCATGGGGTTCGGACGGTGGAGGTTCCCTGGGCTTCGCCGAGTTCCCGGTTCACCTATGGTTTTGAAGAGATGGTGATTGGCTGGCTTCGTGAGGCGAGTGTATCGGCGGTGTCTCGCCAGCTTGGGGTGGGCTGGAAAGCGGTCTCACGGATCATGGAGCATGCGGTAGCACGTGGACTTGATCGCAGACAAACGGAGATCATTCCGCACATTTGCGTGGATGAGACCTCCTTTCGCAAGCGGCACAAATACGTGACGATCGTGTCCAATGCGAAGTCAGGTCAGGTCCTGTATGTGGGGATCGGTCGCACGAAAGATGTGCTAAAGCACTGGTATCAACGTCTCAGCTCCGAACAATTGGCGGGAATTGAGAGCGTGAGCATGGACATGTGGCCCGCCTACGTGTCGTCCACCTTCGCGTGTGTTCCCGATGCAGAGAAGAAGATTGCGTTTGACCGGTTTCATGTGGCGAAGTATCTGGGGGAGGCCGTGGACAAAGTGCGCCGCCAGGAGCACAAGGCGCTACGCGCCGAAGGCGACACAACCCTCACCGGAAGTAAGTACGACTGGCTAACGAACCGGGAAAATATGTCCAAGAAGCAGAAAAAGCGGTTCCAGTCGTTGAAGAACAGTTCATTGAAAACTGCCCGGGCATGGGCAATCAAGGAGATGGCCCGAAATCTATGGCATTATGTGCATCCCACCTGGGCCCGCAAGGGCTGGGAAAAGTGGCTCTCCTGGGCCATGCGCTGCCGCTTGGAGCCGGTGAAGGAAGCCGCCAAAACCATTAAAAAACATCTGTGGGGAATCATCAATGCGATTATTCTCAAGGTTAGTAATGGCCCGGCCGAAAGCATCAACAGCCGCATAAAAACCGTCAAAGTACGCTCCCGTGGATTCCGAAATAATGAACGATTTGCCACCGCCATTTACTTCCATCTCGGAGGGCTGGACCTCTCCCCCAGAATGCAGTGAAAATCATGTTTTCACAAAATTGGCACAAGAACCCAAAAAAGTAGCCTACTTGAGGCGGGAATACCAGAGACAAAGCCTGCTTACAGCACATTCACTGTAGACGATCAGGGAAGGATTTGGGTTAAGCATACCCAGACAGAAAAAGGAATCGCACTATGGACGGTTCTGAATTCCGACAGTGAGCCAGTATATGAAGTTGTGCTTCCTCCACAAATGAATTTGAGGGTCGTCAAGGGTGATCGGGCCTATGCAAGTGGGAGAGACGATAACGATGCCCCTATTGTTGTTGTGTATGATCTTGGCGATTAGCATCCCTCATGTTCTTGGGTAACCTAACCCAAGTTTGATGCAGTTAACGGAGATTGTTGCGAGCTGTTGATTTCATTGGGTTTCTATGACTATAGCCTTGAGCGCTGCCGAATTGGCCCGCAGAAGCCGGTTTTCGCCGATATAGGGTTTCATGGTTGCAATCCCGTGCTCCACCTCGTGCTGGCATAGTTGAAGCTCTCCGCGTGCCCAGTCGAGGGATTGGATTACCCGATCTACCCATATTGGGTTGTGCATGCTGGAAAATGCTCCGCCTACTTATTCGCAAACTTGGGCAACAACCCCCCACTTGTTTCCCCAAGGAATCGAGTGGATTTCAAGGATTCACGAAAATGCTGGAAGCAAGAAAGGCCAACAATCAACCCTCCTCCAGGGCGTTTGCGCCACTGATGATTTCCAGGATCTCTGTCGTGATTGCGCTCTGACGGGCGCGATTATATTGGAGGCGTAATGCGCGCAGGAGTTCCTTAGCGTTCGCCGTGGCATTATCCATTGCAACCATACGCGCCCCATGCTCAGCAGCAGAGGATTCCAGCAAAGCACGCCAGATCTCAAAATTCACGAATCGTGGAACGAGAGCATTCAAGATATTTGCAGAGTCGGGGTTGAAGATATAATCCGCTCGGTAGCAGTCCTGAATCTCTGGGGCCATTAAATCTTCCTGAAGCATCACCGGGGTCCGAAACTGCTCTGGAGGCACTGGAATCAGCGGAGCAGTAATCCGGTTTTGGGCGATGGTGTTTTTGAATTCGTTGTAGACGATCTTGACTTCGTCCCAGTCTCCTTCCAGAAAGCCCTTTATCGCCAAGTTTCCAATGTCAAGAGCGGTATCGAATGTTAACTCCTTGAATACATCGCTGAGGTCTGCCGCCATCTTATATCCGCGCTTACGGAAATGCTCGGCTCCCTTACGTCCTGCCCCAACAATCTGCAATGTCCCGTTTGCATGGAGTTCGGAGTAGTTTGAGTGAATCAGCGACTCAGCGGTTTTGATCACATTACTGTTAAAGGCACCCGCCAATCCACGATCTCCTGTAACGACAATGATCAGGGCTCCCTTTATCTCTTCGCGTTCCCGAAGCAGCGGGTGTGACTCTACCGCGCCCTGACGTTTGAGGTGCTCAATGATTTCGCCAATCTTATAAGCGTACGGTCTCGTCTTGAAAATATCTTCCTGAGCCCGGCGCAGTTTTGCTGCCGCGACCATCTTCATGGCCCGTGTGACCTGTTGCGTATTCTGGACGGAGCCAATACGTGTCCGAATGTCACGCAGGGTTGCCATCAGGCTTTCGCAGCGTAAAGTTCAACGAGTCGTTTTGCCTCCTGACGGAACGCCTCTTTGGCTTCATCGGTCAACACGCCGGTGTCTCGAATGCTGGCAAGGGCATCTGCAGCGCGAACTCTGAGGTTTTCAAGGAGCTCTGCCTCGAAGCGATCAATGTCAGACACAGCGACTGTATCCAGAAGGCCTTCACTGCCGATAAAGATTATGGCAACCTGCTCTTCGACAGGTACAGGCGCGAATTGCCCCTGTTTGAGTAATTCCACAAGGCATTCACCGCGTCGCAGTTGCCTCTGTGTCGCAGGATCGAGATCAGATCCGAACTTGGAGAACGCTTCCAGTTCCCGGTATTGGGCCAGATCCAACCGCAGCATCCCCGCAGCAGACTTCATTGCCTTGATCTGTGCACTGCCACCGACACGACTCACAGAAATCCCTACATTGATCGCCGGGCGTATGCCCGCATTGAACAGGTCGGGCTCCAGGTAAATCTGACCGTCCGTAATGGAAATCACATTGGTCGGGATATATGCGTCGACAGCTCCGGCCTGCGTTTCGATAACGGGCAGAGCCGTTAGAGATCCTCCTCCTTGGACCTTGTCCTTCAGCGAATCAGGCAGGTCGTTCATTTGTGATGCAATCTCTTGGCTTGCCGTGATCTTGGCTGCACGCTCAAGAAGGCGGCTGTGGAGGTAGAAAACATCTCCCGGGTAGGCCTCACGTCCGGGTGGACGCCGCAGCAGAAGAGAAACCTGCCGGTATGCTACGGCCTGCTTGGACAAATCGTCATAAATGACCAGTGCATGGCGCCCTGTGTCCCGAAAGTATTCACCGATGCAGGCACCAGCAAACGGTGCAATAAACTGGAGTGGAGCGGCAACCGAAGCCGGTGCATTCACAATCACCGTGTAGTCCATTGCGTCATTTTCCTCCAGCGCACGGGCAACCTGTGCAACCGTAGAGGCTTTTTGCCCAATCGCAACATAGATGCAGTAGACCGGTGCATCGGTCTCATGGGTGGAACGCTGACTGATGATCGTATCAATCAATACGGCAGTTTTGCCGGTTTGCCGGTCCCCGATCACCAATTCCCGTTGTCCACGGCCAATCGGGATCATAGAGTCAATTGCCTTGATTCCGGTTATGAGAGGTTCGGATACGGGTTGGCGATAAATGACACCGGGTGCTTTGCGCTCAAGGGGCATTTCACAGGTCTCACCGGTGAGTGCACCCTTGCCATCAAGCACATTTCCAAGTGGGTCGATGACCCGCCCCAGCATACTTTCTCTCACCTGGATGGAGGCAATCCGGCGGGTTCGACGTGCCTGATCGCCTTCTTTGACTTCCTGTACCTCTCCAAAGAGAACTGCCCCTACACTGTCTTCTTCCAGGTTCAGGATCATGCCGGTCACATCGCGTTCCGGGAACACAATCAATTCTCCAGCCTGCACCTGTGACAGACCGTAAATCCGGGCGATGCCGTCTCCCACCTGTAGGACAGTGCCCACTTCATATATATCCGTAGTGGACTCAAAGCCACCGAGCTCCTGCCTGAGGAGTGCTGTGACTTCATCTGGTCGTATAGCTGTTGTCATTTCATAATTATTAATTAGGTCTGTACATGCAGATGCCCCTGGAGCAGCGAGAGTTGATGCTGCACACTGCCGTCATATACCGTATCTCCAATTTCCAGTACAATCCCGCCCATCAGGGTTGGATCTTCCGTCACCTGAAGCCGCACAGTACGGTTTAGTCTGGTACTCAGCACACTTTGCAGGCGGGCCTGCTCATCCGTGAACAACTCCGAATAGACACGGGCGTGCACCGGAGTGATTCCCTGCGACTCATCGGTCAGGACCAGAAACCGGTCCAGAATTGTGCTGAGCAGCGGTTCTCTGCCTCGCTGAACCAGCATCTGCAGAAAACGCAGCGTCACCGCGTGGACATGTTCTGCAAACAGGGTTTGCAGAATGGCAGATTTCTTTTGCCGGGGGATTACAGGGCTTTTCAGGCACCGCTCCAGCTCAGGAGAATTGTTCAAAGTCTGGATGAGCAGGGTCACATCATCAGTGACCGAGGAGATTGCTGCAGTCTCGTTGTAGAGCGCCTGTGCATAGCGCTGGGCAACCACGGAAGAGGTCATGCCTGATAGGGAGGCTGCTGGTTTCTTCCGGTCGTAGTCAGACCGTCAATAAAATTGTCAACGAGCGTGCGCTGGCGTGGGGTATCCAGGTTCTCCTGGAGCACCTTTCCGGCGGCAAGGATGGCTAAGTCAGCAACTTCACTTCGAAGCTCCTGCAGAGCACGTTCCTTGTCTCGTTCAATCTCTTCCTGGGCCTGTTCACGCGAGGCGGCAATCTCTTCACGTGTACGCTGCACCTCCTGGTCCCGGATTCGCTGCGCCTCTTCGCGTGCTTCACGAAGCAGTCGCTGTGCGTCCCGCTCTGCTTCACGTCGAGCCTGCTGGTTGGTCTCCTGCAAGCGCTTGCTTTCTGCAAGAGCTTCCTCGGCCCGGTTTATAGAGGCTGCAATGGTTTTCTCACGCTCGGACAAAGCCGTGGTGATCGGTCCCCATGCATACCGCCGAAGCAGGAGCAAAAGGGCCAGAAATACGACAGCCAGCCAGATGACCAGACCGAAATTCGCACTTAGTAGATCTGCGGCGAGCACCATAATGAACGTCTACTATTTAATGGCAAGGAAGAAGCAGATGATCAGTCCGAATAATGCTGCCCCCTCAATTAGAGCTGCAGCAACGATCATATTGTCTCGAATATTACTGGTTGCTTCCGGCTGGCGAGCGATCCCCTCCATAGCAGGGCCGGCCAGTCGGCCAATGCCGAGTCCGGTTCCAATGGCGATAAGTCCGGCGCCGAGTCCGGCGCCAAGGAATGCAAGAGCTTGTGGTTCCATGGATAGAATAAAGTTTAGAAATTGTTTGTACGCTTAATGAGCCTCACTGTGCGAATGTTCGGCAATTGCCATCCCAATGAACAGTGCGGACAGGATAGTAAAGATGTAGGCTTGAATAAATGCGATAAGCACTTCAAGGCACATCACGAATAAGGTGAAACCCAGACTGATCGGGACAACGCCATAGCCGACAACTTCCCCGAACAGATTAGTGAATGTAAAAATCATACCGATCAGACTGAGAATCACCAGGTGGCCGGCAGTGAGATTGGCGAAAAGCCGAATCGCAAGTGCAATCGGTTTGGCGAAAAGCCCTATAATTTCGGTCGGGATCAAAAGAAGTTTGACTAGAGCTGGCATTCCCGGAGGCCAGAATACATGCCGCCAGTGATCTTTAGATCCGTTGATCTGTGTCAGTATGAATGTAAACGCAGCCAGAACTGCCGTAATGTTCAGATTGGAGGTCGCGGTTGCGCCAAATGGTACAAGCCCCAACAGGTTACAGATCAGGATAAAGAAAAACGCTGTCAATAGATACGGCAAAAAGCGCTGGTAGTGCTCCTTGCCGAGGTTGGGGATTGCAATCTCATCCCGAACAAAAATGACTAGCGTTTCAAACAGGTTCTGCATGGCCCCCTGGGGAGCACTGGTACGGCCAATCCCGCGTTTGTACCGGTTTGCCAACCGCACAAAGATGGCCAGTAAAATCCCGGATGCAAACAAGGCAAACATCAGATGCTTGGTCATTGATAAATCCAAGACTATCGCACTTCCATTGTGGGCGGGGATCAGTTTGGCATCCAGGTGCTTTCCATCAGCAATCAGTGCTTGAAGGCTGTCGGGTGAAAGGACGGTCGTGGTATCCTCTTCTGCCACGACCTTGGCACCCATTTCGCCGGAGCGAAGAGCACTTTTCGTGGTTCTGTATATGCGCACGTAGTAGCCGGTCGACTCACTGCGGAGAATCAAAATCCGAGGTAATTCCACCTTAGCGATGGGCAAGAAGTCAAGATAATACGCATCCGCAGTGTGGTGGACCGCATCAAACTCCTCATCCTCGGCAGCCAAGGCGGTCAAGGGTATCCAAAGTGCGCTCAGGCACAATAAATAAGTCAGAAGGCGTACTGGGCGCATTAGTTTTTTTTGCGAACTAACCAGGCAACCTCAGCGAAAAGCCCGATCAGAGCGATTAACAAAAAGGCACCCGTAAAGGCGGGAAGTGCAACAGGAAATAATTGAATAACGATGATTAAAGCAGTAAGGGCTGCAAACATGCGCAGCAGCATTCCACCAAGTACAATGGGCACAAACTTTGATGTGTTCTGGGCAATTCGGACCACCAGCACGTTGGCACCTGCGTAACATAACCCCAGCAATACCCCAGCCGCCATACTCCACTCCGAACTCATCTCTCTTAAACTAGGGTTTACGAAATTAGTGCGAACATGATCAGAAAAAGAGATGAATTTTTCGTGAAGAGGGGGATCTCCTATTTACGATAGTTCGCAATATGGATCAACCGCACAAACACACAAGCCACCCCGATGACAGAACTCGCCAAGGTAAGCCATGGGGCGGTTCCAAGCAGTCGGTCTAGGAGATAGCCGCCGACTGCAAATACAGCCATGGTCATGCCCAGTTGCATACCGAGGCTGAGATAGGGCGAGGCCTCACGCAAGCCGCTCTGCCAACTGCTCATCTGCCCCATTGGATGTTGCCACGAACTGGGATGAAATCGCCTCGGATTTATGCCCCATCTGACACTCACCGTTAAAGATGGCTCCTTCTTCAACGACTAGTCGTTCTGCATAGATGGTTCCCCTGACTCTCGCAGTGTCGGTCAACAGCACCTTCTTCGTAGCAACGAGGTCTCCCTCCGTTGAACCGGATACATTAATATTCTCTGCATGGATAGATCCGTCGACAACCCCGTTTTCGGTGATAACGACGGTTCCTTCAATCTCCATACTTCCGTCGAGCCTGCCTGCGAGCCGCGTATCAGAGGTGGATTTCAAAGAGCCTTTAATGTCGGTCCCACCTGAAATGATATTTAGATTTGTAGCACTTATCGACTCTTTTAATCCTGAGGGAAGAGGGTTTTTCTTTTTCAACATGAATCACGGGCTTGGATTCATGCGAATATACGGAAAAATAGGGTACTATGTACATGATCGTACTATTATGGCGAAATTTTATGCTGTGAAAGGTAGCGATCACGTGAGACGATAGCTCGCAAAACGGACATGGAGTTCATTCAGGACCCATAAACACATCACATCCTTCAAGTTTCGCTGGAGGGAGCGTCCTCCTCTACCGGGATAGAATTCCCCCCAAAGCGTCTTAATAGCCGATCAGATAGTTGGCAGGGTTTTGTGCTAGGCCATTATTCCACAGTTCAAAATGAAGGTGGGGCCCCGAAGAATATTCCCCTGAATTTCCGCTGATTGCGATGCCCTCACGAACCCGGACCCGGTCTCCGACCTGTTTAAGAAGACGTTGGTTGTGTTTATAGACGGAAACGTACCCGCCGGTATGTTGGACGGCAATCGTATGACCTCCCTCATAGGTCCAGTCCGAGAAGATAATGTATCCATCACCGATGCAGCGTATCATCGTCCCTTCGCTCGTTGCGATGTCAATTGCATAATGTCCTTCTTTGGCGTTAAAGCCGCGCGTGACCAATCCTTGCACCGGAGGTAGTGCGGGCAGTTGTAGACTTGCCATATAACTGCTTGAAGATGTGAGAGGAATCTCTCTAGCAGGGTCACCGGCGATGACCGGCATGGCTGGCCACTGATCGCTCCCTGCCAGGATGGAGACTGGAGCTGGAAGCAAGCCAGCTTCGTCTGGAGGCGAAGTGCTGGGCAGGTCTGTTTGTAAAGTGGAATCCGTGAGCAGAAAATTCGTATCCCCGGATAATAGCCACTGAAGATTGGAAAGATATTGGGTATGTGCGTTGAGGGAGTCTTCGACTTCCTGCAATCGCAGAGAGATTAACACGGAGCGCTCACGGAACTCCTGGATGTTGAAGCCGGGGATCAGCCCACGCCAGAACAAAAAGAGTGAAAATCCCATCACTGCGAAGGTGTAGATAAACAGTGCGGCAAGGGATGTAGAGCGAAGACGAAACCGTTTTGGATGGAACTCGCGATAGGACCTGGCTTGGCCTCTACGACCTTTCCAGACGATGATGCGAGGTTGTGTGCCGGTTTTCCAGAAAATATCCCGCCAGAAAACCACAAATTCATGCAGGGCACGTATGATTGGGATGTCCCGAAAGGGCTTATTGGAAAATAATTTCATGGATGATGCGCTTACCCAGAGCTTCATTCAGGCGGTCACGCCACTGCACGCGATGCATGTGCAGTTCCTGCCGCCATGTGCCCGAGTTTAATTCAACGTACATTCTCCCCCGACGCGTCCAGACACGTTCGGTGACCTTGGCAATAACCGGGCCTGCAAGATCATGCCAGACCTTGACAGCCTGTGCTTCGTCAATGCCGTCCCGTATGCCGAGATCGTCAATTGCGACATCGACCAGGTCAGAAAGCGCGAGAGGAATTTCCTTTTTTTTCGACTCCATGGAGTCCAGGGGGCTATGATTCCCTTAAAATATGTCTAACACCGCAGCAAAGTATAGGATGCAGTCTGTAGGCTACCATGGCCGATTTGCTCCTTCTCCGACGGGGCAGCTGCATGTGGGCAGCGCCTGTACGGCGCTGGTTGCATGGTGTGCAGCCAGACATGCAGGGGGAGTATTTACACTGAGGATTGAGGATCTGGATGTGCCGCGAACCGTGCCA
The DNA here is from genome assembly GCA_965220365.1 of Rhodothermales bacterium. Lineage (GTDB taxonomy): Bacteria > Bacteroidota > Rhodothermia > Rhodothermales > Bin80 > Bin80. Next base: position 244,126 of record OZ244823.1, on the reverse strand, counting down.
GGTATGAAGGAGTCCCAAATCAATGATCTAAAATGGCTGGGGCTTGACTGGGATACCGGCCCGGATATTGGAGGACCATACGAGCCCTACTTGCAGTCGCTGCGCCAGAAATACTATCAGTCTGCACTGGATCGGCTACATCATCAACAGATGCTGTTCCCCTGCAAATTATCCCGGAAGGATGTTCAGAATCTGGCCTCTGCACCCCATGGGCACACCGCGGTATATCCGCGCAGTCTTCGTCCAACCGATGTGCGCCCCGGGTGGTATGAAGAAGCCGGGAAAGAAGTAACCATCCGGTTAAAAGTGCCTGATCAACGGATTAAGTTTTTTGATCAGGTATGTGGTTTGCAGGAAGAAAACGTGGCCACTACGGTTGGTGACTATGTTCTGCGGCGCAGAGATGGAGTCTTTTCTTACCAATTAGCGGTTGTTGTGGACGACCTCCATATGGAGATTACCGAGGTCGTTCGGGGGCAAGATCTTCTGGGATCAACGGCACGACAATTGCTGTTAGTAGATGCACTCGGTGGTGTGCGGCCATCTTATGCGCACAGTCCACTGGTTCTTAATGCAAAAGGTGAAAAGCTCTCTAAACGGGATGCATCGCTTTCGCTGGTTGCACTTCGAGAATCTGGTGTACCAAGCCAACATCTGGTGGGGTATCTTGCCTGGGCACTCGGGCTCTTGCCCGAAGTGCGTGCATTGTCTCCCATAGAGTTGGTACAGTATTTTGACTGGAGTTGTATGGAGGGGAGGCCGCCTTGTGTGCTTCCAGAAAATTTAGCAGAAGTTCTTACTTCGAACGTTACCCTAGGGCGTTGTAGTGCGGCCTGACAGTCACGATGAGAAATAAAATTATATTTGTGTGGATATGCTCCCTGATTACGCTGTGTGCGACAGCGGCGCAGCCAAGCCCGGATACATTGCGTATTGATCTCAAGATGGTCCTTCAGGAGACGGCAGAGGTCAGCCCGGATATTCGGGCAGCCCTGTCCAATGTCGGCCGGGCCACTGCACGCTACGACCTAGCACAAAGCAGTCGTATCCTTCCAGACGCCACAGTAGTCAGTGCAATGGCGGTCGTGCCAGGGATTGAAAACCCCAATGGGACGCCACTCGAAGAGCTTTATCTGGACCCGGCAGTGCGTAACGACTATGGGAACCTTCGGCCCTACGCGCAGGTCGAGGTGTCGTTGGTCCAGCCCATTTACACATGGGGAGCGTTGAGGGGGGCGGTCGAGGCGGCATCTGCGGGCACAGATCTCGAAGAAGCACGAGCTCAGGAGACGATTTTTGGGGCCTCATTGCGCGCAGCAGAACTCTATTACGGTGTTCTGTTGGCAAATGAGTTGCAGCGACTGGCTGATCGGGCAGGAGATGTGGTCGCCATGGCCATGGAGGAAATCGATCGCTTACTTGAGGAAGGAGACCCGGAAGTTGATGATGCGGATCGCTATGAGGTGCTGATTACGCAACAGGAGTATGAGCGACGTATCGTAGAGGTGAATCAGGTACGTCAGACTGTCCATGCTGCACTGCGTCGCCAATTGATGGTTGCAGATTCAACACGCATTGTGCCTGTACGTGATGTCCTTGAACCACTGACGTTTGTTCTGGAGAGCCTGGATTTTTATCAGCAAAGCGCCCTCCGGTATCGTCCAGAAATTCTTCAGGCAGAGGCGGGGCTGGCCGCGACTGATGCATTGGTTCGCGTAGCGAGAGCAGACTACTATCCGCAAGGTGCATTTGGATTGACGCTGAGCGTCAGCGGCGCCTCGAATCGATTCCGGCAACCCAATCCGTATATCAGTGATGGGTTTCGGCGCACGAGTGCACGAACAGGCTTTGGACTGCTCCAGAAATTGAACTTCAAACAGACCCGAGCACGGGTTGCACAGGCAGAGGCGCATCACGATTCGGTGCGATATCTGGCCATCGCAGCTGAGCAGGGAGTTCTTGCTGAGCTTGAACAATCATGGCGAGATGTGATCGTTCAAGAGGCAGCGTTGGCGGCAAAGGATAGCTCTCTCGCGGTCAGTAAAGAATGGCTCCGTGTCGAACAAATCAATTTCGACTTGGATTTGGGAGATACAGAAAATCTAGTGAAAGCAGTACAGGCAAATTTGACGTTGGAAGCCGAGTACTACGAAGCGGTCAGCCGCTACAATATGGCAATTATGAAGCTGCTGGCAGATGCCGGTCTACTTACACATGAAACAGATTCATTTTTTGAATAACAGTACAATGAAATCAAACTTGCTGTTGGTACTGGGTACCCTATTGCTTTGGGCGCCTTTGGTTGTGGCACAGGATGCAGAGACGGAGGTTCGTGCACTCATCACACAGCGTGACCAGGAGATCAAGGCTGCGGTTCGCGGGATGAAGGAAGATCCAGCTCTGCAGGAGGTTGCACGCTCGCTGATTAATGATCAGATTGACTTCGAGGCAATGGGGCGGCTTTCGCTTGGTCGCTACTATGAAGATATCTCCGCACAGCAGCGCCAGGATTTTATTGAAGTCTTTGGTGAGATCGTGCGTTCGCAGTCATTGGGCGACCTGTCTGTGTATGAAGCCCCGGTCACCGTTGAATCCGTCGTGGTCAAGGATAACAATGCATCCGTAAGTACCATTGCAGAGATTCGGGGATCCGATGTTGAAGTACTGTACAAGTTGCACCAAAAAGGAGATAAGTGGTGGCTCTATGATATCATCATTGATGGGGTCGGGACGGTAGAGGGCTACTCGGTTTCCTTCCAGACCTATGTACGCAAGCGTGGCTTTGATGCATTTATGCAAAGCCTGCGAAAAAAACTTGCAACGACAGAATAAGTAGCGCGTGCGAACCGTCGTAAGCGTCCTGTTTTCCTGTTCTTTTGTTTGCTCTGAAGTGATCCACTCGGGCAATTTGAATCTCAGTATACAGGCGATAGAGGGAATCGGAGGTTGTGAGTAAGTATTCTGATCGAACTGGATCGCCATTTGAGCCGTGATATATTGGATCGTGGGGTCGTATTTGTCTGTGGCGTTTTTCTTATTTCACTCGAGGGTGATTATTCTTCGCATTTTCCGATCCAAATAAATTGTGAGGAATTATACCAGCAAAACGAGTATTGATGAGTTAGGCGATTGCAGATTGGACCACAGAGGAATCCTCGTGTTACCCTGTAAGGGGAACTGTGTATCTTTCACGCTCCCCGGCCTTACCTATATTTGGTTTCCATATTTGTAGTTCTTGGTGCCCGCTTCATTCATCAGGATTTCAGAAACAGCGTATATCCTTTGCCCTCCTGATTGATTATTATGGCACGGATAGCGGAGTAACTGGTCGAAATTACTTTATCAGAAAATTAGTCGTTCGAGCCTTTTGCAAAAATCCTAAAATCGGGGATTTTTTCAAATTGATTTTTTTGATATTTTTGGATTTTGCCTAGTTTATCGGGGGAGTTTCGGCAGGATTTGTCAGGGATTGCCTTTGCCTCGCGCCGCAGAAGAACAGTGTTTTCGGGGCGAAAAAAAACAAGGGCGGTAATCCTCCAAATTTCGTATTTTTGAGGTGTATCCAAACCCAACAAAACCTAGAGGTTCCGATGCCCTTTACGTCAAAGATACGAGGATTTTATATTTCCTGTCAGCAGGAATTGTTTCCCCAGGTGGTGCAGCAGTATGGTCGGTTACCGAAGCGGTACCAGATGCTGCTGTATGTGTTCGAGATGATCGGGGTAGAGGATTTTTTTCCCGCCCTGCGTTGCGTGCGAGGGGGCGTCCGTTGGCCCATCGCGCTTCGCTTGCTCGGTCGTTTATCGCCAAAATGGTGTTGAATATTCAAACGACCTCCGCGTTGCGGGAGCGCCTTCTTTCGGACCAGACCCTTCGGTCGCTGTGTGGTTGGTCCCGCCCGCGTGATGTCCCGAGTGAATCGACGTTTTCCCGTGCATTCAAGGAATTTTCGGATGCAGAGTTACCAACTCGGATCCATGCGTCCTTGATTGAAAACGGCTATCAGGAGCAACTGGTGGGGCATATTTCCCGAGATTCCACCGCCATTGAAGCGCGTTTGGTGCCGAAGAAAAAGAAGTCTGACGCTGTAAAACGCAAGCGTGGGCGTCCAAAGAAGGGAGAAGAACGTCCCAAGGAGGTCAAACGACTGGAACGCCAGCGTACCATGAGCTTAGGGGAGATGGTCGATGATTTGCCGAAAGAGTGTACCGTAGGGTCGAAGCGCAATGCGAAAGGGTATCAGCAATCCTGGACGGGATATAAGTTGCACATGGACGTTGCGGATGGCGGGGTTCCGATCAGTTGTCTGGTCACTTCAGCATCTCTGCATGATAGTCAAGCCGCGCTTCCATTGGCGAACATGACGCAGCAACGAGTGACCTATTGCTACGATCTCATGGATAGCGCCTACGATGCGAAGCACATTCATGCCCACAGTCGTACCTCGGGGCATGTGCCCATCATTGATCCGAATCCTCGGAATCGAAAGGCAGAGCATCTCTGTGAGAAGAAGGCACAGCGGATGGCAGGGTATACACCAGCAGAGCGTGTGCGCTACCGCGAACGTTCCACGGTAGAACGAGCCTTTGGACGCCTCAAAGACGAATTTGGCGCACGGCATGTCCGCGTGCGGGGACATCAGAAGGTGATGTGCCACCTGATGTTCGCCGTGATCGTGCTCACGGTAGATCAATTGCTACGGATGGTCCAATAAACTGGACCATTTCGTGCCAGCAGGAAGAATTCAGGCACCCTGAACTACAGATGCCCTGGCAGCGGTGTGGAAAATCTGCACAGATTCTCGACAAAATTGACCCCAGTGAGGCCGCATTGGAGGCAAGCCACTGACAGATTCGTGAACCGTACAGAACCTGTATCCATCATCCACACAGTTTACGTAAATTGAACCAGATTTATGCTTCAATGTACCCTCAGAACCCGTTGAATAAAAGAGTTTTGCAAGAAGCTCGTTCTGTAACAAATCTTGGACAATTACATCCAACTCTGCCACACTTAAAAGCCCTTCAAACAGTTTTTTGTTCACTATAAATGTAGGAACAGACGTTATTCCTAAGGATTCGGCCAAGCGTTTGTCACCGTCTACTTTTTCCCTAACGTCTTTGTCTCCCATGCAATCCAGGAAAGTATTGATCTCGGCAATACCAATTTCTTGTGCGATGAGACCCCAATCATCGTTCTTTAGAGATCCCTGCTTTTCGTATAACGCCGCATGATATGATGTGAAAGAATCCTGCTTGTTAGCACATTCAGAGGCTATAGCAGCCGAATGTGCTAATGGATGTCTGGGCAGTGGCAAATGCCTGTACACTATAGCTATTTTGCCTGAAAATTTTCGCGAAACGATATTTAAAATCGGAGTCGTTTTTCGGCAAACAGAACATTCGTAGTCGTGAAAAACGACTATCCTAACTGGAACACTATCTTCGCCTACGATAACTCCCTGTTCTGATGCAAGCCGCCAGGATTCTTCGTCTAGCTCATAAAGAGGCTCCGGTATCTCAATTGATGCAAAAAACTCCCTCTTCACTACCAGTGCAGTCATCACCAATGCACAAAGTACCAACAACGTAGTGATTGTTGTTGTAAACGATAACTTCATACTTCTAATCAATTTTGAAAGAAATCACAAAAGGTACGCCACTCCTCTTGTTTGTACCATATCCGTATGCTTTCTCCTGTTTGACCACATCAATAATTATTTCTTTGGGTAGATATGCAATAGCCGAAAGTTCACCTGTTTTGTCCATAATCAGCCATTCAGCGTTGGTTGACGGTGAAGCCATTATCCGTTTAAGCCATATATAACTATCATCACTTACCACGAACGTCTCAAAGGCAGGATGGGATTTAGGCCATTCAACTGATGTTGCACGTTCCCTTTGTACCTCGCTGGCCAAGTTGGATAAAACAGAATCTCGATCAGACTCGGTAACGGGCATGTTAGAAATAGCCAGTTGGAATGACTTTATTTTTGAACCGTCGGGAACAGAAACAAGATCAATGTCTATCGAACTATTTCTCCCCGAATACAGATACCCATCATGGTGATTATACCTTACGACGGAAGATCTACCAAATGGTAGTGGTTGTGCATTAATACCACCACGTTCGGATGTTGTGGTGATAAAATCTCTCGCACGTACTTCCAATACTGGATCAGTCTCACGGTTTCCTTGAAAATCCACAAGATGGATCTTATCATGTCGGAATTCTTCAGGGGAAAATTGCCTTGGATCAACAAAGGGAGTAATGTACTTGATCAGAACTCCTCGCTCACTGCTCCCAAGAAGAGAACTGGGTAGACCTACCGAGAAGTTGCCTAAGATCGAAAAAGTTCTCAGGGCAGCAAGGGTTTTGGGATCAAACACAGAAACACGACCCAATATTCGGTCAAAAATATAAATTGAGTCTTCCTTTGTAACATATACGGAAGAGGGGCCTACAAATTCTCCAGGGCCTTCCCCGAATTTTCCAAGATCTCTTAGCACTCTTCCCTCTTCGGTGAATACATGCACCGATTTATTCCCAGCATCAACGACAAAAACATCGCCTCTTGAATTCACATCAAGGTCACTGATCTCTCGGAACAGAACAACATCTCCCGCACTGTCTCCCATTCTGAAGATTTCAGTGAGGCTAATTTTTCGTGCATTGGTCGGATATTCCGAATCAGTGGTGATTTCAGGTTGTTTGCATCCCATTATCAGCAGAAAAAGGGAGTAGAACACGACAAAACCTACAAGCCTGTCTGAGTCGAGACAATTCATCTGATACCTTAAGTAGATTGAGTTTGAATACTTATTGAGTAGCCACCACTTAGGTAGAACCACACCCTTAATCATAATTCATGTGATCTCAGGCAATATAAATCGTAGCCGAAGTCGCACGAAGACGAGTCAAGAGGTCCAGCTTACATGCCAGAATTTGTTATATCTGGATGACAACTGAACGGCACAAGCAATCCGTGAGTGCATGCGACACCTTTGCGAGGCTTGTGGCCACTAAGCACCGTCTTGCAACAAGGCAATGGGTAACGGGACACCACGAAATGCCAAGAATACCCACTCCGTGTTACAGTTTGAGATATTACTTCTTGGGCTTATACATGTCAATCACTCCATTGTAGGACCATCATCATCTGACCACGGTGGAGTATCACATTGCGCGTTTGCACAGCAAGCACCTCCACTCGCCTCACAGCGATCTCCACAACATACACTGTCGCCGGACCAGCAACAAGCCTCCCATTCTTGGGCCTGAAGCGAATGAACCGGTGGAGAAGTCAAAAGCATAACTCCACCTAAAAAAATTATTGCAACGGCAAAAAGATTAATAATCAAGGTTTTCATGAGATAAGGAACTTAGGTTTTATTAGAACTACAACTTGCACAGCACAGCAACCTTTAGAGTAAGAGTATGACATAGAGTCAGTAGGCTGATATGATGAATGCCCCGCAATGAATATATGTCTGAACTTCCCCCCTTTCTGGTTTCCCCGATATACGATATTCCCCATGAATTTAGGATATTTTGGGGATAGATTGCCCCTCCTCAGCGGGGGGGGGATCTGGGGGCTTTTCCTCAATTCTGTGAACCAAAGGGCTACACCGGCTTGATGCCTAGAAGTTTGAGTGCCCGCTGTTGGGTAGGACTAATTTTCTCCACCATGATCACTTCCGGGGATTTATCTACGGAGATTTTTGGTACAACAACCAGACGGCAAAGCCCCGCGAGTTCGTCCATCACCTCGGCAAAGCTCATGACTTTTTCTCCTTCATGATTTTGTTTGGTTCGGGCTTTCTTTTTCGTCCGGGGAGAGGGTTTGGCCGGTTCCACGGCATTCTTGCGCTGTGCAGCTTTCCCCGCTGGATCATCCTCAGTAAACAACATGGGGGCTAACTTCCGGCGCAGATGATACTCCACATAGTAGGCCAGCATGCATAAAAACACATGGGCGATCACCCGGTTTTTCTTGCGATGGTGAATTGGACGTACGCGCAACGAGATTGTTTTCATCGTGCGAAAGGCCTGCTCCACCGTGGACAGACGCTTATAATTCGCCACCAATTCGGTCGCCTCCGGCTTCTGTTTCAAACTGGAGCGGATCGCATACAAGCCGTCAAGCCGTTCTGCCTTCGCAATGGCCGCCGCATTGCGCTCATAGGCAAAGTGTTCCTGCTCAATCTCCAGCGTGAAGAACTTCCTGACCTTGTATTTTCCAATTACCCGCCCGACGCGTACGCCAATTTTGCCTTTGCACGTTAACCGGCACTGCTCACGCTTGGTGGCTGCAACAATTTCATCCAGGGCTTGCTCGGTCTTGATCAGGAGTTCTTCCCGCTGTCGCTTGCTCTTCTCGGCCTGCAAGGGGTTTCTGCATAACACGATCCGATCCTCTGGATACAGATCACTGTGTAGTTCCATTACATCCTGTTCATCAAACAGGCTCATCTGCACCTGTTTCTGTTCCACCACCGCACGAATCTCATTCTTTTTCATGGCGGTGATCCAGTCGAGTCCCACGGGGATCAACTCTTCCTGAATCTGCTTTTGCTGCAGGATTCCCCGATCCCCCACCAACACCACTTGTTGAAGCCCAAAGGTCTGCTGAAGCTTCTTCACCTGTGCACTGAGCGTACTTACATCTGCGGTATTGCCGCGGAAAACGTCCACCGACACCGGGCAGCCCTCTGGATCGGTCATCAGACCAATGACGATCTGCTGCTTGCCCCGCTTTTTGTCCCGGTTGTAGCCATAGGCGGCAAATTCATTCTGCTGGCCTTCCATGTAGCTGCTGGTGACATCATAGAGCACCATGCCACCTTCCTTGAGATGCCGTTTGGCGAGACGGCACTCCATCGCGGTCTTGTGTTGGACCAATTGATCCATGGCCGCATACAGATCCTCCTCGTCCACACATTTGAGTCCAAGCTCTTCATTGAGCGTGGAGGTCGCCGTGCGCACATCCAACATGGCACTGGTGGCCAGTTTGCTGGTCGGCTTGATCACGCGTGCGGCGATCATGCCGAGCACCAGTCGACGGAAGCGGGAATTCTTCGGGGCAATCCATGCAGGCAGATCCAGTTGATGCATGACTCCCAGGACCGCGGCAACGTGTCCGTGCGGGGTATTGCTTTGAATGGTGAAGGCATCTTGGATGGAGTTTACGGCGGTTCCTCCCTTCAAGAGCACCCGAAGCCCCTCAATGACATCCACGGGGAGTTTGGAGATATTGGCGAGTGTGGTTTTGACGATTTTGCCATGGACGCGTTTGGATTCTCGAATGAGCCAGGTGGGATTGGAATTTCGGTTGGGGATTTTGGCGACATACATGGGTACATATGTGAAGTAAGTTTCTGGATTAATATACGCATAAATTGGGAATAATACATAAAAACTCGGTTCAATTCCTCGAAAAAACGGTTCAGAATACATGGGTACATAAACATCAATGCCGAATACCCCGAAACGCCTGTTTTGGGAGAAGAAATCAAGGGGAAAACCGTGAAATGCCCCGAATATCAAGGGCCACGGTACAAATTATTGCCCATTGAGTACTCAATGGGCAACCTTAAACCTTAATCCAGCCGATGGGAAGGGAAATTAGGGGGGAAGTTCAGATATGTGTGTCCAACGACAATAACAAATGGGGTACTACCGGGAATGTTGTGGATAGAGGCTTAAGTCACTGCAGAAGGAGATAGTGGATGGGAGATTTTCGAACTTTCTGTACCATCTCCCAACGGTTTTAACTTCCTAGATCTTTCCGTTGGGATGCTCAACACTGGCATTGGGTTGTTCATGGCAAAGAGCATTGTACACTTCTTTGCGATGTCGTTCAAACATTTGGGTCTTCACCTAATATTGTGAGAACATAAGATTTACGGCATTCAGGTGGACAGGTCAAGTCCTCCGAGATGGAAGTAAATTGCGTTGACAAACCGCTCATTATTTCGGAATCCGCGTGCACGTGTTTTGACGGTTTTGATTCGGCTGTTGATGCTTTCCGCCGGGCCATTGCTCACCTTGAGGACAATAGCGTTGATGATTCCCCATAGATGTGTTTTAATCGTTCTGGCGGCTTCTTTGACAGGCTCCAGACGACAGCGCATAGCCCAAGACAGCCATTTTTTCCAGCCTTTTCGTGCCCAGGTAGGACTCACATAATGCCATAAGTTTCGGGCCATCTCTTTGATCGCCCACGCTCGGGCGGTTTTCAACGAACTGTTCTTTAACGATTGAAACCGCTTCGCCTGCGTTGTGGACATATTTTTCGGGTTCGTGAGCCAGTCATACTTACTTCCCGTCAGGATTGGATTTCCTTGCGCGCGCAGGAGCTTGTGCTCCTGCCGTCGCACTTTGTCCACCGCCTCCCCCAGATACTTTGCAATATGGAACCGGTCAAACGCGATCTTATTCTCTGCATCGGGCACACAGTCCAAGGTCGTATAAATATACGCAGGCCACATGTCCATGCTCACGCTCTGGATCCCCGCCAGCTGTTCAGGAGTCAATCCCATATACCAGCGCTTCAGCACCTTTTTCGTACGTCCGATCCCCACATATAACACCTTCCCCGACGTTGCATCGGAAACCACTGTGATGTATTTGTGCCCCCTGCGGAACGAGGTCTCATCCACGCAGATATGCGCAATAATCTGGGGGGCCCTGCGCTCAAGTCCACGTGCTACTGCACGATCCATGATCCAGGAAATCGCTTTCCAGCCAACGTCAAGCTGGCGAGATACCGCCAGTACACTCGCTTCCTGAAGCCATCCAAGTACATAGTCTTCAAAGTCGCGCGTAAACCGCGAACTCGGCAAGGCCCAAGGAACCAGAATCGTCCGAACCCCATGCACTGGACACTGTACGCGCGGAACCCGGGCGACCAACTCCGTACGATACTTGCACGTATCCAGATGGCGCCAGGTACGAGGAGTGCGCAAATCATAAAATGGACAACGCTTCTTACACATCGGACACGCCAACGCCGACGTATCTGTGCACCTGATCGTGACGCGCCTCAATTGATTCGCATCATCATATGCATCCTCTAAAATCTCCCACGGCGAGGCAAGCCCCAAACTCTTGTACACCCCTTGATTCTTTTCCATTGGCGATCTATATGTTTCGTGAATAATAGAGTGACGACCATGAATACATGAAAAATTACAGCAAATCGGGGCCGCCATGTACCGAAAATTCCCTGAATTTATTGACCCGATCACAATAATGGGTGAAGAACCAAACATTTAGGTCGTCTCATTTGAATCCCCTGCGTAACCATGTATGCAAATCCTAATCTAATCAAAAAGCCGATCAATACAGCAAGTAAGCGTATCTTGTTGCGGATTTAAGCATTCGTTTTTGTGACAACAGAAGGATACGTTCTGCATACCTACGGAAAGGAGGCGTATCTGCGGCATGCAATTGCTTCGGTTACTACACTTCGCCGCTATGATAGCGTGCGCCCCATAGCTCTCTACTGCACAGACTCACATATTGATCTTCTTCGGCGTAAGGGCCTGACGGGCCTCTTCACGCGTGTGAGCAAGCTTCCGGACAGAAGGTGCTCGATCAACGGATTCAAGCATCATCTTCACGAATTCAAGCCCTGGGAGCGCAGCCTGTATGTTGACAGTGATATGATCTGGTGTCGGAATCCTGATCCCCTCTGGACGCAGCTCTCCGTCTATCCCTTTACGGCCACCGGGCTCGAGAGGGCCGATTTTTATTTTGGCGGTCCCAAGAATGCCGGGGTCATCTTGGAATTTTTTCGTGACCGCCGCCGCCGTACCCTGATTCGTTTTGGGTTGACGCATCTGCCTCGTGTGCAGGCGGGCATGATGTATGCGGCAGACCCTGAAGTCACCCGGTCCGTGTGCAAACTGGCATCGGACTTTCATTCACGCGCTTCAGAGACGCATTTCCAGACGAGGCTTTTGGAGGGGCGTACCGAAGAGTCCTGTGAATGGAGTCTTGCAATGGCCATGAGTCGTATGGGGCTTCCCGTATATCACTGGTATCAGGGGGCAAACAGCCCCCAGTTGGACTACATTGCAGGCATGACAGAGCATACCGAGAACTTCGAACATGTAACCTGTGATTATTACACGGATCGCTTTATCTATGAAATTCGGGGGATCAAAAATCCCCAGATCCGCCAGTTCTGTATTCGGCTGGCCACTGCGGCGCTCCGGAAACGTGACCGGATGAAGGTTACTCCGTTTGTTTTACATTTTGGCTGGTTTCATGCAAAACAGCCATTCTATGATTTTGCAGATCATTTATGGACGGAATTGACGGACTCTGCTACGCTCTGAAGGTCAGGTTCCACCAGAAGATGATGTATTCCCGGGTATAGGGGAGGCAGAGTGCCAGGATCAATCCTAGAAGAAGGAGTAAGGGTAATGCAATCACGCCGAATGTTGCGCTGTTGACCAGCCCGCGGCGTGTCAGAGTTGCAAAACTTCGAGCACCGCGAATGACACAGAAGATCCCCAGAAAAGCCCAACTGAAAGCAAGAAGCATCGCCAGTATATCATGCTGGCTGCGATTGAGTCTTGGGGCGATCATGACCATCGGAAGCATCGCTCCTAGCGGCGTATGATTCATGGCGTTAATGGTAAAAAAATGCTCTACGGGTATTCCATGCAGTTTTCGTGCAATTAACGCGGCGAGTGAGTAAGAAATAAGGTTAATAATCAGGTGTATGGTGACCACAATGAGAACCAGTAGGTAAAAATTAGAGGTCAGGTTGGAGACCAGATCGAGGATGTAGGGTCCCATCAATACAGCAATTGCCTCAACTAGGAGTAGATCACCGAATGCCTCAAGCAGAATCAATACCACGGCAGAAAGCAGGATCCCCTGTGTGATCACATAAATCAATGAGACATCTGGGGGAAGTACACTTTTACGGTAGAGCGTGTCCCAGTTGGCATGTGGATTTACGGCATACTTCCACATCAAATTGGAAAATCTGTCGTACCACAGGCTTAACAGCGCGATGAGCAGGCATGTGATCAAGCTTAGGATTAATGGCCAGGGAGGTGTTTGGCGAGGTCGATCCCCATAATCAAATGCAAAGATCTGTTGCGTGCCCGTATAGATGCCTCGCAGCACATCAAATGCAGGCCGCTCCTGTCCTGACGCATCAATCAGGCCCCACTGGAATGAGGTACTGTCGGCATCCTGCCATCGGTAAACGAAAATGACCTTTGCAGTACTTTCGAGCAGTCGTGGCAGGTGATTTTCCAAGAAGCGTGCTTGCGACTGGGGCGAATGCGTCTGATACAGACCAAACTTGTCGGGATCAACTTTCTGTCCGACGCTCGAAAAACCAACAGGTGTGGGGCGGGTCCAATCCTCTATAATGGTGGTAGGATCAGGTTCTTTGCGCACATCCAACAGAACCAGGTCAACGTAAGAGGAACATTGGTCATCAGCTATGAATGCGGACGTATAGTACAGCGTGAGTTCCGGTGCCCATGCAGCGAGTTCTCTGAAGTATTCACAGGCCTGCGGGCTGCTGGTGTCGCTTTTGGTTGAGACCCCAAAGTGATGTGCAGACCGATACAAGTGGTACGTCTGGCGGGCAAAACTCAACTGCTTCTTCGCATACTCAAGCGTATCAAGAAGCGTGGGTGCAGGAAGAAAACGGATGGGGAGGTCCTGGAATAGTTGTAGTCCGAGGGTGTCCGCAACATGAAGCAGATTGCGATCCGTGATTACGGGCAATCGAATGGCCTCCACGCCTGCCTCATGGATTTTTAGAAGATCCTGGGCGGTAGGAGGTACAGATGCGTCCCAGGCCACTCCTTTGAGTGGCATCGTCTGGCTGTACGTACGATGGACGTACATACAACCCAAAAGCAAGCACAGGAGAATGTACCTGCGGGACATCTCACCTTAAAATGTCGCTACGCTGCGTTGTCCTGCGAGGAAAACGGCATTCGCCAGCAGGAGTCGGCCATTGTAGTAGAAGCCGCGGAAAATGGGGTTGTCGACAAAATAAATCACCTCGCCTCTCCCGATAGATTCCATTCCCAGGACCAGTGATTGCTCCAGCGGTTCAAGTGCCCGTGTACCTGCAAACCCCGCAACTAGGCTATTCTCTTTGAGGACGCCGACATTCCACCCATCTTCCAGCCATGAAAATGCACGGGGGCTGACTTTCAATGTGAAATAGTCTTGCGGATATCCAAATGCCAGAGGATGAGTCGTGTCTAATTCCGTACGGAAGATAGCCCCAGGGATATCCTCGGTGATTGAATGGCGATCACGGTCGGCATAGGGTTGGATCTCTGTATCCAGTGAATCTGTGTCCTCATCATCTGATTTACGTTTTAAACCGAACCCGTCTTTACCTGCAAGGAAGGCCGCTGCCCTTTCGAGAGCGATCAGACGTCCTCCTTCCCGGATCCAATCCCGGACTTCTTCTAGGCGGCGTTCGTCTAGTATATCGTTATAGTTTCCAGAGGGCAGGATGATCACATCGTAGCGAAAAAGTGGTAGATATGCAAAGTCGTCGCTATCTACGAGAGTGGCATTGTATTCAAGTTGCTCGTCAAAGAAGTGCCACAGCTGTCCGAGGCTGTAGGGGCTGATCGGTGTGCCCGCAACGATGGCAACGCGCGGGGCTCGTATGAAGACGACATCCCCGGAACCAAAATCAACACCTTCTGTGACGCGTGTCGTGGTGACGGCATCCACCTGCTGCTTTGTGCGGCGTGCACTCTGAATAACCAGGGAATCAAAGGCCGCCCCTGCTCCCCCGCGCGTCATGATCAGTGTTCCCTCGTCGTAGGATTGCTGATTGATCTCGAACGGAACTTCTGCGTAGCGCACCTTCACACCCTTTTGCAATAAATCTGCGAGTAGTCGCGCATCTTCAAAGCTTTTCCACTCCGCTATATAGGCAACGGGTTCAGATGGGTGAGCATCGGCCACTGGCACTGGAGCAATTGTTTTCCAGGCTATTTCCCGATCCATTGCATAGGCTTCCACACCATAGACATAAGGAAGCCCCCAGGCAGTAATATCGTACGTGAGCGAATCTTCCAGCTCCGGTTCCGGCTCAAATAAAACACGAGCGAGCACTCCTTTTGGCTGCGCAGCAGGAACGACCAGATCTCCCGGTTCAACCTGCAGTTCCCCCTGGGTCCCCGTGTGGTAGGCGAATCCGTTTTCTTTGCCAGCCGTGGAGGCGAACCCGTGCGTGATTCCAAGCAGGTCCAGATGGTTTGAGATTGTATGGACCTGATCTTCCTGTCCCGCCCGGCGGATCAGGTACGCAGCATGTGTTCCGGTTGGTCGGGCAGCGGAATCGCGGAAGTACTGGGTAAACTGATCGACAATGCGGTCCCGCTCGTTTGCCGCAACCTCAATCGTAGACAGGCTCGTGGTGTAGTGGTGCTCAATCCGGTCAGCGAGGGTCAGAGTATCCCCCTCTGCTGTAATAATCCCGAGTCCAGCGCGCCCAGAGCCTCCCTGCTCGTATGTCATTCCAATTGCACCGTTGAATATGGGCCATGTATCACCGTAACCTGGATAGAACAGGTCAAAAACCTGCCTCGTAAAGAACAGCCATCCCTCCTGGTCAAAGTACCGGGCGTGATTGGCTCCCATTAGATCCTGGAGTTCCCGCTGCCATGGCGTGATATATTTATGGTATGGCACTGCTGCGGGAGCGAAGTAGTAGGGGCTGTTTACGCTTTGCTCATGAAAGTCCACATGGATATGGGGCATCCAGCGGTTATAGTGTTGCAGTCGCTGGCGCGTCTCCATCTGTGTTCCCCAGGCCCAATCTCGGTTCAGGTCAAAATAGTAATGGTTGGTTCGTCCACCGGGCCACGGCTCCGAGTGTTCGCGGGCTTCTTCAACAACGTTCGGCTGTCGTCCCCGTGTTCGGCGATAAAAATGGACATAACGGTCACGTCCATCCGGGTTAAGGCATGGGTCAATGATGACCACAGTATTTTCGAGCCATGCTGAAACATCAGGGTCTGTACCACTGGCCAGTGTATGAATGACTTCCAGGGCGGCCTCGGTACTGACAGATTCATTCCCGTGAACGTTGTAGCTGAGCCAAACCAGTGCGGGAATGTCTTCCGTCGGTGTTCCTTCCAAGAGTCCGGCACGCTGGAGGTTTGCCGTGCGAATTTTTTCCAGGTTCGTAAGATTGTCAACAGAAGAGAGGATTACGTATTGCAGCATACGACCTTCATACGTATGACCATATTCAACGCGGATCACGTTTTCTGCAGTTTCTGCAACATGGCGAACATAGTCCGTGACCCGGTGATAGGGCGTAAAATCTTCCCCTGATTCATAACCCAAGAACTCAGACGGACTGTAGAGCTGTGCCTCGGCAGAATAGATGAACGAAGTCAGTAGCAAAAAAGAGACAAGGAATTTCATGATGATTTAGTTGGTGTGTGCTCGGAGTGCTTCGATGCGGAGTTGTGTGGTGACTCTTCCGTTCCACCGATTCTCTTCCACATAGCACAGAAGATCCAGCCCCGTCTGTTGTATATGGGCTTCTTCAGCGACCGTGTAGTGCTGGCCCTGATGGAAGCCGATTGCGTCCATCGCAGTGGAAGAATTGGGGGACCGCAGTTTCATTTTGAGGTGATGCCCACCACTCAGCAGACGAACAGACGTCGGATGCAGGTTTTCCATAAGGAAAAGGGGTGCTTCATTTTCGTTACCAAAGGGCTGGCATAGCTTAAGTACACGCTCAAATTTCCCCGGGATCATCTCCATGTGCAATCGGGCATCATATTCCAGGGAGGTCTCAATCTTCTGATCCCCAATCTGGGAGAGCACCTCGGCATTAAGTTGCGCTCTAAGCAGAGGTAGGTCTTCCTTCTTCAGCGTGAGTCCTGCTGCTTTTGCATGACCTCCAAATCGAGTTAGCAGGTCCTGGCAGCCAGTCAGGGCCTTCAGGATATGGATATCTCCCCAGGTACGTACACTGCCAAATATTTCTTCACCGTCCGAATTCGGGACATCGGTCAGCATCACGGCTGGCCGGGCAAATTCCCGAACCATTTGAGAAGCCGCGGAGCCTAGGATCCCAGGATGCCAATCCGAGTGGTAGAGCACCAAGGCGCCGGTATGTTCGCCTGCCAGTTGCGTTCGGGCCAGCTTGCTGGCCACCGGACGCAACTCCGCTGCAAGAGTCTTTCGGGACACGTTGAGTTCATTGAGTCGCTTGGCGAGTTTTTTTGCTTCGTCTTCCGCATTGGCCATTAGCAGTGCTAAGGCCTCATCTGCATGTGCCAGTCGGCCGGCCGCATTGAGCCGCGGCCCCAATTGCATCCCGATATCGGCAGCGGTCAGATGCTCTTGGCTGCATTTTGAAACAGAGACAAGGGCGGTGAGTCCGGGATGCCCTGATGTGCGGAGGAGATTTAGTCCTTCTCGCACCAGAAGGCGGTTTTCTCCGACCAAGGGCATAATATCACATATCGTGGAGATGGCGACGAGATCAAGGTACTGGTCCGCGAGGTGGGCGGGTTTGCCAAGGGTCTCGATGGTGACTTGAATCATCTTATAAGCCAGTGCGCAGGCAGAAATCTCCTTGGCAGGGTAGGTGCAGTCTTTACGATTCGGGTTTACATGAGCGTGACAGATGGGGTGTTTGTCCTCATTCTCGTGATGGTCGCAGATAATGAGATCAATCCCGGCATCGTTTGCCTGTCGTGCGGTCTCCTCATCGTTGGTACCACAGTCTACGACAATGATGAGTGAGCATTCTTTTGCACATGCCAGTTCCACCCCGCTTGCATGAAATCCATGATTTTCTTTCTGGCGATGAGGGATATAGGAGGCTGTTGTAATCCCGTGGGATTTCAGGAATTGCAGGACGAGCGCGGTCGAGGTCACGCCGTCGGCATCAAAGTCCCCGTATACCAGAACATTTTCCTTTTCTGTGATGGCGTGCGTGATCCGCGCAGCAGCCAAGTTCACGTCTGCCAAAAGGTGTGGGTCGTGAAGATCTTCTCTGGTTGCACGAAAGTAATCTCGTGCGGCATCCAGCGAATCAACTCCGCGCAGAATCAAAAAGCGTGTGAGCGGTTCTGGTAATGAATTCAGTGCATCGCTGAGTACCTGCACGCTGGTTGGATTTTCGATGGGACGCTCGATCCATCGCATGGTGTATATGGCCTTCCGATAACGATCCCAATATACGACCGATCCGCGGGTTAATGACACTGATGGAATCACAGATATTCAGAAAATCATCGCCCATTCTGCTATTTATCCCTAAGGAGCACTGGATACTTGGAGAGCTCTGAGATCCCGTATTGCCTGTGCCGTGGAACTATATTTTCTGGATCGCCACAGCAAATCTCACTATTACGTCATGGATATCATGAAACTTGCGGACTCGAGGCACTGCCTAGGTAGAATTCAAGCTGTGTTTAGCGACACTTGGATTGACACTCAGGGGTGGCTGGTTTGACTTGGTACAGGGATCCCGGTTACACGATGGATTAGCGTGAGGTCTCCGAAGTCTGATTGATGGTTATATTCAGTTGGGAATGACAAGGCTTGGTTGAAGAACCTGCGGCGCTGTAATTCCTTTTCTTTTCATAAAACCTCTACCGACCTCTTAGATTCCAACAACGGTGACAAAAGAAATTTCATCGGATACTCCCGTTCTTGAGGAGGGGCGCCATCCATTTTTTATAATCGCTCCGTTGTGGCTAACTGCGTTCATCGTAAGCTGTCAGCTCTTCATTGTGTCACCCCTTTTACCGATCATTCAGGATGAACTCCTGAATCGGACTTCTCCGACAGATTTTGCACTTGGCTTTTTGGGCACCGCCTATTCGGTTGCGTTAGCCTTCTCTACACTGATCGTTGGCCCGATCTCTGATCGTGTAGGACGACGTCGCGTATTAGTTGTCGGGACCGCCCTCATCGCTGCGGTACTGCTCTTACATGGAGTGGCAGTTCATTATGAGTCACTTCTGGTCATGCGTGCGCTTGCTGGACTGGCGACGGGGGTATACAGCGGCAGTATGGTCGCATTTGTGGGTGACTACTTTCCCTACAAGCGTCGCGGGTGGGCAACCGGGTGGATCCTGACCGGCGTGGCATGTGGCCAGATTCTTGGGATGCCAGCGGGGATCCTATTGGCAAACGCCTATGGATTTCAGACTCCATTTATTGTTTTCGGTGGGTTGATGGTCCTGGCGAGTGCAATGGCCTGGTGGTATCTGCCGCAGCCCAACGTGAAGTATGATGAGGTGCCATTTTCTATCCCCACAGTGCTTAGAATCTATGGCAGACTTTTGCAGAGCCGAGGGCCGTGTGCAGGGGTTATCATCTATTTTCTTCTCTTTGCAAGTCTCGGCGTGTTCCTGTTCTTTTTCCCCAAATGGCTGGAAGAGGATGTGGGAATTTCGATACAGCAATTGGCCCTTCTGTTTGTGATCGCGGGAATCGGGATTGTTGTAGGGACGACCTCGGGTGGAGTTCTTTCGGACCGCTTTGGACGGAAGCCAATACTGATATTTGCATGCGGGGCTCTGACCCTTGTGCTCCCATTTGTAACCTTTTGGGTGAGAGGATTTACAGGAGCGGCTGTGTTCACTGCATTGATACTGATTCTGGGGGCTATGCGTACCGGGCCGATCATGGCACTGTTGACAGCACTCACAGCACACACGCAACGGGGTTCCATGATGGGACTGGCCATTGCATCTGGGCAGCTTGGGCTGGGGGTCGCGACGGCTGCGGCCGGGTGGCTTTATGAACACCCGGGCTTCTCATACAATGTGCTTGCAGCGACCATTGCAGTCGTTCTCATGGCTTGGGTAGTTTGGCGTCTGCTTCCAGAGCCTACAGAAGCTTGAATGAGATCCCGGCGGCCAAAGACTGTTTCCGCTGGATGTAAGGGGACAGGTCTCTGTCAAAAAGTGCAGTGTATTCCGCGTTGACCTGAAGCCATGAATTTACCTTCATGGTCAGTAAGGTCTCCCAGATCGTGTCGGGCGATTGCTGATTGAAAGCAAGAAAGAGGGTCAGAGTTGACTTCAGATCCACATTGGGGAAGATTGTGCGATCAAAAATGAATAGTCCCGCAATCCCCATCTGCCAGCGAAAAGGTGTGTCCGGGGATACTTTGTAGCGACTACGCAGGCTGCGAATGGTGACGATGGTCTCCTTGGCAGCGACCCCCAGTTGCAGATCAAGCCAAGTCTTGACCGGGTAATCCAGGCCAATGGACTGCGTGAAGGTTGCAGGAGATAAAAATCCAGAAATTCTCAGAGCATCCGCCGCCGAGTCCGTCTCATTGTACTGAAAGCCATCTGCAAACTGGGATCGAAAATCCAACGTGATGGCGGGACTTAACCGCCCGAAGACCGGGGTTCCAGAAAAGCTGAATACATTTCGTACATGAATCAGATCCTCCGACTTACGCAGTTCAATCCCATTCTGTTTTACGATTCCAAACGCAAGACGGACCTCATGCTCCTGTGGATTTTCTCCAGAAATCCTGGCCGCTTGAGCATGGATGCCTGTCCCCAGTGCAAGAGAGCTCACGCCGCCATCGTGCCATCGCCGGAATCCGACTTGGGTAAAGGAAACCGATCCTTGCACCTCGGTAGTCCAAGTGGAGTCGGACTGCGCATTACTGCCGGGCGCAGCGGATCCCAAAAGGACCAATAACAAGGTGAGTCTATACACGAAGCCTGTGAATAAGGTTAATGGGCCATACTGACGCGAAGGCGGTTACGAGCACGCTCCAAAGCTCGTTCTGCCCGGATCCGGTCAATGTCACCAGATCCACTTTTGAGGCGCTCCAGTGCCCGCTGTTCTGCTTTCTGTGCGCGGTCTGTGTCGATGTCAGATGCCGGTTCAGCAGTTTCTGCAAGCACCGTGACGATATTTCCGATTACCTCAATGAAGCCTCCGCTGGTGGCGAAAGAGGCCTTTTCTGCATCGGCCAGTGTTAAGATTAGAGGTCCCACATTCAAGGAAGAAATCATGGGAGCATGATTGTACAGGATCTGAAAATTTCCATCTGCCCCAGGGACACGAAGACCTTTCGCATGTCCCTGAAACACACGTTTGTCAGGCGCAACGATATCAACCCGAAGCAGTCGCTGATCTTCGCTCATGATGCTTCGGCAAGCTTCCGCTCGCCATCTTCGATGACCTCATCAATCGTGCCCTTGTAGGTGAAGGCAGACTCTGGCAAATGATCCAAGTCCCCAGAGAGGATCATACGGAACCCTTTGATCGTGTCTGCAATCTTGACGTATTTCCCTTTCGCACCCGTAAACTGCTCCGCAACAAAGAAGGGCTGACTCATATACCGTTCTGCACGACGGGCACGCTGGACGACGAGCTTGTCTTCATCAGAAAGCTCATCCATTCCAAGGATGGCTATGATATCCTGCAACTCTTTGTAGCGCTGCAGTAACTGCTTTACATCCTGCGCAGTGGCGTAGTGCTCGTCGCCGACCACACGGGGAGTCAGGATCGTAGAGTTGGAGTCAAGAGGATCGATTGCCGGGTAGAGCCCCAGAGACGCAATGCGGCGGGACAGTACCGTGGTTGCATCCAAGTGTGCGAATGCTGTGGCCGGTGCAGGATCCGTGAGGTCGTCTGCCGGTACATAAATCGCCTGCACAGAGGTAATGGATCCATTCTTGGTTGAGGTAATCCGTTCCTGAAGCTCACCCATCTCGGTGGCTAGAGTTGGCTGATAGCCTACCGCACTGGGCATCCGTCCCAGAAGGGCACTGACTTCAGAGCCTGCCTGGGTAAACCGGAAGATATTGTCGATAAACAGCAGCACATCGCGGCCTCCCAAGTCACGGAAATACTCCGCAACCGTCAAGCCACTTAGAGCGACACGTGCACGTGCACCAGGAGGCTCATTCATCTGACCAAAGATCAGACTGATACTGCTTTCCTTAATCTTGTCCATGTCAACCTTGGAGAGGTCCCAGTTTCCCTCCTCCAATGCCTGCTGGAACTCTTCTCCGTATTGCATCACACCGCTCTCAATCATTTCGCGGAGCAGGTCATTACCTTCACGGGTACGTTCCCCAACTCCGGCAAAGACGGACAGGCCTTCATGTGCCTTTGCAATATTGTTGATCAACTCCATGATAAGGACCGTCTTGCCGACGCCCGCACCACCAAAGAGGCCAATCTTGCCGCCACGCGAATACGGTTGAATGAGATCTACGACCTTGATCCCGGTCTCCAACATCTCAACACTGGTGGACAGGTCACTGAATGCAGGTGGCTCGCGGTGAATTGGCAGAGATCCTTTGGCCTCAGGTTGAGGTAATCCGTCAATAGCACGGCCGACTACGTTAAACAGACGCCCCCGGATATCTCCTCCGACAGGCATTGCAATGGGTTGTCCAGTATTGTTGACCGGAACCCCGCGGATCAACCCGTCAGTTGAGTCCATGGCTACGGCTCGCACACGGTTTTCTCCCAGATGCTGCTGTACTTCAAGCACAAGCGCATCTTGATTTTCACGAGTAATTTCCAATGCATCCAGAATATCTGGAACTTCTCCAGCGGAAAAGGCAACGTCAACCACAGGTCCGACGACCTGTACGACTTGACCAGTTGAGGCCATGTTATTAAGCGAGATTTTGTTGAACGGAAAAAATACGCAACTCTGCGACAAAGCCGCCCTTTGAAGAATCCAGTGAAGGCTCAAATAAACCGTGAATTCGACGGACAGGGCCGTTCATCGCGATGGGTTGCCGATTAGCAAACACGGTTTAACGAGGCTAGCGAAAAATGGCTTCATTTTTTAGAGTTCGAAGCCCCAGTTCGTGAACCAAGCGGCGAAATATCTATATTGCTGCGACGGATGGAACCGAGATCCCTTCCCTTTATTCCATTTCGCCCACAACAGACTCAATTGACCATGAATGTTCCTATACGCTTTTTTTACATGTTCCTGCTTCTATGCCTTGCCTCTGTGCCAGCGTATGGACAGGGGGGCACATCCATTACCGAGAAAACTTCGGGCATGGATAAACGCGACGGATTTTTTCCGATATACTGGAATGCAGACAGTGGAGAGATCTACCTGGAAATACCTGCTCTGGGTCAGGAATTTATTTATGTGACCTCGATGCCTGCGGGTTTGGGGTCAAACGATATTGGACTGGATCGGAGCCAATTGGGCAGTACACGTCTGGTCCGCTTTGAGCGTAGCGGCCCCAAAATTCTGTTGGTCATGCCGAATCTGCGCTATCGCGCCGAGTCAGAGTCAGAGTCAGAGCGTGCATCGGTACGTGAAGCCTTTGCCGAAGCGATTATCTGGGGGTTCAAGGTGGAAGCAGAGGAAGCCGGGAAAGTGCTTGTGAATGCGACGGATTTCGTTGTTCGGGATGCGAACGATGTTGTTCGCAGATTGCGGGGCGCACAGCAGGGCAGTTTCAGTCTGGATAAGAGTCGCAGTGCTCCGGTTCCTTCCATGCTCAAAGCATTCCCAAACAACACAGAGATGGAAGCGCGAATCACTTTTACATCCACGGCTCCCGGGCGTTATGTACGTGATGTGGCAGCGGACCCCTATTCCGTAACTCTGAGCGTGAGGCACTCATTTGTGATGTTGCCCGATGATGGATATACGCCGAGAGTTTTCCATCCCGGGGCCGGCTATGGTTCGATTAGTTACATGGATTATGCGGCACCGATTGGGGAAGACATGAGGAGGCGCTATATCCGGCGGCATCGCCTGATCAAGCAGCACCCGGATTCAGTCATGAGTGACCCAGTGTCTTCGATCATCTACTATCTGGACCCAGGCACGCCGGAACCAGTCAGGGGAGCACTTCTGGATGGTGCCCAGTGGTGGGCGGATGCATTTGAGGCAGCAGGGTTTTCCAATGCCTTTCAAATTGAGATGCTGCCTGAGGATGCGGATCCCATGGATGTACGATACAATACGATCCAGTGGATTCACCGTGCGACGCGAGGCTGGAGTTACGGTTCGAGCGTGACAGATCCGCGCACTGGTGAAATCATCAAGGGGCACGTTTCGCTTGGCTCACTCAGAGTGCGGCAGGATTATCTCATTGCCGAAGGGCTCTTGGCTCCTTATAGAGATTCCCTCACAGCGGATGATCCGATGCTATCCATGTCGCTGGCACGGATCCGGCAATTATCTGCACATGAAGTCGGGCACACGCTGGGACTCAGTCATAATTTTGCCTCTTCGGTCAATGGCCGTGCATCTGTAATGGATTATCCTGCTCCGTATGCTGTGCTAGATGAGAACGGAGAGATTGAATTGGAGGCGGCGTATGCGACCGGTATCGGTGAGTGGGACAAGGTTGCAATTGCTTATGGGTACGCACAGCCACTGCCAGACGACAGTGAGAAGGCTTTACTGGACGCGATTCTGCAGCGGGCATGGGAAGATGGACTGTATTATATCACCGATGCGGATTCTCGCCCGACTGGTGCGGCACATCCGCTCTCCAATCTATGGGATAACGGCGATGATATGGTTCGTGCCCTTCGCCATGAAATGGCGGTCCGCGAAGCCGCCATGGCACGTTTTGGGGAGGAGGTGATCCGTACAGGTCAGCCAATGGCGACCATGGAGGAAGTGCTCGTTCCGCTTTACCTGCGACATCGCTACCAGATAGAGGCGACAGCCAAATTACTTGGTGGCGTGACCTACACCTATGCGATGCGTGGAGACCAACAGGCATTGATTGAGCCGGTTGAAGGTGCGGTTCAGGAAGAGGCACTGGAGGTGCTCCTGGAGGCCGTTTCGGCTGGGGCTCTCCGGGTTCCAGAAAGCGTGCGGCTGAATTTGCCGCCGCGTCCCCCTGGATTTCCGATGCACCGGGAACTGTTTCAGCGACATACGGGCTTGACGTTTGACCCTTATACTCCTGCTGCTGCGGTTGCTACCATGGTATTTACACAAATTCTGAACCCCGAGCGTGCCGCTCGCATGGCCTATCAGACGGATCGGGATGCCACATTACCCGATTTTCATGGGGTAATGGAACTCGTCAGTGATATGGTCTGGGGGGTGTCCGTAGCGGATGACCCGTACGAGGCCGAATTGCAGCGTGTCGTACAGCAGGTATGGATTGATGAGTTGATTGGGTTGGCCAGTAACCGGGAGGCCGCTCCTGCAGTCAGAGCTTTAGTTGTAGAGCGACTGCGTGAGTTTGCGGAGTGGATTCCAGACAGCAGAGTCTCTCAGAATGATCGGGAAACCCGTTACCACCGTCAGATGGTGCTCGCCGATATTGAACGTTATCTCTTCAGAGAATATGAGGCGGAAGAACGCCTAGTCCGCTCCACGATCCCCCCGGGATCCCCAATCGGTTCGGAGGCACGCCGGCAGATGCAGCATGCATTCCTCGCTGCCACCGCCACCGACTGGTGTAGTCATTGAGCGTCTATGCCATCTCTGAGGAATCCGCAAACCGTCAGGGAAGTTGCCACTGGTTATCTCCGTGATGCAGTCGGCAATCAGGAGGCCGAGTTTCACGACGGTCAGTGGGAGAGTATTGAACAGGCCGTAAGTGGGAATCGAGCCCTGGTCGTGCAGCGTACGGGTTGGGGAAAAACAATGGTCTATACGATTGCAACCAAGCTCAGACGGGAGCGGGGGGCAGGCCCTTCACTCATGATTTCCCCCCTCTTGGCATTGATGCGTAATCAGGAGTCGGCAGCAGATGCACTTGGGCTGAATGCTCGCAGGATGACTTCGGACAATTTTGATTCTTGGCGTGAAATCCATAAAGAACTCAAGTCAGGTGAGGTAGACTTGCTCATGATCACACCTGAGCGGCTGGCAAATGAAGGATTTTTCTCAAAGACGCTCCCAATGGTGAAAGGTGGATTCGGGATGCTGATTATTGATGAAGCACATTGTATTTCGGATTGGGGGCATGATTTTCGGCCTGATTATCAGCGCATTCGCAGAGTTCAAGAAATGATTCCAGAAGGAGCTGCGATTGTTGCTACGACTGCGACGGCAAATGACCGGGTTGTTGAGGATGTCCGCGATCAACTGGGCGGGGATATTCAGGTGACACGGGGGAGTCTGATTCGGCGTAGCCTGCAGCTTTACAACCTCAAGTTAACAGATCCTCAGGTAAGACTGGCTTGGATTGCCCAAGTGGTGCCACATTTGGATGGGAGTGGAATCATTTATGTGCTTACGCGCAAGGATGCGGATCTGGTTGCAGACTGGCTTAAATCCAAGGAGATAAATGCACATGCCTACTACGGAGATACGGGAGAGAGGGAAGAACTAGAAGATGCGCTCCTGAAGAACGAGTTGAAAGTTCTGGTCGCAACCATTGCTCTCGGAATGGGCTTCGACAAGCCGGATCTAAAATTCATTATCCATTATCAGCGTCCGGGGTCAGTAGTGCATTATTACCAACAGGTGGGGCGCGCTGGTCGAGGCATTAAAGATGCATACGGATTTTTGATGTGGGGGAAAGAAGACGAGCAAATTGCGGATTACTTTTTGGACAACGCCTATCCCCCCCCAAAGGAGATTGATCGGGTTCTTGGAGTACTGGAAGAGGCCGATGGTGGGCTGACTCTCCCCGAAATTATGTTACAGGTCAACCTCAAAAAAAGCAGGATTGAAAAAGTACTCAAGCTTGCCTCACTCGAATCTCCTGCTCCTGTCGTACTGGAGCGGGGGATATGGTTTGCAACGGGAGAGGCGGAAGGATTTCAAATTCCCTCAGAGAAAATTGCTCGGTTACGACAGATTCGTGAACGTGAGCAGCTTCAGATGCGCGAGTACATGGATCACAGGGGGTGCCTGATGGCATTTTTACAGCGTGCCCTGGATGACAAGACTGCAACGCGTTGTGGGCGATGCCAAAACTGTACAAACAGGGCAGGTAAGTCGTATCAGCCCAAAGCAGAATTGGTTCGTGAAGCCGAACGGTTTATGGCCAAGCGCAAAATCTCGATCTATCCCAGTCAGAGATGGCCGATCTCTCTTCTCTCAGA
This sequence comes from Rhodothermales bacterium, assembly GCA_965220365.1. Taxonomy (GTDB): domain Bacteria; phylum Bacteroidota; class Rhodothermia; order Rhodothermales; family Bin80; genus Bin80. The sequence goes on along the minus strand of OZ244823.1, from coordinate 217,096 downwards.
CCATCCAATTCATGAGACGGACACAATCAGGTCGGAGTATCGCGCGGAGTGGGGGATTGCTCTTTGTAGAGCTTTTGAAGGGGGGCTTAGTGATCAGATTCTAAAAGAGAGGATGTATGCAGAGCGGTATTCTGACAAAGTTGTGGAGGCGTTTGTTAGAGTGTTGAAGAAAAAGGTTTCGAAATTTCGGTGTGTCACGTACGTGCCACCGCACAAGGGTGGACAGCATGTGGCAATTCTGGCAGGAGTTGTTGCTGACCGATTTGATTTGCGTTTGGTTCGCGCAGTCTCAAGGACCGGTATAGGGGGGCGGCAAAGTGAACAAAAGAATTCGATCCAGCGTGCCCGCAATATTGCAGATGCATTTACAGTGGAGAAGGTGTGTAAGCAGCCGACAATCCTGATTGATGATATAATCGCAAGTGGTTGGACAATGACAACATTAGCAGCGCTTCTGCGCTATGACGGTTGCCCTGCAGTTTTGCCAGCTGCATTGGTCAAGCGAAATTTGGCTGAATAAGATGACTTGGCCACTGTCGGGTGACACCAATGTAACGATGCTCCTCTGCACTTGGCTTGGAGTAGAAGGGGAGTACCTCCCCCTTGAGATTCCAGAGTATAATACGCTTGTGCGGTGGCTCCATCAGCATGACTACCGACCAGAGAATCTGGTTGATCGAACATGTGTGGAAACGGCAGCTCAGGAAACAAGAATCAGCGCTGAGCGCTTGATCGCACTTCTGGGTCGGAGTATTACTTTGGGGTTCTATTTAGAAGAGTGGCAGCGAAGAGATTACTGGATTGTCGGCCGGGGAGATGCTGCCTATCCGAAGCGAGTTCGTCAACATCTTAGATCATCTTCCCCTCCAGTACTTTTTGGCACGGGAGATCCCAAATTACTGGATCAAGGTGCAACGGCCGTGATTGGTCCAGACCAGGTGATGGGGCACTCCAACGAACACGCCCGAGCCATGGCCGCATTCTGTGCTCAGCATCATCGTATCATTATCGCAGCGGGCAAACAGACGATCTCGGCTGGAGTGGTCGAATCTGGAATTAGTAGTGGAGGATCTGTGATTTGGGTGCTTCAAGGTCCAGTATTTGGAGAGCCGCTTCGAAAATCACTTCGCCGAGCAAAGGCTGCTGGTAAATTCATGATGCTCTCAGGGCGAAGTCCTGTCGATAAACGTCCGCTCACGCAGGAACCGGAGGTCGGACGCGTTGCCATGGCCCTTTGTGATTCAGCGATGTATATAGATGGTACAGAGCTCAGCGGGGATCGTTACTGCATGGAAGATGCTATGTACCGTGTACTGGATCAGAGAAAGTGCTTTGTATGGTGCATGGGTCAAGCTACCGCGGCAGCGGAACGCCTGCTTGAAGCAGGTGCAAACTCATGGATTGATATGGAGATGGCGGCTCATGAGGGTTTGTTTGAAGGTCGCGCGGAAATCAGTTCTCACGAGCCTCCACAATTGGCAGAGCCTGAAGGCGAAATGATGCAGGAAGAATCCCCTGAGTCATCGGTTACTGGAGACAGTGCGGAGGATAAGACGAAAGCGGATGCTGGAACTGAAAAAAGTGATACAAAAAAGGCGGATCCTCCGAGGATTCAGGTTTCTGTGAGATTTGGAAAACAGGCTAATTTATTTGAATCAATGTAGATGCGGATATGAGTGATTGGGCAACGCACAGCACAAATGAATTCCGATGATCTGGAAAATACAACTGTACCGGATGTATTATTCTGGTGAAAAATGAAGCACTTTCTCACGGATGATGCCTATGCGATCCTGCTTCTGTGTGCATTTCAAGGAGGGGAGGAAGAGTTCAAGCCGCTCGGAGGTGCAGAGTACAATCGGGTAGCTACAGCTCTTTACCAACTCGGGAAGTGGCCCCGAGACCTGCTCGAAACTCAGTCTTTGCCAGAGATTCCAAGAGTCAGTTCGGATCGTCTTCGTTGGTTGCTAGGTCGTCGGATTAACCTTGGATTCTGTCTGGAGGAGTGGCAGCGAAAAGGTTATTGGGTACTTGCTCGCAGCGATTCAGATTATCCCAAAGCAATTCGAGCGAGTATGCGTAATGATGCGCCGCCGTTACTTTTTGGAACCGGAGATCAAAGCCTGTTAGCCTACGAAGGGTTGGCAATTTTCGGGCCGGATGCTATTCCAGAGGGAAGGATCAAGAAAGCTTGCGATGCGGCCGCAGACGCAGCGAAGCAGGGGCGGACCGTGATTGTAGCGGGGCATCTCAAGATGGCCCGCAAGATTGTGGAGACAGTACAAGGGCACCCGGGACGTGTGATTTGGGTGCTGCACGATGGGAAACTGAAGCAGCGTTTACAAAAAGCCTACCGCCAAGCAATCAGTAGCGATCAATTGGTGATGGTCACGGCGCAGAGTCCGAAAGCGCCGAAAGAATCTGGTGAAACAGCAACGGTCAGTTTACTGGCAGCGGGATTTGCCGAGGAGATATTATATGTTGACGGTGCAAATTCAAAAACGAAACCGAGAGAGGATCAATTCAAAACGACGACGGTGGCCAGTAAGCGTCCGGCGGCCTGCTGGTTGTTGCATGGACATAGTATTTCTCCTGAGGGGAAAAAGCTTAGGGAGACAGGCGTCAAATTGTGGAAAGACAAAGATCTTATTCCAAGCGACTATGCCGGATAACGGCTATCCCCCAAGACACCCCTTATTGTCGGTCCAATCAGCGGCCAAAGTCTATGTCAGAACTCCGGTCATCCAAGTTCGGGATGCGCAGCGTCTCGCGAGAGATATCCACCTGCTCGCGGGCGTACTTTGACACCAGCCAATCATGCATTGAGGGGATGGAGACAACAAAGTGGTTGTCGCGCTCGTCCAGTACACCCTTATGCAGCGCTTGGTGGAATATTTTCTCTGCTTCATCGTGACCGTAGTCTTGGGATAAGGATGACATGATGACAGCGTGATCAACATGATTTCCCGCTGGGACATCTGCGATAGATCTTGCTATGCAGTGGAGTTGCCCTCTATAAAGACCTCGCGTCCGTTGCTCATAGTACAGAGACCGTCCCGTACGCCCCGCCGCCAGAACAGCACTCAATCCCTTTGCCGTCATCACACCATTGTCTGCATGCAGTTGATCCAGTGCGGGCTTCACATATGACAAGATGTGTTGAGGCCATCCATGCGTTTCTTGGGCAATCGCATCAATCCAAGCGGTAGTAGCGCTCGTGTTGGCCCCTCCATCCTTCGTGAGCCAGTCGTGTAGAACCGTGCGTTCAGCTTCTTTCCCCAACGCCCCTAGTTGCACAAAGGCGTCTTTCTCAAACCTCGAAATCCCAAGTACCCCAAAAGCATCTGCCGTTGTTCCCAGTCCTGCTGCGATCAAGATGACGGGGCGAGCCAGTCTGCCATTATGAATGGAGTTGAGTATATGGCGTACAGTATTAATTTGGTCTGCGGGAAGCTCATCCTTCATACCCAATGTCTGTGCTTCATCGAATGTGAGTAGTAGCGGTGGTTTCTTGCCCCCTCGGAGTAGATTCTTTACGGTCTGGGGAGATCTTTCTGCATTGATTTCCGCCTCTCCAAAGCCAGAAACCCCAACTCGTGCAGACCCACCTCCGACCTTCCATGTTCTTCTTAATTTGAGCGACTGTTGTAATTCGTTCGGATCCCAGAGGGCTGCTGAAGAAATTTCCGTGGTCTCCCATTTACTCTTTTGCGCCAGTCGTTCACATTCATAAAGAAGTGCGGTCTTTCCTGCACCGGGCGCACCCTGAATCAGGAAGGTCGTTCCCCACCTATTTTCGGTTGAGTAATTCAAAATTTTACCGAAGGTACTCAGTATCTCTTCCCGCCCATGAAAATACTTGGCAGGGCCACGGTCGGGGGCGAAATTAGATGGGGTGGGTGTCAGGGATTCATGCATAGTTCTGTCACACTTGAGTGATCAGGACGATGTGGGATATTCACGAATATCGTGTGAACTTGTTCCTTAGGGTACTTCTTCCCGCTCTGGGGGGTTTTGCCGTGAATGAGCTACCAACTTCATGGGGCATATCAATCAAACAGCCCTGAAATGATCATGCCCCTCGGGTTTCAGAGGCTCAAGTGTCCCATCTTCCCGGTGAATCAAGACATCCTTTTCGGTAACGATGCCAATGGTGGTAAAGGAGTCCGAAGACATCTGCTCAAGTATTTCAGAAGGGGCGGTAAACAGCAGTTCATAGTCATCTCCCCCATTCAATGCGTAGTCAATGGGGGTACGAGATTTCGGGGCTCCTGCACGCAGCTCCGGGGATACGGGGAGCTTGGACTCCCACAGGACGGCTCCGCAGCTGGATGCTGCACAGATATGATGCACTTCATTGGCAAGCCCATCGGATATGTCAATAAGGGCAGAGGGGCGCACCTTTTTCTGCGCCCATCTGTGCACGAGATCAAGCCGGGGGATAGGCATCAGGTGACGGGTAGTGAGGACATCCCATACTTTGGGCCCGAGTGTGTTGGATTCGGTATGGCTGCGCAGCAGATCAAGTCCGGCCGCGGCATCCCCCAAATTCCCACTGACACAGATACTGTCACCGGGGCTAGCTCCGTTGCGATACACCAGATTGGATTCGGTTGCCTCACCGATGATCGTGATTGACAGCACAAGCGCTGGCGAACGCGTCGTATCTCCGCCGATAATCTGGACACGGTATTTAGAAGCTGCATTGGTGAGGCCACGATAGAGAGATTCGAGATCTTCCGTTGAAAATGATCCGGGTATCCCCAAGGCTACGGTCGCCAGTATGGGCTGGGCATTCATTGCAGCGATATCACTAAGATTTACGACCATGGCTTTGTAACCAACATGGTCCATCCTATAGAAGTCAAAATCAAAGTGGTAGCCCTCAATCAAAGCGTCTGTCGTGACTACCTGTACCATCCCGGGCTTTGGGTGGTAAACCGCTGCATCATCCCCGACTCCAGTAATGACTGGTGGCTTGGTACCAGGCGAACTGATTGAGGCGAGGCGGCGGATCAGGTTGAATTCTCCGACCTCTTCAATGAGAGACATGGTGGTGTCGTATCGTGAGTTAGAGGGTTTCGGCCATTACTTTGTTCTCTAGTGACCGGGGAATGTTGCTCGACTGAATGAAACACTGTGCGGTTGAATTGGGTCAGAGTGGGCCAATAACGCCTTTTCAACGAGGTTCTTGCAAAACTAATAATCCAGACACAAAAAACGCTCTGGGACATCCTCAGGGCAATAAATATTTTCAAGGTTGGGAGTTTTGCAAGAGGTTCCAACGTTCTCATTTATTGATGGCAAGGACGCTCATCAGTCGAGGCCAGAATAGGTTCGTGTTCTATCAGTACATAACAGGTAGAACTAGACCCTTGAAGTTCACAGCAATGCTCGCTCTGCATCCAACGCATCCAGCTAGGTACGTCACAGAACTCCTATTCCATCCCCGGAAACAGATACGGCAAGTTGATAAAGACAAGACTGCATAGCCATCAAGGAACGCTTGGTCCAAATCCTGCAAGCCAACCTGCTCTTTACCTTCCGGTCGCCTCACCTCCTTTGAAATAGCAAAAGCTATCGTTACTCCGCAGAGCATGTCTCTGTATATTGCCCCCTGCCGGATCCGCTGCTCGTTTTTCGCCTAGGTTCCCCTGTGTTATAGTTCCGGTCTCGATTTTGAACAGAGGGGGCGTCTGTACAACCGGATTAATCCGCGGTGAGGTTATTTACTGCTTATTTGCACTCAAATGTGCGTGATACTCTTGCTGGCAGTATTGCGTGCGGTCGAAAGTTGAAGTAAGATTTGTCATATAGGGCGTATCTCAGTCTTAAGTGAGCAATTTCTGCACTTGCGGACGGAGTTTTCCGTTTAGCCCTTCGATCTGTAGTATCTCGTCTTGGGTAATTGCCGTCACAAGGAGTCTCTCAACACGTTTCTTTGATACCCTATGACATTGGTCAGCGGCAATCGCAGATGCTATGCGGTGTGCGACTCTGCCAAGACGGGAATAATCGAGCTGCATCACATCCACATGAAGTCTGACCAAGCTTTCGACGGGCGTACGCCCATTGGTAGCCTTTATGGCTTGACCATCATTTTCCAAGTCCTTGTCGTCGATCAGTACGATCTCAACCTTATCAATCTTATCACGACCAGCTGCTATAGCCAGTGCAATATCATCAATTTCTTTCCTTGTTCCCTCAGCGCATTGCCAAAAGGATAGATTGTTATTCTGAGTCCTGAGATCAGCAGTCACTGCATCTGCCGAGATCTCTTCTTCATGCATCCATTCCTTTCGCTCCCATTTAGCCCGAGATCATCCGCGCCAAAAACATTCTCTCTATTTCAGGTCCTCAATGACATCTTGCATGTAATTTCGAAGCCACTGTAACGGCTCGGTTTTTACCTTAATCTTAAGTATATCTAGCATATTCAACCCACCCCAAAACTCCGCTGCTTGCAGTGCTGCGTCTCGTATCTCTGCGTCATCTATTGTCAATGCTTTCAACACAAGTTCGGTACGCCAAGACTCTGTTCCTAGATGTGCTTGCCGTCCAAGGCAACGCAATATTGAAGCAGAGAAAGTAGGGTGCTCGGAATCAAGACAAGCTCCAGAAAGCCAATCAAGCACACGAGCTTCATTTGTGGATCGGATTGCGTCGCCAATGATATCCTCGGCTGGATGATCTATACCGTCTTCAAGTGGCTCGGCCTCAAACGAGGCATATAACAGGTCCTTTAAGCGCAACAGTTCTTGCACCGCATTGCGCAAGGTAGTTCCTTGGTCTGCCATGGCCCATTCAGATTGCAATTTCTGCCCAATATCCACATGCTCTCTCTGTAACTCAACAACGTCTGGCGAGGCCGCAAGTGACACGGACCAGATCAATGGATCGAATGGATCGTACAGAACATATGATGGCCACGGTCGGCTATATGGCTGCTCTAGGGGGAGCAGCATAAGAACCGAGTCTGTTTTTTGCACGGTTGTCGGCGACTCAGGATACATTGAAAAGCTGTCTTGCCTTGTCTGTGATAACAGCTTCAAACACTTCCCTTTCTCGAATACGAAGGTTGTCAATTAGTGCATCCGTGTCTTCCCGAACAAGTACATCGTTACTCTCCCTAATCACGTCGATATCAAGTATAAATCCACCCTCAACTTTTCCCTGGGACAAGGCCAGCTTCACACCGTCTGGATACGCATATTCAACTCGGCTCATAAGGTTGACCAAATGACTTGGCAGGCCATCCACTTCAGGCAAGGAACATTTCAGATATTCCTTGGCCGTTGTCACTTCTCTTGGAACAACGAGCTTGTTGATATACCTAACACCAACTCTTTTTACTCCTTGCGGTTGTACCACCTCCCAGTAGGCGCTGAGCGCCCTGTTGATCCGAGGTCGAAACTCGTCCCATCCTATCCTATCTGAATCAGGTGGATCCTGATAAGGACGGAGCATGTGCACGCTGAGCACATCGCGCCCAATCCCAACTATTCGTTTCTCGTTCTCTGTAATCAACTGGATCTTTTCAGGCCCCCTCCCAAAGTGGAAATTGGGGGAAGAACCTTCTCGCAACTGCACACCTAAATCGACATTTTCCTGATATCGTGCCCCCCCCCGGATAGTCATCCTTCAACTTAGTGTGCAGCTTGCCAGGTAGGGTAGGATCCCAGTTCAGTCCAGGTGCGAAATAAAATTCGCATATCGCCTCAATTATAGGTGGACTCCTATAGCAAGGCGTAGCCCCAAAGTCAGTTGACATTTGACATTCGTGACCATTTGCAAGAACGTTCTATCTGTTGTTGCTACACATGTTCCAAAGGATGATTGCAGGGGTGCGGAGTTGGTCCATGTGTTTGAGAGGTTTCAGTCGTGGCTCCGCCTTTTTCAGTAAGTGGCGATTCAATGATGGCACTGATTCGAATTGACCGAGCCTAAGTTTACATCATTACATGTAGTGGTTCTACCGCGAATATTGTGGATAGAGATCTAAACCTCCATGGAAAAAGAGGATAGCGCTTCGGAAGTTCTCGAATTTTCTGTATCCTCTTGCAACGGTTTTGATTTCTTGGATTTTGCCGTTGATTCGCTCGGCTCTGGCATTGGACTGTTCATGACACAGCGCATTGCAGACACCTTCTCGGTGTCGTTCAAACATCTCGGCGATCTGGATGAGCTCCTTTACGGCCTCCTCGTTCACCTGCTCAAGCCAGAGTTCAAAGTACTTTTTTGCCTCCGCGAAAGTGCGGCATCGAAAGATGGCCTTGAAGTCCTCTCTGAGCCTCCAGGCAATGCTGACTTGCAAGTTCAATTTCTGGATGGCCTGGAAAATCTCTTCCTGATTTACAGTGCGGTTCGCTTCGTTTTTCAGGAGTGCGTAGCGGCTCTGTTTGAGCGCATCGTGCTGCTTGACCTCGCGTCTGCGCACTTGATCGATCGCTTTGTTGAGATACTGGATCAAATGAAAACGATCATGGATCAGCGTGGCGTTCGGGAACAGCTCTGTGATGCAAGAAATGTAGGCCTTCCACATATCCGTCGTAATGGTCTGGACCTCGTCCTTTAGATCCCCCAGAAGCCCCTCTAACAGGGCTGTTACGCTGGATTTGTCGCGTCCCTGTCCCACATCAAGGACCACACCCCGTTCGGAATCACTCACCACCGTTGCATATTTGTGGCCGCGATGAATCGCCTTCTCATCCACACTCACATGCGAAATGCTCTGTAGCGCACGTCTGCGTTCCCCACGTTCCACACTGCGGTGCAGGATGCGATTCACCACATCAAATTTGCAACGAAGCAACTGCGCCGTCTTGGTTTGATTCTTCGTCGCTTGCAGCAATCGAATCGTCCAGGATTCAAAGGCTTCCGTATAGCGCTGCGAAGCACTTGACCAAGGAACCGCTATCGTATTCACCCCCGCAGAAGACTTCACACGAGGGACCCGGCAGTGCACAAAACATTGAAACTGAAACCAGTCCAGATGCCGCCAACACCGCCTCTTACGGTGATCATACAATGTCCCCGTCTCCCCGGTCTTCGGGCAGATCAACGCACGACCCGAATGCGAAATGTAGATGTCAATCCGTTGAACTTTTGCATCCAGATCCATCCGATCAATCTTCCAATCGCTACCTAATTGTAAACTGTGACGCACCGCAATATCTGGAACCGGTTCCATAAAATGTGTAAATTTGGTGAAAACGAAAAATAATCATTCCACACGAATTGCGGTAGTACCCATGTAGTAAACTTAGTTTGAGGGCTTTGTGTTAAGTGTACAATCTCCAGTAAATTATCACCAAACAGTCAGAGCATGAGCACCTTACACCGGGGGATGAGTATCGAAGAGTTCGATAATGGGTATTTCTATGTCTCTGAATTGAAAGCTTTTGCTCGCGATCTCGGAATCACTGTCGGCAATTTCCGCAAATTTGAACTGGAGGAATTGATTCGGGAATTTTTGCAGACGGGAAAGGTGCCGGATCGTAAACCTGTTCTGCCTCGCAAAGCCGGCAAGGCTCGCGATGTATTGGCGGCCGACACGACAGTCACCAATTACGTTGGAGACAAGAAAACCAAGGCTTTTCTGCTGGAACTTGTTTATGCTGAAGCACCAAACCTCAGTAAAAAATCCGGACAGTGGTATTGGCTCAATGATTGGAGGCGCAAGAGGCAGGAGGCACAGGAGTGCTTTACTTATCGTGATTTGGCCGGGCATCTGCGCACGCTGATGCAGACCAAGGGTCGTCTCCCCCGATGCCCTTCAGCGCACATGAACAACTTCATCACGGACTTCGTGGCGGACCCAACCAACGCTGACATTCCCAGGGAGGAAATACTCAAAGCCTGGAATTGGTTAAAGGAACAGCCGGGACCAAAAACCTATGGTGAGTTTCGTGATCTGATTTCTTCCAAGGCACCGGAGGGGCCAAGCAAAGTCCGTCCTTTTCAAGACAAGTGACAAAGATGGAGGCCGATAACTTCCAGTCAAACTACCTTGGTGATTCTTCCTTTGTCCTGGTCTGATCTATGGGACACAGAGCTTACCAAGTACGGTGGGGCGGTCTGCCCCGGTGACGGACGGGATGTTGGTTGGAATACCACTCGCACTTTCATGAGACAGAACCGCAAAACAAAGGGCCTCTTTGCTGTCAACATCAACCCCGTACACGTCCGATGTTTCAATCTGCACGGGAGTCTTATTCTGCGCAAAATAACTTCCAAGTAGATCCAGAAGCGCCTGATTATGTGCTCCACCTCCAGATAGGATGAGCCGGTCAAGCGAGTGGGTTGGCTGTATAAATGTCGCGTAAGCCTGCCAGACAGATGCAGCGGTTAAAGCGGTAGCCGTGGCAATCAGATCCTCCGATGACATTCGATTAGAGGGATCCAGTAACCGCTGCAGGAATGTGTGGCTGAGATATTCACGACCGGTCGACTTGGGCGGGGTAGCGGATAAATAGGGGTCCTGCAGTAATTCTGAAAGTAATCGCTCGTTCACAGTCCCGGATTTAGCAATGCGGCCTCCCTCGTCAAAGGGCAGATCCATGCACTGGCGACACAGAGCATCCATAATCATATTACCGGGGCCCGTGTCAAAACCGTAGATCTGATCGGTCTGTGCATTCGGGGGCAGAATGGTCAGGTTTGCGACGCCGCCAACGTTCAGGCAACCGCGGGTTTCTGTATCGTGTGTGAATACCACATAGTCAAAATACGGCACCAACGGTGCTCCCTGTCCTCCACGCGCCATATCTGCCAGACGAAAATCCCCGATCACCGGTATTCCCAATAACTGGGCTATGGTTGAAGGATCGCCGATCTGAAGGGTGGAGCAGATTTCTTTACCTGCGACCATGGCCTTGTCGGGTAGATGACGGATGGTTTGGCCATGGCACCCCACCAAATCAAGATGTTCAATTGGTTCTCCGTGCGCTTCCAGTGTACGCGTCACGGCTTGTGCATATTCGTGGGCTAGACGCACATTCAGTTGACTGAGCTCAGCTACGCCAATAGATTCTTGGCTGGCGGCCAGTTTCAGGGAGTTGTGCAATTCTTCTGGAAAAGAATACGTGGCTCCATACCATGTTTCGATTTGAAGCCCACGCCCATGCCCCTGCATACGGGCGATTACCACATCAATCCCATCCAGGGAGGTGCCACTCATGACACCAGCGACGCAGCGACGATTGTTGGATATGATCACGTGCCCGTTTCCGAGTTGGCTAGAAGGTCCAGCTTCTGAGCTTCATCAAGTAAGCGAGCCTTTTCATCTGGATTCTGCCCACTGAGAGATCTATATACAGCAGCAGCTTGCGAATACTTCTTCTGAGTGGCCAGGATACATGCGTAGGTCTCTGTAATTGGGTCATCGTCAGTGAGTCCACCGAAGGACTCATCATCATCGTCAAGTGCGACCTGAAAATTTGTCCGGTCAGAAGCATCAAGTTGCTGAATCAGATTCTGAATTTCATCACTTTCGTCTTCTCCAAGAATCTCACTCAGTCCGCTCTGAAGATGGTCTGTGTGAGTGAACACATTCACTTCATCCGGTAGCTTCATCTTCTTTAGGGTCCTGTCTTCGGAACTGAGAGCGCTTGCAGCTTCCCAGATAGAGTTTGCATGGCTATGCTGGTTGCACGCGTCTAATGCATGACCCAAGACATAATTCGTCGATATATCTGAGGGGGAGTGAAGGTGCATTTCACGGAGTTGGTCCACAGTTTCCTGTGCACGGCCTTCGTTGATCATGGTCAATGCATCAAAGAGTGTGAGCATGTTCACAAGGTTTGGGAGCGAAGTTCCAGAAGGTTGTATCGTGTCATAAATATATAGGACATTGAGAATATCATCTGGAACCCGGCGGCAGCCCAGAGGCCCTCCCACAGCAGAAAGCCAAGTCCCGTGACTGAATATACAGCCATCGCTACTTCGAGTGTCACAATCATTTTGGATCTACGAACACGATACCTTCCGTTGGCTTTTGGAGTTCGTTCGAAGGGGGTGTGGAACTGTCTCCATGCATCCCAAACAGCTTTTGTATTGCTAATCGCAAGTCCCATAGATCCCGCCATGAAAATTGGGAAAAATCGCATCCGGCGCCACCAGTCCGGGTAGAGTTGCCGTTGGGCAAACATCTGCGCAAGAAAAAATCCTAACAGACCGACCAAACCAAGTCCCATGATCCCAAAGTATGTTTCACTGGGACCAAATCCACTGGCCTGTTGAAACAGAAGGAGTGGATGAAGCAGGGCTGCAAGGAGTAGACAGGGGTAGACCATATGTGCCGTCAGATGAATGGTCCCCTGAACCTTCGTTTTCAGGGGAAAGGATGCACGCCACAGGGGGCGAAGCAGCTTACGGGCAGTTTCTGCAGTCCCTTTTGTCCATCGGCTTTGCTGGACTCGCAGGGCTCCCAGTGTTTCAGGCAGTTCAGCAGGAGCTTCCAGCTCATGGAGATACTTGAATTTCCATCCTCGAAGCTGTGCTCTGTAACTTAAATCCAAATCCTCTGCCAATGTATCGCCGTGCCATCCCCCCGATTCCGTGATGCAACTTCGTTTCCAGAGCCCGGCTGTTCCATTGAAATTAATAAAGCAGCCAGAAGCGCTTCGCGCAACATGCTCAACGGCAAAATGTGTATCAAGAGACCACGCCTGCACTTGGGTCAGTAGCGAGGAATGAGCATTTATATGCCCCCAGCGTGCCTGGATCATACCCAGTTTTTCTTCTTCCATGAATGGGACCAGGGAAATAAGAAAATTTTCCGGAGGAACAAAATCAGCATCAAATATCGCAATGAGGTCTCCGTCGGCCGACTTTAACCCGTTCCCCAGTGCACCTGCTTTGTATCCTTCACGATGGGAACGTTGTATGTGGGAGATATTGAGTCCTTTCTCTTTCCAGTCATCAACTGCCTGGCGGGAAATCGTTACAGTTTCATCAGATGAGTCATCCAGGATCTGCAACTGTAACCGGTCACGGGGATACTGAATGGTTGCACAAGCATCAATCACGCGCCTGGCTACCCCGGCTTCGTTATACAGTGGAATTTGAATGGTAACCCGTGGCAAGGAGCCATTGCGGCTTGGATCCGGTGATGGTTCTGCATCAGGTTTTTCACCTCGGGCCACGACAACAGCCATCCACAGGAGGTTGACACCATAGAAGGCAAGCACGACCATAGCGCCCGCATACAGTAGGGCAAACATAATCGCTACCAGTTGGATGTTGCCGCCGTGAAAAGATCATCGGCAATATTTTCGAGCGCAGCCAATGCAGCAGATTCTTCCGCCTCCAATCCGCCTTCCAGTGCATCGTAATCGTCAAAGCCACTGAACGTACGTTGCAGTACGTCATCGTCCACCTGATTGAGATACTGTGCCGCAACAGAGATGGTTACTCTGTTGTACTGAGCACGCTCTTGTCCAGTCACAGATGTTGGAGCGTTCGTGTATCGGGTAATCTGGGCGGTGAGTAAGAGGTCGGCCTCGGTTTCATCTTCAACCAGTGTGAGTCGCGTCTGCTGGACAAACCGTTCAATCATAAGTTCTGTCAGAGATTCGTCCAGAAGTGTGAGGGGGCCTACACTTTGATCTTCTGCAAGCGGGATCGCAATTGTATTCAGATGAGCGGGAATGCTTACGCCACTAAAGCTGTAATAGGAACAACCCTGCAGAAAAAAGACAGTCCCGATCAATACGAGGTTAGCTCGGGTCTTCATTCAGTTCTTTGAGCTTACGGTACAGAGTGCGGGGGCTGATCCCAAGCGCTTCCGCAGACTCTTTACGGTTTCCGTCAAATTTCTCCATAGCTTTCTGGATCAGTTCTCGTTCCGCCTCTTCAATAGTTGGCAGTGAGTCCTCCTCTTGATTGTCTTCAACTTCATACGTAACCCCATCAAGGCTCTGCTCTCTCTCAGGTCTGGGAAGCATAGGCAAGGCGGGGCGGTCAATCTGCAGTTCCTCTGGATACGGGGGATCCGGTTTGCTGCTTGCAAGACTTTCGCGAAATACCTGCCCCACATCTTTGCGTAGATCCTGAATATCCTGACGAATTTCCAGCAATGCCCGATAGACGACTTTCAGCTCAGGTGACGATTCACTGTCTGTTGGTGCTTTTGTCTTTACCCGCATGAGGGATGTCGAGGTGCTGTTTGTAGTGATGCCGCGCAAAAAGGGACGAATATCATCTGCATCCACATTGGCTCCACGGTGCAGGACAACGACTTGGTCGGCCACATTCCGCAGCTCCCGCACATTCCCTGGCCATTGATAAGATTCAAGAAGGTCGTAGGCTGCCGCCGTCAATGTGCGGGGAGGAGATTGATATTTCTGACTGGATGAATACAGGAAGGCATCAAAGATAGGCCGGATATCATCCCTTCGCTCGCGGAGCGGAGGGATATGGATAATCACCGTGCTAAGGCGATAATAGAGATCTTCCCTGAACCGGCCATCTGCTACTTCACTTCCCAGATTCTTATTTGTCGCTGCCACGACACGTGTATCGGTTCGTTGCATGACAGTAGACCCAACGCGATTGAAGGTACCGGACTCAAGTACGCGAAGCAGCCTGACTTGCGTAGACTGCGGCATTTCGCCAATTTCATCCAGAAAAATCGTTCCGCCATCCGCTTCCTCGAAAAGTCCGCGCCGACGTTCAGTGGCACCTGTGTAGGCACCTTTCTCCGCGCCGAAGAGCTCAGACTCAATCAATCCCTCGGGAATTGCTCCCGTATTGATGACCTTCAGCGCTTTGTGTCGGCGTAGCGATAATTCATGAATCGATTGAGCAATCAACTCCTTGCCAACACCACTTTCTCCTTCAATCAGAACGGAGATATCCGTACGTGCAACCTGGCGGACACGGTCAATGACATGGTGGATCCCGGGGGACTCACCAATGATTCCAAATCGCTTTTGTACGGTTTGTCGATCCATGGGGAGAGGAATTGCTGACCAGCTCAACCAGCTAGAACGTCACCAAAGAGGGTGGCAGAGGTACATCCTTTGATCCGTACCTTCGCATACATTCCGGCCTGAAGCATGCCACGATCAAAGATGACCATCTTGTTTGTATCCGTGCGGCCACAGAGTTGTTCTGAGTTGCGCTTACTGGGGCCTTCCACCAACACGGTATGTGTGAGACCGATTTCCTTTTCGTTCTTCTGGCGGGAAATCGAATTCTGGAGTGAGATGATTTCACTCAGTCGGCGTTTTTTGGTCTCTTCAGGGACATCGTCCGTGTACTTGCGCGCTGCATAGGTATCGGGGCGCTCCGAGTACATAAACATAAAGGCATGATCATATTGAATCTCTGCCATCAGTGAGAGTGTATCCTGGTGCTCCGCTTCTGTTTCGCCGCAGAACCCTGCGATAATATCGGTCGAAAGGGATACTCCTGGGCAGATCCGGCGTGCACGTTCGATGAGTGCACGATACTCATCTGCAGAGTAGCCCCGGCGCATGCGTCGTAGTACTTCCGAATTGCCATGCTGTACAGGGAGGTGGATAAAGTTGCACACATTCGGGCGCTCCTGATGGACTTCCAGCAGTGCTTTGGAGCAGTCTTTTGGATGACTGGTCGAATAGCGGATACGCAGTTCGGGGGAAAGCAGGCTGACCCGATAGACCAGGGTCGCAAAATCTACCGGTCCGTCCTGGTACGAATTTACATTCTGCCCAAGCAGCGTCACTTCCCGGTACCCGGCATCAAAGAGCTCCTGACATTCCTGAACGATGGTCGCGGCATTGCGGCTACGCTCACGCCCGCGAGTGAAGGGGACCACGCAGAACGCACACATATTGTCGCAGCCTCGCATGATCGATACAAATGCACTGACTCCATTGGAATCGTATCTCACAGGTGCAATATCGGCGTAGGTCTCTTCACGTGACAACTGAACATTGACCGCACTCTGGCCAGTCTCTTCCACCTGGCGCAGCAGGCGAGGAAGATCACGGTACGCATCCGGTCCGATTACGATATCTACCAGGCGCTCCTGCTCGAGAAGTTTGCTACGCAGGCGCTCGGCCATACAGCCAAGTACACCAATCGTCAGATCGGGGTTGTGCTTGCGTTTGCGAGCGCGAAAAAATTCAAGACGCCGCCGGACCCGTTGCTCCGCATTCTCCCGGATCGCGCACGTATTCAGAAGGACAACGTCTGCCTGGAGAGGGTCATGTGTCAATCCGTATCCGGCGCTGCGCAGTACAGAAGCAACGATTTCGGAGTCGGACACATTCATCTGACATCCGTAGGTCTCTAGATAGACAGACGAACTGCCTTCAGATTCCGATTGAGGCAGCTTTGCTGTGTCCAGATCTTCAAGTATGGGGAGATGATTCTGCACGACTTTAGAAAAACGACTAAACCAACAGCAGAAAACGCATAAATCCCCGTTTTTGTTCTCCAAAGCTCTTGTTCACCATGGCTCAGAGTCGTAAATTGATTTCCCACCACTCTCATCAATGCTACTCAAATGAAACGAGCTCTTTTTACCGCAACACTACTTTTTCTTCCATTTGCCGTGATGGCTCAGCCCGATCCTGCTACACCGGACGGCGAGAATCTAATGGTGCCTGAGTCCTGGCAAGTGCGCCTTGATCGGCCAAATCCAGACGTAGTGATTGGCGCAGATGGAGAGTCGGCAGATATTTTCTTCGTGAACATGACCCCTGGATGGCACATCACCACCGGTCCTGCTGCGATCTTCTACCACCCGGAATTGATGGCGAGGGGAAGCTATACGCTGGAGACTACCATTCATCTATTTGATCCAGGAGAGCGCCGTGAAGCCTATGGTGTATTTATGGGCGGCCGGAATCTTGACGGAGATGAGATCATGTACGATTACTTTCTTCTTCGCAATACCGGGGAATTTTTGCTCAAACGTCGGAGTGGATCAGAGACATCCATTATCCAGGACTGGACAGCCAGTGATGCAGTCAACATCTTTGGTCCTGACAGCGGGAGCTCGGTTGAGAACCACCTGCAGGTTGATGTACACGAAGAGACCGTCACGTTTTCCGTTAATGGCGCCGAAGTCGCCAGTACTTCCCGTGATCAGGTAATGACGGCCGGGATTGTGGGTCTTCGAATCAACCACGCGCTGAATGTGCATGTCAGCGATCTGAAGGTGACCCCTCACGAATAGTTGCGTAGGTTGCCCCTGAGCGGCTTCGTGCTGTTTTGGTGGTTTTATGTGGACGGTTCAAGGAATCGTGTCAGTGTCTTGGCATAGCCGCTCGGGATGAATTTCCCGATGGATACTGCGGGAATTCAGGATGCGGCCACCGTGAGATTCAAGCCTCAGTGGGAGCAACTGACGGATTCCGCAATTTCTTTTGCTCCGATAGAGGTCAGGTTTTGCCCCGCACCGCCATCTGGCGTACTACGTACTTGGCTAGTATGTCAAATTCCACATTGCAACGTGTCCCCAGCTTCCAGGTGCTTACATTGGTATGCTGATAGGTATGCGGGATGATGGCGACAGAGATATGCGATTCGTGAAGGTTTGCAATGGTCAGGCTGATACCGTCCAGAGCAATAGACCCGTGCGGAACGATGAGTCCAGAATATTCATCAGGAATCAGGAACTCATGGACCCGTTTACCCTCTTGTGTGAATGTGCGTGTAATGGTGCACACGGTATCAATGTGGCCTTGCACCAGGTGTCCATCCAGGCGGGAGTTTGCGAGCAAGGCTCGTTCCAGGTTGACAGGAGTGTCAGGTAATAGTTCAGCGAGTGTGGTCTTGGAGATCGTTTCGGGCACGGCAAGGACCGTGAAGGTGTCGGGAGAATGATCCGTCAGACTCAAACAGACACCATTCACTGCAATACTCTGCCCCATCGATAGCTCGGAAGACAAGGCAGCACGGATCACCAGTTCCTGTCCATAGGGAGTTTTGCTACTGCTCGTTAGTTGGCCAACTTGCTCTACAAGACCTGTAAACATGTTTGATGAGATCCGTCAAGTACTAAAATAATGGCTTTGCCTCGCAGTGATCCAGAACTGCACCGAGCAGGTTTTGAGATAGAATAAAATCATCGTTTTGCCCTGTGTGGCCTTTGACTTAAGCTGGAACCGGGTGTTTATACCCCGTAAAGAGTTGATCATCCTCAACAGTTTTCCAGGAATGCTCACTAAACATTTTACTCTGATCTAATTTATGAACTCCTAAGTCTTCAATACCTCGCAAGCCATTGCCAATGAGTTTGGGTGCAATAAAGAGTCGAAGCTGATCGACGAGATCCTGTTTCAGTAATGTGGAAGCAAGCCCGGATCCTGCCTCCACAAGGAGCGATTGGATGTTCAAATCTCGTCCGAGTAGGCGGATCAGTGCCGGGAATGCCACATGGTGTCCCTCGGATTGAGCAGTGATCAGGCGGCCACCTCCATCCTGGAGTCTGTCGGCGTAGGCAGGTCTGGACTTGTGCACAACCACAGCAATAGTTTTAGAAACCCACTCATCTGTGAATATTTTCAGCGTACCGGGTAATCTGCCCTGTCCGTCAAGTACAATTCGCCACGGTTGCGTTCCAGATACATGTCGAACGGTCAGGCTCGGATCATCGGTGCGTGCTGTACCTGAGCCTATGAGGATAGCATCATGTTCCTTGCGCCAGACATGAACGAGTTTTCGAGCCGCCTCACCGGTAATCCATTGGCTCTCTCCTGCTGCAGTTGCGATGCAGCCCTCGAGGGTTTGAGCAAGTTTTAGTGTGACAAACGGGACCTGTCGGGTCTGCCAATGGACAAAGGCTTCGTTAAACCGATAGCACTGCGCTTTCAGTACATCGGTCATGACGGAGACGTTTGCAGACCTCAGTTGGTCAATGCCTCCCGCTGCGGTTGGATTCGGATCCCGCATCCCAACGATGACATGGCCAATTCCGGCATTTAGAATATTACGGGTGCAAGGAGGTGTACGCCCTTGGTGGTTGCAGGGCTCAAGATTGACGACCAGGGTTGCTCCGTGGAGTGCGTCAGATCCATGCCGTGACCGGACCTGATCCATGGCTTCTGCCTCCGCATGAGGAGCTCCAACACGTTTGTGCCAGCCCTCCCCAAGAAGCGTGCCTTCAGGACTTAGAATGACGCAACCTACACGCGGATTGGGGCTCGTTGCACTGTCCGCATTTGCAGCCAATGAAAGGCAGCGCTCCATCCATTGCGCAGCTAATTCTGGTGACATAGGAGGGTTAGGTCATGATCAGGGTTCAAACGCAGCCGAGGAATGATCCCTTGAAGTTACTGGATTTCCGTTCCTTCATTAAGAATGCCCAGATACCTTACGTAGGCATAATACCGGTTTCGCTGACTACCGGTAACTTCCCTCACAACCCCCAATTTGCACAGAACATCCATGGCGTGGGAGACGGTTGTATACGTGAGTCCAGTATTCGACTCAGCGAATCTCAAATTGATGACCAGCCTATCTTTGAGCGCTTGATGCACTCGTAATACAGAACCTGCTCGACGTCCAGCTTCAGTTTGAATCTTGACCACATCAGACTGAAACAGAGTTGTAAGCCTTTGAGCTGTGATGATTGCCTCCCTGGCTGTGTTTACAACGCCATTGAAGAAAAATGAGAGCCATTTTTCCCAATCGCCAGTTTCCCGTACATGAGTAAGCAGATCATAATAATTCCTTCGGTGTTGCTTGAAATAGAGACTGAGATAGAGAAGAGGCTCGTTAAGTGCCCCTGCCTGACACATAATGAGTGTGATCAACAAACGTCCCACTCTGCCGTTTCCATCTAGGAATGGATGTATCGTTTCAAACTGGACATGGGCCAATGCAGCTTTTGAAATTACGGTAATATCCAAATTTTCGGAGTTCAAAAACCGCATTAAATCGGTCATGCATTCCTCTACATACAAATGAGGAGGAGGCATGAGTTCGGCCTCGGCTGGATCCCAGTCACCAACCCAGACTTGGCGATCTCGAAATTGTCCAGGGTTCATATTGTGGCCTCTTCCGCTTGATAACAGTATACCATGAATGTCTCGAATGAGAGTATTGGAGATTACTTCTCCCTCGTGAATGCGTCTCAGCCCATATTCCATTGCACGGACATAGTTGGAAACTTCAGTCACATCGTCTATTGGGACGCCAAGAGTTTGGTCAGACTCAAAAAGAAGCAAGTCCGAAAGAGATGATTTGGTCCCCTCAATCTGCGAAGACAGAACTGCCTCTTTGCGAACATATGAGTACAGGAATAGAGCTTTGTCAGGAAGTAGAGTTAATACTGTGTTCAGTCCACCTAACGCAAGTAACGCCTGTTCTTGGAGCTGAGGAAGCGACCCATCAATTTTCAATGCAGGGTCAGGCGGGAGTTTGCTTGGGACAAATGCTTGAACTTTAACCCCGTCTATTTTGGTAGGAACATGATGTCCAGGTTTCGTACGCCTCATTGAGGATGATTCAACTTAGCAATGATAGAGTGTGATATTCTTATTCTATTTTGATGGCTAAAATAGAATAAGAGGGAATCTTATTCCATTCTGTAGAACAAGAAACGAATTGGCAGAACTGGTTGGTGACAACCGGAGTTCCGTTGGATACGGGTATAAAATGGGGATTGTTCTAGGTTTTTTGTGTATTTGACGTATTTCGCAGTCGTTCTGGGAAACGGCAGGCATTCCCCCATGGGTTTCATTTCTGTGATCAAACAGATCTGAGGATCGGGTCATCCGAGTTTCGGAGGGATGGTGTTCCATTATTTCGGCGGAGTAGACATCCTGTATGTGATCTATTGAATCAAATTAAATCTTACTAAGTGGGCAAAATCATCTCGATACACAGGAGCGAGCGGGAGACAGCAACTGTGATCGTTTCCCCCACTCAAATATAGTTATTGGGCGACCGATAGATCTAAGAGGATTCACATGGGCTCTCCCAGATAAATTACCCGAATTATCTATCTCTATAGTTCTTGATAATGATCCACTGAACAGGTTGCATCGTTCGCATTTACACTAGTGTGCTGTTGACTGCGGTAACATGAGATCATTAAAGCATGATCAAAGGTTCGGGTACAGCAATGCAAGTCACCATTCTACGACTTGGATTTTAATTAGGCTTTAAAATGTAGACTGGTCTGTTCACAACGATTCAGGTCAATTCTCTAGAACGCCTAGCTTTTCACCGGCCCTCACCCTCATGAGGTTGATTTTGTTTGATAAAAGGAACATTTGATGAATAAAATCTGTTTTATTTAATTAATATATGAATTTAATACATGTATATTGCTTATTTTGGAATTCATTTTATCTTGAATGGAGTATTATCCTATGACGAACATAACTGAAAATCAATTCGGTGGGGCATGGACTCAGGAAAAACTTGACATCCTAAAAGAGTATCTCGACTCGTATACGACTGCCCTCAAGGAAAAACCTCGCAAGGAACAATCTTTTAGACTTCTTTACATTGATGCCTTTGCGGGTACTGGCAGAGTAGAACAGTGGACACAGGGTTCTGGTCAAAACGATCGTAGCAAATTCATTGATGGGTCTGCTAATGTGGCCCTGAGTATTGAGAACAAGTCATTTGACGAGTTAATTTTCATTGAAAAAGATGAAGATAAATGCTCAAAATTGGAAAGGCTAAGGGAGGATAGACCCGACAGAAATATTCGTATTGAAAAAGCCGATGCAAATCAGTATCTACGTAACCTTCAGAGGAATTGGAGGACGTGTAGAGGTGTACTTTTTCTTGACCCGTTCGGGGCACAAGTTGATTGGAGCACTATAGAGGCAATCGCTGGTTACAAAGCACTTGACACTTGGATCCTTTTTCCTACATCTGCCATTACTAGTGTATCATCCTATATATAATATTGATTATCAATTATATCTGAATTATATTTAGAGACCTCTCCACCTATACCACTAAAAACTATGCGCATAGCTGTAAAATTTGAACTATCGGATTCGGATCGTGAGTGTTTGGAGCGATGGTCTCGGTCTCGCAGCGTATCTGTGCGGTTGCATGAGCGGTCACGGATGATCCTGATGGCGGCGGACGGAATGACGAACAAGGCGATTGCGGAGACTTTGGGGACCGATGAGAACAAGGTTGGGCGTTGGCGTCGCCGTTTTTCGACCGAGGGATTGGCCGGCATCACAAAGGAACGTCCTCGGGGCGGCAACCACGGGGGAAAGTGTTCCAAGACGCAACGGGAGCTACGTAGTGAAGTGATTCGTCTTACGACACAGACAGATCCACCAGGCGCCACCCACTGGTCCTGTCGTTCCATGGCCCGGCAGGCAGGGACCACCCATAGTTTTGTACACCGTGTGTGGCAATCGTGCGGTCTCAAGCCACACTTGATCCGAACGTTCAAGGTGAGTAAAGACCCTCACTTTGAAGAAAAGCTTCAGGATGTCGTAGGTCTCTATCTCCATCCTCCCAAGAATGCAGTCGTGTTCAGTTATGATGAGAAGAGTTCTATCCAGGCCCTAGATCGAACCCAGCCTGGCCTGCCGTTGAAGAGGGGACGTGCGGGAACGATGACGCACGACTACAAGCGACACGGTACGACCTCCCTTTTCGTAGCACTGGAGATGGCCTCCGGTACGGTAATCAGCGAAACGTACAAACGACACCGCCATCAAGAAGTATTGCGATTCCTCCGTAAGGTAGAGCGTGCAGTACCGAAGAAGCAAGAGATCCACATCATCCTGGATAACTATTCCCCCCACAAGCATGCCAAGGTGATGGAATGGATTGAGCGGAAGAAGCGGATATTTCTGCACTTCATCCCGACCAGTTCGTCGTGGTTAAACTTGGTGGAGCGCTTCTTTTCCACGCTGACCGAAAAGCAGCTTCGTCGGGGTGTATTTACGTCGGTAGCCGATCTGGAACAATGCATTGATAACTATATCAAGACCTATAACGAGAATCCAAGGCCCTTGGTCTGGACCAAGTCAGTTGATGAGATTCTCCGAAAGGTTGAGCGGGCCAAAAAGACCTTGAATGAGATTTCTAAATAATCATTGATATAATAAGGACACTACACTAGGATGCTACCTCGGTCTCGGATGCCTGATGACATTTCTCCACAGCGGGCCCATACATTGACGAGGGTCTACGGTGATGAGTCAATATGGCGGGCTATGTATGAAGAGAGCAGACAAGGAGAACTGTTCAACAACGAACGTCTGATTGAACGAGATGCCGGTGCAAAAAGACTGCTCAATATTTATAAGGGAAGACTCAGGAAATTGTTTGGCAAACGATTTCTTGAGCAGTCCAAAACGCTCAGAAATTCAAGGAATTCACCTTTGTACGAGTTCATGTTCTGTGTCGGTAGCGACCGACCAGCTGCTATTGGACTTGCGAAGAAGATAGCCAAACATCTTTTAGACCTTTAATCATGTCAACACGATCCGGTATTGAGTGGACGGAAACGACCTGGAACCCGGTCACGGGGTGTACCAAAATCAGCCATGGATGCAAATTTTGTTATGCAGATCGTATGGCTAAGCGTCTCCAGGCCATGGGAGTGAATAAGTATCGTAACGGGTTCTCCGTCACTATGCACCCCTCTACACTCAAAGATCCGCTAAAATGGCGCAAGCCACGTCTCGTATTTGTCAATTCCATGTCAGACCTCTTCCATGAAGAAGTCTCCGTGTCGTTTATCAAGGCCGTCTTTCAAACGATGAACCAGGCATCGCACCATACCTTCCAAGTGCTTACCAAAAGACCCGGCCGTGTCCTCGAAATTGAGAGTAGCCTAACTTGGAGCCCAAATATTTGGCTTGGAACCAGCATTGAATCAGAGCGATGGCAGTTTCGTCTGGAAGAACTTGAAAGGACAAGTGCCCAGAGTAAGTTCCTGTCACTTGAGCCGCTACTCGGGCCCCTTCCCGATATCCCAGTAAAAGGGGTTGACTGGGTGATTGTTGGGGGAGAATCTGGACCGGGTGCGAGACCGATGGAGGCAGACTGGGTCAGGGGAATCCGGGATGTATGTGTGCGCGAGCATGTGCCGTTTTTCTTCAAGCAATGGGGCGGCGTATTCAAGAAGCGGACAGGGCGAACACTGGATGGTCGGACATGGGATCAGATGCCCACACGTTGACGAATATAATCATTCCTGTGGGGTGATTATTTTGTCAGCCAACAAACGGAATCCTTCCACCAACAAGAACATTCCAGACTTGAGTACAAAGCATCTGGGCGAGTCATGTAAAGCAGGTTGCATCTGAGATAGATTTGAACGGTTTACCTCCAGCATCTATCGCATGGTTCTCTCCAAGCTTGTCTTCAAATTTATTCTCATGGTCGGATTTCTATGGGAATTTCCTACATCACCTGATACGATCCCCCGAGCCAGTGTTTTTGTATTGTGCGTGTAACCTGAGTGAGATCCCATCCGTGATAAAAGGTGGGTTGTTACTGGAAGATTTAGCAGAGGTCCAGCGGTTGGACTCGGAGGCGGTTCTTGTCATTGATCGCAGTGCACTCCACCATCTCAAGCGGGTTGGTTCCGCCTATGATTCCAGGCTTATTCCTCAGGATGCAATCTTGAATGTAAACCCTTATGCTCCACCTCGCGCGGTGATTGCAGCCGGAGGGCTTATTCGGCACGGAACCACAGGTGAACTCCTTTGCATCCGGCGCCATGGAGTCCTGGATCTCCCCAAAGGGAAGCTTGATCCCAATGAATCAATTGCTGCCTGTGCAGCGCGGGAGCTGCAGGAAGAGACGGGAGCTGGTGATCTGGTTCAGGGAAAACTACTGGGAACGACCATACATGGATATCGCCGTGCAGGCTTCTTTGAAGTAAAAACCACGTACTGGTATGCGTTCACATCCGAGTGCATACAGTTTGCACCTGCATTGGAAGAGGGGATTGATGCTGTTTACTGGGTTCCCTATGCGCAGGCAGAGCAGGAATTGGGCTATCCGGTTCTGCGTAATCTTCTGATTGACCTGAGATCCGTTATGCAGAAGAAGGGCGGACTTTGAGCGCGCCGTCATGCAACATGACCGACAATCTTCCCTGTAAGATTTCCATGAGATCCCGGCCTGCCACCTCCTGCCTCCAGCCGTGCTTCAGTGGATTCGAGGGCTTCCCGGGGTTCAGGATGAAGTCTGTGAGGATCGCGTTGGTCCCAATCAACTCCGGTTCAATCCCATACTCAAAACCCCGGATGGCAACGACTGCCAGCAACAGGTGAAGCTGAGCAACTTCAGTGCCCGTAAGCGGACGTGAAGCGAGCGAGGTGGGGCATGCACTCGTCGGAGTATTCAGAGTCTCTTTGATCAGGTTTGCAACCTCAAGATCATAGCGGCGAGGTAATGAAGGGCAGGCACCTCGAACACGGCCGGGTTTTGTACACTGCTGCTTGGCTAGTCGCAAAATTTCTTTGTCATGTAACAGATGCTTGGGTAAGGTGCCGGTCAGCAGAGCGGCACCTGTGCGCCAGTCTGCAATCGCGGCGACAACAGCACATTGCTGAGGAGTAAATTTACGGGTGGCAGGAGAGCGAAGTAGTCGCTCTGCGGGTGAGGGGGGCAGGTACGATCCTGGATCATTAAAGGAGCCCATCTCCTCTTCCAGCCATGTGGTGCGCTGCACCCGGTTTGCCTCCGAAAGGAGTATTTCCCGGATCTGGTGCAGGTAGAGAACATCCTTTTCGGCATACTTGATCTGGGTCGGTTTAAGTGGGCGGCGCAGCCAGTTTGATCGCTGTTGACTTTTTGAGAGGTGTACGCCACAGAGGTTCTGAACCAGTTCAGATAACGAATAGTTTGTCCCCATTCCAAGCAGGCGGGCCGCAAGCTTTACATCGAAGATGTTTTTCGGTGTTGCCCCAGTTGCATCGGCAATCAATCCAAGATCCTGACTCGCATCATGCAGAATTTTAACAATCGCCTGGTTTTCCAGGATTGGTTTCAGGGAGGTCAAATCATCAAAGGCAAGCACATCGATGAGATAAGCCTCTTCTGTACTGAACCCCACCTGTACAATGGACAGAATCGTTTCAGGGCGTTTGCCGGAAATAAATTCAGTGTCCAGTGCAACCGAAGAAGATGCCTTCATCCGGGAACACAGACCTGACAGTGCTTCAGGGGTGTCAATCATGGATTGGAGCAGTAAAGAGTTCGGTGGGTAAAAGGGGGGCCTTAATCAATTTTAAGGCAAATCAGACTAGTATCTTATATTACTCGACGAAATTATTTCTGAGACATGCCGTACATCGTTACTGAACCATGTATTAATTGCAAGCATACCGATTGCGTCGAGGTGTGCCCTGTAGATTGTTTTTACGAAGGTCCCAATTTCCTGGTCATCCATCCTGATGAATGTATAGATTGCAACGCATGTGTACCGGTATGCCCGGTAGAGGCGATCTATCCAGACGACGAGATTCCAGAAAAGTGGGCGCATTATGCCGACTGGAATACCTATCTCGCAGAAAAATGGCAGGAGCAGGACTACAATATCATTGAGCGTAAAGATCCTCTGCCAGATGCAGAGGAGTGGAAGACCAAAGAAAAATCCGAAGAGGACATCCTGGAGTGGGATGTCTAAGTGCCGGCGGAGTAATCACTCGCGTACCTTTTTTGCTCCGGTGTTAATGTGTCAATTTTGAGTCCCATCGTATCCAGCTTCAAGCGGGCAATCTCTTCGTCAATGGAGGCTGGCAGATCAATCACCTTGCGTGGCAGCTTTGTGCCACGCTCTTTGGATTGGATCAGGCTCAGGTGAGCCATAAACTGGTTGGCAAAGCTCATGTCCATTACTTCGGAGGGATGCCCTTCTGCTGCGGCAAGGTTGACCAGTCGCCCGTCTGCAAGCACGTAAATCTTGGATCCATCGGCACGGGTATATTCACGGTTATTGGGCCGGATATCCCGTTTCGTGGCTGTGAGTTCAGCCAACTCAATCAGATTCAACTCCACATCATAGTGTCCAGTGTTGCAGACGATCGCTCCATCCTTCATGGATTCAAAGTGCTGTCCGCAAATCACATCCTTCATTCCGGTTGCTGTCACAAATACGTCACCAATGCGCGCAGCCTCATCCATGGGCATGACTCGCATACCGTCCAGGGTTGCCTTGAGCGCCGCTGCAGGGCGCACTTCGGTCACGATCACATTGGCTCCCATTCCACGCCCCCGGATGGCAACTCCTCGGCCACAGTGCCCGTAGCCAGCAACGACCAGATTTTTTCCGGCCAGAAGTACACTGCTGGCACGCAGGATCCCGTCGAGGGTTGATTGTCCGGTCCCATAGACATTATCAAAGTCCCACTTGGTTTCCGTGTCGTTTACGGCGTACACGGGATAAAGGAGCTTGCCGTCATCGGCCATTGCGCGGAGTCGCTGCACACCGGTTGTGGTTTCTTCGCTACCACCAATGATGTGATCGGACAGGTGCGGAAACCGCTTGTGGATCGTGAAAATCAGATCCGCTCCATCATCAAGGGTGGTGTTTGGGGGGGTGTCAATCGTACGGTCGATACTCCAGTAAAATTCTTCAACATTCTGTCCGTACCAGGCATAGATCTGGGTTCCAGCCAGTGCCAGTGCTGCTGCGACCTCATCGTTGGTGGAGAGGGGATTACAGCCGCTCCACGAAACTTCAGCTCCGCAAGCAGCCAGTGTCTCAATGAGTACGGCCGTCTCTTTGGTGACATGCAGACAACCGGTAATTTTATATCCCTTGAATGGTTGAGAGTCTGCATATTGCTTACGCAGGCGCATCAGCACAGGCATCCGGCTTTCTGCCCACTCAATCCGCATTCGACCGTTGTCGGCAAGACTCAGGTCCAGTACTTTGTATTTCCCCTCCGAATGATTCATGGATTAATTCGATTAAAATAGGTTGGCAGCGCTCAAACCCGCATCATCCCATCCGGTTCGTTTAGCGTACAAGCGTAATCGGTTGCTGCAGAATTGTATTGTCGGCTTCCATCCTGACCCAGTATACGCCGGGTGCAAGGCCACGCAGGTTTAAGGTGATCGCATGTCCTCCCGCCTCATATGTGCGATCCGTGACGTTTTGCAGATTCTGGCCAAGGATGTTGAAGATTGTGATCCGCACGTGCGAAGTTTCCGGGAGGATATAACTGATGGTCGTCTCGTCTCTGAATGGGTTCGGGAAGTTTGGATAAAGGACAAGGCCAGAAGGTGAAGGGACCGTTGGACTATCCCCCGTCAAGCGGTAGTATTCTGCGCTGAAGATCTCCCAGAACCCATCTTCTGTTTGCTGTCTCCCATGAATTAAATCCATGCGCAGTTGATAGGGTTGACGCAGTGGTGTGAGATCAAACCAGGAGGTAGAAATTCGAGGGGATTGCCCGGAAAACTCTATTCTGCTTCTCTGATCTACATCAAAAGAGTGAGTTCGGGGTGCCAGCACTTCCCATGTATCGCCGCCATCCTCGGTCACACTTATCCGCCCCAGATCTTCCCCATCCAGTTGGTAGGCATGACGCAATCGCAACATCGTTAGTTCTGGTTGATCTGCAAAGTAAACAGGTGCCAGTACGATGGACGATTGCTGGTAATCTGCATTTGTCCGCGCAAGATAACCCTCGCCGGAGTGGATCCATGCGCCGCTGGGGTGTCCATTCGTCAATGCAGGGCGCGGGTCTTCAGAAGGTGCATACAATTTAAGGAGATCCTCTGCGGATTCTTCGCCGAGGGTGCGAAAATTATTGTCGAAGTCCCGGACTGTGATATAGTAGCCCAGCACTCCACCTGGCTGGAGTTTCGGTATCGGGATAGCTGTGTGGAACCAGTCTGGTATGGTCTGAAGAGGCTTCAGTCTGTATGCCCCCAGGAATTCCGGTTGTGCGTTCTCAACTTCGTAGAGGCGGAGACGGACGGACTCGATGCCCGTATCGTCCGAAGCCGCAACCTGGATCGGCGTTGTAGCTTCGTCAGGAGAAATGAATTGGTATGCAAACGGAGCATGCTGAACCAATGGCACGACCGTATCAATAGGCGGATCCGTCAGAATACGTACATCCCGGACTGCCCATCCCGCGAAATTGTCGGTGGTGGAGTTTGAATTCCCGGTTCCAGTCCCGAACGCGAGCCGGGTATGGACCTCGGATCGGTAAGCCCCGGCAGGTGCATTCGGCAGAGCTACACGAACCCGGCGCCAGCCAAAACTTGAACCGCCAAAGGCGGGCGTCCCAGACAGTGGGTTGGACAGCGTTGATTCAATGTCTCCGTTGTAGCCCCACTGCGGCTCGGCAACGGTCCAGGATTGTCCTCCATCAGTTGAAAGCTGAATCTGTCCACCGTCATAAATGATACCACCAGTGTCCCCTGGGCCAGGTACATCCGTATTCTCAAAGTCATGCCAATGCCAGAATTCCAGATGAGCATTAGGGTATCCCGCAACATTAATTTCGGGGAAAGAGAGCAGACTCTGAGCAGGTTTGTCACTGTAGGGTCCGTCCGGTGCTGTGACCCAAAGTGAGCCCTGATATCCAAAGGCATCCTCATGAGAGGCCCATTCGCCGGCAGCAAATCTTGGCCAGTCATCTGGATTCCATGCCCCGAGTTGACTGGAGTCGGGAATTACATCCAGTCGTAACTGAGATTCTTCCAGAGGAGGATATACCGTGATGTTCGGCGGATCGGCGTCGTCATGAGCGATAATTCGATACTCCAACCATACTCCCGGTACCACGCTTTCGGGAGTATCTGGCAGCGGCAGGTTAAACGTATACGTGTCGCCGTTTGAACCCTGCAAGTCGAACATGCCGGACTCCGTCCCCTCCTGTCTAGGGTCATTGACTGTGTAGGCAAGTGTGACCCTAGACACGGCATTGTCGTCTGCCACCTGGATTGAAAGTGGAACCTGGGCCTCTTCTGGGGTAATGTGTGTTACAGGAATGTAGGTGACGCTTGGTGCCTGAATATCTGCGCCCACATACACACTCCAGAGCTTCGCGGGGGCCGCTTGAGGGCTGGTTATTACAGCGACCTGCGTAGTAGCCTGGAGATAGTATTCCACGAGGGTGGCGGATTGGGGAAGCAGGATTTCGGTGCTCCATGTGATTCCACTCTCTTGGGCCAGTGCCTGCGTCTTGAAAGCACCCGAGTCTACGCGGTAGTGGATGGTTGCACTGGTGAGTGGGTATCCCGCCCCTGTCACGTTGATATTCGCTTCAATTTTGATCGGAAGCGTGGAGTCAGACTGGCGGGCAGGAGGTGTATGTGTAATCTGAGGAATCCCGACCGGTGAGGTAACGAACCCTCTTGGCTCAAAGATGTCATAGATATCAGCAGTATACTGCCCGTCATATAGAGCAATATTCGCCATCACGAGCGCTTCCACCATATCTTCAAGCACGAAATTGCGACCGAGATACGGGAACCCGGCCAGATGCAGGCGGTCCGTATTTTCGCGTCCGGCACGCTCCCAGAGTTCCATCATCAGAGCAGCCCAAGTTCGTCCGTATTTGTAAATATTACATACTCTGAGGCATTCCCGTCGAATCACGTCGTAGTGATCGTTTCCATCGGCGCGGCGCCCTCCCCAGGTAACCCCATCCCAAGGGAATACCTCTCTCCAGTCTCCTGCTGGAATCTCTCCACGCTCCATTAGGTCTCTCCGGTAAGAGACAGCCCAATAGTCAGAAAACCCTTCACCAAGGGTTCCCCGTTCCCCCGTGGCAGGGATATAAAATCCCGTATAGTGATGCATCACGGCATGGCCGTACTCGTGAAGGATCACACCAGCGTCTTCTGCATCATCTACGCCGCCATCTCCAAAAAACAGAGAGTTGAGCCGGAAAACATAGTAGGATTGGTCTCCACGGGATGCGTGTGGGTCCGCAGTTACAGGGCTTGACGGTGGAGCAACTCCGACATCCAGAGATTGAATGTAGCGCTCGCTCATGTCAATGAAATAGTACACCATGACCGCTTCAAAATGCTCGTCACTGCGCGTATACTTAAAATCAGTTGGATCATCCTCTATCGGAACTGCAGAGCCGACGATTTTCACCCATGGTCCGTTGAGTTGGTAGGAACCATTGCTGGTCTGTTCGATATCCTGAAGAGTGACGCTCTGGAGTAGACTGTTCAGTGCCGCATTGTCCCTGTCATCGTTGTCCACATAGTCGCCGCCGTAAGGTTGACCGGATGCGGTCAGAGGATCGTACAACCAAATCTGCCCCTCTCCGTCTACGTCTTTTTGGGAGGGTGGATCTGGATGAGAGAATACAAGCAGGTTCATCAACTGGATCAATGCTCCGGTATTGGCATCCAGTAGGACTTCCCATTCCCCTATACCGGTGTCTGGCGACGCAATCGTTTGCCAGATCAGTCGGGGCGGATTGTCAGGCAAAACTAGAAGCTCAGCCGGTTGTGAAGTGGCCCCATCGTTGGAAATCGCACGCTGTGCCAGAGATTCGGCCTGTGCTGCGCTGAGGGCGGGCACGGGATTAAATGCATCCACGTTTTCCAGGTGAGGCGCATATCCGCTGATTACCATGACAGGCAATCCGGTCTGGTTTAGGTTTACGTGCACAAAACGGCCATAAACCGGAACACCGGCCAATGTCTGCTGAAATGTCAGGTGATGTGCTCCTATGCTTTCTCGTTCACTTACCAATTCCAAGACCTCCGGTGTGCGGATTCCGAAGGGCTCGCCATCCTGAAGCAGCCATGTACGTGCCGTAGCTTCCGGTGTGGCTTCTGGAGTCATGTCCGGGTTCAGCCGGTAGGCTGCCCGCAGAATGCCCAGTTGCTCGTCAAGCCGCCCGTTCGCTACACGAGTCGTTGGGAGGTTCGTCCAGACACTTTCCTGGACGACCGCATTGCGAGAAGCGGCGGGAAGCGACTCGCTGGCTTCCAAGCGCTCCTGTGCAGCGGCAGTTGCTACACAAAAGAATATCAGCAGAATCGCGATGGATTGACGTGCCATGTAAAATGTTGATCATCAGACAGAATGAATCCCTGCACATTTACGCAGTTTTTCCACATGATCTAATTGTTCCCACGGGAAGTCTGCACGCCCAAAATGGCCATAGGTGGCAGTCTGCTGATAGATCGGGTTTTTAAGTTTGAGATATTTAATAATGCCTTCGGGCTTCAGGCTGAAGGTCTCTTCCACGATGTCTGTCAATCGATGATCGCATAAGCCATGTTTGGCCGTGCCGGATGAGTCAATAAAGATGGATACGGGTTCCGCTTTACCAATGACATAGGCAAGCTGGATCTCAACCATATCAGCTAGATCGGCAGCCACTAGGTTTTTGGCTACATAGCGTGCAGCATAGGCAGCGGAGCGATCAACTTTTGAAGGGTCTTTTCCACTGAAGGCTCCACCCCCATGTGCTCCGCGCCCTCCGTATGTGTCAACAATGATCTTACGGCCGGTCAGCCCTGCATCGGCATGCGGGCCGCCCTCGACGAATTTGCCGGTTTTGTTAACGATCAGTTTGGCCTTATCCCTCAGATGCTCATCAATCACACGCGGCAAAAGATGTTTTTCTATATCTCTTTTGATCTGATCCTGATCTACGCCATCATCATGTTGGGTTGCAATCACAATCGTATGAATCCTTTTCGGGACTCGCCCCGTCGGATCATATTCAACGGTGACTTGGCTCTTGGAATCTGGCCGAAGGTAGGGCATGATGGATTCATGCTTACGGATTTTAGCCAACTCCCGAACTAGGTCATGTGCATACATGAGGGGCATTGGCATTAGGGCAGGGATTCCGTTATGCTCAGCCACAAATTCCCGACAGGCAAACCCAAACATCATGCCCTGGTCTCCGGCTCCTTGAGGTTTTCCGCGGTCATTGTCTGCGTCAACTCCTTTGGAGATATCTCGGCTCTGTTCATGAATGTGGTTGGCCACCTTGAGGGTATCGGCACAAAAGTTGAGATCACTGTAGGTGTAGCCGATTTTGCGGACAACGTCACGGACGATGGACTCATGGTTTATGTCAGCCTTCGAACGCACTTCTCCAGCAAGGATGACATTGTCGGAGGTTACCATGGTTTCAACGGCAACGCGGCTCTCGGGATCGTGCCGCAGGTATTCATCAAGAATGGCATCCGAGATCTGATCGGCAACTTTATCGGGATGCCCCTCCGACACAGACTCAGAGGTAAACAAGTAGGTGGACATAGCTAATATAATCGAGTGGCGGGTTTGAACCGGCAGCTATTCTTACTGGTTCAACCCCGCTGTTTGTGGTATGATTTGTGGCAAAATTTAGGGACTTTAGCGAAAGTTGTATGAATTTGCCGTAATTTAGTTGTATTGCACCCGCACCGAAAATCGCTGCGGGTTTCTTCAAATAACTACTATTTAGATCATTATGTCAGAACTTGCAGAAAAGGTCAAGGCAATCGTGGTGGACCAGTTGGGCGTTGCTGAGGATGGAATTACTCCCGAGGCTTCCTTCTCTGATGATTTGGGAGCAGATTCGCTGGATACGGTTGAGTTGATCATGGAATTCGAGAAAGAATTTGACATCAGCATCCCGGATGAAGATGCTGAAAAGATTGCTACCGTTGGAGATGCAATAGAGTATCTCGCGGGGAAGAGCGCATAATCCTCCTATAGAAAGCCTACAGGCATGGCGATTCAAGACAAGCCGCGCCGCGTTGTGGTTACGGGAATGGGGATGTTGACTCCCTTGGGGCATTCCCCGGATGAATTCTGGGATGGGCTTATGGAGGGTCGGAGCGGGGCTGCACCAATTACTCATTTTGACACGGAGGGCTTCGCAACCAAGTTTGCCTGCGAATTGAAGGGATTCGATCCAATGGACCACTTCAGCCGGCGCGAAGTACGAAAAATAGACCCGTTTGCCCAGTATGCAGTGGTTGCGGCGATCCAGGCCGTTGAAGACTCGGGGCTTGCGCCCGAGAGAATGTCTCAAGACGAGCGGGATCGGGTTGCAGTCATCATTGGTAGTGGGATCGGTGGAATTCAGGTGTTCCTGGAACAGACCTCAGCCTACCTAAGCAGTGGGCCACGCCGCATTTCACCGTTCTTTATCCCCAAGTTAATCCCGGATATTGTGAGTGGTCACATCTCGATCCGTTATAAGTTTCGGGGACCGAACTACTGTGTTGTCAGTGCCTGTGCGACCGGGAATAACAATATTAGTGATGTTTTCATGATGATGCAGCGAGGCATGATTGATGCTGCGCTGTGCGGGGGTAGTGAAGCAGCGGTCAGTGAATTAGGGATCGGAGGCTTTAATGCATTGCGGGCGCTCTCGACCCGGAACGATGACCCCGCGACTGCCAGCCGCCCTTTTGACAAAACACGCGATGGGTTTGTGCTTGGGGAGGGGGCAGGTGTTCTGGTCATTGAGTCACTTGAGCATGCGCAGGCTCGGGGGGCGAAAATTTATGCCGAGATTATCGGCATCGGAATGAGTGCGGATGCGAACCACATTACGGCCCCCGATCCTGAGGGTAGTGGTGCAACGCTGGCAATGCGCAATATGCTCGCGGACGCACGTTTGGCTCCAGAGGATGTGGATTATCTCAACATGCATGGTACTTCTACTCCCCTGGGGGATATTGCAGAGACAAAATCCGTCAAGAATGTCTTCGGTGAACATGCCTACAAGATGAATCTCTCCTCAACCAAGAGCATGACCGGTCATTTACTGGGAGCGGCAGGTGCGGTAGAGGCCATTGCAACCATCCAGGCTATTCGCAATGATCGCGTGCCTCCGACCATCAATTTTGCTCACCCGGATCCAGACTGTGATCTGAATTACACGTTCAACAAGCCGCAGGAGCGTCCGGTCAACGTAGCGGTTTCGAATGCATTTGGCTTTGGTGGCCACAACACCTCGGTAGCGTTTTGTAAATTCGAGGACTAAGCCCGGCTCCCGCAGGTCCATGAAGATCTTGACATGCCTCTGTATTAGCCTGATCGGATACACGTCAGCAGTTCAGGCACAAGAGTGGGATATCTCGGCGATGCATGGTCCGTCCGAGATGGTCCGGTTTACGGTTAGTGAAGGCACCTGGATGAACCTGGATGTCAGTCCAGACGGAGAGACCATTGTGTTTGATCTATTGGGGGACCTGTATATACTCCCGATTCAGGGGGGTGAAGCTCGCGTGCTCACGCAGGGGCCCGCGTTTGATATACAGCCGCGTTTCAGCCCGGATGGCAGCCGGATTGCGTTTACCAGTGACCGGGGTGGGGGAGACAATTTATGGACGATGTCCATAGCGGGAGACGACTTTCAGCAGGTGACCAGCGAAGATTTTCGACTGGTGAACGGCCCTGCCTGGACACCAGATGGACAGTATCTGCTCGGGCGCAAACATTTTACTAGTACACGCTCACTGGGTGCAGGGGAAGTGTGGATGTATCATGTGAGTGGGACGAAAGGTCTACAGCTCACCAAGCGAAAAAATGATCAGCAGGATCAGGGGAATGATATTGCGGTCAGCCCGGATGGGCGTTATGTCTATTTCAGCGAGGATGTGAGCGGGGGAAATACGTTCCAGTACAACAAGGATCCTCACGGGCAGATTTATGTCGTTCGGAGGCTGGATCGTCAGAATGGACACATTGTGAATCTGATTACCGGAAGTGGTGGAGCCGTGCGGGCGCAACCGTCTCCAGATGGCCGTTGGATTGCCTTTGTTCGTCGGGTGCGCTCAAAGAGCGTCCTCTACCTCTATGACCGTCATACGGGTGCTCAGCGCCCACTCTTTGACGGGCTCAGTCATGATCAACAGGAGGCATGGGCAATCTTTGGGGTTTATCCAGGGTTTGACTGGACACCGGATTCAGAGAGCATTGTGTTCTGGGCCAAGGGACAGTTGCATCGGATTGAGATTTCATCGAAAACGGTCACACCGATCCCGTTTACGGCTAATGTGGAGCAGCAAGTAGCCGCTACGGTTCGTTACACTCAGTCCGTAGATGCGGAATCCTTTGATGTGAAGATGATCCGTCAAGCGGTGACATCACCGGATCGGCGCACGCTTGTATTTAATGCGTTGGGGCAGCTGTGGAAAAAATCTTTACCGGATGGCACGCCAGTCCGATTAACGGACGATGATCATTTTGAACATGATCCCGCCTTCAGCCCGGATGGTCAATCGATCGTCTATACCACTTGGAGTGATGAAGCACTAGGGCATGTTTACCGCATCTCCCTGAACGGGGGAACACCAGTCCTTCTCACCGAGCGCCCCGGAGTGTACCATACTCCCCGGTACAGTCCAGATGGATCTAAAATTGTCTATCGTCGTGGCCAGGGCAATAGCCTACTGGGTTATTTGAACAGTACCGATCCGGGATTGTACTGGATGCCTGCGGAAGGGGGACACTCGCAACTGATCAGGCTTGGTGGCAGAGAACCCCGCTTTGATCATACAGGTGAGAGGGTGTACTTTCTGTCGGGGGGTGGATTAAGCAAGTCCTACCAGAGCACAGATCTCAATGGGGCAGAGGAGCGCACACATTATACACTCAAGTATGTCACGGATGTGGTGCCGAGTCCCGATGGAAACTGGATTGCATTCTCCGACCTGTTCAATGTGTACATTGCTCCCCATGTGCAAACGGGATCCACGGTTGTACTGAGTAAAGACACGAAGGCCTTTCCTGTCGCCAGAGTGACCCGGGATGCAGGAACCAGTCTTCATTGGTCGGCAGACAGCCAGGACCTTTACTGGGTTCTGGGATCAGAGTATTACGCGCGCGGCCTGGGAGGCAGTTTCTCGTTTGTGAGCGGGGCTCCAGATTCACTGCCACCCGTAGATTCAGTCGGAATCGCGGTCGGTTTGCAGTCACCGGTGGACCGTCCAACCGGACGAATCGCATTCACCGGGGCCAGGGTCGTGACGATGAAGGGGGATGAAGTTCTTGATCAGGGAACCATTGTGGTTGACGGCGCACAGATTGTTGCCGTTGGAGAGGAGGTAGATATCCCGGAGGATGCGCTGGTGATTGATGTAACAGGAAAGACGATGATTCCTGGCATCATTGATGCCCATGCCCATGCCAATCATTTTGTCAGCGGCCCCCTGCCTGAGCAGAACTGGGGCTACTATGCCAATTTGGCCTTCGGAGTGACAACGGCCCATGATCCATCAGCCAATACCGGGACCGTATTTGCGTTAAGCGAGATGGTGCGCTCGGGTCGCATTGTCGGTCCCCGGATCTATTCTACAGGGACGATTCTCTATGGAGCGGACGGAGACTTCAAGGCGGTAGTCAACAGCCTGGAAGATGCGAGGTCTCATTTGCGGCGGATGAAGGCAGTCGGGGCATTCTCTGTCAAGAGCTACAATCAACCCCGCAGGGAACAGCGGCAGCAGATCCTGCAGGCTGCCAGAGAACAGGAAATTCTGGTTCTGCCCGAGGGTGGGTCCACGTTCTACCACAACGTAACGATGCTCCTGGATGGGCATACCGGGATTGAGCACAATCTGCCGGTTGCTCCTCTCTACCAGGATATATTTCGATTATGGGAAACAACAGAGATAGGATACACACCTACACTGGTGGTCAACTATGGGGGGCTTTCAGGGGAATATTACTGGTACCAGGAGGATAATGTGTGGGAGGATGAGAGACTCTTGCAGTTTGTACCACGATCCATTGTGGATGCGCGCTCACGCCGCCGAATTATGGCTGCGGAGGATGATTACTACTATCTTGAGGTTGCACGGCAAACCAAGAAACTGATTGATCAGGGGAACTTGGTACAGGTGGGAGCGCACGGGCAGCTGCAGGGCCTAGCTGCACACTGGGAACTGTGGATGCTGGAGCAGGGAGGGATGACCTCTCACGAGGCGCTGCGCAGTGCGACGCTGCATGGGGCACAGTACCTGGGGTTGGATCAGGACCTGGGCTCAATTGAAGTGGGGAAGCTTGCCGATCTCGTTGTGATTGACGGGAACCCGCTTGAGGATCTGCGTCAGTCAACCAATATCTCCTACGTTATGGCGAATGGCCGACTCTATGATGCGAGGACCATGAATGAAATTGGGCACTCTCCCAGGGAGCGGAATCGATTTTATTGGGAACGTCCAGAAGTGGACGACGGATTTGTGTGGCGGGATTAAGTTGCCGTCCCAGATTGGGATGCACCGCGGTTGACACAGTCAGGCCGCTGACAATGACCGTAGAGGTTGAGCGCATGCCGTGTGATCTCAAAGGCGTATACATCGGCAACCATCTCCTGGATATTCTGGATGCGTGGGTCGCAGAACTCCATGATCTTCTGGCAATCCAGGCAAATCAGATGGTCATGCTGTCCGAAGAGGAAAGAGGATTCGTATTTGGCCTGTGAATTCCCAAACTGGTGGCGCACAACAAGATCACACTCCAGGAGCAGGTTAAGTGTATTATAGACCGTTGCACGGCTGATTGAATGGTTCTGTTGTTGCAAGCGCAGGTGCAATGCGTCCGCATCAATGTGACCACTGACATCGTATATGGCATCAAGGACAACGAGGCGTTCTCGTGTCTCCCGAAGACCATGATGCTTCAGGAATGATCGGAAATGGTCCCGGACCTCCTTTTTCTGAGCTTGAGAGAGTTTAGCCAACTTACCGCTGTTTGGGTATATCTACACAAGGAGTTTGGGAGGGTTCCGCTTTGGGATCGCGAATATTGTCAGAACAAATGATTTTCAGGCTTCTAAATCGTCCCAGAGATTTGAAGTTCAGAAGATATTGACGTAACTTTGCAGAGACTTGGGACCCATAAAGACTAGTTCAATGAGTACATCTGATTTTAGTTACGGGGATGACGATCAGTTTGAAGAAGATGACCTGAAGGCTTTGGTCCATGCCTTTGAGCACAGCGGTTCGGGGGCGTACTTTGATGTGGAATCATTGGAAGATATTGCACTGCATTATTTTGAGTCCGGGCGACTTGAGGATTCCCTCACGGTGCTAGACAGGATTCTGGTAATTCATCCTTTTTGTGCGTACACATGGCTTAGGCGTGGCATTGTACTAGGCAATATAGGGGATACGGAGGAGGCCCAGGAGGCATTCAAAAAATCACTTAGTTTAAACCCGGGAGATAGCGAGGTTCTTCTGAATCTAGGAATCACACTTGATGTGATGGGGCACTATCAGGAAGCCTTGGAGCATTTTCGCAGTGCGGCTCGAGAGGATCCTCTAAATGACGATGCCCATTTCTATATCGGATATGCGATGATCCGGTCGAAAAAGTTTTCGGATGCGGTGGCTGCGCTGGAGATCTGTACGGAGGTCAATCCAGAGCACCCCGAAGCCTGGTTTGAGCTGGGGTACTGCTACGATATTCTCGGAGATCTTCCGGCATGCCTGGACGCGTATGATCGTCAGATTGATCTGGATCCCTATTCGTGTGAGACATGGTTCAATAAAGCAGTTGTATTGACCAGAATGGAGCGCATGGAAGACGCTTTACGCTGCTATGACTTTACACTGGATATTGACCCTGATTTCGTTCCTGCATACTACAACCGGGGGAATATTCTTTCAGTCCTTGAGCGCTTTGATGAAGCAATCACCTGTTATAGGGAGGTGATCGCACGCAAAGGGGAGGATGCGCCGGCGTACTGCAACATGGCGCTTGTCATGGCGGAGCGGGGGGATCACGAGGCTAGTATTCGGCTCTATGAAAAAGCTTCCAAACTGGACCCAAACCTGTCGGAAGCCTGGAATGGTCTGGGACGGGAGTATATGGTTCAACAGAGATATCGATTGGCCGCAAAAGCGCACACACGGGCGACCGAGCTCAATCCGAGGAACTCCGAATACTGGCACAGCAAGGGGGATGCTGAGATGCGTGCGGGTTATACGAAAAAGGCCTTGAGTTCATTCAAAAAAGTGACAGAGCTGGAGCCGGATGATCATCATGTATGGATGCGGTATGCGTCGGCACTCTCCGTGAATAAAAATCTTGGGGCGGCTCGCACAGCGTATGAACGCGCGATCCAACTCCAACCGACCTGCTCGTCGGCCTGGTATTTCTATTCTGGAGTTCTATTTCTGCTCGGTCAGACAGAGCTGTGCCTGGATGCACTCACGACATCCTTCGACCTGGATCCAGGGAGCAAGGAATTGTTTATGAAGCAGTGTCCGCCCGAGATCTATAACCATCCGCTCTTTCGGGAGTGTATTGACTCACGCGATTAGTCGTGCACTGGATCCGGCGGCTATATGACTGGGTGCTCAGTTGGGCAGAGACGCCCTACGGGGTGGTGGCACTGTTCGTGCTGGCGGTTGTTGAGTCAATTTTCTTTCCGGTTCCTCCAGATGTGCTCCTGATTGCACTTGCTCTGGGGCAGCGAAAAAGGGCGTTGTACTTCGGACTGATTTGCAGTATCGGTTCGTTATGTGGAGGAGCGATCGGGTATATGCTCGGTCACTATGCGTGGTTAACTGCAGATGGCTTCACCCCTCTTGCGCAGTTTTTCTTTCATAACGTGCCCGGGTTCAGCGAGTCCGTGTATGCGGATTTGGGGCGAAGATTTGAAGAGTGGGGGTTTGTCATCATTTTTACCGCCGGGTTTACTCCGGTGCCATACAAGCTATTCACGATCAGTGCGGGCGCTTTCGGGACATCGTTTCCATTATTTTTACTGGCATCTGTAGTGAGTCGAACTGCCCGGTTTATGCTCGTAAGCGGGTTGATCTGGCGGTTCGGTGAGCCGGTTCGAACCTTCATTGATCGTTATTTCAACTGGCTCGCAATCGCCTTTACTGTACTGTTGGTGGGCGGATTTGCTCTCCTCAAATTCCTTACTTGATCAGCACGACCCTGGTGCCGGTTGCATATTGGTCTGTTTGGACACGGATATAGTAGCTTCCGCTTGGGAGCTGGTCGGCATCAAAGGTGAGGATATGTTGCCCGGCGGACAGGACCCCGTCCTCTAGTAGATCAACCGAGCGGCCGAGCATATCCAGAACTTCTGCACGAACATCTGTCTGCTCAGGTAAGGAGAGCACAGTTGACGTCACCGGATTAAATGGATTAGGATAGGCAGGCGAGAGCGAAAAAGCTTCCAGAATCGCGACAGACGCTTCGCTATGTGTGATCGTAACTGGAAGCGGATCCAGAATCATCAGTCCATCTGGATGACTGCCGACGACGGTTGTACCACTTTCGGGAAAATAGTAATTACTCCATGCTCCAGAAAAAGTATTATCGTGTCCCGGATGCGTGTCAAAGAAGGCAATTTCTCGAGGTTGATTAATATTCGAAATATCTACGATGCGAAGTCCCTCCGAGTAGTTGGACGCAAACATGTAATCTCCATGCACGTAAAGATTGTGGTCGGGGCCAGTGGATGAAAAATAGAATGCGGAGTGGTAGATGGGATCTTCGAGATCGGCAAGGTCCCAAATAATTGTCCGTGTGTTACTGATTTCAAGACTGAATTCGTCCGTCTCGTCATTCATGAGAAAGTATTCATGATCGGTCGTCAGCCAGCCCTGATGCGCATATCCCACATGTGGATAGCTTGCGGACGCTATCGCCATCGGATTTTTTTTGTCAGTTACATCGGCAATACTGATGTGGGACTCGTTTGAACCGATACAGATCTCCCGCCCCTGATATCTTTCATCGGGGCCGCGGTAGATCACACACTGGGCATCGTGTGTATATCCGTCGTTTCTACGACCGGTGGTGCGATCTGCAAAGCAGCCCGCGTAGGTTGGATTGCCGGGGTTTCGAATGTCTACAATGTGCAGCCCCCTACCATTACAGGTATCGTTTGCACCCTGAGCCGATCCTGAAAGTTCATAACCGGTGATGTATGCAAAGCCGGACTCCTCGTTGATGGCCAGGTTATGTGCGGAAGATATTCCGTCATAGTGTGCGGTTGCACGGAAATCCCTGGGGATTCCATCAAAGCCGCGCAACTGGCGAAGATCAAAAACCTGCATTCCGTTATTGCGTCCGTCAACCGTCACATACATGTGATTGTTGTAGACCTTCATATCCCGCCAAATGATGGGAAACGCCGAATTATGCCCAGGAAGTTTTCCATTGTAGATGGGGTTGATGGGATCGGTCACATCAACGAAAGCCACAAATTGACCCGTACCCACGAGGGCATATTCCCGTTTGGTATCAGGATCAGTCCATCCCCAGATGTCGTTGAGGACGCTGCTTCCTCTCACTTCCAGATCAGCTCGAGACATGCGGGCGAGGAGATCAATATTACTGCACGCATGGTTGTCTGCCAGGTTGCCTACACATTTTACACGCGCTCCACGAATGGTCAGTTGGGAAAACTGTGCCTCGGCAGTCGGGGATATGAAGAGGGCTGCCAATCCTAAGTACCAGATTCTTTTCATGAACCCTTCAGAACTAATCAGCATGCGGTACTTCATCTTCTGATAATTGTTCTATGATGGTCTGTAAGTTTTCCCCGAACGGCTTACACAGGTTGGGAATAATGGGGGTTCCGGGGACTAATTGTAATTATGTAACGGGGCAAATTTCGTTTCAAGACGACGGTCGAAGAGACGATCCCCGTAGGAATCGATGGTCAGGCGCCAACCAATAGACGGTCCAGGGGGATTGGCTACGCATTATCTTCTCCGGGATGCTAAACAATTACTATCTCCTGCGCAAGCTTGCTCACGTCTGGGATGAATCAATCCCAGGTGCTATGGTCACGGATGCGTGGTGCCAGGCTCCCGGAGAGTTAATTATCGCGCTGGAACACAATACTGCGGTCACAGGGATCTCGTTTCTGACACATGCACCGATTGTTGGTGCGTTCCGGCGTGAGGACGTTGGCCGTCCCCGGCGCAACACGAAGTCTCTTTTGCGTGCACTGCGGCGGCAGTCAATTACGAGGGTACGTGTTTCTGAAGGTGATCGGATTCTGATACTGGAGTTTACGGGTGGGCTTCAGCTTCAGGCGCATCTGTATGGAAGCCAGGCCAATGTGCTTTTGGGAGACGAAGCTGGGCGTGTCCAGGAAGCATTTCGTAAAGGTGGTCCAGAAGAGTTTCCCCAAGCACGCACTGCACCGGAACCTAAGAATCTTGCAGAATTTACGGCCCGATGGGATCGTGTAAAGGGTAATCTGACCAAGGCGCTGCAACGTATCTATGTGCGTTTTAATAGAGATCAAGCTAGAGAGGTCATGACGTTGCATGAGGGGGCCAATCTACCGGATCCTATTCTGGTGTATGAAGCGGCACAGGCGTTGCACCTGCGATTGCTGGATGCCCACGGTCCGTTGCATATCTATCAGGACCCGCCCGCGATCTCTCTGATTCCTCTCGCAGAGCGCGGTGAGGAGGAGGTGCAGAAATACAGTGACATTGATGAAGGGCTACGTGCGTATGCACAGCGTGTACTCTCAGCGAGAGCCTACCGCGCACAGTATGAGCCTCTAAGGAAAAATCTCGTTCGGATGCTGGACAAGGCAGAGCGCTCAGCTGGGCGAATGAAAACGGAACAGTCACAACCCTCACGCGCAGATGAATATGAACGGATCGGGCATATCCTGATGGCTTCGCCACCACTGCCGGCGGGTGCATCCCGTGTAGAACTTGAGGATGTATTTCATCCTGGAACCATGGTCGCGGTGTCTTTGGATCCGGCATTGAACTCTTTACAGAATGCCGAGCGCTATTATTCAAAGGCGCGCAAGGCACGAACATCCCGAGCACACCTGGATACACTCATCAAGCAGGCTGAAGAAAAGGTAGTGTCGTTGCAATCGGAATTGGCGGAGCTGGAAAAGGCGAAGACCTATAAGGATCTTAAAGCGTTTCAGAAGGGGCGCACAAAGCCCGGATCCTCCGGGCAGCCATTCCGGCGCTATGTTCTTGCATCCTCTTATGAATTGTGGGTAGGACGCAATGCAAGGGAGAGTGAGCTGCTGACACTTCGGCATGCCCGCCCATTTGATTTGTGGTTCCATGCGCGAGGGGTGAGTGGAGCTCACGCAGTATTGCGGCTTCCGAAACGCGATGCGCAGCCAAGCAGTTATCTAATTGAACAAGCGGCAGCAATTGCGGCCTGGCACAGCAAGGCACGCACCAGCAGTATCGCTCCAGTCATCGTAACACCTAAAAAGTATGTTCGTAAG
The DNA here is from genome assembly GCA_965220365.1 of Rhodothermales bacterium. GTDB lineage: Bacteria > Bacteroidota > Rhodothermia > Rhodothermales > Bin80 > Bin80. Next base: position 173,021 of record OZ244823.1, on the reverse strand, counting down.
GTACGCGGAACCCCGCTTGGGGAAGTTGCTGTAAGCCGGGAAGAGGTAGTGATGGTTGAACCCGCGCTTCCATGAAGTATTTTTCCTTCACTTGATCTATCAACTATCTTCATGACCTGGTGGCAGGCGGCGATTCTTGGACTTCTGCAGGGCCTGACGGAGTTCCTGCCGGTTTCTTCTTCGGGACACTTGGTTTTGGCACAGCATGTATTGGGGCTGCAGCTTATGCCGGATGTAACGTTTGAGGTATTTCTTCATGCAGGAACTGCCCTCAGTATCATCACAGTCTACAGGAATCGACTGAGAGCAATCGTGAGAGACATGGTCCGTACACTAACGCATCCCTGGAAGGCTTATCAAACCAACCCAGATGCGCGGATTGCCTGGCAGGTGATCTGCGCGAGTATCCCTGCTGGTTTGGCATATGTGTTTCTTGATGCACAATTGGAATGGACCTATGCGCGTCCCTGGTTCGCATGTGTGATGTTGATTCTTACGGGTGTGTTCCTGGGTTACACTTTGTTGGTGCGTATCCAGGACGGCGAAATCACTCTACGGAAATCCGTCCTGATGGGTATAGCCCAGGCCGTATCACTTCTTCCTGGAATGTCCAGATCAGGGGCTACGATCAGTACGGGACTCTTGTCTGGGGTCAAACCTGAAGCTGCAGCAGATTTCTCATTCATTATGGTTTTGCCCGCCATTGCTGGAGCGACCCTCGTCAAAGGGTTGGGCTTGATCCAATCGCCAGAAACGGTCAATTGGCTTCCAGTGCTGCTTGGCACAACCATTGCATTCGCAACCGGTATATTCGCAATTCACGTAGTGCTTGGGTTTGTTCGACGTGGTCGACTGCACATATTTGCGGTTTACTGCGTAGGAGTGGGGGTACTGGGGCTACTCTTTCTGTAGGCCACGGCGATTAGTCATTTCAAAGAACTCATGCAGCTTACCGCTTACGAAAAATCTGTACAAAGGGAGGTTGATGCGTGGTTGCGCGGGGATGGCTCTTTGGCGGCTCGAGCCATGGACTGGGTCATGCGTCCTGTGGATTGGGCCGTTGAACAAGGGGTTCCGGCCCAACTAGTGGATCAGATGAGTGATGCGATAGGTGCATTTCTGTCCAGGCTTAATGATGCCACGAAATGGGCAGTGGATTTGAGTGGCATCCAATCAGAGGCACGCAGGAAAGGGTTGGAGGTTGAAAAGATGGAAGATTTGCGTGAGGCTTCCTTGGAAACGTTGGATGAACTGGCGAAGGGGCTCTTTACTCAGAATATGGTTCTGGCCGCGCTCAGTGGTGGGGGAACGGGTTTGGGTGGCGCGGTCCTGATTGCAGCAGACATCCCCTTGCTTTTTGCCATTAACCTTCATCTCATTCAGAGGATTGGTGCAGCATATGGATTTCCGATGACCGGACCGGAACATGGGCCAATTATTTTATCAATCTATAACGCAGCGGCTGCAAATTCACGGGAAGCTCGCAGTGGCGCGATGCATGAAGTTGGCATTGCTGCGGCCTCTTATGCGGGGGGTGGGACGTATCAGGGGCGTGTGCGAGGGGGATTTTCGGATCAATCCCGTCATATACCAAGAGAGTTGGCAAAAAATCTTGTTGGTCGAAAACTGTTACAGACCATTCCACTGGCTGGTGCAGCAGTGGGTGCGGGGGTAAATTACTGGTTCACCAGAGAGACTGCAGAGACATCGTACATGCTATTTCGCACACTGTACCTTGAGTACAAAGGCCGTCTCCGCTGATTCAGTGGTGAATCGGTTCTTTGAAGTGACGTTCGGGGTGATTATTCGGGTCTGTTACGATGATTATGGCTATTGAGTAGCTATAAATTGTGGGGAATGAAGATCCACGAATCCCTTGTCCGTGAACATCAATTCATCAGATAATATGGACTGTACCCATTATGCAGCCCTGCGTACAATAGACTTTGCCGCCATGAGACTGAGAGACCTAGCAGCCAGCTTCTACAGTGCTACCGAGAGCGTACCCGGAATAGCAGACAATAAAATGCCGGCACGAAACCGAGGGTGAGGACGGTGGCGAAAACCAGCCCAAACAGGATTGCGATCGCCATTGACACGAACAGAGGGTCGCCACCGAGCCACAGGGGTAGCAGTCCGCCAACGGTGGTGGCAGTGGTTAACATGATTGGACGAAGCCTTTGCTGAGCAGCTTCTAGAACAGCCGCTCTCGGTGCCAGGCCGTTCTCGTCAATCTCAATTCGAATCCGGTCAATGAGAACAATCGCGTTATTGATCACAATTCCGGCTAGTGAAATCACACCCAACAACGTCATGAACCCAAAGGGCTGGCCCGTGACAAGGAGGCCGATCACTACTCCGATCAATCCCAGAGGAATGGTCAATACTATGATGAGTGGTTTGCGAAGAGAATTGAACTGTCCGACCAAGAGCAGCAGGATTAACAGACCTGCCAGAGGCATTTTATCTGCAATGGAAGCATTAGCCGAGGCCGAACTCTCGAAGGTCCCCCCCAATTTCATAACTGTATCCAGATGGCCAGTTTTTCTGTTGCTCTGCGAGCCAGGGAGTCATTGCCAAGGCAATGTTGAAGGCAGAGACACCTGCACCCGAATCTAGGTCAGAGAGCACCGAAAGAGTTTTTGAGCGGTTCCGGCGAAGAATCTTGGATGGCTCAAAGGTGAGTTGGACATCGGCCACCTGACTCAGCGCCACATTCTGGCCGGACTGAGCATAGACATTAATGGATTCCAGTTTACCAATGTCCTCGCGATCTCCAACTTCGGAGCGTAATACCACCGGGATTGCCTTGTCTCCTTCACGATATTCGGTCACTATAGATCCTGAAAGCGCCGTACGCAATGAGATCGCAATATCCTGATTGGTAATTCCTGCCCGCCCTGCCTGTGCATCATTGATTTCGATGAGCAGCTTCTTGGTTTGCGCCCCCCAGTCGTCGGTGATATTACGGGTACCCGGCAGTGAGGCCAATTGGGCCTTGACCTGATCAGACAGTTCAAAGAGAATGTTCTGATCAGGTCCAAACAGGCGCACCTCAACAGGATTGGCGTCCCCGGGACCAGCTGCCAATTTCTTCAAGGTTACCTCCATGTCGGGGTGATTATCCTCCACATACGTGCGTAGCCGGTCCATGGATGTACTCAGTGCATCCAAGCTTGAGGCGTTGCCGATAAAGGCCGTGTAACTTGGACGAGGTTGCGTTGGGTTATAACCTAGGGTGAAACGCGAGACTCCACCACCTATGAAAAAAGCCCAATTCTGTATGCCTTCACGTTCTTCATTCGCAGCCAATTCTTCGATCAGGAAATGCTCAATATCCAACATTGCGTCTTCCGTGTAGGCAAAGGATGTCCCGTACGGGAGCTCAAAGTCGCCAGAAAACAGAAGTTCGCTACTTTCAGGAAAGAAGCTCTGCTCAATCAAGCGAAAGAGTCCTAGTGCCACGATAAGTAGCGCAAAGGCCCCCAAAACGGTGATGAGGGGGCGTCGCAAAAGAGATTGGAGACCACTACGATAATATCGGTAGAAGGCTGAGTCGAAGGAATTTTTTCTGGATTTTTCTGCAGGTTCTTCGGTGTTAGAATTTGTGGTTTCACGTGTCCCTTTCACCTTCAGGAAGATCACGCACAGGAGTGGGATCATAGTAATCGCGAGAACCCATGAGGATAGGAGTGTAATGGCAATCACCTGTGCCAGTGGTGCGGTGTACTCCCCGACTGCACTTTCAGCGAGAACGATTGGCAGGAAGGCGGCAATCGTAGTGAGGGACGAGATGAGCAAAGGAACACGCAGTTCCTTGGAAGCTGCAAATGCAGCTGCACGCGCTCTTTCTCCTGCCTGCAGTCGCACCAAAATAGATTCGCTCATAACGATGGCATTGTCCACCAAGAGTCCTAGAGCGATAATCAGGGAGGCCAGTGACATCTTGTCCATTCCAATGCCGAAGAACTGCATCAACATCAGTGTGGCCAACATCGTCATAGGGATTAGGGATGCGACAACCAGCCCCGTTCGCAGGCCAAGAAAAAGGAGCATGCAGATCAGTACAATCCCGACGGCTTGAAAGATGGAGACCACAAAAGTAGAAACTGCCCGGTCAACTACCTCGGGTTGGAATGCCACGAAGCCAAAGGTGACTCCCACGGGATACTGCTGTTCCAAGTCGGCGACGGCAGCCCGGATGTTTTCACCGAGTTGAACGATATTGCCGCCCGCCCGCATCGAAATGCCCAGCGCTAGCGCGGGTTCTCCATTGGCTCGCACTTTTGATATCGCAGGCTCTACATAGCCTCGCCGAATCTCCGCGACATCACCAAGGAAGACGTTCTCTCCAGATCCAGGCAAGGTGATGAGCGTCTGGCGAATATCGTCCACGGAGGTGAAGTTGCCACTTGGTTCAAGCGTGATCTGCTCTACCCCAGTCTCAACGGTGCCACCCGAAATAATGATGTTACTCGCTTGAAGGATCCCCTGTAGCTGCGCCGCAGACAGGCCCAGTCCTGACAGCCTCGCATTGTCGAAATCAACAAAGACCCGCTCCTGTTGTAGTCCTTTTATTTCGACCTTTGCAACGTCATTGAGCCGAAGGAATACGTCACGTACCTGCTCGGCAATCTCCTCTTGCTCTGCATAGGAGAATCCATCGGCAGTGAGCGTGATCATTGTTCCGAATACTTCGCCCAGTTCGTCATCAATGATTGGCACAACGCCTTGTGGCAACTGATTAATCATCCCCTCAATCTTTCGGCGCAAATTGTCCCAGACCGGGCGCAATTCGGTAACACTCTCGCGTACCTCAACCGTGATGATAGACTGACCGGTGCGCGATTCGCTGGTGATATTTTCAACCTCAGGGATCTCTTGAATAACCTGCTCAATTCGATCCGTTACCAAGAGTTCAACCCGCTCGGGGGATGCGCCCGGGAACTGTGTACGCACCATGGCACTCCGGACCAAAAAGCCCGGGTCTTCTGCGCGCGGGAGTTGCTGGTAGGCAAAAAAACCGGACAAGGCTATTACTGCAAGCGCCACGAAAGTGACAGTGCGGTTATTGATCGCAAGGCGAGTCAGGTCCATAACGAGGGGATTGTGAGATCAATCAGTTAACGTAATTCCAAGAGACGAACCTGTTGCCCTGTAACTAGGGTCCTCAGTCCGGCAGTAGCCACATATTCCCCATCGTTAACACCACCAAGGATCTCAAGCCCATCGGGGGTTAGAGCACCGATTTCAACGGCTCGACGCTCCGCGGTGGCAATATCCGAAGTGTCCAACGGACTGAGGACATATACGAAGCGGCTCTTATGGTCTTGTCCTACGGCATGTGGAGGAACCAGTACTCCAGTGAATTCAGCGTTCCCCATGATACGGAAGGTCACTTCGGCAGCCATTCCAGAGCGGACCTGGTTTACATTTGTTCCATCATTCAGACGTACGATCACGGGGAAACCACCAGCGTTCGTGGCAGCGGTGCCCACCTCTGTGACCGATGCCGTGAAGGTTCCCTCTTCAAGAGCACCAAAGACGACATTTGCTGGGTACCCTCTGCGAAGGCTTCCGATAAATACTTCCGGCACGGTCACCTGGACCTCAGGATTTTCACCGCTATCAATAATGACGACCACTGGCTGGCCAGCTCCAACTGCTTCATTCACATCCACAGCCACTTGACTTACAGACCCATTGACAGGTGCCACCAACTGGGTATAGGAAACCTGTTGTTCGGCGAGGCGAAGGGCCGTTTCGGCAGATGCCTGGGAAGCGTTGGTTGATTCGTAGGATGCTCTTGCCGCGTCCATTTCGCTCATGGAGGCATTTCCATTTTCATAGAGCGCAACGACTCGTTCGTAGTTGGCCTCAGCATTGCGGGACTGTGCAAGGGTCTGTGCGAGGCCAGCTTCGGCCTGCTGTCTTCTTAGTTCAAGGTCACCGGAATCCAGTTGCATGAGTACTTGCCCTTTCCGCACGATTGAACCGACATTGATCTGTACAGCGGTCACGGTTCCAGAAACCCGGAATGCTAGATTTTGCTCAGAGGCGGCACGGGAAACTCCGGGGAATGTTCGAGTCTGGTTGCTGCCAGCAACAAAGGCTTGCGCGTACCGGACAGGTCGAATTTCTGGTACGGCGGCCTCCTGTTCACCACCACAGCCGGTTCCCAGACTAGCCATCATCAGGCACACCGCTATAGTCAAGATAATATGTCTCATTTTATAGTGGGTCATGGCGATCCATCTAAGCTTTGAATGTATTCTTCAAGTTGCCTTACGAAGTTGATTTGTTCTGCAGGTGTTGAGAAGGCCTCAAATTGCCCGACAGCACGCTCAACTCGTTTTAGGTTGATTAGGTAATCGAAGATGGCATTCGTCACATTTCGACTACTGAGTAGCGCATTGGTCTGGGCCTCAAGAAGATTAACGACCGTGACTAATCCCTGCCCGTAGGCTTCAGTGACCAACTCTAGAGACTCCTGGGCCGTACGGGCGGCGGTTTCACTCTCTCTCACAACGCCCAAACTGGCGCGGGCGAATTGAAGCTGGACACGGACATTCTGTTCAATTCGTTGGGCTGCCAGTTCGAGCTGGAATTCTAATTGGGTGAGAATAGCTGCAGTTTGATTACGGCGGGCAAAGCGATAACTTCCCTGAAAGATCGGCAGGCTAATAGACATTCCGGCAGACCATGGGAAGTCAGGTCTCTCGGCACCCGGGATATTCAAGGATGACGAAGCTCCGGCCCCTTCCCGGAGTACATTAGTAGATACACTTCCCTGCAGCCCCACGGTTGGGAGATAGAATGTCTGATGTGTTGCGGCCAGCAGCCTTTCTTGAGCTGAAATTACTGCGTTCAGGCTTTGAATTTCTGGCGAGAGACTTAATGCAACCGTCACGAGAAAGTCACTCAAAAGATCAAATTGCCCCAGATTAGTGAGGTAACTGGTTGCAAGAGTCCCTTCCAATAGTGCACGTCCTTCCAGGTCAGCTTCTGGCGTGGCAAACTGCTCGTTAAGCGGGCGATTCAGGACTTGATTCAGGGTAATTTCTGCGGCGGAACGGATTGCGAATGCATCAATCCGATCGCCCCTCCTTCGTGCCAATTCGCTTTCGAGGCGAAGTCGTTCACCAGGGCCTGCTGAACCAATACGCTCCCTCTGCCGGGCCATGCGCAGTGAGGCGAGTGTCAGGTCAAGATTGTCCTGTTGAACCTGCTCCAATGTCTTGCTGCGAAGAACATTCAGGTACGCCTCAGCTGCCTCAAGTCCGACATCCAACTCAAGAGCATTCCGGTTTTGCTGCCGAGACTTCTGGAGCGACTTCTGGGCAGACAGATTTGCAGTCGCTTCTGGGGAAAATATCAGTTGTTGAAGCGTGAGTTCACTGTCAATACTGTGCTGAGACTGCATCCCGAAAGAAGATTCTGCCAGTTTTTTCGAGAGCGTAGCCCCGGTGACAAAAGCTTGAAGATTCGGAAGGAGGTTGGACCTAGCCAGGCGAATATCTTCGGCACCTGACAGCAGTTCCTGATCTTCAATTGCGAGTGCCAGATTGGCGGCCATTGCCTCTTCCATGGCACTCTTGAGTGTTACGCTACGAGCAATATCTTCACGAGTTTCGAATAGTCGATCGGCTTCAAGTGTCATTTCCAGAGGCAGCACGGTGTCCAGTTCGCGTACGGTACGCATGTTCAGCACCAGTTTTTCGTCTGGTACGAGGATCACCGGAAGTGTCTCTGCGGCGTCACCAATTAAAATCCTGTAGGCATTCAGGGCAATCCGCCGGGCGAGCAGTGGCAGATCAACGGATCCCATAGAGGCCATGATTCCCTTCTGCACATCATCTGCTGAATAGGAGAAGGAGGGAAGATGACGAGCTGAAAGTCCATTGGTGAGGGCTTCAAACTCACTTGAATTCATCCGGTATAGCGGGGTCACGTAAACCACTTCGATGTCATCAGGAAGCCGCCCAAGGGCACTCGCGGCGGTCGTACCCACCGGTACGGGTTCAAGTGTTATTCCCAATTCTGCTGACACACTCTGGAGCTGGTCAATAAATGTCTCAAATGTGACGGCGGCGGCCTCGTCAACCAGGATAGCTGCCCGGGAAAATCTGATCAATTCCTGAAATCTGGTCAGGTCACGAACTACAGGACCAGGTGGGGGAAGTGCGATATAAGTGAAATTAGCTAGGCCACTGGCACCATTGATTTCTGGAAAGCCTTGCAAATCAGCATCAAAGACACTGGATGCAATTACGGGTTTCGTCCATGGTGCTCCACGGGCGGCAATTTCCGAAGATAAGAAGCCCTGAGTGATGACCAGTGTGACTTCGTCGTCGGCGACCAATTGAGCAAGGGCCTGAGCGGCATCTGTGCTTGGATTGTCCAGTTCTATCACCAATTCCTCAGGAAACAGGACATCGAAATCATTACGGGTCAGCGAGAGGAGTTCTTTCTGAACGAGGGTTCGGATGTCTGCCGAGAACGGAGTTGTTGCATCTGTGATAAATGCAATACGGGTGACGGGTGTGTCACCAGATTGCTGGGACTGGAGGGCCTGTGCAGATGCTTCAATCGAAAGGAGCGTGCTCGCCATCAACAGCAGGATATATAGGCGGCCCAAGCCGGTTCTCATCAACGTTTCTTAACAGTAGTTGAAGCACTTGAAACCTGAAAGAATAGATGTGGTTTCGGTAAAGTCACTACACCCGTTCAACTTGTTGGAGAGTTCTTAGCGCTTGATTTCACATCCTGGATGATTTCGGTGCTGTGCGAATATCCTTCCTGCTGCAATGAATTTCGCAATCACCCGCCTTCAACGTGAACTGTGTTTACAGGAGGTTCTTGCAAAACAATAATCCAGACACAAAAAACGCTCTGGGACATCTTCAGGGTAATAAATATTTTCAAGGTTGGGAGTTTTGCAAGAGGTTCCAGTTCACGGGTATTCCAATTCGGAGATTCACCCATTGAGCCTCCGGCATCTGATCAACGGCTTTGAGAGCTATTGCGGCAGTTTTTCTATGATGCCAACTTAAACAGGATTGGGAGGGCCATTTTGACTGGGACGATATTTCCCTGATGGATTCCTGGATTGAATTTTGCATATTCGGTAATAACTCGGATAGCTTCCTCATCACATCCACTGCCAATTCCCCGCACGACTACGGCATCACGCACATCCCCATTTTTGTCTACTACGAATTGTACGATCACCCGCCCTTCAATCTGGGCTTTGCGAGCGCTTTCCGGGTATTTCATTTCAGAGGCCAGCGCATTGATATCTCTAATGAGCTCTGGCATCTGATCAACGATTTCGAGGGCTTCGGACTCTTGCCGATTATTCCAAAACACGATCAGCAGAAAGAGAGCAGTGAGCATAGCGACCTGCACGAGGATGCCAGGAGTTTTTCTGAGGGAGGCTGAAAGAGATTTGCGTAATTCCATGATTTAGAGAGGGAGTAGTCAACGGGCAAATACGTCAGGAGTGTTCCTGACGGTGTGTAAGTGAAGTACTGCATATAGATCTGATGATTCAGTGCACAGAAATTCATCACGATGAACTCATGCAATTATTATGCCGGGATTGTGGACTGTATATTATGCGGATAATCAATAATTGCCTCGTGTTAAACTTGGGCAGGGAAGTTGGGAGCGCGGTAATTAGTGTTTGTTTTGAAAAGGAATTGTTAGGTAAGCACCAACTAGGGTAATGTGTAACTGTGCATCGCTTGAGAGATGAAACTACATTTGAATAGTGTGCGTACCACACCCCGAACGGTCTAATATGGAGGTCACCATGACAGACAAGACTCATCAATCCGCTGACTTGCGTCTTAACAAGGCCAAGCAAGCCACAAAAAATGGTGCACCAGAGCCTGTGGTTTCCATGACCCGCGAATTGGGTTTGGAGGTATGTCCGATCTCTGAAAGGATTATCAAGGAGACCTCGGTTGAGTGGAGGAAGGCCATGGAGATGTTGGCAGATTTGTAAGACTCACTACCGCGTCACATGGGACGATGCGGTTCGTGCCCATGATGAAGCCCTTGTTGATGGCGGAGCGCCCGGAATTCTGAACGAGCATGCTATCCGTTCCGCGCTGGCACGTCCATACCACGGTTATTTTGAATCTTTGCACGAAAAGGCTGCGGCTCTAATTCATGGAGTTGTTTCGAACCACGGGTTTGTGGACGGCAACAAGCGAACAGCTCTTTATCTGGCCATACTGCTTATTCGTAGGAGTGGGTATCAGACGCGGGTAAATCCCGAGGCCATGGTAGAGGTCATTACGTCCGTTGCTCGTGGAGAAATATCGCTTGAAGAGCTGGCTGAGTGGCTCAGAGAAGAACTGATTTTGCCAAGCGATCAATAGTTGAACAGCAGACGTTGGATAGTTCTTGGGGCTGATTCGGTGGTGAATCGACTCTCCAAGGTGAAGTCTGGGACGATTACTCTAGGTCTGCCCTGATGATTATGGGTAGAGGGTTAAGTACCCACTGAACAGATACGTGCATATCCAAAGAAATTTGGAGTACGGTCAATTACACACTCGTAGTGCAAGTTTAACATTCCTTTTTGTCTCATCACACTCTATAGTGGTGGGGTTCAACAAATAAAGTTCAGGCACAGAAACCCAACTCAAGATCTGAGGATAATTAGTGTCTGTCCGATAATACAAAAACTTGTGTAAAATCTGTATTTGGATGTATTCTGCGGCAGTTTTTGGTCTGATTTTCAGTTTGAGTTTCCGGGTTCATTTTTTGGCAATTGAGCGGGAATCGGCGTATAAGAAGGCATCCGTACCGTTTGGGGCCATTTTCATGATCTGAAAGGGCTCAGACTCATTTGCAACTCATTGGATTCTACGGACGATGCGCAGCGTTTTTGATTTTCAAGCTTGTCTGGATACGGTTCCGATTTCGGAGATTGAAATTGATCCGAAGAGTCGGGATACCATCAGCCGATTTCTGTCTGCAATGCGGCAGATTTTTCTGGATGTTTCAACTAGGGAGAAGCTCTTTCACCTCCTGGAGCAGGAGTACAAACCCGACACACGAAAGGACCGTGGACGCCCGGGAATGCTGCTCGGGCGCGTGTGGTTTTTGGCGGCTTTGAAGCAAGCCCTTGGTTGTGATTACGACATGCTCGCCATTTTGGCAAACGAGTTGAAGATCTTACGTCTGATGCTGGGACACGGTACGGAGGATTGGAAGCGCTACACCCGTCAGGCACTTCACGATAACGTGTCGGCGCTTTCGCCCGAATTGTTGCAGAGCGTCAATCAGTTGGTCGTGGAAGCGGGACACAGGATCGTGGGACAATCCGAGGATGCGCTTTTGCGGTGCAGCTGCGATTCGAAAGTGGTGAAGAGCAACATTCACTTTCCCTACCGATCTGAGCCTGTTACGGGATTCGGTCGGTTGCGTACTTCGACAGTCTCACAAATGGGCCGCCGTGTTTGGTCTTGCGGGCTGGCGGGAATCCAAGTCGTACATCCACAAGGCGTTTCAGGGCGCACGTAAAGGCCGGAAGAAATCCTACAACCGTAAGAAGCTCGAGAGCTACCTTCCTCTCTGTCGTAAGATTCATGGGAAGGTGGGGCATCAACTGCCGACGCCGCTGGAAGAGGATCTTGATGAGTTGGACCAACGCGCCATCGCGGGCCTGCTTTCCAAGGAAGAGGCGGTAGAGATGTGCGTTCTGACGACGGCCATTCATGAGATATCGCTGTTTCTGGACGATATGGAGCTGTTTTTGGACCAAATCACCCGTCGTATCCTGCAGGGCGAACCCATCCCGCCGGAGGAGAAAGTGTTTTCGATTTTTAAGCCGTTTACGCGCTGGGTCGTGAAAGGGAAAGTGGGGATCTTGTGCGAGTTGGGGGTTCCGGTCGCCTTTCTGGAGGATGAGCATCCGTTTATTCTGGGATATGGAATTGAATGGACTAGGACCGACAAGGATTATGCGGTGGCATTGATCAAAGAGGTTTTGCAGAAGAATCCATTGGTCGAATTGACCTGTTCGTTTGGCATGGGGGTTTACAGTGTTGAGGTTCTTGAAGAGCTCCGTCCGTTATTGGTCGGCATGGCAATGCCCAAAAAGGGCCCCTACACAAAAAAGGAGCGAGCACGCCGAAACGACCTGGCCTATCAGGAAGCACGCAAGGGACACCCCGGGGAGAATCCTGTATGAACCACCTCAATCACCGGGGATTGTCCCTGGTGCGTGAGGTCAGTCCAGAGAATTTTGAACGCGTCATTGCAACCTCGGTACTGGCCGCAAACCTGTGTCGACTGGAAACCCTGGTGCGCAGCCGGGAACGCAAGCGTCTCAAACGTCTGCAAAACCAGCGCGAGCGATATCGGCGGGCCGCGTAGCCCATCGCGGCAGGTTCGGACAAAAAAAGAGAACGCCTGATACGGACAGTGGGAGAGACTCGTCCAGAATAAGCCAATTTTGTACATGTTAGTCTAGTAATCCATGTCGCCCCATCACACCAACCCCCGATTCGCTAAAATTTGCACGGATGGGAACCAAAAAATGCAAAAAAAATGACGAAAACACCTCCCGAAATTTCAAAACAGTAAATATCGGACAGACACTAATTAGATCTGACGACTCAGTGTACAGAAATTCATCACGATGAACTCATGCAATTATTATGCCGGGATTGTGGGCTGTATATTGTGCGGATAACCAATAATTGCCCTGTTAGAGGGCGTGTGAGTTGTGCAAGGGGAACTTGCATGATGTATGCTTAGCCCACAGATGAAAAGTATTACTTTGACGGTATCTGATCATCAGGTATCTATTGGGTTGCTACGCCCACGCGCGGGAGGCAGAATCTGATGCGTCTTTCATGGAATGAGATTCGAACCCGAGCAGCTCAATTTGCTGATGAGTGGCAGGATACAACATATGAGAAAGGAGAAACCCACAGTTTTTACGACGAGTTTTTCCGGATATTCGGGAAAAGGCGTCGCAATGTTGCTCGTTATGAAGAGCATGTAAAGAAACTGGACAACCGATCCGGCTTCATTGATCTGTTTTGGCCTGGTGTCCTGCTCGTTGAGCAAAAGAGTGCGGGCCGAGATCTCAAGAAAGCCTACGAACAGGCAGGGGAATATTTTGATAGCCTTCCAGAAAGCCAGCATCCCCGCTATATCTTGGTGAGTGATTTTCAAACCTTTGAGCTTCATGATTTGGCTGAACGAGAAGAGGTTTCCTTTCCTCTTGCAGAGTTACACAAAAATATTGAGGCATTCAGCTTCATTCTTGGAGTTCAACGTCGAACCTTTCGGGATCAGGATCCAGCCAATATCAAGGCCTCTGAGTTAGTCGGGCGCCTACATGATAGGCTTGATGAAGGTGGTTACCAGGGATATGATTTGGAGCGTCTCCTTGTGCGGATTGTCTTTTGCTTGTTTGCAGATGACACCGGAATTTTTGAACCTCGTGACATCTTCTTTGACTTCATAGAAGAGCGAACAAGAGAAGACGGTCTTGACCTTGGTCCTTTGCTGGTACAATTGTTTGAGGTCCTTGATACACCAGAAAGCCAGCGTTCAAGTACATTGGACGAGGACCTTGACCGATTCCCTTATATCAATGGGGAATTGTTTAAGGGCTCACTTCGGACCCCTTCGTTTGACTCGGATATGCGCCAGGCTTTAATTGATGCCTGTATGTTCAATTGGTCAAATATTTCTCCCGCCATATTTGGTGCGCTGTTTCAATCGGTGATGGATCCACAGGAGCGCCGTGCACAAGGAGCTCATTATACGACTGAGAAGAACATTCTGAAGGTGATTGAGCCGCTCTTTCTGGATGACCTACGCGATGAATTTGACCGATTGCGATCCCGGAAAGATACCCGAAGAGTTACCGAGTTGAGACGATTTCAGAAGAAGTTAAGGCAGATGCGGTTCTTTGATCCGGCGTGCGGTTGCGGCAACTTTCTCATTATTGCATATCGCGAGTTGCGCCTGCTTGAGATCAAAGTCGTGAAAGAAATCCATTCTAAATCCAGAGCGAAAGGACAGATTGAGGTTGATATCCGCTCCCTATCTCTGATAGATGTTGACCAGTTTTTTGGGGTTGAGATCAGTGAGTTTCCGGTTCGTATTGCAGAGACTGCATTGTGGATGATGGACCATATCATGAATAATCACCTCAGCCTTGAGTTCGGTGAGACCTTTACACGGATTCCACTGGAGGCCTCGCCACATATTGTTCATGGGGATGCACTGGAAATGGACTGGTCCACGGTGCTTTCTCCAGGAGACTGTTCGTTTGTATTCGGCAACCCTCCATTTGGAGGTGCGAAGTTTCAAAGTAAGGATCAGCGTGCACAGGTGCATCGGATTGCGGCATTGGACAAAAGTGGAGGGACACTGGACTATGTAACTGCATGGTTTATTAAAGCGGGAAAGTATATCAGTGCTGGAGGGGAGGGACGAATTGGATTTGTAGCAACGAATTCCATTGTACAAGGGCAGCAGGTAGGTCAGTTATGGCCAATTCTGTTCAAGCGCTGTAAGCTGGAAATTGCTTTTGCCCATCGAACTTTTGCCTGGGGGTCAGATGCTCGGGGGAAGGCACATGTGCATGTGGTTATCATTGGTCTTGACCTACAGGAACACGTACGGACAAAGAAGCGCCTATTCAGTTACCCTAATATCCAAGGTGAACCGCTCGAAAGCAATCATTCCATGCTCTCATCCTACTTGTTTGATGCCAGCGGTTTGACGAATCCGCATATTATAGCACGAGAAGAAAGTCATCCGATCAATGGATTGAGAAAAAAAATGATCATCGGATCAAAGCCGATTGACGGAGGGTACTATATTTTCAATGAAAAAGAGCGGAACGAATTTTTGGAGACTGAACCTGGGGCATTTCCGTTCATGCGACCTTTTGTGGGAGCGCGCGAGTTTTTACAAGGCAAGAAGCGCTGGATCTTGGCACTGCATGACGCGCCGCCGAATGTGTTGGTAAAGCTTCCAAATGTTCGGAAACGAATTGCGGCCGTTCGCGCCTACCGCGAAGCCAGCAAGAGCAAGCCGACACAAAAGATTGCCACAACTCCCACGCTTTATCATGTCAATGTTATTCCTGAAGCTCCTTATTTGGTGATTCCCAGAGTTAGTTCTGAACGGAGGGAGTATATGCCCATCGGATGGGTTGAGCCACCAGCGATTCCCAGTGATGCAGTACTCGTAATAGAGAATGCAACGCTCAGTGATTTTGCTTTGCTAACTTCGGCCATGCATATGGCATGGATGCGGGCAGTCGCTGGACGGTTGAAGAGCGATTATCGCTATTCTGTCGGGGTTGTCTACAACACGTTTCCAGTGCCGCCAGCAGATGCAAATCTGACTTCACTTGATCCCTTGGCACAAGCTATACTGGATATTCGTGCAGCTTATCCAGAGGCAACGTTGTCTGATTTGTATGATCCAGACCTGATGCCGCCTACTCTCCGTCGTGCACACCAGAAGCTTGACCATGCCGTGGACAAACTATATCAGAGACGCGGGTTTGATTCAGAGCGAGAGCGGGTTGAACATCTATTTGTACTCTATGAAAAAGCGCATACGCCGCTCTTGGACGCTGTAAGGGACAAAGGAAGACGGAGAAAGTCATGAGGCTGGATGGGCGAGAGAATATTTTTACTTCACCTGAGATTTATTCACTTGGAACAATCGTAAGGTAATCAGTGATCTTGGGTGCAATCACTGAGAGAGCCCTTCATCCAACAAAGGTATTCATGAAATCAACGTATACAACACCGCCTGGGGTTTCCCTTGGTGAATCAGTGCTGCGATTTTGCGATTGTGATCACAGATGAAGTCGCAACTGGAATACAGGGAGATTCTTGCAAAATTATTTTGAAAGTTGGAGTCAAGTGGTTGAGTTCGCATGATGTTGAAGGGACTTGGATTTTGTGGGGCACCGACCTGAGCTTACCGTAGTCTTCCCCAGAGATACCCGTTTTAGAAGATGAGTTTTGAGCATGGATTTTGTCCATCATCCAAAGAGTGTGCGCGCATCCATCTTGAACTGAATACTGGGGTGCATACGAGAGTCATAAGCACAGCAGCGGGAAATATGTTTTCCCTAATCCAGACTCGCAGTTTCCAAATTCCAACGAATTCCCAGTCGTTCGATCTGGTTTCGAACCAAGTGTTCCAGAGTATTAGTCCCAAATACCGCTTCTGTGAGCTACTTGATTGAGTTGATATGCAAAATATCGACTGAGCAATTCGTTTTCAGGGTACTCAGAGGGGTTCTTCCAAAGAGCCCCCAAGCGGCCTATCAGTCCTGCGATCCAGTCGGCAGCTTGAAGATTCTGATAGCGTTCACTTTCTAACTGGAAGGGTTGCTCAATGAGCCTTTTTCGTTGGTCGGGTAGCCCATACATACTTTGGGCAGCCAAAGTTAGTAATCTTGACCGCTTGTTGTGTTCGTCCATAAGCAGGATAAAATTTTCAGGCGATGTACAGTCTTCCTCGCAGAATTCATTTATGTGCTTGATTGATTCTCGAAGAACACTCTTATACAGTGCTGTTGAATCTTGTACCCTAGGTAGCTTAGTCTTTTTCCGTCCAAAGTAGAATACAAAGCCGTCCAGATGGTTGATCTTCTCAAGGAATCGTATAGTAAAATTTCGAAGATGATAATATTGATTTATGTTTTTTACGGTGTAAAATCTGGACACCTTCTTTTCCCATTCCCAAGCCAGTTTCTGAGCGCGGTCAATTTCCCATTGAAAAAGTCTGCACTTGTTCTGAAAAATCCAACTGCCAAAATGGCGCACGTTATCAGCAGGCATAACAAAACCGGCAAGCCCAAAGATTGGACTTGTTCCGTATTTGGGGTGCTCGCGGCTTACAAAAGGGCCATCATGTCCGAATTCGTCAAGATAGGCAAAGTACATACCGGGGAGGGCTAAAATACGAAAGCCCACGCCGTAGCATGGGCCCGAAAAGAAAGCTACGCTACAAGCGTGGCGTCTCGTGGGGAGTGTACGAACTTGAGTTGATAAAGTTGTACTGTGACCGTTCCTCCAGGAATTCCATCGCCTGAATCTAACACATTTGAGCTTCTTGCAAAACTCTTTTATTCAACGGGTTCTGAGGGTACATTGAAGCATAAATCTGGTTCAATTTACGTAAACTGTGTGGATGATGGATACAGGTTCTGTACGGTTCACGAATCTGTCAGTGGCTTGCCTCCAATGCGGCCTCACTGGGGTCAATTTTGTCGAGAATCTGCGCAGATTTTCCACACCGCTGCCAGGGCATCTGTAGTTCAGGGTGCCTGAATTCTTCCTGCTGGCACGAAATGGTCCAGTTTATTGGACCATCCGTAGCAATTGATCTACCGTGAGCACGATCACGGCGAACATCAGGTGGCACATCACCTTCTGATGTCCCCGCACGCGGACATGCCGTGCGCCAAATTCGTCTTTGAGGCGTCCAAAGGCTCGTTCTACCGTGGAACGTTCGCGGTAGCGTACACGCTCTGCTGGTGTATACCCTGCCATCCGCTGCGCCTTCTTCTCACAGAGATGCTCTGCTTTTCGATTCCGAGGATTCGGATCAATGATGGGCACATGCCCCGAGGTACGACTGTGGGCATGAATGTGCTTCGCATCGTAGGCGCTATCCATGAGATCGTAGCAATAGGTCACTCGTTGCTGCGTCATGTTCGCCAATGGAAGCGCGGCTTGACTATCATGCAGAGATGCTGAAGTGACCAGACAACTGATCGGAACCCCGCCATCCGCAACGTCCATGTGCAACTTATATCCCGTCCAGGATTGCTGATACCCTTTCGCATTGCGCTTCGACCCTACGGTACACTCTTTCGGCAAATCATCGACCATCTCCCCCAAGCTCATGGTACGCTGGCGTTCCAGTCGTTTGACCTCCTTGGGACGTTCTTCTCCCTTCTTTGGACGCCCACGCTTGCGTTTTACCGAGTCAGACTTCTTTTTCTTCGGCACCAAACGCGCTTCAATGGCGGTGGAATCTCGGGAAATATGCCCCACCAGTTGCTCCTGATAGCCGTTTTCAATCAAGGACGCATGGATCCGAGTTGGTAACTCTGCCTCCGAAAATTCCTTGAATGCACGGGAAAACGTCGATTCACTCGGGACATCACGCGGGCGGGACCAACCACACAGCGACCGAAGGGTCTGGTCCGAAAGAAGGCGCTCCCGCAACGCGGAGGTCGTTTGAATATTCAACACCATTTTGGCGATAAACGACCGAGCAAGCGAAGCGCGATGGGCCAACGGACGCCCCCTCGCACGCAACGCAGGGCGGGAAAGAAAATCCTCTACCCTGATCATCTCGAACACATATAGCAGCATCTGGTACCGCTTCGGTAACCGACCATACTGCTGCACCACCTGGGGAAACAATTCCTGCTGACAGAAAATATAAAATCCTCGTATCTTTGACGTAAAGGGCATCGGAACCTCCAGGTTTTGTTGGGTTTGGACACACCTCAAAAATACGAAATTTGGAGGATTCCCGCCCTTGGTTTTTTCGCCCCGAAAACACTGTTCTTCTGCGGCGCGAGGCAAAGGCAATCCCTGATAAATCCTGCCGAAACTCCACCGATAAACTAGCAAAATCCAAAAACATCAAAAAAAATCAATTTGAAAAAATCCCCGATTTTAGGATTTTTGCAAGATATCATAGCATTGAAGGTTCCATCGCCGGGCCTTATCCTACAGGTATTTAACCAGACTCTGAATTGCTATGCTACTTCAACAACCCACCCCTGCAGGTCCGCGTTACTTTGTTGGACTGGATGTTCATCGAGACACGATCGCATCGTGCGTTTATGATGCAACGCTGCGTCGCGTGTGCGAAGAGAGGGAGTTTTCCACAAAAACCCCGAAGCATCTTTCACGTATGGTGGACTCATTGCGCTCAAGCTACGGCGAGTTTCGTTGTTGTTACGAAGCGTCTTTTAGCGGAACTGCGGTGTACGATGCGCTGACTGCACTGGGCGTTGATTGTGCGATCATTGCTCCGGGTTCGATTCCCCGGCGCCATGGAGATCGCATGAAAACGGATCGGCGTGATGCCAGGAAGCTGGCCGAGTACTTTGCGGCGGGGCTTTTGACCGAGTGTTTTGCTCCAGATCAGGAGTTGATCTCTGCGCGCTCTCTGGTACGCAGTCGCGCGGCTCAGATGAAAAACCTCCACCGATCCAAAATGCATGTCATTCACTTTTTGCATGCTCGCGGACACACCTATCGCGATGGCAAACATTACTGGACGAAAAAGTTTATGGTCTGGATCAACAACATTCAGTTGGATCAGCCTAGCGATGAGTATGTGTTGCGGGGAGACTTAGCCGACATTGTCTACATTGAGGCACGGATTCGTGATCTGGAACAGCAGATCCAAACGGTGTCCGAGTTCCCCCGGTTCCAAGAATCGGTTCAGACCCTGGAGGCATTTCGAGGCATTGGGCGAATGACCGCCATGCAACTGATCTGCGAAATCGGTGACTTTCGGCGATTTGAACGCCCCACCGCCCTGATGGCCTATCTGGGACTGGTTCCCTCGCAGCATTCCTCGGGAAAGACCGTTCGGACCGGCTCCATCACGAAGACCGGAAATACGCAGGTACGGAAGGCTTTGGTCGGGGCAGCCTGGAAATACACCTACGCTCCCCGGATTAGCACGGCCCTTGCAGAACGACAAAAGCACTGCAGTGCACAAACCGTGGCCATTAGCCAACGGGCGCAGAAACGTTTGTACAAACGCTACAAAGCCCTGTCCAAACGAAAACCGCCAAAGGTGGTCGTGATCGCCTTGGCACGCGAACTGGTCGGGTTTCTGTGGGAGACGATGCAACCACGATCCGTTCAAACTGCATGAACCGGATCAACGACAATATACCCACGGGGAAGGGAGTCCGAGCGGAGATGGAGAGCCCATAATTTTCGGTAGCGATTTCCGCGAGCCCGAGTTTGCAAGATCATGGCAGCTCCGACGAATTCAATATCACAAGCATTATGGCAGATTGCCTAGCATGCGTATACCAGATTGATCCGCCGTCGCATTTGCTCGAGACTCCCTTCCCCGTGGGTATCTGTTCGGAAACATACAAAATGTAACCAAAAAAAATATATCGTCCCGAAGGGGAACCTTCAATTCTATACCAGAGGCTCATTTAACAACCAATAACTCCACGTTTGCGTAGCGGGTGAGAGCGTAAACATCTCTGGATTTTTCTTGAACAGTCCAACACAAATCCCGGAAAAAAGCCGTAATCTTTTCTCCTACTGGTATAGGAGCCTTAATTCCATAAAGTGATAGCCTTGCAAACCCATGACACTTGCTGCAATTGTTGGTCGTCCGAATGTAGGGAAGTCCACGCTTTTTAACCGCCTCACAGAGTCTCGGCAGGCGATCGTTCATGATGAGCCCGGGGTGACGCGAGATCGCGTCTATGGTCAGGTGCTCTGGAATGGGCGGGAATTTGCGCTGGTAGATACGGGCGGGTATGTGCCCCGAAGTGCCGATCGTTTCGAGCGTGCAATACGTGAGCAGGTGGAGATTGCACTTGTTGAAGCCGATATCATCCTGTTGGTCACAGACATCACGGCCGGTGTGACCGATCTGGATGAAGAAATGGCCCGGATGCTTCGGCGAAGCAAGAAGCCGGTTCTCGTAGTTGCCAATAAGGCAGATAATCAACAACGCCGGTGGGATGCGGCATCTATGTATAGTCTGGGACTGGGAGAGGTCTATCCGGTCAGTGCTACGAATGGGATGGGGACGGGAGACTTTCTTGATGCCGTGACGGCTGAACTGCCGGCTGAAGAGACCAATGAGAAGGATACTGGAGTCAGAGTCGCACTCATTGGGCGACCGAATGTGGGGAAATCACAACTGACCAATACCCTGCTGCGTCAGGAGCGCTCAATCGTTACGGAAATCAGTGGGACAACCAGAGATGCAGTGGATGCAAAGCTGATACACAATGATCAGGAAGTGACACTGGTTGATACAGCAGGCCTGCGGCGACGAACCAAAGTTCATGAGAATATCGAATTCTATGCCACGCTCCGCACCGAAAGGGCGATCCGAAATTGTGATGTGGCAGTACTGATCATAGATGCGACTATCGGATTGGAGGCCCAGGATATTCATGTCCTGAAGGAAGCAGAAGCACTGAAGAAAGGGCTCGTAATCGTGGTAAATAAATGGGACCTTGTCGAAAAAGAAACCAATACGGCCCGAGATACAGAGCGGGCAATCCGAGAACGTTTGCAGACATTGGATTATGTGCCGGTTCTTTTTGTCTCCGCGATTACAGGGAAGCGGGCACACCGCGTACTGGATGTATGCCTAGAGATCATGCAGAGCGCAGCAACACGTATTCCAACCTCCGAACTTAATCAGACGATGCAGCGGGTGATCTATAGGCATCATCCGCCCAGTTGGCGTGGATGTCATGTGCAGATCAAGTATGTTTCCCAGGTGGGGGTGTCTCCGCCACTATTTGCATTTTTTTGTAATCATCCACAGGGGATTGGGACCGGGTATGCCCGTTATCTGGAAAATCAGCTACGGGGGGCGTACGGGTTTGAGGGGGTCCCGGTAACCTTGGCGTTCCGGCGCAAATCACCAAAAGATATTTAGAATGAGCCTCTGGTATAGAATTGAAGGTTCCCCTTCGGGGCGATATATATAGTTTGTTACATTTTGTATGTCTCCAGACAGATGACCACGGGGAAGGGAGTATCGAGCAAATACGACGGCGGATCAATCTGGTATACGCCTGAACATATGGTCTTGACCGAGTTGGGCTAATTGGAATATGCCAATCTTGCGATGATGAGTGATCCTTGTGAACATGGAATCCACTCCCTTCTCCACCCAAGTGATCCGCTGTAGTCCCTCTAATTTTTGGGTTCTACCGCGAATATTGTGGATAGAGATCTAAACCTCCATGGAAAAAGAGGATAGCGCTTCGGAAGTTCTCGAATTTTCTGTATCCTCTTGCAGCGGTTTTGATTTCTTGGATTTTGCCGTTGATTCGCTCGGCTCTGGCATTGGACTGTTCATGACACAGCGCATTGCAGACACCTTCTCGGTGTCGTTCAAACATCTCGGCGATCTGGATGAGCTCCTTTACGGCCTCCTCGTTCACCTGCTCAAGCCAGAGTTCAAAGTACTTTTTTGCCTCCGCGAAAGTGCGGCATCGAAAGATGGCCTTGAAGTCCTCTCTGAGCCTCCAGGCAATGCTGACTTGCAAGTTCAATTTCTGGATGGCCTGGAAAATCTCTTCCTGATTTACAGTGCGGTTCGCTTCGTTTTTCAGGAGTGCGTAGCGGCTCTGTTTGAGCGCATCGTGCTGCTTGACCTCGCGTCTGCGCACTTGATCGATCGCTTTGTTGAGATACTGGATCAAATGAAAACGATCATGGATCAGCGTGGCGTTCGGGAACAGCTCTGTGATGCAAGAAATGTAGGCCTTCCACATATCCGTCGTAATGGTCTGGACCTCGTCCTTTAGATCCCCCAGAAGCCCCTCTAACAGGGCTGTTACGCTGGATTTGTCGCGTCCCTGTCCCACATCAAGGACCACACCCCGTTCGGAATCACTCACCACCGTTGCATATTTGTGGCCGCGATGAATCGCCTTCTCATCCACACTCACATGCGAAATGCTCTGTAGCGCACGTCTGCGTTCCCCACGTTCCACACTGCGGTGCAGGATGCGATTCACCACATCAAATTTGCAACGAAGCAACTGCGCCGTCTTGGTTTGATTCTTCGTCGCTTGCAGCAATCGAATCGTCCAGGATTCAAAGGCTTCCGTATAGCGCTGCGAAGCACTTGACCAAGGAACCGCTATCGTATTCACCCCCGCAGAAGACTTCACACGAGGGACCCGGCAGTGCACAAAACATTGAAACTGAAACCAGTCCAGATGCCGCCAACACCGCCTCTTACGGTGATCATACAATGTCCCCGTCTCCCCGGTCTTCGGGCAGATCAACGCACGACCCGAATGCGAAATGTAGATGTCAATCCGTTGAACTTTTGCATCCAGATCCATCCGATCAATCTTCCAATCGCTACCTAATTGTAAACTGTGACGCACCGCAATATCTGGAACCGGTTCCATAAAATGTGTAAATTTGGTGAAAACGAAAAATAATCATTCCACACGAATTGCGGTAGTACCAATTTTTGAAAAGATTGGGCTTAGGTACGGTCAAACGGATTCCAGGAAGAATGAGAGCTTTCAAAACGGCCTCCCGGCTAATTCTAGTGGAAAGTACCGGGATGATTGGATGTGGACAAGCGAACGTGGACTTTGTTGTGTCTTGAATTAGATTTCCAAAGCGGAATCAATCAACCCAAAGGAACAAGATCGTATGATATTCGTGAATAGCTTCTGTCTTCCTGATCACCTGAACGTGACAGAACTATGCGTAAATCCCGGAGACCCGGCCCAATAACCGCAGCGTTTGACCGTGGCCCCGCGAAGTATTTTCATGGCAGGAAGCAGATATTAAGGGATTTCAGTGAACTTGTGGAGCGTGCTACTCAGGCGGACTCTGGCACGACCTTCCTGATTCAAGGTCCTCCCGGTGCAGGGAAGACCGCGCTCCTGGCTAAATGTGAAGAACTGGCACGGGGTCGTGGATGGAAAACCGTGGACATTGCCCCGCCTGCCCTTTGGAATCACAACGAATTACAACAGTCCCTTAAACCAAGGAGAAACTTTAAAGTCGAAGGGGGATCTGCAGGTATCAGATTTTTCAGCTTTGGACAGGCCGAACTCAAAGCTGGACGTTTTCCCCAGACAATGAAAACGCTACTTCGAAAAGGGAGAGTTCCATTGCTGCTCATCTTGGATGAAGCACAGACATTGGGGAAGAAGGATGCACTCCCTCCAGACCAAGGCCACACTGCCAGCAGTATACTCAATGCCATCCATAATGGTAAGCTGGACAAACCTGTCATCCTTCTGGCAGCGGGACTGGGACCAACGACAAAGGCTTTTGAGTCGTTTGGGATTTCGAGGTTTGAGGTGGATGCTCGTGTAGAACTGGGGGCATTAGGAAAGGAATCGGAACGTTCGGTTCTACACGACTGGCTCACGGAGGACGGCAAAGCGGTGGGAGATACAACTACATGGATTGATGCGATTGCCAAAGAAACCTACGGATGGCCTCAGCACATCTTATCGTATGTGAAATCCGCTCTGAAACAACTGCAGGCAGACAAAGGGGCGATGACCGCAGAGGGATTGGCTACAGTCCTAGAAACAGGGCGTGCGAAACGGACTGCCTATTATAAGCAGCGGGCGGAAGGTTTTTATAGAGAGCAACTCCACTGCATAGCAAGATCTATCGCAGATATTCCAGCGGGAAGTCATGTTGATCATACTGTCATCATGTCATCCTTATCACAGGATTACGGTCACGATGAGGCAGAGAGAATATTCCGCCTGGCACTGCATAAAGGTATACTGGACGAGCGCAACAACTGCTTTGTTGTCCCTATCCCCTCAATGCATGATTGGCTGGTGTCCAATTACTCCCGTTTTCAGGAAAAGGAAATACCATCTAAGTTGATCGGTCAGAGTCAAGAGCATAGATCCGCAACTACGGTTGCAAGAAGGGATCTTGATTAAGAAACATCTACTTAACCCTAGCAGTCCGTGGGTAAAGTCTCCCAATAGATTGAGCAACGCTTTTCTGGTTTATTTTTGACTATTCAGAGGGTGAATCAGGATGAAAAATTCAAGAATTAGCCATTCACGGTAGTTGTTTTGCATATCTCCAATCAACTACAGACTCCCTATTTCTATGGACATACTTTATCCACGGACTGCTAGGGCAACTCCGTGATATAGAGGAACGGGATTTTGGACACTGACCTGCCGCCATCTTTTCCTGCACCACGCCGGGGCTCCAAAAATGGGGAAAATATAGGCCGATTCAGGGATATGCCCGGGAAAGCGGGAACTCATGGAAACTGTGTTGAGGGAAAAATCACCCCTCCGGGCAGGTCAGTTCTTTGGGGAGATCGGACAAGAGTCTCCCCCAGAAACAGCTTTGAAACAGATTTCTGTAAATCATGAGGTTCTTGCAAAACTAATAATCCAGACAAAAGAAACGATCTAGGACGCCCTCAGGGCAATAAATATTTTCAAGATTGGGAGTTTTGCAAGAGTCTCTCATTATAGCGGAACAATCGCTGCCTGATGTGATATTCAGGGGCGGATCGGCAGCCAAAATTCTATGCCTGGAGTACCGAAGAACACCAAGACCGAAAACGAACGTAAGCTAAATTTCTGGGAACGGCTGTATCTACCGGAGATTTTCAAAGGTCTGGCATATAGCTTTCGGAAGATGGTGAAAGAACCGACGTACACGACCGAGTATCCAGATGAGCTCTGGGAGCCGCCGGACTCCTACCGTGGACGTCCGGTGCTGGTAGAAGAGGAAGGGAAGCCGCGCTGCGTGTCCTGTAATCTTTGCGCCAAGGCTTGCCCTCCCATGGCCATTTCCATGCAGTCGCGCGAAGTGGATGATCCCAATAGTAGCAAGGAGCGTGAACCTGCATGGTTCGAAATCAATATGCTTCGCTGCATTTATTGTGGGTTCTGTGAGGAGGTATGCCCCGAAGAAGCAATCGTGATGTCAAAAGAGTATGACCTCACCTTCCATGGGCGGGAGGAAGCGATCTTTGGACTGGATCGACTCCTGGTTCCTTCAGAGAGACTCACAGAACGACTTGAATATCTGGAGCAAGCCCGTAATCAGCAGGAGAATGCTGAGCCTTGGCAGCACCGCAAAGATAATAACCTGCACAGCTTAAGGGACCGCCATCTTGTACGTGAGTTGGCTGAGACGCAAATGCCAGATCTAAAGAATACCCATCTGCGTCCAGAGGAACCGATTGCGGCAGAGAATACCTGGGAAGGTCGCTCTTCTTCAGACGATGTCTGAGTTGGAGGAGCGGCGCGGTGACCTGCTGGATCAGCTAAGTTACCTGTTAGACGAGATTTCCTCCTTGCGGAGCATTGTTTCGCGCCTGCACGAAGCGCAGATTACAAATACGGAGCGCGGACCGTCGGTAAAGCAGTGCTACGGTGCAATCATTATGCGGGATCGAAATGAAATCCTTCCTGCCCTGGAAAAATTATGCGGGGGGAAACGCTCCCGGGCGATGAAGGAGGTAGACTGGAATTGTCGCCCTACAGAAGAGATTCTGACAGAGGTGGAAGCGGCGCGGCAGGCGGTCATTGCAGTCGCAGGGATGCTGAAGCCACAGGATTGGACACAAGAGGTGGCGGAGGGGGTGAATGTGTATCAACTTCTTCTGAAGGCCTCGCATACCGATGCAGATACACTTCGGGAGGTCGCGCAGAAGCTTTATCGGTCCTACGCATAACAGAAAATGTCCAGGAGGTACAAAAAATCGGCATTGGAGATCTATAAAGATCTGCGGCGCGATTTTCTGGAAGGGCGATACAAGCCGATCTATCTCCTGTACGGAGATGAGTCGTACCTGCCGGATCAACTTCAGAAAGTTCTGATTGCGCGTGCACTGCCACCGGAAGATCGGGACTTTAACCTTGACATGGTTCATGGGGCTGATGTGAATATTCAGTCCGTGTTGAATATGTGCCAGATGGCTCCCATGCTGGCAGAGCGCCGTGTTGTTGTGATCAGGGGGTTTGACCAGCTGAAAAATAATAAGCTGTTTGCACGCGTGGCCAAACAGCCAAACCCTGCTGCAATCGTCCTCCTGATATGCGGGACACGTCCGAAATTCAATGCGAATCCCTACATAGCGCTGAAGAAGAACACAAAGGCAGTTCAGGTTGTAGAGTTCACTTCGCTGTGGCGCAACCAAGCTGCACAGTTTGTGCGTGAGTATGCTAAAGCCCGCGGCTACGATCTGGAAGGGAGAGTGCAGGATTTACTGGTAGAGTTCCTAGGTACGGGAATGGCATTACTCGCCCAGGAAATTGAAAAGCTGATCACCTATGTCGGTGCGCGGGAGTCGAAGGTAATCACGAGACAGGATGTACTGCAAGCCAGTGGGCAAACCCGCGAAATCAACGTGTTCGAACTTCAGGATGCCATCATCCAGCGCAGAGCAGTGGATGCGCACAGGATTACAGAACAATTACTTCTCGGTGCTTCTTCCCGGCAGGGGGAAGCGCTGCGGATTGTGGCAGTGCTGAGCAGCTATTTCATGAGGCTTTTGAAATTGCATGACTCTCTGCGAGATAATTTGCGTCAGGCGGATCTTGCCAAACGAATTGGAGTAGCTCCGAACATGCTTCGTCGGTATCACGAGGCCATCAGTAGCTGGCCACTTCCAGAAGTCAAGCGGGCAATCCAACTGCTTTTGAGTACCGATAGCGAAATCAAAGGATTTTCCAAGCGTAGCCCCCGTTCAATCATGACACTTTTCATTACACGCTTACTGGCAGAACCTTTACAGCATCACGCGCGTTGAGGATTTTGTGGAGATTTTGTGAACATTCCGCAAATTATCCTAGTAATCACACGGAGAACTTGGAAACATTCGGGCTCAGCTTTCATTATGTCCCTATTATGCAGGCTCACATCTCACTGACTTAGAACACCTGATCGTATGCTACATCGCTACTTCCGCGCATCATGTTGAACCGAGTCTCCTGGATGGACGAGTTCCTGTGTGAGTACGTAGATGGCACAATGGATTGCTCGGTCCGCGCCGTGTTTGAGGAGTGCTTGGAGTGTGATTCCAGACTTGCAAAGAAAGTCAAGCACTTGCGTGGTACCCGGCGGCTACTGAGCGAGTATAGCTTTCGGGCACCGAAAGATTTGCGGAAGAGGGTTCGCGCACGTTTATCCCAGTGCCTTCCATTCGCGACCCCGGTGCGCCCACCACATACCAGTATTCTGGTTGGAACGGCGGCGGCAATTGCCTTGGCAGCAGCACTCGTAGCAGGGACTTCTCAGTATATTCCCGCCCCTATGTCCGGGTTGCGTAGTGCGGCAGGCCCGATTGCGGAGACTCAGATTCAGGACCCCAAGCAGGCTAAGCGCGTTAACGGCGGGTCGTCGACGGAGATCTCTCCGGCTAAGGGCTCTTAGCTCAGTGGTTTAGAGCGCTCGCCTCACACGCGAGAGGTCACAGGTTCGAATCCCGTAGGGCCCACCAGCGAATCACGATTTATTCAACAGTAATGTGCAGGTCTCTCGCCTCATGCCTGTTTGCTTTCCTCGCAGTATCCCTGGCTTGGGCAAACCAAACCGGTCTGGCTGATGGGTTCGGTCGAGCGATTACTACTGGGGATGGCTACCTCTTTATATCAGGGTCGGACAGGTTTGAAGCCCACGAGATGATTCACGTCTATGTGCGGGGAGACGACCAGAAATGGGTTTGGAAAGATTCATTGCATGTAGGAGGTGGATACAGGGATAAAATCGAATATGGAGACGGGATACTGGCGGTTTCAGAACGATCTAAAGTGTACGTGTTTGAGCTGGATCCTGAGACGGATCGTTTTGTGCAGACGGGGCGGCTGGAGTCAAAGTACATGAGCACGTTTGGCAGTGCTCTTGCATTGGATGATGGATGGATTGCCGTAGGCACCTCACAGTCCAATGGGTCTACTGGTCATGTCCACCTTTTTCGGAAGAGCTCGAAAGGAACGTGGATCAGAAGGGCGATTCTTGAAGAACCCGGAGAGTCAGCTGCATCCATGTATGGGATTGCACTTTCGATGGACCAGGGACGCCTTCTGATTGGCTCGCCCGGACTTTGTGCTGCATATCTGTACGAATATCAAGCCGACGGGTGGGCGTTGTCTGCAACGTTGCCCTGTGGGCAACTGAGTGCAGAATCCATGTACGGAATGAATCTGGATCTAAAGGGGGAGCGTGCGGTGATCGGAGCTCCCCAACACAATTCAACAAAAGGTGCAGTCGTTGTCTGGCAGCAGGAGAATACGGAAGACTCCGGGTGGAAAAAGGTGAAAATTCTTGCTCCAGAGGAAGATGCCCCCGGGTCTCGTTTTGGTTCGCAGGTCGAGATTCAGGATCCACTGCGGATCATCGTTGCTGGGTTCCCCGTGTTTGGATGGGGCAGTAACACAGAAGAAAATTTACGTGTCTATACCGTGCAGGAAGATGAGGATTCGGAACCTGAGTACACCACCGTTCCGGGAGTCGCCTTCTCATTTGAATCCACGGCTGCCGTGGATGGAAGTGTAATAGCAGTTGGATCCCCAGAGACTGCATATGGAGAAGGAAGTGCTGAACTGCTGGAATTCAATGATGGTGCGTGGGAGATGGTCCAAGAACTCTTTTACGTTCGTAGGGATATACCCCGTAAGGCTGACATCCTGTGTGATGATGGACGGGCAGAAGAGTTTGATTGTAGGCATGTGGACTTGGTTTCATTTCTGCCGAATGAAGAAATGGAGATGGATCGCGGAGTGGTCCTGAGTGATCTATGGGGATGGACCGATCCTGAAACCGGAATTGAATACGGGTTGATCGGTCACCTGGAAGGCACGGTCTTCCTTGATTTGAGTACTCCATCAAATCCCAGGTATTTGGGAACCCTGCCTCGTACGGAAGGCTCCCCAGCAAGTATCTGGCGGGATATCAAGGTGTATAAGGATCACGCATTTATTGTTTCCGATGGTGCCTGGGAGCATGGAATGCAGATCTTTGACCTGACGCAGCTCAGAGGGCTCGTCGATACTCCGGTCGAGTTTGAAGTAACCGCACAGTACGACCAGATCCACAGTGCTCACAATATTGTCATTAATGAAGAGACGGGGTATGCCTTTGCGGTGGGAACTTCCGCGGGCGGAGAGACCTGTGGCGGAGGGTTGCACATGATTGATATCCGTGAACCCCAAGCCCCTGTTTTTGCCGGGTGCTTTGCAGACGAGTCAACCGGACGACGCAAGACCGGATACACTCATGATGCGCAGTGTGTGATTTACCATGGACCGGATAGCGAATACGCTGGACGTGAAATTTGCTTTGGTGCCAATCAAACAGCGATCAGTATATCAGATGTGACGGACAAAGAAAACCCGGTTGCAATCGGAACTGGTTCTTATCCTGATGCTGCATACGTGCACCAAGGTTGGCTCACAGAAGATCATTCCTATTTTTTCCAGAATGATGAACATGATGAAATCCAGGGCAAGGTTGAGAAGACACGCACCCTGATTTGGGATGTGAGGGATCTAAGTGATCCGATCATGATTCGTGAGTTCTATGGACCCACCTCAGCGACGGATCACAATCTGTATATCCACGGTGATCTGATGTACCAGACCAATCATGAGAGTGGCTTGCGCATCATTGATGTATCCTTGCCAGAGGATCCCGTTGAGATTGGACACTTCGACACCACCCCGTATGGGGCGGATGATGCTGGCCTCAATGGAGCTTCGGGTAGCTACCCATATTTTGAGAGTGGAATTATTGTCGTGACCAGTCGCAGGGAAGGTGTGTTCATTTTGAAGAAGCAATCCGTAGATATATAGGCATAAATCTTTCGGCTTGAATCATTGTTAGACTTATTTATTTGTGTAAATCCCTTCCTAATTCGGTTTTAGCTGTAAAATCCGAGATAAATTCGTCGGGGTCGCGCACACTGTATGGCCCATGTCGCTACCCAATTCTTTTAGTTTTGGCGGAGCAGGATCGGGTCGTACGTCTGCCTCTGAATCAGATTGGCACGATCAGCAAAATTCGCAACAGCATGAACAGGATCCACGAACGAACCATGGCTTACTCGACAGTAATGTGCAGGTCTCTCGCCTCATGCCTGTTTGCTTTCCTCGCAGTATCCCTGGCTTCGGCAAACCAAACCGGTCTGGCTGATGGGTTCGGTCGAGCGATTACTACTGGGGATGGCTATCTCTTTATATCAGAGTCGGCCGGGTTTGAAGCCCACGGAATAGTTCATGTCTATGTGCGCGGAGACGACCAGAAATGGGTTTGGAAAGACTCATTACATGTAGGAGGTGGATACGGCGATACAATCGAATATAGAGACGGGATACTGGCGGTTTCAGAACGATCTAAAGTGTACGTGTTTGAGCTGGATCCTGAGACGGATCGTTTTGTGCAGACGGGGCGGCTGGAGTCAAAGTACATGAGCACGTTTGGCAGCGCTCTTGCATTGGATGATGGATGGATTGCCGTAGGCACCTCACAGTCCAATGGGTCTACTGGTCATGTCCACCTTTTTCGGAAGAGCTCGAAAGGAACGTGGATCAGAAGGGCGATTCTTGAAGAACCCGGAGAGTCAGCTGCATCCATGTATGGGATTGCACTTTCGATGGACCAGGGACGCCTTCTGATTGGCTCGCCCGGACTTTGTGCTGCATATCTGTACGAATATCAAGCCGACGGGTGGGCGTTGTCTGCAACGTTGCCCTGTGGGCAACTGAGTGCAGAATCCATGTACGGAATGAATCTGGATCTAAAGGGGGAGCGTGCGGTGATCGGAGCTCCCCAACACAATTCAACAAAAGGTGCAGTTGTTGTCTGGCAGCGGGAGAATACGGAAGACTCCGGGTGGAAAAAGGCAAAAATTCTTACGCCAGAGGAAGATGCTTCTGGGTTTCGTTTTGGTTCACAGGTCGAGATTCAGGATCCTCTACGGATCGTTGTTGGATTTCCCGCGTCTGGAGGACTACGTGGACGGGACAGTGACGCAGAAGAAAATTTACGTGTCTATACCGTGCAGGAAGATGAAGATTCGGAATCTGCGTACGTCACAGTTCTTGGAATCGTTGTTTCATCCGGCTCCGTAGTTGCCGTGGATGGAAGCGTAATGGCGGTTGGATCCCCAAGTGCTGCTTATGGAGAAGGAAGCACTGAACTGCTGGAATTCAATGATGGTGCGTGGGAAGTGGTCCAAGAACTCTTTTACATTCGTAGGTATATACCACGTAGGGCTAATGTCATGTGTGGTGATGGACGGGCAGAAGAGTTTGATTGTGGACATGTGGATCTGGTTTCCTTTCTTCCGAATGAAGAAATGGAGATGGATCGCGGAGTGCTCCTGAGTGATGTGTGGGGATGGATCGATCCCGAAACCGGAATTGAGTATGGTTTGATCGGTCATCTTGAAGGGACGGTCTTTCTTGATTTGAGTACTCCATCGAATCCCAGGTACTTGGGAACCCTGCCTCGTACAGAAGGCTCCTTGGCAAGTATCTGGCGGGATATCAAGGTGTATAAGGATCACGCATTTATTGTCGCCGATGGTGCCCGGGAGCATGGCATGCAGATCTTCGACCTGACACAACTCAGGGGACTCCCCGACACTCCAGTGGAGTTCGAAGCAACGGCACATTATGACCGTATCCACAGCGCTCATAACATTGTCATTAATGAAGAGACGGGGTTTGCTTTTGTGGTGGGGGCTTCTGGGGGAGCAGAGACCTGTGGCGGAGGGTTGCATATGATTGATATCCGTGAGCCCCAGGCCCCTGTTTTTAACGGATGCTTTGCAGACGAGACGACCGGACGCCGCAAGACCGGATACAGTCATGATGCGCAGTGCGTGATATACCATGGACCAGATAGCGAGTACGTTGGACGTGAAATTTGCTTCGGTGCCAATGAAACGGCGATAAGTATATCGGATGTGACAGATAAGGAAAATCCAGTCGCAATCGGAACCGGCTCCTATCCTGATGCCGTGTATGTACACCAGGGTTGGCTCACAGAAGATCATTCCTATTTTTTCCAGAATGATGAGCTTGATGAAATGTATGACAAGGTTGAGAAGACACGTACTCTCGTTTGGGATGTGAGGGATCTAAGTGACCCGATCATGATACGTGAGTTCTATGGACCTACTTCAGCGTCGGATCATAATCTGTATATACACGGTGATCTGATGTATCAGACCAATTATAAGAGTGGCCTGCGGATCATTGATGTATCCTCACCAGAGGATCCTGTTGAGATTGGATACTTCGACACCACCCCGTATGGGGCAGATGATGCCGGATTCAATGGAACCTGGAGCAGCTATCCATACTTTGAGAGTGGAATTATCGTCGTGACCAGTCGCAGGGAAGGGGTATTTATTTTGAAGAAGCAACCCGTAGATATTTAGGGATAAATCTTTTGGCTTGGATCATTGTTAGGCTTATTTGTGTAAACCCCTTCCTAATTCGGTTTGACTGTAAAATTTGAGACAAATTCGCCGGAGCCGGCACACTGTATGGCCCATGTCGCCACCCAATTCTTTGAGTTTTGGCGGAGCAGGATCGGGTCATACGCCTCCCTCTGAATCAGATTGGCACGATCAGCAAAATTCGCAAGAGTAGTGCCCGGCTTTCGCAGCAGCATGAACGGGATCCATCAACGAACCATGACTTATTCAAGAGTAATGCGCAAATCTCTTGCCTTATACCTGTTTGCTTTCTTCGCAGTATCCCCGACCTGGGCCAATCCCACCGATCTGGCTGATCGGTTTGGTAGAGCAATTACTGCCGGGGATGGCCATCTCTTTATATCAGAGTCGGGTGGATTTGAAACCCATGGGATGGTTCATGTCTACGTGCGGGGAGACGACCAGAAATGGGTTTGGAAGAACTCATTGCACGGGGATGCCCACGTAGGGGATGGATTCGGCCACACAATCGGGTATGGGGACGGAACACTGGCGGTTGCAGATCAATCCGCAGTGTACGTGTTTGAACTGAATCCTGAGACGGACCACTTTGTGCAGACGGATCGGCTGGAGTCAGAGGACAACAGCACGTTTGGTACTGCTCTTGCGCTGGATGACGGGTGGCTTGCCATAGGCGCCTCGCAGGCCGACGGATCCGCTGGCCAGGTCCACCTCTTTCGGAAGGACTCGGAGGGAACGTGGGGCAGAAGAACGATTCTTGAAGAACCCGGAGAGTCATCTGCATCCATGTATGGGAGTGCACTTTCGATGGATCAGGGACGCCTCCTGATTGGCTCTCCCGGACTTTGTACTGCGTACCTGTACGAGTATCAAGCTGATGGGTGGGGATTGTCTGCAACGTTGCCTTGCGGGGAACTGAGTGCAGAATCCATGTATGGAGTGACCTTGGACCTGAGGGGGGAGCGCGCAGTGGTCGGAGCCCCCCAACACAATTCAAGAAAAGGTGCAGTCGTCGTCTGGCAGCAAGAGAATACGGAAAATTCAGGATGGAAAAAGGTGAAAATTCTTACTCCAGAAGAAGATGCCACTGGGTCCTTTTTTGGATTTCAGGTTGAGATCCAGGATCCGTTGCGGATCGTTGTTGGATTCCCCGTGTTTGGGCCTCGTGACGCAGAAGAAAATTTACGTGTCTATACCGTACATGAGGATTCAGAACCTGAGTATATCACTGTTCCAGGGATCGGCTTCTCACTTGGATCTACGGTTGCCGTGGACGGAAGCGTAATGGCGGTTGGATCCCCAAGTGCTGCATATGGAGAAGGAAGTGCTGAACTACTGGAATTCAATGGCGGTGTATGGGAGATGGTCCAAGAACTCTTTTATGTTCATGAGCACATGCCCCGTAAAGCTGACATCCTGTGTGATGGTGGACAGGCAGAAGGGTTTGATTGTGGGCTTGTGGACCTGGTTTCCTTTCTTCCGAATGAAGAAATGGAGATGAATCGTGGGGTGCGCCTGAGTGATGTGTGGGGATGGACCGATCCCGAAACCGGAATTGAGTATGGTTTGATCGGCCATCTTGAGGGGACGGTTTTCGTTGATTTGAGTACTCCATCAAGCCCCAGATACCTGGGAACCCTGCCCCGGACAGAAGGCTCGCCAGGAAGTACCTGGCGGGATATCAAGGTGTATAAGGATCACGCATTTATTGTCGCCGATGGCGCCCGGGAGCATGGAATGCAGATCTTCGACCTGACGCAACTTAGAGGACTTACCAATACTCCAGTGGAGTTCAAAGCAACGGCACATTATGATCGTATTCACAGCGCTCATAATATTGTCATTAATGAAGAGACGGGGTTTGCCTTTGCGGTGGGAGCCTCCGCCGGAGGAGAAACCTGTGGCGGAGGGTTGCACATGATTGATATCCGTGAACCCCAGGCTCCTGTTTTTGCCGGATGCTTTGCAGACGAGACAACCGGACGCCGCAAGACCGGATACAGCCATGATGCGCAGTGTATGATTTACCATGGACCAGACAGTGAATACGCTGGACGTGAAATTTGCTTCGGTGCCAATGAAACGGCAATCAGTATATCGGATGTGACCGACAAAGAAAACCCGGTTGCAATTGGAACCGGCTCCTATCCTGATGCTGCGTACGTGCATCAGGGTTGGCTCACAGAGGATCATTCCTATTTTTTCCAGAATGATGAGCTTGATGAAATCCAGGGCAAGGTTCATAAAACACGCACACTGGTTTGGGATGTGAGGGATCTAAGTGATCCGATCATGATTCGTGAGTTCTATGGACCCACCTCAGCGACGGATCACAATCTGTATATACATGGCAATCTGATGTACCAGACCAATAATGCGAGTGGTCTGCGTATTATCGATGTATCCTCGCCGGAGGATCCTGTTGAGATTGGACACTTTGATACCACCCCGTATGGGACGGATGAGGCCGGATTCAATGGAACCTGGAGCAGTTTCCCATACTTTGAGAGTGGAATTATTGTTGTGACAAGTCGCAGGGAAGGGGTGTTCATTTTGAAGAAGCAACCCGTAGACATATAGGTGTAAATCTTTTGGCTTGGATCATTGTTAGGCTTATTTGTGTAAACCTTTTCCTGATTCAGTTCTAGTTGTAAAATCTGAGACAAACTTACCGGAGTCGCACCCACATGTACGTCCCACGTCGCCAGCGAATGCTGGACCAATATCTGAAGGAAATTGGTCAGATTGACCTTGTAACTCCCGCGGAAGAGGCGGAGTTAGCCCGGCGGATCAAACAAGGTGACGAGGAAGCGCTCCTGAAGCTGACCCGTGCCAATCTCCGCTTCGTTGTTTCGGTAGCGAAAAAATTTCAGGGACAGGGTCTGCACCTCACTGATTTGATCAATGAAGGGAACTATGGCCTTATCAAAGCGGCCAAACGCTTTGATGAAACACGCGGGTTCAAGTTCATCTCCTATGCCGTATGGTGGATTCGCCAGTCAATCCTTCAGGCTCTGGCAGAACAGGGCCGGGTCGTACGTCTGCCCCTGAATCAGATTGGCACGATCAGCAAAATTCGCAAGAGCAGTGCCCGGCTTTCGCAACAGCATGAACGGGATCCGAATCTGGAAGAACTGTCGGCTGATCTACAGATTGATATAGAAAAGGTCCGCAATGCAATGCAGCGGACGAGTCGGCATCTATCGATGGATGCCCCCTTTAACGATGAGGATGAAAACAGTCTTCTGGATATTCTACCCAGTGACGAGGTTACTCCTCCCGATGAATCTCTCCAGGGAGAATCCCTGAAGATTGATATTGAAGTCGCACTCAGTAGTCTTTGCCCCCGTGAGGCAGAAATCACCCGACTCTTTTTTGGAGTTGGACGTGAACATCCACTGACACTGGAAGAAATTGGCCACCGATTTGATCTAACGAGGGAGCGGGTACGCCAAATCAAAGAAAAAGCAATCCGGAAACTTCGCCAAAAACATCGCCGGGAAAACCTGAAATTTCACGCAAGGTAAGGGTCGTTCGATAGGTTAGAAGCCTCCACTGTAGAGTTATATACAAGAGGGGTTTGGTGTTGCGTAGGCCCTAAAATGTAACAACTGTGATAAGCCTTCGTACATACAGGCTGCTGACACGGCGCTAACTCTATCCTTAAACAAAGTTGTCGTTCTTGAATCCATCCAATTAAGCGCACTCATGACTATCCGAGTCCTGTTACGCAGTTTTTGTGTGAGTCTCCTGACCGCCTTGATCCTCGTTTCCGTTCCGAAAGCTCAACAAACCATCACTTTTGAAGAGGCAGTGCAAATTGCCTTGGATCAGAACACGCAACTGCGGCAGAGTGCCAATCAGGTGCGGCTGAGTGAGATTGGCGTGCAGTCTGCATGGGCGGCGTTTTTGCCGAGTTTTAATGTAGGTACAGGTGGAGGGAGCAATTGGGGGTTGTCGTTTGACACGAATGTGGGAGAGCTTCGCACTACGAGGAATACCCGCTTCAACGTGGGTGCATCTACGTCTCTGACCCTGTTTGATGGGTTTCAGAGTCAGGCAAACCTTCGGGAGAGCCGATTAAATGTAACTTCTGCTGACTTGGCCCTTGAGCGTCAGCGTCAACTGGTGGTTTTTCAGGTTGCCAGCCAATTCCTTGCATATATCCAGGCTTCCGAGCAGATCACAGTACAGGAAGAAAATTTGGCTGCTGCACAGCAGCTTCTGGCCCAGATCGAAGAATTCGTACGGGTTGGTACACGTCCAGTATCAGACCTGTATCAGCAACAGGCAGCAGTGGAATCTGCAGAGCTCGCGATATTGCAGACTGAGCAGTTGGCCCAGATATCTGAAGCAAATTTGCTTCAGGTTTTGCGGTTGGATCCCATGGGCAGTTACGAATTTGTAGTTCCAGACTTGTCGGATGAACTACTGGTACCAGAAGAGTATGATCTGCGAGATCTCTATCAGCGTGCACAACTGCAACGTGGAGATTTACGCTCA
Source organism: Rhodothermales bacterium (assembly GCA_965220365.1). Taxonomy (GTDB): domain Bacteria; phylum Bacteroidota; class Rhodothermia; order Rhodothermales; family Bin80; genus Bin80. The sequence continues at coordinate 135,317 of OZ244823.1, read as the reverse complement.
CAGGAAGTTGCCGTAGATGCAGCAGAGCAAGGGTTGCGGGTAGCCCGAAGTAGTATGATGCCGCAACTGAGCCTCTCAGCCAACACCGGTACAAGCTTCAACAGTGGAATTGAAAGTGTTGATTTTGGAGAACAGTTGGAGAACAACCGATCAGAATCCGTCTCACTTTCCCTGAGTTTCCCGATCTTTAATCGTCTCCGGACGCGCTCACAGGTTCAGCGGGCCCGAGTCGTCCATGAAAATGCCAAGATCAATGTTGAAGCCACTCAGCAGCAGATCGGGGTTGAAGTGCGCCAAGCGTATTTAGACTACGTGACAGCACAAAAAGAACTTGAAGTAACTCAAAGGCAATTAGTATTCCGTGAGCAGGCATTGGAAGCGACCCGCGAGCGCTACAATGTCGGGGCAGCAACCTTGGTTGAGCTCACACAGGCACAATCCGATTTTGTACAGGCCTCTCAGGATGCGGTGGCTGCGCGCTATACCATCTTCGTGCGCAAACGCCTGATCCGCTATTATACTGGTGAATTGAATCCGAGTCGCCCATTATTTGAATAAATGGCAAAGAAAAAAAACCGTACACGTACAATCCTGATCATTATCGGGATCGCCGTAATCCTCCTCGTAATCCTTGGCCTCGTAGGGCGCCGCCTTAGTGGCCCCAATGCAACGCAGGTAGAAATTGTCACCGTGGAAACGCGGACCGTGACACAGACGGTAACGGCTTCCGGTCGCGTCCAGCCGGAAGTGGAAATTATCATCAGTCCAGATGTCTCTGGCGAGATCGTCCAGCTCCCTGTGGTGGAGGGGCAACAGGTTCAGAGAGGAGAACTTCTGGCTCGGATCAAGTCCGATTTTTATGAAGCTCAGGTAGAGCAGGCTGAGGCGCAGCTCTCGCAGGCTAAAGCAAATCTGTCGCAACAGGAAGCGAACCTCATGCTGCAGGAACAGACGCTGGATCGCCAGCGCCAGCTTTATGAGGCGGAAGTGATTCCCCTTGATCAATATGAGCAGAGTGATACCGAGTACAAGGTTGCACAGGCAAACGTGGATGCGGCAAGGTTCAACGTGGAAAGTGCACAGGCACGCCTGAGAGAGTCCCAGGAGCAGCTCAGAAAAACGGCGCTCTATGCGCCAATGTCCGGTACGGTGAGCCAGTTGGATATTGAACTGGGAGAACGCGTGACCGGGAATGAGCTACAGGCGGGGACCACGGTGATGAAAGTGGCTCGTCTGGACCAAATGGAGTTAGAGGTTGAAGTCAGTGAAAACGATGTAGTCAATGTTGCTCTTGGGGATACAGCTTCGATTGAAGTGGATGCTTACCCCAATCGCGTATTCAAAGGGGTGGTCACAGAAATTGCAAATTCAGCCCGACTCCAGGGAAGTACGTTCCAGGAGCAGGTTACAAATTTCCCCGTCAAGGTCCGGATCCTTGATCCCCATAATGCCGAGGCCAGAGCCATGGGCATGGCAGACGCAGGACTCGCTGGCGAAACACCGGCAACGGAGGATTATCCCAGCTTCCGTCCTGGCATGAGTGGCACCGTTGATATCTTTACAAATACGGTTCAAGAAGTCCTTTCGATTCCGATTCAAGCTGTAACCGTACGGGACTTCAACGCCATCAAGCGGACACGAAGCAGAAGCGAAGCAGCAGAATTGGACTCCACGGCTACTGGTGATGAGGGAGAAGTAAAGCCGGATGTGGCCGGCGGGGAAGAAGATCTTCAGCGGATGGTGTTCGTCGTAGATGAAGCGATGAGTGTAACCGCCACAATCGTCGAGACGGGAATTTCGGATGATCAGTTCATTGAAATCAAAACGGGTTTGGAAGAGGGGAATCGGGTCGTGAATGGTCCCTATAGTGCGGTCAGCCGTGAATTGGATGATGGAGACCTAGTTGAAGAGCGCGGCGGCGTCGGTCGGTCACTCTAGGATGAACAACGGAGCAAACAGCCAGCCTCTGATTCGGCTGCGTGACGTCAAGAAAATCTACCCAATGGGTACAGAGGTCGTGCGTGCCCTTGACGGAGTCAGTATGGATGTCCATCCGAATGAGTATGTGGCAGTCATGGGGCCGAGCGGTTCCGGCAAGTCCACACTTATGAACATGATTGGCTGCCTGGATACACCATCTGAAGGGAGCTATTTTCTTCGAGGAGAGAACGTAGGTGAAATGGCGGACGATGAACTGGCCGAGATTCGTAATCGTGAAGTTGGATTCGTGTTCCAGACCTTCAATCTGCTGCCCCGCGTGAACTGCCTTCAGAATGTAGAGCTTCCGCTCATCTACAGTGGGAAAACAAGAGGCCAGCGCAAACAGATGGCGGAGCGCGCACTGGATCAGGTTGGATTGTCAGATCGGATCACCCACAAGCCGAACGAATTGTCGGGCGGGCAGCGTCAGCGTGTTGCGGTTGCTCGTGCTTTGGTCAATAACCCTGCATTGGTATTGGCTGATGAGCCCACCGGAAACCTGGACACCAAGACAGGCCGGGAAATCATGCTGCTCTTTGAAACGCTCTTTCGGAGAGGGAATACGCTCATGGTTGTAACGCATGAAGAGGAAGTTGCGCATCATGCACGGCGCATTGTCCGCTTGCGGGATGGTCTCATAGAAAGCGATGTGCGGGTTGAAAAGCCAATTCTGGCCCACAAAGATGTATCGGTCGCAGTGGCCTGAGATGGTGATGAATCGCTGAGAGGGACTGCGGCGAATCCCTTGAAACTACCGTCGCTTCATCATTTTTCTCATGATGGAGCACAGTCGACCGCTTCGTCTATCCGTACAAATCGTACCGCGGTATGTGTTCGTGGAATCCGGATGGCTTCGAAAGGTACACCGGGAGCATAAGAAGGCCGACAATCTGTCCCTGGAGAGAATAAGCGATACGTTGCCACGACAGTATCCCGGAGGCTCTCAACAGACTCAAAGCGCAGGTCATATCCCCCGGAATTCACATCTACAGCTGCCAGGAGGACTGTTTCCATCTCAAAGTCTACCGATGTAAAGGGCAAAAGTGGTCGAAGTGAATCCGTGTAGGCCCACCAGGTGCTTGGCTCTGAGATCATGCGCGTGGTGGTCGTGTCCAGGGATGCCTGTACCCCGCGACCCAGCGATACGTATGGAACGAGTTCTGCAAGATCCTCTTCTGTGAGTTCAGGTATCTGTTGTTCGGTTTCACAACTTGCGAGCACGGCAAGTAAAAATATCAATCCAAAAAAGAAACCAAGTCTTTGCATAGGGGTATCACTGGGCTGTTAGAATGAATGGAACCACTTTTATGGCGATCAAAACTGTTGATGTAGATAAACTGGTAGATCAGACAGGGAACCTGTTTGAAACCGTTGCAATCCTGTCCAAACGCTCCCGTCAGGTTGCAATCAGGATGAAGTCGGACTTGGATACACGTCTGGCATACTTTGAAGGGTTTGACCCAGAACTGGAAGATCCACAGTTCCAAGAAGAGCAACGACGTATATCTATTGAGCATGAGGTGCAGCCAAAGCCTACAGAGGTTGCAATTGGGGAGATGTTTAATTCCGAAGTCTACTTCAGGGATCCCACCTCAGAGATCCTGGGCTAGATTCGAAAGATGGGCCTACCTATGGATGGCCTACAGCACGAAGGCGGAACAGAGTATATCGTGGTCAGGGGTGCGCGTGCGCACAACCTGCAAAGTATTGATGTGGATATCCCGCGCGATGCCCTCGTCGTAGTAACCGGCCTTTCGGGTTCTGGAAAGAGTTCCCTGGCGTTTGACACGATCTACTCAGAAGGGCAGCGGCGTTATATGGAAAGCCTCAGCGCGTATGCGAGGCAATTTGTGGGAATGCCCGAGCGCCCCGATGTAGATCACATAGAGGGGCTCTCCCCGGTGATTTCAATTGACCAGAAGACCGTCTCCCGTAATCCACGCTCGACGGTCGGCACCATTACCGAAGTGTATGATTTTTTGCGCCTATTGTATGCACGCGCGGCGACATCTTTCTCAGCTACGTCCGGTAAACCGCTTGTACGTCAATCCACGGATGAAATTATAGAAGCTGTCCAAGCCTATCCGGTTGGGGCAAAAATCGAAATCCTTGCACCGGTTGTGAAGGATCGTAAAGGCCACTACAGAGAGCTTTTTGAAAGAGTATCCCGCCAGGGGTATGTGAAAGTCCGGATTGACGGCAAGATTCGGGAGATCACTCCAGGCATGCAGGTTGCGCGGTATAAAGTGCATACCATTGAGGTGGTTGTGGATCGCCTACTGATTGAGGAAGAGATGGAGGACCGGATCGCAGCGTCCGTCAAAACGGCCTTGGGATTAGGGGATGGTGTTTTGATTATCGCAGAACAAGAGAAAAAGGATCGCATTTTCAGTCGTTACCTGTATGATCCCGAGACCGGTAAATCCTTCCAGGAGGCGGCTCCCAAAACCTTTTCATTTAATGTTCCCTCAAGTGCCTGTGCGAAGTGCAATGGTCTAGGATCCTGCGAAACCTGGGACGAGTCAATGCTTGTCCCGAATCGTTCACTGAGTCTCGAAGACGGAGCGATCCGGTTCATGGATCCCTGGATTCATTCTACGTTCTTCGCGGGAGCAGAGATGATTCTTAAGAAATACGGGTATGAGCTGACGACGCCGGTAAAAGACATCAGCCAAACTGCCTGGGATCAAGTGATCCACGGGGCTTCCAATGGCATTATTGCGGGTAGCGCAAGCCAATTTGTGCTTGCCAGAGGGCTTTTTGTTGAAATGGATCAGATATTCCGCTGGGCCAGTCGAAAAGAGCAGACTCAATTGGCGGTTTTCAGGACAACCCAAATATGCACCTCGTGTAAGGGAGGTCGTTTATCAACGGAGGCGCTCTCGTACAGGATCAGTGGTAAGACCATTTCTGATCTAGCACAAATGGATCTTGTTCGACTGCGCGAGTTCCTGGATACGGTTAGCTTTAGCAGGCGGCAGGCGCAAATTGCAGCACCAATTGTCAAGGAAGTTCGGGAGCGTTTGTCATTTATGATTGATGTCGGGGTCGGTTATCTGACCCTGGATCGGCCGGCGGTTACCTTATCCGGTGGAGAAAGCCAGCGCATCCGCCTGGCTACTCAGATTGGCACCCAGTTAACGGGAGTCCTGTATGTGTTGGATGAACCATCTATTGGATTGCATGCCAGAGATAATCGGCGCCTGATTGCATCCTTGCGGCGCTTGCGAGATCTGGGTAATTCAGTACTGGTCGTTGAGCATGATCGTGACATGATCGAAGCGGCAGATCACCTCATTGACTTAGGCCCTGGTGCTGGTGAGCAGGGTGGAGAGGTTGTATGCTCAGGCCCTCCCAATGCATTGTGGCAGAGAGGCAGTGATGTAAAGGGGCTCACGCTTCCCTATCTCACAGGAGAGCGCCGCATCGAGATTCCAAAGCAACGCCGCAAGATTGATAAGAAGAAGGTCGTTGTACTCTCGGGAGCCACGGGCAATAATCTAAAGAATGTGACCCTCAAGATTCCGGTGGGAGTATTTATTTGTGTGACGGGTGTCAGTGGTTCTGGAAAAAGCTCTTTGATTAATCAAACGCTGGTTCCTGCATTAAACGAACTCTTCAGCCTGCGCGTTGAGAAGAAAGCTCTGCCCTACAAGAACCTGAAGGGGGCGCAGCATATCAGTAAGGTGGTGAACATTAATCAAAAGCCCATTGGGCGAACGCCCAGATCCAATCCGGCTACGTATATCACCTTGTTTACCGCAATCCGGGAATTATTTGCCAGTTTACCGTTGGCACAGGCACGCGGCTATAAGCCGGGACGGTTTTCGTTTAATGTCAGTGGCGGCAGGTGTGAGAGCTGTTCGGGTGCTGGAGTGGAGCGCTTGGAGATGAGCTTTCTTTCCGATGTGTATGTAGAGTGTGAGACCTGTCAGGGAAGACGCTATAATCAGGATACCCTGGAAATATTTTACAAGGGCAAAACGATTTCCGAGGTTCTGAACATGCGTGTGACCGAGGCGGCTTCCTTCTTTGCCAATGTGCCAAAGATTGCACGAAAACTGGACACGCTTCTCTCAGTCGGTCTTGGCTATATACGTTTGGGGCAGCCGTCCACCACAATTTCCGGTGGGGAGGCGCAGCGAGTGAAGCTGGCGAAAGAACTTTCGCGTATCGGACGCGGAAACACGCTTTATCTGTTTGATGAACCAACCACAGGGCTACATTTTGAGGATATTCGGTTGCTATTGGATGTGTTGCAGAAGTTGGTTGACAAAGGCAATACGGTACTCGTCATTGAGCATAATCCAGATGTGATCAAGGTTGCAGACTCCATCGTGGACATGGGCCCGGAAGGAGGCGAGGAGGGAGGCAATATTCTTTTTGCCGGTACTCCCGAGGAAATGAGCTGTCAGGAGACCTATACCGGAGATCTGCTCAAGGAAATCCTTCCTGAAAAGTGTAGGCAGTAATCCAGGAAGCCTGCCGGTGCAGCCCCCTCAGTCAGCCGAGCCCGGTTTCTAATCGTGAGGAGATGCAACCCGGCCACGTTCTCCTTCACTCCCTCTGATCAGAACAGCGCCGTCAACATGCATCATGATCACAAGTGAATCGCGCACAGTGATTCTAACCCTTTGAAGGCAATCCTTTTTGAATGACCCGCTCCATCGCATCCACGAAACGATCCAGCTCTTCCAGCGTCGTGAACAGATTTGCGGTCACACGCAATCCCTCAAACTCCTCATGTTTAATCGGAGTGGCAATGATGCGATGTTCATTCCATAAATACACTCCTAGGTCTTCTGTGTCAATGCCCTCAATCTGCACGGTTCCGATACAACAGGAGAATTCGGCTTTCAAACTGGTATGGAGCCGGACCCGATCATATTGCACCAACTGCTTTGCCCAATAGTCTCGCAAATAGCGTAGCCGCTTTTCTTTGCGTTTGGCTCCGATCCCCTGATGAAAGGTTAATGCTTCGGCAATGGCGAGATAATTGGCAGCCGGGTGCGTGCCAATTTCTTCATATTTGCGGATATCTTCATCCATTCCCTCAGAGGCTGCCATGAGTGGCCAGAGGGTCTTGATCTTGTCCTTTCGCACATACAACAGCCCTGTACCATGCGGTGCCAGAAGCCATTTGTGCAGACTTGAGGCGTAGTAATCGCAATCGAGATCGTCATGCTTGAAGTCAAAGTGTCCAAATGCATGTGCACCATCTACGATTACGGGGATTCCTTTGCGTCGTGCCATCTGGGTAACTGGCTTCACAGGCAGGATTTGTCCCGTGATATTGATCATGTGACACATCAGGATTGCACGTGTGCGGGGACTGATATGACTTTCGAAGAGATTTACAATTTCCTCGGGGTCCTCAGATGGGATTGGTAGAGAGAACTGCTTCAGGATAATTCCATCGCGGCGCTCCCTCTGCTTGAAGGTCGTAATCATGCGGCCGTAGTCCTGCGTGGTGGTCAGCACCTCATCTCCGGGTTCAAGATCCAGCCCGAATTGACAGATCTGGAGGCTTTCGCTTGCATTTCGTGTCAATGCAATCTCTTCGGAGTCACACCCAAATTCCAGTGCCAGACGCTGCCGAACTCCTTCACGTTGTGGTTGAAGAATTCGCCACATCGTATACACGGGTGCTTCGTTGGAATAGTCTAAATGCCCTTTCATTGCTTCCTGGACAATCCTTGGCGACGGGCTTACCCCGCCGCTGTTCAGATTGACCAGGCTGCGATCAACCGTAAAAGCTTCTTGTACGGTGAACCAAAACACCTCATCATCGGTTACGTCATGCGTAACTCCCGTAATCTGTTCAAGTACAGTTGGAATGCGTTCGGGGATCAGTACACTGTGTGAGAGAATAGCTGCCGCTGGTGCGCTGACCTGATAGAGAAACTTCCTGCGATCTGACATGAGAAAATTCGTAAACAGTTGGTGATAAGCTATCAAGATATTCCATCTGACTACAAAGAGTTTTGTGCGCTCCAGAATCAGTGCGGCCTTCTGGGTTTTGATCTGGCTGCTACCTGTCAGCTGTAACCCTCAGGTGCGGCAGGATGGTGGGGCTTCCATGATTCAGTCGGTCACGCTTGATGCAAGGAACGAGCCGTCACCTGCGATGCTGCCTGAATTGCGCGACTTCGGCGTTACCCATGTGACTCTGGTACAGTTCGGGTTTCAGCGAAGCATTGAGCATCCCGAGATCCGAATGAACCCCGATGCCCGGTGGTACAGCGAAAGCGACCTGGGCATAAGGGAAATGACTCGAAGCGCGGATAGTCTGGGCATGAAAATCATTCTGAAGCCGCATCTGTGGCTGGGCCGTTACAGTGCAGAAGGGCAGTCAAGAGATGACATTGGTTACCCGGAGGAGGATCAATGGAAGGCTTGGGAAGCAGATTATACGACGTTTCTGATGCACTATGCGCATCTGGCAGAAGAGGTTGGAGCAGATATTCTTGTGATTGGGACCGAGCTTGCCCGGAGTGCACATGAACGTCCAGAGTACTGGCGAAGCCTCATTGAGAATATCCGCTCGGTGTACCAGGGGAGGTTGACGTACGCGGCAAACTGGTGGGAGGAATACGAACACATTGAGTTCTGGGATCTACTGGATTACATCGGTGTTCAGGCGTATTTCGAACTTTCGGATCAGCCGGGTCCAACCGACGAGATGCTGGCCGAGGGATGGGAGCCACATGTTGAGGTGTTATCTGATCTTTCTGAGCGCCTCAATCGCCCGGTACTCTTCACGGAAATCGGCTACCGGAATGTGGATGATGCGGCTGCGAAGCCGTGGCGCTGGCCATCGCGTGATGAAATCGGCCGGGTCACACCGAACAATGCCCTTCAAGCTCAATTATATACCGTGTTTTTCGATGAGTTGTGGAATGAGACCTGGTTCAGTGGTGCGATTCTTTGGAAATGGCATGGGGACCGCGAACAGCGTCGTGCTTCCTCGCTTGGCTTTACTCCACAGGGGAAGCCCGCCGAAGAAATTATCCGCCACTGGTTCAACGCGGGTCGTGAATAGGTGGGTTTGCAACTGCACACTGCTCATTCTTATCTGCCTTGTCGGGTGTGATTCTACAGATCAGGGCCCCGACGTGGTATCCCCACCAGTCCAGGGCGATGTCATCAGTGTGGAGCTCCAGCGGACTTACACCGTGCAGGAGATGAATGAGTTGGCAGCAGGGTACAATATTCCGCTTTCGGCGCGTTATGGTGCTGCGGTCTACGTGATGGAGTATATGACGGTAGATGTAAAGGGGAAGCTCATCATGGCATCCGGTGCAGTTGTTGTGCCACAGCCTACTTTGGGATCGCTTGCAACGGTTTCGTTTCAGCATGGAACGAGTGTCCGGCGCTTTGATGTCCCTTCGACGGGTGGGACAGAAGGAGTTCTGGTTGGGCTGCTCTTTTCCTCGGACGGGTATCTCTCGGTCATGCCTGACCTCGTTGGACTTGGGTCTTCGCCTGGTTTCCATCCTTATTTGATCGCTGATGTGTCGGCCTCGGCCGTCATTGACCACTTGCTGGCGGTCCAGCGGTGGTCTATGACGCAGTCGTGGGACGTTTCCGACGAAGTGTATCTGGCGGGATATTCCTCAGGTGGCTATACCGTTATGGCAGCTCAGCGCGCTATGGAGGAGGACTACAGTGATATATTTTCTATTGTAGCATCTGCTCCCATGGCCGGTCCCTATGATTTGAGTGGGACGATGCTAGAGATGATCTTACGGGAAGAGCCTTATCCGCAGCCATATTACCTCCCGTACATCATGTTGAGCTATAACGAGGCATATGATTTTTTCGAGCGCCCATCAGACTTCCTGAGAAGCCCCTATGATGTTACGTTGCCACCGCTGTTTGATGGGATGCACAGTGGCGATGAAATTAATAATGTCATGCCACCGATTCCCATCCAGGTCGTTCGACAGGATGTGGTCCAAGCGGTCAAAGAGGATCCCAATCACCCATTTTTGCAGCGCTTGCGTGAAAACGACCTAACGAACTGGAGTCCAGATTCCCCAACCCGGCTCTATCATTGTGCTGCTGACGAACTGGTTCCCATTGAAAATTCTCAGATTGCAGCGCAGAGATTAGGAGATGCTGCTACGCTGATCGATCCGAGCCCTCAAAGTGGACACGCAGGCTGTGCACTTATCGCAATTGCGAGTGCACGGGCCTGGTTCAATTCGATCGCCACGGCGAACAGGTAATCAGGATCAATAGGTTGAGTGCACCGGGATAATTAAGATCATAGGGATCTGGAAGCGGCAATCCCATCAGCACAGTTCGGCACGATGCTATCGGGCGCCGATCCCATCACAGATGTAGTGTGGAAGGATGGCCATGTCGGGTTGACTTCTCTTTTGCAGCGCGCTTTGAAACATCAGCAATCGGGAGATATAGCTCGGCAATTCGCTTACATTCTCTCAGAACCATGAAATCCCTCCAGAACTCTCCTTCAAATCTTCACGAGCATCATTAGGAAGCCATTTATCCCCTCGACAGCAAATCAAACGTATCTATTGCTTTCCGGGCGCGGTCAATTTCAGACGCGAGGAGTTCCTCGTCCGGTAAAGCCGTACGGTATTCAGCAGCCATTACTTTATTCGGTAACCCTTCAAGTGCGTACTGTGCAACCGCTTCGTCCTTCTGTGCACATAGAATCAGCCCCACTGGTGGATTTTCTCCCTCCTGAACCCAATTTTTCAGCGCATAGTTGAGATAGAGGTGCATTTGTCCAGCATCGGCGTGAGTGAATTTCCCTAGCCTGAACTCCCCCGGGAATTCAGGCTAGTCCAGCGCATCCATACCCTGGACAAGTCCGCATGGACCCAAATCCGCCTCTCCAACATTGGCCGGGCCTACCGCACCCCAAGCGTGGTCGACGAAACCGTCAAACTGCGTGCCTATCCCGAGCCGCTGCGACAGCTGCTTGTCAAAAACCTGGGCCACGACAAGCCTACCGTGCTCATCACCAATCAGATGAAACGCCCCCCCAACCAACTCATTGATCGCTATGCCCGCCGCATGGTCATCGAAAATCTCATCAGCGATGCCATTGACTTCTTTCACATGGATGCCCTGAGCTCTGCCGTGCCCATGCGCATCAATGTTGATGTGCAGTTGACCGTTATGGCCAGCATGCTCTATCGACTCCTGGGGGCCAGAGTCGGAAACGGCTATGAAAAAGCCGAGGCCCGGACCCTCTTTCGGGATCTGACACGACACGCCGGAAAGGTAACCATCACCCAAAATGAAATTATCGTCCAAATGCGCGCACGCGCCAAAGACAATTACCTCATTGCGGCCGGATACCCTGAACTGCGACAGAAAATCCCGTGGCTGCAGAATAAAACCCTGCGCGTAGAGTTTCATAAACGACCCTGATATTCATACCAGGAAATCAATGCGGGAATTCAGGCAAGTGGAGAGGGTCGTAGGTAGGTCCCCACTCCTATGCTACACAATGCGGATTGGTAAAGCCAACTTAGTCACGCCCCTCTCCTATCATAATGGAAGCCTGATAGAATCCTTCGTGTTTACCATTCGGCATCCGCACCTCAAACTCGGCCAGTGCTTTCAGTTTCTGCCCCACAACCATCACCGCCACGTCTAGATCTCCCCCGCCGTCTCGTGCGCGCAGGCAGTCGAGAATGCACTTCCTGACCGCATCATCTGCATTCTCCGCGGTGTAGATTTTCTCTTCCCCCATCTTCCTCACTCGCCCACCTACCAGCCCGAGAACCTCTTCACCGAGTAACTCACGAACTTCTTCATTGACATCTATCAAGCGGCGGACTTTCCAATCCCACCCGCGAGTGTATTTAGTTTGAACTGGCATTTGAGAATGGGCTGTTTAGGTGGCATTGAATCGTTTTGAAGCAGTTTTGCCTCGGCGGGGTTCTCCAAACCGGGGATGTGTTCTTTTCCACACGTTGTACAGTAGTAAGGTGAAGTATATAGTTCCCGTAGCTAAGATTCTGTTTGTGCACATCAGTGACTTGGTGACCATGCACCTCTTCGTGTTCCATGATTATCTGCAGAGCTGTCATTTCGGTTTCAGTGTGCGGAAGCAAGCGTCGAACATCATCAATAAAAGTCATAGGAGCGTTTTGGTTAATCCATCTAATGTCTTCTGCTAAATTAGTCACGGACGGTAGTCGCTCTGGAACATTGGCGGGGAATATATCGCCAAGAACGTTCGGTCCACAAGACTGGGAGGACCATCTGCTGGCAATTCTTTTACAGACAACCGTTCATGGATGATTTTCTTGAGACTGTCAATTACTCGTGCCTGATAGAAATCAAGGTGTACGGGTATTTCATGCATCAGAGAATAAAAGCAAGCCTCCATAGCAAAAGACTCTTGCCCGGCATCAGATGTAGATCTTCTCGGGGTCTCAAATGGTGGATATCCCGGGTGAAGCCATTCCAAGTTATTTTTTCTGGCTGGCATTAACTATTGAAGAAGGAGCATCCCAGAAGCAGAGAACACATCGTTTTCCCCATCCACAATAAGGCGATAAATGTAAGCCCCCCTTGGGAGGGTATTGACTGGGATCAGGATGGATTGCTGCGCAGCTACAGGCATTGTCTGTGGAGGAACTGACACAACCCGGCGTCCAGTCAGGTCATGCAATTCGACCGTGACGATTGCCTGTTCAGGGAGATCAAAAACAACACTCACATCGCCGGATGAAGGGTTGGGATAATGGCCATGCAGAAAAAATGCAGGTAGAGGTTCGGACATCTCGGTTCGATCCAGCGGCTCATGGATAGAGAGCTCAAACGTAATAGATCCCTGTAGACCACCGATGGCTTCAGCATGAAGTGTGTAGGTGGTAGTGTCTAAAATTTCGAGGGGAGTTCCTTGCAGAGTGCGTGTGGAAGGGTCAAAGATCAGTCCTGACGGGAGATCAGGACTGAGGGAGTAGCGAAATGTACCGGATCCACCTCGGGCCGCGGGAAGGGTTATTGTCGGGATTGGGTTGTTTCTGGTAAATTGCAGGGGCTCGATAAATGACTCAAATCCCAGTGAACCTCCCGTTGCCGAGAATCTGTAGATGTGGCCGTCACTGGCAAGCATGTACACTTCCCCCTGGTGATCTATGCCGAAGGAAAATGGCTGCAAAAATGTATTAAGCAGCAGGGTGGATTCGACGAGTTGATCTCCATCATAGAGCAGTCCCCAGAAACGACCGTCCACATAGTCTCCCAAGACATACCAGCCTGTAAGGTCCGGGACACCGGGACCTCGATAAACATATCCCCCTGTCACAGATGCGGGGCCGTTGGAATGATCGTATTCAAAAATAGGCAGGATCAACCCGTCCTGATTGCAGTTGGTGCGTGGCCGAAAGCATCGGGTTCCCTCCATAATTGGCCATCCATAGTTCCCTCCGCTTTCAATGATGTTTACCTCTTCTATCGTGTTTTGCCCGACATCCGCAGCGTAGATCACCCCGGTATTGGGGTCAAAGCTAAATCTCCAGGGGTTGCGAAGCCCCCAGGCAAAGATTTCCGGCCGGTCAGTTGTTGAACCGGCAAAGGGGTTATCTGACGGGATGGAATAGGGGATGGTACTTACATCAATCCTGGAGATCGTTCCCAAGAGCGATTTCGTGTTCTGACCATGCCCAAACTGGTCGTTTGCACCCCCACCATCCCCCAGAGCGATGTACAGATATCCATCTGGTCCGAACGCAAGCTGTCCTCCATTATGATTACTAGCCGGTTGGCTCGCTTCCAGAATGACCACTTCACTGTCTGGATCCCCCCGCCTCGGATTATCCACAAGGGTCTTAAATCTGGAAACGATACTGCGCCTTGGGTTTGAAGCGGAATAGTAGACAAAAAAGTGCCCATTCGTGTCAAAGTCCGGGTGGAATGCCAATCCCAGGAGCCCCTCCTCGTTCCCGCCAGAGCGCACACGGTTCTGGATGTTCAAAAACTGATGCCGATCCGTGACATCCTGCCGATTTTCGAAGGTCCAGATGATACCAGGTTGTTCCACTACGAAGAGATCCTCTCCAAAGTGCTGCAAATCTACTGGCCGACGAAAAGTAAGGTTAGAAAATGCTTCCTCAAAGGCTACCTGAGGCTGGCTCCAGGCACAGTGCACGAGAACACAGGATAGGAGAAGGATGTACGGTCGGAGCAGTGGTGACATAAAACCGTGTCTCTCGATTAGAGGGGAAAAGACCTAGTGGTTCAGATCCGTTCAAATGCAATCTGGAATAATTCGTTTCGATTGGGGGCAAAAGAGATCAATGAGGATATCTGGTATCTACAGGGGAGGTTACTCTGCACAGGCTCCCCGGTGATCGGCTGGTGGAGTTGACAGGATGATCTTCATGACTTGGTGAGAGAGTGGCGCTGGATCATTAAATTGTTGGGCCTAGTTGTGAAATCCGAACGATCCATATGGTGCTCGATGGCAAATGAAGTATTGCTCTTTCAAAAGGCATAAACATAGCTCCGCATGATTACGCATCCCCTCTCGGTCTTTTTGATTTTGGCAATTGTCGTGTGGGTTGCGGTATTTCTGGAAACCCGCTTTGCGCTTTTCAAAGCACTGAGTGCCGCGCTGGTCGGGATCCTGCTGGCAATGGTACTGTCCAATGTGGGGCTGATTCCAGCACAGAACAAGGCCTACGACGTGCTTATTGATCCAGGCATCAGTCTGGGGATTGTGCTCATTTTACTGAGTGTAAATATCAGCACGATTCGCAGTGCCGGCGGGCCCATGCTGCTTGCATTTGGGTTGGGTGCCATTGGCACGGCTGCGGGTGCATTCATTTCTGCACTCGTTCTAGCTCCTCTCATTGGACCGGAGACTTGGAAATTGGCAGGGCAATTCATGGGTACGTACAACGGAGGAGGAGTGAATTTTGCAGCACTGGGGCGTGCGTTTGACACCAGCAGCGAGATGTTTTCCGCCGCCATTGCAGCGGATGTACTGATCACAGCTTTGTGGATGGCGGCTTGTCTGGTAGCTCCGTTATTCTTCGGTCGCAGGCAGTCGGTGCAGCAGTCAAGGGAGCAGGATGGACTGATTGGATCACTCTATAAGAGCACACCGGTTCGATTACAGGATGCAGCACTGCTGGTGATCATTGCACTTGGCGCGGTATGGCTTGCAAAGCATTTGGGAGCTCTTGTGCCCGGCATTCCTGAGGTCTTGTGGCTCACCACAATCGCACTTGCAGTTGGGCAGCTGCCTTATATCCGCCAACTCTCAGGTGCAGGCCTCTGGGGATATTACTTGTTGCTGTTGTTTCTTGCCACGAATGGAGCACAGTCTGTCGTGAAGAACATTATCGTGATCGGCCCTGGGGTGTTATATTTTGCAGTTGGGACGGTCGTTCTACACGGAGTTTGTGTATTTGGGCTTGGAGCATTATTTCGGTTGGATGCGACCACACTTGCGATTGCGTCACAGGCAAACGTGGGTGGACCCGCCTCCGCAATGGCACTTGCCACGGCCCGGGGAGCAGCAGATCGGGTATTGCCTGGAGTAGCTGTGGGACTTCTTGGGTATGCAATGGGTAATTACACCGGGTTTGCGATGGGGATGCTGGTTCGGGGGGCCTTGGGCTATTGAGATACAACGTTCATGCCGGAAAACGGTACTAGTCCTCTTCCACGGGCATTGAAGAGTAGAAAGGGCGGATCAATCAACACGATAATAGGGATAAGACCATTACTCAGACGAGATAGTTGTGACTGAAAAGAGCCGTAAAATTACCTGGTCGGCCTGGAATCAGGCACGACAACTGATGTGGAGGTATCGGAAAACTCTGGCGGTCGGTTTTGTTCTCATGGTCATCAATCGTGTGAGCAGCTTTGTGCTGCCCGGAACTAGCAAGTGGCTGATTGATGAAGTCATTGGCAACGATCAAATGGAACTGTTGATGCCACTCGCCTTGGTAGCCGTTGGTGCGACTATTGTCCAGGCAGGAACATCGTATTTATTATCAAATGTGATCGGTATTGCTGCCCAAAAAGCCATCATGGAAATGCGTCAGCGGATCCATGATCATGTGATTCATTTACCCGCCCGTTTTTTTGAGAGGCACAAAAGCGGTGAGTTGATATCACGTGTGATGAGTGATCCCGAGGGGGTCCGCAATCTGATGGGAACAGGGATCGTAATGCTGGTTGGAGGGGTGTTGACCGCAATCTTGGCACTGATCATTCTGTTTGTACTCTATTGGCAGGTAACCCTGATCATTTGTGTAATTCTAGCCACATTCGGCGGCTTCATGGCCTACGCATTCAGAGTGTTACGACCCATTTTCAGGAAGCGCCAAAAAATCCGGTCAGAGATCACGGGGGCACTTGGGGAAACGCTTGGTGGAATCTGGTTGGTCAAGGCATATGGGGCTGAAGGCCGGGAACAGGGTAAATTTAATGGGGGAGTCATCCAATTATTCAGGCTGATCTCCAAAACGATCCGGGGTACATCTGCAACGGTCGCGCTGGGAACGGTCATTATTGGAATCATCGGTGCTTTGATGATTATCCTGGGGGGCAGAGCGATTGCAGAGAACGCTCTGACTTTGGGGGATTTTGTCATGTACCTTTTTGTGGTTGGGGTGATGGTCGCTCCCATCATACAGATGGCAATGGTTGGCACACAGATTTCGGAGGCATTCGCGGGGCTTGATCGCATCAGAGATCTAATGACAGAGATTCGGGAAGATGAAGATGAGGATCACAGAAGCACATTGAAACAGGTGCAGGGAGAGGTAACCCTGGAAGATGTACACTTTCGCTATGACGAGACTGTCCCCGTTATCAAGGGAGTTTCTCTTCACGCTGCGAAAGGAACCACGACAGCATTGATTGGGCCAAGTGGTTCAGGAAAGAGTACGTTGATCAGTATGGTTATGGGATTCAATCAACCCCAACAGGGGCGGGTTCTGATTGATGGTCAGGACTTGTCCACCCTAAAGCTGAGTGATTACCGCAGATATCTGGGGGTGGTGATGCAGGAAAATTTCCTGTTTGATGGCACGATTGCAGACAACATCAGCTATGCCAAGCCGACCGCTTCACGCGACGAAATCGAATATGCAAGCCGAATCGCGAATGCATATGAATTTATTCAGAGCTTCCCGGACTCCTATGACACCGTAGTTGGTGAGCGGGGGATAAAGCTCAGCGGCGGACAGAGGCAAAGGATCTCCATCGCACGCGCAATTCTGGCAAACTCCAAAATCCTTGTTCTGGACGAAGCGACCTCCAACCTTGATACGGAAAGCGAGGCATTGATTCAGGAAGGATTCAAGAATCTTCGAGAGGGACGGACCACATTCGTCATTGCCCACCGGCTCTCCACCATCCGGAGCGCAGATCAGATTCTGGTTCTCGAAGCAGGCAGGATCGTCGAACGGGGCAGCCACACTACACTCTATCGCATGGGTGGCCGCTATCGGGAGCTGTATGACCAGCAGCACAGCTATGAAAAAGACCTGTACGTAAACCCTGGAGAAGATTCTCTCCAATAATGCTCGCCACCATAGATCACAAGCGATAGCGAACAGTCGCAGTCATCGCAAACAGGTTTAGTTTACTGAAGGTCGTTGTATTCGTTAGATTTTCTACTTTGTGCGTAGTGTACTCCCCTTGGCTGTTAAAATCCTGTAGCAGGGTGTAGCTGAAACGAACCCCTGCTAGAATTTTTTCAGTGAGGATATACTCGAACCCAGCATGCCCGGAAGCCAAAAGCACAATATCCGCCAGATCCTCATCCTGCAGTGAATCGTAACCTGAAAGATCCCCGCTGCATGGCTGGTTCGTGCATGAATAGCGCTCCTCGTAATACAAATCGGTCACGACTGCACGCGCGACTCCGGTTCCCATGCCCAGATAAGGGCGGAACATGCGATCCCGAGGGAGCAGATCCAGGAAGGTATTGATGCGAAAAGAGGCGACCCGTAATTTGCCAATGGTTGCGATGGACGTCACCTGAACCCCCGAATTTGGATCAAACTGAGGGGCAGGTGATTCGTCCAGGTGCGCAATCCGGCTGAAAATCTGTTGCAGATTTCGGGCGGAATATTGAATATTCAGGTCAATGCGCAGCGATCCCTGCTCCCGTCCTGCACCGGCACGGAAGGCAAAGCCCGGGTCCGTCGGGATTTGATAGTTCCACCGATATCCAGAGTGTTGATTTGGATTGTTGGTATTGCATCCATCCAGGTCGGGGCAGCAGATAAAACCTGGATAACAGAACGAGTCAAGGTTAAATCCTTCCTGTGCCAAGTCCCCACTGAAAGCAGGGCCTGCACCCAGTTCGACATACCAGCCATCAGCTTGCCCATAGGCAGTCGAAAGGTTTGCTGCCAGAAAGAACAATAGAACAGAAGCCGATAACTTCATCGTCGAATGGGGTTTATGTTAGAGCATGGATGTATTTTTATGCTGCACTGGAAAACGCGTCAAGTCATGCCCATCTCCCATATACGGATTACCATCTTTTTAGTCTCACTGTGCGCCTGCAGTTCGAATTTTCAGATGGACGAGCAGGAGCGGCCCAATTTTATTATCATCTTTGCAGATGATATGGGATACGGAGACTTGGGGGTATACGGGCATCCGACCATTCGGACTCCCTATCTGGATCGTATGGCCGCAGAGGGACTTCGTTTTTCTCAGTTTTATACGGGAGCATCCGTATGTACGCCGAGCCGAGCTGCACTTTTGACCGGGCGATTACCTGTCCGAAATGGGCTGACAGATGATCGGATCCGGGTTCTCTTCCCTCCAAGCAAGGGAGGGATGCCTGCATCAGAGATTACAATCCCGGAAGCATTGCAATCGGCAGGTTATGTAAGTGCAGCAATCGGGAAATGGCATCTGGGGCATGTACCGGGTCATTTCCCGACGGAGCATGGGTTCGACGAGTATTTTGGGATTCCTTACTCAAATGACATGACCCCTACAGCCAGTGATTGGGGGCGTGCCCAGACGTACCCTCCGCTGCCCCTTATGCGGGGTACGGAAGTGATTGAGACGGAACCGGATCAGCGCCTTTTGACGCGCCGGTATACAGAAGAGTCTATTTCTTTTATCCGGAAAAACATGGACAACCCATTTTTCCTGTACCTGCCGCACACCATGCCTCATATTCCGCTCTTTGCATCGGATGAATTTGAGGGAACGAGTACACGCGGGCTTTACGGAGATGTGATTGAAGAAATCGACTGGAGTGTCGGACAAATACTGGATGTTTTGCGGGAGACCGGTCTGGATCGTAAGACCCTTGTCGTTTTTACAAGTGATAACGGGCCATGGCTTACGGTAGGGTTTGCAGGTGGCACGGCCGGACTTCTACGTAATGGGAAGGGAACCACCTGGGAAGGGGGAATGCGTGTGCCGATGATCGCCTGGTGGCCAGGAACGATTCCTGCTGGTCACACGACCCAGGCACTGGGAGTCACCATGGATCTAATGCCGACCATGCTAGAGCTCGCCGGTGCATCGCTCCCGGATGATCGCATCTATGATGGAGTAGACCTGATGCCGGTCCTTCGAGATCCCACTGCTCAGGTTCGGGAAGCGGTCTATTATTATCGTGGGACACAGCTATGGGCTGCACGTAAAGGGCCCTGGAAGATGCATTACATCACGCAAAGTGCATATGTGGGAGATCAGCCGGTTGTGCATGAATTGCCGCTTCTCTATCATTTGGACCGGGATCCAGGGGAGCGGTTCAATCTCGCTGAACAGGAGCCGGAGGTGATCCTTGAAATACAGGAAATGGTGGAGGACCATCTGGCTGAAGTCGTCCGAGCACCTACTCAACTGGCAATTCCAGAATGGAACGATTGACATGTATTCTTTTTGTTTGTGTGGCTTTTAGCGCCTGCAGTCAGGAGCCACTTCCTCTTCCGCCGTCGGGTATGGTCTATATCCCGGGTGGAACGAGTCAAATTGGGTCAGAGAACGGCATGCCGCATGAGCGGCCGGTTTTTCGTGCTCGTGTTCAGCCGTTTTTCATGGATATCTCTCCAGTCACGGTCGGATCGTTCCAGGAATTTGTCTTGGCAACAGGGTACGTGACGCAAGCCGAATCATTTGGAGATGCAGGCATCTTCAATGATTCAACCAAACAATGGGGACTCAAACCTGGTGCATACTGGCAGTGGCCATTAGGTCCTGATTATCCGCCAGCTCCCGATGATCATCCGGTTACACAGGTGTCGTGGAATGATGCAGTTGCGTATGCAGAATGGGCGAATAAGCGGCTCCCCACCGAAATTGAATGGGAACATGCCGCCCGTCAGGGTAGCAGTGGTCAATACGCTTGGGGGGATTTGCTTGTACAGGACGGAGAGTACAAAGCGAATGTGTGGAACGGCCAATTCCCCAGGTTCAATACCAATGCAGATGGATATGCAACCACGTCACCGGTGGGAGCATTCGGGGCAACGCCTGCTGGACTCGTTGATATGGGCGGGAATGTATGGGAGTGGACCGCAGACTGGTACCGATCCTATGCGGATCGGGATCAGGAATTTCAACCCAATTCCAGTAGCGAGAAAGCGCAGCGAGGGGGCAGCTTTCTGTGCGAGCCGGGCTGGTGTCACGGTTATCGGGTCTCCGGGCGCAGTCACTCGACACCGGAGACTGCACTCTATCATGTAGGATTTCGCCTGGTCAGGGACATTACCCCTTAGTCAGGTAGTGATCAACTGCTTTGATCGCAGAGATCAAGCGTTGGTCCTGGGTTCCACAGATCGGAACGGTGTTCAGAGAATGGGTTTTCGCCTCAGCCATCAAAAGTGTGTGCGAGCGTAAGCGCTCTTGGGGGCTCGCCCGTTGACCAGGATCAGGAATCCAGGGGATATCTGGTTCCGTAAACAGGTAAAGCCCCGACTGATGACGTTTGGCAGCACGCTCGATAGAGGGTGGACACTCACCGAAGTAGATGCGCTGGTACACACATGTAGTGAAAAGATCTGTGTCTACGAACAGGACTCTGTGAGCCCCAGGCTGAAGGCAGGCAACTAGATCCAGGTGCCCTCTGGCAATCGCATACACATCGGTCTCCTCAGGAAGTGCTCCTTTCTCGTCAACAAACAGCCTCAGGTATTCGGCAGCCCAGGTCGTATTGTAATGCTTTGCCAGCGCAGCTGCAAGTGTGGTTTTACCGGTTGATTCAGCCCCCATCAGTACCACGGTAGTCACTCGATCAGGATTCATCAGTAAGTCTTCTGTGAGTGCTGACGATGAAATGGTCTCCCTTGAACGAGATGGATCTCATACCGGTTCGTAGATGACGGATTTACAGGATGCGTTTTTGGAAACCAGGACGAGGAATTTGACAGATGCATTCAAGGCAGCGGAATGCAGGCATAGAAAGCTGCGCACGGTAGGTGATTGACGATGAGAGTGCTAAAGTGGTCTAGGAAAACGGACACTTTTGTCCGCTGTTCTGTAGATTGTATCAGACGCTCTATTTTGGTCATAGAGAAATAACCGCAACCAAATACGTAGAACGATGGATTTGGACGATGTGCCTGTCGGTCGGGTACTGAGCCGAAGAGAAATCATGCAGATTTTCGGAGCCGCTTTTGTAGCAGGGTCTAGTCATCTTGTAGTGAATCAATCTGCTTCAGCAGTCGGCGTGCCTGACTGTATCGTTCGGCCAGAGCAGACAGAAGGCCCGTTTTTCACGGATGTTGAGCTTGAGCGGTCTGATATCCGCATGGATCCCAGCACCAATTCTGTCTCCCCCGGTTTGCCTCTTGGGGTCACAATTCAGGTTTTGCGGATAGGCAGCGAAGAATGTGTGTCTTTGCCCGGTGCACAAGTAGATCTTTGGCAGTGCGATGCTGCGGGGCGGTATTCAGGGTTTCGGGATCGGGGATCAGATCTGCGTGACCAGAAATTCCTTCGTGGCTACCAGTTGACGGACCAGGATGGAATGGCTCGGTTCATGACGATTTACCCTGGGTGGTATAGAGGCAGGGCTGTGCATCTTCATTTTAAGATCCGTACCGGAGTGGAACAGGGGAAGAGATATGAGTTTACGTCGCAACTCTACTTTGACGATGAGTTGACCGATCAGGTGCATGCTAAATCACCTTACGATGCACACGGTACACGCACGGTTCGTAATTCCAATGACAGAATTTTTCGCCGTTCAAGAGGTCGATTGATGTTGGAACTGGCTCCCGGTAACACAGGGTATCAGGCCCTGTTCCCCATTGGCCTTGATCTCTCCGATGCGGCTCATTAATGAATTTGGATCAAAGTGGGAGGGACACCACAGAGTGGTTTGTCTGTCAACAGTAGTGACTTTATCCGATGAGCAAAATTGTTAATGGGATGGATGTGCTACGGGATCGGTTCATATGTTCCGCAGGTACTTAGACAACGCTGCCTCAATACGCACGAGAGATTAGCCCGTCCCCTAATCAGGTTTGCTTGATGGGAAATAATGGACAAGAGCATCAGTGAGGTGTGCACGCCAGTTTCCCCATGCATGTCTTTCAGGGTATTCACGGTAGATAAAATCATATCCCTTCTCTGTCAGCACCTTCCTGAATTCACGATTGGCTCTTAGGAAATCAATTTCATTTTCTGGGAGCCATCCCTGTCCCACTTTCTGTTCATATAAACCAATATCCAAATAGAGACGAATTGGTTGGGAACGGGCTTTCTGATAAGCTTCAATCAGGGCGTTGTCGTTGAAGGAGAGGTAGCCCGACTGACTGTAGCCGAGTCCGAAAACATCTGGGTTTTCTCCAATCAGCACAGACAGATAAACCCAATCATCCTGGAGTATCAAAGGCTCAATAATAATTTGTCATTGTGGCATGTAGATGCGAGTGATTATCTTGAGTGGGTTCGCACTTTGGCAATTCGTCTGCCATGGCAAAGTATGTATTCGCTGAATCGGTCCGATACCTCAAGGGCGTGGGTCCCTCCCGCGCCGACGTGCTCTCTCAGTTTGGTATAGATATCTATCGGGATCTTTTACACTATTACCCCAGGCGTTACTTGGATTACTCAAATGTATCTCGGGTGATTCATTTAGATACCGAAGGGGAGATGGTCACAATTATCGGGATCGTTCTCAGTACAGAAGTGGTTTCGGGTCGTAGCCGTCAGCGTCTTGAAGTGTCAATTCGTGACGATTGGAATGGACACCTAAAATTGATCTGGTTTAAGGGCATCAAATGGATCCAGAAAGCGTTCGCCCCAGGCTACCGGGTTGCGTTCACTGGAGAAGTATCAAGGTTTGGTAAATCCTGGACGATGGTACATCCAGATTTCGATCGGCTTGACGAGGGAGGGCCACAGCTCTCAACGGGTAGAATCACCGCCCTGTATCCGGGCAGTGCACGGCTGCAGGGAGTTGGCCTCAACAGCCGAACGTTTCGGAATATCATCTATCAACTCATCAAGAGCCATGGGTTAGAGTTTCCACAGGTCTTGCCTGAATGGGTAGAGCAGAGGTACAATCTCCTTGATGGTCGAGTCGCCCTTCGGGCAATCCATTTCCCCAAAAGCTATGAGGAGCTTGAAAGGGCCAGCCACCGTCTGAAATTTGAAGAATTATTTTTTCTTCAACTGCTGCTTCGCCACACCAAAAAGAAGCGTGCAGAACGTAAAGGGATCCGCTTGAATGGTCAGGGAGTCCGCTTTGAGCAGTTCATCAAAGAGGTACTGCCCTTTGAGTTGACGCAGGGGCAGAAGGATGCCCTGAAAACGATAGAAGAGGACATGTTCAGTGGCTATCCCATGTATCGTATGTTGCAGGGGGATGTCGGTTGTGGCAAGACCGTTGTTGCAGTTGCGGCCCTGATCCTGGTTGCAGACAGCCAGCTTCAAGGCGTTTTTATGGCACCGACAGAGGTCCTAGCCGAGCAGCAATATGCCAGCCTGTGTCAATATCTTGAGCCACTTGGGATCAAGGTCGGGTTACTGATCGGAGGACAGCGTAAGCGAGTCCGGGAACAGGTCCTGGCAGAGATTGCCAATGGAGAAATTGATATTGTTGCAGGAACCCATGCGGTATTTCAGGAGCAGGTGAAGTTTAAGAAGTTGGCACTTGCAGTGGTAGATGAGCAGCATCGCTTTGGTGTGGAGCAGCGAGCAAGCCTGGTTGCCAAGGGAAACAATCCGCATGTACTTATGATGAGTGCTACGCCGATTCCACGATCCCTCTCGCTGACGACGTATGGGGATCTTAGCATGACGACCATTCGGGATCTCCCAAAAGGACGCAAGTGCATCATTACTAGACTACTCCGGGAACGTAACCGCCCGGAAATGGAAGCCATTGTACTGGAACAATTACGGCAGGGGCGGCAGGCCTATATCGTCTATCCGCAGGTGGATGAAAGCGAGAAGAGTGACCTAAAAAATGCCGAAGCAGGTTTTTCGGCATGGCAGCAATTGTATCAGAGGGACAAGGTGGGGCTCGTGCATGGAAAGATGAAGAGTCAGGAAAAAGAAGCGGTCATGGCACGGTTCAAGTCGGGGCAGATACAGGTTCTGGTGGCAACGACTGTCATTGAAGTCGGTGTGGATGCATCGGAAGCAACCGTCATCGTTATTGAACATGCGGAAAGATTTGGGCTGAGTCAATTACACCAGTTGCGGGGACGTGTTGGACGTGGCAATCACCAGAGCTATTGTATCCTCATGGCAGAATGGCGTCAATCTTTGGAGTCGAAAGAACGGCTGGAAGTGATTGAGCGTACCACAGATGGGTTCGAGATCAGCGAAGCTGACTTAAAGTTGCGGGGAGCAGGTGATCTATTCGGAACCCGGCAAAGTGGAATGCCGGAACTTCGGATTGCAGAGATACCGGAGGACGCACCAATCCTGGAAAAGGCGCAACAAGCGGTGAGAGATCTTTGGGAACAGGATCAGGATCTAGCTTTACCTCAGCACCAGGAGATGTACACATATTTTGAGACGTTCATATTGGCACGGATGGAGGGGTATGCACGCACAGGTTAGGTGAATATGGAGAAATATTGGGACATATTTCTGGGCGGCTACGAAGCTTATTCAAGCTATTTGTGGACAGAGATTACCATCCCTCATTGGCACAATTATTTCTATTGGCTAATTGGGGTTAGCCTCTTTTTCTTTGTGCTTGAGCTCTTCGCCCCATGGCGTAAAGAGCAGAAGAAATTCAGGCATGATTTCTGGCTAGATCTCTTCTACATGTTTTTCAACTACTTCCTGTTCTCGCTCTTTATTTTCAATGCGGCGAGTATGGTGGTTGTGAATCTTTTCAATGATGCACTGGCCGGTATTGGGATCACCAATCTAGTAGCCATTCAGGTGGGCAATCTGCCCGTATGGGCACAGCTGTTAGTGCTTTTTGTGATCCGCGATTTTATTCATTGGAACGTCCACCGGCTCTTACACCGCATACCGGCATTATGGGAGTTCCACAAAGTGCATCACTCTGTGGAAGAGATGGGGTTTGCGGCACATCTGCGGTTTCACTGGATGGAGAATGTAGTCTATAACGGACTGCAGTACATTCCGCTGGCGATGATCGGGTTTGGGATTGAAGAGTTCTTTATTGTTTATCTGATCACACTGGTGATCGGGCATGCGAATCACAGCAACATCTGGATTCCTCTGGGCCCCCTGAAATATGTAATCAACAGTCCTCAGATGCACATTTGGCATCACGCCAAGCACTGGCCGGAGGGTCATCCGTATGGTATCAATTACGGGATCAGCCTCAGCCTGTGGGACTACCTGTTCAAGACCGCATCCATCCCTCATAGTGGACGTGACATTGAGCTCGGCTTTGAAGACCTGGAGGAATTCCCCAAGACGTTTATGCGGCAAAGCTTGCACGGACTTAGCATCGGCAAAAAGAGGAAAAAGCCCCGGTGAATCCGGGCGCATACAAACTTGTATCAGGTACGCGCCCTTCCTTGAGACCTGCTGAGCATGCACTCTTTCCCGCACGACAGAGCATCAGGTTCCTCATGAGAACTCAGCACAGATCTCGCCTATACTACGCAAGTTGATGTCCCTTCGCCTGAAGGCTATCAGATATCGTGGCGCTTATAATTACTGGGGCCAGAGCCAGCCAAAGACGCCTGCCGTCAATACGCCGAACAGCAACCCCTCAAACGCACGCACCCAAGTCATTCTCCAGCTAAATCCGTACCAGATCGCGTCTGTAAAGGGTCCTGCCGAATGAGCTAGAAAAGCAGCAGTTCCCACAACCTGGAATACTTCCAGATATTCTGCTCCGGGAGGGAGGCTGGCGGAACCCATATAGCCTGCCATGATCGAAATTGCAAGTACGAAAACCCCCTGAAAAATGAGCTGCGTTGACATACTGGTCCCAGGGGCATGAATAAAGAGTAGGCCAACGGGGCCTCGATTTGCTTTTTCGGTCCATTCCGGGGAGGACCATTCCTTTCTGCTTTCTGCACCTGGGAACATGTACTGTCCTTGCTTCACTCCGTGAGCACGCAGAACATCCATGACTGCGTCTTCGTTGGGGAGTTTAGGGAAGTCTTTGGTATGCAGCGGAATCACCATGTAGAGCATGGTGGCCACAACATAGACCAGAACGGAGGCGATGAGGATCGGAAGCCATAGAGAAAGTATTGTAACCATTTGTTGTACAAGTAGATTGAAGATTGAACCACAATAGTACGATGTTTTTCTTTGGGAATTACATACCTGTGTGCCTTGGGTACTCAGGTATGTAGTGTGCCACGGACGAAATACATGGAGGCGAGACAATGACTTAGCTACAATGTATTAAACTGTACGGGTCTTCAACAAATACAGGAAGCTCTGATCAATCCTGTTTTGGAGGAGGAGTAGACATACTCGGACATGAAATGCGGCCACGGAGGCTGTTGGCATCCTAAATGCGTTCTATTTGTCCACCGCCACGTACCTTTTTCAGGCGCCAGACGGCCATCGGTGGCGTTTGGGCAGAGCTATCCCGCGACCGCGGGAGCCCGCAGTGAATCACGAGCCAAATAAAAGTTGGCCAGAGCGACCAGCGTGTAGACCTGTGCCGCATTCTTGCCCAAGCCGCGGTAGCGCGTCCTGCGATAGCCCCAAAGATGCTTGATCACTCCAAAGGTATGCTCAACCCTGGCCCGGGTCCGGTTACTCTTCTTGTTGAAGGACTGGTCCGCACAGTTGAGTTTGCGCGTTCTGGTTGCCTTACGCAAGACACGCCATTGCACACCCTGCGCTTCTGCCTCTGCCTTTCGCTGCTTGCTCACATAGGCTTTGTCGCCGTAGATGACCTTCTCCTGGCCGTGCAAACACGCCTCCATCAGGGTCGCATCATGGACGTTCGCAGCCGTGACCGCCACACGATGCACCAGACCTTGTGGATCAGTCCCGATATGCGCCTTCATACCGAAATACCACGGGGTCCCCTTCTTCGTTGACTTCATCTCAGGATCGCGCTGCTTCGCTTGGTTCTTGGTGGACGACGGCGCCGAAATGATGCTCGCATCCACGATCGTCCCCGCCTTCACCAGCAGACCTTGCTGTTCCAACAAATCCCGACTCAACTCAAACAGCCGCCGCGTCAACCCGTGCTGCTCCAATAGATGGCGAAACTTGCAGATGGTCGTCTCATCGGGCGCGTGCAAGCCTCCACATGGGCGAATACCCGCACCGACACGTTGTCGTACAACGCATCCTCCATCCCCGGATCCGAATATCCATACCACTGCTGCAAAAAATAGATGCGCAGCATCGTAGCCAACCCAATCGGCGGACGCCCCTTGCCTCCCTTGTAGTAAAACGGCCGGATCAAGTCCAGCATCGCCTCCCAAGGAAGTACCGCGTCCATCTCGGTCAGAAAACGCTGTTTCTTGGTCTTCTTGGTACGATTCCAGTAACTCGCATCTTCAAATCTGAACTTCCCCCCTAATTTCCCTCCCCATTGGTTGGATTAAGGATTAAGGCACTCCATTGCGTACTCAAGGGTCCATAATTTGTACTGTGGCCCCTTGATATTCGGGGTATTTCACGTTTTTTCCTTGATTTCTTCTCCCAAAACAGGTATTTCGGGGGATTTAGCATTGATTTTTATGTACCCATGTATTTGGGAATGTTTTTTCGATAAATTGGAACAGATTTTTGGTATAATTACCAATAAATGCGTATATTATCCCAGAAACTGATTCCACACATGTACCCATGTATGTAGCCAAAATCCCCAACCGAAATTCCAACCCCACCTGGCTCATTCGAGAATCCAAACGCGTCCAGGGGAAAATCGTCAAAACCACCCTCGCCAATATCTCCAAACTCCCCATGGACGTCATTGAGGGGCTTCGGGTTCTCTTGAAGGGAGGCACCGCTGTCAAATCCGTTGAAGACGCCTTCACCATTCAAAGCAATACCCCGCACGGACACGTTGCCGCGGTCCTGGGCATCATGAATCAACTGGATCTGCCTGAACTCATTGCGCCGAAGAATTCCCGCTTCCGACGACTGGTGCTCGGCATGATCGCCGCACGGGTAATCAAGCCGGCCAGCAAACTGGCCACCAGCTCTATGTTGGATGTGCGCACCGCCGCCTCCACGCTCAATGAAGAGCTTGGACTCAAATGTGTGGACGAGGAGGATCTGTATGCTGCGATGGATCAACTGCTCCAACACAAAACACGTATTGAGCAGCGCCTCGCCAAACGATACCTCAAGGAAGGTGGTATGGTGCTCTATGATGTCACCAGCAGCTATGTGGAAGGCCAGCAGAATGAATTTGCCGCCTATGGCTACAACCGGGACAAGAAGCGGGGCAAGCAGCAGATCGTTATCGGTCTGATGACCGATCCAGAGGGCTGCCCGGTGTCGGTCGAAGTTTTCCGCGGCAATACCGCAGATGTAGAGACGCTTGGTGCGCAGGTGAAGAAGCTTCAGCAGACCTTTGGGCTCCAGCAAGTGGTGTTGGTAGGGGATCGGGGAATCCTGCAGCAAAAGCAGATTCAGGAAGAGTTGATCCCCGTGGGACTCGACTGGATCACCGCCATGAAAAAGAATGAGATTCGTGCGGTGGTGGAACAGAAACAGGTGCAGATGAGCCTGTTTGATGAACAGGATGTGATGGAACTACACAGTGATCTGTATCCAGAGGATCGGATTGTGTTATGCAGAAACCCCTTGCAGGCCCAGAAGAGCAAGCGACAGCGGGAAGAACTCCTGATCAAGACCGAGCAAGCCCTGGATGAAATTGTTGCAGCCACCAAGCGTGCGCAGCGCCGGTTAACGTGCAAAGGCAAAATTGGCGTACGCGTCGGGCGGGTCATTGGAAAATACAAGGTCCAGAAGTTCTTCACGCTGGAGATTGAGCAGGAACACTTTGCCTATGAGCGCAATGCGGCGGCCATTGCGAAGGCAGAACGGCTTGACGGCTTGTATGCGATCCGCTCCAGTTTGAAACAGAAGCCGGAGGCGACCGAATTGGTGGCGAATTATAAGCGTCTGTCCACGGTGGAGCAGGCCTTTCGCACGATGAAAACAATCTCGTTGCGCGTACGTCCAATTCACCATCGCAAGAAAAACCGGGTGATCGCCCATGTGTTTTTATGCATGCTGGCCTACTATGTGGAGTATCATCTGCGCCGGAAGTTAGCCCCCATGTTGTTTACTGAGGATGATCCAGCGGGGAAAGCTGCACAGCGCAAGAATGCCGTGGAACCGGCCAAACCCTCTCCCCGGACGAAAAAGAAAGCCCGAACCAAACGAAATCATGAAGGAGAAAAAGTCATGAGCTTTGCCGAGGTGATGGACGAACTCGCGGGGCTTTGCCGTCTGGTTGTTGTACCAAAAATCTCCGTAGATAAATCCCCGGAAGTGATCATGGTGGAGAAAATTAGTCCTACCCAACAGCGGGCACTCAAACTTCTAGGCATCAAGCCGGTGTAGCCCTTTGGTTCACAGAATTGAGGAAAAGCCCCCAGATCCCCCCCGCTGAGGAGGGGCAATCTATCCCCAAAATATCCTAAATTCATGGGGAATATCGTATATCGGGGAAACCAGAAAGGGGGGAAGTTCAGTCAAATGAAACCTGTCGCATGGCTCGGTAATCAATGTCTGTGGTCCAGGAAAAGAAGCTACCCGGATTAATCAGAGTTTTCTACTGGAATTCCTGGAACTTCAACTTTGTCCACGGATACACGGCGGGTTGGCCTTACATGCGAGACGAGATATGTATATGATCGCATTAATAATTGTTTGCCAAGTTGGCAGTGTATCCACCGAATTTGGCAAAATTGGTGTTCAAATAGTCTCTGAGCCTAGCACAGACCTCGCAGTTACAACCTCCTTCAGTCTCTCCACTCCACAGAGAGTTGCGTTTGCACAAGACAGGTATAACCTAGCAGTCCGTGGACTGCTAGGAGTTGAGAAGAGCAAGCGGCTATATTATTTCGGTGTTTCGGGAAGTTCACAGACTACGAGTCATGATACGCTGACAGGGATATCAAAGCAGGTATTGAATCCGGTGACAGAAGGGTTCTCCGGGTGGAGGGCAACGATTCCGGGATTGTTTCCAGATGATATCGTGACCGTCACATTGGCAGGGTCTCCAACCATAGTGGATGAGGGGGGATCGGTCAAGATCACGGCGACGATTTCGCAGTCTTTGTCTACGGATGTAGTGGTTCCTTTGGTGGTTAGGGCTGGGGGCAGTGCAGAACCAAGTGACTATGGTCCGTTGCCAACCATCACGATTCCCGGGAATAGTACAAGCGCGAATGGAACGCTTACGATTCCCGTTGAAACAGATGCCAATGACAATGATGATGAGGAATTTACGGTGGAGATTGATGAGACAAGACTGTCGCTTACGGTGGTTCCAGGGCATCAGAAATGGGTAGATGTCACGATTCTGGATAATGCACGTCCCAAGCCGGTGTTGAGCCCACCGGTGATTGATCCATTTCAAGAGGGTTCAAGTGAGACGTTCAGTATCCAGTTGACTGGGCCGCCTTTAGGAAGAAAAGTGCGTGTGCGGTTATCGCAGCGATCCGGCGAAGCGATCCCCGTGACTCTTGACAAGGAGGAATTGGAGTTCACGAAATCAAATTGGAGCACAGATCAGGTGGTCACGGTGTCCCATGCGGACAACAACAAAATCGACACCGACGGTACGCTGCACATTGATGTAGAAGTTCTGGGAGGTACAGTTCGGAGGACAGGTTATGTAGAGCTTCACTTCAAGGATAATGATAGACCGAAGGTCACATTGTCGGCATCTCCAAACCCTGTAGACGAGGGTGGATCAGTTACAATCACGGCGGCGATTTCGGAAGATCTGGCGACAGATGTGATCGTTCCGCTAACAGTCCTTCCTGGGGGTTCCGCGGAAGTCGGCGACTACGGTCCGTTGCCAACCATCACGATTCCCGGGGCCCGGAATCTTACAAGCGCGAATGGAACGCTTACGATTCCCACTGAGGCAGATGCCAATGACAGGGACGATGAGTTGTTCACGTTGGCGATTGATGAAAGTGGGTTACCATCTACGGTCGTTGCAGGGAATCCGAAATCAGTAGAGGTGACGATTCTGGACAGTGCACGTCCCAAGCCGGTGTTGAGCCCACCGGTGATTGATCCATTTCAAGAGGGTTCAAGTGAGACGTTCAGTATTCAGTTGACTGGGCCGCCTTTAGGAAGAAAAGTGCGTGTGCGGTTATCGCAGCGATCCGGCGAAGCGATCCCCGTGACTCTTGACAAGGAGGAATTGGAGTTCACGAAATCAAATTGGAGCACAGATCAGGTGGTCACGGTGTCCCATGCGGACAACAACAAAATCGACACCGACGGTACGCTGCACATTGATGTAGAAGTTCTGGGAGGTACAGTTCGGAGGACAGGTTATGTAGAGCTTCACTTCAAGGATAATGATAGACCGAAGGTCACATTGTCGGCATCTCCAAACCCTGTAGACGAGGGCGAACAGGTCACAATCACCGCAACAATTTCAGAGGATCCAGTCAATGATGTGGAGATTTCGTTTAAGATCATAGCGGGTACAGCGGAATCGAGCGATTACGGGAGTATATCCGGGGGCTTTATCACGATCCGTGGGGCCGGGAACGCGACAAGCGGCCGGTTCATTCTCTCCACGTTAGAAGACAATGCCGAGCAGGACGATGAAACCTTTATGGTGGTATTGGGGAGACTACCGCAGGGGGTGGCGGCAGGAGATCCGTCTGAGGTTGAGGTCACCATCATAGATGATGATAAGGTGACCGTCAATTTATCGGCCTCTCCCAATCCAGTAAACGAGGGCGGCTCCGTTACGGTCACCGCAACGATTTCCGAAGATCCGGCAAGTGATGTAGTGATTCCATTAATATTGACTGCCGGGGCGGCGGAAGCTGGCGACTACGGTGCACTGCCAGATATCACGATCCCTGGGACTGGGAGCGCAACGACCGGGATGGGGACGATCGTGATCCCCCAGGAGTCGGATGTAACCGATTGGGAGGATGAGACCTTTACGGTGGCGATTGATGAAAGTGGGTTACCATCTACGGTCGTTGCGGTAGACCCAAAATCCGTGCTGGTCACGATCATCGATGATGACAAGCCGACGGTACATCTGTCTGCATCCCCAAACCCGGTGAGCGAGGGCCAGTCGGTTACAGTTACGGTGATGCTCTCGGAGGATCCTGCCAGTGATGTGGTGATTCCATTAACATTGACTGCCGGGACGGCGGAAGCTGGCGACTACGGTACGCTGTCAACCATCACGATTCCCGGGGCCGGGAGTGTTATGACGGGGACCGGAACCATTATGATTCCCCAGGAGTCGGATGTAACCGATTGGGAGGATGAGACCTTTATGGTAGCGATTAATGAAAGTGGTTTACCATCTACGGTCGTTGCGGTAGCCCCAAAATCCGTGCTGGTCACGATCACCGACGATGATAAGCCAACGATCCGTTTGTCGGCATCTCCTAACCCGGTAAGCGAGGGCCAATCAGTTAAAGTTACGGTGACGCTCTCGGAGGATCCTGCAAGTGATGTAGTGATTCCATTAATATTAACTGCTGGGACGGCGGAAGCTGGCGACTACGGTGCACTGTCAGATATCACGATCCCTGGGACTGGGAGTGCAACGACCGGGATGGGGATGATCGTGATCCCCCAGGAGTCGGATGTAACCGATTGGGAGGACGAGACCTTTACGGTAATGATTGATGAGAGCAATCTTCCGGCTACGGTCGTCATAGGGAACCCGAAGTCAGCTTTGATCACGATCACCGACGATGATAAGCCAACGATTACATTGTCGGCATCTCCAAACTCTGTGGAGGAGGGCCAATCGGTCACCGTCACCGCAACGATTTCCGAAGATCCGGCGAGTGATGTAGTGATTCCATTAATATTGACTGCCGGGACAGCAGAGGCCGGTGACTACGGTGCGCTGTCAAGTATAACAATCCCCGGGAACGGGAGTGTTAAGACGGGGACCGGAACCATTATGGTTCCCCAGGAGTCGGATGTAACCGATTGGGAGGATGAGACCTTTACGGTGGCGATTGATGAAAGTGGGTTACCATCTACAGTCGTTGCGGTAGACCCAAAATCTGTGCTGGTCACGATCATCGACGATGACAAGCCTACGATCACACTGACAGCATTTCCGAACCCGGTATTGGAAGGGACGGGCTCGGGCGTAGTGATTACAGTGACGACTTCGAAGGATCTGGTTACGGATATGATCATTCCGCTGACGCTGACCGCTGGGACGGCGGAAGTGGGTGACTATGGCATTTTGCCGAGTATTACGATTCTTGGGGGTGTTCTGTCTGGAACAGGGACGATCATGATCCCCCAAGAGTCGGACGTGAACGACAAGGAAGATGAGACATTCACGGTAGTTCTCAATGAGAGTAGCCTACCGTCTACGGTTGTCGCAGGGAATCCAAAATCCGCTCTGATTACAATCACAGATGATGAGAAGCCGACAATAGTGTTGTATGCGTCCCCGAATGCGGTACCAGAGGGTTCGGAGTTAAGTCTGAGTGTCGCACTTGTTCCTCCGCCTTCATCCCCGTTTGACACCGAGGTGCAGGTTCCCGTAATGTTTATCTCCGGCACAGCCCAACCTCAAGACTATGGCTCACCCCCTCAGAGGGTCATTATTACAATCCCGACGAAGGGGTATTCTGGCAGTAAAGACTTTTTTATACCGGAAGATGCGGACTCTGGGGACGAGACATTTACAGTGTTGATTGACGAACATACCATAGATCCTCGTGTTCGGGTAGGGGATATGATATTACAGGAAGTGGCGATTACAGACAAGCCGGCAGTGAGTTTGTCTGCGACCACGTCGGTGGGTGAGGGGGATGATCTAGAGGTGACGGTAATGCTCGTGGGAACGCCGCTTCCAAGGGGAGAGAGAATTCCGCTGACATTGATCCCCGTAACGGCAGAGCAGGAAGACTACGGCAACTTACGCTCAATATCAGTTCCGCTTCTCCCGGGCAGTGGGGTAGCTAGGGGAACGATCCAAACCTATCCAGATACGGATTCCGATGACGATACGTTTACGCTGGAGATTGATGCAAGTAGTTTGCCATCCACGGTTGTGGCAGGGGCGCCAACCTCGGTGCTGGTAACGATCAGCGAGAAGCCGACAATTACACTATCAGCAAATCCGAACCCGGTGGACGAGGGAGATGCGGTGACGGTGACGGCGAGGCTTTCTGGAGCATTACCCGCCGCGGTGACGATTCCGTTGACGTACCGGCCCGGGGCTGTTGATCCCGCGGAGACGGGGGATTATGGCAGTTTGGCCTCCATCACGATTGCGGCCAATGCGCTGACGGGTACGGGCACGATCACGACGGTGAAGGATGCGGATTCTGATGATGAGACGTTCACGGTTGCCCTGGGGAGTCTGCCTTCCGAGGTTGTGGCAGGCACGCCGTCTTCGGTGCTGGTAACGATCCGTGAGAAGCCTGCGGTAAGCTTATCTGCAAATCCGAATCCGGTGGACGAGGGAAGTTCGGTGACGGTGACGGCGACGCTTTCCCAGGCATTACCCGCCGCGGTGACGATTCCGCTGACGTTGACGCCGGGCACGGCGGAGAAGGGGGACTATGGCGGTCTGGCCTCCATCACGATTGCGGCGAATTCGCTGGAGGGTACGGGCACGATTACAACCGTGCGGGATACGGATTTTGACGATGAGACGTTCACGGTTGCCCTGGGGAGTCTGCCTTCCGAGGTTGCGGCGGGATCGCCGTCTTCGGAGCTGGTAACGATTACGGATCTCGATACGCCTACAGTAAGCTTATCTGCAAGTCCGAATCCGGTGGACGAGGGAAAGGCGGTGACGGTGACGGCGAGGCTTTCCCGCGCGTTGCCTGCCGCGGTGACAATTCCGCTGACGCTGACACCGGGCACGGCAGAGAAGGGGGACTATGGCAGTCTGGCCTCCATCACGATTGCGGCCAATGCGCTGGAGGGTACGGGCACGATCACGACGGTGAGGGATACGGATTCTGACGATGAGACGTTTACGGTGGCCCTGGGGAGTCTGCCTTCCGAGGTTGCGGCGGGATCGCCGTCTTCGGAGCTGGTAACGATTACGGATCTCGATACGCCTACAGTAAGCTTATCTGCAAGTCCGAATCCGGTGGACGAGGGAAAGGCGGTGACGGTAACGGCGAGGCTTTCCAGCGCGTTGCCTGCCGCGGTGACAATTCCGTTGACGCTGACGCCGGGCACAGCAGAGAAGGGGGACTACGGCAGTCTGGCCTCCATCACGATTGCGGCGAATTCGCTGGAGGGTACGGGCACGATTACAACCGTGCGGGATACGGATTTTGACGATGAGACGTTCACGGTTGCCCTGGGGAGTCTGCCTTCCGAGGTTGCGGCGGGATCGCCGTCTTCGGAGCTGGTAACGATTACGGATCTCGATACGCCTACGGTAAGCTTATCTGCAAGTCCGAATCCGGTGAAAGAGGGGAGTTCGGTGACGGTAACGGCGACGCTTTCCAGCGCGTTGTCGACTTCGATGACGATTCCGTTGACGCTGACGCCGGGTACAGCAGAGAAGGGGGACTACGGCAGTCTGGCCTCCATCACGATTGCGGCGAATTCGCTGGAGGGTACGGGCACGATTACAACCGTGCGGGATACGGATTTTGACGATGAGACGTTCACGGTGGCCCTGGGGGATTTGCCCTCCGAGGTTGTGGAAGGATCGCCGTCCTCGGAGGAGGTAGAGATTACAGATTTGGATACGCCTCCGGTGACGCCTGCAGTACATCTATCGGCGACCACGCCGGTGGACGAGGGGAGTTCGGTGACGGTAACGGCGACGCTGTCCAGCGCGTTGCCTGCCGCGGTGACAATTCCGCTGACGTTGACGCCGGGCACGGCGGAGAAGGGGGACTATGGCAGTCTGGCCTCCATCACGATTGCGGCCAATGCGCTGGAGGGTACGGGCACGATTACAACCGTGCGGGATACGGATTTTGACGATGAGACGTTCACGGTGGCCCTGGGGAGTCTGCCTTCCGGGGTTGCGGCAGGAGCGCCGTCTTCGGTGGAGGTAACGATTACGGATCTCGATACGCCTACGGTAAGCTTATCTGCAAATCCGAATCCGGTGGACGAGGGAAAGGCGGTGACGGTGACGGCGAGGCTGTCCCGCGCGTTGCCTGCCGCGGTGACAATTCCGCTGACGCTGACACCGGGCACGGCAGAGAAGGGGGACTATGGCAGTCTGGCCTCCATCACGATTGCGGCCAATGCGCTGGAGGGTACGGGCACGATCACGACGGTGAGGGATACGGATTCTGACGATGAGACGTTTACGGTGGCCCTGGGGAGTCTGCCTTCCGGGGTTGCGGCAGGCACGCCGTCTTCGGTGGAGGTAACGATTACGGATCTCGATACGCCTACGGTAAGCTTATTTGCAAGTCCGAATCCGGTGGACGAAGGAAAGGCGGTGACGGTGACGGCGACGCTGTCCCGCGCATTGCCCACGGCGGCAGTGATTCCGTTGACGTTGACGCCGGGTACGGCGGAGGCGGGGGACTATGGCAGTCTGGCCTCCATCACGATTGCGGCCAATGCGCTGGAGGGTACGGGCACGATCACGACGGTGAAGGATACGGATTCTGACGATGAGACGTTTACGGTGGCCCTGGGGAGTCTGCCTTCCGGGGTTGCGGCAGGAGCGCCGTCTTCGGTGGAGGTAACGATTACGGATCTCGATACGCCTACGGTAAGCTTATTTGCAAGTCCGAATCCGGTGGACGAAGGAAAGGCGGTGACGGTGACGGCGACGCTGTCCCGCGCATTGCCCACGGCGGCAGTGATTCCGTTGACGTTGACGCCGGGTACGGCGGAGGCGGGGGACTATGGCAGTCTGGCCTCCATCACGATTGCGGCCAATGCGGAGGCAGGTACGGGCACGATTACAACCGTGCGGGATACGGATTTTGACGATGAGACGTTCACGGTAGCCCTGGGGGATTTGCCTTCCGAGGTTGTGGAAGGAACGCCGTCTTCGGTGCTGGTAACGATCCGTGAGAAGCCTGCGGTACATCTATCTGCAAATCCGAATCCGGTGGACGAGGGAAGTTCGGTGACGGTGACGGCGACGCTTTCTGGAGCATTACCCACTTCGGTGACGATTCCGCTGACGCAGACGCCGGGCACGGCAGAGAAGGGGGACTATGGCGGTCTGGCCTCCATCACGATTGCAGCGAATTCGCTGGAGGGTACGGGCACGATTACAACCGTGCGGGATACGGATTCTGATGATGAGACGTTTACGGTAGCACTGGGGGATTTACCTTCCGAGGTTGTGGCGGGAACGCCGTCTTCGGAGCTGGTAACGATTACGGATCTCGATACGCCTACAGTAAGCTTATCTGCAAGTCCGAATCCGGTGAAAGAGGGGAGTTCGGTGACGGTAACGGCGACGCTTTCCAGCGCGTTGTCGACTTCGATGACGATTCCGTTGACGCTGACGCCGGGTACAGCAGAGAAGGGGGACTACGGCAGTCTGGCCTCCATCACGATTGCGGCGAATTCGCTGGAGGGTACGGGCACGATTACAACCGTGCGGGATACGGATTTTGACGATGAGACGTTCACGGTTGCCCTGGGGAGTCTGCCTTCCGAGGTTGCGGCGGGATCGCCGTCTTCGGAGCTGGTAACGATTACGGATCTCGATACGCCTACAGTAAGCTTATCTGCAAGTCCGAATCCGGTGAAAGAGGGGAGTTCGGTGACGGTAACGGCGACGCTTTCCAGCGCGTTGTCGACTTCGATGACGATTCCGTTGACGCTGACGCCGGGTACAGCAGAGAAGGGGGACTACGGCAGTCTGGCCTCCATCACGATTGCGGCGAATTCGCTGGAGGGTACGGGCACGATTACAACCGTGCGGGATACGGATTTTGACGATGAGACGTTCACGGTGGCCCTGGGGGATTTGCCCTCCGAGGTTGTGGAAGGATCGCCGTCCTCGGAGGAGGTAGAGATTACAGATTTGGATACGCCTCCGGTGACGCCTGCAGTACATCTATCGGCGACCACGCCGGTGAACGAGGGGAGTTCGGTGACGGTAACGGCGACGCTGTCCCAGGCATTACCCGCCGCGGTGACGATTCCGTTGACGTACCGGCCCGGGGCTGTTGATCCCGCGGAGACGGGGGATTATGGCAGTTTGGCCTCCATCACGATTGCGGCCAATGCGCTGACGGGTACGGGCACGATCACGACGGTGAAGGATGCGGATTCTGATGATGAGACGTTCACGGTTGCCCTGGGGAGTCTGCCTTCCGAGGTTGTGGCAGGCACGCCGTCTTCGGTGCTGGTAACGATCCGTGAGAAGCCTGCGGTAAGCTTATCTGCAAATCCGAATCCGGTGGACGAGGGAAGTTCGGTGACGGTGACGGCGACGCTTTCCCAGGCATTACCCGCCGCGGTGACGATTCCGCTGACGTTGACGCCGGGCACGGCGGAGAAGGGGGACTATGGCGGTCTGGCCTCCATCACGATTGCGGCGAATTCGCTGGAGGGTACGGGCACGATTACAACCGTGCGGGATACGGATTTTGACGATGAGACGTTCACGGTAGCACTGGGGGATTTGCCTTCCGAGGTTGCGGCGGGATCGCCGTCTTCGGAGCTGGTAACGATCCGTGATACGCCTACAGTAAGCTTATCTGCAAGTCCGAATCCGGTGAAAGAGGGGAGTTCGGTGACGGTAACGGCGACGCTGTCCAGCGCGTTGTCGACTTCGATGACGATTCCGTTGACGCTGACGCCGGGTACAGCAGAGAAGGGGGACTACGGCAGTCTGGCCTCCATCACGATTGCGGCGAATTCGCTGACGGGTACGGGCACGATCACGACGGTGAAGGATGCGGATTCTGATGATGAGACGTTCACGGTAGCCCTGGGGGATTTGCCTTCCGAGGTTGTGGCAGGCACGCCGTCTTCGGTGCTGGTAACGATCCGTGATACGCCTACAGTAAGCTTATCTGCAAGTCCGAATCCGGTGGACGAGGGAGAGGATGTGACGGTAACGGCGAGGCTGTCCCGCGCATTGCCCACGGCGGCAGTGATTCCGTTGACGTTGACGCCGGGTACGGCGGAGGCGGGGGATTATGGCAGTCTGGCCTCCATCACGATTGCGGCGAATTCGCTGGAGGGTACGGGCACGATCACGACGGTGAAGGATGCGGATTCTGACAATGAGACGTTTACGGTGGCCCTGGGGGATTTGCCTTCCGAGGTTGCGGCAGGCACGCCGTCTTCGGTGGGGGTCGAGATTACAGATTTGGATACGCCTGCGGTTATTCTCCCGAATGTGTCTTTATCGGCAAGTCCGAATCCGGTGGGCGAGGGGAGTTCGGTCACGGTGACGGCGACGCTTTCCAGCGCATTACCCGCCGCGGTGACGATTCCGTTGACCTACCGGCCCGGGGCTGTTGATCCCGCGGAGCCGAACGATTATGTTCCGGTTTCGGAGATCACGATTATTTCAGGTTCAGGCAGCGGTACAGCCGTAGTGCGTACGACCCCGGATAACATTTCTGAGGGAGGCGAGCGTTTTGTGGTGGCACTGGGCACACTGCCCGCGGATGTGGAGGCTGGTCATCCCTCGGAGGTCGAGATCACGATTATCGACGATGACGATCCGCCCCCGGTGGAGGTGACCTTGTCGGTGGATCCAGAGGTAGTTGACGAAGGGGATCCGGTGACGGTAAGGGTAACGCTGGCGAATCCGCTGGAGACTGCGGTGACGATTCCACTGGCGTATACCCCCTATACGTCCGAGCCGGGAGATTATATCGAATTAAAACAGGTGACGGTTGCCGGCGAAGAGACAGAGGGCACGGGGCAGATTGTGACGATTGCGGATACGGACACGCAGGATGAGCGGTTTATCGTTTCTTTGGGGGATCTGGATCCGGCGGTTCTGGAGCCGGGTCTGGAATCCTCGCATTGGGTGACGATCCGGGACCGGGTTCCGCCAGAAGTTGTTCGGGTGGATCTTTTTGCCTCTACGAACCCGGTGGCTGAGGGAGAGGCGGTGACGGTGACGGTCAAACTGTCCGAGGAGTTGCCCGCCGCGGTGACGATCCCTCTGGTGCTGACTCCTGGCAGCGCAGATGCGCAGGATTACCATGCAGCCGCTCCCATGCAGGTGAGGATCGAAAGAGAAGAAACGAGCGGGACCTATGTGATCCGGACCACGCCCGATGAGATTGATGAAGAAGATGAGACCTTTACGGTGCGGGTGGGTGCGTTGCCGGAGGGGATGGTAGCTGGAGATTCGCTGGATATCACGATCGAAGATGATGATGCGGTCGGCATTGAGGCGTCGCCATCGATCTCGCTGTTGGAGGGAGGCACCGAGGAGTACAGATTCTCGCTGGCCTCCGAGCCACTGGGCGCAGTGACGGTGACGATGGATTGGCCTCGGGGGACGGATCTGACCGTGAGCCCGATCACCCGGATCTTTACCCCTTCCGACTGGAACGAGCCGCAGCAGGTGACCCTGACGGCGGACGAGGATGATGATATTTCTCCTGACCGGGTAGAGGTGACCCTGCGTGCAACCGGGGCCGATTACACGGGCGAGGTGTATGTGCTTCAGGTCACGATCATCGACAAGGATACGCCGGGGATTGTTGCTCCGCATGCGGTGAGGATCGAAGAAGAGACAGACTCCGAGTTCGGGGTTCACCTGTCTGCGAAGCCTTCGGGCACGGTGACGGTGACGGTTTCTGGCTTTGCGGGGGAGCTCACTGCATCTCCAACGCGTCTGAGCTTTACGACGACGAACTGGGAGACTCCGCAGACGGTCACGCTGACGGCCGGGCATGACGATGATGTTGTGGATGATTCAGAGACCCTCACGTTGACGGCAGATGGAGGTGGCTATGCGGGGATTGAGCATCGGGTTACGGTGACGGTGGAGGATAATGACGAGGCGGAGATTGTTGCCCCGGCGGAGGTGACGATGGCAGAGGGGACCCAGTCCGCGCTTGAGGTTCGCCTGTCTGCAGAGCCTTCGGGCACGGTGACGATAGCGCTCACCGGCCATGCGGGGACGCAGTTGACGCTGGACCGGGCCTCGCTCACCTTTACGACGACGAACTGGAAGACTTCCCAGACGGTCACGCTGACGGCGGCCGAGGATGACAATGATGAGGAGGATCAGGTGCGTCTTTTGCTCACGGCATCCGGGGGCGGTTACAACGGTGTCTCTCATACGACCCAGGTTACGATCACGGACAAGGGGCCCGTGACGATTTCGATCTGGAGTCAGCAGGGATCCGAGAACGCGGGGCGTCTTCAACTTCCCATCGAGCTCAGTCGTGCGACGGATCAGGTGGTGACGGTTCAGTATGCGAGTTCGGATGACACGGCGGAGGCCGGTCTGGACTATACGGCCTCGCGCGGGGTGGTGATCTTTGATCCGGGTGCCACCCGGGGTGTGGTGGAGATCGCGATCATTGATGACGAACTGCCGGAAGACGATGAGACGTTCCGGGTGACGCTGTCCAATGCCCGCAATGCGACCATTGCGCGAGGCACCGGGACGGGGACGATTCTGGACGATGACCAGAGTGCGGCGGCTCTGCGGGTGGAGGATGCACGGGTCCTGGAAGAGGAGGCAGAGGTCCGGTTTCGGGTCCTGCTCTCGCAGCCGCAGCGTGAGATGGTGTCGGCGCAGTACCGGACCCGGGATGGGACGGCCAGGGCCGGCGAAGACTATCAGGCCTCTTCGGGGGTCGTCACTCTGGCTCCGGGAACGAC
Source organism: Rhodothermales bacterium (assembly GCA_965220365.1). Taxonomy (GTDB): domain Bacteria; phylum Bacteroidota; class Rhodothermia; order Rhodothermales; family Bin80; genus Bin80. Next base: position 93,008 of record OZ244823.1, on the reverse strand, counting down.
CGAGGCGATGATTGCCGTGCCGCTCTTGAAGGGGGGATTGGATTGGGGGCAGGAGACGTTCACATTGCATCTGAGCTCCTCGGAGCATGCCCGGATTGAAAAGGCGGTGGGCGTGGCCACGATCCAGGAGTCAACGACGGTCAGTGAACGGGTTCTGGAGGCGTACGCGGCGCGATTTGTGCGGACGTCTTCGGTGCAGGTGGTGGAGGCATTGGGCGATCGGTTCCGCTCGGCTGCAGACGGGGCGGCGTGTACGGCGCTTGAGCGTGCCGAGATGGCACAACTCTGGTATTCAAGATGGGATCCGTCTCCGGGCGAACTTCTGGCGGGTTGTCGCATGTCGGAAAGCATGCTCCTGCCCGGCGGATCTCTCAGTGTGTGGGGACGGGGTGCATTCCGGCAGTTCAATGGTCAGCAGCCATTGACGCTCCGGGGCGAGGTGACGACAGCAATGCTGGGGGCGGACTATCGCTGGCGTGGCGGCTGGCTGGCGGGTGTGCTGCTTGCGCACAGCCGGGGAGACGGATCGTTTGAGGTGGAGAACGAGTCAGGAGACATCACCTCTGCGTTGACGGGCATCTATCCGTATGCGTCGTACACGCGTGCGGGCTGGGAGGTATGGTTGAGCGGGGGAGCCGGACGTGGACAGGCTGAGGTGTCCGAGTTAGACGCAGAGATGACGACACGGTTTGGGGCGATGGGAATGCGGGGGACGTTGGCCTCTGGTGGATCTGCCCGGCTCCGCTATCACGGCGATCTTCTGGTGACCGGTGCGGAGATTGAAGAGCATGCCATCACGGCAGAGGTGGTCCGGGTCCGGGTGGGATTGGAAGCCAGTGCACAGATCACCAAAGGCATACGTCCCTACGTAGAGGCAAATGTGCGGCAGGATGGTGGCAGTGCGGAAACGGGTACGGGGCTGGAATTGGGGGGTGGCGTGCGGTTTGCAAGCCCGGCGTGGCGGTTGCGGGGCGAGGTGCGGACGCAGGGGCTGGTCATGCATACTGCAGACGGGTTTACCGAGTGGGGATTCTCGGGATCCCTGCAGGTCGGCAACCGCTCCGAGGGGCTGACGATGAGTTTGCGCCCATCATGGGGACGCGCGCAGGGAATGTCCATGTACCGGCAGCAGACCATACTGGATGCGGTACCCATCGGGGCGGGCAGACAGCGAACGGATCTGGAACTGGGTTATGGGATTCCATGGAAAGAGGGGACGGCACGATCCGTGATGGGAGTGACACAGTTGCCCGGAGGAAGGATGTACCGGCTGGGCGGCCAACTCCGCCCGTGGGAACGGCTCTCCGTCTCCATCTTTGGCCTGGCACACAGACGCAATGCAGCACCGGGAGACATCGGCGTGAATGTGCAGGGAATGCTTCGGTATTAGCCATCCGGCTGGTTATTCGGCGAAGTTCCACCGTTCAATTTTTGAGTGACTTCGCGATTGCATAAGAGAGAGCAAGTCCTGGGCAATCTCAGGGTGTACATCGGCAAGATTGGTCAATTCCCCAGGATCATTGTCCAGATGATAGACACTCACTGGAGCGGCGGGATTGTCATGGCCACCCAGCCGTACCCCCTTCCAGGGACCAATCCTCGCGGCTTGTGCTCCATTCCATCTGCGGCCGTGGTATTCCCAGTACATCTCACTTGGCGTTGGGAGACCCTGTCCCATAAGTACAGGAAGAAAGGAGACTCCATTGACCTCTGCCACCAGATTAGTTCCCACAAGATCGGCAAGTGTCGGCATCACATCCCAAAACGCAGATACATGATCGGTTGTTGATCCAGATGCAATCACACCGGGCCAAGCAGCAATCATTGGTACCCGGATCCCCCCTTCGTAGACCTCACCTTTGCCGCCCCGCAGCCCACCTGAGCTATGAAACTGTTCCGTGTCCACACCTCCAGTATAGGTGGGGCCATTGTCGCTCGAGAATATGATTAGGGTTTCTTCTTCAATGCCGAGTTCATGGAGCACCTCAACGATGCGACCGATGTGCGCATCCATGCGGGTAATCATGGCTGCATAGGCGGATTGAGGTCGGATATGAGGCAGGTATCCCATGCTACCATCATAAGGGGATTCCGCCAGAACACCCTCGTAAGGTTCCAGCTCTTCATCCGGCACCTGAAGTGCTAGGTGAGGTACTGTATGCGCGAGGTAGAGGAAGAATGGTTCTGATGCATGTTGACGGATGAACTGCTCAGCTTCATTTGCCATCAGGTCTGGAGCATAGTCCGGGCCTTTATAACGGTCATAGGCTGTCGGATCATTCAAATCCAGACCTTCAAACCGTTGATGCGGATGAAAATAGCCGTTCGCAAGCGTATCCCATTCGGTATTGCGCCAGAGATGGGATGGGTAATGGTTGTGAGCTTGTTTCTGATCCAGATATCCGTAGAAATAATCGAATCCCTGCTCCGTGGGAATCCCGATAGAATGCGGTCCTCCAAGTCCCCATTTTCCAATGATTGCAGTCGTATAGCCCGCATCCTGCATCATATGCCCAAGTGTATACGTCTCTTCTTCCAGCGGAAGCTGTCCACGCTCGGTACTGTCTGGAAAGCCCCCCAGTTCGTAGTTGTCACGGACTTGGCAGTGTCCGGTATGTAGCCCGGTCAGCAGTGTGCAACGACTTGGTGCACATACGGGGCTGCCACTGTAATGCTGGGTAAACCGCATTCCTTCGATGGCGAGTTGATCCAGGTTTGGTGTTTGGATCAACGTCTGGCCATAGCTACCAAGCTCACCATATCCTAGGTCATCGGCAAGGATATAGATCACATTCGGGGATTGTTGTATTTGGGTGCATCCGGCAGATGCAATGAGGATAAAAAGGAAAAGGCGTAGCATCAAAAAAAAATCAATTTGTCCCGTATGGTAACCAATTTGTCGTACTTTTCCAAAAATGAAACAGATTGGATCAATCCATGCCTTCTCCAACGTTGGCTGCGAAGTTAGGACTCAAGGAAGGTATGCAAGCCTATTCGCTTGATCGGCCATCCCACTATCATACATTGATTGCAGATGCGCCGGTAATTCCAGGTGAATCCCCAGTGGATAGAGCAGATTTCATTCACCTGTTTTCTGATCGCCAGGATCGGCTGATCACGTTGCTTGATATCGCGCTCCCAACCTTGGCAGACAGGGGTATGTTGTGGATTTCCTGGCCAAAGAAAAGCTCAGGAAAAAGGACAAACCTGTCCATGAACGTTATCCTGAGCATAGGACGGGCAATCGGGATGGTTGATATAAAAATCTGCTCTATTGATGAGACTTGGTCCGCAGTAAAGTTTGTCCACCGAAGGTCATGAGCTGGAAGGTTTTCCGACAAGCTCCTTGAGCGGAACGGCGCAGTATTCAGATCCAGCATACACAAGCCCGATTCGTCAGGAACGTGGTGATTCAGTGTCGTCGCGCAGGAATCCGGATTGCCTTAATCTGCGTGGCTTCGGCCAGATGTCCACCGTCTTCATTGTACCAGGAATGTCCTCGTCGTTGTCCGAGTATCCATTGGGCGTCGCTGATCAGTTCGATCTCATAAAGAACCTGTTCGACGGTCAGTGAGGCCAGTGCAATGGCAGTTCTGGAAGGTGAGTGATGTCCATTTTTACGGGTGAATTGATTGCGGAATCGGGTTGCGTTTGGCATGAATTAAGAGGAAAAGAAAGTGTGGCTGATTACGATACAAGGATACCGCAAAAACTCGTGTTGATAGTCAACAAAATGCAAACAATAAATGCACGATTTTTCCAAGAAAATTCCACAGCTATTCACACAACCCTTGGGGATAATGGTTATTGTGCGTACCTTGGGATATAAGCGTCACCAGATCACAGGAATTGTTTTGGAAAGGAAGATGCGAACTGCAGAAAATTCCGCATCGATCATCACCCCATAAGCCGATAAATCTATGCAAGAAACAAAACTTCCACTGTGGATCGACCTAACGGTTGAGCGTGCGGCGGAGATCCGAGACTTTTATGTCAACGTTGTCGGGTGGGAGCCAGAACCTGTTGACATGGGCGGGTACGAGGACTATGCGATGAACGAGGGCAAAGAGACAGTGGCAGGGATCTGTCATGCACGTGGCGTGAATGTCGGGATTCCGCCGGTCTGGATTCCCTACTTTCGAGTGGAATCTCTGGAAAGGAGCCTCCAGTCCTGTGTGGAATTGGGAGGCGAAGTCGTTTGCCCGGCCAGATCCATGGGCCCCGGTAAGAGCTACGCGGTCATTCGCGATCCCTCGGGAGCCGCTTGCGCAATCTGGGCTAACCAATAGCTTTACAGTTTCTTCATAATCTGCTATCTTGACCTATTCACTAACTCAACGCGAGATGTATTTACCCGAAAACTGGATTTCATTTGTAGTTGCCGTTCTGCTCCCGATGGTCGTAGGTTCATTCTGGTACGGACCGATCTTTGGTAAGATGTGGATGGAGATGATGGATCTGACGGAGGAAAAAATCAAAGAAAACTTCAATCCGGCCAAATCATATGGAGGATCTTTGGTGGGTTCTGTACTTACGGTGTATGTTTTGTCGCTTCTGATCGCCTATATGGATATGGGCACTTTGGGAGGGGGATTGACGGTTGGCTTTGCAGCTTGGGTAGGGTTTGCGCTTCCCATGGGCTGGCAGAGTGTCGCCTGGGAAGATAAAGGCATGGGGATTTTTGTGTTGAATCAGGTATACAACCTCGTTGTTTTTCTGCTCATGGGTGGATTGATTGGGGCTTGGCGATAAATGACCGTATGGGAATCAGTGTAGCAGATCGTGCTGCCGAGTTGCGTACGAGTCTCAATCGGCACGCATACCGGTACTATGTACTTGCACGGCCCACGATCACAGATGCAGAGTATGATCAACTCCTCTCGGAGTTGACGACACTTGAGAACGAGCACCCTGAACTGGTTACACCGGATTCTCCAACTCAGCGGGTTGGGAGTGACTTGGACTCAGATTTCGTCAAGACCTCTCATCTGCGTCCTGTCCTTAGTCTGGCGAACGCGTTCGGTATAGAGGATTTATCGGTTTGGGAGAGACGGAACCGTAAGTTGGTGCCGGGTGAAGCATTTACCTACGTAGTAGAGCCCAAGTTTGATGGATTAACATTGGTGCTGCGTTATGAGAAGGGGGTCCTTGTTCAGGCAGCTACGCGAGGCAACGGGGAGATTGGGGATGTGGTCACTGCGAATGCACGCACGATCCGGTCAGTGCCACTGCGTATTCCCGTTGAAGAGGGGCCAGTATCCCCGGATGTACTTGTGGTCAGATGCGAAGTGCTCTTTACCAAAGAAGCTTTTGCAAAACTGAATCAGCAGCGAATTGAAGAGGGGGAGCCCGCTTACATCAATGCACGAAATACGGCGTCCGGCTCCCTGAAACAAAAGGATGCACAACTCACGGCGAAAAGAGATCTATCCGCGTACGCGTACGATGTGATGTTTCCAGATGATTTTGCGCCCGAGGACCATTTTGAACGTTTGGATTGGCTCCATCGCGCAGGATTCAGGATCCCGCCCGAAGTGCAGCTCTTGCCAACGTTGGAAGATGTTGCCAAACGGGTAGCCTGGTGGAAAGAGGTAAGAGACACGCTTCCATTTGAAATTGACGGCATCGTCATCAAAATCTCAGATAGCAAACAGGTAAAGGAGCTCGGTATTGTGGGCAAAGATCCACGCGGGGCAATCGCATTCAAATTTCCCTCCGAAGAGGCGACGACCCTGCTTGAGTCGGTAAAGCCTCAGATAGGAAGGACGGGACGGATTACTCCGACGGCCCATCTCAAGCCTGTATTTGTGGGAGGAGTTACCGTTTCAAATGCAACCCTGCATAACTATGATCAGGTAGAGCAGCTTGGTCTGCACATTGGAGACACAATCAGGATAAAGCGGTCGGGAGATGTCATTCCCTACATCGTTGGGCCCGTGAAGGAGGCTCGCTCAGGTGACGAAACTCCTATCCTACCGCCGAAGCGTTGTCCGGTTTGTGAGGATCAACTGACCCGAAAGAGGGATGGAGTGGATCTGTATTGCCCGAACCCACAGTGCTCAGAGAGGATATTTCGGCGAGTCATGTTTTTTGCTTCCAGGGAAGGATTGGATATTGAAGGGTTGGGGCCGAACACGGTGCAGGTTCTAATTGAATCTGGCCTGATTAACGATGAAGCGGATCTCTACACGCTCACAGAGAAAAAGCTGTTACCCCTGGAGGGATTTGCAGATCGGAAGACATCCGAGCTCATCGCTTCCATCTATCGGAGCCGGGATCGTGGGCCCGAAAAATTACTGATTGCTCTAGGAGTCAATGGTATCGGAGCAGTGTCAGCACGGCTATTGCTTGGACAGTTTTCAATTGAGGAGTTGATGATGATTGCGGAAAGAGTAAATACAATTGAGAAGGGGGTGTCGGCAGAGGTGCCGCAGAATGGAGGCACTCTTTCCAATGCACTCCTGCAGAAGGTGCACCTTAAAGATCCGGTTGGAGCTTGCCTGGGGCAATTGGACGCAGATGATGAGAGACTCGCTACAGCCCTGACAGAGCTGCTTTCTTTGCTGCACCGCTTTCTGGTGCTGGATGGGATCGGTCCGACGATGGTACAGGAGATTCTTGCGTGGTTCGGAGAAAATGAAAATCGTAACTTGATCACCAAGCTACAGGCTACAGGCGTTTCGTTTGAATCTCAGGAGCAAGCCTCATCTTCTCAAGTACTGGAAGGGAAGACGTTTGTGATCACCGGAAGCCTGGAAGAGATGACGCGGTCGGAGGCACGTGCCTGGATTGAGTCGCATGGCGGGAAGGTTACAGGTAGTGTCAGCAAGAAGACAGACTATCTTTTGGCCGGGGAGAATGCGGGCAGTAAATTAAAAAAGGCGGCGGTACTTGATGTCACAGTACTGGGGTTAAGTGAGTTGAAGGACCTCGTAAACGGAAGCGGAAATGGTTGATCATGCAGGATAATCAAAACCTGAAAATTTTTCTTTTGGATGCGATGGCTCTCGCTTATCGGGCCCATTTTTCGTTTCTGAGTCGTCCACGGATTAATTCACGAGGGGAAAACACCAGTGCACTCTATGGCTTCAGTACGACCCTGATTAACCTGATTGAGGAGGTGGGACTGAAGTATGCGGCAATCGTATTTGATGGGCCGGGAAAAACCTTCAGGAATGATCTATACTCCGAGTACAAAGCAAATCGGGATGCGCCACCGGATGCATTGCTTGAGAATTTGCCCCGGATCAAGGAACTGGCGCAGGCACTCTCTATTCCGGTCCTGCAGGCGGATCGGTTTGAGGCAGATGATGTGATTGGTACGCTGGCACGGAAGGCCGAGGCCTCAGGTGCGCATGCCATCATTGTGTCTCCAGATAAAGACTTCCAGCAACTTCTTTCTTCCCACGTAGAAATGTTGCGGCCACGGAGCGGTGCCGGTTTTGAGCGCGTAACCGAGGAGGGTTTCCGGGAAAAGTACCAGATCCCTCCTCAAAACTTCATTGACATGCTTGCGCTGATGGGAGACAGCAGTGATAATGTACCAGGCGCACGGGGAATTGGTGAAAAAGGGGCGGCAAAGTTGGTGCAGCAGGATCAAACCGTTGAGAATATTCTAAGTAAGGCCCCCACCTATACCAGTAAACGCTGGCGGACCGCCCTGACTGCGAACCCGGACATGGTACGATTAAGCAAGGACCTAGTCACGATACGAACAGACCTGGATGTGAAGTTGGACTGGGAAGCCTGTCGTCCCCGCAGTCCCAGAGACATAGAGCCGTTATCATTTTTTCGTCGCTACGAATTTAGTACTCTGATCCGCCGCCTGACTGCCGGGTCAGAACTCTTCGAAACTGCCGAAATTACCGCCACCAGCACCCTGAAGAGCTATCAGTCTGATCAGGCGAATTACCGGATGATCACAACTGTTGACGAGCTGAAAACGTTTGAACAGTCCCTGAAAGAGGTCCGGCGTATCGGAGTAGCCAGCCTGATGACTCCAGGTTCTCCGGTTCGTGCAGACTGGTGGGGGATGGCGGTTTCCTGGGCCCCGGGGAGTGCAGTATATCTTCCGCTTCCGCTTCCAGATGGGACATCCGTATCGGAAGTGATACAGATTCTTGCTCCGGTTTTTTCCAATGGGAAAGTGGAAAAGATCGGGCATGATCTGAAGTCGCTTATTGTTCGACTCCGGCGACTCAGTGTACCGGTTCGGGGAAACCTCTTTGATACCCAGATTGCTCACTATTTACTTTCTCCAGATCAGAACCATCGGTTCGGAACGGTTACGAAGCAGCAGTTGGGCTATGAGCCCCAGGAGATCGAGGATATTCTTGGGACGGGGCGCTTGCAAAGAGAGCCGCGAAATATTGCTCCCGAGGAGTTTCGGATCCTCGCCTGTGAGCATGCGGCTTGTCCACTTGAAATGCAAGGGAAATTGCATAAAAAACTCCAAGAAAGTGATCTTCACAAAATCGCGGACGAAATTGAGTTCCCGCTGGTGTATGTGTTGGCCGACATGGAGGCCGCGGGTGTGAGACTAAATCTGTCTATCTTGGAAGAGCTGGGCCCTAGAATTCAAGAAGATCTGGACCGATATGCCAGTGAGATTTACAAGGAAGCAGGCGAGTCCTTCAATATTGCCTCCTCAAAGCAGGTAGGGGAGATTCTCTTTGGGAAATTAGGGTATCCGGTGAAACGGCGAACCCCTTCTGGCAAGCCTTCTACAAGAGAGGAGGTTCTCCTAGACCTTGCAACTGAGCATAAGGTGGCGGCACTCATTATGGATTGGCGAAAAGCTGCCAAGCTCAAAGGTACCTACGTAGATAACCTGGCACGTATGGTCATGCCGATGACGCAGCGGGTTCATACTGTGTTCAATCAGACCTCTGCAGCCACGGGCCGACTTTCTTCTTCAGACCCGGCACTGCAAAATATTCCTGTCCGCGACCGTACAGGGCGAGAGCTTCGCAGCGCGTTTGTGGCTCCAGCGGGCTGGTATATCTTGTCAGCGGATTATTCGCAAATCGAACTCAGGATCCTCGCGCATATGAGTGCAGATCCAGAGTTACAGGAGATTTTTGCGACCGGTCGTGATCCTCATATGGAAACCGCTGCACTCATCTATAAGGTAGAGGTCATTGATATCACAAGAGAGCAGCGGGATAGGGCAAAGGCGGTAAATTACGGGATCCCGTATGGCCTCTCACCTTCTGGCTTGGCACGTGGATTACGGTGTACACACAAAGAGGCGCAGCAGTTGATGAAAGCTCATCAAGAGTCCTTTCCCGGGGTTTGGCAGTTCATACAGAGGCAGGTTGATCAGGCAAAAGAACGTGGCTTTGCCACCACGCTCATGGGGCGCCGCCGCTATTTACCAGACCTGAAGGCCCGCAATGGCGCCGTGCGTGCTGCCGCCGAGCGGATCGCGGTCAATATGCCAATACAGGGGACACAGGCAGATATGATCAAGTTGGCGGCTATTGCGATTGATCGGGAGTTGCAACATGCAGGCATGCGATCACGGGCAATTCTACAAGTCCATGATGAGCTGGTGTTTGAAGTCCCCGAGCAGGAATTTGCAGAGGCGGAAGAGATCGTCCAGACCTGTATGGTCCAGGCCATAGAACTCCGTGTTCCAATTGAAGTCAATGTCGGTAAGGGTACGAATTGGCTTCAAGCACACTAAGAGGCCGGGAAAAGTCGCATCAGGACCGGTGCGTGGTCTGAAGGACGCTCCAGATCACGTTCCTCAACATCAACCCAGGCATTGCTGCTGAGCTCGGAAAGGTCAGGGGTTGCGAGGATATGGTCAATCCGTACCCCGTCATTCCATTCAAATCCTCGCGTACGAAAATCCCACCATGTGTATACGCCAGGTCCTCTGGCGTACCTACGCAAGAGATCCGACAGCGAAAACTGGTCCGTGAGGATGTTCAGCTTTTCGCGCGCCGCTGGATCGCACAGGACGGAATCTCTCCAGCTGTCCGGGTGCGCGACATCCAGGTCGTCAAAAGTAACGTTAAAATCTCCCGTCAGGATAAACTCTTTATATTTCTCCCGCTCCACATCCAGGAATTTACGCAAGGTGTCAAGCCAGCGAAGCTTGTAGGCATGCTTCGGCATCCCAACTCGTCTTCCATTGGGTACATAAACGTTGACGACACGCAGATTGTGGACGCTGCCGGAGATAACCCGTGCTTCATTGTCGAGTCCGGTTCGGATATCCTCCACCATTTCTCTGGCAAGGATGGCCACCCCATTGTAGGAGGGCTGGCCATGGATGAATGCCTGATACCCAGCTTCTTCGATGGCAGAAAAGGGGAATGTTTCCTGCGTAGCTTTGACTTCCTGCAGGCAAACGATGTCCGGTTTATGTCGCTCAAGGAAATCAAGGATCCTGACGAGTCGGGCGCGTGCAGAATTGACGTTCCATGTGACGAGTTTAATGGGGAGAGACATGGTTTCTTTTCCTACTATTCGGCACTAAGATAACAGTAAACTGAGCCTCTTGCAAAACTCCCAGTCTTGGGAATATTTATTGCCCTGAGGGTGTCCCAGAGCGCTTTTTGTGTCTGGATTATTAGTTTTGCAGGACCTTCCAAGGTTCGGCAGTTTTCCTGACAAGCTTTGCGATGCAAGGTAGGGATAGCCTTCCGTCAAGAAGAGGACATTCTAATAAGATTTACTCTGGAAAAGCCGGCTCTGACGTGGGATCTCCTTTGAAAGTTCCAGCCCACAAAGCCCGGATCAGGCCTTCTTGGCGTGCTATCCGATTATCAAGCCTGTGCACATCCTCGCGTACTTTTTTGATTTCGTTGCGTACTTCTTTGATTTCGCCGCGTACTTCTTTGATTTCGCCGCGTACTTCACTACGTAATCTGTTATATTCATCACGCAATTTGCCGAATTGCTGGTTATTTTCATCACGCAATTTGCCGAATTGCTGGTTATTTTCGTCACGCAATTTGCTGATTTCGTTTTGAAACCCCTGCATCATCTGATCAAAACGCTTGTTTTGTGAGGCACTCCATCGCCAGGTTGCGATGGTGAATGTAACAATAATGCCTGCTGCGGCAATGAGGATTTCCGGCTGCATCGGCGTAAGAGATGGATCAGGTGAGTGTCATCGGAAATTGCTACTTCCAGGAAGGTATTCAAGTTCCAAGGTATTGCAGGGTATTTGACATTCTTCCCACCAAAACGATAATTCATTCGAGGTTCTTGCAAAACTAATAATCCAGACTGCGTATTCCGATTGAAGTGGGCCACATGGTCGGAATGTGCATCCAGACACAAAAGTGCTTTGGAACATCCTCGGGGCAATAAATATTCCCAAGATTAGGAGTTTTGCAAGGCTCAACTTCCATAGGACATCTTCGGATCAATTATGCAGGCCTAAATCAGGTGCAAGAAGGGCCTTCATTTGGCACGATTGGCGTTGACTTTTTGGATGTTCTTCCCTCTTGCAAGGATAGCCATGTTTGCATTTGGAACGGGTCTTCTTTCTTTCGCACTGATGTGCGCTGCAATTGTTGCCGAATCACACGAAATACACCTGCAACCTTTTCGGCCGCTTTTTATTAATTTTGCACGCAGACGCTCGGGAAACTGCGTCATTGCAAGTTTCTTGAGCACACGAAAAACTCGCATAGTACATCACACACATGGGAAGCCGGACTTTAGAGCAGACCTTCCTGCGGTGCCGAGGTCACTGGAACATTAGAAGAAAGGTACTGTAACGAAACGCATGACCAATTCAGTTACTTCCGTCTCCTCACAATCAAGGGGTAGATATCGTGTCAGAGTACATACACCTCAGTGGGTGCGCTCTTTTTTTGTGATGACCCTGCTGGTCACTGTGAGTCTTGCGGGGTGTTCAATGGTACCACGCCTGGAAGACCCGATGGAGTCACTTCCCGAACAATTCGAAGCGGCTGCACTTGCTGATCAGAGTGCACAGCACTACTGGTGGCATGGATTTGGAGATCCGTACCTGAACCAGTTAGTAGATTCGGTTATCGCACGAAACTTGGACCTTCGTGTAGCTGTGGCTCGCGTGGCAGAAGTGCAGAATCAATTTCGCATCGCACGGGCTGAGCAGTTTCCGTCCATGGAATTGGCTACGCAGCGCAATCAGCAGGATACTCCTTCCAACATAGGTATTGGGGGGCAGTTAGGGGACCGGGTCAGTGTGCCGGGAGGACCTGCATTTCCCGACCGGTTCGATTTTACAACCTATAGCGCCTCACTGGGGTTTGCGTACGAAATAGATTTTTGGGGCCGGGTACGAGGGACAAAGCGGGCAGCACTACAGGAGTTTTTTGCCACGCAGTCTGATGTACGTACGGTACTTTTGGGAGTCATCGGGGAGACGGTTGCGACGTATTTCGAGATTGCCGCCCGTCAGCGTACCCTTGAGTTGACACAGGAAAGCGTACGTATCCTGGCTGAACGTGCGGAGATCCTGTCTGATCGGTATGAACGAGGACTGGTATCTCCCTTGGAATTCCACGCCGCTCAGCAGCAACTTCATGCTGCAAAAGCAGATCTGCCCATGCTTGAAAGCCAACTGGATGCAACCCGAGGGCGACTGACCCTGCTTTTAGGACGCTATCAAATGTCGATGGGCGCCATGCTTGTCCCCGAAAGTGCTTATGCCTATGCGTTGGAGGAAATACCGAGCGGGTTGCCCTCAGATTTACTGCAGGAGCGGCCAGATGTGGTTGCGGCATTTCAGCGTTTAGAAGCAGCTCGTGAACGCATCGGAGTCGAACGTGCCGTTCAATTTCCCAGTTTTTCACTGACGGGAGCAGCCGGTACGCAAAGCAGCGTGCTCTCTGACATTGTGCAGACTAGTCAGAATTTCTGGCTTTTTGGCACCGGTTTGACGGCTCCGATATTCAATGCCGGTAGGATTCGGGCAAACATCCGGGTGGCTTGGGCGCAGTACGAACAGCTGGCGCTCCAATATGAGAAAACCGTGCTCATAGCCTTCCGGGATGTGGAGGCAGCACTTGTGAACTACGGCAAGTTGAAGGAGCGTCATACGTCTCTCACAGCCGCCCAAGCTTCGGCCCGTGACAGAGTCCAGATTCAGGAGCTTCGCTATCTCCGGGGGACAGGCGACTATCTAGACTTTCTGGATGCCCGGCGCAATCTTGTCTTCTCGGAAATCGGGCTAGCGGAATCCCACCGCAGTTTGGCGGAGGCTCGCTTAGCAGTGCATAGATCCCTTGGTGGAACTTGGATTCAGGAAGAGTCAGACCACCTCAGCTTTGAAGCGCCGTAAGATTTTGCCGATGTCACGGCCCAGACATATACAGTGATCACGAAATGGGGAAGACTCGTTTCGTGGTGATGCACTCGTCGTCATTATCGCACCATTGGGTTGCTCAAGCTCTATTGGGCGTTGCTGATACTCCTCCTAAGAGGTTAGGTGAATTGTCTTCTTAACCTAGGCAGACATAAATTTTGAGGAATCGTTTCACGGCCCGATTATCTGTGTAGTCGAATTGATTTTGATTCTGTAAATTGTGTGGTATGTACCGCGAGACTATGCGAATCAAATTCCAGCATTTCCTGAAGGTTGGTGTTATGTGGCCAATCGCAAGCATTTACTCAAGGAGAAGTTGATTAGGAAGACTTGGATGGGTGAAGAAATCATTCCCAATTATTTGGTGTAATGATGTAGGTGATATCTGTGTGGGTGATGCATTTTGTCCGCACGTAGGTGCAGACCTAGCAGCCCGTGGATTAAGGTGTTGCGCGACGCTTCCTAGTTTATTTTGACTATTCAGAGGGTAAATCATAATGAAAAATCTAAGAATTAGTGGTTCACGGGGGGCGTTTTACGCATTTTCAATCAGCGATGACTTCCCTGTTTCTATCGACATACTTTATCCACGGACTGCTAGGCCCTGACTCTGGAGGGATGGTACGAAAGGTTGTTTGGTATGCCCTTTTCATGGATTTGAGTTTAAGGTCACTGGCAGATGCGTTTCCGCTTTCTTCGCTCCGCCTCCCAAGGCGGCGAAGCTGGAGGTGTATGAGACGACGGAGATAGATGGAATCATCTTTGCTTGGTGGGGGATTGGTGGGCGTCCTCCACAGTGGAGGCTTCCAGAGGATACAGAGGTTGATGGAGGTGATTGGAGTGATGTTGCATTTGAAACGATTCGATTTCCGGGACATCCCCAAGAGACGACGGAGAATTCAGATGGCTTGGCTCATTTACGATATGTACACGGGTTTGACAATGGAAAACGAATGGAGTCGCTGAAAATAGATGGTCCCTATCTTAGAAGTCATTTCGAGTTTACTCGAACTCAAAATATGGCCGAGATGAAGATCTTTTTTGATGTTTCTGCAAGGGCAGATATCTATGGGATTGGATTCTCTCGTGTAACCCTACATGAGGGATCTATTGACATGCACATAAAACTTTATGTGCTTTCCACGCCCGTCGATGGAAAATATGTTGATATGGTACTGGCTACTCAAATAAAACAATTGCGTAAATCAAAACGAGCGATTGTAGGAATGGGATTTCTCCCGCTGAGTTTACGGACTAGTCTTATGGGTAGATTGGTTAGGGAATGTCATTTCACAAGAAAGAGGTGATAGATGATGTCCATATCTGGCGGAATAAGGTATATTCTTCTTGGATTGTCACGGGGATGCTTTGAATCGGTGAAGAAAGACAGTATTGAGGGGTGAATATTCGTAATTGTGTGTTGTATGTCTTACGTTGTACGTATCGTGTGCGGGCATGTATTGCCGTCAATCAGTAGCTGGACAGGTAGCAATTCGGTCGGGGGCATACACAGATCCCGAGACTTACTGGGGCGACCTACTTCGAAAAGAGTTTCCGTAGAATAGAAAATGAGCACAGACACTGCCGCATTTGAAATTAGCCTTGCTGAAGAGTTTGTCCTTCTGATGTTAAACGAGAAAACGGGCTATCTGGAGATCGCACCGGGTTGGGGTTTTTCTTGTGTCATGGCGGGGACGGTTATTGCCGATCTTGCACTTAAGGGGCGGATTGATACGGACTTGGATAGACTATATCTGCAGGATTCAACTCCAACTGGAGATGAGTTGCTAGATTTTGCACTGCGAGATATTGTAAAGTTCGCGGAAAGCAAGAAATTGTACGACGCACAGTATTGGATTGAGCGAAATGCGAGTAGAGCAGACCAGATCGTTAGTGTCACGTTAGAGCGCTTAGTTGGTAAAGGAGTCCTATATCGTGAGCTTGGTGGTTTTTTTGGTCTCACTAAATCGGTTTCACGGACGGGTACCTATCCCAGTGAATCGGTTGTCCTCCAGGAAGCAAAGACAAGAATCTTTGAGACGATATTCAAAGAAGGGATCCTTCCAACTCCGAAGGATGCAATTCTGATTGCTTTAATGCACGCAGCTGAGGGTTTTAAGCTATTGCTCGAGGAGGAAGATTATGAGGACGCAATAGAGAGAATCAATTTACTTGCTAAACTGGATCTTGTGGGGCGAACGGTTGCTATTGCCGTGAAGAATAGCACCGTCCAACCCAGACGGAAGGCCATCAGCATCAAACCCGTCCCGAAAGTTCGACTAATGGATATTCTTCGCCAGCGAGATTTTCTCAACGGGAATATTGCGAAGGGATTACAAGGTATCCATGCCCAATATGGGGCTGTCATGAAACTGCCGTTCAAAATGAAGGGCTTTCCAGTTTACGCCGTGATGGGAGCAGACGTAAACCAATGGGTCCATAAACATTCCCGGTTTTACTTTCGCAGTAAGGAATACATCAGAGATCTCGAAAACGAATTTGGTTCTACCTCAACCCTCCCTGGTGCAGATGGTGCTGATCATTACAAAATGCGTAAAGCCGTGCAGTCAGTATATTCTCGGTCGGCACTAGGGGATCGGTTAACTGAGTTGTATCACCATTGCAGATCGTCCATGAACCAATGGAAGGAAGGGAAGGTCATGCCGCTAACATCTTCTCTTAGGACGTATGCGGGTGCCCAGATCTCACATCTGTTCACGAGTACAGATTGTACTCACTTCTCCGATGAACTGGTGCATTATCAGCATCGTGCACTGATTACGAATGTACAGGGGAGTCTACCCAAATTCATGATGAAAACGCCTAAAATGAGGCGCTACCGGAGACGTGTTAGTGAATTCCGGGAGATGGTCATTGAATCACATACGCCGGGGCAACGCAAGGGGAAGCCGAGGGATATTACTGACGGATTCCTAGAATTGCATAAGAGTGATCCTCAACTCCTATCGGAGACAGATTTAACATTTCCGATTGTTGCTAGCATGGTTGCCAGCATATATGTAGGTGCAGGACTTTCCTTTATAGTGTGGTGCATGCTCCAGAATCCTGAAGTTTACGATGGAGTCTATAAAGAAGCGGAGAAACTTTTTGGAAATGGACATCTGCCCGAAGAGGAAGATTTTTGTCCCAGAAACGTGGATATTACGCATCGCCTCATCATGGAGACTTCTCGCATGTATCCAGTGATTCCGTGGCAGGTAAGAGGAGTTGTCAACCGGTGTACATATAACGGTTATCAAATTCCTTCAGAGTCACGAGTACTCATTTGTTGCACCGCGCCTCATTACAATGCTGATTTGTACAAGAACCCTGATAAATTTGATATAGATCGCTATTTGCCGGATCGTGCAGAGCATAAACAGCCCGGAGCCTATGCGCCATATGGCTTGGGGACTCATACTTGTCTCGGACAACGCTATACCGATCTGCAGTTAACAGTAAACACTATGCTCCTTGCCTATCATTTTAAGATGGAGTTGGTCTCCAAAGACAGTGAATTAAAAATCAATCCATTTCCAACCTGTGCGCCTAGGAAAAACGTTAAGTTTCGCATTACCGGAATCAGGAATCCGATCCCTGTTGCGTAACCCGCCCGTCTCCGACAGGTGAGCGAAGGCACGCTCCACTTTCTCGCCCCGCTGACGCAGCAGGGACTTCCCCCGATTCCCTCGAATCCGATCGCGGTTCGCATATATCAGCGACCTTGGCTACATGACCTCGAAAAAAGGTGCTTTATCCACGGGCTGCTAAGATAGGATCAGGCATTCGGCATATTGTGTACGTTGCTATTGGAATTGATTCGTAAGAAAATAGCCATCAGTGCAGGTAAGAGCAGCATCAGGATTGCAGTTGTAACCATGATACCAACACCTAATGATGCAGCAAACGGGATCAGGTACTGTGCTTGGATTGCTGGTTCCAAGATAAGCGGTACAAATGCCAGAAATGTGGTCACTGACGTTAGCATAATGGGACGAAAGCGACTTTTAGCACCTTCAATAATTGCTTGCCTCGGTGTACTTCCCCCTTGAATGCGTCGATCGATTGAATCAATCATTACTAACGCATCGTTCACGACCACTCCGCTGAGGCCGAAAAAACCCAGGAAAGAAACAGCGCTGAGCGGGAGGCCCAGTATCAGGTGACCAAGGATGATTCCAATAAGGCCGAATGGCACGATGGCCATCAAGAGGAAAGGTTTACGATAGGAGCGCAGGGGAATCGCCAACAACGCATATATTCCCAGCATGGCAAGGATAAATCCACGGTTGAGTGCCCCCAGGGACTCCAGTTGTTCTTGCTGTTCCCCCCCAAAGGAATAGGTTAACTCGGGCTCGGAAGCGATTATATCTGGAAGGAATCCATTTTCAAGAATCTCATTGGCCTGTGATCCAGAGATCACTTCATCATTCACATCTGCCGTCACGGTTACAATTCGTTGTCCATCTCTGCGTCGAATGACTGGTGGGGATATTCCCATTGTCATCGTGGCGACTTGATGGATCGGCACCTTCCCATCTGATTGCGTCTGGATCAAATATTCCTCGACATCCGTGATTGCTTCCCGCTCACTAGCGGGCAAGCGCGTATAGACCCGGACCTCTTCTTCGCCTCGTTGCAGTCTTATCGACTCCACTCCAAAAAAAGCTGACCGTACCTGTTGTGCCAGATCTTTGACGGTGAGCCCCAGTGTTCGTGCTTCAGGTCGCAATTCCAGTTGAATCTCCCCGATACCAGGGGTATGATCCGAACGGATATCGAAGACACCGGCTACACTATATAGGCTAGTCACAACTGAATCGGCAGCAATAATCAGACGCTCCGAATTTGGGTGAGATAGAACAACCTCCACAGGATTCCCTAGGTTGATGACATCTCCACTAAAAGCAATTCCCCGAACATAGGGCAGGAATCCCACCTCTTCCCGCCAAGCCTGCATGATTGTAATGGTAGACATATCCCGTTGCTGGGCACTCAGCAACTTGATTTCAATACCGGCAACATGTGACTGGGGGTTCATGGTAGGAGATGAATCAAGTCCTCCTCCTTCTACACGAGGGCCTTGACCTATCACTATGAGCGCCCCTTCCAGCAGTGAAGGGGCACCTTCTGGCCTTTCATGATCCAAACGTTCAATCACGCGTCTGCCAGCAGCTTCCAGTTCCATTGCAACTTCGAGAGTTCTCTCTGCGGGTGTTCCCTCCGGCATTTCAAGTGTAGCAGTGACAAAATCACCCTCTACTACCCCGATAAGCGTGGTTGGAATCACGCCTGCCGGAACCAGCGATAGACAGAGTACAAACAAGCCGAGGGTTCCTGACATAATAATTGCGGGATAATCCGTAGAAAAGCGAAGGGCACGATTCAACGGGCCCTTCAGGAACCTAGTCAGTCCTTGGTTTACGTAGGTTCGGATATGAAGAAGGAATTTATCCACAAAATTGGATGGCGTCCATCCTGGCCCTGGCAGGTGAGACAGATGTGCAGGTAGAATGAAAAGTGCTTCAATGAGAGAAATCACCAACATGCCGATAGTAATTGCCGGCAATGCAAACCATACCTCTCCAACACCTCCCGGAATAAAGAGCAGAGGGGTGAACGCTGCCACCGAGGTGAGGACTGCGAAGGTTAGTGCTGTCTTGATTCTTCGTGTTCCCCGAATCGCAGCGACCGGTCCAGGAAGGCCTGTCATGCGCTGAGAATAGATTCGCTCGGCTACGACAATGGCGTCGTCCACAATAATCCCGATTGCCAGAACGAATGCGAAGAGTGACTGGGCGTTGAGTGGTAGATCAAGCCACAGCATGACCCCCAAAGCGCCCACACCAGAGGTGAGCAGACCAAAGATAACCCATACTGCAAGCCGAATCTCAAGAAAGAGGGCTAGCGCGATGAATACTAAGATGAAGCCCAGAAAACCATTCCGAACCAAAAGATCTGCACGCTCTGCATAGACAGGAGAATCATCGTTCCATACAGTAATCCCGATATCGTCGGGAAGTGAAGGCAGGATCACATGCTGAATATGCTCATTGACTGTATCCGAAATCGTTTTAACATTCTCATCTTCTCCCCGATAGATTTCCACGAAAACTGCCGGCATACTCTGATGGCGGACAATCATATTGGTTTCCTGGAATCCATCTCGGATCGTTGCAATATCTCTGAGGTGCACGATCGTACCATCGTTTTGGGCAACAACGGCGATTTCCTCAAAATCAAGTTGATTGTAATTCTGGCCGATAGTCCGTACACGGATCTCGGACTCCCTTGTGTCAATACTTCCGGCAGAAAGATTGAGCGAGCTTTGACGGACAGTATAGGCAATGTCTTCCAGCGTCAATCCGAGCGCACGCAATGTAGCAAGTGGTACCTCAATAGAGATCTCATAATCCCTCGTGCCACCGATTTCGACGAGGGATACACTGGGCAAGGTTTTTAATTCATCTCTGACTTGATAGGCAAGTTCTTTCAGCGCACGTTCGGTGGCATTACCGAAAAGCATCAGTCGCATCACGCTGCTGCGGCTGTCCATTTCCCAAAACTGGGGGCGCTCGGCCGTAGCCGGAAAAGACTGAATTTGTCTGACAGCAGCCTGCACCTCGTCCATCGCCTCGCTAAGATTTGTGCCAGTTCTCCACTGAATTCTGACGGATGCTACCCCGGGGGCGGCTAGAGATCTGATGGCCTTGACATCCTCCAGTGTCTCAATTCGCTCTTCAATCTTAACTATGATGGATTCTTCAATCTCTTCCGGTGTAGCCCCAGGATAGGCCATGAAGACTTCAATCATATTGAAGGGGACTACTGGCCAGCCTTCCCGCTCCAAGCCCCCAAGTGATACAAGGCCCAAGGCGATAATGCCAAACATCAACAAATTGGGGGCAATCCGATTACTCGCCATGTAGGCGATTGGCCCTGCCTGCTCACCCGAATAGGGGCCCTCCTGATTCATCAGCGCAATCTGACTCTAGGGTTTGGAAACAACACGTAAGGAAGGATTTGATCAATTTCAGACTGGATGCTCATATTGCTATGGTCACTATTATCTGAATTTGAGAATGTCTCTTTGCTGTGTTTATGGATGCAATGCCTAGGTCGCATGGTCTCGGTAGGCTATAATCCCCTCATAATTGGGTCCGTACTGCCATCCCGTCAATGGCTGCTTGGATTCCACTCACAACTACTTGTTGCCCTTCCTTGAGTGGTCCAGTAAGAAAAACCTCATCCTCTGAGCGCTGCAGAACTTGTACAGGAACGCGGTTTAGTACATCGTTGCGTACGACCCATACCTCAGCATCCGGTTTGAGAGCTGATCGCCGTACCCTGAAATACTGGTCTGGAATTACCCCGTCAATTTCGACATTCACAAACTTACCGATCAAAAGAGGTGGGGTGCCGTTCGATCGCGTGAAAGCTTCCGTGTTCAGGTCTAGTCCATCTGTGAACGGATTAGGCACACGAATGACTACCTCAATCGTACGTGTCTGCTTTTTCAAGGCCGCTTCCACACGATCTACATGACCCGTCCACGAATAATGCTGTTCGCCATACTTTGCAACCACACGAGCGGGAATCTGCCTGTTTTGGGTACTTGGTCTCAATCCCCAGAGTCCAGGAATAAGCGCCGCACTTTCGTCGGGAAGTGGTACTACAACCTCAACGGCATCAATACTATATAAGCGCCCTACATTTTGGCCTGGTACCACGAACTGTCCTACCGTAACAGACTCGCTCAAAACCGCGGCCGTAAAGGGACTATGAATGGCGACTCTGGAGAGATGTAATTCGGCTTCGACAAGTTCAGACTGGTCCCTGTTCAGCGCAGCCTGAGCAGCTGCTATTTGAGGTTCCCACAACGCCAAGGGGCTGGGTTGTCCAGTATTTCCCTCATTTTCCCACTTCTCGAACTGTATCTTCGCAATACTGGATTCTTCCGTCACACGCATTAACTCAAGTTCTTGAGCGGCTACATTGGCGCGTGCCCGATCTACTCTGCCCAAGTAATCTGCATCATCAATTCGAAATAGAACCTCACCCGAGGACACCAGTCCTCCACTTTGAAAGGTAGGATTTACCCACACGACTCTGCCGGAAATTTCCGCTGTCACATCCACTTCTGCGTATGGGCGCACAGTACCTCCTCCATATATCGGAATAGGTCCATCTCCGCTCATAACGGAATCGGTAGTCACAAACGGGGCATGTGAGGGGACGACCTGACGAGCAGTTTCAGGTCTTTGAGCAATGAGAGTAGCGGCTATAGCCACACATCCGACAAGGATAATACCGGCAACCAAAAAGCTACGTCTTCTGCCCATTGGATCGCGTGATTTTTTTAGAATCTTTTATGCTGACAAAAAAGATTCTTTTTCATTTTTGGGGAATCGTTCATTTTCGGAGACCTCCAGGATATGCAAATATTTTTGCGATGGAATACAAGCGTTGATCAACCGAGCCTGTTCCAGAATCCCCTTTGCCTTTGAACTTATGATAGCTGTGGTGAACTTCAGTAACATCTCATGGAAGTGTACCTGCTGGATCCGTAGTCCATGCACTGTATATCAAAGATTAGCCTGAGATCACGATTCTTGTTTATAACTCAGAACTTGCCACTGCCACCACGAGAAGATACAAAACAGCTTTGCGTAAAACAACACACACGACCATGTTTGATTGCTTCCATCGTTTCCCCAAACGTTCCGAAAAAAGTGCTAGTCTGGCGACGAAAATTGTGAGCTTGGGTCAATCCGATTTTTCTTCTGGTGATAAATCGGACGTCGTCCTAATCCCAGTTTTTACCTCTGCCTTCATTTCAAGCTTGACCTTCGGTCGTAATGGTACGTGCTCGGCAAACACAGTGCCAATCGGTCTAATAGGGTTTGCGCGCCAAAAAACAGTACAACGGCGTGAAGATACCAGTTTTACCACCCCCGACATAGGCATCAGCGGTCCGGTCCAAGGATCGGAAGACTTCTGCGGAGCCCTTTGGGAACAACCCAACCATCTCGGCCAGCTTTGATCCTGTGACCACCGCCCTGCGGGCCCATGGAAGCCTGAGCGAGGCTTTACCCAACCTCCCATGTCGACCCTCCACGGGTTGATACCATGGTGTGGTTCCTTCCCCTGAGATGCCCCGGTCCATCCCCTCGATGATGTGGAACCCCGCCGCTTCAAGCGCTTGAGTTACTTCCCCGAACGTGGCGATACCCTTTAGTGCAATGCTGCGCTGGAGGTCACGCTTAAGGTCCCGGTGCCGTCTGTTATTCGGATCAAACTTGTCTGTCAGACACATTTCTTGCCCCCAGAAAAGAGCGCCAGGTTTTAGCACACGGAATATCTCTTCAAATGCACTTTGCTTATCCGGGGCATGGCACGTTGACTCGATGGCGTAGCCCCGGTCAAAGGTGTTGTCTTCGATAACGTTCATATCCATGAAGCTGCATGCCAAGTAATCAACCATGTGATCGAGCCCAGCCTCGGCATTCAATCTTTTCGCCTTTTCCAGCTGGATTTTGTTGATGTTAACCCCGACAACTCGAACATCAGCCTCACGAACGACACGACGCATCGGGCCACCGATTCCACAACCAATATCAACCACCGTCATACCCTGCTTCAGGTCCAGCTTGTCGATCATCAACCGCTGATGGCGGATTTTGGAATCCTCCAAGGTCTCATGCGGCGCGAGGGGCGCGAAGTGCAGGGATTCACCCCAACTCCATGCCATTAGTTCATTGTAAAGATCGTAGTAGTCCCTGACCAGCTGGGTGTGGTCGTAATCGCCCGAATCAACGGCTTCGGGCGTCGCTCGCTCCATCCAACTCTCGAGGTCTTGCACACGACTGGAGACATTGCCCTCCCGGTACGCATCCTTGAGTTTTTTCGATAGCTTCCATGGCATGGTTTGCCCCCTCCCTCAGTTTTTGGAGGGAAAAATAGAGAATCCTGCTTCACCAAGATTCCCCCTACGATTAACCTCTCCGGTTCTCATCCGTCCCTGGAGGAAAAGCTTTAAACTTGGGGCTTCCGCCTAAATTGTGAGACAAGCCATGAATTTAGGGAAACCCCAAAGGTTCCCCTGGTATAGCATGGTAATACGTAAAATACCTGTGTACGCTTAGCATATGTACTCGTGTGCGATACATACCTAAGAAGGAATCCTCGCCAACTAAAGACAGCTTGAAACTATGAACAAACTTGCTTGCAGTAGTGTCTGTACTTCCCAATTTCACCGTCCGACTTGCACAGCCGTGGTTGCGGAATAGATCGCTTATCTCGTCAGATATAGACATCATCTATCACATCCTTCTCTTGCATAAGCAGAATGAATCTATTCATGAGACCGGCTTGAAAATTCAGAGGCAGAATCTGATACCTCAAATGTTTACGTGATCCAATGGATAGAAATTTTAGTTTCATGGTCGTTGTCGTCATTCTAATCGTATACGTGACCGTGGCTGCCATTCTTCTTGTTTGGAGACCCGAAACTACATGCCAAGCTGTTCCGCCGCGTGCACCATTTATGACGACTACCTCCGTGATGAGTGGTCAGGAATTAATTCCAATTACATGGAGGAGACACCGCGTATCCATATGCCGAAGCAAACGTGACAACCGAGGTCTCTGGGAGAGTCGTGTGGGCAAACCTCGCCTTTCAAAACCAATTCTAGAATTGCCAGAATCCAGATTTTATTCATGGGTTGGTAGGGGGCTCCTGAATATGGATGTCCAGTCACGGGTTCTGACCACGATGGGCGTAGAAACGTTTCTTCTCAAACAAGGTGTCCTTTTGAACACGATCAGTGGGTACGGTCGCGGTGGAATCCATCGTGAATAGGTAATACGGATGGGAATTATCAACGGGCTGCCAAAGCCATAAATTGGTGTCGTTGAAGTTGGAGATAGCCCATAACCGCAATCCCACCAACGCTGTAATTCCTGGGACACATAGACTTCATCCACGGGCCGCTAAGCGGATTGGTCCGCATGTCCGCGGCGAAGCAAGCTGTTCAGGCGATGATGCAACATCATGAGTGCTGGTACCAGTATCATCAAGATGATCGTGGCAAATAGCACACCAACACCAAGGCTTACCGCCATCGGAATAAGAAACTGTGCCTGCGTGCTCCGTTCAAGTATAAGGGGGAGAACGCCGAGGAATGTGGTAACAGATGTGAGCAGGATTGGGCGAAAGCGTGCCTTTCCACCTTCCCAGATGGCTTCTTCCATAGGTACCCCCTCCCGCCTCCTTTCATTGGTGAAATGAATCAGTACCAACGAGTCATTAATTACAATTCCACTTAGTGCCACGATCCCGAACAGGCTGAGCATGCTTAGGTTCAGTCCCATGACGATATGCCCAATCAGAGCACCAATAAATCCAAACGGAATCACAGCGAGAATGATGAACGGCTGGACATATGAACGAAAAGGAATGGCCAAAAGTGCGTACATCACAAACAATGCGATGACGAAACCTCTTGTCAGCGAGTTCACAGCATCGGCTTGTTGCCTCTGCTCTCCTTCGAAGCTTACGCGGAAACCTGGAATATCCGTCTGAATAGCCGGCACGATTTCTGATTCCAGACGATCAACGACCGCATCCAGTGTATTTTGCTCTTCATTCACATCTGCGGTAACGGTCACAACACGGCGTCGGTCACGTCGATGAATGGTGGATGGGCCGGTATCAAAGCGTGCTTCAGCGACTTCGCTGAGGGGGATCTCGGCTCCGGCAGGTGTTCGAATACGGAGCCGCTGCAGGTCGGCCGGGGTATTGCGTTCATCCTCCGGCAGGCGAACCATCACCCTGACATCGTCCCGGCCTCTCTGAATACGTAGGGCTTCGGCACCAAAGAAGGCATTGCGTACCTGCAGGGCCATGTCTTCAAAAGTCAGTCCGAGGGGGCGTGATTCTGGAAGCAATTCCAACTGAACTTCGCGTTTCCCCCTGTCTTGATCATCATCGATATTGGAGGTCCCTACAATATTTGTCAGCTCATCCCGAAAGCGCGTTGTTGCTTGTTCCAGTTCCTGTACGGTGGGTGCACTCAGTTCTGCCCGAATGCTGCTTCCAAGGGAGAGTAGTGCAGCCTGGAAAACGAGAGAGTTTACACCGGGAACTTCGCCAACCTTTTCACGCCAGGCCTCTTCAAATTCAAGTGCAGGGAGCTTTCGTATTTCGGCATTGACCAATTCAAAGCTGACCTCACCCAGATGGGATTGGATAATCGTGTGTTGATCAGCCGCCATCGGATTCAACCCGAGGGAGGGTTGGTCACCGACTAAAGTCATCGTATTCGTCACCAGAGGCGGGTGGTCTTCTGGAAGGCTGGCTTGTAATTCGGCGGCAGTTTCATGCCCCTTCGCTTCCAGTAATTCGGCAACCTGTTGCGTTCGTTGAGCCGGAGTACCCAACGGCATCTCAATGCGTGCTGTTACGACTTCGCCTTCGATTTCGGGGATAAAAATGAATTGAATCAGTCCACCACGCACGAATGCGAGTGACAGACAGATCAGAGCCACCGAACCGATCAGCACAAGGGCATAACGCTGTGTGGTGAGCCGCAGTATTCGATCTAGCGGACCATGAATGAAGCGTTCCAAGGCTTGCGTTGTAGCAGACTGTATCTGTTCTAGGCGCTGCATGATCCTGCCAGGGTCTGCATTCTTCTTCATGTGCGAGAGATGTGCAGGCAGGATAAAGAGCGATTCAATCAGGGAAAACACCAGAACGGTAATAGCAACCGTCGGGATAGATTGCATTAACTTGCCCATTGAACCCGGCACAAACAGCATTGGCGAAAACGCTGCGATTGTCGTAAACACCGCAAAGGTCACAGGTGCACAGAGCCGCGTGGCCCCTTCAACTGCGGCGCGCAAGGGCGGTACGCCGCGCTCTTGCTCCCTGAAAATGTTTTCCCCGATTACGATGGCATCATCAACCACAATTCCAATGGCAACAATAAAAGCAAACAAAGAGGTCATGTCTATGGAAACTCCCAGTAATGCCATTACCGTAAACGAGCCGATAAAAGACACCAGGAGCCCTAGGGATGTCCATAATGCCAAGTGAAGGTTCATAGACAAGACCAGAGCCAGCATGACAAGTATGAACCCAACGATTCCATTTTTAATCAGAAGGTTGAGGCGGCTTTTGAGGTAGGCGTGCTCATTGCGCCATGTATCCACTGAAATCCCTTCCGGCACACTCGTACGGAAGCCCGCTAGGTACTCTTCGGTGGCTTCAGCAATATCAAGGACACGCTCATCACCCGTGCGGGAAATCGCCACGAGAACCGCTGGTTGCCCCCCAAATCGTGCAATAATGTCGTCGTCTTGAAATCCATCCGTAACGGTGGCGAGATCTGCGAGACGGACAGTGGCACCTGCTGGAGTTGCCAGAACGATAATTTCCTCAAAATCTCTGGCCGTATAATTCTGGCCCTTGGAACGAACCAGGATTTCTTCACTGCGCGTCTCCAGGCTGCCACCAGGCAGTTCCAGGCTTCCGCGGCGCACGGCAGTTGCTACATCAGAAAGACGCAGCCCATAGGCGGCCAATGCATCTTTCGAGACTTCAATTGATATTTCATAGTCCCGCACGCCTATCAAACGCACGAAGGAAATTTCGTCAAGTGCCGTCAGTTCATCCTTGACCTGCTCTGCCAAGGCCTTGAGTGTATGCTCGTCAGCATCCCCGTAAATGGCAATCTGCAGAACATTCCTACGGTTGGTCAGCTCTCGCACTATTGGCCGCTCCGCTTCAGCGGGAAATGTATTGATGCGATCCACATTACTCTTGATGTCGTTGAGAGCCTTATCAACATCAGCGCCCAGTTCCAGGTTTACCGTCACGACGCCCACATTTTCTGAAGCAACAGATGAGATTCGATCAATGTCATCTATGCCATCAATCGCCTCTTCAATGCGTCGGACGACTCCATCTTCTACCTCTTCGGGGGAGGCTCCACGGTAGTCTGCGCGGATTTCGACAGCGTCAAGGCTGGCTTCCTGAAAGACCTCCTGCGGAATTCTTGACACATTGAGGAGTCCGAGGAAAAGAATCAGCAACATCAGCAGATTCGCTGCGACGCTGTTGCGTGCCATATAGGCAATAGCTTTCTTCATGTCGGCAAGCTACTTGCTGCTTCTGACTAATCCATTTCGGTCCGTACACGCATGCCATCGGTTATGGCATTCAGCATATTGGTGACTACCTGGTCCTCGTCTGTGATTCCGTTTAGAACATAGAGGGTATCCTCCACTTCCTGAATGATCTCTATGGGTTGCACATACAGGCGGTTCTCACGGACAATCCAGACATCATCACCTCCTCTAAGGGTTTCGCGTGGCAGCGTGTAGTATTGATTAAAGTACCGGCCTTCCAAGTATGCAGTAACGAATGTTCCCACTAGAAGGGGCGGGCGCACATCACTACTTTCATAGGGTTTCTGTACTCGGACGATCACATTGAGCGTGCGTGTAGACTCATCCAGGGTCCCTTCCGTGCGGTGAATGCTCCCAATCCATTCATGCTCCCCGTCGGCATTACGGGCAACAAGTTTGGCCTGAGTAGCCCCGGTTCTACCAGCCAGCAGGTCACCAAGAAGCGTTATATCGCGGCCCGCGATCGGGATGCTGATCTCAACGACATCCGTCTCATAGAAGAGGGCGATCACATGCCCCGCTCCAACAAATTGCCCCAAATCTGCTCCCTTGGTCCGCAGACGACCATTATACGGGGCGGTAATACGTGTCCGCTTCAGACGCGTCTCAGCATCCTGCAACCGTGCCTGAGCCCCTTGAAGTTGCGCGACTGCAGCCTTCCAATGCGGTTCTTTGAAGACAAGACTGCCAAGTTCAGTGCTGTCGACCTGTCTCTGTATACCCGTTCGACTTTTCAGAAGTTCCCATTCCTCCTTTGAAATCTCCATCTCCTCTTCGGCTCTCAGCAAATCGAATTGCCGCTGTGTTACCTCGGCCTGCGCGACGGTGACCGCGTTGGCATAATCGGTGGAATCTATCCTGAGAATCTCCTGACCCTGACGGAAGGCACCACCAGTGACAAATTCGTCCGCTACCCAGGTGATCTTCCCCGCAACCTCAGCGATAAGTGTGACTTCCCGCAGTGGTCGAACCGTTCCATTGCCGCGTATTGTGACACGCCCTTCATGTACGGTAGGTGCGACGGTCGTGACAAAAGGAAGGATACGCTCCGACATTGGTTCTGAGGTACCGGAGCGCAGTTGCGATAATGCAATGGCTAAGAATACGGTGCCTGTAATAACGATAGCACCCACAATAAATACGAGCTTTCCCCGTTTCATGACTGCTGTATAGGCTCGGACGGTGGCATCGGCGAAAACCTACGGTGCTCCTGGATCAAATTCCGATACTGCACGAACCCAAGTCCCGCCAGGGGACCTATGCATCACCAGGCGAGCATCGGCCAAACCAAGAAGAGATTCCGTTGGTGTCATTTATGACATGACAAAATGTGCTGGGCATCCAGAAAACCTAGATCGTCGCCCGCACTTCGAAGATAGTAAAATTCCTGGATACGGACTCTGTCACAGGCCGAAGACTGGCAGCTGAAAGGGGGCGGCAACCAGATTGAGTGTGCGCCCCCGCTACTGTGCCCTTGTTCTATGTTTCAGTGGTACATGTATCTGTGCAAGGGGATGTGTCAAAGTTAGTTGGGGTTGGGGGTACATCCTATCCCCCTCAAACGGACCTACTTAATGAGCAACATACAACCTCCACATTCTTTTTCGCCGCCTTTTTCAGAGTCTGCCCAGGAGGTACATCTGGAACTGGTTCGGCATTATGCAGATGTTCTGCGCATGTTAACGGAACGGATTCCCTCGGCAGTGTCTCCGCCTGCTGTCTCGGCTGCTGTCGCACCGGATCCGGCCCCGGAGCTTTCTGAGCCTCCGCCGGATCCTTCTTCCTGCTGGGAAGCGGCGGTTTCGATGCTGGAGCGCCGAGATTGGCATACCGAGTCGCTGGTGCATTTGTGGCTTGCGCCCTCGTATGTCCTGGGTCTTCAGGTCCTGATTGGGATGGGCGTGAACCTGCAGGGACATCGGCGGATCGTGACGGTGACCGAATGCGGTCCTGAAGATCAATCCTGCATGGAAGCGGTGCTGGATGATCTGCGTACCCGTGGACTGGGGCCAGGCCTTCTGTTCACGCTTCCAGGGAACGTGGCGCTGCGGTCTGCGGTCTCGCAGGTGTGGGGTCCCCGGGTGTGGGTGCAGCGTTGTCTGAATACGGTCATGGCCGAAGCACTGAGCGGATTGGATCCCGATCAGGCCCTTCAATTTCGTCACCGCCTCCAACAGGCATGGCAATGCTGCGATGTCGTTGAAGCCCATACAAGTTTGCAGCAGATCACCGAGGAATTGACGCAGGTGAACCGTTCTTCGGGGCGCGTGCTTGGGCGTGCGCTTTCGTCCACGCTCACGCTCCAGCACAGCGGCCTGCTGTTGCGCAGTGATCGGGGCCTGCGCGTGTTGAATTCTTTGAAGGCCGTCTTCGTGCGTGCAGGCCGGAGTCTGCCGCAGGGCCCGGTGCACCAGAGCCGAATGCACCTGTGTGCGACACGCCTCGTATCTTCCACAATTGCACCGTACCCTTACACAACCTTCCCCAGACGCGTAATCTTATGTCAACCCAACTTCGGACGACGGTTTCCACCGATCTTGACACGACTCTACCCCGGAATGCTGTGGACGTTGCCCGGCTGCTTCGCCATCCGGACTGGTTTTTGGAGCTGGTTCCGCACTTGTTTGAGGCCAAAGTTTCCGAACATTGCGGGGTTCGCTGGACCCATACTCAGACGAAGTGTCAGCGTTGGGGGACGAACCCGGGCTCCATTCGCTGGAACGGGGCGAAGGTGCCGATTCAGGTTCCCCGGGTCCGCAACACCAGCAGGAAGTCCCGCTGAAGACCTACCAATGTCTGCATCAGGCCGAATCCGGTCATGCACAGCAATTGACACGCAGTGTGCTGTTGGGTCTGTCTCAGCGCAAGTATGGTCAGGTGGCCGCGCATCTTGGCGGAGAGTTTTGGACTCAGCGGCTCAAGCACCGGGCGCGTGTTGATCCGGGAAACGACCCAGGCACTGGAGACCTTCCTGAACCGGCGCTTTGATGAGATGGCGTTTGCGACCCTGCTGCTTGACGGCAAAACCTTACAAGAGGACCAGATCCTGTTGGCCGTGGGATTGACCGTAGAGGGAAGGAAAGTGATTCTCGGGTTCACGGAAGCCAAAACCGAATCCCATGCCTGTGTGATGGCGTTACTGCAGGATCTGCTGGAACTTTCAGTCGGCGGCCTCCTTGTTGGTGCTGCTTGATGGTGCCAAGGGCTTGCACAAAGGCGTTCGTGAGGTGTTTGGAGATCAGGCACTGATCCAACGGTGCCAGTGGCACAAGCGGGAAAATGTCGTCTCCAAGATCACCGATCGAGACCATGCTGAGAAGGTCAAACATCAAATGGAAGCTGCGTAGGCCACATCCACGTATGCCGAAGCAAAAGAGCGTTTGACAAAACTCGAGACCGATCTGCAGGACTCATGTCCGGCCGCCGCCACCAGCTGAAACGAGGGCATGGAAGAAACGCTGACCCTCCACAAGCTGTGCATCCCCAGGCAACTGCGGGATCGACTCCAGACCACCAATATCATTGAGAGCATCAACAGCAGATTGGCGCACACCACACGGCGAGTCACACGATGGACGAACTCGGATCAACGCCAACGATGGATTGCTGCCGCATGTCTGGAAATCGAACAACGATCCCTGAACCCAATCCCGAAAGACTGGCAATGGGAAATCTTGATCCGAGCACTGAAACGACACCAGAAAACTAAAAAACAGACGATCAGTAGAAGCTTACGTTCGCCCCCCAAACCCAACTAACTTTGGGACATCCCCCTGTGCAAAACTTGGCTATTACGAGAATTTGAAAGAGACAAACTGTTTGGGGTTGGCATGAATCAGTGCGCATTGCGACTACTCAAGGCTGTCCAAACAAGGATATACGTCTTGTAGGTGTTATATTCAAGCTATAGAACAAAAATAATAATTTTCAGTAAGGGGCGTGTTATTGAAGATCTTGCGATCCAGACAGTCAGGGGTTAGATTGGGTGGCTGCTGGTTTTTGTTAGCTCGCGACCTAGCAGTCCGCGGATAAAGTATGTCCAGAGAAACAGGGGCCTGTAGTTGATTGGAGATATGCAAAACAACTATTATGAATGGCTAATTCTTGGATTTTTCATCCTGATTCACCCTCTGAATAGTCAAAAATGAACCAGAAAAGCGTTGCTCAATCTATTGAGAGACTTTATCCACGGACTTCTAGTGATGCACAGGTACAAATAAGAGAGCCATCTTCCATTATCGTTCCGACCAGTTATCAATTGGGCTATGAAAGGGCACGACGGAAGGACCGGGTTCTGGCAGACCTTTATGTTCGTCATACAACTATTGGCGATCCCGAATTGGATCCGGTAGTTGAAGAGTGCTCATCACTTCTGCCCCCTGATGTTTTCAGCCGGTTCATGCGAGCTGGTATTGAGCAAAAAGAAGATTTCCTGACAGGAGCCCCAGACTGTTTACGAGAATTCTTTCACAAGCTGGACAACACCAATCCGCCCTGGCTGGATTGCGAATCTTTTCGGCCCGCAGGTCGCGCAGTCTACAAAAATGCCAGTCTGGTACTTGCTGCTTTTGTTGCAGGCGCCCTTGTAGAAGGATTTACAACCATGATAGCCAAGTCTTTTCGGATCACGGGGAGAGTTGGGTCAAAGAATACCAAGCGTCGCCTAGGTTATAATGCCCGGCACATACTTGAGATTTTTTATCCTGGTGGCATGTTGCGGCCAAATGACGGATGGAAAATGACCATGCGCATCCGCTTCGTCCATGCCAAGGTCCGCTACCTGCTCAATCACTCCGATGAATGGGATAAACAAGCTTGGGGCATCCCCTTGAGTGCAGCCCATCTAGGTTTCGCCATTTCGGTCTTTTCAGACCGCCTGCTGCATTTTTGCAAACTGCTTGGTGTGAGGTTCAACAGGGAAGAGAGAGAAAGCGTCATGGATGTCTTTCGTTACGTGGGATACTTATTCGGTATCCCCGATGATATGCTGTACGAGAATCGAAAGGATGCCAATCGGATCTTTAAGATTGGCGTGCTATGTGAGCCACCTACAGACCGAGATTCAGTGCTTGTAGCCAATGAACTGGTCCGTGCCGTACCACGGGTAACCGATGTTCAGACCGCAGAAGAAGCACAAGACCAGATGAAATTAGGATATGCACTTTCACGAGTTCTTCTCGGACGAAAGACGGCAAAGGATTTACAGTTTCCCAAATATAACGGCTTCCTCGCCCTCCTTCTGTTTCGGGCCCAAATAGTGCTTGAGAGCATGCTCAAGGATGCGCAATTTATCAAGAGAAAGAATTTCACGGAATTGTTGGGAATTTCCTCCTATGATGACATCATAGGGATCAGTTACAAGTTGCCGACACATGTCAAGGACGCTTTATCGCAGGACTGGTAGCAAAGAGTATATCTGGCGGCTATTATGACCCGGCAGCGATTCATGCAACCAAGTGTTTGTACATGCGAGGGAAGTGTTGGCTCTGCAAGCGCAGTGAAGTGCCGGGAACTCTTCTTTGGAGTTCTTAGGTATCACTGAATATCACCTTGGGTCAATGCGGGTTATTCAGTTTAAGCTGCTCCCCTGCAACGGCATGGCAGGGATATCTTGTGATGTAGCACCGATGTAAAAGATCTGGACCAAATTTAGTGCCTGTACGAACACAAGCAACTGTAATGTTATGGGTCAAGGCAAGATGGCGGTTACCATCCCCATAACAAATAGCACATTAGCGCAACGAGCACGACAAGCCACACATTTGCACTCACAAGTAACCAAAAGATCTTGTTTGATTGGTCAGTATTCTTAGTCTCACTCATTTGTTTTTGGTTCAGATTGGGATACCGCCTCGCAATTCGGAATAGCACACGTGTTTGGCGGGCATGAACAGCGTCCTGAGACTCGGGTTCCATCCTGTGGATGATTTTTCTTGAAATACCGTCCATTTTCATTCAGGGGCAGGACAGAATATTTTTGGTTATTGCCGTGCGGTAGTGTTGGGTGTGAGAGCACTACGATATGGTGTGGGTCCAAGTGAGGCGTTTTGTGCGGCGCAGGATTTAGGGAGAGAGACTCGTTGCAGGATGATTTTGTTCAGATCGCCGCCTCATGCCGGCTGAGAATCTGATTTGCCGCGCGGATTCCGTTGCGAATACAATCAGGGATGCCCACCCCGTCCAGGTAATTTCCCGCGAGATAGAGGCCTGAATGAGAGTTCGTAATCTCACGGATTTTCGCGATTCGCCCGACATGCCCAAGTGTATATTGAGGTAACGCAGCAGGGAAGCGGTGAATACTGGTGAATAGGGGATCTGCTGTAATTCCCAGTGCCTGTTCCATCTCTGTGCGTGCCTGTGTAAGTATAATTTTGTCGGTCATCTTTGTGCCACGTAAATAGAGTCTGAACAGCAAATGATCAGCGGGGGCACGTCCTGAGAGCTTGATAGCGCTCCAGGTGCACGCGGCCACGGAAGTGACTTGATCGGAGGCGACCAGATGACCATGTCCGTTGAGCGGCCCGGGGGCATCTGTCTGGTTGTAAGCCAGATGAACCATCGTACCTGCACGATATGAGATTTGATGAAGGAGTCTGGCTAGTTCTGGAATCGTTAAATGAGTGATTTTCGCTGCACTCCAGGCAGGTACGGCTAGAACGATGTCGGTAGCCGACAGGGGAGCACGCCCGGTGATGCTGACCTTCCAGTGCGTACCTATTTTTGTGATGGCCGTAGCCTTATGACCAGAGCGGATACTGTTTTTGTTGACCATGGTCAGGGCGGTGATCAAAGAGGATAGTCCATCTGGAAGACTTAGGAGTGGAGAAGTAGGCTCCTGAACGGGCATTTGGCCAACTCCAAGGAGGACACTGCCATACTTTGATTCAAGGTTCATCATATGTGGCAGGAGTGCCTTCATACTGAGCTCGTCGGCACGTCCTCCGGCAAGCCCTCCTAGGAGAGGCTCAATCAGGCCAGAGAAAGCTTCCCGGCCAAACCGCCTGATGAAGAAGTCTTGAATCGATTCATCTGTCCCATCCGTTCGAGATGGGACCAAAAATTCTGCAAGTACGCGCAGTTTTCCCCGAAGGCTGATCAGTGGAGAGCTGAGCAGTGGCCAAATCCGTCCCGGCACCAGCCCACTCATCCCCTCCGGCACCGGATACAATCTGTGTCCTCGTCGCAGGTATGTGCCCCGCTGATCCTTGTTTGTCTTTTGAAGAGAGAGTCCCAGAGCGCCGCAGAGTTGTATCGCTTCAGGCTTGCGAGCCAGAAATACATCCGGCCCGTGCTCCATCAGGAAGCCGTTAAATTGTTCGGTATGGATGCATCCTCCCAACCGTTCACTCTGCTCCAGGAGCATGATTTCTGGAGGATTGGGAGATTGACGTAGTGCCCAGGCAGCACTCAACCCAGTAATTCCACCCCCGATGATGACGACCCGGGTCATGCGGCCAGCCAGCCAGCATCCACAGACTGTTTGCGGATCAACCTTGCCAGGGTCTCAACAAAAAGGGGATCACTATTGAGCGAGGGAGGGCGCTCCAGGCGCATATGGTGTTCTTTCGCAACGGCCTGCGCTTCAATATCAATATCGTAGAGCACCTCTACGTGATCAGACACAAAACCCACAGGAATGCTGACCACATTTCGGATCCCCTTGCCAGCTAACTCAACCAGATAATCTTCTAATTGCGGACCGAGCCATGGTTCGGGGCTCCGTCCTTCAGACTGGTAACATCCAGACCACTGATCTGGAGTCAGTCCGGCTGCTTTTGCAACCAGCGCGGCAGTTTCGTAGCATTGAGTAGGGTAGGGATCGTTTTCCTTTAAAATTCGTGTAGGTAGGCTGTGGGCACTGAAGATCACATGCACACTGGCTCGATCCTCTTCAGGAAATCGCTCCAGGCCAATGTGGACACGTTTGGCAAATGCGTCAATCAGTCCAGGGTCATCGTGATAGCTCTGGATATGGGAAAAATCAATCTGGCCGCGATAGAAGTTGAGACCGGCATCTATTTTTTTCTGATACTTCGCAATGCTCATCCGACTGTACTGGGGCGCAAGGACCACACTGACGGACCGGGTAATTCCGTCCTCAATCATTTGACCGACCGTTTCTTCAATCCATGGAGTCCAGTGACGCATCCCCAAATAGGGTTCGAAGCAAGTGGGCCCATTGGGTGGATTCAGAAGATCCGTTACAGCGCGGGTCGTTTCGATGGTCAAGTCCAAAAGTGGAGAAGATCCACCAATCAACCGGTAATTACGTGTAATCTCCTCAATCAGTGCTTTTGATGTCGTCCGACCGGCACGAATATCAGCTAGGTAGCCCGGTATATCTTTGAGGCGATCCGGCCCCCCATAGGCCATAAATAAAATGCCAATCGGGTTTTCAGGATTAATCATGGTCATAGCTGTGTACGTAGTCCACCAGTCGCGCCACATTTTCTACCGGCGTTTCTGGCAGGATTCCATGCCCGAGGTTAAAGATATGGCCTGGCTGCCTTGCAATGCGTTGCATCACATCTTGGGCATGGGGGATCAGCTCACGCCACGGCCCGAGTAAGGTGCAGGGGTCTAAATTTCCCATGACGGGTTTTTTTACCAGTCGTTGTGCTTCATCAATGGGGATACGCCAGTCAACCCCGATCACATGACCACCCGCGGCTGCAACCAAGTCCAGATAGCTGCCCGTATTGGTGCTGAAATGGATCACGGGAGCCTTCTTTCCAATGGTTGAAAGCACATGATGGCTGTGGGGTTTAACGTAGCGCTCATAATCATACCGGCTGAGCGCTCCGACCCATGAGTCAAAGAGCTGTACACAGTCCACCCCGGCACGGATTTGTGCGTTGAGGTAGTCAATGGTCAAGCCAGAGAGTTTGACCATGAGGCGGTCCCAGGCCGCGGGCTCGCTATACATGAATGCTTTCGTGTGTGCGAAGGTGCGTGTGCCCCCTCCTTCGATCGCATAGCTGGCCATGGTGAAAGGGGCACCTGCGAATCCAATCAGGGCCAGGTTACATGTGTCCAGTTCAGGACGGACAATTTTGATCGCATCCAGCGTCGGGGCCATGGCTTCCTGGGCAGGAGGAACCCCCAGCATGTCGATGGCTTTGGGCGTTCGAAGTGGGTTCTGAATGGAGGGGCCATGATCTGGTACAAACGAAAGGTCAAGCCCCATACCCGCCAGGGGTGGCAGGATATCTGAAAAAATGATTGCTGCATCCAGCTCAAAATGCTTCAAGGGGAGGAGGGTGATTTCGGCGGCAATTGCAGGCGTGCTCAGGGCGGATTCCATCGAATACTGACGACGCAGTGCACGATAGTCAGGCAGGTAACGGCCAGCCTGTCGCATGATCCAGATGGGGGTGCAGTCAACCGCCTTCCCATGGCATGCAGCCAGAAATCGCTCATGTCCGGTCATGGGACAAAAGTATTGGGAGATCTATAACGGTCAGGGGGGAGATTGCCAGAGTGTATATCCGACAAAGAAGGGCCCCAAGCTGCTCAAGTACCGTGAAGTCTGCTGCGTCTTGCGCATCCGTTCAATAATTGCAGACAGTGGATGTAAATCCTTGCTCAGAAGCCCCACCACAAAATCATTGTCGTTTTGATCAAGTCCGTGACAGGCGAGGCGGATATCATGGGCATGATCGCTTCGTCCGTATGCGCGACCAATTCCACCATGCTCCATGAGGATTTTCCGACGCTCGTCAGTGCTCAAGTGTTCAAAATCACCCGAACGACGAAGCGGATACCAGATTGCCCATGGCCAGGAGGGATTACACACATATCTCTTTGGGCGTTCAAAGAGGGTTTCAACCAGGTCGTTTTCGTATCCAATCGCGTAGGTGCGACCGATCATCGTCCAGTCGGTACGGCACTGCAGACGAGAAAAATCGCTATCGTGCAGGAAGGATTGGAGCTCGGTCAAAAAAAACCGAGGATCCTCAGAGACGGTCAGCAAGCCAATCCCTTTAGGATCATGGAGACTGGAATACAATGCACCACAGAACCCGGATTTTTCCATCAATCTAACCAGGGTTTGGGGTTTTGCATTCAGTCCAGTGAAGACTAACAGTTGCATATACAATCGGCCATCATGGTAAATGGGATGATCAGAATGCTCATCCTTTCCCTTTTCTCGAAGGTCAACTCCAGCGGTCCGATTCTCCTGTATATCGATAGCCATCTACTGAGAGGGTTGATTTAGCAAGCGTGCCGCCTCCAGTGCATGATAGGTAATGATACTTTGGGCACCGGCCCGGCGGATGCTGGTGAGGATTTCGAGAATTGCAGCAGATTCATCAACATAGTCTTGCATGGCAGCGGCTTTCAGCATGGAGTACTCCCCGCTTACATTATAAGCCACCAGTGGCACTTCGGGCCACCGGTCTCGAACTTGACGAATTACATCAAGATAGGCTAGTGCGGGTTTGATCATAATCATGTCGGCTCCCTCCTCTATATCCAGAGCAACTTCGCGCAGGGCTTCCTGTGCGTTACAGGGGTCCATCTGATGGGTTTTTCGATCTCCAAATTGGGGGGCTCCACCCGCTGCATCACGGAAGGGACCATAGAATGCAGATGCATACTTTGCACTGTAGGAAAGAATGGATACATCTTGATGGCCCGCTGAGTCCAGCATTTCCCGGATTGCACTTACTTGGTGGTCCATCATTCCACTTGGTGCAACAATGTCTGCTCCGCTATCTGCATGAATACGGGCCATCTCGGCCAGCAGGGGAATGGTGGTGTCGTTGGACAACTTGCCATCGTGGATCACCCCACAGTGTCCGTGTGAGGTATAGGAGCACAGGCATACATCGGTAATGAGTACCAGGTTCATGCCAGCGTTCTTGATAGCTTGAAGGGTATCCGGTATGACTCCCGAGGGAGACAGGGCGTGGGTCCCGGTGGCATCCTTGGACTCAGGGATTCCAAAAAGAAGAATGCCGCTCGCTCCTGCCTCTTCCGCCTCTTGCGCTGCTTGCAGAGCACCATCTATGGTATACCGGAATTGATTCGGCATCCCCTTGATCGGGCCGGCCTGCGCACGTGTCACAAAAATGGGATAGATAAAATCTGCCGGAAACAATCGGGTTTCCCGAACCATTCGTCGTATAGCACCGGTGACGCGCAGGCGTCTTGGACGTCTATGTTTGTTCAAGTTATTCAAAGTATTCTTCCAGTGCGGTTACGAGACCTTCAGTGGTATATGTTTTTGCTACGACGGCAACCTTGAATCCGGCATCCGCGGCCACTTGGGCCGTAATCGGGCCGATACAGGCTGCAGTTACAGGGATTTTGGGATCTGGAGAAACAGCGACGAAGCCCTCAACGGTTGAGCCACTAGTAAAGGTAACGGCATCTGCGCCGTCTGCAAGTGCAGCGTACGCAGTATCCGATGGGTGGTTCACATGGGTTTCGTATGCAGTCACGAGGGTAACCTTTGCTCCACCTGCATGCAGCAGTTCTACCAGGGCGGGGCGGGCTTTGGAAGCGCGTGGCAGTAGGATTGATTGGCCTTGGACAGATCCCAGGCCAGATGCAAGAGCTTCCGCGACGTACTCAGATGGGACAAAATCCGGCGTGACACCGCGGGAATTGAGTGCTGCGGCAGTGGCGGGCCCAATTGCTGCGACGCTTACCGAGTCGGGCCAGGGGTGCTGCAGGTGCTGCCACGTATGCGTAACCCCATTCACGCTGGTGAAGAGGACGCGGTCAAATGTGGCTAACTTGCTGAGCGCCTGCAGTAAAGGCTTAGGATTTGACGCGGGCTCAATGCGAATGGTTGGGAATTCCACGATCGTGGCTCCCCGTACCTCAAGCATCCGGCGCATCGTGCCAGACTGATGTGCCGGGCGTGTAACCGCAATCCGTTTCCCGACAAGAGAGCTATTCACGTTGCAGCACCTCCCTGGCACCCATCTGATGTGCTTTTTGTGCCAGTTGTTTTCCTAGCATCATCGCATCCGTCCCGATTCCCGATACAGCGATTTTGTGGTGTCCATCCAGGGACCGCACTTCACCACTTAAATGGATTTCATCATCTATCTGCTCCGCATAGGCAGCAACCGGGATCGAACAGCCTCCTCCAGCGACTTCAAGGAACGTGCGTTCGGCGGTGGTGGCGGTCCAGGTTACAGAACAGTTGATGGATTCTAAAATACGGATGATCTCCAGGTCATCCTTCCGGCACTCCACAGCGAGGGCCCCTTGTGCAGGGGCTGGAAGCATAAGATCCATGGGAATCTTCCACATGTATCTATCGGACACGCCAAGTCTCAATAAACCAGCTTCTGCAAGTACAATGGCCTGCAGTTGTCCGCTCAACACTTTCTCAACCCGGGTATCAATATTGCCTCGCAGGGGTGCAATTGAGAGGTCTGGCCGGGCTGCGAGCAGTTGAGCAGTACGTCGCAGACTTGAAGTGCCGACTGTAGTGTCCGGGGGCAGGTCATCAAGGGGCAGACCGGATTCGGTCACCAAAACATCAAAAGCTGTATGTCGCTTGCAGATGGCAGCAATCGTCAATTCCTCTGGTTGCTCAATCGGGAGATCTTTCAGAGAGTGAACAGCAAAGTCAATCTCGTGGTTGAGGAGTGCGGTTTCCAGCGTACTGGTAAAGAGACCGGGGTTTGAAGTGGGAAGTGGGCCTGTGGTTTGGTCTCCGATGGTTGAGATCGTCTGAATCTGGATATCCAGTTGTGGCCTGATCACCTTCAGGAGTTGGAGGACATGGCGAGTCTGAGTTCTTGCCAACACAGAGCGGCGCGTGCCTACTCTTAATTGCCGCGTCATTGGTCTGACGGGGACTCCTGCAAGCCAAAGAGTTGACGAATGGTGTGTGGGTCCAGTTCAGGATTGCCATGCCTAAGTTGGAGCGTCGGATCATGCAGCAACTTCTTCACCAGAGCATTCGAAAAATACTCAAGCTTTTCCACCACTTGCGTATCCAGCGGTCCAAGTTCCTCCAAGGTCTGGGAAAATTCCGTTTGCCGGATTGCTTCAGCTTTTTTTCGCAGTGCAGTAATGACCGGTTCAATCTTCAGCATTTGGAGGCGCTGATCAAGAACGCCTAATTCTTTTTCGATGATTTTTTCTACCTGGGGCACTTCTGCCTGCCTGGCAGCCTTTGATCTGGCGATCCCGTTTTTAAGATGATCAATATCCAGGAGGGTTACGTCTGGTAGCTCATTCAGGAACGGGTCAATATCTCTTGGAACCGCCAAGTCAACCAAAAGAAGTGGGCGACTCTTTCGAGGTCTAATATGTTCGGGTCCAAGGATGATATGCGGAGCACCTGTTGCACTGATCACGACATCCGCTTCTGAAACAGCTTCCCGCAATTCTTCAATTGGCACTGCCTGCGCACATGAATCCACAGCTAACTCTTTTGTACGATCAGGGCAACGATTGACAAAAGTGAGCCGTCCAATCGTTTTTTTGCGGAGAACTTTTCCTGCCAGGCTGCCCATCTCACCGGTGCCGATGACCGCGACATGCAGATCATCCAATGGGCCCGCTTCAAGAAGGATACGGTCAATTGCAACCGAGGCAACACTGATGGGGAATTTTCCCAGTGCGGTTTCGCTGCGAGCACGCTTTCCGGTCTTGATGGCAGCCTTGAAGACCGTGGTCAACTCTGGGCTCGCGAGCGAGGCGGTCTCCGAAGACTGAAGGCAGTCATGTACCTGACCCAAAATCTGAGACTCCCCCAAGACCATAGAATCCAGGCCACAGGCCACACGCATCAGGTGGCGAACCGCATCCGTAGTTTGTTTAGAATAGAGATAGGACTCAGCCGTAGAAAAGTCAAAGGAACGACGCAATAAGGACTGCAGTGCATCCGTGGCCGGTTCGGATCCATTCACATGACCGTAAAACTCTACGCGATTACAGGTGGACAATACAGCCAACCCGTCAAAGGATGCACGTGCCGCATCAAAAAAATCAAGTTTTTGCTGCGGAAGAAGAGTCAAACTCTCCCGGATTTCTACCGGAGTAGCTTTGTAGCTAAGCCCAATAAGTCCCAGTGATGAATCAGCCATAGAACAGCACTGAAATGATTAAATAATGATCGTACAGAACAGTAATTTAAGGATAATCAGGGGAAGGCTTCAAATTCTATCAAAATGAGGCCGAAATAGTGCTTTCACGCCACTTTTTTGCGTAAAGACCTGAAATGCATTCTCCCACTGCGAGAGGGTGAAGTCGTGTGTAATGAGCGGGCCAGTCTTGACCGTGCCGTTCTGAAGAAGATGGATGGCACGGATCCAAGACTCCGGTGTCGAGGCATTGCTGCCAGTCACCGTGAGTTCCTTGTAGCATACCTGATCCAGGTCCCATGCGATAGATTTTCCGAACAGGCCTACTTGCACATACCGTCCACGACGACGCACAAGGCGCAGCA
This sequence comes from Rhodothermales bacterium, assembly GCA_965220365.1. Classification (GTDB taxonomy): domain Bacteria; phylum Bacteroidota; class Rhodothermia; order Rhodothermales; family Bin80; genus Bin80. The sequence goes on along the minus strand of OZ244823.1, from coordinate 51,078 downwards.
GCTCCTGGGCAGCGGCTCCCGCCCCCGAGCACTCGTAGACCACATCTGCTCCCAGTCCCTGGAGGGATACATCCTGGATGAGTGCGTGAATATCTCTTGTTTCCACATTGGCTACATAATCTGCCCCAAGATCATCTGCTAGGCTCAGGCGGTCCGAATCTGCGCTGGTCCCTAAAACGACAACAGTTGCACGGCTGGCCTTGAGGATCTGCAGGGTTAGCAGGCCAATTGCCCCTGGACCGGCTACGACAGCCAAATCGCCAGCTCGTACGGTGGGTGCGGCGAGTAACACGCCGTGTACAACACAGGCTAGTGGTTCGGTGATGGCACCTTCACGGTAGGAGATGTGTTCGGGTAAACGGTGCACATTCTGGGCGGGAACGACAAGATATTCCGCAAATCCCCCATTGACTGCAGAGCCAATGGATTGCCTTTCCAAGCAAAGATTGGCGTGTCCATCTCGGCAGTAGCGACAGGAATTGCATGTGCGAAAATAGGTTTCAGAGGTTACCCGTGAACCCAGGAGTTTATCGGGGACTCCCTGACCGATTGCCACTACTTCTCCAGCGACTTCGTGTCCCAGGACTACCGGTGGGCAGGACTTAAACTCGTCATGGTAGATATGCAAATCCGTTCCACAGAGACCGGCGGCATGTACCTTGAGTTTTACCTGGTTCGGGCCGGGGTCAGGCTCCGGGATCTCAGATACCGCGATATGCCCGACCCCCGGGGCAACCTTCATGACTGCCTGCATGAGTCTACTTTTTGTTTACAGCACACATCCTCGTGCGTCTACGATGATTTCCGAAATTGCAGCACCTTCCCCAACAAGAAATATTTGATCTACCATATTTACGACCACGCATGCATGATTTGGCACGATCTGTACACGATCCCCAATTTGCAGGGTACTTCCCCCCTGCACTTCGCCCCAGCCGTGTTCTTCTGAAAGCCCTGTGATTTTTGCATGAGGGTGTGCCGCGCGTACACGGGGATTATACAGGATACAGCCGTAATCGGACCTGCCCTGCAGCGTATCGCTGGTGAGTACTTTACGGCCCGCATCCAAGACAAAGCGCTCGGTACCCTGGGAAGTGCGGTGCCGACTCACGATCGTGGAGAGGACGGTCAGCGCACATGCATCCAGCGAACAAACCCCGAGTTCGACTTGTGTCAGGTCGTTGAAAATATAGTTACCGGGGCGCACTTCTGTAATCTGAAAGCCACCGAGGTCTGCATTTTCAAAAACATGGATGGAGGGCGTGGAACCCATACTGATTTCGAAGGAGAATGGATCCGCGCAATGAGCTTCGGACAGCCGGACGGCAACCTCAAGCATTCGGTCACGTGTCTGGGCCATGATCGCGGTTATATCCGCATGATCCCGGGAATAGGCATTTCCTTCGTGCGTCAGAATCCCGCACAGATGTAAACCATCCAGTTTCTGGATTTTCAGGGCGAGCGCGACGACATCTTCACGGTCATAGGGGACTCCACAGCGGCCATGCCCCGTGTCAATTTCCAGGAGCACATCAACAGAAATGCCGGCTTCGGTGAATGCCCTGGAAGCCCGGTTTGCTCCCTCTTCGCTGTCGATGCAAAAAGAAATGCGAGCCTGGTGTGCGAGTTTGATCAGGTGCTCAAGTTGCCTTTCTCCCACCACGGTATAAGCAATCCGCACATCCTGAAAGCCATGCTGAACAAATTTCTCAGCTTCGCTGACTTTCGCTACGGTGATCCCATTGGCACCGTGCTTGAGTTGACGCTTTGCAAGTGCTACGGATTTATGGGTTTTCGTATGCGGTCGCAGTTCGACGGTTGCGGCCCTTGTAGCCATTTGTGCAAGATTTGCTTCCATGCGCTGCTCATCAATGAGCAGACATGGGGTCGCTAAATCATCCAAGGTGTGCATCATCAAGGAATTGAAACGGCTTGAACGTACAGGGGACGGGGTTGGATTCGCAAAAAATGATTGCTTTGCAACATAAAGTACTTTACAAAGTATATAACCTATGCGCATAGAATACGGACCGATACCGAGTCGCACAGAGAACTCTCAGAATCAGGCAAGCGAGCATCTACGATTTATTCGCGATGTGATGGAACGTTCCGCTTCATTCACGGCGGTGCCTGGGTGGGGCATGGTAGCTGTCGGGATTACTGCGGTACTTGCATCCTGGATTGCTTCCATGCAGGCCACATCGGATGGAATCTTGATGATCTGGTTTATTGAAGCAGTGGTCGCGACGACTATCGCCATCTGGACACTGCGCAGGAAGGCGCGAGAATGTGGTGTATCCCTTACCAGTGGTCCCGGCCGCAAGTACATTTTGACGCTTGCCCCATCCATGGTGGCGGGGTTGCTGTTCACGGTTGCCTTATGGCAGGCAGGCAGTCAGGATCTTCTGGCTACGCTGTGGCTTCTGTTCTATGGTGCAGGTACGATTACAGGGGGGACAAGCAGTGTCCGAATCATCCCCATTTTGGGCATCTGTTTTATGGTGATGGGGATTATCTCCCTCTTTCTTCCACCTGCCTGGATGCATCTGTTGCTGGCACTCAGTTTTGGGGGGCTGCATATTGGGTTTGGACTGTATATCGCGCGGAGATATGGAGGGTAAATTTTTTTTCAGTTCGATGAGAGTGCTGCGAAAAAACCTGGATCCCTTGATTCATGCGCGGGTGCGTCTCGGGATTGTGAGTGCTTTGGCAGCTGGCGAAACCCTTAGTTTCAGGGATCTGAAAGTACTTCTCAGCACGTCGGATGGCAATTTGAGTCGCCACGCTCAAAAATTAGAGAAGGCAGGTTATATCGAATGTATAAAATCTTTTCAGGGCCGAATGCCGCATACAGAATATCGTTTGACCTCCAAGGGGACCGAGGCTCTTCTTTCGTATGTAGAGCAAATGGAGCATATGCTCCAGGTGGCTCGGTCTGTGACTATTGATGAGGATGATTTTTCAAATTGACATGAACGTGCAACTGTCGCTCACGGAGGGGATGTGCTCCGCCACCGCTCCCGATTCAAGGCAGTGCACTGCAATTTCGGTAGACCACGCATGACGACAGACCAAGAAACGATGACCGATCGACTGCATGTTGCGATCATCATGGATGGCAATGGCCGCTGGGCCACTGAGCGTGGCCTTCCGCGTACAGCAGGACATCACGCCGGGGTTCGATCGCTCAGAGAAACGGTTGAGGCCGCCGTTGAGCGGCAGATCCATACGCTGACACTGTATGCATTTTCGTCGGATAACTGGCAGCGTCCCCAGAGTGAAGTCAGAGCACTGATGCGGATTCTGGCGGCACAGTTGCCCAGTCAGGCGGCCCGTTGTGTTCGGCGAAATATTCGACTGAGTATCATTGGCAGGCGTGACCGCTTGCCGGACCCGGTCTTGCAGGCCGTCCTGCGTGCCGAAGCCCGCACCATGCATGGTACGGCTCTGCACCTGCGTTTGGCGATTGATTATTCTGCTCGGGATTCTCTCACGCGGGCAGCACAGCATGTTGGGAATAACGGGAATGGTGATTTCCTGCAGGCACTCATGCGGGCTTACAATGCAGACAGCCTTGTACCGGATGTAGATCTTCTCATACGAACCGGTGGGGAACAACGCCTGAGCGATTTTCTGCTTTGGGAATGCGCCTATGCAGAACTCTATTTTATGCCGGATTACTGGCCGGATTTTGACGGAACGAAACTCGATACGGCCCTTTGTGCATTCCAGAAGCGGCAGCGTCGTTTTGGTAAGGTGCCGGCCTGAGGGTCAGGATCAGCACAGGTATGGGCAACTTGGAATGTGTGTCACTGTATCAGCCAAACAGGATCTACGCGATTTTGATTGATGCCCCGCATCACGGAAGATTGCAGGATTATGAAGGTTCCCTAAAACAAAACCAAATGACTGCGAGTTAGCAGTGCGTCTTAATTGTTTTGGCTGAATTTATGGAATATCCGGCACGCCTCGAAATCCCCTATCAGGAGAGCCAGAGCCGATTGAGTATCTTATTTCGCCCGCTCCTGTTATTGCCAGTAATAGTCATCTGCTGCATTCTTATGTGCGTTGCAGTTGTGAGTCGTCTTGCCACAGTTTTTTCGATCCTGTTTTTTGATCATTATCCCCGACAGTTGTTTACATTCAATCTGAATTGCTATCGGTTTATTTTGAGATCAGATGCATATCTACTGCTCCTGACCGACGAATATCCATCGTTCGGTGAGACTGGTGGGGTTCTTATAGAGATCGATTATCCCGATGAAGATATTTTCTTGAGCCGGTTATTGCCTTTAGTAAAGTGGCTACTCGTCCTTCCTCATTCAATAATACTCTCTTTATTTGTTACAGTGCTGCTTTATTTGATCACCCCCATATGTTGGGTGGTCATGGTGTTCACGGGGCGTTATCCGCAATCGATATTTGATATTTCTAGCGGCGTATTACGATGGTCGCTGCGTGTATCTGCCTACGCTTTCCTGTTTGCCACCGATGAATATCCACCGTACTCATTGGATAAGTAATGCCCAAGACCGTTCTGTTTCTTCGTCACGGCAAGTCCGACTGGAACGCAACCTATGGCCAGGATCATGATCGGCCGTTGAATTCACGTGGCAGGCGTACATCCCGCGCTATGGGGCGTTGGCTTACAGAGATGGGGCCTTTGCCGGACCTCATCCTCTGTTCTACCGCTGTCCGTGCCCGGTCAACCTATATGATGGCCGGTGAGGCAGGTGTGTGGCAGGCGGATGTCCGGTACGAGCGGGCACTCTACCACGCTGCGCCGCAAGATCTGATCCATTATCTGCAGGAGGTTCCCGACCATATCCAAACGGTCATGTTAGTGGGGCACCAGCCTACATGGTCTATGACCGCAGCACTCCTATCGAACTGCGCACTGAAAGAATTTCCAACTGCATCCATGGCCAGGGTAGATCTTTCAATTGAAAATTGGGAACGTTCTGCGCCTGGAACGGGAAAGCTCATCTGGCACCAACTCCCCAGGCGATTACCGGAAAGCTATTACAATAAGAATAGCTGATGATGGGTACGATAGCTGCCCTGCGGGCAAATTATTCATCACCTTGCAGCATGCCATAACGGTACGGATCCGCAATGCGGAACGTTCACGCTAACGTCCAAAAGTGGAGACTACATAGAAAAGTTGATAAAACTCTGGACAATAATCCTGACATCGACGGTTTAGAAAATATTTATAAAACATATGTTTTACTGTAAAGCACTCGGCAAAAGAGTTTGTCAACGAGATAGCATAAACAAACGGAACAGAAAGCGTCTGGACACTGACCAAGAAGGGATTTTATAGAGCATAACCTAACAAAGTGGTTCTACCGGCATTTGTATGGAATGATTAAATTTCGGTTTTTTACTGAACCGACTGAGGGTTTGCATGGAGCGTGATACGGTTGTTGATGCTTTGCCCCCGAACCAGTTTATGATTCAAGGATGACGGGCGCATTGACAAGCTGTTGGTTTACTAGCACAATCAGTGTCAAGAGAGTGTTCTATGCAATTTGTCATGAATCATCCAATACCAGAGCCGAGTAACTCAACGGAAAGATTCAAGCGGTAAAAGCCATCAAACAAAGGGACAGAAGATCCGAAAACTTTGAATCTGTGATCTTCTTCCTTCATGGGGAATCAGAACTCTATCCACAACAATGCCGGTAGAACCAACAAAGTAATGTTCTTGAATCGAGTCTTTTTCTACATTCCCTTCTGTTCGCGCAGATACTATTCACAATATCCTCAGAGCGAGTGACCTTTGGTCTGCGTCAAATCACGAATTTCGTCTCCGCTTTTTCTTTTCTCCCTCCGCCAATAGCGGGGTGATTATTTGTTCATAGCGCATGAACAAGAGGCGGACTCTATCAGCCTCGGACTTGAACCCCTTCGGATCATACAGTCGGTCTACGGCACGATCGAGCTTCTGGTGTGCACGGCGAAGATCAGGCGGCATAAGATCTGGATCATACAAATCAGACAACGTTGCCTCTGGATAAGCTGCACGAATATCCAGTATAGCTTGTGCCAAGGGATCAAGTGAAGTCCAATTTGCATCTGCTGCGGCACAGGAAACGTGTTATAGACGACCCCGACAGAATAGCGATAATCACTCTTCAACCGTCCAGCGACTGCCCGCATCCATGCCATATGCATGGCCGAAGTTAGCAAGGCAAAATAACTAAGCGTTGCATTCTCTATTACGAGTACTGCATCACTGGGAACCACTGGTGGCTCAACCCATCCGATGGGCATATACTCCCTCCGTTCAGAACTAACTCTGGGAATCACTAAATAAGCAGCATCAGGAATGACATTGACCTGCCAAATCCTGGGGACTTTAGCGAGCTTCTTAGTAGAGACACGCTTACTTGATTCCCGGTAGGCGCGAACGGCCGCAATTCGTTTCCGAACATTTGGAAGCTTTACCAACACATTCGGCGACGCGTCATGCAGTGCCAAGATCCAACGCTTCTTGCCTTGTAAAAACTCGCGCGCTCCCACAAAAGGTCGCATGAACGGAAATGCCCCAGGTTCAGTCTCCAAAAATTCGTTCCGCTCTTTTTCATTGAAAATATAGTAGCCCTTATCTATAGGCTGGGATCCGATGATCATTTTCCCCCATCCATTGATCGGACGGCTTTCTTCGTGCACGATAATATGCGGATTCCTCAAACCACTGGCATCAAACAAGTAGGGGGAGAGCATGGAATGATTACTTTCGAGCGGCTCACCCTGGATATTGGGGTAGCTGAACAGGCGCTTCTTCGTCCGTGCTTGTTTCTGAAGATCAAGGCCAATGATGACCACATGTACATGTGCCTTCCCCCGCGCATCCGACCCCCAGGCGAAGGTTCGATGGGCAAACGAAATATCAACCTTAAAGCGCTCAAACAGAATCGGCCACAACTGTCCTACCTGCTCTCCCTGTGTAATCGAATTCGTTGCTACAAATCCAATTCGTCCCTCCCCTCCAGCACTGATATATTTTCCCGCTTTAATAAACCACGCAGTAACATAATCTAGTGTACCCCCACCTTTGCCCAATGCCGCAATCCGATGCACCTGTGCACGCTGATCCTTACTTTGAAACTTCGCACCTCCAAATGGGGGATTCCCAAATACAAACGAACAGTCTTCTGGTGAAAGCAACGTGGACCAGTCTATTTCCAGCGCATCCCCATGAACAATATGTGGCGAGGCCTCCAGTGGAATCCGTGTGAAGGTCTCACCGAATTCAAGGCTGAGATGATTATTCATGATATGGTCCATCATCCACAATGCAGTCTCTGCAATACGAACCGGAAACTCACTGATCTCAACCCCAAAAAACTGATCTACGTCCACTACCGATAGCATCTCCGCAGCCAGATCCTGCTGCCTCCCCGCTTGCACATCATCAGATTCATGGATTGCTTTTAGCACGTCTAGTTCAAGCAAGCGCAATTCTCGGTAGGCAATAACAAGGAAGTTCCCACACCCACATGCGGGGTCAAAAAAGCGCAGCGACCCGAGTTTCTGTTGGAATTTCCGCAAACGTGTGAGGCGCCCCCGCTTCAATATTTTTATGTGGTCAAACTCCTCCCGAAGATCATCCATGAATAGAGGTTCAATTACCTTGAGGATATTCTTTTCGGTTGTGTAGTGTGCACCGTGCTTGCGCCGTTCGGCCGCGTCCATAACAGATTGGAACAGCGATCCGAAAATCGCGGGGGATATATTCGACCAGTCAAACTTGCAGGCATCCAAGAGCGCATCCCGCATCGGTGCCGTGAAGTTTGGAAATTCCAATCGCCCCTCAAACAGTGCCCCATTGACGTACGGGAATTGCTTCAGGTCTTCATCCAGTGTATTGCTCCGCTGCGATACAGGTTTATCCAGGATACTGAATAAGTGCAGTAGTCTTGCACCGAGGTCAGATCCATCCTTTGCCGTACGCTCTTCGAGATAGACAAGAAAAATATCTCGTGGCTCAAATATCCCCGTATCATCAGCGAACAGACAGAATACAATTCGTACGAGCAACTGCTCGAGATCGTGTCCCGTATATCCCGCTTCTTCAAGAAGCATATCATGCAAACGCCCCACCAGTTCTGCAGCCTTGATATTTACGGGGTCTTGATCCCGAAAAACCCGCTTCTGTGAGCCAATAATAAAACCGAAATCGTACACATGCCTAGGAAAATCAGATAGCGAGAATTTCCATTCTTTCCGTGTGTCAAGATCAGTCAGGTGGAACGTCTGGAAGTCGGATACGAGGATATAGCGAGGCATGTCGGGGGCATCCAGCGCCTCGGCATACCGAACGGCTTGATCCCAAGCTTTCACAAGATCACGCCCTCTACTTTTCTGCTCAACCAGAAGGACACCTTTCCACAATAAATCAACAAAACCAGATCGGTCGCCCAGAAGATTTACGTGATGCTCATAGAGCGCTACACGCTTTCGGTCAACCCCGAATACACCAAAAAACTCATTGTAAAAAGTTTGGGTTGCTCCTTTCTCGTAGGTTTCATCTGCCCACCGCTGTGCGAACTCGCCCGCACGGCGTTTAATCTCATTCCACGCTATCCGCATTGTCGTTTGTCCGATGAGAAATACCAGATAGCCATGTATACAACGCCTATCAACTTTCTGACCTAATTCATCTAAAATGATTTTGTAAGAAGCTAATGGTGATCATGAGCCGTAGAAGTTTGTCTATAGAAAATTTCTCTGCTTTACCAATCCGCGAAAGAGACCAGAAGTCCTTCCGCTATTATTGGCCATCGGCAGGTTCAAGCCCCAGTGTTTCTCCTTTCATGATCGCAGGGACTCCTTCGGTCATCCATACGGGAGCAGGGGCATCCATGAGATAATGATCAAAGAATTGCTGCATGCGAATAGCGAAGTCTCTCTTGTTGGCGTACTTTGAGAGGCCATGGCCTTCCCCGTTATAATTGAGCATCCAGACCGGTTTTTGTAAGCGTCGCAGAGCCACAAAAAATTCAATGCCCTGGTACCACGGCACAGCACCATCATCATCATTGTGGAGCATAAGAACCGGGGTTTTGATCTTGTCCGCCTGGAATAATGGCGAGTTATCAAGATACCTGAGTGGGGTTTCCCAAAGGGATCCTCCGATCCGGCTTTGGGTGCGCTCATATTGAAACATTCGACTCATTCCACTGGCCCAACGGATTCCGCCATAGGCACTCGTCATATTGACAACCGGGGCACCTGCTTCCGCAGCAGCAAATAGATCCGATTCAGTGATCATATAGGCAATCTGATATCCTCCCCAGCTGTGTCCCTGCACTCCAACACGGTCTGGGTCCACAAAGCCCTGGTTGATGAGCATGGTAACGCCCGGCACGACGGCGTTCAGTGCGCTCTCTCCTGGATAGCCAACTTTGTAGGGGATGTCCGGTACGAAGACCACATATCCACGGCTGACATAGAAGGAAAAGCTGATCGAAGAACGTGCAGTGACGGGCGGCCGGTGCTGGTGTAGTCCGTTGGACATCTTTTCATAGAAATACACCATCATCGGGTATTCTTGTGATGCATCAAATCCATCCGGCTTGAATAACATCCCCGTGAGTGGGATTCCGTCCAAGGAGGTCCAATAGACAAGCTCGGCGGTGCCCCAGCTGTAGTCCGATTGCTGGGGGTTGACATCGCTCACCTGCTCCATGTCAGACAGACCCAGACTGCTCGTCCAAAGATCCCTAGATTCGATGAAACTCTCTCGTGTAAAGAGCAGTTGATCTGCGTTCTCAGCCTTTTGCAAAAAGCCAAAACGCTTATCCATCATAACCAGCTCCTCCGGGTTTTCATCTGAATCAATTTCCATCTGGTAGAATCCAGAAGCTTTTGTGTCCAGATCAAAGGCTGAGAGCATGAGTTGGTCGGGAATGGATTCTTCATCCGGGTCCAGTTCGACATAACGGAATTGTAGATTTTGCTCGCGACCCAAACCGCCAGTTACATTACGCAGCGAAGAGACATCGTTGGGATTGACCGCCCAGATATCGTAGCGGTCATATAACAGGAATTCATGATCATCTGCGCTCCAGCCTGCATTGCCGTATGGGTTGGGGCCATAAGGCCAGTCGTGGATTTCATTGTGCACCGGTAGCTCCAGTGAAACAGTCAGATTGATCGGCTCTTTATCGTCAGTCGCCAGGGCTATCCAGCTTAGTTTATCACGGTCCCACCAGGTAATGTATTGTGCATCAGGGGAGAGGGACGGGCGATATTGGACTCCCTCAAGGACCAATGTGCTTGTGCCATCAAGTACGTTGACCACGTAGGTATCGTAGGCTCTGGGGGAATCCCAGCTGATCTGCTGTCGGTAGGGCAGGTCTGACCAGCCGATCGCAATGTCTGCATCTCCGTCTGATCCTACCGATACATCCGGCATCGCTTTGTGGGCCAGTTGGATGATCTGCTCTGTATCCAGATGCAGGACTGCTAGGTAAGAGCGCTCTTTTTCTCGCTCCGCGTTCACCAGCTGCATGGGTTGCAGAAGCGGATCTCGCCAGTTCCAGATGTCCAGAACCGGGCTTTCTTCTTCGTCAACCTCTTCCTTTTCAGCCGGCGGTTTTGGTGCAGTGCCAAAGTAGAGTCGATCTCCACTCTCTGAAAAGGACGGATCTCTGTTGGGACTGATCCACCAGCCTTCAGCAAGAGCGTCACTGGCTGCGGTAGCAACTGCGCGAACACTGTCCGTGCCTGCCCGCCAGTAATAGAGTGCATACTCTGCGGGATCCATCGCATGTCCCTCACGACTGGACAGAAACGCCAGCTGGTCTCCTGCTTCATCGAACGTCAAACGCTCATATGCTCCTCCGCCAGAGAGAAGCGTGTCCACTGTACCAGAGGAAAGATCCACTCTGACCAGTCCGGTATCCAGCGAGTCATTTCCCTCAAAGGTGTATACCAGATGTGCACCGTTCGCAGAGAGCAGGTATTCCTGAACATGTGCAAAGCTGGTCGCACTTGCGGTTCCAAGATCATGTATATGGAGCATGCGGCCTTTGCCAGTAGAATCTGCCTCTGTTTTTTCCGAGAGATATGCCACCACATTGGTGAAGTCGTCCGGGACTTCGAAAGAGCGGACATGGGGTATGTAATGGGATCCCCCGGTTTCAAGGTCCAGAACACCAAGGGTATCCTTTGGCATTTCATCCTCGTCAAGATCTGCTTTACGGGCAGCGCGCAGTGTATCATCAGGCGGGGTAATCAGATACACCACATACCGGGAATCATGCGTAAACTGGGCTGCGTTCCCCCTCGGGATCTTGTACAGTTCATCGTCTGTGAGACTGCGGATCTCAAGCATTCCATCTCCCTTTTCTGGGCCGTATTCGTAGAAGCTCCACTGACCATCATGTGAAATTTCCCGGTCAGAGATACTATTCCAGATTTCGTATACATCGTGGTCGAGAGCTCTTTTCTGAGCATAGGCGCTCACGCAGAGCATGGAAAGCATGAATAGAGAAAAACAGATGCGGTACATTTGATTCGTGGGGGATGATTGGTATAAATTTGTGCAAGTTTACTGGCTTACATGGTCTCCGTCCCAGGTCTGTCCGCGGGGATAGGATCCCAGGATACGCAGATCTGTGGTGATTTCGCCAAGATGTTCAAGAGCCCGCTGAAGGACAGGATCTGCGGTGTCTCCCTCAACATCCAGATAAAACAGGTAATCACCGGGATGGCCAATCAGTGGGCGGCTTTCTACCTTGTACAGGTCCAGATCACGTAGAAAAAATACGCTGAGGCTCTTAAAAAGAGCGCCGGGTATGGTTTGTTTTAGTGCAAACACGATTGAGGTCTTGAGTGAGGCTCCCGTAGAGGCGCACCTCTCGGCATTTTCTGGTGCTAAAGCCAGAAACCGTGTATAATTGAGTGCATGACTTTGCAGGTCGGTTGCCAGAACCTCCAGGCCATACTCCTGAGCAGCCCGTGCAGGCCCGATCGCAGCACTTGCAAGGCTGTCTTCCGCCGCGATCAGTTTTGCGGCACCTGCGGTATCGTAGGTAGGCACAACCTCACTCCAACCAAGCTTTTCCTTCAGAAATGTCTGACACTGTCCGAGGGCCTGGGGATGAGAAAGAACGCGTTGGATGTTCTCTAGCCGGGCGCCGGGCTTGGCCATCAGGAAATGGCGGATGCGAAGTTTTACTTCTCCTGCAATCCTGACTTGGTGCGCACGCAAAAGGTCGTAGTTGATATGAACACTGCCAAAGAGGGAGTTCTCAATCGGAACAATCCCTCGCGAAACGGTCTGGGATTCAACCGCCATAAATACATCATCCATTGCAGGTAATGGAACCACATGGCAACCAGGATACAGGCGGCCCGCCGCCTCCTCACTGAATGCACCAATTTCTCCCTGAAAAGCAACCTTCATGTCTACATGCGTTCGGGGGCGCTGATCCCCAGAATTGAGAGCCCATTACGGAGTGTAATACTGGTAGCCTGCGCCAGGGTCATGCGTGCCGTTGCAATCTTTTCTTCCTCCCCAAGAATACGGCACGAATGGTAAAACTGGGTAAATGCCTCTGCAACTCCACGCAGATAAGTTGCGAGCCGATGTGGTTCGCATGTCTCGGCACAATTGGACACCGCCCTCGGAAAATGAATAATTTCCTTGATTAAAGCGATTTCGGATTCATGAACGAGCAGATCCAGGCTAGACGGGCTAGGATCCGGCGCAAGGTTGAGGTCAGCTGCTTTCTTCAGGATGGAGCAAATACGTGCATGAGCATACTGAAGATAGAAAACAGGGTTCTTATCACTGGCTTCCCGTGCCAAGTCAATATCAAATTCCAGATGCTTCTGGGCGGATCGCATGACAAAGAAATACCGTGTCACATCGGGCGATACTTCGTCCATGAGTTCATCCAGCGTAATAAAATTTGCCTTGCGGGTACTCATCTTTACTTCCTCGCCGCCGCGTATCAGGGTCACAAACTGGTAGATAATCACCTTGATGCGGCGTGAGTCAAATCCCAGCACATCCAGGCCGCGCAGAATATCAGGGTACGTACCAATATGATCAGCGCCAAATACATTGACCAGAAGATCAAACCCCCGTTCCATCTTGTCAACGTGATAGGCAATGTCGGGTAGGCGATACGTTGGCTCACCGGTCTGCTTCACCAGTACCGTATCCGATTCTTTCCCGAGACTGGAAGTCTTGAACCATGTTGCACCATCCTGCTCATAAACCATGTCACGTGCTCGCAGTGCGTCCAGGGTACTGGTTACTGCACCCGTCTCATAAAGACTTTTTTCGTTGAAATAGTTGTCCATTGAGACTCCGAGGTGCTCAAGTGTGGTACGAATTTCGGAAAAGATGGCAGATTTGGCCGCGCGTTCAAAAATGTCGTCGTTCTTACTGTCCAACAGCCCAATTCCGTGTTTCTGTACCAGTTCGCGGGCAATCGTCGTGATGTAGGCACCGAGGTAACCGTCTTCAGGGAAGGAATCTGCTACGATGATCGGCTTGTCGCCCGTGTCCTCCAGTTGTTTTGATTTATAACTCTGCCGATGCCTGATTGCACGGGGCAGGTCTGCAAACGGCTGGTTTTCCTCGGCGGTCACCTCCTCATATCGGCTTCGCAGTGAAGCACCCAGAACACGCATCTGGCGTCCAGCGTCATTGAAGTAATATTCACGCGTGACGCGATAACCAACCCATTCCAGCAGGCTTGCAAGGGTGTCTCCCAGAACGGCATTCCGGCCATGTCCCACCGTCAACGGTCCTGTAGGGTTCGCACTGACAAATTCTACCAGTGCGTGCTTGCCTTTGCCTGTATCGGAACGTCCAAAATCAACCCCTTGGTGCAGGCAGGATCCAAGCTCACGGTACAGGTATCGGTTGGAGCATTTGAAATTAATAAATCCTCCTCCTGCAACCGAGATCGAGTCTACGTAAAAGGGATCATGTTCATCTGCCGTGAATGCGGTAACGATCTCTTCCGCAATCATCCGTGGCGGGCGACGCAAGTGGCGGGCAAGCTGCATTGCACAGTTTGTGGCAAGGTCGCCGTGATCCGGGTTTGCGGGGACCGACAACTCCGGCACAAAATCTGCCGGCACAGACGGCATGGTTGTCAATATGCGCTGAAGCGCCGCCCTGAGATAATCTTCCATATTACGACTTTATTGGCCACCTCCATTTGAATGGTGAGAGATCTACGGGAGGAGGTTTATCCAGAGCCAGAGCTGCCAATGATTCACCAACTGCAGAACTGGCTTTGAACCCATGGCCAGAACAGGCACTTCCTATGATAACGTGCTCGTCATCCCCATACATCCGGTCTATGAGATAGTGTTTATCCGGCGTATTTGAGTAGATGCAGACGGTCGTTTTACGGCACCTCCCTGCGGCCTCCGGCATGATCCTCTCTAGGACTCCGCGTGCATGGGCCTCATCTTCCAGTCCGACCTTTCGGTTGATCTCTTTTGGGTGTGTGACAACTTGGCCTAAGTAATGTAGACCTACCTTGATCCCGCTGCCCAAGTCGGGACATCCATAGCTCTTCAACCCAGTCACATCCTCCAGAATAAATGGTGGACATTGCGCAGGCGTGAAGTGTGAGCCGGTCGGTGTAAACCAGGAATTCGTGACGCGCTCAACCGTCAGGGGAATAGGCGCGAAGTCACGCATCCAGGCTCCAGCCGTCAGAATTACCCGTGGCGCTTCAAAGGTATCCAGATCCGTTTTCACGACAACGCGACCTTGTTGGACCCGCCAGGACAGGACGGGTGTCCCAAACTGACATTGGGCGCCGTGCATTGCAGCTCTTCGTAAATGGGTGCGCACACAGAGTTCAGGCTGGATGTAGCCCGCTTCCAGATCAACCAGTGCAACCTGATCTGATTGGAGACGATATCCGGGATAGCGTTGGTTCACTTCGTTGGAGGATAACAGCAGATGCCGGGTATTACCGGCGATGGCGGTTTTTTGTGCAGCACGAACCATTTCACTGTCGGGTTGACCAATATTGAGACACCCCCCTAGGTACATGAGTTTTGTTGCAGATGCGTTTTCCAATTCAGCCCACAACGTATAGGCTCGGTTGAGCAGTGGCAGATATTGTGGCCCTTCGGAATAGCTTTTTCGTATAATTCGGCTCTCGCTGTGCGTTGAACCATGCGTATGCGGACAGACAAATCGATCGATTCCCAGTACGGTAGCTCCCATTCGAGCGACATGAAACAATGCGGCACTGCCAGCTGCTCCCAATCCAATCACGATGATGTCAAAATGAGGTGAACTCAATGGTCTACGCGTAGAGTGAAAATTCAGCCCGTCTCATATAACACGCCAAAGCGAGGCCCAAGAGGGTGGTATTGGTGAGGAGGGCCGAGCCACCATAGGATAGGAAAGGCAACGGAATGCCGATCACAGGCAGCAGACCTAGCACCATGCCAATATTCACGCATACATGAATCAAAAATATTCCTGCAACCCCAGCAACAACAAGGTTTCCGAAGGGGTGGTCAGTGGTTCTTGCCAGCCAGAGTAAACGAAGCATCAGTGCAGCAAAGAGTAATAAGACCAGGATCCCGCCAACAAACCCCCATTCCTCGCCAATGACGGAGAATACAAAATCTGTAGATTGCTCGGGAATATAGCGGCCTTGTGTTTGGGTGCCCTGACGAAATCCTAGCCCAAACCATCCACCTGACCCGATTGCTGCTTTCGATTGCACGAGATGGAAACCAACATTGGCCCGGTATTCATCCGCTTCGGGATTGGAAAAAGAGACAATACGGGCAACCTGATGCGGTTGCAGCACATACTGCAGCGCAAAGTTGGCGATGCTGATGGTCATTGCGCTGGCGATCACCCCGGCGGCGACCCAGATGCGGCTGCGTGTTCCATACCACGCTATAATCCCAACCAGGGCCGTAAACCCCAAGGCAACCGGCCAGCTGAGGATTGTCAGATACCCCGCAACGGGAAAGAGGATCAAGAGTCCGACAATCCTGAGGGGCACTCCGCCACAGAGCGCAAGGATGGGCATAAGGCCCACAAATACAAGTGCGGTTCCGAGGTCATTCTGGAGAATGATCAGTAGGGCCGGCAGACCAAGGGCTCCAGCAGTGATCATCGCCGTAGGCAGAATTGATTTCTCCTTCCTGCGGGATGCCAACACAAAAGCAGCCATGAGCAGTCCTCCAATTTTTGCCAACTCGGAGGACTGGAAGCCGATCGGTCCAAAGTAGACCCATGAACGTGCTCCACCCACTTCGCGGCCAATCACCAGAGCTAGGATCAAAAATCCGATAGTTGCCAGATAAATCCACGGGACCATTCGAATCAACAGACGCATTGGTACCAATAGAATAGTCACGAGCGCAACGGTGGAGATCATAAGCCAGAGACGCTGTCGTGGGAAACTGTTCTGGACTGTGTTCAGCAAAAATTCCTGCGCTTCCCCGTGGGTAGAGCTATAAATCGCAACCAGCCCACAGGCACACAGGGCAATCCAGATCAAAAGAGTTGAGATGTCAAGGTTTCGATACCACCGTCGCATGAATTATTGGACTGCTTGTGTCAGTGACTGGCTGGTTGCTGATAAGGCACGCTGCATTCGGATATCCGTTTGCCAGGAGGGAGTGATCTCTCCCTTGAGATACATCTCTGCAAGCAGGCTGGCAATCGGAGCCGCACACTGGCTTCCGTTTCCTGTGTTTTCACATTGGACGGCCAAGGCAATCTGGGGATTATCAAATGGTGCGAACATGATGAAGACTGAATGATCAGTAAAATTGCCGGGGGCCTGCGCCGTCCCCGTCTTTCCCGCACTCGGAATCCCGGGAATTTGTGAAGCGCGTGCGGTGCCCGCCTCCATGACTAGGCGCATTCCTTCACGGACCAGGTTTACGTAGGCCGTGTCAATGTCCAGGTAAATGGGATCAGATATGTCGGGCAGTTCTACTCGTTCATTTGTTTCGGGCTCAATCAGGTGAGAAACCATACGGGGTGCGTACAGCGTGCCCCCGTTGGCCAGCGCAGCGGCATACCGGGCCAATTGAAATGGAGTAACTCCCATATCTCCCTGCCCGACACCGAGATTCATGATTGCTCCGATACCCCAGTCTCTCCCGGTTCGCTCGAAGTAGGCGGAATCGGGAATGAAGCCAGTCGTCTGTTCTCGCAGGTCCGTGGGAGATTCTACTCCGAAGCCAAAGTGGTTCGCATACTTTTTGAAGACGCCAAGATCCATCCTCCGAGCTAATTCGAAAAAGAATGTATTACATGAATTCTGTATGGCCTCTACAACGTTTTGGTGGCCATGTGCGTCCAGACACCGAAAAAAACGACCCTGACCGAATGGGTGATACCCGTTACAGTAAATCGTTGCATCGGCTCCCTCGTCTCCGAGGAGCCCTTCCGACAACCCCAAAAGTGCCATGAACGGCTTCCAGGTTGATCCTGGAGGCATCAAATTCATCGTAGCTCGATTATAAAGAGGCTGTTCATTATGGCTGACCAGAGCTTGCCAGGCCTCGCTTTGAATGCCTTGATTGAGCGATTCAAGCGAGTAATCCGGCTTGCTGACCAGTGCGATAATGCCACCATCATTGGGATCCAGGGCGACCACTGCTCCGCGTTTGTTGACAAACAGAGACTCAGCAAATTCCTGAACACGATGATCTAGGGTGAGGTAAAGATCATAATTCCCTCGTGGTGGCTGATCTCCTTGGCCTTGCGCGTAGGACATGATCTCCAGACCATATACATTTACCCAGCGGCGAGCAACACCGGGGATTCCTCGCAGCCAAGGCTCATATCCCCGCTCAATACCGGTTCGCCCCAGAAAATCTCCCTGACGGTAGAGCGAAGAGTCAGATTCATGGTCGATGGAATTCAGTTCTTCGCGGTTGACTTCTCCGATATATCCCAGAGCATGCGAAGCCTGGGCGTTTGTAGGATAACGTCTTTGTTGTTTGATTTCCCAACCGACACCAGGCAGCAGGTATGCATCTTCAAGGATGCGGCTGTATTGCTCAAATGAAACATTCGAAAAGGAAGGGTACAGCCGATAAGGATTATAGTCCTGTGCTTCCTGCAGGCGCAGCGTTACAACAGAGTCGGGGACATCCAGATGTTTTGCCAGTAGTGGTATGCGGGTTCGGTCGAAATATCTCGGTGCAAGAGAGATTGTGTAGGTCGGCGTATTATGGACCATGAGGGTACCCTCACGGTCATAGACCAGTCCGCGAGCGGGAAGTACACGTATGTCACGCAGTGCGTTACCACGTGCGATTTCTGAGAGGTCCTGACGTTCGGTTACCTGTAGCCGAAAAAGTTGGAGGCTCAGGACCGACAGCACGAAAACAACAGCACAGCAAAAGAGGGTGAATCGGTTTTTTGTCAATGCCTTGGTATGATTATTGTCAGTATTTTGGGTACGGGAGGGTTTTTGGGGAACCGCCTGCCAATCTAAGCCTATTATACTACTCGGCGAGGGTGCCAGACAGTTCCCGGATACATAAAATTAATGATCAGCGGAATAACTCTATGAGAAATATCTTGAAGATCACAGCGGTCATCGTTCTACAGGTTCTCGTGGGGATCTCCCCTGTACTGGCACAGCAGTTCGGGCGCAATAAAGTCCAATACGATCGATTTGAGTTCAGAAGTTTTCAGACTCCCCACTTTGAATTCTACTATTACCCGGAAGCAAAGGATGCGGTTGAGGATGCGTCCCGTATGGGTGAACGGTGGTATCGTCGGCATTCCCGAACCTTTCTGCGCGATTTCCATGAGCGCAAACCGATCATTTTTTACGCCAACGATGCTGACTTTCAGCAGACCAATGTGATCGGAGGATTTTTAGGTCAGGGCACTGGAGGGGTGACCGAAAGCCTAAAAGAGAGGGTGGTCATGCCACTCACAGGAATTTATAAGGAGACGGATCATGTACTGGGTCACGAGTTGGTGCACAGCTTTCAATACGATATTGGACTGTCGCGCGGAGATAGCTCCCGCTTTGCTCTTCAGCTCCTTCCGCTTTGGCTTGTAGAGGGAATGGCAGAGTATCTGTCGGTGGGCCGTGATGATGCACATACGGCCATGTGGATGCGTGACGCTGCATTGCGGGATGATTTGCCGACCATCGAAGATATGACCCGGAGCAATAAGTACTTTCCATACCGATATGGACAGGCCTACCTAGCCTACATCGGTGGTAAATATGGTGATGCGGCGGTAACCAATCTTTTCAAGTTAGGCGGGCGCGTAGGGGTTGATTCCGCGTTTGTATATACGATTGGGATTACGGCTGATTCGCTTTCGGTGGAATGGGCACAGGCAATCCAGGAGGCATACCTGCCCCTGATGGAGTCACGCACGCATCCAGACAGTGCGGGGACTGCCATCCTTTCGGAAGAGCTCAGTGGAGGTGCCTTGAACCTGTCCCCTGCTGTGAGCCCGGATGGACAGTACATTGCATACTTGAGCGAGAGGGATATCTTCAATATCAACCTGTTCATTGCAGATGCAGTAACAGGAGAAACCATCCGCAAACTTCAGTCAACCAACACCAATCCCCATTTTGATAATATCCGCTTTATCAGTTCCGCAGGCTCTTGGTCTCCTGACGGGAAACAATTTGCATTTGTGACCTTCGTTCAGGGAGACAATGAAATTTCGATATGGGATCTGGATAGTGGTGCAATTGAACGACGGATTAGTGTAGGTGGTGTAAGTGCGCTCAGCAATCCTGCATGGTCTCCAGATGGTCGATCCATTGCATTCTCGGGGATTGATGGCGGAATCAGCGACCTGTACATTTATGACATAGAGAATCAGCAGGCTCGACAGATTACCAGTGACCGGTTTGCTGACCTGCAGCCAGCGTGGTCTCCGGATGGCCGGACGATTGTAGTAGTCACAGACCGAGGGCCGGAGGGGTCAAATTTTGAAACCCTGGAGTATGCCGATACCCGTTTCTCATTGATCGATCTTGAAAGTGGTACGCACAGAACCCTACGTCCTTTTATGAAGGGAAAACACATCAGTCCGCAATTCTCTCCGAACGGACAGAGTCTGTATTTTGTGAGTGATCAGGATGGATTTTCTGATATTTATCGGTACGATTTGCGTGAAGAGGCTTCGTACCGTGTGACGAATTTAAAAACGGGAGTCAGCGGGATTACAGCGCTCTCGCCCACAATGAGTGTGGCCTCTCAGAATGGACGGGTTGTTTACTCTGTCTTTTATGACGGCGGATATTCGGTCTTTGGACTTGAGCAGGATGAAGCAATGGGAGATCTCGTCGAGAGTAGTGCACTGTCCCAAGCCAGTATTCTACCACCTCAAAGTGCGGCGAATGAGGGGTTGGTTGAAAACTACCTAGATGACCCTTTGACCGGGTTGCCAGAGCCTCGTACCACGGTTGAAAAGATCTATGATTCGCGCCTTCGTCTGGACTATGTTGCGCCTCCTTCCATCGGCGTATCTGTAGGCGGATATTATGGAGGTGGTGCTTCCGGGGGGGTTGGATTTTATTTCAGCGATATGTTGGGGAATCGGAATTTGGCAGTTGTGGCGCAGGCGAACGGGACTTTCCGGGATATAGGGGGGATGGCTCAGTACATGAATCGTGGTCGACGATTCAATTATGGCGGTCTGGTTGCCCATATTCCTTATCTGTATGGCTACCCGCGACAGGGCATTAATCAGCATGGACAGTATGTTATCCAGGACCTGCGGCAGCGGCTTTATCTGGATCAGGTTCGTGGCATTGGCTCGTATCCTTTTTCGACGACCCGTCGTCTGGAGGTTTTTTGGGGATTCACCCGCTACGGGTTTGATATTCAGGCCTATACGTACACTTATACAGCTTTTGGGATTCAGAGAGAGCGCAGGAATGCAGATAAGTGCAGTAATCTGACGGCCGAGGAGCGACAAACCGTGTGGGCGTGCGAGCCGGATGGATTCTATTACTTCGACGCGGGTCTGGCTTATGTTGGGGACTTCAGCAATTTCGGCTTTACGTCACCTTCTCAGGGGGGGCGCTACCGGCTTGAAGTTGTTCCTCGTTTTGGGACGGACAACTTCGTCAGTGTATTAGGCGATTATCGACGCTATTTCTTCTATGAGCCGGTTACGTTCGCGATTCGAGGCATGTTTGCGGGAAATTTTGGGGGCGATCAGGGTCAGATTTTTTCACGGGAGAGCCTTTATTATCCATATTATCGGGGTTTCGTTCGCGGATACAATTATGGTTCCTTTGATTTTGCGGAGGAGTGTCAGGATATTGCATGTTCGGTATATACGCGCCTCTATGGGACGCGTGCTGCGATGGCGAGTGCTGAGATCCGCCTACCATTATTTGGAACGGAGGCGCTGGGACTGTTCAACTTCCCCTATTTACCATTGGAGTTGGTCGGCTTTGTTGATGCAGGAATGGCTTGGAATCAAGGAGATGATCCGCTCAAAATGCTCAAGTTCGAGCGGGATACAGTGGAGCGCGTGCCGGTGATCAGTGCAGGCCCATCGGCTCGATTCAATCTGCTGGGCTATATCATCTTTGAGATCTACTATGCCTACCCATTCCAGCGGCCGGATAAGGGGGCACATTTTGGATTCCAGTTACTACCTGGCTGGTAACGTAGTGTGAAATGGATTCCGTTCTGCTACGCCGGCTCTTCGGGCTGGATCCTGAATTAGCTCACCGGTTAGGTTTTAGTGCCGCATGGATTGCAGATCGGATTGCACCGGCACATTTAGAGAAGACATTTGGCTTTGATGATCCGATCCTTCATCAAAAGATTTGGGGATTGAATTTTCCGAATCCGATTGGCTTGGCTGCAGGGTGTGACAAGAATGCCTTATTGGTCTCATTTTGGGACAGGCTGGGGTTCGGCCATGCAGAAGTGGGTTCAGTTACGGTGAACCGTTCATCCGGGAATTCGCGGCCGCGGCTGTTTCGCCTCCCGGAAGATCGTGCGATCATCAACCGGTTGGGACTCCCCAGCAAGGGTTCACGTCGGGTTGTCCAGCGTTTGTCCTGCTACTCTGCGGTTAAAATGCCGATTGGTGTGAGCATTGCCAGAGTAGATGGAAGCTCATCGGCCATTGAGGATTACTGCCAGTGTGCTTTGCGGCTTTTGCCGTATGCCGATTACCTGACCATCAACATCTCGTGTCCCAACACCATAGATGGGAAGAGCTTCGAAGTACCGGAGCACCTAGATTCACTATTGAATGCTCTGATGGATCAGGTGGGTAACCGTGTTCCAGTCTTGGTGAAGCTCTCCCCTCCAGATACCCCAAAGGTGATCTATGACAGTCAGACGGAGGCACTCCTGGAGACGGCAGTCCGCCATGGAGTCAATGGGTTTGTCGTAACGAATACAGCCAAGGACCGTCTCGGGCTCATGACCGATAAAGAATCCCTGCATGCCATCGGTGATGGGGGACTCAGTGGCCCGCCGATCTATCCAAGGGCAGTTCAAATGGTCAGGTATGTTCGCTCCTGTGTTGGCCCCGATTATCCGATTATTGGAGTCGGGGGGATTTCCTCAGCGGAAAATGCCTATCAGATGATCCGTGCGGGTGCCAGTCTCCTGCAAATCTATACTGCACTCGTCTATGAGGGGCCGAAGCTTGTCCAGACTATAAAGCGAGGGTTGGCTCAGCGGCTGAAATCCAGTGGATACACATCTATTGCGTCCGTTGTAGGTACCGCACCGGGCATTGGAGAATCTGCAAGTGTTACCGAGTTGCCATTTAGTCCCGGTGTTTGAGGCATACAGATGCGTTCGTTGTTCAATTCGGGGATTCCTGAGCAAAGAGTTTTTAATTCCACGTCCTTTTACCATGCAGGCTGATATGATTCAATCATGGATTCGCCCTGTTTGCCGAATCGGTAAGGTGAGTGTGGTCCACATTGATTTAGCTCTTGACGAGGCTCATGAGCGACACGCAGTCAGTTGGCTTCATGAGCAGGAGCGGCAGCGTTGGCAGCGGTATCAAGTTGACCGTGCACGAAGGGAGTTTGCATTCTGCCGGTCGGCGCTGCGTTACCTGCTTTGCCAGCAACTCGGATGTAACAACTCCGAACTTTCGATTGCTGCCGCGGATCATGGCAAACCGTATGCCTTATTGCATGGGAAGCCAGTCTCCATCAGATTCAATGTGAGTCACAGTGATCCTCATGGACTGATTACGATTACGGAGGGAGTGCGTGTGGGGGTAGATGTGGAAGCAGGTTTACGAAAGAGAGATTTTGATGGGATTTCTGAGATGGTTTTTGGCCCGAATGAGCGGGCAGAGATCTTGTCGGCTAGGGGCGCAAAAAAAGCGAGGCTATTTTTTAGATACTGGACGCTGAAAGAGGCACTGCTCAAAGGCTTCGGGACCGGATTATCCACCGATCTCACCAAGATTGAGATCCCCCGGGATATTCGCCACGGGGCTTCAAGAGGAATCTTTCAATTCCCCGACGACCCAGCTACCCACTGGCAGCTTCAGGATTTGAGTACCCAGCAGTACAGCGCAGCAATTGCCTCCGAAATCGTCTCAACCGATCCCCTTCATGCCTCGCATCTTGGATTCTGAACCGTCGGCATGCGCGGAGGAAGGTTAGGGATTGTTTATATATGGAGCCTCTTGCAAAACTCTTTTTTCGCCCCCGATTCCCCGTCTACTTTGAGGCATAAGTCAATCCAATTTGCTGAAGTTACGTGAAGGATGGACATCGGTTCGTTTCTGCCTCAAATCTATGCGCGATTTGCTTCCAGGCAAGCCTCGATGGGGTGAATTTCGCCTCTGATCCGTTGGAAGTTCACGTACCGATCCTACGGTTCGTATTTCCGAACACCCCAAATTCTATCGGCTGGCGCGACTCGTCTGGTTTATTGGATCAGCCGCAGTAATTGATCCACGGTGAGCACCACGATGGCAAACATCAGATGGCACATCACCTTCTGATAGCCACGCACTCGGACATGACTGAACTTCCCCCCTTTCTGCCGATTCTAATATACGATATTCCTAACAATTTGGGGGATTTTATGCGGATAGATTGACAGCCCCGGCAGGGGGCCTTTGGGGGTATTTGTTCGGTTCTGTCAACCGAGTGCTTCCTAAGGCTTGAAGCCGAGAAGTTTGAACACCCGCTGTTGCGTAGGGCTGATGGCCTCCATCATGACCACTTCGTCTGAGGTGTCTGTACTGATTTTCGGTACCACAACCAGACGGCAAAGCGCGGACAGTTCGTCCATTACTTCGGCAAAGCTCATGACTTTTTCTCCCTCATTATTCCGTTTGGTTCGGGCTTTCTTTTTCGCCTGGGGAGAGGGTTTGGCCGGCTCCACAGCATTCTTGCGCTGCGCAGCTTTCCCCGCTGGATCATCTTCTGCGAACAGTATCGGGGCCAGCTTCCGGCGCAGATGATACTCCACATAGTAGGCCAGCATGCATAAAAACACATGCGCGATCACCCGGTTTTTCTTGCGATGATGAATCGGGCGGACGCGCAACGAGATCGTTTTCATCGTGCGAAAGGCCTGTTCAACCGTGGACAGACGCTTATAATTCGCCACCAACTCGGTCGCCTCCGGCTTCTGTTTCAAGCTTGAACGGATCGCATACAAGCCGTCAAGCCTTTCTGCCTTCGCAATTGCCGCCTCATCGCGCTTATAGGCAAAGTGTTCCTCCTCGATCTCCAGCGTAAAGAACTTCCTCACTTTGTATTTCCCAATCACCCGCCCGACGCGTACGCCAATTTTGCCTTTGCACTTTAACCGGCACTGCTCGCGCTGGGTGGCTTCGACAATTTTGTCCAGGGCTTTCTCCGTCTTGATCAGGAGTTCTTCCCGCTGCCGCTTGCTCTTCTCGGCCTGCAAGGGGTTTCTGCACAGCACCAACCGATCCGCTGGATACAGATCACTGTGAATTTCCATTACATCCTGCTCATCAAACAGACTCATCTGCACCGATTCCTGCTCCACCACCGCACGAATCTCATTCTTTTTCATGGCGGTGATCCAGTCGAGTCCCACGGGGATCAATTCTTCCTGGATCTGCTTCTGCTGCAAGATCCCCCGATCGCCGACCAACACCACTTGCTTGAGACCAAAGGTCTGCTGAAGCTTGGCCACCTGTGCACCGAGCGTACTGACATCTGCGGTATTGCCGCGGAAGACGTCCACCGACACCGGACAACCTTCTGGATCGGTCATCAGACCGATGACGATCTGCTGCTTGCCCCGCTTCTTGTCCCGGTTGTAGCCATAGGCGGCAAACTCATTCTTCCGACCTTCCACATAGCTGCTGGTTACATCATAGAGCACCAGGCCGCCTTCCTTGAGATGGCGCTTGGCTAAACGCTGCTCAATACTTGTCTTGTGTTTGACCAGTTGATCCATCGCATCATACAGATCCTCCTCATCCACACATTTGAGTCCAAGCTCTTCATTGAGGGTGGAGGCAGCGGTGCGCACATCCAACATGGCGCTGGTGGCGAGCTTGCTGGCGGGCTTGATCACACGTGCGGCGATCATGCCGAGCACCAATCGACGGAAGCGGGAATTCTTCGGCGCGATCAGTTCAGGCAGTCCGAGCTGTTTCATGATCCCCAGGACCGCGGCGACATGACCGTGCGGGGTGTTGCTGCGAATGGTGAAGGCGTCTTCAACGGATTTGACCGCGGTGCCGCCCGCGAGGAGAATCCGAAGTCCCTCAATGATCTCCATGGGGAGCTTGGAGATATTGGCGAGGGTGGTTTTGACGGATTTGCCATTGATCCAATTGGACTCACGAATGAGCCAAGTTGGATTGGAATTCCGGTTGGGGATCTTGTCGACAAACATGGACAGACTATATTAGATAAAAAGCGTTGTGACTCCCATAAAAATACGAAATATTTCGGATAAATGCAAATACTGAGCCATTTACTTCCCATTAAATCAAAAACATACATGGACAGGTATATCCCCCAACAAAATACCCGAAAATCCCACCGAACAGGCGGAAATCAATGAAAATAACCCGCTTTTGACCCCGATCCAGAGAAAATCACCGCGAATAAACGGGACGAAGACCTTGATGAAGAGGGGGAATCCTCAAATACAACCGAACAGACGAGAATTTAGGGGGGAAGTTCAGACATGACGTGCGCCAAACTCATCTTTGAGTCGTCCAAAGGCCCGCTCGACCGTGGAACGTTCCCGGTAACGTACCCGCTCCGGTGGGGTAAACCCGGCCGTACGCTGTGCCTTTTTCTCACGACGGTGCGCCGCGGTTCGCGTCCGGGGATTCGAATCAATGATCGGCACCTGCCCCGAGGCCCGACTATGGGCATGAATCGCCTTCGCGTCATAGGCGCTGTCCATGAGATCATAACAGTGATCGACCCGCTGGGCCGTCAGGGTTGCCAATGGAAGGGCGGCCTGACTGTCATGGAGCGATGCCGAGGTGACCAGACCACTGATGGGAATCCCGCCGTCTGCAACATCCATATGCAGTTTATATCCCGTCCAGGACTGCGTAACCCCTTTCGCATTGCGTTTGCACGAAACCGTACATTCTTTTGGCAAATCGTCCAACATCTCCTCCAGCGTCATCGTACGCTGGCGTACCAGACGTTTGGGCGCCTTTGGACGTTCTTCTCCCTTTTTTGGACGCCCACGTTTGTGGGCCACCGGGGCGGGCTTCTTTTTCTTTGGCACGGCCTTCTCACGCGCTTCAATCGCCGTTGAATCCCGGGAAATATGCCCAATCAGACGCTCCTGACAGTTTTTTTGGATCCGTGCCTCATGGAGCCGAGAGGGCAGTGCGGTCGCAGCAAATTCCTGGAATGCACGCGAAAACGTGGAGGCACTGGGGACATCACACGAACGGGACCAACCACACAGAGACCGAAGCATCTTCTCGGAAAGCAAGCGCTCATGCAAGCCAGCCGTCGTGGGAATATTCAACACCATCTTGGCCAAAAACGACCGGGCAAGCGAGGCGCGATGCGCCTGCGGACGCCCCGGCGCACGCAGCACCGGACGGGGCAAAAAGTTCTCCACCTCCACCATCTTGAAGACGTACAACAACGTCCTGTACCGCCTCGGAAGCAAACCGTAATGCTGCTCAACCTGAGGGAACAACTCTTGCTGACAGGAAATATAAAATCCGCGTAATTTCTTTCTGAGGGACATCGGAGCCTCCGCGTTTTTTTGATGAGTTCGTACCTCCCAAAGATACGAATTTGGAGGCTCCTGTCCCTCGTTTTTGAGTCGACAAACGTCTTGGAAAACAAGTCGCAGACCCCAATCAGATCAAAGGCCCTCCAGATAGAACCAGAATCCTCGAAAAACCAAAATCCTCAAAAAATCACCCGATTTGGGAGTTTTGCAAGAGGCTCTATGAAGGTATCTTTGTTCCAAACAATACAGATAATTCTGTAGTACATCGTGGGTTGCCAGAAGAGCGTGAGTCCACAAAACATTCTATATTCGTGGCATGTTAAAGGCGGGGCACACACCAGCGGAATTGAATTATTTGGGTAGTGCTGAAGAAGGTACATGTGAGTGCCTTCACAAGCTCAGCCCAGAGCGTCTTCAAAGGCACATAAACAAACTTTCCTGTAACACCACACCCGTTGTCTGGACACAAAGGACCAGATTGCTGAAGGAATGCAGAGAAACCGACTAATGGAGCCAGCTACTTCTCACCAAATTTTCGTTTGATGAGAATCAGGACTTTTTTGAAGCAGCAGTTTCGTAGAGTTGGTTTAGAGGTGAATCGCTTCAATGCGGCGGGTTCATTTACTGCACGGAGACAGCGGATGCTGGAACGCGTGGGTGTAGATCTCGTCCTTGATGCCGGGGCAAGCGACGGTGGGTTTGCATCTGAGTTGAGAGATGCCGACTACCGGGGGCGGATCGTTTCATTTGAGCCATTGGAAAAACCTTTTCAGTCCCTACTAAGCAAGGCAAAAAAGGACGATAATTGGGAGGTTTTCCAATACGCACTGGGAAGTGCTCCAGAGGAGGCTGAGATGAATATCGCTAAGGACGATAAATGCAGTTCATTCCTGGCCCCCCTGGAACGACAGACTCGAGTATATTCGGGTGCGCAGACGTCATCATCGACTACGGTTCAGGTGCGGAGGTTAAGTGACCTGTACGGTGTGCAGTTTCAACCTGGTGCGAATCCCTTTTTGAAAATTGATACTCAGGGTTATGAGGGGCATGTGATTGATGGGGCAGGGGATGTACTAGATGAGATGGTCGGAATGCAGATAGAATTGTCACTGGTGCCACTTTTTGATGGAGGCCAGAGCTATGCCAGACTTCTACAGGAGTTGGAACACCGAAAATTCCAACCTGTGTTGCTGGAGCCCGTATTCGTTGATCCAGAGACTGAACAAACTCTCCAGGTGGATGCTGTCTTCTTCCGTCAGGACCTGCAATAATGAACTGGCGTTTGGATACCTAAAGTCCGGGCTATAGCCATCGCATGGAGATATCTTACAAATGACAATTGGTGGTGCAGTATCTGCTATTTTAGGAATTGGACGGTTGTTGGTAGATGTTGCCAAAAGAATCTTGTGTCGAATTTGTTACCAAGCCGCCCCGCCCAGTCCGTCTGTTACGGCTTTATTGTCCGTGTCTGGCAGGCTAATAGACAGATCAGGCATGGGTAAAATTATGTAATCCGTGGAACCTCCAGGCTTAACTTGGGGTCGAATCGGTTGTCGCCGGGTCTCAGTGGATACGTCTAAGTGCCTACCATCTTGCTGCCGACGGAATTAAGATCCACCGGCCATGATGGCTCACTGATTCAGAAAGAAGTATCATGTTCCACATTCAGGAAGTGTTCCTCCTGATGATTCGTTATTCTGAATCTGGAAGATGAAGCACTGATGATCGCTGCAACTCGTAGGTCGGATGCAGGTTATCAAGGCTTTTGTGCAGTTATTATCATTCAAGCAATGGAGAAAGTATAGATCAATGAATCCTCACATGATGCAACCCATCAAGCGTTTGATAAAGGAGGAGTATGTCCCTCAAAAACATCCCTCTGTACTAGGGGAAACCGTACACAAGAGCAGATCCATTTTTTCTCCAATCTGGAGCAAGGTGGTTGCATTTTTTGTGATCACAACATTTTTCGCGACTCCAGGATTTTCTCAACCACTGGAAATAGATCAGACGGTTGAACCTGGCGTGATACTGGTTCAATATGAACCCGGTGTGTATCTGGGCAAGGCCGCATATCCATCCGTGCTGGAAATTCAATCAATGGAGCCGGCATTTCCATTTCTAGAGAACTTAACAGGCAAACGGGCACAATTGGCGAGCGTACAGACATTAAAGCAGGTGTTTCGCGTGAGATATGATGCGGACATCCCGCCGCATCAAGCTGCCAGAATGATTGAGAATAGTTCAGGGGTCAGTTATGCTGAACCTCAGTATCGCAGCTTTATTGATCCGGCTTCAGCACGGATAAACCGGGATCTGGGTACATCTGAAAGAGACTCTTTACTCATCCCAAATGACCCAATGTTTTCGGATGCGGGATATATGCAGAGGATGGAAATAACAAAGGCTTGGGATGTCGTAAAGGGAGAGGAAGGAGAGGTGGTGATCGCCATAGTTGACGACGGTGTAGAATGGGAACATCCCGACTTGGCGGCAAATCTTTGGGTAAATCCGGGAGAAATTCCAGACAATGGGGTGGATGACGACAATAACGGTTTTGTAGACGATGTGCATGGCTGGAATTTTTATAACAACTCAAATGATTCCAAGCCATTGGTGGGGAACCCTAATTCCCATGGTACCAGAGTTGCAGGAGCAGCCGTTGCCGTTGCGAACAACAATGAGGGGCTGGCTGGGACTAGTTGGAACGCGACATTCATGCCGATCAACGTAACAGATGGACCGAGCAGTGAGTTT
This sequence comes from Rhodothermales bacterium, assembly GCA_965220365.1. Lineage (GTDB taxonomy): Bacteria > Bacteroidota > Rhodothermia > Rhodothermales > Bin80 > Bin80. Next base: position 21,138 of record OZ244823.1, on the reverse strand, counting down.
CTGCATCCTGAGGATGGGGTATTATATGCCGCGGCAAACGGTGCTCATATCATTAATGCCAGCTATGGGTTCTCAGGAGGGTACAGTCGTACGACCGGGATGGTTTATCAGACGGCTCAAGATCTTGGGAGCCTCGTTGTAGCTTCTGCAGGGAACGATGAGTACAGGCTTGGAGGATATATAGGGCATTATCCATCATCGTTTCTATCAACACTCAGCATTTGTGGCACATTTGCTGACTCGGATCGCAATGAATATAATTACGGATACAGCATCGATGTCTGTGCTGCTGGTGCGAGAGTCTTGACGACATCATTTAGCAATGAGTATGGCGAGTATAGCGGCACGTCGTTTGCCGCGCCTTTGGTAGCCGGAATTGCTGCATTGGTCAAGACACGGTTTCCAGAGTTTACGCCGCAGCAGATCCGCGAGCAGATTCGGGCGACCGCAGACGATAAGATCTACGAGGCAAATCCACGGTCATATGCTGGGCTTCTCGGTCGAGGGTACGTGAATGCCTATCGGGCAGTAACCGACACGGATAAAGTTTCCATTCGCCTGATAGAGTGGGAGGCAGCGGATGAAAATGATGATGATCGTCTGGACATATCCGAGCAAATTAACCTTACGGCGACGTTTGAGTCATTTTTATCAGATGCGGAAAATCTTACGATTGAGCTGATTGCGAGACCTGGGCATATGACCTTTCCAAATGGTAACCGCTTAAACTTGGGTGCTCTGCGAGGCGGAGAAAAAGGCTCTATCAATTTTTCGGTGATTCCAGATGTGAGTGCACCATATCGGTCTTTTATATTTATCGAGCCCCATATCAAAACATCAGAAGGAGAGCTTGTGAGCGGGGGAGATGCGATGGAATTACTTGTAAATGGCGCACAGCTTGTACTCCATGAAACGAACACGTTTCGATACACGATGACTTCAGAGGGGAATATTGGGTATGTAGACTTCAGTTATCCGAAGTACCACAGCGCTCCTGCAACCGGTGGCGAAATGACCGTAAAGGGGGAAGAATTTGCCCATCAGGCTGGACTACTTGTTGGAATAGGATCCAGGGTTGCAGGTTCGGTATTTAGTGCTCCCATACGCGAGGGGGGATGGGGGCAAAACCAGGATTTTGTACCGGCTAACCAATTGAGGATTCAGGAAGCACAAAACGGACAACAAGTAAGTCGTGTAACGCTAAACGATAAGTCGGGCAACATTCACAGGGGCATAGATATCATTCAGGAGTCAATGGTGAATTCGCAGGACCACTTTGAAGATATAGTGCTTTTTCGATATAGGTTGCGCAATCAGATTGATTGGACGTGGGAGGGATTGCATGTGGGTTTATACTTTTCTGTACCTGTGAGTAATGGAGTTGGTATGGCTACGTATCAGAACGGGAGTGTTGAAGAGATGCTTCCGTATATGAGTATGAATATATCAGAAGGAGGCTATTTGGGGTATGTCGTTCTATCAGACCATGCCCCCAGACATCACAGAACCTATGACGATGGATGGTCTGATGGATGGCAGGAAGTACGTCTTCCAAGAGAAGCATGGCCTGGACTAAGCGGGGGGATCGTTCCAGGACTGGAAAGTAATGGTGGAGATGGACAGATCTTTGCATCCGGTCCTCATACACTGGAAGCACTCTCTGAGATCGTGATAGAGTTTGCGATGATATACGGACAGGATCTAGACGATCTTGTGGAAAATGCCAGCCGTATGCATCAGCTAAGAGACAGCTGGCCAATTCCGTCGTTGATTACGGCGCCAACGGTGGTCAAGGTCATGGAGGGCGGCTCAAGCAGATTTGATGTTTCACTGGTAGCGAAGCCTTCCAGTGAGGTCACGGTGGAGATCAGCGGTCATGAAGGTACGGATCTGGCAGATATGCCTCCGAGTCCACTGAGTTTAACATACACGTCAACGAACTACACTACCGCACAGTGGGTGACACTGCATGCGGCAGAGGACGACGACATCATTGACGATGAGGTGACGCTAACACTTACGGCAAGCGGAGACGGGTACGAAGCAACGCACGAGGTCATCGTGACAATCACGGATAATATGACGCTGGATATTTCCGAATCGAATCTACCACAGGAGGTGACGCTCTGGGGAAACTATCCAAACCCACTATCAGATGTAACAAACATAGAATTTGACCTTCCAGAACCAGCACAAATTTCAGTTATAGTCACGGACATGTTGGGAAGAACCGTTAAAATACTACCATATGGACGGTTGGGGGTAGGTCAAGCACACACGATAGAGTTGAATACGGCCGACTTAACCTCGGGGGTATATTATTACACGCTGAGAGTTGACACGGGAGGAAAAATTGTCGAGCGATCGGAATCAATGACCATTGTGCGTTGAGGTGCGATTGGATTGCAGTAGGTTGGAAACCCTCTGGGAAGCGTTCCGGTGAGTTTCGAAGACCCCTTTTGGGATACCGTTGTAGCGGAGAAGTCTGACGGGTACAGCAGGTGGTGGGGACTGTGCTCAGGGCAAGGATTAAGAGTGTCTGCAGAATCCAGAGCAGAACTCGTTGTCAGGTCTCCTTGTACAGTTGATCTGTACAGGAAATCTCAAGAAAAGCCAGTGCCTTCAACAGGAATGGACCCTTCAATTCGAACGTGCATCATCCCTCCCGTGACTACGAGTGAGGTGTAGTCAATCCCCGTTCCTCTCGTAGGCGTTAATGATTTCCTTGACGAGCCGGTGGCGTACAACATCAATTTTATTGAAGTACACAAAGCTGATGCCACTGATCTTCTGGAGGATGGATTCTGCCTCCAAGAGGCCACTTTGCCGCGAATCTTGAAGATCTATCTGTGTGAGATCCCCCGTCACGATGGCGCGGCTATTGATTCCGAGACGTGTCAGAAACATCTTCATTTGGATGGCTGTCGCATTTTGTGCTTCGTCCAGGATGACGAAGGAGGAATTCAGAGTGCGTCCGCGCATAAAGGCCAGAGGCACGATTTCTATGACATGGTCGGCCATGTGCGCAGAGAGCTTCTCAGCTGGTAGAAACTCCTCCAGAGCATCATAGAGTGGGCGCAGGTATGGGTCAATTTTGTCTCGAAAATCCCCCGGCAGAAACCCAAGGCGCTCCCCTGCTTCCACGGCAGGCCGACATAGAATGATACGCTTCACCTGTCGTGCTTTTAGTGCTGCAACCGCCAGCGCCACGGCCAGATATGTCTTTCCGGTACCAGCCGGGCCGATGGCAAATACAATATCGTTCTTGCGGGTGGCCTCCAGTAGCCGGGCCTGACCAGGGGTTTTCGTCCTGATCATGCCACCTGAAGACGTGTACAATACCACATCACCGATCCCCTTATTGGATGGACGTGGATTGGCAGTTGCCATTGCGAGGATGGTGTCAAGGTCTCCTGAAGTCACAGACCCGTTCCGGCCAGCAACGGATGCAAGTTCGGTAAACGCATGCTCAATCGAATCGAGCGAACCGCTCGGGCCACGAAGATGGATCTGATTTCCTCGTGCGGTGATCTGGATATTTGGGAAAGCAGACTCAATTCGCTTCAAGTGCACGTCATGCGTGCCAAACAGCAGAAGAGGATCGGCCTGATCAAGCGTGAGAGTAGTTTCTGCCAATGGTTTGCTTTTGGTTCCAAATCAAAACTCGGGGGTTCAACTGAGCAGGGTGATAAATGTTGTCTGATGAAGCGCGCATTGATAGTTGAATTTACGAAAATGAATGGTGCCGGGAACGACTTTATCGTGGTGGATAACCGGTTTTATGAGTTTTCGGTTTCAGAACTCTCACGGATCGCCCAACGGTTATGCCCAAGGCGGATCGGGATAGGAGCAGATGGAGTGCTGGCACTGGCAACTGCTGAGCATCCAGATGCAGATTATCGGATGATTTATGTCAATGCAGATGGCAGTGAAGGTACCATGTGCGGCAATGGAGCACGTTGTCTGGCTAGGTTTGCATTTGGGAGCGGGTTTCAGAACACCATCGTACACATGCAGACAGCTTCAGGGATCTGCGAGGTCCATGTCTCCAGAGATGCGCCGGTGCGCATATACCTGGAGGCTCCCCGGGATTACGATAGTTCCATTGAATTGAACAAGGAGATCCCGGAAGCAGTCACCTCGGTACATTACCTGTGGCCTGGAACAGAGCACCTCGTATGTTTTACTTCCGGTATCGGTCAACTCCCGGTAGAGCGATGGGGAGAGCGACTGCGTCATGATCCAGCACTTCATCCAGAAGGAGCGAATATCAACTTTGTTATGTTGGATTCTGATTCACCAGATACAGGGATACATGTTCGGACCTATGAAAAGGGGGTCGAAGCAGAAACACTAGCCTGTGGAACCGGTGCAATCGCAAGTGTGGTCGCCGCACGAAAATCCGGGCTCATTACATCAGATGTCTGCAATGTGCAAATGCCAGGAGGAATGTTGACAGTAGGTTTAGAAGAGGATCGTGTATATCTGGAAGGCCCCGCCGAATTTGTCTATCGTGGTTCTGTGGAACTGAACATCCCTGATTAAAGAAACTACATTTGGTCTGCCTGCGTAATGGCAGTGACTCAGAAAAAAATTTCCATAATATGAAACGTGCACTGCCAATCATGAGCTGGTTGCTTGTGATTTTGATTCTTGTAGTAGCCAATGGCTGTAGAAGTAATCCGAATATTGAAGGTGCTAGGCTTGATTTACGCAATAAAGATTATCAGCGTGCACTCACCAATATCAATAGAGCCTTGGAAATTGAGCCTAATAACTCAGAAGCATTTCTCCTGAAGGGAGATATTCTTTCTGAAATGCTCCCTGAGGTATCGGACGGTGCTGAGCGAACTGGATACGTGGGAGAGTTGATCGGGGCTTACGCTCAGGCAGTGACACTGGACCCAGAAAATAATGTGCATGTGACAAGGCAGCGATTCATTTTGTATAGTAACGAGTTTGCTCTGGCAATGGAGGTATATCGGGATGCAGATCAGTTGGGGGGACACGAGCGTGCAAACCAGTTCACGGCAGCGGCGCGCCATTTTCGGAATGCTTCAATGATCATTCCAGATTCTGTGAGTGCGCTCATTAATGAAGCCCATGCGTACTACAACGCTGGGCAGGCGCAAGAAGCTGCAGACGCCTATGAATCGGCAATCGCCTTGGGGCATACAGATCGTGATCTATTTATCTATCTGGCGAGGACATATGAATTGATGGCGGTTGAGCTTGCCGATCCAGACACACAGCCTGGGTATTACCGTCAGATGGTCAGGACCCTAAAAACAGCACGGCAATACTACCCCGACGATGGAGAGATTCGAAAGTTGTTACTGAATGCATATGCAATGTCGGAGGTGACTGCGGAGGCGTTACCCTTTTTTGAGGAGATCTATCCTGTGGAGCAGGATAATCACATCTATCTCTATAATTATGGCACGTTATTGTTGCATCAGGAAGATTATGAGGGTGCAATCAGGATGCTCTCAAGTGCAGTTGCACTGGACTCATTCTATGTGAATGCCCTTTTTAATCTCGGAGCAGCCCATGTGAATCTCGGGGTTCAGGTTGACAAGAGTTTTCAGGCGGTAGAAGATTCGTTGCAAGGCAATGGCAGAAGGATTGCTCCAAGTGAGATTGAGCGACTGGAAGCGCGAAAAGAAGCCATAGAACAGTCAAAATCAGAGCACTTTAGCCAGGCGATCACACACCTGGAGTCTGCTAGACGCCTGCTCGAGAATGATTTATCGGACCTCGGCAGTGTTTGTCATGCGTTGTATCTGGCCTATGCACAGACCAATCAAAGATCTCGTGCAGAAGAGGCTAGCATCTGTGCCAAGCAGTCGGGGCGTTAATTACCCACTAAATTTCAATCAAACCTATGCGTTTTGCAACGCGGGCCGTGCATGCCGGTCAGAAACCGGATGAGGCTACCGGTTCGATCATGCCACCCATCTATCAAACCGCCACCTACAGGCAGCCGCCCGAAGGCAGTACGACTGCGTATGAATATGGGCGGGCGGCAAACCCCACCCGGACGATGTTGGAGGAGAATCTCGCGAGTCTTGAAGGTGCAACACATGGGATTGCTTTTGCCTCAGGGATGTCTGCAACCGATGCAATCCTGCGGGCGCTGCGCCCTGGAGATCATATCGTTGCCTCCGAAGATATGTACGGAGGAAATTATCGCTATCTGAAGCTTGTACTCGCTCCCATGGGGGTACAGGTGACCTTTACGGATTTGACCAGCATGGATGCAGTGACACAATCACTGAGGCCTGCAACCAGGGTGGTCTGGATGGAATCCCCTACAAATCCCTTAATCCAGGTGATGGATATTCAAGCCATTGCCGCATGTGCCCATTCAGTAGATGCAGCGGTCGTGGTGGATAATACATTCGCCTCACCATACCTCCAACAGCCGCTCTCGTTGGGTGCAGACCTAGTCCTTCATTCCACGACCAAGTATCTTGGCGGCCATTCAGATCTTGTCGGTGGTTTTGTGTGTACGAACAACGAAGAGTGGGCAGATCATTTACGTTTTCAGGTTAAGTGCGTCGGTGCGATCCCTGGTCCGATGGATTGTTTTCTAGTGCTCCGAGGTGCAAAAACTCTTCATGTCCGTATGGAACGCCATTGCTCCAATGCACGGGCGGTTGCAGCGTACCTTGATGGCCACCCGAAAGTTGTCCAAGTCAATTATCCGGGACTGAAGTCAGATCCGGGATATGGCTTGGCAAAAAAGCAAATGATGGATTTCGGGGGAATGCTGTCGGCCGTACTCAGGACATCTTCATTGCACCAGACAAGAGAGGTTTTGCATTCGATGCGAATCTTCACGTTTGCGGAGAGCCTTGGCGGAGTAGAAAGCCTGATCGGGCACCCTGCAACCATGTCGCACGGTGCATTGACCCCGGAGGAACGTGCCAACCTCGGAATAAGCGACCATCTAGTTCGCTTATCTATTGGGGTTGAAGATTCCGAAGACTTGCTTGAGGATCTGGAACAGGCACTTGGCAGGCTATAGCACCTGCCTACACGGGCTGAGATTTGTTTCTCATGCCCCGAGAAGTGCAGTAAGCTTTTGGAAACGGAAAGAACCTCCCACCACCGGATGGCAAGGGTGAACGTTACTGCAGAGGCAATAAGTCGGTTCTTAGATCTTCAATTTCCGCAGATTCCCGAAGCGTAGTGATCCAGCCTTGGAGAACAAGACTCCGCTGATCTCTGGTTAGATCAGCCAGCAGGTTGTCGAGTTCGTCGTCAGAGATTTCAGGAGGTTGGCTGACTGCGTTCGTGCGGATGACATAGGCTCCATTATCTCCGATCAGTACCCCGGAATCTTCCCCGGCATCCAGTCCCAGGGCTGCGCCAACAAATCGATAGTCCCGCCCTAATCCACTGACAACGGGATTGTCAAAGGATATGTTCGAAGCAAGCTGTGGGCTCAGTCCGAGTGCATCGGCAAGTCCGTCGAATCCTCCAGAATCATAGGCGGATTGCAGTCGATTTACCTGATGCTCACGCTTTTTCTCCAGAATTGCAAGCTGTCTCACCTGTGCTTCGACCATCTCCATCGGTTCGTACCCTGCGGATTCAATGTCAACGACATGCACGACCAGCGCAACCTCATTGAGTTCAATGACGGGGCTAATATCTCCAACGTCTGCGTCACGCAAAAATGCTTCAATCGAAAAACTTTGACCGAATCCTGGAATGGCTGTCTGCCCATCCTGAATCTGCAGAGATTCAATCGCAGTGCCACGCCGTTCGGCTTCACTCGTAAAATTACCTTCCTCTTCAGCGTAGTAGCGCAAATCTTCCAGAGATTCCTGGATATTGTTCAGTGTCGCAACGGACACATTGATGGCGTAGGCTAGCCGGGATAATTGGATATCCACGGGTGCCCGATGCGTAACCTCAATCAGGTGGAATCCAAAGCTTGTTTCAATGGGACCGACCAAGGTTCCGATGTTTGCCCCAAAGGCGGCATCCTCAAAGGCTTCGACCATTCTGCCCGGCCCAAACCATCCAAGATCTCCACCATTCGAGCCGCTACCCGGATCGTCGCTCATCTCGATGGCTACCGCTTCGAAGTCTTCTCCTGACTGGAGCCTGCGTCGAATATCCTGTATAGAGGCACGTGCGGCAGTAGGGTCATCATCGGCATTCACCAGGATGTGGCGTGCACGGACATGGCTCTCCTCGGCGGGACGCGTGGCTGCAACCTTGATCAATTGTGCCTGACCATTGACGATAATTGGACCGACAATATCTCCCTCTTGAGGGACTGTGCCTTGTTCAAAGAGCACGCTCAACTCCGCTGGTGACAAGGTGGATGCACCGAGAAAATTATCCGACCAGTTCACCTCACTGGCAGACTGGGCAAGGAACAGTGAATCGTTGTCGGTTTCTTCAAAGCCTTGCCGCAGGCGCTCAATCTCTTGCATGATCGCAAGCGTGTCTTCCGGTGAGGGGAATCTGGAGAGCGATGCAATCTGAACGGAGTAGAGTCGTTCTTTGGCATAATCTTCCCGGTTATCTGAGTAATACCGGGATACGTCACGGTCGGTAACTGTGACGAGGGAGTCTGGTGCGTCTGCATACCTTAGGAAGAAAAATTCAGCATCTGCACGTTTTTGTTCAAGTTTCCAGGTCGCTTTCGCATCGGCCTCGGATACGCGTACAGACCCTTCTAAAAGCAGATTCAACCGCTGTTCACGGCGCTCAAGCCGGATGAATTGCTCTAATTGGATAAGCGCTTGTGCCTGAGACGGATCATCAATCACGTTTTGCAGGATTGCACGATTGATTCCTCCCTGGCCGTCAGAAAAATTTTGCCGCACAATCCAATGAGGGTTCTCACCAAGGATAAGTTCCCGAACCTCGGTGTCACTGACCGTCACACCAATCTCATCCATGATGTGTTCGCGCAGCTTGTTTTCCACCAGCGCATTAAACGTCCGTTCACGCTCAACCTCTAACTGCTGTGGTAAGACGTTTCCGTTATTGGTGCGTCTTACCTGCTCAAGCTGTGCTTCCAGCTGTAGGCTGTAAACCTCTCGGGTGATGGGATCACCATCAACTACAATCACTTTGCCGAGAGGGTCTGTGCCGATGGTGTCAAAAACACCGGAGTCTTGAAGTACCCAAAGACCACCAAAAGAAATAACGAGAATCCACAGGACAATTCCCGTGTTTTCCCGCATACGATTCATTGTACCCATTGGGCGGATTACACGTTAGTTCGATACCATAGTCGGTGCTGAGTTCCGAGACGGAACTTCCAGAGAATCAGGCCGATGCGACGGGGTCAACATGAACCATCTTGCGGTCTTTGCGTCCACTCGAGAACCGGATAATTCCCTCTGCGCGAGCAAAGAGTGTGTCGTCTCCACCCCTGCCTACATTTATACCTGGATGGATTCGTGTACCTCGCTGACGCACGATAATACCTCCAGCCGAAATGTGCTGGCCGGCATATACCTTGACACCAAGCATCTTGGGCTTGGAGTCACGACCGTTCTTAGTGGAGCCTAGTCCTTTCTTATGTGCCATAATAACTCTTGTCTATTCTCCGATGGAGAGCGATGAAATCTGGATCTGAGTATACCGTTGCCGGTGGCCGTGTTTCACCTTGTAACGCTTGCGGCGTTTTTTCTTGAAAACAACAATTTTATCCCCTCGGACATGCTGAATTACCTCACCGACTACCTGTGCGCCGGCGACGTGAGGGCGTCCAACTTTTATGTCATCCTGATCAGCCACCAGGAGGACTTCAGGAAAATGAAGCGTATCCCCCTCCTTGGCCTCCGCCGCGTAGGGAATGAAAAGTGTATCTTCCTCGGCAACGCGATATTGCTTTCCGCTAATATTGACAACTGCAAACATTGGTTCTGGTATAAGAGCGTCAACTTGACGCGCAAATTTTCGGTAGCCCAATGTTATGCTATGACATTTAAGAGGTTCCCCAATTCATTCTGATGATACTGACTGATCCATCTACCGCAGAACAGGTGCCTGTTGGCAAGGTGCTCTGCATCGGCCGCAACTACGCGCAGCATGCCGCAGAAATGAACGCTGCAGTTCCGAAGCAGCCGATCATTTTCCTGAAGCCATCTACCGCGATTGTGCGCATGCCAGACTCAATTCGGCTTCCTTCAATGACTTCGAACGTGCACCACGAAGTGGAATTGGTTGCCATGATTGGACGCAGCGGCAGGGACATTCCGTTGAATCGCAGCCTTGAGCACGTAGCGGCCTATGCGATCGGATTGGATATGACGGCGCGGGATCTGCAATCTGAAGCAAAGAGGAAGGGGAAGCCATGGAGTGTTGCGAAGGGGTTCGACACATTTGCTCCCCTTGGAGAACTGGTTCCCGCAGCTGAAATCGGCGACCCTCAACAGTTGAAGCTGACGTTGAATGTCAATGGTGTCACGAGACAGCATGGAGATACGCAGGATATGATTTTCTCGATTGCTCACCTGATCTCGTACTGCTCTCAAATCTTCTCGTTGGAGCACGGGGACTTATTGTATACCGGTACTCCTGAAGGAGTTGGTCCGGTTGCGAAGGGGGATTGGCTGGAAGCGACCTGTGATCCGCTTCCCCCGCTCAGGATTACGGTCGTTTAAGTACCTGCTCAACCGCCAGAATAGTTGTATCAATCTCCTGAGTTGAGAGGTCCCGGTGGACCGTGGCTCTGATTGTATCGGGTCCAACTGCCACCATCGCTATCGCTTGGTTACGAAGGCGTTTCAGCAGGGTATCGATTGTGAGTTCTGGATCTACGAGGGAGATCAGGACGATATTGGTCTGGGGGGCACGAACATGAATGGATGGGAAGGCGGCCAAACCATCTGCCAGTCGCCGAGCATGAATATGATCCTGCTCAAGGTCGGGGAAATGATGCTCGATTGCGTAGAGCCCGGCGGCAGCCAGGATACCTGTCTGACGCATTCCTGCCCCCAACTCTTTTCGGCGCCGGTGGGCGCGCCGGACCATTTTTTCTGTACCTGCAAACACGGATCCCACTGGAGCTCCTAATCCCTTGGAGAGGCATACCGTAACCGTATCGAAGGGGGCTGCATACTCGTTCATCGGGATTTGGGTGGCAACCGAAGCGTTCCACAATCTGGCACCATCAAGGTGGCATGTCAGCCCATGTTCATGTGCACATGCGGTCAACTCTTGTAATTCTGCAAGCGGATTCAGCAATCCTCCGGCAATATTGAGCGTATTTTCCAGGCAGAGCAAGGTGGAATTTGATTCCCAGTAATAGCCGTGCCGCAGTGCCCCCAGAAGTTGGTGCTTACTGAACCGGCCGTCGTTCCCCTTAATGACATGTAGTGTAACTCCGCTTAAGCTGCTGGCGGCTCCAGACTCATAGTTGAATATGTGGCTTTTTCGTTCAACGATCACCTCATCGCCGGGCTGGGTCTGTACATGAATCCCCAACTGGTTGCCCATCATCCCCGAGGGGACAAAGAGAGCGGCTTCTTTGCCGAGCAAGTCCGCGACGGTATTTTGGAGTACTTTGACGGTCGGATCTTCTCCGAAGACATCGTCCCCCACATCGGCTTGTACCATGGCACGGCGCATCCCCGCAGATGGACGCGTCACCGTGTCGCTACGCAGGTCAATCATTGACCATCCCGAGTGATCTCCAGAATCTTCACATGCAACTCCCCTGCCGGTACATGGATAATCGCTTCTTCACCGACTCCCTTCCCGAGGAGCCCCTTTCCGATGGGGCTGGTAATCGGGATCCGTCCACTGGATACATCTGCCTCGGGGGCAGAAACCAGCGTTACGACTTTTTCCTTGCCGGTACGTGAGTTTCTGAAGCGTACGGTAGACAGGATCCGGGCCTTGGAGGTATCCACATCATCTTCGTCGAGAACCCGGGCTTCTGCCAGGGTATTCTCCATTTGAGCGATACGTGCTTCAAGCTTTCCCTGGGCCTCCTTAGCCGCATCATATTCGGCATTTTCTGAAAGATCCCCATGTGAACGGGCTTCCGCGATTTCATTCGAAATGCGCTTACGTTCCACCGTACGCGCGTGATGAATATCTGCTTTGAGTTTCTTAAGTGCTTTTTCAGTGAGATAAACGGGCATTACATACTCAGGTCATTATCATTACCACCCTACACGCCGTTTTCCAAGACTGTCGGGAGGCTCTTCTGACGTAATAGGGATGAGCACTGAATCCTGGCCCACCAGAACACGTCGTCCAACCCAGTAGGCCCCACTCCAGTAGGGTTCATCCATACGTCCGATAGACACTCCGTCTTCCGGCCAAGCATGCAGAAATTCCTGCGAGCCAAGATAGATCCCCACATGTCTCGGCATGCTGGTTGGTCGGAAGAAAACAATATCACCCGGCATGAGAGAACTGCGTTCAACTTCTTGACCGAATCCTAGTTGCCGTGCGGTTGAATGTGGGAAAGACAGCCCAAGGATCTGGTCAGCCACCACCACGATAAGTCCAGGGGCATCTATTCCTGACTGAGAGTCTCCACCCTCTAAATGCGGGGTTCCCTGCCAGGATGCTGCGAAGGCACGTAGCTCCGACTCAATGGCTGCGGAAGGTATGGCCGGATTCACGGAAGAAACTGCCTGCAGTGGCGATGGGGCCTGCGTACGTAGTTGCCCGGTTTGAGAGCAACCTGCGAGGCAGATGCTGCAGAGAAGAACATATGCACGCATGGGATGGGTGATTTGGTAAATGGCTGGTGCGATTTTTGAATCTGGCTTCAGAGGATCAATCCTAACCCCTCAATAGTACACGCAGGGGGCGAGTTCGGTTCATCATCTATTTTTACTATGCCATATCCAGAACATCTTGTATCTCCAATGCGCCAGGAGCTCACCCGATTGGGTGTTGAGGAATTGCGAACGGCTGAGCAGGTAGCGAGTGCATTTGATATGACTTCCGATCAGACGATGCTGCTGATGATCAATTCCGTGTGTGGGTGTGCTGCAGCCATGGCGCGTCCTGCCGTTGGTTTGGCCATGCAGAATAAAACTCAGCCGGATCGGGCAGTAACGGTTTTCGCAGGGCAGGACCTTGAGGCGACGGCTTCCGCACGGGATTTCTTAATCGGCATTCCTCCGTCATCCCCGTTTATGGCCCTAATTAAGGGTGGGGAGGTAGTGTATGTTATTGAACGCAGACATATTGAGGGGCGCAGTGCCGAGGCGATAGCGATGGATTTAGCTCAGGCATTTGATCGGTTCTGCGGGACTGATGAGACCGCAGAAGACGGCCCTGAGAGCCCCGACACGGTGGGCAGCTACGCCGAAAGTCCCATTTCGTCGTCATTTCGTTCCATTATCCGCTGATTTGAGAGCCTCTTGCAAAACTCTTTTTTCGCCCCCGATTCCCCGTCTACTTTGAGGCATAAGTCAATCCAATTTGCTGAAGTTACGTGAAGGATGGACATCGGTTCGTTTCTGCCTCAAATCTATGCGCGATTTGCTTCCAGGCAAGCCTCGATGGGGTGAATTTCGCCTCTGATCCGTTGGAAGTTCACGTACCGATCCTACGGTTCGTATTTCCGAACACCCCAAATTCTATCGGCTGGCGCGACTCGTCTGGTTTATTGGATCAGCCGCAGTAATTGATCCACGGTGAGCACCACGATGGCAAACATCAGATGGCACATCACCTTCTGATAGCCACGCACTCGGACATGACGTGCGCCAAACTCATCTTTGAGTCGTCCAAAGGCCCGCTCGACCGTGGAACGTTCCCGGTAACGTACCCGCTCCGGTGGGGTAAACCCGGCCGTACGCTGTGCCTTTTTCTCACGACGGTGCGCCGCGGTTCGCGTCCGGGGATTCGAATCAATGATCGGCACCTGCCCCGAGGCCCGACTATGGGCATGAATCGCCTTCGCGTCATAGGCGCTGTCCATGAGATCATAACAGTGATCGACCCGCTGGGCCGTCAGGGTTGCCAATGGAAGGGCGGCCTGACTGTCATGGAGCGATGCCGAGGTGACCAGACCACTGATGGGAATCCCGCCGTCTGCAACATCCATATGCAGTTTATATCCCGTCCAGGACTGCGTCACCCCTTTCGCATTGCGTTTGCACGAAACCGTACATTCTTTTGGCAAATCGTCCAACATCTCCTCCAGCGTCATCGTACGCTGGCGTACCAGACGTTTGGGCGCCTTTGGACGTTCTTCTCCCTTTTTTGGACGCCCACGTTTGTGGGCCACCGGGGCGGGCTTCTTTTTCTTTGGCACGGCCTTCTCACGCGCTTCAATCGCCGTTGAATCCCGGGAAATATGCCCAATCAGACGCTCCTGACAGTTTTTTTGGATCCGTGCCTCATGGAGCCGAGAGGGCAGTGCGGTCGCAGCAAATTCCTGGAATGCACGCGAAAACGTGGAGGCACTGGGGACATCACACGAACGGGACCAACCACACAGAGACCGAAGCATCTTCTCGGAAAGCAAGCGCTCATGCAAGCCAGCCGTCGTGGGAATATTCAACACCATCTTGGCCAAAAACGACCGGGCAAGCGAGGCGCGATGCGCCTGCGGACGCCCCGGCGCACGCAGCACCGGACGGGGCAAAAAGTTCTCCACCTCCACCATCTTGAAGACGTACAACAACGTCCTGTACCGCCTCGGAAGCAAACCGTAATGCTGCTCAACCTGAGGGAACAACTCTTGCTGACAGGAAATATAAAATCCTCGTAATTTCTTTCTGAGGGACATCGGAGCCTCCGCGTTTTTTTGATGAGTTCGTACCTCCCAAAGATACGAATTTGGAGGCTCCTGTCCCTCGTTTTTGAGTCGACAAACGTCTTGGAAAACAAGTCGCAGATCCCAATCAGATCAAAGGCCCTCCAGATAGAACCAGAATCCTCGAAAAACCAAAATCCTCAAAAAATCACCCGATTTGGGAGTTTTGCAAGATATCATAGCATTGAAGGTTCCATCGCCGGGCCTTATCCTACAGGTATTTAACCAGACTCTGAATTGCTATGCTACTTCAACAACCCACCCCTGCAGGTCCGCGTTACTTTGTTGGACTGGATGTTCATCGAGACACGATCGCATCGTGCGTTTATGATGCAACGCTGCGTCGCGTGTGCGAAGAGAGGGAGTTTTCCACAAAAACCCCGAAGCATCTCTCACGTATGGTGAACTCATTGCGCTCAAGCTACGGCGAGTTTCGTTGTTGTTACGAAGCGTCTTTTAGCGGAACTGCGGTGTACGATGCGCTGACTGCACTGGGCGTTGATTGTGCGATCATTGCTCCGGGTTCGATTCCCCGGCGCTATGGAGATCGCATTAAAACGGATCGGCGTGATGCCAGGAAGCTGGCCGAGTACTTTGCGGCGGGGCTTTTGACCGAGTGTTTTGCTCCAGATCAGGAGTTGATCTCTGCGCGCGCTCTGGTACGCAGTCGCGCGGCTCAGATGAAAAACCTCCACCGATCCAAAATGCATGTCATTCACTTTTTGCATGCTCGCGGACACACCTATCGCGATGGCAAACATTACTGGACGAAAAAGTTTATGGTCTGGATCAACAACATTCAGTTGGATCAGCCTAGCGATGAGTATGTGTTGCGGGAGACTTAGCCGACATTGTCTACATTGAGGCACGGATTCGTGATCTGGAACAGCAGATCCAAACGGTGTCCGAGTTCCCCCGGTTCCAAGAATCGGTTCAGACCCTGGAGGCATTTCGAGGCATTGGGCGAATGACCGCCATGCAACTGATCTGCGAAATCGGTGACGTTCGGCGATTTGAACGCCCCACCGCCCTGATGGCCTATCTGGGTGCGCCAGGCAAACTGGCGAAATGTAGCGGGTGCAAGTCCCGTAGTATGAAGATTCAACCAATCACATACTTCCACGAGCCGTGCGTGTATCCTCGCGAGGGGGTAGGCGAAGCGTCGGTAGTGGTGCGTATGGCCGGAGCTATTGAGCATCGAAATGCCAATCATTTGAGTCGCCGAGACTGTCCAAATGGTCGAAGGCAACACGGGAGATATCGTTATGGTGAGATATTTTCTGGGCTCACGGTGTCCGAGACCTCATGGACGTACGTACACATTTCGTTGGGACCTGGGAGGTCTCCATCTTGTCCTGCTGTCGTAGAGGACCGTTTAGAGAAGGCGGAAGACGCCACAGTCTAAGATGCACAAGATGGAGAAGTCAGATGGAGACATAGTAGCAACGAAGGCAGCGAACAAGGGGCCATCCGCGGAGCTGCCGGAGCGAAGGTCTCTACCCGAGGGGAATCCGCAAGATCCTACCACACACCATGCGCAGAAGTGGGCGCGTGTGCACCAGGGGATCGAGCGGATACGGGAATTCGTGAAACGGAACCCAAAGGAGGTACTCACTACGCTCCTACACCATATCAACGAAGATTCACTGAAGGCGGCCTATTTCGCATTAAAGCGGGATGCGTCTCCGGGGGTGGACGGCATGACATGGGAGGCGTACCACGCGGACTTGGAATCCCGTATAGCGGATCTATGCACGCGTGTACATCGTGGGACGTTCCGGGCGACCCCGAGCAGGCGGGTAAATATCCCCAAGCCTGACGGGGGTATACGACCGCTCGGGATTGCAGCATTGGAGGACAAAATCGTCCAATACGCAATCGTGAAGTGCATTTTGGAGCCCATCTACGAGATGGAGTTCTGTGGGTTCAGCTATGGATTCAGGCCGGGGCGTAGTGCCCATGATGCGCTGGATGCCTTAGCGTATGTGATCGAACGCCGTAGGGTAAATTATGTGGTGGATGCGGATATCCGCAAGTTTTTTGACGAGGTGGATCAGGGGTGGTTACTGCGCTTTCTTCGCCATCGCATCGGAGACGAACGGGTATTACGGATCATCACAAAGTTTCTGAAGGCGGGGGTACTGGAGGAAGGGAATTGGCATGCAAGTATCAAAGGGACCCCGCAAGGCGCGGTGATCTCCCCGATACTGGCCAACATCTATCTCCATTACGTGCTGGATTTATGGTTCAAATCCCAGCGCACATCACGCAAGATTGGTGGGGAGTCGTATATCGTCCGCTATGCGGATGATTTTGTGGTATGTTTCGAGCATAGGGAGGAAGCGGGGCGTTTTCTACACGATTTGCGGGCGCGACTGAAGGAATTCGGATTGCGCCTACATCCCGACAAAACGAGGCTGATTGAGTTTGGCCGTTTTGCGGAAGATCACCGTAGGAACCGCAAAGCGGGGCGACCGAAGACGTTCGATTTTCTGGGATTTACGCATTACTGCCGTACAACCCGGAAGGGACGCTTTGGCCTGGGTCGCAAGCCAATTGCAAAGCGATTGGCGCGTTTTCTGAAACGTGTCCGCACGATGCTTCTAAAACGGATGCATCAACCGGTACACCAAACGGGAGTATGGCTTGGACAAGTCCTCAACGGATGGCTGAATTACTATGCCGTACCATGGAGTATGCCGACCTTGCGCAGGTGCTACAGGTGCCTGAAATGGATCTGGTTAGGTGTACTACGTCGACGCTCTCAACGAGACCAAACGACGTGGGAACAGCTGGAACGGTTGGTAGAACGGTACTGGCCGAAACTGAGAATCCTACACGACTGGCCAGCAAGACGATTTACCGTCACGCACGACGGTGCAACCCTAGGGAGGAGCCGGATGCGTTAGCGCGCACGTCCGGATCTGTGCGGGGGGCCCGGGGAAACCCGGGTCCCTACCGCGATGACTGGTTCCCTCGCAGCATTCCTCGGGAAAGACCGTTCGGACCGGCTCCATCACGAAGACCGGAAATACGCAGGTACGGAAGGCTTTGGTCGGGGCAGCCTGGAAATACACCTACGCTCCCCGGATTAGCACGGCCCTTGCAGAACGACAAAAGCACTGCAGTGCACAAACCGTGGCCATTAGCCAACGGGTGCAGAAACGTTTGTACAAACGCTACAAAGCCCTGTCCAAACGAAAACCGCCAAAGGTGGTCGTGATCGCCTTGGCACGCGAACTGGTCGGGTTTCTGTGGGAGACGATGCAACCACGATCCGTTCAAACTGCATGAACCGGATCAACGACAATATACCCACGGGGAAGGGAGTCCGAGCGGAGATGGAGAGCCCATAATTTTCGGTAGCGATTTCCGCGAGCCCGAGTTTGCAAGATCATGGCAGCTCCGACGAATTCAATATCACAAGCATTATGGCAGATTGCCTAGCATGCGTATACCAGATTGATCCGCCGTCGCATTTGCTCGAGACTCCCTTCCCCGTGGGTATCTGTTCGGAAACATACAAAATGTAACCAAAAAAAATATATCGCCCCGAAGGGGAACCTTCAATTCTATACCAGAGGCTCTTGGTGGTATTAAAATCGGTGATGAGCCCGAGGTAAGGATGGACTTCAGGATCGGCAGATGACAATATCCTAAAGTCGAATGATACTTTAGCTACGACATCAAGTCGCGGATCCAGTTGTGTTACTCCGAATCTCTGTAGTGCGTCCATGAGTAACCGATCTCGGCTACCGAGACAAATCGATGGTCGAAACGGCTTCAGTATATCATATTTTTTTGAAACCCAAAGTCGAAGTTGTTGCGTAATTGCTATGGCAAATATCCATAAATGCCGTCTGACTTCTACCCGCTTCAATTCCCCCATTGGGAGAAGTCCTGGCTTGAGGCCAATATTCACTATCGTGTTGTCGCGCGAATCGAAGCGGAAAGCGTGTGTCAACTCGTGCTTACTGCGTAGCTCTTCGATAGGACCATACTCATCTGGATCGAGACAACCAATCTCAACAAAATCCTCAGAAAAAATAACGGGGGCTACTCCTATTGTAAGTTGAGGAGCCTGCTGCCCGTGTTGATATGAAAACGATTTGTTTTGTACTTCTTCACCATGCATAATTGACAAGAAAGTTAGATGCCTTTTTAGTACCCGCCTCAACTATTGCTGTTTCTGCCCATTGAATCTCCTTCTCGATTAGGTTTGTCAGAGGGGTCGAGAGCTTTCTGTGCGGCATTTGCTTGGATCCTTAGTGGCACGGCTCCGCGGTTAGTTTGGGAGAGGGAGGGTGAAAAGGTCAGTGATAAGTTTGCATTCAGGCCTAAGTGCAAACCGTCGCAACTATTATAGTTTGGGTTGTAATCTCCTATTCTTCCACCTTGAACCTCTTACAGAACTCGAGGTGAGTCAGTATGTCGTATCTCAAATAAATACTGCAGAGTCACCTGAAACAACGCGCGTGTTCGGGCACCTGCAGGGTGAGTAATGTGAGGGTGGTCCAGTACATTTCGCATTGTAGCACTTATGCGAAGTCGGTTTTCCCAGAACCTTTTTTGTGCAGTCAGGTGAAGGTGAACCGTACCAGGCAGTCGCATTGCATAGAACTCGGGGTTCTCCTCGGCGGCCCTCTCGAATGCATGCCATGCACTTGCGCCAACGTATCGAAACCGTAGATCCAGGCTGAACCGATCATTAGGGCGAAACTCCCCTCGCATGCCCACCTGCAGACGATGGTGCCATGCATCCCGGAAGGTATGCATGCTTGACCACGGATAAGCATAGGCGCCGTAGATCTTGAGTGTGAACTGCTGAGTCAGAGGGTAATAAACCTGCAGGTTCGTGCGAGCAATATTTCCCGTGGTAGATACAATATTGGTTACGGTTTGCAGGTAGGTTCGGGTTGAGTCCAGTGTAGATTCGGTGAACGGGCGCACAGAATCCTTGAATTTGCGCATCCCACCGCTGAGGTGTAGCCTGATCCTGTTTCCCGTTGTCCAGTCCAGGTCGGCAGAATAGAGGGCTTCCCGTTTGGGTAAGTTTGGGGGTTGGAAGCCGAGCTCTGCGTTTCCCGGGTGGTGCTCGCGCGTGATCCAATGGGCAAAGTTGATTCTGGAAGCCAACGCCCGGCGCCGGATCAGAAGTCGTAAACCAATCCCGCTTTCTTCGTGCCATGCATGAGAAAACCACTCGTAGCCCAGTATGCCGTCATCAAGCGCGAGTGCAGACACAGCTTTCATCTTGAAGGCAGATGTGCGGGCAGTCTTGAAAGTGGCGTCCAAACGCAATGTACTCAGGCCGTCACGCTTTTGATTGGGGCCAAATCGTGCATCGGCGAGAACTGCACTGGCTCCATACTCAAGCCTCGATGTTTGAAGAGAGGTGCGTACATAGAGTTGTCTCTGCATGGACTCAACGGACACAGATTCCGGGTTCTCTCGCGTACCCAGTGCGGTTGCGCTGCCCGATAATGAATAGCTGAATTTGTTTCGGGAAAAAGATGCAGACGCATACGAGATCTCCTGATCCAGGGGAATTTCTCTTCCCATGAAGGGAAGAAACCCCAAGTCTTCCACGCGACTGGTGCCCGCATTGATTCTGTGGCCAAGCAGTAGAGCACTGAGCCCCAGTGCCCGGTGGAGAATGCGCGCATCTTTTTCGCCCTGATAGAGCTGGATGACTCTCGGGCGAATGCGTGGGTCAGTTGCGTGGTGTTCGTCCAAAGCTCCCGTAATCTGGGCGAATTGATTTTTTGAAGCAATCGCCAGACTACTATGGATCGTAGGGCCCGTACGATCTACATTCGAGCCCCCAAAATTCGTATATCGGTACGGGCCGGGATCACCAGTTTCATTGCCCGCACTAAGCTGCCCCGCAAAGGTAATCCCGGTTCGGGGGGAACATCGGGTAATCTGAATGGCGCCGCCGGAAGCCAGAACCCCATGGATGACCACAGGATGCGCGTGCAGTTGCACTTCACAGATCTCCGCAATCGTCAGAGGCAGTACGTTGAGACTTTGCCGGTTCAGTGCCTGTAGATTGATCGGTTGCCCATCAATGAACAGACTCCAGTCAGGGCTGGCCTCCCAGGAAGTGCCCAACGGAGCAATCGCCCAGTGATATCCTTCAGTAGAGCTGCGAACCCAGGCATCTGTGAGTTCCAGAATATCACTGAGCCGGGTGATCCCCGCTCTGACAAGATCATCCGCAGTCAGTACCTGGGCCGAGGTGCTGAAGATTCCAGATCCAAGTGCGATAAGGGCACAGAAACAGGTCTTCCACCAGCAACGCATTATTCCAGAAGGGTTTGCAGGAATTTCCCTGTGTTTACCTGGAGACCAATCCCTGCGGAAATAAA